>NZ_JBNDLV010000006.1:0-92162 GCF_050436245.1 Paraburkholderia sp. MM6662-R1 | reverse complement strand
ATACTAGCATCACGAAATCAGGTGCTATTCAAACAGGCGCTTTTCAAAGCGGCCCGGCACACCGAGCAGGAAGCGCGCGAGATCATCGGCGAGATTTTCGAGATCGTCCTGCAGACCGGTCTCGTCGCCGTCGTCCTGGTGTGCGCTGATCGCCTCGTAGGCAAAGCGTGCGGCCCACGCGAACACATCGGCCACGATCCGCTCGCGATCCTGCTCCGACGCCGGCGCATCGTAGACATGATCCAGCGCACGCAGCATCCAGTCGACCATGCCACCGCCGCTGTTCCACTGCCCGACCGACTCATACGCCGGGTTTTGATCGAGAAAGACGGCGGCCGCATCGTGGCAGGCACCGCGATCAGCGCGCATGGCGTCCTCGCGATCCATGGAGTGCTCGCCGACCGCTGCGGCGCGCTCACAGATACCAGCCAGAAAGCCGCGGGTGAACGCGCCCACCACCTGTGAGTCCCCGAGGTAGGGCTTCGTGCCCGAGGCCCGCTGAAGCGCGATGTGCAGCCCCGAGCCACCAAAGCGCTGGTCGGTGTCGAAGCCTTCGAGTTGTCCTGTAGTGGCCATACACATCCCCCTTACGTTGGCAATACTAGCACCTCGACCACATAGGGACTTTTGGTCCCGCCGTAGCCGTCCGCGTCCTTCTGGCCGTGCGACTGTTTGATGCCGGTGACCAGCAGCCGGTAGTTCGGCGGAAATACGATCTCCCGTTCGTTGCCGCTTGAACCCTCGGTGCCGCCGCCCGGCTTCGACCCTGAGCCGACCCAAAGACCCTTGCATCCGGGGCCGACCGTCATCTTCAACTGCACATTGCCGTGCCAGAAGTCGTGGTTCGTGCTGGTCGAACCGATCGCGGGCTCCTGCAGCACCATCCCGAGCGAACCACCCGAATGCTTGCCGCTCGCAGAGAAGTGCCCGACGACCTCCTCAAGCGCCTTACCGCTCAGAGAGATCCGGCGCGACAGCACCGTGCCCGGCTCAATGTCGTGCGCGAAGGTGTGCAGAGCCTGAGTGGCAGACTTGGCCTCGCCTTCCGGGTTGCCCGCCCACATCGACTTATTCTGGTCTCCGTACCCGCCGCCCGTGTACGACGCAATGGCGTCGCGCTGCTGCTTCGGCATTTTTGAGAACGCGGCCTGCGCCACCTTCGCGTACTTCGAATCTGGCACCTGCCCCGCGAGGTACGTCTTTTTCTCAAGCCCCAGGCTCTTGATGTCGATGATCCCCGGCTCACCGAGCACCAGGTAGCGGCCGACCTTTTTAACGGTTGCGTTCGCCACATCCTTGATGACCGGATACATGGTGTGCAGCTTCGCCACCATCGAGCCGGGTATCAGCCGAACCTTCTTCGGCGGATTCTTCTGGAACTCGATTTCGTTGATCAGCTGCTGCGCGTACCCACGCACGTACTGCGACGGATGCTCGAGCGCATGCACATGCTTGGTGACGGCGCCGTTCGCGTCGTACACCGGGAACATGTGCGACTTGATCTTCTCGACGCTGCCCGCCTTCGCGACCTCGTACAGTTCGTTCACGCCGTTCTGGTTGGCGACGTTCTTGTACTCAGCGGTCGCCGGCCCCGGCTTGCCACTGGTGCCCCAGCTCAGGAAGTTAGGCGGAGGCGCGAGTTCCTCGGGGCGGAACATCGGGACCTTTGTCGGCTTGGCTGCGGGCTTTACTGCCGTGGCCGCCTGCGGATACTGCGCAAGCATGTCGGCCTTGCGGGCGATCAGCTTGTCGGCCAGACGAATGCGATCGGCCTTCGAACCCGGCCCGAACTGCTCGCACAGATCCATGATGGCCTGATCGGGAATCGCGGCGACCTTCGCAACCGACGCGGCAATATCGCTCGGGCTCATCTTGCCGAACACCGCAGCGGTGTGCGCGTTCTTGGCCGGGTTGAGCATGGTCTTCAGTTCGATCACGTCGTTCTCGAACTTCTGCTTCTTGCCACCGGCGCCGCCATACAGGAGCGCCCCACCGGCATCGATGCGCACAGCCTTTCCATCCGGGCCGATCAGGATGTTGTCGTAGCCCTTGCCCGCAGCCGGGTTGTTGCCGACCGCGTCCCAGTTCGCCAGCCACGCGTCGGTCGCGAAGCCGGAGAGCAGGCCCGGTGCATTGCCCGCGAGGAGCGCGGCTTTATCCTGCTTGGCACCGACGATAATCTTCGAGGCGAGGCCGACCTTGCCGCCCTGCGTGACCAGCTTCGTATCCGCCGCGTCGACGCCGGCAAGCTGGTAGAGCTTCGATGCAAGTAGCTCGTTTTTCGCGATCTTCTCGCCACCGGCCGGGAACTTGCAGTACCACGCGACGCCATCCGCATCGACGTATGTGCCGCCCTCGTTGTAGCCGCCCTGCCCGCCGGTTTTCTTCCAGCCATCGATCGACTCGGGCGGCACCGGTGCCGCCGTGACGCCGGTGACTGCAACCGTGGGCGCGACTGGCGCGACGGTCGCGCCCGTGACCTTGGGTGACGGTGCGGGCGACGCCCCCGTACCGGTGGGCAGGTCCACCGTGTAGTGAGCACCCGATACGCCCTGCGCCTGATAGCCGCCTGCGACCTTGGCGGCGATCAGTTTCTTAGCCGCTGAATGCGCAGCGGCAGCGCTCGGGTAGGTCTTTACGGTATGCGAGCCTTTAGTGCCCATCTTCCCGTAGTTGGTGACCATGCTCGTACCGTGGACGCCGACACTCCAGTACTTGTTGTGGCCCGGCTCTGTGTTGTGAAACACCTGCATCGCCACCGCAACTTTTTGCGTGTTTGGCGCAACATTTTGCGCAGCCTGCGTGCTGGTGCCCTGCTTGTGCCAGCGTCCGTTCTGGAACACGAGCGTGCCGTCGGCACCCTGTTTCGTGTCGCCTTCCTTCGGACCATCATCGGTTGCATTCAGGGCAGCAAGGGTCTGGCCGTCCTTCTGTGACTGCAGCTTGTTCTTGAGGTCGGTGACGTAAGCAACCGTTTTCGGCAGGGGCTTCGTGTTCAGCTTGAGCTTGTGCACCTGCGCGATGAGCGCGCCAAGTTTGCCCGCCTGCGCTGCGGTTGCCGCCTTGTTGCACTCGGCAACGTTGGCACCGGGCGGTGCCGCGGGAATCGCCGAAGCGGGCAGACCCTGGCTGGCGGGCGCGGCAGGGGACGCAGGTGCTGCTGGCGCAACGTGATCCTCCGGCGGCGCATAGCCAGCGCCGCCGATCTTCGCGAGCGCCGCCTTCGACACCTTCACGCCGTGCGTTTTTTCAAGCCATGCAGCCGCTTCGTGTGGCGTTGCGAAGTCCTCGTGCTCCATCGCCGCGTCGTCGGTGATATCGCCGGTCTTCGAATACAGCGCCTGGAACCCCTCGTCATGCTTCACGATGTACGCTGCCGGATCGCCGTGGCCTGCAGTGTCACCCCACGCGATCGACGGATAGCCCGAGAACGACGGATCCATCGCATCAAAGTCCCAGCCGCGCATCGGATCCTTCGGCGCCGCTGGTGCCGGTGCAGCGGCAGCCGCCTGCGCCTTTGCCGCCGCGAGCAGTTCTCCGACATACGCCTTCGTTTTCGGCGCGAGCAGCTTCGCGTGGAACTCCTCGAGCCCCACGAGATCGCCCTTCTTAGCCATCTGCATGGCCTTCACAGCCTGCGACTGCTTGATGCCATACGGAATGGGCGGCAGCGCTGGCGCCGCGGCTACCACCTTCGGCGCGGGCTTCGATTGCAAGCCGTCCAGCAGGTTCTTAGCGTAGGCACCCATCGCCGCCGCATCGGCACTAGTGAGTGCTTTTGCGTCCTCGACATACTCGGCGAGCTTTTCAACATTGCCCGCCGCCGCCCACTTGTCGAGCACCTTCGCGGTTTCCTCCCAGCCTTTCGGGACCGCCGGGGCGGCAGCGCCGCCGCCGAGAAGCCCGTTGTTCAGCGCGTTAAGGTTCGGAATCGAAGTCTTGGCCTGCTCGAGCATCGCCAGAATCTGATCCTTCGGTGCGCCCTTGCCGATGGCCCCCAGCTTCGTGCCGCCAGGGACATCAATCGAGTAGGTGAACTGCCCAGCCTTGCCCGGCTTGAGCTTGTACCCAGCAGCCTCGAGGATCGGATGCGCGACGGAATCCGGTACGGGCTCGTACTTGCCGTACTTGTCGAGCGGATTACCCGACGTCACCGGTGCAACGGTCGGCGTGGCGTCGCCACCCTTCATGCCCGGGTGCGAACCGAACTTCTGGCCGGGCGTGACCTGGTGGGTGGAGCCGAGCAGCTTCAACGAGGCGTTCGCCAGCTTCGCGGCCTTCACGCCGTAGTTGTTCGAGCCGTAGCCCATCATCAGCAGCGTCTTCACGTCGCCGTCGGCGGTGGCCTTGGCGATCGCCTGCAGCTTCGGATTGACCGACTTGGCGTTGGTGTTCGACTCGGGCAGCTTCGCGGCTTCGATCGCCATCAACTGCGCGCCGAGCGCTGCGTTCGGGCCGACGGAGGGCGCGGGCTTTTCAGCAGCAGCGATGACCTTCGGCGCGGGCTTCTTCTCGGCAGCAGGCGCGACCGGCTCGGGATTCTCCGCGTCGTCGAACACGAGCTTGTGCGCGAACGCCTGCGCCGCGTTCGTCGTGGTGAAGCCGCCATGATCGACGCCATCGACCAACAGCTTGTAGCCGCCCCCCTCCAACTCGGTGATAACGACCGGCTGGCCGTCGAGCGACGTCTTGATGATCTTCGGCACGAACTCCGGCTTAGACGCCGGCGCTTCGAACGATTCCGGCGCCACTGGCGCGGTGGCCACCGTCGGCGGATGCTTTGCGAGGTGCGCGCCGTAGCCCTCGGCGAAAGCGGGCTCCTTGCCCGCCTTCTGGAACTCGGCCACCAGCACCTGCTGCTTGTCGAGCGGAGCGGCAGCGAAGCCCTTCCATTCGGCAGGCGTCGGCTTCTGGCCAGCGAGAATCTTCTTCTTGAAGGTCGACAGCAGCGCCGCGGCGCTGGCCTTGTTCTGGATATCGGTCGCATGCTCGAGCAGCACATGCAGCCGGTGGTCATGCGGCATCTGGTGGAACCAGGCCTGTTTCGAGAGCTTCGCGTGCGCCTGCTTCTGCGAGTGCGAGCCATCGCCCGACAGAATCTTGTGCTCGTCGTGCTCGTCGGTGACGTGCACCATCGCGTGGTGACCCTGCACCACCCGGCCGTTCGAGCGGGTGTAGGTCGGAATAAAGACCTGCTTCTTGGTGGTGGCCTTGAAAAACAGGACCGGCGCGCGGGAGCCGGACAAAGCGGGAATGTCAGCCATGGGGTAATCCTGCAAAGGATTACCCGAGGCTAATGTCACGACGCCGACAAACTCCTAGTGGAAGTTCAAGCCTGACCCCGATGCCACCTCTAGCTATTCAGAACGGGACGTCGGCTCCCGGCTCGCCACCTTTGCGCGGCGCTGCATGAGCCTGACCAAAGTCGTAGTGGCGGCCTCCCGCTGTTCCGAAGTCAAGGTCGAACGGGACATCCGAGTCATCCAGTTCGAGAGTGCGTCCGAAACTTTCGAGTTCGTCTGCGGTGAAGTTGGGGTTTTCATCAAGGAATTCCTCAATATGGTCCTGCGCTGCAGGCGGCAGATCATCAAAGCCGGTTTCATGCGCGTCCTGCGCAGTCAAACCTTGGTACTGCTCATCGTAATCCACCTGGGCCTTGTTCGCGTAGCCCTGTGGCGTGAAATGTTCGGAGCCAGCCATGCCGTTCGAAACGTGCTCCTCCAGCTCCGTGTGGTCCTCGCTGTTCAGATAACCGAGTTCGTGCAGCGCCTCGGCCATCTGCTCGATAGTCCGCCCCTTGGACGACGAGAAAACCGGCTTGATGCCGACGGCGTAGCCCTTCAGGTCGTTCTTGCCAAAGCCCCACGCCTTCTTGACGTCGGCCGCATTCAGACCGCCGAGCTTCGCGATCGCCGTGAACAGGCTGTCGTGCTCCGGATCGACCGTGCGCGCGGCCTTCGCGCGGGCCTTCGCCGCGGCGATCTGCGCGTCCGTGCGGAACCCCGGCGTGCCCTTCTGCCCCAGCTGCACGCGATCGCTCGAGCCGAGCACCTCGAGCGCGCGATTGGCGAGCGCAACAGCCTTCTTCGCGTAATTGTTCGTGCCGTACGACATCATCGTGAGCACCGCCGGATCGCCCGCCTTCAGCGCCGCCGCAATCGCGTCGAGCTTCATGTTAACGACCCGGGCATTCACGTTCGATTGATGTAACCGCGCCGCATTGATCTGCCCCAGATGGTCGTCGACGGTGGCAGGCGCGGACGCAGCCCTCGACGGCTCGGCACGTTCATCGGCGTGCCGCACCGTCGTGTAGTGTCCGCGCACCACCGCGCCATCGGGCCGCGTGAACGTCTGGACAAACACACGCCGGGTGGTGGCCTTCAGGAAAAGTACCGGCATGCGCGAGCCGGACGGAGAACGGGTATCAGCCATGAGCAGCCCCGGAAATGGTGATTCGAGGCTAACGTCACGACGTACAGGAGCCCCCAGAATCCGGTTGCTTTCCCGCCCGAATGTAACTACACTTGTGTAACTACAAAGAAGGGGCTACACTTGTTTTCATGGGATGACATCAAGAATGAGAAGAACCGCCGCAAACACGGTGTCAGCTTTGAACTCGCCCAATTCGTATTCGATGATCCCTTTCACGTCACGCAACAGGATCGCATCGAGAACGGCGAGCAACGATGGCAAACCATCGGCACAGTGGAAGGTGTCGTGCTGCTGCTGGTAGCTCATACGTGGACGCACGCTGACGACGGCGACGAACATATACGCATCGTCTCCGCACGACGCGCAACCAGACTGGAGAGGAAAATCTATGAAGAAGGTACCTGAATCGCTTCGGAAAGAACTCGCTGCCGTGGCGGCGAAACCGGAAAGCGAAATCGATTTTTCCGACATCCCGGCTACCACCGAGGAGTACTGGAGCGGCGCCGAGCGCGGAAAGTTCTACAGGCCCGTCAAGCAACAGTTGACGGTGCGCATTGACGCGGACGTGCTTGAATGGCTCAAGAGTCAGGGGAAGGGCTATCAAAGCCGCATGAACGACATCCTGCGGACGGCCATGCTCGCGAAAAAAGCGCACCGCCGGTAAAACCACATTCGGGAGTAATACGTGAACCAACCCCAGCCCTCGGGCTATGCCGTGATCGCCCGGATGCTCGGCCTCGACGTGACCATGCTGCGCGCCGTTGCCGCACAATGGGAAACGGACCCGAACACCCCGCCACTCACCCTGCTGCAGTTCGCGGTGCGCTGTGCCGACGCACACGTCGTCGCGCAGACACTGAACAACACGAACCTGTGGGAACTCGCGATCCATGAGGCGTTCGATCCGAAAGACATCCCGCACACGCTGCCCACGCTGGGCGTGCCACGGTTGGCGAGCGACGCAGACAAAGAATAGGACTATGGACAGCAACGACTATCTCCTCAAGATCGACCGCCTCATTGCTTCGCACGGGCATGCCGTGCAGGGCGTGTTCGACCCCGACGGCAAAAAGGCAGCGTACGGCTACACCATCGGCAACGTGCTGCAAGGCCTGCCCGAACTGCTGGTCTCCGGCCTGCCACCCGATATCATGATGCCGATCCTGAACGACACAGTCGCGCTCATGCGCGCAGGCACCCTGAAGGTGACCGACCACGCCAGGACCTCCGACATCGCACAGGGCTATGACACGGCATTTCGCCTGGTCGACCTGTCGCGGGTCGACGACGAGATCAACCTGCTGAAGGTGTGGTGCCGCCTGCACGAAATCGAACTGCCACCCGTGTACCAGCTTGTCTGGCCCGACGCGCAGAACCGCTTCCCATGGGAGCCCGGCTTCACGGAGAAAATGCGCGCGATGCAGCCGGTCCTCTACAGCACCGTCCACTGACGGACGATATCAGCTATCTAGCTGCTATCTTGCAGGGTTCGGCCAGCATTCGGAGATACTGATGAGCACACTGCACGACACAGATTTTCATGCCTGGACCGCCGAGCAGGCGGAACTGCTGCGCGCAGGAAAACTGGCGGAGGCTGACATCGTGAACATCATCGAGGAACTGGAGGACATGGGGAGCAGCGAGCGCAGCCAACTGACGAACCGCCTCGGCGTGCTGCTGACGCATCTGCTCACGTGGGCCTATCAACCGGAGCGGCGCTCGCGTATCTGGCGAGCGACCGTGGATGAGCAACGCGTCCGTATCGCGCGCCTGATCCTGAAAAATCCCAGCCTGAAGTCCTATCAGGCGGAGGCCGTGGAGGACGCCTATGCGGGGGCGATCTATGCGGCGGAGCGCGAAACGGGACTGGACTCGGACGTGTTCCCGCGCGACTGCCCCTGGACTTTCGACGAAGCGATGACATTGCCCGTTCAAACGCCGTGAAACTCGCCCCCGGAGAACCACCATGCACCATGCCACCTTCGAGCAGGTCGAGCGCGACGCCGCCGCCGTGCTCTCGCGCTTTCTGAGCGGTGCGCCCTCACGCGCGCTGCGCGACCAGATGCAGGGGGCCATCAACGACTTCTACAACCGGCAGGAACGCGACGGCAACACCTGCTTTGTGAGCGAATGGGGGCTGTGCATTACCGGCTTCAGGATCACCGGCATCGAGGGTGACCGCGTCGCTGGCCGGTGGAAAACCGCATGGCCGTATTTCGCGCGCTTCGCCCAGCCGCATACCCCGGGCGTCATCCTCGGCACCCACGGCCCGTACGACCTCTACCTGTGCGAGCAGGGACTGCTGCCCGCGACGCTGCTCGCCCGCTACGGCAACGACGGCGCGTACTCCACGTTCAATCCGAAGCTGCAAGGCATGCGCGCGCTGGCCGGCGCGCCCGAGATTTTCGCCATCGCCTGGGCACGTGCCTGCGCGCTAGGCTACGCTGACCTTGTGAGCGACTAGCTGCCCGCCTTGGGCGGTGCCACCACGTCGTCGAGCGTGGAGCCCGTGGCAAGCGCCGCCAGCGCCTTGATCGCCGCAGGCAGCAACGGATGACGGACCTCGCGCCACGTCGCGAGCGGGCCGGTATTCATCGCCGCCATCAGCTTCGCGAGCCTGTGCTGGCCACCGGGCTCCGCCTCGATCCTGCGGAACTCCTCCGCAAGTACACCCTCGATGTCGGCCGCGCACAGGATCGCCTGAAAGCCGCGCGGGTACGGCGAGTCGACCACCCGCACGGCAAAGCGCGAGAGCCCATCACCCGCGTCGTCCTTCGGCGCGGCACCCTCGAGCAGCGGTGGCAGCGCGTCGCCCACGAACTCACCATCGCCCATATGCACGACCGTCGTCGTGTGGTTGCCCGCCCCCAGCTGCACGAGTGCGTACTTCGGTAGCGAAAACCGGAACATGAATCTCACCTCTCGGAGCCGGCGTGTACCCGGCGACGGTCAAACAGCGGGTGCCGCGCGTGCGCGGACAGCGTGAGCCGCCCGATGCCAAGCACGACGTTATGCATCGCCACCTCGGCGGCCAGCACGCTGCGCGCGAACGTGAGATGCGACACGTCGCGCCCGCGCGCGAGCCGGTCGCCACGGATCAGCCGCTCTGCGGCCAGGCGCAGGTGTGCGCGCCGGTAATCTCCATTGTTCATCGCCCACCTCCTCAGTCACCTCTGAGCACCGACATCATCACCGGCTGGCCGTCGACCATCAGGGCCTCCATCCGGATGCGCCGCGCGAATGCGACCATCCCGTCCGCCGGACCATCCACACCATAGAGCGCGGCCAGCTCGCCCAGCCGCTCGACCGACAGACCATCGAATACCTGATCGCCGCCCTGCCCGCGTGGCCGCTTCTGCAGGTTCTGCCGCTCGTGCTTCGAACGCGCCACACACCCGCAGGACGTCCGGCCACCATAACGGATGTCCTTCGCACACAGCACCAGCGTCGTGCCGCAGTCGCACCGGAAACGCCACATCGCGCCACGCGCACTCGAATGGTCATAGTGCAGCGCCGTGAGCATGCCGAAGCGCCTGCCCTCCATGTCGAGCATCGCCTGATACTGACGATGCCTGGGCAACCCGCGCGCAAGCTCGCGCCGCAGGCAACCACACGAACGGGTATGCCCGCTGCGCACCACCGCACCGTGCAAAACCTTTTCTGTCCCGCACTCACACCGGAACAGCCAGCGCTGCCCCTCCACCCGCCGGATCGCAGTCAGACGCCCGAACGTCTGACCCGCAATGTCCTTCATGGCGTCGACAGCCCGGGGTGGTTTTTGGGCTCGTCGACGAACTCGCGCAGCGCCTTCATCATGTCCTCGCGGTTCGCGTTGCTGATGTAGTTCATCCGCCCGCCCTCAATGCGGTTGAAATCGAACACCAGCAGCGCGAAGCCATACGGCGCGAGCACCTCACGCAACGCGTGCGCAAGCGCATTCATCAACGCGCGGTGATTATCCTCGATTGGTTCGTCCGGATTGCCGCTGGCGGTCGTCATGCCGACACCTCAACAGGGTCTGAATCGGGGAAAGGCTCGCCGGTTTCAGCGTGCACCGCACGCCGGCCGGTGAACCCGAAGTAGCGCTTGCAGATGACGTCGACAAACTTCGCGTCGAGTTCCATCACGCGCGCACACATGCCAGCCATTTCTGCGCCAATGAGCGTCGAGCCCGAGCCGCCGAACGCGTCGACCACTATGTCGTTCGGCCGCGCCGAGTTGCGCAGCATCCGCACGATGAGCCCGACCGGCTTGGTGGTCGGATGCAGCGCGCTGCGCGACGGACGGTCGTAGCTGATCACCGACGGCTCGAGGTTCTCGACCATCGCCTCGCCCGACACCACCAGCAACTGGTCACCGGCCTGCACCACCCAGCGCCCGTCGTCCTGCTGCTGGAAGGGCGACGCCTCGCCGAGGTCCATCACCGTGGTCTGCTTGCGGCCACCGAACCAGCGGTGCGCGGCGCCCGGCCGCCAGCCGTAGAGAATCGGCTCATGAATCCACTGGTACGGGCTGCGCCCGAGCACCAGACTGTTCTTGCGCCAGATGATGCAGCCCGAGAGCCGGAACCCGGCAGCGCGGAACGCACTGCGCACGTTGTAGCCCTCGGTGTCCGCGTGCGCCACATAGATCGCCGCGCCCGCCTTCATGACCGTGTAGAGCCCGCCAAACGCGCCAGCGAGGAAGTCGTGGAACGCCTTGTCGGCCATGTTGTCGTTCTTGATCTTGCCCGCCTTCGACGAGTAGTCAACGTTGTACGGCGGGTCGGTCCACACGATGTCTGCGCGCTCGCCCTCCATCAGCGTCTCCCAATCCGTGACCGCCAGTGCGTCGCCACACAGCACGCGGTGCGGGCCGAGAATCCACACGTCGCCGGGTTTGGAGAACGGCACCACCGGTGGCTCGGGCACCTCGTCCGGATCCGGCCCGTCACCCGGCATCTGTGGCGCCAGCAGTTCGTCCAGTTCCTCCGCGCCGAAGCCCGTAATCGACAGATCGAACCCGGCCTCGTCCAGCTCGCCCAGCTCCATGCGCAGTATGTCCAGATCCCACCCTGCGTTGATCGCGATCTTGTTATCCGAGAGCACATACGCGCGCCGCTGCACTTGCGACAGGTGCGAGAGGTCGATGGTCGGCACCACCTGCAGCGACAGACTCATCGCCGCCAGCAGCCGCCCATGGCCCGCGAGAATCCCATCGTCCGCGGTGAGGATCGGGTTCGTGAAACCGAACTCGCGCATGCTGGCCGCAATCTGCGCCACCTGTTCATCCGAATGCGTGCGTGCGTTCTGCGCGTACGGCACCAGCTCCTCGAGCCGGCGCATCACGAGCGCCGTGGGCATCATGATCGTGGGCGCGTCCGGTGCGAGCGCGGCAGGTGCGGCCTTCGCCTTACTCATTGCGTGCCCCGAGATACCGCACGAACGCATGCCACACATACATGCCCCCGTGCTCGAAATACGTCGACACATAGTCGCCGTACTCGGTCGGCATGTCGCCGCCGGTGGGCGCGATCATCACCTCGACATCGGCGCGGTGGCCGCCCGAGAGCGCCTCGCGCTCATGCATGACCCACGCATACGGATGGCCGTGCTGCAGATCGACATTCAGCACCTTCGAGCCGCGTGGCAGATCCAGCCGCGTGAACGGCCGATCCAGCTCGTACTTGAAGATCGTTCTCATCGTTGCTCCTGTCGTGCTTTCGACTTCGCTGGCATCACACACCTCCTTCTCACAAAAACTCGCGTTGCTTACTGCTACGATTGCAGGCAACCCGAGCTAACACTCGTTGCAGCTGGGCCTGCGACCACTGGCCACCGCGCGTGGTTTTGACGCCGAGCGCATTCAGTTCGTCGACCATTTGGCGCTGACTCATGCCAGCGGACCGGAAGCCGTTCAACGTGGCCGACAGCTTCGCGGCGAAGGCATCAGCGGCCTGCTGGCGGGCCTCGATATTCGGCTTCAAATTCGCGGGTCCGGCGACGCCCAACTTCACGCCGCGGGCCTTCGCTGCACGCAGCGCATCTTTCGTGCAGCGGCTGATCTGGTCGCGCTCCCATTCGGCCATCACTGCGTGCATCTGGAGCATCACCTTGCTGGCCTGTGGCATATCTGCCGCCACGAAGTCGCACCCTGTCTCCATCAGGCCGCTGATGAAATGAACGTTGCGCGCCAGCCGGTCCAGTTTCGCGATGATGAGCGTCGCCCCGTGCTTCTTGCACATGTCGAGCGCAGCACGCAGCTGCGGACGCCTGTCTAGCGCGTCACGCCCCTTGCCGGTTTCAGTTTCGACGAACTCGCCGACGAGTTCCCCCTGGCCACCGTTCAGGAAGTGCATGACGGCTTCGCGCTGCGCGTCGAAGCCCAATCCGCTCATCCCCTGGCGAACCGTCGAAACCCGCAAATAACTAACAAACTTGTCTCGCATGGTCACGCATCCTCATCCGTGAGCACCCGGCTCGCCGCAATCATCAACACGCCAATCGCGCACCACGTCGCACGACTAATGCGTCTCGCGATCCGGGTAGAGCGCGCGCCACAGACGCTGCCCGATTTCATGGCGCGCTCGCTCCTCGGCCACATATGCCGCGAGGTCGCTGACATTGCCCGAGACATCGAGCACGAAACGAAGCTGCTGGATCGCCGCCATCAGCGCCCGCGCATCGTCCTCACGCAGGTCCTGATCAAGCACCACCGTGAGGGAATGAAAACGGTCAGTCACCTGTGTCACCTCCGGTTAGGGCAAGGCCGCAGGCGTCCATCGATAAACGATGACGCTCGCGCCGTTGTAGTTGTCTTTCGTGATGACGTACTCACCGTTCGCGCGCAGCAACGACCGCAGGCCGTACATCGAATCGACATCGTTGCCGACATACACGCCCGGGTTGCTGCTGGTCAGCGTCATCTCAAGCGCGCCCGTCGTCAGGTTGAACGCGTCGATGTTCGGCACGGTGTGCACATAGCCGACGAACAGGTAATTACCCGCCGCGGTGATCGACTTCGGATTGAGGCCCGTGAGCGTGATAACCAGAGGCGTCGCGGTGTTGCGCGCGCACCAGCCGTGATAGACCTCGACGCGCGTGCCGATTGAAGTCCAGTCGGTCCCGATCCCGTTAGCGAGGATCATCGTGTCGCTGTCCGGCAGATAGATGATCCGCGTGAGCGGCGTGATGCTGGCCGGGGTCGGCGTGGCAATGCCCGCGCCCCATAACGGCTTGCCGCTGGCATCAAAGCCGGTCAACGGGTAGTGCGTGATCGCCTTCGTCTTGTCCAGCCCCGCCCACACATCGCCCCGGCTGTCGAGGCAGAACCCGCAGCGCACCCGCGCGTTCGTACCAAACAGCGCGCCCGGCAACGACCCATCTGGAATCGCGATATAGCCGCTCGCCTCGCTGAAGTGGAAGAAGTAAAAGACATCCGGGTTCTGCCCGCACGCCACCAGAATCCGGTGGTTGGGTCCGACCGCGGCAAGCTGGGCGAAGTGCTCACCGCGCGACGGATCGCTCGGGTTGATGCGCGGATCGGCCGGAAAGTCGAACGGGTCAACCGTGTTGGCGACGAAGGTGCCCCCGGCCGTGCCGCTGTAGACATTCGTGCCACTGTAGAAGCAGCAGCCATCCGTGACCGGGTCCGGCGCCGCAATCGCCTCGAAGTTAAGCGCCTGAAGCACCCACTGCAGCGTGCCGCAGGCGCTGTAGGCGTGGAGGTCCGTGCCGCCTGTACGACCCAGATCCGAGGTTGCGCCCCACGGGTTGTTCAACACGTACAGGTTGCCGCCTGCGTCCTTGCCAATGCCTGCCACGCGCGTGAACCGCTTGTCGCCCACCTGCCCCTTGATGCCGCACGTCGTGTCGCGATACCCACCCTGCGTACCGAACGTGCCGATCATCGGCGGGATGCCAGACAGGTCGTAAATCTTGATGTTCTGGTCCGGACCTTCGTCCCCGACCATCAGGGTATTGGCCGCCGCATCGAAATGCAGGGAGGCCGGCCGCGAACCGGCGGGCATCGTGATCGTCTGCACCGGCGCACCGAACGGGGTAAAGCCGCGCACGGTGCCGGTGGCCTTCTGCGCCACCCAGATGTTGCCAAGCCCGTCGACGGCGAGCGCGCCGGGACTGGCGAGCGCGATATCGCACTGGAAGGTGCCATCCGTTTTGAACACGCGCACGCGGTTACCCGGAAAGTCGCTCGCATAGAGCTGCGCCCCATCGACCGCGAGCCCCGTCACCACGTCGGCATTGCGCTCGGTGATATCGGCGCTGACCGCGATGTGCAGGTCCTGGGTGCGGGTGCTGCGGCTGTAGCGCCCCACGCTGCCACTACCCAGAGTCGCACTGAACGGCAGCGCGACAAAGACATGCGTATCGTTGCCCGTGATCGCACTGCCCTGAAACTCGCCATGCGCGCCGATCGAGCCGATGCTCTGGCCGTTCTGGTAGATAGCAATGCCGCCCGCGTTTTCATCCCACAGCGACGACGTATAGATGACCCCTTCCGGGGCTACCCACATTGAACGGGCGGCGTTGCCAACATGGGAGGCGTTCGCGCCGCACGTATTCGCGATCCAGTCTGTCGTGTACGCATTCATGGCCGCGTTCCCGGGGCAGCGTGCGTGTAGAGCGGCGTCGATATGACGGGGTATGACTCGCTGAAGTCCTCGCCGGGAATTCCGAATGGGAACTCGTCGGAGTCTTCGGAGAATCGGACAATTGGCTCATTCCCTTCGATGCCTTCCGTATTGTCCAGGACATGCATCCATGCCACCGGCTCCGGCGCTACAGCCACGGCTTCGCGCGGCAGGGCGACCACCCTGGGCGGTTCCGGCGCGACCTTGAGCATTGCGCGCCATACCGCCTGCAGTCCCCCGCCCATCGCGGCTGGATAGAACAAGGGCACATTTCCGTCCCCAGCCGCAGCCGCATCCGATGCCTTCATCATCATCCGGGCCGTCGGCTCCACCGGCACCATCTGCCAGCCATCCGGGATCGGCTCCGCCACTACGGTGGTCAGCCAGTCACGCACGATCTCAAGCTCATCCGCCCGCCGCAGCATTTGAGCGTGACGGCCTTGGTCCAGCACCCCATCAGCCGAACGACGCAGCTCTCTGATCGCCAATTCGATGACATACAATTCCTGCCCGGTCAGCAGGCCAAACCCGCCTCCGTCCGGCACCGTCATTGCCGCGCCCGTCCCGGGCGACGCATAGAGCGGCACATCGCCATTACGCGGCATACGCGTCCAATAACGCAGCGTCCCATCCGACGACCCGCGCAGCTTGCGCCAGTCCATCGGATTGATCCATGCCACCGGTGCCTGCGGTGCTGCACTGGCGTACCGGCATGTACCCTCGCCGTTATCCAGACATTGCGGCCCACACCCGCACGGTTCATGCGACGCGGCAGGCTCCTGACCCGGCACCCATGTCGCCTGCCCGGCATGCCAGAGGAACGCGCAATAGGCCGCAACGTCGAGCGGATCACCCTTGCAGACGTGCTGCATCAGATCCGTGCGCAACCCGTCGAAGTCCGTCGTCATCTCCCACTCGTTGCTGTAGCCGTACTTCCGCTCGGCCGCCGCGAGCTTTTCAGCGAGCGCGACAGAGAAACGGTCGACCAGACTGGCCGTCGCCGGGTGCAGATCAACGCGCCCGGCACCGAGCACAGGCGGCTCATCGACGTTCCGACTGGTCGCCCAGCGCACGAAATCCTCGCCGAGCGTGAAGGCTTCCGGCGCGAACGCATCAGCGGCCAGGAGCAGCGATTTAGCCTTGCGCACGAAATCGCACTCGTCGATGCCCCGGTCCTCCATGCAGACGACCGCTTCCTGTAGCAGCGCGAGCGCGTCGCCGAGCAAAGCCTCTGTAGCCCAGCCGATCAGCGCCCGTTCCTCAATGGACAACTCCCGCTCAACGTTCATCCCGTCCCCCATCACCACCGGCACGATGCCCACCCGCAAACGGCGTATCAGCGAGCGCCTCACGCGCGAGCGCCTGCATCGTCTCGGCGGTACCGGTGCACCCGGTGAACGAGTGGGCAATCAGGTGCAGCACCGCGCGATAGCGCTGCGCGACCTCCCGGATTTCCTCACCTCTGACCGCAGGCTCCGCGACCAGCGCCAGCACCTCGCCACTCAGCGCCCGCACCGCCTCCCACTCCCGCATGAAGGCCTCGGTATCGACCGCATCGGTCACACGCAACACGTCATCACCCATCACGCCTCCCGTAAAGGCTCACCACCCCAGACCACACGAATCTCGACCTCCACGCCCACCACGAACCCGGCCGCCGTGAACGTCCCGCCATTGGCCGCCGCGAACCGGTCGAGCGCCTTGATCAGATCGCCGTAGATGCCCGTCATTTCTGCGTCCTGAGCAAGCTCCAGCACCGCCGCGTACTGCGCGGGCGTGACGTTCACGTAGAGTCCGCAGCCCATACCGCCGCCTGAATCCGCCGCCCCAGCCACCGCATGCACGGCACCGCCATCGAATTCCCCAGCGCCTTGTACCGAGGCCCATCCGCTGCCGCCCTCGTACACTCCTCACGCGTCATCTGCCCGCCGCGCATCAGGTACTTCACCCAATCTGCATCCAGCTTTTCTGCGCGCACCGCCCGGCCATACGGCATCAAAGTAAAGTCATCCGGAAAGCCCTGAAGCCGCTCGCATTCGCGCGGCGTGAGCCGCCGCACCGCCATGCCGTCGAGCGCACCGCTCATGCGCCGCGGGCCGTTATTCGCATCAAGCGTCGGGTGCACCGGCGACACGCGAACCCCCGACTGCGCCTCCTGAAACGCCAGACACACCGCCTGCGACTGCGGGCTCGACGAGCCCAGCGCACCCGCCGTGTGCGGGCTTGATACCGGGTCCTGACGGGCGTCGAAGGCGATAGCCACCTGCCCCCCGCCATTCGCATGCGAGCCGTCGAAGCCCATCGCGCGCAGCGTCGGCGCGACCTCCACCGACGCATCGCCGCCCGCGTCCTTGCACGAAAAGCCGATCACCGGCGGCGCACATACCAGGGTGTCCTGATCACCCTTGTCCGCATCGGCAGACAGCGGTGGCACCACCTCCGACGGCGCGCCATCCTTGCCCCGCGTGAAGTGCGACGCCTTGAAGGCCACCGCGACCCCGTGCTGCGCCCCGGCCTGCAGCGTGAACATCGGATCGTCCTCGCCACCGACCCCGAGCCCCGCGCGCACATCGGTCGTGCTCACCCCGGTGCGCTTGCCGACCTCAAGCAGTGGGACCGCCGCGCACGGCTCGTACTGCACCGCCACGCACGGTGCCGCATCGCCCTTGCCCGTTTCACCCGCCTGCGCCGTGAGCGCATTCACCACCTCGCCCATGTCGCCCCGGCCATTGCGCGCCACGCGCGGCTGGAACGCATAGCAGGCGATCGGCGCTTCATGCAGGCAGGTGAGCGTCGGCGAATGGTCCGACACGACCTCCGCCCCGCCCTGCCCATGCGCCATGCACACCACCGGCTGCAGGCCACCGCCTAGCTCGAAGTCGGTCCCGAGTCCGCCACCCGCTGAAGTGCGCGCGCTAAGAGTCCCGGCAACGTCTTGCCCCGCGTCCCGGCCCGGCGGAGAATCCCGGCGCACGCCTTCGAAGTCAAAAAGTACCGCCGTGGGATCGAACCCCGCTCGAGCACTCGATACAACGAAACAACGCCGGCGTCGTTGGGCCACTCGGAAATATTGGGCATCGAGCAAGCGCCAGGCGACCGTACGCCGGGGTCCAAACACAGCACCAGCGTTGCTCCACGACCGTCGTCCCCCGGCACGCCCTGGCGGCTCCAATGCACAGCCCTCTCCGGCCAGCCCGGCAAGAAAGTGGCCGAAGGCGTTGTCCTTCGAGGAGAGGACGCCCGGGACGTTTTCCCAGACGACGACGCAGGGAGCGAGTCCCCGAACAGATCGAGCTGCATCGATGGCATCGGCCAACTCCAGAAAGGCGAGGACCAGCGCCCCGCGCGCATCCGCGAGCCCGGCACGCAGACCCGCCACAGAGAACGCCTGACAGGGCGTGCCGCCCACCAGCACATCGGGCGCCTCGATCTCGCCCGCGCGCACGCGTGCGGCCAGACCCCGCATGTCCCCCAGGTTCGGCACCGACGGATAGCGGCACGCGAGCACCGCCGACGGAAAGGCATCGATCTCCGCGACCCACACCGCCCGCCAGCCGAGCGGATGCCACGCGACGCTGGCCGCCTCGATGCCCGAGCACACGGAACCGAAGGTGATCATTTCGACCTCGCCGTGTACCGCCGCAACTCGCGCTGTGCACGCTCGGCGACCTCATCACCGAAGCGCGCACGCACCGCGTCGACCAGCGCCCAGCCCGCCCGATAGCTGCCCCGGTGTGCCGCTGACACCGCCTCGCAGAAGCGAGACCAGCACTGCTCGCGCTGCGCCGCCCATGCGGCCTCCTGTGCAGCGTCAAGGGGCATTGGCACCCCCGAACAGATCAATCTGCGCGGCCCGGAACGCCTGCTCGCGCTGCGCCGCCGCCAGTTCGAGCCGCGCCGCGGCAATGCGCTCGTCCTGCATCGGGCGATACGCCGGGTTCAGTTCGCAGCCGATGAAAGGTCGCCCGTGACGGATCGCCACCGCCGCCGTGGTGCCGCTGCCCATGAACGGATCGAGCACCACGTCGCCAGCACGGCTACCCGCGAGCACGCACGGCTCGACGAGATCGACCGGGAAGGTGGCGAAGTGCGCCCCCTTGTAAGGCCGCGTGTTGACCTGCCAGACCGTGCGCCGGTTGCGACGGCCACCGACCGCAGACCACTCCTGATCGTTGCCACGCGCGCCGTTCGCATCGCGGTACGTCAGCCGCGCATCGCGCCGGAAGCCATTACCCGACGGGTGATCGCTCACCGCAGGCTCGCTGATCGCCGCCGCATCGTAGAAGTAGCGCTCCGACTTCGCGAGCAGGAACACGTACTCATGGCTTTTCGTTGGCCGGTCGGTGACCGACTCAGGCATCGGATTGCCCTTCGACCACACGATGTCCGAACGCAGATACCAGCCATCTGCGCGCAGCGCGAACGCGAGCATCCAGGGAATGCCGATCAGGTCCTTAGGCTTCACGCCGTAATCTGCGGCGCGCTGCGGCCGACCGCCAGCGGCCTGCGCCCGGTTCGTCGCTTCGCCGTTCATCAGCGTGGACGGCACCTGATAGCCACGGTTCGCCGCATAGCTGTCGCCGATCACGAGCCACAGCGTGCCGTCGTCGGCCAGCACCTCACGCACCTCGCGGAACACCTCGACCAGCGCATCGATGTATTCGGCCGGCGTCGCTTCGAGGCCGATCTGCCCGGCAACTTGATAATCGCGGAGCCCAAAATAAGGGGGCGACGTGACGCAGACCTGCGCGCGCACACCTTCTGCGGCCAGCACACGCAGCGAGGCACGGCAATCGCCGAACAGGATGCGGTCAAGCTCCACGCGCGCCCCCCTGTCCAGAAGCGAACGCTTGTGGTCGATCCGGGTTTGCCTGTACGAAAGTAATGGTTGACTCCTTTCGCACACTGTCCATAATCGGCTCAGCCTTTCCGGTCACCACACCACCACACCACGGGGAAACACCATGCGAACGTTCATCTACGCCCGCGTCAGCACCGACGACCAGACCACAGAGAACCAGGTGAAGGAGATTCACGGCGCCGGGTTCGCGGTCGATAAGAAACGGATCGTCACCGAAACCATCAGCGGCAGTTCGCCGGCCAGCGAGCGCCCACAGTTCGTGAAGCTGCTCGACCGGCTGGAGGACGGCGACGTGCTGATCGTCACCAAGCTCGACCGGCTCGGGCGCAACGCGATGGACGTACGTGCGACGGTTGAGAAGCTCGCCACGATGGGCGTGCGGGTGCATTGCCTGGCCCTTGGTGGAGCGGACCTCACCAGTGCGGCAGGCAAGATGACGATGGGTGTGATTACGGCGGTGGCGGAGTTCGAGCGCGACCTGCTGATAGAGCGGACCCACGCAGGCATCGCGCGAGCGCGCGCAGAAGGCAAACATATGGGACGCCCCGCCGCACTCAGCACAAAAAACCTCACCTTGGCCCTCAAGCAACTGGCGGCAGGCGTGAGCGTCTCGCAGGTTGCACGCGACCTGAACACCAGCCGCGCGACCATCATCCGCGCACGCCAACGCGCAGAAGCGGCATGACTCAGTGACCAATCGTCACCCCCGCCCGGCGGTTGATCACGATCTGCACACTGCCGGGCTTCTTCTCTTCCGTGTCCAGCCCCCACGCCTTGCGCTCACCTTCCTGAACGATCTTCAACGACTCGGCCACCGTCTTGACGTGACGCGCGGCCTCCATGTCCTTTGACTTGATGGTGGCGTAAGCCAACGTGCGTACCGCAATCCACTCCTTGCGGTGAGTCGTTAGCACTTCTGCGCGACGCTCGACCGCCGCTTCATGCGCGATGCGTCGTGCTTCATCCTCGGTGCTCTCAGGCGGTATCACCGGCAGCGGTGCTTTCAGGCCACGCTCGCGGTTCTTGACCGGCGGCTCGCGCATTTCAATCGCCGGGCGGACAACTGGCGAGGGCTTTGGCGGCGACGCAGCAGTAGATTCTCCGCTCGGTGCGGCTTCCTCTTCGACCTTCGAATCTGCGCGCCGCTGCGCCTGTTCTGCGACCGAATCCATGTCGGTGCGTTTGGCCCAGCCATCGACGCTTGAGCGCTTCTGCACCGCCTGGCGGGTGGTTCCAAGGCTTTCAGCGATCTGCACGAAGTTGATACGCGGGTCCGATTCCCACATGGCGCGGGCGGCGGCCCACTGGATACGGCTGACCTTGTTGAACGGCATAAGGCTCCCGGGACGGCGTGATCGGGTTGACCGTTTGATTGTCACGTCACGACATCAGCTTTCTGCGTGCAGGGCTGGTGGTTCATGACAACGCAGATGACAACTGGATGCGGTGCAAACGCCGACGTGGTGCGGACTCCGATGCAACTCATGCGTCAACCTTATCATTTCCGATTCTGCTTCGCACGCATAAAATGCTTGTAGCGCAGTGCGAAAACTTACATACTTCGGCCATCTGAATGTGGATGCGATTGTCATGCAGGTTGACCACGACGCCATCTGGAAGGCGAAGCAGGCGATCACCTCGATCCGCGAGGTTGACGCGGTGCGGCGCTCGTTCGACGAGCGGCGTGTGGGTCATGGGTGGAAGCTCACGCACACGCCTGCGAACTACACGTACGAGGCGCATTTCAGCGAGGTGGCTGGACGGCCGGACGTGATCTGGATCCAGACGCGGGCGTGGAGCGCGGAGGACGAGGTGAGCAGGCTGTACACACTGCCTGCGGCGCGGGCGTTTTACCGGGCGCTGGTGAACGCGGGATACACGGCGTTTTAGACGGCGTTCTGCGCGGTATGCGTTCTGGGTCACGCGCAGATTTTCACGGCACGGCACCACGGCACGCAGCGCATACGGCACGGCACGCGTTACGGCACGGTACACACGGCACACCACCCCGAGGGTGGTGTGCCTTCTTCAGGACACACGCAGCAGGCTGGGAAGGCGACATGCCCGCATACCGGGTACGCAATGCGGTAACAGGACGGCTGGTGCATGACGCGGTGACGATGCATCCACGCACGTTTGATCTGCGAGATGACGCGGAGCAATGCGCGATGGCTTTGCAGAGGTATGCGTGTGTGGGCGATGGCGCGGCGCGTTATGAGGTTGAGGTATTCGAGGCTTGGGTCTCGCAGGGGGACCTGGCGTAATGGCGGGGGCTGACTGAATGGGGCTGCTGCGGGCGATTGTCGATGCATGGTGCGGGCCTTCCGCCGAGCGCGAGCAGGCGCGGCGACTGCGCGAGGCGAAGCTGCTGCTCGTCGACCATGCGTGCCAGCTCGAGTACTACACGCACAGCGTGCTCATGCTGCGCGCCCGCATCGCGCGTATCGAATCACAGTCTGCGCAATCTGTGTCCGCATCCGGTGCGGACATTCGCATGTGCACCCAGCACCAAGCCGACCTTGCACTGCATGTCCATCACGGTCCCCAACACGACGGAGCGACGATCCCATGGAACTGAATCTCGTACGCGGCGCGCTTGAACGGCTGACGAAGTGGCGCTCGGTGTTTGCGGGCTGGCAACTTGGCACGCGCTCGGACACCGACCCGGAAGCGCAGGCCGTGCGCGATCACCGCGAGGTGACGATCCTGCTGCGCGCAGAATTCAATGCCCTCGCCGCGCTGCTGGTTGAGAAAGGCGTCTTCACAGAGGAAGAATTCACGGCACAGCTCGGCGACGAGGCCGAGTTGCTCTCGCAGGCGTATGCGCGCAAGTTCCCGGGCTACGAGGCGACCGACTACGGCATGCAGGTCGATGTGCATACCGCGGCAAAGACGACGAAGGACTGGCGCCCGTAGGACGACGCGGTACCCGACAGGGAGCAAACCATGATCGTGTACGTGGGCTTTTCCGTCGACATGCACCGGCTGCAACTGCGCAGCATGGAGGAGGTCGAGGCGCTGCGCGTGAAGCTTGACGCGGTGGTGCGTGCCCACGTCTATCCCGGGCCGGTCGACTTCGACACCGACATCGAGGTCGACCTGCTCATCCTCGCAGGCAGTCCGCAGGAGGTGCAGTGAGCGACGTGAGCGATCAGGCAACCGACGAATCCGCAGGCGACGAACCGGCATGGCCCAAACGTTACGGCGTGGGCGACGCGTGGGTAACCGAAGGAGGCCTGACCCGGCGCGAGTACTTCGCCGCGCATGTGAACGTTGAACTCGGCGCGGTGTACGACCGGCTGCTGCACGATCTGCGCCGCGAGCCGACGCTCAAAGAGATCGCCTCGTACATGGCCGAACTGCGCATGCGTGTGGCTGACGCGATGATCGTACGGCTTGATGCCACCAGTGGGAGTCGCACGCTATGACCGACGATACACAGGCACGTATCCGGAAACTGGACGAGCAGCGCCAGTATCTGTGGTCAGTCATGGGGGGCGCGCGTCACGGCGCGAACGTCATACGCGAGTATGTCGAGGGGCTGCGCAAGCCATCGCTTGTCACCACTGTGATGGCCGCGCATTGCGGCTTTGATCTGGCGGCCCATTACCGCAACCGGCTCGCACAGAAGCTCGCTGATTACGAGACAGCCAGAAGTGAGTCACAACGCCTCACTGCCGAAATTCGCCAGCTGCAGTCCGGCAAATCTGCGGAGGTCGATACGCGATGAGCGACATGGACGGAACCTTCACCCTCACCCCCACCGAGGGCAGGCCCCTGCAGCAGGCGCTGCACGGCGTGCCGTCAGCCACGAGCAGCCAATTGCTTGACCGGTACCGGCGCTACATGTGCCCGACGTGCGAAACGGTGCACGACAGCGAGTGGGATGCCGAGGACTGCTGTCCCCGGGCGATCGAGATGTTCTACCAGTGCCCCGTGTGCGATAAGCAGCACAACTCCGTCGACGCGGCGGCCGACTGCGAGCGCTCGCACGGCGACCTCGACGAGGAAGCCGACGGCGGACCGTGGGCGTGCCCCGTGTGCCATGCGCTGTTCGTCACGCTTCAGACCGCCGTGGACTGCTGCCTGTGGAAGCGCATGGGATGGGAGCAGCGCGCGCAGATCGTGCGCGAGGTGCGTGTCCGGCTGCGCAGCCGCGAGCCCTTCGAGGCACACGCAGAAGGAGTCGATCAGTGAAGCACATACCCGAACCCGAATGGATCGTGAACGACATGGGCGAACTCGGCGTGAAGGTCGGGAACCGCTTCTTCTTTCTCTACAAGGGCGAGAGCCTCGAGTACGGCGCGCCCGAGATTGGCGATGTGCGCGACGGCGTGGTCATTCATGAGGACGGCACGCCGGTGCTCTGGCGCATCGTCGGCAAGCGCGAGTTCGGTGAAACGTGCTGGCCGGTGGCATGGATCAAGCGCGGCTATGCCGATGACCGCTACACGCTCGATCTGGTCTGGCGCGAGGGGCTGAGCTTCGGCAAGCCCGAGGACGGCCGGTGGCAACCCCTGCCCGCCCCGCGAGCGAAGTGATGCGCTACGGATGCCACAACCGCCCCGAGGCCGCGCGCGAACTGCTGGCGCAGGACGGCTGGCTCGACACCGGCATCACACAGCGCGGCCAGCCGCGGGTGGCGACGCGCCTGCCCCGCATGGTGTGGGTCCCGGTGCCGTTCAGCCCCGGATGCCAGCATGCGCTCGCCCAGCCGACGGACCCGGCCTGCACTGGCTGCATATGGCAGCACCCACCTGATACCACTGGTATGACTGGTATCAGTGGTATGGAATGACACTCACCGGAGAACACAGATGACGCTCTATGCCGTGCACGCTCAGGGTTCCGACGACATCATCGCCGCGCCATCGAAAGACGACGCCCAGACGCTGGCCGACCGGATGAACATGTGGTCCGACACGTTCCGCAAGTGGGTTGGACCGGCGCGCGCCGTGGTGATCGAGTATCCGGATTCGCCCGAAAGCCATGCCGAACAGCTCGAGGCCGACTGGAGCCGGCACGAACTTTTTATCGTGATCGCCGACCCGGAAGCCCTGCAGCCGAACAGGACTTCACGATGACCTATCCCCATCGCGAGAATCTGCCGCATATGCCGGACCGTATCCGGCGCCTGCCCGTGAGCGAGAAGGGCTACCCGGTGCCGTACTTCGTCGCATGGATCGATGGCGTGCCCGACTTCCGCGTGTCCGACCCGGAGAAGCTGGTCAAGTGCGTGCGGCAGTATCGCTGCTGGATTTGCGGCGAGCCGCTCAGCAGGTACGTGGCGTTCAACATCGGGCCGATGTGCGCGGTCAATCGCATCTCCGCCGAGCCGCCCTCCCACACCGACTGCGCGCTGTTCGCCGCGAAAGCGTGTCCGTTTCTCACGCTGCCCAAGGCCGTGCGGCGCGAGTCCAACCTGCCAGCTGAGATCAGCGACCCGGCCGGCGTCATGATCGACCGCAACCCGGGCGTGGCGCTGGTGTGGATCACGAAAGAGTTCCGGCGCATGCGTGCCGACGGCGGTGCCGGCGTGCTGTTCCAGATCGGCGATCCAACGGAAACGTTCTGGTTCGCCGAAGGGCGCGAGGCCACCACGCAGGAAGTGATGGACTCGATCGCGAGTGGCCTGCCGATCCTGCAGAAACTCGCCACGCAGGATGGTCCAGAAGCCGTGCGCGAACTGGCCATGATGACGCGCGAGGCAATGCGGTACGTGCCGGTGGGCAACGCTGACACTGCCGCCAGCGCGCCATGAGCTCTGAATCGCCCGCACCGCTGAGCGTGCAGTTCCGGCATGAATTCACCGCCATGCAGGCCGTGCACACCGCGCTCAAACCGCTCGACGACCACGCGAAGATGCGCGTGCTCAACTATGTCATGAGCATGTTTGCCATCGGCCCGCACGCAGAAACGGCCAAGCCCGAAGCCAAGCCCAAATGAATCCGGAGCCCGCCATGACCGACGACACACCCCGCCCAGGCGAACTGTACTGGCTCAGCTTTGCCGACCCCACCCTGCCATCGGGCAACCAGTTTCTCGGCGTGGTGGTCATGCGCGCGCGCTCGTTCGGCGCGGCCATCGAGAACGCGTGGCGCTACGGCGTGAACCCCGGTGGCGAGGTGATGGGATCGGTGATCCCGGCCGAGTACGAGAGCGTCGTGCCCAAGACGAGCCGCGGACGGCTGCTCTCCCGCGCGGAAAGCGAAGCACTGCTGTCCATGCTGGACAGCGCTCCACATTCGTGAGGAAAACCATGGCGACACACGACACGAGCGAATCCGAAATGGCCCGTCTGCTCGAGATTCTCGAGGAGGGCTTCGATCCCGGCATACCACCCGGCGGGCGCGGCAGCGCGACGTTTTTCTACCTGTTCGGCATGAAGGCCATGCTCGGCTATCTGTCGTCCATGCTCGGTGCCGAAAACTTCGACATCATCAAGGGGTATCACGCGCAGATTGACGCGCTGCGCGTGTCCAACAAGGCGCGCTATGACCCGGATGTCTCCCGTGGAGGCCCTCCCCTGTCATGAGCACCACCGATATCGAACTGCGTGCCCCCGCCCTGCTGCCGCCCACGCAGAACCCGGTCGGGCTGCATGCCATCGCGCTCGAATTCGCGGCACTCAAGCGTTACGACGTCGGCGCGAACCGCGGCTATGCATCGAGCAGGATCACGCTGAACGTGCCGCGTGTCCTGCTCGAGCGGCTCGATGCCGAACTCGCGCGCCCCTATGCCGCCGATCCGCAGCCGGTCGCGTGGCTGTGGCGCGACGGCTATCACGTCGAGCACGTCTGGCGCACCCCGCCACCGAAGCACATCAGCGCAGAAGCCGTCTACGCCGCCCCCGTCGACGAGCGGCGCCGCGCGCTCGAGGAGTGCCTCGCGCTGTGCGACGCCGTGCTCAATGCGGTCGACCGTGCCGAGCGCTGGTCGCAGCCCGCGGTCGACATCCGCGACGACATCGCCGCGCTGCTGGCGCGCACGCCGTGAAACGCTTCGAGGCGGACTGCGATGAACATGGACGACGAGACGCTGCTGCGTACCGCATGGGCCTTCGTGATGACGCTGTGCGACCGTGGCTACACCGCCGCCCAGATCAAGAGCGCCTTCACGCCGGAGCTGGTCGACGCGTACATCGCCATTGATGAAAAGAGGCATAGCAACGATGACTGACCCGTCACGCCCCGAGCCGCCCGGTGCCATCGCGTGGGCCACGCAACTGCCCAGCGGCAGGCTGCATGCCGTGCGCACGAGCCGCGAGAGTGCCGAGCGGCGCACCGAGCGCTGGAATGCACGCTACCCGCGGCCCCCGCTCGCGGTGACGGTGCCGCTGTTCCCCGAGGCCGTGCCGCGCATGCTGCTGGTCGGCGCGAACCAGGGGCATGGCCACGTGCGCCCGCGCGCCGACGGCGCGAAGGCGCGCTGCGGTGGCCCGGCCCTGTGCCCGGCCTGCCAGCGCGAACTGGCCGCAATGCCCACGCTGATGACGTTCGAACAGTGGTGGGACCGCAGCACGGGGAGTTTTCCGACCGGATATCACTCATGGGAGGCCACCTGCCGCCAGGCGTGGTACGCCGCGCTCGCGAGCAGGGGGATCACACCATGAGCACCATGAGCGCCACCGATGTGCTGCACGCGGATTTCGAGGCGTGGCACCGCCGCGAATTTCCATCGATCCTCGTACGCTGGCGGGAGGACCTCGGCACCTACAGCGACTATGGCGTCGAGTGCGCGTGGTGTGCCTGGCAGGCCGCCGTGAGCATGCGCGGACCGGTGCGCGACGGCATCATCGAGGAGTGCGCGCAGATATGCGAACGCCTGCACCACCGCGCGGACCCCGACGACCAGCCCGGCCGCAGGTGCGCAGCCGCGCTGCGGGCGCGAAAGGGGCAGCCCGCATGAAAAGGCGCAGCGTGCCCGCCACCGACCGGATTTTTATCGACCGCTTCAGCGCCGGGCTGGACGACCTCAAGCGTGCCGAGCAGCGCGACCCGGCCACCGTGCTCGCGCGGCTGGCGACCATGAAACGCTTTTCATGTTTCGAGGCCTCCGCCAACCAGGGCATCGCCCGCACGATGGACCACCTGATCGGCCAGAAGTACGTCGAATGCCGCGATCTCGGCTATCCATGGACCGGCGTCACCCTGACCGAGGCAGGTCGTCGCTTTCTGCGCGAAACGCAGAAAAAATGCTAGGCTGCCCGCGCGCTCGTTGGCATGATGGGTTTCAGAGGCCTGCCAGAGCCTCCTGTTTCCACGCATTTACGGGGCGACGCATCATGCTGACCTTGCAATCCACGGATCACGGACCGAACACCCAACTGAAACACAGGCGGGATAGACAGGAGGCCATCGAGCGGCTGAAAGAGTATCTGCAGGCCGGCCAGCCGACCAGCAACCTGACGCTGGAGATGGTCGGCGCGCTCATGCAACTGCTCGCGAACGACCAGGACACCAGCATCTCCATGACCCTGTTCGGCAGCTTCGTGATTGTCCGGCACCCGGCCAACCGGCTCCCGACACCAGCAAGGAAGCATGCATGACGACCCCGATCCCAATCAACCGCTCGCGCGCATTCAGCGCGCACACCACCCATCCCAATACCCCGGAAAGCGACCGGCAGCGCACCGTCGAGCATGACGTCACGGTGGCGCTCTCCGACGGCACCAGCGAGGTCGTGCGCATTCAGGCGGTCGACCCGATGGAGGCCATCGACGCGGTGAACCACCTCATTGATACGCCCGCCTATGCGGCCCTGCCACGCGTGACCGACGAGTGAGGATGGCGTGAAAACGACGAGCATGCGCATGCTCATGGCGATCCAGCTTGTGCAGGCAGGCGCGACCGGCTATGCCGCCGCGCGCGAGGCTGGCATCACGCCGCAGGCCGTCTATCAGAACGAGATGTATCGCAGCATCATCGCCCGGCGCCGCGCGCGCGGCGTCCCATTGCGACGTGCCTATCCCCGCCGCAAGCCGGTCGACGGCGCATAAAAAGGGCATCCCGCGAGGGATGCCTGAAATCGCCGCAGCCTTGTGGGAGCCGCAGCGACGGGGACCAGCATTGAAGGATTACGTGCCCGAGGCCGGAGGCGTCTCCGACGTGGTGCCCGAGGTGCCATCGGTCGACGTATCGTCCGCCGGTGCGGTTGAGCCCGTATCGGTTGAGCCCGTATCGGTCGAGCCGGGGGCGGTGCTGGCCGGGGGCACCGGTACCGGGTTCGCGGCCACCGCTGCGGCCAGCGCGCTCGCGCTGGCGGTAAGCTGGTTGGTCAGGTCCACAATGGCCGGATCCGGGTTTGCAGCAGCGGCGAGCGCCGCCTGCAACTGCGCGGCAATGCCCTGGATCAGCGTGACCGCCGACTGTTCGACGGTAATGGTTGCAGCAACTTCAGCCTTCAGATCGTCAAGCGCACTCATGATCAACCCCAGTTTTTGAACAACGTCGTTGAAAAGCACCTCGAGCCGGGCAAAGTCCCGGGCTCGGATACAGAACACTCCCACTCTCGGCAACACCACTCTCACGCTCCTTCTGCGCGGGCCGGATTCTCCGACTTCACGCGATCGGCAAAGCTGACCTCGGGGCGCGCCTTGACCGTGATCGAGGCACCCATCAGGAACTCCTCATGCGACTTCGGATTGCGCACCAGCCGCTCGCCGCGATAGATCCGCTTGATCTGCACCAGACCCGGCAGACGGAAATAGCCCTCGGCCCTGATCTGCGCAGCGGCGACTTCCTCCATTGCGCTGAGCACCGCCGCGACGTCCGCCTTGCGGACCTGCGAGAGCTTCGCGACGGCAGCGATAAACTGCGGCTTCTGCATTTGACCGGCACTCCCTGATGCACTGCGGTCAGTCTCGCGTCACGACCTGTAGAGGCATAGCGAAATCGCCGGAAAACCCTTGCGAAACCGTCACGTCACACCGGCCATGTCGGGCACTCTCACCGGGCGCCGCGTGCGAGGCTTCTCTGGCGCGGCCTGCACCTTGCGCTCGCGCACGAGCACCTCATGCGGCACCTCGTCGGTCACCTGCGGATTGCGGAAGCACTCGAGCGCATAGCCGAGCGCACCACACTCCATGCCGCACACGCATAACATCCGCGGCGCGCCGTCTGCCCGCTTGCCACACTCGGCGCAGCGCACCTCGGTGACCTCGCCGTGCACGACCCGCTGCAACACGCGACCGAAGCAATGGCGACAGGCATGGTTCGAGAGCTGCCAGCCCTGGAACCGGCGTGGCCGTTTCAGACGCTCGGCCGGCCCTCCCCCTGGCACCGCGCGGTCGTTGCCGAACAGGCAGAGCTGCTGCGACATGTCAGCGACTCCGCGCAGCCTGCCGTACACGCCTCTTGCAGGCCGGGTCGACGATGACCTCGGGGGGTGCCCACGCTATGCCGCGATCATGGCCCTCACGCATGAGCGTCAGTGCCAGTTCAACGCGGTCGACCACCGGATGCGGATAGGCCACCACCACCGAGCGGCGACCAGGGCGACCGGGCACCAGGTAGGACGCGCGCGTGCAGAACAGACCGCGCCATTTTTTCGGCGGTGCCCCCTTCGCGTTGGCCCCGTGCAGGACCTCGCGCTCGCGGTTGTAGCAGGACACGCACAGGGTGCGGCCACGCACCAGCCGGAAGCGGCCGACCAGACGCGTACCCGCCTGCTGGCCGTCGCGACGGCAGCGCACGCACGCCGCGCGGTAGACCACGGCCGACGCCGCGGGCACCCCCGGTGAGCCCACTGCGGGCAGGCCTGCGTGCCGCCGGCCGGTCGCGCAGTCAATGCAGCGCTGCAGCCGGCCGAGCTTCGCCAGCTGGGGTGCTGCGGTGAAGTTGCGTGCGCAGGCCGCGACGCACATCGTGCCGTACGCCTCGCACTCGAAATACCGTCCCGGCACACCCTCCTGCCGGAAATACCGCACGGGCGCGCGCGCGCCCCCTGCCTTCGTCCCTGCTGTCATCACATCCTCCCCGAAAGTTGCTGTGGTCAATGCAGAACCGGATCACGAACGACCATCAGGCAGATGCCCAGAAAACCCGCAGCGTCCTCGAAGATCCGGATCGTCTCGTCCTCATCGATGCCGAACACCTCGGCATAGTCGGTAAAGTCGATCGGACTTCCCGCGCCGAGCGCGGCCAGCGCCCGTGCGAAACGCCACTCCGGCGCGATGTACGCCGCGCTCATGCTGAGTACTCCAAAACACGCCAGCCACCGCCCGCCTTCTTCGGCAGGCGCGTGACCTTGAACATCCGGAAATACGGCAGCCGCTCGCCGCAGAGCTTGAGCTTCACCTGCCCCTTGTCCGTGGTGAGGCCACCCTTGGTCTCGTGTATCTCGACGCCGCGGTCCGCCGCGATGACGAGCCAGTCGATCTCGTAGAACGTGTTGGTCGCGAGCCGCACGTTGAACGGATGGAAGTCCCACGCGAGGATGTCGCCGGCGAGGCGCCGCTGCTCGAGCAGCGCGGCGTAGGCCGTCTCGGTCCTGTTCATCCGGTTCTTCGGCAACCGCCCGAGCGCCTGGAAACGCTGCATGCGCTTGTGGGCGCGCAGCACCTTCATGTCCTCGGGCGATATTCCTGCGGGCGCAATAGCGGGCCGTGGAGCCGCTGGTTTCTCCGGCGGGCGTCGTTGGACCCCACCACCCTCGCGAGCGGCGTGGCGCTCTTTCTGGAAAGCCTCGTAGGCCTCCGGTGTCCAGCGAAGGCCCGACGTCATGATTTGCCGCCCTCCGCCTTTCCAAGCGCCCGCGCGAGACTCGCGCGACGGGCCGCGATCACGTCTGGCGACGGCTGCGGTGATTCGGACGGCGGTGGCCGGCCGGCTGACAGCACCGCATGCGCTGCCTGCACGCGGGCCTTGAACTGCGGCATCGTTTCACCGGACAGCGGCTCGAGCGACAGACGCCTGCCCTCGGCGAGCACCGAAGCGTCGCTGGCCCACCAGGGCGACGACGCCCGAGCCGCACGCGCGCCGCGTTTGGTTTTGTTTACATCTGTGTTTACATCTGTAGTTATTAGGCATTTGGCAGATTTGCCAAATGGATTTGGCAATTTTGCCAAATGGGAAGGCGTGCCATCTGGCAATTTTGCCAAATGGGACTGCGCCAGAGCCGGTGGGGCTTCCGGCGATTCCGGCGGGATTTTCCCATTTGGCAGATTTGCCAAATGGGAGGACTCGGCGTCGGGAATTGGGGCAGGGATGTGGATAAATGCGCTTTCATCGGCAAATGCGAACCAGCGGGTGCGGTCGCGGCCCTTCGCGTTGTAGTTGCCAGTGACCAGCACGCCGAGCGCGACGAGCCGGTCGAGCGCGCGACGGATCTGGTCGGCAGACAGGTATGGGAACTGCTGGGCGAACGCCCGTACGGAATTGTAGGTCCACGTCCGGCCATCGCGAAAATGGTCGCCGTTGGCCTTGTTCCGCGTAATCCAGTGCTGGAAATTGGTGATAAGTACTGCTTCAGTCATGCCGTAGCGCTGCGCATGCTCGACATCAAAGTGGTGAATGATTGATGGATTCATGAGGTGCAGCTCCGTCCCTGCCGGTCACGTGTCGGCCCCCGACGGTCAGGGACCAAAACTCGCATTCGGTGAACTCCCCCGCTCCAGCCTGGTCGTTAAACGGTTGTTTTTTACAGGAAACGCACGCACACTTTATGCGGCAGAGATGGTGTTTTCCCTTGAAAAACCAGCGATAATGCGTTAGCGGCAAATCAGCCACCGACACTCCAATTAAGGCGATTCCTGTGACACCTTTTCTTCTGCGCGGGCACCGTCCGGCGGGACCCAATCAGCGTACCGCTCCGGATAGGTCACGTGACATTCCTCGATCTCCCGGGCGAAGAACTCCGCGAGCTTCGCCGCCATCGCTGCCTTGGGGCACTGCAGCCCACGCTCGATGCGCGACAGGTTGCCAGTATCCGTGCCGATCTTTCGGGCCACGTCATCCAGCGTCAGGCCTCGACCATGGCGTACCTTGCGCAATGGGCTTTGCTTGGTTGACATAATTTTTCCGCACATTCAACTGACTTATGAAGAACTATGCGCGTGAGGCAGAATATGATCAATCGGTTTTTAAGGGGATATTGTGGAAAGGACTCTCCAGGTGAAAGGTAAAAGAAAGATAACTGAGCGCACTTTGCTACAGGACGGAGACGCCATGAGCCACGCAGACACCGGCATAGACAGAGACATCGGAGATCTGATCCGAGCCCACAGGGAAAAATGCGGGCTGACACTAACGGCCCTCCAGGACCTGTCAGGCATAAATAACGGAAGTCTCTCCAAGATAGAGAGAGGCAGGCAAAGCTTAACGAACGCGACCATTAAAGCGCTCGCCAGAGCCTTCGATGTATCCCTCCCTGAATTGTTCTCCGACGTGAACGCTGCTATCGTTTCACACTCTGCTGACCCCGGAGCACCTCACAAACTGGTCAGCGAATACGAACTCCTCTCACACATACCGGAGAACGAGAACGTGGCCATCGGAACCATATCCATAAGACCCAACGCCGCTCGTGGCGGGATAGAGTGCCGCATTGACGAACATCACGCGCAGCTGTTTTATGGCGGAGCAATACGCGACTTGAACAGTCTTCCGGGCAACCTCGCTGCGTTTGAAATCGAGGACGACATGATGGCTCCGCGTCTGCATATCAAGGACGTAGTGGTAGCCGACCTCGGAGACAAGGTCATACCGGCGACCGGCGGCGTATTCGCTCTGGTGCTTGATGACGAGCACGTCGCGGTGCGCCGCGTGCTCCCCTACGTGGGCCGCGGCATGCGCATCCTTTGCGACAATGACCACTACCCGGAGATCACCCTGACAGGCAGCCAGGCTGCCGCCGTGACCATCCTCGGTCGCATCAAGCATATGCGTGGCAGCGCCGGTTTCTAGAGTTTTCCGCCGCCCGCATGGCCCGCTTAGGCGGGCTTTTTTACGTCTGTAAGTTTGCGTATAAAGCAGAACATCCCCGGTTTTTCGTTGTGTAACAGGCAGAATTTGTCTATTGTGCATAATCTGGCCCGCGTAACGCCAGTTCGCAGGATCGACACGGACCGCCCGATTCACCCGACATTCACCGGCTGACTCATGCAACGCGAACAGTGGCTCGAAGCACGCCGTCATGGCGTTGGGGGTAGCGACGCCGCCCCCGCCCTTGGCCTGTCGAAGTACAAGACCAGCTACGAACTGTGGCTGGAAAAGACCGGCGAACTCCCCCCCGAGGACCTCGACGAGGTCGACCGCATCCGCTTTGGCCGGCTGATGGAGGACATCATCGCCCGCGAATACGCGCGCCGCGAAGGCGTGCGCGTGCGGCGCCGCACCCAGATCATCAAGCACCCCACCTACCCGTGGATGCTGGCCAACGTCGACCGGCTGATCGAGGGCGAGCGCCGCGGCCTCGAATGCAAGAACGTCGACGCCATGGCGTACGCGCGCGGCGACGGCTGGGGCGAGCCCGGCTCCGACCAGGTGCCCGACGAGTACCTGCTGCAGTGCCAGCACTACATGATCGTGCTCGACTACCCCGAATGGGACCTGGCCGCCTGCGTGGGCGGCAACCGGCTCGAGCGCTACGTGATCCGGCGCGACCCCAGCCTCGAGCAGATGATCATCGACGGCGAGCGCGAATTCTGGCAGCGCGTCGAGCAGCACGACGCCCCCGAACCCGACTACGCCCATCCCACCACCACCGCGCTCCTGCAGCGCCTCTATCCGGGCACCGACCTGGCAGCGAGATCGAACTGCCCCCCGAGCTGGAGCACTGGCACCGCGTCAAGCAGGACGCCGACGCCCTCGCCAAGCAGTACAGCGGCGTGAGCGAGGGAGCCCGCAACCACATCCTCCAGGCCATGGGCGACGCTGCCATCGGCCTGCTGCCCGACGGCAGCGCGTACCGGCGCAAGACCATCAGCCGCAAGGCCTACACGGTCGACGCCGTGACATTCACCGACTGCCGGCACGTCAAGGCAAAGGAGTGATCATGGCGAGCTGCTGCGCAGGAGCATGCATGAACGTGCATCGGTTTATTTCGCGGCTTATGGGGCAGGTAAAGCGTTTTTTTGCCGGTCGGCATAGGCAGTCTGGCGTCCCGCCGTCGCCCGCAAACGATAAGGTCGCCCCGCCCACGAACGATAAGGCCGCCACGCCCGCAAACGATAGGGCCACCCCGCCCACGAAACGCAGGGCGCGGCGCCCCACGACGTCTGAAAAGCCTGGTTTCAATGTGGCATGCGTCGACAGTCTAAAAGACCTGCTGAATCAGATTGATTCTGGTATCGAGGCGGCCCATATCGACTACGGCGACGAACTGTCGAATCTGTCTCCCGCGGAAGTGCGCGCGCTCAAACGCGCAGGCGTTAGCATGGTTGCGTATCTACGCACCCGCTATTTCCCCGCAAAGCATGACTGTGAGGTCGAGGAACGCATCAACCTCGAAAATCCGGCGCATCTACCGACGACGATCCTGCTTGGCATGGGCGGTCGGGACGCACGCGCGAGCGCCCCTGACCGCTGCTTTCCTGATTACCTTTTCGCATTGCGCCATCCGTCATTACCTTGGTACGTAGAAAAAATACGCCGTCCAAACATAGCTGTTTATCGGGTTGGACTTGCTTACCGAATTTACGATGACCGGCGCCACCAAACGCGCAACGGCGTGACGACTCACTGGACCTCCCAGTTTGTATGTATCGACACGGAGACTGGCGAGATATTTTTACCGCGGCTGTGGCGTTGGCGGACCGTTCAAGTCAACCGCCATTGCCGCTACACCAGGCGCGAACGCCACGTCGGTACCTTCCCAGTGGAAGGCATCGGATGCGGCAAGCGGGCGCAGATCATAGAGGCGAATCATACCCGCGGCATCGTTGCCGCCGCGTTCGACACGGCCGACGCGGCGCGGCGCGAATGGTCCGTCTCTATCAGCAGGGGGGAAGACCGGCTGATAACGTACATCAACCCGCATGACGCGCCGGCCTTTTTCAGGCATCGCGATATAGAGGACGGCGCAACGAAGCGCCGCCGCATTTTCCATATCGTAAAGAGCCATGAGCGCACGCTCGCCAATGGGAGACGCCAGCGGGTTCGCGAGCATTCGCGCGGCGAGCGCGCGTTCAGCTTCAAGGGCTATCAGTGCCTGATTAGCAGCCCACGCTTTCACGCCTTTGCGCCTGGGCAATTCAACGTGCCGCCCGTGTATGACTACATGCTCAAAGGTGAAAAAGGGCTTGATTTTGAGCAGACCGTCGAAATGGTCAACGACTGCATTGATACGACGCCACGCCTCGATCTTGACGAAGTAGCGCAGCGCAAACACGAATACCGTTAAGCCGGTTTGATCCTCCCCGCCCTGAAGGCCGGGGTTTTTCGGAGAACTGATGATGAGCACCGTCGCCGCCCCCGAAGTGATGTCGGGCATGCCTGACTTCGAGCAGCAGCCCGCGAACATCGTGCACGCCGCGCCCCCCGCCTTTGACATGCTCTTCACGGACACCGGCATCGACCGGATGATGCGCATCGCCGAGGTGATGGCCTCCGGCCGGGCCACCGTACCCCGCCACCTGCATGGCAACGTCGGCGACTGCTTCGCCATCGTCCTGCAGGCCATGCGCTGGCGCATGGACCCGTTCGCGGTCGCGCAGAAAACCTACCTCGTCAACGGCGTGCTGGGTTACGAGGCGCAGCTGGTGAACGCCGTACTGGTGAACTCCGGCGCGATCAAGGGCCGGCCCAATTACGAGTGGTTTGGCGAGTGGGAAAAGCTCGCCGGCCGCTTCAAGGAAATTCCGGCGAAAAACCCGGGAGAAAAGCGCATTGTCGGCGACTGGTCCCTCGCGGAGGAAGCGGGTCTCGGCGTCATCATCACCGCGACCTGTACCGGCGAAAGCGAGCCTCGCGTGCTGCCGCTGCTGCTCTCGCAGGCCGCCGTGCGCAACTCGCCACTGTGGGGGCAGGACCCGAAACAGCAGCTCGGCTATCTGGCCGTGAAGCGCTGGTCACGCCTGCACACGCCCGACGTGCTGCTGGGCGTCTATACGCGCGACGAGCTGGAAGACGCGCGCGAGCGCGACATGGGACGCGCCGAGGAAGTGCAGCGCGAGCCGCAGCAGGAAACGTCGCAATCGCGGACCACCTCCGTGCGCAACCGGCTGGCCGCGAAGCGCTCCGTCCCGGCCGCGAGCAAGTCGGCCGACGCCGAGCCCGACGCGAACGCGATCATCGCCGCGATCGAGGCGGCGACAACCCGGCAGCAGCTCGGCGACGCGATCGAGCCGTACGCGCGCGTGACCAACGAGGCTGACCGCGAACGCATCAGCACGGCGTACCGCGCCAAGATCCAGTCCGAGAAGGAACGCGCCAAACGCGCTGGCGACAAGGGCGAGGCAAAGGACGACGCGCCCCCGGCGGAGGCCACCAGCGAGCCGGATGACGGCGGCAAGCGGCTCTTTAGCGCCGATGAGATCGCGGGTCTCCTGAACGCCGCGCAGACCATCGACGCGCTCGATCAGGCCGGCGACCTGATCGCCTCGCTCGAGGACCCTGCCGAGCGCGAAGCCATGACAAACCTGTTCCGTGAACGGCGCGCCGCGCTGGACGGCTAACCCGAAGGAGCGACGCAATGGAAATCCTGATTTCGCTGCTGGTGGCGGTCCTGATTCTCGGGCTGCTCTATTACCTGATCACCATGCTGCCGCTTCCGGCACCGTTCGCCCTTGTGGCGCGCGTGATTTTCATCGTGATCTGCATCCTTGTGCTGCTGTGGTACTTCGCGCCGTTCTGGCACGGGTCACTGCGCCTGTAGTCGAGCCCACTGAACGCCATGGCATCGGTCAACAAGGTCATCCTGGTCGGCAACCTCGGTGCCGACCCCGAGACTCGCTACGCCGCGGGCGGTGAGGCGGTCACGAGCCTGCGCGTGGCCACGACCGACCGGTTCCGCGACAAGGGCTCCGGCGAGCGTAAACAGGCCACCGAATGGCACCGCTGCGTGCTGTTCGGCCGTCAGGCCGAGGTCGCCAGCACGTACCTGAAGAAAGGCGCCGCCATCTACCTCGAAGGCGCGCTGCGCACGCGGTCGTGGGAAAAGCACGGCACCAAGCACTACGCCACCGAGATCCGCGTGGCGATGTTCCAGATGCTCGGCGAGCGCAGCGCGGGCAACGGCTTCGATGACATGGACGATGAACTGCCCGGCAGCCGTCCGACCCGCGCCGATCACGTCAGCAACCCCGCACAGGGTGTCAGTACGGGCACCACGCGGGCCGCAAGTCCCCCGCCCGATCCAGACGATTTTGATGACCTGCCGTTCTAGCGCCGACGCCGCGCTTCAGGAGAATGCGATGAAAGCCCTCTCGTTTCAGGATTTCGTGATGCTCGACGGCGTGGAGCCCGTGACCGATACGCGCATTGTCGCGGCGCACTTCGGCAAGTTGCATAAAAACGTGTTGCGCGATGTTGCCGCGTTGCTGCGCGATTGCCCGCCGGAGTTCGGCCGGCTCAATTTTGAGCCGGTTGAATATCGCGATGCGAAGGGCGAAGCGCGGCCCGCGTACCGCATGACGAAAGACGGGTTTATGTTGCTCGTTATGGGCTTCACGGGCGCTAAGGCGTTGGCGGTCAAGGTTGCTTTCATTGCGGCGTTTAACGCGATGGCCGACTACATTCGCAATCGCGACCGCAGCGTGTGGGATCAGATTCACGAACTGGAAAAGCGCGACGCGGCATCCCTTGAACTCGCGCGCTTCGGCTCGCGCCAGATGCTCAAGCGCAAGGCCGAATTGCCCCAGATCGTGGCGCAGTTTGCCCGCCTTAACCACCTCACCCAGCCCTCGCTGTTTTCCGACTGAGGGCGGGCACCGTGAGCCAGTCGAGAAAGGGATCCGCCCTCGAGGCGGTCACCAACGTGGCGGTGGGCTACGGCATCAACTGCACGGCCAACGCGCTGCTCTTCCCGCTGTTCGGCTGGCACATCACCGCGACTCAGAACATCACCCTCGGCGTGATCTACACGGCGATTTCGCTCGTGCGCTCGTACTGCCTGCGGCGCTTCTACAACTGGCGCACCACGCGGGCCATGCAGGAGCGCGCCGCGGGCGCCAACCCGAACTGGAGTGTCCATGACGAACCCGGCCGATGACAACGTGACGCCGCTGCCCGTCACGCAGCGCAACCTCGGGCCGGACCGGGTGCTGCTGGTCCCGACCAGCAAGTGCTGCCATTTCATGACCGGCTATCTGGTCGACGAGAAGCTGGCCGAGGTCACCTGCAAGGCCTGCGGCGAGAAGCTCAATCCGATGTGGGTCCTGCAGCAACTGTGCCATGCCGAGAGCCGCTGGCACGAGCTGCACGCGCGGTATCAGGACGAGCTGCAGCGCCTGCGCGAGCGGCAGCGCACGAAGTGCGAGCACTGCGGCGGCATGACGCGCATCAGCGGGCGATGAAGCGCACCGGCATCCGGCGGAAACCCGGAGCCAAAGGCCTCACCCGCAAGACCCCGCTGGAACGCCACAGCTGCCTCAAGCGCAGCCGCCCGAGGACCACCCCGATCCGCCAGTCAGCAAACGGCGAAACCTGCACGCTGCGCCTGCCCGGCGTGTGCTGTGGAGGCACCGAAACTACCGTGTGGGCGCATTCCAACCGATCGAGCGACGGGAAAGCCAAAGGCCTCAAGGCCCGCGACGACGCCGGCGCGTATGCCTGCTACTGGTGCCACATGGTGTACGACCGCCAGCACCCCCGGCCGCCCGGAATGACCCTCGAATTCGTCGAGGCGCGCTTCACGGCGGCCATGCGGGAGTCGCGGCGCAGGCTCGATGCGAAAGGCCTCATATCAGCTGATCCATACCAAGCGACTGATACCGAATGACCGATACCGAATGATAGATATGTGGCAGATGGTATGAGTAGTATCACTGATACCGTATCTGTCATACGCGACATACAGAGGTGGGGATTTTTCTCCCCACCCCTCTCCAGTTTCAGCCCCCCCGGCCAGCGCACCGCGAAGGAGGGGGGAGAAAAATCCCCCCTCCGCCCTCTTGACGCTGCCGCACAGGTATGTCTGATACCCGATGTTTCACATGAGACATTCCATATCTTTCGACTAATACGGTATGACTGATACCACACATACTATTCATATCATCAATACCGTATGAGACATATCGAACCATTCGAATCAGACCGTATAAAACATTGCGTTGAACGCAGATCGTAGGCATGATCGCAAGCGTCTCACACCACACAAACCATATTGGGGAAACCATATGAACGTGCTTTTTGCCTCGGGCAAGGGCGGTACCGGCAAGTCCACGCTGGCCGTACAGATGGCGCGCGAGCGCGCCGCACAGGGCAGGGAAGTCCTGCTCATCGAAACCGACCAGCAGCAGAGCGCCGCCATGTGGGCGGCGATCCGCGTACGGTCGAAATTCATGCCGTCGATACCGTGTATCTCGCTTTTCGGCGAAGGCGTAGCCGACCAGATCCGCGCACAGATGCCAAAGTACGACGACATCGTGATCGACACGCGCGGCACCGGGTCGACCAACGTCGAGATGTATGAGGCGATGACCGTCGCGCACACGCTGATCTCCCCGATCAAGACCTCCCTGTTCGACAGCGCGGCCACCACGAAGATGGACAGCCTGGTCAAACTCGCGCGCGGCTTCAACCCGGCCCTGAAGGCTTTCATCCTGGTCAACGGTGCGTCCACCAACGCGAAGTCGACGCGCGAGCAGAAGATCCGCGAGGCGCTCGAGGGGCTCGAGAACTACGACGGCATCCTCAACACGCGGATTTCCCACCGGCAGATCTTCGAACTGGTCGCCGAGGAGGGCAGGGCGGTCAGCGAGTTTGGCCGCGATCAGAAGGCCATCGCGGAACTGACGGCCCTGGCGGCGGAGGTGTGGGCATGAGCGCGACGACCGAAAACAAGCTGAAGCCACCACCCGACATGCAGGCGTTTCTGGCGCAGGCGAGCGTTAACCCCCCGGCCGTTTCCATCGGGGCGGTGAAGGGCGAGAAGCCCGAAGCGCCAGAAACGCCCCAGACGGCCCTGGAACCCGCCGGGCCGGCTGCTGATACCCCGAAGGCACCGCCAGCGGCCCCAGCGGCCCGCAAAAAGGCCCAGCGGGCGACCAAAGCACCGCCGAAGCCTGCTGCAAAGCAGAAGCCCGCCGCAGAAGCCGCCACCAAGCCACCGGCGCAGCCGCCCCGGCAGGCCTATCCGTGGGAGGGCGCGACGCCCCGTATCAAGCAGACGTTCAACCTCCGCATGCCCGAGGATGACTACCTCAAGCTGAAGTGGCTCGGCGACACGCAGTACGGCGAAACCATGCACTCGATCGCGTTGGCGGCAGTGTGCGAGGCGGTCAACGCACGGCTGAAGGCGCTCGGCATCGAGCCACCGAAGCCGGAATGACAGGCAACCGGAAAGAGGTGAGGGTTTTTAGGGACCTTCCTAGATTTCCTCACCGACTTAGCCACGCCTGATCGCATGCGAGTCTAGGCCCGGCGCGCGCTTACCCACTAGACTGACAAATCCCAAACCCCCCGTCCTGCAAGGCTTTCCGGGTGATCTGTTAGGACACGGCTTAGTCAAAATGACGAAGCCGGTGAAGAAATCGTCCCATTTTTCTCACCTTTCTAGCGCTCCACTGCGCATGCCCAGTTCGGCCGACCAGGCTGCCCCGGCCGGCAGGGGTTGAGCGATAGCTCTCTAGCACACAGCCCCTTTGTGCTTTTTTAAAGAAGGTAAACACTTAAACCTTAAAGACATTGCAGCACGCGGGAGCCGCGCCAGGCAAGGCTTAGCGAGAATAATGGTGAGGGTTTCGGGACGGTTAGGTGAGGGTTTTGGGACGGTTAGGTGAGCAGTTTGGGACGGATGCGGATCGAAGGTGAGACTTTTGGGACGGAAAGGTGAGCGAATTGGGACGATTCGAACAGGGGCAAAGCGAAAGGTGAGAGATTTGGGACGTTTCGTCGAAAGGTGAGAGATTTGGGACGGGCGATTAACGGTGATTTATTGAATTGAATTTTTTCACCATATCGAATACCGTACACGCCATGCAGCCGAACAAGACATCAACCAACTCTGGCGACACGATCGTCGTACGGGCCAACCCGACGCTCGGGGTGATCCCCGAAACCGGCACGCTGACGCCAGTCACGCGCCGGCTTTTCAACGTCCTCATCTCCATCGCCCAACGCGAGGAACCCGAGCAGACAAAACACCAGCGACCGCTGCGGGAAGTCCTGCGACACATCGGTCACCGGAACGATTACAAAGGCATCCAGGACAGTCTACGTGACCTCGTGACGACACCGATTGAGTGGAACCAACCGACACAGGAAGGGGGAACGTGGGCCGTGAGTACGATGCTGGCGCACGCCAAGATCGTCCAGAAGAAAAGCTCGTTCATTCTTCAATGGAGTTTTTCGGAAGCGCTGCGCGAGGAAATTCTTAGGCCGAAACGAAACTTCACAAAGCTGTCCCTCGTCATTCACACGCGCATCCGGTCCGGCGCATCGGCCGCGCTCTTCGAGTACTGCCAGAGGTACGTGACCTGGAATGACGGCGTGATGAAGAAACAGCCGTGGGGGTGGTGGGTCGCGATGCTTTGCGGCACGAAAGATCACGGCGTAACCGAATACAAGTACTTCAAGCGAGACATCCTGCGCCCGGCAATTGCCGAGGTAAGCACGCGCGCGGACTTTACGGTCGAACTGGTCGAGCACAAAACTGGCAGACGCGTCACCGACCTTCAGTTTGTGGTGACGCCCAAACCTCCTAGCTGGGATGCGGACTCGGGCTTGCCGCCTTACGACGAGAAGCTGATTCTCTCGCTGGTCGACCTTGGCCTGAGACAGCACAAGGCCAAACAGATCTGCGAGTCACACGATGCCGTCGTGATCGAGGACGCCATCGAGTACACGAAGGCACGTGTCGCCGACAGGAACCAGCCGCCGGTCAAAAGCATCCCTGCGTACTTCATGAAAGCGCTCGCTGATCGCTACGGGAAATCCAAAGGCGCAGCAAGACCACAAGCCGAACTCGACCTGGCAGATCCGACGGCGGAGCAGGCCAAGCTTCGTGAGGCTTACGCCGCGCATCAGTGGCGCGAAGCATATGGCTACTGGATGGAGCTAGACACCGAGCCTAAAAATGCGCTCATCGCCGAGTTCCTGACGACCGACGTGCCGGCGGTGACCGCCCGCGCGATCAAGAAAGACCTACTCAAGACGATGCCCGCACGTACCGCATTCTCGACGTGGCTGGCGGCAAAGCTGTGGGGCGAACCTACGACGGATGACCTTCTGACGTTCGCGCTTGCGCGGAAGCCAGAGCGCGCTGACGCTGCCGTCTAGGCTCCTAGACAACCCCCCTAGAGACCCTAGACGACCCCTTCGTGCAGATTCGTCTAGCGAAAAGCAGAATGCCCGTGTTAAATTCTGCGTCACACACAAGAAAAGTGACCCCCGGGGAGTACTCCAGCCCAGAAGGCATGTAGCGCATGAGAGTGGAAGAACGGGAGCGGCTCGAAGCCGCGCGCGACGTACAGATATGCGCCGAGAATGGATTTCTTCGTTACACGCGATTTACAAATGGGCGTGACGCTGCGTTGATGCAATTGGCATTCAGCGTGGCGATCATTGCCGACCTCACCGAATGGGGTCACGGCGACCGCTGGTGCTACCAGACCTTCGACGATGCGCGCGCGGCACTCGACGCGTGGAGCGGCGAGGAGGGCACCGAGCCCACCGGCTGGACAAGGCATCCGGACACAGGCCGTAGGCGCCCTGACGGCGACGCCGGGCGCGAGTACTTCAACCCGTGAACGAATACACCGTCGACACCGCGCGCGTCGGACTTGGTCCGACCGGCATCTATGTGCGGGCGACGTTCGATGGTAAGCGAGGCAACTACGATATCGCCGAACTCGATCGCGACAGCCTGCATTGCTGGCTGCGCTCGCGTGGCGGCGAAAACCTGTTCGCCGAGAACGTCGTCCTGCTGCTGCTCGGACATCCATCTGAACCCCGCGGCGCGCCCGTTGAGGATACCCACGCATGATCATCGAAAGCCCTGACGGCAAGCTATGCATATGGACCGTGTACGAGCGGCCGGCCGACGCGCCAGACCAGTACGTCGCGCGCCTGTTCGAACTTGACCAGCCCACCTCGACGGCGTTCTGCTGCGACACGCTCGAGGAAGTGCGGGCGTTGATCACGCGCCTGTATCCGGGCCTGACGTGCCTGCCACGCAGCCCACAGGACGAGCCGCAGATCGTCGAGGTGTGGCTATGACCGAACCGGCCATAAGCGACCTCCAGGTCGCACGGCGCGCCTGCGCAATGCTGAACGACCTCGCCGACGTACTACGTGCGCGGCTGCTCACCGAGGCGGATCCGGAGGAGCGCAAGTTTCTGGAGCATTGCGCCAGGCAGATACCGAATGTCTCAATGCTGCTCGGCATGGCGATGGCAGCGCAGGACCCGAATGCGGCGATCAGGAGGGGCCTGTGAGCGTCACGCCGCTGTTCATCGGCCCCGACGAGCGCGAGGCGCTCAAGGCGCTGCGCGAGCTGGCCCAGCGGCAGCCGGTCGACATGGCCGTCCTGACTGAGGCACTGAAGCACCCCGCCGGCAAGGCCGCGCACAAGGATCAGATGACCTCGCAGTCCGTGCGGCTGCCGACCCACTTTCTGGTGACCTTCAGCATCGAGAAAGGGCATCCGATCGGCACCTGTCGCCATATGAGCATGAGCGTCGGCAAGCCGGACCGCGTACCCAATCCGCATGCAATCTGGATGGTGGCAGAGGAACTCGGCTTCGTCGGCGGACTGGACCAGTGTGTGCACTGGAGCGAGCTGCTCGAGGGCCACGGCACGGCGATCAACGTCGTGCAGCCCATCGCGCAGTGACCGAGCGACGCGTTCTGCGCGTGAGTGCACCACACCTCGTCGCAGGCGCCGTGTGGGAGAGAAACAACCTGCGCTGGCAATGCGTGAGGGCCGCGCCGATCCTGCACTGGATGGTCGGCGCGTCACCCATCGCAGCGCTGGCCGAACTGAAACGAAAGCGGTATTCATGGGAATGGCTGACATGACTGACGAGGTATGCGTGCATTGTTCCGAACCGATCCGCTACGGCGACGCCATAGAGCGGTACTTCAATGGCGTGGCTCATTGGGAGTGCGCAGTGCGCGCCGTCGTCGGTGGGCTGAAACCACCTGAACGGCCTGTGTTCGTGCTGCGGAGGCGACCTGCCACCGGATCCTGCAGGCACCACCCGCAGGCAGGCAGCACACATGGCCGCGCTGGCATGGGTGGCCCGTAACCCGGCGAACCGCCAACTATGATCAGGAGAGAACCATGGCGCTAGGGCCAGGCAAATACGATGAATTCTGCACCGACGCGCGCGTGCGCACCAAAGCTGAGGGCGCGATCCTCCTCATCCTGAACGGCTCCCGCGGCTCCGGATTTTCGGTGCAGGCGGACCTCATGACGCAGCTGCGTCTGGCGGAAATTCTCGAGACGATGGCACGGCAGATCCGCGCCGACCTCGCGGGTGCCGCATGAGCAGTTACCAGATCCTCGAGGCTGGCCGCGCCATCCGCTGCCTGCGCTGCGGCATGACCTCCTGGAATCTGAATGACGTGAAGTACAGGTATTGCGGGAAGTGCAAGGTTTTTCATGACGACGCGCACGTAATGCGAGGTGTCCTGTGAAGCATTACATTCTGATCGACAGGCAGATCCGCGAGGCGTCGCTAATGGAGTGGGCGCGCTGGTACGAGCTGACCGCAAAGCAGGACGACGGCATAGGCGACCGCCGGGTGGCATCAACCCATGTGAGCAATATCTGGGTGTCGACGGTCTTCCTGGGGATTGACCATAATTTTTTCGGCGATGGGCCGCCTATCCTTTTCGAAACCATGTGCTTTATCGACGACGAAATGGCCGACCCCAGCCAGATGCTCCGGTATTGCACGTGGGACGAGGCGCACGCCGGCCATGAACGGATCGTCGACTCGCTACGCGTACTCGAGAGCGAATCAATCAGGATTACCGAAGCGATGCTAGGCATCGTGCGCGCCGGGGCAAGGAAGCCCGCATGAGGGGCTACGCCGTCACGTACCGGCTGCGCTTCATTGACCGGACTTGCGCGGCAAGCCCCGTCCTTCAGGGCGGGGAAGGATAGCGCGGACGGCGCAGCCGTCCTTCTACGGCTTCGGCGGCTTGGCGCGGTCGATTAGTGCGCGCAGCCAGTCGCGACCATACAGGTCGATCTTTTCCCATTGAGCGGGCGTCAGGCGAATCGAGCGCAGCACCAGGCGCTCGCTTTCTGGCTTTGGCGGCCGACCGCCCGGGTGTTTAGGTTTCTCGTCCATGCCGGCATTGTACACCTCAGTAGATGAGGCACAAAAACCGCTTGCGTTGACCAAGTTATTGAGCCACACTATCTACACTATGGAAGCCACCAAGACCCTCAAGTTTCGCATCAAAGACAAGCACGCCAAGGCGATGCTTGCGATGGCGCGCGACGTGAATACGGTCTGGAACTACGCCAATGAAACGCAGTATCGCAGCCTGAAGCGCTATTGCAACCGCCCGAAGGTATGGCTGTCAGGCTTCGATCTGTGCGCGCTCACGGCTGGCTTCAGCAAGTGCGAAGGCGTTGCGGTCGGGTCCGGTACAGTTCAGGAGACGTGCAAGGAATTCGCCACACGCCTGAAGCAATTCAAGCGCCAGAAGCTAAATTGGCGCGTGAGCAATCGCAAGTCGCCTAAATACTCGCTCGGCTGGGTGCCGTTCAAGGGCGCGCACATCAAGCACAAGGCCGGGCAACTTCATTTCAACGGGCTCAAGATTGGCCTTTGGGACTCGTACGGCCTGTCGAATTACGAACTGTGCAGCGGCTCGTTTAACGAGGACTCGCGCGGTCGCTGGTACGTCAACATCGCCGTCAAGGTCAAAGTGGATGAGAAGCGCGTCCCGGAAGGCACAACGACCATCGGCATAGACCTTGGCCTAAAGACGCTGGCCACATACAGCGATGGCACGGCGTTCGCGCCGAAGAAGTTCTATCGCGCGGCAGAGCAGGCGCTAGGCATCGCGCAGCGGGCAAACAAGAAACGTCGCGTGAAGGCTATCCACGCCAAAATCGCGAATCAGCGCAAGGATGCAATCCACAAGGAAACGTCGGCGCTGGTAAAGAAACATGCAGCAATCTTCGTGGGCAACGTTAACGCGAAGGCGTTGGCAAAGACGAGCATGGCCAAGTCCGTGCACGATGCCGCGTGGACGATGTTTCGGACAACACTCAAGTACAAAGCCATAAGGCAATGTGTGGTGTTCGCAGAGGTCAACGAAGCGTTTTCAACCCAGACGTGCTCGTGCTGCGGGGTCATTCCCGCTTGCAGTCCGAAAGGTAGGGCATGCCTTGGAATAAGGCAATGGACGTGCAGTTCGTGCGGGTCAGTCCACGACCGCGACACGAACGCAGCGCGGAACATTGCCCGCTTGGGACATCAAGCGCTAGAAGTAGGAATCCCCGGTCTTTAGGCCGGGGAGGATGTCAATTCCTGCTGCACGAGTACGCGGCGCGCCAAAGGCGGACAGGCTGGTCATCGCACAGGACTGACAGAGTAATCAACGCACAGGGAGGACGGAAGCCATGACATTTTTGGAAAGCTTGCCCCAGGCAATGAAGGCGAACGTCGTCCTCAGTTCAATAGACATTACCGGGCAAACAATGATGAGAAACCGCGAGCGCCTCGCCACGATTTACCAGGCCCGGCGCCCGGGACTTAATGATGACCTTGCAACGAAGGCCGTCGACATTGCGCTCGAGATCCTCGCGCTGCTTGCCACCGACGCCGATGAAAACGCCCGCACGGCGGAGGCTGAATGAGCCACGCAGCCGCCACGATTTTCGGCACCACGCAGCCGCAACCACAGCAGCCACGCAAGCTGATTCCGCTGGCTGACGCGGACCGGGTCGCAGCGGCCCGTAATGCGCAGCTCGCAGCCGAGAAGATCCGGCCACGCATACCCGGATGGAACGTCCGCATCCTGAAGCTGATTAACGGCACCGAGCCGGTCCGCGCGCGCCTGCGTGGCCTGTACGTGATCGCCGACGAGATGACGGCCGCCGCCGCCCCATATGCCGCGTGCAAGCGCGGCTGCAGCAGCTGCTGCCATATGGCGACGATGGTGTCCGAGCCGGAAGCCGACGTGATCGCGCATGCGATCGGCGTGAAGGCGCGCAAGCCGAAAACGTGGCCATTTTTCGACCCGCGAAGTGGCATCGAGCGACCTGCGCTGACAGGGTTCGTCGAGTCATTTCACGGCGGCATCAAGCCGTGTCCGTTTCTGCGGAATAACGCCTGCAGCATCTACGAGCACCGGCCGCTGGCGTGCCGCGTTCATCTGAACATGGCCGCGAGCGCCGAGAGCTGCAAGATGGACGCGCCGCGCGAAACCGCCATGCTGGACCTGCGCAAGCTCGATGAAGCCTACGCTCTGATTGGCCGCAGCGCACGCATGACGGACATACGCGAGTACTTCCCGAATGGGCTGCGCAAGTAGGGGGTTACCAGTGATTCGACAGCAATGGCGCTTCCTGCGCAATTCCGGTTACAACATGTTCGGTTGCATCGTGCTTACAACGTTCGCCGTTCTAGTGTCGCCCTTGCTATGGCTTGCCCAGCGAGAGCGGAAATGAAGATCTAACGATGGCAAACGGCAGCATTACTCTCGGGGCAGTCGCGGCACGCGCGAGCCATATCGAAGTGGCCTGTTCCCGCTGCGAGCGGCGCGGCCGATATCGCCTGTCGAAGCTGGTTGCTTCGCTTGGCGAGAACTTCCCGATGACCGATCTGGGCGCGCAGATAGCGGATTGCCCGAAAAAAAACCGTCCGGTGTGGGAGCGATGCGACTTGTACTATCCCGGCCTTCGCACGATCATGAGCGGCGACGAATGAGGACACGCGACGCCAGAAAACGCAGCACCGGCAAACATACCAGTCCGGTTGATAACTTCTATTATGTAAAATTAGCATAGGAGTACGAATGATAAAGGCACGCGCGGGCGATACGGTCATCCTCGGCCTGTCGCGCCTGAACCTGAAGAAACTGCAGGAAGGCAAGCCGATCATGTTCGACGGCGCGGAGGTCGGTCTGAGCGGCCAGCGTTTCGTCATCGTATTCGGTGAGACTGAATCCGCGATCATTGCGGAACTGAATGCCGTGGGCCGGGAGACGCACTGATGCCGCAAGGGTCCGCATTCGTCTGCCCGCATTGCGGCAAGACGAACGACACGCACGACAACATGCGGAGTGACGCGAAGCCAAAGCATGGCGACGCTTCGCTGTGCATTGGCTGCGGCCAGCTATCGGTGTTCGACCTGCTTGAGAACTGCCTGCGGCTGCCGAGCGACAGCGAAAGCCGCGAGTTTGATCAGGACCCGCAGATCCGGATGTTCAGCATCGCGTGGCGCGCGGTCGTCCGCAAGACACGCCATTAATTACCACCACCACAGGAGCACACCAGACATGCCGATCAAAAAAAACGTCGACAAGCGACTCGCAGTACTCGAAAAACGCATTGCGGTCGAGCACGAGAAGTTCAAGGTCGCCATCGGCGAAGCGATCCATGCATTTCTCGCGGATATCAATCTGACGCCGGATGATCTGGTGCTGCCGGTCGCCCCGGCAAAGAAGCGTGCTGTGGCGAAGAAAGCCACAGCGAAAACGGCCACGCCGAAAGCCACCAAAAAGCGCAAGGCGCCCTTCAAGGGCAAGCAGCCGCCGAAGTACCGGGACCCGGAAACGGGAGCCACCTGGAGCGGTCTGGCGCGTCCACCGTCGTGGATTGCGGGTGAAAAGAACCGCGCCCGTTTCCTGATCCAGTAACGGGCCGCAGAGGCGTGCGATGAACGATGAAAGACTGGCGTCGGCAGCGCGCGCCCTGCTGTCCGACACAAGGCTGCTACAGATCACGCGCGCGCATCGCAGCGCGCGGCCGACCGAGCGCAACCCTGCATGGCTGAACACGCATAACGACCTGGGCTATGTTTTGCGGCTCATTGAGGTACTCGGGAAGGAAGCGCAGTGAGGGCGGAAGCTGCCGCTTCATGTCTCGCTGGTCATCGAAAAGCGGCCAGTGAACGTGCCATCGGGCGGTGCCAGTTTGCCGATTTCGGCACGCCGCGGGTTATCCAGGATCGGACAGATGCCCATGGTCGAATACCCGTGAGTATGCAACCCGATCCACACGCATTCAGTGCGGTCAGGCATGGCTTCCACCGAACCGTATTTCTCATACTCGGCTTCGACCTGCTCCTTCGTTTTGCCCTGGCGGTTATTTACCCAGGCTTCGTTGACCTGCACGAGGACATCCGGCGGCGACGCACCATGCTTGCGCATCGCCTTGCGCATCGGCGAGTCTGGCGTCAGAAGTAGCCGCAGCAGCGCCGCCATGGCGTCCTTGCCGTGATCGGTTTCCCGCTTGAAAAACGCATGGATAAGCGCCGGATCCAAGACGCCGAACGAGCGGACCTCGCCCGGCTCGTCCCCCAGCGTGAGCATGAACAGCTTCGGGGATACCTCGCCGTTCCTGTTGAAATCCTCGACGGCCGTCGAAGCCGTCCTCTCCCACACGGCCTCGAAGTCGGCCCGTTCAATCGCGCGTCCCATGATCAGTCTTCCGGTGTGCGTTCAGACGTCACGCGGCAAGCGCGATCTCGCCGTTGACCCACGACGTGAGCCAGCGCTTAAGCTCGCTTACGCCACCATTGCGATACACCACATGCGAGTTCGCCTTTTTTGCAGCGGCCGTATGCTGGTGGGAAATGAACTTGGTCATCAGCACGACCAGGTCGGCGTTGCGCGCCTTTTCCTCGATCGACGAGCCGCCCGTGTGTTCGACCTGTATGAAGTCGAGTTTCAGGATGCCATCCATCGCGCGTTTGAGTTCCCAGGTCTGCTGGCGCATCAGCCCGATCACCAGTACGCGTGGCAAGCGATCACGCGGTGCCGGCTTCGTCGCCTCGCCCTGCTCGAGCTGGATCGGCGGGACGCCTGGCATGTGCAGGGACATCGGCGTGCGCACGACACCGGTAAGCTGCGAGAGGACCTGCGTCTGCAGGGTTTCGACGAGCGAGCCGACCATCAGGCCCGCTGCCTTCTTCGCCACCAGCAACAGCAGTTCCTCGAGCGACGCGTTGGCCCGGTACTCCTCCACCGCCTGCTCGACCGCCTCCGCCCTTTCCTGCTCGATGCGCTCGGCCTCCAGCCGCTCCGCCGTCTCGCGCTCCTTCGCCGCGTCAATCGCGTCCTGCTCGGCCCGTAGCTGCGCTTCGCGCTGCTCTCGCGCCGCGTGGATTTCGCGCTCGGCCTCCGCGCGGATTTCGTCGAGCGTGGCCCGGAACCACGGCTCCTTGCAACTGACGATCTTGCGCTGGCGGTGATCAGGCAGGTTGTACTGCATGGACTTGCGCAGGCAGTCCAGGTCCTTCATGTCCGGAAAATCGGCCTTCAGTTTCAGGAAACCCTTCGCCACCGTTTTTCGTTCACTACCATTCCACCGCACCAGCGTCGAACCTTTCTGCCCTCCCGTCTTCTTCCTGACGGTGCCGTCGACCGGCACACTGGCCTCGGGAGGTCCCTCAGATTCGCTGTCAGCAGCGAGAACGGCATCAGCCGAAGCCGCTGCCGGCGCAGATAGCTCGGCGATGGTAGGAATGGTGGTGTTCTCGGGAAGCGCAGACGCGGAGGCGGTGGGTATTTCAGCTTCGCCGTTCATGGCATCGCGCTCAGCGGCCATCTCCTCCCATAGCGGGATGACCCATTTCGCATGAGCCATATCGATGACCGGTTTCTGACGGGACTTGTCGAGAGTCGACATACCGCGGCGAAGCGCCTCTATTCGCGAGAGGCCCGCGTCCTCTTTCATTAATCGTAGCGACTCGGCAGCAACGAGGCGCTTTTCCGCATTATTCAGATTGCCGTTGGTTTTATTGCGCGCATATGCATGAGGCATGATTTTCAGTTCCGGTCGTAGAGGGACTTCAGGTTTGAATGCGCAGCGAGAGCCTTGGCGGCCTGAAATGCAGCATCACGTTGCGCTGGTGTTAATTCGGTTCCGGCGGGGTCGGCATAAAAAAATGCACTGGCGACCAGACGCAGTGCATGTGCGAGACGCAGCGCGTCTTCACGGATGATGTTGCGCTTTTCTCTCTCGGGCATTGTTTCGGAAATCGACCCTGGGTATTGCGTTTTTGATTAGTACGCAGAAAAGGCGTCGCACGCAGAAATCGTATGGAGATAGTTACATGTTGTCCATTAATTTAAAAATCTTGCAACAAATCTTACAATTTCTTTGCCCATACAAATAGGAGAGCGAAATGGCGGCAAACGCCTACTGGAAGGCCGCTGAGCGGGGATTCTGATAGAATTATCAGCTACCTCTGTAGACGTCATCTGCGGGAGCCGCTGTTACATTCTGCGGCGCGTTCCCCGACGCCCGCACGGTCGTCACCTGTGAGGGATTGCCCGTAATGACCGTCCCGGGCGACACCGCCGCCTCCAGGGCCGTACGCTGGTTCTCGGAACTGTCACGGGATGAGCCGAACCAGTAGGCGAGCGTCTGCTTCAGCTCGTTAAACAGATAGCCGAGCACGGTGCCGACCGTAATCGCGCTCGACGGGTCCCTGATCAGCGACTCGGAATGCCCGCTGAAGATGAACCAGACCACGACACCCGTAATGGCGAGCAGCAGATAGGTGATGATCTGCCGCGTGTAGTCCTTCGGTTGCGACGCGGCCAGCTGCCGGGCGCTGGCACGGTCCGCATTTTCTGCGGCGTACCGCGCGGTATCTGCTGCAAGCACGTTCTGCTCGCGCTGCATGGCGATCTCGGCGAGCTTCGACTGGTTATCCAGTTCGGCCTGCCGCACCTTCGCGAGCGCATCGGGATCGTTCTTCAGGGCAGCCGTAATGCTGTCGGGGTCCGCCGGCACGCCGAGCGCCGAGGCGATGATCGATGCCGCTGCGCCCACGCCCACGCCGACCACGGTGCCGACACCCGGCACCAGACTGCCCAGTAGTGGTGCGCCCTTGGCGATGGCGCTGGCGACGTCGCCCCAGGTGCTCATGCGAGTCCCATCAGCAGGTTATTTCCCACGCGTTTCGCCCACCCGCGCGAGTTCATCGGCCATCCGGCCATGTCGGTCATGTCGATCAGCCGGTACGCGTTAAAGCGCCCCGTGATGACCGCAGGCGCGAGCGCTGAAACCGCGGCAAGCGTGAGGTTACCGATCACCCCATCCGGGGTCGCGCCGACGGATTTCTGCAGCCATTTCGCCGCCTGGGAGACACCGCTATTCACGGCAGCATCAAACACCTGGAATGCGACGACCGACGGCAACTGGTCCGCATGCACCTTGTTCCAGTAGTCGCGCCGGTAGATGGCCTGCGCGTCGTCGAGCGCGAGGTTGGCGATATCAAGCGTCGGGTAGGACATCGCACTGACGCCGTACTTGGTGCCCTTCAGCTGGCCGACGCCGACCTTGCCGCTGGTCCAGTTACCGCGGTCGGTCGGGTCCATGCTGAGGCCCTGCTCAACGTTGATGAGCTTCGCGAATGCGTCGGGAAATGTGTCCATGCGCCCAAGCATGCCGTCACGACGCCTATGGCGACTGCGCGGCACCCTTTGATTCCTGAATCGTCGCGCACTGGCCGTACAGGTCGACCACCTGCTGCGCGTATGCGGCCACCTGTGCCGCCGTCGCGTGCTCCACAAGGGTCGGCAGCGGTGGACACGCAGGAGGCGGCGTAGCGGCTTCCTGCGTGGCGCATGCCCCAAACAGCAGGCAAAGCAATGCAGCGCGCATCATTTGTGCTCCCTGATCTTGCGGTTGGTGCGCTCGACCGCGCGGTTCAGGCTGGCGCGCGCCGGTTCCGGCAACGCCGCCGCTGCGCTCGAGACGGGTACCTCAACGACAGGACGACGGCGCCGCACGACAGCGGCGGCCGACTTGACCGTCTCGGCGGCCTGGGCTGACTGGTCCGCCGCGGTCGCGGCCTTCGTGCCGGCGAGGGTGGCTGTCTGTGCGGCCGACTGCACGCGCGCCGTGAGCGCCGTGAGCGTGCGCTCATTGGAGTCCTGCAGGCGTTTGATCTCGCCCTGGTGCTCCGCGTTGAGCTGGATGACGATGGCCGACAGCCGGTACTCGCTGAACGCATAGCCCGCGATGGCACCGCCGAGCGCGACGGCCGCTGCCAATGCCCAGCCCTCGGCGTAGCGGATGGCACGCATGCCCCGGCGTGCAAAGGTGGGTGTGCTAAACGGCACCTGGCCTCCCTTGCTGCCTGACCTTGTGGCGCAGCTTTGCAAGTTCCTCGTTCTGCAACAGGATGGTCTCCGCCTGCTGTTTCAGGCGTTCTTCCATCGCGGCCATCGTGCCGTGGATTGGCATCAGTTCACGCAGCATGTTGTTGCGCTCCTCGTAGGCCTCGTCCGAACGTTTCTCGGCGATCTCGACGCGCTTGTGCGACTTTTCCAGTTCGTCGGACAGGCGCTCGAGGATGTCCTTCTCGGCGCTGTCGCGATGGCGCAAGAGGCTGTCGCGGGACAGCCACTTCCGAAGCTGCAGCGCAGCGATTGCCACCGTGGCCAGTCCCCCGCCACCGATCCACCCCCACACGGGTGTCGTCGCTGTGCTGATTTCGCTGATGGGCATGCGCGTGCCTCACGTGCCGGACGGGTACGGTGGCCGTGGCGGCAGCGGCTGCGTCGGGTCGCCGGTCGTCGCCGACACGATGGACCGCAACGCCTTGCGGTAATCCCGCCATTCGGCCGGCACAGGGATGCCGGATTCATAGCATCGCATCACCGTCCGGTCAGACTCCGAAAGGGCGGCCAGCGCGTACGTCTGGCACGATGCCCAGTCAGGAAAGTGGTCCATGTCTTACTCCGGCCGATGCCGCCCTGATGACCACAGCACCCCGTCAAACTAGGACACTGAGGCGTAGGCGTTCGCGAAATTGTCGAACAGCCCACCGATCACATACTCCAGATCGCTGTCCGGGACATTCGCGCCAAGCTGGGTCGGCGCGCTGTCGATCTCACCCTGAATCGTGGTGTTGTTTGCAATGATCGCAGCCGCGAGCGCCTTGGTGTTCACCGCAGCGCGGAAATGCAACTGCGCGAAGTGAAGCCGGTTGGCGTGGTTTTCATAGGTGGGGTCTTCATTCGCCACGTTAACGCAGGACGTCATGAGGATCATCGCGACACGCGCGGCAAACGCGTCATCACGCGCCGTTGCTATACGATCGAGGACTGCCATAAATCACCTCCAAAGGTGTGGTCAACAGGGTCAAGCGGGGGCACCGGAAGCGGCGGTGGTGGGGGCGCGACGAGCATGCCGTCCTGCACTGTCCAACCCGGCTGTGCCAGACAGGCCTGCCATTCGGCGTCCGAAATATTAATGAAGCTTGTAACGCCGGCCGGCACCGGGCTGTCCACGCTGTCGTAGAAAGCGGTGATATTGCCGTTCGCGTCGTATGCTGCGGATCTTTGACCCATGTTTACCGTCCGATAACAATAAAAAATACCGTTGCGCTACTGACGGCTACGTTGTTGAGGCTTGCTGTTGCAATTGCCTGCGTATTAGAAGAATTGGTCGAAATTGTTGCTGTTACGGACTGCAGGCCGGCCGCATTCTGAAGGTAGTTCGCCACCCCAATCAGATAGGCATTGGGAAACGCTATAGGCAGCGTTAACGTGGCGACGCCCGACGAATTCGAGGGAACCTGGCCCCACTGGATAATCAGACCGCTTGGAAGCTTCTGATAGCCGTTGGTGGCGAGGGACGCCCCGCCCGTTCCAGAAATGGCGATCCAGTTACCGCCAGTTGACACAAGCTCAATCGATCCACCTATCGGAACAGAAAGCGTGGACACGTTGGAAAGCGCATTGAAAATCAACCCGCTCGGCGTAGAAAGAGTGACGGCGCTGCTGCCCGAGTTATAGAACGTCAGGCGCAGATTGGATTGCGTTGGAGCAGGCAGTGTTACGTTGTAAGCCGTCGTCCCGCCGAGATTGAAGAAGCCGCCCGTCTGCGACCCATTAATCGTCGCCGTGTTGGTGATCAAGTTGTATGCGCTGAAGTTACCTTGCGCTTGCTGCACAAACGCCGTCGTCGCAATCTTCGTGCTGGAATCAAACTGCGCGGGGCTGGCCACGCGAGGCCCAGTCACATACTGGAGCGCAGCCGTTCCGCCGACAATGTCCCACTCCGTGCCACCGCGCGACATCAGCTCCAGGTTGTCGCCAATCTGGAGCACTACCGGCTGGACATTCGCTCCGTCATAGATGAAGTCGCTACCCTGCGTTGTGATCGACAGCGGGCCGACACCATTGTTATAGAACGTCAGCGTCGAACCACTCGGCATCGTCGAGCCGACCGGAAGCGTATAGGTGATCGTGCCGCCAAACGACTGGATCGCAAAATTAGCGAGCGCATTCGTGAGCGTGGTGTTGGCGTTGTAGGCGACATAGCCAGCGAAAGCGCCGAGCGCACGCTGGACAAATGCTGTCGTCGCGAGCTTCGAACTGTTGTCGGCCACAGCAGGCGTGACGCCAAGCGACTGAGACCACTGCAACGTCGCGGAGCCGCCCGCCGCGTAAAACAGATTTCCGCCGCCGCCGACCAGGCGAATACTGTCGCCAGGCTGAAGGGCAATCGATGCGATGCCTATACCGCTCGACCGAACGATGCTGTCCGTGCCATTAGCATTGATGGTGAGGACATACCCACTACCATTAACAATCTCATACTCGCCACCAGCGGCAACCGATGCGCTAGAGGGCAGCGTCCACGTCGCAGCACTCCCGCCGTAATACTGGATCGTTTGACCGATTGCTGAGAGTGCCAGCGTCAGCGTCGCCGTCGTCGTAGCGGTAAGGCCCGAGCGACTTCCGAGCGCCCGCTGCACAAACGCAGTCGTCGAGAGCTTCGTACTGCTATCGAACTGGGCCTGAGTGGGCGCCGTCGGATTGCCAGTCAGCGCCGGCGATACGAGCGGCGCAAACTTCGACGTAATCGCGGCGGCATTGGCATCCGCGACCGAGCCACTGAATGCGAGCCAGATACCGCCGACGGCAATCAGCAATAGGGTGTCGCCCGAGCCAATGCTGACCGAGCCCGCGTTCGTTGAGCCCGTGGTAATGGTCGGATCCGTGCCCGTGTTGCGCTGAACCGTGGCGACAGAGCCGGTATTGTTCGAGAAATAGAACGCCGCGCCCGTTGACATCGTGGAGTAAAGCGGCAACGTGACCGTATATGCGCCCGCGATCTGATACGCCGTGCCCGAGTTGGCCGCCGTGAGCGTCGTGTTGGCATTGATTTGTGAGCCAGTCTGGAAGTTACCGAGGGCACGCTGCACAAACGCAGTCGTCGAGAGCTTCGTACTGCTATCGAACTGGGCCTGAGTGGGTGCCGTCGGCGCGCCGGTCAGCGGCACGTTTTGGAAGTCGGTAAACCCACTCCATACGTTATTGCCGTCGCAGACCAGCAACTGGGATTTGCCCTGCGTCACTACTGTGCCGACCCCGGATGCCGTCTTGACCGTGAGCGAGAAGGCTCCCGTGGTCTGGTTCTGAACGATCCACCTGCGCGATGCGCCGGGCACAATGACCGCGATATTTCCCGTGAGCGCGCCGGTGAACTGGAGGATTCCCGCACCCGCCTGCACCGCCGTCAGCGTGACGTTGACCCCACCAGCAACACTCAGGCTCGTCATGCCGTTGACGGTGCCCTGCACGAATGCGGTGTTGGCGATGGTCTGCGAGCTATCGCCGAGCGGAGCCGTCGGCACCGTCGGGGTGCCGGTTATCGGAGGACTGTTCAGCGGCGCGACAGTCGGCGGAATCAGCGTGCCGGACGTCACCAGCCCAAGCTGCGTGTAGAGCCACTTGGTGCGGTTGGCAAGATTGAGCAGCGGCACATTACTGACACCGCCGACGCCACCTTGTACAGGGTCGACAATTTCCAGCTGATAGACGCCGGCGTCGTAGTTCGCGATTTCCGGTTGCGAGGCCATGTATCCCTACCCCTGATCGATGGGGATAGCGTGGCGTCACGACCTGCGCCGTGACCGCGCAGATTCAGAACGAGATAACCCAGGTGCCACTCAGGGTGACGTCGGATAGCTTGCTCAATGGCAGCGCCCGCGTTTTGCGCGCATACAGGACGCCGCCCGTGGTGAGCAGGCCGAACTCGGAGATGGCGATACCGTTGGCCTCGGCGGTGCCGAGCGCGAAGCCGAAGCTGACCTGATTCGATGCGGGATAGGTGGGCGCCGCCAGATTGTTGACGTACGCGCCAGTGAGTGCGGTATTGCCGAACACCTCGGTGGTGCCGCTGGTGCCGAAGCCGATCTGCGTCACGCTGCGGCCCGTGACGTCTCCCCCGAGCAGATGCGCGTGCGTAACCTGCGAGCCGATAACGATCAGGTTGTGGTCCTCAACCTGCTCGACCAGCACGCCGCGGTGATAAACGCGGTAGGACAGTACGCCCGTGGGCGCCCGCAAATCGTCGTCGAGTCGAATCAGCACGCCGAACCTCCGAATGAACGGATTCAGTCTGCTGTCACGACCTTTTCAGAGCGACTCGGTAACGACCTGCCCGCCCATATGCGGGACGACACCGTTGTAGGAGTGCACCCCGTTGTACTGGTAGTTGTAGGTGATGATGATGGTCTCGGCGTCCGTCGGCTTCGTGAACGTGTCGGCGAATGGCGCGACGGTCACCGGCATGGGAGCAAGCGCATCGGAGGGTGGCGTCAGGGCGTCCGTGCAGGCCATTCCCATGTGGAACGCGAGCGGACCGTCGTCGGTTGGCGGCGTCAGCGTATCCGTCAGGATGGTGCCGGTCAGCGCGATCGAGCGCATATGGGTGCCCGCTGCGCGCAGGGTTTCGATCAGGCCGACGACGATCTGCTGGAACGACGACAGGTCGCCGCCATTGATCAGGTCGTAGCCGTAGGTCACGTCAAACAGGCCATAGATCGGGCCGTTGACCGCGTCGTACAGGATGGAGCCGTCGTGCTTGCTGTTGCTGTTGTACAGCGGCGGATTCGCGCCATACAGCACGACATCGGTGACCTTGGCACCCTGCCCTGTGTAGATCTGGATCGCCGCCTCGAGCGCGACGTTGTTACTGGCTGGCCGCAACACCTGCGCGATGATGCGCGGCGCGTAGGTCGAGTCCGGCTCGTTCTGCAGGCGAGGCACCTTGTAATAGGCCCCCAGCTGGTCGAGCCAGATCGAATCTGCGGTGGTTGTCGCCATTTCGAGCGGCAGGTTCTGAATCTGCGCCTCAACGAGTTGCAGCTCGGCCGCGTTTGCCTCCATATACGACCACAGCACGTTTGCGTAGGCGTACAGGTGGTCCCCATTGGACAGGGAAATGTCGTTGGACCCATCAAGCAGCACAAGGGCCGAGAGGCCTGCGCGCGTCGAATGGTCGGCGTACGGCACCGTGTACCCCGGCTGCGCGGCCAGATAGTCCACCAGCTGCCCGACCGTGTACTGCGACAGGTCGACCGACAGGCTGGCACCCGGGCCATCCGTCACGGTGGTGGTCAGCATCCCGTCGGCGATCTGCCACGACATGCCACCGGCGTACTGCAACTGGATCGCGAGGTATGGCAGCGGGCTCTTGTTGAAAACCCGGTTCAGGAAGCCAAGGAGCTTCTTGGTGAGCTGCATGGTCAGGTAATGGCAATCGTGCCGGGCATGATCTTCGTGCTCGGCGTTGAGGAAGTGTCAGCAACCGGCGCGGTGAGCGTGAAGTTCGCGACGCCCGTGATACCCATCACCAGCGCGATCATTTCGGAAAACAGCGCGCTCGTGCCGATCGGCAGGCTCTGCAGGTAGGTAAAGATCGCGCTCTGCGCCAGCGTGCACAGCGTGGGCTGGTCGTAACCGGCGAGCGCCTCGAGGGTGCCGGTGACCGCGAGCGGCATCTCGGTCGCCGCGCTGATATCCACCTTCACGCCTGCGGCCTTCCACCCCGGCACGGGCGTGCCGTCGGGCAGGTAGTAGCCGTAGATGATCTGGTTGGCCTGCGCGACCAGCGCGCTTGACGTGCTCCCGACGCCGTTATGGATAAAGCACTGCACATAGGCGAACGGCTGCGTGTCGTCGTTGAGGTACGGCTCGACGATGCTTGAAAACACCACCCGCTCGGTGACATTGCCAAGCGCATCGGTCACCGTCGTCAACGACAGTCCATACTTCAGCGCCGCCACCGTGCCGCGGGGCAACGTCGAGATGAAGTTGTTAAAGCGGATCTGCTGCTCGGGGTCCGTTTCCGCATTGATGCCGTTATCGAACGCCGACAGGTTGGTCGCGCTGATGAAACCGTCAGGCGACGGCGTCATCGAGAACTGCGTGTTCGCGGGCAGGTTGGTCGCGGCGCCGGTGGTCGTCGCGGCCACCGGCACATCGGCGTAGGTGCTGCCAGCCGGAATGATCACGTCCGAACTCGACGCGTAGGCAACCGACGTGGTGGTCGCGGTGAACTGCGTGCCACCGGACACGAGCGATGGCCCGGTCTGCGCAGTGATCACCACGCGCACGAGCCCGGTCGCCGCGAGCGCGGTGAGCGCCGGGAAGCTGAACGACGTATAGACCGATACCGGAATCGCCGCGTTGACGAGGTTAAACGCCTGCTGGTACAGCTCGTCAATTTCTGCGGCAGGCGCCTCGACCAGCGTGCGCCCGAGCGCGCCGACGTTGAAATCCGTGAGCTGCGTCTGCGTGGCCTTCATCCGATTGATCATCGAGGCCGCGATGCTCACGAAGTTTTTTAGCTGAAAGGACGCCATGCGTGTGGCCTCCCTACAGATCCGCCGTGACCGGCAGCGTGGAGCCCGTCACGGGCTCCGCCTGCACGGTCACGGAGATCACGTCGCCGCTGATGGTCGCGCTCGCGTCCTGTACCGCCTTCACGCGCGTATCAGCGGCCACCGTCTGACCGGCATACTCGGCTGCGAGCAGCCCTGCGGTCGGCCCGTTGACCGTGCCCAGGATGCGCCGGATGAGCGAGCCGTAGTCGCCGTGGTACAGCAGCTCGCCCTGGTCGGTGGTGAGCGCGTTCCTCAGGGCCTGCACAAGGTTGTCCGCGCCGGACACCACCGCGAAGTCGGTGCCGTTGGTGGCGAGCAGGCCGTCTGCGGTCAGCAGCAGATCCGTGCCGAACACACCGTTCGGATCGGGGTTCTGCGCCGACGGCGAGGCGGCCGGGATGACCAGATAGCCGCCGTTGAGCACGACCTGACTGGTGACCGCGTCCGGATCGTCGGTAAGGTACGGCGGCAGCAGGTTGTTCAGCGCGACGATCTGCGTCCAGCGCGATGCGTCGCCGAGTTCCCGCGCGGCGAAGCGCTGCAGCGTGTCGCCGTACTGCGTCTGCACGAAGCGGTAGCCGACCAGTGGGGTATCGAACGGTGTCGTCATGCGACCACCACCCCGCTGTTGACCGTCGCCAGCGTGCTACCCAGCACGGACGTGGACATCGGCGAGAGCACCGTGTCGGTGTTGTTGATGCGCTGCAAGCCGACCTGCGACTGCGTGGTCACCGAGATCGGTGGCGTGCTGGCGTTGCCAACGACGTCGTAGAACGGGTTCGTGCCGCTGATCATGTAACTGCTGGCCGGACTGCCCCCCGCGGTCGACGAGCAGTTACTCGCGCCGAGCAGCGAAATGTAGTTCTGGAAAATGCGCCGCGTGTTGATGGCGTTTTTCAGCACACAGAACACGTTCGAGTACGCGCCTGCGACCGCCATCACCTGCGCGGCGATATTGGCCGGGATGTTCGCGATGGCCGCGATGGTGTGGAACACGTTCAGGCCGCACTGCGCGATGGCCTGCGCGGTGCCCAGCACCTGACTGACGGCACTCGTGCCCGCATTGACCACCCGGATGACCTGGTTGAACGCGGCCACCGACATGCTCATGAAGGCCTTCACCGGCGCAACCAGGTCGCTCTGGATGAACTTGTTGACCGAACTGATGGCGCTCGAGATCGAGTCCACCGAGTCGGCGAGCGACCCGAGCCCGATGGCCTCGAGCGCCGAGTCGAAATCGCCGATAAACGAGTCCGCCGGCTTCGGCAACCCGAGCGAGATCAGCGAAATCTGGAACTGCATGAGCAATGGCCGGGACTTCGAGCGGCGCAGCACGAAATTCACCGGCGCGACCACGTCGGTGGTCGAATCAAGCGCATCGGCAAACACCAGCTGCACACCGGCGGGATCGAGACCCGCGGCGCGCGCGGCATTGCGCCGGGTGTGCCAGTCGCTGAAAACCTGACTTTTCAGGGCGGCGAACAGCGCCATGCCGTCCATCCCACCTGCGCCGCGCCAGCCGGTGTGGCCGGTGATGTTGATCGACGCGAGGCCCGGCCCGAAGTCGTCGGCCCACGCCCCGCCCAGCGTCTGCTGGACGGTCATGCGCGAGACATCGGTGCGGGTGAGTTCCTCGGGCCGGATCGTCAGGCTGAAACTGGACGTTTCCCCGGTGGTCTTGTCGACCAGCAGGAAGCTGATCGGCCGGTCGCCGCCCTTCTGGCTGGACGGCGCGAAACCGCCCGCCAAAGACGGGATCTGCAGCGACGGAAGCGCGAGCGTGGCCATGCCCAAAATCTTCGCGTCACGACCCTACTCCCCGGGGTTCTGGAGTAATCTGCGTAAAACGCAAAAAGTGCCGTTATACGGACCATGGCACCACCGGGGGAACCTCATGAAACCAATCTGTAAAATTGCCGCCGTCGCCCTTCTGGCGCTCGCGACCCTTAGTACTGCATACGCAGACGGCTCATACCCGCTGCCCGAGACGCAGGAGCCGCCCGGCAAGGGACTGACGCCCGATCAATACACCGACCAGCTGAGAGCGAAAGTAGGAGGCAGGCTGCACTACGATTCGCGAGAGGCGCGCTCGTTTGTCAAGGCCACCAACATCAGGTGCGGTACCCATACGTACGTCCCGCTCGAAACTTTTCTTCTCGTCGGACTCGCCGCATACAAAGGATCAACGTTCGAGCAGCGCTATGTGCAATATGCGGGCGGTGAAATTCGGGTCATCGCCAGGTTAAGCAACGACACCGGCTACACCAGCGAAGAAAGCGTTGTGTTCCTGACGGCCAACAAGTGGGGCGAAATACGGTCCCGCGTTCTTACTGACCAGGCGATGTATGCGTTATGCACGGGGATGGTAGGACCGGTTATGAGGAGCACCATCGGAGGAGCGCCGAAGCCCTCTGCGGGCAGCGACACTGACAAGCAGGCTGCCAAACCTACGGGCCATTTCGCGGTGGCTTTGGGTCAGTTTGACAGTGGAGAACGCGCGCAGGAATGGGCCGACGAACTCAGAAGCAAGCTGCACGTACCAATCTACGTCGAACGCCAGGAACTGCCCGAACCGGTTCAGTATCTGCTCCGCCTGGGGCCTTTCGAGAGCCGCGATCAGGCGCAGGCAGCGATAGCGCAGGTACGCGCTGCCGGATATCTGACTGGCGCGTTCAACCCCGCCGATCCGGGGCAGAACGCCCTCCACAAGCCGGAGTAGCCAGTCCTAGACCGGCGGATCGGTCTCGTCGCCACCCTTCTGAACCCCGCCGTGCTTGTGGCCGTGCACGCTCGTGCCAGCCGCTGTCAGGTCATTGACGACCGTCACCGGACCCTGCATCGTGGCCGTGCCGCCCGACGCGCCAGTGCCCTGCGCGAGGGAGCCATTGATCAGCACCGCTGCATTCATCGTTATGTTGGGTGCCGTCAGCGTCATGTCGCCCGACGAATTCACGCTCGTGGTACCGCCCACTGTCGCGGCCAGATTGCCGCCGACGTTGGCTGAGAGATTGCCGTTGGCCTGCACGGCGATATTGCCGCCCGGATCAATATCAATGCTCGCCACCGGCGATCCGGCATTGGCGACCGTCAGGTGCACATGCGGCGCCGCGCCGGTGTTATTGCTGATCTTCCACCGCTTGTCGAAATCCTGTCCATCAAGCACCTCATGCGCCGGCGACGTACCCACACGCCAGTACGTCCCGCTCGGGTGGTACACCTCCATGTTGCCCGCGCCATCTATCGTCGAATAGACGTCGGATGCATGGCGCTTGACGCGAAAATTCTTCCGTTTGAACGTGACCTGCGTGACCTGCGGCAGCAGGAAGCCGATGCACACCGGCACACCCTGCAGCGACGCGACGATGCCACGCACGTAACGCTCCATGGGCGCGCTGAGCGACCAGCGCGAGTCATCAATCGGGCCACCGATATCCGGCAGGTCGACCGTCCCCGTTTTGTCGGAGCCGGTCCAGACCATCACCTGCACATTGGCGAGGCGGCTGCCATCGCGGAGCAGCACGTCGACCGACTGGCCCTCCGGATAGGTGGCGACCACCGCGCCGAGTTCGAGGCTGCTCCCGATCATGGCTGCGTCACCAGTTCGTCCCAGTACGCCGAGTCCGGCCCGGCGCGCTGCACGCGATCAATGAAGCCGGTCCCGCGTTCGAACTGCACCTCGGTCAGGTAGTTACCGAACGGGGTGAAGTCGTGCGTGACCGCGACCACGTAGTAGAGCGAGCGCATGTTCCCGTGCGTAAGGCGCACGTACGTGCCCGCCCGGATGTTCTCGTTGCCCTTCGCGCGCATCGAGCCAGTCTCAAGGATCACGTTGTCCTTGTTCTGCCCGTACAGCTGCTCGCGGCGCAGGTTCAGCCAGTCGATCGCCGAGATGCCATTGTTCGTGCGGGCCTCACCGGCGGGCGTGCCGTTGCCGTTGTTCGTTTCGCCAATGTTGCTCTGGTTGGTCGCCTCCTCCATCTTGCGGGTGCCGTACAGGGTCGGGCTCACGTTGCCGTAGTCCCGCACGTAGAACGGAGCCGCCTCATGCGTCTGCGCAGCCTGGTAGGCGAGCGCCCTGATATCCATGTCGTAGTTCATCACGAACCGCGGCGACGATGCCCAGAAGTAATTCGCCACATTGGCGTCGGAGCGCGCCGACGTCATGCTGATCACGTCCGCGCGGCTGAGGTCGGTAACAGCGGGCGACGTCACGCCGGGCATGATGAAGTCCCGGGTGAGCGCATCCATGAAAGGGTTCGGCCGGTACACCGCATACGGCCCATCGGCGCGGTCCTCAATGAAAAATTCATTCCATGGGCCGATATCGCCATACGACTGGATCAGGGCCGAGATCGTCCCGCCGCTCCATCCGCCGGTACCGAACGGCGATACCTTCGCGCCAGTCACCTGAATATCCGTCTTGAACAGCAGGATCGGCGAGGCGCTCGAGGAAGCCTCCTGCGTGCTGCGCAAGGAGATGACGTATGGATTCACCACGCGATCAAACAGCAACTGAGTAAACGCACCTGCCTCAAAGTTGTTATCGAATTCGCCGAACTTCGAGAAGAACGGGAAGCTGGTAATCATGTTCGCCGCGTCGGGCGCGTTCGGCATGTAAAAGACCTGATTGATCTGCAACAGCTTGCCGTAGTCCTGCCCGCTGATGACCACCTGCCGTGAAGGCTTGCCATCGGCACCCATGCCCTCCATGCGCTGCACGCCGGACACGAAGCCGCGCATCATGATCGGTGGCCACGCGAGCGCATCCGGCGACAGCGCGTACGACACCACGCCCTCACCCGAACCGTCCGGACCGGCCACCATACCGCCCGCATCAAGGGCGGGCGCGAAGCCGCTGCCGGACATGCGAATCTCGATGAGATCCATCGGCTCGACGATGGCGTACAGCGTGTCGAGCACGTCGGCATCGATCTGGTCGGACAGGCTGATGGAGAACGCACCGGCTGGCTCGCGTACCGACTTCATCACGCGCACCGCCGAGCCATCGGCGAGGTATGGCGTCAGGTCCACATCGCGCTTCTGGCCGACAAACCGCTGCGACACGGGCACCTTGCCGTCGAGCGTGACGCGCCCGATGGTCTTGTGGAGCATGACCCGGATAGCAGGCTTTCGGAGATCGATCAGCATCGTCAGTTCGAGATCGTGGCCCGCTGCACCCCGGAACCCCGCGGCACGTCAAACGAGGTATTCACCTGGTGCACAGTGCTCGAGCCGCCACCGTTGCCGGAGATCACGTTCATGTTGATGTCCAGGATGACCGTGTCCCGGGCGGCTTCGGTCTGGCCGCTGCCGCGCGCACTTTTGGCCTGCTTCGAGACGCTGCCCGTATACGACCGCCCTGAAGGATCCCGCTCGGGTGGCAGTTCGACAATCTTCGGATCAGGGTCGAGCCCCTGTGCGAACTGGTCCTTCGTGCCATCCTTCGAGACGCTGCCCGTATACGACCGCCCTGAAGGATCCCGCTCGGATGGCAGTTCGACAATCTTCGGATCAGGGTCGAGCCCCTGTGCGAACTGGTCCTTCGTGCCATCAAGTTTGACGTTGCCGTTGTGCTGCACCTTGGCGATGTAGTCGTTGCCAGCAGCGATGTTCTTTTTCACGCCATCGTAGTCACGCAGCGCCGCCTTCACGTCGCCGTGGCGCCGCTTGATGAGGTCACTGAGGTAGTGCCCGGCACCTTCCTGCTCGGAGTCGAAGTCGCCGATCTTCACGCCGTACCGCGCTGCCGTTTCCTTCATGAACTGGAAGTGTCCCTCTGCGCCTGCCGACGAAACACCGGTGTTCTTGCCGAAACTGGACTCGGTGCCATACACGCCGCGCAGCAGACCCGCAGGCAGGTTGTATTTGCGCTCGGTCGCATTGAGCTGCGCGGCGCGTTCGGGCGTGAAGCTGGCGGGTGTCTTGCTGGTGGCGGGCGTCTTTCCGCTGGTGGTATCGGCGTCCGGGACTTTCGCGGAGCCAGCGTCAACGGTTTGTGGCGACAACTGGCGGTTGATATCGTCGAGTTCCTTCTGCCGTGCCGCGCGCGTTTCCTCGGCGTTCAGTTCGCGACCGGTGGCGGGGTCCTTCATGGTCTCGCCGTAGTGGAACCAGTTCGCCGCCTTGCTCATCTGCTCGACCAGATCCGCGCGCCGTGACTTCAGGTCCGACACCTGCTTGTCGGACAGGCCACTCCCCTTACCCGTCGGCCCCTCCATCAGCTCCGGCGACACGCCCATGAACTTCGCGATCTCGACCACGTAATCCTTCATGGTGGTCATCGCCGGGTAAATCTTTTCGCCGAGGATGCTCTGGATCGTTTGAAGCGACGCGGCGGCATCGCGCGCGTCCGTGGCCTGCGTTTCCTCCTGGTCCTTGGTGGCCGCGATCTTGGCAAGCAGGGTCCTGAAATCCTCCGTGTTGCCGCCTTTCGCCGCCTCGAGCTGGCGCCGGTCGTCGTCAGTGAGCGCGCCCTTGCCGGTGCGGGCGGCCATGTTGCCGTAGACCCCGAGCAGGTCATCCTTCGACGTCGCCCCGCTGATCTTCGCGAGCGTGCGGATGCCGCTCTCGTTGACCGAGCCGATATCGACGCCTGACTTCTGCAGCAGCTGCCCGAGCCCGCCCATATCTTCGGAGCGCATGCCCATGAGGGCCGATGCCTGCTGCGGCGACGACAGGCCGAACAGACGCTGCATCGCGTTGAGTTCAAGCTCCGGGCGTCCCTTGAATTCCTTGTCGGCCAGCCGACGCACCGCCTCGAAGTTGGTTACATCCGGCTCCGAGCCAAGCAGCCCCTTAACGTCGACGCCGCGGTCGGAGAGATACTGCCCATACTGCGTATACGGGCTCTCCTTCGTGCCGCGCCCATAGATGCTCGCCCGCGTGGCGAACATGCCGCCTGCGGCCTGTGCGCGCGCCTCAAGCGGGTTGATGACACCACCGGCCTGATTGAACGCCTGCAGCATGAAGTTCTGCCCCGCTTCACCAGCCGCGCCCAGACCCGAAATCGATGCGTTGGCGCGCCCCAGGATGCTCGCGACGTTATCGGCAGTCATGCCGGGGCCACCCTGGTTGAGCATCCCGGCATAGGCACCGGTGAAGCCTGCGAGATTGGGCGATGACAGGCTCAGACGTGCGGTCGACGCAGCAAACGACTGCACCGCCTGCAGCACGTCCGAGGCGAGCGCGCGGCCACCGGTGCGATCAATGGCCTCGGCGAGCAGGAGCGCCAGCTCGCGATTGTTCTGCCGCGGGTCCATCGCGCGCATGCCACCGAAAAAACTCACGCCCGCGCCAGGCTGCATGCCGTACGCGCGTGCGAAACCTGTGGCACCGCGCGTCTCATCGGCGAGTGCGGCCGGCGTGCGATCAGCGCCGTGGCTGGCCTGCGTGAACTGCTCGGCGAGCTTCGCAAACTCCCGCGCGTCGACCCCCAGACCCTGTGAGGCGGTTTCGCTGGCTTCCTGCAACTCCCTGAAGCTCACGCCCAGATCGCCTAGCTGGCGCTTGAGCGCGTCGAGCGTCAGGTCGCGCTCCTTCGCCATGTCCGAGCCTTCGGACAGCATCTGCGCGCCCTTGAACGCACCGACGGCCAGCGTCGCGATTCCCGCGCCCTTAAGCAGCCCGCCAACGCCTCCCACGAAGCCGCCAGAGCCTCCTTCGGCCGCGCCTGCGGCGGCACCCGCACGCGCCCCTGAAATCGCCTCAGAACCGATCTGTGCGAGCGGACCGCCAAAACCGCTGACAAAGGCACCGCCGGTGCGGGTGACAACGCCGCCGACGCGCCGCGCCATCGTGGGGCGCTCTGGCGGGGGTAGGTGGGCCGGGCGGCAATGCGGGCACATTGGTCTGATCCCACGCTGTGCCGCGGGAGGCGTACGCGAACGCGCGCGAGCGGATCCGCTGCGCTGCCTTGGCGTCGGGGTGGACCTGCGACCAGTCGATATTCAGGATGCCGGCCTGCGCGTTCTGCCCGGTGCTTTTGAGCGCTTCGCGCAGCGCGCGCGAGCGTTTGAGCGCTTCCTGAAACTGGTCGTTCAGCCGCTTAAGGTCCTTCTCGGCCTGCTCGACGCCGACCGGTGTGAAAGGCTTGCGGCTGGTTTCGGCGACGGCCTTACCCAACTTGTTGACCGCCTCGGTCATTTCACCGATGACGGCCTTCGCGGCGTCCGGATTACCGCCAACGCCGATCTTCACCTCAGCCAATTTTCACCTCCTCCCAGTCATCGTCGCCCGTTGCAGGCGGCGTACCGTTTGCCTGGGCGGCTTCGCGGGCTTCGGCCTGTGCGCGGATACGTTCCTTCTCGGCCTCGAGGTCGAACTCGTCGTCCTCGTACTCTTCCTGCGCAGGATTGGCCTGGTAGTGGTAGGCCCAATACTCGGCCTCGATTTCCTCAGCCGTTGCCTGCAGAAAGCGAGGGTCCGTCGGGGCCAGACGGTACTGCTGGCGAAACCACAGCGCGTACGTTCGCGCCATCTCGCGGCCCCGCTGCCTTGCCGCCCTTGGCCGGTTTTGGTCGAAAGGACAACTCCTTTTCACGGAGCGCCGCAAAGACCGAAACGATCTTCTGGTCGTAGTCGTCATCAACCAGCGGGTCGAGGCTGTCCAGGTCGAAGCCGTCCGGTGCCTCAACGAGCAGCGTCTGGATCGTCACGTAGCCGAGCGCGGAGAGGTCGGCCATGCGGCCTTCCTCGTCGTAGAAACCGCCCGTGACCTGGTTGTAGCGACCGCGAATCTTGTAGACGTCACCGATCGAGCGCCGCGCAAAACAGAAGCGGCCAAGGCCGTCCACGTCGACGTGAAAATCCGAGGCGTGTGGAGCGCGGCTCATACAGCGGTACCCGCAACATCAAGCGCGTTGAACTGGCCGGTCTGCATCACGATCGCGTGCTTGGTGATTTCGAGATCGCCCGACGCATACGAGCAGCCAACGTACTTGCGCAGCAGCGTGCCGTCGTCCTTCGAATACATCTCGATATCGAACACCAGCCCCTGCAGCACGGCGTCGCCGTTCTGCATCGCCGCGCCCGCATTGATCAGCGCGCCGACGTCGAGCACCATGGTCTGGATGCTGAGCGTGTGCCGCGCCATCGTTGGTACGTACTCCTGTACGTGTATGTCCCCAATGCCGCTTGCAGGCTCGGGCGCATAATCGTCATTGGCCCGCACCGACTGCAGTAGCCCGACCTGCTGGCCACCGAAGGTGATGATGCAGCGGTTACCGGACCGGGTCTTGAGATTGACCTGCGACTGGATAGGCATCAGCTACTCCTTAGGCCGACACAGTGCCGGTGAACGGCACGGCGTAAATGGTGACGGCGATGTAGTTCGCGGGCAGCACCGGCGAGCACTGGAACGACACCGCAATCGCGTCGCCGACCGTGCTGGCGGTGATGTTCTTGTAGGGGGGGTTGGTGGCGTCGCCGGCGAGCACGCCAGGACCCTGCGGATCGGGAATCGCCAGCTGGCGCAACTGCGACTCAGTGATGCTCACCGAGCGCGCAAGCGTGATCTGGTTGTTCTTCGCACCACGCAGCACGTCCAGTGCGTTGCGCACGTTGTGCGCGACGAAGTCCAGCGCGGAGCCGACCGACTGCTCGACCTTGTCGTAGTTCGTGTTCGTGAGCCACGTTGAGATCGACTGCACGACCTTGTAGCCGGTGCGCGTGTTCTCGATGCACAGCACGCCACCGGTGATCAGCGGATCGGTATCGGTCGGGTTCAGCAGGTCGCGCTCGAGGCCCCGGAACGTCAGCGACTTGTTGGTCAGCGGCGTGCCCGGACTGACGCCCGAAAACGCGCCCGAGACTGCGGCGGCCGACAGGTACGGCGGGTTCAGCTGAAGGCCCGGCAGGATGCCCGTCGGGTCGTAGTCGTAGTAGCCGATGTGCACGAGCGACGTGCGGTCGCTGTTCAGGCTCCTGGCCTCGGCGAGCGCGAGATCATCGGTCGTGCCGAGCGGCATCCCGACCACGGCGCGGCGCTCGGCGCGGCCAATGGTCGACATGAACTGCACATGCGCGTCGGTCATCGCATGGATGCCCGGGTCCGACGTGACCGGCGTCACCCACTGGATCGCCTGCCCCTGCAGGACCGTGAGCGCATCCGACCATTGCTCATTGGTCGTCACGCCATCCGAGCCGCCCGACAGATAGGTCACCGGCAGCACCGCGGGCAACGTACCGGCGCCGGCCACACGCGTGGCGGTCACCAGCGGCTGCGCCGACCCGTTGAGCCAGTTCACCACGGCCTGCAGCACGGCGGGCACGTCGAACGGCGCCGTCTTGATGTCCTGCCCGGTCACGTTGTCGAGCCCGTTCAGGGTCGGCGCGTTGCCTGCGCCGCCATTGATGACCGCCGTGAAGCCCGCGAACGAGTTGATGTTGTCGACCAGCTGCTGCACGGTCGGAAACGCGTTCAGGTCGATCGTGGCGACATTGGTGCCGGTCGGTGCCTCGAGCGTGAGCGTCGAATTCGTCACCGACAGCGACGCGCTGGCCGCAGCGCCGGTGTACTGCACCTCGAACGGTGCCGAGTACAGGTTGTCCTGCGAATAGTTCGCAGTCCCCAGCGCCACCGTGGCCTTCAGGCCCTGCGCGGTACCTACCCCGACGGAGAGGTTGATCTGCTTCGTGTAGAGGCCGTAGTCGGCCGACTGCACGTTGATCACCGGCGCGGCGGCTGCATCGAGCAGCGTGAGCGTCGACGGCAGCGCCGGATTCACGCGCACGCCCACGACCGATGCCGGACCGCCCGTCTCGTTGCTCGGGTTGAACGCCTTCAGCACCGCCGTCAACAGCTCGCCGCTTTTCAGCGTGGCCTTGGCCTGTGCCGGACTGCCGAACGTGAGTGCCGTGTTCGGCTCCCCACCGGTTGAACGCCCAACGTACGCCGCGACATTGCCAACCGACAGGTTCTGGTTGTTCATGGCGTCGTCGTTGATCGCCGACATCGTGGCCGGCGAGATATACAGGCGACCGTTAAAGAAATATGGCATGACGGCGGTCCTCAGACGGGGGATTTGATGAACGCGTCATAGCGGGCCTGGAACGCCGATTCGACGTCCTTGAAGTGCCGTGCCTGCTTTTCCACAAACACGAAGCCATTCACCAGGCCGACTCGCTTGTCGCGCTGCGACAGCTCGATCGCGAACCGCTCGAGCGTCATTTCATGGGGCGTGGCCGCCTTAGCCGCTGCCGCTGCCGGAGCCGGTGCTGGCGTGTCCGCTGATGTTTCGTTTGCCATGTCGAAGGTCCTCAAGGTGCGGTGGGAACGGTGGGCTGGTCACTGGATGGCGGAGGCACTGCCGAGGCGGTGACGCTGACGTCAGTGACCGGACCGACCTCACCGAGCACGACCGCAGGCGCGACGCACGTGAAGGTGCCCTCCGACGCGTAAAGCGGCGGCTGCTGCGACATTTCGTTGACGTCGGTCTGGGTGAAATCGATCTGGTCCATGCCCGCAGCGTCGAAAACCGCGAGGTTCCCGATCACCAGGCGCCGGATTACCTTGCGCAGCGCGATGCGTTCGTCGGCGTTCTTCGACCAGCCGATGACCGATAGCTGCGTGTGCGCGAGCCAGCCCTCGGCGTCCGTGAACTGGCCGGTAAGCGCGTCGCGCTCGTCCTCGGAAACCAGCTCGCCGATGGCGCGCAGGCGACTGCCGTCCGACACCACCTGCACGGTGACGACCGGAAAGCGCGTGTCATCGAAAGCGGGCGGCGCATTGAGTACGGCGATGGCACCGCTCTGCGGGCTGAGCGAGCCGCGCGCGACCTCGATCTGCAGGCCGACATCAAGGCGCTCGCGCACAAGCGAGAGCACGTCGGTGGTCTGGTCGGAATAGGTCGCGGTAGGTGTGGCTGTGACGACGTCGCTGGGCGTCCACGACGTGCCGTCGAAATAGAACGCGCCGTAGGTGTAGGGCGCGTCATTGACAAGGCCGTCCGTGTCGACGAGGTACTTCTGCTGGTCGCCCTGGAACACCACGACCGCGTTCGGGTCGTCCTCGTCGACAAACGACGTCTGCGTCGTACGCAGCACCCGCCAGAGCAGCGCCGACGGCGGCGGCTCGAGGAAAATCCTCAGCGCGTTTCCAATCGGCAGCGGCGAGAGCTTCGAAATCGTCATGCCATCGACAATGGCGTCACGACCTCCGCCTGCGGCGTGACGCTACGCTCTGGAAAAGGAGTTTTTTTCGATGCCGAACTACCAGATCACCCTCGAACTGCCGTCCGTCTCCGACATCGAGCACGTCGTCAATGAGGCGGTATTTCCCCTGCTCGCGCAGGCGGTGCGCGCGATTGCGCAGGAAGCGCAACTGAACTGGATCGAGGCCGTCAAGAACGCCAAGCTGTGGAGCGGCGAGAAAACCCCGTATATCGACTCAATCAAGGTGAACTACCTGTCGGACTTCAGCGCCGAGGTGGTAAGCGACTACAAATACGCGTACGAGATCGAAAACGGACGCGCAGCAAAAGACCTGAAGGCGATGCTCAACACCGGCACGAAGGTCCGGCGCACGCTGAGTGGAAAGCGGTTCCTGGTGATTCCGATGCGGCACAACACACCGAAAAACAGCGCGCTCGCACCGCCGATGCCCGCCAGCGTCTATGCGCTCGCGAAACAGATGAAGCAGAGTTCTGTCACCGGCCAGGGCACACGCAGATCAGGCGAGGTCACGATCCTGTCGCCCACCACGGGGATGAGCGCTGCACCGCGACAAACCCCCTTCCTGACCGACCTGACGCGGCGCAATCCGTATACCGGCAAGGGGATGAACTATCTGGTGTCGCAGAGCAGCTACAAGTGGGGCGGGCACCTTACCCGCGCGATGCTGAAAGATGAGGCGCCGGATATCCGCAAGCGATACGCCGGCATGGTCCGCATGAAAGTGTCCACGGGCGGGAGTGCTTATTTGACGTTCAGGACGATGATGGAGGGCTCGAGCGGGTGGGTGGTTGGAGCAAAACCGGGGCTTTTTCTGGCAAAGAATGTCGCCGAGCACCTGCAGCCGATCGCCACCCAGGCGATTGAGGAAGCGATGCGCCAGGAAGGCTCGACTAGCGGTTAAACAGGTCGAAGTCGCGCAGGACCACCTTGCGCGGCAGACGCAGACCCTGCTGCATGTTGCGGTTTGATGGGAAGTTTCCGAAGCAGAAGTAGTCCATGAACTTCGTGCCCGAGATCGTGTACTGCGCGCCGGGCGGAGGCTGGCCACCGGCGGGCCACGATAGCGAGCCGTCAGCGGCCACGACGGGGATGCCCCCCTCCACCACCGCAGTGCCATCCAGCGTCAGCCAGAACACCCGCGTAATGGCCTGCGTGGCGAAGTACAGCCGCTCGGCCCCGCTGCCGCTGACGAGCACCTGCGAAAAGTGGTTGGTCGCATTGAGCGCGGTCATCCGGTCGTACTGCCCGATTTCATAGATCGGCGTGTTCTCCGGAATGGTCATGACGACATCACCCTGCTCGTAGACCCCGAACTGCGCCCACTCGCGCTGCGACGACTGGCCAGACAGTGCGGCCACGCCCGTGACCGGCGCTGCGAACTGCCGGCCGCGACCGAAACACAGCGGACAGCCCGGCTTGCCCATGCCCGAATGCCGGTCGGCGCACGGACACGCGTCGGAGCTGTACCACTGGTACTGCTGGCCGATGTTGCCGGAGCCACCGAGAAAGCGGTTGAACGCGTCGGGATTGAACTGCATGGCTAGAGCACGCCGAGCTGGATACCGTGAATCGACGTATACAGACCACCGTTTGACCCTTTCGGTCCGAACAGCGTCTCGTTGATCCCGTCCTGCCACTTGTCGTAGTCAAAGCTGTTCGACTGCGACAGCCCGTCTGCGGAGATCGATGCCGAGCCCGGCAGGAACGACGTGCGCATGAGCTTCAGGATCGCCATGCGCTTGATGACGTCGACAAGGTCGTACCAGTGCGGCGCGAAGCTGGTGCTAAGGGTGCCGTTCGCGTTGACGATGCCGCAGCGGTAACGCACCTGGATCGCCTGCGGGTACGTCTGCCCACCGCCCATCACCTGCAGCGCGTACGCGCCCACTGGCGACACCGCCGCGGTCGTGGTGGGCACCAGACGCAGATCGCCGTACTTCCGGTCGATGCGGATCCAGTCGGAGGGCACGGTGAAGTTCTGCAGGAACGGCGAGGGAAAGGCGACCACGACCGAATGGACCGCCTGCACCGGCTGGAACGGCAGCCGCATGAGGCCCCACCGCTCGCCCCGGAACATGCGCGGGTCATAGTCGAAGTTGGCAATGAGCGCGTAGCGCGTGGATGCCGCCTCGAGCCGCGTCGATTTCCGCCTGCGGCGCATCGTCCGGCACCACCTCGACCGGGCTGAAAAACACCCGCAGGCTGCGCTCCGCTTCGGCCTCGGCCGCGAGCAGTTTGTCCCACAGCATGTCGTCGGAAACCGCGCCCATGTTGATGTACTGACCCGCGCCCATCGCGAGCAGCGCGCGCAGATCGGCGAGCGCTGCGGTCCGGTCGGTGAAGATGACCGAGGGCGCAGACGCGTCAGCTACCGGGTCGGCCACGACACCCTCACGCAGAGGTTTGACCGGCCCCGGCCGCCGCAGGCGATTCCGCATCCGGTGCCGCCGGCTTGGACGACGACGCAGGCACCGCGCTGGCCTCCTGCGTGTCGGCCTTGGGCGGCAGCACCTTGACGTAGCCCTCGATCTTCAGGAACAGCGCAGCGACATCGTCCTCGATCTCTTCCGAGATCACGCCGAGCTTGTGCTCGAAAAACTTAACGCCGTTGATCACGGTCGCCGCGTTCGGCAGCTTGCAGAGAATCTTCATCTGCCACCCCTTAGAAGGGTTTCCACACGGCACCGCTCGGGACGATGTTCTTGATCACGACGTGCTGGTTGCGCTTCGAGATCCGCAGGTAACCGCAGATCATCTGCAGCCACGGGATGATCGGCGAATTCACCGCAGCCATCGGAATCTTCATCATCGGCAGGTACTGGCGCCATGCAATTGCATGGTCCGATTCCGACATGTTCAGCACGAACGAGCAGGTCGAACCCGGGATATCGGCGTTCTCGTCGACATACGTGGTCGTGGCACCGCCGCTGGCCGGAATGCGCGCCATTTCGCGCAGGTCGGTGAGCGCGTTGGTCCCGTTGCGGCGACCGCGGTAGATCACATAGCCGGTTTCAAGCCGCGAGGCCGACGCCGTGATCAGCAGGCTCATCGAGCCGCCGACGACAACTGCGGCCTGCCCCGACAGGACAATCTGCGACTCGCCGTTCTGCGTGATGCCCGTTACGCCGTAGTAGTAGTTGCCGTCCTGGTTGGTGGCCCACTTCGAATTGACATCGACTGCGACCGGAGTCGCGGCGATGCTCGCCGGCTGGAATGCGTTGTTCGCCACCGCGACCTGCAGGTGCATCGGGCTGCGCAGTTCGAAAGGCTTCTTGAGCTTCTCGTCGCGAATGAACACGTCATTACGGGTCTTGATCTCCCCGTATGACGTCTGCACCCCGGTCACTGCCGTACCGCGCACCGTTGCGTTGGCCTGACCGTTCAGGATGATCCGGAAAGCCGGATCGAGGTCCATGTTCAGGTCGGTCTGGACCGACGGCGGCAGATAGATATCCGTCGCGCGCCCGAAGTTGCCGTAGCCGAAGATCACCTCGGCGGCCTTCGCGATCGGGTCGATGGCGTTCAGCGCACCACCCGCCAGATCGATGACATGGTCGTCCGAGCCCAGGCTCTCGATCTGCTTGCGGATGCCCGGGAACGCGAGCGGCGTGACCGTATCGTCACCTTCAAACAGCGTCACCTCGATATCCGTGAGGAGCTGCTTGGTCCCGTTCGTCGTTTCGATGGTGACCGCGTCGACCTGGTTGTTCTGGCGTTCGAGAACGATCGGGATCTTGCGGTAGGTCGACAGATATTTGACCTTGCCGACCATACGCGTGTACTGGCCGTTAGTCTCCATCGCCGCGCCGTCCTGCGCGTTGAACGTCCCACCGAAGAAGCCGCCGATATTCGACTGCTCCGTCCATTCATCGAGCACTGCGGTTGCGGGCGGCTTCGGCAGCTGGTTAAACAGCGCGAAGTGCTGGTTATCCTGGACAGTGGCCTGCAGGTTCAGATCGAGCGACTGGATACGAATTGCAGAACCACCCTGCATCCCGGCGACATCCGACTCGTAGCCCGCCGTGAGGGACTTCTGCAGTTCCTCGAAATCGTCCGCGCCCATCGCACCTGCGGTGGTCATGCCGGAAGTATTGCCGGTTTGGAATTCCATGATGCTTATAACCTCCGAAAGAAACCGTCGATGCGATCAAGCGGCGAAAATGCGTTCAAGAAGCTCTTTTTGTGGGACCGTGCCCGCGTTCAGCGCTGCCTCGACCCTGGACGCCTCGGTGCCCGTGATGCGCTTCGCCGTCAGGGCGGACATGGCCTTCGCGAGAATTTCCCGCTTCGTCGGCAGCTCCTGCTGCTGCCTGCGGTTCGCGTTGGGCTTGTCGAGCACGGTGACCGTGCTCACGCGCCCGCGACCCTGCGAGCCGAGCGCCTTCAGCGACTTCTGAAGCGTCTCGTTGGTGGTCTTCAGCGACTCGATATCCTTCTGCGCCGCTTCGAGGCTCGTGCGTGACTCGGCCACCGCCGTCGTGAGCGACTTCACGAGTTCGAGCGTCGAGCCGAACGACTTCATGTACATCTCGTTGTCAGCCACGCGCGCGGTCTTTTCGGCCTTGACCTGCGCGGTAAGCTGACTGACGAGCTGCGAGCCGTCGAACGCCTCCATTTCGGTGCCGTCCTCGAGCGTCAGCCGGAACGACTTACCCAGCTGCTCCTCGCCGTCGTCGTCACCGTCGCCGTCGCCGCCATCACCGTCGCCGCCCTTGCCACTGTCGTCGTCGTTCCCGGTGTCGTCGTCCTCGGAGCCATCTGCGCCGCCAGCGGATTCGCCATCTGCGGCAGCCGCCGCGATCTTCTTGTCGTCCTTCTGTTCGCCAGCGGCAGACAGCGACTTGGCAAGCACCGAAGCCTCGGCGATGGCGCGCGTCAGTTCTTCGAAATTCATGAGGTTTGCTCCTTGATGCCGCGTTTGAGATCGTCCAGGAACCGCTCCACGTACTGCGCAGCGGCGTCGTTCGACAGACCGAAACGCGAACCGGCCTCCCGTACCATGGCCTGCTTGTCGTCGGCGGCAATCGCGCCGATGCCGATTTCATGCGCCAGCGCTTCGCGGAACTCCGCGTAGGTCATGGCGACGCCATCAAGCGACTGCATGCGCACTGCGCTGCCGCCCGTGAGGGTTGCGGAGTCGGTGCCGTAGCCCGCCTCCAGCGACTTGCGCATGTCGATGCCGTGTGCGCCCCAGCACTTCGCAAGCACACCGAACGGCACCGTCGAGCAGACCGGCAGATTCGGATTCACGGGCGTTAGGCTCATTCCGATGTTTGACCAGCGGACCTTGTTGATCACCGGGTACCGGCTGCCCGTCTCGGAATCGATCTCGATGGACTTCGCCAGCACGGCGCCGCCGATCGACGGAAACCAGCGCTTCGGCGGGTTCAGTTCGGTAATCGACGACCAGAACCGGTTCGCCCGGTCCGCTGTTGGCCCGCTGCCTGCATGAATGCGTGCCTTCACAAAGGTGCGGTCGACGTCGAGCCGCACGTCAACCGGACGGCCTATCTCGTAGTCCTCGTAATCGGGAATACCGGCGAAGCCCGTCTTCGGGTTGGGCCGACCGATCAGCGAAAAATGTTCGAGGTCGACGTTGCCGAACTGCAGGTAGTAGTCGGCCGACTCGGACAACGCCTTCTGCAGCACGATCTCGTTCTGCAGGTCGCGTGTCTCGTTGGATGCTTCGAGGTAAATGAAGCGTTCGCCGCCCTCGGACGCGGGCGTGGCCTTGAACAGATCCCCGATGCTGATATAGCTCGGGGACGCGTCCAGAAGCGCCTGATCGGAAGTGGCGAAATCACGATTCATGACGGCAGCATGGCGTCACGACTTTTTAAGGCGGAAGGCCTGCAAGCTTTTTTTCAGGTCTGCGCGAGCGCTTCAGGGGTCTTCCGGTGCTTCGCAAAGTGAGCGTCGAGCCACGATGCAAACTTCGGGTCGTCGGTGGGGCGGGCCTCTTCGAGCACGGTCCATATTCCCCGACAGTGGGGATGGACGGTGCCTGCGGGGATGCTCCACAATTCTGCGGGCGTGCGCTCGACCAGCTCGTCGTCCACGCGCTTGCGCTTCGCACCCGAGCGGCCGATGTTCGATTTACCGCACCAGACCTCGGTATCCCAGTCCTTGTCCTTCTTGTCGGGCGACACCACCGTGAGCACGGTGCCGTTGATCTTGCGGCAGAACGGACACGCGCCGCGGTACTGCTCGATGCGCCGCACGCGCGTGCCGGGTTTGAGCGAGGCAATCAGTCCATTACCGGCGTTGTCCCCGACCTCGGTCACGGCAATGCGGCGCCAGTCACGGTTAAGCGTGGCGAACTCGTCGAACAGCTGCGTCTGCAACGCCTGCGCAGGAGGACGCGCACCGAGCCGCGCCTGCTCCTCATGGGCCATGATCACGCGCTTAAGCCGGTGCCGGGTGCTCTCGGTTACTGCCTGCACGTTATCTGCGCAGCGCGCATAACCGTAGTCGAGCACCGACTGCACGACCGGCGGCGGATCGAACGTGCTGCGTGCGGCAGGCAGCGTGGTGGGCAGCGCCGCGAGCAGCCTGTCCGCCTGGACCACCGGCAGCTTCTCGACGTTCGCCTGAATTTTCCCCATATACACCGACCGCACCGCGAGCCACTCGGCCTCGGTCTGCAGCGCATCGAACGGCATGTAACGGCTGACGAGGTAGTCGATGAGCAATGACCAGTCTGCGGCACCAAACTCCGCCGGCGGAATGTTCTCGAGATAGATCTTCACCAGCGCAAGTTCGTGCGCATCAAGCCGGGCCGGGTTAAGGGGCGCAGGGGCGGCAGGGGTGCTGGTGCCGGGCGTGTGGTGCTTGCCCTCAAGCCACGCGTTCAGTTCGTCCCTGACCTTCTCAAGACGCAGCAGACCACGCGAGGAGAACAGCTCGATCAGCGAGCGCACGAACGGACTCTCGTGCTGCGCCCAGATATCCGGAGCGTCGCCCTCCTCGCCCGAAATGGCCTTGGCAAGCGACTCGAGCGCATGGTCCGTGCAGCCGCAGGACAGCGCGCCGATATCGAGGAACACCGACTTATGCAGCATCGTCGTCCCGGTCCTTGCCCTTCTTCCTGCCCTTCTTCGTGTCGACATGGCCGGTCACTTCATGCCAGTGCACGCGGTGGTCCCGCGCGTCGTCGTCCTGCACCGTGAGGCCATCCCTGCCGGTGGCCGCGACCTTGCCAGCACCGACGAACGATCCGGCCTTGAACGCCACCGTGTGCCCTTTCTCGACGTTGTGCGGGCCGAACTTGCTCTCGGGGTTGTGCGCGGCCAGCATCGCGAGCAGACCGGCGAACTTGCCGGTGTCGGGCGCTTCGCTGTCGTCTGCGTCCTTCGTCACCTTGACGGTGGGCGTTGCAGCCTGCTCGCGCCTGGCGAGCGATTTAATGAAAAGCGGCGTCACGTCAGATCCTCCAGCGAATACACCGGCGGCAGCCCGAATGCCTTTCCGAAGTCGGCCGCGGGCGGCTCGCCGAAATCCGGCTCACCCGCCGTTTCGTCCGGCGCGTCGTCGGTCGTCTCGGTGTCGTCTGCGTCCGGCGCGTCCGGCGCATCCGGATCGTTGGCCGCATCTGCGTCGGCACCCGGGATACCCTTGTTGTCGCCACCTTCCTCCCCTTCCGCGCCTTCCTGTCCTTCCGGCTGCGGTGGGGGATTGAACTGGAGCCACGCCTGCAGCGCTGCGGGGTTGGCGACCGGCGCGTCGCCGAGTGGACCCTTCACGGCCTTTTTCCCTTCCTCGGCCCTGATTTCATTCCAGGAGAGCATGAGCTTGCGCATCTCCTGCTTGTTCTGCGCGTCCTCCGGATCCAGCCCGGTCCAGCGGAACACCAGATCCTCGGAATACTCGCCGATGATGAAATCGCTGATGAGGTTCTCGTACTGCGCGAGCAGCGGACGCAGCCCCGAGTCCTTCGACGCGGCCAGCTTTTCACCGGTGTCCGAGCCCGCCAGCGGCGACGTGTTGCTGCCCGAGAAGCTGTCGAAGTTGATCTCCGACGGCGACATGCCATACAGCGCGCAGATGATCGACGTGAGGAACGTCATCCACTTGGCGAAATACATCTCGTTGAACTCGACGCCGAACCGCTCGAATGCGGCCTTCGACTCCTGGTCCTTGCTGACCATGACGGGGAGCGCCCAGGAGTTGTTGATGCCCTGGACGAGCGCATTCCAGTAGCGCCGGAAGGCCCGAATGTCGTTATCGTCGTAGTTGCCGGTGAGGTGCAACATGCCCTTCGGGATCGAGTTCGAATCGAATCCCTTGATGTTGTACGTCATGGCGTTGAGGTAGCCCGTCACTACGCGCACGAGCAACTCCGTCTCGGACACGCCATAGCCCGCGCCGTTGACGTCCGTGCGGGGATTGCGCGGCTCGTAGATCAGGTCGTTGTGGGTGTAGGCGGCCCGGATCGCCCCCTCCACCACCTGCAGCGCAAAAATCTCGTCGTCGCCGCGATAGCCCTGCTCGGTGCACAGCCGGATGGTTGCGCCATCGACCGCATAGAAGCCATCAATGCCGAGCGCCCGGTTGCGTTTCCACTCCGTCTCGATCGGCGCAGAATCCATCGTGAGCGCGTCGCGTACGCTTTTCGCCATGAACTGCGAGAACGAATCGCGGTGCAATGACTTGCGCAGCCGCGGCCTGAACTGCCAGCCGTTGTTCATGATGAAGCGGTTCAGCAGCCCGATCGATTCGGTTTCCGACCTGGTGAGCTGGTGGGCGCGGTCGACGTGGCGGATTTCGAAGCCCGGCACCTCGTTGCCTTTTTCCGCGATGCGGCAGAAGCGCTGCACCTGCCGGATGCGGGTCATGATGACGCCGTTCAGGATCGGCGTCTGGCTGACCATCATGCGCAGCGAGTCGTACGACAGCACCGACGGGCGCTCCCAGAACTCGCCCTGCACATTGATCTTGTTTTCATCCAGGATCACCGACTGCATCCCGCGCTTATGCTCGCGCGCGGCGAGCGACGGAAACGGCACGACGTTATCCGCCACCGCCTTGACCAGCGGCTCGCTGCTGAACTGGTGCATCGCCTCATCAATGATGCTGCGCACATGCTCGGGCGGCAGCAGGTCCGAGGCCGTCGGCATGTGTTCACGCTGCAGGCCAGCCAGTGCGTCGACCCGCTCGTCCGCAGGCGCGGCAGGATCAAAGGCGGCCGAGGTGGCTTTATCCGGCATTGAAGAACCCCTATGGTTCCCGCCAGACTAGTGTCACGACACGGCCCACCCGATCTGCTTACGGCGCATAATCGACTTGAACAATGGCGGGTGACCGCTAATATTCCAGCTTGACGAGCAGAAGTTTATCAACCGGTAACCACGGGAATCTGATGCCACACGTCCCCCCTGCTGTCGCGCAGGCCCAGCGGTATGCCGAGGCCCAGCGGTATACCGAGGCCCGCAACGCGCAGCGGTACCGGCTGCGGCCCGACACCTGCCGCAACTGCGCCCACCTCCAGTACGAGGTCGAGCACATCAGGGGCACGAAGCCGTGGGACCAGTACGAAGTGAGGCCGGTGCGGACGAACCCGCGCTGCGGCCTCGGGGATTTCCCCGTCGTCACCAACGCCGTCTGCGACCGGCACAAGTCGCAGTAACCCCCTTTACTCATCTACTCATTTACCCATCCAGCTATGAGCAAACGATCCAGGGAAAGCCATGCACGCCTTGAATTTGACGACGCCGTTGATGGCAACCACTCCCTGGCGGAGGCGCTCGAAACCGAACTGCGGCACGAACGGCAGCGGGCGCAGATTGCTGAGGCCGCGCTAAGGCGCGCACAGGCCGCCGTTGCCTTCGCTGGCCGCGTGTTGAAGGAACACCGCAACGACGGCATGCCGGACGACGTGGACGGCGCGTGGCTGCAGGAAACGGCCCTCGCATGCGGGCTGCTCGTACAGCGCGAGATGGACGGCCCCTGCATGGAGGAAGCCTGCGCATGCGCCGAGGTGAACTCCGGCTGGCCGGTAACGTGTTTTTTCCTGTCGGAGACAGGCGCCGAAGCGATCCGTGCGGCCGACGAAACCGAAGGGAACGCCCATGCTGCCTGACAATGACCTGTTCATGTCGATGCTGAAGGACAGCGAACGGGTCATCGCCACGATCCTGAAAGACTTCGAAACGTCCAGCGCCAACATGAAGGCGTTCGAAAAGCTGGCCGACCTGTACCGCACGAACCCGGATGAGGTCAGCACCGAACGCGCGCTGGCTGCGTGCGCGAAGTCCCTGCGCCACCTCAACGACGTGAACCGCCGCATGCTGCTGCTACTGCTCGTCTATGCGAGCGGTGGAAGCTACGAGACTGATACGGCGAAGGTGCTGATCAAGCTGGGACGTGGCGAGGATGCGCTGCGCGAGATGATGCGTAAAAAAATGGGCGGTCAATGAAGCTTGCAATCCCCACCTGCGAGGAAGTACGTGCGCTGCGCCGGGCCGCGCGGCTGAGCCAGTCAAAAGCCGCCGCCCTGGTGCATCTGAGGTCGCCACGCATGTGGTCGGCCTACGAGCGCGGTGAGCGCAACATCGATGCGGCGCGCTTTGAACTGTTCCTGATCAAGGCCGATCTGCACGCCGGTTACTGCCGCCGCGCCTGACCTATTCCGGCACGTACAGCGGGCACGCCGCGTCGCTGGCGCGCACCAGCACCTCGCGCTCCTGGCAGTAGCCGTGCTGCCGGTCGAACGACGCGCATCCGCCGCAGGTTGACGCGTCGGCCGCCTCCGTCTCGACGAGCAGCCGGTTAAGCAGGTGATTTTTAGTGCGCGCGCCGGGCAGCGCCACGACGTCCTGATTTCTGGGTTCGTCGGGCAGCAGGAACGAACTGGTGCCATAGGCGCGGCACCACGCCGAGCACGCCATCATGAACGAGTAGCTGAAGTGCGGATCAATGCCGATCTTCAGCACCTTGCGGCGCATCTTGTGCTCGTCGTCGTCGGTCATGGTGACGAGCGCCGTCTTCATGAAATGCTCGAACAGCACGTCTTTCAGGATCGCCACCGTGCGTGGCTCGCCGCGGTCAATGATCTGCTGCGTGAGCGCCTGCGGATCCGGGAACAGGATCATCTGCTTCTGGATGCGCCCGAACGCCCACGACATCATCTTGTACTGGTCGAGCGTGACCGTGTAGCGGTCGCGGTACTCGGCAGCCGTGCGCCGGTCGTTTTTCGTCACCACCGCGTCGCCCCAGCGCAGCATGTCGTCCTCGATGATGGTATACGACGCGACGAGAAACACCTTGCCCGAGTGGCGCGCCGCGAACTGCTTGGCCGAGTCGTAGTTTGGCAACTGCTCGCACACGGCCACCACGACGCCGTACTCCACCATCAGGTCATCGAGCCGCGCCCACGGATTCAGGCCGTGAATCTGCTCGGCGTGGACGAGTGCCATGCGCCCGTCGGCCATCCGCTCGATGATCACCACGCACGACATGCCGCCCATGTTGTCGATGCCCATGAAGGTGCGCCGCGCCGTCTTTTTCCACACCAGACCGGCGAGCATGCCGAGCCGCGCGCACTCGTTCAGCGCAGCCAGCGTGATAGGCGTCTGGCGCGGATCGACGTACGGCTTGCCGAGCTTCCGGTTATAGAAGTTCTTCATGTCGTCGGCGTTGTGGTACGCCTCGATGATGTTGCGCGCCGAAATCGTCGTGGACAGGAACTGCGGGAAGTGGACCGACTCGGGCATGACCTCGCCATCGTCAGACAGCCAGCGCCGGCGCATCGGGTCCCAGGTCCCGGCGCGGTTGCGCCACTCGCCGTCCTGTGCGTCATTGATCCACGCGCCGCAGCCGACACACACGTACCGGTAGTCGAGCGTCTCCGAGTCGTAGCGGATGCACTCGGGGAAGTGCTCATCAAGCACATGCGAGACTCCGCACGACCGGCAGCGCGTCCAGAACTGATGCATCGTGCCGCGCTGGTACAGGTAGTGGATATCCCGATCCGGCCAGTTCGCGGTGGAGCCCGCCATCGTGAACTTGATGCGCGAGGCGGACAGACGCTCGCTCACCTTCTCCATGTCCTTGACCTGCATCTCCTGCACCTCGTCCAGCGCAAGCAGATCGAGCGGCACCGACTCGGTCGCGCCCTTGCCCGAGGTCCACAGGAAGTAGAACGACGACGATCCCAGGTTGCGGATCATGACGTTTCCCTCGCCGGCGCGATGGCTCGCTCCGTCCGGATCGACCATCAGCCGGTAGGCCGAGGGAATGGTGCGCAGCAGGGGCACGAAGCGCTGGCTTGACTTGATGCGCGCGAGATTCTGGTCCGGCAGATACAGGCCGACGGCGGCTGGCATGAACTTCAGCGCCATGTAAATCTGTGCGAGAAGCTCCATGATCGTGAAGCCCACCTGCGAGCACTTCATCATGACGACCATGCGCTCATACGCGTCCTCGATGGTCGACGGGATGAGGTCGTAGATGAACCACATCGCGGGCCGGTCATCGAGCGTGAACGGGTGGCCGTCCACCTTCAGCCCGTCTGCGGCCAGCCGGTTACACCACTGCCGGAAGGTTTCGTCGCGCCCGATCAGCGTCTGCCCGGCCGACAGTTCGATCGGCGTGCTGATGAACTCGCCGTCGCGCTCCTGGGCGAACACCTCCGGCAGCATCGCTGCCCGGTCGGCTTCCACCTTCGTCTGGTCCAGATAGGGGTTGTCCGAGGCGCGCAACTGGAACGTCGCCCAGCGGTCGTCCGACCCGGCCAGCCGGGCGATTTCATGAAAGCCGTTGCGCACCCCGAGCGGCTTGGAAAAGAACCAGGCATGCCCGCGGTGTTTCGCAAGCATCGGCTCGAGCACGTCCGACCAGATATCGTGGATGCGTGGCACGAGCGCCGCATCGTCGACCACCACGAGCGCCAGCTGGTCCCACAGTTCGATGATCTGGGCGTCGAGCGAGAAAAAGAAAATCGAGCCACCGTTGATGAGGTCGACGCGCGAGCGGTCGAGGCGCCCGGTGAGCAGCGGCTGTACGACCTGGAACACCCGGCGCTTGGCCGTGAGCAGCGCATCCGCATCCGGCACGAACAGACCCACCGGGTAGCCGTTGAGCGCCCCGTATTGCGACGTCAGCAGGGTGTCGACCGCGAGCGTGCTCTTGCCCGCCTCATGGCCGCCGTGAACCACGTTAAAGCGCGCGGTGCTGGCCCGGATACGCTCCTGCTCGGTGAACAGTTCGGGGAAGTCGATCTCGAATGCGGTCTGCACGATGAAAAGCCTCGAAAACCCGGGGAGAGTTCAACGATGGCGTCACGACGCAGAATGCAAAACGCCAGCGCGAGGCTGGCGTCAGGGCTGGTTCAGGCGAGGACCGTGTGTCCGTTGCCGTTCGGGCCAAAGTCCCATCGCCACATGCCGTCACCGGCGGGGACGACACGGTGCCCTTCCTGGGTCGACCAGCGGGCGAGTAGTTCAGCCGCGGTGTCGCGCGGCACGCCGGCGGCCACGACCAGCGCCATGGCGTCGAAGCGTGCGTCCTCGTCGGCGGGCGTGTTATCGCACACATAGACCCAGGCGTTCAGTTCGAGAGTGTCCAAGAGTTTCTCCATCACGTTAAAAGCGAAACCCATGTTTGCATCGGCGTACGAAGCACGTCACGAACTATAAAAACTCATTTACCGCTGCGGTGCTTCTTCGCTTCCTCCATCGAGTCGGCATGCACGCGGTGCTTGTCGTCCTTCCAGACGCGATGGTCCGACTCGAGATGGCGGTACTCGGAGACAGGCGTGCCGTCATGCATCGACTTGCCCTCCTTGCCCGTTTTCCAGTATTCACGGCCACCGAACTCCATCGTGTGATCGTCCTTCACCTTCGCCTTGCCGATCACGCTCGGATGCGGATCGAGCGCGGGCTTGGCCTTTGGTTTCGGTTTGGGCTTCGGCTTGTCCGCAGCCGGATCCTTGCCCTGCGGTTTGCCTGTGACCGCGCCGACGACGTCGGGGGCCTTTTCATGCGCCTGCGGCTTGTGCCCGAGCGCGTGATCGCGGTCCCAGATATCCTTGATCTCGTGCGGCTTGTAGCCCTTCTCCTTGAAGTACGCGTGGTCCGACGGCTCGTACATCGGGTGCTTCTTCAGCGAAGCATGCGTCACGGTCGTACCGGCGGTCGCCGCCTGCACCTTCGTGTCGTGCGCGGCGACCACCGCGCCATCCTTGCGCGTGTACGAACCGACGTGGGCCTTCAGCAAAACAACGGGCTTGTTCATGGACGTCTCCGGGTGCCTGTCGCCACGGTAGCGTCACGACGCGCGCGAGCCGCAGCACATAAAAAAATGGGCATCCCCGAAGGGATGCCCCAAACACACACGCAGCCTTAAAACGACCGCGTGACCTACACACTTATACCGCCCGCCGTTACGTAATCATTTGGCTACTCCGGTGATCTGCATCACAGTGCATGCACTTACCGTCGCCATAATGCGTACCCCTTCAAATTGCTCGTAGTGACTCGCCGCTGTCGGGTCAAGACTGACCAGGCCGTCATCGGATATGATCAGTAAGCCCGCATCGTAGAGAGCATGAAGGTCTCGTCGCAGCAGAATCCCGTCGTCCGATGTGTTGTGCCCGTCGCGCCAATTCCGTCCTGCAAGGTGGGCGGCTTCAACCGCTTCCGGCACGTCACACCCGCTGATCACGCACATCCCTTGACACGCGCGATAGACCGCTTCGCGGAAATCTGCCTGGTCCGGGCGCGCCTGGACTTGATAGAAACGCTCGAGTTTGGCCTCAAATCGACTCGCCGAAACCACCATTGCTGGTGCAGCCCGGTCGAGGTCAAGCGCCAGCGGGATAAGCCGCTCGGCGCGGGGCATTGATACTTCAAAGCCCGCTTTACGAATCTCATCTACAAGCTGCTGGATGCGGCGCTGCTCGCATGCATCGCGCATGCCGCGCATGATCTCTACAAGCACTGAATCATCGACGCGCGCCCGATCAATACGCGCGCGGCGGAAATACAATTTGTCCGCCAGGTCTCTCGTCCAGAAGCCGCCATCACGATCAGCGCGATCATCTGCCTTGTCCGCACAATCTGTCACGAGGCGGCTCACCCGCTGCCGGCTCACCTGGTAGCCTCGGTCGCGAAGCGTTTGCATCATCCTGTGCGGGTTGGCCTGGTCTTCTGCAGGCAGGTCGAGGACCAAAATGAGCATGTCTGTGTCATTCGATACGCGATTCAACAACATGATTTCAGGTCCTTTTGTTGTATGTGCACGCGCGGCGGGTCGATCACGTCGACATGCGATGCGGCCAGCGTCACCGGGTCATACATCCCGAACATCACCGCGAGCCGCATCGCGATTGTCGGACGCCCGAGCTTCTCGAGATAAATGATCGCGCCAGCGCACATGCTCTCCCGCCCACTCGCGCGGTAGCTCCCCTCCTCGTCCCATTCGCCGCCTGTGCGGTCGTTGTGGACCGTTTTATGGCAGTGGAAGGTACTGGAGTCGTCCATTAGCAGGCCGGTGACGATGCCCTCCAGTCGACCGGGCGCGAGATCAATCGCGCCCTCCTTGCGAAACGGGCAGTTCGCGCACGGGCGGCGCAGCGCAAAGAACGTGTCAAGGATCGTCTTCACTTCACCTCCAGATCGTGTGTCTCAACGATAAACGGTAAAACGCAATGCCGATCAGGATGACCAGCCACAGGACCTTAAGCACCTCGGGAAAGGCGATAGCGAACAGCAGAAAAATGACAAGAAACGCGAACATGGTTATTCCCCCGACGCTTAACCCGGTTGCTGGCCCTGATCAGGTCAGTAGCGCGAGGCGAGGTGGCCAGCAGGCAGGCACTGCACGTCGACCGGCACCGGCACCAGCTTGTCGCGCCAGCGTGCCTTCGCATAGACGACCGTGGCACGCTGCCCCGCGCCTTCGCACTCCTGGATCGCGGCCGACACCTCGGAGCGCGACATGTAACCGATTTCCTTGTCCTCCACGATTGGCGTCGAACCGCAGGCCGCGAGCAGGCCCGCGAGCAGGCCCGAAATAATGATCGTTTTCATGGTTTGATTCCCCGTTTCGTTTATTCAGTACGACTCAAAACCCGCCTCAACCAGCCGTCTCCAGAAGGCCCTGCATTCGGCGCGCGTATAGATGCCGTTCGGTTCGTCCTCGCAGCGCCAGTTAGTCGAATGCACACGCATCCATTCCGGGTGGCCCTCGACAGGGCAGAAGGAAACGCTGATCGTGTGGCCCTTGCATGGGCGGTCATCAACATACTGGAGGCGGCGGCTCTGCTGGTCCCACCACAACGATGCGTGCTTGAACAGGCACGCCGACGTCGGCGTGTCATGGTTGAAGCGCGCGACGAGATGGGACGCGGCCCGGTGCGAGAGGCGATTCATGGAATCGCCTTCAGGGACAGAGCGAGCGCCTCCTCGAACGGCAACTCGTTCAGTACTACGGCACCCGGGTGGCGCTTCTTGAGGTCCGCGAGCAACAGCATCGGATCGGTCCCCCTGGTGCGCGGCTTGCAGAAAAACTCTTTGCCATCCTCAATGAACAGAAGGCGGTCCTTCATTTCGCGCTTCAGCCGCCGCGAAAGGATGCGGGCGACCTCGAGGTCGTTGACCAGGTTCTCCACCACGACATCGGGCGTGTGCGGCATCGTCTCGCCATAGGCCTCATACGTCCCGAGCGAGAGGCAGTACGCCCAGAACGCACCCTCCTCCGGCGTGCCACGCATCGTGACCGGCTGGTCCTTGTGATCCAGCGCCGGGAATTCCACCGGGACCTTTCTCGAATCCAGCCAGCTAAAGCGCGACGGGCCACCGTGCGCGTCATCCATCACCGCCGCGACAGGCGCGCCGTTGCGCAGCAACGTTGCGTTAAAGCCGAGGCCCTCGCGACCATTGAAGGTCTTCACCTTCGAAACCGAGTACGTGTCCATACAGACTCACCGTTGAATGTACGAAAGGCCGGGCGTACCCGGCCTTCGAAGGCAGAAGGAGATCAGCGCACCGGGTGCTTGTTGAAACCCTTGCGCGGCTCGGTGCCGTACGGCGGGACTTCCTGCAGCGCGGCCATCGTGGACCAGATGCGGACGTAGGCATCGTGCAGCGAGGCGTCGGCCACCGAGTCCTTGAAGTTGCCGTAGTCGATGTGAAACAGGTGCGAGGCAATCGCATCCGACACAACCCCGCGCGGCAGATGCGCGCGGAACTGATAGTCGCGGCGCGACAGCGTGACGACCTCGGTGCTCTGGCCGAACACGGCCTCGATGTCGCCCTTGCGGCGAGCGCGCACGGTGAGGGTGGCGGCGTCGCCAGGCGTGGCGACGATGGAAAGGAAAGCGTTATTCAGGCAGATCCACATGGCGGGTTCCCCGTTTTGTTGAGTAGGTGAACCCATACTGCCATCGGTTTCGCGACGCACATAGTACTTTCTGCGTCTAACGCAGAATTTAACCCTGAAGCCCCATCAGGTAAGCGCGCCGGGCGATCAGGGTTTGCGCCAGGCGCTTGCGCTCCTCCTGGGTGCCGGGGCCGTATTTCGCGCAGAGCGCCGAGATCTCCTCCGGCGTGACCGCCGCGACCCGGGCAATGCCCGCCTGCAGTTCGTCATGGGTAATGCCGCCGAACACCGACGCCGACTGCGGGTTCTTGCCGCTCGTCAGGGTGTCCAGCTCGCCCACCTCGTCACCGAACGCCTTGCCCTTCGGGGCACCCTGCGCGCGGAACAGCAGCGAGCCGCCGACGTCGACGCGCATCGCATTGCCGTGCGGATCCTCGAGCAGATTGTCGTGCTCGAGCCCGACCACATCCCAGTTCGCGAGCCATGCGTCGACCGCGAAGCCGTCCATGACGCCGCCAATGCTCTGCGCGTCGCCCTTGATCTTCTTCAGGCCCGGCACGACACGGGACGCGATGCCCGTCTTGCCCCCGAGCGTGACGTGTTTCAGTTCCGGCACCGCGACACCGGCGGCCTCGTACAGCTTCGAGGCGAGAACCTCGTTCTTCGCGATCGCGGTGGACTTCGGCACCTTCACGTACCAGGGCACGCCGTCGGGGTCGGTAAAGAAGCCGCCCGGGTTCGAACCGGCCGCCTTGCCGGTTTTCTCCCAATCGTCTGCGGTGTCCAGCAGACCGGCGGGCGACTTGATACCGGCGAGCGTGGCCACGCCACGATCCACGCTCCGGTTCAGTTCGCCGTGCACGTCCGCGCGCGGCGCGAGCACCGCAGCCTGCGTCTCCCAGCCCATCGCCGACGGCGTGCCGCCAACGCGGCGAGCGCGGTAGTAGCGGGTCATGGTCTGTCCGCGCTCGACGTCGCCGATGAAACCGGTGATCTCCACCTGCAGGCCGGACTCCTCGAATGCTTCCTTGATGGCGGTGGCCTGCAGCGAGTGACCCTCGTCGGCGTGGCCCTTCGGGAAGGTGGTGACGTAGCCGGCGAACGCGTTGGAGGGCTTCACCATCCACACGCGACCGTCCGGCTCCTCCACGACGACGCCAGCGGCCGGTGCCTTGCCCTTCGTCTCCATGTCCGGCTCTTCGAGGTCGGGCATCTGACCGGGCACGAACGCCCAGCCTTCGTCGGTCTTGGGATGATCGGTCCACGGCGCGAACGCAACACCGTTCAGGGACGCCGGTGTCTCGCCTGCCGGCACGAACACCGCGACAGCGGCAGGATCGGTCCAGGTGGCCGGTGCCGACGGCGAGGAAGGCTCGTTGACCTTGAACGGCTTGCCATCCTCGCCACGCTGCGGGTGCGTGACCGCATTCGGCCAGGAGGGCTTGCTGAAGAACGAGCCCTGCGAGCCGCCCGTGAGCTTCGGCGAGGGTTTATGCGTAGTCTTGCCGGTGGGCGCGGGATAGGGCCAGCCGGTCTTGTCAGCGGTTTTGGCTGTTTTGGCAGTTTTGGCGGGAGCCGCAGGCACCGCCGTGACGGGTGCCGTGTCGCCCAGGTCGAGCGGCTGCTTGGTGTTCCACCCCGGCCATTGGGCGGTCGTGGCCTTTTTGGCGGGCTTGATGACCGCCGGTTTGGGCTTGGCGACGACCTTGGTCTGGTGTTCGGGAACGAACACGCCATCCTTGCGGAAATAACCCTTTACACGCGATTTGAAAAAGACGACGGCCATTGTGGCACCCGAACGGGAATTGTTCGGGCGG
>NZ_JBNDLV010000005.1:0-149457 GCF_050436245.1 Paraburkholderia sp. MM6662-R1 | reverse complement strand
GATGGCGAGCATACCCGCATAGCAGAACATGATGACAGCGACGTCGGATTGGCCCAGCGTAATCGCAGCACTACGGATCCCGATCCGGATGTCGTCGTCCCGATCTACCATGGCATATTCAGTGTCATAGGCGATGGACCAGAAAACATTCGCAACAAGAAGTACCCATGCTATCAATGGAACCGCCCCGGAGACGGCGGAAAACGCCATCGGCACGCCGAAACCGAAGGCGACCCCAAGATATGCTTGCGGTAGCGGAAAGAAACGCTTGGTAAAGGGGTAGGAAAACGCTAGAAGCAAAGCGCAGAGGGACAATTGGCGTGTAAGCGTATTTAGTGAAAGAACCAACGCGAACGCGATGGCCGATAAGGCGGCTGCCACGGCGACCGCCTCCCACGCGGCCATGTGCCCCGAGGCAAGTGGTCGGGATTTCGTGCGGTTCACGTGTCTATCAAAGTCACGGTCCGCGAAGTCGTTGATTGCACATCCTGCAGAACGCATGAGGAATGTTCCAGCAGTGAATATGACCACGAGCGACGCAGAGGGACTTCCTTTCGTGGCGATCCAGAGACCTGTGAGCGTTGGCCAAAGTAATAACAGACTCCCGACGGGCTTGTCGAGTCGGGCAAGACGCATGTAAATCAAAGCACGGTTTAGCATAAGATTGTATTTTGGAGCAAAGACGCATGTTATCTGTAACGGGAGCGCCCGCGCAAACGATATACATGTCGGGCATATGAAGGTGTGGTTGAGACTCACACGCTTAGTAGCTGGTCTCAACAGTGATCACAAGGGACACTAAACGAGGACCCATGGAAGCAGCAATTCAAGAGACCTTATCATTTGACGTGTGGAAGCAGAATTGTATTGAGCGGCTCGACACGCTGCTCAGCGCGTCGTTGACTGGCGTATCCACGGGCTCTGAAGCCCTCACCGAGGCCATGAGGTATGCGGTGTTGGATGGTGGGAAGCGTCTACGGCCCCTATTGTGTTATGCGGCAGCCGAAGCTGTCGGCGCAAGTCCGTACGATGCAGATGGAGCTGCCTGTGCTGTTGAACTAGTACACGCCTACTCGCTCGTCCATGATGATCTCCCATCCATCGACAACGATGTTCTTCGACGGGGCAAACCAACGTTGCATGTTAAGTTCGGAGAGCCAATCGCATTACTTGCGGGCGATGCTTTACAGTCGCTAGCGTTCGACGTTATCACCAGCACTCATCTTTCCCCCGACAGGGCGGTCGCTCAGATCCGCGTGCTCTCGAGGGCGATCGGTTTCAAAGGCATGGTGGCCGGACAAGCGCTGGATCTAGCAAATTCGGTGCGCAGTTCGACGAAGGAGAGCGTGGAAACGTTGCACCGTTATAAGACAGGTGCGTTGATCCAAGCAGCTCTTGTGTGCGGCGGCCTTTGCGCGAAAGACGCCGAAGCGTCCGAGATCGCCTGTTTAGGGCTACGCTGAAAAAGGTCAACGCCGTTGGGCGGTAAGACGTTAAATGCGGATGAAACAACAGACCCTTGCGATGGCGGCCGATCAAGGCGCCGGATTCGAACAGTATCGACGACCAACCAAACGTGATGTGTTCCTTGAGACGATGGAGCAGATCGTACCGTGGACGCAATTGTGCGAGGTTGTCGAGCCGCACTATCCGAAGGGGCAAGGCGGGCGCCCGCCAGTTGGCCTGGAGCGCATGCTGCGCATGCACTTTGTGCAGCACTGGTTCAACCTGGCGGATGAAGCCTGCGAGGAAGCGCTGCTGGACAGCACCGCATTGCGGCGATTCGTTGGGATTGACCTGGGGCGCGAGCGCGTTCCCGATGGCACGACGCTGTTGAAGTTTCGCCGGCTGCTGGAGCGCAACAAGCTCGGCGAGCAATTGTTCGCCAAGGTCGGCGAGGTACTGCAAGGGCACGGCCTGAAGGTTGGCACCGGCACCATCGTGGATGCCACCATCATCGGTGCGCCCAGTTCCACGAAGAACGCGGACAAGGCGCGAGACCCCGAAATGCATCAGACGAGGAAGGGCCAGCAGTGGTACTTCGGCATGAAGCTGCACGTCGGCGTGGATAGTCAGACGGGGCTGGCACACAGCGCGGTAGTGACGGCTGCGAACGTGCATGACAAGCATCCGCTGCCGGCGCTGCTGCATGGCGCCGAGCGGCGTGTGTATGGTGACAGCGCGTATGCGAGCCAGAAGGAACTCATCGCCAGCAAGGCACCGCAAGCGAAGGACTTTACCAACCAGCGTGTGCGCAGGCGAAGTGGTGAGGTCGATGACACCAGACGCCCGAAGAACCGCAACAAGTCGAAGATACGTGCGCGGGTCGAGCACGTCTTTGCGGTGGTCAAGCGGCTGTGGGGTTTCGTCAAGGTGCGCTATCGCGGTCTGGCGAAGAACGCCACGCGCGCCTTCACCGCACTGGCGTTGAGCAACATCTACATGAGCCGCGAGCGGCTCATGGCACAGGTGCGTCCATGATGGGCCAAAGTGGGTCGAGAGACCCGCTTGCAAGGCCCTTCAGGGCAAGAAAATCGAACCAATCGCGTCGCTGATCTCGCATTCCGACATTCAGCAGCAAACCGTCGCCGAAAACGGTGGCTTCTTCAGCGTAGCCTTAGAACACTACGCAGAGCAAATCGGGCTCGCCTATCAAATTGTGGACGACATATTGGATGTGTCGGCGGATTCCACCGTTCTCGGCAAAACGCCCGGTAAAGACAAGTTTTTAGGAAAAGCCACTTACGTTTCGCTGCATGGCATCGAGTCCGCAAGAGCGCTTGTGGAAACGTACCGCATAGCGGCCTTAGAGTCTTTACGAACGTTCGGCACCCGAGCCCACCGGCTGCATCGTCTTGCGGAGTCGCTCACGAATAGAGTCGCCTGATTGTGCATGCCTTTCCCTGGAACACATTTGACAACATGATGGGCGCGGACGCGTTCGGGATCGTCGTCACGCTGTTCGCCCTGTGCCACCTGGCGGAAAAGCGTGGCGATGACAGGATCATTGACCACTACCACTCCCTGCGAGCCTTTGCGACGCAGTACGCAGAGGCCGCGAACATTCTCCGCGCTATCGACTAATCAACCGGCCCCGGCCTGCGGGCCGGGGTCTTTCGCCCTACCTGAAAATCAGTGAGGAAGAAATGGACATGACGCAAATTCGCCCAACCTGGCTGACCGCGCTTCTGCCTTTGCTGGCTGTCTACCAGTATGGGGACCGTGAAATCGTGCGTGCTGAACTGTTCCGTATGGCGCTGTCGGCGGATGCGGCGGCGAAGACAGCCGACGCGCTGCACCGTATCGCCAACATGCTCGACCGGGAGGGTCATGCGATCGACATGCACCGCGAAGAGCTTCGCGCGATCGCGCGTGCCGCGCTTGCTGAGTTTGACCGCGTACCGCCCCGCGCGCCTCTGGTAGCGGTTCACGAAGCAGTCCGCCATCAACCTGCGCGCGTGGCTGCGCGGCGAGCGTGACCGCATGCACGTGGTTCACGTGCCGTCGCCGAAGGACGAGGCGTCGCGCCAGCTGATGCGCGATCGCGGGGAACTGCAGAAGGAGGTACTGTAGCATCGCGACCGGATGCGCAAACTGCTGGTCACGCTCGGCTGCTGGGATGAGGTCAACCACAAGGCCTTCGCCGGCCGGCTCGCCCGCGACCAGGTGCGGTAACTGTTCGAGATCGACGCACGCCGTATCACGTGCGCAGGCGGCACGGCGCGAAACTCGCCGCACAAGTGTAGGAGCAATTCGTGCTCAGCCGCATCCGGCAACGCTCTGACCACCAGCGCATGCAGATCGCCGCGCGCTACGGCATCCACAATCGCAAGCTGATTCAGGTGATCGGCGTGATGGAACAACACATGGAAGAACCGCTCTCGCCGGATGCGCTGGCGGAGGAAATTGGCGTAACGCGGCGCCAGTTGGAACGCCTGTTCTGCGCGGCGCTCAAAGACACGCCTACGCATTTCTATCTCGGACTGTGCCTTGCACGCGCCCGCGAGTTACTGCAACAAACCGACATGTCCATCACCACGGTTTGCGTGGCAGGCGGCTTCGAATCGCCTTCCCATTTTTCGCAAACCTACCGTACCTCACTTCCGAGAAGCCGGTTTCAGCCGCGCTGGTCCAGTCCGTGTTGTCGCCTCAGCTTGACGACCTGGAGCCGACCCTGACCCGTCACGGCTATCGCGAAGGATCTCGCGGAACAGTTCGACGCCAAACCGACGGAGATCAAAGCGCTCTTCAGCGACTCATTGGATCCGGTGCGGACCGCGACGTTGCGGGACAAGATGCTCGCGGCCGGGCTGCCGATCTGACTTCCGTCTGTTGCAGATAATGTGAGCACGCCATGATGGAATGCAAGCACGCGTGGCTGAATGCAAGCACAGTTGCAGATAATCCGAGCACGTGCGTTGCGCCAGTTGCAGTTATTTCGAGCCGGAAACCGCGTCGATTGCAAGCACGGCCGGTTTCAAATGCAAGGCGTTACACATAACGGCCCAGGCGAGTTGCTTACTTGCGTACGAAAAGTCCGTTTCCTGAGAAGGGCATTCCGCCCAGGTTTTCGCAGGCCTGTCAGTGCCTGCCTTTCGAGCCAACCAGCACGCTCTGATTCGGTGAGCATGCTCCACCAGGTCATCGCTTCATTGATGGTTTGCTCTGTCTGCTACAGTTGAGGGTCGGCCTCGCGACGTCGTCGATACAACCGTCGTCGATGAGCTGCGCGAGTGCCTGCCGGTACCAGTCGCCATACGTCGCGACGAGGTCGACGAACGCCACGTGATTGCGGCATTGCCCGGGAAGCGCGCCAAGCCCCACAAATCGGACGAGGATAGCGGCACGTGCTTCGTTACTGAATTCCATCATGGTGATTTTTCTCCATCGAGTGAGATCGTTGCCCGAACACCGATGGCGATCGGGTCGTCTCACCCATGAAATGGGTAAACGCGCGGTGCCAAACCCCCGAAATCATCATTAAATTTATTTATCATAGTCCCAAGACAATAGGCGCATCCATGACGACCGCTTACTATTGATAAAATATGTTATCAAGAGTAAATTGTGGCCGGTGGCGGTGAGCGGTCACGGGCATCGCCGGTGAGCCTTTTCAGGAGCCTGCATCAATGACAGCCCTTTCCAGTGGCGCGCACGGCGCGGTCCACCTGCTGACCGACGGCGACGCGCTGACCGCCAGCGTGCGGCGCACCGTGCGGCTCGAAGCCGCAGCCGATGGCAGGAGCCTGCTGCTGGTCGACGTCGATGCGCGCAGGCCCGGTATTCACCGCGAAGTGCGTTACGAAATCACGCCGGCCGAACTGATCGCCGCAATCCGTGCGCACGGCGCCGAGCTCCCGGGAGAAAGCCATGCCGATGCTGCCGGTTGCACCTGAGTCGCAGTCTGCCTGGCGACGCCTGACCGCCGCGCAGTTCCAGCAGCTCGCGGCCGTCCCGGCCGAAGCGGAGTGGTTCGCCAACCTCAACAACCCGCGTACGCGGCGCGCGTACCGGATCGACCTGCACGACTTCATGGACTTCACCGGCATCCAGCGGCCGGAGGAGCTTCGCGTCGTCACGCGTGCGCATGTGCTGGCCTGGCGGACAGCGCTCGAGACCCGTGCGCTGTCCGGTGCGACGATCCGGCGCAAGCTCGCCGCGCTGTCGTCGCTGTTCGAGTACCTGTGCGAAAAGAACGCGGTGGACTTCAATCCGGTCAAGGGCGCGAAACGCCCGAAGGTCGACAGCAACGAAGGCAGGACACCGGCACTGGGCGACCACCAGGCCCGCGCGCTGCTCGACGCCCCCGATCCGGCGACGCTGAAAGGCCTGCGCGACCGCGCGCTGCTGTCGGTGCTGCTGTATCACGGGCTCCGCCGCGAGGAGTTGTGCCGCCTGACGGTGCGCGACATTCACGCGCGCCGCGGCGTGCCGCATCTGCGCGTGCACGGCAAGGGCGACAAGACCCGCTATCTGCCGCTGCATCTTGCTACGGCCGAGCACGTGCACGCGTACCTGGAAGCGGCCGGCCACGGCGAGATGCCCAGTGCGGCGCTGTTCCAGCGCGCGCGCGGTGGCTCAGGTAACGCCATCACACCGGACGGCGTCTACAAGGTCGTGCTCGCGTACGCCGCGCAGGCGAAGATCGCGGTCGACGGCTTCGGCGTGCACAGCCTGCGCGCGACGGCAGCGACCAACGCGCTCGAGCACGAAGCGGACATTGCGAAGGTGCAGGAGTGGTTGGGCCATGCGAACATCGCGACGACACGCATCTATGACCATCGGCGTCATCGGCCCGAAGATTCGCCGACGTTCAAAGTGGCATATTGAGCCGTTGCTTCGGCGCCCAGATAGGTCAGATCACCGCTCGGTATAATTGCTTTTATGGAACGAATCCAGTCGATCAACCCGGAAAGGATCGCATGGTGTTGCGCTGACCTCGGCACAACGCCAGGTGATCTCGCGTCCGAAATCGGCATCGCACAGGCGACGATGGATCGTGTCATAGCTGGCGAAGGCGGTCTGACGTTTGCGCAGCTCAGCAAACTCGCGGGGTTCTTCGGACGCGGAGCACTGTTCTTTCTGGAACCGGGCCCTGTTGACGAAACACTCGCGCACACACCGGCTTTCCGGACGCTCGCGAATCAAAAGCCTGAGTTGACGCCAAAAATCAAGGCGCTGATCGAGCGGGTGGAGAAGCAACGCGAGATATACCTGAGCTTGCGTGAGGACCTCGGCGACGGTGGTTTACCGTCGTTCAACGAGCCCGATTTGCCGCGCGATAACCCGGCTGAAGCGGCGCGAGTTGCACGTCGATGGTTGCGTCTCGGCGACAACAATTCCTTTGATAGCTATCGTGCCGCAGTTGAGGCGCAAGGCGTGCTGGTTTTCCGTAGCAACGGGTACAACGGAAAGTGGCAGATCGCCAAAGAAAGTCCGATCCTGGGCTTCAGCATCTACGACGTTGCCTGCCCGGTCATCGTGGTCAAAAAACAGCCTTGGGAGCCGCAGCAGTCGTTCACGCTCATGCACGAACTCGGGCACCTGCTGTTGCATCGGGAAAGTTCGATCGATGACGAAACCGATATGCAATCGCGCCAGGGACACGAGCGCGATGCGAACGCCTTTGCGGGTCACTTGCTGGTCCCGGACGCGTTTCTCGCGAGGATCAACGACGCCAACCGGCCGCGAGAGGTTTCTCAGTTTGATGATTGGCTACAACCACTTCGGCGTGCATGGGGTGTCAGCGCCGAAGTGATCTTACGTCGTCTGCTCGACAGCGGAAGACTGGCGCAGCATCAATATGCAGCCTATCGGCAGTGGCGTGCAGAGCAAGCACAGCCGGTGCTGGATGGTGGCAGCAGGGCGTATCGCAATCGCGAACCGTCGCATATTTTCGGCGACACTTTTGTGCGCACGGTGCTGGATGCCCTGAACGGACGCTATATCACCTTGGCACGGGCGAGTAGCTACCTCGATGGATTGAAGATCAACGACCTGCATCAATTGGAACGACACTATGCAGGTGTTTGATGCGTCGTCCATGGTTCACGCGTGGGACAACTATCCCGCGCATCAGTTTCCCGGCATGTGGCGATGGATCTCCACCGAGATTAACGAACGAAGGCTCGTGATGCCCTCCGTCGCCTACGGCGAGGTATGTAATAGAGCGCCGGACTGTGGAGACTGGCTAGCCGCAGCAAACCTCGAGCGACTGGAAATTACAAACGCGATTGTCCAGGATGCGATGCGCATCAAAGGGCTACTTGGAATCGTGGACGACCGATATCATCCCAAGGGCGTCGGTGAAAACGATCTACTGATCATCTGCACGGCTCGTGTGCACGGGCGAGATCTCGTATCCGACGAAGGGCGACAAAATATCCCGCCCGACGTGAACTCGAAGCGCAAGATCCCTTCCGTGTGCTCCATGCCGGAGGTGGCCGTACCGTGCATTAACTTCATCGAATATATAAAGAGAGCCAACTTTGTTTTTGGCTGAACCGGTAATCCGAGCACGTGTGTTAATGATTCGGCGGGTCGCCCGAGAAGAGGTTGTCATACTTTTCGTGAAAATTCTGGCGGTTTGAATCTAAAAAGCCATATTGATCAATGGCTTGCGAGGTCGCTGATTCTGCGAAAGCCCGATAGCCGGCAATCCTTGCTGTGAGCGGCGCTACGTGCGACTACCGCCAGATTTCGTACGATTCGGACGATTACCCCCAGGCCGTGGCGCTAAGCACTATTCCCCGTGCTCCAGCTAAACCGGTCGTTCGTCGATAGCGGCGTATCCGACGACCCGGGCTTTTTACCCAACGGCGATCACCCCGAGGCAACAAGCAGATCATGAGTAATCCGAGGCAATTTCGAAGGGACGATCTGTGCGCAGATGTAGCGCAGCAGCGCGCGCCAGCGATCGAGTTTCGGTGATTGCTCCGCGAGCTGTCTGACATGCTGCAGTGCCTTGCGGATATTGCCCACCAGCGCACGGATGGTCTGCGTCATCGCATGCAACGGCGTGAGATAGAGCCGGGTGCCGCCAGCGTGGCTGGCGCTCGTACCGACGGCGGCCAGCAGCAGCGGCCGGCTCGTCACCGCTTCGAGCCGACCTTGCGGATGAGCGGCGCGGCAGTACCACGACCACCAGTTGTAGACCAGCGCGCCGATCCGGGCCGTCGTCTGGCAGCGCGTGATGTCCTGCGTCGTGAAGCCGCCCAGGCCCCACTGGTTCTTCAGTTCGTCGAAGCCGTTCTCGCAATCGCCGCGGTCGCGGTACAACTGCGCGATCGAGTCCAGCGGATACGGTGCGTTGGTGACGAGGATCGTGTACTCCCACATCTGATGGGCGTCGAGCACCGCCACGTCGGCGATCGGCAGCCGAAGCTGTTGCTGATCCTTGCGCGGCGCGTTCACCACGTCGTCACGAATCCGGCGGCGCACGACGACCACGCGGCGTGTGCGCGACCAGCCGTCCAGCCGCAGTTCGCTTTCGATCGCCTGGCATCCCTGGGCATCCGCCTGCCCCCAGCTGCTGCGCCCCGCCAGCCGGGTAATCAGACGCTTCGCATTCCTGGTCTGGCGCAAACGAAGCAGGTAGGGCTGCGCCCGTTGCTCCAGCACGGCCAGAACACCTTCGTTTCCATAGCCGCAGTCGCCTCGTACCAGCACCGGGCGACACCCATCCAGTTCGTCGAGCAGTCGACCGAGCCCCTCCCTGGCGTGCAGCGACGCATGCTGGTTGCCCGGGCTCACCTGCACGTCCAGCACCAGCCGCAGGGTGCTGACCCAGAAGGTGTGCAGCACGTGGCTCGGACGCCCCGGCTTGTGCGGGTTGTAGCCCAGTTCCGCGCCTTCCTGACGTCCGTACAGCGGCTTGATGCTCGCGTCGATGTCCATGATCCACGGCGTCGCGAGCGCCTCGCGTACGCTGTTCATCAGCGCCGGGCGCATCCACGCCTCGCTGGCCACCGCATCGATCTGCAACAGCGAGCGTCGCACGGTGTCCTCGCTGACGGTGCGCTTCATACCCAGCGCCTGCGCCGCTACCGCGTCACCGCGCAGTGCCGTCACGTGAGCATAGCGGCGGTGGCCAGCAAGGACCGCGAGCACCAGCGTGCCCAGCACGTCACGTTTGTCCGACGTATTGCCGCCGCGATGCACGAGCGGACAAGCATCGACCCACGCATCGAACACGCCGGCGGTCGCGAGAAACTCGGCAAAGAACACCAGCTGGCCGTTTGGCGTCGCGTGCGCGGCCTCGTCCCAATGCACGTGCATGCGCCCGCCCATCGTGTCGACAATCATCGGTTCGGCGTCCGGTGCCGCCGCAATATCCCGGTCTGTCTTTTCACCCATCGGGTGAGTTTGCCAGACTTCCGAAGACCGTTGCCCGCATTGCCTTGGCGCCTGATTTCAAACCTTCAACTGCCGTTTCTAGGGTAACCGACCAGGGCGCTCATAGCGGTGCTGTGCCGTGGTCAGCTCGAGGTCGCGGCTCTGGCGGGTACGGAAGCTCTGCCACTCGTTTTCGAAAATGTAGCCGCCCGTCCAGCGTTCTTCGACCGGAGGTAGTTCGCCTTGCGCCGGGTCTATCTGTCAAATGACACAAAGTCGTCCGGACCCAAGGGGACTGTTAAAAAGCGTGGGGTTTTCGGCGCGATAGGATGGAGCCTCTCTGGTGTGTATGCCGAGGTGTGCGATGAAAATCGTCGTTCGCGTCGAATTGATTACCGACTGGGGTGATACTAATACAGTCGAGGTAGGCCGCATTGACCGGCCAAGCCAAACGCTCGATTCCGGATCGGTCGGGCTGTCATTGGCGGACGGAAAGCAACTGCTGCATAGCTTGCAGCAGGCGGTGATCCCAGCTCAGACCGACGAGATTTGCGCCTTGCGCCGCATCTGTCGCCGATGCCATCGCTGGACGGGCGTTAAAGGACTACCGGAATCGCAAAGTCGATACCGTCTTTGGTACCGTCAGCTTTCGCAGCCCACGCCTCGTATCTTGCGCCTGCGAGCCGCCTTGGTATTTGGAAACAGCGTTCTGCCCGCTATGGCCGATCATGCCGGAGCGCGCTACGCCGGAGTTGTTAGCCCTCCAGGCGAAACTCGCAGCGCAGATGTCGTATCGACGAGTGGTCGAGACGATGCGGAATTTTTGCCGGTCGGCGACAAGATCAACCATGTGACGATCCGGAACAGGACGTTGCGGGTCGGCGCGCGGATTGACACCATCGAACTGCCGAGCATACAACCGCGAAGCCCGACTACCGAATGGACTCTGGCGATCGACGGTGGGTTCGTGCGAGGAAGAGGGAAGACAGAAATCCGGAGCTTCGAGATTCTGACCGGACGTCTTGCCGCGCCAGGAGGAAAGCCCCGCGTCTTCGCATGCGTGCGGAGCGAGTTGCCGGACGTGGCGGAACGGCTCACTTCGCTTGTGCAGACGCACAGCGGTACATCGCACCCACGACTCTCGGTGATCACCGACGGTGCCAACGGGATACAAAGCATCTATCGGCAACTCCCATTCACGGCGACGCCGATACTTGACTGGTTTCACATCTCGATGCGGGTGCGGCATCTCGAGCAGATCGTCAAGGGCCTACTGCCACGGTCCGAGACCGAGAAGTACACGAAGAAAGCGCTATGCACCTATGCGAACCGATTACGCTGGTGCTTCTGGCACGCCAACGCAGCGAAAACGGAGCAACGAATGCAACAGACCTTGCTGCTCTGTCGCATCGTGGTGGCGCAGACGGCGCGATTCACGAGAAGCCTGGAGCAACTCGACTACCGCGTCGGCGAGTTGCTCGCGTACCTCAAGAGCAATAGCGGCTCAACGATCGCCTACGGGAAGCACTATCGCGAGCACAGGCCGATTTCGACGGCGATGGCAGAGTCGGCGGTGAACCAGGTAATCAACGTTCGCATGTGCAAGCACCAGCACATGCGCTGGACGCCACGCGGCGCTCACTTACTTGCCCAGGTGCGATGCGCGGGAATCAATGGCGACCTGGCAGCCAAACTTGCGGCGTATAGGGCGCGCATTGACGAAGTACCGGAGGACGTGGCCCGCTTTCTCGAATTCATGCAACGGGCAGAAGAAGCGAAACCCCACGCTTTTTAACAGTCCCATCAGGAACCTGTGGACGAAGCGCTTGGCCGCCATCATGAAGTATCCGGACAGTACACTAAGCCTCCATATCGAGCGCGACTGAGCCGATGCGCATGCTTCAACCACAAGTCCTCCTTGAATGCACGATTCTTGCAAAAAGTGGGCAATTATTGCTGGGATCAATATTGAAACGTGTTTATAGTCAATCAAGAGACAACCTGGCCTTGTGAACGCATACCGCATCACTTATCCATCTTCACCACAGAACGAAATGGAAAATCTACCCTTTCCCCGCAGCGAATACGAGCGACGCATTGACCGTTTTCAAGAAAGCATGCAGCGTCGTCAGCTTGATGCGCTGGTTTTTACTACGCCCGCTAATTTTCGTTACGCCACTGGCTTGAACAGCCAGTTTTGGGAGAGCCCTACTCGACCTTGGTTTCTGGTTATCCCACGCACAGGCTCATCGATTGCCGTCGTTCCGGCGCTTGCCGAAGTCCCAATGAAGCAATGTGTATTCGGAAGCATCGAATCATGGATGTCGCCGTGTCCAGAGGACGAGGGTGTAAGCCTACTTACCTCGGTGCTTCAACGTCTTCCGAACCGTTTCGGAAAGATAGGATTCGAACTTGGTCGTGAATCGACGCTTCGAATGCCGATCCTTGACTTTTTCCGCATTCGCGACAATCTGACGAGTTTCCAAATTGTCGACGGGTCCCCATGTATCTGGGAGGTCAGGAATGTTAAGTCAAAACTGGAGATCGAAAAGATCCGCAGCATTTGTCAACTCGTTAGCCAATCCTTCGAAGCAGTCCCTTCGTTCGCACGACAAGGTATGACTGAAGCGGAGGTAGGTCAACGTTTCACTATTGACATCTTGGATCGTGGCGCACACACGATACCTTATCTTGCTTGTGCTTCAGGACCCGGCGGATACGATCAGGTGATCACACGAGGAAAGAACCGCACTCTCAGCGAAGGCGATGTATTGATTATGGACGTTGGTGCCACGATCGACGGCTACCACTGCGACTTCGATCGCAACTACGCGATCGGGAATATCTCAGACGCGGCGGATAATGCAAACGAAGCGGTGTGGAACGCGACCAACGCCGGAATCAACGCAGCTCGCCCCGGTGCTAAAGTCTCGGACGTTTGGCGAGCCATGATGCGCGTGTTGGAAGATGAAGGAATGCAAAGCAACAACGCCGGGCGCATGGGTCATGGTCTCGGCCTTCAACTCACAGAACCACCGTCTAACTGCGCGGATGACGAAGCAGTCCTTCAGCCTGGAATGGTGATCACGATTGAGCCGGGAATGGAGTATCAGGAGGGCAAGATGATCTTCCATGAAGAGAACATCGCAATTACGGAGGACGGCATGCCGGATCTCTTGACTGTCCGAGCGCCTCGAGAGATGTGGCGGGTTCGTTAGAGCGAAGTGTTCACAGGCAAAAATGCGTTGCCTGACATTTTCCTGATACCCCTGCAATTAAGTTTCCGCGCATGAGTCACTACCCGAAGGCAACCAATTGATGATGCAATATGCAACCAACGTCGACGGCAGCGACAAGCAACAGCAACGCGATAGCGATGCGGTCCAATGGACACGACGGCTGGTCGGATTTGATACGGTCAGCCACAAAAGCAACTTGGCGCTTATCGATCTCGTCGCCGGCCATCTCAAGACGATCGGCCTCGACGTCACGGTCCTCCCCGATGGTAGTGGTCAGTGGGCCAACATACTGGCCACCTTACCTGCGCAGGACGGGAGCCGAACGGGAGGGCTTATTCTCTCCGGGCACACCGACGTTGTCCCGGTAGACGGGCAAGACTGGTTGACCGATCCATTTTGCGCCGAAATCCGGGAGGCGCGCATCTATGGACGCGGCGCGTGCGATATGAAAGGCTTCATCGGCGTAACGCTCGCGCTTATTCAACGCCTAGCGAAGCTGCCACACGAAAAGCCGGTGCATTTGGCTTTCTCGTTCGATGAGGAGGTCGGATGTACGGGAATCCCCATATTGATCGAGGAACTAGCACGCCGAGGGTTGAATGCCGAAGGCTGTGTCGTCGGCGAACCTACAGATATGTTGCCGGTATATGCTCATAAAGGCCAGAGCGCTTATCGCTGCTGCGTGCACGGAAAAGCGGCGCACTCTTCATTGACCCCCTACGGCGTCAATGCAATCGAGTATGCATCATTGCTGGTAAGACATGTCCGCGACACTGCAGATGATCTAAGAAGGACCGGCCCCTTTGACAATGCATTCGATGTTCCCTACTCCACCGCACAGACAGGGTTGATATCGGGTGGCATCGCGACCAACACTGTTCCCGATACGTGCGAGCTAAGCTTCGAGTTCCGTACCTTACCCGGTGTAGATCCAGACGACTGTTTTCAGCGAGTGAGAGAGTACGCGTACCAATCCGTACTTCCCCAAATGAAAGAAGAGAACCAAGCGTGCAACATTGAGTTCTCGCGTATCGCTGACGTGCCAGCATTCGAGGCTCCCGATGAGGCTCAACTCACGAAAGTCGTCAGACAGTTGCAGCAAGATTTTGTGCCTCGGAAAGTGGCGTATGGCACGGAGGCCGGGTTCTTTTCGAAGGCACAAATCCCCACACTCATTTGCGGGCCGGGAAGCATTTCGCATGCACATAAAGCAAACGAGTTCATATCTCTTGAACAACTTCGCTCCTGCGAGGTCTTCCTGAACAACCTCATTAGTTACTTTTGCAAACGCACTTCGGCATGACTTTGAGTAGTTCGATATGGGCGTCTTAGACTTGTATTCAGGATAACAAACATTGCAGGAATATTTGCACTGATGTAACGTAGACAAGTTCCAACATGCAGTATGGAAGAGTTCGTCTTCAAGACGGCGCCGACGGAGCAACCGCCCCGGAAACTCTCAGGCGAAAAGGACCGTGCTGTTGGAGCATCTGGAGAGCGGCGCTGCGCGCGCCCACCGAAGGGGAGCCATTGTTCGATTGAGTAATGGCGAAACTCTCAGGTACATGAACAGATGGTGCATTGAGCCAACCACAAATCAGTGGCCGGCGTTCTAAACCATCTGGGAAAACCATGTCACGTATTGCTATCATCGGCGCCGGCGTTACTGGCGTCACCACCGCGTATTCGCTTTTGCAACGCGGTCATCAAGTCACCGTCTTCGAACGTCACCGCTATGTGGCTATGGAGACCTCGTTCGCCAATGGCGGCCAACTTTCCGCATGCAATGCGGAAGTCTGGAACAGCAGCGCAACGATATTGAAAGGCATCCGCTGGATGTTAGATCGTGACGCTCCCCTCCTCCTCAATCCGAAACCAAGCTGGCACAAGTACAGTTGGATCGGCGAGTTTGTACGTCAGATTCCTCGGTACAAGGAAAACACTATCGAAACTGTCCGACTCGCAATTGCTGCGCGTGATCCTTTTTTCAGCATTGCCGAGCGAGAAGGCATCGAGTTCGACCTTGAGCGTCGGGGCATACTCCATGTCTACGGAACGCGTAAGGAGTTCGACGCAGCTGCGCGCGTGAACGAGATACTGCGCGAAGGTGGCTTAGTCAGAAATCCGGTGTCCCCTGAAGAAATCGCTTCTATTGAACCGAGTCTTTCAGGCGAGTTTTACGGGGGGTTTTTTACCGAATCCGATTCGACCGGCGACATCCATAAGTTTGTGCGCGGATTATCCGCAGCTTGCGAACGGCAAGGGGTCGTGTTCAAGTACGAGGCGCTGGTCCGTTCAATAGCGCATGACAGTCACGACAAGATCGTTATTTCCTTGGAGCAGGGCGAGCAGGTCTTCGACGCTATGGTCATCTGTGCAGGGGTGGCAAGCCGGGCGTTTGCCTCGATGTTGGGTGATCGAGTGAACATCTATCCGGTCAAAGGATATTCAATCACTGTCAATCTAGAAGATGAACAGAGTCAAAGCTCCGCTCCATGGGTCAGCTTGCTCGATGACCGGGCAAAGATTGTTACCAGTCGACTCGGTCCGACTCGATTGCGCGTTGCCGGAACTGCAGAGTTCAATGGAATGAATCGCGACATTCGTGCAGATCGCGTGGCCCCGCTTGTGGAGTGGACTCGACGGCATTTTCCCGGCGTCTCCACTTCCAGCGTGATTCCATGGGCGGGCCTCAGACCTATGATGCCTAGTATGTTGCCGCGGGTCGGACGGGGGCAGCGTCCAGGCGTCTTCTACAATACCGGTCATGGGCACTTGGGATGGACCCTATCGGCTGCGACCGCTGAGACGGTGGCTCAAGCAATTGATAGATAGAGACAATGGGAACGGCCGGCTGTGAAGCCGGCCGGTGTTGAGAAGTAACGCTCTATATACTGCTCAGTCCGCTCACTTACAGTAAAGACTGCGCTGATTTGAATGCGGCGATGACGCGCTCGATATCCTGCTCCGAATGCGCGGCGCTGACCTGCATTCGAATGCGGGCAGCGCCATTCGGCACAACCGGATAAGAGAATGGAACGACTAGGATCCCAAGCGACCTGAGATGATCGGCAACGCGCACCGCGACGGCGGCGTCTCCCGTGATCACCGGCACAATCGGATGATTGGTTCCGGAGACGGTGTATCCAAGTTCTTTTAGTCCCAATCGTAGCTGCAGCGTTCGCTCAACCAGATTCTTTCGCAGATCCTCGCCTTTTTCGGCCAGCTCGATGGCAACGAGCGAGGCTTCGCAGATGGCTGGCATAAGGGAGTTTGAAAACAAATATGGCCGGGCGCGCTGCCTAAGCCATGCGATGATCTCAGGTCGTCCCGAAACATATCCGCCGGACGCACCACCAAGTGCCTTACCGAGCGTTCCCGTGACTATGTCAACTTTGTGTTCGAGCCCGAACAAAGAGGGTGTGCCTCGACCGTGCGGACCAATGAAGCCGACCGCATGTGAATCGTCCACCATCACCAATGCGCCGTAACGCTCTGCTAGCTCGCAAATCCCCGATAGGTTCGCAACGACCCCATCCATCGAGAATACGCCATCGGTCACGATAAGCACTGTCCGGCACTGGCGGGCGTCTTTTAAGCCCTGCTCAAGTTCTTCCATGTCGTTGTTGGCATATCGGAACCTTTGCGCTTTGCACAGGCGAACACCGTCTATGATGCTAGCGTGATTGAGACTATCGCTAATCACGGCATCCTCAGCACCAAGCAATGCCTCAAAAATCCCTGCGTTCGCGTCGAAGCACGAACTGAACAAGATCGTATCTGCCGTACGAAGGAACTCGCTGATTCGTCGTTCCAGGCTGCGATGGACCGTATTAGTCCCGCAGATAAAGCGCACGGATGACATTCCGAAGCCGTGCTCATCGAGAGCCGCGCGAGCGGCTTCGACGATAGCAGGGTGATTTGCGAATCCGAGGTAATTATTCGCGCACATGTTGAGAAGGCGCTTCTCACCCGTGTCTTGGAGCTGAATTTCCGCCCCTTGAGGAGAAGTGATCTCGCCTTCGACCTTATAAAGGTTGCGCGATGAGAGGTCCTTAAGATCGTTCCGAAGTCTTTCAGTTAGTGACTGCTTCATACCCGACCTCGCCTTACGCGTACGTGACAGCCGTCGACCATGCCGGATCATCGTGTTTTGCCCAGTAAAGATCCATGAGACGGCGAGTCACAGGGCCAACGTTTCCGTCGGCAATGACGGCATCATCGATCCGGGTGACCGGCATGATGCCACCGGCTGTCGACGTAATGAACACTTCGTCAGCCGCTTTGAGCGCGTGTCGATCGACGTCCGCGGCCGTAACCTTCAAGCCCAATTCTGCGCTCAGGTCGAAAACAGTTCGACGAGTGATGCCAGGCAGAACGCCGAAGGCTGGCGTCAGAAGGTCTCCACGTTTGACGACAAAGACGTTGAAGCCCGGACCTTCTGCAATAAAGCCGTTCGTATCCAAAACGAGCGTTGTCTCTGCTCCCATGTCGTAGGCCTCAAGTAGCCCTTTGACGAGATCCAGCCAATGATAATTCTTGATTTTCGGATCAACCGACTTTGGGGGAATGCGAACGGTGTCACTGATGGCGACATGCAAGCCCCGTTGCAGTTGCTCTTCGTTGGCCACGGAGCCGTACGGAACTGCAAAAGCAATAAATCTATTTTCAGATTGCCGCGGATCTCGACTGAACGTGGGCGACGACCCGCGCGTGCAGATCATCTCTACGTAAGACGCCCTATGTCCAGACAGAGCGACGCAATTTGCGAGAATCGCAGCAATTTGATCGCGATCATATGGCAGTTTCATTCGGAGGCGTTCCATTCCGCCGAAGAAGCGATCTAAATGCAAGTCGAGACGAAAGAAACGTCCGTTCCACACGTGTACAGTGTCATACGTTGCGTCAGAGTGGAGAAAACCCCAATCTAGGACGGAGATTTTAGCTTCTGACATCGGCAGATACTGACCGTCCATGAAAGCGACTCCGTGCGGATAGCGTCGATGGTCATTGTGTCGGGTCGTTACAGCGGGCAGCGAGGTTTCGAGCCCTGAAGTGGCGTTGGTCATTTCGATCTCGGGACAGAGACGTTGGTCACGCTCATTTAGTGTAACGAACGTCTGGTGATATAGAGTGAGTCAAGCATTAAAGGCAGGTTTTTTCCTTGTCGACCAGCGACTGTTTAGCGTCTGCCGATCTGGTTACATGGAAGCTCACACAAAATGCTACCTGCGGAAAAAGTATAACCACGTACCGCGCTCGAGAAATTCATAGTTGAGCGCCGTCTCGCGGGATCATTGCGTAATCGATGATTAAATGCAGATTTTTTGTTCCACGGCCAAAAGGTTGGCGGCAGGTGTCAGCAGCTGCCAGAGAAGCATCGCGCTCTCGCTGATCAATTTGACTTGCCCTGCTTCTTGAGGCTTGGCTCGTGCAGACAGTCACGCGTTGCCACACTCTATTGCACGACTGCGGTGAACCCCTAGACGTTCAGACGTTTGCGCAAGTGCTTTGAACCAAAAATCGCTACAAGTGCATGATTGTTGCGACACGTCCCCTATTTTCGCGTGGATCGATATCAAAACTTGGGTATAGTCAACGTACAGAGTGCTCACCCGTATGTACTACCCTCTCAGCAAGAAGCAACCATAGAGCGGGCGATTTGGCACACACAGTGTCGATAACAATAGCGCGCTGGACACAGGTTTGAAGAAACATGCCATTGCTAATTCCCGTGCGATCTCCGGCGAAAAACGTCGTATCAACAGAGCGGCTCTTATGGAATTGTCGCTGCGTAACTATCTCTGTTTGTTCGCGCTACAGACAGAACACGGCACGGCGTTCCATGTCGGGACAATTGTGCGGACGATGTTCGATTCGTTTTTCCTCTTCGATGCTGGGTTCGGGGAAGGCGATTTGGCGACTTACACGGCAGTGGACCTTAAGCTCGGGGAGGTCGTCTTGTCATTCTTCCCTGGACGACCGTGGCGCCTTAGTTCAGACGCCGTGTTGTCGGTTGCACGCTTGCTAAACCTCTTTGACAACCCGCTTCAAACGGCGCCTGTGAGTGAGATTGTCACTGCGCACAGGCTAGCGGAAGCAAACTTCCAAGCGCCGTCGGACAAGCGGCTCTCAATCGCTGCGCTTGTTCAGAGTTCGAAATGCAATGGCGCGGAAGTTCCATCTTTCGCTATTGCATAAAGAAACTGTGGCGCGACGCTTGACACTCGTCCCTTCAACCGCTGAACCATCAACCTCGAGAGGAACATATGAAGAAAATCGATACAGCGCAGGCTCCATCGGCTATCGGCCCATACTCGCAAGCCATTGCAAAGGACGGCTTTCTGTTCGTGTCAGGGCAGCTTTCGCTTGACCCGGCCACCGGCGAGATTGCTGGGGCGAACGCTGCGCAGCAAATCGAACAGGGCTTGAGAAACATGAGCGCCATCGCGGCGGCCGCCGGTACGTCGCTCGCGAAGACAGTGAAGACCACCGTCTTGTTGACCGACTTGGGTGAATTTGCCGCAGTCAACGAGGTTTATGGTCGCTTCTTCAGTGAACCATATCCAGCGCGTGCTTGCTATCAGGTGGTCGCGCTGCCAAAGGGAGCTCGTGTCGAGGTAGAGGCCGTGATCGCGCTCAGCTGATCCGAACTGTAAATTGACCCCGTCAATTGACCTTGTGGGTGCATCTGCGACAGCCGATGTACTGGACTTGTCTTTCTTCGATAGCGGTCGCTCAGTCGAATACTCTTCACGGTTGCGCGTGGTGCCGATAGCCGTGGCCTCCAGTGCCGCTGCGAGGGCGGCTTGTTCGCCTCACTGTGGCCGCGGACGTCGAGCGCAGTTGTAGCTGACTTAGCACTTCAAGGTTCTTCACAATGGTCACCAGGTTCGGATCATAATCTCCTCGTTAGAAATTCGTTCAATTTTCTAGATCGTTGTTCGCCTTTGCATAACTATCCTTGTCCAACGAGGACGCGATAACGGCGGCGTTTCAGTGGTTCCTTCCGAAGCATGCATCTGCGGCCTCAGCCGGCGACAGGCCACCGTGGAAGTAGCCTTGGAGACGCTTTATGAGCGTCGCATCAGGGTGAAACGGCGGGCGCACAAGATTCGCTGCGACGGCGGCATCGTACCAGGCACACGTCCATACCTCCAGCTCCCGAGCGTATTCGAGCGTTAGCGGTTCCGACTCATCAAGCATTTTTTAACTCCACTCATTCCTAGACTTGCCAGGCGTTAGATCGACCCGCAGATGCCTCAATCTCGCTGCACTCGGAGGAAACACTCATCGCCGGACGCTCGGGCTCAGGCGGGAACACGCACCAAGCGCCGTCATGGTGGCGGAAGAAGAAAATTGCAAGCGGACCTGCAGGTCTCGATGCCTCGACGCAGATATACCCTCTGGGACTCGAGCTTGTCCGACTGAATCGGGTTATGCGAACCGGCATCGCCGGCGTTGGCGCAAACCATTTTTCGACCAGCGTACGCAAAGACTTCTCCGCCTTTTCCATGGGTTTCCCCTTCAAACTCGATCCCGGTGACGCAGTAGCGGCTTGCTGCAATCGCCATTGCGCAGCTTGTGCCACCGGAAATTCGATCACTTCGCGCAATCCGCAGAGGCTTGTCTCGACAACGTGTCGATGGACAACATGACGCATACCTTGCATGCGAATTTCTAACTCAGGACACTAGCCGGGGTAGGCTTACTCGTAGGAGTATCGACCGCGAATGAGCTCAAAGCGCAAACCACCGGACCGGCGCAGCCAACTTATCTTCGCCCGCGCCCGGCAAAGATGGCACTAGAATACTTTGACGTCCTCTGCGAAGAAGGTGACGGCGACTGGACGCCCGACCGCGAATTCAGTAGAGCCAAAGGAACGGCTGTTTTTGCATACAACTAGCATTCTAGTCGCATCCGTTAGCTGGACAATGATGTGGGAGTCTGCGCCAAGCGGCGCGACATCCGCTACCGTGCCTTGAATAACATTTACGTTATCTCCTGTCTGCCGCGACTGATCGTTGCCTCCGAAAGCAAGTTCGACGTTCTCGGGTCGCACACATAAGCGCAATGGGCCGGATTGAGCCGCCGTCTTTGTTGCAAGTGCCCGGACGATAATGCCGTCGTCGGTCCTGCATGATATAAGTCCGTTAGAGCTCGAACCTTCACAGCTGGCTGAAAACCAGTTCGAGCGTCCGATGAAGTCCGCCACAAATTGATCTTTTGGGTTGTCATAGATATCTGAAGGCGTTCCTCGTTGGACGATCCGCCCAGACTTCATCACTACGACCTCATCTCCCAAACTCAGCGCTTCTTCTTGATCATGGGTGACAACAATCGTAGTCGCTCCTACCGAGCTGAGGATTTCCTTTAGCTCTAACCGCAACTCGACCCGAAGCTTGGCGTCAAGGGCGGAGAGAGGTTCGTCCAATAGCACGATCTGCGGGTCTGTCGCTAATGCCCGAGCCAGTCCAATGCGTTGTTGCTGACCGCCGCTCATCTGAGAAGGGTATCGGTCACCCATGCTCTCAAGACGCACAAGCGACAGCATTTGCTGGGTCTTCGCGGGGACGTCTGCTTTCGGGTAACCGCGATGACGCAGCCCGTAAGCGACGTTTTGCGCCGCGGTCATATGGGGAAATAGCGCATAGTCCTGGAAGAGAAGCCCAACGTTGCGTTCATAAGGCTTCATGCGGCCTACGTCATCGCCGGCGATACGGACTGTTCCGCGGTCAACTGTCGTGAAGCCTGCAATGACGCGGAGGGTGGTTGTCTTGCCGCAACCGCTGGGCCCCAAAATTGAGATTGTTTTGCCTTTTTCGATGGCCAAAGAGACATCGTCCATGGCGTGAAAATCGCCATACTTCTTCGTAACACCTGATAGTTCCAAGACGTTCATTTGTCTTCCGTCCTATAAAGACTTTGTCCCATCACTTTCTCCAGCCCGATTACCCTATCCAAGATTAACAGTAGAACGAGGGTTAGAACCATGAGGAATACTGCCGCCGCGGCAACCGTTAAATCGAAGCTGGATCGAATAAGGCTCACCAGCGCGATCGGCAATGTGAACGTGTTGTAGTCGCTTGCAAACATGCTGATTGCCACATCGTCCATGGAATAGGCGAAGGCAAAAATAGCGCCGGCTGCAATTCCGTTCTTGGCAAGAGGCAAGGTCACTGAGAAAAGCGCCTGCCGTTCATTCGCGCCTAGACTCAGTGCAGCATCTCTGAGCGAAGGATTAATACCCGCCAATCCTATCAACGTCATTCGAACCGTATAAGGAATCGTAATGATCAGATGGCCAAGAAGGATGCGCCAAAACGCTGGGATAGGCGTGAACGACAATACCAGCAACAGCGCGAACCCGATAATAACAGAAGGTAATACAAGCGGCGAAAGAAACAACGTGGTGACAAGATCTCGCTTACCGGGCTGCATCTCTACGATAGAGAGTGCAGCCATGGTTCCTACGACAGTGGATATGACCGTTGCCGCTACGGCGATCAAGACACTTGTCTTAAAACCATTAATGATGTAGTCGCTAGTCAAAAGCTTTGAAAACCATTGCGTCGACAAGCCAGGCGGCGGAAACGGTCCAAAGTATGCTCGGCTGTCGAACGCCATCAGCGTAGTGACGATCACCGGGAATATCAAGAAGATGGCCGTCACAACGATCAAAATTCCTACAATCACGCCCGCCGGCGCGTCTAAGACTCGCTTAAAATTTTGCATTCTTAACGAGTTAACATTAACCGGCGCCTCTAAGACTCTTTTCATGTTTTGCATTTTCACCGTGTTCCCGTTGGATCCAATTTCCCCGCTACGCGAGACAGCAAGAATATCAACGCAAAAGATAGGATCATCATGACAACGGAAATGGCCGCGCCGCTAGGGTAGTCTGCCACCTCGCTGAATCGACTGTAGACGAGGTTTGAAACAAACAACACTTTCCCTTTACCGAGAATCCATGGGATTACAAACGCGCTTATACCAAGCGTGACCGATACGATGAACGCAGATATGATACTCCTCGCGCACATTGGCAATGTGATTGTCAAATGAGCTCCGAACGTCGAAGCGCCAAGCGATTCCGCAGCCTCATGTAACCGCGGATTGAGCTTCTGTATCCCGCCGATCAATATCAACATCGACATTGGAATCGCGTAGTGCAGCAGCCCCGCGATGACGACGCAGTCCAAATAAAATCCGCTGTTCATGTTGATGCCCAGTGCACGAAGCACGGGAGCTACTACTCCCGTATTTCCGAAGGTCAGCTGAATCGAATAGACACGCACAATCGCACTGAGGAACATCAGTCCGACAATTCCAGAAATCAAAGTCTTGCGCCATGTCTGGGACGGGTGACGCGCGACATAATAACTCGCAGGAAACGCGAAAATAGTTGCTAGAATAGAGGCTACAAATGACAGCCAGTATGTTTTCAGGAAAAAAATCGCATAGACCGACTTGAAGATTTCCGTGTAATTGACTAACGTCCGTGGGGCATTTGCCACGGCGCCAACGCGCCCCGGCGTGAACGTCTGGAAGCTTTCATTAAGCACGGCTAACATCGGCAAAACTAGAAACAAGCCGAAAATTAGAAGCGCCGGAAGCAGTAGCAATGCTTTGGTGCGCCAGCTTTTCATTCAAAACTCCAAAAAACCAAACGTGCCGACGGAAGCGCTGTGCAGATTCACAGAAGCGGAGCGATTTCCTGTTCCCAACGCTTCAACCAGGCATCCGACTGGGACGATACGTACGACCAATCCGGGATATACGCATATTTATCCATTTCCTCAGAATTGAACACCATATACTTCAGCTCTGCTGGGACGACGGATTTAGTGTTGACTGGAATTCCGTCAATGCCTTTGTTAAATTCTGCGTTGTTGACGGGATCGATCGCGAAGTTAGCGAATTTGAACGCGCCGTCAGCGTTCCCGCCTTTTAGTACGCACCAGCCTTCTTGATAAATGAAAGCTCGAAATCCCGTCTTAGGATCAAGCTTAATTAAGTTCTTCAGCTTCACGGTACGTCCCAACTTACTCGCCAACGAACCGGCCTGGAAGGCCACACAGGTTTCTCCTGAACCGATCGACGTAGTAACGTCAGTGTCGGCGTTCGCAACACGACCAATGTTGCCCGACTTCGCGAGCTTCTTGACGAAGTCCCAAGCTGGTTCCATGTTCTTCTCATTTCCTCCGCGATGGAGGGCGATCGAGATCATCTGGGTGTTCGAGTTCAGGATCGGAGACGGAAACAGAATCTTTCCAGCTAGTCGCGGATCTAATAGGTCATCCAACGTCCGGATCGCAAATGGGGCGTTGTCTTCACGATAGAACCAATGGAAGGCAGTCAGCGTTCGCGGAATGTTGACGATATGTCCCGCAGCGTCCGCCACCAACAATTTTTTTGGAATGTCAGCAAGGTTCGGTACCTTAGCGGCGGTAACCGGCTCCGCCCACCCTTCTCGCGCCACAACCTGCCAAGATACATCCCATCCTGTTAATAGATCAATTCCTGGCTTGGGCCAAGTCGCCTTGATCTTCGGCAGAATCGCGGCAGCGCCACCCGCATGCAATTGCCAATTGATCGACACGTCAGACTGCTTTGCTGCAATACGCTTTATCGAGTCGATATAAGCGCCGCCCCATTCGATCGCCGTAATGGTCGATGCAGCGAAGGCTTGATTAATTTCCGCGAACGGCGTTCCTATTAGCGCTGCGGCAGTTGCAGTTGTCTTAATGAAATTGCGGCGTGAAATAGACATTTTTGCTTCCTTTATGCTGTGAGTTGTCACGGGACGGGGGCCGCCACCGGCGGTGGTGGTCCTAATCAACTGAGAGTAGTTAGCAAGCGTCCGTAACCACTCAAGGGTCGTTTAAACCCCGCTAGCGTCAACGCATCCCACAACATCGCCTGGTGAGCAGTAATCACTGGTACACCGAGCCTCTGCTCCAGGTCGTGAATAACGGATGAGGTGCGGAAACCGGTGCATGGGATAAACAGCGCGTCGGCTGCAGGATCAACAGCAACCTGCGCTGCCTCAGAGATGCATTGAGGCGCTATGTTGCCTATCTCATAGTCGTTTTCGATGTGGAATGACGTGCTCCCTACAACCGAGACCCCAGCCTTCTCGACGCACCGAATCATAATTTCGGCAACGTCGTCCGGATACGGGGTCAACATTGACACTTTCCGAATGCCTAGCGCTTTGAAAGCGCGCAAAGCGCCAGTCATCGGAGATGTGAGTTTTGCACCCGGTACCGACGCGTGCAGTTTCGCTTCAAGCTCTTCTTGGCTGCTGATGGCGGAGCCGGACGTGCATGCATAGGCAAACACATCTATGCACCCTGGGGGGTCATACAGGGTCCCCGCCTGCGCGATCTCAAGTGCGTGGCCGGCGAGGTTTTCGATCGTGATTGGGTTATGCGTTTTGATTCTGGTCGTTGCGAGCGTGATGCCGTCAGGGGGCAGCATTCGGCGCAACTCGTATTCTGTAACGATGTCACTTGATAGCGTAATCAAACCGATCGCTATCTGGTCGGACATTCCCGTGTCGAACTGAGGTTCGACATGTCGTGCAGAAAATTCAGTCTCGTTGTTCATGGTAATTTGAACGTCGTTTAGTAGTTACGGAAGCGTTAGTGGTCAGCGCCCGCTTGCCTATCAAGTCCAAATTCATCGATAACCAGTCATGAAGCGACGGACTCGTGAGTCCGTCGACATCTCTCTATATGAACTTGGTGTAAGGTCGTGAACGATCACGCCGCCTTCCATGAAGACGACACGATCAGAAACCTTCATAGCGAAGTCAATTTCATGGGTGACGATGACCATGGTCATTCCTTCACGAGCGAGCCCTTCGATAATGCCGAGCACCTCGCCTACCAACTCAGGATCGAGGGCGGAGGTCGGCTCGTCAAACAGGACGACCGAGGGCTCCATAGCGAGCGCCCGCGCTATCGCGACCCGTTGTTGTTGTCCACCGGACAGCTGGTGCGGGTACTTACCTGCGTGCGCGCCCATGCCAACTTTATTGAGCAAAGTCATTCCATGGCTTTGTAACTCAGCGCCTTTCTTCTTCCCGTGATAGCCGGGTGCAAGAGTCACGTTGTCGAGAACGGTCAGATGGGGGAAAAGGTTAAACCCTTGAAAGACCATGCCGAGCTCGGAAATCGCATGTCGGTAGTTGGCGCGAGACCGATTTCCATGCGATTCACTTCGTGACCCGAGAAACGGCTTGCCATGCAAGCGTACGTGTCCTTCGTCGATCGTTTCGAGTCCATTGAACGTCCGAATCAAGGTAGTCTTGCCAGACCCAGACGGTCCAATAATGGAAATTACTTCACCGCTTTTGACAGTAAGATCGATTCCTCTCAGCACGTGATGCGGCCCGTAGGATTTCTGAATGTTCACGGCTTCGAGAGCGGGCGCCTTCTTGCGTACCTGCGTGGCCACTGCGATCGGAAGAACCTTATCTCCACGTGAGGTATCGGCGGTCCCAACACTTCCAGACCGACTGGTGAAGTCGAGGCGCTTCTCCAACCAGGTAAGCAGGTAGCCAAAACCTGTCACGATGACGACGTAGTAGAAAGCGACGGCTAACATCGTCTCGAGCACCTTGAAGTTCTGGGTGTATAGACGCTCACCGACCAGCAGGATTTCTTCAAGTGAGATAACAGACACTAGCGACGTCAGCTTGACGATACCGATGTATTCGTTGATTAGAGCCGGAAGTGCGATGCGAAATGCCTGCGGCATCACAACTAGTCGTTGCAGCCCGAAGTAGCCAATACCTAGCGCTCGGCCCGCCTCTAATTGTCCTCTGTTAACGCCAGCGAGGCCGCCTCGATGAATCTCGGCAATGTACGCCGTTTCGCTAAGCGCCAACGCAACGAGGCCCGCGCAAAAAGCATTGGAGAAAAAGCTTCCCGTCCACGGGAACATCTGAGGCAGGTTGTAGACAAAAATGAGCAGCACGAGCAGCGGCAAACTGCGAAAAAGCCACACGTACGCCCGGCAAACGTATCGCACCGGGACCCACGGCGCTTGTTTCCCAAGCGCAATCAAGAACCCAGCGACGATTCCAATCAACCATGCCGCCAGACTCAACTTGATAACAAGCCAAGCAGCGGCCCAGAAATCAGAGAACGTAAGCAGCGAGAGCGCATATCGCCAGTCGAAGATCATCGCCGCCCTTTATGTCAAAGATCCGTCTCGAAGGGTGAGATCAGCTTGCCGCGCCAGTGGCGTTCGCAACATCCGCTGCCGTCGGCTCGGTCAAGTGATACTTGCCGAGGATTTCCTGGTACTCGCCTTTACTTTTCATCTCGGAAATCGCTGATTCGATGGCAGTTTTCAAGGCGGTATTCCCTTTCTTGAGCGCGAGCCCGCAAAGCACCGGATCGATCGGACCATTGGACGTGATGTGAAGCCTCCCGCCTGAGCGTTCGGCGATCATTCCTGCAATCGCCATGTCGTCATATTGGACATCCACGCCTCCGGAAAGGACCGCTTGAGCGGCTTCCGCAGAGGTGTCAAATTCTCGAACCGCGATAGCAGGCTTCCCGGTACCCTCACACGACTTCTTGGAAACGTCGTTGAGCGATTTAACTAACGCACCGCCTTTGATAGTCGCAACTCTTTTGCCGCACAGTTCGGCTAGCGATTTGGGGGAAAACCCGTTTGAGGCACTTCCAAGTACCGCACCGCCGGTCATGAAATAAGGGACAAAGTCCACAACTTTGGCGCGCTCGGGGGTCACATAGAGCCCGGATGCGACGAGGTCGTACCGGCCCCCGGTTACGCCAAGAATGAGATTCGCAAAGCGCGTGTCGACGAATTTGGGAGTGGTCCGCATATGCGACGCGAGCTTTGCCACGAAGTCCGCATCGAAACCTGCCGGCTTTCCATTGTCGAGGTACGTGTAGGGTGGCAGAGTCTCGTCGCTGCCGACGGACAGAACGCCTGCGATCAGCGTCGGAGCTGCCTTTGCAGCACCGCTAGACAGAAAGCTGCCGACGATGAGCGAAGACATCGCTAAGCTGCGGAAAAGCTTCGATTTCATTGAAACCTCGCGGGGCTAATAGTCTGTTCCAAGGGAGCGTGGAATCTGCGCCGTTGCATCTAGATAGTCGCCGCAAACGGGGACTATCTTTGCTTCCTGGGAGGGGCGCGAGATCACGCTTCGTTACAAAGACTATATCGACGTTTCAATATTGATCCGGGCAAAGATGACCTGCGGCTTGCAATATTTTTGCGTGTATAGGAGCTTTTTGATTGTTTCCCCCGGCGCGCTTGTGCCGATTAGGGGAAACCAGAGTTCGACCGAGTGACGACCTGCAGCGAATTGGGAGTCTTTGCGTTCCGATTTTCCATCGCTAAGGCGTTTCAGAGGAATCCCAATTAAGCGTTGCAGCAACTCGCGGACGGGCGAGCTAAGCGTCCCTCAGTCGAAATCTTCTGGATCAATAGGGAAAGCGAAACTGGCCTTAACTCGGTCCATAACCACCATTGTCTTGAAGCTCTTAATGTCCGGGTTTTCGCGAAAAAACCGGCGCGTGAACTGCTCGTAATCGGCCATGGTTTTCGCCGTGATGACCAGTACGAAATCCGCGTCGCCTGTCGCGTAATAGCCCATCATGACTTCTCGCGTCGTGCGCACCGTGTGCTTGAAGCGGTCAACAATGTCTGCTCGCTCGCGCTCTAGTGCTACCAGTACGACCATTGTGACTGAGCGGCCTAAAGCCTCCGGCGAGACGATCGCGACTTCTGCTTCAATAATTCCTTCACTACGGAGCCGTTTGAGCCGCCGCTGGCAGGCCGACGGCGAGAGATTGACTTGGCTGCCCAGCTCATCCATCGTGAGGCGGACATTGTTTTGAAGTAATTCGAGAATTGCGGCGTCAGTACGATCGAGGCTGGCCATGCAAGGTTTTTGCGAGAAGGTGGGGACTGTGCATCTTTATAGACTAACAAGCAGAAAGCGTGCAGTCAAATTGCTGCTTCAGCGTGCCAGTCGAATGAGGCGTCGAAGGGCGCATTCCAGTCGTACGAGATGCATGTCGGGCGTTACACATTGACAAGGCGACATCGATGCTACTGCAACTGACGAACTCCGGCGGACGGCGGGAACTGGCCCAGATGGAATGGACACCGCCCTCCCTCCGGGGATGTGAGCCTCGTTGAGGGCCCCCAGAACCGAGGCATCAATGTGCCAAAGTGGAGTTGCAACACAACCACTTGAGGAACGGAGGCCCCAAATGAATGTTACGACCTATGGACTGGATGTTGCAAAGCGCGTGTTCCAGATGTACTGGGTTGATGCACAAACCGGTGAGGCCAAATCGCCGGTTCGGACGTGACGACCTGATCACGTTTCTGGCACAGCGCCCTGCTGGTCGAGTGGCGCTCGAGGCCTGCGGAAGCGCTCATTGGTGGGCACGTAAGATTCAGGCGCTCGGGCATCAGGTAGTGCTCTTGCATGCCCAGTTCATCCGGCCATTCGTGCAAACGAACAAGACCGACGCAGCGGACGCCAAAGCAATATGGACTGCCGTTCTTCCAGAACGGCTTCACTCAGCACGTTGCTCTCCTATGAAAACCTTCGTGAACGGGATTGTCAGGCCGCCGGAGCGTGCCGAGGCAACTTGACGCGGGTTCTCGTGCTTTGGTCGCAAGTTTGATAGCGACCGCCGGGACGCTGCTGGCCTACGGCTCTCGACGATCGAAGTAGCCGACTTCGCTCAGAAACTGGGCCGCGCCGTCAACGAGGCTGGACTGGCCGGGCTGGCGCTCGTTACTCCTGCCGACTTGCGTCGACGGCAACATCCCGTCGACGATCAGGTCCGGCAGACGCGTCGATCTCATTGCTTCGTGAAAACCAGTTGAGGGTTTCTTGCCCGACTGGGCGAGGAGGCAGTCGATCGCGGCGCCCGCGATCAGGTCGGCCATCTGAAGCGGTGCGTGATACGCTGAATCGGCGAACTCCAGGTTGCGGATTCGCAGCGGCAGTTCCACCTGACGCGTTCCGTAGCCGAACGTCCGCTTCGCGGCAGGCGTCATCAGCGCACGTAGAAACGGCTCGTGCCGCCGGAGCGGCTTTGACTGGTCATGCGTTACGTCAAAGAGGCTGGGGCCGGACTCCATCCACTTGTTGATCATCATGATGAAAAGATCCGGCGCAGGGTCGAACGTGTGCATCGGAAACGGTTTGAGGAATTCGCCGATGCGCCCGAACGAGAGTACAAGGCCAGTCGCAAAGTCACGGCTGCCCTCAGGCGCGGCGAGAAACGCCGTGCGAAGCGTCTGATCGAATTCAGCATAGGCGGTGGTGTTGCGCTCCCGTATCGCACGCAAAAAGGAGCGTTGCACTTTTTCCCAGGCGCCGTCCGGGAAGATGGTGTGCCCGGCGTGATACCAGACGTTCACCCTAGAAACGGCAGTTGAAGGTTTGAAATCAGGCGCCAAGGCAATGCGGGCAACGGTCTTCGGAAGTCTGGCAAACTCACCCGATGGGTGAAAAGACAGACCGGGATATTGCGGCGGCACCGGACGCCGAACCGATGATTGTCGACACGATGGGCGGGCGCATGCACGTGCATTGGGACGAGGCCGCGCACGCGACGCCAAACGGCCAGCTGGTGTTCTTTGCCGAGTTTCTCGCGACCGCCGGCGTGTTCGATGCGTGGGTCGATGCTTGTCCGCTCGTGCATCGCGGCGGCAATACGTCGGACAAACGTGACGTGCTGGGCACGCTGGTGCTCGCGGTCCTTGCTGGCCACCGCCGCTATGCTCACGTGACGGCACTGCGCGGTGACGCGGTAGCGGCGCAGGCGCTGGGTATGAAGCGCACCGTCAGCGAGGACACCGTGCGACGCTCGCTGTTGCAGATCGATGCGGTGGCCAGCGAGGCGTGGATGCGCCCGGCGCTGATGAACAGCGTACGCGAGGCGCTCGCGACGCCGTGGATCATGGACATCGACGCGAGCATCAAGCCGCTGTACGGACGTCAGGAAGGCGCGGAACTGGGCTACAACCCGCACAAGCCGGGGCGTCCGAGCCACGTGCTGCACACCTTCTGGGTCAGCACCCTGCGGCTGGTGCTGGACGTGCAGGTGAGCCCGGGCAACCAGCATGCGTCGCTGCACGCCAGGGAGGGGCTCGGTCGACTGCTCGACGAACTGGATGGGTGTCGCCCGGTGCTGGTACGAGGCGACTGCGGCTATGGAAACGAAGGTGTTCTGGCCGTGCTGGAGCAACGGGCGCAGCCCTACCTGCTTCGTTTGCGCCAGACCAGGAATGCGAAGCGTCTGATTACCCGGCTGGCGGGGCGCAGCAGCTGGGGGCAGGCGGATGCCCAGGGATGCCAGGCGATCGAAAGCGAACTGCGGCTGGACGGCTGGTCGCGCACACGCCGCGTGGTCGTCGTGCGCCGCCGGATTCGTGACGACGTGGTGAACGCGCCGCGCAAGGATCAGCAACAGCTTCGGCTGCCGATCGCCGACGTGGCGGTGCTCGACGCCCATCAGATGTGGGAGTACACGATCCTCGTCACCAACGCACCGTATCCGCTGGACTCGATCGCGCAGTTGTACCGCGACCGCGGCGATTGCGAGAACGGCTTCGACGAACTGAAGAACCAGTGGGGCCTGGGCGGCTTCACGACGCAGGACATCACGCGCTGCCAGACGACGGCCCGGATCGGCGCGCTGGTCTACAACTGGTGGTCGTGGTACTGCCGCGCCGCTCATCCGCAAGGTCGGCTCGAAGCGGTGACGAGCCGGCCGCTGCTGCTGGCCGCCGTCGGTACGAGCGCCAGCCACGCTGGCGGCACCCGGCTCTATCTCACGCCGTTGCATGCGATGACGCAGACCATCCGTGCGCTGGTGGGCAATATCCGCAAGGCACTGCAGCATGTCAGACAGCTCGCGGAGCAATCACCGAAACTCGATCGCTGGCGCGCGCTGCTGCGCTACATCTGCGCACAGATCGTCCCTTCGAAATTGCCTCGGATTACTCATGATCTGCTTGTTGCCTCGGGGTGATCGCCGTTTTTAGGTTCACCAGTCCCACGTGGGCGTCCCCGTCATAGAGGTCAAGCCCATTTTCATAGACTGTCGGCTCGATCAGCTTGTCGACGAGATGGGTGATGAGGTAATACCGCTTGTCGGTCACCAAGGCTTTCGAGCTCGCCCGCGTGAGGTCGGGCGAGGCAAAAAACAGCAGCAACGCTGCCTGTCCGTCGCGGCTCCTCTGTAGCTTGGTGTACTTAGCCTCAGTCTGTTTCTGACGCAAAAGGGGTCGCACAAGCTCCGCGGCGCGTTCGCTATCCAGACACGTGCTGGCCAGTGCAAAGAGGGGCTGGTCAACATTGAGGAGGTCGACACCCGTGTTACCTGATTCGTCGCAAAACAGATGCATGTCGCTCCTACACAAAATGAGACGTCAGCGGTTCGCTCAGGTCTGCTACTGCGCGAGTGCGTCACAAACACGTCCCCAAAACGCTATCGCTCCCCCGGGGCCGTACACGTGATCATCGGCGCTGAGGACCTACAGGTGAGGTAGCAGCTTCGGTTCGTATTCTTCGCCCTCGTCCGGCGGGGGCGCCAGGTTCAGGTAGCTCTCCCAAAAGGCGAGCGCGCGATCGGCAAGATGAAGTGTCGTCAGGAACGGTTCGCCCACTTCCGACTGCTCCGCGTCCGAAAGCTCGACGATCAGCAACGTCTCAACGTAGTCGTTCGCGTAGTCGTCCTCCGCGTATCCGCTGCTGACGATGTTCTGGACGGACGGGTGTTGCACCGACTCCGCCGCAAAGTGCTTCGAGCCGTTAGCCACGCGGGAGACGATCCGCAGAACAGGACTGCTTTTGCGCAGCGCCGCCTGCTTCGCTTTCGGGCCTTTGTCCATGCCAGGGAATACCCAGTCCAGCATATGTTCGGCCGTAACGAAAAAGTCGAACGCCGCGTACGGATCGCGCGGCTCCAGCGCCACGCGCTTGGGGTCGTGCACGAGCTTCAGGTAAAGGTCTGCAGGCTGCTGGAGTTTCGCGAAACCCTTGAACGGGGTGGTCATCATCATTTTTCTCCAGGCGATCGGACCGGCGACCGCGAACGGCTTCAGTGCGAACTGCTCGTCCTCACGTGCGTCAGGACATCGCGCCGTTCGCCCGGCGTGAAGCCATGACGGTCAAGCAACTCAACCAGCGTCAGCAACACTTCCATTGTCGACACGCCCGGTTCGCCCCAGTGCATGCTGATTGCGCGGGTGCGACCGTTCTCTGCAGCCGCCCGGCGCCAGTCATCCGAGGCCAGCACCGCGGCACGCCATCCCGCGCGATCGGCAAAGCGCACCTCACGTCGATCGAGATCTGCGAGGAAGCTGTCGACTTCGGTCTGTTGCGTCTCGGCGCTTTTGACGGTGCCCAGAATCGCATCGTTGATGTTGCGCGCCGCGACGATCAGTTCCCGCTGCCCCTTTGCGATCAGTTCGATCTTTTCGTTGCTCACCGGCAAGCGGCCGTCGGAATACAGCTCAAGCCGCGCCTGCTGGCGAGCAACCATCTCGATCCAGGCGGCCTGATGCTCAATCAGGGTTTCGAGTCTCTTCTTGCGTTCGGCTTCGTTCATATCGGATAGGGGCTGGCTGATTGAGGGGTCAACCCGCTGCTCTGCGCAGCGAGACAGCGAGCATACGCCACTGGCGCGCGCCCTTCGCACACCAGCGGCAAAAAAGCGATCGTTTTCCCGGCCAGCCATTCTGCACATCTGATAACTGGAGTTATCACGAATGTGAAGTTTGCTCGTCAGATTTCGCACGTTCCGCTACACTTCGCTGGAACGCCCGCCGGGCAAGGGTCCGCGGGCGACTCCAATCTTGTGAGGCAAAGGATTCCCTGATGACGCCACCGAAGATCGACCCGACGAATCCGAAGGCGCTGCTGCATGAGTTGTTCGACGACGATCGCTGGGTCAAGGATCAGTTTGCCGAGCGGCTGGGCGAGCCGATCCTCGACCTGTGCGAGGCCCTGGCGGCCTGCTTCCGCCTCGTGCCGTTGCTCAATGAAGCCGCCAACAGGACGGGAACGATACGCGCCGCGTTCGTCGCGGGGTTCGTGTATGGCGTGCTCGACGACATCCTGATCTCGACCAAGCTGCTGCTGACCTGCAAGCTGCCCGCTTCGGGCAACGTGATGCGCCAGGTGGTCGAAGGCATTGCCATGCCAATCCTTTGCTCCGCTGACAGCCCGGCGACCGTCAGGCAGGCAACGAAGAAAAAGAACGAGGTCAGGGCGCTGTACTGGGAGCGGCTGGAGCAAGACGACACCTGCACGCAGCGCCATCTTGCACTCAGCCAGCTGGAATGGAACGCTCTCGCGCTGGGTGTGAGCGCCGGAGTGGTCGAGCGCCTGCGTCTGGCCAAGAACCACTACAACATCTTCACTCATTGCGGCAAGGTGACGATCGCCAGCCGGATGGCCCTCGAGCAGGTCGGCGCAGCCTACGTCGACGGCCACTTCGACCTGGCAAAGCGGGGCGGAGATCGCAACGAGCTGGATCAGCGCATCGGCCTGTGCCGGGTGCTGCCGCCCTTCATCGAACGCATGCTGGCCGCGATCACCCCACCGGCCGCCGCGCCCGGCGCGACCGCGCAACACGCGGAGCCGGCATGAAGCCGGCCGTACGCCGCCTCACGCGACAGCATTTCGCCCTGTATCGCGGCTGGCTGGAAGGCGCGACGATCGAAGGGCTGCATGCCGCCTACGGCGAGCCGGGCACCGACGTCCGGGTCACGCGCCGGCTGGTCGCCACGCTGCGTGATGCGCTCGCGGCCGCCGCGCGGCGCGCGCGCGACATCGAGGCCGCGCACCTGCTGCGCCTGAAACCCGGCAGTATCCCGCCCGCCGAGCTGCACGGCCGTGACGACACCCCGTCCCTCGAGGACTATCGCGCGCAGGTTGACCCGGAAGGCGTCTATGGCGAGGCCGAGCTGCTGGAACTCTACCGCGCCGATTTCCCCCCCGAGAATTCACCCCGCGTCGACCGGAAAATCGCCCGCAACGCGCGCCTGCGCGCCCGCCAGGCTGCGGCGCTGGCCCGCATGGAAAAAGCACTCGCGGAGGCGCCCGCCCCGGACCATCCGCTCGACGGCTGGTTCGAGCCGACGCTGGCCGCCCGGCTCACCGCAGCCGGACTGTCGACGCTGGCCGATCTGCTCGCGCTGATCCGGCGCCGCCGGCACCGCTGGTACACGGGCGTGCCCTGGATGGGTCCCAGAGGAGCGCAGCGCGTCACCGCCTGGCTGTCGCTGCACGCCGCGTCATTGGGCGAAGAACTGTCGATACTTGCGACCACGCCACGCCGGCATCTCGCCGCCGGCCACCCGGCGCTCGCACGGCCACCCCAGCTGGGGACGTCGGTCGATATCGTCCCGCTGGAGTCGCTGCGCGTACCGAACGAATTCGACGGCTCGTGCGGCCTCAACCGTGCGCCCCTGCCCGCGCATCAGGCCGCACTCAACACGGACCTCGACGCCATCAACGCGTGGATCTCGATCCGCGGGTCCCGCAGCGAGCATACGGCGCGCGCCTACCGGCGCGAAGCGGAGCGCCTGCTGCTGTGGGCCGTGATCGTCAAACGCAAACCCCTGTCGTCATTGAATACGCCAGACTGCGGCGAATACATCAACGGCTTTCTGGCTGACCCACAGCCCGCCGAACGCTGGATTGTCAAGGGCAAGGCGGAACGGTTCGACCCCGCGTGGCGGCCCTTCGCCAAACCGCTGCCAGAGAGCAGCCGGGAAATCGCCCGCAAGCTGCTGTCGGCCATGTGTGGCTGGCTCGTCAAGCAGCAATACCTGCAGGTCAATCCTTTCTTGGGCCTGCCCAGGGTCGGCAGCCGGGGACCCGACATCGACGCGACCGGCCGCACACTGACGCACGCGCAATGGCGCTTTGTGCTGCAGACCGTGAGCCGTCCCAGGGCGACGCCTGCGGAGCAGCGTGACCAGTTCGCGCTGCTGCTGGCCTATGCGACCGGCCTGCGTCGCGCCGAACTGGTGGCCGCCACCACCGGGGCGCTGTCGCGCAAGGCACTGGATGGGGCGCTCGAGGACGCCTGGACGCTGAAGGTGAAGGGCAAGGGCAAGCGCGAGCGGGTCGTGCCGATGCCTGCCCGGCTGATCGACACCCTCGCCGGCCTGCTGCGCTCGCGCCCGACACCCTGCACGCTGGAGACGGCCCCGAAGGATACGCCGCTCATCGGCCATCTGAAGACGGACCGGCCGCTGACCCCGGACGCGCTGGCCCGGCTGTACAAGCGGATTTTTGAACGGGCAGCGCAGCAGCTCGAGCGCGTCTATCCCGGCGCCGCAGCCGATCTGCGGCAGGCGAGCACGCACTGGTTGCGCCACACCCACGCGAACCATTCGCTGGATGCGGGTAGCGATCTGCGCGACGTGCAGGCCGGCCTTGGCCATGCCAGTCTGGCGACTACAACGATCTACACGAAGGGCGACGCGGCCCGCCAGTACCGGGCGGTGGAGAAGTTTTACGAGGCAGGTCTCGTGACGGACCCGTCGCCCGTCTAGGGGAAAGTCTTCCGCGAGAAACCGCCTTTACGGCGGTTTTTTTCGCATGCGAAATGCCATCCGCAATTCGTCCGATCTCGAGCTCTTTGTGAACTCTCGCCCCGAAACCCGCGCCCCGCAAGCATCCGCCGAAGTAATGGTGTGCGTTTTGCCCCCATTTTTCACGTGTGACCGGCAACCGGCGTTGCGCCAGATACTGGTCGAGCGCCCTACGCGCCAGCGCCGGGAGCGCCACCTTCCCAGTCTTGCCGCCCTTGCCGACAAGGTGCAGCCAGTGATCGCCATGCTCGTCGATGCGATGTCGCCGAGCGTTGTGCCAGTCAGACACTGGCTCTCAGGCCGGTCGTGCACCCGAAATCCAGCAGGAACCGAAGGCGTTGTGCGGCCGTCTCGCTCCGGCCGTAAGACCATTCGAGGCCATCTGCGATCGTGCGGAGCAGCAGCCATTCGCCTTCTGCAAAGCCGCGGTTGACATCGAGACCCGTCTTCATGCGCCCTCGCGCCTTGACACCCGCGAACGGATTGGCGAGGACGCAGCCTTGTTCGACCAGCCCAGCGAACCAGTGCCGCAAGTACGGTCAGCGCGTACGCGGCAGAGCGCGTCGATAATGGTCCGCTGAACGGTCGCCATTCCACGCTTTGTCGCGACCGCGCCGCGCCGACCCAGCGCTCGCGCGGTGTCGGCCGTCGCAGAAACGTCCGGTAGGTGATCGCGTCATCGGTGGTCAACGAGGACAGCGCGCAGCCCCCCTCGACGATCGCCCACAGAATCAGGCGTTCCGCCTCCTTACGGTAGGCGCGCTGTGTGGCTGTGGACTCGTGCAGGGAAAGCCCGCACGGCCTCGTAGTCGTTCGACGCCTTGAGCAAGCAGACGTGCCGTGGTGCGCGAAACTGTCCCTGCGAGCCGTCGACCTCGTGCGGCACGCGCAACTGTTCCCACGGCACGACCGGCCCGGAAGGTGCCGCCGCAACAAGCGCACAGATTGAAACTCCCGTGTCCTTTAAGGACACGCTTCGAGGCGCCATGGCACGCAGGCTATTAACGATCTCATCGTCACTCAGTGTCCTTTAAGGACACGCGCGCTCGCGGGGCATCGAATCCGGACTCCCACTTCGAGCATGCGCCGAGAGTGTCGTGCTGCCGTGTCCTTTAAGGACACGTTCCGACGGGGTGAAAAAAACCCCTCACGGTGAGGGGCTTCGACGGTCTGATGTGACTTCAGGCGTTCGGCCCGTCGCCGTACAACTCGGAAATCAACGCACGAATGCGCTCCTCCTGGGCGGGCGTAACTGCCGAGCTTTTTAACTTCACGGTGAAGTTCAACGCATCTTTGGTGATGCTGCCTGCCTGCGATTTCCCAGCGTAGACCTTGCGAATGTCACGCTGAGACGTGTGATTTGCCGATGAGGATTCCCTCCGGGCGACAGCAGCCGTCAGCGTCGGCGCGAATTTGGACTGGTCCAGACTTCCGGCCTTGAGTTGCTCCCACAGTTCTTTCGCAGTGGCGTCCGCCGCCGCGCCAAGCTTCTTTAGCACCGCCACCGTGTCACTTGCCGCATTGCCGCCGAACAACTCGGGAGCTTCTTCAATGTCGGCAATCATGTACGGAGGCAGCTGGCTGAACGACAAGAAGCGATAGAGAGTGCCACGGCCCAAACCCAGCGCCTCCGCCATGCGTTTGCGGTCCGGAAATTCGTTTTCTACACGTTGCATCGCCTTGCTGATTTCATAATCCGTCAGGTCTTCACGGCTGATGTTTTCGGTCAAGGCCATGACAGCCATTTCAGCGTCGGTGGCTTTCGTGATGATGACGTCAATCTCGCTCCAGGCAAGAATCTGATGCGCTCGCCACCGACGTTCACCCGCTATCAGCTCGAAGAACTCTTCGCCATTTTCCTCGGTCACGCGGCGCAACAGCACCGGCTGCATCAGCCCGACTTCCTTAATGCTCTCCGCGAGTTCCTGAAGCCTGGCTTCAACAAATCGCCTCCGCGGCTGCCAGGGGTTCGGGCGAATTCGAGCGACAGCGACCTTGCCAGCCGCCCCTTTAGCGGCCAGTTCCGCTTCTAGTTCGGCAATGCGGCGGTCGGCCTGGCTGAGCTTGTTTACCAGACCGATGCCTGTTTTGGGACGTGTATCCTCGGCCGTTTCCGTGACCTCTCTGTCCGCAGCAGGAGTCAGGTTTGCCGTGTTCGCCTTGAGACGGTCTCGCATATTCATTGTTCAGCTCCCAGCTTTGCAATGTAAAACTCATCCAGCCAACGGCAATACTCCTCCAGAGGGTCCTTAACGCGGGCAAGGGTCTTGTTACCGCCCTCCCATTTCGAAACGTCGAAGACGGTAGAAAGGCCGACGGCACCGGTGCTCATCACCGAGCTTGCCGGCACCTCTGTTTGACTCATCCAGGGGCCGTACGCAGCCTGAACCCAGCTTCGAACAATCGAAGCCGACGAAGTCGCGCTATTGTCGACTCGGGACAACAACACACTTACGAAATCGAACTTTTTGCTTCCATCGCCGCCGGCCCTGAACGTCGCCGTCATGTCGTTGAACAAACTCCAGAACGACACCGAGCTGATAAAGTCCAGGCTCTCTGGGACCAACGGCATTACCATGCTGTCAGCAGCCATCAGGCCGTTGATAGTCAAGAAGGAAAGCGACGGTGCGGTATCGAGAATGATGTAATCGTATTTGCTCCGTAGCGACCCCAAGCCATTTTGAAGGTAGCCCCAGAAGCGGAACGAGGCATCATTTTTCTTGATTTGCGCGGGAATGAAGAACTCGGCCGCATAGAGCGTGGGGTGTGCAGGAATAACGTCAATACCATCCCAGTACGTATGCTGGACCACATCCTCAAGCTGCACCTCATTCGGGTCGTAGATGTATGGAAGCACGGTGTCGTCTTCCCCGAGCATCTTTTCCGCGTACAGACCACACAGCTCCGTGAGCGACGCCTGAGGGTCGAGGTCTACCAGCAGCACCTTGCGCCCGCGCAAGCTCAGACCTTGTGCAAGACACATGGTCGTCGTTGTCTTGCAGCTGCCCCCCTTGAAATTGGATGTCACCAGAATCCGGCCCATTCCTTCGCCCTTTTCCAACAACGGCGATTTCGGGATGGGCGAGACCTGCTGAATCCATTTGCGCGTCTCGGCAAGCGTAAAGTTCCGAATCCGACCGTTGCTCTGCACTTCTCCCGGCGGCAGGTCGGCGCCTTCCCTGGTTGCCAGGTATTGAAGTTTTTGGCGGTCGATACCGCACATCTCAGCAACTTGAGTCGACGTAAACGTCGGGGGATGTTTCCGTGGATTCGGAGTGAGGATGTCCTTTCTCAGGTCTCGCGTTAACTCCTCGAGTTTCTTCGAAAGATCTTCGACCGATTCTAGCGTGACCGTTCTGTTGAGTTCGGGAAATTCACTCTTCACTAGCATATTCTTCGTTCCCCTCGAAATTTGCGTTGATGCGTAGAATAAGCGATGGATGGGAAAACTTCACCTATTACCTTAAGTTTTTGGTAAAAGCGACGCCCACAATCGCGCTCCACGGGCCTGGCGAGCGGTCGGAAATGGTCTCATGTGGGCGAAAGCGGCAAGCCGACCACGAGCCTATAAAGCGGCTTCTCGCCGCTCGGGGCAAAATACCGCGTGCGCGAACGGCTTTCGTATCTAGCTGGCACCTCCTCGCGGAGGGGAGGGCGCCGGATAGGACTACATCGTACTAAATCGCTGCGTGCGGAAAGGTCACCGTAGGAGCGAGCGCTAGATGGACGTTTTCATCGGAAGCAAAGTCACCGAAATTGTTCTGACCGTTAGCACAAGACGCAAGGTCACCAAAATTGTGGGACTTGCACTCGAGCAAAGTCACCAAAACTGTTGGATGCCTTCGACTTCTATGGCGACCGCGCCCTGAACGGGCGCGCATCCAGATACGCGGGCCCCGGACGATACAATTCTTACAATTAACCCTGTACAATGCGCTTGACATCAAAGGAAAATAGTACATGGCCCCCGGCAAAAGCATGCCTTTACGGGGTTACGGCCTTCAGTTCTACATTTTTGGTGACTTTGCCTCGCCTACGCCTTTGTCCGGCCCAACAATTCTGGCGACTTTGCACCGTCGCCCTGCGTTACCAAGGCGCACGACAGGGCCGGCTCGCCACATTTTTGGTGACTTTGCTGTCCAAGGAGAGGTGTTGCCTGAGCGCGAAGCCTCCGAGCTTACATTTCTGGTGACTTTGCTAGGTAGGGCGGGATCTCGGCGTCACAATTTTGGTGACCTTGCCGCTTGTGCTTACCGGGTGACGCCTCTTTTTTGAGCGTGGTGAGTCCCTTGGGGGCCGCCTTGAGCATCCTGAACAATTCTGGTGACCTTTCTCCGAAAAAATCCCACCAAACCCCGTCATTACAAGCTCTTGTGGCTGTCAGCACAATTTCGGTGACCTTCGCCACAATTCCGGTGACCTTCTCTTACGGCTGCGCCGCGCACGATACAAATCTGGTGACCTTCCTGCCACGAGTTATGACCTTGACGAACAATTCAGGTAACCACGCGCCCCTGGAATGTGACCTTTCCGAGCTAACTTCTTGATTTTTAAGATCACGCATTTTCCTTGGTTAGTATGTTTGGTTTCTTTAAAAACACGAACTACCAAACCCAAACACCAACCTGGGCGGGAAGCGTCATCGGCTCCGACCGGAGTATCGGCACAGTCGCAGTTGCGGCAAACCGCCCCGAAAGCAGAAATCGAAAGGTCACCAAAATTGTGCTGATGTACCTAACCCCGGGCCGGACCCGAATAGTTGAGGCCCGTGGCCGAACAACGGTACCACCAAGGCAAAGTCACCGGAATTGTTTTGACATATCGACCTTACTAGGTCACTCTCCCGCCCAGGACAAATGGAGAGGGTATGGAGAGCGCGGCACATCAACTCGCGCTGGCCTTGTTCGAAGACTACACGGCCAGAAGCGAAAGCGTTATTACGGCGCCCCATGACTTGGGTTTCCGACGGAGCAACGCTTTCGTCAAAATCGTGGACCTGAGTCTGGCCGCCCGTCGCCTTGTGGATGTCGCGTACTTCCTTGTTGCTGACGACCCTGAGATTCGTAAGGAATACCGGGTCGACTTTGGCCTCTTCAAATGGCTGATGTGCACGACGAGCGAGAACCGTCGGCACCTGACCAAACTCATTCGGGAAGCCCAGAAGGCCGCAATCGAATTGAACGAAATCGACGTTGCGGACCCGACCAGGGAACGGTGGGGTTCGGTTCCGTTGATGGGCCCGGCTTTCGTCGACGACGGCGAGTTCACCTTCGAGTTGGCTGAGCGCCTTCAGCGCGCCATCAAGAATCCAAGCGCCTCGCACTTTCTGAGCTTGCGCTACGTTTTCAAGTCGATTCACTCCAAAGTCCTTTTCGACCGCATGCAACCCTACATGGCTGACGGTGTCACTCCGTGGTTCGAGGTCACAGCCATGCGAGCCTTGATGGGCTGCGAAACAAAGACCTACGACCTCTTCAAACACTTCCGCAGCAAAGTGCTTGAGGTCGCCATGAGCGAGATTTTGGAGGTCACCGGGATTCGTATCGACATGCTCACGCAGAACGTTCCCGGGTCAAAACGCATCGGCCAGCTGCGCTTCCGGCTTCAGGGGGCGCACCCCTCAGATGAGCAGAAAACAGCACTCATCGTCCTCAAGTCCCTGTACGACACGCTACGCACGGAATTCGCACTCAACAAGACGGAATTCAACGAAATCATCGCGAACAGGTCGACCTACACGGACGACCGTATCAACCAGGCTATCGAGTACACGCGCCATGCCGCTGCTCGAGGCAGGGTGAAGCTCCGCGCCGGAGGCTATTTCATGAAGGCGCTGCGCGAAGATTACCTGCTGGGCACCATCGACAAGGACATTCATCAGCAGGCACTCGCGCTTGAATCAACCCAGCAGGGCATCCAGCAAGAGGCCGATAGCCGCGACGCTCAATTGTCGGCTGCGGACGCCGACAAGAAGCAGAAGGAAGTGGCGCTTGGCTGGGAGCACTACAACACGCTCTCGCACGAGGAACAGACGAGCATGGCCGCCGCTTTCACTAGCAGCCCGAGCGCGCGACTCATCGCGAACGTAATCAAGGTAGAGCCGCAGTCGCTGCTCTCCTATCTGACCGACCCCAAGGTGCACAGCACGTTCGGCTCCTTCGTTGCGAGCAAGGTGCTGAATAAAGCCAAGGCCAGGCGAGCCACAACCGCAGCAGTCGTCGACGAAGCATAGGCGGGCAGGGTACTCGGCTCCGCCGGAGCGCTGGTGCGCGGACGGCACCTAGCCACCCACTTTGTAGACCTGCTCTCGGAGGTGTCAGGAATTTTGTGTGCTGAGGTCGGTTAAAAATCTCAGCTGACGGCGGCGGTGAATCGCTCGCCGAACAGGACAGCTTCAACCCGGCGCACGTCCGGCTATTCAAAAGGCGGACACCTGAAGCTCGCTCATGCGCCGATCAACTACCTGCGCAAGCTGCTGCAGACGCCCACCGACTTCCGTCACCGGCGGCTGGCCCGTCAGACCGCGGTGGCTGCGAGCCGCGACGCGCAGCGTCACGCCCAGCAGGTGCAGGAGGAGCTTGCGCGTTGCGCCGGCCGCACGTCCTTCGACCCTGCCGGCACCTCGCAAGATCGTCCTCTCGACCGACGTGTCGATGATGACGCTGCACGAGGCCCATGAGGCGCAGCCGCGGGTCGCGGCCGGGGCATAGGCAGGCGGATTCATCGATGCGCTTCGTCGCGGGCGAATCGTGCCGGCGACAGCCGGGCTCGACGAGCAGTTCGCCGCCCGACGTCGTATGCAGCAGCCGCCACGCACGCCGGCTCCCACGGCGTCGCAGCCGCGAGTCCTGACCGCAGCGATCGGCGAACGGCTGCAGGAACTCAGGCGGCTAACGCGCGCGGTAGCCCGAACCGGTGGGGCGGCGTTTGCGTGACGGGCCGCCGTCGATCCCGGTCGGCGCGCGGGCAGAGGGGCACGAGGCACCTGAACCGCCGCGTTCACGGCGTCACCGAGCGGCGCGGCGAAAAGGCCGCGACATCCCATCCGGCATAGCGGCACCGTCCGACTGTCGGGGGTATCGCGGCGTCGGACCAGCGGTCATGACGGGGCAGGGGACACGCCGTGTCCCGTCCTTCCGGACCGGTTGAGTCCCGTACGGCACGTTTTCCCGCTGCATCGGGCACGCGGGGCTGCACCGCGACCGGGCGGCGACACTCCGGGCGTACGCGCGCGAGGTTGAGCGCTTCGTCCTGCAGGCCGTGATCGTGCGCGGGGTTGCGGTCTCGTACGGGTGGCCGCCGGCGGCCGTCCACCGGTCGTCGGGGTGGAGGGTGCGAGTACGCGTCAGCGGCAGCGACGCTGCCCGGCAATTTTCCGTACACCTTTACAGACCCGGCAATTTTCCGTACACTGGCGACTCGGAGGTAGATGGCTATGACAACCACCAGATTTGAAGCCCGAATTGAGTCGGACCTGCATGCGGCGATCAGACGAGCCGCGGAGATCCAGGGACGCACGATGACCGATTTCGTTGTATCGGCCGCCCGCGAAGCCGCGCAACGGGCGATCGCGGACGCCGAGGTGATTCGCTTGTCGCTCGCGGATTCGCAGCGCTTTGCCGACGCGATTCTGTCGCCGCCTCAGCCGGTCAACGCGCTCCAACGTGCGATCGCCAGCCACGACCAGTTGCTGCGTAACAAGTGAGCGCTGGGCAGCTGGTTGTCGCCGCGCTTGATTCCACTCACGATCGGTCCCGGTTCGAGTGTGGGTTCACCGCGCTTGACCGCTATGTCCGCGAACTGGTCACCCAGGATGTCCGGCGACGGGTCGCGGCATGCTTCGTCATGCTCGACGGTGACGTTGTCGCCGGCTACTACACGCTTTCCGCGGCCAGTGTGGCGCTCGCGGAACTGCCACACGATGTGGCTCGCAAGCTGCCGCGGTATCCGTCGATCCCCGCGGTTCGCATGGGTCGATTGGCGGTCGATCTAAAATATCGGGGCAGGGGGTTGGGTGCGGCGCTACTCGTCAATGCGTTGCAGCGAGCGGCGAGATCGGAGATTCCAGCGGTTGCCTTGACAGTTGACGCGAAGGACGAAACGGCTGCTGAATTCTACCGGCATTTCGGATTCGTTCAGCTGGCGAACGATCCGCTGGCGTTGTTTTTGCCGTTAGCTGCCGTCAAGTAGGTGCGAACAGGTGGGGACGGCACTTCGGGGGCAACCCGGGGGATCCATCGACATGGCAGACCGACGTGTTCGGGGAGGATCGTAGCGTCGACGAGAGGCCCGGGGGCCCCTGCTGACGGCATTTGCGACTCCGCACTACGTTTCGTGGCGTGCGCTACCTGATGCCGTGGCCCAGGCGGGACCCTCCTCGAGGATGCGGTCCAGCGCGTCCTGCGTGCCGGGATGGTCGCGCGCTGCCCGTCGACACAAAGGACGGGACGGGCAGGGTTTCTATCCGCATCACGGGCTTCATTATCTTTGCTGATGCGCCGCCGATGCTGTTCCACACGGCGTCGACCGCACGAGCCGCTGCCAGCCGGGACTGAACGGCAGCGGGAAACTCATTGGAGGTCAACCGGTGCACCGCCGGGCACCCACCGGGGCGATGGCGGCGCCCGGTCAACAACGCGTAGCATTCTGTAACGGGCGCGGGGATGCACCCTCACTCAGGCTTCTTGCGGGTTCGCGTCGCAGTCGGTGACCCGGCGGATCGCGGCTGGACGGTCCCCAGCAACTCTGCGCGCACGGCATCGGCCGCGGAGCGCGCATCCTTCAGATCCGCCCGCACACTCGCCAGTTCGGCATCCTTCTCCTGTTCATGACGCCTCGCTTCGCCGAGCGTGCGCTCCATCGACTGCCGCGCCTCAAGCGACGCTTCGAGCTTTGCGACGGCTACGGCGGCGGACTGTTCTGCGTTCACCCGAGCCACACGCTCGCTGTCGAGCTCACGACGTGCGTCATGGAGATCCTTTTCAAGTCGTGGCATTGCCTCCAGCCGAAGCAACGCTTTCGCCAGGTCGGTGCGCGCCGATTCCGCGGCCCTGCGCTCGGCAGCCGCCTCCTGGCGCGAAGCGTCACGTTCTGCCTCCACCTGGCCGAGACGCCCCGATAGCTCGGCCCTTTCCGCGTGCACCTTCTCAAGTGACGCAGTCAGGTTCTCGACGATCAGACCTTGTCGCTCGGATTCGATAATGAGGTCAGCGTTGGCCTGGTTCGCGATGTCCAGTTCCGTGCGCAACTCGATCCTGCTCCGGTCGACCTCGGCAGCGACGAAATCAAGCAGGCCCCGCTGCAGCGCCTGCGGCAGGGCGGCGGGCGGCTCGGCAGGCTTGACCTGCGCGTCCTGCCAGGCCTGAAAAAACCTGAGCACCGTCGCCATCGATCCGGTGCCGAGGCGTTCGCGTATGGCGCGTGCCGTGGGCCGACCGCCGGCTCCACGGATGCTCTCCGCGGCTTTGCTGACCTGGTCCTGGGTGATGTTGGGTTCGCGAGCCATAACATATCAATTAAGTGTAACGTTATGTTATGATATGTTATTTTGCGTAAAAACACAAACCTCGGTCGCGCGGGTTTCGCAAAAAGCTGCAGGGTGGCGGGCGCCGACGAGTTCGCCTGGCACGCCGGGCCCGTGCGTAGCCAAAGTCGAGCAGGAAGCCCAATCGCTGTGCGGCCGGCGCCGACCAGCCGTACGACCAACTCGAGATCGTCCGCGATGGTCCGCAGCAGCCGCCGCTCGTCTTCTGTGAAGCCCGCGTGTCGTGTCGAGTTCTGGCGCTGCGCCGGCCACCGCGTACCTTGACGCCCGCAAACGGGTTGGCCAGCACGTAGCGCTGCTCGATGAGCCCAGCGAAACAGGCGCCCCGAGGACCGTCAGTGTGTAAGCGGTCGAGCGCGCCGAGAGGCCGCCCGTCACGCTCCGGTTTCAGTTTGAATTTGTAGCCGCTCAAGACGCTGATCGCCCTGCTGCTCGATGGCTCACCGCTCCCCGCTGCGTATCGCGATCATCCGCTCAGGGGCGAGTGGGGCAGTTTCCGCGACGCCCATATCGAGCCGGACTGGCTGCTGATCTACAAGACTGATGGCACGACGCTTCGCCTCGAGCAAACGGGCACGCACGCCGATCGGTTCGACGAGTAGGAGATGATGTGGACCACGGACCGGATCCCGCTGTCCCCACCCACGCTGTCGTGCTGTCCGCGCTACGGCAGGTCCGGCTGCGGCAGGTGACCCGTCCGAGGCGTACGCGACTGCTCGACGCGCTGCACGGGCTCGGGCTGATTGACTGGATCCGGCAGCCATTGCGGGCTTCGCACCATTTGCTGTCCGCGCGCGCAAAAGCCCACCTCGTGCCGGATGAAATTGCACAACTGAGCGACGCCGGCCGTGCGGCGCTCGAACGGCTGACAGCGCTCGCAGAAACGGTGGACTGGCCCGGTCTCGCCAGACAGCCCCTACGACCACGGCCGGCAGGACCGGTATCGCGATGCGCCGACCAACTGAACAGCTGGCGCCCGCCGCCGCGCAGCGACACGCGGACCGACTTCGCCGCGCTGCGCGTCTGCGTGCAGCGCGTGCCGCCCCTCACGATCCCGCGGCTGTACTTCGATCCGGAGGCGCCGCCCGCGGCGTCATCCGAGGCGATCGAGCGCTACCTGAAGCCGATGCGCGCTGACCTGGTGCGGCTCGCGCTGCTGCACGGCTCATCGGTGCTCGCCGACCATCTCGAGCAGTCGATCCGTCGGCACGGCAGCGCGAAGCTCACCGCGGTCGGACTGCGCATGGTCGAACAGGCGTCGAAACCCGCTGCGGCGACTCCGGCCGCGGCGCATGCCGTTGGCCTGAAGTCAGGCCGCTCATTGCGCAGCGCCTCGCAGGCGAGGGCATCGCCTCGCCTCGCGAGCTCGTCGCGACCTTCAACCACCGCGGCGGCAGCTGGTGGCGATCGGTGCCACCCATCGGTCTGTTGCGTGCGCGCCCGATCGTCGCGTGGCTGCCCTGAGCGATGCTGACTGGCCGGGCGAGCGCAGCTGGATCTCATGCCAGGTCCGTCCAGCTGGTTATCACCTTGAGCTTTTCCTGAGCCTCAGCAATCCGCTGCTTCAATTGCGCCGAAATGTTGTGGGTCTTGCCCAGCATGGTTACGGCATGCTCGGCCTGCCGGATGCGAATCAGGGCATCGCGGCATTCGCCGATACTGGCAACCGAAGCCGGGACTTTCCCGCTCCAGACGCTGTCGATCTGTCGTTCGGCCAGCTCGATACTTTCCAGAAGTAGCCCGTTCTGTCCCGGCGCTGCCCGGTCAGCATCGACCGCCTTCTGATCGACGGCCGCGTTTTCCCCTCGCCAGATCCGCTCAAGGCCTGCCACATCGCAAAGTAATGCCCAGCTGGGGTACGGAATTGGTGCTTCGCCACCCGTGTAACGTCGGATGCCGCGACCCGTGGCCCCTTTCATGCCGAGGAGCCGCGCTGCAGCGGTGCCCGTCAGTCCTGCGCGTCTGAGCACTTCACGCACTTCCTCACCCGTCGGTTGAGCCCACAGGTCATCAGCGGGGCGCAGGCACTCGGGCCGAATAGGTATCTGTGTTTTGTCGGTCACATTAAGTTCTCTCTTGCTGCAGATGCGCGTAAAGCGCATGACGCCGTTATATCGAGCCCCCACGGCTTCGCCGCGGGGGATTCACGCGCCCTCCGGTCGCTTGACGACCCCGAGCCGATGGTCTGCCCGCGCCCGAGCCGGATCGTCACACCGCGATCCGCGGCGCGCCGGCGCGCTCCCCACGCGTTCCGCGCGGGTCCCCGGGCGCCTCGATCCGGGCGCGCGGCGCGCGCGACGCACCCGTGATTATCCAATGTCTGGCTTGCAGGAGGGAGGGTCGGCCGGAGCGCGGCGCATTGGCCAGCACCCGGAGATGCCGACGGCGGCCCGAGAACGCCGCCTGACGTCACAGCGGTAACTCCTGTGGATACAACGCCACCCGGAGCGCGTCCCACTGATCATCGTTGAGCTTCGCCGCTTCGACGGTGTCGCGATGCTCGAAGATCATCAGGCCGTACAGGTCAGCCAGCGGACGGGCCTTCGCGCAGAGTGCGCCATTCTCGCCGGGAACCTGCCGGGCGCACCAGTAGTTGATCGCCTGCTCGATCTCGGCGATTGAAAATTCGGATTTGTTCATGTAATTCTCGCAGGCCCGCGCAACCCTCGCGCGGGCGTTGATTGTCAGTCGGCGCTATTGCAGTTGGCCCCGGTGTTCGATGGCCATCGCGACCGGCGCGGAAGGCGGCACGCGATCGAAGTCAGCCAGGGCAGAGCGGGCGATCGCACGCAACTCCTCGCGATGCATGTCGATTGCGTGGCCGTCACGGTCCAGCATGTCGGCGATGCGCCTGAGCGCATCAGCGGAGTGTGCCGCCGCGTCAGCCGACAGGGCCATGCGGTACAGTTCGCCGCGAACCTGGCTTCTGTCGCCGTACTGCCAGATGGCCAGCAGCGGCAGCAACGTGGCCAGCCATGTCGGGCGGGTGTTGAGCGTGTCCATATGGTGTCCTCAATATCAGAAGACGCCCTGACCCGCAGGCCAGGGCGAGCCGGTTAGCCGCGCAGGCGGCGCAGTTCGTCAGCAAGGACCCACAGGGCACGGTTCAGGCGGATATTCTGGTCAATGCCCGTCACGGGGCGCGTAGTGGTCGCGCGGCCAGCAGCATTGCGACCCTGCAACCCGCCACGTGTCATGTTTTCCTGCACGCGGTTGAAGGTTTTCCAGAGATCGGACCCACGGTCCTCGATTCGACGCGGCGCGAGAAGCTGCGCTTCGGTGACCGGCGCGGGCTTGTCATCGTCATAGCGCAAGGCAAGCGCCGCGCGTGCAAAGGCGTGCTGTTCGCCCTCATCAAGGACCGCCCCAGCCATGCGTTCGCGCTGCTCTGTCTGTTCCTCGAAGCCGTCAAGCACCTTGAATGCGCCTTCAATCACCTGGCCGACTACGTCCCCCTTGTGCGGCACGCGGATATCGTTCAATGCATTGCCGCATACGATCCCGTTCTGGCAGACAAAGCGGATCATGCCGGAAACCATCTGAAATTTCGACTGGCCGTTGTGGCTGTTAAGGAGGATGACTTCGTTCGCCTCACGACCCTGGATCTGGTCAGCATGTCTCAGGCGCAGCAGATGTTTCGTGTAGTCCCGCATCCCATCATCCCGCACGCGCGTCTGGCAGACCATGAAGGGTTGAAACCCTTCCTTGCGCAACGCGTCGAGTACATCAACGGTCGGAATGTAGCTGTAGCGCGCCGAGCGGCTTTCATGCGGAGCGTCGGCCAGGATGGAAGGGGCAACCCCCGCGATTTCATCATTCGACAGCGGATGATCGGAGCGCAGGGCGACGGCGTTGCGGCTGAAACGGCTGGCAAGCATGTTCATTTGCTGTTCCTCAATCAGGGGAGCAGCCCCGACCCGCAGGCCGGGGCAGTGAGTGGTCGATGCGTCAGTCGATAGCGCGGAGGATGTTGGCGGCTTCCACGTGTTGCGCGGCGAACTCGCGCAACTGGTGATAGCGCTCGATGATGGTGTCGTCGCGCGTCTTTTCCGCGAGATGGCAGAGGGCGTACAGCGTGACGGTAATGCCGAAGGCTTCCGCGCCCATCATGTCGCTGTACCCGTTCATGTGCCAGCGAACATGCACACGGCCCAGGTTCGACGGCGCCATAAAGAAGCCGTCATTGGACAGCGTAAAGAAGTTCCAGTAGCCGCCCTCATAGCTGCGGTCCAGACGCGCGGCCCAGTCGTACACCAGCGACTCACCTTCCATATAGTGGCGCCCCAGGTAGCGAGGCAGAACGTTCAGGCGCAGTTCTTCGGGAACGACAGCAGACGAGATGCGGGCTTGTGTATCAGTGGTCATCGGAAAATCTCCCGGTTCTGTGTCCCAGCCGGATTGCTTGGACAACGATTCAATAATAGGACACAAAGACCTACACCGCAAGAACAAAGCTCAAATAAATGCCTAATAATCGCCTTGCATGATGGGACATAAAGTCCTACAATGGTTGTGTTGTCCAGGCAATCCGGCTGGGACACATAACCGGAGGAAACTCTGATGCAGACCGTCACTGAACAGAAGGTTGAACGCACAACGATTGAATATGTGGCCTATTCGCGGCTGATCCTCTCGCCGCTGAATGTGCGCAAGAAAGCGCCGACCGGCATCGAGGCGCTGGCCGGGACGCTCGCAGAGAAAGGCATCCTGCAAAACCTGGTGGGACACGAGATGAAGGGTCGCAGAAAACAGCCAAAGCTCGGTGTGTGCGCCGGTCAGCGACGGCTTGCCGCGCTCGATCTGCTGTTTTCGCAGGGCCGCATTACGAAGGACTACCAGGTGCCAGTGCTGATCGTCAGCGAAGGCGAAGCGGTGGCGGCTTCGCTGATCGAAAACCGCGAGCGCGAGGACATGTGCCTCGCCGACGAGGCGTTGGCGTTCCGGCTGCTTGCGGAGGAGGGAAAAAGTACGGGGCACATTGCCTCGTTATTCAAGGTGTCAGAAATGGTGGTGCGTCGTGCCCTGAAAATCGCGAATCTCGCGCCGGCACTGCTGGACCTGATGCGCGACGACGCCCTCGACTACGAGCAGGCGAAAGTGCTGGCCCTTGCCGACGATCACGCGACGCAGGAGCGCGTCTGGAACGACGCCCTTAACGCATGGCAACGCCGTCCGTCCGAACTGCGCGCGGCGATCACGCAGACCGAACTCGACGCGCGCGACAATGCGCTCGCAAAATTCGTCGGGCTGGACGCCTATGAGGCCGCTGGCGGCTATGTGAGGCGGGATCTGTTCAGCGACGACCAGAACGCCGGATACATCGCGGACCCGGACCTGCTGCACCGGCTCGCCACCGACCGACTGATCGAGCTATCCCGGGCAATCTCCGAGGAAGGATGGCAATTTGTGGAGACCCGCACGCGTGGCGACGTGATGGAGATGATGCGTTATGGCCGTCTGGCATCGACCACGCGCACGCCGACGAAACAGGAAAAGACCGAGCTTGCGGCGCTCGTCGCGGCGCGGGACGCGGCACAGGCTGAACTCGACGCGTACTACGACGAGGACGGCGAGGAAGACGAGGCCCGGTATGAGCGTCTGGACGCAGCGGTGACCGCAGCGGCCCACGCGGTCGACCGGTACGGCGAGCGCTTTGAATCCTTCGGCCCGGACGACATGAAAAGGGCGGGCGCGTTCGTCTACCTTGACGAGGACGGCCAGGTGAACATCGAGCGCGGGCTGATCCGGCGCGACGATGCGCCGCCTGCGCCAGGCGATGGCGCGCGTGCTGTCAACGCGACGGCAGGCCGGAGCCAGCCTCCGAAGGACAAGCCGCTGCACGGCGAGAAGCTGTGCAGACGGCTCACCGCGCACCGCACCGCCGCCGTTCAGGCGGAACTCATCAGGCAGCCGAACGCGGCGCTCGCCGTGCTGATGGTCCGCCTGATCCCGGTCGTGTTCGATGAGGTCTACGAGCGGCAGTATTCCGATCACGCAGTCCGGATCGACGTGCACACGTCGCGTGACGCGCTGGTGTCGAATGCCGACGACATGGCCGCGAGCGTCGCGTGGAAAGCGCTCGAAGGCGAGCGCGCGAAATGGGCGCGGATGCTGCCGAAGCGTACCGACCAGTTGCTCGCCTGGCTGCTGGAACAGGACGCGGACGTGACGTCCAACCTGTTTGCGTTCTGCGTGGCGGCGACGCTCGACGGCATCAGCGGGGCCGACCGCGCGCACCCGATCAATGAACTGGCGAACGTGCTGAATGTCGATCTGGCGACTTACTGGCAGCCCACGCAGGCGAGCTACTTCGAGCACGTGTCGAAGGCGCGCATCGAGGAAGTGGTGCGCGAAGCGGTGTCGCCCGAGGCCGCAGCGGACCTGCGGGGCATGAAGAAGGACGCGGCAGCGGCAGCCGCCGGGCTTCGCCTGTCGGAGTCGGGCTGGTTGCCGGAAGTGCTGCGCAACCGGGAGGTGCCGGAGCACCGCATCCATGGTTACAACGACGAGGAAGCGGACGAAGGGGGCGGCGACACCGGCGACGAGGCCGATGCCGACGTGACGGGTGAGGCGACGGAGGATGAAGCCGAGCCCATCTGAGCGGCCGGTCAGATGACGTGACGCGAAGCCGTCGGGGCGAAAGCCCTGGCGGCTTTTTTGTGACGGCGAAAAAAAGAAGCCTGGCCGGAACAGCCGGGCTCCGTGAACAACACACGCCGGACAGATCCAGAGATCAGCCAGCTAACCGTGTTATCGGCACGCCGCGTGAAAGCCCGAAGGCTTCCTGCTGCACGCTCAATCCGGACCTGGAGGGAGCGCTTACGCATTCGCGCGCGCCGCGCGCCCGGATCGAGGCCCCTGGGGACCCACGCCTGCGGCGTGGGGTGCGGGCCGACCCGGCGCATTGCGACGGGGCGATGCGGCTCAGCGGCTCAGGGGCTGGAGTGCTTTGTGGGTGGCGGCGGATATTTTCTCTTGAACTCTTCGATCTCTTGCGGGCTTAGGACCGGGCGGTCGTACTGCTGCGCGTAGAGTTTGTTGATCTGGATGCGCGGGAGGGTGGGATTTTCGGCGCGCAACTGTTCAGCGCTTTTGAAACCAGGCGGCTCGGAGCGGTCGGGAGCGACGGGAGGCTCTGGACGCTTCGCCACGGCGGAGCGGGGTTGCGGGGCAGCAGGGGGACTGGATACCGGGGCGTGCTTCTGGAGATACTTGCCGACGCTGGACAGGGTGGTGGTGAGACCGTTGATGCGAAGGAATTCAGCGATCTGGGCCAGGGTGCAGCCAGCCGCGCGCAGCTTGAGAATGTCGGGATGGAACGCGCGCAGGGCGGACGTACGCAGGCCCGGTTTTATGCTGTTCAGGTATTCATCGGCGTTCACGGAATGGCCACTTGTCGGCATGTCGGGGTTCGCATAACCTTAGTGGGCTTTCGCGTTTTCTTCAACCATTTTCGCGTATTGACGGAACGCGTTTTCTGTCCAGCGGAACTGTTTCGCACAACTTCGCGTCATTTCGAAGACGAGGGGGCGTATACTGATGGCGAGGCGAGGCACGTCGGATATGTTTACGCATCGCTACGCGCTCCGTAAAATATCTCGTGCCAAAGGGGCGAGCCCCTTTGAAACCCCGACGCGGGCCACTGCACCGCGTCCATCGCGCCGACGAGTCCGTCGTCGACACTAAGCACTGCCTGGTATGCAATACGAATAGGAGGCGCGTGTGATGATTCCGACCAGCGAATGGGTGATCCAGCTTGTGATGAAGCCACGCGCGCCTGAGCACAACAGGCGGTGGCGGTATCTCCCATGGGCGGGTTATACGTATCCCATGACGGGCGACCAGGCGATGTGTGCCTTGAGCGAATGCGAGAGGCATTGGCCGGCGTATGAGTTCCGCGCACATCCGATCGACGGCGACGCGACACGGTTCGATCTGCCAGGTCAGTCGGCAGACTGGACGCATCCCGCGGAGCTTTGACCATGCCGCGCAAGAAAAGCAACGATGGGGCAGGGCTTGGAAAACCGATCGCGTTCCGGTTGTCGGATGCGGACCGCGCGGTCTATCTTGAAAAGGTGAACCGAAGCGGGCTGACGCAGTCTGAATTTTTCAGGCAGGCCGTGCTGACGAACCGGACGCAGGTGATCGCACGACCAGTCGCCAGCGCGGACCGCAAGCGGCTCCTGTACATCTTCAACAAGACCAGCAACAACCTGAACCAGATTGCCCATCGCGCGAATTCGGAACACCGGAGGGGTGAGCTGTCGGAAGTGACCTACGAGCGACTGCTCACGCAACTGCAGATGATTTCGCGCTATCTGAAAAGCACGCTCGAGAAAGTGGACTGACCGGATACAACGCACATGGGAATCGATCATCCCTATCAGGCAACTGTCGTCATGCGGAAGACGAAACGGAATGTCGCGCGTGATGACGATGGCATGTACGTCACGCATCACGCTCCGCTGTTGCTCCCTCGAGCTGTTCGGCCCGCAGGTGGATCGTTCACCAGGGACGATGAACGATGTTAATCCGGGTACGCGGCTATCACGACGGCATCAAGGCCTATCTGGAACAGGGCCAGAAGCAGGACCGTGAGTTCGAGCGTGACGAGATGGATGAACGGGTGATTCTGGCGGGGGATCTGGCGTTGACCAACGACATCATCCAGTCGATGGACACGCAGGCGGAGCGCTACATCAACGTCACGCTGTCGTTCAAGGAGGACGAGGTCTCGCGCGAAGTGCTCGCGGAGATCGTGCGTGAGTTTGAGGCGTTCGCGTTTGCTGCCTACCGGCCCGACGAATACAACTTCTACGCTGAGGCGCATGTCCCGCGGCTCAAGAGCTACGCTGACCGGCGCAGTGGCGAGCTTGTCGAGCGCAAGGTCCATCTTCACGTGGTGATCCCCGAGGTGAACCTGCGCACGGGACGGCGGCTGGAGCCGTTCGGCAAGGTCGACCGGCATCACCGGTTCCTCGAAGCGTTCCAGGAGCACATCAACGCCAAATATGGGCTGGCGAGCCCGAAAGACAACCGGCGCGTGCAGTTCACCGATGCGTCGGAAATGATCAGCCGGTACAAGGGCGACGTGTTCGAGCCGATGAACCGCGAGCTGAAGGCCGCGATCCTCGAGGCACTGATTTCACGCGACGTCACCCGTTACGAGGACTTCAGGGCGCTGATTGCCGAATTCGGCGAGACCCGCACACGCAACGCTGGCCGTGACGGCGAATATGAAAACGTCAAGCCAGCAGGCGCGGCGAAGGGTGTGAACCTGAAGGAATTCGTGTTCTCGCGCGAATTCATCGAACTCGATGCCGACGGCAAGCGTGAATCGCTTGATCGGAACGTCCATGCAGAGTACATCGAGACGGGTATCCCGCGCGCGACACCCCGGCATTATCTCGATGCGCTTTTCGAGTGGAACGATATGCGGGCGAGAGAGATCAAGTATCTCAACAGCGGTAGCAGCTTCTACAAGACATATCAGGCCGCGTCGCCGACTGAGCAGCGGCGCATTCTCGACCACCGCGAACAGCGGTTCCATGACGCAGCAGGAGGACTTGATGAGCGAACACGACGAAGCAGTGGTGGACCAGGAGACTGGCGAGATTGGCGAGAGTGGCAACGACAGCGGTGGCCCGAGCCGCCACTCGCGCAACACGAACGCCGGGGCCGGTGGCGAAAGTGGAGAAAGGGAGCGGATCACGACCTTGACACTCGTTTCGATCGATCCAGCTCGTCGCCCCGATCCCCACACCGTGTGCGAGGTGTGCCCGGCCGCGGTGTGGATGGCGACGCCGCGCGACGTCAAATGCTTCTGCCGGCTGATGCACTACTGGAGCTGGGAAACCACCAAGCCGACCGAATTGACCAGCTGCGATGGACTGGCGATCGCGAGCGAGCGGGAAGAGAACAGCTAGATCCTGGCAGTAACCCCCTGCTCAATGCACTCGCGGCACGCATGTATGGTTCATGGGACGTTGCGGACAGTGCGGAGCGGGCGCGGCTTGCGGCGACAGCCGCTGACAAGTTCACGCGCGCCGGCGGACCGTTTGGCGGCCCGGCACAAAGGAGCGAACCATTTGGTCTGAATCCGGCATTGGGCGGTGGCCGGCTGCCAGCGGATTTCGGTCCGCGAGATGAAATCCGCTGCCTCGCAGACGTCCAGTCGTTCGATGCGATCCGATCGCTTCCTTTCGCATCGTCCGACGCCGACGAAGAGACTCGGACAGACCCGTTCAATTCGCGCGCGCGGGCGGCAACCGGCCGGGAAGCGGATACGGTTCGGGACCAGTTCGCGCGTGATTATGCCGAGTCACGCAGTGTCGGTCGCTCACGGGAGCGGACGGAGTTCGAAGAGATCCGCGCGACACTCGATGCCAGTCGCCTGCTCGCCGCACTGGCGTACTCACACGGGCTGATTGTCGGGAAGTACAGCATTGGCAAGGGTGCGGATGGCGGTGACCGGATCAGGGCGGGCTCGCGCAACCTGAACGTATCCGATTTTCTGACCAAAGAAATGAATCTGCCATGGGCGGAAGCCGCGCAACTGCTTCGCGAGACGTACCGGGCGCAGGTCGGACTTAGCCCTGGCCATGCGCCACGCCACATGCCCGAACGGGACCTGTGGGCCGAATTCCAGCAATGGCGCGCAGCGTATCGAGACGGGCTGCGCCGCGCCTGGGATGAACAGACGCGGCACGAGAAGGACCGGCGCGGCGCGATCAGGGAGGCGTTCTACCGTGCCAGGAGCGCCATCGCGGATCGAAAGGATCTGAGCGTCACCGAGCGGCGCGAGCGACTCTCGGGAGCGCGTGTGGCGCGCCTCGAGGCAGAGGCCGCGCTGCGCGATCGCACCACCACGGAGCGTGACGCCATCAAAGATGCAGGACGCCAGCCCATCACGGATCAGTATCGCGACTTCCTGCAGGAGCGTGCTCAGCGTGGTGATGAGCGGGCACTGCGCGAGTTACGACGCATGCAGCAGCTCCGTCTGGGGGCGAAGCGCGCCGACGGCGAGCGCACTGTCAACATCAGTGGGCCATCTCAGGGCGCGAAGCAACCGGTTGGGTTTGATTACAACGAGATCATCTACCGCGGGCCATCGATTACGTACGAGGTGCGCGCCAGCGGCGAGGTCGACTACCGCAAGGACGGTGTGGCATTCCTCGTCGACGAAGGCCGCACGCTGCGGTTGTGGGACCGCGAGCGCGAAACAATCGAGATTGCGCTGCGTTTCGCGCAACAGAAGTTCGGTTCGATATTGTCACTCTCCGGTCCTGAAGCATTCCAGGCCGCCGCCGCGCGCGTGGCGGCTGACACGCGCATGCGCATCGTTTTCGAGCAGCCGGAGCTGGAGCGCATCCGGCAGGTCCGGCTTGCCGAGCTCGACGCCGAGGCGCAGCAGCGGCGGACCGCGCAACGTGAGCGTGACGCGTGGGAGCGAGATGAACTTCGCGACGCCATCCATAACACGCAACTAACCGTCCGCGATGGCGAACCCGCCCGAAATCCGGACGCAGAACCGCCCACTGATCCAGAGATACCCGACGGCGACCCGCGTACAGAACGATGAACCGCCAGCCCGTTGCGCGGGCATGTGGCGGTTGTGGTGGAGCGCCTGAAAAGATGAATTGACGAGGAGGGTATCCAGATCATATGTGACGAAGAGGGAAGGTGGAATGGAGCGCCATCGATCAAGCGGAAATACCCCCGGAGCGATAGACCTTGATAGGTATGCAGCACTTATCGATCACTTCCGTGCTGCGGCCCGGGCATAGATCACAGACAAATTCCGACGCGGCCGCGGGCCAGGGTGACTGGCCTGAATTGCAACCGTAAAGTTACGTCAGCAAATCCGGCTATTAATGAAAGAAAACTTATATTAAGAGCGCTATTGGGCGCTCGTTATTTTGAGGCCGCCCTGCAATGACCGAGGGCGTTGGTGTATCGGAAGCTGCACGTCGACTGTCGATATCAATGAATGGTATTGTCAAATTGTTGAAGGGCGCGCAGGCGAGAGCGCTTAATATAAGGATCACTAATTATGCGGCAATGCGATTCAGTATCGGATTGTCCGTTACGGTTTCCCACGCCTCGAACGCCTGCTTGCGGGGCTGCCATTTCTGTTGCGCGTTCGCGTTGTAGCGGCAGTGCATGAACAGGTTGCTCACCTGAGCATGGACCGACGTTAACGTTGTAGATGGCGCGCCGACTTGAAGCGCCGCATCACCTTCTCGCGCACGCGTGTGGGCTGGTGCGAATTCTCCGCCCGGTTGTTCAGTCTTTTGTGCTGCCGATGCTCGACGTTCAGGCCCAGTTCGTTGTTCGGCGCCGCGTAGCTGCGCAGCTTGTCCGTTACGATCACGCGTGGGCAGCCGTGGTGCCTGAGCAGCTTGCGCATCAGCCGGTTGGCCGCCGCCTTGTCACGGCGGCTCTGCACCAGCACATCGAGCACTGCGCCTTGCTGATCGACGGGCCGCCACAGCCAATGCTTCCTGCCGTTGATCGTCACGACCACCTCATCCATGTGCCACTTGTCGCGGCGACCCGGCGCTGTCGAGCGGATACGCTTCGCGATCGCCAGACCGAACTTCGTCGCCCAGCACCGCACCGTTTCGTACGTAAGCTCGATTTCCCGTGCCGCCAGCATCTCCTCAACCATGCGCAGGCTGAGCGGGAACCGGTAGTACAGCCAAACCGCGTAGCTGATGATTTCCGGCGGAAATCGATAGCCCTTGAACGAAATCGGCGCCTCGGCCGACGGCAAAACGGAGACGGAAGCTTTCTTCATGCCCCATTATATTCGTCGACCCCGGCGCCAACTTGACAATACCCTCTGCGGGCGATGACCGTCAGAAACTCCACGAAGTCGGGTAGGGATGCGACGTTACCGCCGCATCCTCCCCTAAGAACCCTGCATGCAATTTTGACCGCACAAGGCTCAAGCCTCTCAAAGCCCTGTTGCCAAAGCCGGTGCCATCTGGAAGATGGCACCTTCACGATATGCACTTGCAGCCGCCGAGTGAAACGGTAGCACCTCAAGTAATTCATAAAGATGCCAGCCGCAACTGGAGGGCGCACCAGTGCCAAATTGCTGCACCGTCATCTGCTTCCCCTCCTGTGGAGGTGAACAAGCTCTCTCGTGACGAGAGACCAGGCGGAAGTCTGCCCGCTTTCGCGTGGAATGATGTTGTCTTGCGACGCAACTCCTGTCCGACCCATTACAGGCTGGCGTTCGCTTTCTCCGCCATCCTCTGCCCGCACCGCCAACAGTCTTCCTTGCGGTTGACCTGCCCCAGACAAACGGGCAGCGATACGGGTTTACCGTGTTCCGCGTCGTTCGCACGAATGGTTTAGGTTCCGCCTTTCCACCGGTGGCAATCTGTCCGTGCTGCCCGAGTACTTAGCGAGCAGACCTGCCACATTCCCGTTTGGGTGAGGCCTGTCAGTGCCTTTGGCCTCTTGGTATTGAGGTATTGACGATGTTTATGGGCGGTTCAGATCCCTTAACCTTGCCATCCAGTCTAGCGCCCCCTCCGCATTGACACTTGCAGAGGAGCCTCGATCTCACGACCTCAGCATGGCTTGCGCCGGGCTGCATTGTCTCGGTGGCTTCACACGGACCCGTTGCCAGCTCCGCATGCACCAATAGACTACGGGCGACGGAACGCCCGGTTTCCTTCCGTCCGACTTCGACGGTAAAACAACGAACTACGCGACTTTCACGTCGCACAGGTACGTATACCCCAAGGAGTCCGTCCCATCGTAAAGCGAGGAACAGATGCCGCTTGACAGACGGATTTTGTTATGATCACATACCTGGTATACTAGGTACATCTGGTCATAATACTCCGTTCACGGGCGATGACCACGAAACGTTTATGCGAGCGTTTAATGAGTGATACGGCGTTACTTCTTGGGGAATTCGTCGCGAGGCTGACTTCGGCGGACGTATGCGAGAGCGCTCTGCGGCGCGCGGCGCACTCAGTCCTGGACACCTTGGCTTCTGCCGCTGGAGGCTTTCGGACCAAGAATGCCTGCGAAATGCGGGAGGCAGCTTTCGCAGCCTTCGGCCGTGGCGTCGACAATGTGTGGTTTGCGAACACAACGGCACACAGAGCTGCTGCACTCCTTTCCAACTGTGCGGCAGCAAGTGCTCTGGACATTGACGACGGTCACCGGCGAGCGAGTGGTCATCCTGGCGCGGCAATAGTGCCCGCTGTAATCGCAGCTTGCAGCGCGAGCGGACAGTCGGTAACCGCGCACAAGCTTCTGGGCGCGTGCGTAATCGGCTACGACATTGCATGCCGGATAGCGGCAGCGAGGCCCCGCGGTTCCGTGAAAACATATTCGTCAGGACGATGGGTCGGATACGGCGTAGCAGCAGCACTCGGTTGGCTCGAGAACCTTTCCCCGGTGCAGATTGCAAACGCGGTAGCGATAGCGGGAGCTGAGTCGCCCGAGAACCTCCCTGCCGGTACTTATCGACGTATGAGCAGTGTGAAAGGAAGTAGCCCGTGGTCAGTTGTGACCGCCCTTGTCGCGGTCGAGAGAGCAAAGGCTGGAGCGGATGGCCCCTTGGACTGCCTCGATCGACCGGAAGTTTTTTCTTCCGCGGCCATAATCGAGAATTTGGGGGGGCGATGGGAGGTGGAGCACACCTATCTCAAGCCGTATGCGTCATGCCGCTACGCGCACGCTGCGACTGACGCAATGCTGGCACTCGCTAACGACATCCCGATTGCAGTGGCGAACGCGGAAGAGATCATAGTCGAAGTGTTCCCGGAGGCGCTCTCAATCACAAATGAGGTAGCACCGCGAACGCTGGAGGGCGCTCAGTTTAGCATTCCGTTCAACGTCGCGGTAGCGGCCTCGCGCGGGGCCGCGGCATTGCGCCCACTTGAGCAGTCCTTGCTCGATGACGAAGAAGTATTGAGCATTGCGAATAAAGTAAAGTTGCGAGTCGCAGCCGACTTTGAGCACGCTTTCCCGGAATTTACACCCTCGCGAGTTTCTATAAAAGTGCAAGACGTTTTCTACACGCACGAAGTCCGGTTGCCGGTGGGTGACGTTGAAAACCCGATGACATGGGTGCAAACGGAAGACAAGTTCTGGGATCTGGTCCGAGGCCAGCCTGCCGAGATACAACGGCGAAGCGACAGGATCATCGCGGCATGCTCAGACATCGCCGCGGATTTTGATTTGCCTGCAAGCCATCTCACCGTTGAACTGAGATAGCCAAGAAAAGAGGATAGGGCGAAAGCATGATGCGGTGCGACACATTAAGCGAGTTGAGAGAACTATTGGAGAAGCAAGGCATTGGGATTGAAGATTGCGACCTTGAGGCATTGTTGGAAGCGCTACCACACGTCTGGCGCATGTGTGAGCGCCTTAGCGCATTTGGGCAACAGGAAACAGTTGAGTACTCACACCTTTTCTCGGTGCTCAACGTCAATCTGACTGTGGATAGATCTCTCAATGCAAATACCAACGATTACTGAAGCGTCGAATCTGATTCGCAGGCGCAAGCTATCGCCGGTCGAACTTGTCGATGGATGTTTGGCGAGAATCGAGTCCGTCGACCCGCGCCTGAACGCATTCATTACGGTAACGGCAGAACGCGCGCGCCGGGAAGCGACAGCTGCGGAGCGTCGGATGATGAAAGGTGAGTTACGTGGAAAGTTGGACGGGATTCCCATCGCCCACAAAGATATCGTCTTAACCAAGGGCGTCCAAACAAGCGCACATTCAAAACTGCTTAAAGGTTGGATACCCGAAGTGGACGCTTGCGTCGTGCGCTCGCTCGCGGACGCCGGAGCGATCTCGTTGGGAAAACTCGCGACGCACGAGTTTGCATTGGGAGGCCCGTCATTTGATCTCCCTTGGCCTCCTGCCCGGAACCCGTGGGATACGCGGCGATTCACGTCTGGTTCATCTAGTGGCACGGCGGCCGCTGTGGCAGCGGGACTGATTTTGGGAGGTACAGGCACCGATACGGCGGGGTCCATCAGGGCGCCTGCCGCCCTATGCGGAGTGGTGGGGTTGAAGCCGACGTACGGCCTATGTAGCAAACGAGGAATCTTGCCGCTGGCGCCCTCTTTGGATCATGTCGGCACCATCGCCTGGAACGCCGAAGATTGCGGGTTGCTTCTTCAGGAGATGGTCGGGCATGACCGTGCCGATCCGGGGAGTGTAGAGCTGGCCCCTTCCGATCTCATGTCGCGCGCTGAAGACAACGTGCGTGGGATTCGTATCGGTGTCGCGTCGGACTGGCACGAAACAGAAAATCCGGTGACGCCCTCTGTCAAAGAGGGTTTGGATCGAGCAATTTCGGTGTGGACGGCGCTGGGCGCACACGTAGATCGACTGAAAATGCCGCGTCTTGAAGACTATCAGGCAACGAGCTTTGTGATCATGACCGCAGAGGCTCACTCCATCCACCAGAAGACGTTGCGCTCTAGCCCAGCAGAATTTGGAGAGCAACTAAGACTACGACTGTTGCTTGGGGCAGTCCTCACCGCAGCCGATTACGTTAACGCGGTCCGCGAACGGCGACGGTTATGTGTTGCGACTGCTGCTGCGGCAGCCGGCGTGGACGTGATTGTTACTGCCGGCGCTTCCAATGAAGCTCCGTTCATGGCCGATGTGTCCCGTTGGGGCGGTCTAGCAAAGCCCGGGTTCTACGATCCGTTCAACGTTACAGGTTGGCCAAGCATCGTTATATGTTCTGGATTTGGGATAGGAAACATGCCGGTGTCAGTTCAGATAGCAGCGAAACCGTTTATGGAAGACAAACTTATCCAGTTAGCTTCTGCCTTCGAAAAGGCTACGACCTTTCGTGACATCCGTCCTAGCGTCGCAAACGAACGTGAAGTCGTCGAAAGCTGATTATTTCCTCCCTCGGGCACCATCCTGCAATGAACCCACAAACCAATCCGCTCATGGACGCAAGGCTGGACATTATTCGTAATCCTCACCTCCAAGGCTTTAGAAGCCTGGACGGAAAGTCATCGTATGCAATCGGAGACTGGTTTGAGGGCGACCCGACCTCAAGGCGGGAAGGGTGCCCAACTTCTCTTGCGGCAACGTACAGCCAGCTTCCGGCATCGCTTCCTGCGATAGTGGGGCCGATGGTTATGTACGGCGATTGGCTGCCATACAAAAATTTTCCTAGTCTTGGAGAAGGAGGAACTCCGCTCGTCGCGCTCGCAAACTTGGCGAAAGTGCTTGATGTCGGGTCCGTTTTGCTAAAGCGGGAAGCTGCCAACCCGACGGGAAGCCATAAAGACAGGATGACACCGCTCGTCGTCGCTCGGGCGATCGACGTTGGGGCACGGGGATTGGTATGCGCAAGTTCCGGTAATGCCGCTGTTTCGCTTGCCGCGTATTCAGCGGCGGCCGGGGTGCCGTGCGTTGTTATAACGACCCCATCGATCACCGACGCTTACCGGCATTTTCTAGACAGGGCAGGCGCCGAAATCATTGTTGTTTCCAGCCCGCGGGAACGATGGGACCTGATGGCCAAAATGGTGGCCGATGGTTGGTATCCGGTGACTAACTATTCGATTCCGGCAGTTGGAAGTAACCCGTGGGGTGTTCAGGGATACAAAACCGTTGCATATGAACTCTGGCAACAGGCCGGACCGCTGGATGCCATTGTCGTGCCTTGCAGCCGAGGTGACCTTCTCTGGGGAATTGCGGAAGGGTACAGCGACCTACAGCGCAGTGGTCTCGTTACTCGAAGTCCAGCGCTGTATGCGGTAGAGCCGTTCCCCCGGCTCTCCCTCGTTCTGACTGGCAGGGCCAGCGTTACTTCGGAATTCGCGGGAACGACACGCCAGTTTTCCCTCGGTGGCGACACTGTGACCGATCAGGCAGTCAGGGCAGTCAGAAACAGTCGGGGAATCGCCGTCTGCGTAAGCGACTTCGCTGCTATAGATGCTCAGAAGTTAGCCGCTCGCCACGGCGTCGACCTAGAGCTCGGCTCAGCGGCAACGTTGTCGGCCGTAGCAACGCTCCGGGAAGAGGGGTTATTGGATGAGAAATCGATGCTTGCTGTTCTTGGCACCGCAGCTTCGCCACGCGAGCCTGCCGCTGCGCTTCCTCCGCTGCAAATTCATTCCCACGACGAAGGACGGCAACCGTTCGCGGGATAGTAGCCGGACCAGGCATGTCAGCGGGATCGTAAGATTTTTTGCGGACCGGCAGGCAGCCATCGAAGGCGCCTGCTCTGAGACATGCGATCGCGCGGGCACCAGAACTGGATTGCCGGGCATCCTACGTAATGCCTTGGCGGTTACAAGGCTGGGATGCCAACGGTCGAGGCGCTATAAGGCTCGCTGAGATAGACATCCTCGGTAGAGGACAGGACATGGTGCCGCAGTTTGATGGCTTCCGTCCGGTCTTTCACTGCGGGGGAGAGAACCATGGACAACTATGACGGCATCGCTACTGAAACGCCCGTATCGCCGAATATCCGGCAGATAGAGGCGTTCAGGATGGTGATGATTACCGGTACAGTGACAGCGGCAGCAGAGAGGTTGTGCATCTCACAACCAGCTGTCAGTCGCCTCTTGTCCCTGCTTGAGTATCGAACAGGGTTGAAACTTTTCACGCGGAGTAAGCAGAGACTTCAACCCACGGCAGAAGCAGCCCAGTATTTCAGGGAAGTACAACGCGCGTACATAGGTCTGGAAAAGCTCCAACGGGCCGCGTGGAACATAAAGCACTCCGCCACCGGCGAGCTTCGCATTGCAAGCATCCCCGTCGTTGGGCTAACGCTGTTGCCGCGAGCTATCGCACGATTTCGCGCATCGCATCCGGACGTGGCTATCACCCTGCAGACACGAAGCTCCGCGACAGTGCTGGACTGGATTGCGGCGGGAAAGTGCGACTTAGGGTTCGCGACTACAAGCCCTGATCAGCCCGATCTGCACGTCGTTCAATATGCGTCGATGCCCGGCGTTTGCATCATGCCGGCGGAGCACCACCTCACGACGAAAGACATCATCCGTCCGAGAGATCTGGACGGGGAGGAATTCGTTTCGCTGGATTCAACTGACGCCAATCGTGTGGCCCTCGATCGCATGTTCGAGACACTAAATGTCAGGCGCCGGACGACCTTGGAAGTCCCGTACGCAGCTGCCATTGTCGCGATGGTCGCGCAAGGGTTGGGCGTATCAGTAGTTAGCCCACTCGCCATCCTTGATCGACAGAGTTCGATCGTAGTCAAGCCGTTTGTACCAACGGTTCGATTCGGATTTTCTCTGGTACACCGACGCAATTTCCAACCGTCCCTTTCGAGCTTGGCCTTCTTGGACTGCGTGAAAGCCGAGTTGACGCAGGTTGAAGGCGCGAAAGAGATCCGGAGCGAGGCCACGCTCCTGCCAAACGGAGCGTAGTCGATTACTGCCTTAGCGTGCGCTGTGCGTTCAGGATTTCCCTGAACGCCAGCTTCTCCGCGCTCGACGTCGGGGCCAGAGGCAAGGAGCTCAGACGCGCCTTGCTAACGCCCATCGCGCAGGGTCGAAAAGCGTGCCATGTGTCGATTGTGGGCTGGGAACGATATATGGAAAGGATTACTACACGATGGTGTGGCGAGATCATGCACTGATGTTATGAAGTTGCTAGATTTTTGTATTAGACCATCGTTTTTGGCTACTCGAATCTTCGAACTATGCGTAACCAGAGCTCGTCGCTGGAACGCATCAAGTGGACGAACTTAAGGGCAGACGAGCATACGTGTGGATAAACGATGCTCGATCATAAAAAAGGAAGATTTGGAGATTCGATGATGAAAAAGACCATGATGTTTGGCGCCGCCGCGGCACTCTTTGCGGGCGCAGCCCACGCTCAAAGCTCCGTAACGCTGTATGGCATTCTTGATGTGGGCGTCACCTTTGTAAACAACGCAACGGGTGCCCAACAATATCTCATGACCAGCGGTAACTTGCAGGGCAGCCGTTGGGGGCTGAAGGGTGCGGAAGATCTCGGTGGGGGCTTGCAAGCTATCTTCGTCACTGAAGGCGGTTTTAGCGTCCCCAATGGGCGCCTGGCGCAGGGGGGAGATCTCTTTGGCCGGCAAGTATACGTCGGCCTGTCTTCAAATCAGTACGGGACGCTAACGCTCGGTCGTCAGTATGAGTCAGTGCTGGATCAGACATGCCGCTTCGCTGCCGCATGCCAGTGGTTTCCCTACTTTGGTGCGCACCCCGGTGACCTCGATAACATGATCGGGGGTAACCGTGTCAATAACGCGATCAAGTACAAGACTATTGATTACGCTGGCCTTTCCGGGGAGGCGCTCTACAGCCTGGGAGGAAATGCCGGTCAGTTTCACCGGAACCAGATCTGGTCGCTCGGAGGTAGCTATCACCGAGGACCGTTTGATTTCGGTGTCGCGTATCTCAACGTGGACAGTCCGAACTATTCGTTCTTCGGCAACATGGCGACTTCGAATACCTCGACATCCAACATGACGGGAAACCGTATCTACTCCGGCTACGCGTCGGCCAAAACTCAGGCAGTGTTTGCTGCAGGCGCTTCGTACGTCCTTGGAGCTTCGACGTTCGGAGTCACGTATAGCAACACGCAATTCAAGGATCTGGGTGCACTGCCGAATCTAGGCGGCGCTCAATTCAATGGCGGTTCGGCAAAATTCCACAACGTCGAAGCGAATTACAAATATCAGTTCACGCCTTTCCCTCGTGGTCGGCGTCGCCTATGACTATACAAAAGGATACGGGGTGAACGATGCCAGGTATCAACAGGCCATGCTCGGTGCAGACTATTTCCTTTCGAAGCGCACGGACGTCTACGCATCCGCCATTTACCAGCATGCGAGCGGAACTGATTCGACCGGCGGGAGAGCCGTGGCAAACATCACGTCTCTATCGGCATCTTCGACTTCGAACCAGACGGCTGTGATCGTCGGAATCCGCCACAAATTCTAGGAAAAACCCGTCGGTCGATGCTCGCAGCTCGATACAGCTCAGTCCTCCGGCAAGCGACTGGCGGATGACTTCCCCGGGCGTACGGCGCTCCTACTGGCTGACGCTGTACACGCCAGGAAAGCGCGGAGACACAATATAAGGTCAGGTGTTTCCCTAGTGCTGCCAACCTGATATACCTAGTATTATTTAGTCAATCGCAGTGTCACTGCATCGCAGTCTGACTCTGCGTCTCAGTGAGACTTGACATGCGTCCCTTTTCCACTTTCGCGGTTATCGGTCTGCTCCTGGCATTGCTATTTCCGTCGGCATCGACCGAAGCGCAGTCGGCACCGCCGCGGCGTCTAACGCAAGACGGAATCCTAGTCGCGATTCATAACCAGGCCCCGTGGGGATATGTCGACAAGGCTGGCGCGGTAGTCGGGTTTTATCCGGATCTGATTCGGGCCGTTTTCGGCCCCGAACTGATGAAGAAAATTCATTTCAAGGTGGTGGACTGGCCCGCGCTAATCCCAAGTCTCGTCGCTCACAGGGTGGATATGGTGGCCTCCGGTATGGCAATAACCCCCCAGCGCTGCAAGCAGGTCGCTTTCAGCAGCCCGGATGTCGCGATCGGCGATGGGGTATTGGTACGAGCTGGCAATCCGCTGCGCATCCATAGCTATGCAGATATGGCAGCAAACCAAGCGATCAGAATGGGCGGAGGGCGCGGAAGTACAAACACGGAAAATGCGGTCAAAGCAGGCGTTCCGAAGGACAGGATGCAGCTATTCGATGTCGAGACCGGCGTCGCGGCGCTGAAGTCTGGCCGCATAGACGCGTTGACCGTATCGACCGCAACTGCGATTGCGGTGTTGGCGGGTTCCAATGAAAAAGGAATAGAGCGAGCGCTTCCCTTCACCGGCTATATCGAGAGTGGCCGTCCCGCTTTGAGTTACGCAGCCGTGGCTTTTCGACTTGAAGATCACGACTTACTTGATTTTTATGAAACGGAGCTGAGAAAACGCCAGTTGGATGGCACGGTTTCAAAAATCAGCAGCAGATATGGCTTTTCCCCGGCGGAAATGGCTCCGTCGAGTTTAACAGCGGATGCTATCTGCTCTGGAAACGCTGAGGAGAAGCAGGAATGAGTTTTTTGATGGTCTTTCTCGGAATTTTCAAAGGTTTCGAAATTACAGCAATCGTCACCTTTGTCGGCTTAATGTACGCAGTCCCATTTGCTCTGCTATTTGGCGTTCTGCAGACTTTTTCGCGTGGTACGTGGCACGGGGTCGTCACTGCAGTTATTGAATTCTGGCGGAGTTCGCCAGCAATCATACTTTTATACGCATTTTACTATTCGCTTCCGGCGTTTGGTATCAACCTCTCAGCCATCACGGTTGGCGCAATGGTGCTGGGGCTGAACATTGGCGCCTACGGAAGTCAATCGGTCAGAGCCGCGTTGCAGTCCCTCGAGCGGGGTCAGGCGGAGGCCGGTATGGCGCTCGGCATGGATCGATTGAGTGTCCTGTGGTTTATTGAATTTCCTCAGGCGATTACTTCAACTATTCCCAATTTTATAAATCTAACGATACAACTTATTAAGGGAACAGCACTCGTCTCGCTCATCACATTGAGTGACATGACCTATCGCGCGAAGGAGATATCGCAGATTCAGTACAACCCGGTGATGGTCTACACCGCGCTGGTGCTGGCGTACTGCATCGTGTGTTATCCCGTGACTATTCTTGGCCGGCGGCTTGAGCGGACTCTTGGAAAAAAGAGGCAGGCAATCAATGAACTTTGATCTCGCGTTTGCGATTCATATCATCCCTCGAGTACTCGATGGTATTGGCAACACCCTTCTTACGGCAATTATCAGCTGTGTTGGGGCGTCCGTGCTTGGTTTCTTGTGGGAGATGCTTCGAAGGTCTTCTAAGGTCATGCGCCATGTTACGTCGATTGCTATCGATCTCGTTCGGTGCACGCCGGTTCTGGTGCAGCTGTATTTCATGTTCTTTGTCCTTCCCTATTACGGAATTGAGTTGCCTGCGATGGTCGTCGGCGTTTTGGGACTGAGCTTGTACTTCTCTGGTTATCTCTCTGAAGTCTTCAAGTCGGGGATCGATGCCATCCCTAAAGGACAGGTCGAGGCGGCGAAGTCTCTTCAGTTGAGCCGCATCGACACGATAGCCTTCGTTGTCGCACCACAAATGCTGCGCAACATCGCCGCGCCGATGGGCAGCTACTTCGTATCAATTCTGAAAACAACGCCAACGCTAGCCGTTCTGGCAGTTCCGGAAATGTTGGGTAGCGCATTCGATGTCGCATCAGACACATACCGCTATGCCGAGCCGATGCTGGTGGCAGGAATCGTGTTCCTTGGGCTGGCATTGCTTGTCACTGCGCTGGTGCACAGGCTTGAGAAACGGCTGTTCCTTTCGAGCCGGCGCTAACAACCATCTAGGGGGCATAATGCAAACGCTTAGGAAGATTGAATTTGAAACGGCTCCGGCTAACGAAGCCAAAGGTCGACCTGCAATCCAGATTTCTCGCCTGAGTAAGTGGTACGGGAAATTCCAGGTTTTGAGAGATGTAAATCTGACCGTGACCACGGGCGAGCGCATCGTCATTTGTGGGCCGTCCGGTTCGGGTAAGTCAACACTGATCCGCTGCATCAACCAGCTTGAGAAGCATCAGGCCGGTCAGTTGGTTGTCGACGGAACGGAGATCGGAGCGAAGCCCGGAGCGAAGGGCAGAAGCCTCACGGCAGTCCGGCAAGATATCGGCATGGTGTTTCAACAGTTCAATCTGTTTCCCCACCTTACCGTACTTGGCAACTGCATGCTTGCACCAGTGCGGACAAGGAAGTACTCAAAGCATCAAGCGAGGGAAGCTGCGCTTCGCCATCTGGACAAAGTACACATTGCAGACCAGGCGAACAAGTATCCGTCACAATTGTCCGGTGGTCAGCAGCAGCGAGTAGCGATCGCTCGAGCGCTGTGCATGGAGCCCAAAATCATGTTGTTTGACGAGCCGACTTCCGCTCTGGATCCGGAGATGGTAAATGAAGTGCTTGAGGTGATGACAGCGCTTGCCCGCGACGGTATGACGATGCTGTGTGTGACGCATGAGATGGGTTTCGCCCGAAGAGTGGCGGACCGAGTGATCTTCATGGACAAGGGCGAGATTGTCGAAGACGCAACGCCGCAAAAATTCTTCGACAACCCGGACAACGAGCGTAGCCGACGGTTCCTCTCGCAGATCGTCCACTGAGCGGGGCTGTCGCTCAGAGGGTGTGCAGACATTAAGGATATGGGGATAATTGCGATGGCCATGGCCACAGAAAGAGCGAGTCCAAAGGGCATGATTTCGTCAAGCCGCTCGCTTCACGAGAGCGTCAGAGCTGAGATCAGCAAACGGATCGAAGACGGCTTTTATCAGCCTGGCGACGCCATTGCGTCTACTGCGCAGATGAGCGAGGAGTTCGGAGTCAGTGCGATCACGATCAAGCGTGCTATCCGCGATCTTCAGTCGGCGGGCGTACTTGAGTCTGTGCCGGGAAAAGGCACGTTTGTCAAAGAGAAGAGGCGCTTCATCCGGGAGCTGGACGTCTGGATGTCTTCGATGGACAACGCACGCCGACTCGGCTTCGAGCCACGCATGGAGCTTGTCTCGATCACAAAAGAAAGGATCGCGGATCCCACGCTTGCGATCTTCGGGCCTCCTGACAACGTCTATCTGTGCGTGAGGAAGATCATCTATGCCGATGAGCAACCCATCATGTACGACGCTGCATACGTTCCGACGTCGGTGCCGGATGAGATAGCCGACGAGTTCGGAGAGCACTTTATTGTCACTGCCCTGAATCGGCATGACGTCGCGGTAAAAGACATGTCTCTGATTATCGATGCTGCTCCCGCGTCGTCAGGGGCGCAAAAGATATTCGCCATCCCGAACACATATCCTATGTTGCGTCGCCTGTATCACATAAGTACGGAGAGGCCAGGAATCGATGTATTCGGAGTTGTCGAGTCACCGTTTGATCGGCTCGCATGCTCGATCAACCTGTCCACGGAAGCGATATCGAGAATGGAGAAAAAATGATGACGGAAGCTAGGCGTATTAGTGACACTAACGTGGGTATAACATTGCCGCCTGCCCCCGATGTCCCGTTGGCTGAACTGGAACAGCGGCTCAGCCGTGTCCGTTACGAGATGGAGCGTAATCAGTTAGACGCGATCGTGCTAACAGACATCAAAAACGTCCAGTATTTTACGGACTTCTTCACGCTCTCGTGGATGTACAAGGCAAGGCCGGTGTTCGCATTGCTGACAGCGGGCGATCTAATCGTCATAGGCAGCAAGACCGAACAGAAGAACATCAGCCACAGGCCACGTTCGTTCAATGCCGTCTACTATCACGGATATCTTAGCGAGGGTGTAGCGGCTCTGTCGGAAACCATTCAAGCGCATTTCAGTGGACGGACGGTCCGCCTTGGAATTGACTACGGTCAGGACATGACCGGCCTTGGCTCGCTCGAAATGATCACCACGTTGAGTGGTTTGAGCGCGGGAGGGAAAGTAACCGATGCAACGCCCACGTTGTGGAAGGTGAGGCTGATCAAGTCGGATTTCGAAGCGAATCTGAAGAAGACTGCCTTCGCCATTGTGAACGACGCTTTCGATCGAACAATTGCCGACGCGTATCTTGGCATGACGGAAATCGAGCTATATCGTCGGATGCAAGCACAGATGTTTCTGAACGGTGCCGAGAAGGCCGACCCGATTGCTATGCTTTTCGCGAAGGGCGATTTCGTTTATAGCCGGCCCCCCAGCGAGCGGAGATTAGAAAAGGGCCATTATGTCTGGACAGACTTTCGGGCGACCTACGGAGGCTACCCGGCTGACAGAAACCGGACGGCTCGGGGCGGTCAGCCGTCGGACTGGGAAATCAAGACGTACTCAGCTGTCCGCGAACTGACCCATACACTGTGCCGCTCTGTAAAGGCCAGTATGACGTGCGCAGACGTCTACGCTAACTTTGCCAGTATGTGGAAGGAACTCGATGTGGGGCAGGTGTACACGGCGGTAACCCGGATTGGCCATGGCGGCGGCTTCGATGTAACCGAGCCGCCTTCGCTGTCAGCGACAGATACAACGGTGATTGAGCCGGGAATGATTTTCCACATTGAACCGAAGCTGGAGCGTGAAGGCGCCGTTTTCCAGTTCGAAGAAGTAGTTTATGTCCGCGAAAATGGGATCGAGTTCCTCAGCGAACTGTCACCCGCGGCCATTCCTGTCATCAGCTAATCAACTCGATAATATGTCCACTCCCACCCGTATCTGGTCGCCTATCAGTTTTGAGAAAGAGGGCAAACAGACTGGCTCGTTGCGTCTGCCTATTTCCAGTGATCTCTCAGCGTATGGCTGGATCCCGATTCCAGTAGTCTGTCTGAAAAATGGCAAAGGACCTACCGCTGTTTTGTTTGCCGGGACCCACGGAGACGAGTACGAAGGTCAGATAGCGCTGTTTGAACTCGCGCGGGAAATTTCTCCAGACGATGTCAATGGCAGAATCATTATCCTTCCCTCGCTCAATTTTCCGGCTGTTGAGGCGGGGCGGCGTGTGTCGCCCATGGACGATGGCAATCTCAACCGTGTTTATCCGGGCAAGGCTCACGGCACGCCGACAGAGATGATCGCGCATTATGTTACGTCGGTTCTGCTGCCAATGGCGGACCTGGTTGTCGACCTTCACTCCGGTGGAAGGTCGCTGGAATACGTTCCATGTGCGCTGATCCGCCCATCAGCCGACGCCGAGCGGCACGCGCGATTGATGCAGCTCGTCAGTGTATTTGGCGCGCCAGTTAGCTATCTTACGGACGGTAAAGGTGGTGGAGGAAATACGACATTGCCCGCTTCCGCTGAAGCGCAGGGAGTTCCTGTCATTACCGCTGAACTAGGCGGCGGTGCGACGCTCCAGCATATCGGGAAGCAGATTGCTAGCAACGGGGTTCGCCGCCTCTTGCATCATATGGGCATCTATCGAGACGACTCGCTTGATGTACCAGCGCCTACGCGATTCACGGAGGTGCCGACGCGTGACTACTTTGTATATGCAGATGACGACGGGCTATTCGAACCCGCCGTTGCGGTTGGAGCTGACGTGGTCGCGGGGCAGCTGGCAGGGTATCTCCATTCCATCCATCGCCCTACGTCCGCTCCGGTAGAGCTGTGTTTTCCTGTAGAAGGCATGGTGGCATGTCGTCGCTTTCCCACGCTGACGAGGCGGGGAGATTGCCTTTTCGGTCTAATGAGAGATTTGCATTAAATCCGTAGGATTACAAAATATGAATTCCATGGGATAGCGTACTGGCCGCGCCCATGGAGCCAAATCATAGAGAGGCATGAGATGAAAAGTGATTCAAAATGGCGCTGTGCTTTCCTTGTTGCACTGTTTACTCTTGCGTTGAGCGCGTCCGTTAGCTCCGCCCGAGCTCAGACGCTTGGTGACCAGGTAAAGAACGATGGAACCGTAACGATCGGGGTTCACAACCGTTGGCCGTGGGGATACAAGACGGACTCGGGGGAGGTCACTGGACTTTATCCTGATGTATTTAAGGCTGTGACAGACGGCATGGGCGTCAAAAAAGTGGGCTTCATCGTGATGGATTTTGGCGCGCTCATCCCGAGTCTGCTGTCCAAGCGGATCGATGCGGTCGCCTCCGGTATGGCTATCACGCCTGCACGCTGCAGGCAGGTCGCCTTCTCCGACCCTTTTCAGGCGAATGGCGACGCGTTGCTAGTGAAGAAGGGAAATCCGCTCAAGATCCACAGCTACGCCGACATAGCGAAGAACCCGGCCATCCGTATTACTGACATCAGGGGGGCTTCTACCACTGAGAATGCCGTTGCTGCAGGCATTAAGCGCGATCGTATCCAGCTCTACCCGGATATCGAATCGGGCTTAGCTGCACTTCTTGTGGGGCGCTCTGATGCGCTAATGATGGGGCAGGCGACCGCGATCGGCCTGCTTCGCGATCAGAATACCGCTGGCGTCGAACGCGCAATGCCTTTCACTGGGTACGTCGGACCGAATGGCCAGGAAAAAATGAACTATGGAGCGATCGCGTTCAGGCCAACTGACGTGGACTTTGTGAAGCTTTTCAACGAAAGTCTCGCGAAGCGGAAAGCTGACGGAACTATCGCGAAGATTATGGAAAAGTACGGATTCAGCAAGGATGACATTCCGTCAATTAATGTCAAGGCTACGCATCTTTGCGAAGCTACAGAGTGACGAACGAGTGAGTGAGCTGAGGCTTAACCCTGCCTCAGCCGCTAAGCACGCGAGGTATTGAATGACGAATCAATCTGAATCTCAGGCGCCGCAGTGGGTATCCGTACCCTATGAGCTCACCACCGGAATCGGCAGTCGCGCGCACATAGGGATGGTGGTGATTTCTAATGACCAGACACTCTCGCACGAAGCGAGAGCAATGCTGTCCCTTCCCGGTATCGCCTTGTATGAAAGCCGCATTCCGACCGCCCGGGGCAGCGGTCAAGCCGTCTCAAAGGACACGCTGAGGCAGCAGGCGGATAAAATCGGCACCGCGATCAAGCTGATAAACTCCATGCGCCCGTCTGACGTCATTGCTTTGGGCTGCACATCGGCCGCAATGGTGATCGGGCAGTCAGAACTCGAACGTCTGGTGCGAGAGGTTCACCCAAGCGCACTCGTAACAGACCCTTTCCGTGGAATTAAGGCTGCACTGAAGGCACTAAAATCCAAGAAGATTGGATACGTCTCTCCATATCCCCAAGACGTTGCATCAGATATGGTGCACGCATTGGAAGACATCGGAATGGACGTGACCTCAGTTTGTACGTTTTCCAATCCTACCGGTTTTATCGGTGATGAAGCACCTTTCATTTCGCCAGAAAGCGTTGCTGACGGTATTCGAAAGGCGGTCCATACTGCAGAAGCGGACACTATTGTCGTTGCGTGTACCCAGATGCGGGCTGCGCAAGTCATCGACGCACTCGAACGAGAAACGGGAAAGCGAATCATTTCCTCGAATCAGGCGTTGTGCTGGCATGCCCTGAGACTTGCTGAATGCGATGATGCAGTCACCGGCTGGGGCCAACTCTTTCACCTGGGGATAGGAGATTAGGCGCTGATCGAAAGACGCAGCTCTGAACTGTGACAAATGTCTGGCTAGTTGCTTCAGTGTTCTTTGCGAATATCCAGCGCAAGAACCGAAAATCCGCGCCATTCGACTCGGATCTTGCGATCGCAGTCGACGTGTGAGTCGCGCTAGACCAGCCGAGCTTGCGGGCGCTACCCAAGTCGTGATTTCTTTGAGATTCAAGAAGGACCCTTTGCTTTCGCGGCACGAGACTGATGACCCGCAGTGTCACGTCTTTTCCCGAGACTGCGGGCGCCGCGCGTACCCTGTGAGCGAAAACGCGGGAGAAGTCCGATGTCAGTTTGCGATTGCACAGAGCTATGCCTTTCGATTGCCGTGGGGCTCACTTGATCCGGCGGCCGCATTGCCGTAACACACTCCCAGCACGCAAGGATAGACATCGACGAATAGACATTCGTTGCAGCCTCTTTAGGTCCATTCCTGACGGACCGCGTCGCCGCTCGGGAGCACTAGGCCTGCAGTCGGAAGCGGCAACGCGGTCTTATAACGCACTTGTTTGAGCGCAAAGCTGGAGCGGATGTTTGATACACCGGGTATCTTCGTCAACCATTGCACAATAAAGTTCTCAAGGCTCTGCATGTCGGGCACCACAACCCGCAGCAGATAGTCTGCATCCCCTGTCATTAGATAGCACTCCATAACCTCGGGCCGATCTGCGATCTCCTTCTCAAAGACGTAAAGCACTTCTTCCACCTGTTGTTCCAGGCTGACCTGAATGAACACATTGATACGCAATCCGAGCGCACCGGCGTCGAGGAGGGTGACGTGTTGCCGGAATAAGCCGAGCTTTTCAAGTGCGCGTACGCGATTGAAGCAAGGAGTGGGTGACAGGTTAACCGCGCGTGCGAGCTCAGCGTTCGTGATGCGCGCGTTGTCCTGCAACTGGCGGAGGATTGCGATGTCGGTGCGGTCCAAGCGGCGGTTCGGGTGCTTTGTTTCGGATGTCATAGTATGGGAATCTGATGCGAGGCCTTGTTTCCAGAATTTATACCCTATCTGAACTGAAAACTACCAGCAAAAGAGACGCACATTTTGTGAAGAGATAGCTAAGCTCTTCTGACACGTTCGAACTGCCCGATTCAAACCGCACGAGTATCGAACCTCACTGTTTACCCTGGAGTCGCCATGACCGATTTATCGAACGGTGTTCAGCCCGTTCTCGCCCTCACTCAAACCCGCATCGACAACGATCCGCAGGAGACTGCCGAGTGGATCGCCGCACTGGATGGCGTGGTGGAGCATGTCGGGCTCGAGCGCGCCCAGTATCTTTTCGACCGCCTTGCCGCGCATGCATTGTCGAGCGGCATTGCAACGGCGCGTGCGAATGTCACGCCCTATACGAACACAATTCCGGTCGACCAGCAGCCGCCGTTTCCAGGCGATATCGATACCGAGGAGCGACTTGCCGCCGCGTTACGCTGGAATGCGCTCGCGATGGTTGTGCGGGCGAACCGCGCGTACGGCGAACTCGGTGGACACATCGCGAGCTATGCATCGGCAGCCGATCTTTTCGAAGTCGGTTTCAATCATTTCTTTCACGGTGCGAATGATGCGCAGGGCGGCGACCTCGTCTACTTCCAGCCGCATTCGTCGCCGGGCGTGTACGCGCGCGCTTTTCTTGAGGGCTTCCTGAGCGAGGAACATCTTGAGCACTACCGTCGCGAGATCTCGGGCCCAGGCTTATGTTCTTATCCGCATCCCTGGCTGATGCCTGACTTCTGGCAGTTTCCGACGGGCTCGATGGGCATCGGGCCAATCAACGCGATCTATCAGGCGCGCTTCATGCGTTACTTGCAGAATCGTAGCCTGCTGAAGACGGAAGGCCGTAAGGTCTGGGGCTTTTTTGGCGACGGCGAGATGGACGAGCCAGAATCGATCGGCGCATTGTCGCTCGCGGCACGCGAGGGGCTCGACAACCTGGTCTTCGTGATCAATTGCAATCTGCAGCGGCTGGACGGGCCCGTGCGAAGTAACGGTCGCATCATCGACGAGCTCGAAGCGCAATTTACGGGCGCGGGATGGAACGTCATCAAGGTCGTGTGGGGCTCCGACTGGGATGGCCTTTTCGCACGCGATCGCACCGGCGCCTTGTTACGCGCATTTGCGCATACCGTCGATGGACAGTTTCAGACCTTCTCAGCCAACGATGGCCTCTACAACCGCGAGCGCTTCTTCGGACAGAACGAGGATCTGGCAGCGCTTGCCGCCCATCTGAGCAACGACGACATCGACCGCTTGCGGCGGGGCGGCCATGACGTGCGCAAGCTGTATGCGGCGTACGACAAGGCACTGAAGCATAGGGGTCAGCCCACGGTCATTCTCGCGAAGACAATGAAGGGCTTCGGCATGGGTTCGATCGGCCAGGGGCGTATGACGACGCACCAGCAGAAGAAGCTCGACGTCGAACAACTGAAGGAGTTTCGCGACCGGTTCCGTTTGCCTCTTTCAGACGAGGATGTCGAGCAGATGCGGTTCTATAAGCCGGCGGATAGCAGTCCGGAAATGCGGTATCTGCATGCTCGACGAGCTGCACTCGGCGGGTATCTGCCCCGGAGACGAACAGCGGCGTCGCAGACGCTGACCGTGCCGGCAATGTCGGCCTGGGGGCAATTCGCGCTGGATGCCAACGGTAAAGAGATGTCTACCACGATGGCGATCGTGCGGATGCTCGGTAGCCTCTTGAAAGATGTGTCGCTTGGGCCGCGCATTGTTCCCGTCGTCGCCGACGAGGCACGCACGTTCGGTATGGCGAATCTGTTTCGCCAGGTCGGGATCTATTCGCCGCTCGGGCAACTGTATGAGCCGGAAGACATGGGCTCGATGCTTTACTACCGGGAAGATACTGGCGGACAGATACTGGAAGAGGGCATCTCGGAGGCTGGCGCTGTGTCGTCGTGGGTCGCGGCGGCAACTTCATACAGCGTGCACGATCTTCCGATGCTGCCTTTCTACATCTATTACTCGATGTTCGGCTTTCAGCGCATCGGCGATCTGATCTGGGCGGCCGCAGACCAGCGTGCACGTGGCTTTCTGGTTGGCGCCACTGCGGGCAAGACGACGCTCGGTGGCGAGGGATTGCAGCATCAGGACGGCACGAGCCATCTGGTGGCTTCAACGGTACCGAACTGCCGCGCATACGATCCTGCATTCGCCTACGAGGTGGCCATGATCGTGGACGAAGGCATGCGCGAAATGATCGAACGGCAGCGCGACGTATTCTATTACCTGACCGTGACGAACGAAAACTATGCGCAGGCTTCGCTCCCCGGTGCACCCATCGAAAGCGTTCGCGAGGGCGTGCTCAAGGGGATGTATCCGCTTGACTCCGCATCGCTCGAACGGGCCGAGGTCCAGTTGCTCGGCTCGGGCGCGATTCTGGGTGAAGTGCAGGCGGCGGCGCGCATCCTGAAGGAAGACTGGAATATCGAAGCATCAGTATGGAGCGTGACAAGCTTTACCGAGTTGCATCGAGACGGCGCCGCAGCCGAGCGCATCGAGCGTTTGGTCGTAGAGGATCAGAGCACTGCTCCGTATGTGACGTCTGCGCTGTCTACCTCCCACGGACCCGTGATCGCGGCGACAGACTATGTTCGCGCCGTGCCAGAACTCATCCGCGCGTACGTGCCTCGCCGCTACGTGACGCTCGGTACGGATGGCTTTGGGCGCAGTGACACCCGAGCGGCGTTGCGAGCCTTCTTCGAAGTCGATCGGAATTCGATCGCGATTGCTGCGTTGAAAGCACTTGCGGACGACGGTGCAATCTCGGCCGATATCGTTAGACAGGCCGTTGATCGCTATGGCAAGCGAGACGAGCACAGAGCCGCGCCGTGGCAACGGTGATCCGCACTACGTGGAGCTAAAAATGAAGATTGCGGGTTCGGAGATGCAACAGGTCGCGAAGGCGGATCCTTCGGGCACGTCGGGCAAAGACCTCCATGCATCGGGAGCACAGATTGTCATATCCGTATTGCGTGAAGAGGGGGTTGATACGGTTTGGGGATATCCGGGCGGTGCCGTCCTGCCGCTTTACGATGCGCTCCAGGAAACTGTCGATATCACGCATTTACTGGTTCGCCATGAACAGGCCGCCGTGCACGCAGCAGATGGCTATTCGCGTGCAACGGGAAAGGTGGGTGTTGCGCTGGTGACGTCAGGGCCGGGCGTGACGAACGCGGTGACGGGCATTGCTACCGCCTATTTCGATTCGATTCCGATGGTGGTGATCTCCGGCAATGTGCCCACACACTCTATAGGAACCGATGCGTTTCAGGAGTGTGATGCTGTCGGGATCACACGGTCGATCGTGAAGCACAACTTTCTGGTGCTGGACGTTTCACAACTTGCGAGGACATTAAAGAGCGCGTTTCACATCGCCCGCACCGGGCGTCCCGGACCTGTACTGGTCGATATTCCCAAGGACGTACTTCAGGCGAAGACGCCATCGTGCATCCCTGAAACGGTTTCCTTGCGATCCTATCGCCCGCGCGTGGACCCTCATATCGGGCAGGTGCGCCGCGCGGCCCAGGCGCTCGCGCGCGCACATAGGCCGTGTATTTTTGTGGGCGGCGGAGCGGTCACATCCGGTGCAAGCGACGAAATCGGGGAACTCGCGCATCGACTCGATTCGCCGGTGACAAACACGTTGATGGCGTTGGGTGCATTTCCCGGCTCGGACAAGCGGTGCTTAGGGATGCCGGGACTGCATGGTACGTATGAAGCCAACATGGCGATGCAGTATTGCGATGTGCTGATTGCGCTCGGTGCGAGATTCGATGACCGGGTCATTGGCAATACCAAGGACTTCCGGTCGGACGGAAGGACGATTATTCATGTTGATATCGACCCCGCGACCATCGACAAGCGGGTTCAAGTTGATGTTCCGATCGTAGGGGACGTCAAGATTGCGGCGCGCGCGATGCTGACCCTGCTCGAAGAACCGCGTATCAATGCTGAAAATCGCAGCGACTGGTGGCGTCAGATAGGGATCTGGCGGGAGAAGCGTTGCCTCGCCTACGAACCGGGCGCCAACGTAATCAAGCCGCAGTTCGTCATCCAACGGCTCTGGGAAGCCACTGCGGGCGATGCCTATATTTGCTCCGACGTAGGGCAGCATCAGATGTGGGCCGCGCAGTTGTACGGGTTCAACAAGCCTCGTCGATGGATCAATTCGGGCGGCCTGGGAACGATGGGAGTGGGACTGCCTTACGCCATGGGAGTGAAACGGGCGTTTCCGGATGCCGATGTCGTATCAGTGACAGGCGACGGGTCAATCCAGATGTGCATCCAGGAGTTGTCGACCTGCAAGCAGTACGACCTCGGGGTCAAAATCGTTTCGCTCAACAATGGCTATCTGGGCATGGTGCGGCAACTGCAGCATGTGAGTTACGGCGACCGGTACTCACATTCGTACATGGACGCGTTGCCTGACTTTGTCGCGCTTGCCCGCGCATATGGGCACGTTGGTTTCCGCATCGAGCGCCCGGGCGATGTCGAGCCCGTGTTGCGCGAAGCACTTGCCATGAAACACCGGACAGTGTTCATGGATTTCGCAATCGACGCATCGGAGAACGTTTGGCCTATGGTTCGAGCAGGCGCGGGCTTGACGAACATGCTGATGAATTCGGGCGACCTCGACCGCTAGATTAGTGTGGCTAGGACTGAGGGCCGCCGTGGGACTTACTGTTTGTTCCGTCATTGATGCATTCGCGAGACACGGTACGAATTCATCGTCGGTCTCGCGTTGAACCGCCATTGGGAGATTACTGAGGTGCATGTTACAGAGATTCAGGTGCCTGACATCGGCGATTACAAGGACATTCCTGTGATCGAGGTGCTGGTCAAGGCGGGTGACACAGTCGAGAAAGAGCAATCGCTTGTCACGCTGGAATCCGACAAGGCGACCATGGACGTGCCGAGCTCGGCCGCCGGCGTGGTCAAGGAAGTGAAGGTCAAGGTCGGCGACAACGTGTCGGAAGGCTCTCTGATCGTCGTGCTGGACGGCGCTGAAGGCGGCGCGGCTGCGCCGGCTCCGGCGTCTGCTGCACCGGCGGCGGCCCCGGCCCGGGCCCCGGCGCGCACACCGGCTGGCGCGCCCGTGGCTGCCCCGGCCGCAAGCGGCGGCGGCCTGCACGAAGTCAAGGTGCCGGATATCGGCGACTACAAAGACATTCCCGTGATCGAAGTCGCTGTAAAGGTAGGCGATCGTGTCGAGAAAGAGCAGTCGCTGGTGACGCTCGAATCCGACAAGGCGACCATGGACGTGCCGAGCTCGGCCGCCGGTGTCGTCAAGGAAGTGAAGGTCAAGGTCGGCGATACCGTGTCGGAAGGATCGGTGATCGTCGTACTGGACGGCGCTGAAGGCGGCGCGGCTGCGCCGGCGCCGGCTCCCGCAACGAAACACGAAACCGAGAAGCTCTCGGATGCGCCCGCTGTTCCCTCGCCACCACCGGCCTCGCCGTCGGCGCTCGCGCAGGCGCTGCTGATTCCGGCGGGCGAGGGCGGCACGCGCCGCATCAGCCACGCTTCGCCGTCCGTCCGCAAGTTCGCGCGCGAACTCGGCGTCGACGTGACGCAAGTGCAGGGAACGGGGCCGAAAGGCCGTATCACGCAAGCCGACGTGACCGCGTTCATCAAGGCCGTCTTGGCCGTTCAGTGCGCGACGCCGGCTAGTGCTGCGGCGCCGGCTGCGGCAGGCGGCGGCGAGCTGAACCTGCTGCCGTGGCCGAAGGTCGACTTCTCGAAGTTCGGCCCGTTCGAGGCGAAGCCGCTGTCGCGCATCAAGAAGATCTCCGGCGCGAACCTGCACCGTAACTGGGTCATGATTCCACACGTCACGAACAATGACGAAGCGGACATCACCGATCTGGAAGCGCTGCGCGTGCAGTTGAACAAGGAAAACGAAAAGGCCGGCGTGAAGTTCACGATGCTCGCGTTCGTGATCAAGGCCGTGGTCTCGGCCCTGAAGAAATTCCCGACGTTCAACGCGAGCCTCGACGGCGACAACCTCGTGTTCAAGCAGTACTTCCACGTGGGTTTTGCCGCGGATACGCCGAACGGTCTGGTGGTCCCGGTGATTCGCGACGCGGACAAGAAGGGTCTTGTCGAGATTGCGAAGGAAATGACCGATCTGTCGAAGGCCGCGCGCGAAGGCAAGCTCAAGCCCGATCAGATGCAAGGCGGCTGCTTCTCGATTTCGTCGCTCGGCGGCATTGGCGGCACGAACTTCACGCCGATCATCAACGCGCCCGAAGTCGCGATTCTCGGTTTGTCGCGCGGCGCCATGAAGCCGGTTTGGGACGGCAAGCAGTTCGTGCCGCGTCTCACGCTGCCGCTGTCGTTATCCTGGGATCACCGAGTAATCGACGGGGCGGAAGCTGGGCGTTTCAATGCGTTTCTGGCGGCGCTGCTTAGCGATTTCCGTCGCGTGATTCTTTGAACGAGAGGTGGATTGTTCATGACTCTCATTGAAGTCAAAGTACCCGATATCGGCGATTTCGGCGATATTCCCGTCATCGAGGTACTGGTCAAAACGGGTGACACGGTCCGGAAGGAGCAATCGCTCGTCACGCTGGAGTCGGACAAGGCGACGATGGATGTGCCGAGCGCGGAAGCCGGTACGGTTAAGGAAGTGAAAGTGAAGGTTGGCGATAAAGTTTCGGAAGGGACGCTGATTGTTCTGCTAGAAGCTACAAACATTAGGGCGTACGAGGCGTCCGTTGCGGGAGCACCGTCGAGCATCACCGCAAGCGTGGCTCCGCAAGCAGGCAGCATCTCCGGCAATGCGGATATCGAGTGCGACATGCTTGTGCTCGGTTCCGGCCCCGGCGGTTACTCGGCGGCGTTCCGCTCGGCCGACCTCGGCATGAAGACCGTGCTCGTCGAACGTTATTCAACGCTTGGCGGCGTCTGTCTGAATGTCGGCTGCATCCCGTCGAAGGCGCTGCTGCATACGGCGCTCGTCATCGACGAAGCCGAAGCGCTCGGCTCGCACGGCATCACGTTCGGCAAACCGCAAATCGATCTCGACAAACTGCGCGACTTCAAGTCGGGCGTCGTCAAGAAGCTCACCGGTGGCCTTGCCAGCATGGCCAAGATGCGCAAGGTGGAAGTCGTGACGGGCACCGGCTCGTTCGTCGACCCGTATCACATGGAAGTGCAGACCGAAGGCGGCAAGAAGGTCGTCAAGTTCAAGCAGGCGGTCATCGCCGCGGGCTCAGAAGCGGTGAAGCTGCCGTTCATTCCGGAAGTTCCGCGTGTGGTCGATTCGACCGGCGCGCTCGAACTGCATCAGATTCCGCAACGCATGCTGGTGATCGGCGGCGGCATTATCGGTCTCGAAATGGCGACGGTCTACGCGACGCTCGGCGCGCAGATCGACGTGGTCGAAATGCTCGACGGCCTGATGGCCGGCGCGGATCGCGATCTGGTCGAAGTGTGGGAGAAGTACAACAGCAAGCGTTTTGCGAACGTCATGCTGAAGACTAAAACCACTGCGGCAGAAGCGAAAGACGACGGTATCTACGTGTCGTTCGAAGGCGAAAAGGCGCCGGCCGAAGCGCAACGCTACGACCTCGTGCTGGTCGCCGTCGGCCGTACGCCGAATGGCAAGAAGATCGGCGCGGACAAGGCAGGCGTGGCGGTGACGGATCCAGGCTTCATCGAGGTCGACAGGCAGATGCGCACCAACGTGCCGCACATCTTTGCAATCGGCGATATCGTCGGCCAGCCGATGCTCGCGCATAAGGCCGTGCACGAAGCTCACGTCGCGGCCGAAGTGGCTCACGGCGAGAAGGCGTACTTCGACGCGCTGCAGATTCCGTCGGTGGCCTACACCGATCCTGAAGTGGCGTGGGTCGGCAAGACGGAAGACCAGTTGAAGGCTGAAGGCATCAAGTACGGCAAGGCCGTGTTCCCGTGGGCTGCTTCAGGGCGCGCGATCGCCAACGGCCGCGACGAGGGCTTCACGAAGCTGCTGTTCGACGAGGAAACGCATCGCGTGATCGGCGGCGGGATTGTCGGTCTGAATGCGGGCGACCTGATTAGCGAAGTGTGCCTCGCAATCGAAATGGGCGCGGATGCAACGGACATCGGCAAGACGATTCACCCGCACCCGACGCTCGGCGAATCGGTCGGCATGGCCGCCGAGCTGTACGAAGGCGTGTGTACCGATTTGCCGCCGAAGCGCGAAAAGGCAGGTCCGAAGTAAACGTATGTCCTCGGGGTCTGTCAATCACGTGTTGCTGCGAGCCAGTCACTACCTTCGATCCTCAGGATCGCCGTACTGTGACCTTCACAAAGGATGAGGAAGTTATGACGATTGTGGGGATGTCGTTGAGAAATATGGTGCAAGACTGGTTGGCGCCCGACCCTAAGAGAGGATTTCGGGTCAGCCACTACGGACGATCCGGCGTGGGACGTTACGTTTGCGTCGTCGCAGACAACGGAAGCGGGTCAAAGGCGATGTTCTTTTTTCGACACCGAAACGGAAAATGGTGCATTTTCCCGCCCGATCCAGAGAGGCCTGCCATGCGCATCGATGAAGTTCCGTATGCCCGAGACTGAAGGCGAAAACAAGCGTCAGGCTGAACATTCAGAGCCCGGTCGGCGCCACCGACAATGCGCCAGGGACTTTCTTCGTGTGCTGTGGGTGAGCGTCGTTGATGGCTCAGTTTTTCCACGTCCTGATTCGTGGTGGCGTGGCAAGTTCGCTGCGATCATCGAACACGTGCCGGCCGGGAACCGGTGAATGCGTGTTCCGCGCCACGCGCGGCTACGCGGCGTGCAGCGAAAAGTACGTGTGGACCTTTAGCATACCGAGGTGATTATGGCATCCAAAAATCCTGCTCACGAGCTGCGCAGATCCGCGTCGATCCGGCCTGCCGGGCGGGAGGCCGGTGATAGTAAGTGCGAAGCGTGGAACGCGAATTTCGACGATCAGAGAAAGACGGAAGTTCGTCCACGTTCGTGCCAGCGGTCGATGCCCGCTCGAACCGACGCGCAGGCGGAGCCTGCCGGATCGGTCGGGGAGCTCTGCGTCGTCGCAACGCTCGTAAATCTGCGCGAGATCGAGCAGGTGTATGGCGAGACGACTGCACTTGCAGTGCGGCATGTTGTACATGAGCGGGCCCGGGCGCTCTCACGATCAGGGAGGGCTACCGTTGCAACAACCGGTGCGCATATCTTTTTTATCTTCGACCTGTCCTGCCTGTCCTACAAGGGCGACGCGTCGGAGGAGTTATGCGGGCCCATCATCGAGCACCGGATAGTCAAGGTACTTGGCGCGCACGCCGTGCCACTGGGAGACGCGGCCATCATGCCTGTGGTACGCGCGTCAGCGATGCGCTCCGGGTATCAACCATTTCAGGATTTCATCGATGCGGCAAACCTGGCAACTGCGGGCCATCACTGGTGTGAGCGGTACAGGGCCGATATGGTGGTAGCCGCTGCCGTCTTCGCGGCACTGGAGGAGAAAAGGCTCGATTTCGATCGGGAACCCGTTTGCGCGGCGGGCAATTCGCAAGACGTGACGTACTACGAGGTACTGCTTTGCGAGATGAAGAATGGCCGACGGATGCGTATCGGTAGTCTCGTGGGGGCCGTTGAGCGCCTGGGGATGGTGAGGCGGCTCGACGAATGGGTTGTCGACGCGACGATCGCCGCATTGCGCCGCAATCCTGCGCTCCGGCTCGGCTGTAATGTGTCCGCGCATAGCGCCACACTCGATGCGTGGTGGACACCCATCGCCTCACAGTTGCATGCAGACAGATGCCTTGCTTCGAGGCTGACGATCGAGATCACGGAAACAGCCGCATTGACTTCGACGACAGAGGCACGGAACTTCGTCAGGACGTTCCAGGCTCTCGGCTGCCAGATGGCACTGGATGACCTGGGGAAAGGCCACAACAATCTGATCGCCCTAATCGGGCTTGGCGTCGATATCGTCAAGATCGATCTGCGTTGCCTGAGACAGGAAGGCGGCACCCGAAGTCCCCTGGGTCTGCGTCCGCTTATCCAGTTCGCGAAGACTTACGCGGCGAGCGTCATCGTCGAAGGCATCGAGACCGAGGACGACGCGCAACAGGCGCGGGAGTGCGGGGCGACGTGGCTTCAGGGCTATCTCTATTCTGGTCCTTCTGCATCAGACATTGGTGCGCAACGTGGATGAAAGGGTTTTCATGAAAGTGGGCGCGATGTTGAACATGATCGAGCTGCAGACGTTTGGGGCTATTGAACTGAACGATGTCGCGCGCACTGCGCTCGCGCGAGGCTGGGAGCATGTACAGGCCCTTGACCCGCAAATCGCCTGGTGCGACACGCAAGTCGCCACGCACGTGAAGCACGACAGCAACGCGCAGCGCGCGGTGGCGATCATCGGCATCGGGCCGCTCACCGCGTCGGCCACGGTGGCTACGTGCGTCGACCACGGCGAGTGCATCGTCCGATCGAAGGAAGGCCGCGATCACGAGCGCATCGGGGTGATCGCTTGCGTGCAGCGAGCGAAGAAGGCTTTGCGCTACGCGGTCGAGCGTTACGCTCGATAACAGCGCGGTGTGCGAAATGAAGTTGGAAACGTGAGTCATGGTTTGAATTTTTATCGAAGCGGGCATCGGACACCTGCCGCCAATGCGTCCCGGAATGCAAGCCTATGCATCCGATATAGATCGCATTGATCTGCTGATCGAAAGTGTGCGCACACCGAATGATGCGTGAAACGCCCTGATATTTCCGCCAAGGTGACGCCGCCGTCACGCGATCCTTGAGGGACCACCACTAAGAGGATCGTTTCATGGAAAACCAGAACTCGCCGCAAGGCCAGATCACCAACATTGTCGCCGACAGTCTTAACATCAATCCGGGCGTGACGACAGAAAACGCAGCGCCCACCGATGTCGTGTCGGAGACGGCCAACGAACTGTTGCAAGCCGCACTCGCGTCGGGCAGCCATCTGGAAGACGGCATCAAGATCCCGTCGCTCGAACGCGAAGCTGGCAGCGACGGAAAACTCACGGAAGACGAAGTGCGCGCGCTGCGAGACAAAATGATGCGCCGCGCAGCAAAGCAGCGTGAACAGGTTCGGCAGGCCTGGCCCGGTCGGAATCGGGTACCGCAGTCCTGCAACTCGAAGCCGTGATCAAGAGCCGCCAGCTTTCGTCGGCGTTCCTGCGCTGGTTCAGCGCGATCGACCAGTGCGTCGCAAACGTCCAGCGCCGCGGCGAAATGTTGCTGGGCGAAGCGAAGGGCGGCGACCTGCTTGATGCCCTGCGCACGCAGATCGAAGCGGTGGAAGCCGACGCTCAGGTTGAACTTGCGCGCGTCCAGAAGCTGGTCAAGGACAGCCGCGAAGACGGCATCTACGTGAAGTTCGAGGGCGAGAAGGCGCCGGCGGAAGCGCAGCGCTACGACCTCGTGCTGGTCGCGGTGGGCCGCAGCCCGAACGGCAAGAAGATCGGTGGCGACAAGGCCGGCGTTGCGTCACGGATCACGGTTTCATCGACGTCGACAAGCAGATGCGCACGAGCGTCCCGCACATCTTCGCGATCGGTGACGTCGTCGGTCAGCCGATGCTCGCGCACAAGGCCGTGCATGAAGGCCACGTCGCAGCGGAAGCCGCGCACGGCGAGAAGGCGTACTTCGACGCACTGCAGATCCCGTCGGTGGCGTACACCGATCCGGAAGTGGCGTGGGCCGGCAAGACCGAAGACCAGTGCAAGGCCGAAGGCATCAAGTACGGCAAGGCAGTGTTCCCGTGGGCCGCTTCGGGCCGCGCGATCGCCAATGGTCGCGACGAGGGCTTCACGAAGTTGATCTTCGACGAAGAGACGCATCGCGTGATCGGTGGCGGCATCGTCGGCCTGAATGCGGGCGATCTCATCAGCGAAGTGTGCCTCGCGGTAGAAATGGACGCGGATGCGACCGATATCGGCAAGACGATCCATCCGCACCCGACGCTTGGCGAATCCGTCGGCATGGCGGCCGAACTGTACAAAGGTATCTGCACGGACCTGCCGCCGCAACGTAAATGGTGAGCGTGCCGATCAGCGATGCGGCGCACGGCCAGTGTCGTGGATCGGCGACAAGTCAACCTTCATCGCGGCCGATGGCCACTGGAATGGCGTCGATAGCGGAAAGTTGGTCGACGACGAACAGAAGTCGATCGTAAGCCTTGAGTTGGATGATGGGGGCGCGCAGCTACGCCTCGTCGTCGGGTAGCGCCTTTGAATCGGCGCTCATAAAAGATTGGGCGAAAAGGTCGTCACGAGTGTAGCCAGAATTCTGCTGCGGTAGGTCCACATAGAGGACCAGAGCGCGCAGTCCAGGCCAGCCTTGAGCAAATGGCGCATGGGCGGTATAGATGCGCTATCTTCGCTCGCGAAAAGAATCCTCGCTGGTGACGGACTCGCGAACACTGTCAGCAAAGCGCCGTAGCGCCTCCAGCGATCCGTAGACGCTCTTGTATTCTTCGCGGCCGATCCGGCCGTCGAGCACGATCAGCATGCCAGATTCACGCGCCATGGTTTCCATGTCCATCGCCGTCTTCCTTTCCCATGCCGGCGAGTGCGCCGGTGTGCTTCATTCGGTCATCGCAATCGCTCTAAAGCTCGGCCGCTCCAATGCGGGAGGAAACACGCACCACGATCCGTCGTCATGCCGAAAAAAGAATATCGCCTGAGCTCCTGACGCTCCGAGAGATTCCACCCGTACACATCGGATGGATCTGGTTTTGGCATGCCTTGGCCGACTCAAAGATATCGTCGAACCAGGCGCAGGGGCGAGCCACTTGTCAATCAGGCTTCGAAGAGACGTACCGTTGCTGCTCATCTTCTGCTCCTCGCCTTCAGTCGCTTAGCGCTCCCGCAGGCAATCTCCTGCAAAGGATTGCCACGCAGGCCCAGTGCATCCCCAGCCGCAAGATGACGTAAAAGCGCTTGCCGTACAGCAGATGGGGCGCTTTTTTTCGTGCTCGGCAATCGCAAGCTCGGCCGCGGACACTGGATCGTCCACGACAGGCATGCAAGTGTGCCGCTCAAAAGCTGGGAGAATCCGGTCCTTCGCAGCTCAGTGATTTAACTATACTAGGTATATCTGGTATGTATAGAAGGGTTTTCACTAGGAGTCTTGGCAAAAACCAGATGAATCTCTTGGGTCGCATTCCCCGTCGCTTGCGACGAAGGCCGGTCGAAGACCGGCTGCTTGGAAAGGGGATGTTCATACCCCGCCCCTTGGGGCGGGGTGCTTGATTCGTCCGGCTCGCTTATGGAGAGCTAGCCGTGGTTCGAAAAGCGCCGATTTTGGGTAACACGGACGAGCTGAGCCGCACCGCTCGTGGAGGGCGGTGTTTTGATTTTTGACTAGTTATCCCGATGGATTTTGAGGTCTTAGGTATCGACCTCTCGCGCTCAGGCTTGCCGCGATTGAAGCGCTCCGAGTCCAGCATCGTGAGCCAGTGCGGGTGGCCCCGCCGCCGTCATCAACTGACAAGGACTTTTGCCTTGACGCTCGGCCCGGCGGCTGCGCACGAAGCGCCGATGATTCAGGAAGAAGCGCAGTAGGTCGAGGTAAAAATTGTTCCTTCGGCCTACAGTACAAGCAATTTTGTATCCTTTGCAACACGTTTGTCGCTGCTTCGACGTGAGCGGCTCACTGCGGCCCAGTGTTTCGAACTGCTGGCCTTTCCTGACGATGAGCCTGCGGCAACACCGCGGCGATCATGACCCGCTCGGCATAGCCGTGCTCATGATCTATCTGCGTTGTCCTGCAGCGTGGAGTGTACGGGCTGCTCACCGAGCGGCTGACCGGCGAGCAGAGGGTTGGAACAAAATTACTTGCAAAACGGAAACGAATTTACTTGAACCAACGGCTGACAATCAACGGGAGAAGGATGCTAATAAATTTGACATAAAAGGAATTAGCGAAGTTTGATCTGTAGTACTGAATAACCCAGCTGGACCTAGTCGCGGTTGGAGCGGCGTCGATCACCGCTCCAGACTGCTCATCACTGGCGCCGCGGTGTCAGTTGATTTCCAGAAAACCAATGCGGTCTAAAGGAGAACCGTTGCCAATCAACGCAAGCGCCATATTGGCTTTCGCTACCAGATCGAGCGGTCGAAGATTTTGCACGTAGTGCCCGTGCGTTATGCGGTCCATGCCAACACCAGCAAGTTTCGCCACTGTGCGCAGGCTGGCTGCCAGCGCCACGCTATCGAGCCGGCCACTGTGTAGAACGAGGTGTCGTTGACGGTATAACCGGTGAAAAGATTCGCCGATCGAATCTCGGATTGTTTGCAATTCCTGACCGGGATTAGCAAGATGCTTCTTTATCCGAGTAACTGCTGCTTGCTCCGGCACCCGTGGCATTGGTGGCATTCGGTCCTCAAGTATCATTCGAACCAGGATCCGGCAACGCTCGCGATTCGTTTGTACGCCGTCAAGCTCGGCTCGCACGTCGACGTGAAGGTCTTTCCGATGCGACAACGCCGTAAGCTCAGCCCTGGGAAATGAGCACGTGCCAGCCTAACCTGTCCAGCGAGGTGGGGTGGACCATCCCATTAGTGGCATTTTGCATTTATCGCCTGCGATGCTACTCGACCGTTGGCGGGGTCTCAATCGCAACGCTCGATTCGTTCAAAGGACGTATTGGTGATACGTTCCAGCGCCCGGGTCCCGTCCGACGTGGCGTCATCCTCGGACTGGAAACCCGGTTGGTTATAAGCGATTACCTGAAATCCGAAACCATGTCCGCGTGGGACGGTGATGCCCCAATGCCAGGCGCCATCTTCGGCGAATACGTGAAGAGTGCCGGGTTTTCTATTCATTACGCGCCGCAGCGTAGACATCGCAGTTGCTCTCACGAAGTGTTCATTTGCAGAAGTCGTTTGCAAGCATCAGATTGTCGATTCGCCCCGTTGTTGCGAACAGCCCGGCAGCGCTTGCGACCAAGTGCGGATCGTGCTTGACCCACCTTCCGTGTCCCAGTTCGCTGCCGCGGTCCCAACGCAGCTCAGGGCTGATACCATCTGCCCTCGCGCAAAGTACCAGTGGCCGGACCTGCAGGCCCGATTCGACCTGCCCCGAACGAACCGGAGAGGCTGTCCGGAGTCAGGCTTCTCGCATCCCCTCATGCTTTTCGTCCGGCCCGCGATCGTTAGCAGTTCACTGCGGTGATCGAAGATGAAATCCGCTTACCGCCATGCGACGCACATGCGCCTCGTCTACCTCCACGCCCAACCCCGCTTTCTCCGGAAGATGCGCTACCCCCTGCCGCACAAAAGAAGAAAAATCGGTCGGGTCCTCGGCGAGCCGTAACGTTGACATAAAGGCGTGGCCGACGTCGACGAGATTCCCTATGGTTACGGCGTGCTGCAGTGAAGCGGCTTGCGTCACTCCGAATTCAATCATCGAATTCATGTAGCAGCGAATCCCAAACGCCTGGGCCACTGCCGCAATGCGCTGAGCACGCAAAGGGCCTCCATTTTTGCTGCTCTTAACACTGAAGACACTAGCGGCGCCGGCGCTTGCGATCCGCGCCGCATGCGAGAGTCCGGCCACTGCTTCGTCGGCCGATATTGGAAGCCTAGTGTCCCTGGCCAACGACGCCGCGCCCTCAAGATCCGCCTTTTCCAATGGCTGTTCGACGAACGCAAGACGGGAGCCACTAACTCCTTCCAGAAACTCACGCGCTTCTTCGCGGTTCCACCCTTCGTTGGCGTCGGCGATCAGCGTTATGCGGCTCCCGTAACGCGCCTCTAGCTCAGACACCCGTTGTATCTCGTCACGTATTGGCGACGTGCCCATCTTTAACATAAAGCTCGTGAAACCTTGCTCAATCCGCTCGTCGATCACGCGGATATCGTCCTCGTATGTACCATTGCTGAGAGGCCAAAGCACCGGAAGCGACTTCCGCAGCGCTCCCCCCAGCAGCGTTGCAACGGGGACACGAAGCCGCTTGCCGAGTATATCAAGCAGAGCCATCGTCACAGCTCCCTTGGCGCTGAGGTGCCCAGCGAGCCGCGTGTCGAGTTCCTCATCAATGCACCCTGGGGCTGGACACAACGAGGCCAGGACTGCAGGCAGCAGCGACTCTTTCAGGGCACGTGCAGCATCGCTGGACGTGCCGCCGGTAAAGGCGTCGTAAGGATTGGCCTCGCCCCAGCCTACGACGCCATCGGCGTCAGTCAGCTTTAGCAATACGGCGCGTGTCGAAACCAGTGTTCCTTCCGACAGCTTGTACGGGGTTACAAGCGCCGCCTCAATTTCGAACACCTCGGCTGCGACAACCCGCGCCATCGAAGTAACGTCGGATCCATCTAGCATCACATCTCCCCACAAAAGGTCACAGACAGAGAATCACGCATCCGCAGGTACGAACCGCAGACGCTGTTCTCCTCTGTCATTTTGAATTACGGCACTTCCCTCTCGGTCAAAGTACCGGCTTCTTTCGCATCCCAAAGCACGCGCGAAAATGAGGTGAGCGCACGTTCGCCCTGTATCGCGTTTTACCCAAAAAAGGCGATATTTTCGAGCGCCTGTAGCTTACGTCTGTGGTGGATGTGGCCTCCACTCCCGGAGACGATTCAGATCGGCGTACTCCACCAATACTACGTCGCTCCAAAGTCCTCAACCACATCAGCCGACCCACCATCAACTTTTCGCGTTAAATAGCTTCGTCCCTCTTACTCTGATAGAAGTAGCTAGGCCTTACTGGCTTGGCCTTTGTGAATCTCGCCAAATTTCATCTCCGCGAGACAGGTCATCAAACTTGCGATATTCTCCGTTCGGGCCCGGTGTACAGCGTCAACGATCTCGTTCTGCTGGGTTTGTGAGGCGACAAGGCGGGTCGCCATCTTGAACTTCGATTCGAGCTCCTGCCATGTCACATCCTCGCCCTTGCCCTTCGGAGCCGTATCCCCGGAAGTAAACTTCCCGCTATTGCAAGTGATGGTCACACGCGTTAGCGTTTGCGTCGGATATACCGCTTCGATATCTTCGCTACACACCAGCACGACTTTTCGAGCGAGAGCAGATATCTCAACGCGGTCAAGAGCGCCGGCAGTGAGTGGCAGCAACGTCTGCGGTCCGGAAAGAGCTACGAGCGCTAGACAATAAGGGATGCTGTATTGAATGTCCGGTAGATTTTGAGGCTCGCACCTGTTTTCTAGACGCATTGCGTCCTGATAAGTTTCGACCTTAATTTCTTGAATATCTTGCGCTTTGATCCGGTTCTTTGTCATTAGCTCCAGCAGCGCATCCAGCGGGCCATGAATGTGTCGGCAACAGCAATAGAATTTGTAATAACTATCCGTGATGCGCGAACCGGAGTGGATAATTTCATCGAGATTGTCGGAGAACTTGTAATGACGGACACTATCGAGAATATTTCGTGGTCCGGTCATCCCCGTTTGAGCCGCCTGTAGGGCATTCAGGCCGGTTACGACCGACCACGGAATACCCTCTTTGACATCACTAGCCTCAGGTGGCGGATCGTGTGGCGCCGGCGCACTCAAAAATGCGCAGTTCGGCGCCGCTTCCCCAGCAATTGCCAGCGCGTGCGCCAACACATCTCTGCCGATTCGGCGGAGCGCGCCCGCCGTCGCGACGACAGCATAGGGAGCCCAGGTGCCTGTCGTGCCATAGGACGTGCGCGCCGAAGCTATCGTCGCACCGACTTGGTAGCCGATAACGATGGCTTTCACAATTTCTTCGGTCGTCGCGCCGATTTCATGGGCGACGGCGAAAGCAGTGGGAATAACTGCCGCCCCAATGTGACCGCGTGCCACTGCGTCGCCGTCGTCCAGGTCGAGCGCCGAAGCGGCGGCGCTGTTGGCCCAAGCGGCTCCAATGACGGAACTAGCGGCGCGGGTGAACCAGATTGGTACGCGCCCTGGTCGCAAGGTTTCCAAGGCTAAGTCGCGAGTAACGACTGCAATCTGCTCGTCGATCCCGGCCCCAGCTGCGCTTATCAGATCAAAGATACGCATGAGCGCCACATCCGACACGGGTTGTGGAACAGGCCTTTCACGAGCCTCTTCGACATAAGACGCTAACAGATCGACGACTGTCTTTTGCGGATCGCGACATGCGGCCGACGACTTCATAGCTGCTTCCTCTTCATAGGTGCTTCCTCCGATCAGGGAGGCTCGTGGAGAGATTGCTCTCCCGGGCTTTCTTGTCTTTACTCAATAAGGGGCTCTCGCCCATCAAGATGCGAAATTACGCCGGTGCGCCGCAATCTCACCTACATATTCGGCTCCGGTCCACGCAACGAACTCGCAAGTTGTAACGGGCGAGAAGTTCAGGGTGTAACGATCTGATACTGAAAATACTTTTTAGCAATCTTGCTAAGCGTGCCATCCTGTTTCAAGGAGGCAATCGCCTCGTTGAGACGAGCTTTGAGCGCCTGATCCTGTTTGCGGACTCCGAAAGCCACTCCGCGGCCAAATATCTTCTCATCGGTCAGTGCTGGGCCAACAAACGTAAACCCTTTGCCGTCAGGCCTCTTCAGGAAACTGTCCTCCGCACTTTGCTGCGACTGCAAAGCAGCATCAATCCGGCCGGCTGCCAGGTCCGAGAACACCTGGCTTTGGCTCTGATATGTGACAACAACAGCGCCACTCGGTGCCCACTTCGCTTCTGCGTAGTATTGCTGCGTTCCGCCTTGTTGAACACCGACACGCTTGCCTTTAAGCGATTCTGCGTTGGGTAAAATATGACTATCCGCTCGCGCCACTAGGCGAATCGGCGACGCATAAATGACGGATGTAAAATCAATCTCTTTTTCGCGCTGCTCCGTTGCCCACATGGCTGAATTGATAACGTCGAACTTGCGTGCCATCAAGGCTGGTACGAGGCCATCGAACGAATTTTCAACCCACTTGCATTTGAGCTGCAGTCGCGCGCAAACGGCATTGCCTAGGTCAATATCGAAGCCCGCCAATTCTCCGCTGGGCAGCTTGTATTCAAACGGTGGATAGTCGGCCTCAATACCGAAGCGCAGAGTATCTGCGGCAAACGCAGAAGACGCTAGCAAGCAAAGCACAGTGGAGAGCACCAGTTGTCTCATTTCGGTTCCTTTATGGATCGATATTTATGGTTTGGTTAGAAAAAACATGCGCGTTTCGGCAGTGCTTGGGGAGCAACGGAAGATGTCATGAAGTCGAACGGAAGCGACGAAAGCAGCCGTCAAGGAATAGTCGCGTTTCCCTAGCCGAACCGGCTGTCGCGTCGTCTCCGGCGGCAACACACAAATCATACGCGCCGCGATATAGGTCCGGACTGCGAATAAAAAGCCTCGCTATGCGAATTTGAGATAGCTGGGCGATGTGCGAGTTGTGCCCGTCCACGTTTTGGGCGCTAACCTTATCAGCAAAGAAACAAGTGAGGGATCTCTTCTGGATGGCCTTTGTCGAACGTGCCGAGAACATCGTGCTGCTGCGCGTCAGCAGGTGGGGCAAAATGCGTCTGGCAATCTCGCTCGGAAACATGGCAACCCAGATGCAATTGAGACGCGATTCATCTCTGCCGGTGATCTCGATTACTCCGGCGAAACTTTGCAGACAGGACTGCCTGACCGAGTTGGGCAAGCGCAACATCGTGAATACGAGCCTGCTGAACATCGATGAGCGGTTACCTGCCTGCCAGACGGCATACAGTGAATCCGTTCCTTCAGGTAATTGCCTAGCTTGCCATTCGGGCAATGAGACTCGACATTCGCCGGCGATCAAATGATCTGCAAGTCGTGATTGTGGACAAGGACGATGGAGGCGTACAGGACCCACATACACATGACGCAATGAATGAGAGTGACAGCGCTGCGCCCGTGCTTGCGCACGGGGGCGGTCCACAGTCCGGAAATCCTTACCAATCATTGTTACCTCTGGCGTGATCACGACTGGCAGCGCAGGCCCGCAGGGCTAGCGCGCTTCCTACGCAGGGCTTCTTCGGACGCCCACGATGGATCACACGGAGCCGCACCGTGAAAAATGCGGGGGCTATTTCGATCCGGTAAATGTGAGGAACCCCGAATCGATCTTGGAAGAATGCGCCGATCAGACCACCGCCTGAACCTGGATCTCGACCAAAATGTCTTCGCCCGCCAAACGCGATTCGACCGTCGCTCGTGCGGGCGGGCACTCCTTGTCGACCCATGCCTCCCATGCTTCATTCATCTCGTCGAAAGTACGAACGTCCCTCAACCAGATGTTCGCAACCGCGATGCGGGACTTGTCCGTTCCGACCGTCTGCAGATAACTGTCGATCTGAGCAAGGACGTCTGCTGTTTGCTCCCTGACACCGCGGGTCGTGTCTCGGGCGGTCAACCCCGATAGAAACGCAAAGCCATTGGCCACCAGAGCTTTGCTCAGCCTTCCTGTATTTCCTTGACGAATGATCATAAATTTCTCTGCTAAAAGATGAAGAGTCAGTCGCCGCATAGGTCGTAGGCGAACTACTTCCTGGCGATTCAGCCCCGCCTATCCGTAAATTGTCGGTTCCCAAACCGGAAGATGTATGGAAGATACTGCGTGGGGCATGGTCCTTCGGTGTGCGGATGTCAGCGTTATGGACGTTTGCCGCCCAGCAAACCCCAGGTGGCCGGAGTCCACCGCACGGTTCATGCGCGCATTACTTGCATGGCGTTTTATCGGTTGTGGCATCCTTGATCGCCTGGTGCTCGGTATGGTCGCCAATTGCCGCCAACTGGCCAAGTGTAAGAGGCTTTATGGGTGGTCTGATCCGATAGTAGCCAGCGACTTCCGGGGAAACATGACGCTCTCGTGCGATGATCTCCGTGACTGTCAGCCCGCACAGTCGGCCCTGGCAGGGTCCCATACCACATCGAGTGAACGCCTTGGTCTGATTGGGCCCAACACATCCGAGCGCGACCGACCGCCGAATCTCGACCGCCGTGACCTCCTCGCATCTACAGACCAGCACGTCGTCTGCCGGAATTCGCGTTTCGTCGCCGGGTCGGTACAGCGCATCGAGAAACGCCCGGACCTGGAGGTGCCCGGCAAGCTCCGAGCGTGACCTGGCGACCCGCTTCTCAAACTCACTTCTTTCGATCTTGCCGTGACGCCGGCCTATCTCCAGCCCACAGATTTGTCCCTGCGTCGCCGCAGCCTTCGCTCCGGCGATACCGCCTCCATCGCCTGCAACGAAGATGTCCGGTACGTCCAGTTCAAAAACATCGTTGCGCTTGGGTACCCAGCACAGCTGGCTCGTGTCCCAATGATGCGATGCCTGAAGCGACCAGGTGATCTGCGTATTCGGCACAATGCCCTGATGCAGCAGTATCAGGGCAGCTTCAATGCGTTGACGCTTCCTGCCTGCAATGAAGGTCAGTGCTGTGGCAACCGGCTCTCCTTCAACACGCAGTCCCGCTGCACCTCGGTACACCGGTACGCGTGCCGTTCGGAGCGCTCGCAGCAAGTTGAGGCCTTTCGCCAAGTCTCGCCACCCCAAGAGGGCACTCCACCAATGTTTCGCCGCTCTGAATTTATCTGCAAGACTAGTGGTCTCGACGAAGGCACGGATGGGCACGCCCGCGCGCAAGTACTGCCAGGCGAGCAGATAGAGTAGTGGTCCACAACCTGCGAGCACTACCGGCTGCCCGGGTACCGTGCCCGATGCTTTCAGCAGAATCTGCGCGGCACCGGCGGTCATCACTCCGGGCGTAGTCCAGCCGGGAATCGGAAACGGTCTTTCGATTGCGCCCGTGGCGAGCACAATGTAACGGGCCAACAGGGACTTACTCTGACCTCGTTGCGTGTAATGTACCGCACGCTCTTTGCTGACTAGCCATACCTGAGCGCCGGTTTCATGGCGAACATTGCTTGCGGAGAAGGCCGCAGCGATAGTGCTTCCAGACGCGTAGTCCGGCCCGAGCAAGTCAATACGTTTTTCGTCGGCGCGGATAATAGACCGATAGATCTGGCCGCCAACGGTCATTTGTTCGTCAAGGAGCACAACCTTAAGTCCCGCGTGCGCGGCAGTGGTCGCGGCACTCATGCCTGCTGGTCCAGCACCGATAACTACAACATCAACTGATTCTGGCATCATCACTGCTATCCCTTTCCGCCAATTGTGCTTGCTGACTCAGCGCTGGACTGGAACATCACCTGTCGCGCGCCTTCCTGGGAGCGAATGACCATGCCGTCACGCGCGCTTTCGAGACAGCTCTGGCAGTTCGGAGAACCGTCAATCTCGACGAGACATTCGAAGCAGACACCCATCATGCAGTAGGGTGCCCGCGGGGATCCGCTCACGGGCGTGCCGCGGAAACGTCGGACACCCGCGGCAAGGAGCGCGGCAGCCAGGTTCATTCCGTCAGGCACTTCATAAGGTGCATCGTTGAAGATAATGCGCACCTTCGGACCTTCAATCGTCAGTTGCTCGAAGAGCGGTTCAGTCGACATGGGAGAAAGATTCATAAGGATTTCGGAAGCGATCGGCAGAAAACGCCTGGATACTCGGGACTACACAATCGCATGTTATCCAACGTGCGAGCCGCAGCGCGTGCACGGGGGCCAGCGTTACTCCGCTATGGCAACTGACACTGAAAGCCCCTGGGCAGATTGCAGATTCCTGGTATATCGGAAAACCATCCGGAGTCATCACTCGGAGTGCAGACCATGCTCGCACGAGCCGGACATCACGAAGCAGTGGAAAAGCTTTCACCCCACGCATTGCTATCTCTGAAAGCACGTCAGTTGTGACACCCTTATCGAAGCCGACGTCCTCAAGTGAGTCGCCCAATTGAACGGTGCCTTCAGCCGTCTGCCGCACTGTGGCAGTTGGGAAGCGAAGGAACGTCGCGACGCGCTCGCTAATGAGGACTTGACCGCGTATCGGCACGACGGGAGCCTGCAATCCGACCATGGGCGCAAGGTCCTTGTTGCCTAAACCCGCCGCGAGCACGACGCGCGCAGAGGACCAGCGCCCCCGCTGTCCGTGTACAACGAATCCGCCGGGTTGTGAGTCGATGCGCGCTACCCTCTCGGAGTTAACGAGATGTGCATTCCGGTTGGCCAAGCATCGTCGTAGGCCGAGCAGTAGCTTGAGCGGGTTCACGTGCCCGTCCATCGGCGTATATGTTGCGCCAGCGACGGACTCGCCAATTTGCGGTATCCGGGCCTTCAGGTCCGCGTGGCTGAGAACCTCAAAAGCATAGTCGCCACCGGCTTCGTTCGATAGCTGCAGCAGCTGCTTTTCACGCTCCTCGAGTTCGTCATCCGAGAAACATAAATCGAAGCCGCCCGGCTGCAGCAACTGAGTGTCCACGCCGGTTTCATCACGCAAAGCGTCGGCGAATGATGGCCAGAGCGCTGCGGATTCCCTCGTCCATGCAGTGTAGGCGGGTTGGCCGATGCCTTTTCCTTGCACCCAAACCAGGCCGAAGTTGCCCACCGACGCGCCGAACGCGTCGTCACCCTCGTCAATAACAAGTACTCGTGCGCCCTCGCGGGCGATGCCGTAGGCGACAGCAGACCCGACCAGACCACCGCCGACGACAATCGCATCGTAAAAGCCTGCCAAATGGTGTGTCTCCATACTGCGTCCTTGCGCAAGATATTGATTTCGCGCTGTGGCCCGATCCCGCTGGTTGCGCCAGGCGCAGTCGAGAAGAAGATGGCCACCCGGCTTTGCCTGGAGCGTCTTCGCTCCTAGCCTAACCACATGCGTAGTAGCACGGATGTTGACGGCCCCGCCCTATGCAGTCAAATACGAATATAATGCAATGCTATGCCATAATGAGATAGTCCAGATGAAGCTCCGTCAAATCGAGGCCTTCCGCGCAGTGATGCAGGCCGGTTCAACAACCGGCGCTGCAGAGGAGCTGCATACTTCACAGTCGAATGTGAGCAGGCTTATTACTCAGCTGGAAGCTGATACGCGGCTTGTTCTCTTCGAGCGCTCCGGTGGACGTCTCAGTCCAAAACCGGAAGCAAAAGCTCTGTTTCGCGAGGTTGAGCGCGTCTTCGTCGGGCTGAAAAGCCTCGCGTACGCGGCTGACAGTATTCGCAATCTTGGAAGCGGCCGCCTCCGCATTGCGTCAATCCCCGGCATCGGGATGAGCTTCCTTCCGAGAGTCGTGCAGCGTTTCAGGCAGTCCCGACCTGATGTGACCGTATCGGTCCATACGAATACGTCCAACACGGTAGAGGAATGGGTGTCGTCACAGTTCTGCGACGTCGGAATCGTCGCGTTCGTATCTGCTGCCGCTACCTGCCAGGCGATTGCGCTGCCGGACGCCGAGGTCGTTTGCCTTCTGCCGAAAGGCCATCGTCTCGCTGGAAAAAGCAAGATAAGGGCTACTGATCTTCGCGACGAACAGTACATCTCGCTCGTGCATGGAGACGGCTCGAGGGAAGAAACCGACCGTGTCTTCGAGCAGGAGGGGGTCGAACGTGTGCTGTCGCTCGAAGCGCAATACAGTGCCACGTGTTGTGAGATGGTAAAGCTTGGGCTGGGCGTGACATTGGCCCATCCCTTGGTAGCTACGGATTACGTGGGCCAGGGCATCAAGGTACTGCCGTTTTCGCCATCCATCAACTACCCCAACTTTCTTCTCTACCCTCCACATGGAGCAGCCTCGCAGTTGGCGGAGGAGTTTGCTGCGCTGTTGCGAGACCAGTTCGAACGGGAAATCGTAAGCTGGCGGTAGCAAGGACAACCAGGGGTAGAAGGGCCTGAGCGTTTTCTACCGTAGGCGATGGGTCGCCGTATCAGGGCCAGTGGTGCACAGCCCTGATTGCTGCTCAGACGCTCCAGTCTGGGGAGCACATCGGCAGAACCGGACCCATCCCCAAATTCGACGCCAGAGCCTGCCGACGCTTTTCGTTCGGGCGTCCTCAGTCGGTCCGAATGCACACCGCCTGCCCCCGCCTGACGCGTATCGCAGATCAGACGGCAACTGCCGACCGCACGCTCGAACCTTTGCATCAACAGGCTTCGCCCATCAGGGCGGACAGCGCTCTTTGTGTTTGAGTCGTCGCCCGCTATCTCAATTTCGCATAGGCTCCCTTTTTTTTTTGAATTGGACGCGATTACCGCGTCCCCCTCATGATGCCCGTCGAGCGTTGAGCCGTGTCGGTGGAAACACTTGACGCCATTAAGTCTGGAAAGCCAGGTGACTTCCACTACCGTGTTGGACCTATTCGTATGGACCGATACGGTCGGTGAGTCCCCTTTCCGGCCACCGGGATTTTCCTTGCCGCCTGGGTGACTCGATGGTTGCGTAGTGGCCGAGATGGGGGTCTTCGACTCGCCGTTTATCTATGTATAACAAACACGGAGACGAGTGTGTATCTATTTGGATTTGGTCCGCTGCTGCTGGCCGGTACGATCCGGACAATTGAATTATCGGTGCTGTCCCTGACGGCCGCGGTTGTCCTTGGCCTCGTGGGCGCCGTGGCGAAACTCTCGCTAAATCGTGGTCTTCGCGCAATCGGCTCAGCGTACACAACCTTGATACGATCGGTACCGGACCTTGTCCTGATGCTCCTTGTCTTTTACAGCATCCAGATTGCGGTCAACAATCTTACCGACGCCCTGGGTCTCGCGCAATTTGACATCGACCCGTTCGCGGCAGGCGTCCTGACACTCGGCTTCATCTATGGAGCCTACTTCACGGAAACTTTTCGGGGCGCATTCCTTGCAGTGCCGCGCGGGCAACTGGAAGCGGGCGCCGCCTACGGAATGAATGGGGTTCTTGTTTTCCAGCGCATCCTGTTTCCTCAAATGATGCGCTTCGCACTTCCGGGCATCGGCAACAACTGGCAGGTTCTGGTCAAGGCGACTGCGCTTGTCTCCATTATCGGCCTGGCAGACGTCGTTAAGGCCACACAGGATGCGGGTAAGAGCACGTTCAAAATGTTCTTCTTTGTTATGTGTGCCGCGATCATCTATCTCGCGATGACAACCATCTCCAATTTCGTGCTGTTCAGGCTCGAGACACGATTCTCGACTGGCGTTCGTCACGCGGAACTCTAATCTCATGATCGATATCCTTACACAGTTCTGGCGTGCTTTCCTGTATTGGGACGGGCAGCGCGTCTCCGGCCTCGCCGTCACCCTCTGGCTGCTGGTGGCGTCTCTCGTAGTCGGCTTCCTGATGGCGGTGCCCCTCGCGGTGGCCCGTGTCTCCACGAATCGCTGCATAAGCATGCCCGTGCGTTTCTACACGTATGTCTTCCGGGGCACGCCGTTGTACGTGCAATTGCTTCTGATCTATACGGGTATTTATAGCTTCGACTTTATTCGGTCGCATGAGCTTACCGATGCCTTCTTTCGAAGCGGTTACCGCTGCGTAATTGTTGCGTTTGCGCTTAATACGTGCGCCTACACGACCGAGATATTCGCTGGCGCGATGCGCTCGATGTCTCACGGTGAAGTTGAGGCGGCACGTGCCTACGGAATGAACTGGTTCACCCTGTACAGACGCATCATCATCCCTTCCGCGTTGCGAAGGTCCCTGCCTCTTTACAGCAACGAGGTAATCCTTATGCTGCATGCCACCTCGGTTGCTTTCGCGGCCACCGTGCCTGACATCCTCAAGGTCGCCCGCGACGCCAACTCTGCAACCTACCAGTCGTTCCAGGCGTTTGGCATTGCCGCGCTGCTTTACATGACCATCTCCTTCGCCCTGGTCGTTGTCTTCCGGCGTGCCGAACGCCACTGGCTCGGCTACCTCTGACCGCGTGCTCACTAAGCTTGCACGTCGGTGTCCAGCCAAGGTGGCCGACACACCGGTGCTTTAAAACTAACGATAAGGGATCAGAATGTTGAGGGTCACGACTCAGACAGAAGCTTGCAAGTTAGAAGTTCACGACATCCACAAGCGCTTCGGAGACCACGAGGTACTCAAGGGCGTATCCCTGAACGCAAAAAGGGGCGACGTTATCAGCATCATCGGGGCAAGCGGCTCGGGAAAGAGTACGTTTCTTCGTTGCATCAACTTTCTTGAGCGACCGAACTCCGGGCGCATCTCGGTCGATGGCCAAGCGGTAACGACGAACACCGATAAATCCGGCTATCTCGACGTCGCGGACCCGAAGCAGCTGCAGCGTATCCGGACGAAGCTCTCGATGGTGTTCCAGCATTTCAATCTCTGGGCGCACATGAACGTTCTCGAGAATATTATTGAAGCGCCGATACATGTGCTCGGGCTGTCACGTCGCGAGGCGGAAGAGCGCGCGCGTGAATACCTGGAAAAAGTCGGACTCGCACCGCGCGTGGAGAAGCAGTATCCCTCGCATCTTTCTGGCGGCCAACAGCAGCGTGTCGCGATTGCTCGCGCGTTGGCGATGAACCCTGACGTGATGCTGTTCGATGAACCAACTTCTGCGCTCGACCCGGAGCTGGTAGGTGAAGTTCTCAAGGTAATGCAAAAGCTCGCAGACGAAGGACGCACAATGATTGTTGTTACGCATGAAATGGGGTTTGCCCGCAATGTATCGAATCATGTGGTGTTTCTTCATCAAGGACGCACGGAGGAAGAGGGGCTTCCTGAGGAAGTACTGAGCAAGCCACGCAGCGAACGACTCAGGCAGTTTCTCTCTGGCAGCCTGAAATAGCCCGCGACCGTGAGAAAACTGCAGGCAACGTCTGACATGTGATCGGTAATACGAACCACTCCGATTCGAATCATAGTCTCGCCGCCGGCTGCGAACGTGCCAGAAACGGGTGGTATATCGCTAACCATTATTATCGATAGGGTTGCATTTTTCGATGAAACTCTCGTTTCGGGAAACGCGCCACACCTGACCGGCAGCTCCGCTGCCATCCCGTTGCCTATAATCTCCGGATGCCGAACGTTCCGTCGCCACACATGGATATAACGTGGCGGTTTCAAAGGTGAAGCGCAACAGGGGGCTAATGAATGGAAGCTGAGTGTATCGAAGCGGTTGCGAGCATACGTTCGAAGACCTCGAATGGCGAATGAAATGCATGGGTAGCGCGAGGTCGGCTGTTGAGGCTGTCGGCGATGGCATCGAGTTCGTCCTGACTGTAGATCGAGAGGTCAGTGCCCTTCGGCAGATACTGCCGCAGCAGCCCGTTGGTGTTCTCGCAGGTACCGCGTTGCCATGGACTGTGCGGATCGCAGAAGTACACGCGCACGCCGGTGGCGGCGCTGAGCTCCTGATGCCGGGTCATTTCCTTACCCTGGTCGTAGGTGAAGCTCTGGCGCAGTGGGGCGGCGATCGAATTCAGTTTGGCAGTGAAGCCCGCCAGTGCCGAGGCGGCGGTGGCGTCTTCCATCTTCGCCAGCAGCACCAGGCGACTGGTGCGCTCAACCAGCACGCCGACGGAAGACTGGTTGCCGGCGCCCTTGATGAAGTCGCCTTCCCAGTGACCTGGCATCACCCGGTCGTCGACCTCAGGCGGGCGCACATGGATGAATGAAATGAACGCCTCCCAACAGTGAATGGCGGGAAGTCTTGAAGGAAGGTTGATTCTGAGTGCCCGAGTGGAAGATCATATAGGCCCGTCACAGGCAACCGGAGGAGTCCGAGATGAGCTATACGGCAGTTGGTGTAGATATCGCGAAGAACGTGTTCCAGGTGCATTACGTGAATACGGAAACTGGCGAGATCGTGAACAAGCCGATCAAGCGAGCAGCATTTCTCGAATACTTCGCGAACCGCGAGCCTTGCCTGATCGGCATGGAAGCCTGCGGTGGTGCCCAGCATTGGGCACGGATGCTGACCACGATGGGACATCAGGTGAAGTTGATACCGGCAGAGTTTGCCAAGGCCTTCAACATCCGCAACAAGAACGATGCGGCCGATGCTCGGGCGATCTGGCTCGCGGTGCAGCAGCCGGGCAAAGCAGTAGCGGTGAAGACTGAAACGCAGCAGGCGGTGCTGGCGCTGCACCGGATGCGGCAGCAGCTGGTGAAGTTCCGTACCATGCAGATCAATTGTCTGCGCGGCCTGTTGACGGAGTACGGCGAAGTGATGGCGAAGAGCCGCGCTGCGCTGGACAAGGCTATACCTGCGGTGCTTGCAAGGGTCGCGGATAGACTGCCGGCGGTGTTGATCGACACGCTGCGCGAACAGTGGAGCGGGTTGACGAAGCTGGACGGCCAGATCGCCGAGATCGAGCGGCGGCTGCGCCAGTGGATGCAACAGGACAAGGCCGTCAAGGCGGTTGCCGCGGTTCCGGGTGTTGGCGTACTGACGGCGACGGCCGCAGTCGCGACAATAGGTGATGCGAAGTCGTTCAGGTCGGGACGCGAATTCGCGGCATGGATCGGTCTCGTTCCCAAGCAGGTCGGTTCCGGTGGCAAGGTGACGTTGCTGGGTATCAGCAAGCGCGGCGACACCTACTTGCGCACGCTGCTGATTCACGGCGCGCGCAGCGTTGTCGCCCACGCGAAGGAGCCCGGGCCGTGGATCGAACAGATCAGCAAGCGACGGCCGCCGAACGTGGTGATCGTGGCGCTTGCGAACAAGATGGCGCGAACAATCTGGGCCATACTGGCTCACGACCGGTCGTACCAGAAGGGCCACGTAAGTGTGAAGGCAGCGTGAACGGTTAGCGGTGCGTAGAAGAGTGATTTTTTTTGCAGGATGACATCGTCGAAAGGTTGCGTAGGCAATCGAGTGTGATGACAAAACAGGTCGGACCGGGACTCGCTAAACCTGAATGGTGAGAAGAGCTTCGAGCTCGCTGGATGAATGAGGTGCGAGTCAGCGAATTTCATAGGGGCCCGCAGCGTATCAGGCTGCAATAAGGCCGGATATAGAGCTGCAGCCCATCCTGTCCGTCAGAACACACGAAAGCCTTTGCAAACGGGAGGCGTTCATATAGCTCACCATGTCGGGGATCTGGCCGCGCCGGTCAGTGCCCCGCTTGCGTGACATACGCGTGCTGTGGCCGTGGCGCAGACAGGCTATCAGCTGGCGGCGCAGCTCACCGCGTGGCTGCGCATAGATGGCGGTGTAGATGGTCTCGTGCGAGACGTGCTGGGTCGGATCATTGGGCCACATGCGCTTGAGGGTACCTGAGATCTGCTGGGGCGACCACTTCCATTCCAGCAGGGTGAGTACGACGCGCCACGACACGCTTTGAGGGTGCAGCTTGGGACCTGGGCGCGCAGCCTCGCGTCGGCTCGTGCTGAGCGTCTGCGCCGGCGCAGACGCATAGCCCACGGCAGAACACGTGTTTCTGGTCAGCTCGCGGCTCACAGTTGATGCCGGGCGCCCGAGTGTTCGGGCCATGGCCCGAACACTCGAACCCTGTTGCTTCATGCTTGCAATGGTCATGCGCTCTTCAGGCTGAAGCTGTTGATACGTTCTTCTTTTTTGCATGTGCGCACCTTACACGAGGAAGGTGTTGCACTTCAGATTTGATTGCGCCCAGCCTTAAGCATCAGGCCTTTCTCCGTCAGGATTTCATTGACCAGCGCCAGCATTTGCGCCGCCAGTCCGTGCGTTTCCAGCAGGTGGCGGAACCGGAGAATCGTGCTTTCATCCGGCAAGCGAACCATCCCGCCGTCGAAACCCGCGAACTCTCGATAAAGCGGCACGTCATAGAGTGCCTCTTCCATAGCAGGGTCTGATAGACCAAACCATTGTTGCACGAAATGAATCTGCAGCATCGTTGCAATCGGGAACGGCGGCCGACCGGTTTTGCCCGTGGGATAGTGCGGCTCGATAAGCGCAATCAGCTTCAACCAGGGCACAACGCGTCGCATCTCATCGAGAAACCCGCTGGCGCGTGCGCTTCGTTGACAGATCCAGACCAAGACCAGGCTGCGTCATCACGTTGCCCCTCACCTAATTCGCTCTGTTTCCAGGATAGCTCAGCAACAACGCAATGCCAGGACTTTTGCAGATCTTCCTTAACACAATCTTCGAGGAGTTAACAGCCCTGCATTCAGCCACGCGTGCTTGCATTCCATTGCCGCGTGCTCACATTATCTGCAACTGACGGAAATCAGATCGGCAGCCCGGCCGCGAGCATCTTGTCCCGCAACGTCGCGGTCCGTACCGGGTCCAGTGAGTTGCTGAAGGCCACCCGCTCTTCTTGTCTCGTTCCATAATTTCAGCGCGATCCTGCAATTCAGGTCCATCCAGGTGGTCATTTTCTGTCGTATCCCGATGATCGGGCCATATCGGCAGTAATCCTACACAATTTATGACCATAGCGATGGCATGGTTCTGTGCACATCGCCGTCGCGAACCGTTTCGCCAAGGGCGCAGCGCAGCGATAGACGTTTCCTGAAAGCGGTATCGCAGAAAGCGCTGTGATGCCCCGGCAGAACGGGCCGACGCACAGCGCGGCCGTATGACGATGCTGGAGCGTCCGGCAGGTTCGGGTCAGCCGGCGGACGATCGCTGGACACCGGCAAGATGCAGGATTTTCGCACCGACCCGCCGGAAGAACGCATCATCGCGTTCGCGCTGTTCCGTATCGTCGGCCACCACGTGCTCGAGCAGGATCCCGCGCTGCTCCATGATTCCGTGCGTGCGCGACTTGCGCTCCAGGTATCCGGGTTCATCCGCGCCGCGCGTCCTGACCCACTCCATCACACGGAACAGGCATTCGAGCGTGAGGCGCTCGTACCGGCTGTCCAGCGGCACCGGCTGCCGGAACGAGTACGCGTGCTGCGCGAACGCTTCGCGATATCGCGCGCTGCCCTCCCGGTCGCGATCGACGACGGCCAGCACCCAGTACGGTGGCTGCGTCAGCCGCTCGTCCCGGCCGCCGGCCCGGATGCCTTTCTCCGGACGTACGATGCGTTCGCCCAGGCGCGTGCGCTTGATGGCGGCACCGTCGCGGATCTCGTCGGCCACAAACAGCAGGAGCGCGCTACGCGCTTTCTTCTCCGGCCATGGCAGCGCATCGATGGCGGCCATTTTCTCGTTGATGCTGGTCCACGGTTCCGTAAAAAGCACCTGCCCCAAGGTCAGCTCCGGACTCATCGCTTCCGCGTCCGCATACGGCTTCAGGCGCTCCCACGAATTCGTCTTCTCCTTCAGCACGTCGACGTGGACGGTGGCAAAGCCGGCATCGTCCAGCAACGTATGCATGATGCGGCCCAGGCGCGGCAGGCGCCGCCTCGTTTCACCGGTCGCACTGGCCGAACCGCCCGAGCCTCCCGGACGCGCCGCGCCCTCGTGCTCGTCATCAAGGTAGTCGAGCGCGTCGCCGACCGGCTTAAGCGGACTGTGCCGACCGGGTGGCACGGCGGCATCGTCCGGCTCGTCCTCCGGCTCCGGCTGTTGACGGAAGGAAGCCAGCGCGCAGCGATGCTCGCCGTATCCGTGCATGCGCACGAAATGACGCGGCCCCTCTTCGCGGACCCGGGCCGTCAGCCGCGGTTGCGTAGTGGCTCCCGGCCAGCAGTCGCACTCGAGCCATTGCCGGACGTGCCGCCCGTCGTGCATCTCTTCAAGTATGGCCAGCACGCGCTCAACGTCTCCGGTCTGGACGTCCTGCCCGGCGCCGCAGAACCTGCGCACCGCGGCGGTCTCTTCAGCGCTGAGCGGTCGCTTGACCCTGTCAGGGTGATGCCGGTCAATCAGGCGCATGGGTGTCTGACCTCAGTGTGCATGACGCGTGAGCATCGCGAGACTGCGCACGCTGGCGAGCGACGCATCGTAGCCGCGCAGCGAGCCGTGCAGCTGACGGGTCACCGGTTGTGTCGCGACGCTCGTCGCGCTCGTCGATATCCCGGTTCCGACAGTGGGCCGCGATGGTGGTTCCGGCCAGAAGGTAAGCCGCTCGAAGCGGATGATGCGCGATGAGTGACTGTTCATCCGGACAAGTCCGTCTTCAACCAGCGTGCACAGCATGTCGTTGACGTGCGCGGTCGAAGTGTCAAAGCGCCTGGCCAGCTCGCCCGCCTGATAGGCGCGCCCTGGCTTCATGAGCCGGAGCAGTTTTCCGGAAGTGAGTTTCATCGTGTTCTCCTCCACACCGCCGGGCAGTGTACTGCGGCCAGCGCTTGCCGACCATAGCCCGTTCAGTGATGCCGGCGCCGGTCTGATTCCCCGGTTCGATTTCCACGGGTCGACTTCATACGACGAACGACTGCTGGCCCCGCATCATGCGCCGCCGTCCTGTTTCTTCATCAGCGCGGCATGGTGATTCATCGCGGCGGCTGCGCTGCTGAACGCGCCGAACTGCTCGCCGGTGCATAAAAGCGTCCAGCGTGACTTGCCGTTGATGATCCGGTTGGTGATCGACCAGCCGCCCGGATAGACGAATTCATACGGACTGTTTTTCGTCCATCCTTTACGCTCCGTCATGACGGGCCGCAAAGAGTAGCGCGTCCGGATTGCCCGCAGCCGCGGCCTTGCGCACAAGATCAAGACCTTTCGCCTTCACCTGCGACGCCATCAGGTTCCGGCCGAGCGTGATGAAGCGCCCGGGATGCGCGCAGTCCACCAGGATCCGGCGCATGATGAACATCGCCGTCGGCTCGCCCGCGTCCGCCTGCTGTTCCAGCAGTCCCGGATAATCCGGCCGGAAGTGCGTCGCCAGCCAGGTTCCGGCGACGCGGTTGCCGGCGTTCATCGTGGACTCCATCGCAGGCCTCGTCTCGCGGTTCTCAACCGACTGCGCCCATCTCTGGACCGGCCTGCGCGGATCGGTGCCGACCATCCAGAGAACGGCCAGCACGCCAGCGGAAATCCCCAGCCGCCTGAGGCGTCTGCGCGCGGCAGGATCGGGGTTGAGCAGCAAGGCTACGCGTTCCGGCCAGCCGATTGAAGCGGCAGCCTGACGCCGGGCCAGGGTGGGTGGGTGCATTTTTCATTGCATGGTTCTCCTGTGGATGCTGTTGCGGCGACGGATTTCAACCGCGGCTTATGGATATTGGAAAAAACGCCGGCGACGCGAGAACGCCACCGGCGCGAATCCTGGCGGCCCGAGGGCGCCGCCGGGCTGAGGGACGCATTCACGGCCCGTTCTCGACACCGCCGTACTTCGAGTTGACCGAGCTTTTCTGGTCGCCGCCGACCGATTTGCACTGGTTCAGGAAGTCACCGCGGGCGCTCGATGTCCCGCTCAGATCGAAGTGGCCGTGGTGATACTTCACGATCGAAAAGTAGTTCGCCTCGTACTGGCTGCAGTCGCTGCCGCCACTCCCACCGTTCATCAGCCCGGCAAGACAGAGCACCGCACCGCACGCATCCTCATTGTGGTCGGCGTGCGCCGGTGTGCTGATGAACGGGCCGACCAGCAGCGCGCCGGCCAGAAGCATTCCCAGAATCGTTTTCATGGTGTGTCCCCCTGCATCACAGCAGTCCGTGCAGCATCGCGAACGCGCCCAGAGTCACGACGGCCGATAACAGTGCGGCGCCGCCCATCCATACCGCGAGTTCGAACCGCGTAAGGGCCGACCTGCTGGTCCAGCCTTCCTCGCGCAGCACGTCCCTCAGCAACTGGCGGCTGCGCCCATTGGCCTCGTCGTACTGCCGCAGCGAGATTTCACCGAGCAACTGGTCGCGGGCCTGCGCGAAACTCACCGCCTGCGCAAGCACGTCGGCACTCGATTCGGAAAACTGCTTCAGGAACTGTTCGTGGCGCGAAGTAAACCGCAGCAGCGTCAGCTCCCCGTCATCCTTGAACTGTTTGCCGCTCGCCTCCAGCAGCTGCGAGAGGACTTTCACGTCGCGGCGCAGGAGCGAGAGCTCGCCAAGCACCGCGCCGATCAGTTCCTCGCGGATCGCATCGTCTGGTGCGCCCATCAGTGCACCAATACATCGAAGACCGCGTCAAGTTCCGACGCCGCCCGGTTCGCGAGGCGTTTGAGTGCAACCATCTGGCGGATGTAGGCGCGCTGGGCTTCGGGCGCTCCCTCCTCCATCGCCTTTGCATTCCACGCCACATAATCCGTGGGGTCGTCACGGATTTCGAAGATCGATCTGTCGAACGGCTTGATCTTTTCGAAGATCGGGTTTTCGTAGATGACCGCCTCGTTGTTCAGTACGAAGCCGCCTTTGCTCTGGTGGTGGTCGAATATCCGCAGGAACGCCTTGCGAAGGTCGGACTTCGTGTCGACCGTGTTAAACAGCAGCCGGATCCTGTCGGGCCGCACGCCAAGATCGCGCAGCTCGTCCAGCGTCGCGATGGTGTCGACCTGCTGTTTGACCACCGGTACGGTGGGAACCACGAAGATATCGAAATCCTCGTGTGATCCATCGTAACGTTGCATGAGACCGATGAAGTCTTCGACGTTCGATGCGCCTACGTCGACGACGACATTCTTGAGCATCATCATCTGCTCCTGCAGTTCGTCGAACTGGCTTCCCCGAAGGGCGTCCTCTTTTTCGTGATCGTCCGAGTTGATCGATTCGATCGCGATGACCTGCGCACCTTCGAGGCGCGGTGCGAGAAGATGACGGGCGACGGTGCTCTTGCCGACGTTCCCGGAAAAGTTGATGACTGCAATCTTCATAATGTCCTGCTCCTGTTGTTCAATCTGACGATGACGGTCGCGAGACGAGCGCGGCCGCCCGTAGCGATCTGCCGCTTTACGGTTCCATTTCGAGGGTCGGCCCGTCGTGTTCGGGGGTGTGCGACTGCGGGTCCCGTCCAGGCTCCCGCGACGCAGGTTGCGTCGACTGCGGTGCGGCCTGCCGTGTCGCATGAACCAGCCCCCGCTGTTCGCGCGCGATCTGCTCGCGCACCGCCTCGATGGTCGCCTCGCTGACCTGCGGCATCGGCACCTCGAACGGCCGGTTAGCGGCGCGCGCCCCGGCCACGGCGCTTTCGAACTCCCCCATCAGCTTCTCCTGCTGCTGCGCCGGCAGACCCTTGATCTCGTCACGCAGCACCTCGCGCGCGGCCTGCGCCTTGATGCGTTCGCGCGCCTCATCGAGGGTCTTCCGCTGTTCCTTCGAGTATTCCCAGCCCCCGTTCAGGAAGCGTTCGCGCGCCTCATCGATCCGACGGCGCTCATCCACGTCGCGGCGCACGCTGGCCAGCGCCTCGCGCTGCACACGCGTGGGCAGACCGGGTACATCCGGCGAGGACACCAGCCATTCGTTGCGTCGGCTCCCGACCGACTTTGGGGCGAGTTCTTTACCCTTGTCGTCGAACTGACGCTGCTGCATGGTTACCGTTTTACTGCCACCCTTTTCCAGCGCGATCCGCTGACCGGGTTGCACACCGCTTTCGCCGATCGCGCGTTCGAGATCCAGTCCCCACACGGTGTGTTCACCGCTGGCCGTGCGCACGGTCGCGTAATAGCTCCGGTTCTGTTTCGGATCGTGATTGAACGGTGCCGCGCCGTGCGCGACCAGAACGCCCGCGGTCGCGCCAGCCGCAGACTGATCCAGCGGCGGCGAGGCCGGTTGGGAACCCGCTGTGGGCTGATCTGGCTGCGGCGGCCGCCTGTCAGCCTTCAGGTCAGCCTTCAGGTCAGTCTTCAGGTCAGTCTTCGAGTCAGCCTTCGCGTCAACCTTCGATCTCGTCTGCGCCGGCCCGCGGCTCGCCTGCCGGGACGCCGGCATCGGACCGGCGACTGCCCCGCTGGCGGGATCCTGCACGGGCTTGCCCGGGCCCACGGTATCGGGTTTCTGGCCGTCAGCTGTATCCAGCAAGTTCGTGCGGGCTGCCTCGCCGTGATTCGATCTGTCTGCGGCGCCGATGCGCATCGCCTCGCGCGCGGCGGTCAGCGCGGCCCGATCCTGCGCAGCAGGTTTGAAGCCGCGTGTTGGCACGCCCGCAAGCTCGGCCGCAATCCACGCCTGCCGGCGGAATTCCTCGCTGCCCTTCAGTTGCAGCTCGCCCCAGTGCTTCGCCTTCGCGACTTCGACCATGTGCGCGATCACCTCGCGGTCCTCGCTGGCCGTGGCGAGTGAACGGCCCTTGTCCTCGAAGTGCACCGTCTCGCTTTTGCGATCGAGAAACTTGCCCTCATGCGCGACATAGCAGTTACTGACCGACTTCGGCAGGTCATAGCCGGTCTTCTCGAAAACCGGCTTCGGCCGGACGCTGTTCTCCGGACCGTCGCCCTTCTTCCCGAGCGGTCTGCCAGTGCCGACGGCCGGCTTCACCGCCTCGTCGGTCGCCGTGTCGGCGGTTGTGTCGGTCGCGACGTTGGGTGCGACGTTGGGTGCGGCGTTGGATGCGACGTGGGGCAATGCATCGCCCTTGAGAAGCCTTTCGGCCTTCTCCCGATCGGCCGAGCGGATTCTCTTCAGGTGCTCTCTGGTCGCGTTATCAACAGGCGTGTCGGGACCGCCGGGCACGGCGCGCGCGTCCGGCTCGTTCGCCGGCGGCGTAGTACGGGCGCGGATTGACGACGCGTCGCCCGTGTTGGCCGCATCGCGTTCGCGGTAATCAATCTGGTCGGCGGGAAATTCGATTTCGTTCATATCGTCACTCCTTGAGGTTCAGGCTGCGACTGAGGTGCTGCGGTCTGCCCTGACACGGCGTCCGCCGCGTCCGGCAGGACTTCACGCAGATAGGGCATCAGCTGGAAGAGCGATGCACGGATGCTGTTGCGGTTGGCGAGGTGCGCAGGCGCGAGGACACCGATCTCGTGTTCGCGAACATTTCGGACGTCTAGCGCCTGCCCGGCGGACTGTGGGGCCGCGGCTGCGGCCGCCGCGGCCTGCTGCGCGCGGCGGGCCGCATTCTGGGTCTGCCACCACTGCTCGACGTCAATCCTGGGCACGGGTGCGCACAGCTCTCGCGCGACGAACGCGGCGTGTTTCATCTGTGTTTCGTCCGGTAACTTCGGACCGAAACCGAACCACGCGCGGTGGCGGTTGGTCTTCTCCAGCTTCGCCATCACCCCCTGCAGGTAGGGGCTCTGCCGCACGAGCCGGTCGACGAGCTCGGCGTCTTCATAGAAAAACGCCTTCTCGCACAGGATCGGCTCGCAGCCCTCGATCGTGATGATCTGTTTGTTGTGCTTCAGGGCGCGCAGCTCCTGCGGCATCATCAGTGCCCTGCTGTGCTCCGATTCGTTGGTGCTGGTCGACGAACTGCGGCCGCGACTGCGGCTCTTCGAGCGCGCCATAAGCGTGAAGGTCCCCAGCATCTTCGAGTACTCTTCCGACTCCTTCACCGTGCGCGGCGCGTAAAGGCTGCGCATCTTGCAGTTGATCGCCAGCGTTTCCGCACCGTGCCTGCCATACAGCTTCGGGTCCTCCAGCTGGGACATCCCCTGGAAAATCAGCATCAGCCTCAGGTTGTAGCCCGCAATGAACGCGTTGGCCGTCTCGATGATGTCGATCTTGCCGGGCGCGGCAAACTCGTCCAGGATCAGCGCACACTGGTATTTGAGCGCGGGATTTTCCGCAGGCAGCTCACGCGTGTTCAGATCGATCAGCTGCGAGAAGAAGAGATTGACCAGCAGCGCGCCGGCTTTCAGGTCCCCCGGCTTGATGCCGACATAGATCGACATGCGTTTTTTGCGGACATCAGCCAGATCGAAGTCCGAGCGGCTGGTCGCCGCGTCGACCACTGGATTGCTGAAGACGTTCAGCGGCGCGGTCATCGTCGATACGATATTGGCAAACGCCTCTTTCGATTGCGACAGGAAGCGGTTCAGCGCATCGAGACATTCGAAGGTCAGCGGCGGCAGCCCCCCGGTCGCTGGAGTCGCGTGAGCGGCATCGGCGCGCGTGCTGACGATCGACAAGATATGTTCGCGGATCGCACGGCCCTTCCCGGAGGCCTGTCGTAACACCTCGCCGAACGTGCAAGGCAGCGAGGGCGTTTCCAGCAGGTACAGGACGATCCCGATGAACAGGTTGCGCGCATTATCGTTCCAGTACTTCAGACGCGCATCGACGTTGGACGGATACAGATGCTCGCCGATCGTCATCACGTCGCCCACTCGCGTGTACGGCGCGCGGCGCTGGATGTATTCAAGCGGGTTGTACGCGTGCGAGCGGCCGTCTTCCGAGAACGGCGCCCACAGCCAGGTTTCGTGACCGCACGCCCGCCGGTAGCCGGACGTGTACAGATAGTTCTCTTCCTTGATGTCCTCGACCACGACCGAATCGGGATAGGTGAGAAGATTCGGGATCACGAGCGATGTGCCCTTGCCGGAGCGAGTGCCGGCGGCTGCCATCAGGAAATCCTGGCCGTAGTACTTCAGGTATTCACCCTTGTACTTGCCCACGATGAACGGCGGATACAGGTGTGGCGAAGTCGTCATGGCTATTTCTTCTCCAGCAGGCCCGCTTTCACGATGTCACCGCGGGTGGCGAACCGGGCTTCGCCAAACTGCGCGAGGCGCTTGCGGCCCGACACGAGTGCCATCGTGATCACAGCCACCGGCAGGCACGTGATAACCACCGACAGCAGCGTGCATACCTTGAGCGCGCGTACCACCGCGGGCACGTCACCGTAGGCGTGCCAGTAGTCGTACAGCGTGAATACGCCCACACTCCCCTCAGGCAGCTTCTGCATCTTCGCGAAAAGCTCGCCGGCGGCGAACTGGCCGAGGAACGCGAAGCCGCCCAGGATCAGCAGGAAGACCACGACGGGGATCAGGATTCGAAGAGGTTTGGGCATGACGGGTCCTCAATGGGTGGGCGCGTCGACTCATTCGCAGTCTTTCCCATCACGCGTCCTGGAGTCCGGTAACGCGAGTTGCCTGTGCAACCGCATCGCGTCGCGTACATTGCTGAAAGGGCCGTGAGACGCATTGACCCGGGCGTGGCGGCACAGATCGACCGACTCCCACAGCAGGTAGCGCCACTCGTCGTAGACCAGGTATCGCGCGATCGACCAGCCCGACGGGTGGACCATCGCGAATTCGCCGGACGGCCGCCATCTGCACAGACCGGGATCGTCAGCGGCCACCACAGCGGCCACCTCGGTGACGTCCATGGCGCTCATGAGGTGCACCCCAGCAACTGCGCCTTGCCGATCGGGTCGTACCAGATCTCGGACAGGCGCTTGTCGCGCATGAAGAGAACCAGGTCCACGGTCACGCGGACCTGTTCCATGATGAATTGCCAGTCGAGCGTCTGGCCCACCACGCTCTGTTTGATGAGCGTGGCGATCCGCGACGGGGCGGAGCGTGCGTCGTTGCAGTGGACGGTCGTGATGCCACCGGGCGTGCCGGTGTTGAGCAGCGTCATGTAGTCCCACGTTTCGTCGCCGCGCAGCTCGGCGAGAAACACGCGGTCGAACTTCATGCGCAGCGTCGAGCGCACCAGTTCCTTCGCGGGCAGTGCGTCGCTGAAGAACAGGTGCACGCGGTTCGGATGATTCGGCAGTGACAGCTCCGGCGTATCCTCGATCGTGCCGATGCGCTCGCCGGACGGCACCAGGTCCGAGAGCGCCTTGTTCAGTGTCGTCTTGCCGGAGCCGGTGCCGCCGGCAAGCACGATGTTCAGCCGGTTTGCGACGGCGAGCTCGAGCATGCGCGTCACGTTGCGCTGGCTCTTCGCTTCCAGCATCTCAAGTTCGAACGGCGCCAGGTCAAGTGTCGCTGGCATGGCGCGACGCGGCGAGACGTCGCGATAGCCCTCGAACCAGCCGTTGCGCTCATACTCGGCGACGGGAAAGCGCACGTTCGACGGGATGCGGATCGTGATCGAAATGGTGTCCTGCTCGCACGCCGGCTGCATCAGCACGTGCCCGCGCTGGCCGTCGGGCAGCACCACGGGGTGAATCGGCTCCTTGGTGGAGAACCTGCCGCCCTTCATGACCGTCAGCGCGTTGGCGAGCTTGAAGCACGCATCGAGCGTGCAGGCGGGCGCATCGTGCCGCTTCCAGCTGCCACTGCCCTGCGTCCAGATTTCGCCGGGCCGGTTAATGGCCACCTCAGTGAGGCTGCCGTCGAAGAAGTTCGCGATGCCCATCTGTTTGAGGAAACTGCGGGCGATCGTGCCTTTCTCGATCACATCGATAACAGCGGCGCTCATTCGTACTCCTTGTCAGAAGGTAGACATACCCGGTCGCGGACCGGGCGCCAGTCGGGGGGCAGTTAGTCGGGCGGTACGGGTCAGCGATGCGTGACGACACCGTCCTTCGGCTCGATCCGCACGGACACGCGGTACGGCTGCCGGTCGTCCGGCACGCTACTGGCCAGCTCACGCAGCGTCTGCGCGGGCGACGTCGAAATCACGGTCGCAACGAGGGAGGCTGAGGATGCAGCCGGGCGCGTCATGTTCCAGACTGCAACACCACTCACGAGCGCCACACCCAGCGCCCATGCAGGCCAGACGGAAAACAGACGTCGTGGCCTCGGGGTTGATGATGGGTCGTCGGCCAGACGGTTAGTTGCAGCATTCTCCGTTGACATGCCGGCTGGATGCACGGGATCAGCGAGCGCGGGCAACGCGCTATCACCCCATTCGGACAGCGTGATGCCGATACGCGCGCCGACGCTGTGCAGCAGGTTGCGACGCAGCGCCGCTGACATGTCATCGATCCGGCAACCGTCGAGCGCCATGCAATTGTCGAACGCGTGCTCGTCGGCGATCTGAAGAAGGGGCAACGTATCGGGAAGCCGACGCCCACGCCTCGCATCGACCCGTTCGGCCAGTTGCCGGACCGTGTTGCCGTAGAGGCAGAAACGCAGGGCATCGCGCAGCTTCGCCTCGAACATGTCACGATCGAGCCCGTGCAGGGGAAAGTCCTCGGGAAAGGTGATCTTCAGGTTCATGCGTGTGCTCCTTATTGCTTCCGACTCGCTGTCCTACTCACTGTCCGACCCGCTGTCCCGCTAGCTGAGCGGTCTGCCCGACCGCGTTACCCTGCGCGTCGACGTTCTCGTAGACGCTGCCCAGGTCGATGTCGCGTGCGACGAAGATATTGATCACCGAGCCCTGGTTCGAATACGCCGTCGGCGGGATGTTGATCGTGCTGCGCAGCGTCTCGGCGGCCACGTCCTGCGTAGCGTTCGAACTGTTCGACAATGTGATCGTCTGGCCCGCTCCGATCGCCTTGTTCGCGAGCGCCTGACCAAAGTCGCCGATCAGGCTCACCATCAGCGCTCCCTTGAAGCGCTGCCAGAAGTGCTCGTCGACCCAGGCCGGGATGCCGGCTGCGCCGAGCGGATCGGTCGCCGGCGAATTCAGCGGAATGCGCACGTCACCGTCATCGATCTCGTCCCAGATCGCACCGATCACACCCTGTCCCTGGATGACCGCGTCGCGCTGCTCGCCCTTGGCGGTGGCGCCCTTGCGGACCAGCAGGGTCGTGCCATCGTCGGACCAGACGTCCTGCGCGATCGGGCAGCCGATCAGGCCCGGACGGTCGGTGCGGATGGCCGTCGCCTGCCCGCAGCGGATCATCGTATTGCGACTGAGCAGGTAGTGCCGGTTCGGCCGGAATGAGGCCTGCATCGGCTGCAGCTTCGAAGGCTGCAACGACTGGTCGAACGACGAACCCTTGCTGTCGCCCGCGTCCGTCCTGTTCGGCGAACTGGACGGCCCCCCCGCACTGCCACCACGCAGCGCCGCCATGCCCATCGACTTCGCCAGGCCGGCAAGTCCACCGGCGTCATGACCGGGCGCTCCGGCATTGCCGGCATGGTTGCCCTCGTTGTCACCTGCGGTTTCATTCGAGGCCACCGGGCCATCGTCGCTCCGGCCAGACCCGGTGTTCCCGCCCGAAACGAGCACGCTGCCCTGCAGCCGGCGCTCGGCCGGCGTGAGCGGCCGCGGCTGGTTGCTCGCCGCAGCTGGTACGTTCGTCTGCGATGCCGCCCCAGCCGGTGTCGCCAGGCGGGAAGTCGCCGCAGCCGCAGCCGCCGCCTCCGACGCTGCGCGGGCCTGATCAGCCTCCGCTTTCCTGATCCGATCCTTTTGCGTCTCGAGATCCCCGCCCGCGTCACTCGCGCCGCTGTCTTTCGGCTTGCTGAGCGCCGCCTGCTTCGCATCCTGATGTTGCTGGAAGAGCCGCTGTAGATAGATCGTGACGCCCGACGCACCCAGCGCAATCACGGCCAGCGCGACCAGCACCAGGCGCAGTTTGCCCACCCGCGTCTTCCGACGACCCGGCAGGCCAAGCGAAGGCTGCGGGCCGACGTTAGTCGACGCCGCATGTTCGATTTCGTTTCGTTCAGTCATGCCCTGTTCGCTCCCTGATCAGTTTGCCGATGTGCCAGCATGGTCGCGCTGGATGCGGGCGCTGTCCGGCACCGACGAGCCCGCCCGGTTGTAATGGCCATCGGGTGAATAGCCATCGTTGCGAATGCCCAGCACCGACTGGCCGTAGCGGATGACAAACGACTGCGACACCTCGTGCACGACGACCGTGTCGCCCTCCATGTGGAAGTTCGCGGTCGCCTCACTGCCGTCCGGCAGCTTCGTGAAGATCGTCGGCAGGTCCCGCGCGGTCGCATACTTGAAGTACGTAAAGCGGCCGTCGTCCCAGAGCGCGGTCGGCGCGAGTGCGCGATCACCGCGCATCATGTACTGCGTGTTCGCGGCCGACGCCGATGTCACCGCCTGGGCAGCGGCTCGCCGAACCGCGCTCGCCCCTCCCGCGATCGACGCCGGCACGGCCGGCCCGTTGCCCTGCTGTCCAGTGAGCGCCGCGCTGACCGCCTCCTGCCGGCGCTGCTGCGCCGCAGTCAGCTTCGCTTTCGTGTCCGGATAGTCGAATCGCAGCATCCACGTCGCCGGCTGGCCGGCCGACACGTCGGCAAGCGAGAGAGAATAGGTGCGCCGGTTGGTGACGAGCACAAGATTGGTTTCCGGCTGCAACGCACCCGGCTTGAGCAGCGCCCCGCTATCGTTGATGGCCACGTGCCATGCCTTGCCATCTCCGATGCCCTCACCGCTGTCGATGATGTGTTCGCCCGGTTCGAACTGGATCATCACCACGCGCCCCGGCATGGTGGCGACGCGATACGCCTGATTGGGGTCGTAGGTCGCGCACTGGATATGCGGATCCGAACCGCAGCTGCGCGGTGTCTCGAGTGCCCTGGCATGCGACGAAGCGAAGGCGAGACCCGCGGCGATGGCCACCACGGCGGGCGGCATGCGAAAGAATCCAGCCTTCACGATGCGTTACCCGCTGCGGGCGTCGGCGATGACGGTGTATCCGCCGGCACCCGCGTCCAGTCGCGCGTGACCTCGTAGCTCGTGCAGCGAAAGCCGTCCGGGTCGATGTCCTGCTGGTCCTTTTTCTCCGGCACGTCCACGCGCCCGAACGCCACTGTCGCAATCCAGTAGGTCGGATCAGGCCGCTTCACCGCGGGGTTCAGCGGAATCAGCTGCCGCGAGAAAAATACCTGGGCAGTCGAGCCGACGAACGTGATCGAGCCGACGCGCGCAAGCACGCGCACCTGATCCTTCAGCAGCTTGAGTGCTCCGGCGGGGCCGCGCACGAGCGCGTCGTAGGCTTCCTGCTCGTGCTCGTCACTCATGAACATGACGGCCGCATGCGTGTCGGAGATCGTCTCCCAGTCGTAGCCTTCGCGCAGTTCGACATAGCGGCGCAGATCCGCGCGGTCTGTCTTCTCGGTGAAGCTCACGTGACCGGTGGCCGTCGTGGGCAACACATCCACGTTGCCGTTCGTATCGTTCACGCGCAGTACAGCGGGGGGATTCGGCCGCTTCAGGAGTCCTAAAGCCCCCATGCCAAAAACAGCCGCTAGCGCCACACCGCCCGACAGCATCGAGCGCCGGTCGGCGATCCGCGCCTTCTCTTCGGCGGCCTCGACTTTGGATCTCTCGAAGGCCTGCGCCTGCTTCAGGTACCACGCGACAGCGTCACGCTCGCCTGCGTCAATGCCGCTCGCAGGCGATGCCGGCTGCGCGGCTGCAGGCTCCCCGCCGGCGCGCCCGCGTTTGCGTGCCGTCGTGGCTCCCGCAAACCACTGTCTGATGGTAAAGATCATTCGGTTTCTCACTTCGGTTCGGTACGTGCAGCCTGTTGCTGCGCCGCCGGCTGGTTGACGGGCACCCATTGGCCCGTCGGCTCGGGAGGTTTAGGAGCGGAACTGCACGCCTGCAACGAGAGAATGAGCAGGCTCACCACGAGTGCGGTTTTCATGACTGGCGGCCTTTCGCGCATCGCACCGTATGGCGGGATTCACGAGCCTCCGACACGCCGGCCGCGATCGCAGCCCCAACGCTGCGGATCTGCAGCGCCCGAAAGAACATAACGGCGCATATGCACACGAGTGACCAGTAGCCGGGTGGAAACACCCATGGAACGCGGAGTACCTCCGGTTTGAACAGCGCAAGGATCTGCGACGCGAAACCGGTCAAAAACGCAATCATGGCGGTATAGACAACGAACTCCAGAATTGCGCGAGCCGCAATCGCCCGCACCCGCACCCGTCGGGTTAGTGCATGGCAGTTCAGTGGATGCATTTTTTTCTCCCTTGCTATGTCGATGACCTAGCGCTTCGATGCTTCGGTCGATGCAGGCTCAGTAGAAGAGCTTGATCGATAACATCGCGCCGATCGTCGCCACCAATGCCGCGATGAACCACCAACGCGCGATCTTTCTGAATAACCTGATCATTTTTATTACGCCTCACTCAAGCTGCCGCCAGTCTTCGGCGAACCACCGCCGCCCGTTTTTCCGACCGAGGCGGCAAATCTCGCGACGCCACCCAGCTTGCCCACCATCGTCGATATGCCCACGCCACCGGCGAGCGCCGACGCCAGCCCGGGCAGATTGAGCGAAATCACCCAGAAGGCCAGCCCCATGATGTCCAGCTCAATGATCTGTGCGACTGATGGCGACCCGGTCTGCGGAACGATACCCATAGCGAAGTTCACTTCCAGCGCACACGCGGCCGCGAAGAGCGTGACGAGAAACACGTAGTTCATGCATTGTCCGACCCAGTTCCAGAAGAACTGGCGTGACGGTGGAAACAGCGCGGCCGAGATGAACAACGGCCCGAGGGCGAGAAGGATGCCAAGGGCGAATTTCGCGAGGATGATGTACGCGATCGCGATCGCCATGAACGGACCGCCAAAAATGATCATGAGCGCGATCGTCCAGACTGCGGCGATGACCTTGAAACCCGAAGCCTGCGCGTAGATCGACTGCGCGGCATGGATGTACGCGTTGAGCAGGTTGTCCAGCCCCGACACGGGGTTGTTGCCGCTGGTTACCGCACCGGCCAGCTGCTCGCCCAGCCCATTGAAGAACGGTACGACGTACTCGCTGTAAAACTGTATGTTCATCCCGCACGTGAGAATCACGGCCCATGTCGCCATGCGCATCAGGAAATCGTTGATCGGCTCGTCGTTGCGGCCCTGCCAGTACGTCCAGAGGATCAACAGGACGTAGATGCTGAAGCAGGTGGCCATCAATGGCGAGATGAGCGAAATGATGCGGGTCGAGCCCGTCGTGATCGTGCTCAGCACGTTCTGGTCGAACGCATTGGTCATTGAGGTAAAAAGCTGGACGTCTGCCACGGATGCCTCCTGTCTTCAGTCAGGAATTGATGGTCACGCCGGACTACTTGAGGCCGGCTGCACTCGCTTCGGCATCGTCGCTTGCGGCGTTGATACCCTTTGCCTTGCGCTCAGCGGCCAGCTTCTCTGGCGTTGTGCCGAGGAATGCCGCATCGAATTTCAGATCCTGCTGCTGCTGTTGCTCCTCCTGCACGTTGTGCTGGTGACGATCCCACGCGAGATAGCCGAGATAACCCGCGATAGCGGCCAGCAGGCTGATAATTGCGCCGAGAAGTGTCTTATTGATCATTGGTTTTCCCCAGAAATGCGTTGTCGAATTCACGATCGCGCTGCTCTTCAGCAAGCTTGAGTTCGGCCTGCTGCAACTGCGCGGTGAGCTGCAGGCGCGTCTGCTCGTTGGTGACCATTGCCTCCTCGGCCGCCATCCGGTTCTGCAGATCCGCCTTCTGCGCCGGGTCCTGCGTCAGGTTGGACTGCTGCATCAACGACTGGATGTTGTTAAGCCGCGCCGTCGTCGCGCTATACGCCTGCTCGTTCATCGCCTTGTTGGCCGCGAGCGTGTCGTAATAGCGTTGCTGGCCAGGCGTGTTGGCACCGGTCATGCTCTCCTGCTGCTCGATCGTGCGCATTGACGAACTGATGCCTGACAGGCCGCCACTCCTCGCCTGGTCGTAGATGTTCTGCCACTGCTCGGGCAGATAGTTGCGCAGCGACGCATTGTTCATGATGGTGCCGAAGCTGCTGTTGCCGGTCAGCGCCTGATACTGGGCCTCCTGGTTCTGGATCTGCTGGAACAGCTGCTGGACCTCCACCATCTGCTGAGCGAGCTCGGCTGGCGAAATCGTCGGCACACCCTGCGCATGAACGGCACCCGCAGCGCACAGCGCGAGCGCAGCGACCGCCACACGGCCTGTCCGGATCAGGCGCGCGGTCGGCCTGACATCGTTGGCGTTCATTTCATTCCTCCATTGCGTAAATGGTCAGACAGTCAGTGCGTCGGCGTCTGCTTCGACGGTCCGCGCGGGTGGATAAATGGCCGCGAGTTCGGCCCGCTTGCGCTCGAGGCCGCGATGCAGTTCGTTATTCCAGAGGCGTTCGTCCGCACCGTGCTTCGCCGCGAGTCGCGTGCGCAGCTTGCGTTCGAACACCCGCTCCAGATAGACGGGCAGCCAGACGTCCGGATCGTCGCCCAGCTCTGTGCGTACCGCGTCGCAGATCAGGACGTTCTCCCGGTCACCTGAAAACACCGCGATCGCGTCATCGAGCCCGGTCAGATCAAAACTCGCGAAGGCCGACTGATTGCCCTGCTTGATAAGGAAGCGCCGAGCCTGCGGCGTGAGCTTCCTGAACTCGCGAAATTCCTTCTTCGTCATGCCGTCGCGCAGATAGGCCTCTTCTTCCGCCGCCGGATCGGCCATCCAGAGCTTGGTCGCAACGAGGCTGCGCAGGGCCGGGAAGAGATCCGCTGCTTTCTGGCCCTGCTCCGGCTGCTGTGTGATCAGGGTGAGAAACTCACCCTCCTTGCGACCGCTGGCAAGCGTTTCCTCGATCTGCTCACGGATCGTGCGGAAGCGGATCGGCAGCCAGTACTCCTCAATCACCGTCTGCATCAGCCGGCCTTCGCTGCGCATCAGTTTCTTGAGGTGGAACAGATAAGCGAACGCCGGTTCCGACGGCTCATAGTTCTCGACGAGAAACGCCTCGACGTCGAACCCGATCCAGCGTTGCTCGCTCATGTTCAGCGACAGGTTGGGTGGGTTGTCAAACACCCACCAGAACCGGCCACCCTCTGACTTGCACCAGAGCGAGAGTCGCGCACGCAGACTGTCATCGCCTTCGTCCGGAATGCTGTCCAGCAGCAGACTGAAACGGCGCAGGCGCACATCCTCGATGCCCATGACCGCATCGACGGCGTTGCGGCACTGGATTTTCTCAGAGGCCGTCAGATCGATCCTGATCTGACGGCCCTGGTGGTCGACGCCGTTTTTCCGGCCGCACAGTTCCGTCAACCCGTACAGGAACTCGCGGTTATCCGGTGTGTCGGCCAGCTCGAACGGCGCCCAGCCGGTTGGCTTGCCTTTCTCCAGATAGACATAGGCACCCCCCATTGCACGGATCAATACCTCCCAGCCACGCCCTTTGTCGAGCACGTACAGGAGCGGGTCAAAGCGCGACAGCATGCCGGTGATCGCCGCAGCCAACATGCTCTTGCCGGTACCGGTCGTACCCTTGAGTTCGTTATGGGCAGCAAGCTTTTCCGCCACGTTGATATCGCCCCGCCGCGTCGCGTGGTGGTTGTAGTGATACATGCCAGAGGCCGAGCGGAACGGAATGATGGCCGATCCGTCACCAATCGGGTTGCCTTCGGCCTTGCCGGTCGAATAGTCGTGACATGCGTGCATCGATGCAAAATTGCGCGACGACTGCACCTTCGGCCGGGGCTTCACCCTGGCCGCTGGTACCTGCGAGAAGTAGGTGAATGGTGCGGAGCCCGTTGCCAGCGCCCATTCGACGCCGCATTCGTTCAGCGAGCGCGACGCCAGCAGGTTGCCGTTTTCCAGTGCCTCCTTCGCTGTCTCGCCATAGACGATGGCCGCGCCGTGATACTCGCCGAATGACAGTTCACCCGTGTTCACATAGCCCTGCGCATCGCGCAGTTCCCTGACCTGATGCTTCGCCTTGTCGCCGGCGGACTCCAGCTTGTTGATCGCTGAATCGATCGTGCGGTTCGACTCGAAGCCGGTCATGCAGTTGAACGAGTGCGCAACCGTCAACTCCACCGGCAGTGAGATGATCGGGTCGAGTTGCCCCCAGCCTGGCTTGTCCGGACAGCCGCGCAGGTCGTAGCAGGTGGCGAACTGACGCGACGCCGGCACGCCCGGACCCTGAATGGACAGTGCGTTGTAGCCAAAATGCAGATAGCTCGACGGGATGATGTCCGTGCCTGGCTCCGCCGCCACCGGCAGATCACCCTGCACCGCATTGACCAGATCGCTTATAAAACCATACTGCCTGGAGAACAGCATTGGCGTGCCGTTCATGTGTTTGCGCCCGTACACTTCGAGCAACTCTGCCTCGTAGTCGGCGAACTGCAGCAGCGCCTGCTGGGCGAGTGATTCGATCTCCTTCAACCCATCGTCGAAATCTTCGTATTTCAGGATCAGCGACAGGTAATAGCGGTTCTCGAAGAATTTCCCCTCATGGAACTTCCCCAGATGCACCGACGCGAACCACTGCATGAAACGCGGACCGAAACGGTACGCACGCTCGAAGCTCACGCGCCGGCGCGCGAAGACCGCGTGATAGCCAAGGCGGCCGCCCAGATCGCGCCCCAGCTTGCTGTATGTTTCGGTGTCGCGATCGAACATGCGCTCGATCGCTTCGTTTTCATGCACTTCGAACGGCACGCCGCGCTTGGCCAGCGTCACCATGAAACGGTTGCCCTCGAGGTGCTGAACGTGTTTCGTGACCGGATGACCGAACTTCGGGAGCCAGTCCTCAACCGCGCCAATGGCGCCAAGGATCTCGCTGGAGACGGCGGGTCTGCCTTCCATCGGTTTGCCTTTCATCACTGATCCGTTTCGAGTTCACGCAGCCGGCGTTCACCGCTCGACAGGGGTTTGAGGAAGTCGCGGTAGACCCGCCGTTGCCGGCCGTAGCGCAGCGGCGCAAGCGTGGCCGTGTTGCCGAACTGCGGCGCGGCGCGCCCCGCATTGACGCGCGCCCGCACGCGCAGTCGCCAGAAGTAGAACCGGCAGCGCAGCTCCAGCCACATGATCCGCAGACCCTGATCATCGGTTTCGCACACGTGCTTGAAATAGAGCAGCACAGGAAATCCGAGAAAAACGAACAGCAGGCCGCCCGGGCCGACGAAAAACGAGATCAGTACGCCCACAAACATCGAGGCGACTACGACGACCAGCATCGCCATGTACGGGACACCCCAGATGGCCGCCGTGCGGCCGAGACCATTAAAGCCGGGATAGGTGTTCTTTTCCGACATGACGCTCTCAGCTGAACATGTTCCACAGATACGGCGCGAGCACGCCGACCACCGAGCCCACCACCGCCACCTTGCCGCACATCGTCACAAACTCGCTCCAGTGCGCGCGATCGGCCCAGCATTCCGCGCCCTTCCACATCAGCACGCAGGCCGCACAGACGCCGAGGAACGAATAGAGCCAGATCTTGAAGGTGGTCGCGCCCTGGGTCGCCGAGTCCAGACCGCCGCCTGCAAGCGCGAGTTGCGAGCCCATGACGACACCGATCAGAACGGCCTTGCGCACGGCGGTCAGAATGACCTGCATCCTCATGCCAGCTGCATATGCGGTAAGTTGTACTAATTTCTGTGAGCAAGGCGATACTTTGTGATGCATGATTTCTCCTTGGGCGGTGAGTCACCGGCGTCGCCATGCACGCCGGGGTAAATCATTTGCACGACGTTCCGGCGCACGGATAGTCGCCAAACGCATCCCATGACGGGTGGGCCTGGCTTTGCGGGTCGGCGACCGCTTCGTTGCGGCTCGCGCCTGCACGTTGTGCGGTGGCCGGTCGGACGCGAACAGGGGCGCCCGCCTGCGGCCGGTCCATCACGACGGGAATCGCGGGGACGAGACTGCTCGACGTATCGACAGGCTGCGCGTTGGCCGATACGCGCTGCACGTAGCTTGTCCCATTGGAGTCGGCCGCGAAGCCGCGGGTAAAGTTGCCGCTGTAATAGCAGCTGATTGCCGCGCGCAACGCCCGGTCCCCCGCCCCCATCGTGGCGGCCGCGCGCATGTAGCAGCTGCGCAGAATGTCGGCACCGGCCTTGAGGTTTGCACACAGGTCGAATACGGTTTCGTAGGTCAGGCCGTAACGGGCGAGGTTCGTCCTGTTGACCTGGCCGAGCCCCATGCTGAAATTGATCCCCTGGGCATCGAGCGCCTTTGCCGTCGCCACGGCTTCTGCGCGATCTCGCGGCTGACGCGCGAGATGACCACCGACGACGCCAATCGCATAGGGATTGAAGCCCGATTCAGTGCGCACGACCGCCTGAAGCGTCGTGGGGTGGACGCCGGGTGCGCATTGCTGGGCCAGCGTGTCGAAGTCAAGCATGACTGCGCCCCTCGCCAACGCTCCGGCGCTGACCAGGCTCAAACGATATGATGGCTTCAGCCATTGTCGACCTCGCAGGTTTCAACAACTGGTCAGGCTGGCGCAGATCCTCGCTACATCAGTGCCAGCCGCTTCTACTACCTGTTTCTCCGCACCCACCTTCCCTCGTCCGCTGTCGCCTCGCTACACGCTGCCGCGCCTCCGAGGTTTTCATTGGGATGTGCCACCCGTATACTGAGCAAGGTTATTCAACTTCATACAATATAGGCACGTTTGTGCCCATTGTCAATATTTGAGCACATTTATGCCAGAAACTTTCGGTGCCCGGCTGGTAGCCGAACGCGAACGTATGGGGCTAGCACAGGGCGACATGAAAGCGATTGCTGGCGTAAGTCGTCGCGCCCAGTTCAATTACGAACAGTCAGTGCGGCTTCCCGATGTGGGCTATCTGGCTGCTCTTGCAATGCATGGCTTTGATGTTGCGTACCTGGTAACGGGAAAACGCTCGTCTCGTTACGGTGCTATCGATGAAGGCATCCTGTGTCGCGTCTTCGTCGCTATCGATGCCGGGCTTCCCAGCGCCGGGCGTTCAATTGACGCAGCAAAGATGGCTAAACTGATTTCCCTCATCTATCAAAGCGCTTCGGAGACCGGTGAAGTGGATCCGCTTCTCGTACAGAAAGCAATCGCCCTCGTTTCCTGACCCATTCAATCGCCCAACGCACTCATGAAGCCAGGTGCGCTGGGTGCGAGGAAGAACGGACTGCTATTTCAGCCGTGGCCAGCACTGCACGGATCTGTCTGGCAAACGCCACCGCATGCGCTCCGTCTCCATGCAGACACAACGACTGCGGGCTGATGCTGACCCAGCTACCGTCCGATGCCCTGACCCGGCCATCGCGCGCCATGCTGATCACCTGCTCGCAGGCGAGTTCATCGCTTTCGAGCACTGCGTTCGGCTGTGATCGAGGCACGAGCTTGCCGTGCGGCGTATACGCCCGATCGGCGAAGCCTTCCTCGATCGCCACCAGCCCTTCATCACGCGCGGTCCGCACAAGTTGTCCCCCAGCGAGGCCGAAGATCGCCAGCCCCGGATTCATATCGCGGACGGCATGCACGATCGCGCGGGCCAGGTCGGCGTCTTCCTCCGCCTGGTTGTAAAGGGCGCCGTGCGGTTTCACATGCGTGACGCGCCCGCTGAGCCCGGCCACCACAGCAGCCAGCGCACCAACCTGATATTGCACGCCGGCATACACCTCATCCGCAGGAAGGTTCATCGCCGCCCGGCCAAAGTTTTCGCGGTCCGGAAAGCTCGGATGCGCGCCGATCGCGACGCCCTGGCGAATCGCCTCCGTCGTGACGCGACGCATGGTTAGCGGATCGCCGGCATGCCATCCGCACGCCACGTTGACCGACGTGGCGTACTGCAGCAGTTCGCCGTCGTGCTCGAAGCCTTCGCCGATGTCGACGTTAAGGTCAATTGCTTTTTCGCTCATGACTTGTCCCATCCTTTTCCAATACACAACGGTTGCCGGTACGAACCATGCCGTCACCGATGAATACGTTGTCGATATCACACCGTTGATCACCCAGCCGGACGCGTAGCGACCACACCGACGAGCCAGTGCCCCGCCATGGCAGCAACGCGGCGGCACGTTCCGCCGCGGACATATGGGCGGTACTGGCGACGAGCAGCAGCCCGTAGGCGATCACGACCGCCAGAACGATCACGCGCGGGCGTGCGAACGCCGCTATTCGCGGGTACCGCGCCCTGCCTCGAGCAGACTGAGTGGACATGGGACTTGCGCCGCTGGCGCCTCCTGGTGCTGGAACGTTCTGATGATGTCGGCGTCCTCGGGCGGAACCCGTGACAGCCAGTCGTACACGCGGGCCTGACCGGCTTCGCGAAGGCGCACGTCCAGCGCGTTGTCGATCGAGGTGTTCACCCTCACCCCTGCATGCTGCATTTGCACGTCGTTCGCCCGAATCCGCGCAGGCAGGGACGTCCATTGCTGCGACTCGACTTCATTGGCGGCTGCGTCCAGTTTGGGCCTGAGTTTTTCCGGCAGCGCCTCGTAGCGCGATTGACTCATCACCACGAATGACACGGGAAACGCGTAGTGGATCGCATTGAAATTCGACAGATTCGCCTGGAGAGTGATACCCACCGCCCCATCACCCGACGACAGGACTGCGTCAAGACGACCGTTGCGGAGAAGCGACCCGACGTCCTGGACAGGTAGCGCGGCGCCATGGGCACCCAGCGCCCCCAGTACCTCGGCGGAGGCGTCGTCGTAGGTCCGCACCCGCAGATTGGCCAGGTCGGCGAGCGTCGTCACCGGCTGCCGCGACCAGAGCCCGGTGGGAGGCCAGGGTGAAATGAAAAGCAGGTGCAGACCCGCACGCAGCAACGCACGCCGGTAAGCCGGTTTCGCGAGGCAGGCAAGGCGCCGGGACTCTTCCTCCGAGCGGACCGCGAATGGCAGTGTCGACAACTCGAAGATGGGATCGACGTGTGCCAGCGCCCCGGCAAACACGTCTACGGCCTGCACGTTGCCGTCCAGTACCGCCGCCACAGGGTCCTTCGTCGCGGCTTTCGCCATGAATTCGGCCCGCCCGGTCAGGACCCCGTCCGTCTGTCGGGTCAACGCTGCAACGAAGGATTGAACGCCTCGACCGGCTGCGGTATCGGCTGGATGGTCCGATGCGATCGTCCATGTCTGGCCCGCGCGTGCCGCATGCCCTGCCGTCCCGCAGGCGAGAAAGGCTGCCAGCACGGCATGCGTAATACGTTGTCCTAATCGGATACGGATCATCGGCAGGATTATTCGACAAGGAGGCGGCCGCATCGCCGCGGCAAGCGCGGGATCGGGTCAGGTGGAAGTCACTTTAGCGGAGAACGCTATGTCAAAACCGGATGGATTCTGACGTATGCAGGAGCCACATCCTTTGCTATGATGCTCTGTTCCGTTTTAAAAAACGGCAGTTCCCGCTATTCAATCAGCCCCTTGTCGGTGGCCATTGCGGCCGCCCGGGTGATATGCGAAACGCCCAGCTTCCGGTTGATTTTCTTGAAGATGTCGTAGACCGTTCTTTCCGAAAGGCCGAGGCTGTCCGCAACATTGCACGCGGTGCGGCCCGCCCTCACGAGGCGCAGGACGATCCGCTCGCGCGGATCGAGATCGATCCGGCTAGCCTCCTCCTCACGCTGCGCGACGATGCGCCACTCGAGTATTTCCTCCGTAAGCGAGCGTAGCAGCGCGCGGCTCCGGTCCTGCCAGAGCACACGCTCGCCTTCCGGCTGAGGCAGTTCGTTGCCGGCCTGCAGCAGGCCGATCAACGTACCGGAAGGCCGATGCGCCGGACAGACGATAGCGCTCCGGAAACCGTATTGCGCTGCTGCCTCCCTCGCGCGGCCATCGTCGCCGAACGACTCAATATCGCCTGCAAGTATCAGGGCGCCGTTCTTTCGCGCATACTCGATGACAGGATCCGTCCTGTACCATTGGTGACTGATGTACGCGTGAATCCAGCCAGGATGACATCCAATGAGGCAGCGTTGCCCGTCAATGGCGCCAGTCCTTTCGTCGACATGCAACCAGCGATAGGTGTAGGACTGTGCGCCCAGAGGGAGAAGCACGCCGCTGATTATTGCCATCAGCTCCGCCTCGTTCGGGCAGCCGCGAACGCGACCGATCTGGTCGAGCGGATCGCACGGGCGTTGCCGCGCTGCGGGGCGCCCCGACTGGCTTTCCAGTTGTTCGCGGTGGATCCGGCAGAGGGATTCATATTGCGGGCGCAGGTGCTCGCCATATGGATCCGCGGCGATGAACTCCTGCAATGTGTCACGGTCCGCTGCCAGCAGAATCTGTGTCATGGTCACCCCGTCGGCCCTGACAAGCTGCCGTTCCAGCACGCAGGACATATCCGGATTCCGCCACAATTGCAACGCGACACGATCGCGCGTGACGTGCATGGCGGCCTCGAAGAGCATTTCGCCGTCTCGATCCGCGCGGCCGGCAGCTAGTGTGCGCATGGCCGCACCCTATGCCGCGCGACCGGCTTGCAGACTACCCGGTGCGACCGGCCGGCAGAAATAGAAACCCTGCACCTCGATATGTCCGAAGCGGCGTAGCCAGTTGACCTGCTGCTCCGTCTCGACGCCTTCGACCACGAGTGAAAGTCCGAGATCATGCGTCAGCGAAACAATGCTCTGGAACATCGCGAGCGCCGTCCTGTCGCCAGGCACGCCCCGCGTAAAGCTCCGGTCGATTTTCACGCCGTCAACCATCAGATTGGTCAGGTGAGCCAGCGACGAATAGCCGGTTCCGAAGTCGTCCAGCACCACCCTGACGCCGAGCAGTCGCAGTTCTTTCAGGCGACGTGCAATGAGAGCGGCGTCCTTGAGAATGGCGGTCTCCGTGATTTCGAGCTTCAGCCGCCGCGGATCAATCGAGTGCCGCTCGAGACACTGGCGGATCACGCCGATCAGATCCCCGTGGACCAGCTGCGCGGCCGACACGTTCACAGACAGATAGAGCGGGCGCGGATCGCTTTCCATCCATTCACTGAACTGGGCGCAGGCCGCCTCGAGGATCAGCTCGCCAATGGGAATGATGAATCCCGTGCTTTCCGCAAACGGAATAAACTCGCCCGGTAGGACAATGCCTTTTTCCGGGTGGCGCCAGCGCACGAGCGCTTCGACGCCCAGTGTGTCTCCCGTGTCCAGCGACACGATCGGCTGGTACTCGAGGAAGAACTCATTGTTCTGGATCGCGTACTGCAGTTCCTGCTGCCGTTCGATATCGCGCATCCCCCGGACTGCCAGGTCCGGGGCAAAAGTATGGTATCGGCTTGCATTCGCCGACCTGCCCTCCTCCTTCGCTGCGTACATGGCCAGGTCCGCCTGCCTGAGCAGGTCATATTCCGTTTCGGACTCCGCCGTGTAGACGGCAACGCCGATGCTCACACGCATTACATAGCTGTTGCCGCGCAGCCCGAAGGCGAGCTCGAACGTATCGATGATCGACCGGGCCATGTCGCGTGCGGCGACAGCGACATCCATCCCCTCGACGACCAGCACAAATTCGTCCCCGCCCACCCGGGCAACGAACGATTTGTTTCCGGCCACCCTCACGAGGCGCCGCGCCACATTCTGGAGCAGTTCATCGCCCGTCTGATGGCCCAGCGCGTCGTTGATGCGCTTGAAGTTGTCGAGATCGACGAAGAGGAGCGCCAGCCTGTCGAGCGGCCTCTCGCGCCCGATCCTCCGCCGCAGGATTTCAGTGAGCAGGTAGCGATTGGGGAGACCCGTCAGCGCGTCTGTTTCCGCAAGGTGCTGCATTCGTGCCCGGGCTGCCACCAGCCGCGTCATCGTTGCCGTAATGATCGCAGCCGCTGCCAGCAGCACGACCGTGAGAAGGCCGGCCATCAGGATGTACAGATCCCTGGCGTGCCGATACCCGGCGAGCGCGACCTTTTCCGAGATGCCGGCCAGCACCGCCACCGGATACTGCGTCGAATGCCGATAGGTAACGATGCGAGGCACGCGGTCCACGGGATCGGTGAACCCTTCACCTTTCGCATCGACCATTTCGCGATACGCGGACGCTGGTGGTCCAACTGGCGAAGCATGCTCACCGCTCGCCAGGCGCGAGAGCAGGTAGCCGTTATCTGACATCACCACGAGCATGCCGCCCACGCCCAGGGCCTCGAGATTGTTGAAGCCGGTAGTGAGAAAGTCGGGATCTTCCGACACCACCACCACGCCCGCGAAAGACCCGTCGGGGTTGTTCAGGCGACGCGTGAACTGCAGCGTCCAATGGTGAGATACGCGACCTAACACCGGCCGACTGATATACAGTCCAATATCCGGGCTGCTTTTATGGGCAAGAAAGTGTCGCCGGTCGCTGACGTTGACGGGCTGCGCCTCGGGCGTCGTCGTCTGCAAGACTTCGCCGTCTGGCCCGACAATGGTGACCTGCAGTGCGGTACCTGCGGAAATCAACCCCTTCTCTTTATACGTGTCCAGCCGGAACGTTGACGGCGAGCGCTCGTATTCGTATTTGATCCAGCGTACGGCGACATCGGCATCGTGCACCGTCTTGTCGATATGAGCAGCAAACGACGATGCCACCTGGGAAGTAGCGCCAGCCGCCGCCTGCCGTGCTTCCCGTCCTTCCGCCTGGATACGCGAGATCGTTCCGATCCAGAGGACCAGGATCAATGCGAATGTGCCTGCAGGAACCCAGACGACGGACTTCGCCGGGGCCAGTCGGTGTAAGCGCTCCAGCCAGTTCACTAATGCCCTTCTGCCCCGCCGGATCCTTGTGTCCATGACGGTTGCCTCCTCGCCGGATGCCGCGCGGCCAATTTCGTCTGAACAATGACAATACAGAGGTTTTCCCAGATATTGCGTTACAAGATGTTACTCACGCGATGCTGCGCTCCGCAGCCGCTGACACCATAACGAGAGCGATGGCCAGCCACCATAAAAAACAGAGGCGGGCCGTCTTGTTAGGCAGTGACCATTCCCCAAGCGTTAGTCGAACAGGCGGGGCGTCTGCCGGCTCGCAGGAGTAAGGCGGTCTGGCGGTGGCCGCCTGAGGGCATTGCAGGAGGTGTGACGCCGACCATCGGCGCCTCGCCGCCGCCCACTGCGAAGCGGTGCATACCGTGAAAATGGCCATGCTCAAGAATCCACAGGAATAAAATCAGGAATATTTTCCTATATTTGTTCCGTTTGCGATACAATCCGGCCGACAGCCAACAGGAGCTTTGGATGACCGTCGCCGCTCGTACCGCTTCACTTGAAGCGCTGACCCCTTATCTCGGCATGATGCGTACCCTTTGCATGGACAGCTGGGCCGATTACGGAAGTCGATACTCGGACACAGTCCGCGCAATCCATAACTCGACAACCCGAGCCAACATCGTGCACGACCACTGGGTCGACCGCGCGGCGCGATTTGCCGAGGCGACGGAGGGTGCGGATCTGGTAGACGTCAACAGGCTAAAGGTACTTGTCATCGGCTCCCCGGTCGGCGTCTTCGCTATTCGCATGAAGAAGATGGACGGCGAACTCCGCACCGCTAATGTATCTACGGGACAGGTTCGCGACTTCAAGAACCAGGAACAGTTGGATGGGATGCCGGGCGCGTGCCACCTGGAACTCGGATACACGCTGAACTCAGCCGCGACGGAAATCGATGCTGTATATCTCGTCTGCCCCAGCGGGGAAGGTATTGCCTGGTCACTCCGCTTGCTGGCCGAAAGCGTCGAAACGGTTATGGCAGACCTGTATGAGCAACGTCTGGCAGATGAAACGGCAGACGAGGACGAGGGCGCCATTCTCCTGCCCCGGCGGCCAGCGGTTGTCGAGGAAGATCTACTGGACGGAACAACATTGAAATGATACTCAATCCTCACATGGTCACCCTCGCGCGTGAACTGCGGGAGTTGACACAAGAGCAGCTGGCAGAGCTAACGAACGTCGGTCAAGCGAAAATTGCGAAGATTGAAGGCGGCCTGCAGCCGGACGCTCCGGACGAACTCGCGGGGAAGTTGGCTGAATCTCTCAAGGTGCCGGTCGCCTTTCTTACCCAGCCAGGTGATCTACTTGGCGTGGGATCGAGCGCATATTTTTATCGCAAGAAGGCTGACCTCACCGCGCGCGATCGAAAACGCATTCACGCAATCATCAATCTCACTCGCATGCACTTAGCGAAGCTCTTGAACGCCGTCGAGGTCAAAGCGCGACGTCCATTGCCGCAGCTAGACATCGAGGAGTATGCGAACAGCGCCGCGCGCGTCGCACAAGCCGTTCGCCAGTTTTGGACACTGCCCGACGGCCCCGTAAAGAATGTTACGGCTCTCATCGAGAGCGCCGGTGTCATTGTGGTCCCGGTGGAATTTGGCACCCGGTCAATGGACGCAACCAGCATCAGACTAGCCGATATGCCGCCCTTGATTTTCATTAATGGCGCTCTTCCCGGCGACCGCTGGCGTTTTACGCTTGCCCACGAACTTGGTCATCTCGTTATGCACGATTTCCCGCATGAACAGATGGAGGACGAGGCCGACGAGTTCGCCGCCGAGTTCCTGATGCCGGAGGCCGAAATGCGAGCCATTTTTACGCGCCTGAACAACGTGCGCCTCGAAGATCTTGCTAAGCTAAAGCTGTTCTGGCGTGCCTCGATGGCCGCGTTACTAAAGCGCGTGGGCGATCTCGGCTTTCTTACGCCCTATGGCAAAAAGAGTCTTTGGATTTCATTACGCCGGCTCGGCCTCCCTGAGCCAAACTCCTTTGAGCGCGAAGAAACCAAAACGTATCCCGGCATCACCAGGTACTTTACCGATACGCTAAAGTACACTCGCCAAAACATGGAAGCGACCCTGTTAATGCACAGTAATGATCTCGTCAGGTTGCACGACCTGCGCTTCCCGGATGATCCAAAATCCTCGAAACTCCGCCTGGTATCGTAACCCAGCAGCGTCACCTCAAGGTTCGGACATTTACGCGTGCACGCGCGCAATGCCGCCCCTTGAGACGCCCCAATCTGTACGCCGGTTGAAGTCAGGAGACTTCGAAGCACCCGACGCATTAGGTTTTCATGAAGTCCCCACACGAGTGCGGTGTGCCCACAGAATATGGCGGCACAATTCGGGATTCCTGACCCGCGCACAACGTGTACATCTCAGTCGAAATCCCGGGGGCGCGCTCCCTGTGCAGTCAAAGTATACGTGGTCCAAGTTCAATTCCGATCTGCTTCAACACATTCTCTTTCACAAAGTCCGCCCATTCCTCATGGTCGGCTTCATAACCGATCGCTCCTTCATCGCCGCGATCGTCGTACGGAACGTATGTAACCAGAAAGCTGGCGCGCGCGTCGTCAGCCTCGGCGGCCGTCTTGATGTCGGGATCGTTGGCGATTTCTTTCTCGCTCAAAGGCTCCGAAACATCCTCGACAAAATACTTATCGCCCTCTGCGTTTTCCCACACCGAATGAAGCGGCGGACGTTCGATTGCCATGGTTCGATTCCTTCTATAAGTTAGTTGAGTCAATGCGCCGTTCTTAGCCAGTACGCGATCGACCGCGCACCACGCCTGGCGGGCCACGGCTACTTCAGGTTCTTCAGTTTCTTCGTCGATTCAGTCAGCAGCGACGGTACGGACAAGCCGTGCATGTTCACAAGCTTTTGAAGCTGAACTACCGAAAGATCCTTGAAATTGAACGCTTCGAAAGACTTGAAGAACTCGCGCAACTGTTTGACGAATCGCTTAAGTTCAGTCTCCCGCATTGCCTCAACTTCATGGGTGAACGAAGCCGCGCTGGCGACCACGTTGCTCGGATGGACGATGATACGCTTGACCTTCATTCCCCCGTAGTGTTTGTCGAACCAGGCGCTTGACCGGTTCATCTGCTCGGCCTCGCGTTTATTGATCTCGGCGCGATCAATTTCGACTTCGCTCTTACATTCCCACATGATGTATTGCGTATCGTCTAGGGCCCACAGGTTGTCTGGCCCTTCCTTCCATTCCTTGTCCGGCCGTTCGCCAGCAAACCCGATGGCTCGACTGATCTCATCCAAAGCCAGTTCGAACTTGTCCGCCTTGGTGCCGAAGACTAACCGTCCTAGGATGTCGGAGAGTGCAATCTCAAGTTGTCCATAGTTCTCGAATTTGCTCACCCACGCCATAATTCTTTCGACCCGGCCCTGACTTACCAAAGTCAGCTTGGCAACGGTCACACCTTCGGACGGTTTCAAAAGCAGGTGATTGTCCTTGTGTGCCGCAATCTGTAGCCGTTGGGATTCCGGACGATTGACACGATACTGATAACGCGCCATTTCCTGCAAATACCAGCCCTTATCCTCGCTGTCGACCAGTTTTTTGTCCAGGAGGCCTTGCAGGATTTCGGCCGCAGTACCGTAGTCACCGTTTCGATACGCCTGCTCTGCGACGAGTTCTGCCGCATAAGCGCGAAGAACGCGTTCGTTCGCGCCCGAGGGCTTGACCGTGGCCATCTGCTCTGCATAGAAGGCCGTCCAGTCTTCGTCACGTTGGAGACATTGGCGAACCAAACCAGCGAAGGCGTCGGCAGGCGTTTCGCGGCCCTCGATGTCTTGCTTGGCCATCTCCGTGATCTCGAGCCCGATCTCGATCTGCCTCGACATCTGCGAAGAGAGGTACTTACGCGATTCGCGGTCCCGAATGAGACGCGTGAGATCAGAGCCGACGATCACGACCACGGAGTAGTCTTTTTCGCCGCGCACGCTCCGGCCCATCCCCTGTTCCACCGTGCGTACGGTGCGCATCAAGGTGGCCACGCTGTCTGGGCGACGCAGTTCTTCGTACAGATCGACCAGGCTCTCCGAGTAGGGCTTGCCGTCGAAAATCAGTATGCGGCAGGTATCGTCGGGAAGGTCGATTCCGTCATATCGATTTACCAGAACAACCACCTTCTCGTAGGTGCCTTTTCGCAATTCGTTGATGGCGTCTCCGACGGACTCCCTGTCGGCAACGGTTGCGCCGTAGGCCTCCAGTCCTTGACCCGCGCGAAAGCGGTCGCGAGCGCGACCACGCCGTACGGTCGCTTGGGCCGTGGCTTGGCGTAACCACTGACGATGCGCTCGCGGTCGAGCTCCTCGTGAATCAACGATGGCAGTAGCACCATCTTTTCGCCCGACCAGGGGTGCAGTCAGGATTCGGATTCTTGCGTACGCCAGCAGCCCGGAAAGCCTTGTCGCACAAGGATTCTTTCTTCCGCACTTGTCGACAACCAGCGTGACAGTCGATGTAATCGCAAATCCTTGATTCCGCTGATTGTGCAGTGCGGCTAACGTACGATTTGTTCAGTTTCCTGACCGCACCCCGACTTGCACCCACTGGAGTGCGCCCATCCTGGAGCGGCCGCGTTTCCGCGACGGCTCTATCAGTGGCTCTATTTCACTTGAACAGCTCGGCGTGGGTGCCGCTTCGAACGACCACGAACTCGGTTGCGGAGATTCGCTAGATGAGCAGAAAATCGCCGCCTACATAGCATTCGCGGAGGTCATCCGATTCTCCCGTCAGAGGATGATCCTTGTACTCGGCCGGCAAGAGTCCCTCATTCCTAACCGGCAACAACATCACATCTTTCGCGACCAATAATCGGATAGGTTAAAGGTTGCCCGGCGTAGCACTAACTAGCTCGAGTGCTGGCTAAGCCGGACAACGGCAGTCAGCCGCAAGTTTTCCGCATGAAACGGGCTCCGCCATCCGCGTGTACGGTCTCTGGTCTTAGAGACATGAACCACAGCTACTGGTGTTGGGCCTGACGGGACGACCCGCGTAGACACCATTTTTCCGTCATACTTATCGGCCCGTCAAACGTCGCTGCGTTATGGTCGTTCTTGAACGGGCTCGCGCACCGAAGCGGATAAGCAGCGAAACCAGCTACGGCCGTCACGCGACGGAATCGCCGTCGACTCCGTCATGTTCTGACGATATAGTCAAGAAACGCTTTCCTAAAACTTGCGTTCGTGATTGCCGGAGCGCCGATGACCTCCCACTCGCCAATGCAATAGCCGGCTGACCAGTACAACCCAGCCCATCTCTATAGCGACAGCCTGCCGAACTTGCACTGCGATGCGACCGAATTCGCAGTTTTTTCGTTGCTCGTCTCGTTCGAGCGCGTCAAGAAGCAGGATAAGCTCGGGTGTCACAAACGGGAGACGACACATGTGCGATCCTTTTGTCGATGGGAAGCTGGCTTGATTCTCCGGCCTATCTTGCGATGGTATCTCTGATCCACGGCGTGTCAAAAAATCTCGCTGTCCGTTCTCCGCCGACCGGTAGTAACCCTGAGTCTGATTTGCGCCTTGCTACTCTGGCTTGCCGATCCAATACCTTTTTGCGCTCATCCAGCAAAGGCAGATGCAATTACCGAGTGAAGAAGCACGTTAGCGCCCTTTGCAGCCCAGTCTTCCGATATCGCCTCGGCTTCATTGTGAGATACCCCACCGACACAGGGACAGAAGATCATGGTAGTGGGAGCTACGCGGGCGGTCCAGCAGGCGTCATGACCGGCGCCAGAGATAATGTCCATCGATCTATACCCCAGCTGCTCGGCCGCCTGGCGCACTGTCGACACCAGTCCCGCATCGTAAGTCACCGGTTCTGAGTGCCCGATGGCCTCAATCGCACAGTCAACGTTTAGGTCCTCGCAGACGGCCGCTGCTTCCCGCTCGACGTCAGCACGCATGACGTTTAGTTTCCTTTCGTCCGGTGACCGCAGATCGACCGTGAAGACAACCTTGGCAGGCAAAACGTTGCGCGAATTGGGGAAGAAGCGCATCTGCCCAACGCCGCCCATGCAATCGGAACCGTAAGCGGAGGCGACCCGCTGAACCAATTCCAAAATGCGTGCCATCGCAAGCCCCGCATTTACCCGCATGCGCATCGGCGTCGCCCCGGTATGGGACGTCTTGCCGGTCAGTGTGAACTCCAGCCACCATAAGCCTTGGTTGTGCGTGACGACGCCGATTTCCTTGCTGTTTTCCTCGAGGATCGGGCCCTGCTCGATGTGGTACTCGAAGTACGCGTGCATCTTGCGGCTACCCGGCTCCTCGTCTCCCAGCCAACCAATCCGCTTGAGTTCGTCGCCGTATGTCTTCCCATCAAGGTCCGTTCGGCTATGTGCATACTCCAGAGTATGCACGCCAGCGAACACACCGGACGCGAGCATGGCCGGCGCGAAACGCGCCCCTTCCTCGTTAGACCAATTCGTCACGACGATAGGGTGCTTCGTTTGAACTCCGGTGTCATTGAGTGTACGCACGACTTCAAGACCAGCCAGAACGCCGAGAACACCGTCAAACCTCCCGCCGGTGGGCTGCGTATCAAGATGTGATCCTATATAGACTGGCAAGGCATTATCGTCAGTCCCGGGACGCGTGAAAAACATGTTTCCAACCTTGTCGACTCCAGTGCTCATGCCAGCCTCCTCGCACCAGGTTTTGAAGAGGCTGCGCACCTCACCGTCGCCATCAGTCAGCGCCTGTCGATTGCTCCCGCCGGCCTTTCCGGGGCTTATGGCCGCGACCTCCATCAAGGTATCCCAGAGGCGGGTCGAATTAACGGCGATGTCTTTGGTATCCATGTCAACTGTTCCAGCGATATTTAGTGAATTCAAGGTGGCGATAGTCACCGATTTTGTCCGTCAACTGCGACCACGAAGCAAGTCGACGTCGCCGTCGCAACCAGTCGCCCGTTGCTGTCTATCAATCGTCCCTCAGAGACCATCATTCGCGATCCCCGATGAACGGCCGTCGCGTGAGCACTCATCGGATGATCGTCAATCCGCACGGCGCGGAGGAAATTGACCGAGAGCGCGACAGTCGTGCAAGCAGTGCCCGCTTGGCACATGGTGTCGCAGGCCCATGCAGTAGCGGTGTCAAGAACCGCGGATATGGCTCCGCCCCCGACAAAGCCCCAAGGGTTGGTTAGTCTCTTCGACGGTCGCAACTCAAGCACGACAGATCCGGCTTCAGCGCCGACGACCGCGATGTCCAACGTCTCGTATAAATCCGGTCGTGGCACTTCACCGCGGGCGATTAACTGCAGTTTATCGAGTGCCGACACGTTCATTTTCTTTGATACCAAGTCGCTGTCTGGCTTCAGATGATGAAGCCACTCCCAAATTCATTTCAGTCACGATGTTACGTACTTTTGTAACCTGTTCAGCATTCGACTTGGCCAGCACTCCTGGAGACAACCAAAGATTATCTTCGAGGCCGACGCGTATGTTCCCTCCCATAGCAGCCGCAACAGCACACAGAGGTATCTGGGAGCGCCCAGCCGGTAAGGCCGACCATTCGATGTCGTTGCCAAACAATCGACTCGCGGTTTGTTGCATGGAAAAAAGAGTTTCCGGTTCTGCACCGATCCCACCGAGCACGCCCATTACGAATTGGACGAACGGCTTTCCCTTCACCAGACCGATGTCGACAAGATGCGCGAGCGTGTACAAGTGGCCGGTGTCATACGCCTCGAATTCGAATCTAGTTCCGTAGCGGTCACCTAGCTCCCGAATCACTCGCTCCATATCTGCGAAAGTGTTTTTGAAGAAGCCAGACTTGGTACCTTCCAGGAACGGCTTCTCCCAGTCGTGCCTCCATTCGCGCTCCTTCTTCGCCATCGGGTGCAGACCGAAATTCATTGTTCCAAGGTTAAGCGAGCAGAGCTCTGGCGCCAGCCGATTTGGACCTTCCAGTCGCTCCTCGATAGACATCACCGCGCTACCACCAGTCGTAATGCTCAGTACCGCATCAGTTTCGACTTTGATTCGTGAAACGACCCGCTCGAATAGATCGGCATCGGCGCTCGGTTGTCCCGTCTTTGGATCGCGAACATGCAGGTGAACAACAGCCGCACCGGCGCGCGCAGCCGCAACGGCTTCATCGACGATTTGATCCTCGGTCACCGGAAGGTAGGGTGACATCGAGGGAGTATGAATTGATCCGGTGATCGCGCAAGTGATGATGACGTTGCGTGCCATTTCAGATAGCTCCGATGTCGTTGAGTGCCAACCGGACAGCGCTGCCCAGCTTGTCGGCAATCTCGCAAAGCTCCGCATCCGCTGCGTTGTAACGAGGCGAGATAATGATGGTGTCGCCGGCGGTGCCATCAACGTTCCCGCCTGACGGATAGCAGATGAGCCCTTTTTCGAGGGCTCTCTGTCTTATCCTAAGAAAGAGTTGACGCTCCGGGGGAAATGGGTGCTTCGTAACACGGTCGGATACGAGCTCAATTCCAGCGAAGTACCCCCGCCCGCGGATGTCACCGACTGCGTCAATACCGTCTAACGCGTCGTGCAAGAGAGCGAATAGACGCGCACTGTTAACTCTAACGTGCTCGATAAGTCGATCGCGCTTCATGATTCGTTGGATCGCAACACCTGCAGCACACGCCGTTGTGTGCCCCGTGAACGTGTGCCCCGTCTGAGGGCCTCCGAATACGTCGTTCAGGACCTGACCGACCTTCTGACTGTAAACGGCAGCGCCCAAAGGGATGTAGCCGCCGCCCATACCCTTAGCGATCGGCATGATGTCCGGAACGACATCGTCGTGCTCTAGAGCCCGGAAGGTGCCCGAACGCCCACTGCCACACATCACCTCGTCCGCGATCATCAAGACGCCGAACTCATCGCATATCGCGCGGACGCGTGCCGCGTAACCCGGAGGAGCTGGAACCACACCGCCGGCCGCACCGACAATCGGCTCAAAAACGAAAGCAGCGACGTTCTCCGGACCAAGGCGTTGTATGGACTCTCGCAGCTCATGTGCGCAAAAATCGGTTACCTCACCAGCGGTAGCGCCTTCGGGTGGACGGTAGGCGTTTGCTGACGAGACAAAGTGCGACGGAAGAAGTGATCCTTCGAACGAGTCACGGCGTTCTTTGAAACCCGAAATAGACAAAGCCCCGAGCGTATTGCCGTGGTAAGAGCGCTGCCGCGAGATAAATCGACGCCGAGTTCTTTCTCCCCGTCCAGTGTGGTACTGCAGAGCCAGTTTCATTGATGATTCCACCGCCTCTGACCCACCCGATACGAACACCATTGCGTCAAGTCCTCCGCCGCACTGCTCAGCGATAAGGGCATTGAGCTCCTCCAGGGGGTCACTGGTGAACGTGTAACGATACCCGTGCATCACACGCGTCAACTGTTCGTGAATTGCAGAAATCACCTCTTCGTTGCCGTAACCAAGGCAATACACCGCGGGACCGCCGGAACCATCTATGTACCGCTTACCTGAGGAATCGAAGACATAACCGCCTTCTCCCCTTACCACTTTTGGTAGCCCGGTTGCAGCTATCGTCGTCGATTTCGCGACGGCCGGCACTGTTGTTGTCATTCGCTTGCTCCGTTCTCGCTATCCGCTATTACGCGCGGCACGAGGTTCTTCCTGCGGTTATCGATCGGTCGCGTCCGGATCCGGTGCGGTATTTGCTGGGAAAGCCTGGCGGGGAACAAAACGCGGTTCCTGCAAACCACATCTACTCACACAGACATTCTGGTATTGGCCAACATCGAACAGTTCATGCAGGCTCGACACCTCGCCCGCGGTCAGAAACACATTTCAACCAGCGCCCAAAGTCCACGTCGCTGGACGAGCGGATTGGGCGCCGGTTTCGTCCTTAGCCAACCCGGCCTCTCACTTCTTGCTCTTTTCGTACGCTACCCGTCCCGCCATGAACTCGCACATCAAGGTTGCAAGCAGGCTGCCGGTGCTGCGATTGGTGTCGATGAGCGGTGCGTACTCGGTAATATCAAACGCGCCGACACCCGCTTTCGCGAAGCCTCGAACGAGGCGCATGGCGTCATATGACGTGAAACCGCCCGGCCCGGGATATTGCGTAGCAGGTGCCGATGCATGATCAAGCGCATCAGTGTCGAAGGTGCAATACACGCTATTCGTCCCGTTCGTGACGCGTTCGATGGCTTCGGCCATCACGGCCTTCCAACCCCGTTCGTAGAATTCTTCCATCGTGTAAAAACGCACACCGAGCTCGCGCCCGTAGTTGATCTCGCCAGCGGCGTTCGCGAAACCTCGCAGGCCAAGGAAAGCCACCTTTTTCGGATCGATGTGACCGCTCTCGATCAAGCGCCGCATTGGACAACCGCAGTAGTGACGATCGCCTTTGTAGTTGTCCATCAGATCCGGGTGCCCGTCAAACCAGACAACCCCAATGTTCTTGCCGTGGTGTTCCGAGAATGCCCGAATCGTCGCCTCGGAGATCGTGTGGCTTCCGCCAGCAACGACAGGTGTCAGTCCACGCTCAAGCACTGCTCGCATTACGGACTCTGTGTTAGCGAGGCTGATGTCATAGCTCATCGAATCAACTTCAACGTCGCCAAAGTCAGACACCCCGTTTGTTTCAACGAAATTAACGTCGAGGTCCACGCTGTACGGACGGAGTCGCGATAAAGCATTTCGCAATCCATCGGGACCACCACGGCCGCCGATCTCATTGATAAGTAGTCCTTCGAAAGGAACACCAAAAAACGCAAACCCGCCGGGCTTGAGTTCCTCGGGCGGAGTCAGGGAAGACCCCAGTTTCGCGTAAGCGAGATCCACCACGCTTTGGACGGACCAGGAGGGGCGGGCTTGCAGTTTAGGGATAGCCATTATTAACCTTCGGTAGTTGATTTCGAAAAAAGCTTCGCGGGCGGCTTATTGTGAGTTGGCTGAGCCCCGATAGCGGCGGAAACATAACGATGAAGCGTCTCTTCATGTTCTTGTACGGAGAGCGCGTCGCTCGAGATCAGACGAATGAACAGGACATGGTACATGTCGAAGATCATCTGCCCCAAGGTTGCGACGCCTTGTACGGGTGGCAACCTATTTCGCGCGTTTAACATTTCCAGCATGGATACGATGTAAGCGACTAGTCGACCGTTTATTTGACTGTATTCGTCTTTGATGTCGTCGGCGTTCTCGCTAATCATGGAATGAGCGATTGCATATCGCCAGGTTCCCCGATCTATGCGCTTCAGCGAGTGCCGCGTAAGGCGACTTAAAAATGCGGAGATATGATCGGCACTTCCGTCTCCAATTGAAGGCGCCGGCTGCTCTGATGCCATCATCTCGGCGTCCGACCGGGCAATCATTGCCAGGAGGATCTGCCCTTTGGTACCAAAGTAGTTGTACAAGGTGGTAGCCGAGAGGTTCGCTGCTGCCGCAATCGCCTCCATCGAGGTCGCCGGATAGCCGTTGCGGGCAAACAAAGCACGCGCTGAACTCAGGATTTTTTCCTGAGTCTTCGCTTTGTTCCGTTCACGTAGACCGACCGGACGTGAATCTTCGGTTCTCGCTGAAGCCATTCAATCTTCTCCAATCCTTGCGGCTGTCGATGAAATCCCACGATGGCTAGGTCACATGCTGAAGTTCGAAAGTGCAATAGCTGGCTGTCGAACTCATGCGTGGCTCTGCCATTCGGCCCTTACACCGCTCGACCGACACCTTCAGCGTAGCCGAAAAAAAGGTGTAGTGCACTATAAAAATGTAGTGGACACCAATATTTTTTCCGAACATGATTGGATCGTCGTCTGGGGCGTGAGGAGGCGAAGGTCTCCTCTACAAAGTCAGGCGTGTCGCACACTGGGGTAATCACTAAGGAGAGGGAAAATGAAGAATGTGAAGACGCGGACAGCGTCGGCTTTGCTGTGCGCCATCTGTTGGTTCAGTGCACCGTCGATCGCGCAGGAACCACTGAAGATCCGAATCGGCAACGAACCCAGTTATCCCCCGTTCGTGATCACAAAGCCTGACGGTACGATGTCCGGCCTTGAGATTGACCTTGTAAAGGAGGTTTGCGCCCGCGCAAAGGCTGACTGCACGTACAAAAGTATGGACTTTTCTGGCCTGCTTCCGGCGATCATCACAGGTAAAGTGGATCTGATCGCAGAGAACCTCCTACAAACCCCGGAGAGAAAAGCAAAGGCTTTGCTGACGCGTGAGGTCGTCTACAACCCCAGCGTCCTGGCTGTCCCGGCGAGCTGGAGTACTGGTTTTTCCAGCGGAGACCTTTCCGGAAAGCGCATTGGCGTCTACAAAGGTTCCGGTCAACTTGTCATGGTGACCGACGTTATCAAGACGGCCGTACCGGTCACCTACGAGAGCATTGACCAGATGGCGATTGATATTCAGGCGGGACGAATCGACGCGATCCTCCTCGGCAAGCTCGATCTGACCCAGAAGTTCATGGATGGTCCCAACGCGGGAAAGTATAAACTTTCCGACCGGGAATTCTTTGCTCCAGGCCTCGAAAGCAAAGGCTCTGTTTGGGTCATAAGAAAGGGCGAGGAAAGAACACTGGATGCGGTTAATAGCGCACTTAACTCGATGATCGCGGACTGCACTTACACAAAGATTCGCAAGAAATACACGAACATCGTGATGGTCCGCGACGAGCCGGCGCGTTGTCAGTAGAAACCAAAAGGAGGAGACTTCCAATGCTCGGTGATCTTTTTAGCGCGCTTAGTTCAGGAAGCGCTGGATACGGCGCGATGTTTCTCAGCGGTATGGCCGTCACCTTGGCGGTAGCGGTCTCCTCGCTCGTGACCGCTCTGCTCTTTGGTGTGTTAGTAGGGCTAGCTGCGTGTAGCAATCGCTTTTTAGCCCGAGCATTTTGGCGTTTTTACCGCTCGGTCTTTTCGAGTATTCCAACTCTTCTAGTGCTGTTCTTCATCTACTTCGGCATTCCGTACATTGCAAGCCGCGCCTTTGCATTTGATGTTGAAGTAAGCCCTTTTGTGGCTGGCCTTTGTGGGCTAACTTTGATCTATGCCACTTACGTCGCTGAAGTATTACGCGGCGCTGTCTTCGCTGTCCCGAAGGGACAATATGAAGCATGCGAGGCGCTAGGCCTTACCCGATGGCCGTCGTGGCTCGGCGTCATCGCGCCCCAGGTCGCGAGGATTGCGCTGCCCGGACTAATCAACACTTGGGTAGCGCTTTTGAAAGATACTGCGCTTGTGTCTGTTATTGGTATTGCTGACGTAGTACGAGTGGGGATGATTGCCGGTTCATCGACAGGCAGACCGTTGTACTACCTCGGTATAGCCGGCTTCTTCTTCGTTGCAATCGTGTCTGTGTCTTTGGCGCTCTTGACTGCCCTGCGGATCCATAGAACGAGATCGGCGGGAGGCGTAGCGTGATCGATTTTGATCTTTTGCGAAAGCTTCTCCTGCCCTTATTAGAGGGTGCAGCGTTCTCGACGATCTTCACTTTCGCCGTATGCATATTCGGTGCGGTGATAGCTATCGTATGCGCATATGGCATCAACAACGGCTCCCCGGTCGTCCGCAGAACAATAGGAATTGTGTCATTGATCGTGCGCGGCTTTCCGCTGTTAGTCTTCCTATATTTCATTTATTACGGTATTGGGTCGTTGACCGTGGGCAAGGCATCTCCAGTTCTAGCCTTCTTCTCGAATCCACTTGCCTGTGCGCTGATCGCCTTTTCCATTAATCACGGATTTTTTGTTACCCAGATCCTAACGGGTGCGCTGAAAAACCTTCCGTCAGGGATGGATCAGGCCGCTAAAGCACTAGGCCTCACTCGACGCGTAGCGTACTTCGTCGTTCTATTTCCTCTCGCTCTAAGAATGATGCTTCCGGCCTACAGGAACGAAGTCGTGATGCTTTTTAAGGCTTCATCACTCGTAACCGTCGTCACCCTGACTGACTTGCTTTCGGTCGCTAAATCTTCCGTCGACCAGAATTTCGATCCCATTACACCGTTTTTTGGCGCGGCGGTCCTGTACTGGATTATTGTTCAACTCATCCAATTTTCCTTTGATGCGCTGGATCGCAGGATCAACAGTTCAAGCAGAACAGACACGCCTAGCGGACTCGTTGCGACTGCGCTGATGCGCGCGGTGCGACGTCAGCCGCGCGGCCGACGCGCCTAATGCAGGTTGTGACAAGACCGATATCCCGCAGATACTGGTTTCGGTTACCTTCTAAAGCTCAATGGAGAGTTCAGTGAGAAAGTCCGACGCTCTGGTGGTAGATGACGAATCAATGCAGGCATCGACGCTAGCTAGCCAAGTCGAGCCGGCAATTGATATTACCGGTGTTAAGAAGTGGTATGGCGCCTTTCATGTGTTGAAAGGCGTCGATCTGCAAGTAGGGAAGGGTGAAACGGTGGTGGTTTGCGGTCCGTCAGGATCCGGGAAGTCGACTTTGATCCGCTGCGTTAACGGCCTGGAGAAATATCAGGAAGGTACGATCACGGTGAACGGTCTGTCCGTGGCCGATAAAGAGCGAAATATGTATCGCATTCGCAGGCAGGTCGGAATGGTGTTTCAGCAGTTCCATCTGTTCCCTCATCTCACCGCCGTAGAGAATTGCATGCTGGCACCGCGCTGGAATTCGGGTATCAAGCGCGATGCGGCACGAGAGCTATCAATGGCGATGTTGAAAAGAGTGCAAGTAGATGGTCACGCGAACAAGTATCCAAGCCAATTGTCGGGCGGACAGCAGCAACGCGTCGCCATCGCACGAGCAATGTGTCTGAATCCAAGTGCACTACTGTTTGACGAACCAACGTCGGCGTTGGACCCCGAGATGGTCAAGGAGGTGCTCGATGTGATGGTGGCCCTCGCGAACGACGGTATGACGATGATCTGTGTGACGCACGAGATGGGATTCGCAAGGCGTGTCGCCGACCGGGTTGTCTTCATGGACCATGGTGAAATCGTTGAAGTGGGCTCGCCAGAGCAGGTTTTCGGTGCGCCGCAACACGCTCGAACGGCGAGCTTCATAGCCCAGATAATTCATTAGCGCATTACGCGCGACGTCATCAAGGATCGGCCGCGAATGATCACCCCTTAACGTGCCGTTGGACGACATTCCTTTCCACGGGTACGGCGACGACGCGGGCCGAAGTACAGGCCAGCATCGGTAAGCTAATCGCGGAATAGATAGCTAAGGGCAACCCCGGAGAAAAGAAGGCCGCCAAGCCAATTGTTATGCCTGAAGGCGGCGAAGCAGCTTTCGGGTTTTCGGCCTCGTATGAGCGTGAAATGGTACACCGCGCATCCGACCGCCATCGCCCAACCGATCCAGTAGGGAGCGCCTAGGCTCAGGTAAATGCCTGCCCAAGTATA
>NZ_JBNDLV010000004.1:0-2833872 GCF_050436245.1 Paraburkholderia sp. MM6662-R1 | reverse complement strand
TGCGGCGGCAGCGGCGGCACGTTCGGATCGGCCTTCACCTCGATCACGACCGGACGATTCGACGCGAGCGCGTCGTCCCAGGCGGTGGCCATCTGATCGGGATTGTCGACATAGATGCCCTTCAGACCGATCAGCTCCGCGAAGCGGTGATACGGCACGGACGGAATGCTCTGCGAGGCCTCGAACTTCGGATCGCCTTCCATCACGCGCTGCTCCCATGTGACCTGATTCAGGTCGCCATTGTTGAGCACCATGCAGATCCAGCGCGGATCGCTCCAGCCTTGCCAGTACTTCGCGACCGTGATCAGCTCGGCCATGTTGTTCATCTGCATCGCGCCGTCACCGACGAGCGCAATCACGGGCCGCTCGGGGTACGCGAACTTCGCGGCGATCGCATAGGGCACGGCCGCGCCCATCGACGCGAGCCCGCCCGACAGCGAGCACATCATGCCGCGCTGCACTTGCAGATCGCGTGCGTACCAGTTCGCGACCGAGCCCGAATCGCTGGTGACGATCGCGTTCGAGGGAATGCGCTTCGACAGCTCCCATACCGAGAGCTGCGGATTCAGGCCATCTGTCGCGGGTTCGTGCGCGCGTTTCTCCAGCGTCTTCCACCAGTCGGACACCCAGCCTTCGATGCGCTCGCGCCACAGCCGATCCTTCTTTTCCTCGAGCAGCGGCAGCAGCGCGCGCAGCGTCTCGGCGCTATCGCCGACGAGGTTCACTTCCATCGGATAACGCAGGCTCAGCATGTCGGCCTTGATGTCGATCTGCACGCCGCGCGCGTCGCCTTCCTTCGGCAGAAATTCCGAGTAGGGGAAGCCCGAGCCGATCATCAGCAAGGTATCGCAATGGGTCATCATGTCGTAGCTCGGCTTCGTGCCGAGCAGGCCGATCGAACCGGTCACCCACGGCAGATCGTCGGGCAGCGCGGCCTTGCCGAGCAGCGCCTTGGCGACGCCGGCGCCGAGTTTCTCGGCGATCGCGATCACTTCGTCGGTCGCGTGCAGCGCGCCCGCGCCGACCAGGATCGCGACCTTGCGGCCCGCGTTCAGCACGTCGGCCGCCTGGCGCAACTGCTCGTCGCTCGGCACGACGCGCGGGCGCGCGTAACCGATGCCCGAATGCAGCGTGCCGTGCTTGCGCCCCGGCGGCTCGTAGGGGATGTCCTGCAGATCGTTCGGCAGTATCAGCGCCGTGACCGCGCGCTCGGCGAGCGCGATGCGCACCGCGCGATCGACCAGGTGGCGGACCTGCGCGGGCATCGTCGCAAAGCCGACGAACGAGCCGGCCACGTCCTTGAACATCGCGGGCAGATCGAGCTCCTGCTGATAGTGTCCGCCGATCGCCGCGCGCGCCTGCTGACCGGTAATCGCCAGCACCGGCATGTGATCCATGCGCGCGTCGTACAGCCCCGTCAGCAGATGCGATGCGCCCGGCCCCGAGGTGGCGATGCACACGCCCAACTCGCCGGTGAATTTCGCATGCGCGGAGGCCATGAACGCGGCCATTTCTTCGTGACGGACCTGGATGAATTCGATCGGGCCCGGCTGATCCGTGCTTTTGTGGCGTTTCTTCGCTTCGCTCTGCGCGCGGTTCAACGCGCCGAACACGCCGTTGATGCCATCGCCTGGATAGCCGTAGATACGCCGCACGCCCCATGCATGCAGCCGCCCGATGATGAAATCGCCGACGGTTTCAGCCATGATCCTCGCTCCTCGATAGCCAGTCGATGCCGCCCGGCGAAATGGGCGGCCGTCGTCGGTATCGGCGAGCAAGGGTTGTTCCTTGCGAATGGCTTGCTACCCGGTCTTGATCCTCGGCTGCGGCGCGTCGAGCGGTTCGTGGCCGAAGCGCTCGTATTGCGATATCACCTGCGCGCCGAACAGCAGCAGTGTCGCGAGCCATTCGAAGCTGAGCAGGATCACGATCGCCATCGTCAACGAGCCATAGACGACGCTGACCTGCGACAGCGTGGCGAAATACCAGACCAGCACGTGCCGCGTGATCTCCCACAACGCGCCGGCCACCACGCCGCCGATCAGCGCGTGTTTGAGCGACGGCCGTCCCACCGGCATCACCAGATACACCGAGGTCAGCACGAAGATTTCGCCGGCGAGCCCGAACAGATACAGCATCACTCGCGAGAAGCCCTGCAACGATACGTGCAGGCCGAACAGTCTGAGTCCTTCGGCGCCGATCGTGTCGAGCGCGCTCGACACGAACGTGACGATCAGCAGTCCCACGCCAAGAAACAGGATGTAGCAGTACGGCAGCAGCGCCGAGATCAGGAAGTGGCGCCGCTTCACGACGACCCGATGCACGAAGATCAGCGACATCGCGTTTTCGAGCACGGTGAACGCGAGCGAGCTGAAGAAGATCATCGTCAGCAGCAGCACCCAGCCGATTACCGCGCGATGCAGCAGGAAGTTCGACAGCTCACGCACGAGCGCGGCCGATTGTCCGGGCACGAGCCAGCGCAGCAGATGCGCAAGCGCGTCGAGCACCAGCTGCTGCGGCACCACGCGCGACAACACGATGACGATCAGGATCAGCAGCGGCACGATGGACAGCAACGCGTAGTACGCGACCGCGCCCGCGAGCAGCAGCCCCTGGTTCGCGCGAAACGCTTTCAGCGTTTGCAGCAGGAAGCGCCAGGGATGTCTGGCGATATACAGCGCTTGCTGGTCGAGCAGGATCGGCATGAGGCCTCGCGGTGCGCGCCGGGCACTGCCGGATGGCAGCCGCTCTCGACACGCCTGTGTGCTTTATATACCGTAAGCAGAAACGGAGCCATCAATGGCGCGGCATATAGTTTGCTTGGCCGCGTTCGCAAGATCGCGTTCCCTTGCCGAGGACAGCCGATGGATCAGCCGCCGCGTCAGACCGACACCGCGCCGCAAGCCAACGATCTGGTGATCGCGCGGCCGGAGGGACTGTATTGCCCGCCCGGCGATTTTTACATCGATCCGTGGCGGCCGGTCGAACGCGCGGTGATCACCCATGCGCATTCCGACCACGCGCGTTTCGGTCATCAGCGCTACCTGGCCGCGCGCGCGGGCGCGAGCGTGCTGCTATCGCGGCTGCCCGGCATCGCGCTGCACACGCTCGACTACGGCGAGCCGCTGACGATTGGCGCGGCGCGCGTGTCGCTGCATCCGGCCGGGCACGTGCTCGGCTCGGCGCAGGTGCGGATCGAATACGCGGGCCGCGTGTGGGTGGCGTCGGGCGACTACAAGCTCGAAGCCGATCCGACCTGCGCCGCGTTCGAACCGGTGCGCTGCGATACGTTCATCACCGAATCGACGTTCGGTCTGCCGATCTATCGCTGGGATACGCCGCAAAGCGTGTTCGATTCGATCGATTCATGGTGGCGTCACAACGCCTCCGAAGGGCGCGCGTCGGTGCTGTTCTGCTATTCATTCGGCAAGGCGCAACGCGTGCTCGCGAGTGTCGATGCGGCGATCGGGCCGATCTTCTGCCACGGCGCGCTCGAGCCGCTCAATCGCGCGTATCGCGACGCGGGCGTGCGTCTGCCGGCGCTCGGTCTGGTCGGCGAGATTGCCGCGAAAGACAAGGGCGTATTCAAACAGGCGCTGATCGTCGCGCCGCCGTCCGCGCAGAACAGCGCGTGGCTCAAGCGCTTCGGCGACTACAGCGATGCGTTCGCGTCGGGCTGGATGCGCCTGCGCGGCGCGCGTCGCCGGCGCGGCGTCGATCGTGGCTTCGTGCTGTCGGATCACGCGGACTGGCCGGGTTTGCAAACGGCGATACGCGAGAGCGGCGCCTCCCGCGTGATCGTCACGCATGGCTCGATCGAACCGATGGTGCGCTGGCTCAACGAGCAGGGCCTGCACGCCAGCGCGTTCGAAACGCAATACGGCGACGATACCGTCGAAGCCGACGCGGCCGGCGCCGACGAAGCGCCGGCGACGAGCGAATCATGACGGGCACCGTATGAAACGCTTCGCGGCTCTCTACACCGCGCTCGATGCGACCACGTCGACGTACGACAAGCTCGCGGCGCTGACGAGTTATTTCTCGGTGGCCGACCCCGAAGACGCGGCATGGGCGTCGTATTTCCTCGCGGGCGGCAAGCCGCGTCAACTCGTGCCGACGCGTTTGCTGACCGAAATCGCGCGCGAGCGCGCCGGCTTGCCCGAGTGGCTGTTCGAGGAGTCGTATCACGCGGTGGGCGATCTGGCCGAGACCATCGCGCATATCCTGCCGCCCGCGTCGCGCAACTCCGAGCTGGGTCTCACGCAATGGATCGAGCAACGCATGCTGCCGCTGCGCGGCCTGCCGCCCGACGAGTTGCGCAGGCGTCTGCTCGGCTACTGGGACGAACTCGACTGGGGCGGTCGTTTCCTGCTGACCAAGCTGATCGGCGGCGGCTTTCGTGTCGGCGTCGCGCGGCAACTGGTGGTGCGTGCGCTCGCCGAAGTGGCCGGCGTCGATCACAAGCGGATCGCGCAACGAATGGTCGGCTGGACCGATTCGCAACAGAAGCCCGATGCGGCGCGCTATCTGCGTCTGATCGCGCCGCAGACCGACGACGATCCGCAAGCGCACGCGCCTGAACACGATAGCGACCTCGGCCTGCCGTATCCGTTCTTTCTCGCGCATCCCTTGCAGACCGATCCGGCGACGCTCGGCGATCCCGCGCACTGGCTGATCGAGTGGAAGTGGGACGGCATACGCGCGCAACTCGTCAAACGCGGCGGCCGCGTGTGGTTGTGGTCGCGCGGCGAGGATCTGATTACCGATCGTTTTCCCGAAGTCGCGGCATTGGGCGAGTCATTACCCGATGGCTACGTGATCGATGGCGAGATTCTCGCGTGGGAGCCCGGCGCGGCAGCGCCATTGCCGTTCGCGCGGCTGCAACCGCGCATCGCGCGCAAGACGCTGACGCGCAAGATACTCGCGGATTCGCTTGCCGCGCTGCTCGCATACGATCTGCTCGAAGCACACGGACGGGACCAGCGCATGAACCCGCTCGCTGAACGGCGTGCACGCCTCGATGCGCTGGCCAGCTCCGTCGATGGCACGCTCGCGCGTGGTCTGCTGCGCGTATCGCCGCTCGTCCTTGCAGCGGACTGGACCGCGCTCGCGGCGTTGCGCGACGAGAGCCGCGCGCGCGGCGTCGAAGGCTTGATGCTCAAGGAGCGCGAGTCGATGTACGGCGTCGGTCGTACCAAGGCGTCGGGCACGTGGTGGAAATGGAAGATCGAGCCTTATGCGGTGGACGCTGTACTTGTTTACGCGCAGCGCGGTCATGGCCGTCGCGCGAGTCTTTACACGGACTACACGTTCGCGGTGTGGGACGAGGCCGACGGCGTGCGCACGTTGGTGCCGTTCGCGAAGGCCTATTCAGGGCTCACGGATGAAGAGATGCGTCGGGTCGATGCGATCGTGCGCAAGACCACCGTCGATAAATTCGGCCCCGTGCGCAGCGTGACGCCAACGCTCGTGTTCGAGATCGGCTTCGAAGGGATACAAGAGAGTTCGCGTCACAAGTCCGGCGTGGCCGTGCGTTTTCCACGCATGCTGCGCTGGCGCACGGACAAACACATCGACGACGCAGATACGCTCGCGATGCTGAAGGGGTTTATCGATAATCGTGCGGGATAACCCGCAGAGCACAAACCCCTAACATGTCGAGCATTTTTTTATCGGCATCGTCGCTTATTCTTTTGATAAGACCGCGTCATCGATTCGCGCCATAAGTGCGATTGCGGCTTGCATTGCGTGGACCCTTCAATCCGTTGAAATACCGATATCGTGCGACGCCTCTGAACGAGACGGATCGCACAAGGACAGTGCGTCGTTCGATGTTGCGCAGCGCGCACATCGCAGGCGCCGTCATTCAAACGCCGTGATGAATGGGCACGCTGAATCCCGCATTCCAGGTGATTGCAACGTCGGAATGCGCGACCAGGCGTGCTGGCCGCGGCATCGTCCGAGCGAAGCGGAAATAACAAAAAACCGGTCGTAGTCCGGCAGACGCAACGGGATCGAATCTTGCACGGGTGGCGCGGATGCCCTTCAGGGCCAATGTAAAAGGGCGAGAAAAAATGACTGTGTTCAACGACAACGTGGACAGCAGCGACGACGTGCTCGTATGGCGACCAATCCGCTATGCGATGGCCGCGCATCGTCGCGTGCTGGTAGTCGACGATTACCGGGAAGCGGCCGATGCGCTGCAAATGCTACTGATGGCCGACGGCTTCGAATGCCGCGCGCTCGACGATCCGTTTGCCGTGTGCGAGACCGCGCGCGAATGGCAGCCGTTCGCGGTGGTGCTCGACATCAAGATGCCTGGACTCGACGGGCTCGAACTCGCGCGGCGGCTGCGCGGGCATCCGCAGACTTCGCACATGCTGCTGGTCGCGTGTACCGCGTTTGCGTCGCGCGACGATCGCGCGCTCGCGAAGGCCGCCGGCTTCGACGCGCATTGCGCCAAACCGTTGACACCCGAGCGTCTGCTGCGCGTGCTCGAATCGGCGGCGGCGTTGCATGCGGCGGAGCCATCATCTGAATCACGTTGTTAGCGAAAACTCACTGACAGTTCTGTTATTTCTGCACGGTCATCGGCAGAAAATCGCACTCGTCGCTCTGCGAATCTGTTTGTCATCAATCTGCCATCTGTCCGCCACCATTCTGTCCAACGCAGTTCCTTAAGCCATGCGTGCCCCTGCGCTGCCAAGCGCACAGGAGTTTCCTCTCGCTATTGCATGCAGGCCCACTCGTTGCTCAAAGACCCGATGACGCGGCGCGTTCGTGCGCGCCGCCCATGGTCATTCGCACCGAGGGAGATCCGACATGAGCGACACGCAACGTCCGGCACCGCCGTTTCCTGAACAGCAGCAGGATCAGAGGCCCGGCCGGACGGCCGACATGAACCCGCAACCGGATCACGGCGAGAAAACCTATGAAGGATCGGGGCGTCTCGCAGGCAAGGCGGCGATCGTGACCGGCGGCGACAGCGGCATCGGCCGCGCGGTCGCGATCGCGTTCGCGCGCGAAGGTGCGGATGTGCTGATCGCCTATCTCGACGAAGACGACGATGCGCGCGAGACCGCGCGCTGGGTCGAGGACGCGGGTCGCAAGGCGGTGCTGGTCGGCGGCGATATCCGCGATCGCACGCATTGCGACGCGATCGTCGACAAGGCGATCGAGGCATTCGGCCGGCTCGACGTGGTGGTCAACAACGCCGCGTATCAGATGAGCTATCCGTCGCTCGATGCGATCAGCGACGAAGAATGGGACAAGACCTTCGATACCAACATCGGCGCGATGTTCAGGATCACGCGCGCGGCGGTGCGCCATATGAAGCCGGGCGGCGCGATCATCAATACTTCGTCGATCAATGCCGATCATCCGAATCCTGGTCTGATCGCGTATGCGACCACCAAGGGCGCGATCCAGAACTTCACCGGCGGTCTCGCGCAATTGCTCGCGGAAAAGGGCATTCGCGCGAACTGCGTGGCGCCGGGACCGATCTGGACGCCGTTGATTCCATCGACGATGCCGGCCGACAAGGTCGAGCAGTTTGGCAAGCAGGTGCCGATGAAGCGCCCCGGCCAACCGGCCGAACTGGCCGCCGCGTACGTGATGCTCGCGTCGGATGAAGCGAGCTACATCTCGGGCGCGACAATTGCGGTAACGGGCGGCGCGCCGATCATTTAGGTTGTCGAACTGATGGCGGCATGGCCGCCTGCGCTCACGTACGAGGTTCGCGCAGCGGGTTTTCATAACGTCCTAAGGGAGAGTGCCATGAAGATCGATGTATCCGTCAAACTGGCTGCCGCGTTCGTTTCAGGCTGCTTCGCGCTAGGCTTTGCGCAGGCGGGCTTCGCGCAGACCGGTACCAATCCATCCATGCAAAACGGCAAGTCTGCCGCGCAACCCGGCGCAAGCCTGGAAGAATCGCGCACGCCGGACACGACCAGCGCGAACAATGCGAACGGCAATGTCGGCGAATCGGGGGGCGCCACCAATGGGATGGCTGGCGGCGGCAATGGGAAAACCACCAACAGGCGCTTCAAAGGCGCGACGCCGCCGCGCGCGGGTAGTGGGGCGGGGCAATAAGCGATCCGTCGAGCGCGTCGGCCTGCCTCGCGACGCGCCGGACGCCGCGGCGGCATCGCGCTCGCGCGCTGTCGCCGCTTTGCATTGGTTTGAGTTGCGTTGAGTTCCGTCGCGCGCCGCACTGCTTGCGCGATGCCTTGTGAGGAGGAAATCCGATGGCTACCCCCGATGCTGAAACCGCCCGGGCCGACGCGCCCGCGTCGCATGCATTGACGTTCGAGATCAACGGCGAGACGCGGCGCTTCGACGTCGAGGCGTGGACCTCGCTGCTCGATCTGCTGCGCGAGCATGCGCACCTGAGCGGCACCAAGAAGGGCTGCGATCACGGTCAATGCGGCGCTTGTACGGCGATCGTCAATGGCCAGCGGATCAATACCTGCCTCGCGCTCGCGGTCGTGTACGACGGCGCATCGATCACGACGATCGAAGGTCTCGCGAACGGCGACACGTTGCATCCGCTGCAGCAGGCGTTCATCGATCACGACGCGTTCCAGTGCGGCTACTGTACGCCCGGACAAATCTGCTCCGCGCACGCGATGCTCGAAGAAGGACATGCGCGCTGCGCGGACGATGTGCGCGAGCAGATGAGCGGCAATCTGTGCCGCTGCGGCGCGTATCCGAACATCGTCGCGGCGATTCTCGACGCTGCGCATTTCGGTGACGATGACGCAAGGCAAGACAGTGCGGTCGCGAATAAATCTGGAGCGCGGCCATGAACCGCTTCTCGTACACGCGCGCCGATGCGGTGCAGGATGCGCTCGAACGGCATCGTTCGGACAGGGGCGCCGCGTTCCTCGCGGGCGGCACGAATCTCGTCGACCTGCTGCGCGAAGACGTGGCGCGCCCGGCTTTGCTCGTCGACATCAACCGTTTGCCGCTCAGGCAGATCGAAGCGTCGGCGCAGGGCGGCCTGAAGATCGGCGCGCTCGTAACCAATAGCGCGCTCGCGTATGACGATACCGTCGCGACACGCTACCCGCTACTCGCGAAAGCGATCCTGGCGGGCGCGTCGCCGCAGATTCGCAACGTCGCGACGGTCGGCGGCAATCTGCTGCAACGTACGCGCTGCTACTACTTCTACGACATTGGCACGCCGTGCAACAAGCGCGAACCCGGCAGCGGCTGTCCGGCGCTGCACGGCGTGAGCCGCATTCACGCGATCCTCGGTGCGAGCGAGCACTGCATCGCCGTGCATCCGTCCGATATGTGCGTCGCGTTGGCGGCGCTCGGCGCCACTGTGCATCTGATCGGCAACGACGGCGCACGCACGCTGCCGTTCGCGGATTTTCACCGGCTGCCCGGCGATACGCCACAGATCGACACCAACCTGCGCGACGACGAACTCGTGACCGCGATCGAACTGCCGCCGCAAGGCTTTGCCGCGCATCACGCGTACGTGAAGGTGCGCGACCGCGCATCGTATGCGTTCGCGCTGGTGTCGGCCGCGGTCGGTGTCGAGCTCGATGACGAGTCGCGGATCGTCGACGCGCGTTGCGCGCTCGGCGGGGTCGCGCACAAGCCGTGGCGCGATCCCGCCGCCGAAGCCGCACTGCGCGGCGAGACGTTGAACGCGCGAAGGTTGCGCGATTTCGCGGCGACGCTGCTGCGCGGTGCGCGCCCTCAGCGCGACAACGCGTTCAAGATCGAACTCGCGGCGCGCGTGATCGTGCGCGCCTTCGGCGAGGCCACACAACGTTCGTTCGAGGAGGCCGCGCGATGAACCGTGCCGAAACCTTGCCGTCGACAGGCAGCCCGAAGCCTGCCACCGGCGCGCCGCATTCGCGTGTGGACGGGCCCGTCAAAGTGACCGGCGCCGCGCAATATGCCGCCGAGTTCTGCGTCGAAGGGCTCGTGTATGGCGTCGTCGTGTCGGGCACGATCGCGACAGGCAAGATCGTGTCGATCGATACTTCGGCTGCCGAAGCGCTGTCCGGCGTGCTGCTCGTGCTCACGCATCGCAAGCGCCCGGCGCTGCCGTCGGACCTCGACGCGTTCAAGGACATGGTCGCGCCCGGCGGCACGCCATTGAGGCCGCTGTGGGACGAGCGCGTGTGGTACAGCGGGCAGCCGGTCGCGCTGGTGGTCGCGCAATCGCTGGAACTGGCGCGCTACGCGGCGTCGCTGGTGCAGGTGCGTTACGAGGCCGGCTCGCACCAGACCGATATCGAAGCAGCGTTGACGAGCGCCGTGCCGCCGTCGGCGGAGAAGGGCGGCTTTGATCCGCCTCCGCCCGAGCGTGGCGACCCACGCAAGACCTTGGCCGATGCAAAGGCGCGCGTGGACGCTTTCTACACGACACCACCGGAGTATCACAATCCGATGGAAATGCACGGATGCACCGTGGTGCCCGATGCGCAAGGACGCTTGACCGTCTATGAAAAGACTCAGGGCGTCGTCAATACGAAGGGCTATCTGACACGTGTGTTCGGTTTGAAGGACGACGAAGTGCAGGTGGTGTCGCCGTTCGTCGGCGGCGCGTTCGGCTCCGGCTTGCGGCCGCAATATCATCTGGCGCTCGCGGCGATGGCCGCGCGCGAACTGAAGAAACCCGTGCGCGTCACGCTGACGCGGCAGCAGATGTTCACCTTCGCGCATCGTCCGCAAACGGTGCAGCGCGTCGCGCTCGGCGCGTCGGCGGATGGCCGCCTGCAGGCGGTGATCCACGAGGCGGTATCGGAAACCTCGCGCTACGAGGACTACTGCGACGTGGTGGTCAACTGGGCGGGGCAGTTGTATCGATGCGACAACGTGTCGATGGGCTACAGGGTCGCGAAGCTCGACGTGCCGACACCGGCCGACATGCGCGCGCCCGGCGCGACACAAGGGCTCTTTGCGCTCGAAGTCGCGATGGACGAACTGGCCGAGGCATTGCGGATGGACCCGCTCGAATTGAGGCTCGTCAACTATGCGGAGCGCGACGCGAACAAGAATCTGCCGTTTTCGAGCAAGGCGCTGCGCGACTGCTATCGCGAAGGCGCGGCCCGCTTCGGCTGGGCGGGGCGGCCGCTCGAGGCGCGCGCACGCCGCGACGGCAACGAGTTGATCGGCTGGGGCATGGCGACCGGTGTGTGGGACGCGATGCAGAACGAAGCGGCCGCACGCGCGGTGTTGACGCCCGATGGCCGCGTCAGCGTGTCGAGTTCGACCGCCGATATCGGCACCGGAACCTACACCGCGATGACGCAGATCGCCGCCGATGCGCTCGGCGTGCCGCTCGGCGACGTCAGCTTCGAACTCGGCGACACCCGGCTGCCGAAGGCGCCGATCGAGGGCGGATCGTGGACGGTGTCGTCGGTGGGCAGCGCAGTCGATGCCGCGTGCACGCGCCTGCACAACCGTCTGGTTGAACTGGCGCGCGAACATGGTGGGGCACGGTTCGCGTCGGCGACTCGCGAACACGTGCGGCGCGAGCGCAACCGGCTCGTGTGCGGCCCACACGCGGACGACTCGATCGCGATTGCGACGCTGTTGCAGCGCGCCGGGCTGGACGAACTCGAAGAGCAGGCCAGCGTGAAGCCGCACGAAAAGCAGCAGGCGTATTCGATGGGCACGCATTCGGCGGTGTTCGCCGAAGTGCGCGTCGACGCAGCGCTCGGCACTGTGCGGGTGACGCGCGTGGTCAGCGCGGTCGCGGCGGGACGCATCGTCAATCCGAAGACGGCAGGCAATCAGGTCGCGGGCGGCGTCGTGTGGGGCATCAGCATGGCGCTGCACGAGCACGGCCAGTTCGATCACGCGCTAGGACGCCAGATGAATCACAACCTCGCCGAATATCACATGCCGGTGAATGCCGACATTCACGAGATCGACGTGCTGTTCGTCGACGAGCGCGATGACATCGTCAATCCGCTCGGCGTCAAAGGTGTCGGCGAAATCGGCGTGGTGGGCGTGGCCGCGGCAGTGTGCAACGCGATCTGGCATGCGACCGGCAAACGCATCCGCGATTTGCCCATTACGCCCGACAAGCTGCTCGGCTGACTACGCCCCTGAGCGCATGTGCATGGACGGCCCGTTGCCGCGTCGATCGATTCGACGCGGCAACGCCGCGCTCAATTCGCGTACTTGAACTCCGGCAACGCCTCGAGCGATTTCTTCGTCGCCTCGGGCAGCACGACGCGCCGGTTGTCGATCTGCAGATCGTTGAACGGCACGGCGACCAGATGCTTGCCCATGCCGAGAAAGCCGCCGACCGACAGGATCGCATACGTGGTGCGCTCGGTGCCCGGCGACACGATCAGATCATCGAGCGTGCCGATGTTGTCCTTGTTGCGGTTGTACACGTCCGCGCCCGACAGCTTCGACGCGCGATAGCCGCTCGCAAGCTGCACGACGTCCGTGCGTTTTTCGGTGATCGCCTGCGGCGCGCCTTGCGCGAACGCGCTGCCGCACGTGCCCAACGCGGAAATCAGCGTAATGGCGGCGAGAAGCGATGCGGAAGCGGCCAGCGGTGTGATCTGCGGGTTGCGCATCATCTGTGTTCTCCCGGTTTGGTGTGGTGGCGTTTCGACGGCGCGCAATGCGTGCGCCTTGCCGGTATGCTGCAAATCTCATGCCGCGACTTTGAGCTGAGGGAAAGCGAGGCGCATCAGGCCCATAAGTTGCTGCACGCACCGGCCCGCTGCTTGCGCGCGGTGCAATGTCCGGCGCGCGGGCCTCGAATGCCTACACTGGAACAATGAGCAGCAAAGAACACGTGGAAAGGCAGTTGAAAAAAACACATGCATGACCCTGAGATACCAACCTCCTTGCAGCCACTGAGAACACCTATGTCTTCCCCAGCCAGCTACTCGACACGCATTGCCGAAGGCACGCCTTTTCCGCTCGGCGCGACATGGAACGGCAGTGGCGTCAACTTCGCGTTGTTCTCCGCGCACGCAACCAAAGTCGAACTGTGTCTGTTCGATGAAAGTGGCCAATACGAATTCGAACGGATCGAGCTGCCCGAATACACCGACGAGGTATGGCATGTGTTCGTACCGAATCTGAAACCGGGTGCCGTCTATGGATATCGCGTGCATGGTCCCTACGAGCCCGAAAACGGGCATCGCTTCAATCCGAACAAGCTGCTGCTCGATCCATATGCGAAGGCGCACATCGGCGAGCTTATATGGGCGCCGGAAATCTTCGGCTATACGCTCGGCTCGGAAGAACTCGACCTGTCATTCGATGAACGCGATAGCGCGCCTTTCGTGCCGAAGTGCAAGGTGGTCGACGCGAATTTTTCGTGGAGCCATCCGGAGCGCAACGCGCTGCCGTGGGAGCGCGTGATTCTCTACGAGACGCACGTGCGCGGCTACACGAAACGTCATCCGCGGGTGCCCGAGCATTTGCGCGGCACGTTCGCGGGTCTGGCGCAGCAGCCCGTGCTCGACCATATCCGCAGCCTTGGCGTGACCTCGGTCGAGCTGATGCCGATCCAGACTTTCGTCAACGACAGCCATCTGCTCGACAAGGGTCTCACGAACTACTGGGGTTACAACACGATCGGCTTCTTCGCGGCCGATCCGCGCTTTTTCGCGTCATCGACCGAGTCGGTCGGCGAATTCAAGGAGATGGTCGACCGCTTTCACCAGGCCGATCTCGAAGTGATACTCGACGTCGTGTACAACCACACGGCCGAAGGCAACGAACGCGGCCCGACGGTCTCGTTCAAGGGCATCGACAACGCGTCGTACTACCGGCTGATGCCCGACGAGCCGCGCTACTACATCAACGACACCGGCACCGGCAATACGCTGAACCTGTCGCATCCGCGCGTGCTGCAGATGGTGACCGACAGCCTGCGCTACTGGGTCACCGAAATGAAAGTGGACGGCTTCCGCTTCGATCTCGCGACGATCCTCGGCCGCGAAGATCACGGCTTCGACGAGGGCGGCGGCTTTCTCGACAGCTGCCGCCAGGACCCGGTCCTCTCCAGCATCCGGCTGATCGCCGAGCCGTGGGATTGCGGCCCCGGCGGCTATCAGGTGGGCGGTTTTCCGCCGGGCTGGGCCGAATGGAACGATCGCTTCCGCGACACCGCGCGGGCGTACTGGAAGGGCGACGAGGGCAGCGCCGCCGATCTCGCGACGCGCGTCACCGCGTCGGGCGACAAGTTCAATCATCGCGGCCGGCGGCCGTGGGCGAGCGTGAACTTCATCGCCGCGCACGACGGCTTCACGCTGAACGATCTGGTCTCGTACAACGACAAGCACAACGAGGCAAACGGCGAGGACAACCGCGACGGCCATTCGGACAACAAGTCGTGGAACATGGGCGCCGAAGGACCGACCGACGACGCCGACATCCGCCAGCAACGTGAGCGCCAGAAGCGCAATCTGCTCGCGACGCTGCTGCTGTCGCAGGGCACGCCGATGATCCTCGCCGGCGACGAATTCGGCCGCACGCAGCAGGGCAACAACAACGCGTATTGCCAGGACAACGAGATCAGCTGGGTCGATTGGGATGCGATCGACGACGACGGCCGCGCGCTGACCGAGTTCGTGCGCAATCTGACCACGTTGCGCCATCGTTTGCCGGTGCTGAGGCGCGGCCGTTTTCTGACTGGCGAATACAACGAGACGCTCGACGTGACCGACACGCGCTGGCTATCGCCGGACGGCACCGACATCACGGGCGAGCAGTGGGCCGATCCGGCGATGCGCTGCTTCGGCCTCGTGATCGACGGCCGTGCGCAGGCGAGCGGCATTCGCCGTCTCGCGTCCGACGCGACCTTGCTGTTGGTGCTGAACGCGTATCACGACGTCGTCAACTTCACGCTGCCCGACATTCCCGAGGGCGATTTTTGGACCTGCCTCGTCGACACCAACATGCCGGTGCGCGCCGAGCTGCCGCAATTCAGCGCGGGCGATGCCTACCAGGTGACCGGCCGCTCGCTGCTGCTGCTCGCGCTCGAAGCGCCGAGCCGCGCGACGCAGCGCGTGTTCGACCGCCTCGAAGAGCAGTTGACTTCCGACGAAGGCGACTCCGCGCCAGGCTAGCGCAGGCTGGCGAGCGACGCCAGCCCCGTTGCAAAAGCGGGCCGCAGCACAGGTACAAGGTTTGCTCCTTCTGTCGTTGGCGATACGCACGCGTCTGCGACCTTCGCCACGGCAGGCGTGCGCACGCAAACGGCCAAGCTGGAGTGAACAAATGGAACAGGAACCAAGCGTCGACGAGCAGATCCGCACGCGCGCCTACTATCTGTGGGAGCAGGCGGCCGAGCCGAAGGGCACGCCCGAGCAATACTGGGAGCAGGCCCGCCGTGAGATCGAGAAGGAGGCACCACCGGTCGAGAGCGGGCCGGTGTCGGGCGATTCGCTGAAATAGACATTCCTCAACGGGATCGAGTAATAAGACTCCGAGCCGGCGAACCGCGTGCGGCTCAGGGACCGTTTTTCCATGCCCGATTTTCGCTCCGCAACATGAACGACACACCCGAGCCGCGCGGCACGAGCGCCGCCGCGCGCATTCAGGCGGCCTCCACCGCATTCGGTATCGAGGGCCTCGTCACGTTCGGCGTCGGCGTGATCGCGGTCGCATGCCTGTACGTCGCGAGCGCGGTGATGATTCCGATCACGCTCGCGATCCTGTTGAGCTTTCTCGTCGCACCGCTCGCCGATGCGCTGTCCCGGCTCAAACTCGGCCATGTCGCGTCGGTGTGCGCGGCGGTCCTGATCTCGGTGTCGGTCATCGCGCTGCTGTGCGCGGTAATCGCCACACAGTTGACCGATCTCGCGGCCGGCATGCCGCGCTATCAGGCGACCATCCAGCACAAGATCGACACCGTGCGCAGTCTGACGATCGGCAAGCTGAACCGTTTCGCGAGCGAAGCGGGGCAGGCATTGCAGCGCGCGACGATCGAGCCACCGCAGCCGCGAGCGCCGAACGGCGCGGCGGCCGCGGCGAGTCCGCAGGCGTCGACGGCGGTGCCGGTGGAAGTGCGCGAGCCGGTGCCGACGCCGTTCGAGCTCGCGCGACGCGTGCTGTCGCCGGCCATCAGTCCGTTGGCAACCGCGTTCATCGTTTTCGTCGTCACGATCGTGATCCTGCTGCAACGCGACGACCTGCGCGATCGCGCGATCCGGCTGTTCGGCTCGCGCGACCTGCACCGCACGACCACGGTGATGGACGAGACCGCGCGGCGCCTGAGCCGCTACTTCGTGTCGCAACTCGGTGTCAACACCGGCGTCGGCGTCGTGATCGGGACGGGGCTGTTTCTGATCGGCGTGCCGAGCCCGATCCTGTGGGGCATTCTCGCGGCGCTGCTGCGGCTCGTGCCCTACGTCGGCATCTGGATCGCGGCGATACTGCCCACCGCGCTCGCCGCCGCGGTCAGTCCCGGCTGGGCGATGGCGATCTGGTCGCTGGTGCTGTTCGTGGTCGCGGAGCTGGCGGTGGGGCAGGTGGTCGAGCCGCTGCTGTATGGGCGCAGCACCGGCCTGTCGCCGTTTTCGGTGGTGGTCGCGGCGATCTTCTGGAGCTGGATCTGGGGGCCGATCGGGCTGATCCTGTCGACACCGTTGACGCTGTGTCTGCTGGTGCTCGGCCGGCACGTGCGGCGTCTCGAATTTCTCGACGTGCTGCTCGGCGATCAGCCCGCGCTGACGCCGGTCGAAAACTTCTATCAACGCGCGCTCGCCGGCGATCCGGATGACGCGATCGAGCAGGCCGAAGTGCTATTGCGCGACTGCTCGCTGTCTGCCTATTACGACAAAGTCGCGATCCAGGGCTTGCGGCTCGCGGCCAACGACGTGACGCGCGGCAGCGTGACGAGCGCGCAACTCGCGCGCATCGAGTCGACGACCAACGACCTGGTCGACGGCCTCGACGGCTACGAGGATCGCGAGCCGGCGCCGCTCGCGACGCAGGCGAACCGGGGCCCAGTGGGGCCGCTGGCACCTTCCGACGAAACGCAGGCCGCGCGGGCGATGCCACGATCGGTCGACGCCGCGCCCGTGTTCGCCTCGCATGCGCCGACGAGCCGCGTGTTGTGTCTGCCGGGCCGTGGCCCGCTCGATGCGCTCGCGACGATCATTCTGCTGCAGTTGCTCGGCAAGCACGGCTTCGCGGCGCGCTCGCTGCCGCACGAGGCGGTGTCGCGCGCGTCGATCGACAGCCTCGTGGCGGACGACGTGGGCATCGTCTGCCTTCTGTATCTGCAGATCGACGGCATACCGTCGCATCTGCGCAATCTGATCCGGCGCATCCGCACGCGCTTGCCGAACGTGTCGATCGTGGTCGGCGTTTGGACACCCGAGGATACGCAGCAGTGGAGCGCGGAACAGCAGGAATCGCTGGAAGCGGAGTGCGCCGTGACGTCGTTGCAGCAGATGCTGGCCGCGTGCCGTCGCCTCGATGCGACGCGAACGGTGATCGCGGAGCCCCAGTTCGAGCATGGCTGAAGCCTTGCGGCAGCGTGGCTGGTTATCCGCCGCCGCCTGCCGGCGTCGCCGCGCCCGTTGCTCCCGCCGCATCGGCATCGCTCTGCCAGCCGCCGCCTAGCGCCTTGTACAGCGCCACCAGGTCGGTGCTGACCTGGGTCGTGCCCTGAGCGTATTGCTCTCGTGCCTGCGCGAGCTGCCGCTGCGCATCGAGCACGTTGATGAAGCTCGTCAGGCCTTTGCGATAGCTATCGCGCGACAGATCGAACGAGGTCTGCTGCGCGGTGACGCTGTCCGCGAGCGCATCGCGCCGCGCCTGATCGGTGCGATAGACGACCAGCGCGTTGTCGACGTCCCTCAGCGCGCTCAGCACGGTCTTGCGGTAATCGAGCGCGGCTTCGGCCTGTTGGGCCTTCGACATGCGCAGATTGGCTACCAGCGCGCCGCCCTGGAAAATCGGCAGAGACACGGTGGGCCCGAACGAATAGAACAGGTGCGACCAGCGCGCGAGATCGCGGGCATTCGTCGCGCGCATGCCGGCCTGGCCGGTCAGCGACACGTCGGGGTAGAACTGCGCGACCGCGACGCCGACACTGGCCGTTGCCGCATGCAGATTCGCCTCGGCGCGGCGGATGTCGGGCCGGCGCCGCGCGAGCGTCGAGGGCAAGCCTATCGGCACGACGGGCGGCACCGGCGGCACGGTTTGCGGCGTGCTCAGCTGCGCTTCGAGCGCGCCGGGCGGCTCGCCGATCAGATACGCGAGCGCGTTGAGCGACTGGGCGATCTGCTGATCGTATTGCGGCAATTGCGTTTTCGTTTGCGCGAGCTGCGCCCGCGCGCTTTGCACGTCGAGCTCGCTCGCGAGTCCGACCTTCGCCTTGTTCTGCGTCAACTCGACGGTCTCGGCTTGCTGCTCGACGAGGCTCATCGCGATGTTGTGCAAGGTTTGCGCGCCGCGCAGCTGCATATAGGTCTGCGCGACCTCGGCTTCGAGCGAAAGCAACGCGTCGTTGCGGCTCTCGTACGCGGCCTCGGTTTGCGCGTTCGCGGCCTCGACCGAGCGACGCACGCGGCCGAACAGATCGAGCTCCCAGGTTGCGTCGAAGCCGACCTGCCACAGATTGATCGGCGCGCTCAGCTGGTCGAGCAGGTTGTTCGCGCCTTTTTGCAACGCGGCGCCCGCGCCCGGTGCGATCGCATTGACGGACGAATTGGGCGCGCCGAGCTGATCGACCTTGTCGTAGGCGCCGTTCTCCTGCAGAAAACCTTTGAGGCCAAGCTGCTCGCGCTGATAGCTGCCGGTCGCGCGCAGGTTCGGCACACCCTGCGCGGCCGCCGATTGGACCTGGGTGCGCGCTTCGACGATGCGCAGCACCGCTTGCTGCAAGTCAAGATTGCCGAGCGCGGCGCGCGCGATCAGCGCGTCGAGCGTCCGATCGTTGAAACTGCGCCACCAGCGCGGGTCGGGATCGGTGTCGAGGGTGGGCACCGAAGCGACGTTGGGCCTCGTTGCGGAGGCGCCGCTAGCGGACGCGTCGCTCGCGGCGGCATTCGCCGCGGTGCGCTGCGTATCGTGCCACTGCGCCGGCACGTCGGCGTGCGGCGCGTGAAAGTCGGGGCCGACCGTACAGGACGCGAGCAGCGCGGACATGGCGACGACGACACAGGCAATCAAACACGTGGCGGGTTCGGGAACGCCGCGCTTCAAACCAGGCTTCACTTCAATGTCCTCCGCCGCCGGACGCCTTGGCCGGTGAAAAGAAAATCGTGATCGGAATGCAAAGCGTGCAGAAAATCGCGAGGAACGCGAACACGTCGACATAGGCAAGGAACGTCGCCTGCGAGATGTACGTGGTGTACAGATGACCGTTCGCCGTTTGCAGCGCCTGAGAAAGCGGCATGCCATTGATGTCCGCGATCGTCCGCGCGTTGCGTTGCAACGTATCGTTGTAATTCTGTGAAAGCGGCGACATGAACTCCGATAGATGCGCCATGCGAGCCTGCGTGCGCTCGCGAACCATCGCGGTCGACAGCGAGATGCCGATCGAACCCGCGACGTTGCGGAACATCGTGAACAGCGCGGACGCGTCGTCGTTCAGTCGCGGCGGTACCGTCAGATACGCAAGCGTCGTGATCGGCACGAACAGGAAGCCGATCGCCAGCGACTGCGCGCTGCGCATCTTCACCAGCGTGAAGTAGTCGATGTCCGGCACCAGCATGTGCGAATACGCGAGCGCGCACGCGAGCAGCCCGAAGCCGGTGGCCACCAGAAAACGCGTCTGCACGTACGGCATCATTTTGCTGATCAGTGGAATTTCCATCGTGATCAGCACAGCGCCAGGCGACAGCACGAGGCCCGCGAGCATCGCCGTATAGCCGAGCTGCTGTTGCGCGAGCTGTGGCACGAGCACCGCGCTGCCATACAGAATCGTCGCGAACGCGGCGATCGTCACGCAGCCGAGCGCGAAGTTGCGGTCCTTCAGACAGCGCAGATCGACGACCGGCTTCTTCGTGTACAGCAGCCAGTACGTCGCACCGACGATGCCCGACACCGCGAGCACCGCGAACGTACGAATGAAGTTCGACGAAAACCAGTCGTCGTCCTCGCCGCGATCGAGCATCACCTGCAGGCAGCCGAGGCCGATCGCGATCAGAAGGATGCCCACGTAATCCACCGACACGCGCAGATCGCCCTTGCGTTTCCACGGCGGATCCTCCACCAGTTGCATCACCGCGAGCGAGGTCAGCACGCCGAACGGCACGTTCACGAGGAACACCCAGCGCCACGAAAAGTTGTCGGTGATCCAGCCGCCGAGCGTGGGTCCCAGCACCGGCGCGACGACGATCGCGACCGCCGAGATCGAAAACGCGCGGCCGCGCTGCTGCGGCGGGAACGTGTCGAGAATGATCGATTGCTGGTTCGGTTGCAGTCCGCCGCCGAAAAAGCCCTGCAAACAGCGGAAGATGATCAGCTGCCACAGATTGGTCGCGATGCCGCATAGAAACGAGCACACGGTGAACGCAATGATGCAGACGAGGAAATAGCGCTTGCGCCCGAGCAGCCGACCGAAGAAACCCGAGATCGGCAGCACGATGCCGTTGGCGACCAGATATGAGGTCAGCGTCCACGTCGCTTCGTCGTAACTGGCAGACATCGTGCCCGCGATGTGCGGCAGCGCGACGTTGACGATGGTCGTGTCGAGCACTTCCATGAACGCGGCGAGCGTGACGACGATCGCGATCAGCCACGGATTCGCGGATGGCTTCCAGTTCGACGCCTCGCCGGGCGACGCCTCGCCGGGCGCGTCGGACGCCGTCATTTGAGGTACACCTTCGGCGTGACCGACAAGCCCAGCCCGAGCGGATGATCGCGCGGCAGACCTTCGTCGATGATGATCTTGACCGGTACCCGCTGCACGATCTTCACGAAGTTGCCGGTTGCGTTTTCGGTCGGGAACGCCGAGAAGCGCGAGCCGCTGCCGAGTTGCACGCTATCCACATGGCCGCGCAGATCGAGCTTCGGATACGCGTCGACGTCGACGTCGACCTTGTCGCCGGGGCGGATGCGTTCGAGCTGCGACTCCTTGAAGTTCGCGGTAACCCACACCTGCGGCGTGACGATCGAGAACAGCGACACGCCCTCGGTCAGGAAGCTGCCGAGCTGCACGTTGCGCCGCGTGATCCAGCCATCCGACGGCGCGCGCACCTCGCAGTACGACAGATTCAGCTTCGCCTGTTCGAGCTGTGCCTCAGCCTGATGCACCTGCTGGCGGCGTTCGTCGACGGCGGCCTCGGCCTCGCGCAACTGCTGCGGCACGAGGCTCGCGGTCCGCTGCTGCGCGCGCGCCTGCTCGAGGCTCGCGTTGGCCGACTGGCGCTGTGCGTCGGCGGTATCGACGTTCTGCTGCGTGGTCGCGCGCGGATCGACCGTGTGCTGACGCTGCCAGGAGGCTTGCGCCTCGCGCAGATTCGCTTCCGCCGACGAGGTTTGCGCCTTCGCCTCGCGGTACTGCGCCGGATACTGCACGCGCGCGATGTCGAGCTGCACCTGTGCGGCGTTCAATTGCGCCTTTGCAAGACCAAGCTGCGCCTTCGCCTGATCGACCTGCGCCTGGTAGTCTCGCTTGTCGATCACGAGCAGCAGGTCGCCCTTGTGCACGAACTGGTTGTCGTCGACCGCCAGCGTCACCACGTAGCCGGAGACTTTCGGCGCCATCGTGATCGCGTTGCCATCGGTGTAGGCGTCGTCGGTCGTCACCTCGTTGCGCGTCGCGAACCACCAGACGAAGCCGACGATGCCAATCAGGATCACGACCGCGCCGAGGATGATCAGCGGCTTCTTGCCGGGCGTCTTTTTCTGCTGACCGTCGTCGCCGTTGTCCTTGTCGTTGTTGCCGTTGCCATGTTTGCCGTCAGCGCGGCCCTGGTCGCCGCGTTTGCCGACGCCGTCGCGTTCGTCGTTGCCGTCGCGGCGATCATCGCCGTGCGGCGCATCACGCCCGAATGCTTCCTGCCCGGCGCTGGCCGAGCCGGTCTCGTCTGACATGGTGAGTCGTTTCCGTCGTTCCAGTGGGTTGAGAATGGGGGAGTGCAATAGATGCCATCCGCGGCCGCCGCGAACACAGTGATGGGCGAGGCCGCGGGCGCTCGGCAAGCGCGGGCAGCGCGAACCGCTGCCACGCGGCTATTGACCGGCGGGCTTGTCGTGCCCGGCCTTTGCCTTGTCCTGCTCCGGCTCGATCCTCGTGGTGCCGCCCGTCGACGGCGGGTCGCTAGCCGGGAAGCTGTCTTCGACCTGCTTGTCGATCTGCTTTTCGCTCTTTTCCGAGTGAGGATGTTTTTCCTTGTATGTCGTCATGGTGACTCCTTAGTCAAGGTTGAACGGCAACACGATGGGTCACGACGCCGCCGCTTCCGGCGCGCCGATGATCGCGAGCGCGTCGGCCCGCGACAGGCCCGCCGCGCATCGCGTCGGAAAGCCGCGCGGTCAGCGCTTCGCGCTCGCAGGCGAACACCGCGTCGACGTGGCCGTCGCACACGTACAGCGCGATGAACTGGTGACGATCGAAGTCGCCATCGACGACGATCTCATCCCACTCGCTCGCGTGGCCGAGGTATTCGAAGTTCTTGCCGTAGTGATAGGTCCAGAAGAACGGCACGTCGGCATAGCGATTGCGCAAACCGCACATGTTCTGCGCGGCGATGCGCGCATGCTGCTGCGCGACGCGCCAATGCTCGATACGCACCGGCTCCTGGTTCTCATGCAGCGTGAACACGGCGATATCGCCGGCCGCATATAGACCGCACGCGGCGTTCATGCCGGCATTGACGACCACGCCGCCGTCCTTCTGCAACGGCAGTCCTTCGACAAACCCCGTAGCCGGTGCAACCCCCGTGCCCAGCAGCACGACATCGGCCGCGATGGCCTCGCCGCCGGCAAGCATCACCGTATGCACATTGCCTTCCTCGCCCTCGAGTGAGGCGACCTTGGCGTCGAGATAAAACTTCACGCCATTGCTTTCGTGCAGCGCGCGAAACATCTGGCCCGCGCGCTCGCCGAACTGCTTCGCGAACGGCACCTTGTCGCGCGAAATCACGGTGACGGGCACCCCGTGCTTGCGCAACGCGGACGCGACTTCGAGGCCGATGAAGCTGCTGCCGAGAATCGCGACCCGGGTTTGCGATGCATCGTCACCGAGCGCGTCGATCAACGCGGCGGCATCGTCGAGGTGTCGAAGCACATGCACACCGCCGAGTTCGCAGCCGGGCATGTCGGGCACTTTCGGCACGCTGCCGGTCGCGAGCAGCGCGGTGTCGTATTTCAGCGGCTCGATGCTCTGCTCGCTACTACCCGCGCCGGCTTCGAAATGGATCGTGTGCGCAGGCACGTCGAGCCGCGCGACCTTCGCGACGATACGCTCGATGCCGTGCGTGTGCAGCCAGTCGGGCGGCAGCAGCGGCGGCACGTCGGCCGGCGTCATTTCAAACGAGGGGACGAATTTGCTCAGCGAGGTGCGGTCATAGGGCGCGTGCGCTTCGTCGCCGATCAGCGTGATGCGGCCCTCGAAGCCGAACTCGCGTAGCGCGGCACAGGCAGCGGCGCCGGCCGCGCCCGCGCCGATTACCACGTAGTGCTTGTCTTGCGCGGTGGCATCGGGCGGGGATGTGCGCGCCGCCGGTGCCGGCGCTGCGATTTTTTCCGCCGACACGAGCACGTCGTCGCCCTCGAGCGTGACCGGGTAGCGATCGAGCGGCAGCAGCGCGGGCGGCTCGAGCACGTTGCCGGTCGCGACGTCGAACGTACCCTTGTGCCATGGGCAGATGATGCGGCCGTGGCACAGCGCGCCCTCTTCGAGCGGGCCCCCGGCATGCGGGCAATCAGGCGAGTACGCGCGCACGGTGTCGCCATCGCGCACCAGCAGAATCGGCGTGCCGTCCACGATCACGCGCAGCGCGCGGTCCGCTGGCAATTCCGAGAGCCGCGCGACGCGGCGGGCAGTCGTGGACATGGTGAGGCCTCGCGCAAGAAAGAACTCGCGCAGCGCACGCAAACGCGTCGCGAGCGGTGACGGAAGTACGCTTGCCATCAAGCAGCGATAAGGCAGCAATCATCGTGCCCGGACGCGTCGGCGGAGTGATGCCGTGAAGCTGCTTGGGAAGATAGGCCGAGTTGCGGTAAATTTCGAGGCAGGGGAATTAGCGCGCGAACAGCGGCGTGCGAATTCACAGGCAATGCCTTCCCTGACCGTATGCAACTTTGATGGAGCAGGTGACCGTGCAGCGTGCAGAACGTGTCGCAGTCGATGTGCCGATGCCGTCACGCAACTTCGCGGCGACCCAGCGCATGCTGCTGATCTTGCTGGCCGTGTCGATCGTGTTTCCGTTGGCCTGCCTCGTGGGCTACGGCTACTTCGACTACCAGCGCCGCATCTCCGATGCGAACGATGCGCTCGACCGCCTCGCGCGCGTGGCGCAGGAGCAGGCCGTCAAGGTGCTGGATTTGAACCGGCAGATGGCCTCGCGCGTGATCGAGCTGCTCGGCAATTCTGACGACGCGCAGATCCGCGCGCGCGAGCGCGAATTGCACGAGCGTCTGCAGAGCATCGGCGGCGACTTTCCGCAGGTGGCGTCGATCTCGCTGCTCGGTGTGAACGGCCAGTTACTTGCGTCGAGCCTCGCGTATCCGGCGCCGGCAGTGGCGAGCGGCATGCGCGACGACTTTCTCGCCGCGAAGGCGATGCGTCCCCAGCCGTATTTCTCGCTGCCGATGGTCGGCGCGCTGTCGAAGGTCGACGTGTTCACGACCGCGATCGGCCGCACGGGTACGGACGGTCAGTTTCTCGGCGTGGTCACGGTGGCGCTGCGCAGCGAATATTTTTCGCGCTTCTATCGCGAGCTGACCAACGGCGATCCGTCGCTCGCGCTCGCGCTGTACCGGCAGGACGGCAATCTGCTGGTGCACTATCCGCCATGGCCGGCCGGCGCGCGGCCGTCGATGCACAGCGCGTTCATGTCCGCGTTGCGCGACAAACAGCTGTTCGGGCACCTGCATCTGAATTCGACCGTTGATGGTGTCGAGCGGCTGCTCGCGTTTCGCCGCGTCGGCGACTATCCGTTGTATGTGATGAGCGCGTACGCGATGTCATCGATCGTGGCGGCGTGGCGCACGCACTTTATGTTGATCGCGGCGCTGACGGCGGTGCCCTGCATCGCGATCTGGGGGCTCGTGCTGTATTCGCTGCGTCAGCTCGAGGCGGAGCGGCGCGCGTGGGAGCGGTGGCAGGGCGAGGTCGCGATGCGTCTGTCGGCCGAGGCGTCGAGCCGGCAACTGCAGCGCATGGGCGCGCTCGGCAATCTGGTCGCGAATGTCGCGCACGATTTCAACAATCTGCTGATGGTGGTGTCGGCGAACACCGAGCTCGCGCGCCTGAAGCATTACAACGATCTCGAGAAGGAAGTGCATGCGGTCGAGCGTGCCACCGCTACGGCCGAAGCGCTGACGCGGCGTCTGTTGAGCGTCGCGCGCAAGCAGCCGCTGAAGCAGGAGCCCGTCGAGCTTGCGCGCTGGCTGCCGGCCGCCGTGCCGCTGATCAACGCGGCGCTCGGCGACACGATCGAACTGGCGTTGCGCATGCCGGAGAACCTGTGGCAGGTGCTCGTCGATCCGACCGATCTCGAGTTCGCGATCGTGAACATCGCGATGAACGCGCGCGATGCGATGCCGCGCGGCGGGCGCTTCGTGATCCGCTGCCAGAACAATCGGCTGGTCAGCGGCGATACGCTGCTGCCGGACGGCGAGTACGTGCTGATCGCCTGTTCCGACGACGGCGAAGGGATGCCCGAATCGGTCGCGCGACGCGCGTTCGAGCCGCTGTTCACGACCAAGCTGCGCGGCTCGGGCACCGGCCTCGGGCTCGCCCAGGTACTGTCGATGTCCGAGCAGGCTGGTGGCACCGCGAAGATCGACAGCGTGCTGGGCAGCGGCACGACGGTGCGGATGTTTTTGCCGCGCTATCGTGAGGGCGCCGCGCTGGCCGGCGCCGATGCGCGCCAGCCGCTGCCGACCGCGGCCGGGGCCGTGCTGCTCGTCGAGGACAACGAGGACGTCGCGGCCGGCGTGACCGCGGTGCTCGAAACCTTCGGCTGCGAGGTGCATCACGAGCCGACCGCCGACCAGGCGTTCGACGTGCTGAGCGCCGGCGAGCGCTTCGAGCTCGTGCTGTCGGACATCCAGATGCCGGGCAAGCTGAACGGTATCGACCTGGCGGAGAAGATCCGCAGCGCGTGGCCGTCGCAGAAGATCGCGCTGATGACCGGTTACGCCGACGAGCTCGACCGCGCGCGTCGGCTCGGCATTGCGATACTCGCGAAGCCGTTCAATATCGACGAACTGCATGCGCTGGTGGCTTGCGGCACCTGAAGCCGCGGCACCGTTCGTCTATCGCGTCCATGGGCTTTTCCTGGCGTGCTGTGCTGCGGCACAGCCCTTGCTGAAAAGAGCGCGAGGTTTGCGCGTGCGGTCACCGCGCGCCCACTTTCTTTCGACACTCTCGACACCCAGGAGAATCGCCATGAAAATCAGACACGCAGTGCTCGTTTCCACCTTGCTCGCGGCTTCGTCGCTCGCAATGGCCCAAGGCGCCGGCGCCGGCGGTGGCGCAGGCGGCGGCGGGGGGCCGGCCGGCAACGACCCGAACACCAACGCCGCGACCTCGACACGCGAGGGCGGCGATGCGGGCGCGACCGGGGAGACCACGCCTTCGACTCACCATCACATGAAGAAGCATTCGAAGTCGAAGAAGCCCATGACGGACTCGACGAATACGCCGGGCGCCGACGCGAGCAGCGATACGAAGGGGCAGTAAGCGCAGCGTGTCAAGGCAGAAGGGCGGCAGGCGTCGCGCGTCGGGTGTGACCCGGCGTGTCGGCTCCGGCCGTTTTTCTGTGCGCCGGAGTCCCCGCCAGAGCCCGGCACTGTCGGCAAGGGGGGAGGGTTTTATGAGATGGTGCCATGTTGCACAATCGTGCCTCGTCAATTGACTGTGAGGCACGATGACTTCACTTTTTCCCGCTCCTCACCTCGACATCCGTGAAAGACGGCACGGACATTTCTTCTGGCAGAGCGTTCGCAAATCGATCTACCTTCACATTGAGTCGCCCCGCATGTTTGACGCGGACCGCTGGTTTCATTTTGCCCTGCCAGCCGGCGCACCCCGCGCGGGAAACGACGACTTCGCGCAAGGCATGGAGGAAGCTCGCGCAGCGTGGCTGCAACACGCCCCCTCGATGCTGCTGTCCCTCCAGTCGTACGAGCTGCGCGACGTGCTTGGCCGAAGTGACAACCGATTCGATATGCGCCGGATGGACGACCATGAGGTTGCAAAGGCCCTTTACAACGAAGTGCAGAACGGTGGCAGGCAGACTCGTGATGTAGCAACTGCCTTGGGCCTCAACAAAAATCAGGCGCAGCAGCTTCATCGGGAAATTGGCGGTCAACGGCTCGGTTATCACGAAATAATGGAACGCGCCAAAGATATGTTCAACTTGTGGTAACGCGGCCAACAAACAGTGGAATTACCGAATGATTAACACACGAGACGAGATTGAGCGCCGCCTGTCAGCTGTTGAAGGACTGCCGATAAGTGCGGTACATCATGCAGCAGGCACACTGACGATGCAGTTTGGCTCCCTAAGACCGGTAGCCAATTTCAAAGGTGCGATCAGGCACGTTGGGGAGTGGTCGTTACACGTCCAATGCAACTGGAAAATAGAACAGGCTGGCAGTGCGATTGCAACGCAAGATGATCTTTTCGGTCCCGATGAAAAGGCACACCGTTCGGCTCAGCGCATTGACGATTTGCTGGTCAAACAGGGCCCTGCCATTGTGAAAGGCGTATCGGGAAGCGAAGAAGGCGGTGCAGACATTTTACTGTCCGGTGGCTTGCGGCTTGTCATCAGCCCGAACAGTGCGCCTGACGAAGAAGACTGGGGCTTTTTTGACCCAACCTCCGATGCGAAGCACTTTATCATCGAGGGCGGCAAGGTTGATCCCTGGTCTTTATCGTGACGAACGTCCCCAGGAAAAGGCAAATCTCGGCGTTGGATTATCTGCAAAGCCCGTAACAATCGCTGACCGTCAATTCGTACTGTCGGCTGTGATATGTGAAGGATGTTATGCGCGGACGGGATCCAGAAGCCTTTTCCACAGCTCCCGGATAGCCTGCGCCCGCGCCCGGGTTCCATCCCTGGGTTCAATCCTTTTCCATCGCCGCGTCGTACTTGCCGAGCGCGGCCGCGCCGTTCAGACGCGCGCGCTTGAGCAACGCCTGCTGCGCTTCCTTCACGTTGGCCGGCTGTCCGCGCCACGCATTCAACGGCGGCTCCTGCAACGCGCGCCCGTACGAAAAGCTCAGATTCCACGGCAGCGCGCCGAGCCGGTTCATCGCACTGAGATTGGCGGTGGCCTCCTCGGGCGACTGTCCGCCCGACAGGAACACGAGACCGGGAACCGAAGAGGGCACCGTACGCATCAGCACGCGCACGGTCGCCGCCGCGATATGCGCCGTGCTCGACTGCTGCTGATGCTCGGAGCCGGCCAGCACCATGCTCGGCTTCAGCACGATATGTTCGAGCACCACGCGATGCCGATGCAGCGCATGAAACACCTCGTGCAACACGGCCTCGGTGACTTCCGCGCAACGCTCGATCGTGTGCTCGCCGTCCATCAGCACCTCGGGTTCGACGATCGGCACGATGCCGGCTTCCTGGCTGATCGCCGCGTAGCGCGCGAGCGAATCGGCGTTCGCCTCGATCGCGAGCCGGCTCGGCAGGCTCGCCGTGATGTTGTAGACCGCGCGCCATTTCGCGAAGCGCGCGCCTTGCCGTTTGTAATCGACGAAGCGTTTGGCGAGACCGTCGAGGCCCTCGGTGATCTCGTCGCCGGGAGCGAGCGCAAGCGGCACCTTGCCGAGGTCGACCTTGATGCCGGGCACGATGCCGTTTGCCGCGGCCACCTGCGGGAACGGCGTGCCGTCGTCGGCTTTCTGGCCGAGCGTTTCTTCGTAGAGGATCACGCCGCTCACGAACTCGCCGAGACCGGGCGTCGTCAGGAGCAGGTTGCGATACGCGCGACGGTTTTCCTCGGTCGATTCGAGGCCGATCGTCTTGAAGCGTTTGGCGATGGTCGGGCCGCTTTCGTCGGCGGCGAGAAGACCCTTGCCCGGTTGAACCATCGCCTTGACGGTGGCTTGCAGCTCGCTACGGGTGTCCATGAGGTGTGCTCCCTTGGGTAGGCTCCGTTCGATGCGGTGTGCAAAGAAGTGCCGGTGACAGTTTCCTTTGCGTGACGAGTGGGTGCGAAAGCGGACTTCATTCGCCGAGCAGATGCAACACGATATCGCGCGGCTGCGGGTGACGCCGATGTTCGAACAGATACAGCCCCTGCCATGTGCCGAGCACCATCCTTCCATGCTCGACGGGCACGCACAACTGCACCTGGGTGAGCGCCGTGCGCAGATGCGCGGGCATGTCGTCGGGGCCTTCGGTGTCGTGCTCGTAGCGCGTGTCGTCCTCGGGCGCGAGGGTCTCGAAGTAGCGCTGCAGATCTCGCCGCACGGACGGATCGGCATTCTCCTGAATCAGCAGCGACGCCGACGTGTGCCGGCAAAACAGCGTCAGCAGACCGGTACGGATGTCCGTGTCGTCGACGAAGCGGCGCGCGTCGTCGGTAAATTCGACGAGGCCGCGGCCGCGGGCCTGGACACTCAGATGATGGATGACCTGGCGCATGACGGAGCTCGAATCTCAGAGCGACGCGAACGCGTCGTCGATATCCTCGGCGCTGCGTGGCCGCACCACGCGCGCGACCTCGGCGCCGTCGCGCATCAGTACGAGCGTCGGCCACAGCTTGACCTTGAACGAGCGGCCGAGCGGGCGGCCCGGGCCGTCCTCGATCTTCAGATGCCGCAGGCCCGTGTGCGGCGCGAGCGCCTGGCGGATCGATGCCTGCGCGCTTTGGCAATAGCCGCACCAGTCGGTGCCGAATTCGACGACGGTGACGCCGGGCAGCGAGTCCAACTCGGCGCGGGTCGGTCCTTTCGGGGAATAAGCTGTCGGCGAGGTCATGCGTGCTCCGCTGCTGATCGTAATCTGCCAAGGGTAGCAGCTATGCCGCGGATCGTCAGCGCAGCGGCCGTATGCTGCCGATGCGCGCGTTGTCGCCGCGGCATGTTAAAAAGCGGTGCGCGCGTGCTCGACCGATCGACGCGCCGCGTCATCGCACAGAACCTCGCAAAACATGAACACACGAATCTATCTGCAACATCCGCAACACAAAGACGCTATCGCGGTCGCGACCGGCTTCAGCTGGGGCGCGTGCCTGCTCGGCTTCATCTGGGCGCTGTCGAAGAGAATGTGGTTCGCCGCGTTCGTGATGCTAGGCATCAACGTGATCCTGCTCGGCATCGGGCTGTGGGGCGAGACGGCCGATCTGATCGGCTTCGTGCTGTCGATCGTGTTCGCCTTCGCATGCGGCGCGTATGGCAACCGGTGGCACCGCTGGACGCTCGAACAGCGCGGCTACGTCGTGGTGTGATGCGTTCGCGCTGGAGCGGGGATTGCTGCGCGCAGGAATGTGATCGAAGCTGAGTTCAATCCGTCATGGAGGCGTTTTATGCTCATTGCATCGGCAATCGCAGGTCTTTCCGCTGATCGGCTTTCGACACGCCGGCCTTGCCCTCACGCTGCGGCAACTGGCCGAGCATTGCGAATGTGCGGCCCACGGACACATTCAGGCTCGTCGCTCGATTGACCGTCCCGCCGAACGCATGACCCTGCGGCTTGAACGATGACGACGAAAGCGACTGTTGGCACTTGCTTATCCTACCGTCGCGAACGACTCGCGCTGCTGTCTGGTTGTCTGCCCTAACAACGGATTACGCCGAGCGGGCAGCAACGCTAGACATCGCTATGCACCCGGATAATTGACCATTGCTAACAAAAACCAGAATCCGTTTGATTGCGTCAGAATTTCCTTCCGTGCTAGCGTGATCCCCACGCATCCCTCATGCACGCAAACTTAATGCCTCAGAAACCTAATAATGGCTGATTATAACAGCAGCAACTACTGGACCTCCTCAACTACAGAAAAACATGACAGCAAGCAAAACGCCATTGCAATATCGGTCGATGACCGCGCCGCCACCCGGCAGGCGATTATCAATATGCTTGCGCGAAAAGGCTACAGGCTGATTGAGCGTTCAGCGTGGCACGCAAAGCCCCCGAGTGGCGCGATGCGCGAAAGTCATTGGGACTATCAGGATATTGTGATACACCACGCGGGCCGCAGCTATTCTTGTGGCGCACCTTCTATTGAAGAAATGCAGCGCTTACAGGCGGAGGACATGCGCAGAAGCCCGCCTTTTGGCGATGCAGGATACCACTACGCGGTTTCATGTCAGGGCGAGATATATGAGGCCCGCGATATTCGGTTTGTTGGTGAGCATGTGGCTGCAAGCAATTCGGGAAAAATCGGTATTGTGTTTCTATCCGATTTGGTTGAGGCAGGTGAGGCCTATGAACAGGAATACCGCAACCTATCGATATTTGATAAGCTCAAAAATATTCGCGGGATTCTAACCGACCAGACTATTTCAGGGCATGATAAGCCAACCCCGACTCAGATTCAAGCTGCCACAGCTTTGTGTGGCGTCTTAAAAGATTTTTTTAATATTTCAAGACTGGGTGGACACAGGGAATATCAAAGATTGGCAACGAATACGGGACGGGCCTGTCCTGGCAAGCTTGGAATGGATGTTGTGAAATTGCTGCGTTCGAGATTATCGCTATCTGTGCCCGGGAGTGATCTGCCATGAAAAAGAAAGTTTTTGTGGGTGTTTTCGTTATGATTTTTGGATTGGGGATACTCATCTTCAATGTATTTGTAGGATATTACAATTCATATGTCGATCATAATGAGCATGAGATCTATTTTTTAAAGAAATTTCCAACTTTAAGACGGGAATTTGTCAACCCATTTGCAAATGAAGGCGATGCCCCTTCCGTGGATGAACTATCAACCAATACTCGCAGAGAGCTTTCCGATTTTTGCAAATATGCATACGGTCTGACTTTCAATGACTCAAAGTCCCTTGAGGCTTGTAGGGCGCAGATTCTTCGAGAAAATCTGTAACCGAATTCAAAGCTTTTCTATAGGTGATCGAGCACAAGCTTTTTTCGGTTGCACTCGACTCATCTGAGGGCGAAATAGCGCAGGAGATTACATGGGAATTTTTTATGCGGCTGTGGACGGAGATCCGCTGACGAGTCACGAGGACAGTCACGTTATTGCGCGCGAAGGCCATCGCGCCGCCACGGTAAAAGGGGATGACGGCAAAACCCGAAGTGTGGTCTACATTGGCGATAGCGCCTGGTGTGGTGCATGCCAAAGCAGAGGGGGTCATCGTCGGCGGCGCGGGGATCAGTGAGAATCGCCGCATGATTGATCTGGCCGGGGGGGCTCGCCGCCAGGCTGTCGGTGGAGATGCGATTCACTGCAACTGCTCGACCCCGCCGCGCATCATTGCGATTCACGGAACGCGATGGTCGATCACTGACGACGCACAGCTTAAAGCAACGAGCACTCAGAAGCACTCCACCCCGCCAGCACCGCTTGTCGAGCCAACGCATACGCGCTGGTTCGCCATCGTCGACAGCGTAACCGATGAGCCTTTATCTGGCCGTGAATTCATCGCGAACGTTGATGGTGTCAGACAGGCCGGCAGGACCGATAGCAACGGTTACGCACGGATTACGACCAATGACGAGAAGCCCGTCGATATTCATGTGGTTTTCCATTCTCCCGCACGCAAACTCAATGCATCGGGAACCTGACAATTAACTGGTGCTTTTGAACAACTATCACACCGAGTTCGACCCGACCTACGACTACAAGGCGCTGGCGCAGCAAATGCGCGCAACTGAGGGCAAGTAGCGTTGAGCGTGCCAGCAGCGTGCCGCTAACGGCACGCATCGGCACGGCACGGCGCGAGTCGCCGGATGCATCCGCGCACGCCTCACGGATTTGGGACAGCTATTAGCGGGTTTACGCGAGCCGCGCTCCAGGTCGATAATGCCTCGGTCGTTCCGGCCCCCTGCCTGCGACGCCTAACGTGCCTTCGAGCGCTTCGCTGCGTATCGAGGCCCGCTCCACCTGACCCACCGTCCCCGTGTTGAAAACTGCGCGTTTTTTCGACCTGCTTCGCATTCCTGGCTTCAAGCCGCTCGCCGCCGCCACCCTGATGCTCGGTGTGGCGATGTCCTTCACCGCACCGTATCTGTCTCTGTTCGGCATCGAACGCGCCGGCATGACGCCGTTCCGGCTCGGCGTATTCATGACGCTGATCGCCGCGAGCGGCGTGCTCGCAAGCACGGTAGCGGGGCGCTGGAGCGACCGGAGCGGGCGGCATCGACCGTTATTGCTGGCGGCGCTCATCGCAGCCGCGCTCGGCTACCTGTGTCTGTGCGTGGTGCGCGATTACCGGCTGCTGCTCGTGGTCGGCATCGTGTTCATCGGCGCGGGCGGTTCGGCGATTTCGATGGTGTTCTCGTTCAGCCGCGCGGCGCTGCCGGTGCCCGACCCTGCCGAGCGCGTGTTCGCGAGCGCGACGCTGCGTACGATCCTCTCGGCCGCATGGGTGTTCGGGCCGGCGGTCGGCGCGCTGGTGCTCGCCGCGACGAGCTTCACCGGACTCTTCCTGTTCGCGGCCGCCAGCTTCGCGACCTGTGGCTTCATCGTCTGGCGCATGCAGGAGCCGCAGAGCCATCTCGGCGATCACACGGTCGAGGACACCGCGTCGGAGCCGTCCGCGTCGATCACGGTGCCGCCGCTGAGGCAGCCCGGCGAGGACGCGCACGAAACACTGCCGGTCGCGTCGGCGAACGACATCCTGCGCTCGGTGACCGCGCTGACCTTGCTCGGCCTCGCCGCGAACGCGACGATGATCGTACTGCCGCTGTACATCGTGCACGGGCTCAACGGCACGCATCTCGACGTGTCGGTGATGCTCGGTCTCGGCGCGCTGACCGAGATCCCGATGATGCTCGCGCTCGGCGCGAAGTCGTCGTCGCTGCACAAGCCGAACTGGCTTGCCGCGTGCGCGGCCGTGCATGCGGTGTACTTCGTCGCGATGTCGCTGGCCGGCAACGTCAGCGTGCTGATCCCGATGCAGATGCTGAACGCGTTCGTGGTCGCCGTGACCTCGTGCCTCGGCATGACCTACGTGCAGGATCTGATGCCGCATTCGCCCGGGCGTGCGACCGCGCTGTTCTTCAATGCGGCGCGGGTCGGCTCGATCCTGTCGGGCGTGCTGTCGGGGCTGCTCGTGCAGGCGTTCAGCTATCGCGGCACGTTCCTGTTCTGCGGACTGCTGGCGCTGGGCGCGCTGGTGCTGTTCGCGGTGCCCGGCTATCGCTATCCGCTGATGTGGCGCGCGGTCAAGCGCGTCGCGGCCGAGCAATACGCGAAGCTGGCCGCCCGCCGCGGCAGCCGCGTGCCCGAGCGTAGCGAATGACACGTGAGCCCGCCGCGTTCGCTTTCGTGCGGATGCGGCGCGCCTCCAGTTGCGTGGAACTTTGAGCCGCGCTGCGCCTCTGCAAAAAAGTGCGGCTTGCTTCGGTACATGCGGCGTAGCTCGCGACACAGCGCCTATGCTTAAGGGCAGCCACGCCGCCGCAACACGATGACCGGAAAATCGGGCAGCGCAACGCAGCATCTTTAGGAGCGAACCATGCAGCTAGGCATGATTGGATTGGGACGAATGGGCGCCGACATGGTGCGGCGCCTGACCAGGGGAGCTCAGCAGTGCATCGTCTACGACGTGCAGCCGGCGGCGGTCGACAGGCTGAAGCAGGAAGGCGTGGCCGGCGCGAGCTCGCTCGAAGACCTCGTCGCGAAGCTCGACAAGCCGCGCGCCGTGTGGCTGATGGTGCCCGCCGCCGTGGTCGACGCGACGCTCGACAAGCTCGTGCCGCTGCTCGAGCCGGGCGATGTCGTGATCGACGGCGGCAACTCCTACTACCACGACGACATCCGCCGCGGCCAGCAACTCGGCGCGCGCCAGCTTCACTACGTGGACGTCGGCACGAGCGGCGGCGTCGCGGGGCGCGAGCGCGGCTACTGCCTGATGATCGGCGGCGAGGCTGAGGTCGTCAAACGGCTCGAACCGATCTTCTCGACGTTGGCGCCCGGCGCGGGCACGCAGAGCGCGACACCGGGCCGCGCGGCGGGCGCGAGCACCGCTGAGCAGGGCTTTCTGCATTGCGGCCCGCAAGGCGCGGGGCATTTCGTCAAGATGGTTCATAACGGCATCGAGTATGGGCTGATGGCCGCCTACGCCGAGGGTCTGAACGTGCTGCGCCACGCCGACGCCGGCCGGCACGCGCGCGAGGCCGATGCGGAGACCTCGCCGCTGCGCCGTCCCGAGCTGTATCAGTACGATCTGAATCTCGCGGATATCGCCGAGGTCTGGCGGCGCGGCAGCGTGATCGGCTCGTGGCTGCTCGACCTGATCGCCGGCTCGCTCGCCAGCGACACCGAACTGAAAGGCTACGCGGGCCGCGTATCGGATTCGGGCGAGGGGCGCTGGACCGTCACGGCGGCCATCGACGAAGGTGTGCCGACACCGGTGCTCAGCGCGGCGCTGTTCGCGCGCTTCAGTTCACGCGGAGAAGCCGATTTCGCGAATCGCGTGCTGTCGGCGATGCGGCACGATTTCGGCGGCCACGCGGAAAAGCCCGTTGCGCCGGACGGCGGGCTGAAGTAGCCGAGGCCATCCACGCGTGCGCTATCACGCCGAACCGTCCCGCCGAACTTGCCACAAGGAACCCCGATGCCAGTCAGCTCCGCCACGCCGCACGACGTCGTGTTTCTGTTCGATTGCGACAACACGCTGCTCGACAACGATCACGTGCTGCAGGATCTGCGCGCGCACATGATGGGCCAGTTCGGCGAAGAGAACAGTGCGCGCTATTGGGAAATCTTCGAAAACCTGCGCACCGAACTCGGTTACGCCGACTACCTCGGCGCGCTGCAGCGCTACCGGACCGAACATCCACGCGACACGCGCCTGCTGTTGATGTCGTCGTTCCTGATCGAGTATCCGTTTGCGAACCGGCTCTATCCGGGTGCGCTCGACGCGCTGCGGCATCTCGGCAAGCACGGTCCGACGGTGATCCTGTCGGATGGCGACGTCGTGTTCCAGCCGCGCAAGATTTCGCGCTCGGGCCTGTGGGACGAAGTCGACGGGCGCGTGCTGATCTACATCCACAAGGAGCTGATGCTCGACCAGGTGATGGAATGCTATCCGGCGCGCCATTACGTGATGGTCGACGACAAGCTGCGAATTCTGAGCGCGATGAAGAAGGCATGGGGCGCGGAGCTGACCACCGTGTTTCCGCGCCAGGGACACTATGCGTTCGATGCGAAGCAGATCGCGAGCAATCCGCCCGCGGACGTGACGGTCGGGCGGATCGGCGAGTTGGCGGAGCTCGACGTGGACACGCTGTTGCGTAGCGCGAAGGGCAACTAGGCGGCGCCGCGCGCGTGGTGCGGGCGCCGTTTCATGGGTGACATCGCGGGCTCACGCGCCCAGCGCTTTCAGGCGCGCCTGGGTATCGGCCGCGCCCATCCGTGCGGCGGCATCGGCCGCGCTGACGCCGTTCGCGTCGCGCGCATGCGGGTCCGCGCCGTGCGCGAGCAGCAGATCGACGATCGCGGTGCGGTTGAACATCGCCGCGATCATCAGCGCGGTACGGCCATCGGGGATGCGCCTTCGACGTCGGCGCCATGCGCGAGCAAGGTTTCGATCACCTTGTCGAAGCCCTTGAACGCGGCGCCGGCGATCGGCGTCTGGCCCGCGTCGTTGCGCAGGTTCGCATCGGCGCCCCGGTCGAGCAGCGTGCGCACCGCGTCGGCGTGGCCGTGGTAGCTCGCGAGCATCAGCAGGCTGTCGCCGCGCTCGTTGCGCAAATTCGGCGGCACGCCTTTCTCGATGACGGCCGCGAGCATCGTCGCATCGCCGCGCCGCGCGAGGTCGAAGACTTCGCGCGCGAGCGCCTGCAATTCGGGATCGGGTTGCGATGCGGGCGGGTTGTCGGTGTGGTCGGTCAAGGCACTCTCCTTGCGATGAATGAGCGGCGCATTGCCAATGCCGCGCCCGGTCTTTCAGCGAGCATACACATTCCGTGGCGCTCGCGTTCGCACGCTGGCAGCCGCGCCGCTGTGCTAGACGTGGCTGAACAGCTTGACCAGCAGCCCGAATATGCCGATCGGTATGGCGACAGCCAGGAATGTGAACACGAGCGTAAGGACCAGGACCACGAGCACTTTGAGCGCACTGGGAGATGTCGACATGGCGGCGATTGACCTGGGGCAGAAAATCACGAAAAGAAAGCAGACAGCGCAAGGAGTTGCACCACGAATGCCACATTCAGCGCGACATACTGGGAGGGGTGGAAAGCATTCGCCCCCGTTTGAGCAGCTTAGTACATTCGACTCGCACCGCCCGGCTTCGTTTCGAGTGCGCCGCATCATCCGCCAACCAGCCTGACAGTTCTTTTCGAGGAGTGACGCCATGGCCGAAGCAACCTCGCATCCCACCCCATCGCAAGTTCTGGACCCCGATACGCTGCGCAACCTCGATCGCTACTGGCGCGCATGCAATTACCTGTCGGTCGGCATGATCTATCTGCGCGACAACCCGTTGCTGCGCAAACCGCTGAAGCCCGAGCACATCAAGAACCGGCTGCTCGGCCACTGGGGCTCCGACGCCGGTCAGAGCTTCGTGCTCGTGCATCTGAACCGGCTGATCCGCAAACACGATCTCGACGTGATCTTTCTGTCCGGCCCCGGTCACGGCGCCCCCGCGAGCCTCGCGAACTGCTACCTGGAAGGCCACTACTCGGAAATTTATCCGGACCGCAGCGAGGACGAAGCCGGTATGCGGCGCTTTTTCCGGCAATTCTCGTTCCCGGGCGGCATCGGTTCGCATTGCACGCCCGAAACGCCGGGCTCGATTCACGAAGGGGGCGAACTCGGCTACAGCCTGTCGCACGGCTACGGCGCCGCGTTCGACAACCCCGAGCTGATCGTCACCGTGATGATCGGCGACGGCGAAGCGGAAACCGGCCCGCTCGCCACGTCGTGGCATTCGAACAAATTCCTGAACCCGATCCGCGACGGCGCGGTGCTGCCGGTGCTGCATCTGAACGGCTACAAGATCGCCAACCCGACGCTGCTCGCGCGCATTCCGCGTGAGGAGCTCGAAGCATTGATGGTCGGCTACGGGCACAAGCCGTATTTCGTCGAAGGCGACGATCCCGACACGATGCATCAGCAGATGGCCGCGACGCTCGAACAATGCATCGGCGAAATTCGCGCGATCCAGCAGCATGCGCGGCAGAACAACGACACGACGCGGCCGCGCTGGCCGATGATCGTGCTGCGCTCGCCGAAGGGCTGGACCGGGCCAAAGGAAGTCGACGGTCACAAGGTGGAAGGCTCGTGGCGCTCGCATCAGGTGCCGGTGGCCGATGCGGTGAGCAATCGCAAGAGTCTGCAGATCGTCGAGGATTGGCTGCGCAGCTACGGTCCCGAAACGCTGTTCGATGCGAACGGCCGGCTCGTCGAAGAACTGCGCGCGCTCGCGCCCGAGGGCGCGCGCCGCATCAGCGCGAATCCGCACGCGAACGGCGGACTGTTGTGCAAGATGCTCGACATGCCGCCGTTCCGCGACTACGCGGTGGCCGTGAAGAAACCGGCGGCGGCGTATACGTCGCCGACCGCGGTGCTCGGCACGTTCCTGCGCGACGTGATGCGCAACAACATGTCGAACTTCCGGCTGTTCGGTCCCGACGAAACTTCGAGCAACAAGCTGCACGCAGTCTATGAAGCGTCGGGCAAGACCTGGCTCGCCGCGCTCGAACCGGGCGACGCCGACGGCGGCGAACTGTCGCCCGATGGCCGCGTGATGGAAATGCTCAGCGAGCACACGCTCGAAGGCTGGTTGGAAGGCTATGCGCTGACCGGCCGTCACGGACTCTTCGCGACCTACGAAGCGTTCGTGCACGTGATCGACTCGATGTTCAACCAGCACGCGAAGTGGCTCGAAAAAGCCAAGCGCGAGCTCGGCTGGCGGCAGCCGGTGCCGTCGCTCAATCTGCTGATCACGTCGATCGTGTGGCGCCAGGATCACAACGGTTTCACGCACCAGGACCCCGGTTTTCTCGACGTGGTCACCAACAAGAGCCCGGACGTCGTGCGCATCTATCTGCCGCCCGACGCGAACTGTCTGCTGAGCGTTGCCGATCACTGCCTGCGCTCGCGCGACTACGTGAACGTGATCGTGTCCGACAAGCAGCCGCACCTGGACTATCTCGACATGGACGCGGCCGTCACGCATTGCACCAAGGGCATCGGCATCTGGGACTGGGCGTCGACCGATCAGGGCGTCGAGCCGGACGTCGTGATCGCGTGCGCGGGCGACATCGCGACGATGGAAGCGCTCGCCGCCGTGCAGATCCTGAAGGAGCGCTGCCCGACGCTGAAGATCCGCTTCGTCAACGTGGTCGATCTGTTCCGCCTGATGCCCGAGCATGCGCATCCGCATGGACTGTCCGACCGCGATTTCGATTCGCTGTTTACGACCAGCAAGCCGGTGATCTTCAACTTCCACTCGTATGCGGCGCTCGTGCACAAGCTCACGTACAACCGTCAGAATCACGGAAACATGCACGTGCATGGCTATAACGAGAAGGGCAACATCAATACCCCGCTCGAACTCGCGATCATCAACGGCGTCGACCGCTTCACGCTGGCGATCGATGCGATCGATCGCGTGCCGTCGCTGCGCGGCGTCGGCGATCATACGAAGGAGTGGCTGCGCGGGCAGATCATCGAGCATCTCGCGTATGCACACGAGGAAGGGATCGACAAGGAGGAAATCCGCAACTGGACGTGGAAAGGCTGAGCGAGGAGGCGCCCATGCACGACCACGATCAGGAACGGACGATCCTCGTGCTGAACAGCGGGTCGTCATCGCTGAAGTTCGGGCTGTTCGCCCACTCGGCCCACGACGAAACACTGTTGCTCGAAGGCGCGGCTGCAAGCGGGCGGGAGCTGACCCGCCTGACTGAGGTCAGCCCTGGCGGACGACGGTCCGGTCCGCGACTGAGGTGACGCCGAACAGACGCGTGACGTCTTCGAGCATCGCGGCGCGCTGTGCTTCGCGCTGAAGCTCGCCCGACAGCGTGATGCGCCCCCGCGCGACCTTCACGCGCACGGCACCCGGCGGCACGGCCGAATCCCACGCGAGACGGCGCGCTGCTTCGGCGGCGATCTGCGCGTCGGTCAGGCGGGCAGATTCGCTCGATCTCGAGCTTGTGGACCGCATGGCGTCTCCGCGAAACAGAATGTCGATCAACTCACACTAGCAGATGTGGCGGGTTTTGCCGGCGTGCGCGCTTCGCCGGCAGCGTAGATTCGCTCGCCGCGCCGGGCTCGCCGCGTTTATCATAGTGCCCACCTGACAGAACGCGCCGTCCAGCCGCGAACGGCGCGCGCATCTTCCACGAGACCTCGCAATCCCATGAATTCGACTCCCGACGCTCCTTCCCGACCCTCGCTGCGCGCGCTGACTGCGCTCGAAGGACGTGTTCTCGGCGTGCTCGTCGAAAAACAGCACACGGTACCCGACAGTTATCCGTTGTCGCTGAACGCGCTGACGCTCGGCTGCAATCAGAAGACCGGCCGCGCGCCGGTGATGAGCGCGACCGAGGCCGAGGTGCTGACCGCCGTCGACGGCCTGAAACGCCTGAGCCTCGTGTTCGAGGGCAGCAGCAGCCGCGTGCCGCGCTTCGAGCACAACATGAACCGCGTGCTCGGGCTGCCGGGACAGTCGATCGCGCTGCTGACCACGCTGCTGCTGCGCGGCGCGCAAACGGCCGCCGAATTGCGCCTGAACAGCGCGCGGCTGCATGGCTTCGCCGATATTTCGTCAGTCGAGGCGTTCCTCGACGAGCTGGCCGCGAACGATCCGCCTCGCGTCGTCCGGCTGCCGCGCATGGCGGGCGAGCGTGAGAATCGCTGGATGCATCTGTTGTGCGGCGAGCTCAGCATCACCGAAGCCGCGCAGTCCGCGCTCGCCGAGGACGACAGCGTGCCGCTGTCGGCATTCGAGGCGCTGAAGGCCGAGCAGAAGCGTCTCGCCGATGAAGTCAGCCGTCTGCAGGCCGTCGTGCGGCGCATGGCGACCGAGCTGGGCATCAGCGCGGACGATCTGTGATCTGAAACGGAAACGAAAGCGAAGGCGAAGGCGAAGGCGCGCCCCGCCGCCTGTTTCACGCATCACGCCGACGCGGCCTGTCCGCCAGCAACGTGCGCTGAGTGCGATAGAAGATCCGCGGCGGCACGTTCGGCGAGTCTTCGGCGAGACGGTCGAGTTCGGTACGGATCCCGGTGAGGTAGTGCGCTTCGCGCGCATCGGGGTCGCCAACAAACACCGCTTCGAGCCGCCGACGCACCGCGCCGTAGCGCGCACCGGCCGCGCGATGCTTCTCGGCACGCTCCGCATAGCGCAGGAACGTCTGCAACGCGGCCGACAGCGCCGCCGCCACGCTGACGAGCCCAACGACTATCCGCATCTCGATCGACACCGGCGGCGCGCTCAACGACGCGAACACCGCCGTGCCGACGAACGCGGTCAGCGCGGTCACGAGCCAGCCCATGCGGCGCTCGCGCGCCGACAGCAGATCCGCCATGTCGTAATGGCTCATCTGCGATTCGCGCGCGCGGCGAATCCATTTCAACAGCAGCTCGGTTTCGTCGACGGGCGGCTCGTAGGCGGGCAGGGTCGTCATCGTTCAGCGTTCGGCACGCGCATCAATCGTAGGAAAACGAGCTGCCGAACTTCTCGATCCGCTCCAGCGCCATGCCCGAGCCGCGTACGACGCAGGTCAGCGGCGCCTCTGCAACGAACACCGGCAGGCCGGTTTCCTCGGCGAGCAGACGGTCGAGATCGCGCAGCAGCGCGCCGCCACCCGCGAGCGTGATGCCGCGCTCGGCGATGTCCGCGCCGAGTTCCGGTGGCGTCTGTTCCAGTGCGATCTTCACCGACGACACGATCTGATTCAGCGGATCGGTCAGTGCTTCGAGGATTTCGTTGCTCGACACCGTGAAGCTGCGCGGAATGCCCTCGGACATGTTGCGGCCTTTGACTTCCATCTCCATGACCTCGGAGCCCGGAAACGCGGAGCCGATTTCCTTCTTGATCGCCTCGGCGGTCTGCTCGCCGATCAGCATGCCGTAGTTGCGGCGGATGTAGTTGACGATGGCGTCGTCGAACTTGTCGCCGCCGACGCGCACCGAACCTTTGTACACAATGCCGCCGAGCGAGATCACGCCGACCTCGGTGGTGCCGCCGCCGATATCGACGACCATCGAACCGGTGGCATCCGACACCGGCAGGCCGGCGCCCGTGGCCGCGGCCATCGGTTCCTCGATCAGATAGACCTGCGAGGCGCCCGCGCTGTGCGCGGCCTCCTTGATCGCGCGGCGCTCGACCTGGGTCGAACCGCACGGCACGCAGATGATGATGCGCGGCGATGGCGCAAACAGCCGCGACTCGTGCGCCATCTGGATGAAGCGCTTGATCATCTGCTGGGTGATGTTGAAATCGGCGATCACGCCGTCTTTCATCGGGCGGATCGCCTCGATGTTGCCCGGTACCTTGCCGAGCATCTGCTTCGCTTCGCGGCCCACGGCGAGGATGATCTTCTTGCCGTTCGGCCCGCCTTCCTGGCGGATCGACACGACCGACGGCTCGTCGAGAACGATGCCCTTGCCGCGCATGTAGATCAGCGTGTTCGACGTACCGAGGTCGATTGCCAGGTCGTTGGAAAAGTAGCCGCGCAGAAAACCGAACATGCGTATTCCTGTCTTTGCGAAGGCGGGCGCATGAGCGCCGCCGGGAGCTTGTCGGGGTCTGCCGCTTGCACGCGGCGGGCGGCCAGAGCGGCCGCGCGACAGCAAGAATAGCAGTTTATCGGCGGGCGCGGCCGCACTATCGTCCGCTATCTGCCGCTCGCCGGCCCCAGCCGCGCCGCGATCGTGCGGCATGCCGCAAGCAGCGGCTCGATGTAAGTGGCTTGCACATCGTCGCGGCGGCGGAAGGTCGGCATGCTGATGCTCACGCAGCCGGCCGCGCGGCCGTCCGGACCGCGAATCGCGGCGCCGTAGCAGCAGATCGATACTTCGTTCTCCTCGCGGTCTTCCGCGTAGCCGCGTTGCGCGGTCGCGTCGAGCTCGCGGCGCACGGCGTCGAGGTCGGTCAGCGTGTGCTCGGTGAAACGCTCGAGCGGCGCGTTCTTCAGCAGCGCCTCGCGCTCGGCCACGCTGAGTGTCGCCAGATACGCCTTGCCGACCGAACTCGACGTCAGCGACACACGCGTGCCGATGCGCGATGCCATGCGCACCGCGTGAGGGCTTTCGAGCTTTTCGATGTAGACCATCTCGCCCTGGCTGGGCACCGCGAGGTGGATCGTCTCCGATGTGAAGTCGCGCAACGCCATCAACGCATCGACGGCCGCGAGCCGCAGATCCGAGCGCTCCCAGCTATGGCTCGCAAGGTTGATCAGGCGAGGTCCGAGGCCGAAGGTGTTGGCGCTGCCGCTCGCGACGATCAGCCCTTCAGCCTGCAAAGCCGCGACGATGCGATGGACGGTCGGGCGTGGATAGCCGCTCGCCGCGCTCAGCTTCGCGACGTTGGGCGGCGTTGGCGCATCGGCGATCAGTTGCAGCACCGCGATGAACTTCGAGAACGCGGCGGCGCCGGCGACGGCCCTGGAGTCGGCTTTGTCGTCGGCGTGCCCGACAGCATCATGGTCGGCGGCGCCGGCGTGGGAACGGGGTTTGGAAGCGGAACTCGACATCACACAGAGGTAGGGCAGAGCAGGGGTACGCAATTATGCCTTTATCGATGGCGTCAAACGACGGCGGCGCCGCTTCACGCGCCGACTCGATCACGCGACGAGATATCCGCCGTCGACCGGCACGATTGCGCCCGTCATGAACGACGCCGCCGGCGAGCACAGGAACACCGCGACCTGCGCGACTTCCTCCGGCGTGCCCCAGCGACGCAGCGGCGTACGTTCCAGGATCGCCAGCGAGCGGCCATCGTCGTCCTGCAACGCCTGGGTGAGCGGCGTTGCGATCCAGCCCGGCGCAACCGCATTGACGCGAATGCCGTCGGCGGCATAGGCGATCGCGAGTGACTTCGTTAGCTGCGCCACCGCGCCCTTGCTCGCGCTATAAGCCGGCACGAGACCGCCGCCGAAAAAACTCAGCATCGACGCCGTATTGACGATGCAGCCCGCCGACGCCTTCAACGAGTCGCGCGCGGCGGCGCACACGCGCATCGTGCCGTTGAGATTGATATCCATCACGCGTTCGAACACGTCGAGCCGATGTTCTTCGACGCGGCTGATCACGCCGGCGCAGTTGACCACGATGTCGAGACGCTCGAACGCGTTCACCGCGGCCGTGACGGCGTTGCCCGAGCGGACATCCAGCGTGACGCGCGCAATCTCGCGATTGAGCGTATCGGGCGTGCCTTCGGGCAGCGGCAAACCAGCCGCCACCGTGTGCGCGCCAAGCTGCGCGAGCGTGTTGGCGATCGCCGCGCCGATACCGGACAAGCCGCCGGTCACGAGCGCGGTCTTGCCTTCGAGGAGCTGGTTCTGGAATGTCATGGGAGAAGCCGCCTCAGGTGGGTTGGGTCTCGATCGAGCTCGCGAGCGGCGCGGGCGCCACTTCCTGGACGACGAACAGATAGACGAGCGCCGCCGCGAACGCGACGGCCGCGCTGATCAGCAGCGCGTTGACGAACGAATGCGTCCGATCGACGACGATGCCGGTGATCACCGGCGCGAACGAGCCGCCCAGATAGCCACCGAAGTTCTGCATGCTGCCGAGCGACGCCACCAGATGTCGCGGCGCGGCGACGCTGACGAGCGCCCATGCGCTGCCGCTCGACAGGTTCACGAACAGCATCGCGAGCGACACGTAGACGATCGCGAGCGTCGTGCTCGGTGTGTAGGCGGCCGGCACCGTGAATGCGGCCGCGCCGACGAGACCGACGCACAGCGGCCACTTGCGGCTGCGGATCGGCGCCATGCCGCGCTTCAACAGATAGTCGGCGATCACGCCGCTGCTCGCCATGCCGATCGTGCCGAACACATACGGAATCGCGACGAGCCAGCCGGTGTGCGCGATGCTCAGATGACGCTCACGCTCCAGATAGCCGGGCAGCCACGTCAGATAGAGCCACACCATGTAGATCACGCCCATGAAGCCGAAGATCATGCCCCACGTGTTGCGCAGCTTGAACAGCGCGCCCCATTCGGACCAGCTGAGGCCCTGCGGGTTCTCCTGGCCGGTCGCGCCTTCGTTCAGATGCGCGGTTTCTTCTTCGGTCAGCGCGATTTCGCTGCGATTACGATAGACGAGGTACCACGCGAGCGCGACGACAACGCCGACCACGCCCATGATGACGAACATCGTTCGCCATCCGAAGGAAAGCATCAGCACCGTGAGCAGCGGCGGCGCGATCATCGGCGCAATGGTGGATGACGAGATGAAGGTGCCGATCGGCGTGCCGCGCTCGCGGACCGCGAACCATTCGCTGACGACTTTGGCGCCGGCCGGAAACAGCGGCGCCTCGGCGATGCCGAGCACGACGCGCGCCGTGAGAAAGTGATTGAGCGTCTGGATGAAGCCGCCCGCGACCTGGGCGATCGACCACACGAGCATGCCGAGGCCGAGCATCACGCGCGATCCGAAACGGTCCAGCAGCGCGCCGACCGGCAACTGCGCGAACGCATACGACAACGAGAACGCGGACAGCAGCAGCCCCATCTGCGAAGCGGACAGATGCAATTCCTCGCTGACCAGATGATTCGCGATCGACAGCGTGCTGCGGTCGAGATAATTGACGATGCCCGCCACCGTCAGAAAGACGACGGCGACCACCTGGATACGTTTCAGACGCTGCGACTTCTGAAGCATGTTTGTCTCCTGCGCAATGGGTCCTGCTGTGTGGGAATGGTGTTGCCGTGCCTGTCGGTATTGCGGTGTCCTGGCCGTTGGTTCTGTTGGGGCTTGCGCGGCCTTTTACCGGACGAACTGCTCGACGTAGTCTTCGCCGAGGCCCACCGCCGCGTAGTGCTTGCGGCACATGTCGATCTTCGTGAATACGTCTTCGTAACCGGTGTAGTTCCCGTACGGATCGCAATAGAACATCACGCCGTTGACCTGGAAGTACGTGATCATTTCCTCGACGTCCTCGGGCACATATAACGTATGCGTTTCGCCCGGCGGCTCGTACACGTAGCTGCCTTCGGTCGCGACCCAGTCATGCTCGAGATAACGCCAGCGGCCCTTGAGCACCATGCCGTGCACGGCCTGCGGATGACGATGCCGGCTCAACACACCCGAGCGGCGTACGCGCAGCAGATTCATCCAGTATCCCTGCGACGCATTCAGGCACAGTGGGCGGAACGACACGTTTTCTGCCTGCGGGACCCACACGCGTTCGTCGGTCGGAATCGCGAAGGGCACGACGATTTCCTTTTGCGCTTCCTTCGGGAACGGTAGCTGGTACGGCGTCAGGTCGGATTGATTGGCCTCTGGCATGGGAAATTCCTCGCGAAGTGTGCAGAAAAAAGAAATGTCCACATTGTGGATAAAAAGTCCATAATATGGTTATTATCGGAACCGCTTTGGGTGGGGTCAATCCTGGGGAAATTACTGGTCAGGCACGATAAAGCGACGCCGCCGCACGACACGGAAAAAGCGCCTAAAACAAGGCCTGCGCGCGCATTCTGATCGAACACCATCTTTAAGTCTGCTTTAAGTGGAGGCCACTACATTACGCATCCTCCACGTAACCCTCCGCAAGACTCCCTGACTATGACCACCAAAAACTATTGGCGCGGTAGCGCTGCGATCTGCGTCGTCCTCGCAATCGGCGGCGCGTACGCTCTCAGCCATCGCAATGCCGATGCGTCGGTGAACGACGCGCAGGGCCCGACGTCGTCGCTGCACGCGGCGGCGGATGTCGTCGGCTCGCGCTCGTCGGCACCGGACTTCTCCAGCATCGTGACGCGCTATGGCCCGGCGGTCGTGCATATCGGCGTGAAACAAGCCGCGTCGGTCGACGAGAACGGTCAACGCAAGAGCGGCGGCGAAGCGCTCGGCTCGGGTTTCATCATCAGCCAGGACGGGTACATCCTGACCAACAATCACGTCGTCGACGGCGCGACCAGCGTGACCGTGAAGCTCACCGACGGTCGCGAATTCCACGCGCGCGTGATCGGCAAGGACAAGGCCACCGACGTCGCCGTCGTCAAGATCGACGCGACCAATCTGCCGACCGTGAAGATCGGCAACCCGGACAGCAGCAAGGTCGGCGAATGGGTCGTGGCGATCGGCTCGCCCTACGGCTTCGACAGCACGGTGACCTCGGGCATCATCAGCGCGAAATCGCGCTCGTTCTCCGACGATAGCCCGATCCCGTTCATCCAGACCGACGTGCCGGTCAACCCGGGCAACTCGGGCGGTCCGCTGTTCAACCTGAACGGCGAAGTGATCGGCATCAACTCGATGATCTACTCGCGCACCGGCGGCTTCCAGGGACTGTCGTTCGCCATCCCGATCGACGCGGCGATGCACGTGAAGGACCAGCTCGTGAGTACCGGTCACGTGAGCCGCGGCCGCATCGGCGTGGGCGTGCAGCCGCTCAGCGCCGACAAGGCCAAGGCGCTCGGCCTCGACTCGACGGGCGGCGCACTGGTCGGCTCGGTCGATCCGAATGGTCCCGCGCACGCAGCCGGTCTGCGCCAGGGCGACGTGATCGTCGGCGTGAACGGCAAGCATATTGGTAACACGACCGAATTGATCGGTCAGGTCGCGCAACTGTCGCCGGGCAGCAAAGCGACGATCAGCGTGTGGCGCAACGGCGGCGAAAGCAAGCTGGCGGTGACGGTGGGCGCGCAGCAAGCGTCGGACATGGCGTCGGCCGCGCCACGCGAAGAGCAGCAGGAACAACCGCAGCAGCAAAACCGTCCGCGTCTCGGCGTCGCCGTGCGTGCGCTGACTCAGGACGAACAGCAGCAAGCGCAGCTGCCGGGCGGCGTGGTGGTGCAGCAGTCCACCGGTCCGGCCGCCGAAGCCGGCATTCAGGCGGGCGACATCATCGTTGCGGTCGACGGCAAGGTGATTCACGGCGTCGAGCAACTGCGCCGCATGATCGCTCAGGCGGACGACAGCGTGTCTGTCACCGTGGTGCGCGATGGTGAACAAGCATCGGTCGACGTAACGCTTGGCTGATGACTAGAACCCGCCGGTGCAATGCCGGCGGCGGGCACGACGCGCTGCTGTGGCGCGCGTGCCTCAGTTGGACGGGTGGCCCCCCTCAGCGTGAGACGTGCTTTGCGTGACGTTCCGCGGCTCGTCGGGCCCGCCCCCCAATGCGACGTAAAGCGACACCCCGTTCTGCAAGGCCGTCGCCCGAAGCTGGATCAGCTGCTGCTCGGCGGCAAACTGATTGCGTCGCGCATCCACCACCTCGAGATAGATCGAGATCCCGTTTTCGTAGCGCAGCTCCGCCGTTTCGGCGAGTTGCCGCTGCGCCTGCACCGCCTGTTCCTGCGCCGCGATCTGTTCCTTGTAGCGTTGTCGCGCGACCAATGCGTCGGACACTTCACGAAACGCGTTCTGCACCGTGCGCTGATAATCGGCGACCAGTTCGTCGCGTCGCGCGCGCGCCTGCGATAGTTGCGCCTGGCGCTGTCCCGCATCGAAGATCGGCATGCCGACCAGCGCGCCGAACGACCATGCCTGCTTGGCCGGCACGAACAGATCGCCGAGTTCGGGCGACACATATCCGAAGCTACCCGTCAGCGCGATGCGTGGAAAAAAGTCCGCGCGAGCGGCGCCGATGTCGGCATTGGCTGCGCGCAGTTGCTGCTCGGCCTGCTGGATATCCGGCCGGTCGATCAGCAGTGCGGAGGGCAGGCCCGCATCGAGCTCGCGGAACTGCGCGGCGTCGGCGATCGGCGGCGCCGGCGGTAGCGACCCGCTGAGCGGCCCGCCGATCAGCACCTCGAGCAGATGGCGCTGCTGCGCGGTGGTCCGTTGCAGCTCGGCCAGTTGCGTCTGTGCCTGCGTGACCAGAATGGCCGCCTGGTCGTAATCGACCATCGACGTGACGCCCGCGTCGAGCCGCATCTTCGCGACTTCCAGCGCGTAGCGCCGACTGTCGAGCGTCTGTTGTGCAAGCTCGATGCCTTCCTCGCCCGAGCGGATCGCGTAGTAGTGCGACGCGACATTGCCGATCAGCGACAAACGGAACGCGTGCTGCGCGTCGACAGTGGCCAGATATCGACGCCGCGCGGCTTCGCTGGTGTTGCGCACGCGCCCCCAGAAGTCGAGTTCGAACGACGTCACCGCGGCCTGCACGTTGTACTGGTTGAACTGGACCGAGATGTCCGTGTTGTCGAACTCGGGATCGAACGAACCGAGTGGCGCCCTGGTGCGGGTCGCACCCGCGTTCGCATTGACCTGCGGCAAACGCGCGGCGTTCTGGATGCGATAAAACGCGCGCGCCTGCTCGATGCGCGCGATCGACGCGGCGAGATCGCGGTTATGCTCGAGCGCCGCCTCGATCAGCAGCTTCAGTTGCGGATCGGCGAAGAAGGTCTGCCAGTCGACTTCGCTTGCCAGATGCGCGGCGGCCGGATTGGCGGTCTCCGTCGTGTCGAAACGATCCGCGATCGGCAATTGGGGCTGCTGATAGTTCGGCGCAAAGTTGCAGGCGGCGAGCGAGCAGCAGAAGAGGGGCAGCACCAGGCGCACATGAAGGCATTTACGCATCGCGCTGCCCTCCACCCGAATCGCGCGGCATGCTTGTCGGCAGATCGTCATCGTCGAGATCGGTGCTGCGTTTCTTGCGGCTCAGCCAGCGTCGCGCGGCGACATAGAACAGCGGCGTAAAGAAGACGCCGAACATCGTCGCGGTCAGCATGCTGCCCATCACGCCGGTGCCGACCGCGCGGCGGCTCGCCGCGCCCGCGCCGGTCGCGAGCACGAGCGGCAGCATGCCCAACACGAACGTGACGCTCGTCATCAGAATCGGGCGCAGACGCTGCTGTGCGCCGCTTTTGGCGGCGGCTAGCGCGTCCCTTCCTTCGGATTCCTCCTTGATCGCAAATTCGACGATCAGAATGGCGTTCTTCGCGGCAAGGCCGATGATCGTCACGAGGCCGATGTTGAAATACACGTCCGCGGACAGTCCCCGCAGCATCGTCAACAGTACCGCGCCGATCACGCCGAACGGGATGATCAGCAACACCGCGACCGGAATCGCCCAGCTCTCGTACAGCGCCGCGAGCAACAGGAACACGACCACGAGCGACAGCCCGAGCAGCATGCCGATCTGGCCGCTCGCCTGTTTTTCCTCGAGCGCGGTGCCGGTCCATTCGTAAGTCAGGTTGCCGGTCAACACGTGCGACGCGATGCGCTCCATCTCGGCGATCGCCGCGCCGCTCGAGCGGCCGGGCGCGGCCTGACCCGACAGCGTCGCGGACGGAAAGCCGTTATAGCGTTCGAGCTGCTGCGGTCCGGAAATCCAGCGCACGCGCGTGAACGCCGAGAACGGCACCATCTCGCCGCGGTTATTGCGCAAGCGCAGCGAAGTCACGTCCTCGGCACGCATGCGTTGCTCGGCGTCCGCCTGCAACAGCACGCGCAGCACGTTGCCCTCGAACACGAAGTCGTTCACGTAGTTCGAGCCGAACGTCAGCGCAAGCGCCTGGTTGACCTGACCGATTTGCAGGCCTAATGCGCGCGCCTTCACGCGGTCGATATCGACATAAAGTTGCGGCGCTTCCGGCATGCCCTCGGCGCGCACGCCCGCGAGAAGGGGGCTTTGCGACGCCTCGATCATCATCCGCCGCGCGGCCTGTTGCAGCGCTTCGCCGCCGATGCCGCTGCGATCCTGGATCTTCATCGTGAAGCCGGTCGCGTTGCCGAGCGACGGAATCGGCGGCGGGTCGAGCGCAAAAATGATCGCCTCGGGAATCTGCCGAAACGCCGCATTCGCGCGACGCACCAGCGCGCTCGCCGAATTGGCCTCGCCCGAGCGCTCGTCCCACGGCTTCAGATCGACGAACGACAGGGCCGCCGATTGCCCCTGGCCAAAGAAGCTGAAGCCCGTCACGGACGCGACGTTGCGCACTTGCGGCTGGGTTCGCAGAAACGCCTCGACCTGGTCGATCGCGCGCTGCGTGCGCTGGTCGGTCGAACCCGGCGGGCCGGTATACGTGATGAAGATATGCCCCTGGTCCTCGGTCGGCAGAAAGCCTGTCGGCAGCCGCGTGAAGAAAAACACGGTGATCGCGCAGGCCGCGACGAACACCAGCAGCCAGCGCAGCGGCGAGCGCAGCATCGCATCGACGCCCACGATATAGCGTGTGGTGCCCGCGTCGAGCCCACGATTGAAGCCGTCGAACACGCGATGCAGCAGACGCGAAGCCGCGTTCTTCGGCCGCTCTTTGGCGGCCGCCTCGCTGCGCAACAGCGCCGCGCACAACGCCGCGCCGAGTGTCAGCGCCAACATCGTCGACAGCAGGATCGACACCGCGAGCGTGACCGAAAACTGCCGGTAGATGCCGCCCGTCGAGCCCGGAAAAAACGCCATCGGAATGAACACCGCGACGAGCACCAGCGTACTCGCGATCGCCGCGCCCGATATCTGCCCGATCGCCTTCACCGTTGCGCGCGGCGCGCCGAGCCCTTCCTCGCGCATGATGCGCGCGACGTTTTCGACGACGACGATCGCGTCGTCGTTGAGGATACCGATCGCGACCACCATGCCGAACAGCGACAGAATATTGATCGACAGCCCGAACAGGTAGAGCCCCGCGCACGTGCCGATCAACGCGATCGGCACCACGATCGTCGGGATCACGGTCGCGCGCCAGTCCTGCAGGAACAGGAACACCACGACCGTCACGAGCAACAGCGCCTCGACCATCGTGCGGATCACGCCATGCACCGAGGTCGTGATGAACGGCGTGGTGTCGAACGGCACGGTCCACGCGACGCCGCGCGGGAAGATCGGCTGCAATTCGGCCATGCGCTGGCGCACCGCGTTGGCGACTGCGAGCGCGTTCGCGCCGCTCGCGAGCTGGATCGCGATCCCGGCCGACGCCTTGCCGTTGACGGTCAGGCGGTTGCCGTAGCTGTCGTTGCCGAGCTCGACGCGCGCGACGTCGCCCACCCGCACGGTCGAGCCATCCGGATTCGCGTGCACGATGATTTCGCGGAACTGCTCGGGCGTCGTGAAGCGGCTTTGCGTGACGATCTGCGCGGTGAACTCGGAGCCCGGCGCGATCGGCTGATCGCCGAGGCTGCCGCCCGCGGTCTGGCTGTTCTGCTCCTGGATCGCCTGCAGCACCTCGCTGGCCGACAGCCCAAAGCCCGCGAGCTTGCGCGGATCGAGCCAGATCCGCATCGCGTACGACGAGCCGAACAGCTGCACGTCGCCGACGCCGTCGATACGGCGCAGCTCGTTGACGATGTTGTTCGACGCGAAGTTGCCCATCGCGACGGCGTCGGTGGTGCCGTCGGTCGCCTGCAGTGCAAGCAGCATCAGAAAGCCCGACGACGCCTTCGTCACGCTCAAGCCGATCTGACGGACTTCGAGCGGCAGGCGCGGTTCGACGCGGCTCAGACGGTCCTGCACCTGAGTGCGCGCGATGTCGAGATCGGTGCCGGGCTTTAGCACCACGGTGATCTGCATCGTGCCGTTCGAGCGGCTCACCGACGACATGTACAGGAAATTCTCGATGCCGTTCAGCTCGTCTTCGACGATCGACGTGACGGTACGCTCGAGCGTGCTCGCGTCCGCGCCGCTGTAGACCGCGCTGATGGTGAGCGACGGCGGAGCGACGTCGGGGTACTGCTCGACCGGCAGCAGCGCGAGCGCGATCGAGCCGAACAGCACGATGAAAAGGGCGATGACCCACGCGAAGACCGGCCGGGCGACGAAGAATCGATTCATCGGCGAGCCCGTCAGTGCGCGGTCGAAGCGGGAGCAGGGGACGCGGCCGAATGCGCCGCTGGCGACGCATCGGGGGCGGGCCGCGCGTCGACCCGTTGACCGGGCTGCACCTTCTGCCAGCCATCGACGATCAGGCGCTCGCCGGGCTTCAGACCGTCGCGCACGGTCCAGCGTCCTTCGCCCTGCTCGCCGAGATCGATATTGCGGCGGACCACGGTGCCGTCGTCGGCGACCAACGCGACGCTTGCAATGCCGTGGTCGATCTGCACCGCGCGCTCGGGAATACGGATGCCCCGCACATTGCCCGCCGCGATGATGCGCCCGCGCACGAACTGCCCCGGCAACAGCGTGCGGTCCGGATTCGCGAACTGCGCGCGCACCGTCTGCGTACCGGTCGACGGATCGACGACGAGATCGGCGAAGTCCAGAAAACCGCGCTCGTTGTAGAGCTGGCCGTTGGCAAGGATCAGTTGCACCTCGACGTGCTTCATGCTGGTCGGCTTGCGCGCGCCCGACTGGATCTCCTGCTCGACGTCGAGCATTGCGGTATTCGACTGCGTGAACACCGCGTTGATCGGCGTCAGTTGATTGACCTGCGTGAGCAGCGTGGCCGCACCCGCGCTGACGAGCGCGCCTTCGGTGACGAGCGCGCGGCCCGCGCGTCCGGCGATCGGCGTGCGTACGATGCAGCGATCGAGCCGCAGTTGCGCAAGCGAAACCGCAGCTTGCGCATCGGAGACATTGGCCTGCGCCTGCTGCATGGTCGCGAGCGCGGCGTCGTATTCCTGCGCGCTGACCGCATGACGGCCGACGAGCGGCTTGAACCGGTCCACCACCGACGCCGCGTTGTCGCGCACGGCGGTCGCGCGCGTGAGCGCGGCCTGCGCCTGCTGCAACTGCGCGCGATAGTCGCTCGCGTCGATCTGGAAGAGTGGGGCGTTGGCCGGCAGGTCCGTGCCTTCCCGATAGAGCGTGCGCTGGACGATGCCGTCGACGCGCGCGCGAATCTCGGCGGTGCGCACGGCCTCGATGCGGCCAGGCAACTCGACGATATCGGCGACAGGGGTGGTGGAAACCGTTTCGACCAGCACGGGAACCGGTGGCATCGACGCGGCGGTGGGAGTCTGCGACCGCTCGTTGCAGGCGGCAAGCAGGAGCGGCAAACCGGTGATCAGAAGCGATACGGCACGACTACGCAGGCGGAGTGCGGAGCAAAGCAAGAGAAACTCCTTTGATCAAGGCAGTCTTTTTTGCGCGTGAGATCGGTGACGGTTTTAACGGTTTGCGGTCGAATTAACTATTCAGAACGTGTGTGGGTGCGTTAATGCGGGGAAAAGATTTCTATTGATCCTACCGTGTCTGGGTGGCTTGTCAATTTATTCTTGGTGGCCGCGAGTGGAATGGACTCGCGACCACCAGGCAACCACCAGGCGGCGGACACAGCGGTCACGACCGGGGGATTCCCGCTCGCAGACGAGATCTTGAATGGTAATTGTCAATTACATGTCAATTGCCATCCAGCAATTGCCGCAATTCAAAGGCATGCAATTGTCATCGAAATCGATGCGCCTGAAAATAATATTCCGAGTCGCCACACACTCACGTACGTTTGCGCTCCGGATGCCGCAACGCCGAATGGTTGCGGCCGTATGACAGATAAATCGTCATGCCGATCACGAGCCACACGACGAGCCGCAGCCACGTGACGAGCGGCAAGCCCACCATCAGCAGCAGGCAGAACAGAATGCCGAGCACTGGCACGACCGGCACGCCGGGCGCCCGGAATGGACGCGTCGCCTCGGCGTCGCTGCGCCGCAGATAGATCACCGCGCCGCACACGAGGACGAACGCGAACAGGGTGCCGATGCTGACCATCTCGCCGAGCACGCCGATCGGTGTCAGCGCCGCGACGATCGCGACGACGGTGCCGATCAGGATCTGACTCAGATAGGGTGTATGCAGACGCAGATGGACCCTCGAGAAAAAGTGCGGCAACAAACCGTCTTGCGACATCGTGAAGAAGATGCGGCTTTGTCCATAGAGCAGCACGAGTATCACGGTGGTCAGCCCCGTCAACGCGCCGATTTTGATCAGGATCGAGAACCACGTGAGCCCGATCACGTCGACGCCCTTGGCGATCGGATCAGGAACGTTCAGCTCGGGGTACGCAACGAGGCCGGTCAGCACGCCGGCGACGAGGATGTACAGCACCGTACAGATGATCAGCGAGCCGAGAATGCCGATCGGCATGTCGCGCTGCGGCTGTCGCGCTTCCTGCGCGGCGGTCGACACCGCATCGAAGCCGATGAACGCGAAGAACACCACGGCCGAGCCGCGCAGAATACCGCTCATGCCGAAACTGCCGAACTGGCCGGTATTGGCAGGAATGAACGGATGCCAGTGTTCCGGCTTGATGAAAAACACGCCGACGGCGATAAACGCGACCACCACGGTCAGCTTGATCGCGACCATCACGTTGTTGAGCCGCGCCGACTCCTTGGTCCCCAACACGAGCAACGTGGTCAGGATCGCGATGATCAACACCGCCGGCAGGTTGATCACGCCGGTGACCGTCGAGCCATCGGCCAGTTTGACGACGGTGCCGGGGGCGGCGGCGAGGGTAGGTGGAATGTCGATGCCGACGTTGCGCAACAGGCTCACGATATAGCCGGACCAACCGACCGCAACGGTCGCGGCGCCCATCGCGTACTCCAGGATCAGGTCCCAGCCGATCATCCACGCGAAGATCTCGCCGAGCGTCGCATACGTGTACGTGTAGCTGCTCCCGCACACGGGCAGCATCGCCGCAAGCTCCGAATAGCACAGGCCGACGAACGCGCACGCGATGCCGCCCAGCACGAACGACAGCGTGATGGCCGGCCCCGCGAACTGCGCGGCGGCGGTCCCCGTCAGCACGAAGATGCCTGCGCCGATGATCGCGCCGATGCCCATCGCGGTGATACTCGTCGCGCCCAGCGTTTTCGACAGGTGACGGCCTTCTTCGGCGTCGGCGCTGGCGACGATATCAGCAACGGTTTTGCGTGCCATGTAACCGGTATCGGCCATGATAAGTCGTCCCTTTTCAGTGTTGTTCAGGCACGAACCGGTTAGGCTGCCATCGGCTCGTGGAGCACGACAAAAACATCCGTCGCCGCGCACGGCAATGGCCACGGCAAGTGCGGAGAAAGCATCTAACGGAAAATTCAGTCTATGCCGGATTAAAGGCAAAGTGAAATCCGCTTGCTTTGTCGGGGCGATAGGGCAGTGCGATGGCAGGCGCGCGCAGCGGCGGGCGTGCCGCGGGCCGTGGTGCATTTGTGCATTGCGATCGCAAGCAAGGCCTCTGGTTCGATTCAGGAGGACTTACGATGTGCGATTTCGGAATCGGCAAGCCAACGTGGACGATTTCAGGCTTGCGGGGCGGTCCTCAGCCGATCCGTCCGCGCCGCAGCACGCCGCTCAGACCGAGCGAGTGGCCTGGGTCGTAGTAGTGAATGAGGAGCGTGCGCCGCTGTCCGTTCTGTACGTCGAGGTTCGCATGCTGAAGTGCGAAGCCGTTGAATTCGTAGACGCTGCCCGGCTTGACCGGAATGCGCTTGCAGTTGCCGACCCGCAGATCATGCAAGGTATGCCAGCTGCGCCAGCTGAGCGGCAGGCTTTGCAGGAAGCCATGGCGCATCTTGCAGATCACGTTGGTCAGCGTCGTTACGGACAGGCGCGGCTTGCGGTACATCACGAGGTCGCCGTTGTGAACTCCGTCGGGTGCGAGCTGAAGCGGAATCAGCAGCGTCAGCAGGTGCGAGTCGTAGTGGCGGCAGTGGCTCTCGGTCAACGAAGTCTTGCTCGCACAGCGCAGTACGTGGAACGGCTCAGTCGGTAAGTTTGTCCGACCGAACTTCGCGGCCATCGCGCGCGCATTCGCGCAGATCGTCTGTTCGAGTTCGCGAAAGGCCTGACCGCGACGCAGCATCTCTGCAATCTCTGCGCCGGACTGCGAGCGCGGTGCCGTCGTGCCAAACAGGTGGTCGATGAACTCGTTGATTTCGACGATCGTCTCCTGCGGAATCACGTCATCAAAAGAGTTCAACGCGACGCTTTTGTCGATTCGAATCCGCTTAGTCTCTGTATGCCCACGCACGTCTGTCAGGGTGTCCATAGCCCAAATTTCCATTCGCTTTTTATTCTACGACCGTATTGAAAAATATCCCCTACGAGGCGCGCACAATGTGCGCCAGCGTACATAAAGCCCTCAGGCGATTGAGCTCGATCATTAAATCTAAAGCGGACTTCTCTGACAGCTTTGGTAAATCTCGTTGGGCCGATTTGGAAAATGCTGCGACTGCGACGCTTCAGCTTTGCTTAGGTACGACATTACAGTTTTGCCGTTACATCACAAATGTTGATAATTTATCTTATGTCAAATTATGGATGCTTCAGAAAAATGCTTCCAGTACGCATCGCACAGGCCACCGTCGATGCGCGTGCCGCGTGTCGGCCCTCCGCCACAAGTGATGCACACACCGGTGCCCGGTGACCATCGCGAATCGTCCGAACCGCGGCTCTTTCGCCTGCCACAACTGACGCCGGGTGCAGCCCGATTCAGTGACCAACAAAACTGGCGCAACAATTCAATTCCAATTTTTATGGGCGGCCCCCCCCAATCAGAGCCCTCATGAATTAAGACGCGGCCGTGCGTACAGATTAATTTACGCACGCCACATGCCGAAATTAGACAACTGTTAAATACCGCTTTGCGCACCACGAGAATAAGCTTGGTAGCGAAAAGCCAATGCCGCTATCGCGGCTCGCGCGGATTTTTTATAGTCGGCTATTGCCTTGTGGCTTAGAGACGTTTCGCATTTCTCTCAACCGGCGAGCGTGTCGTCGTTGAGCGACTGTGAATGGGCTACGTGCATTTCGACGTGGCATACGGGCGCAACGTGTTCGCCACCCTCCCACTTGCCGCGATCTGAGATGCATGTTCGAACACGCGCAGACGCTCGGCATCCGCAATCAGTCGCTTCTTCGTCATCGAGCGTCCCGCCGATCCGAAGCCCATCACCTTTTCGTACTCACGCGGCCTGCCGTGCCTGAAGCGATTAAAGAAGTCATCGCCCGGCAGGCCGTTGTCGAGGCTCATCAGGCAGCCGTAGTCGAGCGACGCGCAATCGCTCAGTGAACGCGCCGCGTCCTCCAATGCGCGATAGCGGCTTTGCAACGGTTCGTCGCGAGCGAAAAGCGCGTGCAGTTCCTGATAAGTCACGAGTCTTTTGCGTTTCGCGGCACGCAGTAGCATCGCGGCAATATCGCGGGTCCTATCCATGTTCATGTCGTTCTCCTTACCGCCAGCTTGCAAGCGCCCAAATGGCAACCGATGAAAGCGCTGTCAGCTTTTATCGCGGTTATGCGTATCGAGTCGGAAACTACCCCCACAAAATACTTCCGGCATTCAACGACTCAGCTAAAATTAAGCGGGTGGTTACTGGAGTCACGCTTCACAACGCCACTCTGCGCGAATGTCCCGTTTACATATAATCCGCTGGAAAAACGCCGCGAAGGATTTTCAATCTTCAGCACCTTTTTTCCAGCTTTCCGGCGAGTCGCCATCCTGCATCGAAAGATGCATTCCAATTACATTCGCAAAACAGGAATCCGCGCACTCAAACGGTTCAGTCTTCCGAGCTGCTGCCCGCACTTAAAAGCGCCTGACGTCAAGCCATATGCGGCCTGGCGCTATCCGGGCTGCCAGAGCGAGCCGACTGTTTAAAATCACGTCAATCAGGTTAGCAAACGTTAAATTCAATCGCAAGAGAGATATTTAATATTTTAGAAAGAAAACATCGTGTAACCGCCTTACGGGCGGCTTGCGTGATTTTCTATCAGAGGAAAGACGCGATTGATTTTTTATTCTTTTGGACACAGCAGGCGACTTTTCGATTATCTGTAGGTGGCGCGCCCTCCTCACTGTCTACCCCATAACCGATTGCAGTCCGGTCAGCGGACCCAACGGCGGAGTTCTCCGATGCATCGACCAAATGACGATTTGCCGACCGTCGCACGGCGTCTCACGGCGGGCAAGAAACTGCTCGACGGCGTCGCTGCGGCCGAGGTCGCGAGACAGATGGGCATGGCAAAGACCACCGTCGAGCGATATCGCAAGCTATTGGAACAAGGCGGGCTCGAGGCGCTGAGAAACATGAGCGTCGGCGGCCGCCATTCCGCACTCGCGGTGGCGGATCTGGACTGGTTGGCCCAGGCGCTGAGGGCCTCGCCGCGGGACTATGGCTTCGACGCCGACGGCTGGAGCAATGCGCGCATGCGGGAGCTGATAAGCCGTCAGTTTGGCATTTCGTACTCGCGAGTCTATGTATGGCAACTGGCCACCAGACTCGGCGTGTCTTATCGGCTCGGCCGGAATGCGCAGTAAAACGGCGCGCGTACCCAGCTAAAGCACGCGCGTGCGCATCGGCTCAGGCGCTTTCTCGAACCTTTGGCAGAAACTGCGGCGCCAGTTCGACCTCCGACCATTGGAACGGCAACGCGCCGCGACTGCGCCGCACTTCGCTCACATGAAACCGCACGAGCCGCTGCCCGCCCGCAAATGCCGCGAGTTCGTCGCCGTCCCAGATGATCTCTGCTAGCACCGCAAGATAAAGCAGATCGCCGGTTGCGAAGTCGATAAACAGCAGACCCGCGCGCGGATCGTGCACGAGGTTGCCGATCGTGTTGAAAAAGCGGTTGCCGCTGTAGTCGGGCGTGGTCAGCGTAGTTGCGTCGTCCACGCGCACGAACCCCGGCGCACCGCCGCGATGGGAAACGTCGATCCCCTTTCCCGGGCCCGCTTCCTCGCTCAGATTCGCGCTGGCGATAAAGAACGTGTCCGCGCTCGCGAGCAACTCGCGGTCGGCACTGCTCAGAAGCGTGGCGATCTCGGGCTGCGCGCGCGTCGCGGCCGCGTCCCGCTCGATGAAAGACGGCGCGCGGCTCTGGATATACTTCGGGCAATTGCCGAAGCTCTGCATGACTTCGATCTGCAACGTGTCGCCTGCCACGGACCGGACGACGCCATTTGCCCGATTGCGCCGCCGCGTGCGCGGCTCGATGCCCAGCGCACCGAGCTGCGCCCCTTCCCGCCAACCCGCGGCGAGCGGATCGCCAGCCAATGTGCCACCTTCGATGCGCAGTGTGCCCGCATCCGGTGACGAGACGAAACCCGGCGCACCCGCACGCAGCGTCGCCCACGGCTGAGCGCTCGCATCGACGCCGCCAATCACGACGAACGGCTGCGCGGCAAAGAACTCGCGATGCTGCTCAGGCATGAATCGGCGAATGCCCCGACGTCCCATCGACTCGGCCACCTCACGCACATTCGCGCGCTGCTGCGCATCCTGCTCGCCGGCATGAAACGGCGACGCGGCGCTTGCCCAGTTATTCAACGGGACGAACTCGGACATGATCGGACTCCTTTGCAAGATCTGACGCAGCCGTCAACGCGTATCACGCCGCCAGCAAGCCCGCCTTCGTCGAAGGCATCGCGATGAAACGCGGCAGTGCCTCCACGCGCTGCAGCCACGCGCGAATGTTCGGATACGGCTGCAACGACACGCCGCCCTCGGGCGCGTGAGCGATATACGTGTGCGCGGCGATATCGGCGATCGTGACGTTCGCGCCAGCCACGAACGGCTTACCGGCAAGCTCCTCGTCGATCACGTCGAACAGCTTGACGGCGATCTGCTTCGCACGTTGGTGGTCGAGCGGCGCGCCGAACACGGTCACGAGCCGCGCCGCGCACGGCCCGTAGGCGATCTGGCCAGCCGCGAGCGACAGCCAGCGCTGCACCGCCGCGGCGCCGCGCGGATCGTCCGGCAGCCACGATGCGTCGCCATAGCGCTTCGCCAGATAGACCAGAATCGCGTTCGAATCGAACAGCGTGAGCTCGCCGTCCTGAATCGTCGGCACCTGACCGAATGGGTTCAGCGCGAGGTACTCGGGCTTGCGGTTGTCGCCCGCCTTCATGTTCAGCTCGATGACCTCGAACGGCAGATCGAGCAGCGTCAGAAACAGCTTCACGCGATGACCGTGGCCTGAAAGCAGCGTCGTATACAGCTTGATAGGCTCGGTGGGTCTGGCAGCGGGCATGGATGGCTCCGGATACGTTGAATGACACGCCCAGCATAAGGCGTAGGCACTGTCGCGCGGAAGCCCGATAATCCGGGAAACACAGTCAAGCGAGAATGGACAATCGATCATGGCCGATGTGCGCAACGTGAACCTGAACCGCCTCGCGATCTTCGTCGCGGTCATCGACGCGGGCTCGCTGAGCGCCGCCGCGACGCGGCTCGGGCTCGCGAAGACGATGGTCAGCACGCACATGCAGAGGCTCGAGGCGGAAGTCGGCGCGAGCCTGCTGGTGCGCACCACCCGGCGGCTCGGCGTCACCGAGGCGGGCCGCACGTTCTACGAGGCGAGCGTGAAGATTCTGCGCGCCACCGAGGACGCGCTGAACGCGCTGGGCGGGGAAACCTCGCCGGTGCGCGGCACGCTGCGCGTCAGTGCGCCGAACGACTACGGCACGCTCGTCGTCGCGCCCGCGCTGGTCGAATTGCGCCGCACGCATGCGCAGCTCGACGTCGAGCTGCTGAGCAGCGACCGCTACGTCGATCTGATCGCCGATGGCATCGATGTAGCGATCCGGCTTGGTCGCCTCGCGGATTCCAACTATCGCGCGGTGAAGCTCGGCAGCTTCGTCAAATGGCTCGTCGCGAGTCCGGAGTTCCTGCGCACGTGGGGCATGCCGGGCACGCCGTCCGCGCTGGAGACGCTGCCCTATTGCGCGTTGTCGGTGCTGCCGCATCCGTTGACGCTCGATTTGCGGCACGTCGACGGCAAGATCGCGAGCGTGCGTTGCGCGTCCGCGTTGCGCGTCAACACGGCCGATGCCTGCCGCGCGGCGACGCTCGCGGGCGGCGGCATCGGTCTGTTGACGGATTTTTCGATCGCGGACGACGTCGCGGCGGGACGGCTGATCCGGCTGCTGCCCGAATGGGCGAGCGCACCGGCGAGCATTCAGGCCGTGTTCCCGCCGACGAGTCACCCGCCGGCGAAGGTGCGCGCGTTGATCGATACGCTGAAGCGAAGGCTCGCGGCGGAGCCTGCGGATTAGCACGGCCGATCCTCCTGGCGCTCCCATTCCAGCGCAACGGCGGTTAGCTTCTATCCGCGTTATCGCCCGATTTGCTCTACTGCGACGATGCGCGCCGCACCCCGCGGCCTCGCCTGATCGTCCAATGTGGAGAGCTTATGTCCGCCATTTCCCGTCCTGCTCAAGGGGTTCTCACCGTCGCGTGTCCGAGCGCGGCGGGCCAGGTTGCCGCCGTCGCTGGCTTTCTCGAACGGCATCGTTGCTATGTCGACGAACTCACCGTATTCGACGACGAACTGAGCGAGCGCTTTTTCGTGCGCTGCGTGTTTCACCACGTCGATCGCGACGATGCGCTGCAGATCGCCACGCTGAAGCAGGAATTCGCGCCGATCGCCGAACGCTTCCGGATGACGTGGGCGATCCACGATCTGTCGAGCCGGCCGAAAGTCCTGATCATGGTTTCCAGGCTCGAACACTGTCTCGCCGACCTGCTGTTTCGCTGGCGCATGGGCGAACTGAAGATGGACATCGTCGGCATCGGCTCCAATCATCGCGATCTCGAACCGCTCGCGCGAGCGCACGGCCTGCCGTTCCATCATCTGCCGATTACAGCCGACACGAAGCCACAACAGGAAGCCGGCCTGCTCGAGCTGTTCGATACCTCCGGCGCGGAACTGCTGATTCTCGCGCGCTACATGCAGATCCTGTCCGCCGAAACGAGCCGGGCGCTCGCCGGGCGCGCGATCAATATCCACCATTCGTTCCTACCCGGTTTCAAGGGAGCGAGACCGTATCATCAGGCCCATGCGCGCGGCGTCAAGGTAATCGGCGCCACCGCGCATTTCGTCACCGACGATCTCGACGAAGGCCCGATCATCGAGCAGGGAGTCGAACCGGTCGATCACTCGTACAGCCCCGAACGGCTGCTGACGACCGGACGCGACGTCGAATGCATTACGCTCGCGCGCGCGGTCAAGGCGTTCGTCGAGCGACGTGTGTTCATCAACGGCGAGCGCACCGTCGTGCTGCGGTAAACAGAAAAACGCCGCTGAAAAGCGGCGTTTTCGTGTGCTGCGCCGACGCGTGGCCGAGTTACTTCACCCAGCTATCCACCCGGTCCGCATGCGCGCTGACCCACGCGTCGGCCGCTGCGGCCGGCTTTTCGCCATTCTGCGTGGCCAGCATCACCGTGTCGATCTCGCCCGGCTTCCATTGGAACTTCTTCAGGAACGCGACCACTGTCGGCGCTTTTTTCTCGAGTTCGGGATTCACCACGCTATCCACGTGCTCGGCTTCACCGAATACCTTCTTCGGATCGTCGAGGAACTTCAGCTTGTACTTGGCGAACATCCAGTGCGGCTTCCATCCGGTCACGATGATCGGCTTGCTGGCCGCCTCCGAGCGCGCCAGTTCGGCGGTCATCGCGCTTCCGGAACTCGGCATCAGCTGATAGTCGAGCCCATAGGCCTTGATCGCCTCGCTGGTTTTCTGCATCACGCCCGCGCCAGCGTCGATGCCGACGATGCGCGCGCCGAACTCCGCCTTCTTCGCCTGCAGATCGCCGACGCTCTTCACGTCCGCGTTGTCCGGCACGATCAGACCGATCTTCGCGTCGTTGAAGTTCGGCCCGAGGTCGACCACCTTGTCCTTGAAGTTGTTCCAGTAGGCGCCGTGCGTGACCGGCAGCCACGCGGACAGCGTCGCGTCGAGATCGCCGCGCGCCACGCCCTGCCACATCACGCCGGCCGCCACCGGCACCAGTTGCACCTGATAACCGAGGCGTTTTTCGATCACCTCGGCGGCCACGTTCGAGGTCGCCACGCTATCGTCCCAGCCCTCCACGTAACCGATCTTGATGGTCGGTTTCGAATCGGCCGACACGCCCGCACTGACCGCCGCCAGCATCACCCCCAACGCGCTTGCCACCACTACCTTTCCGATCAGTCTCATCGACGTTCTCCCGTTGATCCATCTGCCCATTGACGCGTTTGCCATCGAACCGCACATCGCGTATTTAGAATCGCCAACCAGAATTGCCGGGTAGCGTTGTTTTTCGACATGCAGTTGTCCGCATGCGACATCCACGCCAATCCGCCCAGTGTTTGCCGTGTTCTTGCGGTGTTATCAGTCGTATTACTTGTCGACGACGAGATCGGTCAGCGGCTTGCTACAGCACAGCAGCACCATGCCCTGATCGATCTCGCGCTGACGGATACCGCCCGCGTGCTTCATCGCCACTTCGCCGGACACGAGCTTCACCTTGCAGGTGCCGCACATGCCTTGCGTGCACGACGCCGGCAGCCGCACGCCCGCCTGCTTCGCCGCATCGAGCACATGCTGGCCGCCGCCGCACTCGATCTCGCGATGACTGCGCGTAAAGCTCACCTTGAAACGCGTGGCGGTTTCGGCCGGCGCGCACGTATCGCTCAGCGTGTGCGCGAGATGCGCTTCGGCCAATTGCGCGGCCACTTCGCTGACGGTCTCGAACGAGAAGCTTTCCTCGTGATAGTGCTGGCGATCGAAGCCGCCTTCATCGAGCAGATTGCGCACCGCCTGCATATACGGCGCGGGGCCGCACGTGAAAATCTCGCGCTCCAGAAAATCCGGCGCAATCAGTTTCAGCAGCGGCAGCGTCAGAAAGCCGGTGATGCCGGGCCAATTGGTGCGCGTGCCCACGCGTTCGCAGACGAACGCGGTGCGGAAATGCGCCTGATTGGCGGCGATCAGATCGAGCTCGCGCGCGAAGATGATGTCGTCCGGCGTGCGCGCGCTGTGCACGAAGACGATATCGCTGTCCTCGCCGAGTTCATGATGCGCGCGGCTCATCGACATCAGCGGCGTGATGCCCGAGCCCGCCGACAAAAACAGCAACTTGCGCGCCGGATGCCGCGCGCAGGTGAATTCGCCGGCTGGGCCCAGCACGCGTACCTGCATACCGGCATGCAGATGGTCGTGCAGCCAGTTGGACACCGGGCCGCCCGGCACACGCTTGACGGTGATCGAAATCGTATGCGGCCGGGTGGGCGCAGACGAGATCGTATAGCAGCGATTGACGCGCTCGCCGTCAATCTCCAACTCCAGCGTGATGAATTGCCCCGGCTCGAACACGAACGCCCGACCGGATGGCGCGCGAAAGAAGAAACTCTTCACGTCGTGCGTTTCGCTGCGGACCTGGCAGCACTCCAGCGTGTCGTCGGCGTCGCTGTTCCAGCGCGCCGGCAGCGCGTCCCAGAAGCGCGGCTGCGTGACGCGGCTCGGCGCGTCAGCCGGATTCTGCGAAGTCTGCTCGATGTCCGCTTGAAACATGGCCTGATCGCGCATCATGGTTGTCCCCCCGCTCCTCATTGCGGTCTTGCGCTCAGCGCACGAACGACACGACTTTCTCGTCGTGCACCGCCCGTGGGTTCGCGTCGTAATCCGCGAGACGGCCGATATACCACTCGCAGAACTTTTCGACGAGTCCTTCGGTGAACGGCGAATAAGGACCCGGCTCATACGCGCTGCTCGTCGCGCCGCGCTGCGAATATTCGACGAGCGCGCGATCCTGGTCGTTGGTCGCGCGCCATACGGCGGTCAGATTGTCGACGTCGTAATCGATGCCTTCGCGCGCGTCCTTGTGCACGAGCCATTTGGTGCGCACCAGCGTCTTGCCGGCCGACAGCGGAATCACCGAGAAACTGACGATGTGGTCGCTCATGAAGTGATGCCACGAGTTCGGCTGGGTCCAGAACGACAGGCCGCCGAGATCCGCATGCTTCAAACCGCCGAGCAGCTTCTTCGAGGCGACCTTCGCGTCGAGTGTCTGCGATTCGCCGTCGCGATCGAGCGGCAGACGTTGCGTACGAAACCCGGTGACCAGGTCGGCGAGCCGCTCTATTTCCGCCGACGGCAACTGCATCGCCTCCCACTGCGCGGTGCGGCGCGCGACCGTCGTCTCGAACGCGGCCATGCCCTCCTCGTTCGCCGGCGTGCGCTGATAACCGAAACCGTATTCGTACAGCGAGATGGTCAGCTCCGGATGGTTCGCCACGCAGTGATAGCACTCGCGATTGTTTTCCATCGTCAGCTTCCAGTTGCCTTGCTCGATGATGTCGATCGACGCGGCGATCTTGCAGCCGGCCAGATCGTGCGGCAACAGATACGGTTCCATCGCGGCGCGCATCAGGGCGAAATCGGCGGGCGGCCGCTCGGCGAGGCAGATGAAAATCAATCCGGCGAGATTTTCGACATGCACCGCTTTCAGACTATGTTTGCAGCGCTCGAACTGCTCGCCCATGTGCTCGGCGAACATCAGGTCGCCATTGAGGCTATACGTCCAGCTGTGATACGGACAGACGATATTGCCGAGCGAGCCCTTGCCGGTATTGCACAGACGCGCGCCGCGGTGGCGGCATACGTTATGAAACGCACGCACCCGCATGTCGTCGTCGCGCACGATCAGGATCGAATCGTCGCCGATCTCGACCGTCACATAGTCGCCCGGTTCGGGCACGTCGGGCTCGACCGCGACCTGAATCCAGTGCCGACGGAAAATCGCATCGATGTCGAGCGCGAAAATATCCTCGCTCGTATAGAACGGCGCTTCCAGCGTGTAATTCTGCTTGCGGCGTTCGATCATTGCGCGAACGTCTGCGGAAACTTTCATTGTTTGCTCCGTTGCGTGTCACGTCTGGCGCCGCGCCAGGCCCTCCTGGTCGCATGCTGGCCCGAGCCGGAATTCAGTAATCCACCAGTTGATGCTCGCGCAAATACGCGAGTATCACTTGTGCTTTTTCGACGGAACTCCCTTCAATTACGACGCTGCCGCCGCGGCTCTCGGTCGTCGTCGCCGACAGCATGCGCGCGTGGCCCGAGCGCTTTTCGGCGGCGGCGAGGCGCACCGGTTTCGCTGTGGCGGGGCCGATCGTCCATGCGGACTGTTCGGGAGTGGTGCCGTGCCGCGCGTCGGCGACCGGCGCGACGGCGCGCTCGATCGTGCCTTCGCGCATTCGTGCATACGCGTACGACGTCGCGACGTTCGCGAGCGGATGCACGGCAACCAATGCCGGCAGCCGCACTTCGACGCGCCGTCGTAGGCCCTTCGGCATGAACTGCCGGACCTGCGCTCGACCGTCGCGCAGCGCCAGATCGACGGCGGCGCCGACGAGCGGCACCGCCAGCGCATGCGCGACGCGATACGGCAGCATGCCGCTATCGAAACCGCCTTCGGCGCGCGTGCCGGTCAGCACCAGTTCGTAGCCACGCAAACGCCCGGCGAGTTGCGACGCAGGATCGGCGTCGGGCGGCATCTCGAGCACTTCGACCGAACGCGCGCCGAGCGCCAGATATTCGTTCAACGCGGCGTTCGACGGATCGCCCGCGTGCAGCACGTCGAGCGTCGCGCCATGCGTTCTGACGAGCGACAGCGCCAGCGTCAACGCCGCCGCATCGTTGCGGCTGTAGCGCGCGACGCCGCTGACCGGGTGACGTCCGACTGAAACCAGCACGGCGATCTTCATGCGAGCACTCCTTCGGCAAGCTTGCCCGGCCGCAGCAGCGCGGCCGAGGTGGCGCGGGCACCGCGCGCCGCGGCCGCCGCCTCGTTGAGCGCCGCGATGGTGTCCTGCGCGTCGGCGATCACGGTCAGATTCGCGCGCTTCGCGATCGGCGCGCTCGCGTCGAGATTCACCGCGATCACATGGCGGCAATCCTTGATGCCTTGCAGATGCTGGACCGCCCCCGAGATGCCGAACGCGATATACACGCTCGCCTCGACGGTCTTGCCGGTCGCGCCGATCTGCTTGTCGCGCGTGAACTTGCCGTCGTCGACGGCAACCCGGCTGGCACCGATCGCCGCGCCGAGGGTCGTCGCGAGTCGCTCGAACGCGGGCACGTCGCTGACGCCGTTGCCCGCCGACACGATGAAATCCGCCTCTTCCAGCGCGACCTGCGCGGCGTCGATTTTGTCGATGCCGAGATCGCATATCGCGCGTTGCGCGACCGTGCTGTCCGCTTCGCGCTCGAAGCGCCACGCGACCCGCTCGCCCGCGCCGACGAACGGCAGCTTCGGATCGACCGCATTCGGCTCGAGCAGCACGACCTCGGGCAGCGCGCGGCTGGCGAGCGCCGAATTCGCGCGAATATAGGTGCACACGTGCCCGGCAGAGATCTCGACGACGTGCGTCGCGACGCTTGCATCGGCCGCCGCCGCATAGCGGCGGCCGAGGTCGCCGTCGCCGGTCGCGTTGTCGGGCAGCAAGACATGGGCTGGCGCATAGGCCGCGACGCAGGCCGCCAGCGCATTCAGTTCATCGTCCGGCGCGTACGTGCGGCGATCGAACATCGGCAATTCGATCAGCTTGTCGGCGCCGAGCGCGGCGGCATCGCCGGTGAATTCGCCGAACACCAGCAGCACGACTTCGCTGTGCGTGTCCGCGATCAGCGCGGCGGCCGCGAGCGTCTGGCGCGCATGTTCATCGAGCGCGCCGCGCTCCGCGTGCGCCGCGACCAGCAGCACATGGCGCGGCGCGGCCGTCGTGCGGCGCGGCTTCGGCTGTTCGCGATGCGCGGCGTGACGCGCATCAGCCAGCGACGCACTGCCGCCGGCGTCCGCGATGCCAACGACGCCGAGCGTGATGCGCCTGAGTCCCTGTGCCGTCACCGTGAACGGCCGGCGCGGATCGATTCGATTGAGCGTATTCATCATCGCGTTACTCCAGCGCCGCGGCGACCAGTTCGGCCACGTCCAGCACTTCCGGTCGCGGCCCCACCACCCCTTCGAGCATCGCGGTGCAATTCGGACAGCCGACCGCGACGATCTCCGCGCCGCTCGCGCGCGCGTCGTCGATACGGATGTCGGGAATCCGCCGTTTGCCGGGAATATCGGTCAGCGGTGCGCCGCCACCACCGCCGCAGCAGCGTCCGCGCAGGCCGTGACGCTCCATCTCGACCACCTTGATGCCGATGCTCTTCAGCACCCGGCGCGGCGCTTCCGTCTCGCCGTTGTAGCGGCCCAGATAGCACGGGTCGTGATACGTGATGTTGCGCGCCGCGACGGCGGCGGCCGCGCGCGGCGACAGCTTGCCGCTCGCGATCAGTTCGTCGATCAGCGCCGTGTGATGCTGGACCTGATAGATCCCGCCGAGCGCACGATACTCGTTGCGCAGGCTATGCAGCACATGCGGATCGGCGGTAACGATGCGCGCGAACGAGTACTGCGCGAGCGTCCCGATCAGCGTACGGGCCAGTTGCTGGAACGTCGCTTCGTCGCCGAGCCGCCGCGCGGTGTCGCCGGTATCGGTCTCCACACCGCCCAGCACCGCGTAATCGACGCCCGCGCGGTTCAGCACCTTGACGAGCGCGCGCAGCGTGCGCTGATAGCGCATGTCGAACGCGCCTTCGCCGGCGATCAGCAGCACGTCCACGTGACGGCCCGGCTGCGCGACCTGCACCTGCAGATCGACGGCCCAGTCGTAGCGCGCGCCGATGTCGTAGCCGTTGAGGCTGCCGGTTTCGCGCAGATTCGCGAGCGTCGCCGGCCCCTTGCCCGGCACGCTGCCTTCGACGAGCGTCTGATTGCGGCGCATGTCCACGATCGCGTCCACGTGCTCGATCAGCATCGGGCACTCCTGCACGCAGGCGCGGCAGGTCGTGCAGGACCACAGCGTGTCCGCTTCGATCAGCGTCGAGATCAGCGGCTTGCCGGGCGCGCCCGCGTGCTTGCCGACCGGAATGCCGGGCGTCGGGCTGCCTGCGTACTGCGCGTCGGTGCCGCCGACCATGCCGGTTACCAGATCCTGAATCAGCTTCTTCGGATTGAGAGGCTGACCGGCCGCGAACGCGGGGCACGCCGCTTCGCATTTGCCGCATTGCACGCAGGCGTCGAAGCTGAGCAACTGGTTCCAACGGAATTCGACCGGCTTGCCGACGCCGTATTCCTTTGCGTCGAGCAGCGGGGTTTTAAGCGCGGTGGGCGGCACGGCATCGCCAGCGTGACGCGCTGCGGTGGAATCGGCAAAGCGCTCCTGGCGCGGATGAAACGCGAGATGCAGCAGTCCGGCCAACGCATGTTTCATCGGGCCGCCACGCGCCGCGCCGAACGTCATCGTGAACGCGCCCGCCGCGATCAGCAGCGCGACGATCACCGCGAGCGCACCGGACATCATCGTCGCCGGAAGCGCGATGAACAGCGCGAGACCGAGCGCGAACGCGCCCAGTAGCAACGGCAACTGATCCCACGGGCCGCGCGAGAGTCGCGCCGGCACCGTCTTCGCGCCATGCCGGCGGCGCCACACGAACACCGTGCCGATCAGCATCGCCAGCGCGGCGAGAAAGATCAGTTTGTCCAGCCACGGCGAGTAGATCGCGAGACCGTAGTTGACGAACACGAGCGCCATCGCGAGGATCGCTCCGCCCGCCGTGGCAACGTGCGTGCGGGCGATATACGGATCGCGCGCGACCACATGATGCAGGTCGACGAAGTAACGCTTCGGGATCGCGAGCAGATTGGCCCAGCCATAGGCGCCCGCGACGGTCGCACGGCCCTCGCGCCAGTAGGCGGCGCGGCGCGCCAGCGCGAACGCGAGACCGGCCACCGACACCCACAGCAGGACGGTGATGACAAACACGGGGCTCATCGTCAGAAATCCTTGCAAAGGCGCAGCGCATCGTAGATCGCGCCGTGAATGTTGTGCATCGAGATGCAGTCGCCGACCCGGAACAGCAGGAAGCGGCCGTTGCCGGGTTGCTCGTCGAGACACGGCTGCGGTTCGGACGCGAACAGCTTGTGCACGTCGATCTGGCCGCGATTGACCGATTCAGGCTTCAGCTGCCAGTAAAGCCGGTCGTTCGGCGTACTGCCGTTTTCGATCACCACCTGATCGACCGCGCGCTCCTCCTGCTCCTCGGTGTACTCGTTGCGGATCACGGCGATCTTCTTGCCGTCCTCCTCGTACACCCTGTCGAGCCAGTAATTGGGCGTATGGATCACGCCTTGCGCGTACAGACGGCGATAGAAGATCGGGAACGTGGTGCCGCCGACGTCGTCGGCGACCTTCACGTCGGGCGTGACGATCTCCACGTTGGCGCCGCGGCTCGCGATGAAATCGGCGACGCCCGCGCCGGCATGCGTGCTGACGCCGTCGTACACGAGCACGTTTCTGCCCGGCTCGACCTTGCCGGCCAGCACGTCCCACGAACTGACCGCGAGCCCCGCGTCGACGCCCCACGCCGCGACCTGCGACGTGAACGCCGAACCGCCGGTGGCGAGCACGACGATGTCGGGCTTCTCGGCCATGATGGTCCGCTCGTCGGCGGCGACACCGAGGCGGCGGTCCACGCCGAGGCGCTTCGTCTCCATGTCGAACCAGCGCACGATGCCCGCCATCTGCTCGCGCTGCGGCGCTTTCGCCGCCAGCATGATCTGGCCGCCCACGTGATCGTTCTGTTCGAACAGCACCACGTCGTGACCGCGCGACTTCGCGACGCGCGCCGCTTCGAGCCCCGCCGGCCCCGCGCCGACCACCACGACCTTGCGCTTCGGCCCGCGCGACCTGGCGATCACGTGCGGCATCGTCGCTTCGCGCGAGGTCGCCGCGTTCTGCACGCACAGCACGTCGAGCCCGTTGTACTGACGGTCGATGCAGTAGTTCGCGCCGACGCACTGCTTGATTTCGTCCTCGCGGCCATCGCGGATCTTGATGACCATATGCGGATCGGCGATCTGCGCGCGCGTCATGCCGACCAGATCGACCATGCCGCTCGCGAGCAAGCGCTCGGCCTGGCCGGCGTCGCGAATGCTTTGCGCGTGCATCACCGGCACCTTGACGACCTGCTTGATGCCGGCCGCGAGATGCACGAACGGCTCGGGCGGCAGCGCCATCGGCGGCATGCAGTTGGCGAGCGTATTGTGGGTGTCCGCGCCGGAACCGATCACGCCGAGATAGTCGATCAGACCGGTCTCGCTCATCGCCTGGGCAATCTCTTTCAGCTGCTCGTGATCGAGCCCATCTTCGTGGAATTCGTCGCCACACATGCGCAGGCCGATGCAGAAGTCGGCACCCACCGCCGCGCGCACCGCCTGCAACACTTCGACGCCGAAACGCAGGCGGTTTTCGAGCGAGCCGCCCCATTCGTCGGTACGGAAGTTGGTGCGCGGGCTCCAGAACTGATCGATCAGATGCTGGTGCGCCGCCGAGATCTCGATGCCGTCCATGCCCGCATCCTTCACGCGCTTCGCGGCCGCCGCGAAGTCGCCGATGATGCGGCGGATCTCTTCGACCTCGATGATCTTCGCGTTGCCGCGATGCACCGGCTCGCGCACTCCCGACGGCGACATCAGATGCGGCCAGTGCTCGCCGTGAAACGCCGAGCGGCGTCCCATGTGGGTGGCCTGAATCATGATTTTCGCGCCATGCGCATGCATCGCTTCGGCGAGCCGCGCGAGCGGATCGACGATCCGGTCGGTGGCGAGATTCACCGACTTCCACCAGCCTTGCGGGCTGTCGATCGACACCGGGCTCGAACCGCCGCACACGGCGAGTCCGACTCCGCCCTTCGCCTTTTCCTCGTAGTAGCGGATATAACGGTCGCCGGGCAGGCCACCCGGCTCCGCATAGACCTCCGCGTGCGCGGTACTGACGATGCGATTGCGCAGCGTCAGCTGGTTCAACGTGAGCGGCTTGAAAAGGTTCGGGTAACGCATCGCGATCGACCTCGGAATGCCCGGATTAGATTGACGCGAGCGGCGAGACTTCGAACACGCAGTGCTCGTGTCCCTCCGCCGCGCAGCGTGCTTCTTTCGACTGCGACGGCGGGCCCTTGCGCGCGCCGTCGGGCGCGGTATCGTTGACCCAGTCCATCGCGCCCGCGAACCAGCCGGCGAACATGTAGCAAAGCTTGCCGGTCTTGCCCGGTTGCGCGAGCACGAACGACGAGTGCCGCAATTCGATCCGCGCACGCGAGCTGGCCGGATCGGCTTCGATGATCCTGAAGATGCCCCAGCCGCGCTGCGACAGACGGTTCAGGTAATGCTCGAATACCGCCATGCCGGCAAGACCATGTTGCTTCGCTTCCTTCTCGCACCAGAAATAGGCGGACTTGTGACCGGCCTTGTAGAGAATCCCGGCGTACGTATCTCGGCCGAGCGCTTCCTCGACGGCGACGTGGTTGTTGGTGAAGAAGTGGCGCGGCACGTACAGCATCGGCAGCGCGTCGGTGGTCCAGACGCCGGTGTCGGGATCGACGTCGATAGGCAGTTGCGGTTGCATGGGAAGGCTCCGTTTTTATCCGCTATAAAAGAAGGGGTAAAGCTCACACCGTCCAGACTTCGCCGAACACCCGTACCCAGTTTTCGCCCATGATCTTGCGGATGCGCGTCTCGCTCCAGCCGGCGCGTTCCATCGCGGCGGTCAGGTTCGGAAACTCGCCGATCGTGCGAATGCCTTCGGGATTCACGACCTTGCCGAAGTTCGTCAACTGTCGATAACGGCCCTTGTCGTGCGTGATCCAGTCGAAAAACTCGGTGCTGTAGCCCTGCGTGAAATCCGTGCCGATCCCCACCTGGTCCTCGCCGATCAGGTTCACCACGTACTCGATCGCCTCGATATAGTCCTCGACGGTCGCATCCGGTCCGCGCTTCAGGAACGGCGCGAACATCGTCACGCCGACGAAGCCGCCCGCGTCCGCGATCTCCTTCAGCTGCTCGTCGGTCTTGTTGCGCGGATGCTCCTTGAGCCCGGACGGGCAGCAATGCGAATAGCACACCGGCTTCTTCGACGCCGCGATCGCCTCTGACGACGTCTTGCCGCCCACATGCGACAGATCGACCATGATGCCGACGCGGTTCATCTCCTGAATCACTTCGCGCCCGTAGCCGGACAGACCGCCGTCACGTTCGTAGCAGCCGGTGCCGACCAGGTTCTGCGTGTTGTAGCAAAGCTGCACCACGTTGACGCCGAGATCCTTGAACGCTTCGATATAGCCGAGGTTGTCCTCGAACGCATGCGCGTTCTGGAAGCCGAAGATGATGCCGGTCTTGTTCTCTTTCTTGGCGCGGAAGATGTCGTCGGTGGTGCGCACCAGCGTGAGGATCTCGCTGTATTGGCGGATTTGCTGCTTCATTTCGGCGATGTTGTCGACGGTCTTCTGAAAACTCTCCCAGACCGACACCGTGCAGTTCACCGCGGTCACGCCGCCCTTGCGCATGTCCTCGAACACCGAGCGCTCGAACTTCGAAATGTTCAGCCCGTCGATGATGATGCTGTTCTCGTGCAGTTGACTCATCGTTTGCTCCACGCGTACTCAGTAAATGGGAAAGCGCTCGCACAGCGCGAAAATCTCGCGGCGCACGCGTTGTTCGGTTGCGGCATCGCCTTCGGGCGACACGCGCAGCGCATCGAGCACCTCGACGATCAGACGCCCGACCTCGCGAAACTCGCTGACGCCGAAGCCGCGTGTCGTGGCCGCCGGTGTGCCGAGGCGGATGCCGGAGGTGATGGTCGGCTTCTCCGTATCGAACGGAATGCCGTTCTTGTTGCAGGTGATGCCCGCGCGCTCCAGCGCCTGTTCGACCTGATTGCCCTTGAGCCCCTTCGGCCGCAGATCGACCAGCAGCAGATGGTTGTCGGTGCCGCCCGTCACCAGATCGACGCCGCCCGATGTGAGCACCTCGCCCAATGCCCGCGCGTTCGCGAGCACGCTGTCGATATAGGTTTTGAAGTCCGGCTGCAGCGCCTCGCCGAATGCGACCGCCTTGCCGGCGATCACGTGCATCAGCGGGCCGCCCTGCAAGCCGGGGAACACGGCAGAGTTGATCTTCTTTGCGATCTCCTCGTCGTTGGTCAGCACGAATCCGCCGCGCGGACCGCGCAAGGTCTTGTGGGTGGTCGACGTGACCACGTGCGCATGCGGGACCGGATTGTCATGGCGGCCCGCCGCGATCACGCCGGCGATATGCGCCATGTCCACCATCAGCTTCGCACCGGCGCCATCGGCGATCGCGCGCAGCCGCACGAAGTCGAGCGCGCGCGGATAGGCGGAGAAGCCGGCGATCAGCAGCGTCGGCTTGTGCTGTTGCGCCAGCTCCTCGATCTGCTCATAGTCGATCAGCATCGTGTCGCGCCGCACGCCGTACTGCACCGCGTTGAACCACTTGCCCGACATCGCGGGTTTCGCGCCGTGCGTCAGATGGCCGCCCGCGTCGAGCGACATGCCGAGCACCGTGTCGCCGGGCTTCGCGAGCGCGAGCATCACCGCGCCGTTGGCCTGCGCGCCGGAATGGGGCTGCACGTTGGCGAACTTCGCGTCGAACAGCTGCTTGATGCGATCGAGCGCCAGCGTCTCGATCGCGTCGACGTATTCGCAACCGCCGTAGTAACGCTTGCCCGGATACCCTTCCGCGTACTTGTTGGTCAGCACCGAGCCCTGCGCGTCGAGCACCGCGCGCGAGACGATGTTTTCCGACGCGATCAGCTCGACTTGCGACTGCTGACGCTCGAGCCCTTTCAGAATGGCGCCGCGCACCGCCGGATCGCGCGCCGCTAGCGAGTCGTCGAAGAAGGGATTCGGGTTCGACATGGAAGGTCCGTGAGATCGTTGACGGGCAGGCTGCTGCGGGTTGCCGGCGGGATCGCGCTACCGCTTTGCCCTGGGTCTATTCTTGACGGTCGCCCGGCGCGTCTATTTACGAATTCAGACGCGTTCTTTGCCTTTTCCGCCATGCGCAACCTGTTTCGACAAGTCGGCGCGATCCGCGCGCTCAGCGCTGCACTACAACGCAGTATTCCTGCGCCGATCGGGTGCGCTGCAAGGGCGTCGCCGCGCTGTTCCGGTGCCGCGCGGATGCTTTCATCAGTCGATTGCTTAGCTATTCCAGGCTTTGTGCGCAGTATCCAAGGGTTTAGCCTGATGGCACGGTAGTTGCCCTGATACTCAGAATTCAGATAGTCGCCCTCCCCACGGCGACGCGACATTTACATCAGGAATCACCGTTCCCATGTCCACCGATCGCACGGCATCGTTGTCGCATTTCGCATTCATGCCGGTCCCCAACTTCACGATGATCGCTTTCTCGAACGCGATCGAAGTGCTACGGATGGCGAACTATCTGACGGGCCAGACGCTTTACCGCTGGTCGATCGTGAGTCCCGCCGGCGGGCCGGTCATGGCGAGCAACGGGTTATCCGTCGATACGGGGCCGGTCGAATGCGTCGGGCAACCCGACATCGTGTTCGTGGTCGGCGGCATCGACGTGCAGCGCTCCACCACCGCCGAGCATCTGTCCGCGCTGCGCCGTTTCGCGCGCATGGGCTGCGTGCTGGGCAGTCTTTGCACGGGCACCTATGCGCTCGCGCGCGGCGGCCTACTGGCCGGTTATGCGTGTGCGATTCATTGGGAAAACATGTCGGCGCTGAAGGAAGAGTTTCCCGATACGCGCTTTCTGAAAGAGCTGTTCGTGATCGATCGCGATCGCGTGACCTGTACCGGCGGCGTCGCGCCGCTCGACATGATGCTGAACCTGATCGCGCCGCGTGTTGGCACCGCTCGGGTCACGCAGATCGCCGAGCAGTTCATCGTCGAACACGTGCGGGACACCAGCGCGCAGCAGAAGATGCCGCTCGTCGCGCGGCTCGGCTCGGCCAACAAATCGCTGTTCGAAGTGATCTCGCTGATGGAGAACAACATCGAGGAGCCGCTGTCGCGCGAAGAACTCGCACGACTCGCCGGCATGTCGCAACGGCAGTTGCAACGGCTGTTCCGCGAACATCTGGGCATGACGCCGACGCACTACTATCTGACACTGCGCCTGCGGCGCGCGCGCGAGTTGCTGTTGCAGACCGACATGTCGATCATGCACATCACGATGGCCTGCGGCTTCCAGTCGGCCTGCCACTTCTCGAAGAGCTATCGCGATGCGTTCGGCACCGCGCCGACGCGCGAGCGTCGCAAGCAGGTGCCTTCGCTATCCGGTGCGCCAGTGATGGCGGCTTGATCAATGAACAGAAGTGCCGCGTGCCCGGCAGGTCACGCAGCGCTTTAGCGGCCAATCAAACTCAAGCCGCCTTCAACAACCCGTGCGGGTCGATCACAAACTTCTTCGGCGCGCCGCCGTCGACGTCTCCATGTTCGTGAGCGGCACGCCGCACACGCTGCGCGGCGCACCGTTTCACCAGCGTAGCGGCCTACAACTTTTTCTTTTCCCCCGCGCAACATATCCTCGTTTGCCATCGGTTCGCAAAAGCCCGATAGTGCTGCCTCAGCCGAATCGCCGATCTGCCGATTCACACTCCCCCGACCGAGGACCCGTTTGCCATGAAAACCCGAGCGCTCAAACTGATAACAACCGCCACGTTCGCGCTGTTCACGCTCTGCGCGATCTCACCCGTCGGCCACGCGGCCGAGCCCACCGCCGCGCAACTCCAACCCACCATCGATGCCGCGATCAGGCCGCTGATGGCGAAGTACCATATCGCCGGCATGGCGATCGGCGTGATCGACGACGGCAAGCCCTACGTCTACAACTACGGCGTCGCATCGACGCAAACCGGCAAGCCGGTCGCACGCGATACGCTGTTCGAACTCGGCTCGGTCAGCAAGACCTTCACGGCGACGCTCGCGTCGTATGCGCAGCTCGACGGCAAGCTGTCGTTGTCGGACGGCACGGAGCGCTATCTGCCGACGCTGCGCGGCCGCCCGTTCGGCAAAGTCAGCCTGCTGAACCTCGGCACGCACACGCCTGGCGGTCTGCCGCTCCAGGTGCCGGACGACATCCATAACGACGCGCAATTGCTGCGGTACTTCCACGACTGGGAGCCCGCTCATGCGCCCGGCACGTTCCGCACCTACTCGAATCCCGGCATCGGCACGCTCGGCCTGATCACCGCGAAGACCATGGGACAGGATTTCACCGTGCTGATGCAGCAACGCGTGTTTCCGGCGCTCGGCATGAAGAACAGCTACATCGACGTCCCCGCGGCGAAAATGCCGGACTATGCGCAGGGCTATGCGAAAGACGGCGCGCCGATCCGCCTGACGGGCGGCGTGATTTCCGCCGAAGCGTACGGGGTGAAGTCGACCGCCGCGGATATGCTGCGTTACGTGCAGGCCAACATGAACCTGATTCCGCTCGACAGTCAGTGGCAGCGCGCGATCATGGACACGCATACCGGCTACTTCCAGGCCGGGGTGCTGACTCAGGATCTGATCTGGGAGCAGTACCCGTATCCGGTCGCGTTGCCGACCTTGCTGGCCGGCAATTCGCCGGAGATGGTCCTCAACGGCACGCCGTCGACCGCAATCAAACCGCCGCTGCCGCCGCAGCAGAACGTCTGGATCAACAAGACCGGATCGACCAACGGCTTCGGCGCGTATGTCGCGTTCGTGCCGCAAAAACGCATCGGTATCGTGATGCTCGCCAATCGCAATTTCCCGAACGAAGCGCGCGTGAGCGCCGCGCATCAGATCCTCACGGCGCTGGATGGCGGCAGGCCCTGATACGGCGTGGACTTACGGGCGCAGCCGCGCACGCGCTGCGCCGGCGATCCGCGCGAGCGCATCCGCGCTCAGACGGGCCGCGATTTTCTCGACGTACGCATGATGCCGCGCTTCGAGCGGCGCACCGAGCTCCCGCGCGAGCAGATAGCGGATCAGCGCAATGCGCCGATGACGCAGCGCGATACTTTGATCGAGCAGCGCGAGCGCGGCGCCGGCATCGCGCTCATCGCACGCGCGTGCCGTGAGAAGCGAGGTGGCCGCGCGTGCCGACGTCATGGCGACATCAGCAAAGCGAAGCGCGCGTCGCTCAGCACATCAACGGCTCGGCGGCGTCGAGCATGATCCTGACGAAGTAATCCGCGAAACTGCGACGCACGACGATGTCGAAACTGTCGGCGCCCGTGGGCAGCAACGTAATCGACGCCTTGAAATAGTGGCTCTGCGCGCACTGCCCCACCCCGAAAAGTTTGGGATGCAGATCGAGTGGACAGCCGCGCGCGAGCACGTCGCGCGTGCGCGTGCCGGTGATTTCGAGCACCGTATAGCCGCTGCCCACATCGACCGCCGATGCGAACACGCCCGCGAACGCCGCGCCGAGCTTCGCCTGCAACGGCGCCGTGCGCGTCGCATCGTGCGCGGTTTCCGAACGCACGAGCCATTCGTCCGGGCCGAGCCAGACCATGTCGTAGCCGTTGCCGCGCGCGACGGTGTTCGGCTTCTCCGGCGGCTTGCAGCCGATCACCTGTTCCACCGCGCGAATGAACGCCGAGTCGCGCGTATCGCCGCGCACGTTCACGAGTTCGAGAAATGGCCGCTCGCCAAGCCGGAACGCGGCAGTCGCGTTGGCCTGATGCTGTTTCAGCAGCCCATCCACACCGACCAGCGGCGACTCCTGCCACGCGCCGTTTTGCCGCCCGAGCGTGCGGTCCACGATGGACACCGTCCCGCCTGTTTCATTCCACATGTTGACGTGCTCCTTCGCTGTCGTAGAACACCGGACTCGCGATCTTCGCCGCGATCTGTTTGCCGCTCGCGAGCGGAATCGTGACGGTCGTGCCGATCTTGTCGAGACCGCCCTTGACGACCGCCATCGCGATCGAGCGTTGCAGAATCGGGCTGTAATAGCTCGACGTGACGTGCCCGAGCATCGGCGCGGTGTCGCCCTGGAACGGACCGGCGACGATCTGCGAGCCCTCGGGTATCACGAACGACGCATCCTCCGCGAGCAGCCCGACCAGTTGCTTGCGTCCCGCCTTCGCGGTGTCCGAGCGGGCGAGCGAGCGCTTGCCGAGAAAGTCCTTCGACTTCGCGACGAGCCCGCCCATGCCGAGGTCGTGCGGCGTCATCGAGCCGTCCGTATCCTGGCCGACGATGATGTAGCCCCTCTCCGCGCGCAGCACGTGCATCGTCTCGGTGCCGTACGGCGTGATGTCGAACTCGGCGCCCGCGGCCATCAACGCTTCCCACACCGCGCGTCCGACGTTGGCCGGCACGTTCACCTCATACGCGAGTTCGCCCGAGAAGCTGATGCGCATCACGCGCGCCGCCGCGCCCGCGACGGTGCCTTCACGATACGTCATGAACGGAAACGCCGCGTTCGCGAAGTCGATGTCGTCGCAGACCTTTTGCAGCACCTTGCGGCTCATCGGGCCGACTACCGCAAAAGTTGCCCAGTGATCGGTGACCGACGCGAGCCGCACGCGCAGGTCGGGCCATTCGGTTTGCAGCCAGCGTTCGAGCCACGTGAGCACACGCGCCGCGCCGCCGGTGGTGGTCGTCATCATGTAGTGCTGCTCGGCGAGGCGCACGGTCACGCCGTCGTCGAAGATCATGCCGTTTTCGTCGAGCATCAGGCCGTAGCGGCACTTGCCGACTTCGAGCTTGGTCCACGGATTCGTGTACACCCAGTTCAACAGTTTCGCGGAATCGGGGCCCTGAATATCGATCTTGCCTAGCGTCGACGCATCGAGGATGCCGACGCTCGTGCGCACCGCGAGCGCTTCGCGCGCAACCGCCGCGTGCAGATCCTCGCCCGCTTTCGGGTAATACCACGGACGCTTCCAGTTGCCGACGTCCTCGAACGCCGCGCCGTGTTCCACGTGCCATTCGTGCACCGCCGTCTTGCGCACCGGATCGAGCAATTCGCCCAATTCCCGGCCGGCGAAAGTGCCGAACGTGACCGGCGTGTAGTTCGGCCGGAACGTCGTCGTGCCGGTCTCGGGAATGGTCTTACCGAGCGCCTGGGCGAGAATCGCCATGCCGTTGATGTTGCCGAGCTTGCCCTGGTCGGTGCCGAAGCCCATCGCGGTGTAGCGCTTCACGTGTTCGACGGATTCGAAGCCTTCGCGCGCCGCGAGGAAGATATCGGCCGCCGCGACGTCGTTCTGGAAATCGACGAACTGCTTGGGCCCGCGCGTGGCCAACTCGCGTCCGCCGACGAGCCACAGCGGTTCCAGCTTCGTTTCGCTCAGTTCGGCGACCTGCACCGGCTTTGGCCGCGCGACGATGTGCCCGGCGGCGCGCGCCGCTTCGACGCCGGCGTCGAGCGCGAAGCGGATGCCCTGGCCGAGCGTGAAGTCGCCCGCGCAGGCGCCGACGCTGGTCTCAGGCTGGACCGCCTTGCCCGGCACGAAGCAGGCCTTGTCGTCATGCCAATGGGCCTTGCCGCCCGACTGCGCGAACAGATGCAGCACTGGGCTCCAGCCACCCGACATCGCGAGCAGATCGCACGGCAGTTGGCCCTGCTGAGCGGTGATTTGCCCTTTCGCATACGAGGCGAGCGACACCGACGCGACGCGCAGCTTGCCATGCGCCGCCGTGACGACCGTGCCGTTCAGCACCTTGATGCCATGGCGGCGCGCGAGCGCGGGCAGCGTGCCCTTCGATTCGCCCGCGCGCGGATCGATGACGCTCACCTGCGCGCCGGCCGCTTTCAGGTCGAGCGCGCATTGATAGCCGTCGTCGTTGTTCGTGAACACGATCGCATTGCGACCCGGCAGTACCGCATACCGATGCAGATAGCTCGACACCGCCGACGCGAGCATCACGCCAGGCAGATCGTTGTTGCCGAACACGATCGGCCGTTCATGCGCGCCGGTCGCGAGAATCACGCGTTTCGCGCGGATCTTCCACAGCAGTTCGCGCGTGCCCTTGCGCTGCGACACGGGCAGATGATCGGTCAGGCGCTGGGTGACCGTGACGAGATTGTGGTCCTGATAGCCGAACGCGGTGCTGCGGCTCAGGATCTTCACATCGGGCAACTGCCGCAATTCGTCCTCGATTTTCCGCACCCACCGCAGCGCGGGCTTGCCGTCGATCTCCGCGCCGCAGGACAGCAGCGAGCCGCCCAGCTCGGGCTGATCGTCGACGAGCGTCACGCGCGCGCCGGACAAGGCCGCCGCGTGCGCGGCCGCGAGCCCGGTCGGGCCGCCGCCGACGACCAGCACGTCGCAATGCGCGAAGCACTTGTCGTAGCGGTCCGCGTCGCGCTGTCGCGGCGCGGTGCCGAGGCCGGCCGCGTCGCGAATCGCTTCCTCGTACTTCGGCCAGAGTTTGCGCGGCCACATGAAGGTCTTGTAGTAGAAGCCCGCCGGAATGAAGCGCGCGATCTTCTGGTTGATCGCCATGCGGTCCTTTTCGATGCTCGGTTTCGCGTTCACGCTGCTCGCGACGAGCCCCTGGTACAACTCGACTTCGGTGGCGCGCGCGTTCGGCACCGTGTAGGCGCCGGTCTCCAGCTGCACGACCGCGTTCGGCTCCTCGACGCCCGCGGTCACGATGCCGCGCGGCCGATGATATTTCCAGCTGCGCGCGACGAAATGCATGCCGTTCGCGAGCAATGCGGACGCGAGCGTATCGCCTTGATAACCCTGATACTCGACGCCGTTGAACGTGAAGCTCAGCGCGATCGCGCGATTGATGCGCCCGCCGGTCGGGAGTCGGTCTTTCTGGCTCATGATGCTTTGCCCTCTTGTGCCTTTACCTGTGCGTTTGCTGCCTGTGTATCGGTACTGTCCAGCGCCAGCAACGGACGCTCGAACGTCTGATAACCCTGGAACGCATAGCTGACGGTGTCGCGCTGCGCCTTGAACCAGCGGCGGCAGCCCTGCGTGTGGAACCATTGCTCGCGATGCACGCCGCGCGGGTTCTTGCGCATGAAAAGGTAGTCGCCCCATTCCTTGTCGGTGAGCTTGTCCGTGTCGAGCGGGCGGGCGATGTCCGCCTCGCCGCCGCACGAGAATTCGGTTTCGGCGCGGGGACCGCACCACGGGCATTCGATCAGCAGCATCTGTGTCTCCTTGTCGACTAGTGGGCCACGGCGGCAGCGCCATGCTCATCGATCAGATGACCGGTATAGAACCGGTCCAGCGAAAACGGCGCGTTCAACGGATGGGGTTCGTCCTTCGCGATCGTGTGCGCATAGACCCATCCCGAGCCGGGCGTCGCCTTGAAGCCGCCCGTCCCCCAGCCGCAGTTGAAATACAGTCCCTTCACATCGGTCTTGCTGATGATCGGGCACGCGTCCGGCGACACGTCGACGATGCCGCCCCACTGCCGGTTCATCCGCACGCGGGAAAACACCGGGAACATTTCGACGATCGCCTCGAGCGTGCCCTCGATGACCTGGAAGCTGCCGCGCTGCCCAAATCCGGTGTACTGATCGACGCCCGCGCCGATCACGAGATCGCCCTTGTCGGACTGGCTGATATACGCGTGGACCGCATTCGACATCACGACCGTGTTGACGACCGGCTTGATCGGCTCCGACACCAGCGCCTGCAACGGATGGCTTTCGAGCGGCAGCCGCACGCCGGCCATGTCGGCGAGCGTCGACGTGTTGCCGGCCGCGACCACCGCGACCTTCTTCGCCTTGATGAAACCCTTCGTCGTGTCGACGCCCGTCACCTGGCTGCCGTCGCGGCGAATGCCGACGACCTGGCAGTTCTGCACGATATCGACGCCGGCCTGATCGGCGCCGCGCGCGAAGCCCCACGCCACCGCATCGTGCCGGGCCACGCCGCCGCGCCGCTGGATCGATGCGCCGAGCACGGGGTAGCGGCTGTTCAGATTGATGGTCGGCTCGAGTTCCTTGATCTGCGCGGGCGTGAGAAATTCGGCGTCGACGCCGTTCAGGCGGTTCGCGTTGACGCGGCGTTCGGTGTCGCGCACGTCCTGCAGCGTATGCGCGAGATTCATCACGCCGCGCTGGCTGAACATCACGTTGTAGTTCAGATCCTGCGCGAGCCCTTCCCACAGCTTCATCGCCTTCTCGTAGAGCGCGGCGGATTCGTCCCACAGGTAGTTCGACCGCACGATCGTCGTATTGCGCGCGGTGTTGCCGCCGCCGATCCAGCCCTTCTCGAGCACCGCGACATTGCGCACGCCATGCTCCTTCGCGAGGTAGTACGCGGTCGCGAGACCGTGCCCGCCGCCGCCGACGATCACGACGTCGTATTCACGTTTAGGCTCGGGGCTGCGCCATTGCCGCTCCCAGTTCTCGTGATACGACATCCCGTTGCGTAGCAGGCTGAATATCGAATAGCGGCTCATCGTCGTTCCTTGGCGGTTTTGCAGATGCGGTGTAGCGGTTCAACACTCGATGACGTTCACGGCCAGTCCGCCGCGCGACGTCTCCTTGTATTTCGTCTTCATGTCGGCGCCGGTTTCGCGCATGGTGCGGATCACACTGTCGAGCGACACCACGTGCTTGCCGTCGCCCTTCATCGCGAGGCGGGCCGCGTTGATCGCCTTGATCGCGCCCATCGCGTTACGCTCGATGCACGGAATCTGCACCAGCCCGCCGACCGGATCGCAGGTCATGCCGAGGTTGTGTTCCATGCCGATTTCGGCGGCGTTCTCGACCTGGGTGGGCGTGCCGCCCATCACGGCCGCGAGCGCGGCGGCGGCCATCGAGCAGGCCACGCCCACTTCGCCCTGGCAGCCCACCTCGGCGCCGGAGATCGACGCCGTTTCCTTGTAGATGATGCCGATCGCCGCGGCGGTCAGCAGGAAGTCGACGATGCCGGCGTCGTTCGCCGCATGCATGAATTTCACGTAGTAGTGCAGCACTGCCGGGATCACGCCGGCCGCGCCATTGGTCGGCGCGGTGACGACCCGGCCGCCCGCGGCGTTCTCCTCGTTGACGGCCATCGCGTACAGGTTGACCCAGTCGAGCATCGACAGCGGGTCGCGCAGCGATTCCTCCGAGCGTGCGCGCAAGCGCTCGCACAGCTCGGCCGCGCGACGCTTCACGTGCATCGGGCCGGGCAACTCGCCGCGCGCCTTGCAACCTCGCTCGACACATGCGGCCATGGTGCGCCAGATCGCCAGCAGGCCCTCGCGCACGTCGTGCTCCGGCCGGGTCGCGCATTCGTTGCGCAACGTCACTTCGGCGATGGACAGGCCGCTCTCGCGGCACACGCGCATCAGATCGTCGCCGGTGCGAAACGGATACGGCACCTCCGCGTTGGCGCGCCGGCCGTTCACGCGATCGCCGTCGCGATTGACGACGAAGCCGCCGCCGATCGAGAAGTACTCTTTTTCGACGAGCAGTTGACCGTTCTCGTCGAAGGCCTGGAAGCGCATGCCGTTCGGATGCACGACGCCCGAGCCCGGCGCGCCCGGCATCAGCTTGCGCAAGAAGCCGACATGTTCGCGCTCGTCGAACGCGACCGGATGCTTGCCGAGCAGCACGAGCTGTCGGGTCTCGCGGATCGCGCGCAGCCGCGGCTCGATCAGCTCAGGATCGAGCCGGTCGGGCAGATTGCCTTCGAGGCCGAGCAGCACCGCCTTGTCGGTGCCGTGGCCCTTGCCGGTCGCGCCGAGCGAGCCGAACAGCTCGGCTCTGACGCGCCGCACGAAGCCGAGCAGATTCGCGTCCTCGATGTGCGATGCGAAGCGGCATGCGGCGATCATCGGCCCGACCGTGTGCGAGCTGGATGGACCGATGCCGATCTTGAACAGATCGAAGACGCTGACGTTCATGGCGTGCCTTGTGCGTTGTGTCTTGCGTGTTGCGATGGCCGGAAGCGCTTCGACTCGACTCATGCGCCCGGACGGAATGTGCGTCTATTGCACCGCACGCCGGGCCGGATCGATAGAATAAAAACGGCATCGCAATGGGATGGCGTCGTCAGGTGAACCGCCAGGCGGGTCTTCCGGCGCATTTGCGATGACTTGGGACGCATTTGCGACAGGCGGCCCGATTGCGGCCGGCAATGCTGAAGGTCCGTGGTGCTATCCTCGCTTCACCGTTTCGGTCAACGTTCGTTCCTCTTTCGCCGTTCTTTTCACCGACCCGCCGCGCGCATGAATTCCGCTGAAACGCTTGCCCCTCCCTCACTCGACACAGCCACGAAGCAGCGCATCCGCTTCGGCATCATCCTGCTGCCGAACTTCACGCTGACCGCATTCGCGGGTTTCGTCGACCTGCTGCGCCTGTCCGCCGACGAAGGCGACTTCAGCAAGCCGGTGCGCTGTTCGTGGAGCGTGATCGGGGAAACCCTGGCCCCGGTGCGGGCGAGTTGCGGCATCCAGATCACGCCGTGGGAAACCTTCGAGACCGCCGGGAAGTTCGACTACGTGGTGGTGGTCGGCGGACTGCTGCACTCGGGGCCGGCCGCGAGCGAGGCGACGCTCGAGTTCATCCGCCGCGCCGCCGCCCGCGACGCGACGCTGGTCGGCATGTGCACCGGCGTGTTCTCGCTGATGCGCGCGGGCGTGCTCGACGGCCATCGGATCTGCGTGAGCTGGTTTCACTACTGGGATTTCATCGAGCGCTTTCCGTCGGTCGACGAACAGATGCTGGTCGCCGACCGGCTGTTCGTGATCGACCGGCGGCGCATCACCTGTTCCGGCGGCCGCGCGTCGATCGACGTCGCCGCCGCGATCCTGCTGCGTCATTTCGAAACCGCCACGGTGCAGAAGGCGCTGCGCATCCTGCTCGTCGACGACCTGCAGAAAGGCAACGCGCCGCAGCCGCATCCGCCCGGTCTCGCGCCGGCCTCGCATCCGAAGGTCAAGCGCGCGATCCTGCTGATGGAGCAGCACGTGGGCCGCGCGCTGCCGCTTGACCAACTGGCGGGCAAGCTCGATCTGTCGCCGCGTCAGCTCGAACGGCTGTTCAAGGCGCAGACCGGCAAGGCGCCGCAAGCCTACGCGAAGCAGGTGCGCCTGCGCACCGCCGCGTGGTTGTTGACGAGCTCAGACAAAACCGTCGCCGATATCGCGTCGAGCTGCGGCTTTTCGGACGCCTCGCACCTGGGACGGGAATTTCGCAAACAGTTCGGCGTGCCGCCGATGATGTATCGCGAGCAGCGCGGCACGGCGGAGCAAGCCGACGACGGCTCGTGCTACGACGAAACGTTTCCGGGCCGCGCGCAGGCGATCTGAATCCGCGCGGCATGCGAGGCCGCGGCACCCGCTACTCCGGCATGCGCCGCTCGACGCTCGGCGCATGTCCGAACTGCGCGCGATAGGCCTTGCTGAAATGACACGGAGAATGAAAACCGCACACCGTGGTCACGCGCGCGATCGACGCATCGGTATTGCGCAGCAGATCGCGCGCGCGGCGCAGCCGCAAGCTCAGGTAGTAATGCGTCGGCGACATGTTCAGGAACAGCTTGAACATCCGTTGCAAATGACGCTGCGACAGGTTGACGAGCCGGGCGAGTTCGTCGAGCGATAGCGGCTCCTCGATGTTCGCTTCCATCAGCCGCACCACTTCGATCAGTTCGGTGCGCGACAGGCCGACCCGCGCGTCGACCGGAATGTGCTGGTAATCGGTCGAGCCGCGAATCCGCTCGACGATGAATTGCTCGGACACCTGCGCGGCCACCGCGGCCCCCAGCCGCATGCCCACCAGATGCAGCATCAGATCGAGCGGCGCGGTTCCGCCGGTGCAGGTCAGCCGGTCGCGGTCGATCACGAACAGTTCGTCGTCGAAATGCACGTGCGGATAGCGCTGGTGCAACGGCGACATGTCCTCCCAATGCACGGTCGCGCGATAGCCGTCGAGCAGCCCGGCCGCGAGCAGCGCATACGGACCCGTGCAGATGCCGCCGAGCGGCACGCGGTGCGCGGCCGCCTCGCGCAGCAGCGCGATCACCGCGTCGTTCACATACTCGCGCACGTGCCAGCCCGCGCACACGAACAGCAGGTCCGGCATGCCGGCCTCGGCGAGCGTGGTGGTCGGTTTCACCGTGATGCCGTTGCTCGCGCGCGCCGGCTCGCCGTCCGGCGTGATCACGGACCACCGGTAGTGCTGCGCGCGGCCCACGTAGTTCGCCATGCGCAGCACCTCGACCGCGCTCGTGAACGCGATCATCGAGAAGTTCGGCAGCGTCAGGAAGCCGACGTGCGCGACGGCGCACAGCCGCGCATCGGCTTCGGCGGAGGCGATTGCGTCGCGCTTCATGGACGTATCGAATCAGGCCGTCAACCGTGTTGCGCCGCCGGCTCGCGGCGCACTTTCATCGCATTGCGCAAACCGGCGAACAGGGGGGCGCGTACCTTGCCCGGCGCCCGGCCGAAGCTCTCGGTGATGCGGTCCAGAATGATCGCCAGCATCACGACCGACATCCCGCTTTCGAAGCCGAGTCCGATATCGAGCCGCTGGATGCTCGCGAGCACGTCGTTACCGAGGCCGCCCGCGCCGACCATCGACGCGATGATCACCATCGACAGCGCCATCATGATGGTCTGGTTCACGCCGGTCATGATCGACGGCAGCGCGTTCGGAAACTGCACCTTGTACAGCAGTTGCCACGGCGTGCAGCCGAACGCCTGTCCCGCTTCGACGATTTCGCGATTCACGTGCTTGATGCCGAGCGCGGTCAGACGCACCGCGGGCGGCATCGCGAAGATCACCGTCGACAGGATGCCCGGCACGCGGCCGAGACCGAACAGCATCGCGGCCGGAATCAGGTAGACGAACGCGGGCATCGTCTGCATCAGATCGAGCACCGGGCGCACGATCATTTCGATGGCGCGGCTCTTCGCCGTCCAGATGCCGAGCGGCACGCCGAGCACGAGACTGATCACCGTCGATGACAGCGTGAGGCCGAGCGTGATCACCATCTGATCCCAGAAGCCGGTGCCGTAGATCAGCAGCAGCGCCGCCAGCGTGAACAGCGCGAAGCGCCAGCCGACGCGCCACAAGCCGATGCCGACGAAAAAACGCCATCAGCGCCCACATCGGCACGGCCTGCAAACCGTGCTCGACCGCCGCGGCGAAACTCTCGATGACCTTGCCGATCGTGTCGAAGGTCTGCGCGTCGTGATCGAGCAGGTAGTGAACGCCGCGATCAACCCACGCGCCAACTGGAATGACTTCAGACATGGGAACCTCGGTGGCGCGTGAGAACGTTCAGCACGTTCGTCTTGTTGACCGAACCGCAGTAGGAGCCGTCCGCTTCGACGACCGGCAGCGGCGCGCGGCTCGCCACCACGCGCGCGACCACGTCGTCGAGCGGCGTGCTGCGGCGGATGCATTCGATCTGGTTGAGCTGCGGCGACGCGCTGCCCGTCGCATCGCGGCACACGAAGCCGCGAATCCGGCGCTCGCTATCGAGCACGAACGCGTAGTCGGCGCTGCCGTTGAGCGTCGCGGCGACGCTCGACGCATCGATCTGCGGCGCGTGCATCAGCGGCACGTCGTCGGTCTGCATCAGATCGCCGGCAGTCAGATAGCGGCTCGTGTCGATGCCTTCGAAGAACGCGCGCACGTAGTCGTCGGCTGGGTTCTTGATGATTTCCCGCGGCGTGCCGATCTGCACGACACGGCCGCCTTCCATGATCGCGATGCGCGTGCCGATGCGCATCGCCTCCTCCAGATCGTGCGACACGAACAGGATCGTGCGCTGCTGCTCGCGTTGCAGATCGAGCAGCACGTTCTGCATCTCCTTGCGCTTGAGCGGATCGAGCGCGGAGAACGCCTCGTCCATGATCATCAGCGACGGGTTGACCGCGAGCGCGCGCGCGAGCCCGACGCGCTGCTGCATGCCGCCCGACAACTCGGCCGGCAGTTTCTGCGCGAACGGTGCAAGGCCGACCTGTTCGAGCACCGTCAACGCCCGGGCCACGCGCTCCTTACGGCCGACGCCCGCGACTTCGAGGCCGAACGCCGCGTTGGCCAGCACGTTGCGCTGCGGCATCAGTGCGAAGGACTGGAACACCATGCTCATGTCCTTGCGGCGCAGCGCGGTCAGCTCGGCGCGCGGCACGCCTGCGACATCGCGGCCGTCGATCAGCACCTTGCCGGCGCTGGGCTCGACGAGCCGATTGATCAGGCGAATCAGCGTCGACTTGCCCGAGCCGGACAGGCCCATCAGCACGAAGATCTCGCCCTCGCGAACCTCGAACGACGCGTTGTGGACGCCGACGATCTGACCGGTGCGGGCAAACACCTCTTCTTTCGTGGCGCCGCCGGCCAGCATCGCGAGCGCCTGTTTCGGGTTGCTGCCGAACACCTTGCACAGCCCTTCGACCACGACCTTGGGGGAATTCATCGAGTGCTCTCCTCGCTTGCGGACGTCCGTCCGCGCTGTGCCTACATAGTTGCCAGAAAAAAGTGCGGCTAACCGACTAATTCCGACAACCACATGAGGAAATGCGACACCCGGTCATGCCGTGGACGCTCGGCGCGGCGAGCAAACCCTTGTGGGAGAAAGGATTGACGCGGATTGGCCGACGCGCGGAGCGTGTCGCCACAGAGGAGGCAGCGCTCCCGGACGGCGACGAGCGCGAGACGCTTCCGAGTTGAACCGGTCAGGAAATCGACACGCCCAGCAAGCGCCCGACGCCGAACGTGAACCCTGCCGCAATGAGCCCGATGACGATCTGGCGCAGCGCCGAAAACCCCGCGCTGCGTCCGTTGAACAACGACGTGAACACGCCGATCGACGCGAGCGCCAGCATGCTCAGCACGACACACTGAACGATTGCGCTGACGCCGCGCGTCCACAGGAACGGCATCACCGGGAAAATCGCGCCGAGCGAGAACAGGCAGAACGACACACCCGCCGCCGACCACGGATTGCCGCCCAGTTCCGCCGGATCGAGACCGAGCTCCTCGCGCGTGAGGGTGTCGAGCGCCTTGTCCTTGTCGCGCATCATCTGCGAGGCCACGCGTTTCGCCTCGCTCGCGTCGAGCCCTTTCGCGCGGTAGATCAGCGTGAGCTCGTGCTCCTCCGCTTCGGGCTGTTCTTCGATCTCCTCGGCTTCCTTGGCGATCTGCGTGCTCGCGAGTTCGCGCGCATTGGTGACCGACAGCCATTCGCCGAGCGCCATCGAACAGGCACCGGCGATCAGCCCGGCGAGGCCGGTCAACAGGATCGCCTTGTTGCCGGTGCCCGCGCCGGCGACGCCCATGATCAGGCAGAAGTTGGACACGAGGCCATCGTTCGCGCCGAGAACCGCCGCGCGCAGATCGTTGCCCGCCGCGGCGCCCTTGTGCCACGACTCGGCCGCGGCAATGCGCGCGCCGGACGACAGGTTGGCATTGCCGGTGCTCGCGAGCGTCTGCACGACGGCCGCGTGATGATGTTCGTCGGCCGACATGTGGCCCGCGTCGCGTTGGCCTTGATATTTGTTGCGGTCCGCGTATTCGGCTGCGGCGAGCGTCGGCAGCACGAAGTCCGCGCCGCACACGCGCACGAGCCCCTTCATCAGACGCGTCTTGACCGCATGGCCACGGCCCTTCGGTTCGATGCCATTGGCTCTGAGCTTGTCGGCCCACACTTGCGCGTGGCTGTGTTCGGATTGCGCGAGATCCTGATAGACCTGCTTGCGGGTCTCGTCTTTCTCGACCTGCGCGAGCGTCTCATAGAGGGCGGCGCTGTGCAGTTCGTCGGAGAGATTCGCCTTGTAGCGTTTCACTTCATGTTTCGTTGCCATGATCGCGCCTCGCAACTGCCCGGCGCCTCATCAACGATGAATGCCACGCCGGGCGTCCGCCTGTCCGTTACTGGCTGGCAGGCGCACCAACGCCGGCCTTCTTCTGGGCTGCCTGCAGCTTGTCCGGATAGTTCGGATCGTTCTGCGCCGGCTGGTAGCCCGCGTCTTCGAGTTTCTTCAACTCGGCGTTCTTTTTCGCGCGGGCCTGTTTGCGCTCTGCCTTGCGCTCGGCCTTGGTCGGCTTTGGGGTGGTCGTCGTCGCGCCTTCCTGGGCTGCGGCATCCGTCGAGCCCTGCGCGAGCGCGAGCGGAATCGTACCGGCCATCAGTGCGACGGCCGAAACCCCCAGCATGATTCGTTTAATGGCGAAGCTCTTCATCACTGATATCCCCTGAAAAAATTGGCAATAACGTACGAATTGCGGCTGCGAATCGTGAACCACACGCCGGGTCGCGCAGCCTCCACGCGAACCCGTCAACGGGAGCTTACTGCCAAATAACGGGATGCGGGTCGGGAGCGTGCACGGGCCCCGGCGGCCTCGTTTTCAGAATTCTCCGGGTTTTGTTGAGATTGACTCATGAACAATAGTGGCGCGGATCGATTTCATCATCTACTCGGACCGTCGCTTCGTATATGTCGGCCGGCTATTCGATGCCAAGACTGGAAAGCTGCTTGCACAGCGCACGTTCAGCACGCCTGTCCCCATCTTTTCTGGTCAACGGGTCTGCGATACTCGCTGAATCCGTATTCGCCGCCCCGTTATCTCGGTCCGTCCGTCGAATTTTCCCGCGGGGATGGCGGTGAAGGAGATTCGAGTATTTCGTTACCTCCGTCGTTCTGGGACAAACTAGCCGCCGCGCGCCCGCGCTTATAGTCGGCTGCGTCGTATGCCGGTGCCTGTGTCTCACCGTGCTGGAATCAAGCCGCACGCACCTCCTTCCGCGATTCGGTTTTTTGGCACGTCCGCGCCGTCAGGAGTATCTTTTAACCGCGCCGGAAGCGCCAAAACCACCACTCCTCTACAAGACAGACGCTTCCCAGAGTCCAGACCTGCTCGACAAAGCGCGACGTTTCTAACATGCAACGAAGCGACATCAACTTATCGAGGATGGTGAAACAGTGAAAACAGTCAATCTTTTGAAGGTGCTCGGTATTGCATTGTGCATGGCAACCGCATCCAGCGCCTATGCCCAGGCGAGCGACGCGCAGACGCCTGCCGCCACGGCAGCCGCGCCGGCCCCGACCGCCCAGTCGACGCGTGCGGCGGATCGCAAGCTCGGCCGCGACGTGCGGCACGCGCTCGGTAAAGCGCCGGGCTTCAATGTATCGAACGTGTTCGTGCGGGCGCGCGGCGGCGCGGTGACGTTGACCGGCTCGGTGCCTCAGGGCGACATGATCCAGCAGGCCGGCGATGTTGCGAAAGGCGTGCCGGGCGTGACCTCGGTGACCAACAGACTCACCCTGAACCTGCCATCCCGCGGGAGTGGCGGGAGCTGAGCACAAGCTGGACGAAACTCAGCGCCGCACCAACCCCACCACATATCTGCACACCTCGGTGCCCGCATTGAAGAACTCGCATTCGACCGGCGCACCGAGTTGCAAACAATCCCCCGCTTCGAGCCGGTGCGTGAGCGCGCCCTCGCGAAACGTCAGCACCCCTTGCGTGACCCAGATCTGCTGATGCTGAAACACGAACGCATCCGACGGATAAGGCACTCTCACCCCAGTCGGCAATTCGATTTCGAGCAGTTCCAGCACGCCGCCGGTCGGCGGTGAAATACGCCGCCGCGTATAGCCGGTTTCGGGGTCCTCCCACAGCGACTGGTCCGCATGACGCACGAGCCGCTCGCCGGTCTGCTCGGCGAGTGCGAGCAACGTGGACAGCGTCAGCCCGAACGCGCCCGACAACCGCCCGAGCACCGTCGCGGTCGGACTCGCCTCGCCACGCTCGATCTTGCTGATCATCGCCTTCGATACACCCGAGCGCTCGGCCAGCTCGGCGAGCGACCAGTTGCGCGCCTCGCGCTCGGTCTTCACGCGCGCGGAGATCGCCTGCGTCAGATCGATGGCGGAAGTTTCGGACATGGCGGGGTCGTCGTTGCGCAAGTGGGGGGCACCTTCCGCTCGGTCATTGCTTCATTCCATCGTCCTTGCGGTCTTCATCTTCGGCATCCTGGCACGCAGCAGGCAGTTGTTTCAGTAGCTCTGGTAGCGCCGTTTGCACTGTGTCCCACACCACATCAAGGTTGATATCGAAGTAGCCGTGGGCGATGCGGTTGCGCATCCCGCGCATGCTGCGCCACCGTACTTTAGGGTGCGCCTGAGCGAAGTCGGCATAGCGGTCCATTACTTTCGTGGCGGCCTCGCCAATGATGATGAGGCTCATGACGACGGCCCGCTGGGTGCGCTTGTCCTCAAGGAAGTGATCCTTGGCCTGCCCCTTCACGAAGCTGCAAGCATCGGTTGCGGCCTGCTGCATGTGGTCGAGGTAGTCCGGCAAGCGGTTCTCGTTCATACCGGCTGCGCCTCCGCAAGCACCTTGGCCCGGAACTTCTGCGGCAGGTCGGCCGGGGTCAGCAGATCGACGTGGACGCCGAGTAGCGCTTCCAGTTCATCCTGCAACCCCCCCAGGTCGAACAGCGTCGCCCCTGGCAACGCATCGACCAGCAGATCGAGGTCGCTGCCGTCCCGGTCGGTGCCGTGCAGCACCGAGCCGAACACGCGCGGGTTCGCTGCGCGGAAGCGACTCGTCGCTTCGCGCACTACGCTGCGCTTCATGTCGAGAACAACGGACGGTCGCATGGGCATCCTTTCTTATCGAAACTCATCGAGACGATAAGCGATTGAGTCGAGACTCGCAATGCCTTCACCTCCCGTGCCATGCCGGTTGCGTTGGCGGGCTTGCTGCCCCGGCACGGCCTACGCCAGGCTGATTACCTTTGACGCAGCAGCGCCAGGATCAGCGCAGACCAGTTCAGGCCGCTACGACCACCGCAACCGGCACAGCCAGCCAACAACGTCTTGCATAGTGATTTTTCGTCCACTATATTAAACGCAACGCCATTGCCCGAACCCGCTCGTCAGCCGGAACACACCATGCCGAAGGAAATCGTTCTCAACGCGTTCGACATGAACTGCGTAGGCCACATCCAGCAAGGGCTGTGGACCCATCCGCGCGATCAGTCCACGCGCTACACGGATCTGCAGTACTGGACCGACTACGCGCGCAAGCTCGAAGCGGGCCTGTTCGACGGCATCTTTTTCGCGGACGTGGTCGGCGTGTACGACGTCTACGGCGGCAGCCCGGACGCGGCAATCGGCGGCGCCGTGCAGGTGCCGGTCAACGATCCGACGCTGCTGATTCCGGCGATGGCCGCGCTCACGCGGCATCTGTCGTTCGGCGTCACGTCGAATCTGTCGGTCGAGCAGCCGTTTCTGTTCGCGCGCCGCATGTCGACGCTCGATCATCTGACGCGCGGCCGGGTCGGCTGGAACATCGTGACCGGCTATCTGGACAGCGCATCGCGCGCGATCGGCCTGAGCGGCCAGATGGCGCACGACGATCGCTACGATCTCGCCGACGAGTACATGGAGCTCGTGTACAAGCTGTGGGAATGCAGCTGGGAAGACGGCGCGGTGCTGCGCGACAAGGCGCGCGGCGTCTATGCGGACGCGTCGAAAGTCCACGTGATCCATCACCACGGCAAGCAGTACCGCGTCGATGCGATGCATCTCGCGGAGCCGTCGCCGCAGCGCACGCCGGTGCTGTATCAGGCCGGTTCGTCCGCGCGCGGCAAACAGTTCGCGGCGGCACACGCGGAGTGTGTGTTCGTCAACGGCCAGGCGAAGCCGGCGGTCAAGACGATCGTCGACGACATCCGCGCGCACGCGGTCGCCGGCGGCCGCCGCGCCGACGACATCAAGGTACTGCTCGGCCAGACCGTGATCACGGGCCGCACCGATCAGGAAGCGCGGGAGAAATTCGAGGAGTACCGCCGCTATGTGAGCTCGGAGGCGGCGCTGGTGCATGCGGCCGCATCGCTTGGCATCGACTTCGCGCGCTACGACCTCGACGAGCCGATTGAAACGGGCAAGAGCCAGGCGATCGTGTCGAACGTCGAAGCGATGACGCGCGCGGCCGGTCCGCAATGGACGAAGCGCAAGCTGCTCGAACAGATGGTGCTCGGCAGCCGCCAGCAGCCGCTCGTCGGTTCGGCTGAGAAGATCGCCGACGATCTGATCGCGTGGACCGAGCAAACCGGCGTCGATGGCTTCAATCTGTCGCGCACCGTCGTGCCCGAGTGCTTCGACGATTTCATCGAACTGGTCGTGCCGCTGCTACAGGAACGTGGCGCGTACAAGCGCGCGTATCGTGACGGCACGCTGCGCGAAAAGCTGTTCGGCCACGCGCGGCTGCCTGCGAGCCACACGGCGGCGCGCTTCCGTTCGCCGGCTTGCGCGGCGGCGCCGGACGACGAGCCTCGCGGCTAACTCGACCACCGTTGTTTTGGCGAACCCGACTTCCAGCAGAGGCCCCATGCTTGACAAGAGCACGTTCCGCGACGCGATGGCCGGGCTTGGCGCGGCTGTCAACATCATCAGCAGCGACGGCGAAGCCGGCCTTGCGGGCTGCACCGCGTCGGCGGTCTGCGGCGTCACCGACGAGCCGCCCACCCTGCTCGTTTGCATCAACCGCAGCAGCCGCAACAACGCGGCGTTTCGCAGCAACGGCAAGCTCTGCGTGAACGTGCTGAGCGCCGAGCAGCAGGCCCTTGCCGCGCACTTCGCCACGAGCGCGCTCGCGATCGAAGAGCGCTTCGCCGCCGCGCAATGGGACGACCTCGCAACCGGCGCGCCGGTGTTGCAGGACGCGCTCGCGTCGCTCGACTGCGAGATCGAGTCGGTGACCGAAGTCGGCACGCACACGGTGTTCTTCTGCGCGGTGAAAGCCGCGCGCACGCAGGGCGCGGGCGATGCGCTGATCTACTACGGCCGCCGCTATCATCGCGTCGGCGAGCGCTCGGTTCACGCGACGCCCGCCGCTTCACCTGCCCCGCCCCACCCTCGCCAACGGCCCGGCCGCGATCGTCCGGCCGAATAGCGCGGCCGCGGTGCGCTCCGGATCGAGCGCAATACTTTCGCTCGCTGCACCGACGATCAACGCGTCGAGCAAAGCAGTCAGCGTCGGCTCACGCGATTCGCCATGCCGACGCGACGCGAACCCCCGTCCGCCGCGATCGCAGGTCGCTCGCGCACGGAATCCTCGATCGCCCATCACGCCTCCGTGCCATCGTCATTGCACGCCGTTGTGCGATCAACGCGTCACGCCCGCACGACGCCCGTCATCGGTCTGCCCGCCATGGTCCGGCCAAACAGCGCTGCCGCCGTCCGTTCGGGATCGAGCCCGAGACTTTCACTCGCGGTGCCGGCGATCAACGCATCGAGCGAGGCGGTCGGCTTCAGGTCGCGCGACTGATACAGCTGATGCGGCGCGAGGCCCGGCCAATCGGCAATCACGCGTCCGCCCTGCACCGACCCGCCGAGCACCATCGCGACCGAGCCGGTGCCATGATCGGTGCCGCCCGTGCCGTTCGCGGCGGCGGTCCTGCCGAACTCCGTCGCGACCAGCACCGTGGTCTTGCTCCACGATGACCCCATGCCGTCGCGCAACGCCGCGAGCATCGTGTCGAGTGCCTTCAGTTGATTCGCGAGCCGCGCGTTCTGCGCGCTGTGCGTGTCCCACCCGCCGGTCTCGATCATCGCGATGCGCGGACCGTCGTCGCGCGCCAGAAAACTGGCCGCGAGCTTGCCGAGGCTCGCCGGGTCCTGGCGCGCGCCAGCGTCGCCCGCAAGGCCGCGCGCCGCCATCGCCGATTCCCACAGCGCACGCAGCTGCGCGTCCTGCTCGTACAGTTGCGACACGCGCGCGAGCAGATCATCGGGCGCCTGCGGCAAGGCCGACGGTGCATACGACGTCACCGCCGCGGGCCCGCGCAGCGCCATCGGCACGGTCGGCGCGAACGCGATCGCGTTTTCGCGGGTGGCGGGCAGTTGCGCGGCGAGCCGGTTGAGCCAGCCGTCCTTCGTCTGATACGGCGACGTGCCGCCGGTTTCCAGCACGTTCTGTCCGTCGAAATGCGAGCGGTCGCGATACGGTGAGGCGACCGCGTGCACGAACAACGCCTCGCGCTGCGCGTACAGCTTCGCCATCTGCGCGAGCGCCGGATGCAGCGCGAACGTGCCGTCCAGATGCGGCGCGTTCGACGCATCGATCGCGAGCGGCCCGCGCAGCGTCGCATACGCGGGGTCCGCGTACGGCACGACGATGTTCAGCCCGTCGGCCGCGCCACGCTGGATCACGAACACGAAGCGGCGGTCGGTCGCGACATGCGCGAACGCAATCCGCGGCGACACGAGCATTGCGCCGGCACCGGCGGCGGCGACGCTCAGAAACTGACGGCGTGACAGCATGGCGTTCATCTCCGTTGAAAATCGGGCGATACGAGCAGCAGCGCGATCGCCGTCGATGCGCTTTCCGCGCGCGACACCGCCGTGGCCGTCGGCTCGCTGAGCGAGCCAGCCAGCAAGGTCTGGCCGAGCGAGCGCGCATCGAGCCGGTCACCCACGCGCGCGGCGAAACGTTGCGCGACTTCGACGCGGCGCACGAGCGCATCGGGCGCGGCCCAGCTCGCGGCGATATCGTCGTAGCCGGCGGGTGAACCGGGCCGCCACACCGGCTGGCCAAGCTGCGTGAGGATCGGCGCGCTCTGCAGATTGCCGGGCTCGTGCCAGCCGAGTCCGCGCATCGACGAGATGGTCCACTCCCACGGCGTCTTGAACTTCACCGCGGCCGGCGACCACGCTTGCGGCGTATCGATCAACGCGCGATAGACGGTCGGCAGATCGCCGTCGCTGCGCGTGAACGCATCGGCCAGACGTTCGCTGACGCCAGGTGGCGTATTGTCGGCGACGAAATGGCGCGCGAGCTTCGTGCCGATATGCCGCGCGGTGGCCGGCGCGTGCGCGAGGTCGTGCAGGATCGCGAGCGCCTGCTGTTCGCCGGCTTCGTCGTAGCGGCGTCCCATGATCGTGCGCGAGCCGGGCTCGTGCAGCGCGGGACGAAACACGAAGCTGCCGGGTTCGCCGTTCTGTTCCAGCGCGCGCCGGTTTGCATTGGCGCCGCCGCTCCCCGGATTGCCGACGAGACTCCAGCCGGTCAGCGCACGCGCGAACTCGGTCACGTCGTCCTGGCTATAGCCGCTGCGCACGCCGAGCGTATGCAGCTCCATGATCTCGCGCGCGAGGTTCTCGTTGAGTCCGCGTTTGTTGTCCGGATTGCGCTGCGCGGCGCGCAGCGCGGCCATGCTGTCGGGACCGACCGAGCGGGTCTGGTCGAGGAACAGCTGCATGGCCGGATGACGCTCGACGGCCACCAGCATGTCCTCGAAACGGCCGAGCACGTGCGGGCGAATCGCCTCCGCTTCGAACGACCCGGCGAGCGCCGCGACGCCGGGCTTTTCGGTCGACACCGCGAAGTGATTCGCCCAGAAGTGCACGAGGCGTTCGATGAACGGCGTCTGCGTGGTCAGCGCGCTTGCGACGCGCGCATTGACCGACGAGCGGTACATGTCGAGTATCTCGACGCGCAGTGCTTTTCTTTCGGCTTGCCTGGCGGCTTGCGCGTCGGTCTGGCTGGGTGATGCGGTGTTGCTGGCGCTGTTGTTTGCGCCGTGGTTCGCATTCTGGCTCGGGTTGGTCTCCTCACCCGCCTTCTGTTTCGACTGCTGTTCCATCTGCATGCGCTGCTGCACGAGCTGCGTCGACAATGCGATCGAATCGGGTTGGTTCGCCCACGCGTCGGGCCGCGGCTGATACTGCTCGAACTGCGCGAGCAGCCAGCCCTTCGGATCGGCGGGCGGCGTGTCGTCGGCGCGCGCGCCGAGGCCGAAGCGGTTCAGTGCGATCGCCGCGGCATTCAGGTTCGGTGAGTTGGCCATACGATCCTCGTCGGCAGGTAGGACCCCTGCATGTCCGTTAAACGGTCGACACGCTGAAATCCGTCGCCATCGCGCGCATTTTTTATTCGCTCGAAGCGGCATTCGCCGCCGGTTTTTTCGCGTTCGGCGCCGGCTGCGCTTCGCGCCATTGCCCGCGCAACTTCAAACTCTCGGCGAATTCGACGCGCTCCTCGGGCGTCAGCGTCGCCGCGAAATCGGCGACGCTCGCTTCGACCATCGCGCGCAGGCTGACGTCGGCCGCGCGCGTGCGCGCGAGCGCGGCATCGAGTGCGGCGCGATCGAACTTCGGCGCGGCCAGCAGACGCAGCACCTCACGACGCCCTTCGCGAGCATCGCGCGCATACTGGCGGCCGTCGCGCCGCGCGCTCTTCAGGCCGTCGATAAACGCCTGCCGCTGCTGCGCCGACAGCGGCTCGGCGGCGAACCGCAGCGCGCGCCGGTCCTGCGCCGCCGCCGGCGGATTCGCACCGTGCGCGGCGAACCATTGATACGCGCCGCCGGCGATCGCGCCGAGCAGAAACACGTTGAGCACCACCGAGCCCAGCAGCGCAAATTTCCACGAGCGCCCGTTCATTCGCCGCTCCAATCGGCGGAGCTGCCGCCGAAGCTCGAAGTCAGATACGAGGATTCATGCACGACCGGCGCGTTCTCGGTCAGCACGAAGAACGACACCGCGAACGCCCCCGCCACGCCGCCGAGCAGGCCGATACCTGCCACCACCGCGCCCGACCACCACAAACGCCGGCGCGCGGCTGGGCGTCGGGACGGCGCGCGGTCGATGATGCGACGCTGCAGTTCGAGCCTCGGCGGCTCGAGCTCGTCGGCGGCGAGCCACGCGTCGAGGCTGGCCGCGTCGCTCAACGCCGCATCGGCTTCGTCGCGATGCGCGCGCGCCCACGCCTGCGCGGCTTCGCGTTCGCGCTCCGGCCAGCGGCGCGCGTCGGCGCCGTACGCTGCAACGATCTGATGGAATCTTTCGGGCGTCATGACTTGTCCTTGCTAAGGCCGCTGCCGGCCAGTTGAGCGCGCAAATTGCGGCGCGCGCGGCCCAGCAGACTCTCCAGCGCATCGACGCTGACGTCCATCAAGGCGGCAGCGTCGAGGTTCGACATCTCCTGGTAGTAGGTCAGCACGAGTGCCTCGCGCTGTCGCGCCGGCAGCGCGGCGAGCGCCGCGCGCACGCGCGCGTGGTCGGCACGTGCTTCGAGCCGTGCGTCGGGCGGCGCGGCGGGATCGGCCGAATCGGGCAGTTCGTCGCTCGGGTCTTCGCGCCGGCCGCGCAGACGGTCATAGCAAAGATTGAGCGCGACCCGATGCATCCACGTGTCGAACTTCGCTTCGCCTTCACGCCAGCGCGCCGCCTGTTTCCAGATTCGCACGAAGACCTCCTGCGCGACGTCTTCCGCTTCCATGCGATCGCCGAGCATGCGCGTGGCGAGCGCAAGTAGCCGCGGCAGCTTGCGCGCGACCAGCGAGCGGACCGCGCCGGGCTCCGCGCGGCCCACCCGCGCGATCAGCTCGGCGTCCGGATCGGGTGGTGCGTCGCTCAAGGCGTGCGGCTCGGTCGCGACATCACGCGCGCGCTTTCGCGTGAGGACCGCATCACGGGATCAACGTCGTTCACTTGCCGCCGCTCCTTCAGCTGTCGTGTCGTTATGTTGTCGTGCCGCTACGCCGCTATCCGGCCAGGTATCACGTACGCGGTCAATATACGACGACCGCCGGCCGGTAATAGGCCGGGCGTGCCGGATAGACCACACAGCCGGCGAGCGAGGCCGCCAGCAGAATCATCACGAGTGTTTTCATCGCAAGCCTCGTTCAAGCCCAATGTCCTTCGATCCAGCGCCAGTGCGGCCCACGTTGCGCCCAATGCCCGGGCACCCAGTGATAGCCGACGCGCACCGGCTGCCAGTGACCCGGCACCCACGCATAGCGGCCGTGCTCCCAGCGCCAGCGGCCCTGATCCCACACATAGCCGTCCCGTGGCGCGGGCACGACTTCGACGCGCGGCGCCGGCGGTGCCATCGGCGCGATCATCACTTGTGCGGAGGCGGGCGCGGCGGTCAGCGTGGCCGCGCAGCACAGCGCGGCGCTCAGCGTGGAACCGAGCAGACGAGCGATGCGGTTGGTGTTCATGTCGATTTCTCCCTTCAAAGCTGGAACAAGTCGGCGCCCTGGACGGCCCCGTTTCTACTTGAACGCGGCAGCGGAAGAAATCCGTCGCGCTATTGGCAAAAAAGCACGAAGACAGTCGGGCTCACGAAAGGCAATAGTCGGCGTATTGCCCGAAAACGTTCATTTTTTGATGGTCCAATGCACGGGCTGCAATCAATGGCGTCGGCCGTTACGCTTCTAACAACAATTTCCAGCACCGTTCACACCTATCGATGGAAGGGCTGGACCGCGAATGTGGAGCCACCAAAGAATGTTTCGTAAAGCCCTTTTGCCCATTCCGTTTGCCGCCGCACTGTTCGTGCTGAGCGCATGCGGAAACAGCAGCGTCAGCTCTCCTTCGACTGCATCCGCGCCGGCCAGCTCCACACCGGCTGCTACCGTATCCGCCCAGGACGCGTTGGCCACGGCAACGCCGATCAAGCACCTCGTCGTGATCTTCGGTGAGAATCGTTCTTTCGATCACTACTTCGGCACCTATCCGAACGCGCAGAACCCGGCCGGTGAACCGGCGTTCACGGCGGCGAACACGCCGGCCCAGATCAACAATCTGAATCAGAATTCGCTTCTGACGAGCAACCCGAACTTCCTGAACACGGCGAACAACGCGGCCTCCGCAGGCAGCGGTATCAATCCGTTCCGCCTCGACCGCAGCCAGGCCAACACCAACGGCCAGTCGCACGACTACATGAAGGAACAGCTCGCCTACGACAATGGCGCGGCGGACCTGTTCCCCAAGTACACGGGTAACAACAGCGCCGGCAGCGGTTCGACGTTCGGCACGCCGGGTCTCGTGATGGGCTATTTCGACGGCAACACGGTCACCGCGCTGTGGAATTACGCGCAGAACTTCGCGATGAGCGACAACATGTACACCGACACGTACGGTCCGTCGACACCGGGCGCGCTCGAGGTGGTTTCCGGCCAGACCAACGGCGCTATTCCTGCCAACGGTGCCGCTCAAGGCGACAACGTGATTGCCGACGGCGCGGGCAGCTTCACGATGAACGGCGATTCCGACCCGACCGGGGACGTGTGCAACACCTCGACGTCGAGCGGCCAGGCCACGCTGAGCTCGAATAACAAAAATATCGGTGACCTCCTCAACGCGAAAGGCATTACGTGGGGCGGCTTCATGGGCGGCTTCGACCTGAGCGCCACCAACTCGAACGGCACCACGGCGTGCAAGCGCAGTACCTACTCGTCGGTCCTCGGCGCAACGAAGACGGACTACGTACCTCACCACAACTGGTTCCAGTACTACGCTACGACGGCCAACCTGGCGCACACGCGCCCGACGTCGACCGCGCTGATTGGACAGACCGACCCGCTCGATTCGACGGCTACGCCGGTGCACCATCAATACGACGTCAACGACTTCTTCACGGCCGTCTCGGCGGGCAACTTCCCGTCGGTCAGCTACCTGAAGGCACCGGCCGTCGGCGATGCGCACCCGGGCAACTCGGATCCGATCGACGAGCAGGCGTTCGTCACGAAGGTCGTCAACTTCCTGCAACAACAGCCGGACTGGAAGAACACCGCCATCATCATCACGTACGACGATTCGGATGGCTGGTACGACCACGCTTATGCGACGCCGACGACTTCGTCGTTTGACGCCACCGCCGACCAGCTGAACGGCGCGGGCACCTGCAACGCAACGGGCGCCAAGCAAGGCGTCGGCGTGACAGGCGCGGCTGTCAACGGCCGTTGCGGCCCGGGAACGCGTGTTCCGCTTCTGGTGATCTCGCCGTACGCACGTAGCAACTACGTCGACCACACGGCGATCACTCAGGCTTCGGTTGTCAGGTTCATCGAAGACAACTGGCTCGGCGGCACCCGCATCGGCAACGGATCGCACGATGCGGCGACGGGGAGCATCGCCTCGCTGTTCGACTTCACCAACGGTGGCAAAACGCCGGCGTTGTACCTCGACACGAACCTTGGCACCAAGCTGTCGGCTCCTCCTGCAACGAACTAAGGAGCCACCGTTTATCCGTCCGTTCTGCCGCACAGAGAAATACGCGGTGTGACGTTCAGGGAACGGAGCTGTTGATGCCCGTCAATCAGTGATGACGTCGAGCTAGCCGGTACGGTGGCTCGACGTGCTTGTTTGCAGTTCAGCTTGCCTACCGCTATCGCCATGAATCGTCGTTCGAACGCCACCTTGTCTTCGCAACTACCCACCGCAAGCGCCCCGTCCCCTCGCGCTGCGAGCAGCACGCGGCGTCGCCTGATCCTCTGGATAGTGCTGGGCATCGTGCTGCTGGGCGCCGCTCTGGTTGGCTACGCGCTGATCTATCCCGAGCGTATGCCCGCGGCGATCGGCGATACGGTCGAGAATCTGACGGGCCTCAACGCCCATCCGGTCAAGCTCCTGCGTCCCCCCGTCGCGCCCCTTAGCGCGGTCGCGGTACTCGGCAGGGACCTGTTCAATGATCCGTCGCTTTCGGCGTCGGGCAAACAGTCGTGCGCGTCGTGCCACAGCGCCGCGCACGCTTTCTCGCCTCCCAACGCCCTGACGGTACAACCGGGCGGCCTTCACATGACGGAAGCGGGCTATCGGCCGGTGCCATCGCTCGCGTACCTGTATCGCCAGGCGCCGTTCAGCATCGGTCCCGATCAGGGCGATACCGACGCCGCACCGGTCAGCCTCGATACGCAGGCCTCGGCCGCGCTAGGCGTGCAGCGCGCCCAGAAAACCGCGGGCGTTGCGCCTGCCGCGCCGGCTATGGTGCCGCAAGGGGGACTCTTCTGGGACGGCCGGGCAAGCACGCTGCAGGACCAGGCGCTTGGGCCGCTGACCAACCCGGTCGAGATGGCGAACCCCGATCTGGCTTCGGTTGCCGACAAGCTAAGGCACTCGAAGCACATCGATACGCTCAGACAACTTTTCGGTCCGCACGTCGTCAACGATCCCAATCTGCTCGTGTCGGAAGCCATGTTCGCGATCGGTCGGTATGAATTCGAAGACCCGGCGTTCCATCCATTCTCGAGCAAATACGACGCCTGGCTCGAAGGACGTGCACGCCTCACGCAAGCCGAACTACGTGGCTTGCGTCTGTTCAACGACAAGGACAAGGCCAATTGCGCGGGTTGCCACCTGAGCCAGCCGACGTCGGACGGCCTTCCACCTCTTTTTACCGACACGCAGTATGAAGCGCTCGGCGTGCCGCGCAATCGCGAACTTGCGCCGAACAGGAATCCGAACTTCTACGACATGGGCATTTGTGGGCCCTTCCGGACCGACATGGCCAGGCAGACGCAGTATTGCGGCATGTTCCTGACGCCGACACTGCGCAATGCCGCCGAACGCAAGACGTTCTTCCACAATGGCGTGTATCACGACCTCAAGCAGGTGCTGGACTTCTACAACCTGCGCAATACGTCGCCGGACAGAATCTATCCGCGCGATGCGTCGGGCAAGGTGCAGAAGTACGACGATCTGCCGCCGCAATACCATGCGAACGTGGATGTGGCCGATGCGCCGTTCGACCGCAAGTTCGGCGACCAGCCCGCGATGACCGATCAAGACATCCAGGACATCATCGCGTTCATGAAGACGCTGAGCGACGGGTACAAGGACTGAGCAGCCGCGCTGGACGCCGCCGCTGCAGCTTCCAGGCTGCGGCACGCGGCCCGGTGCGGTATCCTTGCCGGTCCGCGACCTTATCCCTACCCTCCCCGATGGCCGATTTTCCTTTCGACGCCGTGCTCTTCGACTGCGACGGCGTGCTCGTCGATTCCGAACCGATCACGAACCGCGTGCTCACCGAGATGCTCGGCGAGCTCGGCTGGCATTTGAGCGTCGAAGAGACGATGCGCATTTTCGTCGGCAAGATGGTCAGGGACGAAGCCGCGTTGATCGAGGCGCGCACCGGCTTCGCGATCACGGCCGGGTGGCTGGCGCAGTTCCGCGCGCGTCGCAACGTGGCGCTCGACAATGAGTTGCGCGCGATCGACGGCGCGCCTTTCGCGGTCCGCGCGCTGCAGCAGACGTTGAATGGACGCATCGCGGTGGCGTCGGGCGCGGATCGCATCAAGATCGAATTGCAGCTCGTGAAGGCCGGCATCCTCGACTGCTTCGACGGACGCATCTTCAGCGGCCACGAAACGCCGCGCAGCAAGCCGTTTCCCGACGTCTACCTCGCCGCGGCCGCGGCACTCGGCGTCGAACCGACACGTTGCGCGGTCATCGAGGATACGGTGACGGGCGCGACCGCGGGCGTCGCGGCCGGCGCGACGGTATTCGGCTATTGCCCGACGCACCTCGGCCATAGCAGCGCGACCGCGTTGCATGGCGCGGGCGCGGTGCACGTGTTCAGGGAGATGGCTGAGCTACCGGCGTTGCTCGCGGGATGGGGCACGCGCTGATCGACCGACGTGTTGGCGGTTGAACGACACCGGCTTGCCGCAAGTTGGCCAACGCCGATCAGTTTTCGACTGCGCAGATACGGTCGATCAGCGTTCGAGCCAGCACAGACGTTGAATCCCGCCGCATGGCATGGTGCGTGCAACTGGAACGACCGGGCGCAAAGCATTTGCGCGCTCGATACCCATCCAACGTTGCCGGAGATTCATCATGTCGAACTTGACCCTTGCCGACCTGTCGCGCTGCGACGAACTCGACCACGCCGCTGCGCAGTCCGTGCGCGGCGGCCACTCGTGTTTCACCCGCGAATATCCGCCGTCGTGTTACGGTGAAAAGCCGCCGCACTACAACCCGCCCCATTACAACCCCTGCGAGCCGGTGCATTTCGGCTGTGGGCCGGTCTACACGCCGGTCTGCCATCCGGGGCCGGGCAAGATCGTGCCGCTGTAAGCCCGAGGCCTCGCGCCGTTGTGTACGACGGCGCAAGCATGCGGCCCGGGTCGGTACGACCGGGCCGCCCCGCGCGTATCGTGCAATTACTCGAAGGCCGGATCGATCGGCACGCGATAGCCGACCGCGAGCCGGTTCGTTTCGTTGGCCATTCCGACGATTGCCTGCAGTTCGCCGAACATCTCGTCGGTCATGCCGGCGCGACGCGCCGCGGCCGTGTGGCTCGCGACGCAATAGCCGCAGTTGTTGGTCACGCTGATCGCGACGTACAGCAATTCCTTGACGAGCGGATTGAGCGCGCCTGGCGCCATCACTTCCTTCTGGCTGCTCCATGTGCGCGCGAGGGTCGGCGGATGCTGCGCGATGTACTTCCAGAAGTTGATGAACTCTCCCGCCGCTCAATCTCGTTCGCGGTTGTAGCGGGGGTTTCGCGGGTCGCAGACTTTGACCTGGCGCGTTGCCGCGACAGAGGGTTCGGTCTCGCCGCCACGCCAGTTCCTGGCGTGTGCGCATCGATCAGCAGGACCGACGCTGCGTTGTGGTCGCGTTGCGCTGTGTGCCCGCAATGCGGACACACATGCGTGCGCTGGGCGAGCGTCTTGGGCACAATCTCCCAGCACGCGGCACAGCGTTGCGACGGTTTTAACTGGCGCGTGTTCGCCACATGCAGCCGCGTACCAGTCTCTACCACTTTGTACGCGAGCATGTTGTGCGCCATGCTCAATCCGGCCGACAGAATCTCGGGATTCAGCGCGGCCCTTTGCCTGATCATCCGACCGGGCTTTTCCTGCGTGCCTTTGGCCGAACGGCTCATATTCTGTGGGCCAAGCTCCTCAGTCGCGAGTACCGCGGACGCCTTGACCATGCGCGTGGTTTCCTTGTGCAGGAATTCGCGGCGCAGGTTACCGATGCGCTCATGCAGCTTCGCCACTTGGGCGCCCAGGCGTCGATATCGTATGGAGCCGCGTGCTCCGGAAAATTGCCAAATTAATAGAGTTTGTCGCTTAAATCGCTTCACCCAGCCATTCTCGCGCTTTGGTGGATGCGGACGACGTGTCAATCCACAGCCAGAAATACATCGATTCAACTTGACTAAACATACAAATTTTCCCGAGATGCTGCGCAAACCCGCTCCGCTTCAAAGATTTTCCCGTGAGGTTTTTGTCAGCGATCCAAACGCCCACTGCATCTTTCGCACGATTGTTTGATCGCAAGATGGGGGGCGGCATAGTGCGGATATCGCGTTAGGATTCCCGCGACCGGTTCGTTCTGGCTGCAAACGACGCTTTGAGTTGAGCGCGATTCTCGGAGGCGGTTCGGACGTCTAGGCGTTATTACCGCTCCTGCTGATCGGGGTTAAGATCAGAAAGACGCTTGTTTTTTGGCGTCTCTCGATGCCTTATGTGAAAAAATCGCGTGCTTTTTCATAAGTCTCAAAAAATCAGATGATCACGATTTGCAACCGCAAAAGACTATGGTAATGTTGCTCCACTTTGCGCGTCTCTGACGCAACGACTCGGCATGGTATTCATGCCAATTGCTTGACTGGCACCCTGCAATAGTGACGACTTCGGTCGAGCTCCCTTGCATTGCTGGAAGGGCATTTTTAAGACGCCTCGGGCACGGCTCTTGTAGTCTGTCCAGCGAAATCAGCTTCTACGCGTCTCCGACGCATCGATGAACGCCCCGGGCACGGCTCTCGTAGTCTGTCCAGCGAAATCCACCTTTCTGGCTACAGTTCGCAGCACATCACCATGACAAAGCACGCGGCCTGAACTGCCCGTGTTCTTACTGCTTGTGCTGTCAACGAGCGCGGACTTCCGAAGCGCCGTCGACGCATCGACCCCGCCCGCGTCCATCTGGACGAATTCGGGCTAAGCCGACATCCATCGCATGCATCACCTGATGCAGAGGTCGGCCGAATGACTGGCCATTGGAGCGTGACAGAGCACTCTGTCGTGCGGATTATCCAGGCGATTGAGCTGGTTCCCGGTGCGACCGTGGTTATTAGCATGCGCCGATTGTCTGCTTGCGAATAATCGTACGCTTCCTCTGCATCTTTGAGACGCTCGAGCTACTCGAGCCCATCGATGGTTTCGGTCTGCGACGCGCCGCTCTGGCGCACATCAAACATTTCCTCGCCCTCAAACGCGAGCTCGACGTGACTTGCTCACCCGAGTTTCCGCCCACATGTGCTCGCCCTCACACGAGCCGTCAACGCCCACGTGCTGCATGCACACGAATGCGGTTGGACATCGAATGCGTCGCCATGCGACGCGCGGTGTTCGTCCGGCCCCGGGCTCTCAATTCCAAGCGCGCAGACCTTTCCACCGGTGCCAACCGGGGACCCTCAGCTAAACCGCCTCTGCTCAATTTCTTGCACTTTCGAATCACACAGCTGATCAACGTCGCGCCCTCGTTGATCCCGCTCAATTACGTGTCCTCTTGGGAGGCACGTCGCCATCGCAGCCGATGGCAAAAGGGTGTCCTCATTCGCGTCCCGCCCCGCGCGTGAGGTCCAGATAGAGGCGGAACAACCGGCCACAGGAAAGAAAACGTATGGGACGAAGATCAAGAGGCGTCAACCATGCCGCACAGATGAGCCGCGAAGCTGGCGGAAGCAAGGACTCACAGAAGCAGCGTCGCTTACATTGGAGCGAGTTTTCGCGTTTTGCAGCCCGGATTGGTCACACGCTGGAAACAGTCAGTGAAGCGGAAGACTGGATGCTCGAGTTCTTTGTCTGGTTCCTCGTTGCGGGGGCCATGAAACCCGGCACGCTCGCGAACTATCGGGCGTCGCTCTCAGTGATACAGGCGACGGCCGGACAGGACATGTCCCGTTCAACCAACAGCCGGGACCTCCAGCTTGAGCGACGGGACCGACATGGCAGACATCGCGCGCGCACGCAGCAGGAATTCAACGACTTGCTCGCCGCGGCACAAGCGTTGGATAACAGCGTCGTACACGTGATTCGACTGATGCGTTGGCTTGGACTTCGCATGCGCGAAGCACTCATGTGCGGTAAGTCACTGGAAACCTGGCGAGAACTGATCTTGCAGGGCGATCTTCGCCTGCCTATCGAGCGGGGCGCCAAGAACGCGCGACCGCGTCGCACCGAAGTGCTTGCGGATCACGTCGACGAAACGCTCGAGGCCATCAACGCAGCGTTGGCGTACTGCCGCGAGCGCGATTTTGAGCTCGTGAGCGGCTGCCATGACGATCTGAAGAGCGCCAAATCCCGCCTTAAGTCGCGCTTTGATCAACTGCCAATGCGCCGGGAGCTTGCTAGTCACAGCCTGAGACTCACGTATGCCGTCGACTTCGCGAACGCCGCACTGGATCGCGGCGTACCGCCCGTCGATGTACTGACTCAACTATCCGACCGCCTTGGACACGGCCCGTCGCGTGTGAAGATGATCCTCGAGGTCTACTGCTGGCAGATCCGCCACCGGTTCCCCGAAAAAATTCAGCTGCCGAGCGACTTCGTTCCCAGACAGCGAACGAAGAATCTGCAGACGTCGACAACAGGTCGTCCAGACGATCAATCTCAAGGCAACGGCGCCGCACCCAGACGACGAGGGCGGGTGCGCGGACGGCGATTTCAAATCAACCATGGAGGGAAAGGAATCGCGCACAAATCATATTAATCTGTAATGCGTATCAAATAACGAAGACAACATGAACACCTGTAAAGGAGCAAGACAACGTGCTTGAATCACCACTCACCGGGGACGCTCGCGCAGCGCTTAATCGGTACAGCAGCAAAAAGGCCATCGAAACGCTGCTGCCACTATGGTTGCAGTTTGAAGACTTCCTGCGCTCACACGGTCTGTCGCCAGCTTCCATCCTTGATATTCCGGAGGATACGTTTCGTGCGTACGCGAGCTATCTCGACCACCGGGACTGCCACGTCGATGACGCCCTGGTTGCGCTTAGCGCGGTCCTTCTTGTCTGCCTGCACGCAGGGCGCAACGGAAAGATTTTGCGCTCCGTCGTGATCCCACGCATTCGTCGACCCGTCGAGAACCGACAGTGGGACGCATTTCGCTTACGAACCTACCAGCCGCTCGAATCCTCGCAACTCGCCCGAAGTCGCAGACGCCGGGCCAAGCGCGAAGCGTGCGCACAGGATACGGCTCGCGCCGCCAACGCCCTCATCTAGGCAATGTCGTCCGCAACGCTTTTCATCTCTCCATCTACATCTATCGAAGGAACAACCATGACTCATCTGATTGTGGCTCACTTTCAAAGCTCGAACAGTGCCGCGCAAACTTCGGCAGCGCAGATTCTTCACGCACGGACGGGAGGCTTGCTCCTGAATCCGAGCCTGCTCGGTGCGACCAGCGAGCAAGTGAGCAACGAAAATTTGACGGACATTGAAAATGCACTTCAGGATCATTACTGCACCTTGATGACCTCGCGGCGCGGGGGAATCATCGATGTGTCACCTGAATATCGGATGGCAACGGTCGCATTCATTCAGGCGAGGCGTACCGTCCTCACCGAACTGAAGACGATCATTGTCTCGACGTCACCGGACGCAGCCTCACAGCAGGCTACCGTAGAAACGCTTGGCGCTATTTGTGCAGCGGGCGTAGCGCCATCCTGCATCCGGATCCTCTGTACCGACGCCCCAGCAAACACCGCCATCGAGGATGGCTACCGGGTAGTCGTTGACTATGCACGGGAAGCAGGCATCGCGGTGTCGCCGGAGGCTACGCTTTCTGTATCAACATCTTTTGCGAAGGCGCAGCAATTCAAGATGCCGATCGCCGCCGTCCTGAACCGCGCAGTCGACTTCGAAACAGAACTGACTGAAGCGCGGCTCAACGGTGCGCCGGAGAAAATCATGCACGCGCTAGCCCACAAGGTGATCGCACAGCGCGATCTTCTGGATGCGGCTGATACGTTCAAACGCGTAGCCGATGCACTCGGAATACCAGCCATCTCGCAGGACGAGTGGCGTGCCGAACTGGTCCCAGCCACGAACCGGAAGCGGACGAAGCCGACAACGCTCGATTAAGGGAGTTTGGTCAACACGGATCGACGGCCCACTTCCGCTCAGGGCCTGTTGGTCCGTGCAGCAAATTGGCTTTTGGTTGCCGAAGACTGCGTACCTATGCCATTCGAGACATGAGAGCACTACCATCGCGCCCGTATTGGCATTGCGCTGCCGACGTCCGTGCAGTTGAATCAGCTGGCCCTCACATTGCTCCATTGAACTATAGGGAAATTACAATGAATCAGTTCCATCGGATGACAGAGACTGAAAAGGCCCTTGTAGAATCTGTCGCTCGGGCTCTCAGCCTTCGCTGTGAGCCGTTACCACCACTGCTCACCGACGCCATCGCTCTAAACAGCGCACTAGCGCGCCTGGCGCGGCGCATTGACTATGAGACGCATATGTATCGGTGGGCGACCGGGGCCGAGTCCCTACGCATGACGTCCGCATACATGCGTCGACACGCGAAGTTAAAAAGCGCCGCCGTTTGGCATCGCACTACCCCGTGGGGAAGCTTGGCTTTGAAGTCGATGCTGCCCGTCTCCCCTAACGGGGTTGTTCACGGAAACTGCGACGCAATTTCGCTCGAGTTCCTGCTCAATGCCATCGCTGAGGATCCGCTAATCATGAGCACCCGCCGCGATGGTCCTTTCCCGCACCTACCAATCGACATTCTGCTGACGCAACGAATTCATGGATTCTTTGAACAATACAGTGGTCCCGGCGTGGTCCATCCGTTTGAGGGCCGCCACTTCGTCCAGGGATGCGTTGTCAATATATATTGCGACACAAGGAAGGCCGTAGCGCGAGCGGGCGTTGCCAGCGCGCTCTCCCGAATCATGACCGCGGAACTCGATGCGGATATCGTGTCGCTGGTGCAGGAGGCGCGTCGCACTCATGAAACGTCGCGACCCCATTGACCACTTACGCTGGCAATGTCGCGGACGCGCCTGGCGCCTGAAAGCACGACTGCGCCAGGAAGCGCCACTCTGGTGAGGGATGCCCGCCGCCGCTCGGCGGGTTTCTCGCTCTGAATTCACACCCCCATTCGACCTTCGTCCAACCCAGCGGCGCGGTTTCTCGCAAGGTGGCGGGACACAGAACGCCAATTTCGCGATGACCATAGGCCTTCGGATTGAACGAACCAGCTTTCTTTTGCCCTCACAGGGTGACTCTTGTTGTCGCGTCGAACCTGCCACGATTTTCTATCCCTCGCCAACGCACAGTCGACGGCAATTTCGCGGCATTGGAAGTTTTCACTCGTTGTGCGCTCGCGCCACACCGGAACAGTTGCATCGAGTTTTACTTAAGGCAATGCTGATCAAGTCCACCGAGTTGGTACTTCACGCGTTATATAGGTCGTGTTTAAAGAGGCAGGCAGAACAGGATGAAGCAGCAGACGCTGGCGATGGCAGCCGATCAAGGTGCGGGTTTCGAGACCCACCGCAAACGCACGCGGCGCGACGAGTTTCTCGACACGATGAATGCGATCGTGCCATGGTCGCAGTTGTGCGCGGTGATCGAGCCGCATTATCCGAAGCGCGGCAATGGCCGCCCGCCAATTGGTCTGGAGCGCATGCTGCGGATCCACTTCGTGCAGCACTGGTTCAATCTGGCCGACTTCGCTTGCGAAGAAGCGCTCTACGACAGCGCCAGCCTGCGTCGCTTTGCCGGAATTGACCTGGGTTGTGAAGCCGTACCGGACGCGACGACGCTGCTCAAATTCCGGCGCCTGCTGGAGACGCACAAACTGGGCGAGCAATTGTTTGCCGAAGTCGGCCGGGTGCTGCAGGCCAGCGGCATGAAGCTCAAAAGCGGCACCATCGTGGACGCGACGATCATCGGCGCGCCGAGCTCGACGAAGAATGAGCAGAAGGCGCGCGACCCCGAGATGCATCAGACCCGCAAGGGTCGCCAATGGTATTTCGGCGCCAAGCTGCACATCGGTGTGGACAGCCAGAGCGGTCTGGCGCACAGCGCGGTGCTCACGCCGGCCAACGTGCATGACAAGCATCCACTGCCGCAATTGCTGCACGGGCAGGAGCGGCGCGTCTACGGCGACAGCGCCTATGCGAGCCAGAAGGAACTGATCCACAGCAAGGCGCCCAGGGCGCGCGACTTCACCAATCAGCGCACGCGCCGTGCGGGCGGCGAAGTCGACGAAGTGCAACGGGGCAAGAACCGCAACAAGTCGAAGATCCGGGCGCGAGTCGAACATGTCTTCGCGGTCGTGAAGCGACTGTGGGGATTTACCAAGGTGCGCTATCGCGGGCTGGCAAAGAACGCCAACCGGGCGTTCGTCGCGCTCGCGCTGGCGAACGTCTACCTGTCGCGAAAGAAACTGATGGCACCGGTACGCCCATAGTGGGCGAAAGGCGGGCAAAGTGCCCGCCCAACAGGCCCGCGAGGGCCGAAAAGCAATGGCTTAAGCTCGGCCTCATGACTTGGCGACGTTCAAGTCGCTGACACGTCGCCGATTTAGTGGCTTGTTCAGCTTAGCCTTAATACACGTGATCGCCCCGTCCTGCACAGGATTCGCCCAATGCGCGTCGCCCGAAAGCGCTCATCGGTCCCTGCCTCGTTGCGAATGCGGGTATGTTTGTTCGGATGAACCCGACTGTCGAGTTCGGTCTTTTTTCGGAGCCCGAAGGACTAACACTGCCGCAGGCGGGTAGCGTCGTAAGGATTGCGGAATCGGCTGCTCGATCCAGATGCGCATCGAAGCAGGTTGCGATTACGACTCCGGCATTGCGGGAATGTGTGGCGGCACCGGCTGGGTGAGGTTGGCGCCGCCGGTTGCCTCAATGATCGGAGCGTTTTAGGTTCGTCGCACGTCGTAGCCGCCAATCGATTCGGACACAACTGCGACCAGTGCAGGTTCACATGGGACGCCGGCCGTCATCAGTAACAAGGCGCAACGCTAGCTTGACGTCCTCTTGCGTGATGGTGCTCGATCCATCACGCAAATACCTTAGGGCTGCAAGATCGAGGATTCGCTTTAGCACGGCATCCGTCTCCCAAAGGAAATGATCCTGCAACGCGTGCGCGGTAAGCTCAGCGGTGTGGCGGGATACCGAAAATCCATCGGCCGCCATCGCTCTTAGCTTCGTACGGACATAGGAAGCTAGCCAATTGTCGGGTTCGTCGACGCATCCCACCATGCAACGTCGGCAATGCAAGCCTCGCACTGCCCCCTTGATCTCTCTATCTTCTGTGGATTTGGCAATCGCGTATTTGACGGTGCATCGCCCTTCGTGTCGTCCATGCGCGCGCATCTCAAAAATGCATTCACAGTCAGTACACACGAGATTGCCGCCGCGCTTGCATCGAGGCGTTTCATCAAACGTCATCTGAACTCTCCTGATTAACGAGGTTAGCGATCGCCTCTTTCCAGAGGACATTCGCTAACCCAGTATTTACACAAAATCGCAAAGTCAAGCCTGCGCCAGACAACGTCATCAGGGTGCATGGAAAATAAAATTTAGAGGAGCCCGAATGAGCTCGACGCCAGCCAAGTGAACCGCCCACGGTTTGGTGGAAGCTCCAATTCTTGGGAATGATTCATCGGGTTCTGCCCGACACCGAAGGATGAAGCGAACGACCACTGCAGCCGGACCTGGGCAGGAATAAGAACACGAAGCAGCGGTCGCGAAGGTCGGCTCATTATCTGATGCACTGAGCCTGCTTGAGAGTTTGACCTGCAACCCTGCGAGCACCCCGAATTGTGCCCGACGGTGGGTGTCGCCCTGCCGGAGCACGCTTACCAGAATCCAATAAGGAGGGTTGTCGCCGCCGCCATTCTCGATCTTGCAGGAGGGCAGCATGCAAGTGCTCTATCCGCGCTGCGCCGGACTGGACATACATAAGGAGATCATCGTCGCCTGCGTCCGTTTTATGTCTGCGCCAGAACATCATGAAGTGCAGAGCTTCTGCAGTACCACCAAGCGAGTGTTAGCGCTGTCGGACTGGCTGGTGCCGCGCGTCAAACAAGATGAGCGCCGGCCAACATAATTTATATGAACGCCCCCGATGCTGGCACACGGGCTGATACTCGTAGAGCACCGATTCAGGAACAGCCCAGCCTTCCGCAAGTGCGTACGCGACGTGAACTTCATGCCGCCCGTTGCGATGCCGGGTGCGACCGTACTCAGGCCCCGCATAGCGAAACCCGAACCGGCACTCGCATTCACACTGCACCAGTTCGAAGAGGTCGAGACGGCCTCGCGCATCAGCCGCCGCCTCGACCTGCTCGGACGAGAAAATCAGGCGGGGTTTAGATGTGAGGTCGAACGCGTCATACAGCAGATTCCAGTGTGAACGTCGGATCTGCCATGCAGCCTGCAGAACGCCGTCTGGCCGGAAGTAGGCGCCGTCGACCTCATCGATCAGGGAAAGGAAAACGTCGCGGGCAGTGCCAGGCCTGCGCACCGTGAGTGCTCCGTTGTGGCGGATCACCTGAACGGGCCGGCCGCCGTGCTGCAGCACGATCTCTGACGATTCAAGCTCAAGCAGGCGAGCGTCGGTTCTGAAGACTGCCAGTACTTCGAGCAGCGTACCGATGGAGGGGGAAAGACGAGCGAAGGAAAGTTGATACACGATTGCTCCGGAACAGAAAAAACGGGCAATCGTTCCCTTGTCGGGCCGAGTGCCCGCAGAAGGGTTGAATGACGGTTGCGCCTTGCGACGCGAGAAAAAGGCGTTAAGCGACGTCGATCGCGTTGGCGATGAAGCGCGCGAGTTGCCATGCCCGATCTGCAACGAACACCTTGGCACGCAGAAGCGGCATCATGGCGAATCCGCGGCCGACAACGTCCGGCAATTCCGTGCGCGTTATCCAGTCGACGTGGACGATCTAGCCCTCGGATCTGCCAATGTCAACGTAGACAGCCACGCGATTCCAGACGCTGTGCGCGGGCCAGATCCGGTCCATGCGCGCGCCGCTGGTTGCCTCGTTGGGATCGCCGAGCGTGTTCGCAGCCACGAGCCACTCCGGCTCAAGCTCCGTCCCGCGCAACACCTTGCAGAGCAACGAACAGACTTGGCTGACGGTCTTGCCTTCGACGTCCAGCCGCTGATGGCACGGCAACGCATCGGCGCGTGCGCCGGCGATCGCGGCAACGACGCCTCCGTTTCCGGTCGCCGAGGCAACGGCAACGGACTGCCGGTAGCCCACAGGCTTTACGGATGCATGGTTCATTTTTGATCTCACAAAAAGAAAAGCGCGCCCGAAGGCGCGCTCAATGGTCGAAAAAGACGAAAAAAAGCCGCTCCCCCGAAGGGTGCAGCCCTATACCTGCAATTCAGCGCAAGGCCAATTTTTCAGTCGCGTTTGCCCCACTCGCGTTCGCGATCGGCGCGCCGGCCATTTTCGCCCGTCCACATGAAAAAAGCTGCAATGGCCACGCCAACAACGAGAGTGATGATGTTTGCCACCATTTCAATCTCCTTTCATCGCCACCAGTCCACCGTACCACAATAGTATCCCAAGTGCGCCCAGGCCTACTGCGCCCAGAATAGTCGGCATGTCGAGCGCAGCAGCAGCGTGGACGTATCCGACCGCACCGCCGATAGATGCCGCAGACAATGTATGCATGTATCGGCCGTTCTGATGACGTTGGTCTTTTGATGGATACAAGACGGCACGAAGCACCTGTTCGAAGCCCTGTTGAAGCTCGACCGGGACCTTGACCCTGTGGGTTCCGCCCGGATTAAAAACGACCGGCAAGACGACCCCTTGGAAATGAAGCTCGAACGCTGGTGAGCACTCGGTCTCTTCCATGACTTTCAGCAGCGATTCCAGGCGCGGCGGCAAGTTCACCTGCCCCGTTTCCGGGTCAGGTCACGCGTTCGGTGATCGTCGTGCCGCCCGTGTACTCGACCTTCACTTTTGCCAGCTTCGTCGCCGCCTCCAGAGGAGGTGTCGATGCCCCCAGCCAGACGAAGCCCGTCGAGGAACGACTGATACCCACGTGTCGTCTCGATCTGCACGAGCAGCGTTCAAGCTTCGTTCCGCCGGCGGCGGTCCAGGAGCTACGTGATCTGACCCGTACACGCAGTTTTGACTTCGGGCCACGCGTCGCAGTATTCGATGAGTTTGGGCCGGATCATGCGTGCTCCCTGGCGTGTGGGTTCGGTGTGGGCCTCCGGGTATTGTGCACTTCGGGTGGCGGCTGCGGGCGACGAATTGGCATATGAAGCGGATCGGCTCACGGAGCCAGTGTTTGAGGCGGACCATCCTGAATCAGTCGTCATCTTCCGGACCGGTCTCCCTTCGTAGGCCAACGCCTTCAGATCATCAGCGGGCGTGCGTCACATATAAAAGACATGAAAAACGCGGCGCGGTAGGGCAACCGGCGCCGCGTTCGGTAGCGGCGGCGCTTCGAGCCGTCTTGACGAACTTCGAAGCGCGGCGCCGCATCAGCCGTCGGAACGGCGGTTTCGCATCGGCCTTCTCCGCCAGAATCACGCGGCGGAAGTCGTACTGGATGCGTTTGAGCGCCGCGTCGTTGTCGGCTTCGAAACGCATCACGACGACCGGCGTCGTATTCGACGAACGCGCGAGGCCGAAGCCGTCCGGATACTCGACGCGCAGACCGTCGATCTTCACGACGTTGTCCGCGCCGGTGAATTTCGCGTTCTGCTGCAAACGTGCGATCAACTCGAAGTTCTCGCCTTCTTCGAGCTTCACTTGCAGCTCGGGCGTGGAGTGCGAGTTCGGCAGCTTGCTCGGGTCCGCGACGCGTGTGAGGATTTCGAGCAGACGCGCACCGGTGTACAGGCCGTCGTCGAACCCCTACCAGCGGTCCTTGAAGAACACGTGGCCGCTCATTTCACCGGCCAGCGGCGCGCCGGTTTCGCGGAGCTTCGCTTTCACCAGCGAGTGACCGGTCTTCCACATCAGCGGCTCGCCGCCCTTGTCTTTGACCCACTTCGCCAGATTGCGCGTGCACTTCACGTCGTAAATTATCTGCGCGCCCTTGTTGCGCGACAGCACTTCTTCGGCGAACAGCATCAACTGACGGTCCGGGTAGATGCTGTGGCCGTCTTTGGTGACGACGCCAAGGCGGTCGCCGTCGCCGTCGAACGCGAAGCCGGTTTCGGCATCCGTTTCCTTCAGCGCGCGAATCACGTCTTCGAGGATGTCGTACTCGGTGTAGCTGCCGCTGCTGTCGGCGAAGTTCTGGTCGACGATGCGCTGGTGCAGCGCGAGGATCTGCTCGCCGTAATTGGCCGCGCCGCGCCGCGCCATCTTGAAGCCGTTGTAGTCCGGCGGATTGTGGCTGCTGGTCACGACGATGCACGAGTCCACGCGACGCTCGCCGCTCGCGAGCTTCAACGGTACGCTTGCCGCGAAGTAGCCGACCGGCGTGGGCACCATGCCCACGTTGACGACGTCGACGCCGGCCGCACGCAGGCCGTCGGACAGCGCACCGATCAGCTACGGTCCGGACAGGCGTCCGTCGCGCGCGACCACGACCGCGTCGCCGCCCTGCGCGCGCACTTCACTGCCGAATGCGCTACCGATGGAACGCGCGGCTTCGGCGTCGAGCGTCTTGCCGATTACGCCACGAATGTCATACGCCTTGAAAATGGATTTGGAGATGATGTTGGCTCACTTGCGTGCAATGGAAAATCTTGAGCTGTGCACCGATGCCGGATCGCTTGAATCGCGCTGAAACGCACGCGGGGCAAACCTGAAGTAAGCCATGCCGGGAGTGATCCGCTCCCCGCTTCCTCACCACAATCGGCTGTCCTTTTTCAGCCGCGTTTTGCTTCGCTCGCTTTGATCAACTTGCGATGGGACTTTCACCGCAAGTGTTGACCCATGCTCGGCGCACATGAAAAAGGCCATCAGTCTTTCGACCGCTGGCCTCCGAGATGCGGCGGAGAGGTTAGATGTAGGGCGTCAAACCTTCGCCACGCGCCCGTACGTATCCTCGAACCGCACGATGTCATCCTCCCCGAGATAAGCGCCCGACTGAACCTCGATCAACTCGAGCGGAATCTTGCCGGGGTTCAACAGCCGGTGCGTGACGCCGAGCGGAATATAGGTCGACTGGTTCTCGGTCAGCATGATTTCCTTGTCGCCGTTCGTCACGAGCGCGGTGCCCTTGACGACGATCCAGTGCTCGGCGCGATGATGATGCATCTGCAAACTCAACTGCGCGCCCGGATTGACGACGATGCGCTTCACCTGGAAGCGCTCGCCGCTATCGATGCCTTCATAAGAACCCCACGGCCGCACCACGCGACGATGCGTGACCGACTCGTGACGCCCCATCGCATTGAGTTGCGCGACGATCTTCTTCACGTCCTGCGCCTGGTCCCGATGCGCGACCAGCACCGCGTCCGCGGTCTCGACGATCACGACGTTCTCGAGCCCGATCGCCGCCACGAGCCGATGCTCGGCGCGAATGTACGAGTTGCTGACCGCGTCGGTCAGCACGTCACCGATCAGCGCGTTGTTCTGCGCATCCCGCTCGGCGATGTCGGCGAGCGCGGTCCACGAACCGATGTCGTTCCAGCCAAGATCGGCGACCGCGACGACGGCCGCGCACTGGGTCTTCTCCATCACCGCGTGGTCGACGGAAAGGTTCGGGCACGCGGCGAACGCCTCGGCATCGAGGCGCACGAAATCGCAATCCTGCTGCGCGCTGTGCAACGACAGCTCGGCCTGACGCGCGATGTCCGGCTCGTAGCGGCGCAGTTCGTCCATATAGGTCGACGCCTTCAGCATGAACATGCCGCTATTCCAGTAGTAGCGGCCCTCATCGATGAAGCGCTGAGCGGTCGCGGCATCGGGCTTCTCGACGAAAGAATCGACCGCGAACGTCTGCGTGCCTTCGATCAGCGCCGCGCCCGCGCGAATGTAACCGTAGCCGGTATGCGGCTCGGTCGGCGCAATGCCGAACGTGACCAGACGTCCGTCGTTCGCGATCTGTGCTGCCGCTTCGACCGCCTTGACGAAGGCGGCCTCGCCCGCGATCACATGATCGGACGGCAGCACGAGCAGCAACGCGTCGGGCGCGTCGCGCAACGCGAGCAATGCCGCCACGGCGATGGCCGGCGCCGTGTTACGGCTCGCCGTTTCCAGCACGATGCGCGACGAACCCACGTCGACCTGGCGCAGTTGCTCGGCGACAAGAAAACGCTGCTCGTTGTTCGTGACGACGATCGGCGCGGTCACATCATCGATGCCGCGCAGGCGCAACGCGGTTTGCTGGACCAGCGTGTGTTCGCCGGTCAGTGCCAGATACTGCTTCGGGTAGCCGCCACGCGACATCGGCCACAGTCGTGTGCCGCTGCCGCCGCAAAGAATTACGGGATGGATGTGCATATTTCAGGTCCTCGTTTGTGTCTTATCAATCGACTGCATCGTGCATCTGCGTCTTGCTTGCGTCGTCCGTTGCTGGCCGTCTTTTTTTCCGCGCCACTTATTGCTTGCCAAGCCACTCCATTCGCACCGACTTGAGCTCGCGCGGCAAGCGCGCCGAAAGCGGCGCGCGGCGCGGCAATTCGACGAAGCCGAGACGCCGGTACAGCGCGTATGCGCGCTTGTTGCTCACCAACACGTCGAGCACGAGCTGTTGCCGATAGTGTTCGCCATGCGCCGCGCGAGTCTGCGAATTCATCAACTCCCGCGCGCGCATCGCATCCGCAAACAGCGCGCTGAAAACGCCTGTGCCGCGCAGGCGCTGATGCGTCGCGCAGTGGGCGATCAACGTCTGCGACGACTTCGGTGCCGGCAACTCGCTTTCGAGCACAAGGCCGCGCAACAGCATGCGAACCGTGCGGCGCAGGCCGAAGAACAGCAGCAGCATCAGCGCGACATGCGGATCGTCGAACCATGTGTTGCGTCCGTCATGGAGCGATAGCACCGCGACCGGCTGGTCGCCTTCAGTCACGGCCACACGGTGGCGTCGATACGAAAAGCGCCCGAGCTTCGATGCAAACGCAAACGCGAGAAACTCGGTGCACGCATCGGCTGGCTCGCCGAGAAAGAAACCGAATTCGCGCACGCCCGATGCGAAGATCAGCGGCGCGCACGCTTCGGCATCGCCGGCGCGCGCGGCACGACAGCGCAGCGCGGGCGGTTCGTGTTCGCGATCTGGCGAGTCCGCGCGCGCGGGATCTACGGCATACATGACAGGCTGCCCCGTGTTTGATTGTTGCGGTGTGGTTAGCGAGCGATGCGCCTGAGCGCGACGATCGTGCGGCTGATCTGTTCGGGTTCATGCGTCGAGCAGATGAAAAAGCGCAGGCGCGCCGCCTTTTCCTCGACGGCCGGATAGAAGATCGGCTGCACGTTGATGCCTTCGGCGAACATCGCGTTCGCCCATTGCGCGGCCTTCAGCGTGCTGCCGGAAATGATCGGCACGACTGCATACCCCGCGCTCTTGCCGGTATCGAGACCGGCGGCACGCGCCTCGTCGATGAACTGCCGCCCGCGTGCGCGCAAGCGCGCGACCCGCTCGGGTTCGGCGATCAGACGCTCGAGCGCCGCGAGCGACGCCGCCGCCAACGCAGGTGCGAGCCCCACGCTATACAGGAAGCCCGGCGCGAGGTGCCGCAGGATATCGATCAACGCCTGCGTGCCGGCGATAAACCCGCCGCAACCGGCCAGCGTTTTGCTCAGCGTACCCATCCAGATATCGACGTCGCTGCTCGCCACGCCGCAATGCTCGCGCACGCCCTTGCCGCGCTCGCCGAGCACGCCGAGCGAATGCGCTTCGTCGACCATCAGGAACGCCGCATGACGGCGCTTGATGTCGACGAATTGCGCGAGATCGGGAATGTCGCCGTCCATGCTGTATAGGCCTTCGATCGCGATCAGCACGCGCCGGTAGTCGTGCCGCACGCGCGCGAGCAGTGCGTCGAGCGCCTGCCAGTCGTTGTGCGGAAAGCTCAGCCGTTTGGCGCCGCTCAATTGCGCGCCCTGCACGATGCTGTTATGCGCGAGCGAGTCGTGCACGATCAGGTCGCCAGGACCGAACAGCGAGCCGATCACGGTCACATTGGTCGCGTGGCCGCTGACGAACACGACGCAATCGTCGACCTCGTAGAACGACGCGAGCGCCGTTTCGAGTTCGCGCTGCACGGGCCGCTCGCCCGCCACCATGCGGCTCGCGGACGCCGACGTGCCATAGCGGTCGATCGCCTCTTTCGACCGCGCACATACGTGCGGATCGCCGGCGAGGCCGAGATAGTTGTAGTTCGCGTAGTTCAGATACTCGGCGCCGCCGATGCGCGTCGTCGCGCCGGCCACGCCCTCATGCACGCGAAAGAACGGCGAGCGCACCTGCAGCTTGTCGCCCATCTGCCGCAGTATCTCGACCTGCTGATAACCCGGCATGCTTTCGAAGCTGCACAGCTGTGCGCGCGCGGCGTCCTGCGCCGCGCGCGTGCCGTTCGACGCGAGCGGCGCGCCTGGCTCGCGCGCCTCGTCGGACACGCGCTCCAGCTGCCTCATCAACGCCTTCGCGGCGAGTTGCTGGCGAAGGTGATCACCCAGTCCCATAGTGTTTCGCTAATCCTGTACGTTCAGCTCGCGAATTCGGCCCATTCCCACGCGTCGCGATCCGCGAGCAGCGCGGCGACGAGCCGGTAGTTCATTTCGTGACTCGGCCGCAACGCGCTCACGCGGCCCAGCAATGGCGCGCCGGCCATCGCCATGTCGCCGACCAGATCGAGCACGCGGTGCCGCACGAACTCGTCGGGCACGCGCATGCCGCCGAGCACCCGATTGCCGACGATCGCCGCCGTACACGACAGGCGCGCGCCGCGCAGAATCGGCGTGCCGCGCACGTAGCCCCCCGCGATCGCCGGGATCGCCCACTTGACGCGTCCATACGAGCGCGACGGCGCGATCTCGCCGGCAAAGCTCGCCGGCGTCAGCGCGCCGTCCCAGCGCAATTCGCCGAAGCCCTTCAGATCGTTGCGCACACTCAATTCATAGGCGGCTGCCGGTTCGATCGACATTCTGCGTTCGTCGCGCGTGCCGGCGCCGTCGGCGATCTTCACGGGCCGCAGCACGCGAATGAAGCGCTTCGCATGCGGTAGCTCGATGCGTCCGCACGCGCGAATCTCGTCAAGCCAAGGTTGCGCGCTGCCGTCGAGAATCGGTACCTCCTCGGCATCGAGCTCGATCGTCGCGCGATCGATTTCGCACGTTAGCAGCGAAGCCAGCAGATGCTCGACAGTGCGCACGCGCACACCATCGGCCGATTCGAGCATCGTGCACAGCGGCTGCCCGCGCCGCAACGCGGGACTCACCGCGAATTCGGCCAGCACGCGACCCTGCTGCATGCGCCTGAACGCGATGCCGCGCGAACTGTTCGCCGTGCCCGGCAGGATCCGCACGTTCACGCGCCGGCCCGTGTGCAAGCCGTGACCGCTCACCGTCAGCACGCGTGCGAGCGTCCCCTCCCGATGACTCCAGCCTGCGGGCGCGCGCATTAGACGGGCTCCGTCGCGCTCGACTGAGCGGACAGCGCATCCGCCACGTCGGCCAGCGCGTTGGCACCCACATCAAGCGCATGTTGCGCGGCGACTGCCGCGACCTGCGCCGCCATCTGCGCGGCGGCGCCGTTCGGCTCGGCGGCCTCATCCTGCGTCTGGATCGACTCGACGATCCGTTGCGCGAGCGAATGCACGGTCGCGCCCTCGGCCATCGTCATGATCGACAGCTTGACCTCGAAGCGCTCTTCGACGGCCATGCCGAGTTCCATGCCCATCAGCGAATCCATGCCCATGTCGAGAATCGAGCGGCCGGTTTCGATCTTCTCCGGCGACATGTGCAGAATGCGCGCGATCTGCGCCTGCAGCGTCTCCTCCACCAATCGCTGCGCATCGTCGAACGCCATCGCCGCGATCTGCTCGCGCATCTGCACGCTGCCCTGAGGCGCCGGTTCGTGACTGCCGCGCGTCTGCAGCTCGGTATAGCGATGCGCGCGCGCCGCCGGCATGCCGAGCGCAAGGGCGTGCCAATCGAGCCGCACCACCGCCTCGCCCGCATGCATCGCGACGAGCGCGCGTTCGAGCGCGGCCATCGCTTCGGCCGAGCTGATCGACACACCGCCGATCCGCGCCTGCAGCGCTTCACGTGTTTCCGCGTTGCGCGCGAGGAAGCCGACGTCGTCGAGCGGACCCCATGCCATGCAGGTGCCTGGCAAACCGGCCGCGCGCCGCTGCGCGATCAGCGCTTCGAGGAAGCTGTTGGCCGCGACGTAGCTCGACTGCCCCGGATTGCCAAGGAAGGTCGTCGCCGACGAATAGACCACGAAGAAATCGAGCGGCAGGTCACGCGTCGCGCGATGCAGGTTCCACGCGCCCGCCACCTTCGGCGCGAGCACGGCGGCAAAGCGCTCGTCGTCGAGATTGCGCACGAGACCGTCGTCGATCACCATCGCCGAATGCAGCACGCCCTTCAACGGTGTGCCGCGTTGCGCGAGGTCGGCGAGCAACGCATCGAGCGCGGCCGCGTCGGTCACGTCGCAGGCGACCGTGCGCACTTCGGTGCCGTTGCTTGCGCGCCAGCGTGCGGTTTCTTCGGCCAGTTCGGGCGCGAGCGTGCCGGAGCGGCTCACGAGCACCAGATGACGCGCGCCGCGCGACATCATCCAGCGTGCACTCGCAAAGCCAAGCCCGCCCGTGCCGCCGACGATCAGATACGCGGCCGCCGGATCGAGTCGCAGCGTCGCGCTGGCTTGCGCCGAACGCGCGGGGCTCGGCGTGCCGGCCGGATACGTGACCAGAATTTTGCCGATCTGCCGCGCCTGCTGCATATGGCGGAACGCTTCCTCGACGCGCTCGGCCGGGAACGCGCGATACGGCAGCGGATGCAGCACACCGTCCGCGAACAGCCGCATCACGTCTTCGAACAGACGCGCGGTCAGCCCCGGCAACGCGCTCATCAACTGGTCCGCATCGATGCCGAAATAGCTGATGTTGTTACGGAATGGCCGCAAACCGATGCGGCTGTTTTCATAGAAATCGCGCTTGCCGAGTTCGAGGAAACGGCCGAACGGACGCAGCGTGTCGATGCTGCGTACCATCGCTTCGCCGGCCAGCGAATTGAGCACGATGTCGATGCCGGCACCTTGCGTGCGCTCGCGGATTTGATCGGCGAATGCGAGGCTGCGCGAATCGAACACATGATCGGCGCCGAGCAGACGCACGAACTCGCGCTTCTCGCGGCTGCCCGCGGTCGCGAACACTTCCGCGCCGAGATGCCGCGCGAGCTGGATCGCCGCGATCCCGACGCCGCCCGCCGCGCCGTGCACGAGCACCCGTTCGCCACGGCGCAGACGCGCGAGCTCGCACAGCGCGTAGTACGCGGTGAAGAACGTCGTCGGCACGGTCGCCGCTTCCTCGAACGTCAGACGCGCGGGCTTGAGCGCAATCGCTTCCGCTTTCGTGCGCACTCGGCTCGCGAACGACGCCGGCGCGAAGCCGAGCACCGCATCGCCCGCCGCGAAACGCTGCACGTCGCGGCCGACGCGTACGACGCGCCCGGACAGCTCCATGCCGACCGTCGCACCCGCGAAGCCGTTTTCGACGGCCTCGTCGGACAGCAGGCCCATCGCGTACATCACGTCGCGGAAATTGAGGCCCGTCGCGGCCGGTTCGATCTCGACCTCATCCGCAGCGAGCTCGCTCTGCGGCAACGGGAACCATTCGAGGTTGCGCAACGAACCCGGCGACGCGAAACCGAGCACCGCCGCTTCGTTGCGCGCACGCAGCGGCTCGGCCGCGATGTCGCGCAGCGCCGCGTTCGGGGTGGGCAGCATACGCGTCACGTAGCGGCCGCGCGGCGTCAGCAGGACTTCTTCCTCGCCGTCGGACGCAAGCAGTTCGCGCGCGAGCAGCGCGCCCGCGTCGGCTTGCGTCGCGCACACATCGATCAGACGGCACGATAGTTCGGGATGCTCGTTGGCCAGCACGCGCGCGAGCCCCCACAGCGCGCCCTGCTCGGGACGCAGAGACGCGGCATCCACGAACGGCGTCGCGACCGGCGCGCCGCCGCGCGTGACGATCCACAGTTGCGGGCGCATTTCGTTCGACGCCACCGCGAGGTCGCGCACGAGCTGTGCGAGCGCGAGCGTGGTCTGCCGCTGCGCGTGCATCACTTCGGCGCCGTCCGCGTCGGCGGACAACGGCTGATCGGGTGCAACGAACACCACGTGATGCGCGATGTGCTGCCCACCCCCGGCTGGCGCGGCCAGCTTGCTCATATCGTGACGCAATGCCTGAAGTGTCGTGCTCGACGTCGTGTGGCCGGCGGCTCGCAGCGCTGTGCTCAGCGTGTCGTCGATCGCGTCGGACGTCGCGTACAGCAACGACCAATGCGCAGGCGACGTGCTCGCCTGAGTCGCGCCCGCCGCATCGTTCCCAGCCACTTCAAGCGGCGCCCGCGCTACCAGCAGCGTCGGCGCGCCTTCGAGGTCGAGCCCGTGCTCCGTATGGCGCGCGATCTGTTCGAAGCCAGCCTGTTCGAGCAGTTGCGTCAGCGCCTGCGGCGACAGCCACGCCGCGCGCCGCGCGTTGGCATGCGCGGCGTCCGCGTCGAGATCGAACACCAGATCCGCGAAACGGCTGTTGCGCGGCTCCGCGATCACCACCAGTGCGCCCGGCGCGAGCCAGCCGCGCAACGCGGCGAGCAGCGCGCGCGGCTCGCTTTGCCCGGCGAGCACGTGACTCGCGACCACGACGTCGTAGCGCTCGCCCGCGTCGACGCCAACGAGACGCGGCGCATCGCCGAATTCTGACAGTCGCGATATGGAGCGACGGATGCTCAGTCGTGTCGAAGCCGCTCAACTGCTCGCGCGTTCCCGCGATCGTGTAATCGCAACGCGAGACCGGCACGTGGATCGCGAGCGGTTGCAGCACGTCGGTGAGCGGCGAATCGAGTTCGAGCACGCGCAGACGGCGCGGCTCACTCCAGCTTTCGATCGCGCGATGCAGACACGCACCGGTCAGCGCATTGGCGTGCGTCCACGTCGGCGACGCTTCGAAGAAATGCTCGACGAGGCTGCTGCGCGACGGCGGCAGAATCTGTGCGCCACTCACTTCGCCGCGCAGCACGGCAGGCAACGCCGCGCCGCAATGCGCGAGCAGCGTCAGCTCGGCCACGTGCGCGGGCGATTGCGCGAGCAGTTCGCGCCACAGCTCGTCGATGGCGGGCAGGTTCGCGCAGGCGTCGTCGCGCACGAGGCGGGTGCCCTCGCGCCGCGCGAGACCATCTTCGACGACGATCTGCACGAGCCGCGCAAGCAACGCCGGATGCGCGCAATCGGGCAGCGCCGGCTGCGCGAACACGTCGAGCGCGTCGAGCGCCTGCAACGCGTACGCGCCGGCAAGCACGTCGAGAAGCGGCAGCATCTCGGTCAGATGCGTGTGCCGGCGCGCTTCGTCTTCCTGCACGGCGAGCACGCTCGTCGCATCGGCCAGCAACGCGGCGGCCGTGGGCAACGCGTGCGCGTTGACATCGGCGGCAAGCGGCTTCGCTTCGACGATATACATATAGCGTCCAGGCGCCTGCTGGCGCCGGCTCAGCAGATCGACGCGACGGAACCGGCAGGCGCTCAGACGCGCGACGACCGCGCCCTGCGCGTCGGCGAATTCGAACGATGCGACGACCGAATGCGGGCTGCGCCGCTCGATGCGCGCGAGCACATAGCAAATCGCGTCGCCGCGCAGATAGTCGATGCGGCCCAGTTGCACCGGCACATAAGCCGCATGCTCGATCTCGCCATGGCGCGGCGAAGCGAGCAGCGCAAACAGCGGATGAAAGCCGCTGTCCATCAGCGCCGGATGCAATGCATACGCGTCGGTGGCCGTAGCGGATTGCGCGAGCACCGCGGGCATGGCCACTTCAGCGAGCGCGATGTCGGCGTCGGCATCGACGTGCACCGAGCGCACCCATTGGAACGCCGGCCCGTAGCTCAGGCCAATGGCGGTGGTGTTTTCATACAGCGTGTCGCCTGGCATCGCCGGTCGAGCGAGCAGATTGGCCAGCGTCGTGGCCGGCAGCATGGCCGCTTCGGCGTCCGTGCCCAGTGCACAGCCGCTCGCAAGCAAACGGCCGGTGACGTTCAGCGACCACGCTTCGTCGGACATGCGCTCGCGGGTTTCGATCGTGAAGCTCGCGGTGCGCACGTCGACGGTGAAGCGGAACAGCTTCGAATGCTGCGGCTGGAACACCACCGGCAAACGGATTTCGAGGTTCTCGAGCGCGCAGCTTGCCGTGCCGAAATGCACGCGCGCGGCGGCCAGCGCCATCTCGACGTAGCCCGCGCCCGGGAACGCCGCGCCGCCGTCGACCACGTGATCGGCGAGCAGCGGCAAGCCGGCGGGATCGAGCTGGTTCTCCCACGCGAGCGCATGTTCACGCAGACGATAACCGAGCAGCGGATGTTCGCGGCGCCGATTGACCAGGTTGTACGCCTCGGGGGTGGGTCCGAGCCAATAGCGTTCGTGCTGCCACGGATAGGACGGCAGCGGCACGCGTGCGCTGAGCGGCGCAAAGCATTCGGCGTCGACGCGCGCGCCGTTCGCGATCATCGCGTAGATCGCGTGATCCAACGTCTGCGCGCTGTCGTGATTGCGCTTGAGCGTCGGCAACGAGCGGCCGACGACGCGCGCGTCGTCGAGCGTTTGCGTCACGTAGGTGCGCAAAATCGAATGCGGGCCGATTTCGAGGAATAGACGCACGCCCATTTGCGCGATCTGCGCTACCGCATCGCCGAAACGAACCGGCTCGCGAATATTGCGCCACCAGTAATGCGCGTCGAGTTCGGTGCCCGCGAATTCAGTGCCCGTCACCGTCGACACGAAGCTGCATACGGCGGCGCTTGGCGCGAGATCCGCGAGACCCGTCAGCACGTCGAGTGCGATCGGGTCCATCTGACGGCTGTGGAACGCGTAATCGAGCTCCAGCATCTGGAAGAAGCGGCCGCTGTCCTTGACCGCGGCTTCGAGCGCCTGCAACGCTTCGAGCGGGCCGGCCAGCGTGACCGCTTGCGGGCTGTTCACGCCCGCGATTTCCACCGCGGCGTCCACGCCCGATTGCACCATCAGTGCGCGCATCGCGGTTTCGCCGAGACCGGCGGCGGCCATCCGGCCCGTACCGCGCGTGCCGGCCTGAGCACGGCTGCGAATCTTGATCACGTGCACGGCCTGCGCCAGCGTCAATGCGCCCGACGCCCACGCCGCCGCGACTTCGCCGACGCTGTGGCCGACGCACACGTCATAGCCGAGGCCGCGTGCTTCGAGCACGCGCACCACGCCGACTTGAATCGCGAACAGCAATGGCTGCGAGTGCTCGGTTGCCGCGAGACGCTCTGCGCTCACGCCTTCGCGCAGCACATCGACCAGCGACGCACTGCCGTCGGCGCGCCAGAACGCGTCGAGTTCATCGAGCGCGGCGCTGAACACCGGTTCCTGTTCGAGCAACTGCTTGCCCATGCCGGCCCACTGTGAGCCGTTGCCGGAAAACACCAGCGCGAGACGGGTGTCGTCGCCGGGCGCATCGCCTTGCACCAGTGCCGCTTCCGTTTGATCGGGCGTCGGCGCGGCCAGCGCGCCGAGTGCCGCGCGTGCTTCGGACAGCGTCGACGGCGCGACGATCGCGCGCTGCTTGAGCCATTGCCGCCGATGCGCCGCGTTGGCAGCCAGCGTGTTCCACGGCGCCCCGTTGTCGAGCGATGACAGATAGCGTGCCGCAAGTTCCGGCAGCGCGGCTGCGGAGCGGGTCGACAGGATCAGCGGCAACAGGGACGCCGTTTCGCTTTGGGCTTGAATAGCGGCAGCAGCGGTAGCAGCGGCTATCGTTGCTACCGGCGCCTCGCGCAGCACGATATGCGCATTCGTGCCGCCGAAGCCAAACGAGTTGACGCCGATCACGAGCGGCTCGTCGCCACCGTCGAGCGGTGTCAACCGATCCACGACGCGCAGCCGGCCGCCGACGAAATCGATCGCCGGATTGGGCGTTTCGAAATGCAGCGTCTTCGGCACGGCGCGGTGTTTCAGGCACAGGATCGCCTTGATCAACCCCGCCATGCCCGACGCGGTTTCAAGGTGGCCGACGTTGGTCTTCACCGAGCCGATCAGCAACGGCCGATCGACCGGCCGCCCCGCCGACGCGACTTCCATCAACGCGCGCGCTTCGATCGGATCGCCGACCGCCGTGCCCGTGCCATGCGCTTCGAGATAGGCGAGCGAACGCGGATCGACACCCGCGCGGTCGTACACGGTACGCAGCAACGCCGCCTGGGTGGCCGCGCCCGGCACGCTGATGCCGCCTTGCGAATAGCCGTCCGAGTTGACGCCCGAACCGGCGATCACCGCGTGGATCGTATCGCCGTCGGCCAACGCGCGCTCCAGCGTCTTCAGCATCACGAGCGCGCCGCCTTCCGAGCGGACGTAACCGTCGCCGCTCGCGTCGAACGCACGGCATCGGCCGCGCGGCGACAGCATCGACGCCTTCGAGAAGGTCACGAAGCCGAACGGATGCAGCAGCAGATTGGCGCCGCCCGCCAGCGCCGTCTCGGCGTCGCCCGCCTGCAACGCCTGACACGCCTGATGCAGCGCGACCAGCGACGACGAGCACGCGGTATCCACCGACACGCTCGGCCCGCGCAGGTCGAACAGATACGACAGCCGGTTCGACGCGATGCTCAGCGTGTTGCCGGTTGCCGAATACGGATCGACCGCGTTCAGGTCATCGACGAAACGATTGCCGTAGTCCGGACTCGCGACGCCGACGTAGACCGCGCAATGACTGCCTTCCATGTCGCGCGGACGCACGCCCGCATCCTCGAAGGTTTCCCATGCGAGTTCGAGCAGGAGGCGCTGCTGCGGGTCCATCTGCTGCGCTTCGCGCGGTGAGATGCCGAAGAAGGCCGCGTCGAAACCCGCGACGTCGTCGAGCACGCCGGCGGAGAACGTATAGCTCTTGCCCGCTTCACGCTTGGACGGATGCTGATAAAACTCCGTGCCGAAACGCTCGGCCGGCACCTCGGTCACCGCATCTTTTTCGTCGCGCAGCAGCGCCCAGAAATCGTCGGGCCCTTGGACATGGCCGGGGAAGCGGCAAGCCATCCCCACAATAGCAATCTGTTTGGTCATCATTCTGTTGTTGGGTGCAGCGTGCGCGCCGGCGTCCCGCGCGGCATGGCCGGCTCGAGAGTCCGAACGAGGGCAACGCCGAGTTGCTCGGCGCACAGATCTTTGCGGGTAGCGGGCGCGTCACCGTAATTGCGCCAGATGAAGTAGTCGCTGCGCGACGGTTCGCAGCCGAGCCCGGCGTACACATGCGGCAGCGCCGGCACGTGATCGCCGTAAAAACACAGCACCGTGTCGCGGCGGCGCGCGCGCAGCACGGCGAGCAGCCGGCCGAGCATCGCGTCGGCGTTGGCGAGGTGGCGCAGGTAGGCGGTCAGATCGCGCCAGCGCGCGTCGTCGCCGAGCGCGTGGAACGCGGCGCCCTCGCCTGCCTCGACCGATTCCAGATGCAGCGGGCCGTGGTTTTCCATCGTCATCGAGAAGATGAACGCGGGTTTGTCGCGTGGCGCGTCGAGTGCTTCGACGATCGCGTCCGCGACCGCCAAGTCGGACACGTACGGCCCCGCGCGCGGCGCGTCGGCGAATGCGGCGATGTCGACGAAACGGTCGATCTGCAAATGTTTGAAGGCCCGCGCGCGGCCGAAGAAATCCGCGTAGTACGGGTGGATCACCTGCGTCTGGTAGCCGCCGTGCTTGAACCATGACGCGAGCGACGCGCACGCGCGCCGCACGAACGCGTACGGATAGAAACGCGCATAGCCGAGTTGCGTCTGGTCGACGCCGGTCAGCACCGCGAACTCCGTGCGCATCGTATTCGCGCCCCATGCGGGCACTGCCAGTTCGCCGTGCTGGATCGACTCGCGGCGCGCGCTGTCGAAGTGGCTCAGGATCGACGGATCGATCGACGCGGAAAGACGCCGCGCGTCGAAGAACGACTCGCTCTGGATCAGGATCACGTCGGGTGCCGATTGCGGCACACCGCTCGCGAAAGGACCGGCGGCCAATGCGTCGCGCAATTGACGCGACGTGGCCAGCTTCATTCCGTTCAGCAGATAGGCGACGAAGACAGCGAAGAAGCCGTGACGCTTCTGATCGTCGACGGCGATTAGCTCAAGCGGCAAGCGTGCGGCGCAGAGGTAGGCTGCTGCGAGGCACGCGCACGCAGCGATCAGAAGCGCACCGATTGGCCTTTGCGCAAGCGGCTTATCCGCGATGAAGCCTGCGGCCACCATGACGATGCCGACGACAATTGCCGCCAGCGTGCGCATGCTGACAAACGGCAAATACAGACGCGGATGCGCGAAAAGCTGACTGAAGAGACTCAGGTCGGTGAAGACGAATGGCTCATGCAGCGACGTGTATTTGGCATTGCTCACGCCGGCAAGCAGCGCGACCAGCGCGATCGCGACGCATGCCGAGAACCTCACGCGCCCCGTGATCAGCAACATGCACAAACAGATGAACGCGATAGCGGCGATGTGCAACGCGAACGCAACCGGCGAGCGACGCAATGACGCGCGCGGCAGCGCAATCGCCTCAGGCAGAAGCGCGAGGCCGGCTGCGGCCGCGAAACTGAGCACGAGCGTCGCGTCCATTCAACGCTCCTCGCGTGGCAGATAGGACAGGCCGCCGAGAATCGCATCGGCGAGAACCGCGGGCAGCAACGGCAGAAGACGCATGCCGAAAGCGAGCAAGCTGGGGAAAGCGATTTCCGCGCGGCCGTTTTTCAGTTTGCGCTGGATGTGCTGCGCGGCTTTGTCCGCTGACCAGAGGAACGGTTTGTCGCCGGGAAATACGTCGCTCATTGAGGTCTTCACGAAACCCGGCAGCACGACCGATATGCGGATGCCGTCGCGCGACAGGATTGGACGCACCGAGTCGCCATAGGCTTTGATCGCCGACTTGCTCGCGCAATAGGCCGGCGAAATCGCCATGCCGCGCAGTGCGGCGAGCGAGCTTATTAGCGCGATTTGACCTTTTCTGCGTGGGCGCATGCGAGCGATGACGGGCAGAACCGCATGCATCGCGCCGTAGAAATTGGTGTCGACGATCGCGGCCGTGCGTTCGAGTTCTTCCCAGTCCTGGGACGATGCGAGCGTGCTGGCTGCGCCGGCGTTGGCGATTAGCAGATCAACGGGATGAGCGTCGTCGAAATCGTGCAGCCAAGTTTGCATCGCCTTGGCGTTGCGCACGTCGATCTGGCCCGTTTTCACCGTTGCACCTTTTGCGCGGCACGCTTGCGCCGATGCTTCGAGGCGCCCGGCGTCGCGGCCTATCAGTCCGAGCACTACGCCCGGCGCCGCGTAAGCCAGCGCGAGCGCGCGGCCGAGCCCCGCGCTCGCGCCGGTGATGACGATGTGGCGCGGGGCCGCGTTACGCATGCGCGGCCGCCTCGAGGCGTTGCACCGCGCCGGCTGTGGCCATCGCGATGCCGGTGCGAGTGTAGAAGTCGCCGTTGATCTGGGTGTGGTGGACGACGTAGTCCAGAAAGGCTTGGTACAGATTCATGTCCGGTGCCTCGCCGTGCTGCCAGAAGTCGTCGAGCGAGCCCTGCCAGGTGAGGCCCGGCATGCTGTAAATCGCAGTGCCCAGCGCGATCAACGGACGACGGTGATGCAGCGCAGACAAACCGACCGTGCTGTTCACCACGACGGTGCCGCGCGCGTGGTCGAGCAGCGTCGGCAGATGGCCTGCGTCGATGAAACGCATTCGCTCGACGATGCCGAGCTCGCGCGCGAGTTGCTCAGCGTGACGGCGGTAGTCGATCAGGCCGGTGTCGAGCGGATGGTTCTTGATCACGAGCCAACTGTCGGCCGGCGCGTGACGCGCGAACGAAGTCAGTACTTTTGCGATAGCTTCGCGCACGCTGTCGAACGGCGAATGGACGACGATCTGCGCGTCCGAATTCAGCTGCAGCGGGAAGATGTAATACGGGTGGCCGGCTTCGAGCAGGTCGCGAGTGACTTGGTCGGAATCTTGTTGATGTTTGCGTTGGCGCAATGCGCGCGCGGCCAGTCCCGCGTATTCGAAGAAGCCGTTTCTCGGACGATGGCTGCGGTAATGCGGAAAGCGCAATGCGAATAGCGTGTTGGCGTTGCGGTAACGGATGTCGTGAAACGCGCGTTCGTAGAGGTTATAGCCGGTGGGATGACCGACGGGGCTCGGCGGCGTGAAACGGCGTTGGTCGAGATACCACGCGGGATCGCCCGGTAATTGCGAGCGGCCGTTTACGCCATGTTTTTCCAGCGTCAGCCAATGCGGGCGGACGTAGCCTTCTTCGAAAACGTGGACGCGCAGGCCGTGGGTTTGTGCGATTGGGTGCATCGGGCGATGTATTTCACGACAGTCACCGAACATTATTATGTCGGTAAAGCTGCTGGCGTTCACCCTATTGAGATACCAATCGGATAATTCGCCTATCTGTTCGCGAAAATTCCAAGCATCGCTATTGCCGGCGTATGACAGATCTCCGCCGCAGAAATTAACACGACGTACGGCGTGGCCGCGCTCGCGCAACGCTGTGGCAAGTCGGCTAAAGAACGGAGAAGCCGTGCCTTGCAGGGCGAGGAAGGAACGGTGCATGTGAGTACGTCTAATGGCAGGTCGAGCATTACCGATAGAACACATAGACATACATGCGTCCTCGGTCCCCGGCGACCTTGGTATCGTTTGAATTGTGCAACTGGTCTTCAGCAAGGACCGAAGAATACAACATTACGAGGTAAAAAATAAGAAACACTATGGAAAATTTCGAAATTTGTCGGAAGGCGACGAACTTGGGTGGCGCCCCCTATATTCGGTGGCTATAATCGGCGACCCCAGCTGTATCGGGTGAAGGTGCGCTTCGTTTGTCGTGTGAGGACTACAGCCAAAATAGTCTGTGTTTGCAGTGCCGGCAAAAAAATCGCGTAAGTATTTGTATTGGCTATCGCAAAACGTTTGCGCCGACCTTGGCTGCGGACTTTTGCGGGTGCCTCGCCTCTTTCCTCGACTCGCCTGGCGCCTGCCAGGGGAATTGAAAAGAACTATTTAAGTTGGGTAAGACGTTGGAAACTGCATCTAACAACAACGCGGCACTGCCGCCTTCGGGAAAGAAGAAAGGGCTGGTCGAGCGCATCAAGGGAGTCAATCGCCTCTTTGCGTTGGCTGTCGTAGTGCCAACCACGATTGCCATTGCTTACTTCGGACTGGTTGCGTCGGACGTTTATGTCTCGGAGTCGCGCTTCGTGGTACGGAGCGCGCAACGGCAGAGCCAGACCAGTGTGGTAGGCGCCCTGCTGCAAGGTACGGGTTTCTCGCGGGCACAGGACGACACGTATCCCGTGATCGACTACATTCAGTCGCGCGACGCGCTTAAAGAACTGAACCAGAGCGACTATATTGCCGATACATACGGCAATCACGGCGACTTCCTGAGCCACTTCTCGCGCAGGCTCGACGGCAGTTTCGAAGCGTTGTGGAAGTACTACGGCAAGCATATTGTCACGGTCGATCTGGATTCGACCTCGGCAATCACGACTCTCCAAGTTCGCAGCTATACCGCCGACGACGCGGAAAAAATCAACGAGAAGCTGCTCGAGATGAGCGAGCGGCTGGTCAACCGGATGAATGCGAGAGCGGCGGCAGACACGGTTCAGTTCGCACAGAGCCAGGTGGATGTTGCTGCCGGCAAAGCCAAGGACGCCGCGGCGGCCTTGGCCACCTACCGTGATTCGTATACGGTCTTCGATCCCGACCGGCAATCCGCGCTGCAGTTGCAGCAGGTGACCGCGCTGCAAACCCAACTGTTCGCCGCTCAGACCCAGTTGATCCAGTTGCAGTCGATCGCTCCGCAGAACCCGCAGATTCCGGTACTCAAGACCAGCATTGCGACGCTTGAAAAGCAGATCGAAGCGGCGACTGGTGGCGTCACCGGCGGCAAGAATTCGCTGTCGAATAAGGCGGCGGTGTATGCGCGCCTGCAACTGGACTCGCAGTTCGCCGACAAGCAATTGGCCTCCGCCATGGCTGCACTCGAGAGCGCGCGGGCCGAAGCGCAGCGAAAGCAGCTTTACCTCGAACGACTCGTGCAGCCGAACACGCCGGACGTGGCGATCGAGCCGAAGCGGTTGAAGTCGATTTTTGAGGTCTTTGCGCTGGGAATGATTGTGTGGGGAGTGTTGAGTCTCCTCCTTGCGGGCGTTCGCGAGCACCACGACTAAGGATCGGAAACCGTGCATCACGACACTCCCTTCCTGAGATCATTGCAAATTCAGATGCGCGTCGTCGGCGCGCTTTTGATGCGGGAGATTCTGACTCGATACGGGCGGCATAACGTCGGTTTCCTGTGGATCTTCTTTGAGCCGATGATGTTTACGCTTGGTGTCCTTACACTGTGGACGGCCACCAAAGCGACGCACGGATCGACGCTTCCGATCACTTCGTTCGCCGTCACCGGATATTCTTCCGTTTTACTTTGGCGAAATTGCGCCAATCGTTGCGCGCTTGCCATTCTGCCGAACCAGGCTCTCCTTTATCACCGCAATGTGCGCGTGATCGACTTGTTCATGGCACGGGTGCTGCTCGAAATCGCGGGGGCGACAATGTCCTTCGTGTTCTTGACAGTTCTTTTCGTAACTGTCGGGCTAATGAAGCCTCCACAGGACATCACGCTAGTAATCGCCGCGTGGATTTATCTCGCTGTTTTCGGCAGTTCGCTCGGATTTGCCATTGGTGCCATGAGCGAACGAAGCGAAACAGTGGAACGTGTCTGGCATACCATAGCGTATCTGCTCTTCCCGCTGTCAGGCGCCCTCTTCATGGTCGACTGGTTGCCAGAGAAGTTTCAGAAGATCGTTTTGCTTCTGCCAATGGTGCACGGCACCGAGATGCTTCGAGGCGGCTATTTTGGTTCATTGGTTAAGCCACACTACGACATCGGCTACATGATTGCGTGCGACCTCGTCCTGATGTTCATAGGTCTATTTCTCGTAAAAGACGCTAGCAAGCGAGTCGAGCCCGAATGATCGAACTCAAAGAAGTTTGCAAGGAATATCACACTCGGCAAGGTCGCCGCCGCGTCCTCGACGAGATCAATCTACGCGTCCACTCCGGCGAGAAAATTGGTATCCTCGGACGTAACGGCGCAGGTAAGTCAACGATGATCCGCATGATCAGCGGCGCAGAACTACCGACGTCCGGAAAGATCCGCCGCAATATGAGCGTGTCTTGGCCTCTCGCGTTCGGGGGCGCGTTTCAGGGCAGCCTGACCGGGATGGACAATCTTCGTTTTATTTGTCGCGTGTACGGTGCTGACGCCAAAGCCGCCGAACCTTTTGTTCAGGAGTTCTCCGAACTCGGTTATTACTTGCGAGAACCCGTTAAGAGTTACTCGGCGGGGATGCGCGCACGCCTCGCCTTTGCCATCTCAATGGCAATCGAATTCGATTGCTTTCTGATCGATGAAATCGTCGCTGTTGGCGACAGCCGTTTTCATGCGAAGTGCCATCACGAACTTTTCGAGCGCCGCCGGGACCGGTCATTGATTATTGTCAGTCACGACGCCGGTTACATTCGTGAACATTGCGACCGCGCCGCGGTGCTGGTCCAGGGCAAGCTTCACACGTTCGAACAGGTTCAGGACGCCTACGCGTTCTACCAGGAAAGCATAAATTGAGCGTGCTAGCGCTGCAAACCAATTGCCCCAACTGATAAAGACAATCAAGGCACGAGCGCTCCAGTTCACTGCGATCTGGTGGTTGCCATGCCTGGTAAAGACCGCCCGATGTGCGGTCATGGCAATCCGGCCTGCCGCCTCACGCGATCCCACATCAGCTCGGCAGCTGCTCGTCGATGTTTCGATCATCGCCTCGCACGATGCAGGCACGGGAATTCAGCGCGTAGTTCGATCCTTATTGCTGCAGCTTCTGGAAGCTCCCCCGCCCGGATTCGAAATTCGGCCTATTAGGGCGACAAGAAGACAGTCGTATCGCTACGCCAATCGCTATCTTGCGTCGTTGACCTCGTCCGAGTCGCCCGAGGAAGATGAGAACGTTCAAATATTTAACGGCGACATTTTTCTCGGGCTCGACCTGTCCAGCCGGATCGCGCCCAGGCGCCAGCTCGACCTGCTTAAGTGGCGAGTAAAGGGCGTACGCTGCGCATTCGTCGTGTACGACCTACTACCTTTGCTGCACCCTCATTGGTTCACGTCACGCGCAACTCGCTCGTTCCGTTATTGGGTATCTACGCTGGCGGTTCACGCGGACGCCCTGCTTTGCATATCCCGCGCTGTTTCGGATGAGGTGCGAAGCTGCATGAAGGAGCGCTTCGACCTGACTGCAAACGGACCTGACACCGGATGGTTTCATCTTGGAGCCGACCTCCCGACCCGCCACGCCAGCGCGGCTACGGATTCATCGCACCGGGTTAACGTGAATTCGAACCTTGGACATCAGTCGGTTCTCATGGTAGGCACGATTGAACCGAGAAAAGGTCACGCGCAGGTACTCGACGCATTCGACCTACTGTGGCAAAACGGAGTTGAAAGTACATTGATCATTGCGGGGAAACAAGGCTGGCATGTCGAATCGTTCATCGAGCACCTGACAAATCATCCCGAGGCTGGCAAGCGCCTGCATTGGTTTCCAAATATCAAAGATGTCCAACTCGCGCAATTGTATTCTGAACTCAATGGCCTCGTGATGGCATCGGAGGCCGAAGGTTTCGGCCTTCCGTTGGTGGAGGCAGCGAAATACGGAATGCCCGTGTTTGTCCGCGACCTCGCCGTGTTCCGCGAGGTCGCAGGCGAACACGCGACCTATTTCGCCGCGAACACCGGCGCCGAACTCGCGCCTCAATTGGCGGAGTGGCTAGACCAGCTAGGCAGCGGCAGCGCACCCGCCAGTCACACCATGAAGTCATTGACGTGGTCCGCGAGCGCCGAACAACTCAAGGCGTTGATAGCGGACCTTGACCGCTCTCGGTAATTCAGCCGAAACGACGGTACACCTCTAGCGTCCGCTTCGCACAACGCTCCCATGTCAGCGTCCTGGCAACCTGCAAGCCGCGCGTAATGGCGGCCTCACGCCACGCTTCATCGCCCAGCACTTGCTCGATACCGTGACGCAGCACTTCATGGTTGTCGGGCTCGACAAGCCAGGCCGCACCGGCCGCAACCTCAGGCAACGACGAAGAGTTCGAGGTCAAGGTGGGTACACCGCTCGCCATCGCCTCGAGCACAGGAAGACCAAATCCCTCGTAAACCGACGGATATAAAAATGCGCGCGCCCCTGAGTAGAGCAACGGCAAGAACGTCGCGTCGACAAATCCCAAATATCTCAGCCAACCCTCACGCTCCCCTTGCTCGATTTGTTCACGCAGCGCGTCGCTCAACCAGCCTGCGCTGCCGGCCAACACCAACGGGTAGCGGGTACGCACTGACTGCGGCAAATCGAGGTAGGCGGCTAGTAGACGATCAATTCGCTTGCGGGGTTCCAGCGTGGACACACACAAGGAATATCCGCCATGGACGAGGCCATACGTGTGGAGCGCAGTCCCGAGCGACAACGCATCTCGATGGTGAAATTCCGGCCGCGCACCTAGGGCGATCGCTGTAATGCGCTCAGGAGACCAGCCAAAATAATCGATGACTTCGGCACGTGTCGCTTCGGAATCGGTAATTACATGGGCAGCACGCGCTAGCGTCGACGAAAAGCTGCTCTCGAAGTGTCTGATTCGAGCGGCGGGATGCGTCTCGGGATACTTGAAGACCGAAAGATCGTGCACCGTCACGATTCCACTGTCCACCGACTCCGGCAGGAAGTAATTTGGAGAGTGAAACAGGTGGCCGCGCATTTCACGTCGCATGAGCCATTGGCGCCAGCTTTTTGGAGTGCGCAAGAAGCGCCGCTTGCGCTTCTGGGCAAGCATTCCCGCGATCGCAGGTTGCAGGAGTTCGGCTGGATCACCGATCCACCGGCCGGCGAAGAAAAACCGTATTGCGTCAAGTTCGTGGTGCGCAGCCTGGTAGTGGTTTGCCAGTTCCAATGCGTAACGACCAATGCCGGTTAGCGGAGGAACAAGTGCGTCTACGGCTAAGATCAGTTTCATATGGGGTTCTCCGGCATATCGTGCATCCGCCCCCCTGTCACCCAGGATATCGCCCTTGAGTCAACCAACCTGAGCGAGTATTACTATGAGCGCGGGGGGACGCCACGCACGCCGATTTATTAGAATTACGGACAGTCTCGATATCAGGCAACCTCCGCTTAGAAGTTTGCGTGCGCTCGAGACTGTCGCCGATCGGAAATTTGATGCATCCAGTTAGATTTTCAAAATTTCAAGCTCGATCATTGATATCCGCAAATCGCTATTACCTGTGACCCAGACCCTGACTTCAAGGTCAGTGCATGGAGCGTTAAGGGATATTGACAGGGTAATCAGGCGACCCTCCTGATCGGGCTCAAGGAGCGGACACTCCGCAATTAGTTGATCGCCCTTGTCGAATGCGACGTCCATCCGCGCTCCCGCAATACCGCCGTCGCCGATAGTGCCTCGAATCGCTATTTGATACAGGCCTGCAGCTAACGAAATGTAAGGACCATAAATCAAACATCCTGCCTGGCCAGTGCAAACAATGTCGTGCTCTGTACGCATCCCGACCTGCGTGAGCAGGCGAGGGTCACTGCAGCGGAAGCAATGTGCGTCCGACGAGGAGTTGATTTCTTTATGCATCCACGAGGCGATAGGTCTGAGGCTGATCTCCGCCGGCAAATAGGAGTAGCCGGCGAAAGTTTGGCTTACCTGGTGATAGACCTGAAACTTACACATTGAGTCGTGCCATGCAAGTTCCTGAAGGCCTTCTGGCAAAAGCTCAGCAAAGGCAAAACCCGCGGTGTATGCACCAGCAGGAAGATCCGCGACCACATGATGACTTACACGATACGAACCACACTGCAGTAACTCATGCGTCTGCCCTAATAACGAGCTATTAATGCCAAACGCCCATTGGCGATCGCTGTCGAATATGTGGATACCCATTTCAAGCTCGTGCACCTCTCGAGACACGGAGAAATCGACGTCAAAAGTCATCAGTTGACCATGACGGATGTCGCTCCCCTCTCGAAGCGTACACGCCTGGATTGTCACATCCGGTGTTGTCAGCACGCGATCCCGGACCGGGTCGTATCTCTGCCAGGCAGATATGGCCGCCCCCAGCGCTTCCATTGAATGCTCTTGTACCGCGGACGCCTTCCAAGCCAATACTTCCGCGTACAAACGCAAATCCAACTGGTTCAATTCGACGATACGCTCACGCAAAGTGGGAGTTATCTGGTCGACGCTCGGACGTTTTTGAGTAACGTTGACGCGAGCGATTCCCGTTGGCGCGGTCAGGCCGATCAACCTTGCAACGTCCCGGAGAAAGAGTGGCATATCTTCATAAATGCCCACGACGTCATAGTTCTGAATCGCTGCGAGAGAGCGCAAGACCTTCTCGTCGCCGCACGTGGGCGCCGCGCCACCAATGCGGCAGAAATGCTCCACGTAGACGTTCGAGATCGAACCGGAAAGTTTGCCCGACAGTTCGACCCCGTCACTCTCCAGGAAGCGCTTCGCAGCGGGTATCAGATCGGGAAGCTCTGATTCGTCATGGTTATTAACTAAAAAAAAGAGCCACGAAACAATCCGATCCACGGGCTCACGGAGCACGGTCATGTATTGATAGCGCGGATCCGGACTTTCTCCGTCGGCAAAGTGCACATGAGCGCTTATGACCGAGTACAGCCCGCCGTACTTTCGAATCAAATCCTGATGGTCCCCGATCAAATTCGGCGTTACGCATCCAGCACCGAGCGCCTTGACCAACCAATCATTGATCGCTTGGCCTGCCGTTTTTGCCAGATGATCAAAGACCACTCGACCAGGAAAGACATTTTTTGAATTCATACGCGCGCAGTGATTCTTGTCAACCGCTCAAAACGAGGAGTTCACCCGGTTACGGCGAATATCCGCTGCAACCATCATCTGGCACAACTCTTCAAGCGTGGTTTTCGGTTCCCAGCCGAGTTCCTTCTTGGCTCTTTCGGAATTACCGATCAACAACTCCACTTCGGCAGGGCGGTAAAATTTCTTGTTCACTCGAACCAGCGTCTTTTTGCTCTCTCGATCGATTGCAATTTCGTTTTCAGCCGTACCCTCCCAAACTAGATCAAAACCGGCTGCTTTCGCTGCCATGCTCACAAAGTCTCGTACGGTCTCTGTGCGGTTTGTTGCCAACACGTAGGTGTCCGGCTTGTCGGCCTGGAGCATGCGCCACATGCCTTCTACGTATTCTTTGGCAAAACCCCAATCGCGCTTGGCGTCCATATTGCCGAGTTCCAATACGTCCAGTTTGCCAAGGCTGATTTTGGCCATGCTATCGGTGATCTTTCGGGTGACAAACTCGCGACCGCGCAACGGGGATTCGTGATTGAACAGAATTCCGCTCGTTGCGAAAATATCGTAACTCTCGCGATAGTTGATCGTCATCCAATGCGCGTAGAGCTTGGCTATGCCATAGGGGCTGCGTGGGTAGAACGGAGTGCTTTCGATCTGAGGAATGGCCTGCACTTTGCCGAACATCTCGGAAGTGCTGGCCTGGTAGAACCGAATAGCAGGGTTGACGATACGAATCGCCTCAAGAAGATTCACTGGCCCAAGGCCGGTGATTTCCGCCGTGGTCACCGGCTGGTCAAACGACACGCCAACAAAGCTTTGGGCAGCAAGATTATAGACTTCTGTCGCGCCCGTGGTCTGCAATAAGCGGATGCTCGTGCTCAAGTCGGTCAGATCATATTCCACCAGGTGCAGATTGGGATGTTGGGCAAGACCTAACTCCTCGATCCGCCAGAAGTTGACCGAACTTGTGCGGCGGTAGCTGCCGTAAACCTTATAACCCTTACCCAACAGGAGTTCGGCCAGGTAGGCGCCATCTTGCCCGGTGATGCCAGTGATAATTGCAGTATGCATTGTTGTAGCCATAGTTATTAACTTCGCGAGTTATACAAACCATCGTTTCTTTTCTCGCTCGACCCTATTCGATTCCACTTGTTGACCGCCTCCCGGCGACTGGACGCAACTTCGGAACCGGTGATGCTTATCGAGCAAATGTGTATTCGAGCTATACAAGTCAGCGGGAACTCGCTTGCTGAGCCAGCCGAGAGGCTAGCCCATGCGCTGGTCGCCAAGGCCGCCATGCTGCAATGGCGTACTTCAGGCAAGCCGAAACAACGCAAGCTGCGGCCCGCGTCGAATCAGTAGCTTGACTCGATTTCCATCAAACGTTGCTCAGGTTCGGCAAGCCTGGATTTCGGCGATCCGACTTTCATACGTCGGTCAGCGTCCTTTGAGTCGATAGCGATGTCCTGAAACGCACGGTATCGATCTGCCATTCCCTTTGATTCCACAGTGCCCATTTCGTGTTCGCCGAGCCACGGTGCGATCTCAACGGCCGAAATGCTTAACTCGGAACTTTCGCCAACCCAGACTCTCACCTCTAGGTCGTCGTAAGCCCTTTCCAGCGATATGACCAGCGACGCGAGGCAGTCGTCATTGACCTGCCCCAAAACAGACTCGCCGAGAACCAGACGCCCTTGGTCTACCGCAACATCCACGCTGGCCTCAGCAAGTCCGCCTGCGCCGACTGCACCGCGAATTGTCACTTGATGCTTGCCAGCAGCCATCGCAAGATATGGACCGTGGACCAGATTCCCTGCTACTCCCGTAGTCACCACGCTCCTACCCTGAATGCCCCCAACTACGGTGCTCAACCGTGGGCTAGAACCCAGAAAGCGACTTGTCCGCGGAAATTCTTTCCGAACCAAGGCTTGGCAGATATTGAACAGCCGTTTGCTGATTACCGCGTAGTCATGTTGTTCGCGCCATTGCTTCGCGTCCGCTTCTACGCCTTGTGCCTTGACCGAGTTCTCAGACAACTCACGCAAGGTTGTAGAAATACCGTGAGCAATGTCTTTTGCGGTAGTGCCAGAAAACCGGAAGGCAGCCCCGCCTATGTCGTCAAAAATAGCCAACGGCGAAACCACAATAGGACGTTTAGCAGCCAACCCGTACCTGACTGCCCCACTTGCCGATTCTCCTGTTTGCTGATAGGGAAACACTAACAAGTTTGCGTCGGCGAGCAAGGAAAAACTTTCCTCGTCCGCCAGAAAATCGGTATGCATTTCAATGATATCGCTCACTCCCAATTTTTTGATAAGAGCGCCAATCTCATTAACAAGCTTTGACGAAACCGGATCCGGGTATTCGGCATTGACCATCTTCAGCCGGACAAACTCCCCTCCCTCCTTGAGCAAAGCAATGGCTTGCACCAACTCGATCAAGCCTTTGTGCGGCAGACAGAAGCCATATGAGGCAATCGTGGGCAACTGTTTCTCTGCAACGGGCGCTGCCATCTGACAATCGAGCACGCCGTGTGGGAACAGAGCAACATTCTCCACCAAACCCATCGCCTTGAGACGATTAAGGTCTTGGACGGAATGAACCAAAATCCTCTGACAACGAGCAAATGCCGTTTGCAATTCCGACAACTGCCAATTCTCACAGACACCGAAGGGATCAGAAGTCGAGTGCATGATTACGATGACAACGCGACCGTCATCCAATTGCCGCTCTAAAAAATCGCGGAACTCAGAGAAATTGAAAAAGCCATAGTTAAACTGAACAACAACCGTATTGACCGCTATTTCTCGAATACACCTTGCAATTTCATCGAAATTATTAGCTTCTTTTCCTTGATTCCAGCAACGGATGCACGCCACATCGTCGGATTTCAGCGAATCATCGACATCCGCAAACGGCGCAAGAACGGTAAGATTTGCCTTGTCCATATTTTTGAGAAAATGCTCTGAATATGTCGCTACTCCGCACTTGGTATTCCAGGTCGATATCCATCCGATTTTCACGTCCGTCGAATGTTCCTGGGTGCAACCCCATACCTGAGCTGCTTTTACTGCACGTCCAACGACATCCGTCCATTTGAAATTTTTCAAAAGCTGTCTGCGACCAGCGAGAGCCTTTTCAGTCAGGTGCGCTTGCGGTGAGTTGTAAGCTTGAGTGAGTACATTAGCTAACTCGTCAACCTTAACCCTCGCCCAGACAGACGCGAAGAGTCCAAAATGAGTTTGCGCGCGCTCAAATTCATAGTCCACCAACCAGGCATTACTTTCGTTACAAAAATCGAGCTGGCCACCCCAAGCCGTTGTTATCACCGGCAACCCGCTAAGCATAGCCTCCGCCATTGGGAGACCAAAGCCTTCTGCTTTACTTGGCGCGACCAGAACATGACATTCCTGATACAGCGCTTTCAATTCCGAGTCGTTTATATCATTAACGATGATCTGAACGTCCGGAAACTTGACGTTCTGTGCTTTTCGTTCCGCTAGCCATTGGTAAACTTCGTTATGCGGATTATCGAAAGTTTTAATAACCAACGATACGTCGTCGTCCGAGGTAAATGCCTTCCCATAGGCATCAAGCAACAGATCAACCCCCTTGCGAGGAAAGCACGAAGATACATGCAAGAAGCGGAACCGCCTTGCATTCACCTTATAGCCCGCTAGCGGGGTGATTCGATCCCAATGATCGACGCCACAACCCGATGTGAGCATTGGTACCGAAACGCCATTATCAATGAGGATCTTTTCTACGTGGTTTGATAGGCAGGTGATGCCGTTGAGATTGGCGTTGAAATTATTGACCCATTGGTGGGGGAAGCCTGACTCCTCCCACGCATAGTGATGGAGCAGGTTAAGCGATCCTTGCATGTCCTCGACCCTAGGCGGGTAGAGGTTGCGGCTGACAACATCGACGCTTTCATGAGGATAGTCCCCAACGCGCGCATGCATCGACGCGACGTCCTGATTTGACTCAAGAAAATGCAGATTGGCGGGGAAATCCCCCGGACCTTCCGTGGAGTGCAGCACCACAAAATGGCCCATTGCATCGGCTGCACGCGCAGTCTCCCTATTGAGCAACGCCAAACTATAGCTGCTATCGAATGGGCCCTCGATTCTCCACTTCAACTTGCCGCCAAAATCTGCAAACGCTCTAAGTCGGCAAACACTATCTTCGTTCTCGACAATAGCAGCCGCCACTCCGACCAAATCATTGTCGGAGGGTCGAACTTCACTTTTGATGCTCGCTATATTCTCTAAAAAATCGACACGACCGTGCCCAGCGCCATCAACGACATCTTCCCGCGCGTGCAGCTTTTCGAATTCTCTGATTGTAGTAGCCGCACACTGATCCCAGCTATATTTTTTAGCTTGAATGAGTGCGTGCTCTTTCAACGACCGCCAAAAATCTTCGTCCGTAAGGGCCCTGCTAATCAAACGCGCAATATCGTTAGTTGACTTTGGATCAAAGAGCGCATCATCCCGACCAACCACCTCGGGGATACTGCTCGTATTTGAACCGATTACCGCGGCTCCGCAGCTCATAGCTTCCAATACGGGAAGGCCGAACCCCTCGTGAAAGGAAGGGAAAACAAAGAGATGACACTCGGAATAGAGTACTATCAGATCATCGTCGGGCAAATATCCGGTCAGTATCAGATCGCTTTTTTCAAGGCCCACGTCGCTCGCTAGACCTTCTAGTCGCCGCCGTCCAGCCTCGTCAATTTTGCAAACTAGTACGAGCTGAAATTTCTCTCGCGTGCCCTTTTTTTACCAACGCAAAGGCTTTTATCAAACCTTCAAAGTTTTTGCGCTCGTCAAAAGCGCTCGAATGCATCAGGAATTTTCGTTTAATTCCGTACCTAGTGCGAACTTTATTGACATCGACGCGAGTTACGTTCGAATTCGAGAAGGACGGATCTGCTGCCGAAGAAATATTGACGATTCGTTGCTCTTCAACGGCAAGGCGCTCAATAGCCTCGCTTCGTGCAGAATGCGATATTGCCAAAAGAAGATCGGCCCTTTTTAGTGCATCAATCTTTCCGTAGTACCATTTTCGTGACGGCGCCCAACCGATATATTTTTCCGGGTCCAGATGAGGTATCAGGTCATACAGGATGGCCGCCGTCGGTACGCGGGAAGAAAGCTGCCCAATGGACGTGACGGTATTGTCACATGCCCCCTCAATCAAGCTGCTGACGAGGAAGATATCTGGCGCCAAATCATCTATGAACTTTTCAAGCAGCAGTTCGGCAGAACGCACGCGCCATGAGTTTTCGACATTAAGCTCGTCGACCGGACCGGTCGCACTGAAGACGACGAAATGATGCTCCGGAAGCATTCCCGAGAACGAGTTTCTGATCTCGTCAATCGTTTCGGGAAACAGGCCGTTCAACAAAATAAAGACTTCGTGCGTACCACGATTGCGCACAATAGCTTTCGCGAGCGCCGCACAGTATCGGCCGATACCCCGGTGACGACTTCCGTTTTGTGCCCCTTGCAGGTCGATGACGATACGCATTATGCAGCCCTCCCAGCATGTCCCGCAGTCGTTGCTTTAAGTTGAAAATAGACAGATCTGGCTCGCGGCGAAAGGCGCTTGAGGTTATCCGACTCGGATGGATGAACAACAGCGACGCTGACTGCGGTGTCAGGTATTGCCGGAGGAGGACGGCAAGGGTCTGCAATCACAGCTTGCGACTGCTCAATCACTAGCTGGTGCAAACCAGTCAGTGCCGCCTCCATTTGATTAAAGCGGCAATCACTCTGATGGCTGAGCGCAAAGAGTTGATTTTCGATAACCCTCAGCTTGCGCTGGGTCGGATGATTACTTTCCACACCACCGAGCAGCCTGAAAAGCCTCCCGACCAGAGGAATTTGTCCTTTTTTCTGGCGCCGAATAGCCGCGTCCAAGCCCGGCAATTTAGCCGCATGCGCCTGGCCTTCCGACGAAAGCCGCAATTGCTTCAAGAGCCCAATTTTCGAATTACCCGCGCGTAGCCGACCCACGTAATAACTCAAACCTTCCGGGTCAGGGGACCGCCCCAATAGCGTTTGATATGCGCAGAGAACAAACTGTCGGTCGTGAAGTGCCAACAACTCACTTAACGTGGATGCTGCGCCCGCAAAAGACGGGACGCTCGTCTGTGTAGAGAAAAGCATGATCGACTCAATGAATGCGTTGCGACCGTTAATCGCAGGTGATTCCGAAATAGACGTCGGGATTGCATGGATTTCGATACGAGCCTCCGCGTCACTCGCGCGAACCTCCTTAGCGGCCGGATCCAATGCAACAGGAATGGAGCATTTCGTAGTTGCTTGCTGCACGAAGAGCGACTGCGACTCAATGGCGACCGTCGCCGAGTCACAACTCGACGGTGGAGAACTGTTAGACCCGAAAGCTGGTTTCTTTCTGACGGCGTTCAACCCGGCCAGCCTGCGCAGTGGCGCCGTCATGCGCCAAGTCAGTGAAGCCTGAGTTGTTGCCAAACTATTCTGCACGTGTGCGAGCGTTTGACGAAGTTGCACGCTGTTTTGCTGTTCAGCCAGCATTTCAGCTTTTAGACGCGCCTCTCCCGCTGCGCAGGCTTCGATTAGGCGATGGTGCTCATCGAGCCTGGCACTGAGTTCGGCATGATGTCGTTGAGCCTCCAATTGCTGCGTGTATTGGAGCGCCTGTGTTTCACCTTGCAGATCTGCGATTTCTTTGTCGAGCGCCCTTTCATGCCGCGCCCATTCTCGCTCGCGCTCCGCGTGCTTGCGTTCAAGCGCACGCTCTCGCTCACCATGGCTGCGCGCCAACTCGGCACTTTCCCGCAAAGCCTGTTGCTGGATCCTCAATAGTTGCGCACTTATCGCTTGCTCGCGCTTTATCTGCTCCCGCAGCAAGTTTTCGAGCGCTTGCCTCGATTGGTCGGTTTGTTCAGCATTTGCCTTTTCGCGCCGAGCACAATCTTGCTCCAAACGCCGAAGCTCTCGTTGCCCAGCTTCCAAGCGCGACTTCAACATTTGCTCCCGCGCAGCATGTTGATCGCGCAATTCCCGCGCCTGGTCCATCTGGGTGACGACCAACTCTTCCTTTTCCTGCGCGGCCTGCATCTGAATCGCCAACAGTCGCTCGGCGACCTCCTGCTCGCGCTGAGCCAGAACACGCAAAATGTTTTCCAACCGCTCCCGCACTTGCTGGATTTGTTCAGACAGCGCCCGCTCCCTCTTCGCCCGGTCTTGCTGAACATAACGAACTTCATCGCGCTCAGTCTGCAGTCTCGCGTTGAGAACGTTTTCGCGATCGACGTGTTGACGGTGTAATTCACGCTCCAGGTTGAGATGAATCTGCGCTTGCTCAGTCTTCTCTTGAGACGCTTGATGTTGAATCGCCAGCAGTTGCGCAACAAGTTCCCGCTCGCGCGCGATCCAACTCTGCCCCAGTTCTGCGTGTGTTTTCTGGAGCGAGGCGACGCTTAAGTTAAGGCTTTCAATCTCAGTGTTTGCTAATCGCCTGTGCCGCTCGACTTCCGCAAGGGCCCCGCCAACTTTCTCTTCGCACCGTTGTTCGATCAATTTGTGAAAGGGTGCGCTGGCCGTACCGTTCAGGGCAAATCCGTCAAACACATTCGGAGGTGATCGGAACGCGCCCTTGATCTCCGGATGCGCTTCCGATACGTAGTAGCGATTCAATCCGTCGAAATATACCGGAATATATCCCAAAGAAACAAGTGTTGCCTCCCATCCTTCATGCGTTTCAGTCTGGGTCATCGGGAGGGTGCTTTCGACGACGACAATCCACGGGCGTGCTGTAGACGCGCCCCAACTAGACAATACTTCCAGTTCAAGACCTTCTACGTCAATCTTCAGCCAATGTATTTCAGACCATGCAGAGGCATCGAAAATCTCTGCCAAAGTCACGCAGGGCACGAGCGATTCACGCGGGTCAAAACCGCGTTCGCGATGCTGCCCCGCTATGTCGGCGTCCCCAGTCGAAATACCAGTGCCCGGAATTTCAAAGAACCGCAAGACACCCGGCCTATTCCAGACGGCCGCCTGAATGACTGTGTCACCAGGCCGTTGCCGTCTCAGCAATTCGGCATAGTGAGGTGTCGGCTCAACGTGAATACCGCGCCAACCGCGTTCGTGAAAAGCGAGGCTGACGGAGTCGACTATTGGATCTTGGGCTCCCACATCTATATATGAACCGTGGTCGACATGCGCAAGCGCGCGCCAAAGCATGACGTCTTCGAAATTCTGAGCGTAGGAGGTAATACTCACGTTATGACTTCCGAGTCAAAGACGGTGCGAGGTCAAGTCCGAAGCGCAACGTTGGGTCGAATAAAAGAAATGTCACTCGCAACAAAGCAGATTGGAGGGCAACAGAATCAGCCGCGCGTTGAAGTCGAATGGTGTATTTGCGGCTCTTGCTGAGAAAACGAGAGAACGTGTGAAGTATTGACAGATCCCCGTGCGACGAAAGCGACAGTGCTCGCACAGAGCGCTTGCGAAGCGCGAGCGCTTCCGAAACAGTGCCGCTCCTTTGCCTGCGAACCTGTCTCCATCCCTGCATTTCCGAATGTAGATAAAGCACTATCTTCATTTCGCTTTTCGACGGCCATCGATGTCGTGAGCATCGGAGCGCAAGGCACTCAACGACACACGCCAGTAATATGTTTTTATCCTGATCAACACCCCGCGGCAAGGCACTGGATGACCTACTACCCCCGAGTTGCAGCAGCCAGAACTATTTGATGTACCCGGTGCGGGCGGACAAAAATGCCACCTATCGCTCAACCCCGCCAGCCAAAGCGGCACTGAACGAGCCCTTCATCCACACCGTCATATTGCCGAAGCCCAAATTCACGTACGCCCGGCCCGCGCGCACCCCCGTTCGCGCGTCAAACAGGCCGTCGCCGCAAGCGGGGGATTTGCCTATCAACACTTGAAACGGAGAACATTTCCCAATCAATAATCTGATTTCCCAAGTTCTGCGGACGAGCGACGCTTCCATCTCGCCTACCTAAACGTCTGAACCCCCGTAATCACCGGATACGCCACCGAGAACACCACATTCAAGAACTTCTGCACCTCGGCGATCGGCGCATTCGACACATACAGCAGGTCTTTGTTGTCCATCATGAAGCTCTGCGCTACGAAGAACGAGTTCGGGTCACGCAGATTCACGCGATACACGACCGGCACCTTGCCGTCCGCAGTCGTACGCACAGGCGTATTCGGCCACGGCAACGCCTTTGCATCCTCGAGACGGAAAATAAACACACCTTGCGCGTCCGAACGGGAATCTTCCAAACCGCCGGCACGGGCCAAGGCCTGCGCAAGCGTAATTCCCTGCGCTTCGAAATTGATTTCCTGATTCTTGCCAGTCGCGCCGAGCGACGTAAAACTGAACGGCTGGAACAACGCCGTCACCACGTCACCAGCATGCAGCGGCACGTTCTGACGCGGATCTCGAATCACCGTTTCGAGCGGAAGCGACGCCACCGTGTCGCCACGCGTGACCTGAATCGTGATCTTGTCGACCGGCTGCTTCACGCCACCGGCAAAAGCAAGCGCATCAAGCAGGCGTTCCCCGCGCGCGCTCAGGGGCATCCGGTTACTGCTCGCCACGTCGCCAACAACGGTGACGTACGAGGTCGCGTTCCGAGAGAGCTTCACCAGAACTTGCGGATCGTGGGCGATATTCTTCAGGCGCGCGGCGATATCACGCTGCAATTCCGTCGGGGTGCGTCCCACCGCTGTCATTTCGCCCGCAAACGGCACGTTGATTTTGCCGCTGCCGTCGATAGTCTGATCGGGCAGCACGGTCACGCGCGCGTTGCTTGCGCCGCCCTTCGAGTCCAATTGCGCGGCGCCAAATAGCGTGGCGGGGGGCGCTTCCCAAATCGACACTTCGATGGTGTCGCCTACACCGAGCTGCTGCTGGAATGAAGTACCGTTACCCAGTGTGGCGGAGAAATTTCCGACGCTACGTTCGGCGAACAGCTTGCGCGCGACCTCATCTGTCACGTCGACAATCTGGATGCCTGCGGGATTCGCGGGAGCTGCAGCCCTGCCTATCTGCGAACTGCTAGGCCCGGAAGTAGGAATACTTGAGCAACCGGCAAGTGAAACCGCGCCAAAAGCGATCGCGGCGAAAATTACACGACAAGACAGACGCGACATTTATGGCAATAGTGCCTCTTTCAAAATCCGAGTGGCTGGTTTGGCGGGTCAAGTACGGGCGTCAGCCCGGCGAAGCGAATACTTGACGCGCGTTGAAGAAGTAAGCTGGGACAGGGCTGGTTGCGGCAGAATGCGGCAACCAGCCCTGCAAGACAACGTGAACCGATGAACCAGACCCAACTGTTTGAAGCCGCCTTGGGGATCAAGGCGCCGTGGTACGTGCAAGGCGTCGATTTCGATGCCGCGCGGCGTGAGCTGACCATTGCCGTGGACTTTGTCGCGGGTACGCGCTTTCCATATCCCGGTGTGGCGGGCGAACACCCGGCTCACGACACCCAGATCAAGCGGCTGCGGCACCTCAACTTCTTTCAACATGAGTGCTATCTGGAGGTCCGGGTGCCGCGGGTACGTCTGCCGGACGGCTCGGTGCGCCTGATCGAACCCGACTGGATGGGCAAGCTGGACGGCTTTACGCTGCTGTTTGAAGCACTCGTGCTGGCGCTGTGCCGGGAGATGACATTTGCCGCGGTGGCACGCGTGGTGAACCTGTCGTGGCATCGGGTGAAAGCCATCTGTGACCGTTACGTGGACCTGGCCGTGGCCGCGACTGACCTGTCCGAAGTCACTGCGGTGGCTATTGACGAGACTTCGTGCCGGCGTGGCCACGACTATGTTTCGCTGGTCGCCGACATGGACGGGCGGCGTGTGGTCTTCGTCACGCCAGGCAAAGATGCCGGCGTTGTCGAACGCTTTGCCCGGCACCTGGAGGAACACAACGCAACGCCTGCGCAGATCGAGTCGGTCAGCATCGACATGTCGCCCGCCTTCATCAAGGGCGTCGAGGAGCATCTGCCCGATGCGCGGGTGACCTTCGACAAGTTTCACGTCGTCGCGCACGCGTCCAAAGCGCTTGATGGCGTGCGCCGCGCGCAGCAGAAAACCGATCCGTCGCTGAAGGGTATGCGCTGGTCGCTGCTCAAGGATGCCGGGAAGCTCGATCTCGCACAACTGACCGATCTCGAGGCCCTGATCAGCCAGTACACCACCAACCGCACCGCGCGTGCGTGGATGTACCGCGAGCAGCTGCGCGAGATTCTCGATCGCAAACAGATCCACGTCGTCTCCAAAATGCTTCGCCGGTGGTGCGGCAACGTCATGCGCTCGAAAGTCGAACCCATGAAGGACGTCGCGCGCATGATCCGTCGTCATTTCGACGGCATCATCGCGTGGGCGCAGACGCGTCAGACCAACGGATTCATCGAAGCGATCAACGGCCTGTTTCAGGCCGCCAAACGCAAGGCACGGGGATACGCCAGCTTCAAGACCATGCGCACCGTGCTGTTTCTCATCGCGGGCAAGCTCGACTTCTCAGCACTCAATCCGCATGCCTCGTGAGCCGCATTACCCACTGAGTTTTTAAAAGAGCCGCAATAGTTAGTAAGTAATTAAAGCTCGGCGCGAATTGTCTCATGCTAGCGGCTCAAATGGCGCAGTATTAAAAAAAATCTACACAACAATGACAAAAAAATCATTGGATGCGTGACTGCGCGGTGCGCGCGGACGCATTCTTCTAGCGAGAACGGAGAATAGAAAAGGTATGTTGCCGCAGGCAAACGTTTGCAACCAAGCCGCGGTCAAACTGTCCATTTAAACCGCTGAAGTGCCACTCTACGGGTCGTCTTACGCAAGTAACCCGGGGCGCCGCATACGCGTTCAGCCGCTATGTCGATACACGACACAGCGGCATTTGAGATAGCTCAGAATTCGCAAACGATTCAGTGCTCTAGGCGCAAAGCATGGTGCCACGAGTTTCAACCGCATCGCCCTTCAACGATCCGAGCGCCACCAAGATTCGGCCCAGCGCGCCTTCCGGTGTGATCTTAGACGTATTCAAGCGCAATTCAGGATCGATTGGCGGCTCGTAGGGCGAATCGATTCCAGTGAATTTCGCCAGCGCGCCCTCTCTTGCCTTTCTGTAGAGACCTTTGGGGTCCCTTGCTTCAACGACCTCAAGAGGTGCGTCGACATGCACCTCAAAAAATTGGCCGATCCCGAACAGCGCTCTTGCCGCGTCCCTGTCGGCCCGAAACGGGGAAATGAACGAAGCAATCACGATCAACCCGGCATCGACCATCAACCGCGAAACTTCAGCGGCCCGCCGAATACTCTCGTGGCGACCGGCATCGGAGAAGTCCAGATCGTGATTCAGTCCGAGGCGCAGATTGTCGCCGTCGAGAAGAAATGTGTGAAACCCGCGGATATGCAGTTCTCTATCAAGCAAGCACGCCAAGGTCGACTTTCCCGCGCCAGAAATACCGGTCAACCAAATCACCATTGGACGCTGCTGCTTCATCGATGCCCGACTGGTCCCTGTGACCAAGGCTGCGGTGGGAACCACGTTGTTGGCATAACTTGTTTCCATCTCTCTCTGATACCTGTATGTGTGGTTGCAACTACCCGATGCGGATATTTTTTTGATAGCACGCGTTCCCGCGTCACCGCGACAAGCCCGACTGAAACCTTTTGCGCTAGTCACGGCCCGACGAAAGCATCCGCAATGCAGAGGATAGGTTGTCGAGTCAGAGGTTAGCCGGCGAGCAAGTGCCTGACTAAGCACCTACCATCGCATTACAAAAGGTAACGGCAAATTCTCTCACGCACTCGGGTAGAATGGCGTGCTGTAAAAAAAATCCACACTTGAAAGACGAATAACGTCTGCGTGCCTGCTAACAAAACGTCACTGCATCCCACGTGTCAACCATCTTCCTGGACGTCACGCGCCTCCTCACGCGCCATTACGACGGGCTCTTGCCCACGGGCGTGGACCGCGTTGGTCTCGCATATATTCAAAAGTACGGCGCCAACGCACGTGCAGTCCTTAGCGAGCGCGGCTTTTCCACGGTTTTAGCCGAACGAGACTCCCAGCAAACATTTGCATGGCTTCTTTCATCCGCATGTAATCGAAAAGCGATCCGCGCATTAGTCATTCGCGCCTGCCTTAATCGCCTGCGAGAAACAAGACTCAGCGGAATTCTGTTGCACACAAGTCACAGCGGGATGGAATTCGGCCGTTATTACAGCGCAATGACAAAACGTCAAATCCGCCCCGTATTCATGGTCCACGATTTAATCCCACTAACTCACGCCGAGTATTGCCGCCCAGGCGTCGACGCAACGCATCGCCACCGCATGCATACTGCGCTGAAGCACGCGAGCGGCTTGATCATGAATTCCCAGGCCACCCTCGACTCGCTCGCGGCCGAAGCACATCGCGCTGATCTTCCCATGCCGCCGAGCGTAGTCGCACGCCTCGCCTCCGGTGTCACCCAGCGGCCGCTCGTCGCGCGCCCGCTGCCAACACCCTACTTCGTGATCCTCGGCACCATCGAGCCGCGCAAGAACCACTGGTTCATCCTGCACGTCTGGCGGCGTCTCGTCGAACAGCTCGGCGCAGCCGTGCCGAAGCTGGTGGTGATCGGCCGCCGCGGCTGGGAATGCGAAAACGTCGTCGATATGCTAGAGCGCTGCGAAAATCTGAAAGGCGTGGTGTTAGAAGAAGCGCACTGCTCCGACGAACAGCTTCATGCTTATTTGCAACACGCGCAGGCGCTGCTATTTCCGTCTTTCGTCGAAGGCTACGGCATGCCGCTCGCTGAAGCGCTCGCGTTGAAAGTGCCGGTACTCGCAAGCGATCTCGACGTTTTTCACGAAATCGCCGACGACATTCCCGACTATCTTGATCCGCTCGACGGCCCCGGCTGGCTCGCCCGCATTCAGGCCTACGCGCGCGCGAATAGCCCCGAGCGCGATGCGCAGCTAACGCGTATTGAACGTTTTCGCGAGCCGACGTGGGCCGAGCATTTCGAGCACGTCGACGGCTTTCTCGAGACGCTGCGTTAAATGAAGCAACACGTCGCTGAAGAACCGGCACCCACGAGCCTGGCAATCGATGTGCCCAGTATCACTCGCGGCTCGCGCACGCTGAGCGCATTCCGTGAAAGTTCAGAACATCTGTGGATCGATCGTTGGCATGGGCGCGTCGCGTTGCGATTCGCACGCGTAGGCGGAAAACGTATCCGTGCCGCGTGGCCTGGACCGGTTTGGTCACGCGGGCCTGCAGGCACGCCGTTCTTGTCGTGGTTCTCAATGCCTGTTGCCGATGCCAGTGCGGGAGCATTTGCCGCAGCACTCGATTCCGCCTTCGTCGCCGCAATCGAACACGATCGCAACGCCGGCGCATTGCCCGAGGTCGAGATCAAGCGACTGATGCAACGGTTCGCACGCAGCCATGCATCGACGCTGCGTCAATCGCAACCCGTCTGTCCCGCCGCATTGCTCGGAACCAGACGCACAACCCGCGTCCTGCTGATCGACGAGCGCGTTCGATCGAACGGGCTCGGCGCCATCGCAACGCACAACTCACGGCACGCCTTCGCGCGAATGCTGCAAACCGCGCGCAAGGCCCATCCGCAAGCCGAATTCTGGATCGCGCGATCGGATGATCCGGGCAGTGGGCACTGGCTTTCCGCATCAGTCGATGCCTTGCCGCCCGGCACCCGCCATCTCACCGAACACGAATCGTTGTGCGCCGCGCTGCCTCACGTCGACCAGGTCTATACGCTGGGCGCATCGGAGGGCATGCATGCGCTGCTGGCCGGCGTGCCGGTGCACGTGTTCGGCGCGCCATACTACGCCGGCTGGGGCTTGACCCATGACGACCTGCCCTTGCCGAATCGCACCGCGCGCCCCACGCTCGCCGCATTGTTCGAGGTGGTGTTCGTGCGCTTCACGCGCTATCTGAATCCGGTCACGCACGCGGCCGGCACGCTCGACGATCTGCTCGACAGCATCGAGTTGCAGCAAGCAGTCCAACAACGCTTCGCCGATCTGCAACCGGTGGCGGCGATCCGCTTCCAGTGGTGGAAGCGCCCGCTTGCGACGCCGTACATCAGCGCCGGCAACGCCGCGCTACGCTGGACACACGAGCCGCAATCCGTGCAAGCGCACGAATGCGCGGTGCTGTGGGGCGCGCGCAGCGCGGAAGGTCTTGTCCCCGAGGTGCGCCGCGTCAGAATCGAAGACGGCTTCTTTCATTCGACAGGTCTCGGCTCCGACATGATCGCGCCGCGCAGTCAGGTGATCGACCGCCGCGGCCTCTATTTCGACGCCAGCCAGCCGAGCGATCTCAGCGTGCTGCTCAACGAAACGGAGTTCAGCGAAGCAGAGTTGGAGCGCGCCGCGGCGCTTCGCAACAAGGTCGTGCAACTCGGCGTCACCAAGTACAACCTCGGCCGCCGGCGCCCTGCATGGACCGCACCGTCAGGCAAGCAAATCGTGCTGGTCCCCGGCCAGGTCGCCGACGACGCATCGATCCGCCTCGGCACGCGCGCAATCGGCACTACCGATGCGCTGCTGCGCGAAGTCCGCCGCCTGCGGCCCGACGCATTCGTCGTCTACAAACCGCATCCCGACGTGCTATCAGGCAATCGCAATGGTCTGATCGACGCGCGGCAACTCGCCGACGTCGTCGATACCGAAGCGGACCTGCTGTCGCTCGTCGATGCGGCGGATGAAGTTCACACGCTATCGTCACTCGCGGGCTTCGACGCGCTGTTGCGCGGCAAAGCGGTGTTCACCTACGGTCTGCCGTTCTACGCGGGCTGGGGACTCACCCACGACGCGCTCGCGCCGCTGCCGTGGCGTCATCGCACATTGACCCTCGACATGCTGTGCGCGGGCGTGCTGCTGCGCTATCCACTGTACTTCGATTGGAAAACCCGTCTCTTCACGACCCCGGAAGCCGTGGTCGAACAACTCGCACCACAAGCCGCACGGCCGCTCGAAAAAGTACGCGGCAACCGGATGCGGCCGCTTCTCAAAGCTTTTCGCTGGAGCCACAATGCAATTCGCCACGCCATATGGCTCCTTCAGCAAAAGCGCGCGCCACGAGCATAGTAAAAAAACAAACCGTCCAGACAAAACAAAAGCCCCGCAAGATCGAAATCTTGCGGGGCTTTTTTCCGAGGCTGACGCTAAAGCGTTATCCGCTTAGCGCGACATCATATTCATGCTGACGTTATGCAACACCCACAACGTCCCGCCAACCACGATAACAGCGGTCAGCACGGTGAACGCAAACGCCGTCACGTTCCAGCGCTGCGACGACGACGTGTTCATGTGCAGGAAGAACACCAGATGCACGAGGATCTGCACGAACGCGAGACCCGCGATTGCGAGTAACGCACTCTGGCCCGTCAACGTGCCGGTCATCACGATCGCGAAGGCCGCGACGGTCAGAATGACGGAAAGCACGAAGCCCGCCGTATAGCTGCCGAAGCTGCCGTGACCGCCTTCCGAGTGTGCGCCATGGGCGCTATGACTATGGTCCATTTAGATCACGCTCGCAAGATAGACAAAGGTGAAAACGCCGATCCACACGACGTCGAGGAAGTGCCAGAAAAGGCTCAGGCACGTCAGACGGATCATGTCGCGTTCGGTCAGGTCGCGATGACGCATCACCTGCAGCGCCAGCACGACCATCCAGATCAGGCCGAACGTCACGTGCAGGCCGTGCGTGCCGACCAGCGTGAAGAACGACGACAGGAACGCGCTGCGGCTCGGACCCGCGCCTTCGGCGATCAGGTGCGAGAACTCGCGCATTTCCAGCACGAGGAACGCGAGGCCCAGCAGGAACGTCACGCCGAGCCAGCCGAGCAGCACGCCCTTGCGGTTCTTGTGCGCGCCGAGCATCGCGAAGCCGTACGTGATACTCGAGAGCAGCAGCATCGTCGTTTCAAGTGCGACGCCCGGAATCTCGAACAGGTCCTTGCCGCTCGGACCGCCCGCGAACTGGTGGCTCATCACCGCGAACACCGCGAACAGCGCCGCGAAGATGATGCAGTCGGTCATCAGGTACAGCCAGAAACCGAACACCGAGTGCGACGGCACATGGTCCGGCGCGAGTTGCGGCTCAACCGCAATTGTCTTCTGTAACATCAGTCCACCTCCAGCGCGACCTGCTTGCCAGCGCTTGCGCCGACGCCGGCCACGGCACCAGCACCGCCGTTGCGATTCTCTTCAATCAGCGCAACAGTGTCGGCAGGAATGTAATAGCCGTCGTTGTCCATGAAGCTGTAGATGATCACGGTGGCGATCGCGCCGACCGCGCCAACGATCGCAAGCCACCAGATGTGCCACACACCGGCAAAACCGAGCACCAGCGAGAACAGACCCACCAACAGACCCGCGGACGTATTCGACGGCATGTGAATGTCGCGATACGCCGGCACTTTCACACCGCCCTTGCGCGACTTCATTTCGGTGAACGCGTCGAGCGAGCGGACGTCCGGGATATGCGCGAAGTTATAAGCCGGCGGCGGCGACCTCGTCGCCCATTCCAGCGTATGACCGTCCCACGGATCGCCCGTGAGGTCGCGGTTTTCCTTCAGGTTGCGATCGCGGATGCTGACGACCAGTTGCAGCAGTTGGCAAGCGATACCGATTGCGATCAGCACCGCGCCGAACGCGGCGGCGATCAGCCACGGATGCCAGGTCGGGTTGTCGTAGTGGTTCAGACGACGCGTCATGCCCATGAAGCCGAGCACGTACAGCGGCGTGAACGCAACCCAGAAGCCGATCTGCCAGAACCAGAACGCGGCCTTGCCGAGCTTCTCGTTCAGCTTGAAGCCGAACGCCTTCGGGAACCAGTAGTTGAAGCCGGCCAGATAGCCGAACAGCACGCCACCGATAATTACGTTATGGAAGTGAGCGATCAGGAACAGGCTGTTGTGCAGCATGAAGTCCGCGCCCGGAATCGCCAGCATCACACCGGTCATACCGCCGATCGTGAAAGTGATGATGAAGCCGATCGTCCACAGAACCGGCGTCGTGAATTTCAGACGGCCCTTGTAGATCGTAAACAGCCAGTTGAACACTTTGACGCCGGTCGGAATCGAAATCACCATCGTCGCGATGCCGAAGAACGCGTTCACGTCCGCGCCCGAACCCATCGTGAAGAAGTGGTGCAGCCACACGAGGAACGACAGCACCATGATCGCGCAGGTCGCCCATACCATCGTCTTGTAGCCGAACAGCGGCTTTTTAGCGAAGGTCGCGACGACTTCCGAGAAGATACCGAACGCCGGCAGGATCAGGATGTACACCTCGGGGTGACCCCATGCCCAGATCAGGTTCAGGTACAGCATCGCGTTGCCGCCGGCATCGTTCGTGAAGAAGTGCATGCCGAGGTAGCGGTCGAGACCGAGCAGCGCGAGCGTGACGGTCAGGATCGGGAACGACGCCATGATCAGCACGTTCGCGCACAACGAGGTCCACGTGAACACCGGCACCTTCATCCACGACATGCCCGGAGCGCGCATCTTCACGATCGTCACGAAGAAGTTCACACCGGTCAGCAACGTGCCGATACCAGAGATCTGCAGGCTCCACAGGTAATAGTCGACGCCTACGCCAGGGCTGAACTGCAATTCCGACAACGGCGGATAAGCGAGCCAGCCCGTCTGTGCGAATTCACCGATCACCAGTGAGATGTTGATCAGGATCGCGCTGACTGCCGTCATCCAGAAGCTCAGCGAGTTGATGAACGGGAACGCGACGTCGCGCGCGCCGATCTGCAGCGGCACGACGATGTTCATCAAACCGATCATGAACGCCATCGCCATGAAGAAGATCATGATGACGCCGTGCGCGGTGAAGACCTGGTCGTAGTGATGCGGTGGCAAAAAGCCCGGGCTCAGGTACGACAGCGCCAGTTGCATACGCATCATGATCGCGTCGGCGAAGCCGCGCAGCAGCATGATGAACGCAACGACGATGTACATGACACCGATCTTCTTATGGTCGACGGACGTCAGCCATTCGCTCCACAAGTAGCGCCATTTCCCGAAATACGTGATTCCGCCTAGCACCGCCAGCGCGGCGAGCACCATCCCGCCGCCCGCCGTAACGATGATGGGCTCGTGATACGGAATCGCATCGAGAGTTAGTTTTCCGAACATGAGTTACCCCTTAGGCGCGCAGTTGGCGTCTTTCATGTTGTCGATGACGTTGCCGTTGTTGTAGCGGGCAATGATGTTGTTGAAGAGCTTCGGATCGACCGTCGAGAAGTACCGCACCGGGTCCTTTTCGCTCGGCTCGGACACCGCGTGATAGCGGTCCATGTCGAGGCGGTCCGACGAAGCGCGGACCTTCGCAACCCAGGCATTGAAGTCTTCAGGCGACGTCGCGAGCGTGCGGAACTTCATGTCCGAGAAGCCCTTGCCGCTGAAGTTTGCCGAGGTGCCCGCGTAGTCGCCGGCGTGATCGGCGATCAGGTGCAGGCGCGTCTGCATGCCCGCCATCGCATAGATCTGGCCGCCCAGCTGCGGGATGAAGAACGAGTTCATCACCGTGTCCGACGTGATCCGGAAGTTCACCGGCGTGCCGACCGGGATCGCGAGCTGGTTCACCGACGCGATGCCGAGGTCCGGATAAATGAACAGCCACTTCCAGTCTAGCGCGACGACTTCGACGTTGATCGGTTTGACCTGCGACTCGAGCGGACGATACGGATCGAGCTCATGCGTGCTCTTCCACGTCAACACGGCGAGAAACAAAACGATCAGCGCCGGAATGGTCCAGACGGCGACCTCGATCGCGGTGGAATGCGTCCAACCCGGACGGTATTCGGCGTTGCTGTTCGATGCGCGGTAACGCCACGCGAAAAACAGTGTCATCAGAATGACCGGCACCACGACGATCAGCATGGCCCACACCGAAGTCGCGATCAGATCACGCTCCGCGAGTCCCACACTCCCCTTCGGATTCAGAATATCGAGGTTGCTGCAACCCGAAAGCAGCAACATGAGGCTGGCGGAAATGAAACTTGCCGGCCTTCTCAGCGTCCGTCCTTTCATATCCACTGCCTCGTTTTTTTGACTTCAACGAACGTCATTCGACGGCTCTCCATTAATAAGCGCTCGCATAATAGGGGGGCATCGGATGCTAATAAACACTCGATTTAGCAACGAACTATTGCGTCGCGACGCAGTGCGACACGTTGCCGCATTTCCCCGCGCACCCTATTCACCAGCGTCGTTTGCGACGCTTCGAAACGAAGCATCGAAAAGCTAACGCATCGCAAAAGTCCCCTGAAACAAGCGCTAAAAAATCGCTGGACGCGCAGCGGTTTTCGACGTACTGCAACACGCATGCATTCACAAAGGGATTGATAACGACGCGCAAAAGCGCAAGAGCGTCGCCGCATCCTGACGCGCGGATGCGACAACGACTCTTGCGCTCTGTTCTTTTAACCCGGAGTCTGCGTGGCGACGGGAACCGGTCCGGGCGCCGCTGCCTGCAGACGCTCGCCGCCCTCCGTCGGCACGGAGTCCGAAGGCAGCGCCGAGCGTTCCGATTGCGCGAGCAGCGTGGTGACCGACGGATCGATCGCATCGGTGAACGGCTTCGGGTCGAGACCGATCGCGAGCACCAGCAGCGCCAACGCACCGAGCAGCGCGAACTCGCGCTTGCCGAGGTCCTTCAGCTTCGCCACGCGCGCGTTGGCGATCGCACCGAAGATCACGCGCTTGTACATCCACAGCGTGTAGGCCGCGCTCAGAATCAGGGTGGTCGCGGCGATCGCACCGATCCAGAAGTTGAAGCGGATCGCGCCCATCAGCACCATGAATTCGCCGACGAAACCCGACGTGCCCGGCAGACCGATGTTGGCCATCGAGAACAGCATCACGAAAGCCGCAAAGCGCGGCATCGTGTTGGCGACGCCGCCGTATTCGGCGATCGACGCGGATTTCGTGCGGTCGTAGAGCATGCCGGTGCACAACAGCATCGCGCCGGACACCACGCCGTACGAGATCATCTGCACGATTGCGCCGGACTGGCCGAAGCGGTTGAAAACGAACAGACCGAGCGTGACGAGGCCCATATGCGCGACCGTCGAATACGCGAGCAGGCGGCGCATGTCGGTCTGCACGAGTGCGAGCAGGCTCGAATAGATCACCGCGACGAGCGACAGCGTGATCATCATCGGCGCGAAGAAATGGCTCGCTTGCGGCGCGATCGGCAGCGCGAAACGCAGCAGACCGTAGCCGCCGATCTTCAGCATGCCGATCATCACCGCGGCGCCCGTCGGGCCGTCGAGGTGCACGTCGGGCAGCCACGTGTGCAGCGGCCACATCGGCACCTTCACGCCGAACGCGGCAAGGAAGCCGAGGAAGATCAGCGCCTGCGGCACCATGTCGAGGTGCGCTTCGCGCCACACGGCGAGGTCGAAGCTATGCGTCAGGCTATACAGATAGAGCAGCGACATCAGCATCATCAGCGAGCCGAGGAACGACACGAAGAAGAACTTCACCGCCGCATACGTGCGGTTCTTGTGACCGTAGGTGCCGATCAGCAGATACAGCGGGATCAGCGTCGCCTCGAACGCAATGAAGAACATCATGCCGTCGAGGGACGTGAACACACCCTGCATGAAGCCCGACAGCATCAGGAACGCGCCGAAGTACTGCGCGGTGCGCTGCGTGATCGACTCCCACGATGCGATCACGATGATGATCGTCGTCAGCGCGGTCAGCGCGACGAGCCACAGCGAAATCCCGTCGATTCCCACATGCCATGCGATATCGAACGTCGGCGACCAGCGGACGTTCTCGACGAACTGCATCGAGGTCACGTCGTTACGGAAACTCGCCACGAGCGGGATCACCGGCAAGAAACCCGCCACCGCGCCGATCAGCGCGAGCCAGCGTGTGCGATTACGCGCCGCGTCCGACCCGGCGCGCAGAACCACGAACCCGGCGACGATGGGGATCCAGATGAGAAGACTTAGGAGAGGCAATGGCATGTGCTCTGTCAAAACTTGAAGTACAAAACGCCGCGTCAACGCCCCCTGAAACAAGCAGACATTGAAATGGAAATGTAAGTTGTAGTTCGCTGAAATTGACGCGTGGCGGGGATTCCCGCTACACGTTTACCCGCAGCCGACTGACCAAGGGTGGGAGATTACCAAGATAAGAATAATTTTGCATCGCAACAGCCGCGAAATCCGCGCCACAATACATTGTTGCAACGTGGGCGCTTGCAAAATGGATCGAAATGTGCGCTTGCACATTGTTACAAAGGCGTCGTTAGGCCTTGGCAGTTTGGCAGCAAAAGCTGGCAATTAGCCGGAGGTTGGCCGCTGTTAGGCATTCGCTGTTTATGGGGCTGGTTCGACTGGAACGGATCGTGCTGTCGAGTGCTTTTTGACGGCCGCGGACGAGCGGCAACCAAACAAAAATTTGCCTCGTCGGCGATAAAAAAATTTTTGTGCGAGCGGTCTAAGCCGACCGGCGAGGAGGTCGCTAGCGGTGCCGCGCGCCTCGATCAAGGTGCGCTGAAAATGTTCCACTCCAGGCGCACGAATCTTCCGTTTTCCTTACACAGACCAGCGCCGCGCCATGGTAACTGCTGCAGAAACTCGCGCGGCGAGGCACACTCAATTCGCGCAACGGGCTCCCCTCGCCCGACTCCTTTTCCGGACCTCCTCGCATGGCGCTTCGTGACGACGTCGTACCCGCACTCGAATGCCGCGGCCTGAGCAAGCGGTACGGCACCGGCCGCATCGTGCTCGCGCAGCTCGACTTCACACTCGCTGCGGGCGAGTTCGTCGCGATCATGGGCGATTCGGGCGTCGGCAAGTCGACATTGCTCAACCTGATCGCCGGGCTCGACCGCGCCGATAGCGGCAGCGTGCTAATCGACGGACGCCCGGTCGAACAACTCGACGACAACGCCGCGACGCGACTGCGGCGCCAGAAGCTCGGCTTCGTGTTCCAGGCGTTTCACGTGCTGCCGCATCTGACGCTCGCGCAGAACGTCGCGCTGCCACTGCTGCTCAATGATCTACCGACGGCCGCCGCGCTCGACATGCTCGCGGCGGTCGGCCTCGGCGGACGCGGCGACGACTTTCCGCGCGATCTCTCCGGCGGCGAATTGCAGCGTGTAGCCATTGCACGCGCACTCGTGCATCGTCCGACGCTGCTTCTCGCCGACGAACCGACCGGCAACCTCGACCCTGCCACCGCGCGCGACGTGCTCGGCCTGTTCCGCGCGCAATGCAAGGCGACCGGCGCGGCGACGATCATGGTCACGCATTCCGAGGCCGCGGCCGCCGTGGCCGACCGCGTGTTGATCCTGAGCGACGGCGACTTGCATGGCGCGCGCGATAAGGCCGCGAACGTCGCGCACGCCGCGGCCCGCTCGACCCACCATGGCCGTTGACCTTCGTCCACTGCCGCGCGCGCCGGGATATCGTGTTCTCGCGCGCTGGCTGATGGTCGCGGAATGGCGCAGTCATCGCGGACGCGCACTCGTCGCCATCGCGACGATCGCGCTAGGCGTCGCGCTCGGCTACGCGGTGCAATTGATCAACAGCGCCGCCTTCAACGAATTCTCGGCGGCCGCGCGCAGTCTGTCAGGCGAAGCGGATCTGCAGGTGCGCGGCGCGCAGCCTTTCGTCGACGAGTCCCTCTATCCGCGACTCGCCAACGAACCGGGCGTGGTGCTGGCGAGTCCCGTGCTCGCGCTCGACGTCGGGGTGCCGGGCCGCACCGGTGCACTGCCCGTTCTCGGCATCGACGTCTTCAAGGCGAGGTCGATCACGCCCGATCTGATCGGCGTGCCCTCGCCTGATCGCCCGTTCGACACGCTCGCCTCCGATGCGATATTTCTGTCGACGGCCGCGCAGCAATGGCTGAACGTCAAGACCGGCGACGACGTCACGCTACGCATCGGTACGTCGGATCTGCATCTGCGCGTCGCGGGCGGGCTCGTGCGCACGCGGCCGGGTCAACGGCTCGCGGTGATGGACATCGCCGCCGCGCAATGGCGATTCGGCAAGGTGGGCAAGCTGACGCGCGTTGACGTGCAACTCGCACGCGGCGTCGATCGGCAACGCTTCAAACGCGATCTGCAACAGCAGCTCGGCAGCACATGGGTAGTCGCCGAGACGCGCGACACTGAGAGCCGCACCGATCGCCTGTCGCGTGCTTACCGGATCAACATGAACGTGCTCGCGCTGGTCGCGCTGTTCACGGGCGCGTTCCTCGTGTTTTCGACTCAGGCACTCGGTGTCGTGCGACGCCGATCGCAATTCGCGATGCTGCGCGTGCTCGGGCTCACGCGAGCTCAGCTATTGCGGCAGATCCTGCTTGAAGGCGCGCTGCTCGGCTTGCTCGGCTCGTTGTGTGGACTTGCGCTCGGCTACGCGATGGCCAGCGGTGCGCTGCGCTTCTTCGGCAGCGATCTCGGCGGCGGCTATTTTCCGGGCGTGCAACCGCGAGTCGGTTTCGAGCCGCTCGCGAGCGTGGTGTTTCTCGCGCTTGGGGTCGCGGTGTCGGTGTTGGGCAGCGTAGCGCCCGCTATCGACGCGGCGCGCGCACGGCCTGCCCCGGCACTCAAGGCCGGTGCCGAGGAAAGCGCATTGGCGCGGCTCGCCACGCCGTGGCCGGCGTTCGGCTGTTTGCTGGCGGCCGCCGCGCTGACGCGCGTGCCGCCGTGGTTCGATGCGCCGATCGCCGGTTATCTGGCGGTCGCGTTGCTGCTCGTCGGCGGCATTGCGCTGATGCCGCGCGTGACCGCGCTGATATTCGGCGCGGCAGGCCGCGCGCGCGGCACGCGACGCCGCGCGGGCGCGACGGGCACGCTCGCGATTGCGCGTCTCGCGAATGCGCCGGGGCAGGCGTCGATCGCGATGGGCGGCGTGCTGTCGAGCTTCGCGCTGATCGTCGCGATGGCGATCATGGTGGCCAGCTTCCGCGTGTCTGTCGACGACTGGATCACGCATCTGCTGTCCGCCGATCTGTACGTGCGCGTAGCGTCGGGTGGCAATAGCGGCGACAGTGGCGGCTTGCGGCCCGACGAACAGACACGCATCGCGACGGTGCCCGGCATCGGCAACGCCGCGTTCGCGCGCATCACACATCTGACGCTCGATCCCGCGCGCCCGGACGTCGCGCTGCTCGCCCGCGAAATCGACGCGACCGATCCGGGCGCGACTCTGCAGATGACCGGCGCGGTGCTGCCGCCGTCCGCGCTTCGCGCCGGCGACATACCTATTTGGGTCTCCGAAGCAATGATCGACCTGTATGGGTATGAGTTAGGTCAACGTGTGCGGTTGTCGCTCGGCGAGCATATCCAGACGTTCGTCGTAGCCGGCGTCTGGCGCGACTACGCGCGACAGAGCGGCGCGATCCAGATACGGCTTGCCGATTATCGGCGGCTGACCGGCGACTCCACCGCAACCGATGTCGCCGTGACCGTCGAGCCGGGCGTGAGTGTCGAACGCGTCGTCGCAAGTTTGAAGGCGCTGCCGTTCGGCGCTTCGCTCGAGGTGTCGCAACCGGGCGAGATCCGTGCGCGCACGCTGGTGATCTTCGATCGCAGTTTCGCGGTCACGTATCTGCTCGAGGCGGTGGCGATCGTGATCGGATTGTTCGGCGTCGCAGCGACGTTTTCCGCGCAGACGCTCGCGCGCGCCCGTGAGTTCGGGATGTTGCGCCACGTCGGCGTGACGCGCGCGCAGATTCTCGCGATCCTCGCTTCGGAGGGCGGTCTGCTCACCGCATGCGGCATTGCGCTCGGTTTCGCGCTTGGTTTCGCGATCAGCCTGATTCTCGTGTTCGTCGTCAATCCACAGTCGTTTCACTGGAGCATGTCGCTGCATGTACCGTGGTTCGTGCTGGGCACAGTCGCCTTGGTAATGCTGGTGCTGTCGTGTACGACGGCGGTGGTCGCGGGACGCGGTGCGGTGTCGGTGGATGCAGTGCGCGCGGTGAAGGAGGACTGGTGATGTCAGTTGCGCGGCGTGCGTGGAAAATTCGGTTGATCTGGGATAGCGCGGCCATTCGCGAGGTTTGCTCTGCGCTTGATGGCTGCGCGACGTGCATCGCGCGCCGACACGGCGGGTCACCTCCGCGGCGCCTTCAGCTTTTTTTCCGAGGGCTACTTTGGATTGGCATTGCCGCTGTGTCGCCCTCTTTCGCCGCTAGTAGCGACTCCACTGGTTCCGCCCCGGTCGCCTTCGCGGCAGTCACGCCAGACCATCCGATCTCGTTTCCGCGGGACAGCGGTGCTCATCCGGCTTTCCGCACCGAATGGTGGTACGCGACAGGCTGGCTCACGACGCCCGACAACCGACCGCTCGGATTCCAGATCACGTTCTTCCGTACGGCGACTGGTCACGATGCCGCCGATCCAAGCGATTTCGCCCCGTCGCAACTGATCATCGCGCACGCTGCGCTGAGCGATCCGGCCATCGGACACCTCGTTCACGATCAACGCATCGCTCGGCAGGGTCTCGGGCTCGCCTACGCGAAGACCGCCAACACCGACGTCAAACTCGACGCCTGGAAAATGATTCGCGCCGCGGACGGCCACTACGACGTCACCGCCGATGCAAGCGGATTCTCGCTACACCTCCAACTCGCGCCAACGCAGCCTCCGCTGATTCAGGGCGAGCGCGGTTACTCGCGCAAAGGACCGCGGCCCGAACAGGCGAGCTATTACTACAGCGAACCGCAACTCCGCGTGACGGGCACTGTGGTGCGCCCAGCCGGAGGTGGAAACGACACGACGCGCGATGCAGCAGTGACGGGGACCGCATGGCTCGATCACGAGTGGTCGAGCACGTTGCTCGACGCCAATGCGGTCGGATGGGATTGGCTCGGCGCCAATTTGACGGACGGCTCGGCGCTAATGGCATTCAAGATCCGTAGCCGCGACGGACATGCAATATGGGCCCACGCGACGCTTCGCAGACCCGATGGTCAGGCAACGAATTTCGACCCCGGTGAAGTCGACTTCACGCCGCGTCGCATGTGGCGCTCGCCGCACACGAATACTTCGTATCCGGTCTCGATGACGGTTAGAGCGGGAACGCTGACATGGCAACTCGATCCGCTGATGGACGATCAGGAACTCGACTCACGACAGTCGACCGGTGCCGTGTATTGGGAAGGCGCGGTACGGGTGAGTCAACAGAATGCGGATGTAGGGCGAGCCTATCTGGAACTGACGGGTTACGCGGATGCGTTGCGGATCGGAAAGTAGTGAAGCGCGCAAAGTCGGCCGCGTAAACGCAAAAACCCCACCGCGGCGGGTGGGGTTTCTGACTGGGGGGGGAGCCTGACGATTACCTACTTTCACACGGGCAATCCGCACTATCATCGGCGTGGAGTCGTTTCACGGTCCTGTTCGGGATGGGAAGGGGTGGGGCCGACTCGCTATGGTCATCAGGCATGACGGGTTGCTGCGTCGCAGGGTTGAAGTCAACCGGTTGCGCCACAGCCAATCGGGAAGAAGCGTAAAGGATTCGAGTGTGTGGGGGTTGTGTTGTTTCTGGCACAACACTGAATCCCAACCGTGCGTTTCTGTGAGCTCCCGCGGGAGTTCACACAAATCCCCTTCGGGGATCGGACCCGCGTAAGTACTGAAGCACTCACGCGGGTCGAGACACACCTGTTATAGGATCAAGCCTTACGGGCAATTAGTATCAGTTAGCTCAGTACATTACTGTACGTGCACACCTGACCTATCAACGTCCTGGTCTTGAACGACCCTTCAAGGGGCTCGAAGCCCCGGGGATATCTCATCTTAAGGCGAGTTTCCCGCTTAGATGCTTTCAGCGGTTATCTCTTCCGAACATAGCTACCCGGCGATGCCACTGGCGTGACAACCGGTACACCAGAGGTTCGTCCACTCCGGTCCTCTCGTACTAGGAGCAGCCCCCTTCAAATATCCAGCGCCCACGGCAGATAGGGACCAAACTGTCTCACGACGTTTTAAACCCAGCTCACGTACCTCTTTAAATGGCGAACAGCCATACCCTTGGGACCGGCTACAGCCCCAGGATGAGATGAGCCGACATCGAGGTGCCAAACACCGCCGTCGATATGAACTCTTGGGCGGTATCAGCCTGTTATCCCCAGAGTACCTTTTATCCGTTGAGCGATGGCCCTTCCATACAGAACCACCGGATCACTATGACCTGCTTTCGCACCTGTTCGACTTGTCAGTCTCACAGTCAAGCACGCTTATGCCATTGCACTATCAGCACGATTTCCGACCGTACCTAGCGTACCTTCGTACTCCTCCGTTACACTTTGGGAGGAGACCGCCCCAGTCAAACTGCCTACCATGCACTGTCCCCGACCCGGATCACGGGCCAAGGTTAGAACCTCAAACAGATCAGGGTGGTATTTCAAGGACGGCTCCATTGAGACTGGCGTCCCAACTTCATAGCCTCCCACCTATCCTACACAGACCGGTTCAAAGTCCAATGCAAAGCTGCAGTAAAGGTTCATGGGGTCTTTCCGTCTAGCCGCGGGGAGATTGCATCATCACAAACACTTCAACTTCGCTGAGTCTCGGGAGGAGACAGTGTGGCCATCGTTACGCCATTCGTGCAGGTCGGAACTTACCCGACAAGGAATTTCGCTACCTTAGGACCGTTATAGTTACGGCCGCCGTTTACCGGGACTTCAATCAGGAGCTTGCACCCCATCATTTAATCTTCCGGCACCGGGCAGGCGTCACACCCTATACGTCCACTTTCGTGTTTGCAGAGTGCTGTGTTTTTATTAAACAGTCGCAGCCACCAGTTTATTGCAACCCTTTCACCCTTCTGGCGCAGGCCAGTCAGGCTATGAGGGCGTACCTTATCCCGAAGTTACGGTACCAATTTGCCGAGTTCCTTCTCCCGAGTTCTCTCAAGCGCCTTAGAATACTCATCTCGCCCACCTGTGTCGGTTTGCGGTACGGTCACTGTGAAACTGAAGCTTAGAGGCTTTTCCTGGAACCCCTTCCAGTTGCTTCGCCACCGAAGTGGCTCGCCTCGCACCCTTGAATTCTGCGCCCGGATTTGCCAAAGCGCCTTCTCCAATGCAAGGACCGGGACTTCCAACACCCGGACAACCTTCCGCGATCCGTCCCCCCATCGCATTTCACAATGGTGCAGAAATATTAATCTGCTTCCCATCAGCTACGCATTTCTGCCTCGCCTTAGGGGCCGACTCACCCTACGCCGATGAACGTTGCGTAGGAAACCTTGGGCTTACGGCGAGGGGGCCTTTCACCCCCTTTATCGCTACTCATGTCAGCATTCGCACTTCCGATACCTCCAGCACACTTTCCAGTGCACCTTCGCAGGCTTACGGAACGCTCTCCTACCATGCACATTACTGTGCATCCGCAGCTTCGGTATATGGCTTAGCCCCGTTACATCTTCCGCGCAGGACGACTCGATCAGTGAGCTATTACGCTTTCTTTAAAGGGTGGCTGCTTCTAAGCCAACCTCCTGACTGTTTTAGCCTTCCCACTTCGTTTCCCACTTAGCCATATTTGGGGACCTTAGCTGGCGGTCTGGGTTGTTTCCCTCTTGACACCGGACGTTAGCACCCGATGTCTGTCTCCCGTGATTGCACTCTTCGGTATTCGGAGTTTGCTATGGCGTAGTAATCCGCAATGGACCCCACAACCATGACAGTGCTCTACCCCCGAAGGTGATACACGAGGCACTACCTAAATAGTTTTCGGAGAGAACCAGCTATTTCCAGGTTTGTTTAGCCTTTCACCCCTATCCACAGCTCATCCCCTAACTTTTCAACGTTAGTGGGTTCGGTCCTCCAGCACGTGTTACCGTGCCTTCAACCTGGCCATGGATAGATCACCTGGTTTCGGGTCTACACCCAGCGACTGGACGCCCTGTTCGGACTCGCTTTCGCTACGCCTGCCCTAATCGGTTAAGCTCGCCACTGAATGTAAGTCGCTGACCCATTATACAAAAGGTACGCCGTCACCCCTTCGCAGAGGCTCCGACTGTTTGTATGCATGCGGTTTCAGGATCTGTTTCACTCCCCTCCCGGGGTTCTTTTCGCCTTTCCCTCACGGTACTGGTTCACTATCGGTCGATCACGAGTATTTAGCCTTGGAGGATGGTCCCCCCATCTTCAGACAGGATTTCACGTGTCCCGCCCTACTTCTCGTACACCCAGTTCTTCCATGCTGTTTTCGTCTACAGGGCTATCACCTGCTATGGCCGCACTTTCCAGAGCGTTCGACTAACAATACAGATAACGTGTACCGGCTGATCCCATTTCGCTCGCCACTACTCTGGGAATCTCGGTTGATTTCTTTTCCTGCGGTTACTTAGATGTTTCAGTTCACCGCGTTCGCCTCACGCAGCCTATGGATTCAGCTACGGATACTCCATTAGGAGTGGGTTTCCCCATTCGGACATCTCCGGATCAATGCTCGTTTGCCAGCTCCCCGGAGCTTTTCGCAGGCTACCGCGTCCTTCATCGCCTGTGATCGCCAAGGCATCCACCACATGCACTTGTTCGCTTGACCCTATAACGGGTGTGTCTCTGTGTCGACCCACGCTAGCGCTTTAGCGCTTACGTGGGTCCCATCCCCGCAGGGGATAGACGCACTCGCTACAGGTTGAGTATTCGTGTTGCGCCGTATTCCAAAGCAATCTTTCGATCACCTTTAAAATACATCGATACAATCACAACCCTGATTCACCTACTCCGCACCCATCTCCAGGTGCCTTTCGTGAATCTCTTTACTACTTCTTCCTGATTGTTAAAGAACGGCAGCCGGTATGAAGCCTGTGCCTCATACCGCTCTGACTGGCTCAATCGCCAATGCAAAGTACTCAGCATCACTTCGTGCTGAACCCTTGGCATTGAGGATTGGTGGAGGATGACGGGATCGAACCGACGACCCCCTGCTTGCAAAGCAGGTGCTCTCCCAGCTGAGCTAATCCCCCAGTCTCACAGATACTCCAGCGGCCCCAGCCCTTCAGCTCACCAGACAAGACACTGGTGGGTCTGGATGGATTCGAACCATCGACCCCCGCCTTATCAAGACGGTGCTCTAACCGGCTGAGCTACAGACCCCTGAGCCTGCCTGCGTTTCTTCTAACCACAGCCGATAAGCGTGAGCACTTGAGTGCAATGAATGCACAGCTCTGGAAAGGAGGTGATCCAGCCGCACCTTCCGATACGGCTACCTTGTTACGACTTCACCCCAGTCATGAATCCTACCGTGGTGACCGTCCTCCTTGCGGTTAGACTAGCCACTTCTGGTAAAACCCACTCCCATGGTGTGACGGGCGGTGTGTACAAGACCCGGGAACGTATTCACCGCGGCATGCTGATCCGCGATTACTAGCGATTCCAGCTTCACGCACCCGAGTTGCAGAGTGCGATCCGGACTACGATCGGTTTTCTGGGATTGGCTCCACCTCGCGGCTTGGCAACCCTCTGTTCCGACCATTGTATGACGTGTGAAGCCCTACCCATAAGGGCCATGAGGACTTGACGTCATCCCCACCTTCCTCCGGTTTGTCACCGGCAGTCTCCCTGGAGTGCTCTTGCGTAGCAACTAGGGACAAGGGTTGCGCTCGTTGCGGGACTTAACCCAACATCTCACGACACGAGCTGACGACAGCCATGCAGCACCTGTGTTATGGCTCCCTTTCGGGCACTCCCGCCTCTCGGCAGGATTCCATACATGTCAAGGGTAGGTAAGGTTTTTCGCGTTGCATCGAATTAATCCACATCATCCACCGCTTGTGCGGGTCCCCGTCAATTCCTTTGAGTTTTAATCTTGCGACCGTACTCCCCAGGCGGTCAACTTCACGCGTTAGCTACGTTACCAAGCCAATGAAGGCCCGACAACCAGTTGACATCGTTTAGGGCGTGGACTACCAGGGTATCTAATCCTGTTTGCTCCCCACGCTTTCGTGCATGAGCGTCAGTATTGGCCCAGGGGGCTGCCTTCGCCATCGGTGTTCCTCCACATCTCTACGCATTTCACTGCTACACGTGGAATTCCACCCCCCTCTGCCATACTCCAGCGCTGCAGTCACCAATGCAGTTCCCAGGTTAAGCCCGGGGATTTCACATCGGTCTTACAGCACCGCCTGCGCACGCTTTACGCCCAGTAATTCCGATTAACGCTCGCACCCTACGTATTACCGCGGCTGCTGGCACGTAGTTAGCCGGTGCTTATTCTTCCGGTACCGTCATCCCTCACGGATATTAGCCACAAGGTTTTCTTTCCGGACAAAAGTGCTTTACAACCCGAAGGCCTTCTTCACACACGCGGCATTGCTGGATCAGGCTTGCGCCCATTGTCCAAAATTCCCCACTGCTGCCTCCCGTAGGAGTCTGGGCCGTGTCTCAGTCCCAGTGTGGCTGGTCGTCCTCTCAGACCAGCTACAGATCGTCGGCTTGGTAGGCCTTTACCCCACCAACTACCTAATCTGCCATCGGCCGCCCCTTGAGCGCGAGGTCCCGAAAGATCCCCCGCTTTCCTCTCCCGAGCGCATGCGGTATTAATCCGGCTTTCGCCGGGCTATCCCCCACTCCAGGACACGTTCCGATGTATTACTCACCCGTTCGCCACTCGCCACCAGACCGAAGTCCGTGCTGCCGTTCGACTTGCATGTGTAAGGCATGCCGCCAGCGTTCAATCTGAGCCAGGATCAAACTCTTCAGTTCAAACCTGTTACTGTGTTCGGGCTCTCTCGAACCCGGTCGCTCACTCAACGTACTGACGATGATTGATCCGTCTTTCGACAGACAAACCTTCCTCTAATACTGTGTGAGGCTTCTGATACTTCTGCCTGACAGCAGACTCCGGAGAATCCGCCGCCGCATTCCGCATCAAGCGCCCACACTTATCGACTGTTAGTTTTTAAAGATCGGTCCGCCAAACCCGCCGCGCCTGAACCACCACTACCCGGCACCGCTTCGTTTGCGTCGCTGCGTCTGCAGCAGAGAAACGAGATTATGGAGAGCGGTCGACAACACGTCAATACCCTTCTGCGAATTTCTTTTGGGAGCAAAGACTGCCATCTCCATCGCATTGCCGCCAGCCGTAAAAAAGAGTCAACTCTGGCCAGACCGAAAATCAGCGGAAATAGTTAGTCATCCGATTCAACCCGCCGAAGTCCTGATACCGACAAAACAAAGTAGTCCGAGCACGGCTCGAACTCACCACCGCTCCCCAAATTAAAGTTCTACCCTTCCCCGCCGTCAATCAGATCATCCCGCCACTTAAATTAGCTGCCGACTATGGACAATCTCGTCGACGCACACGTCGAGGACACCCAGCCCGCCGCGGCATCCCCGATGCTCGAGCCTGATACGGTGCCGGTAGGCACGCCGCTCCCATGGCCGATCGTCGATGCCGACGGCACGCTGCTCTTCGCAAGCGCGACGACGCTCGCGACCACCGACGAGCGTGCCTTTCTGTTTCAACACTTCCGCCCGCAACGCGGCGACCTGTTCGACCTCGGCGCACAACAACCGACGGCGCCAACCGCTCAGCCTGACCACGCCGGTGAGTTGACGCTGAAAGACATGCACCTCGAGATCGGCACATTGATCGGCATGCGTTCGCAACTCGGCAGCGGCGCGCCGATGCAACCTTGCGGCATCATCGGTTTCGCGCCGAATCATGCGCTGTTCGTCACGCCGCCGATGCAGCAGGGCCAACCGCTGCCGCTCACGCCCGGCGAGAACGTCGAGGTCGTCGCGATCGCGAGTCAGGCCGTGTTCCGTTTCGTCTGCACGGTCGAAGCGGTCTGCCGCGTGCCGTTCGACTATGCCGTGTTGTCGAGGCCCGGTATGGTCCGCCGGCTCCGTGAGCGCAAATCGATCCGCGTCCACGCGCACCTGCCCGTGCGGTTTGGCATCGGCGGGAGCGGTGACACTTACGAAGGCCTTGGACTCGCCAAGGGCATCAGCGCGCTCGGCATGTCGTTGAGTGCGTCATGGACACTGGGCGAAGTCGGCGAGCGGCTGCGCATCGCGTTCCGGCTGAAGTCGGCCGAATACGATTCACAGATCGAGACGACGGCGGTGATCCGCAACGTTCAGAAGGGCAAAACGCCTGGCGAGCCGTCCATGCATGGGCTCGAACTGGATCAACTCGATTCCGTTCAACAGATGGCGATGAAGGTGTTCGTGTTCGATCGTCAGGAGAATGTGCAGCACTGGTCCAACGGACTGAAATAAGCGGTACGGCCACAAAAGCAACGCGCGTGCTGACACCGCAGCGTCGACCTCGCTGCGCACATATCGATCAGCCGAGCAACTCTTCCGGCGTCAACCGCCGCGCTCCCCAGGCATTGGCGAGCACCTCGCAACGACCGAGCCGTATCGCACCACGCTCGAAATCGACGAACACGACTTCATCGACGTCGGCCGGCCGCGCGGGTTCGTCGCTCGTGCGGCCGTCGGTCAGAATCCATAACCAGCGCTGCTGGGCCGGCCGTCGCCGCGCGCAGCGTTCGAGCAGTTGCGCGGCGCTGCGCACGCCCGACGCGAGCGGCGAACCGCCGCCTCCGCCCACGGGCGCGAGCCATCGCTCGTTCCACCAGCGCGGCACGGCGGGGCCGAAGCGCACATCCGCTCCCGCACCGCCGAAGCAGATCAGCGCAGCCTCGGCGCGCATCGCACTCGCACGGTCGAACAAGGCAGTCAGTAGACCCTTCGCGAACGCGAGGCGTTGGCCCGCCAGCATCGACCCGGAGCAATCGAGCACGAAGCAATGCAGCACACCGCCACGCGGCACTTCCCGTACGAAACGCAGATGCTCACGACGCAGCGTGTGCTCGCGCATCGCGGCGAGCGTCGGTGGCCATGCAATGCGCCTGCCCGGTTCGCCACGCGACGTATCGCGCGAATCGGCCCCCACGCCTCGTCGCCATCGAAAACCGCTGCGCGAGTCAGCGGCGGCGCCTTTCCGATGGCTCAGCGTTTTTTTTCGTCGAGCGCAATGACGCCTTTGACAGGCAAAGCCGCCGCCGGCTCGGGCGGCAGGTAGCCCCAGTCGGAGTCGGCGGAAGGTGTCGTGGATGGAGCCGTATCGCCAGACGCACCCGCAGCGACGTCCCGTGCCGGCGCCGCGCTTTCTGGCCGGCGCTGATTCGCATGTTGCGAATCATGCTGACGCCGCCGATGAAGCAGCACCGGATCGGCAACGCGCTCCACATGCCGCACCGTCACCGCACCTGCCCGTTCGAATGCGGCCAGCGCGCGCGCCGCGCGCAGCATCACGAGGTCGGCGCGCAGGCCGTCGACGGCCGCGTCGATGCATAGCGCGCTCACGCGCGCATGGACGGCGTCATCGAACGACAGCAGCGGCAGCGCCGCGCGCGCCGAGCGAATTCGCTGCGCGTATGAAGCTTGCTGCTCCGCGTAAACGGTACGAAACCCAGCGGGATCGAGATCGAACGCGAACCGCGCTTTGACGATCGCCTGCCGCACCTGCGGCTCGAACGCGTTCTGCAACTCCACCATCAGACCGAAGCGGTCGATCAATTGCGGCCGCAACTCGCCCTCTTCGGGATTCATCGTGCCGATCAGCACGAAGCTCGCGTCATGACTATGCGACACGCCATCGCGTTCGACGGTATTGACGCCGCTCGCCGCCGCATCGAGCAACGCATCGACGAGCGCATCGGGCAGCAGATTGACTTCGTCGACGTACAGCACGCCGCGATGCGCCTTCGCGAGCAGCCCCGGCGAGAAGCGCACCGAGCCGTCGCGCAGCACGCTTTCGATATCGAGCGTGCCGATCAGACGATCCTCACTCGCGCCAAGCGGCAGATTCACGAGTTCTCCCTCCGGCAGCAGTTCCGCAAGCGCGCGCGCGGCAGTCGACTTCGCGGTGCCACGCGGCCCGCTGATCAATACGCCGCCCAAGCCCGGGTCGATCGCCGCGAGCACCAGCGCCTGCTGCAACGAGGCCTGGCCGATCAGCGCCGCAAACGGAAAAACGGGCCGCGCCGCCGTACCCGATACACAGGCGGAGCTACCTGCGTCGTCCGCTCCTCGCATCGCTCCATTCATGTTTGTCTTCCTTCGATCTGCTGTTCGCTCGCAAGCAGATGCGTTTCCACCTGCGCGCGATAGTCACCCGGCTGCTGCCACAGCCCCCGCTGCATCGCCTCGAGCAAACGCTCGCAGATCGAATGCAGCGCATGCGGATTGTGCCGTTGCATGAACGCGCGCGTATCGGCGTCATTCAGATAAGCATCGGCGACGAGCGCGTATTGATGATCCGCGATCACGCGCGCGGTCGCGTCGTAGCCATACAGATAATCGACGGTCGCGGCGATCTCGGCCGAGCCCTTGTAGCCGTGGCGCTTCACGCCGTCGAGCCATTTCGGATTGACCACGCGCGAGCGGATCACGCGCGCGATCTCCTCCTGCAACGTCCGCACGCGCGGCGCGGCCGGATTGCTGTGATCCGCGTGATAGACGCGCGGCTGCCGACCTGCCAGATGCCGCACCGCCGCGACCATGCCGCCCTGAAACTGGTAGTAGTCGTTCGAATCGAGCACGTCGTGCTCGCGGTTGTCCTGGTTCTGCAGCACGAGGTCCATCACTGCGAGGCGCGTGCCAAACGCTTGATGCGCCTCCTCGCCCGCGCTCTTCTGCGCGTACGCATATCCGCCCCATGCCTGATACGCGTTCGCGAGATCGGCGTCGGTCTGCCATTGGCGCGAGTCGATCATCTGCTGCAGACCCGCGCCGTACGTGCCCGGCCGCGCGCTGAACACGCGCCAGCCGGCGCGCTTGCGCGCTTCGACCGGGTCCATGCCGCGCGCGATCAACGCATCGCGTTCGCGCTGCACGCGCGCGCGAATCGGATTCAGCTCCGCGGGCTCGTCGAGTTCGGCAACCGCTTGCACGGCCGCATCGAACAGATGCATCACGTTCGCGAACGCATCGCGAAAGAAACCGGATACGCGCAACGTGACGTCGATACGCGGCCGATCGAACGCGTCGATCGGCATGATCTCGAAGTCCGTCACACGGTGGCTGCCCGGCGCCCATTTCGGCCGCACGCCGAGCAGCGCGAGCGCCTGCGCGATATCGTCGCCGCCGGTGCGCATCGTCGCGGTGCCCCAGACCGACAGGCCGATCGCGCTGGGATAATCGCCGTGCTCCTGCAGATGCCGCTCGATCAGTTGCTGCGCCGATTTCAGGCCGAGTGCCCACGCGGCTTGCGTCGGCACCGCGCGCGTGTCGACCGAATAGAAGTTGCGGCCGGTGGGCAGCACGTCGGGCCGACCGCGCGACGGCGAACCGCTCGGACCTGGCGGCACGAAACGTCCTTCGAGGCCGCGCTTCAGTTGCGTCATTTCCTGCGGGCCGCAGGCGTCGAGACGCGGCAGCACGTCGTCGCGCAGGCGTGCGATCACCTGTGCCGCTTGCGGCAGACTTTCGTCGGCTACGGGGACGGCCTGCGAACGATCCGCATCATCGCAATCGACATCGCAGACACCGCGCAACAGCTCGCCCGCGAGCAATTCCAACCGCTCACGCGTATCGCCATAATGTCGCCACGGCGCATCGCTGACCCGCTGCAATACCTCGGGTCGCGGACCGTCCCATGCGGCGGCCCAATCCACCGTCAACGGGTCGAACCGATGATCGATGCGCAGATCGCGCGCCAGCGCGTCGACGAGCCCCGCCTTGCCGGCCCGCCCATCGCCGACCGGAAAGCGCCCGAGCGCGAGCAGCGTGTCGCGCCGCTGCACGCCGCGCGGCGACTGCCCGAACGTATGCAGGCCATCGCGAATCTGCGCTTCCTTCAGCTCGCACAGCCACGCATCGACGCGTGTGAGCAGCGCGTCTTCATCGTCCTGTCGGTTCGGCGCCGCGAGACTCAGCTCTTCGTGCAGCCGATGCTCGACGATCGTCGTCAGAATCGTGCGACGCAAGAGCTTCGCGCGACGCGAATCGACCATCAATGCTTCGTAGTATTCGTCGACCTGGCGTTCGAGGTCCTGCAGCGGCCCATAGTTTTCGGCGCGTGTAAGCGGTGGCATCAGATGATCGATGATCACCGCCTGCGCGCGCCGCTTCGCCTGGCTGCCCTCGCCGGGATCATTGACGATGAACGGATACAGATGCGGCATCGGTCCGAGAATCAGATCGGGCCAGCACGCGTCGCTCAAGGCGACGCTTTTGCCCGGCAGCCATTCCAGGTTGCCGTGCTTGCCGACGTGCACGACCGCGTCGATGCCGAACTGATGGCGCAGCCAGAAATAGAACGCGAGGTATGCGTGCGGCGGTACGAGCTCCGCATCGTGATAGCTCGCGTAGTCGCCGTGCTCGCGCGAACGCGCAGGCTGAATGCCGACGAACACCAGGCCGCAGCGCCAGCCGGCGATCATGAAGCGGCCGCGCCGTAGCGTGGGGTCCTGCTCGGGCATGCCCCAGCGAGCGTTCAACGCGTCGCGCGCGCTCGCCGGCAACGCGTTGAAATGCGCGAGATAGTCGTCGAGTGCGAGGCTTTGCAGGGCCGGACGCAGATCGCGTACGACCGGATCGTTGGTCACGCCTTCGGTCAGCCTGTTCAACAACGCGTCGCCGTTTCCGGGTAGTTCGCCGACACGATAACCTTCATCGCGCAGCATCGACAGAATGCCGACCACCGACGCCGGCGTATCGAGCCCGACGCCATTGCCGATGCGCCCTTCGCTCATCGGATAGTTGGCGAGAATCAACGCGACTTTCTTGTCGGCGTTATCGAGCGAACGCAAACGGCACCAGCGCCGGCTCAGCTCGGCGAGAAAGCGCACCCGTTCGAGGTCGGGCTGATAGCGGACCACGTCGACCTGCGTATGCGAACAGCGATACGCGAGCCCCTTGAAGCTGATCGCGCGCGTGATGATGCGCCCGTCCACTTCGGGCAGCGCGATATGCATCGCGATGTCGCGCGAATTGAGGCCGTGGTTGTCCTTCAGCCAGTCTTCGCGATTGCCGCCGCTCAGGATCACCTGAAACACCGGCGCGTCGCCGGCGAGCGCGAGCGGCTCCGGGTCGTCGATCGCGGAAGCGGCGAACGCGGTCGTGTTCAGCACGAGCGCGACACCATGTTGCGCGCACAGCGACTGCACGACATCGCGGCTCAGCGCATCCTTCAGCGACGTGATCGCGAGCGGCAGCGGATTGAGCCCTTGCGCTTCGAGCGCGTCGATCAGCGCATCGAACACCGCGGTATTGGCGGCCTGCAGATGCGCCTTGTAGAACAGAATCGCGACGACCGGCGCGTCTTGCCGCCAACGCGCCTGCCAGTCGGCGACGATGGGGGTATCGCGCTCAGGGTGATACAGCGACGCGGCCGGCAACGCGCGCGGCGGATCGGGTTCGCGCCCCCAGTCGAGCGCGCGATACGCGACGCAGCGCAAAAACGCCTCGGCGTTCTGCGGACCGCCCTCGCGCAGATAGCGCCACAGCTGCTGACACAGCTCGGCGCTCGCGGTGCTGCGCGCGAGCAGGTTCGGGTCTTCCTGCAGATCGCCGGAAAACATCGCGAGTGTTTGCTGTTTGCGCTGCGCGAGCGCGACCACCTGCTCGATGCCGTACGGCCAATACGTTTCGCCGCCGAGATGATCGACGACGACCACGCGCGCATGCTGCAACACGTCGTCCAGATAGAAATCGACCGAAGCAGGCTGACGCAGATACGTGACGTTCGCGAGCCGCACGCTCGGAAAGCCGTCGCCGAGACGCGGCACCACGCTCGCGAGCAGCGACAGCGTGGTGTCGGCGGAACTGAGCACGACGATCTCGGCGGGCTGCTGATCGATGCGGATCACGCCCTGCGTATCGTCGACGAAGCCGCCCGGCGTCGTGCGCAGCAGATGCATGCTGGTGCGCCCGTTTATGCCGTCGCGTTCGACGTCGCGCCGAGCGCCGCGTCGAACGCCTGTTGCAGCGCGTGCTGGTCGAGGTCTGCGCCGATCAGCACGAAGCGGCTCAACGCGCCGTCGCCATTTTCACCCGCTTGCCAGCGCCGGTCGAAGTAGCTGTCGAAGCGCCGGCCCACGCCCTGGATCACGAGACGCATCGCCGCGCCCTGCAGTGCCGCGAAGCCTTTGACACGGTAAATCGTGTGGGTTTCGACGAGCGCCTGCAAGGCGGCGAGCGCCGCGTCGCGCGACGGTACCGATGCCTGCACGACGACCGAATCGAATTCATCGTGGTGATGATCGGGGTCGTCGGTGGAACCGTGGTGGTCATGACGCAGGTGGATCGTCTCTTCCGACGCCGCTTCGAGGCCCAGCAGCGTATGCAGGTCTAGCCGCCCCTGCTGAGCGCGCACGATCTTCACCTGCGGCGGAATCTCCGCGCGGATCGCGGCTTCGACCTCGTGCTGCCGCGCGTCGTCGATCAGATCGGTCTTGTTCAGAATCACCAGGTCGGCCGCCGACAACTGGTCTTCGAACAGTTCATGCAGCGGCGACTCGTGATCGAGATTCGGATCGGCCTTGCGCTGCGCATCGACGGCGAGCGGGTTATCGGCGAACTGGCCGCTCGCGGCGGCCGGGCCGTCCACCACCGTCACCACCGCGTCGACCGTGAAGCCGTTGCGGATCTGCGGCCAGTTGAACGCCTGCACAAGCGGCTTCGGCAAGGCGAGCCCCGACGTTTCGATCAGCACGTGATCGAGTTCATCGCGGCGCTCCGCGAGCTTTTCCATCACCGGGAAAAATTCTTCCTGCACGGTGCAGCACAAACAACCGTTCGCGAGTTCATACAATTGTCCTTCAGTCTCGACGCCGTTTTCATCGCAACCGATGCCGCAGCCCCTGAGGATTTCGCCGTCGATGCCGAGCTCGCCGAACTCGTTGACGATCACCGCGATGCGCTTGCCGCCCGCATGCTGAAGAATGTGCCGCAGCAGCGTGGTTTTGCCGCTGCCGAGAAAGCCCGTGACGATCGTGACGGGGATCTTGCGCAATTGAGTTTGCATCGTGAGGTCCATCCCTTGGCGTTGATCGGTATGCCGGAAAGTCCGCGCGTGGGTCCGCGTCGGCTGGCGAATGGAGCGAATGAAGCACGCGCAGCAGTACCAGCGATCACCAGACACGGGGACGAACGACGGCATTGCCGCGACAACGGAAATACAGAAAGCGGAACTGAGGTCATGAACGCGCCGCCGCATCCCCGCGGCGGTCGTTCTGCTTATTTGGGCCGGTATCCGGGCTGGCGAAAGCGCCGCTTCCCCTTCCCGGCCGAGTGGCTTCTCGTCCAGTGGTGAAATGTCCACGCGAGCTTGCGCGCGGACATCGAAGCCGGCACCGCGGCGTCCAGCTATCAAGCCGGAACCGCTGTTCGCTTACCGTTGCGGGGACAGCACAGGTTAGCCGCTCCAGAGCAGATGGCTCCCTGTTTCCCGTTTAACTGCATGCGCACGAACGCGCACGCGAGCACCCAAAGTGCGTGCGAGTGTAGGCCCGCGGCCTTGCGCAGTCAAGGAACGCGCCTTGCCGGAAAGCGCCGCCAAGGCTTATCCGGCAAGGCGCCATGTGCTATCGTATGCGCGCGTTTGATGCCCGCGTGGCGCGTTCAACCTGTGCTGTCCCCGCAACGGTAAGCGACCTGTGGCGCGCGATTCTGTCTTCGATTCCGCCGTGCCGCGCATGCGTTTTTTGATGCCACTTTTCCGCGAATCCGCAAAGCAGCGACGGGAAGGCGAAGCGCGTTAGGCCGCCAGCCCGGATAGCGGCCAGACACGGAGGCGGTGCGGCATGCGGCGTGTGGGGTCCGCCGGCCACTGGAATCCGCTAGGTATGACTGTTGATGCACCAGTTGCGCATCTTTGTTCGTTCATGCACTATTTCCGCATGTCACGAACGATGGTAAACATCATCCAAGCCGCGGAGTCTTTGGGCGTTGCGACTCAGACGCTGCGGCTTTGGGAACGCGAAGCCATCTCATTCCGGAGAAACGCACGCCATGGGGCGACGGCGATACAATCTGGCGCGTCTGCGGCCGCACCTCGCCTAGGCCCGCATATGCAAGCCAGCCGGTGCTCGAACTCTACTGTGCGCGGGCAAGGCGGGACGGGACGTTCCAGTTCGTCGCAGATCTCGGCTCAGGCATGAACTCTCTCGAAAAGAAAATCAGGCGTTTGCCCGACACGGTCATCGACTGGCGGGTTAGGCGGCCAGTTATCTTGGACAAGGACCGGTTGCTGCGCTTCGGCGCGGAACTGACGTCCGTTACCTGCGCGGCGAAGAACGTCGAAGTTGTGACTCTCAACCAAGGCGAGGAGACGACCTTCGAAGAAGACCTCAGGAGGGACGTGCCCGAAATCACCAGGTTGTACAACGGTCCCCTGCAGAGCAGTCGCGCGCGCAAGAACTGGAACCTGCTCTGCGGAGTACGGCATGCCTTGGAGAATGCCCAGTCATGCTGATCGCCCACCGCATCGCGCTCGACCCGAACAACGTACAAGCCACATACTTTGCCCGCGCGGCAGGCACGGCGCGCTTCGCCTACAACTGGGCGCTGGCGGAGTGGCAGCGACAGTACGAAGCATGGAAGTCCGACAACGCATTGTCGAGGCCGTCGCAGATGGCGCTTCGGCGACAACTGAACGCACTCAAACGCCAACGGTTTCCGTGGATGCTGGAGGTCACCAAGAACGCGCCGCAGATGGCAATCATCCAGCTAGGGCAGGCCTTCCATAACTTTTTCGCGGGCCGCGCACGCTACCCGAAGTTCCGCAGGAAAGGCGTGCACGACCGATTCTCCCTCACCAACGACCAGTTCCGTGTCGACGGTTCACGCATTCGCATTCCCGGGCTTGGCTGGGTGCGCATGCGCGAGTCGTTGCGCTTTCCCGGCAAGATCATGTCGGCCACGATCTCCCGCGTGGCCGATCGCTGGTTTGCCAGCATCACCGTCGACACTCCCGACAGTTCGCACTTGCCCCAAGCCGAGAACCAAGGCGTGGGCGGTGTCGATCTGGGCGTGGCGGCTCTCGCGGCGATTTCGACGGGGGAAAAAGTGTTGGGCCCGAAGGCCCACACGGCACTGCTGGGCCGTCTCCGCAGACTTTCGCGCAGCCTGTCGCGCAAGCAAAAGGGATCCGCAAACCGCCGCAAAGCGAAGGCGAGACTCGCGAAGCTGCATGCGCGTATCGCCTGTATCCGTTCCGATGCCATGCACAAGCTCACGACGAATCTCACGCGCCGGTTTCACACGATCGGCGTGGAAGACCTGAATGTGCGGGGCATGATGCAGAACCGGCATCTGGCGCGTAACATCGCCGACATGAGTTTCTTCGAGTTCAGGCGGCAACTGGCGTACAAAGCCGACATGCGCGGTGGCCTGATCGTTGTAGCCGATCGGTTCTTTCCGAGCAGCAAGTTGTGCTCGGCTTGCGGCCACAAGTTGCACGAGCTGCCGCTGTTCGTGCGCGAATGGACCTGTCCAACATGCGGGACGAATCACGACCGCGATGTCAACGCGGCCATGAATCTGTGTAACAACGCCGTGAGTTCCACGGTGTCAGCCTGCGGAGAGGAAGGCTCTGGTCTTAGTCGAAAGACGAAGACGAAACCGGCCTCAGTGAAGCAGGAAGTCAGCTTTTTCTTGTTGAGCAGGAATGAGCAAGTCTGACAGAACGGAACGGATGTGAAGGCGTTTAAGCGCGACATCGCGCGTTTCGTAGCATTTTTCCGCGGTTCGCCGCGAGCCGCGCGCCTAAGCACGACCGGTTCGCCGTACCGCATAACCTCTATGCTCACCGCCGCGCGCGCTGTTGCACGCCGCTCCTCTTCTTCCATCACCGCATGGCATACGCCGTGCAAACCGCGATGACGCGCGCCTGGCTGATCGGCGCCGGCCCCGGCGACGTCGAACTGATCACGCTGAAGGCCACCCGTGCGCTCGCGCAGGCCGATGTCGTGCTCGTCGACGATCTGGTGAATCCCGACGTGCTGCAGTTCGCGCGCACCGACGCGCAAGTCGTGCACGTCGGCAAACGCGGCGGCCATCCGTCGACGCCGCAAGCCGACATCGTCGCGCAAATGCTCGGGCATCTGCGCGCGGGGCGCAGCGTCGCGCGGCTCAAGGGCGGCGATCCGTTCGTGTTCGGCCGCGGCGGCGAAGAGTTGCAGGCGCTACAGGCCGCGGGTATCGAAGTCGACGTGATCAACGGCATCACGGCCGGCATCGCGGCGCCCGCGGCGCTCGGTATCGCGGTCACGCATCGTGATCTCGCGCAGGGCGTCGTGTTCGTCACCGGCCACGGCGCCGGCAGTGGCGAACCGGACTGGGCCGCGCTCGCCGCGACGCGCATGACGCTGGTGATCTACATGGGCATGCGCCGGCTCGGCGAGATCGCCCGCGCATTGCTCGCTGCCGGCATGTCCGCCGACACGCCGTGCGCGGCGATCGAGTCGGCGACGCGGCCTGAGCAGCGTCATGTGCTCGCGCCGCTTCGCGAGTTCGCCGAGGCGGTGGCGCGCGCAGGGCTCGGCTCGCCGGCGATCGTCGTGATCGGCGGTGTGGCGTCGCTCGCACTGGCGCGTGATGCGGCCAAACGCGACGCCGGCGTTGCTCACGAACTGGCAGCGAGCGCGACACGACACGGACTCGGACGCGCGATCAAAACACTGAGCGTCGGCATCGGTTGCCGCTTGCACAGCAAAGCCGCTGAGATCGAAGCCGCCGTCCGCGCCGCGCTCGGATCGAATACCTTCGAGCAGATCCGCGCGATCGCGACGATCGACACCAAAGCCAACGAAGCCGGTCTGCTCGAATTCTGTTCACGTCATCAGTTGCCGCTGCGACTGTTCAGCCGCGAGCAGATCGCCGCGGTACCGGTAGCGCCGCCGTCGGCGGCGGCACACGCGCATCTCGGTGTCGATGGTGTGTGCGAGCCGTGCGCGCTGCTAGCGGCAACGGCGCCGGACTCCACCACAACCGCGCAAAACGCGCGTCTAATCGTACGCAAGACCGCGCACGCCGGCATCACGGTGGCGATCGCAGCGGCGAACGACGCTGCCCTTAGCGACGCGCCCCCATCCCATCCCGCCGCTCAAAACCAGGACCCTCGATGAAAACCGATCCGGAATCGCATCAACGCATGACCGAACGCCGCCGCGAAGGCCACGAAAAGAAGCAGGCCAGCGCGACCGTCGAAAAAGGCCTGCTGATCGTCAACACCGGCACCGGCAAGGGCAAGAGCACGGCCGCGTTCGGCATGGCCGTGCGGGTGCTCGGCCACGGCATGCGGCTCGGCGTCGTGCAGTTCATCAAGGGCGCGCTGCATACGTCGGAGCGCGATTTCCTCGGCGCGATCGCGCAATGCGATTTCGTCACGATGGGCGACGGCTACACGTGGAACACGCAGAACCGCGAGGCCGACATGGCGACAGCGCGCAAAGGCTGGAACGAAGCGCGGCGGATGATCGAAAGCGGCGACTACCAGATGGTGATCCTCGACGAGTTGAACACCGTGCTGAAGTACGAATACCTGCCGCTCGACGAAGTGCTCGCGGTGATCAACGCGCGTGCGCCGATGTTGCATGTCGTCGTGACCGGACGCCATGCGCCGGACGCGCTGATCGAAGCTGCCGACCTCGTCACCGAAATGCGCGCGATCAAGCATCCGTATCGCGAGCAAGGTGTGAAGGCGCAGCGCGGCGTGGAGTTCTGAGCGATGTCGGCATCCCCCAACGGGGCTTCGTCCGGGGCGCTCCCCAAGGGGACTTCCTTCGGGGCGTCCCCCCAGGGGACTTCCTTCGGGGCGTGCCCCGCGCTGTTCATTAGCGCTCCCGCGTCGGGACAAGGCAAAACCACGATCACCGCCGGTCTCGCGCGCTATCACCGGCGGCTCGGACGTCGCGTGCGCGTGTTCAAGACCGGGCCGGATTTTCTCGATCCGATGATCCTCGCGCGCGCGAGCGGCGCGCCGGTGCTGTCGCTCGATCTGTGGATGGTCGGCGAAAGCGCATGCCGCAACCTGCTCGCGCGGGCGGCGCAAGAAGCCGATCTGATCCTGATCGAAGGCGTGATGGGCCTGTTCGACGGCACGCCAAGCAGCGCCGATCTGGCGACCACGTTCGGCGTGCCGGTGCTCGCGGTGATTTCCGCGCAGGCGATGGCGCAGACCTTCGGCGCGCTCGCATTCGGCCTTGCGCGCTTCAGGCCGCAACTGCCGTTCCACGGCGTGCTCGCGAATCGCGTCGGCTCGGCTCGGCACGCGCAGATGCTGCAGGAAGCGCTGCCGCCCGGGTTGCGCTGGTGCGGCCACCTCGCCGCGAGCGACGAGATCACGCTGCCCGACCGCCACCTCGGCCTACACCAGGCCGATGAAATCGACGATCTCGAAGCGCGCCTCGAGCGCGCGGCGGATACGCTCGCGTCGACCGCGCTCGCCGAACTGCCGCGCCCGGTCGATTTCGGCGTGCCCTCGCCCGAAGTGCTGCCGCGTCTGCTCGAAGGCAAGCACATCGCGATCGCGCGCGACGCCGCGTTCTCATTCATCTATCCGGCCAACGTCGCGCTGCTCGAAGCGCTCGGCGCGCGGCTCAGCTATTTCTCGCCGCTTGCCGACGAAGCGTTGCCCGCCGGCACGCACGCGCTTTATCTGCCCGGCGGCTATCCCGAGTTGCATATGGCGACGCTCGCGGGCAACGTGAACAGCGCCGCATCGATCCGCGCGCACGTCGAGGCGGACAACCCGGTGGTCGCCGAGTGCGGCGGCAATGCTCTATCTGCTCGACACGCTGACCGACGCGCAAGGCACTAGCAAGCCGATGCTGGGCCTGCTACCCGGTCACGCGACGATGCAAACGCGCTTCACGTCGCTCGGCATGCAGCAGATCGATGGCGTCCACGGCACGCTGACCGGCCACACGTTCCACTACTCGAAGCTCGCGACGCCGCTCGCGCCGCAGCGCTTCGCCACGCGCGCGCACAGCGACACGCCCGGCGAAGCGGTGTTCCGCGTGGGCCCGATTGTGGCAACCTATATGCACGCTTACTGGCCCTCCAACCCGGCTTTCACGGCCGCCCTCTTTCATGGCGAAGCCTTTTGACGACTCCGAGCGCGATGCGGTCTATCGCGCGATTTACGAACGCCGCGACATGCGCCACTTCGTGCCCGATCCGGTCGATCCGGCGGTGCTGCGGCGTCTGCTCGACGCGGCGCATCACGCGCCGAGCGTCGGCTACATGCAGCCGTGGCGCATCGTGCGCATCACCGACGCGGCGCTGCGCACGGGCTTGCGCGACATCGTCGAGCGCGAACGGCTCGCCACCGCCGACGCGCTCGGCAAGCGCCGCGACGAGTTCATGAAGCTGAAGGTGGAAGGCATGCGCGAATGCGCGGAGTTGCTGGTGATCGCGTTGATGGACGGGCGCGAGCGACACGTCTTCGGCCGCCGCACGCTGCCGGAGATGGATCTCGCGTCGGTCGCGTGCGCGATCCAGAACATGTGGCTCGCCGCGCGCGCGGAAGGACTCGGGCTTGGTTGGGTGTCGCTATTCGATGTCGACGCGGTGCACCAGCTACTGGTGATGCCGGAAGGCGCGCGGCCGGTCGCGATTCTGTGCCTCGGCCACGTCGCTGCGTTCTATACCGAGCCGATGCTCGAAACGCAGCGCTGGGCGAGCCGTCTGCCGCTCGCCGATTGCGTGTTCGAAAACCGCTGGCCGCGAGACGAGCCGGCGCAGGAATAACTGATACTCGCGGCCCCGGCGACCCGAGGCGGTGTTTTAACGCTGCAGCGGCTCCATCGAGTCGACGTTCGGCACACCGCTCGTCTTGTCGATGCTGAGCTTCACACGCCAGTCGGCCGGCGCGTCGAACGGCAGCTTCGCGAGCGCGGTTTTCACGAGCAACGGCAGTGCATGCAGCGGGTCCGCATCGCGATCCAAGAAAACCGCGCCGACCTTGTAGCGCTCGGTGCCGCTCGCGTAGTCGAAAAAGCGCAGCGTCAGCGCGTGCTGATACTTGCGCCCAAACAACAGCGCGCCTGGACCGTCGCTGCCCGCGCCGCAATCGGCGGGCGCGCAATCCTCACCGCCGATGCCGATCGACGCCGGCCGCGTGCTATACGCCATCGACAGCAGATAATGCGCGGGCTTGCCCGCCGTATCGACGAACCCGTGTTTCGCCAACTCGTCGCGCAACAGCTTTTCGACTTGCGGATGATCGGCGCTGTCGTCCTGCGGCTGCGTGCGCGCGAGCGAATAGGTCTGCTCGCCTTGCAGCGCAACGGCACGGTCGGCGCCGTTAGCGGAGACGGCGTGCACGTCGGCGCTCAGGCCCGCGCAAGCGGTGAGGCTCGCCGCGGCCAGCGCGGCACAGAGGTGAGCGATCTTTGCCATTGTTTGTTTTCTCTCTAGTACATCGAATACATCAAAGGCGCATCAGACGCGCGGTGCGATCGATTCGTCGAGGGGCGCGTCGTCGAGCGCGGGCAGCCAGATCGTAAAGGCCGTCCCCTCGCCGGGCGCGCTGACGACTTCGACGCTGCCACCGTGGCGCGTGACGACGGTTTTGACGAACGCCATGCCGAGTCCCGCGCCGCCCACTTCCGGCCGCTCCGCCTCGTGAAAACGGCGAAAGCGCTCGAACAATCCCGCTTGCTGCTCCTCAGGAATGCCATAGCCCTGGTCGCGAATCGTGCACGACACGCGCGGCGCCTCGCTGCCCGCGCGCTTTGCCGCCGGCTGGCCAGCGAAGCTGCACACGATGCGCGTGTCGGGCGGACTGTACTTGACCGCATTGTTCAGGATATTGACGAGCGCGCGTGTCATCAGCGAGCGGTCGGCGCAGATCCAGGGATCGTCGTCGGCGTCGTCGCCGGATTCCGTATGCAGCGCGATGCGCTTCGCATGCGCCTGCGGCCAGACCTCGTCGCTCGCATCGATGACGAGTTCGGTCAGACTCAGCGGCTCGAGCACATAGGCCTGCGATTCGGCGCGCGCCAGTTGCACGAAGTCGTCGGCAAGCGTGAGCGCGCGTTGCGCGTAGCGTTCGATGCGCTCCAGCACGCTGCGCGCGAGCGCAGGCTCGGTCCGCGCGCGCTCGATCTCGACCAGCGCAATGATCGACGCCTGCGGCGAGCGCATGTCGTGCGACAGCAGCCGCAGCGCGTCTTCGCGCTGACGCTCGGCCGCATGCAGCGCCGACACGTCGACGAGACCGGCGATCCAGCCGGTCGTCTCGCCCCGCGCGTTGGTGCAGGTCGCATAGCGCAGCAGATGGTCGCGCTCGTTCGCGTCGCGCACCTCGACGCCCTGCGCCATCAGCGCCGCGAACTCGCCGCGCGTCGGATCGAGGAGCGCCGGCCAGTGCGCGCGCGCGGACAGATTGCGCTCGTTGTCCGTGGCCGCGCCGGTGTCGATCGTCTTCACGAGCGTGAGACCACCGAGCACGCTCTGCATCGGCTGGCCTTCGGGCATCGGCGCGCCTAGCCGAGCGAAATGCGCTTTCGCCGCGTGATTCGCGATCAGCACGACGCCGGCCACGTCGCTGACGAGAATCGGCTCCGGCACGCTATCGAGGCTGTCCCACACGAAGCGCTTCATGTCCTGCACCCGTTGCGCGGCCTGAGCCATCAGCGCCATGTGCTGCGCGAGCACGTCGCCGCCGAACTCGCGGCGGCGCTTCGGCGTCTCGGGCAGCAGATGCGGCTCGTCGGCGAGACGCTGCAGTTCGCCGCGCAGATACGCCATCGTCATTTCGAGGCGTCGCCAGTTCCAGATCGGATAGACGATCACGACGCCGAGGATCGCCGGCACCGGCGAGATCCACAGCCTGCCGCCGTACAGCAGCAGCGCGCTGCCGGTCGCGGCGAACAGCACCAGCGCGCCGGTCAGCAACAACGAGCGGCGCGGCGACAGCACGAGGAAGCCGGCGAGCAGCGCGGCGAGCGGCCCGAGCGCCGCCGCGAACACGACCCACAGCGCGACCGGCTGGACCTCGCGGCCGCTCAGCAGCGTGTCGAGCACGTTCGCGTGGATGTAGACGCCGGGCAGCGGTCCGAGCTCGCCCGATACCGGTGTCGCGAAGCGGTCGTACAGACCCGACGCCGTCACGCCGATCACGACGATGCGCCCGCGCAACTGATCGGCCGGCACCTTGCCGGCGAGCACGTCGGCGAAACTGAGCTTTGGGTAGTTCGCGGCGTTCGGGCCGAACGGAATCAGGAAGCGCTCTTCGCCGCCGTCGTCGCTGCCGCGTGCGGGCTCGTTCGAGGAGCGCGGCGGCAGGCCGCCGCGCAGATGCAGCTTGCCGTGTTCGACCGCGTCGGCGACGAGCACCGTCAGTTGCGGCCAGCGCGAGCGCTCATCGCCCTGGAAGCGCGCGACGCTACGCACGATGCCGTCGCTGTCCACTTCGAAATTGATGTGACCGAGCCCGGCAGCAGCCTGCGCGAGCGGCGCGACGGGTTCATCGACGGTGCGCTTGCCGCTCGCATCGGGCGGCGTCAGCAGCACGGGCAGATAGGTCGGGCTCAGCGCAATGGCGTGGGCGAGCTGAGCGTCGTCGACATTGGGCTCGGTGAACAGTACGTCGTAGATCACCGCGGCAGGTTTGGCCGCGGCGATCTGCTCGAGCAGTCGCGCGTGCACGCTGCGCGGCCACGGCCAGCGGCCGAGTGCGTCGATGCTCGCGTTGTCGATCTCGACGACGACGATGTCGGACAGCAGCGGCTGCTCGCGCAGCTTCAGAAACTGGTCGTACACCAGCAGATCGATGCCGGCGCCGACGCGCCCGAACGACGTCAGCAGGATCACCACGAGACCGAGACAGCCAACGCTGACCCACTCGATCAGAAAGCGCCGGCCCGCCCGCCGTCCAAGACGGGCGCGCGGGTCGAGGCTCAGTCGCGTAGAAGTGGCAGGCATGGACGATATAGTCGGGAACGGGAGGACGGACCGGCCAGCAGGCCGGCCCCGAGAATCTACCCGCGTCAGGGCGCAAGCGTAAAGGAGCGGACCGGACTGCTCTTTTCGTAGAAGCGGCCGTTGTCGAACTGCTCGGCGACGATCGTCCAGTAGTAGACGCCCGGAGGCAGATCGCTGATCACGAGTTCGCCGCCCGGCAGATCGGGGCGATCGATTACCGGATGGCTCAGTTCGGCCGTGTTCGCGAGCAGGAAGCGGAAACGGGTCGGCACGTTGCTGCGGCTGACGAACCAGCGGAACTCGTAGTCGCGGCTACCCGCGCGCTGCGCGGCCGAAGCGTCCAGCCCCAGCTGGCGGCGCTCGAACGCGTATACGTTCGGCAGGCCGTCGAGACCGTTGCTATCGGTCGACGCGACGCGCACGAAGTACGTGCCGTCGGGCAGATCGCCGAAGTCGGCATGCGGCGCGCTCACGCGCAGGTCTCGCACCAGGTCCAGTTGATCGGCGTCGTGCGAAATCTGCAGCCGATAGCCGACGGCGTGCTCGGCCGGGTTGACGTCGAACGCGACGCTCTTGCCGTCCTGCACGCGCGCCGGCCGCGCGAGCGCGGGTGCGGGCAACAGCTGGACCGGACTGCCGACCGCGCCGCCCGAGTGCGTAACGTTGCCGAAGCTTGCCTCGACCAGTTGCTCGGAGGCCTGCAACGGCCTGCCTGGCGCCGGCGCGGCGCTCTGGCCATGCTGCGTGGCCGGATCGACGCCGACCGCGCCGTCGAGCACCGCCACCGCGGTGGTTTGCGTGTCGCCGTCGTAATCGACGCGGAAACGCGTGCCGCGCACTCCGGCGACCACCGAAGGCGAACGGATCTGGAAGCGATCATCGCGTCGCTTCGCATGCGTGACCTGGCTCTCGACCTCGCCGGCGCGCAGCTCAAAGACGCGATCGGCGACGCCGGTCAGCGTGACGTGCCGCAGTCTCTCTATATTGAGTTCGCCGTTCTGCGCGACCGTCACGTATGAGCCGCTGGGCAGCTCGAGCGTCGCGAACCCGTTCGCGCCGGTGCGCAAGCGATCGCCTTCGGCAAGCGTTTCACCGGTTTTCAGCGGCAGATAGGGGCTCGAGTCGAACGCGTGCTCGACCGGACCGCTGGTCGCGATCACGCGAGCCGTGTCCCGATCCTGGCGCAGCCTTCGGGACGGCAAACGCAGCACGATGCCGGCCGCCATGCGGCGCGGCGCGGGCACGTGATTGAGGCTGCTCAACAGCGCCCAGTCGGTCGGATCGGCCATGTAGCGGGCGGCGATGTCATACAGCGTGTCGCCCTCGTGCGTCGTGTACGAAGCGTAGACCGGCGACGCCTTCGCTCCGGTCTTGCCGCGCGCGGGCTGCGCGTGCGCGAGCGCGCTCCAGCCGGTCGCGCCCGTTGCCATCAGACAGGCCGCGGCAAGCCACGCGGCGGCGCGGCGGCCGGGCATGGCGGCGCTGCCCGATGCCGCCCCATCCACGCAGACCGTCACGCTTCCCCCGCTTCTTCAGTGGGTTCGTCGTCGGCAACCGGTGGTGTGCCGGTTTCGATCCGCTCGAGGCGGTAGCCATAGCCGTAGATCGGCGTGAGCCGATAACCGTGCTCGGGGCGCAGACCGAGCTTGCTGCGCAACATCGACACATGAGTGTCCATCGTGCGCGACGGGATGTCCGTGGCCTGCTTCCAGATCACGTCGAGAATGTGTGCGCGCGACAACGGCCGGCTCATATGCTGGAACAGCAGCAGCGCGAGTTCGAACTCTTTCTGCGTGACGGAGACCGGGGTGCCGCGGACCACGACGTGCTTGACGCTCAGGTCGAACTCGAAGTCGCCGAATACTTCCCTCGTTGCCGGCGGCTTCAGGTAATACGCGCGCCGCAGCAGGGAACTGACCCGCGCGAGCAGCACGGCGCCCGACACGGGTTTGACGAGATAGTCGTCCGCACCGGTATTCAGAATCGAAGTGATGTCGGTTTCGCGGCCGCGGCTCGTCATGAACAGCACCGGCAGGCGCTCGGACAGGCTTTCGCGCACCCAGCGAAGCACTTCTTCGCCGGACATGTCGGGAACGTTCCAGTCGAGCACGAGCAGATCGAACGTCTGACGACGCAACTGGCGCACGAGTTCGCGCCCTGCGCCATACGCGTGACAGACGTGTCCAGCGGCGGACAGCGTTTGACACACAAGGTCGGCCTGAGCCGAATCATCATCGAGGACTGCAATTCTCATAACACCCCACAACGCAACAGCGCCTTCATGGCTGACGGCCGGTATACCGGCTGACGACCGGGATGACGGCGCAGCACCGCCGATCCGGTTTCCCAAAAAATTCCGGCTGTTACTTTCTGATTAATGGTCCCTCGCCGTACCCCGCCATGACGCTGCTTTCATGAAGCGGAAATCAGCGCATAAATGTAATTTCCATAGCGATTATGCAGGGCAGATCATGATAATCGAAAACCTTCTTTCTTCCCGTTTGCCGTGTACCGGCAATCCCTCGCGAAAAACCCTAATCAGAAACGGCTGACGCGCTTTTCAGATTTTTCTGGTCTGCTGCCACTAGCCGGCGCCGGAAGGAAGTCACACTGCGGACGGAAGATCCTTGCTGGAGCGGCTTTTAGACCATGCTCGCTTATCGGCTTTAAGATTCCTTTCAGGTACTCTTATTTAACAATTGCGCGTTCAGTATAAGAATAATCTCAAAAGAAATCGTTTAAATATTGTCAAATAGACTTAATGCTGCGACCGCAGATACTCACCAAAACACGCACATACCACAAAAACAAATTAAAAAACAATGACTTGAGGCAACCATCGCATCAATCAACGCGGTAACGACATGCGTTGTCGCGTAGCAGAACTTCGCGGTCGGCGTAACATTTAGCGTAGGCTTTTTTGCAATTGAATGTAGTCCGAGAAACCGACATCCAACCGAAGATGAAATTCGACGCCAGACGGGCCAAGCTCCTCCAACCGCAAGAACATATCGCGTTCGACGACTTTCCGGGCTTGCGGCTCGAAGCCACGCCGACACGACGCACGTGGACGTACCGGTATCGATCGCCTCTCGACGGTAACATGCGACAGATCAAGCTCGGGAACTGGCCAGCGATGCCTCTCGCCGCGGCCGTCGTCGAGTGGGAGGCAAAACGCAACATCCGTGACACTGGCGAGGATCCCGCCCTCGCGCGACGTCGGGCCAGAGCGCACGTGGCCGCACCGGACGCCGGACATGGTCGCGGTTCATATACCATCCGGCGCCTCGTCGCTGACTATCTAGCCGGGCACGTCGAGCACAACGCCAGCCCCGCAGTACAGGCAAATACCCGATATGCACTCGGCACCCCCATCAAATCAATCCTCGACAAGCTTCCTGAAACCGTCACTCGCAAGATGGCCTTCGATCTGCTGGAAAGGCTACGTGATCGCCCAACCTATGCGAACCGCATCAAGATGGAACTTAGCGCGGCGTGGGACTACGCGCTCGATGCCGGCCGGCTTCCCGAAAATACGCCGAACTGGTGGCGCCAGATCATGCGTGGGCGGCTGCGCAGTAAGGGCCGCAGTCGCAACGGTGAGCGCGTCACGGACAAGCGTGTACTGACAGGCCCCGAGGTCACTGTTCTCATTCCGTGGATGCAGGTGCTGGAGGAGGATGTAGCGGATGTGGCACAACTCTATCTATGGACAGGACAACGCGGCAACGAGATTGTCGCGATGCAGGGCGTCGAGTTGAGTGAGGAGGTTGATGGTCTCTGGTGGACTATTCCGAAGGCAAAGACGAAAAACAAGCACATTGAACGTGCGACTGCGCATCGCGTACCGCTCGTCGGTCGAGCTGAGGTGATCGTCCGGAGGCGATGGGCGATTTACGGCGCCAGTTATTTATTTCCATACACTGCGCCGAAAGCTGGACGCCGCGCCGCCAAATCACGCAAATGCATTACCCAAGCGAGTGTCGGGCAGATCATTGCTCGCTGCCAACCCTATTGGAAGGGAAACAACAAGCTGGTGACTGATCGTCCAATCCCCGTGACGGGATGGACGCCGCACGATCTTCGCCGCACTGCGCGCACGATGCTCGGCGCGATGGGATGCGCGAACGAGGTCGCCGAAGAGATAATCGGTCACATCAAGCCGGGTATCGTGGGGGTCTACAACCTTTATAGCTACGATGCCGAAAAGCGGGAGTGGCTCACGAAGCTTGCCGCTCGCCTTGAGGAACTGGCCGCTTCCTAACGCCGGTGTTCTCCGGCGGCAGGAGGTCGGCAATCGGACGAGCGTCAGCCCACTCCTGGATCTCGTGTGCGAGCCACCCTACCCTCCGGCCTGACAGTAGCCGCGGTTCAGGAAACGTTTTCTCGCGTACCAGTTTCTGTACGGTCGTCGGCGACAGCGAGAGCGCCTCTGCCACTTCTTTCAGAGAGAAACAGATTTTCATTGCGACCTCACCTTTCGTGCGTTGCCGGTGATTCCCTATATGCGTTGCGCTGTTCAGATGATGAACAACCGGGGAATTGATGAGGCATCGCTAACACCTCATTCGTGCCCTAGTGGAAGAGCGTACGTCCGAATCTAATTGGTAACGTCGAACGCTGCAAATGCGCATATGGGAATAAAATTGCGTTTAGCGGTCCATCGATCGGACGTTGGTTTTCCTCGGAGTTCCTCGGTAGTCCTTTACCAAATCCGGCTAAGCCGAAAATCATCGCCATCCCGCTCCTGCGAGGTTGATTCTTTTCATTTCAGGTTCTATGAATACCGAGCCAGCGCAGCGTGTCAGGGGCGTTACGTCCCGTTCCTCACTTAGCACGCCGTACGTCGCGTGCGCCGACTGATATCTGCTGGTCCTCAGGTTGCCCGGTCGGATTCTCATTTCGGCCGGATAGACCTTTGGGCAATCCTCGGCGTCAGTTCGCGAGGAAAGGTATCGGTGTGTTAGCGGAAGGCAGCCTCCTACAACTGTGCGGAAAGTCGCGCCAGGTTTGACTCCCACAGTTACGGATCGCCTCCTACCCATGATCCTACCCATACTTCGCTCTAAATCAGCTGCGACCGGCTCCGCTCCCTTTTCTGGCGCAAGAATTGTTGAGAAGTCGGGTATTCCCACTCGATTGCCAATCGAGGAGCTGAACCCTTGTAGCGACGGTGTTTTCGCGCGGAGTGGTGGCGACAATACCGTCAGCGATACCGAAATTTCTGCTGGCACTTCACGGCTTTCGGTGGACGAATCGGAATATCCACGGTCGCTTGAATTGAAAACCCGAGAGGAACGGCCCTCTCGAGACGATTTGTGAAAGTGATTCCGTCATCGATACCGTCAGGCTCTTTCCAATGCGATCTAGGAAAGCCCGTCGATGCCGTAATCATCAACCCGGGCCGTTCCTCCCGCTAGAAGCGGGCGACCTCGGCGTCGTGCTATAGAGTCTGGGCACTCGCCCGGCGACAGTCCGTTGTTCAGCAAGTTCGATTAGAAGTTTGCGACCTACCATGCCCGCGACCGCCCTCCGCGCGGATTTCGTCTTTGTCAGGATCGAACCGATCGGCTAGTCTACGCCGCCGGATTGCTGCGACTGGCAGTTCGTATCTCCCGCCCTCGCAGACCAATCCGGAAGCTCTCGACTCGCCTAGACCGTCCTGTAAAATTCGTCGGTTGTCTCAATATCGGCCATTTGCCGACGTTGGAGAGGACTGGGTCCTACGTCGGCAGTGGGACGGATTGCCGACGGTGGCGACATCGGGCAGCCGGGCGGCGGCTTCCTGCATCAGCGAACTCACACTTCCGACCCGTTGCCGACGGTCGGGCCGTCAGAGGCGCAACGGCGGGTATCAGAGTCGACCAGTCGCTCGGCACAGCCCCTCACGGACAATTGGTCGGCATGTTGCCGCCATCCGAGCGGCCTAAAGCCACTCATTTCGAATGGCAGCTTTCGAAACGATTGAATGCTGGTCCCGAATCGGAATGCTATCCGAAGTAATTGTTGTTGCCTCGCGCGGCACCCACATGCGCGTTGACCGATCTGGGCATCGAGTCTGATATCGACCCGGTGCTGGAGTTGCTGGAGTTACATCACGGAGCTTTTGGCGGGAACTTATCGATATCCAGCTCTCCGGAACACAAGAAATCTAGAAAACTTACAGCATATACCCGGGGCGGCAGCGCGAACGCTAATCGACGAGCACCTCTTCGTCGAGCGGGCCTTTCGGCGGCCCGTCGGTCAGATAAGACCGCATGATGGTCGCAAGACTAAGGGGTGTCAGCTCTTCCGGTGCTTTCGCGAGATCATCGACAGGCCACCAGCGAAAGCAATCCAGTACCTGCGCTTCGGCGGCATCGAACATGACGGGCTCGAAGCGGCTCACATCAACGATTCGGTACTCCTCGCGTTGGGAGATCCTTCGGGGCCCCCAGTCGAACGTGTGATGCCGCCGCCACACGAGCGGGCCGCACGTGAAATCGGTGAGCCCGAGTTCTTCACGCAGCTCGCGCCGCAAGGCTTCTTCAACCGACTCGCCTTCCTCCAGTCCACCGCCGGGCGCGATCCAGAAGCACGCTGAGCCGTCCGGAGGACGGATTCGCATGAGCAGGACTTCGTGGTCCGGCGTCAAAAGCAAAGCTCGGACCGCGGTGCGATTAATCAGCAAATCGGTTGCCCTGTGCGTTGCGTGGTTTCGACGACGGCGTCAGAGGGATCAAAGACCAGTGCCCATCGTTCGTGGTCTCGCCATTCCCCGCTGATTCGAAGGTAGTTTTGCGAAAACCCTTCCCTCTGAAATCCGAGCCGGCGCACGAGGGCGATGGATGCCTGATTGCCGGGCTGAATGTTCGCCTCCAGCCGATGCAGCCCGAAATCGTGGAAAGCAACGCCGATGGCGGCGCGCACCGCTTCGGTCATCAACCCCTTCCGGGCGAAGTCAGACATCCCATAGTAGGCGAGGTAAGCACCCTGAAACGTACCGAGCACGATCTCAGTGATATTCACGACGCCGACGATGCGCCCGGACAGCCGCTCCCGTGCGATGAGCCCGACATGGGGCCCAGTCAGGCACCGCCCGAACCAGGCGTCGAATCCCGCCTGATCCGTGAATGGCGTACACCACGGCAGGTGATAGTCCTGACTCGCACGGTTCGCCGCAATCAATTCGGTAGCATCGGCGCGGACTGCTCGATTGAGTTCTATCCTGTTCATGAGCGTCGTTGAGCGGACGTGGCAGGTCGGTCCATGCTGCGCGCATAACGAGCGGCCTTGCAAGCACAAGCCTACTTGACCGTCAAAATATCCACGTTTTTCATCTTCATATTCACTTTGAGGTCGGAGCCGACTGCCATCGTGGTGAGAGGATTGCCCTCGACTGACGTCACGGTTTTTCCGGCTGCACCTGCGATGAAGACGTTGACAGTCAGCGGACTGTCGCCAACCTGCCAGTCATTCCAGTTCAGAAGCACGACTCCCGTTCCCGCCGTACTGTCGAGGCGCAGTGCTTCGACAAGCGGAACGTCTGCATACACTAGCCGCGTGACGGACGTTGGCGCCTGTGTGACGGGCGTCACGGCGCGGGTTCTCGCATCGGCGTCCCAGTGACTCGGCAGACGATCCGGTGCGAGCCGTTCTTGTGACAGAAGGTATTCGGTCCCTGGGAAGAATCCGTACGCGATTGCCGTTCCCTTGCCGTATCTGTGAACGGTGACCGCGGGCACGGAAGCCCCCGAGCCGGTGAACTGCGCGACGACCTCCGTCGAACTGGCTGGGGAGAGCGGTGCGGCAAAAAGCCGAACAGGCCCGAACGGAATCTTGTAGGGGCTGCCGCTCACCGGGCTGACGGTACTGGCAAAAGGATTTGCCATGTTGCTTGCCATGCCAGCGTCGAGCCACGACTGGAAAGCTGAAGTCGAGTTCAAGGTCGATAGCATCTTATCGGGATTTTCGCGCAGTTGCCCCCACGGCCCGGTGGGCGTCGACTTTGTAAGTGGCGCGGGCACGTTAAGCCCCAGTACGTTCGCCAGCGTTCCTGGTCCGCCCTTCGACAACGAGTTGTATTCGTCCCAGAGACCCGCACCGGCCGTGGCGACGACCGTCCCACCGGCCTGGACCCACTTGGCGATCTCCGCCTGCGCGCCAGCGCTGATGTTGAGCTGCGTTAGATAAAGCACCTGGTAGCCACGCTCGGAAAGGACGCTCTCCTTGTTCGAACACCCCCCCGCAAGATCCACATCGTCCACGAAGTCCACCGAATACCCAGCATGCTCCAGCGCATAGTAAAGCCCGGCAGATTCCATCGAATAGAGCTCGTATGTACCGGAGCCGCCGCCCGGACTGGGACACTTGGGGGTGCAGTCACTACTGGTCACTGGAAACCAGAGTGAGCTTTGACCCGGCAGTTGCACCGCCACCTTGCTCCGGGCGGGTTCGCCGGGATAGAGGATGCTTTCCGTCTCGCCAAGGCGCCGAATTGCGTTTGCGACTGGTCGATAGGCTGCCTGGTTTTCCGACCAGGCGTTATCATCACTCCCGATCACCGACGCCGATGGTGGGTTTCCGGTGTATGGGATAACTTTCGGGCCAAAGCCATACACGTCGACGATCTTGGCTCCCTGTCCGACGAGCGACAGGATCTTGTAGCTTGCGCCTTCAGGATGGGAACCCGTGTCGGAGCCGACTGTAAAGTTACCAAAGCCCTTCGATGGAGTCCGCATGCAAGGAGTATTGGACGGGGGTTCCATCGAGGCAGAACGCAGCACGGCACCGACGAATGATAAGTACTCGGCGCTGTAGTCCCAGTCGTGCTGCTCTGCCCAAAGGTTGGCATTCAGGCGAGCGGAAAGGAACCAGTCCATTGTCTGACTGGCGTCATCGAGCCCCGACGGCTTGACCGATCCGTAGTAGTTCCACTGTCGGTAGGTCCGGGTAGTGTACGGAGAATCGGGGCTCCAATCCACGTACGCGAACGCGTTGGGGAATATCGCGTGAATGGCCTTACCCTCCATTTGCACGAATTCTGCTGCCTGCCGGTCGTAGAACTTTGTCGTCCAGTAGAACTGTTGCCGGGCGTCCAACGAGGACCCATCCACCGCGCTGCCTCTCCCAATCGGCCCAGACTTAAATGAAAACGTGAGGCCTTTATGCTTACTCTGTAGGTCGGTCATGTACGTGTTGTACGCCTTTAGCAGGTCTGCTTTGCTAACGAAGGCGGGAAAATTTATCCACACGTCCGGGTAATACCACCCGGGCTCGTCCCAGAAAAGTGCCTCCTTGACTTGCTTTGGGACGGGAGAATAGTTCTTCATTGCGCTCGTCAGTGTCGTCGGACAATTAACACCGGTGCCCTCGCATTGATAGTCGAACGTGTAAGCAATACCGGCGTTCACCACCGTCCGATTCGGAATTCCGGCCGCCGTAAGTGCGCTATCCACCATCGTCTCCGCGTTGCCAGGCAGGGTGCTAGCTGGATAGGGATATGCGTCCGGCACGAACCCAACCGTATTGAAGCCTAGGCTTTGGAGCGCACTCGCTGTTGCGGCGATCAGCGCTGGGCTGTACTCGCCGAGAAAGTACGAGTAGGCAGACACGGTGAACTTTGTTGGCGGCTGAAGGACCTTTGCTGCAGCTGCCCAGGACTGGTACTTTTGCGCGTGTCCAGCGGCCGTCTCCATCGCCGCCTGGGCATCCCCGGTGTAGGCATATCCGGGGACAAGGATAAGCACCGGGTTACCTGTGGCTGCAGTCAATGAAACAGTGTCCGTGAGTGTTGCGAGGGTTTGGACAGGGCCTCCCGATGACGGTACTTGACCGATTTGGATCTGGTACGTGGCGGGATCTGGAGTCTCAGTCAGGGTCTCAGTCAGGTCGCTGCCGAGTTTGACACCGACTGCGAACAGAACCTGACCAGTTTGACCTACCAGCGGAGGATCGGTGATGTCCAGGGTTTGCCATCCCGCCGAAGGACATGTGCTGCCAATTTGTTTCCCAACCGGCATGGTGATATTAAGAGACGTGCCCGGCTGCCGGACCGTAAAATTGGCAGGGCACTGTCCGCTGGCCACATTCAGCAACGACACGAAAATCTGGTACTGACTGGTAAGGTCTATCGCTGTGAATTGGGCATAGCCTGGGTAGGCCGTCGTCAACACAACGGGTAGCCCGTCGGCCGAACTCGCCGTCATGAGCGGCATTTGGCCGGGCGTGAGAACAGTGCTCGCGGGAGGCATGGTCGTCTGGCCTCCCGAGTCGACCGTGTAGACCCACGTTCCGGTCCCAACGATGCCTTGGTTGTACTGAAACGCCGGCGGCTCGGCGCGTTCATCGTACTCCGTTGTCGTCAGCGTCAATGCCGTCGCCGTGGCATCAACAATAGGAACATCTCTATTCACCGGAATCAGACAAGGAGGGTCCGGGAACGGCGCTACACAAGGATACTTGGGGCCCGTGGATGCAGGGATGTCACTCTGCAGCGGCCACACCTTAAGCGGCGTCGTGGTTCCTGGAGACTGTAAAGGAGGTCGCGGGTAAATTGCCTCTGGGCTATACGTAAATCGTTGGAACAGCGCGGGTCCCGCGATGTCTGAGGCTTGCCGCTGAATCGAGTTGGCGGGGTTCGGCAGCAATCCCGTTGACGGATCAAGGTTGAAGGTCGTGAGACCGGAACCGCTTCCACCGGCATAGAGCTTATCTCCATTGGCGTTCACGGCAATCTGCTCAATGCTGCCGTCGCTACCGGAGTCGAGGGTGAAATTTTGCCGCCCAGAGGGTAGACCCGCGCCTGTACCAAGCGAATAAATGAGGATTCCCCCGCCGCCCGGGCTCCCGCCGACCGAGGTCTCATTTACTCCGACGTAGAGCATCTCCACGCCGTTCTTTAGGTGCGCGATGGCGAGGGACAGGATCTGCGTACATGGAACGGGGATTTTGCTTCCGGTAGCCGAGCAATCGTTCGGAATTGAGACCGGCCCGCTCACGATGTTTCCGGAATTATCGAGGTCATACACGGAAAGACCAGCCTGGTCTCCCGGCAATCCCGAGACGTCACTCCATGCGATATAGAGCCGACCTGCGGCGGGGTCGACGACCATATCCTCCACCTGATTTTTCTCGTTAGCCGCAAGCGGAAGAAACGTGGTCTCCGGATAAAACTGCGCTGCTCCGACAATGTTGTGACTGGCGTCGAGGGATAGAACGGCGAGATTCTTTCCGTCCGCCGCCGAAGACGCGCCCCCAACATAGACGCGGTGCGCACCGGGATACACGGCCATTGCAGATGGTGTCGCGGACATCACCGCGTCCGCCGAGATCACGACTGGCGTGACCGGAGTAGCGGTAGCCGCATGTGCCGAACCAAACAGCAAGGAAAACAGCAGGGCAACGGAACACAGCGGCCCTAAAATCTTCGGCGATACCATGAGCGTCTCTCCAGCACGGGTTAATTACCCACCGGTTGCACGTGCACAACCAGGCTGGGGCTGTCACTGGTCGAGCCCTCTGCAGCCGCAGATCTTTTCTCCCACGCCACGGTTGCATCAAGCTTGCCGGACTGCAAGCAGAATGGCAATTCGTGCCTGGTCATAGGCAGACCAGGACGCGGCGCTGCGATCAAATCAGCGCTGTTTTCACGCGCGCGAAACTCAACAACTCACCGGCCGGCTTCAAAATGTTCGCGCTAAAAACAGTAGATGCTCGAATTGAGCGAGTCAATTTTTTCGCGACCCGCGTTTGGGCAGTCGCGCTTCCGTGATGACACACGCCTCCGGCAACCCGCCGCCAACGGACACTCCAGTGTAAGCGCCGTTTGTAGTGCTTAGTTATTCTGTCTACTTGCCGCTGGAATCAAACAGATGCAAATAGCAATGCCCCAGAGGCGGAAGAAACCGTACGGTGTCCTGCCGACCGGTATACGCATCCCTAATTCGTCAGTCGGCTCTGAACAACCATAGAGCCTTGAACCGTGGGGGCTTTTCGGCAGAAATCGTGTTGCTGGAATTGGCAGATGCCTGGCATATAGCCTTGTGTATCCTGTCGATTCTGATGAGGTTCGGATGGGTCCAAAGGCGCCTGTAACGGACGTTGCGCGCAATGATTCGGCGCCGCAGCGCGTTCGAACCGGCGATCGGTCATATGAAGGCCGATGGCAAGCTCGACAGGAACTGGCTGAAGGGAGCGCTGGGCGGTGCCATCGATGCCGTGCTTTGCGGCGCCGGCCATAACTGCGCATGATCCTCAGGAAACTGCGGCGTCTTTACCTCCTTGTACTCATGTCGCTGCTAAGCCGTTTCGCGGCGTCAGCGTGAACGGCCCCGACGCCGAAAGCGAATTACTCAGACCGGACCAGATAAGATCGCGCGAACGCTGACCGACTTACTGCGCGGGACAACTCAGATCTCCGGGCCTTCCGATACGCAACGTCGTGATGAAACCAGGGACGTAGCGTTGCGCGCGCTGGGCTGGCCGACCTTCAGCAGTTGTGTATTCATCGCTCAGACTTCGCAATGCGCTCGGTTAGCGTTCTATGAAAGCGCTCGATGTCTTGACGGCTGGCGAGCTTTGGCACGTCGAACTCGATCTTGCGAGCCTTCTGGCCGGGGCCTGCCACGAGTGACGTGGTGACGCCCCGGGCGTCAGCCGCGCCGTGTCCCAGTTGGGTGCCAATCACCTGCCCGGTCTGGTCGGTGATTACGGTAAGTTTCCTGATCATGAGAACGTTCCTATTGCGAGGTTGTAGGCAAGCGGCCACGGACTGTCATTCACGATGGGAAACGAATACGAGAACGACACCGGGTAGTAGGCGTCCGGCTCACTGCTGTTTCCTTCTACTGCCGAAACAGTTATGTTTCCGGCTGTCAGGTCGCCAAAGTTTTCGTCACCTCCCTCGAAGTTTGCTGCAACAGCAATCGGGCCGTTAAACAGAGCGCCGCCAAACGTCGTAGTCCAGTAGAGCGTCTGTTTCGCAGCCGCAGTCGTAAAGCTGCCACTGTTAAACCATGCCATTTGTTTCGCCTCCATATATGCCTCGATGCGCGAAGATACCGCTTTGCCCAGCCAGTTTCTTCAAAACGAGGCCCGTTGAACTGTCCTCAAACGCCGTGGTCTTCAGTCGAGTTGTGAGGCAGATCCGGCCATGCCGTTTCATGACCAATCCTCTCCAATCAAATTCGTTAATGCATAGACTATCTGTGCGCCAGATTCCTGATTTTTCGGTGCGCCTTCCTGGAGGACTTCCGGCGCTTCGTGGAATGGGATTGAGTTGCCTGTGGATAATATATACGTGGTCCATTGCATTTTGGCCTGAATTTGATGTTCGGTATTAAATGTTCGGTTATTGACGAACAAGTGTTCGGGTATTTCTATCGAGTTGCGGCGGTTGTCAACGCAGTTGTCGCGTCACTTCAAGCAACCTGCTTTAGTTCTTCCGGCTGCATGCGCTCCGGATTGAGCCAGACTTCATCCTTCAATTCCCAATCGCGCGTCGATCGGGACCAACGCCGTGGATTGCGCTGCTTGGCCTTTGCATAAACGACGTCACGTTGCGCGAGCACTGCGGCGGCTACGCCGTTGTGGCGCTGCGCCGGCGTGACGAATTTCAGGCCGCTGTGTTTGTGCTCATGGTTGTACCAACGCACGAACTGCTGCGTCCAGGCCCGCGCTTCATCAATTTTGCCGAACGGCCTGCGCGGGTAGTCGGGCCGGTACTTGCAGGTGCGGAACAACGACTCCGCGAACGGGTTGTCGTTACTCACACGCGGCCTGCTGAACGAGGCCACGACCCCCAGGTTTTCCAGCGTGGCGAGCATCGTCGCGCCCTTCATCGGGCTGCCGTTATCGGAGTGCAGCACCAGCGGACGTCCTGCCAGGCCCTCCGCCAGACTGGTACGTCGCATCAGCAACGCAGCCAGTTCCGCCGACTCCGCTTCATGCACTTCGTGACCGACTATCTTGCGGCTGAACACGTCCAGCATCATGTACCAGTAGTAATACTGTCCCTTAACCGCAGCCGGCATCCAGGTAATGTCCCACGACCAGACCTGATTCGGACCGGTAGCACAATGACTGGTTACCGCCCGGGCCGAGGGCTTGCGCGCACGACCCCGGTAGTGCTGCTGCAAGGCGCTGCGCAGCACGCGATAAAAGCTCGACTCCGACGCGAGGTACACCCCACGATCCGCGAGGCGTGGCACGATCTGGCTGGGCGGCAGGCTGGCAAATTCCGCACTATTGGCGACCTCAAGAATCTTTTGTCGTTCGGCCTCACTCAGTTTGTGGGGAGGCTGCGGCCGCACGGTCGTGGTGCGACCATCGGCGCGCACCGTGTCGCCGTCACGCACCCAGCGCTGGAATGTGCGCACGCTCACGCCCAGCTCGTTACAGGCCTTCTCCAGGCGGCAGCCCGCCTGTGCTGCCTCGCGAATCAACGATATACATAGCAGGCGATCCGGGACGTTGATCAATCGTCCTCTTTGTCTCCCCAGATCGCCTGGGCTTTTTTTCTCAGAATCAGCAACGCAGCCGCTTCCGCCAGCGCCTTCTCCTTGCGCTGCAATTCCTTCTCGAGCTGTTGGATGCGCTTCTTGTCGTCTTTCGACTGATGGCGCTGCTCGCGCGCCTGCTCGGCAGCATTCGCGTTGGCCGCCTGGCAAGCAGCCCGCCACGCCGCGATCTGTTCCGGATAAAGACCTTTGCGGCGACAATACCCGGCCAGCTCCGCTGCATTGAGCGGCGCGGCTTCCAGCACTACCGCAAACTTGTCTTCCGAAGACCAACCTTCGGGATTCTTCCCATCGCCCGGCACTGCAACTCCTTGTCCCTTGGCCTGCCGGCGCCACGTGTACAACGTCTGTTCTGTAATACCCGTTTCTCTGGCCAGCGCCGAAACCAGCGCATTTTCGGGCGGCATCATGCGGCGCACCAGCGCTTCTTTTCTTTCTGCTGAGTAGGGCTTCATTCATTCCGATTTTACCGCCCCCGGACCATGTCTATAAGAATCAGATAACACGACAACTATTCTGACGCCGGGGGGTTGGAAAACGAGTGGCATGGCTCGCGATAAGTGCCTTGAACGAAGGTCAAAATTAATTCCGTCCCCGCCATATTTATCGACTAGAGTTGATTGAACGCAGTTAGACCATTGAAGGTAAATTAGCGCCTGAAGGGAGGAGATGGTGGGCCCATCAAATCGCTCCCACGATCCATCGGATGGCGTCGCATGTCTGAATATGGTCGGACTGCCGCGACTGATGGCGCGCACCAGCGGCCGGCCCGAGATTGCAATTGGCCTGATCGACGGCCCTGTCGCACTCGATCATCCCGATCTCGCTGCCGATAAGATTCGCGAAGTCTCGGGCAAACTGCCGGCTAAATGCTCCAATGCTGACGACGCGGCCTGTACGCATGGCACCTTCATCGCCGGAATCCTGCTCGCAACACGCGCGTCCATAGCGCCCGCCATCGCCCCGGGGTGCAACCTTTTGATTCGACCGGTTTTCGCGGAGGCGCCCGCCAACGAGGATCGAATGCCGAGTGCAGCCGCCGCGGATCTCGCGGACGCCATCGTCGGCGTTATCGATGCCGGGGCGCGGGTCATCAATTTGAGCGTCGCGCTGCAAAGTCCATCGCGGAGCGGTGGACGCAGTCTTCAGGAGGCGCTCGATTTTGCGTTGCGTCGCGGGATCGTGGTCGTAGCGGCGGCCGGCAATCAGGGCGCGGTTGGCGGATCCGTCCTCACCCGTCATCCGTGGGTAATACCGGTGATTGCCTACGATCTGCGCGGGCGCCCGATGAATTTGTCCAATCTCGGAGCCTCGATCGGGCGATGCGGGCTCGGTGCCCCCGGAGAAGCGGTCACGAGTCTCGGTGTCACCGAACCGCTTACGAGTGGCGGCACCAGCGCGGCGACGCCATTCGTCACCGGCGCCGTCGCTCTGATCTGGTCGGAGTTTCCGGCTGCGACCGCTGCCGAGGTGAGGTCTGCTCTCACACTGGCGGCAGCGCCGAGGCGGACCAGCATAGTGCCGCCATTGCTGAACGCCTGGGCCAGCTACCAGGCAATGTCGAGAGCTCGAAGCTGAGCATGATCGGAGGTGCTGTATGCGAGAAGATAATCCCGCTGGCAAGAGCGAGGCACAGTCGCGGCCTTATCAGGTGAGACTGCCGGGCTTCTTTGCCGAGGAAGCGGTCGGGCTGGGTGATGTTGTGCAACGCGGGGCGGGCGCGATCGGGATCAAGCCCTGTGGCGGATGTGAGCGACGCGCTGCTGCGATGAACCGCTGGATGGTCTTCACGCGGTGACGGCAATCGGGATCGGTCAGACGAGGAGACGCAAATGGCGGAACCAGAAATCGAAGTGCAAGACACATCGGATCAGGGACCATCGACGCGGGAAGCGATGGGGGCCGGTTCGCTGGGTTCAGTAAGGCCCGCTTCGTCAACACAAACCATAACTCCGCCGCCCTCATCGCTGGCGCAAGAGCCATGTCCCGCCTGCGGATTAAACGGACCCGCAATGGCCACTTCCTATGTTTACGCGCTTGGCCGTATCGAGCCCCGTTTCCCGCGAATTTCAGTAGAAAAAGAATTCGTGCAGGCGACCGGCCGGGCGGACACCGTCAATTTGACCGACCGTCAGGCCTTGCAGCAAGTGCTCGAGCAGAATCGCTACTTGGTGAAGCAACTTTGCTGGGTAATGACGATTGGAGGGCTCGAAACCTATCTCGTTGTCCCTCGCGATCCGACCGACTGGAACCGGTTCGCAGAAACGCTGCGGCCGAACCCTAAACCGGGCGACGTCGATCTCATTCTCGGCGTCCGCGGCCCGTTGGCTCCGCCGGAAATGTGCAATGGTTTGCTCGTGCCGATTGTCGCGTTCGACCAGCTTTACTCGTTCGATCGAGACTCGCTGATCGACTCAATACCACAACCGGAAAACGTTGCGGCCGAGAAGTTCAGGGAGGCCGCAGCAGAAGTGTTCGACAGGATCATGCAAATGACCGACAACGCCGGTGCTACCGACGGCGATCGTGCGCTCAACTATCTGACGGTCCGTTATCCCGCGATTTATGCTGCTGTAGCTCAAGCGCACGGCCGCAATTGCTCGCTTACCGCAGTCGATGTACGCCCGTCACCATTGGGCGGGGTGCGCACTATCGTCGAGGTAATCTTCTCGTTCACCGATCGCGCAACCGACGTAGTCGAAAAGCAGTTCCTGCGGGTGGATGTGACCGACGAGTTTCCGTTCCTGGTCACAAAGTTGTCGCACTATTACGACCGGTGAACGGAAGATCACGATAGGAGGAAAAAAGCAGTTCCTACGAGTGGATGTGCCCGACGAGTTTCGTTACCGGTCAAACAGTTATCGCCTTATTTCGATCGGTGAACTGGAGAATCACGATAGGAGGCAAAAATGAGTATGCCTGGCTTTACGGCAATGGTGTCGTTAGAAAAAGCGACGTATAGATATGTGTCCGGGACGCCCAGAATGGTTACGCAAGGGGTTACCGGTGTGGTCCCTTCTTTACATCTTTTTTATGATCCTAAGGCTCCTGTTACTTGTGACTGGCCCTGCCGCATGGTTGGGAGCGTTTGTTTTTGCCCCTGAGGGCCGCTCCGGCTGCATTCGACGGTTCAGACGGCGCGCCGGCAGGAACTCTCTGCAAGTCAGCGAAAACAATAGCCTGCCGGTTCATCTTGCGCGGAGCTTCCGACTGCTATAGAGACCCATTGTGCCGTCGCCGATCAGTAATGATCCCGGCTGCCGCGATTCGCGTGAACTCCCCCGATGTCGATCTCATCATGGAACGGTCGGCCACAGACAGCCGCGTAACGCTAAGCCGTGGAAAATATTTCTATCGAAATCTGATTGGGGGCGAATTGTTGGATCCGTGTGACAGTGGCGTTCCGGACATCATGAATGTCTTCTGCCATTTCGATGAGGCGACGATAGCGCAAACAGGCCGGAACCGATTGTGAACACTGAGAGCCGTCTTAGAAAAGGGACCGAGTGATGGAGCCAAACATCAATTAGGCGCTCTGCCGATTCCTCTCAACGCGCCATGGCACGTCCACCGGCGCATTGTGGGCGCATAGCGGCCAGTCAGACGGCTAAGTTGCGCGCAACTGAACGGCAGCACCTGGCCGACTCCTGCCTCTGACGCGGCCGGCGGAAGTCGACCCGAAGCGGACCTCGGCTGCTCTGGTCGCGCCCACACCAATACGTTAATCTCTAGTTGCAAGTGATCGTAAACGGAGATGCGCACGACGCGGAGAGCCCTACGGTGGGCGCCGTTGCTGCCGTCACAATCATTGCGGAGTGACCAAATGGCGGCGCATGGCAATTTCTTGATCGAGAGACGGAAGTTTTTGGCACAGGCAGGTATTGCCCTAGCTGCCGCTGCCATCCCGACGGGTGCCCGAGCCGCCAATGCACCTTCCGTTATGCCCCAACTTAGCGCTTATCTGGCTGAAGCCGCGAACCGCCCCCTTCCCGACGAAGTGGTCGAAAAAGCCAAGTACCACATTCTCGACACTTTCGCGGCGATGGTTTCCGGTTCGCTCTTGCCTCCGGGAAACGCCGCATTGCAATACGCGCGCGCCGGTGGAGCAGGAGGAGAGGCGACCATCGTTGCTTCGACACTTACCGCCAGCCCGGTCGAGGCGGCATTCGTGAACGCTATGCTCGCTCAGTCGGATGAGACCGACGATTCCAATGAGTTCTCGCAATCCCATCCAGGCTGCGCCATCGTACCGGCGGCATTTGCTATGGCCGAGAAATTCGGTGTCGATGGCAACCGCTTCCTGCGTGCCGTCACCCTTGGCTACGACATCGGTCCGCGCGTGACGATCAGTTTCGGTGCGCTCGACTTCCGCAACAATAGCCACAAGAGCACACATGCCATTGCCGAAGTTTTCGGCTCGGCTGTCGCCGCGGGCTGCATTACCGGACTTGGAGCGCAGCAGATGCGATGGCTGCTCGATTACACTGCACAGCAATCCGCCGGCATCGGGGCTTGGACGCGCGACACCCAACACATGGAAAAAGCGTTCGTCTTCGCCGGAATGCCGGCGAAGAACGGAGTGATGTCGGCGCTTCTGGTCCATTCCGGCTTTACTGGAATCGATGACATCTTTTCGGGCGCCGACAATTACTTTCTTGCCTATGCGCCCAACGCCAACCAGGACGAACTGATCAAAGACCTTGGCTATCGCTACGAAATTGCCAGAACCAACATAAAGAAGTGGCCAGTCGGCTCGCCCATCCAGGCGCCACTGGATGCAATGGACAATATCTTCAAGAAGCATGAAGTAGACCCGGAGAACGTCAAATCTATCGTTGTGCGCGTTGCGCACACAGAGGCGCGGATCGTAGACAACCGCGAAATACCTGATATCTGCTTGCAGCACATGGTATCGGTCATGCTGCTCGATAAGACCATCTCGTTTCAGGCCGCGCACGATAAGGCCCGCATGAGCCATCCGGACGTCTTGCGGGTCCGCGCTAAGGTCGAGCTTATTCCCAGCGATGAGTTGGAGGCTCTGGAGCCGGCCAGGCACGCGATCGTCGAAATTACCCTGAACGATGGAACGGTGCTAACGGACCATGTTGCGAATGTCCGCGGCACGGCCGACAACCCCATGGACCGCGGCGAGGTGGTGCGGAAGGCGACGGACCTCATTGAACCCGTTCTGGGCAAGGCGAATAGCGCTGGGTTGATCGAAAAGCTAACGAGGCTTGAAAAACTCAACGATCTGCGAGGGCTGCGTCCATTTCTTCAGAAGGCCTAACCCAGCACTCCAACCGACCGCCAATGACCGACATCTGCCCATTGCGGCCTGTCGACCCAACGCGACATCTATGGCGGCCTTCAAGATTACAACGGCCGTTCGTCGACTCACATTGGGGACGGGAGTTCTTGAGGTTTGTTCGATGCCTGCCCATGTCCGTGGACTCGGGGTGCGCGCCGGCGCGTGCGGGCAGGCGTTGAATAAACCTGAAGGGAGGAAACCGCGGAGTGCTCTGATGCAATGGAGTCTTCGGGGCTATGGCGATTGATTGCCCGGGATGGCGAGCGGTGTTGCGGGATGCGTGGTCAGGCGGGAGGCCGGCTGAGGGCTGAGGTTGTGCCGAAGCGGTGCAGTGGCGCCATCGTGATGGCGGAACGGACGTGCAAGGGCCTGTGCGAAGCGACAGACGCAAAGGTCTGCTCGTGGGCCGCGTTGCCGCAAAGCCGAGGGTCGGGTTGTTCGTCCTGGAACAGTGGCGCTCATATCTCGCCCCGGCGCGTGGGTGGTGCGCGGATCGGTGCAGTGCGCGCAAGGATATCGATGACGATCATCGGCGCGCCGCAGTGCCGGCAGATGAAGGCGGGGCGCGTTTCGATGACGGTTTCGTGAGCTGATGTGTTGACGTCGGTCGCGACGTGCAGCAGTTCGCGGACCTTCGCGAGACTGGCGCGGCGCACCGGGTTGGCGAGCAGTCCGTAGTGACGGATACGATGGAAGCCACCGGGCAGCACATGGAGCAGGAAATGAAATGAACGCGTCCCACCCGAGTATATGAGCGCAAAGGAAGCTGGATCCTCACAGGCCGATGTGCCTACGTGGAAAATACGAAGTTTCCAGGCAAACCGGAGGATCCGTCGTGAAGCTTACGCCAGTTGGGATTGACATTGCAAAGTCGGTGTTTCAGGTCCACTACGTCGATCAGGAAACCGGAGAAATCGTGAACAAGCCGATCAAGCGGGCAAAGTTTCTCGAGTACTTCGCGAACCGGGCTCCGTGCCTGATCGGCATGGAGGCGTGCGGCGGATCGCACCACTGGGCCCGGCAACTTACGAACATGGGTCACGTGGTAAAGCTGATGCCGGCGAAGTTTGTGAAGGCGTTCAACATCCGCAACAAGAACGATGCGGCAGACGCCCGTGCAATCTGGATGGCTGTGCAGCAACCCGGCAAGGCCGTCGCGGTGAAGACCGAGATACAGCAGGCGATGCTGGCGCTACACCGTATGCGGCAGCAGCTGATCAAATTTCGCACGATGCAGATCAACAACCTGCGTGGACTGCTGATGGAATATGGAGAGATCATGAGCAAGGGCCGGAACAAGCTGAACAAAGAGATACCGGTCGTGCTCGAACGGATCGCGGAGCGCCTGCCTGCCGTGCTGATCGATACGTTTCGCGAGCGGTGGAATGGACTGGCGAAGCTGGACGAACAGGTTGCCGAGATCGAGCGCCGGATGCGCGAGTGGAAGAAGGACGACAAGGCGGTGAAAGCGGTTAGCGAAATTTGCGGCGTCGGGCTGCTGACGGCAACGGCAGCCGTCTCAATGATGGGTGATCCGAAAGCATTCAGTTCGGGGCGGGAGTTTGCCGCATGGGTTGGCATCGTGCCGAAGCAGACCGGCTCGGGCGGAAAAGTGAACCTGCACGGGATCAGCAAGAGAGGCGACACCTATTTACGGACACTGCTGATTCACGGCGCGCGTAGCGTAATAGAGCACGCAAAGGAGCCCGGCGAGTGGGTCGAGCAGATGATGAAGCGGCGACCAAAGAATGTGGTGGTCGTTGCATTGGCGAACAAGATGGCGCGGACGATCTGGGCTGTGCTGGCCCATGACCAGCCGTACCAGAAGGCCTACGTGAGCGTGAAGCCCGTCTGAATGGTTCACGCGAAGCAGAAGATCAACGGTTAACACAGGGTGAACGTCGAAAGGTTGCGCAGCAATCGAGTGTGATGACACCCATTAGCGGGCTCGTGTCAAGCGAGTACGCAAAACCCACGGCTGTCAGCAGCCGGGTTCACATTCCACGGCTGATTGCAGTAGCTGAGCGCGCCCGTTTCTTCAATTCCCGGCTGCGACGGATCGCGCCAGACACCCATCAGGATCAAGCGATCGGCGTACTGCGGTTGCCTGTCGCCCTGGTGGCTTCGCCACCCCAGAAGAACTTTGGTACCGCAATGCGTCCATGGGGTTCGCACAAGTGCAAGGGCTGCCGGGTTGTCGGCGCCAATCCACAGTTGGCTCGCATTGCGGGCGATCCGCTTTACTGCATATCAGGGACGGCGGCACAGCATCCTATTCAAACCAAAGTGGTTGAATACCAGTCATCACATGAGGCTTGCGGCCGCCGTCGTTAGCTCTACGCAAAGCAGCGCGTCATATCGAATGGTTTGTGCTCCTTCAGCATGTGGAAGCACGCCCGGGCGAGCTTGTGCGCCAAAGCTTTGCGCGCCAGGATAGTATTGGTCTTGACCTTCTTTCGCTCATAGAATCGTTTGGCCTCAGCGCAATAGCGCAGCGCAAAGTTGGCCGCTTCGATGAATGCCCAGGACAGATACGGGTTGCCATTCTTTGTGTTGCCTTCGCCTTTCTTTTTGCCGTTGCTCATGTGCTGGCTGTCGACGCAGCGCGCATAGGAAGCGAAAGTGCCGGCGCTGGCGAAACGCTCGATGGTGCCCACCTCCAGCAGAATGACAGTTGCAAGAGTCTGGCCGATACCCGGCGCCGTCATCAGCAATTTGTGGTCAGGCTCCGGTGCGACTTTTTCACGGAGACTCTTTTCCAAAAGGTCGATCTGTGCGCAGAGCGTTGTTATGACCGCGACATTTGCCCGAACCGCGAGTGCGACTTCGTTTGGCAAGTGCATTTGTTTGATCGATTCTTCGTCCAGTCGTTTTACCTGATTGCTCGTGATTCGCCTGCCGAACTGGCGTGCCGTGATGTTCTCCACCGCGAGGATGTGGCTGGTGCGGCTTCGTACGAGTTGCATTCGTTTCCTCGCAAGATCACGGACAGCACGCTGTTGTGGCGGCAGGATGGTCCCTGTCGGGAGTATCCCCAGGCGCAGCAGGTGAGCTAGGTAACGTGCATCGGTCTCATCTCCGCTGTGCTTGAGTCCGTCGTATTTTTTGATCGCCGTCGTATTGGCGAGATGCACTTTGAAGCCCGCTTCCTGCAGCCCGTCGACAAGCCAGTACCAATTGAAGGTCCTATAGAAACATTTCTATAGCACGTTTTATGGACGCCCCGGAATTATGCACGCTTTGTCGTTGAGGAGAACGGAGTGCGCGGCGTGGGTGCCGATGTGAATCGAAGTATGGGGCGTGCCGCGCGCGCTTTCGAGTTCCTGAGCATTGCAGGGCTCACTGATCGGTTCAGTTCACGTGGCCGAGCATAATCACAAGCCCTCGAGGAACTGCAGTACGCGGTCAGTGGGCCGGTAGCGGTGTTGCCTGCCGTGGGGCAATTGAAGCGTACTGAGGGCCCTTTCCTTCATTGCCAGGTCTGCCTCTATGTACATGTGCGTGGTTGCTGGGTTCTCGTGACCCAGCCACAGCGCGATGACCGTGAGGTCAACGCCAGCCTGAAGCAGGTGCATGGCAGTCGCGTGCCGAACCAGGTGCGGTGAGATGCGTCGGCCCTTGAGTCCCGCGCAATGAGTCGCCGCAGCCTGGTAGGCGAGGTTAAGGCGATCGGTTATTCCGGTTCGCGTCATCGGTCCGCCTGAGCGATTTGGAAAGAGCCACTGTCCGGGTGAAGCGCCAATTTGACGAAGCCAGAGCCGGATCTGGCTTGCGGTGCTACGCCAGAGCGGGACCACACGTTCTTTGCGACCCTTACCGTGAAGTCGAACAGAAGGGCTTCGATCCAGATCGACGTCGCCGACGCGTATGCCGATGAGTTCGGATACCCGAGCGCCGGTGTTATAGAGGGTCGCCAACATCACGCGATCGCGCTGGCCGCACCATGTGTTGGGGTTGGGTGCATCGAGCAAGGCGCATATTTCTTCTCGGGAGAGGAAGCGGACCAGCGGGCGCTCGTAACGCTTCATCGGAATCGCGAGCACCTGTTGAATCGTGCCGAGCGATTCTGGTGCTCGGGACGCAGCATAGTGCAGAAACGAACGAATGGCGGCAAGCCGGAGGTTGCGGCTGCGGATGCTGTTTTGGCGAACCACTTCGAGATGATTGAGGAAGTCGAGAACCAGTGGTGCATCAATATCGCTGAGTTCCAGGCGTTCAGGTTTCCGATGCAATCGATGTTCGGTGAATTGGAGAAGCAGCCTCATGGTGTCGCGGTAAGCCGCCACCGTTCGCGGGCTGGCGTTACGCTGCTGTATCAGGCGCTCCATAAAGAACTGCTGCAGCAATTGCGCAAACGTCGGTAATAGGTTCAGATCAAGCATGATTGCCTCCTTGAACGAAGTGCTCGAAGCGATCGCCTGCGATGGTCATCAGCTCAGGTATTGCCGTTACATACCAGAACGTGTCGGTGACCTGGGTATGTCCGACATAGGTGGAAAGCACAAGCATCGCATTACCGACATCGATCCCCTCCTGATACCAGCCGACAAGACGGCGGCAGATAAAGCTGTGCCTCAGATCGTGGATGCGCGGGTGCGGGTGACCTCCTCGCGCCTGCCATCCGAGCTGCGCTCGAAGACGGGCAAAGGCATATGCGATCTGACGATAGTTCACTGGCCTCCCGCGGTCTGACACGAAGAACGCGTCGGTCGTCGACGCGGGCAGCCTTTTATCCCGAATAAAGGCGTAGGCACGGAGGGCTTCGGTGGTGGTCGGATGTAGAGGAACCTGGCGGGCTTTCCGAAACTTGCTCTGACGGATCGTGAGCAGGCCGCGTTCCAAGTCCACGTCCGAGCGCCGAAAGGCCAACGCCTCCGAGATACGCAAACCCGTGGCCGCGAGCAGACCGAAGACGGTTTCACAGGTAACTGGACGCAGGCTACCGGCGGGCGGAAGTCGTCGCGCAGTATCCAGCAACGCGTCGATCTCTTCCTCCGAGTAGATATGCGGAGTCAACCTTCGGTGTCCTGGTCCACAGAGTCCCGGCGGTGCAATTTCGGTGGCGGGATCAAACTGCAGGCGATACTTGGCGAACGGGCTCAAGATTCTTAGCCGACCTGCTCTCGTGGTGGCTGTCGCGCGGCTGGACGAACAGGCCCAACGCAAGGCCAGTTCTTCCGTGATCGGACCGCGGTGGCCGATTTGATCGGCGAAGCGTGCAAAGCACAGCAGCCGCCTTTCCTCACTCTCCAAAGCGAAGCCGAGTCGCCGCCGGCATTCGAGATAGTCCTCGACCAGGGAGACCATGGTAGTGGCGGCCTTCATGTGCGTCTCCCCGGCCATGGCAAGGCAACGGTGATGAGCCTGGGTAGATCGACTTTGACATAGATGGTCGTCGTGTTGACGTTGCGGTGGCGCAGTAGATCGGCGATGTCTTTGAGACTTGCCCCTTCCCTGAGTAGCCTTGATGCGACCGAATGGCGTAGCACATGGGTTCCGGTCCACCGCTGGGCGAGGCCGCACCGGGCGTAGGCACAGCGTACGGCATTACGCACCAGGCTGGGCCCCACCGGTTCATCGTGCGGAGCGCGGTGCCGCACAAACAGTGCGCGGCTTTCCGTTCGCGGGCGCCCGAAGCGCAAATAGTCAGCGATCGCGCGCCCCGTCTCCAAAGGCAACGGCAGAAGTGTTGTGCGCTTTGCCTTCGCTTTGGCAATCCGAAGCGTTCCTTCTCGCCAATTCAAGTCATCGAGCTGGATAAAAGCCACTTCGCTCGCCCGTAGGCCCAGGTCCACCAGACAGCGAACGATCGCGTAGTCACGTCGGCCGGTTGGACACGTATGATCGAAGGAACTCACAAGCCCCGCCAGTTCTGAATCGGTAAGAGAATCCGGTAACGCCGCTAGACGCCAGTAAGCGACTCTTGGGACTGCGGCAATCAGGGGTTCGGTAGGTTGTCCGTGTATGCGACGGAAACGCAAATAACTCCGCAGACAGTCGCCAATGATTCCTGCTGTCCGGGGTTGGCAGCCCGCGGCGCGATCAGTCACGAATCGACAGATCTCTTCTGGCTTGAGGCATTCAAGCGCAATCGGCCCCCAGCCAAATCGGGCAATGAGGAATTCACGGACGTAGCGCAGACGGTAGAGACGCGTTGCTGGTGCTAGCCCCTGCACATCCTGAAGATAGGCATCAAAGAGCTGAAGCTCCTCATTTACGAACACGGACACTGGCGTTGATCTCGGCGGAACGACGCCCTCCGCGCGCAGCATGCGAAGCAGATTGCGGAGCGCGCGGCGAAGATTAGCGAGGGTGCGCGGACTTGGCTTGTAGCAATGGCAGACCGGGAGGTGCACCGTAAGAAAGCGATGTAGTGTCGCCTCGTCGATGTGATCGAGAGCGATGCGCTGCGAAGTCAGCCACCGCCCGAAGTGCGACGCGCATTGCAGGTAGTTCCCTACAGTAACGCCCGCATATCCGCGTCGGACCAAGTATTCCGCGAAAGCCCCAACGAGGGGCTCGAGTGCGCCGTACCGTGCACGATTGCACGCGACGACTTCAGAAATGACTTGCGTGATCATGATCGCTCTCCTGAGAGATGGCGATGAAGCCATCTGGGAAGAGCAGTATCTGTTATGCAAGGTCGACCGTTGGGGAGGCGCTACCCGGCGTCCAGAGGAATTGGGCGTCGCACCTCAGAATGACCGACAAACCGTGCATAATTCCGGAGCGTCCATAAAACGTGGATTCGACCACGACGCCAGCCAGTTCCGTTCGCCATGGCGAGAGAAACGCAAGGATTTTTGGCAAGTCGTTAGGCATGCGCTTTTCCGCGACCACCCGGTCCGCCTCGTCGGTCACAGTCACGACGCTGTTATTCGAATGCAGGTCAATTCCGCTATATTTCATCACAGCCTCCCTTCGGTTAAAGCAGTTGGCAAACTCACTTTAACCGCGCCGCCTCCATGACGACGGTGGGAGGCCCGCTAGATGATTTTCAAACCAGGTAGGACCGGGACTCGCTAAACCTGAATGCGCCGTCGAGCTTCGAGCTCGCGCAGGAAATGAGGTGCGAGTCAGCGTATTTCATAGAGGCCCGCAGCAGCAATACCGGCTGCAACAAGGCCGGATATAAAGCTGCAGCCCATCCTGTCTGTCTGAACACACGAAAACTGTTGCAAACGGGACGCGTTCATATAAAGCGGCGCATGAACTCGCCGGCTTCGAGGGTCATGGTCTTGTAGCGGGTGTGCCCCTTCGCACGGTAGTCCTTCCAGCGGAAGGTCACGCCGCGTTCATCGAATGCAAGCAGGCGCTGGCTGGAGATCGCGACGCGGTGCGTATAGCGCGACAGGTACGCGAGCACTGCTTCGGGTCCTGCAAAGGGACGCTTTGCGTAGACGATCCATTCGCAGGCACGCAGCGGCGCAAGCCACACGTCAAAGACAGCTGGGTCGGCAAGTTCAGCGTACTGGCCGAAGAACTGCAGGTGGCCGTGCCGGTGCGCGTCCGTGAGCGCTTCGAGCAAGCGCCTGCGGAACAGGCGCGATAGCACACGTACCGGCAGGAAGAAGCCGGGCCGGCATCCGATCCACCGCTGACCATCGGGCGACAGCCCACCACCGGGGACGATACCGTGTACGTGCGGATGATGCGTGAGTGCCGAGCCCCAGGTGTGCAGCACGAGCGTCGCGCCGATCTGGGCGCCGAGGTGCTTCGGATCAGCGGCAATGGTGCGTAGCGTTTCGGCGGCGATATCGAACAGCAGCCCGTAGATGACGGCCTTGTTGTACCAGGCGATGGCACTGATGGGCGCGGGCAGCGTGAAGACGACATGGTAGTACCCGACCGGAAGCAGATCGGCCTGGCGTGCCTGGAGCCAGCGATGCGCAGCACTGCCCTGGCACTTCGGGCAATGACGGTTGCGGCAGGTAATGGAGTGAACTCCATTACCTGCCAAGTACTAAACCGCTGAAGCGGTAGTGGGAGGGATGCGAAGGCGAGCGGCTGGCGTTCCGTGAGGACGGTTATCTGGAGCCGGACCGTAGCGAGGTGGTGAGCAGGCCACCAGGAGCAGCATGGAGATGCCCGACCGGGCACTCCATCCACTGTTCCCAGGAGGTCCACCATGACACTGCTCCGTGAACGCATGCAGCACGACATGCTGATCAGAAATCTGGCAGAGAACACCCAGAAGTCCTATCTGCTGCAGGTTTCCAGTTTCGCCCGGCATTTCCGGCGCTCGCCCGAACTGCTCGGCCCCGAAGAGATCCGGGCCTGGCTCGTCCATCTTCGCGAGGAGCGCAAGCTGGCCCCCGGCAGCCTCGGCCCAACAATCGGCGCACTGCGCTTCCTCTACCGCGTGACGCTCAAGCGACCCTGGAGCGACGAGGACTTTCCGTTGCCGAAGAAGCCGTTCAGACTGCCGGTGGTCCTGAGCCTGGAGGAGATCACCACCTTCTTCGAGTCGATCGCCAGTCTCAAGCAGCGCACCATCCTGATGACCGCGTACGCGGCCGGGCTGCGCGTGTCGGAAGTCGTGCACCTGAAGGTCGCCGATATCGACAGCCAGCGCATGGTCATCCGCGTGAACCAGGGCAAAAATCGTAAGGACCGCTACGTGATGCTCTCGCCGCGGCTGCTCGAGATCCTGCGACTGTACTGGCACGACGCTCACCCCCGGGAGTGGCTCTTTCCAGGTGACATCCCCGGCCAGCCCATCACCCGGTCCGCAGTAGCGCTGGCTTGCCGCATCGCGCGCCAGCGCAGCGGGATCCAGAAACCCATCACGCCGCATTCGCTGCGGCACGCCTTCGCCACCCACCTGCTGGAGACCGGCACCGATGTACGCCGGATCCAGCTGCTGATGGGGCATCGCTCCCTTTCGACGACTGCCCGGTATTACCGGCCGAAAGTTGTTATGTGCAGTGTTGAATCCCGCTCGCGATAGCAAAGGTTTCCCGTCGTCGGAACTCTACATAAAAGTTTGGGCAGGATGTGGAGGCCCGCATTCCAAAAAACGGCGTGCGTAACCTCCGCAGTCCTACAGCGAATGCAGCCATTCGAGCAGCGTTTTGTTCTGCTGCCAGGATGGGATCTTTGGAAGCGGTGCACCGTCGGTGGCTTTCTCGAGAGCCTTGCGCTTCATCTCAAGATTTGCGCGAGCATAGATCTCAGTTGTCTTCACATCGACGTGCCCCAGGAAGTCGCGGATGATCTCGAGCGGGACGCCACTTTGCAGCAGGTGCATTCCCTTTGTGTGCCTCAGGCTGTGAGGACTCACCCGCTGCGTGAATTCGGGGTGACTTCGCCGTACAGGAATCACATACTTTTGCAGAAGATAACGCACACCCGAGCGCGATAACCGTGTGCCTTGCCGGTTCTGGAAGAGTGGTTTGTCGGCATGTTCAGGGCGATCGAGGTTGTTATCGCGTCGATACTGGCGTAGCAGTTCGACGGTCGAGTCCATCAGGGGCACGGCGCGCAGCTTTCGGCCCTTTCCCATGAGCCGCACCTGCGATGGAGGATCCACGCGCACGTCCCCGGCGTTCAGGTCAATCAACTCCTGTACCCGGGCACCGGTATCATAAAGTACGCTCAACATCACTGCATCCCGGCGGCCCTCAGACGTATGCAGGTCCGGTTGTGCGAGAAGCTGTGCAAGGTATTCCTTGGAGAGGTAACCGACACTGGCGCGCGGCTGTCGCCGTAGCGGGATCGCGAGGATCTGCTGACACTGGAGCAGGCGCTCGGGTTCTTCCGATTGTACGTATCGGAAGAACGCGTGCAACGCCGCGAGACGATGATTCAGTGTGCTGACCGAAACGTGCCGGTCATTGGCCAGGTGATCAAGGAATGCCTCGACCAGCGGTACGTCGATCTGTGCCAGAGACAGACGCTCCAGTGCGATTCCCTGCACGTCTCGACAGAATCGCAGCAGCAGGGTGAACACGTCGCGATAGGCCTTGATCGTGTTGGGGCTTAGGTTGCGCTGCGCGGCCAGATGGTGCGTCAGGAAGCTGGTCACGAGCACGGAGAAATCCGTCGGTTTCATGATCCGTTCCTCCGCGGGATGACATCACCGAAGGCAGCGCTGGTGCGCGCCGTGATCTCCGGAAACAGCTCGGCGATCAGATGCAAATAGCGCTGCGTTCCAGCGAGGGAGCGATGGCCCATGTAGGTCGCCAGCACCGGGAGCTTCGCATTGAGGTCGGCTCCCTCCTGGCACCACCGCAGCAACGCATGGACGGCAAAAACATGTCTCAGATCATGTAAGCGCGGCCCCTTGCCCCTGCCGGCATGCGGGACCCCGCAGCGCAACAGCAGCTCCCGGTACAGCCAGTAGACGGCTGGGTGGCTCAACGGGCCGTCGGATGGCGAAGGGAAGAAGTAGGCATCGGACGGGCGCTCGCCCATGACTTGCGCGTAGGTTCGAAGGCGCTGTACCAGGGGCAAGGCTGGGGGAACGAGCCTGTCCTTTCGAAATTTGCCCTCACGCACCGTCAGGATTCCCCGAACAAGGTCAACGTCGGCCACGCGCAGGTGCAGCACCTCGCCCACCCTCAGGCCGCAGCCATACAGGAGCCGGAGCACTTCCGGCATAATGAGATGCCGCATTGGGGATCGTGCGGTCGGTGTAAGCTGGTCAGCCGCCTGGAACAGCCGCTGAATCTCGGCGTGGGTCAGAATGCGTGGCGAGAAACTGTCAGAGCGCTTTGCCGTCAGCGATCGATCCGGCACGTCAGCAGAATATCCCAGCCGGCACATGAACAGGGAAAATTGGCGAACTGCGCAGATACGATGATCGTGGGTGCTCTTACTCTCGTGGGGCTGTTTGGCGAGCCACTTGCGGCTGATCGAGCGCGGCAGCACGCATTCGGATAGCGCTTCATCGCTCAGGAAGCGGTCAAAGCATGCCAGCAAGCGGGCTTGCTCATCATATCGATAACCACACGCCCGTTTCTCTTGGACGAACTGTTCCATAAGTGAGCCGACAACGCTCCGGAACTGCCCCTTGAATGCGCTACTAGACATGGCGCATCTCCTCGGTGTTCAACGCGGCAGTGCGCAGGGTTTCCACGTCGGTCTTCGCGTAGATCAACGTCGAGGCCGTCGTCGCATGCCCCAGGATGTCGCTGATGACTTGAAACGGCGTCTGTTCATGAAGCAGTCGTGTCGCGAGTGTGTGGCGTAGCGAGTGCAAACCATGGCGTTGTGGAGTCCGGAAACGAATCCCGGCGAGGGCCTTCCAATGCTTGACGATGTGATGCAGGTTAGTAGCCTCCCAGAAGGGTTGGAAAGGCGCATTCAACGTGAGAAACACTTCTCGATGACCCGATTGAGGACGGCCCGATCTCAGATAGTCAATCAGGGCTTCGCCGACTTCTTCCGGTAATGGCAAACAAAGAGGTGCGAGGGTCTTCGACTGCTTAACCTCTATTGTGGCCGTTTCCCCACTTCAGATCGTCGATGGTTAGTGTCCGAATGTCGCTCGCTCTCAATCCGAGGCGACAGGCAAGCAGAAGGATCGCGTAATCGCGCTTGCCTTTGGGCGAGGTTCTATCGACGACTTCGAGCAACCTGATCACAAGTTCCGGATCCCAGACCGATGGAACAGTCGCATCGCGGGGAACGTGGACCACCGGCAATACATGGCTGAGATCCTGCTGCAGAATTCCTCGCAGCAGAAGAAAGCGCAGAAAACCACGCACATCGGAAACGATCCGTGAGACGGACTTGGCCGCCAGGCGATGTTGCGAGGTCACAAATGCGCAGAGATCGGCCGGCGGCATCTGGTCAAAAAACGTGATATTCCTTGAACCAAGGAAATCCGCGAATATCGCGATCTCCCGCATCCGCTCGCGAAGGGTCGTTGTGCGAAGATGACGACGATCTCGACAGTACAGTTCATAGTCGCGCAATGTCGTGCTCATGGGCGCCGGGACCTGGATCTTCTGCATGTCGGTGACGGTACGCTCAATGTGTCCGTCACGCGCAAAATCCTCCAGAACCTTGAGGGCAAACACGATATGCCGTCGCCACCCCTGCCGTGAGTTCAGGCACTCACCCTCATACATCTGATACGCAGTGCGAAACTGTTCAGCCAGCTCGTACGAATACTGATCTTCCAGGCTCATCTCGTGACAAAACGCGATGAGATGTCGCCAGACTGCGCGATAGCGCGCGAGCGTTCGTCTGCTGTAATGAAGCCTCTCCAGTTCGCCCACGGCACCAGCAACGAACTGCTGCAACGGCAGGTGGCTTGAAACTTGATGGGTTGACTTCTCCATGATCGAGCTCCTCACAAAGGCGATCCCGATGGCCGCCAGGAGCCCATCATGAAATTTTATGTGCAGTTGTTCAAACCTGATGCCTTCTCACGATGCGTTTGACGTTGCTACTCTACATAACGATCTACTGTCGGTAATATCGCAAATGTGCTGCAGCACATTTACGGTACCTGAAAGTGGCGACCAGCACCGTGTGTGCAACCTCCAGCCCCTTCGACCTGCTGCCGCACCCCGAGTCGCTGCAGCCTCCACCCAGTCCGCCCGAGTATTTCTGAACACCGTCATGCGTGCGGCGCTCGAGGTGGCGGATATCTTCCGCCGCTGCGGGCCGAAGTACCGGCAGAGCCATGCCGGCGGGCTCAGCCGTGCCCAGCGGCGTGCCATGAGTGCGATCGAACTGTGCCGCACCGCGGCCCTCGGCGGCCATGTCGAACAGTGCGACGCCTGCGGTCACCAGCGCATCACCTACAACTCGTGCCGGCATCGGGCCTGCCCGAAGTGCCAGTCGCTCGCCCGCGCGCAATGGCTCGAACACCGGCAGGCTGAACTGCTGCCCGGGGTCGAGTATTTCCACGTGGTCTTCACGCTGCCCGAACCCATCGCGGCGCTCGCCTGGCAGAACAAACGCGTGCTCTACGACATCCTGTTCCGCACCAGCGCCGAAACCCTGCGCACCATCGCCGCCGATCCGAAACACCTAGGCGCCGAAATCGGCTTCATCACGGTCCTGCATACCTGGGGGCAGAACCTGCAACACCATCCGCACGTCCACTGCGTGGTCCCGGGCGGCGGCATCGCCCCGGACGGGGAACACTGGATCGCCTGCCGTCCCGGCTTCTTCCTGCCCGTGCGGGTGCTCTCACGGCTGTTCCGGCGTCTGTTTCTCGCACAGCTGCGCCATGCCTTCGACACCGGCGCGCTGCATTTCTACGGTCAGCTTGCACCGCTCGCCGACATTCGGGCGTTCGCCACCTTTCTCGCACCGGCCGCACAGGCCGAGTGGGTAGTCTATGCGAAGCCTCCCTTCGGCGATGCCCGGCACGTGCTCGACTATCTGGGCCGCTACACCCACCGCGTGGCCATCTCGAACAACCGGCTGGTCAACTTCGACGACGGCCACGTCACGTTCCGGTGGAAAGACTATAAACACCCCGCCGCAACGAAGACCATGACGCTTGAGGCCGACGAATTCATCCGCCGCTTCCTGCTGCACGTGCCGCCCGATGGCTTCAAGCGCATCCGCAGTTACGGGTGGCTCGCCAATCGCCACCGGACCGCCAGGCTCGCCACCTGCCGCCGCCTGCTCGGCGTCGTGGCTCCCGCGGACGACATGCCCGACCCGATGGAAGACTACCGCGACCGTTACCAGCGACTCACTGGCAGGTCCCTGCGCGATTGCCCGGTCTGCGGCAACGGCCACATGGTCTGCATCGAATCCTTCCTGCCCGGTGCACTGCCGCGTGCACCGCCACCCGCTCACCATGTTCACTGATGCGCGTTCGCGCCGCGACCTCTCACGTTTCCATGCATTCCGGATGGCAACGCGTCCGGCCCTGCGTCGTCGGGTCTTTGCCTTAGGCAAACGCCCCCCCATCGGCACCCTCGACCTCGCCAACCCAACGCCCGCACCAACCTCACGTACTCGTCCATTCCGCATCATCGTTGTCCGGTGCCCGCTATCATGCGTGGCGCGCGCTGGATAACCTTTGCGACCATTCAATGCCCATAGAGGCGACCGCCTGCGGAGCGGTTCAGCACAAACGGATTTTTAGTTACCGATTGCGGTCCGACTTATCTGGACTCGCTCATAGGTTCGTAGCCGCAATCGCTAACCAAAAATCCCTCTGCCTTATGGGAAGTTCTGTCTAACGGGGAGTTGCAGATCAGGTTCGGCGTGTCATTGGCGATCTGAAAGTCGTCAAAAACTTACGGTGTGAAACTCACCGCGTGGAACCGACTTTTCTTGGTTCATTTTCTTTGGGGCCCGGTTTGTCTAAAGCCTGGTTCTTCTTTATTTTTCTTCGCTCCGTTCTCCTGCTTCCCTTGTAGTTGCCGCATTCTCAGCGGACTAGCCACTGAGGTGAGTCGCGGCGCAGAACGAGCTTGACCCTTGATCGCGCGATCGTGCTATCGCTTCGTCAGTGTGAATTTGAAACCGTCCGTTTTCATCGAATTCCACGCCGCTGGTGACATCGGCGCGAAACCTACCGGCCGTATCTGGTTTTGTATCTGGCCGGTCGCCATTTAACACCCCATAAAATCGCGGTCCTCCTTTGCTATGGTGGTTTGGCCTTCCCAGGCAACCCTCATAGGAGGATGTGATGCTGGACACCTACCTGGTAGCACCCAAAACCTTGAAACGCCTGCGCTCGGGACCCAGCGGAGTCTTCATTGACGACTTTGCTGACGCGCTTGAACGAGACGGATATTCTGCGGCCAGTGCCATACGTTACCTGCGAGCTGCCGACCATCTTGGTCGCTTCATGCTGGCACACGGCGGTACCCTGGCCGATACTGGTCCACAAACCCCGAAAACCTTCTTTCGTCATCTGCCAACTTGCACTTGCCCGGAAGTAAAAGGTGGCAGGACCGGCCACCACGTCTATTTCGGCGCCAAACGCTTTCGCGAATACCTGATCGAGATCGGCGTCTGCCCGGACGACAAGCCTTCGATTGCAGAGATTCGGGAGCCGGCAATCGTGGGTGGTTTCCGGCGATGGTTGCAAAAGCACCGGGGTGCAAAGGAGCCGACCATTCGGCTCTACTGTCGTGATGCCGCAGTGATGCTGAAAGTGCTTGGCGATGACGCCAGCCAGTGGGATCCGAAGCAGATACGTACGTTCCTGCTGAACAGTGCTTGCAGTTGTGGTGCTGGTACCGCTGAAAAGCGGGTCACTAGCGCGCGAGCCTTCTTACGCTACCTCGGTGTTCACGATCTGTGTCGGCCGGGTCTCGATCAGGCGGTTCCGTCGTTGGCGCATTGGCGCCTGGCGTCACTGCCAAGGTGTCTGAGCGCTGACGAAGTTGATCGCCTGATCGCCGCATGCGATGACGATTCACGCAGGCGTCTTCGCGATCGTGCGATCGTCCTCCTGCTTGTGCGACTTGGGGTTCGCGCAGGTGACCTGGCGAACCTTCGCTTGAGCGATATCGAGTGGGACTCCGGGACGCTACGTGTCTTGGGAAAGGGGCGCTATGAAGTTCGCCTTCCGCTGCCGCAGGATGCTGGCGAGGCACTTCTGCGGTATCTCGAATCGCGACCTCGGGTTGCCGGCAGCGACCATGTCTTTGTTAGAAACATCGCACCCGTCAAGCCGCATATCTCAGGCGACGGCATATCTTCGATAGTGAAGCGCGCACTAAAACGGGCCGGGGTGAGTTCGCCCGCCAAAGGTGCACATCTGCTGCGCCACACGGCGGCGACTGAGATGTTGCGCCACGGGCTTCCCCTCGACCAGGTTGGCCTGATCCTGAGGCATCGCGGCATTGATACCACGGCGTATTACGCCAAGGTCGACGTAGCGCTGCCCAGCCAAATCGCTCGGCCATGGCCGGAGGTGGCGAAATGATGCCCGCCGTGGAGTCCTATCTTGCCGCGCGGCGTGCCGCCGGATTCAAACTGCTGAACGCAGACTACCTGTTGCGCAGTTTCGCGTGCTTTGCTGTCAACCGCGGTGAAATGCACGTTTGCACGCAGACAGCAATCGACTGGGCCGGCGAGGCTGCGTCGGTGGCCCAGCGTGACGCAAGGCTAAAGACCGTGTGTCGGTTCGTCCGGTACATGCGTATGGAAGATCAAAACCATGAACTACCACCCGCCCGCCACTTTGGTTACCGAAAGACGCGTCGCGTTCCGTTCATCTACACCTGCGCTGACATTGAGCGCTTGATCAACACGGCCTTGCAATCGGGCCCTCGGGGCACGTTGCAACCACAAACGTATGCGACATTAATTGCCCTGCTGTTAGCCACGGGCATGCGGATCTCGGAGGCCCTGAACCTGCGGCTTGCCGACATGACTTCCGAAGGACTGCTCATTCGAAAGAGCAAATTCCAGAAGACCCGTCTGGTTCCACTGCACGAGACAGCGGCGGCGGGTCTGAAGAGGTATTTAGCACTGCGGCGACGAGCCTGCCCGGGTGACGACCATGTGTTCGTTGATGACGACGGTCACGCGCTCAGATACACGGTTACTTACTGGATGTTCCAGAAGCTGCTGAAGTTCGCCGGCATCGGCACCGCCCACAACGGCCACCGTCCCCGCTTGCATGAGCTCAGACACACGTTCGCCGTCAGGGCACTGGAGGCAAGCCCGGAAGGCCGAGACCGGGTCGGGCGGCACATGTTGGCCCTTGCGACCTACATGGGACACGTCACCATCAACGCCACCTATTGGTATCTCGAGGCCACGCCCGAGCTCCTGCGCGACATTGCTGTCGCTGCAGAGGGGTTTCTCACCGGAGAACAGAAATGATGCCGATCGCACCGCACATTGTTGCATTCCTTCGTCAAAACCTTGCCCATGAGAGAGGCGCCAGCCAACACACCTGCGACTCCTATGCTTGCACCTTCCAGCTTCTGTTCGAGTTCGCCGCCAGGCGACTCAAGGTGACGCCCTCGTCGCTAGCACTGGAGCAGCTCGATGCGAGGCTGATCAGTGACTTCCTGGAATATCTCGAAGATGCGCGCCACAATTCGCCTGAGACGCGTAATGTCCGGCTGGCAGCAATCAGGTCATTCTTCCACTTCCTTGAGTATCGCGAGCCCGCGATTCTTGAGCAAGCGCGACGAATCCTGGGCATTCCCTATAAGAAAACCGATTCCCGCTTGGTGCCATATCTGCTCGAGGATGAGGTTCGGGCTCTGCTCGATGCGCCAGATCCGTCAACGCGCGAGGGTATTCGGGACCGGGCGATGCTGCATCTGGCCATCTGCGGCGGCCTGCGTGTATCGGAGCTGACGGGATTACATACCGCCGATGTTGTGCTCCCGTCGTTGAGCATCCGTGTTCACGGCAAGGGCCGGCGGGAGCGCGCGTTGCCCCTGTGGAAAACAACCGCTAACGCGTTGCGTGCCTGGATGGTGGTACGGGGAACTGTCGCAGTACCGGAATTGTTCGTTAATGCACGGGGCGAAGCGATGAGCCGTTGGGGTTTCGCGTATGTCCTTAAATGCCACACTGCGACGGCTAGTCATAAGTGCCCCTCGCTGTCGAAGAAGCAGGTATCACCGCACGTCTTGAGGCACACCTGTGCAATGATAGTACTGCGAAGCACTCAGGACATCCGAAAGGTTTCCCTGTGGCTCGGGCACAGCGATCTGGCGACCACTGAAATCTACACCCGCGCTGATCCAACTGAGAAGCTCGAAGCCCTCAACGCGATCGTCCCACCGCATTTGCGCAGGGGTTCGTTCCGGCCGTCCGATAAGGTAATCGCCATGCTCAGGGCCAAGCTTTAATGGAGAGCTGAACGGGCGCGGAGTTCGCTCCGTGCTCGCTCAGGGGGTGCCTTCTCCCCATAGGAAAACACTTCCCATAAGGCAGGAGTTGTAGGCAACCTCGATCCGGTCGCAGCCGGCGCAGCGCAGCACATGCCCCCCGAGTGCCGCACTGCGGCACTGTTCGATGGCCGACATGACCTTCAGCTGCCCCAGGCTCAGCGCTACCGTGCGCCGCCACGCCGGCCCGCAGGCGCGGAAGATATCCGCGACCTCCAGCACGAGGTGCTCCGCGTGCGGCCGGGCTAGCCGGCGGGCAGGCGGTCCAGCGGACTGACCACCTTGCGCAGGAGGTCAGTGGCAACCTGGGTATAGAGCGTGGTGGTCTCGATCTGCCTGTGTCCAAGGAGCACCTGGATCACGCGGATATCCTCCTTCTGTTCCAGCAGGTGCGTGGCAAAGGAATGCCTCAGCGTGTGCATGGATACGCGCTTGTCGATGTTTGCGGTCTCGGCGGCCGCATGGATGGCGCGGGTCAGTTGCCGCGTGCTGAGCGGGTCGATCGGATCGAGGCCCGGAAAGAGATCCTATGTAGCGGGAGGTCTGCCGACGAACTGATCGATAAAATCAGTCAGTCGAACCCGCTACAAGGAGAGCATCATGCGCACGGATCAGACGAGCACAACGGGTGGTGAGGAACCGCTGCTGGCGGTGTCACTCGAACTTGCCGCAGCACACTGGAAGATCGCACTGCACGACGGCCAGCGCGAGAAGCCAGCCGTGCACACGCTAGCACAGCCGCAAGCCGCCGCCCGCCTGCAGGCGGCACTCAGCCTGATCGAACAGCACAGGCAGAAGTGGTCGCTGCCAGCCGGCGTGCGCATCGTCGTAAGCTACGAAGCCGGCCGCGACGCATTCTGGATCTTGCGCGCGTTGCAGGCGCAACACGTCGAGTGCTACGTCGTCGATCCAGCCAGCATTCCGGTCGAGCGTCACAAGCGGCGCGCCAAGACCGACCGGCTCGATGCCATCAAGCTGGTCATCAACCTGCGCGCGTGGCTTCGTGGCGAGCGCGACCGCATGCACGTGGTTCACGTGCCGTCGCCGCAGGACGAAGCGTCACGTCACTTGATGCGCGATCGCGGGCAACTGCAGAAGGAAGTGCTGCAGCATCGTGACCGCATGCGCAAGCTGCTACGCACGCTTGGCTGCTGGGATGAGGTCGATGACAAGGTCTTCGCCGGCCGGCTCTCCCGTGACGAGGTGAAGTGCCACGACGCCGCGCCGCTGCCGCCTGAGCTGCGGGAGCGGCTGCTGCGCGAGTGCGAACGGCTGGCGCTGGCGCAGCAGCAACTCGCAGCGCTGGAGAAGACGCGGCAGGCGAGCGTGCCGGCACCCGCGCGTCAGCGAAGCGATGATCTGGCGCGCCTGAAAGGGATCGGCGAAGTCGGCGCGTCGCGCCTCGCGCTCGAACTGTTCTGGCGATCCTTCAGTAACCGGCGCCAGGTGGGTGCGTGCGTCGGGCTGGTGCCGCAGCCCTACGACAGCGGCGAGAGCCACGTGGACCAGGGGATCAGCAAGCAGGGCAACCGACGGGTGCGTGCCCTGCTGATCGAGATGGCGTGGTGCTGGCTGCGCTACCAACCCGGCAGTGCGATGACGCGCTGGTTCAACCAGCGCACGCAGGGCACGGGACCGAATCGTCGCGCGCGGCGCATTGCAATCGTCGCAGTGGCGCGGCGCCTCGCGATTGCGCTCTGGCGCTATCTTAAAGACGGCGTGATACCCGAAGGCGCGCAGTTGAAGCCAGTCTGACTCTGCAAAGTACCGCAACACCGCGACGACGAAACGGATGATGGACAATTTGAAGTGGGCATGCCCGTGCGGGTGGCGGGTTGCTGAGGCGACCGATTTAACAGATGGGGCATGCTCCCGGACAAGTTTCCGGCTTAACGCGCATAGAGGATGAGGCTGGCCATGCGTCAGCGGATAGAAGTTGGTGAGACGCTCCCGTCTTACGCGCGCGATAACAGGCTTCAGATCAAGAACGCAGACTGGATTGCAGCAACGGGTGATGGCGGTGTAAATCCGTCAGGATATGTCGCGAAAATGCGCTTGTATGGTGGAGAGTGCAACAATCCGCACTCGCCACCATACGCAAGCATGTCGACCCTGGCGGCGGCTCAAGGGTCCGCTGCGCCAGGCTTTGCCTGCCCTTGACTCGGCTAGGCGCTTCCGCACCGACGCCCAGAGGGATCTGACCGATGATTTGTGATAGGCCTTGACAACTTCCTGCTCATAGAAGCCACCCGCCATCGAGCATGCAGCCCTGGGCACGGGCAACGCGCCACCAGACGCGCAGACGTTCGAGCAGGACCGGCGAGAGCATCGCGTAGCGGTCACGGCGGCCCTTGCCCTGCTCGATGCGCAGGGTCATGCGCTGGCTGTCGATGTCGCTGACCCTGAGGGCGACCACTTCGCTCGCACGCAGCCCGGCGCCATAGGCGACCGACAGCGCGGTCTGGTGCTTGAGGTTTCCGGCTGCCGCGATGAGCCGGCGCACCTCCTCGGGGCTGAGCACAACCGGGAGCGTGCGAGGCACGCGTACCGGCTGCATCCGCGCCATCAGCTCAGGCCGGCCGAGCGTGACTTCGAAGAAGAACTTCAGACCGCTGATCGCGGCGTTCAGCGACACCGGCGACGCGCCGTGATCGACCAGATGCAGCTGATAGTCCCGGAGGTCCTCGACAGTGGCGGTATCGGGTAAACGCCCGAGGTATCGGGCGAACTGACGTACGGCACGCAGGTAGGCGGCCTGGGTCTTGGGTGCGAACTTGCGCATGCGCAAGTCCTCAAGCATACGGCGGCGCAGCGGGCTGATGCCCGGATCGGAGGAGGTCATGATGGGGCTCCTGCTGGAGGACGAGGCGGATTGCCTCAACCACCAACATAAGCGCCGGCGCCACTGGCCTCCCATTCGCCGCCAGAGACGGGCCGCAGCCCCCTACCGCGCGAGCGGTTTAGTCCATTCGGCCAATGCCGACGTTGGAGAGGACTGGGTTCTACGTCGGCAATGGGACGGATTGCCGACGGTGGCGGCATCGAGCGGCCGGGCGGCCGCCTCCTGCATCAGCGAACTCACACTCCCGACCCGTTGCGGCCGGTCGACACCCGTCCTCCTCTACGTCTCTTGTCGAGGTACAACGGCCGTTCCATCATTATCTTCGGTCAGCGGGCCAGTGAGGACTTTGGTGCGATGAAAGTCGGACTCGTCGGGCGACGAAATTGCCTTGACGAGTTCAATTGTCGGCATAGACTTTTTTGACCCCCGTAGGAAGCTCGAGGTGCAGCCTGTGCTCCGATAGATTGGCGGATTCTCGCGGGAGCGGTGCATCGAACGTTCGATAACCTCTCTAACCCGCGGAGACCTGCTATGGCTCACATCTTTGGCATAACATTTATCGCGAGCGATCGCGTGTTTGGTGTTGAAAACTGGGGTGGGCGTTCTCCTAACCTAACCTCCGCGCCGATACAGGCTCCTCTCCTGGGCGCGATTTCTAGCGCCCCAGTATGCGTTGGAGGCATAGTCGATGCGGACTTTCGCGTCTATGTCCTTGCGAATGGAACAATCTTCTTTTACCAGGATGGCAATGATTTAAGTAGCTTGACCAGGACGTTTGACGTCGGGCACGCTACACAATGGTCGTTGGCGCACGGGGGCAATACCTTATACGTCGGAACCGGAATTTATGGATCGGATCCTTCCGAGGAGTTGCTTATCGCTCTTGACGACACCACCGGCAACGCTCGATGGTCCAAACCGCTGCCGGGAGTGCCCTTGTTTCCGGCCTCAATGGTGTATGGCGGAGCCCCCTCACCAAGACACCTGAACGCACCTGAGCGCGTGATTGTTACCGCCGCTCCCAATATCGCTGCTTTTGATGCTAAAACCGGCGCCAAATTATGGAGCGAACCTAGCGGCCAAGGGGCCGGCCAGGTCGTTTCAGGTGAGTACGTTTACTACTATGGCGAAAATGGCCTGTTTGCGCGCTCAGTTATGAATGGCCACTTGCTCTGGTCCTGGATCACCAGAATTGGCTTTAGTCGTCCGGCGGTCCTCGGAAACTCTGTATATGTTACGGCGGGTTCGAATCAAATCTACGCGCTTGATGCGCGGACGGGGCAAGTGTTGTGGCAGGTAGAGAATCCCTATCAAAATCCTGGCAATCCCGTTGCTTACGAATACGAAGGCCAGACGCTAGTCATCTTTGAGGTCGGAAGGTACTTCATTGAAGATTCTTTTCTCGTTGGGTTGGACGGCGCCACCGGCGCGCTTTTATGGAAGTCTGATACTCCCGTCGCCGGTGCAATGCAGGCCTGCACAGATCCGATTTCAATCTTCTCTGGAGGTGTCCAGGTGGGGACGCCCGACGGAAGACTGGTGACCTTGAATGGCCTCAGCGGGGAATTGTGGTGGCAACTACAGTTGTCGGACATCGGGTTTAGCTCGAGCCCAACGTGGGCCCCCTACTAGTCTAGCGCTTCGTCTTCGAAGCCATTTTCCACCGTGCTATTTTTGGCGGCCAGAGGCACCTTGCCCGGGTAAGTACATTCGTCGGACACAGGCGAGCCAGCCAGACTTGGCTGCTCTCGCTCTTTCATTAGCTTCCTTTCGGAGAAAAGCATGAGCGCACCTCTTTCGCCAGAGACGATTGCCATCGTTAAATCTACTGCTCCCGTCATACAACAGTATGGCGTTGCGATCACGACCCGGATGTACGAGCGGCTTTTCGTTGATCCGGAAATGAGAGATCTTTTTGATGAGGCGGCCCAAAAGTCGGGGGAGCAACCGAAGCGACTGGCTGCCGCGTTACTCGCCTTTGCGAGTAACGCGGACAACCTCGACATTTTGACAGCGGCGATAGAGCACATCGCCGCACGCCACGTAGCGATGCGTGTTAAGCCTGAGCACTATCCTGCGGTCGCTAACGCGTTGCTTCCCGCCATCAAGGATGTGCTCGGCGACGCCGCGGAGGAGCGCGTCCTGAACGCTTGGGGCGAGGCGTACTGGTTTCTGGCAGAAGTCTTGAAGAGCCGCGAGAACACACTCTATACGCATAGGGAATGATGCAATTCGGCTTGTCAGCGACCACAGCTAGATTGCAAAAGTCTCGCGAGACAAAAAGATGTGAACGTCAGAGTGGTTGGCCAACGATGCGACGGACAGGACCGGCGCGCACATGTCTGTTCGCGAGCCGGAGCAGACATTTGAATGTCCCGTCGCGCCCTCGGACGAACGGCAGGAGTTGGCCGTGTGCCGACCCATGCAATTTGCATACACAACGTCAACCTCGCGAGGCTGCGATCGGCAGCACACGACCGAGGCCGAGTGAAAACGCCAAAGTACTCAGGTTTTGGGTGTCTCTTTACCCTTCCGGAGTAGTTACCAGGCCAATACAGAGCGATCCGGAGGGTCAATTTTTTCGAGCACCGCATTTCGCATGCGTTTTGACACGGACTCGACCCGAAGCTGCCTTATGCGCCAGAGATCTGCTACGGCCGTTCCCAAGGTACACTGGTCATTCGACCTTCGTGGCAAACGACAAAAGTTCGGCCTTAGTTGACGGTCGGTGATCCGCGACTCCGCGGCGGCTGCGCGCTCCATTCGCCAGCAGACACAGGTAACCGGATGATGGAGCGACGGCGGCGGAAACCCTATTCGAGGGCAAAGAAGTAAGGAAGGTGGAAATTATGAATGTTCGGCATGTTGAAAGATTCGTTGTCCTGCTCGCGCACCCGGCTTTCTTCGGGGAGATTTTCATCCCGTTTACTATCTATGAGTGCGCGCAACGATACAGTAACTAGCTCGACCAGAGAATTCTGAACCTGTTCAATATCCGATATAAGGTTCTCCAATCCTGTTTGCCAGTTAGCAGGGTCTGCTCTATAGTAAAAGGATGTCGCCGTCATAACACTGGATGTCAGGAATAACGTACTCATGGCAAGATCACCACGAATCATTTCGAATCCAATCTCATTGGTTCTTATTTCCTCCACCCCTCTTTGAAGCTGCTCAAAGGTGCCGAAATGCATGGCATCCATATTTCTAGCGTCGGACAACCACTTGCAACCAGACGCATCTGCGTTGAATTTCTTTAGTAAGGATCTGCCACGGTCCTCGCCAATCAAGGAAAAGCAGCGCTTGAATAAAAATTCCTTGACATCGCGATTACCATTTATCGTCTTCTGTGCCTCATGGAGTTTCCCAGCATGAAGGCGCGCGAAAAGTATGGTCTGAAACATGTTCGCATCCTTCATCGCTTGAGGCTGATCCACCGTACCCTTACTGACAAACGTGAGTTTCGCCAACGCCATCGTTTCGTTGTATATATGCCCGAGCATATTTAGGGCGTATATTTCTTGGTCTGAAAAATCCGCCAATGCGGAATATGGTATTTCCAAATGCCTAGTATTATAACTATTCATTATGTTTGCACTCGTTCGTCTTCAACAGTCGAATGGCCGGTTAGTGGTGGCGGAGCCGACGCCTGACCGCCGGTTCACGTGAGCGGCGGGTTGTGGCGGCCTCCTGCCGCTGGACCGCCTTCCATCCTAGGCGCACGATCGACGGTTACACCCGCACCGGTGCCCCGTCACGCCGCCAATCGATGCTCGTAGTACGGCCGCTCCCGATCGTCCAGAATCGCATGCAGCGCGGCGAGATTCTCCGGATCGGGGTTCAGCCACGCATCGACACTCTCGCGTTTGACAGGCACGATGCAGCGGTCATGCCCCGCCGCGGCTACCTCGGGCGGCGGCTCGTCTGTGATCGCTGCAAACGACAGAAGGTCCGGCTCGCCGGGCGCCGTCCAGCGCGACCACAGACACGCAACGAGCATTTCGCCGCCGGCGCGCGGGCGGAATTCAAGGACGACGTTCTCGTCTTCCTCGCCCTCCTTCAGCTCGCGCCCTTCCATCTTTGCGCGACTCACGTTCTCATAGAACGCGGACACGATCATCACGCCGTGAGAGTATCCGAATAGCTGCTTCCAGAAGCCTTCGAGATTGTCGCGACGCGCGTTGTACGTGCCGGGGTACTTCGCGTCGTAGAACGGCGGCTTGCCCGCTGGTCGACACTGATACCGCATCGGCTTGATGACCCGGTGCCCGTCCTCGATGACCATGACAGGCGCATAGCCGCCGGGGAAAATCCGCGAATCCCGATCTTTCAGTTCAACACGACGGATGTCATCCAGACGACGCCGGGCCGCGTCGATCTTGTCAGTCGCGATGCGCCTGCTTTCCGTTGCCACCTTGGTGGTTTTGATCTGGAGGATGCGTTCAGCGTCCGCAAGACGCGCGCGCTGCTTGAACATCTCTTGCTCAAGCGCTGCGGTCTGCTCCAAATCGAATTCGTCGATCAGCGCCTTAATCTCGCGCTCGATGTCGGTCTTAGGGTCGGCAAACGCCGCGTCCACGGCCTTGGGAATCTTGATCTTCTTTTTCTGCGAGCGCTCCCAGTACAGTTGCGCGGACTCGCGGAGGCCGATGTCCGCACCAAATTGCCTCACGTACTTACGATAGTCGGCTTCTATCTGTGCCGAGTAGCACATAGCGCCACCCCTGGTTTTTGAGATGACATCTATGATACTGCCGGGGTTCGTCGATATACTGTATTTTTATACAGTATATCATCGTGACCCAGTTTCGATACCCTGACGCCGCGACCGACCACCACTGCCGTCGTTGCGAGCATTGGGGCGGCGACATCGCCGGCGGAGCACATGCCCTATGCCTGTGGAACAAGCAGAAGCAGGTGCGAGCACAGCCAGAGCGCGGATGCGTGTATTGGCTATGCCTCCGACCTGACCTAGCGCGGTGTCAGCAGTCTCATCCGTAGTTCAGTGAAGGTCGTGTGCACTCGCCTGTAGCGCCATTGCAGGTCCTCTATCGTCTCGTCAACGGCTTTTATGCCTCTCCATCGTCGCTCGGGCTCAGGTATGTTTTCCGAGAACGTGTCGACAAGACGCACATTCAGGAGATAGCTTCGTACTTGGCTGACACCGGCGTCAGGTGGCTCACCATCTCGAAACATAGGTTCACTGACAACGGTTCCGAAGTAGTCGGTAATAGTCCCGAGGAACTCGGATAGCACATCATCATCTGCGATGCCGAATTGGTTCCTCCACCGACCACTTGCGAGCATACCAGCTTGGAGGGCATGCGCTTTCGTACGAAGACTGTCTGACAAAATGATGTCGCGTTTGATCTCGGAAAGAACGGGATGCGACTCAGTGAACGGTATAGTGACATCGGACATCACCACGACGTATCGCCTGAAGCTTTCCAGGTAGTCTTTATGTGCAGCTTCGAGGTCCGACATGGTCGGCTGGATAAAGTCGACGAAAAATGCCCGATCGACTTTCTCTCGACGATCTATGAGCTGGATGACACGGTCGGTGATTGCGACACCCGCCGTAATCATTTCGGCGATCATGACTTTTCACTCCTGAGGCGACGGCATTAGCCTCCTCCGGATGAGGAGCCTTTTAGAGGATAGCCGATATTGTGAGTTCGCTGATGTAGGACGCTGCGCCCATCCGCGCGATGCCGCTAACGTCGGCTGTCCGCCGGCGGATTCAACCGGTCGATGCAATAGTTTGGTTAAACCGCTCGGCTGGCGTTTCGTAGTTCAGTGTCTTCCTCGGACGTTCATTGAGGCGTCTCGCCACAGCATTGAGTTTGACCTGTGAATACACCGACAGGTCGGTACCTTTCGGGAAGTACTGCCTCAACAGTCCATTCGTGTTCTCGTTCGAACCACGCTGCCAGGGATGTTGTGGATCGCAGAAGTAGACGGCAATGTCAGTGGCAACAGTAAAGCGTTTGTGGCTGGCCATTTCCGTGCCGCGATCCCAGGTTAGCGATTTGTAGAGTTCCTGCGGCAATTTGCAGGCATGTTTGATTAGCGCATTGGCAACCGCCTCGCTGTCCTTGCTCGCAATCTTCACCAGCATGACATAGCGTGTCTGGCGTTCGACGAGCGTCGCAATCTGGCTGCTCCCGCTGCCGCCTCGAGCATTTCGCCGCCGCATTTGTCCTTTGCGTGCCTCCGCCAACGGCCCGGCCGATCCCGTTCGGCGAGGCGAGCGGTCGGCAGCACGCGACCCTGAGCCGCCCCTCGAGCAGGCGCAGACTGAGCGGCAGCTTTCAAGGATAGAACGGCCACCGCTCCACTGGAGCAGGCGGCAACCGTTGCGGTCGTTGCACTCATTTGCTATCGCCGTTGGTCCAAGGAAAGTTGGCCGCACTGGGACGCTTCGGTTGAGACGAATGTCGATCACCGAGCGGCCATCGCGGAAAGCGTCGACCTGGGAGATTAGTGCCTCAGTTTTCACCTTGTCTCGAAGAATCTCTTCCGGAACCGCGGCGAACCGGTACAGTGAATCAAACTCGAAACGTTTAACGAAGCTATTCGCGAGGAATCCGGCTCGTAGCTTCGCTTTACGGCACCGACACGAGCGACTACGCTGCTATGAGAGCCGCGCTGGTCCGCCCTGAAGTTATCGCAACACGTTGCGCCTTGCCTTCGAGGAGAGCACGCGGCGGACGCCGAACAACTCTATTCAAGCTGGAGCTTCGTCGATGAACCCCGAAATCTATCAGCCGTCTATTGAAGCCTGCGATGCTTGTGCCGCTGCCTGCGATCGCTGCGCATCCGCCTGCCTCGATGAACCGGGCCGGGTTAACATGGCCAAATGTATTCGCCTCAACGCCGATTGCGCTTCGCTATGCCGCCTCACATCTGCGGCCTTGGCTCGACAAAGCCATTTCGCACCCGAGTTTTGCGAACTCTGCGCACGGATCTGTGACGAGTGCGCCGATGAATGTGCGCGGCACGCACCCGAGCACTGCGGAACATGCAGCGATGCGTCCCGGAGATGCGCGGAAGCCTGCCGGGCAATCTAGTGTCTTGCTCAGCATCAGCGCGCCCGCCGACGGCCAGCGCGTCGCGTATCGGGTCGGAAATGCCGCACCCGGTTTGAGGCATTTCGTTATACAGAAGTGTCGTAGCCGTCGCGCAAGATCTGAATGGTGATCACAGCATCCATGACTCGCTGCATGCCAATCCACAGCGTCTTCGCGCCCGGTTCGCCGTCGCTCTTGCGCCCCAGAAACCCGCCCAGTGACGCAATCATCCTTATCATCTGGTTCAGTGTCGGCGGTTTTTTCGGACGCGGCTTTTTTGAGAGCACATGAGCGCCATGTATTTCGTCAGCCGCAAGGAACAAGGACGCGTCCAACTCCGGACATGTCCTGCCCAGACGCATGAGCCGTGCGATACGCCACGATACGACCATGTACAGCGCAAGTGCCTTCTCCACTCGCTCCATCTGCGAGAGTTGCAGCGCCTCAACCCGGCAGGCGTTCTTCAGGACATTGAACAAGGGTACGTCATTCTGCCCGTCAACATCTCTCGCATGACATCGTAGTGCGCTACCGCTTCCACCCCCTTGTGGGTGAGCGTCTCGCGGTGGTCCGGCTGCATTACGTCAACGATGAGCCCTGCTACGTCATCCGGCGCTCTAATGGCACGACGGTGTCCGTCCCCGCGTGGATGACCGAGCTTGCGGCCGCCAATGTGCGAGTCGTCCAGCAATCGCGCTTGTCCATTGCAGCGCTACTGGAGCTTTGCCGTTGTGTATCGACGTTCTTATCCTTACGGGATAGCCCAAGCCCAACAGGAGAACTCGATGCCGCCCCTCCCAATGGTTCAGATAGCGCTGTTCGAAGACGCCGGCGCAGTCCCCTTGCCGACACTACCGCAGGACGTTCAGCTCCAACTGCAGCAGCAGATGGTGCAGTGGATGCGAGCCATCGCCGTGGCTATCAACCAGGAGGAAGACGATGAACAAGATCACCGCTGAACATCTGTCGCGGCTAGGCTGGTATCGAACGCTGGTCGCCATCGTCAACAAGCACGCGCGAATCCTCTGGGCGATCCTCGCCAAAGGCGAGCGCTTCGATCCCTCCCATACCCCAATCCGTCCGTCGTGACTCGTGAGCCGCACCACGATCCCTGAAACGCAGGACACCACCGTACAGCACCCCAAAGGACGCAACAGGCATGGATAGCGACAGGTCAGACCGGCAGCAGGCGAACTCGAGGAAGCTCCAGGCGACGCATCTGATGCGTGGCGCCGCGCTCCGGATGGAGTCCTGCTGCGCGGTTACTATCCGGGCCCGGGCACAGAAGAGACAGTGCCCCCAACGAGGCCGTTTATAGGTATGCAGTCTGCCCCGCCGCCGATCTGCCATCGCGTCCGCCACAACATCGGAATCAATCAATGACCGAATGAACCTCAAGCTTGCAAAAAGGGGAAAGTCCTTCTATGAGCAGGAAGTTGTCAACGTCTTTCGCGAACAGTCTCATGAATCATCGGTCAGGTCCTTCTGCGCCTCCACGTGCGTGCGGAGGCGCGTAATCGGGCAAGGGCGGGCTTCAGCCTGGCGCCAGCGGACCCTTGACGCGGCGAAGGGTTCGGAATGCTGGCGAAGGCTGGTGAGCGCGGGTTATTGCGCTCGTCAGCATGCAAGCCGGTCTGCGTCCTTGGTCTGAAGCCGCTCGTCGCGCGCGTCGGACCTGACGTCCGACTACCTTCTATCCGCTGGCACTTTGCCAGCCTCATCCTGCATGCGCATTACGCCGGAACCTTGTCCCGGGGAGCATGCCCCATCTGTCAAAGCGGCTACGTCGGTAACCCGGCGGGTGGGCGGGCATGTCCACTTCAAACCGTCATACATTGGCTCCGCGGGGTTGCATGATTGCCTTATTACGATATCTCGCTGGTCACACTGACTTCAGCTGCGCGCCTTCAGGGATGATGCCGTCCTTCAGGTAGCGCCATAGCGCAATCGCCAGACGTCGCGCCACCGCGACGATCGCGATGCGGCGCGCGCGGCGGTTGGCGCCGGTGCCTTGGGTGCGCTGGTCGAACCACTGCGTCAGTGCACTGCCGGGCTGATAGCGCAGCCAGGTCCACGCCATCTCAACCAGTAACGCGCGTACCCTCCGGTTACCCTGTCTGCTGATGCCCTGATCGGTATGGCTCTGGCCGCTGTCGTAGGGCTGCGGCACCAGTCCGACGCAGGCGCCCACCTGGCGGCGGTTGCTGAACTCCCGCCAGAACAGCTCGAGGGCGAGGCGCGACGCACCCACTTCGCCAATCCCCTTCAGGCGCGCGAGGGCATCGCTTCGTTCGCGCGCAGGAGGCGACACGCTCGCCTTACGCGTCTTCTCCAGCGTTGCGAGTTGCTGCTGCGCCAGCGCCAGTCGTTCGCACTCGCGCAGCAGCCGCTCACGCAGCTCGGGCGGCAGCGGCGTGCCGTCGTGGCACTTCACCTCGTTACGGGCGAGCCGGCCAGCGAAGGCCCGGTGGTCGACCTCATCCCAGCAGCCGAGCGTGGCTAACAGTTTGCGCATGCGGTCGCGGTGCTGCAGCACTTCCTTCTGCAACTGGCCGCGATCGCGCATCAGCTGGCGCGACGCCTCGTCCTGTGGCGACGGCACGTGGACCACGTGCATGCGATCGCGCTCGCCGCGTAGCCACGCGCGCAGATTCATCACAAGCTTGATGGCATCGAGCCGGTCAGTTTTCGCGCGCCGCTTGTGGCGTTCGACCGGAATGCTCGCCGGATTGTGGCGCGACAATCTGGATGAGAGACGCGCGACAATCAAGTTGAGAATGTCGCGGTAGGGATGATGATGCCGACGTTGATTGACGCTGGCAAGCGTTTATTGATTGACGCGCGCGACAATCAAGCTGATGGTTGCTCTTCGGTCGTTTAGGATTGCTGTGTGACGCGTGACGCTGCAGGTATTCTGGCCGCGCGACAATCAGGATAAGAATGTGGTGGCGTGCATGATGACGCCGATGTTGATTGACGCCGGCGAGCTTTGCCTGCCAGCCGCGCGTCAATCTGGATGAGAACAGCGCGTCAGTCGGTGAGGTCGATGCCGTAACGCGTGATGATCGCCTTGAGCACGCGCTTTACGCTCTCGCGTTTGATCTCGATGAGCATCGTCGAAGTGCAACTGGATTCCAGTGCAGCCAGTGCGTCACCGAGCAGGGCCAGCAAAGTAACGCGTGACGCGATGGCTTCCTCGCCAATGGCGTCAATCACGGTCCGTTTGCGCCGCAAACGATACGCGCGTTGCCGTTGCGCTCCAGTGAGCGCGCGGGGCGTCGCCATCGAACTGCCCGATGCGTCGTCACGCGTTACGCCCGTGAGCTGCGAATTGCCCGTCATTGCGGATCCTCCTGTTTCGGTGGCACGCCGACGTTCTTTGGTGTCGCTCTACTGGCCGGGCGTCCCGGTCCCTGCTGCTTGCGCTGCAGGGCGGTACGGCGACGGTAGCTTTCGACGTTCAGCTCAAAGATGGTCGAGTGATGGACCAGCCGGTCGACGGCGGCCACCGTCATGGCGCGGTCGGGGAAGACCTTGTCCCATTCGCCGAACGGCTGGTTGGCCGTTATGCAAAGGGAACGGCGCTCATACCTGGCGCTGATGAGCTCGAACAGCACCGACGTCTCGGCCTGATCCTTGCTGACGTATGCGAAATCGTCCAGGATGACTAAATCGAAGCGATCCAGCCGGTTGATGGCGGACTCCAGAGCGAGCTCGCGGCGCGCGACCTGCAACCGCTGCACGAGGTCGGTCGTGCGAGCGAAGAGGACCTTCCAGCCCTTCTCCAGCAGGCTCAGTCCAATCGCCGACGACAAGTGTGATTTGCCACCCCCACTGGGCCCCAGAAGAATCAGGTTGGTGCCGTTACGCAACCAGCCGTCGCCAGCGCAAAGCGCCGAGATGTGTGCCCTGGACACCATCGGCACTGCATCGAAATCGAAGTTCTCCAGCGTCTTGCCCGGCAATAGCCTGGCGTCCTTGAGGTGACGCTCGATCCGGCGTCGATCACGCTCGGCGATCTCGTGTTCGGTCAGCGCCATCAGCAGGCGCGCTGCCGGCCAGCCTTCCGTGTCGGACCGCTCGGCAAAGCTGGACCAGATCTGCTTGATGGCCGGCAGCCGCAGATCGTTGAGCAGCAGCGACAGGCGGGTGGCATCGATGTCGTGACTCATGCTGCCACCTCCGTTGCCATGTCAAGCAGAGCTTCATAGTCGCTCAGCGGTGCGAGCTGGACGTTCACCTCCGGCATGGCGCTCGCGGGCTTCGCTTCGAAACGCGAACACAGTGCGTCCAGATCGGGTAACTGCCCATCGTCCAGGCACTGCTGCAGCGCCTGGGCCAGTTGCGCTTCGCAGTTGTGCTCGTGGGCCAGGCTGAGCAATTCAGCCATGGTCCTGCATGCCTGGCGCTCCGGCAGTTGCTCGAGCAGGCGATCGAAGGTCAGGCGATAGGCCTCGCGCGGAAAGATCTGATCGCGGTAGACCAGGTTGAGCAGCGCCATGGGCTTGCGGCGCAACGCATGGATGACGTGCCGGTAGTTGATGACGTGGCCGTGCTTGCCATTGGGACCCGCACGGCCGCGCTGCAGTGTCATCAGGGCCGTACTGCCCAGAAACAGCTCCAGCCGGTCGTCGTACAGGCGCACGCGGAGGTGATGACCGATTAGCCGTGACGGGACGGTATAGAACACCTTGCGCAGGACGAAGCCGCAGCTGGTCGTGACGTACACGCGCGTTTCCTCGTAGTCGCACGTACGCTGGGCCGGAAGCGGCTGAAGCAGTGCCCGCTCGGCCTCAATGCGTTTGCCATTACGTGCGTTGATACGACCGACGATCTCGTCGATAAAGCGGCGATAGGAATCGAGATCGTCGAAGTCGTGACTGCCGCGCAGAAGCAACGCATCACGCACTGCGTTCTTGAGGTGGCCGTGAGGGCTCTCGATGGAGCCGTTCTCGTGGGCAACGCCACGGTTGTTGCGCGTAGGGTGCATGCCGTAGTGAGCACACAGCGCCTCGTAACGCGTGGTCAGATCCTCGCGCGCCTCGGCTTCGAGATTGCGGAACGCCGCCGACAGGCTGTCGCTGCGGTGCTCGCGCGGCACGCCTCCGAGTGCCCAGATGGCGTTCTGCAGCCCCTCAGCCAGCGCGACATAGCTCTCGCCGCCGAGAATGACGTGAGCGTGTTCAAAGCCCGAGCAGGCCAGCCGAAAGTGATACAGGCGATGGTCCAGCACGACGCCCGCCACGGTGACGCCCAGACTGTCCATCTCGGTGAAGTCGGATAACCCGAGACGACCGGGTTCGTGTACCTGACGGAACATGACGTCACGTTCCTCGCCATGGAGTGCGCGCCAGTCGCGAATACGTCGCTCGAGTGTGCGACGCACGTTGCCCGGGAGCTCGGGATGGCGCCGAAGCATCTCGTCCAGTACGGCTATTGGACGGATACCGCGAGCGGACTGGAGCAGTGGCACAATCTCGGCGTCAAAGATCGCGGCCAGGGGATCGGCACGGCGACGCCCGCGCGGGGCCTTCTTCTGCGATGGCAATCGCGGATCCTCTTCGATGCGATAGCTCGTGGCGGCGCTGAAACCAGCGCGTGCCGCCGCCTGGGGCGGCCTCTCCTTGAGTCTGTACTTCATGTAGAGCCTCATCTGATGGTCGTTGACGTGTCGGCCGGGCAACTCAGCCTCCCTTCGCTACATGGAAGTGCTGTTCATACCCGATTTACCGCGACCACCGACAAGGCACCCCGACGACGGGGAGCTCCTCGGCGCGGCGTTGCGGCAGCGGTTCCGGGCTACGCCCTCCACCGCTGCCGCAACGCCAGTACTCTCATCCTGATTGACGCGCTGCTCTCATCTTGTTTGACGCGCGGCACCGGATCGACGACGTAGCACTCGATGCCGTGCGCCTGCAGCGCGCGACAGATCCAGAACGCGTCCTGGCCGGCCTCGTAGCTGACGACGATGCGCACGCCCGCGGGCAGCGACCACTTCTCCTTGTGCCGTTCGATCAGGCTGAGTGCCGCCTGCAGGCGGGCGGCGGCTTGCGGCTGTGCTAGCGTGTGCACGGCTGGCTTCTCGCGCTGGCCGTCGTGCAGTGCGATCTTCCAGTGTGCTGCGGCAAGTTCGAGTGACACCGCCAGCAGCGGTTCCTCACCACCCGTTGTGCTCGTCTGATCCGTGCGCATGATGCTCTCCTTGTAGCGGGTTCGACTGACTGATTTTATCGATCAGTTCGTCGGCAGACCTCCCGCTACATAGGATCTCTTTCCGGGCCTCGATCCGATCGACCCGCTCAGCACGCGACAGTTGAACCGTGCCATTCATGCCGCCGCCGAGGCTGCGAACATCGACAAGCGCGTGTCCATGCACACGCTGCGGCATAGTTTCGCGACACACCTCCTTGAACAGAAGGTGGACATCCGCGTGATCCAGGTGCTGCTCGGCCATGCGAAGCTCGAGAACACCGCGCTCTACGTCCAGGTGGCCACCGACCTGCTGCACGAGGTCACCAGTCCACTGGACCGCCTGCCTGCCGGGTAGGCCCGCGCGCTGTAACGCCTCATGCTGGAGGTTGCGGACATCTTCCGCAGCCACGGGCCAGCGTGGCGAGCCACGACACATCTGAGCCTGGGGCAGCTGAAGGTCATGTCGGCCATCGAACGGTGCCGTACGGCGGCACTGGGCGGACATGTGCTGCGCTGTTCAGGCTGCGCAAGCACAGAGGTGTCCTTCAACTCGTGCCGTGACCGGCATTGCCCGAAGTGCCAGGCCAGCGCCGCACACCGCTGGCTGGAGGCACGCCAGGCCGATCTGCTGCCCGTCGAATACTTCCACGTCGTCTTCACGCTGCCCGCGCCCATCAGTGCGATCGCCTGGTACAACAAACGGATCGTCTACGGCCTGCTGCTCGACATCGCCGCTGACACGCTGCGTACCATCGCCGCGGATCCCAGGCACCTCGGCGCCCGGATCGGCGCCACGCTCGTACTGCACACCTGGGGCTCGGCACTCACGCATCATCCACATGTGCACGGCATCGTCCCCGGTGGCGGGCTGTCGCCTGGCGGTGAGCGCTGGATCGCCTGCCGGCCCGGCTTCTTCCTGCCCGTGCGCGTCCTGTCACGCCTGTTCCGGCGCCGCTTCCTCGAGGCACTCCGGTCGGTTCACCACCGTGGCGACCTGCAGTTCTTCGGCGAGTACACCGGGCTCGCTGACCCCGCCACCTTTGCCCGGTGGCTTGCGCCGCTACGTACCTGCGAATGGGTGGTCTACGCCAAGCGCCCGTTCGCCGGACCGAAGGCGGTGCTCGAGTACCTCTCACGCTACACGCACCGCGTCGCCATCTCCAACCAGCGCCTGGTCGCCTTCGATGAGCGTGGCGTGACATTCCGCTGGAAGGACTACCGTGCGAAGGGACGCACCCGCTACAAGACCATGACCCTCGAAACCGGCGAATTCATGCGCCGCTTCCCGCTCCATGTGTTACCCGCTCGCTTCCATCGCATCCGTCACTACGGACTGCTCGCCAACCCGGTGCGCCGCGCCAGTCTCGCGAGGATGCGCGATCTGCTGCACGTCGCACCCGAGATCAGCCCATCACCGGACGACACCGTCATCGCAACCCGGCCCGTCTTCATCTGCCGGCACTGCGGCGCACCGATGATCGTCATCGACATCCTCGCGCGCAGCGCCCCGATCCGCGCACCACCGATGTGGCGGGGTCAGACATGAGCGCAACGGTTCCTCGATATCTGAACCGACCGTCGGCCTTGCGACAACGCGGCCCACGAGCGGACGTTTGCGCCTGGCGCTTCGCAAAGCACCTCGCCCGCGCGCTTCATCATCGCGGATGCACGACTGCACCGCCTCATCACCGCCTCAGCGCCCATCCGGCACCCCGCCTGGCCGCGTCGCATCCCGCACCGCTGAACACCCTGGCCTATCAATCGCCATAGCCGTGAAGCTCCGAGCGCATCGGAGCATTCCGCGGTTTCCTCCATCGGGTTTATTCGACGCCTGCCAACACGCGCGGAGGCATGCACATTCCTGCGGCCGATGGCAGGCATCGAATAAACCTTAACGACCACAGCCGTATGCAAATCGCATACACGCCCGGCCACTCCAGACGGCAGCGATCGGCAGCGATCGGCAGCGATCGGCAGCGATCGGCAGCGATCGGCAGCGATCGGCAGCGATCGGCAGCGATCGGCAGCGATCGGCAGCACGCGACCCAACGCAGACGGCCAAGTTTCCGGATACCGGACGTTCGAAAAGCGCATCTATCGTATGCGTGGGCACTATCCGGTCGCTTTACGCCTCTGCACCAGCAGATGACGAGGGTGCAGTGAATCCTAGCGCCACCGAGAGGGCAGATATCTCGACAAGAGTAAGCCCTGCCAACGCTAGTTTGCTTGCAGGCTCGGGGTCGGCCAAGGCGGCGACGATGGTCGGTACCAGAGCAATCGACAGCCCGAGTACGATGACGACCTTCAAAACGTTATCCCAGGTGGAACTCGTTGACGGTTGGCCTGCGGGATTCGACTCCTGTTCTTCGTACATCGACGGCGCCGGCTTCGACGGAAATTCCTTTTCCTTGTATTCGTAAGCTTCCTTGAGTTCTTCTTGTTGCTGTTCACTGAGCGGATATCCTCGACATCTGTCGTCAGCCTCCCATTCAGCAATCTTGAGACTAAGACGTTCACGTTCACGGTAGAAGTTATCTCGATGGCCTTTCCAAGACCCATATTCCGGATGTGGGGTGTCACGGAAATATTTATAAAGATTGTGTGGATCGTTAAGAGCATTGTTGATGAGATCAGCCACCAGGTTCAATAGATCAAGAATCTGCTGCAGGATGTCGCCGCACGGATCGGGACTGCCAGGGGAACCGCTGGCCGCGGTGGACTGGCGGAGGACTGTCTCTCTGATAGGTCGAGTTGCCTCCGATCTGCCATCTGTTTGTACAACGTGGGCCAATTCGTGAGAAAGCAGCCATCTTCCGCTTTCGGTATTAGGAGAAAAATTACCGTTGCCGAACACCAAGTCATGGCCAATGGCGAACGCACGCGCGCCGATTGCGTTGGCAGCAACAGCAGCTCGATCATCAGCATGGACGCGAACGTGACTGAAATCGTGGTTGAAACGGGGCTCGAAGAAAGAGCGCGTGGACGTGTCCAGGCGCTGCCCGGAGGAGCTGAGGACCTCAGTGACGATCGGGGAAGCGTCAGCGCCGCCGATGGTCGGCCCGACAGGCTTCGCTTGGACCTGCCCGCGCTCGTCTTTCTCACAGGCTTCACATTTCCGGCTGAGTTGGACCGCAGAACCGGTGATAGTGAATTCGGGCATAGGCGTACGCATCACCGACTCGGCAATGCGGTCCGCTTCGTGCTCAAGCGGGTCGTCGACCGACCCAAGGGCGAGCTTCAGCTGAATATTACCCAAGTGGCGGGGAAATCTTTTGAGTTGGTTTGTACGCTCAGGTGGGAAAGGCGGGATCTTGCTCAAATCCCAAGAGGCGCCGCGCGGTGCCGCTCGGGCGATCATGTCCTCCGGTGCAGCCTCTTGCTCATGGTCGTTGTCCGGGACGCTCCCGGCCAGCCTCGAAGCCTGCTGCGCCAGCAGCCGGAGCGTCGTCTGATTGCCGATGCCTCGCTGAAGCATCAGCGCCTGTTCGACGGTGCCACCGCCAAATGTTCGAGCGGCAAGGGCCAAGCGCTGGGGCGCCCGCTTGCCACCCGGATTTTCAGTTGCCTTCGTTGTTGCCTTAACGACTTTCGGCGCAAACATAGCGCTCCCTCCAAACAATGGAACGGCGAAAGCAGGGCATTGGGATCCTCGGGCTGCCCCCATCCTCACAGGGTGGATGTCGAACATTACGAACACATGCTCGCCATCGAGCGCTAACTTGGTAGCCGCGCGAATCTTTCGGCGCTTCGGGTTTTCCTGCCGGAGCGGTTACCGTTTGCGAGTTCTGCCAAACGCCTCTGTCGCTGCCCTCTCCCGTCGCAGCTTCTCGTTCTCGAGGCGGAGCTTTTCCCGCTCCAGACTTTCCCTGCGCCAGCTCAGCACGCTCCCGATCAGCGACACCAGAGCAGCCAGAAAAGAGACCACGGTGGTGGGCGACATGCCGCCGAAGCCAGATTGCGGCGGCAGCGGTGATGGCGCTGGCGCCGGAGGCGGGACCCCATGCGGGAAGCGGTGAAACTCTTCGATACGTGGAGCGTTTCTAGGAGCCGTGGTGGGCCGGTTGGAATGCGATTCCACCCAGGAGAAAGCACAGATTGCGGCCGAAATCACAAAGATCACCAGCCAGAACCGGCCGCGCTTCTTCGGCGGCGATGACAGCGACGGACCCATGGGACGCTCCCCGGCAGGATATCTTCAGTCAGTATAGGCAAGCAGCGTGCTCGTGACAGAGGAAGAACGGCACAGCCCGGCTCCGTTTGGATATCTGATAACGTCCTCTATCACATAAAGGCTGGCCATTAAAAACGGCAATCAAGGTACTGGCCGTGATGACACATTGCTGAAGCTCTGTCTTGGGGAGAAGCACGGGACGAGATCGCTCGAACCGAAGTCATGGTCGGCCGGAATGGCCATCGAATCATCGAATCTGAGCCGCTGCACACAGCACTTGAAAATGGAACTGGCTCGTCCGACGAATCGTCGGTCGCCGCCATTACCGAATGGCGGTTGGTCACTCGTCAGCAGGCGTTCGGCGATAGAGTGCGACGGACCGTTCATGGCCGGCAGTACGCGTTCATCCACCTCGCTGGAAAGCCGCCGTTGACGACTCCAACGTCAGCTCTGTAGAAGGTTCACGCAACTGGTGCTCTCGGCCATTAAGCGTCATCCGGCCGTCAGGGCCTTCGGACGTTCAAATGTCGAATCCGCCCAGCAAACGGTCGTTCGTTGGGCGCAGATGAACGTTGCTTCATCAGTCTTTGCGGATGATCGTGGCGGTCCCGGCGACAGTCATGACGACGCGCTCGGAGAGACGATCAATGGTCTGCATAAAGCGGAATTGATTCATTGCCGTACCCCATGGAAAACTCGCGAATCCGTCGAGCTGGCCTCGCTCGAATGGGTGGCCTGATTCAATCACCATCGATCGATGGAACCCTTTTGGGCTCATCTTGCCTGTCGAAGCTGAGGCAAACTATTACCGGCAACCCAGCAACAGCGCATCGCATCGGCATCACCTTGAACCAGACAGCCTCTACGATTCCCGGGGGGCAATACTGGAATGCCCAAAAAACTCCGTCGGTTGAACGTCAAAAGCCGGCCCTCGACGGCCCCACCTTGATCCTTTGGCACCCAATAAGCCCTGCTGCCAGCGGCGACCGGCCGCCCGATTCGAACCGTGCCCCGACGGCCCTACGGTCGGCCAGTCACGCGCTGCACCATCGCGTAGAGCACCGACATTTGCAAGCCGCTCTTGAGTGCGTAGTTCGGGTCGTATTGATTGGAGTAGCCCCACCAGTCGAAGCATGCATTCGGGTTCGTCGGCCCTGGCGCAGACGACGCGATCGTGTCGGGATACACGACCACGAGTTTGTTTGTGTCGGCCCATTCATTGATGCCGGCCTCGGTGACCCAGCGGTTTCCGATAAGTGATGCCTCCTGCAGACAGCCGTGGAGAGCGAGCACGAATCCGCACTTGTTCCCTTGCGCGCAGGCTTTGGGAACAAAAACGCTGCCTGTCGAGCTCATCGAAAGGTTTGGCGACGCTCCGAACTCCGTCTGATCGAATGAAGACAGCGTACCCGACAGCTTTCCGTTGTTGCGCGGTTTCAATGGACCGAGGAACATCGTCAGCCACGTTTCTACTGAATCGTAGATTGCGCCATTTGCCGAGCAGCGCACCATGTAGGGACTCCCGAGCGTGCCGCATGCAAGTTCGCCGTCAGGCGATTCCCAGCCGTGCTCGGCGGGATAGGCATTGTCAAAGTGAACATTGGCCCCATAACGTCGGTATTCCGAGTTGAGGTCGGCCATCTCGAGCGGATTGACGACCTGGTCTTGCGTGCCGGACCAGAGGTAGACGGGCTGTTCACGCAGATTCGTCGCCGGGTCGATGGTACCGAGGGACGATTGCGCGTCCAGATACGCCTCGGATTCCGTAAGCGTGCTGTTGTACGACGCCTGATTCGACGGAAGCGTCAAGCCGCCACAGTTTGCCAAAGCTGTCGCGGCTCCCCCGGCGCCGGCACACCAGTACACCCCGCCCGCGTAGACAGCGGCCCCTTTGAAGGTCGAAGAGTGGGCAACATGCATCTGCACCGCCGCGAAACCGCCAGACGAAATACCGGCGACGAAGACCTTCGTCGGGTCGATCCGATAGCGCTGAAGTTTAACGATCGTGGACGCGACCGATCCACCGTCCGCGGTGGGGCTGCCGGTGGCGGCTAACGCCTTTGCCGATGCACCGGCATCCGTACTGGCGGAATCGCCACCACCGCCGCACCCCGCGAGGCCGATCGCTAACACAGCTGCCGACGCTAACCGTAGGCCTAACGCCATCGTCATCATTGTCGTCTCCTCGTCGGAGCGGAACAAAATTAGTGACGTCGCTGCGCCCGTCGAATTACCGGCCGTTTCAGCTTCCGCCTAAGACTCGCTAACGCAAGTCATCGACAAAGCGCGAACAGACGATTGCGGCGTGCAATGCGCGCGGCGATACTCGGCAAATCAGCAAAAATCGCTCCTGCAGCGCCTATAATCGCAAGCCTTATCAGCATGAAGCTTGTCCGGACGGCTGACCACACTAGAGCCATCAACGCTTGCGCGACTCCAGTCGATTTGACCGTCCTCTCGCAGCCGGCTGAGCATCGCCAGGCGCAATCGTTCAGCACATACAGGATGCCGTTGAGCGCCGCCCGGTCATCGACCGAACGGCGCCGTCCACCTCGATGGACGGCTTGAATTCCGGAACCAGCGGCTCAGCGCCAACCATAATTCTTTGCTTACTGTTCTTCTCGCCATGCCCGCAAACGTACCGCATCAAGAGCCAACGGTCCTATTGCGTTAGCCGCTCTAAGCGAATGGCCGTTGCACTCTCCTGAAGCGGCCCTTGCTTTCTCGCTGGGTCGAAGAGCCGTAGAGGGTCGATCAGGGACATTTGAAACGCGCGCTCTCAGCGCCTTGTCATCGACAAAAGGCTACTGAGCATCAGCGGCGAGCGCGGGGCCGACCAGTCAGAAGCGGCCGGCGACGACGCGCTTACCTATGCGCAGGAACGGATCGTCGGCGCTTTTTGCACCGCCGCATGAAACGCCCCCGACGACAACCCTTTGACGCACGCCAGGATTTGTACTCGCTGTAATTATCCCGCTGCTTCCCTATAAATAAAAGAGGACGAGCGAGCAAACCGTTCGCGTCCTGATGGCGCATTGCTGGCAAACATGCTGCAGCCGAATCTCAAGTCGACTTTGATCCATCGAAGATCATGTATCGGGTCGATCGCATCCCTGCGCGCGAGCGCACTGGAACGCTCGGCGCTATCACACGCGCGAAATAATTTCTTCACAGTGCAAGGCACCATGGGAGGTGCGCTGTGTTTGACCTGACCAAATCGACCCACTCAACCCTGTCTCGCATCTGGTTTTACACCGCCGTAACAACGGCATGTCTGACCGGTTGTTCCTGCGCGGACGCAGCCGCAGTCGCCACTTCTCCGGCAGCTGCTTCCGCGGTTGCTCCTGCATCAGCGCCACCTTCGGCGCCCGCCACCGCGCCAGCGAGGGAAAAGAGCGCTGCAACCGCCAGCACGGCCGCACCAATCGACTTTCCGGCGGTCGTCGAGCGCTATGGGCCAGCGGTTGTGAATATCCGCGTGACAGTGCCGGTGAATGCGCCCGCGAGCGCGACGCCTGCTTTCGGTCCCAGTGCCGAAGCGGTCGACGGTGACGACCCCATCTTCGCGTTCTTCAAGCAGGCCTTGCCACAATCGCCAGACGGCCAGGGCGCTACGCCGCGCGCGATGTCGGGCGTCGGATCGGGCTTCATCGTGAGCCCGAACGGTCTCATTCTGACGACGGCGCATGTCGTCGATCAGTCGGGTGACGTGACCGTGCGTCTGACCGACCGGCGCGAGTTCAAGGCAAAAATCGTGGCTGTCGATACGCAAAGTGACATCGCCGTGATCCAGATCGACGCGACGAAGCTGCCTACCGTCAAGCTCGGCGATTCGGCGCGCGTGCGCGTCGGCGAGCAGGTGCTGACGATCGGTTCGCCAGACAGCTATCAGAACACGGTCACGGCGGGCATCGTCAGCGCGACGTCGCGCACGCTCGCCGATGGCAGCACCTTTCCGTTCTTCCAGACGGACGTGTCGCTGAACCCCGACAACTCGGGCGGCCCCGTATTCAACCGCGCGGGTGAAGTGGTCGGCATCGACGTTCAGGTGTATGCCGATAGCGATCGCTTGCAGAGCCTGACGTTCGCAATCCCGATCAATATGGCGAACAGGGTGCGCTCGCAGTTGCAAGGTGAGGAAGCCCAGCAGAGCCAGCAAAGCGCGCGAAACAGTGTAGGCAGCAATCTGGGCATTCAGGTAGAAGACGTCGATACGAATCTGGCGAGCGCGTTCGGCCTGCCGCGCGCGGCGGGCGCGCTGGTGACGTCGGTCGACCCGGGCAGTCCGGCGGCGGCGGGCAATCTGAAAACGGGCGACGTGATCGTGCAACTCGCCGACAAGCCTATCGACCACGCGGCCGATCTAACCGGACAGAACCCGGCGTTGCAGACCGGAACGAAAGTCCCGCTGAAGCTGATCCGCGATCACAAGCCGATGACGGTGATGGTGAATATCGGGCCAGCGTCGCAACAGGCGAACGCAGGTGCGGGCGGGGTTGCAGGCCCAAGCTCTGACGCCGGCTCGCGGCAGTTTCACGCGCTCGATCATCTTGGCCTCACGATGCATTCTTTGACCGACCAGGAACGGCACAGCATGGACCTTCCTCAAGGCCTGATGGTCGATGACGTGTCGGGGACAGCGGCCGCTGCCGGCATCAAGCCGGGCGATGTCGTGCTGTCGTTGAACGGCACGCTGGTCGCGTCGCAGGATGAGCTGGCGTCGCTCGCGGCAAAGGCTGGCAAGAAGGCAGCGTTGCTGATCCAGCGGAATCACGCACGAAGCTTCGTCACGGTCGACCTCAAATAAAAACCGGAGTGCGAGAGCGGCTAATCGATACACGATTCCCGCCTCGCATGCCGACGCGGTGAACACATGTCGCTAACGCCCCGGGTGAGGGACGATCACGACGGATCGCAGACCGGGCATATTCGCACAGCGTGTGTCAACCCTCTGCATAGTCAATGGCCGCTGTACTTCGAAAACGCTCATTTGGTACCGGGCATGGGGGCCGACCGACTTGGGTCGTGACGGCTCATTCACCGGCTGTGAGAGCTGCCATTCGTCGACGCCGGTTTGTGAATGTCCGCAAAGCAAGGTGCGGCCGCCGCAGGGCTCCTAATCACCGCCCGTCGGCTATGGCCGACTTTGAGACGGTCGCACAACGCCGCCAAAAGCTCGGGAACCAATGAAACATCTGCGCTCCTGCGCCGATCGATCCGCTCGGCGCCGGTTCCGGCGTTCCCTTTCCTTGCTTCCGACGTATCCCTTTCTCCCGCGAGGAGGATCCGGACTGACGACCACGATGAGCGCTGTCTATCACGATTCGGATTGCAAGGAGCCCTCCCAGGCATATCCCTGCGCCGTTGGATCGGCTTTCGCGCATCCGTTAAGCCTCATCGGGCGTCTCGACTCTGCAGAGCGTCAATCCCCGAAAGAGCCCTACCCCTCAAAGACTAGTCAGGTGAAGGCCGCACGCGGCCTCCACATTCGCGCTCGCCGCGCGGCGTTTCATCCCGCTCAACGGCGCAGTTTCGCCGCTACCAGTCTCCACCGTTCCCGCCCTAACCCGCGACCGTAGCCGACACCAGACGGCCGTCAAGGCGTTCGGGGCCGTGTCCTGCGCTTCGCTCCGTCCCGCACCCACCCCTCACTTCTTTCCTTGACGGCCGCCCGGCGCCGGCTCCTTGAGTCGCACGGGCGCGAACTCAGGAGACTGGCGGCAGCAAAGCCAACCTCCAGCTTCGACCAGGATGAAACCAACCCCTACGACGGGGCGGAATCTTGGAGCCCGGTCAGCGCAACACCGATCAACTTCTTGATGTGGAGATTGCCATGCAACTCGCTTCCTCGTTCCGCTACGGCTCCCCGATGCTTCGTTCCGACTCGCCCCTCTCCGATGACCAGATCCGTCGCATCGCGCCGTCCATCTTCGCCGAAGGCAAGCATCAAAGCCGCTCGGAACGCTACACCTACATTCCGACCATCGATGTACTGAAGGGCCTGCGCAACGAAGGCTTCCAGCCCTTCATGGTGTGCCAGACACGTGTGCGCGATCAGGACAAACGCGAATTCACGAAACACATGATCCGCATGCGCCACGCCGACGAAATTACTGGCGAGGAAGCCAACGAGATCATCCTCCTCAACTCGCACGATGGCACCAGCAGCTATCAGATGCTCGCTGGCGCGTTCAGGTTCGTCTGCCAAAACGGCATGGTCGCGGGCGACACAGTGGGTGAGGTGCGCGTGCCGCACAAGGGCGACATCGTGCAGAACGTCATCAATGGTGCATTCGACGTGCTCGACGGCTTCGACCTGATCCGCGAGCAGAAGGACGGCATGCGCGCCGCCAAACTCACCCGTGACGAACAGCACGCGTTTGCCCGCTCCGCCCTCGCCCTGCGCTACGACCCGACTGACGCCAACACGCCGGCTCCGATCACCGGGAGCCAGTTGCTCAACGTGCGCCGCTTCGAAGATCACCGTGATGACCTCTGGACCGTCTTCAACCGCGTTCAGGAAAACATGACCAGGGGAGGTCTGCACGGCCGCTCGCGCACTGGTCGGGCCATGTCCACGCGCCCAGTCGTCGGCATCGATCAGAACGTGAAGCTGAACCGCGCGCTCTGGATGCTTGCCGATGCAATGCGCCAGATGAAGGCGTAAGGACCGGAGGGGCGACCGTGCATCGCCGCCCTCCCAGCAGATTGGCGATCAGGATACCTACCCGGGTCCAGTCCTGACGTGATCCGAACACCGTGACCCGGACGATCTCTGTCAGTCATTCTGGAGTCGATCATGCAAATCCGAAGTCATCGCACAAACCAGTACAACGCCTTCCGACGGAGCGACAGCGGAAGCCACTGCCGTCCGCGCGAAGGGCTTGTTACAGAACCTTGTTGTACACGAAATGAAGGGGTCACGTGGCAAGGCGCGCAGACACGGCGTACGCGCGGGTCAGCGCCGTCATGCAGCGCTCGACCTGCTGTACGCGAACGGCCATATCACCGCCGACTATCCTGTGTCAGTACGCCATCAGCACCGCGCTGCAACTCGATATGACGCGATACTGGACGCCCACGCGCGCTTCGTATTTCGATCATGTCAGCAAAGCGCGCATCGCCGAAGTGGTGACCACTGCCCTGTCGCCCAAGGTTGCCTCCGACCTCAGTAAGATGAAGAAGGTCGACGCCGCAGCGGCAGCGGAACTGCGACTTGCGAAGTCTGCATGGTGAGTAGCCCCGGGGAGTTGCACCCCGAGGCTCTCCCAGAACCGTACGTGAAGCTCTCGCCTCATACGGCTCCCGTTACCCAACCGCACTGCGAACAACTCGCCAGTGGTAGAACAACAGCGGAGAAATTCTTTTCATCTTGCTGAGCCATAGCACACTGCGCCGCTTGCGCTGCGACAGCTTCTTGTATTTGCGTCTGGCCCATTGCTCAAGCCTCAAGTCTAGATAGACCGAGAGCTTGTGCATTGCCGTCCGATAGAATGCCCCATAGTAATTCCACCACCCTCGTATCGTCGCGTTACATTGCTCAGCGAGATCGTTCAGCGTCACCGACGTTCGTCGGTTCAGCCGCCAGCTTCGCACCTTCTGTCTCATCCGTGTCAGCGCGTCATTACTCACTGCCGGCAAGAAATTCGTGAATCGCCGACCGTATTTATTCATCGCCGCCCGCGGACGAAACGTAAAGCCCAGAAACGTAAACTGCACGTTCGGATACTGTCCGGTGCGATTGCTGTCCCTGCAATACACTACCTTTGACTTCTCCGGATGCATCATGAGTCCACATGCTTCCAGCCGTGATGCAATAGCCTGCATCACGGCTTCCGCCTGCGCTCGAGTTCGGCAGTGAACCACCGCGTCATCTGCGTAGCGTGCAAACGGAGAGCGTGGATATTCACGCTTCATCCAGCTGTCAAATGCGTAGTGCATGAACAGGTTCATCAGGATCGGACTGACCACGCCATGGACGCAAAAGATAACTTTGAGTTTGAGCGGCAGATTCCGCTGTGCCGATCCGATTCAGTCCTTGATTTGCGTCGCAAGAAGTAATATAAAAATGTCATATGTCGCGCTCAACTCTTTCCGTCAGGGCTCAGCGTTTGAATGCTGCGTTTCATCTGCTTTCTGATGGTTGCAGCCTCAACGAGGCAGCCGCTGCCATGGCCGAGCAGCACAGGATTTCGCGGCGCCAGGCCTACCGTTATTTGCAAGAGGCGCAGCATATGTCGTCTCCGGTTGCCGTGGCCGAGCCTACCATTCCCATCACGCTCAAGGTTCCTGAAACCGTTGCTGTCACATTGCGAGCGTACGCGCAGGCCAATGACTTAACGATGGGCGAAACGCTTACGCGTGCCGTCCACGCTTTGCTAGCGAAGGCAGTCGGGCGTGGCTAATCGCCGCCCGCGCAGCCATCACGTTGACCTTGAATATGCGTTTGACCGCCTGCTTGCGAAGAAGCTGGAGCAGGTCTATGACATCCTGGTGCCGGATCGTGTGCGCCGCACTGGCGAGCAATCTGGACTGAATGGAGAGACAGATGAAGGTAGCCGCGATCTACGCCCGGGTATCGTCCGATCAACAGAGGGAGGAGAAGACCATCGCCAGCCAGACGGCGGCGCTGGTAGAGTTTGCCCGAAGCGAAGGCTACAGCGTGCCGGATGAGTGGGTCTTCCAGGACGAAGGCTACAGCGGCGCAAGCCTGGTGAGACCTGGGCTGGAGCGGGTGCGCGACCTGGCGGCGGCGGGCGAAATTCAGGCGGTGCTGGCACTCGCCCCTGATCGCCTGAGTCGCAAATATGCCTACCAGGTGTTGCTTATCGAGGAATTGGCTCGCCATGGGGTGGCGGTGGTATTCATCAAGGCGCCGCAATCGGGTACGCCGGAAGATCAATTGCTGCTGCAGTTCCAGGGCATGATAGCGGAGTACGAACGGGCCCAAATCCTCGAGCGCTCGCGACGAGGCAAGCGGCACCGGGCGAAGCAAGGCGAAGTCAGTGTGCTCAGTGGCGCGCCTTATGGCTACCGCTACGAACGCAAAAGTGAGGACCAGCCAGCCGGTTATACGGTGATTGACGCCGAAGCACGCGTGGTCCGCCAGGTCTATGAGCTATACACAGTGGCCGGGCTGAGCATCAATGCGATAGCGCGCCGGTTGAGTGAATTGGGCGTTCCGACCAGGAAGGGGGCGGCATGCTGGGAGCATTCCACCGTCTGGGCCATCCTTCGCAATCCTGCCTATTACGGCATGGCATGCTTCGGCAAGACGCAACTGGCCGAGCGAGAGCGGACCAATAACCGGAAGTTGCGCCAGCGCGGCGGGCTGCCTGTGCGCAATAGCGCCAATCACGAACAGCCGCGCGATCAATGGATCGGCATTCCGGTTCCCGCGTTGGTCGATCCCGATACCTTCGCGTTGGCGCAGGAACGGCTCGAAAGCAACAGGAAGCACGCTTCGCGTCGCACACGCGAACCCAGTATCCTCCAAGGGCTCGTCCACTGTCGCCAGTGCGGCTATGCCCTGTACCGGACCGCGACGCGCAGCAGCGCGCGCAAAATTTACTATTACCGCTGTCTGGGCAGTGACGCCTGGCGCTACGATGGCCACGCCCGATGTGACCAGAAACCCATTCGGCTCGACCTGCTGGAGCACATCGTGTGGTCGGAAATTGCACGTCTGCTGGAGGATCCCGCGCTCATTCAGGCGGAGTTGAACCGGCGCCTTGAAATGGCGCGCAATTCAAGTCCGGCCAAGCGTCTGCAGGACCGCATTACCCAGGATCTGGCGCAAGCGCAGAAGCGCATGGATCGATTGCTTACTGCGTACCAGGAGGACCTGCTCTCTCTGAACGAGTTGCGGCGACGCATGCCTGCACTGCGCCAGCGTGAGCAGAGCCTTCAGAATGAACTGCAAGCGCTCAGTGCCGAGTTGGTCGATCAGTCGGCTTACCTACGACTGGCGGAAACGGTAACGGCATTCCTGGGCCGCCTGCGCAGCAGTGCGACGACCCTCGGCGTTCAGGACCGACAGCGCATCACAAGATTGCTCGTCAAGGAGGTCGTAGTTGCCGATGACCGCATCACCATTCGCCACTCGATACCTGCCACTGCTCGATCGCCCGGGGACGGAGATCCGCACCGCTCGCCAGGATCGTCGTCAGGCACTAAAATCGACCGAAGTTACCTATTGCGTCCATGGCGTGACGACCCCGCCCTGCGGTGTTCCGCGCGTGCGTGGCACAACCTCCTCCGCTGTTTCGAACGGCGCAGTTAGCCACCGCTCGATGTACAGCAGAATCCAGTCCTCCCGAATGTGGCGCCTCACTGCCTTCATCAGCAGCGTATGATCTATTTGATCAAACGCTGCCTTGATGTCAAACTCAACAACCCAGTCATATCGCCAGCAACGCTCGCGCGTTACCGCAATCGCCTGTTTCGCCGATTTACCCGGTCGGTATCCATAAGAGTCCTCATGGAATAGCGGATCCAGAATCGGTTCAATCATCAGCTTGACGGCAGTTTGGGCAACTCGATCCGACACGGTAGGCACCCCCAGTTTCCTGGTTCCGCCCTTTGCCTTGGGTATCTCAACCTGCTTCACGGGTGGCGGGAAATACGACCCCGACGACATCCGGTTCCACAGCTTGTACAGATTCCTTGACAGGTTCTGCTCGAACATGGCGATCGTTTCATCGTCCACGCCAGCAGCTCCGCGGTTGGCCCTTACCAGTTGATAGGCCTCCCACACCGTGCGCTTCGCAAGCTTATACGGTTTCGTTGATTTCATGCCGCTCATCCCCGCAGATGCAGGTTGGCGACCTTCGTCAACTGGATAACGTTGCCCCTTCGCTCCGCCCTCATTACAAGAGCTTCAACGCTACTACGGGCAACTCCGCCCCTTGCCCTGACATCGGTATTCTTCCTCATGGTGTCTGCCATTTCCGAGTAGACGAGGAGGTTACCCCCCTCGTCCCTCACAGACCCGGACGAGCCCAATTAAGGCATCCGGTTCTTCATTGCACAGGTTCGCTCACGGCGTAGCAGGCCGATGCCTGATGCGAGGTTTCGGCAACGGGAAGATCACAAGAATCTGATTGAAGGCAGCCCAGGTGAGGGAGCGTTCTCGCGAACGCCGCTTCAGCCACTTGTGCCACCGTCGCCTGGCCTCGAAGACCATACTGCCAAGACGACGGCTATTGCCAGCGATACCAAAGTACGCGAAGTGCCCCCTGAGCATCCGGCTCAGCCGTTGGTGCTGGTCTCGCACGCACCAGTGCCGCATACGGCGGCACTGCTCATTGATTGCCTGGAGCGCCCGCGCAAATCGGTCTTTCGCCGTCAGTTGTTGCACAACGGTCTTGCCCCATCGCGAGCGCGCCCAGATATGGGTGAACCCAAGAAAGTTGAAGACTGTTGCGAGCGGTTTGCCACCTTCTTCTGTCTGCTGACGTGTGGGCCGGTGACGGAAATCCACCATACGGGTTTTATCCGGGTGCAGTTGCAGCCCGTACTTGCCCAGTCGTTTCCCGAGCACCGTCAACACACGGTCTGCGTCGTCCTTGTAGGCGAACAGCATGACAAAGTCATCGCAATAGCGAACCAGCGTGCTCGGACCGCGCAAGCGCGGTTGCACCTGCTCGGCGAACCACACATCCAGCACATGGTGAAGGTAAACATTACTGAGGATCGGCGAAAGCACCCCACCCTGGGGTGTACCGGCGTCGGGGTAAAGCAGATTCCCCTCTTCCAGTACGCCAGCTTTCAGCCACTTGTCGATCATCCTTCTGACGACGCCATCCGTGACTCGTTTGGCGAGGATTGACCGCAGTTCGGCGAACGGAATGCTGTCGAAGTATTTACGAATATCAACGTCCAGCACCCATCGCCCCCCATGTTTCATGATCCCGTTACGCACCGCCTGTATCGCCTGATGCGCATTGCGTCCAGGCCGAAATCCGTATGAGCAGTCCATGAAGTCCCGCTCGTAGATCGGCTCTAGCAGCATCGAAATGGCTCTTTGCGCTACCTTGTCCTCGAAGCAGGGTATGCCGAGACCGCGTTGCCCGCCATCGCTTTTGGCGATGTAGTGCCTTCGGACTGGCGGCGCCTGGTAGCGACCAGACTTGATGCGGTCGATCAGGCCCAGCAGATTCTGCTCCAGGTTAGTCGCATAATCTTCCGCGGTCTGACCGTCCACACCGACTGCACCGTCTTTACGCGTACATGCATACGCGTAATACAGCCAATCATAATCGAGATGCTGATTCAGGGAGGTGAATGCCATGGCCGGGTTCATCCTTGCCAATTCGGCTATTCGCTCCTGTTTCGTTGACACGCTTTCAGGTTTCAAGGCACCTCCGTGTTTCTCACGAGCGATTCTGTTGCAACGACACCTCGCTTCCCTCGACTGGGTCCACCCGAGCGGTGTTCCCCAGCGTCGACAGTACTATCAAGGCGCTAAGACTTCCTGCGCCGAACACGAAGTTGCTTATGGATTCGCTTCTTCGCCCCAGTCCTTCTCTCCTCGTTCGCTCCCATGCGGTGGAGACTTCCGCTTGGGCCTGGCCCTTTTATCGCCTGTTGCCTTCGGCATCTTGAACTGGTCGTACGCAGGATCTCCCAGGTTCCTGGGGAATCCATCCTATGCCTTTGCCCCGCTCTCAGATCCCGGCCGGCCCGACTGACCTCACCGTAACGGTCAGCACAGTAATGCCCCCGCTATAACAAAGGCGAAGACACCAGCAACAAAGGTATTTCGAGACTCAATCACGCGGCTTCAGCATCTGCTATCTACGCTTCACGAAGTACGTTACCGTACCCCATGCAAGACTTGCTTCCGGCTGGTGGCTAGCCTTTGCCGGGAGGGAGTCGAACCCTCTGGATTCCAATGAAAGGTTTCCGTTTTCACTTTCCCCTTTCCCAGGCTTTTCCTGGCGCGATGTCATTTCCCTTCACATTCAGGACAAGGTTCTCACGTTCCGTACCAAAGCCTGTGTTGAGCTCATGCCGCCTATACACCGACTGCCATCGGGTCCGTAATCAGGTGACGTCCCGACTGATCCTGGAGCGGGAGCCCTGCTCCAGTTTTGGCAGTACCTTAGATTTCTAACGATGCGTCATCGGACGGTTTGCTTTCGCTCATCTTCTCAACACGTACCTGCCACCCTCTCCGGGTGACTTTTCCACGGTCGCTCACCACCGCGCCTTTTGGACGCAGCAGCACCGGGCGGTTTGAAGCCTGCTCCTGAAAGCCGACTTCGGGAGGCCTTCTCCCATCTTCAGTACAGCACCGCAGACTTACGTCTGCGTTCGTGACACACGGCTCCCGGAAATACTCACCGATCGCGAAGTCCCGGCCACGCCCTCCTGGCTGTCCACAAGGACGAGGACGAAGGCGACCCGGATGCTGTAGGCAACACCGGCGATACACGGGACGGCGAAGACGCCAGCAATGGTCCTGATGCGGAGAGCGGCGGCGAGTACACCAGCAGCGCGCCGCGGGACGCGCAAGTACCTCCCACCACCGACAGTAATCAGCCGCCGTGGCCTTTCCCGACTGATTACATGCATTGACCCCGCGCAAGCTGACTCGCGGGCAGCGTAAGCTCCAGCCCTCGTCCGGTAACCAGGCAAGGCAGACGGCACAGTCCATTCAGGGCCTGCCGTCTGCCGACCGGAACTGAACTGCGCGACAGTCCGTGGCCGACGGTTGGCATCCCGTCCGCCGGCCAACCAGCCCGCCTGCGGCGAGCAGAAGGCAGAGGACGGCACCGCCCACCAGCAGCAGGCGATACATCGAGCGCGCGAAACGCCTTTCCACCCTTGTAGCCATCGCCTCTACCCGCTCCGTCGCTGCCTCAACCGCCCGAACGAACGTGTGGATTGTGCTTTCCAGCCGCTGGCGCTGCTCCCGCGCCGAAAGCGCCGCCGCACCGATCAGCCGGTTACCCGCCGTACGCGCGACCTGATTTGCCATACCCTCGGTCAACGCCATCATGGCAGTCTCATTGAGGGCTGCCAGTGCTGCCCGGTACCGTTCCTCATGCTCCCGCATCAGGTTTTCCGCCAACTGGATCGTCGCCTTGCATCGCTCAAGCGCGTCCCGGTGCTGCTGCATCAGCGCATCGGTCGCGCCGCCGACCTCGCGACGCGCGGCTTCGAGGCTACCCTCGCTCGCCCACCGGATTCGCTCCGGCATGGCCTCATACAGGCGCGCGTAGTATTCGAGCACCGCAATGATCGACCATAGCGCGTCATTGTCATGCAGGTTCAATGCGTTCGAGACCCGGTGCATGCGGGCGAGACTGGCTCCGTCCGGGACGTCGCCGGACACCTCGCGAAACAGGTGAATGATCGGATCGACCGGTTTCGACCGCCTATTGGTCATGGGGCGTCCTCTCGCTGCTGATGACTTTTGAGAACATGGCGTCGCACAACTCCCGCCAGCGAAACAACTCCGCCCGCTGTCCAATGTGCATGGTTTCTGCCGCCCTGCGGATCGAGACACGTTGACTGCGTAGTTCGTCCGCAACGCGATCCGCCAGATCAGGAAAATCGAGTGAGCGGCCCTTCGTCTCGATCGTTTTGCGAAGCTGGGATTCCTGATACAAAGCGAATTTGTCGGGTGCACCAAAGTAGCCGTTGCGAACGACATGCGTCACGGTATCCGGAAACGTCTGCCCGAAAATATGCAGCAACTCCAGGCTGTCGCGCTGCCGGTTGATCACCCATAGCACGACAAGCTCTCGCCCCAGTTCATCCAGTGTCCGTGCGAGTGTGCTGCCATATCGTGTCACGCCCGTCTGATTACGTGCCGCGGTATTGACAATCACTGCCGCACTCCGATGCATATCGCAGAAGTTGACGAATCCAATCCAGCCGTCCGCATCATCAAGGTCATAAGCCGCGCATGTGAACTCGTCTCTAAGCGCTTTCATGACGTCGGGATTCGACGTATCGGTTTCGACCAGAACAGCGTGAATGTCCTGCCGCTGCAGGTAATGAGCCAGCGCGAGCGTTACCATGCTTTTCCCAACACCGCCCTTACTGCCACCGACCAGATAAATGGGATGAGTTATATCCATGACCGACCTCCTAAAGGTTTTCGATATCAGGCCGGATCTCGAACGAGAACCTGTCCTGAATCTCCATTGATCCCGGCTCGCTTACTTCCCTTCCCCTTGGTTGTCGTGCATCGTCATGCCGGTCACCCGCGCGCGTGTCTTTTCGCTTTACAGTCCGCTTCTGACGGGACAACGGCCCCGCCTCGTTCTTCCCTTGCGGATTGGCCGATCTGGAGGCCGCACCGGAAGGTTCTGGACGATACAGCGCATACTTGACAGCGCCAATGCTGACATCGAGCCCGTTGCGCCCGGCTTCCTGGACGATTTCATCGAGCGTGTACCCTTTCGCCTGGGTGGCAGTGATATGCGCCCGAATCTCTTTCATCGCATCGCTCACCGTGACGCGCTGTTCGCTCCGGGGCTTCTCAGGTAGCGCTTCAAGCGCACCAACAAACCCATCCCACTGCGCCCGTGTGTAGCTTTTTGCGCCCGGCACGATTCGCTCCCATGGATCACCTTCGTCACCATCATGAGAACCGGGAAGAGGCTCGTCAATACCCCTTCCAATGGCTAGGCCGCACGATCGGAACAAGTCGGAATACACAGGGAGCCGACGGAGCGGAAAAATATTTTCGTTGTGCTGCGCAGATCAACCGCTTACAAGAGGCCTCGTCACAAACCCGGGTTGACGGGTAAGCAAACTGGTGCGCAATGGCATGCTGGCTTAGGACCAAAAGCTTGCGAACTCGGGGCCAAGTAGTGAGCAACTCCGAATGGAGCGCCCTGAAAAGTAGAGCGACCAAACCGGCAAACATGGTCGTGTAGTTCGGCGGGCTGTTTGAGCGCACATCGCAAACTTGCAAACTTGATCTGGCCGACGTTGAGCAGCGACCCGTCAGACTCATGCTATGCGTTGATACGACCCGCAGCATTGCCGTGTTCGTACTCGCATCGACAACTTCGCGATATTTAGGCAAGGAGTCGACACACGGACACCGTCGGTCTCACCGACGCGCTAGATTCCATGATCAGAATCGCCCCGACACGCCGACAGAATTTCTGCAAAGGGTCAACGGAATCACAGTGGTGACTTCACAAACTCAGCGGATCAGTCTCGCAGAAAATGGCGAACTGCACGCCTGAAAAACAAGATTCAAAAAATGATGGCAGGATAGGCTATCGCCGGTTTTGGGCGCCCAGGGGGCCAACGCTTGAATTCCAGAGGGTGGTTCGCGCTGCCTCCGCGTCGTCATCGTGGTCGTACGCGTCGTATTCGTCGCCGACGCACTGAACTGGATGCCCAACACTGAGCCTACGCAGAACACGATAATAGGATATGGAATGAAGCTCTGACATCAATCATGTCATGTCAAAATTTTGCTCATTTCTTTTATGTCAAGTCAGATAAGGCCGCCTTCTTTCTGTACCCGTTGGTTTGCATAAATCTGTTCCTGCCTTTTCCAGAATTTTGTTCCCGGTGGCCGCGCATGACACTGGTAAGCATCTCGTCGCCGGTTGCGAGCCGGCATGGCAACGGCATTGCCACTTCGGTCCTTTCCTGGGTTGTCAAGGATGCGTCGGCGCGGACACAACGTTGGTTCAATCGCGTCCACGGGGAACAGTGTCATGCAAATTTCCTTGAAGCAATTTTGTTCTCAGCATGTCGGCGGGGCGCAACTGGCGGCCCGATAATCAGGAACAAAATTCTGCAAACCAGCGCTTCTCGATTGAAGTTGCTTTCGCAACCTTCCGCGATCCGAATTCCCAGAGCTCCATCGGCCACTTACAGTAAGCCGGTGCGTTCTCGACGCCACACTGGCTCAATGCAAAATGCGCGCGCATCTGCAATTCCAGCACTCCTTTCATCGGCCTTTCCCAGCCGCCGCCCAGCCTCTCTGCATCGCCTCCACTAGCTGCTTCCACAAGAACTCCGCCGCAGGCGACAGGCGCCGGCCAACCCGGCGTATCACCTGACTGCTGAAGTCGCGTGCAATCGGATGATCGATTTCAAGCGCAACGAGTTTGCCCGCGTCGAGATATTGCCGCGCGGCATCGGTCGACATGAACGCGACACCAAGACCCGCCGCCGCGATCGCCTGCGCCGCGGCGAACATATCGCACCGGTAAGGCGGCGACAGGCTGAGCCGCTCCGCGCGAATGATCGAGTCGACGTACTGTTGAGCGCCGAAACGCGGTGGCATGAAAATCAGGCGGGCATCGGCAAGCTGCTCGAAGCGGATGCGTTGAAGTCCCGCCAACGGATGACGCGGGCTCACGAACGCACAGAACGGCGCGGCACGAAATGTGCGCGAACGTATCGACGGGTCCTTCGCCCCGCCCGCGTATAGGCCAAGATCGACCTCGTCGGTGCGAACCATCGCGATGATTTCGGACGTCGCACCTGTATGCAGATCGACGACGATATCTGGAAACTGCGCGCTAAAACGCTCGAGCACGATCGCCAGCAGATTGCCGACGAACCCCTCCCCACACCCGATACCGATCCGTCCGCGCCGCAGCCCCCGATAATCCTCCAGTTGCGCCAGCATCTCGGCGTCGCGGCGCTGGCTTTCACGAAAGTGATCGACGAGACTCAGGCCGATTTCCGTGAGCGTCACGCGCCGGCCCTGCCGCTCGAGCAGCGCAACACCGTGCGCGCGCTCCAGTTGCTTGACCTGCCGGCTGATCACCGACGCATTGATGCCGAGCGCATCCGCCGCCGCCCGCACGCCACCCTGCACGGCGATTTCATGCAGATAGCGGAGGCTGCGCAGGCTCAGGGCGCCTTGTTGAGAGATATCGGCGTCGTTTGACATGTTTTCTGGACCGTTGACATTCAAGTCAACATTATCGACCTTGAGACGTCATTGATCGCACGTTTTTGCAGCGAAATACTGACGCTTCGCTTTCCATATGTACGTCAATCCAATGGCCGATACCCAACAATTTTGCACGCTCGACGAAACCCGCGACCTGAACGACGAACTGCGCGGCATTCGTCACCGTTTGCACCAGCACCCTGAGCTGGCTTACCAGGAGTTCCAGACATCGGATCTTGTCGCCGAAGCGCTCGAAAGCTGGGGCTACGAAGTGACACGTGGTCTGGGCGGAACGGGCATGGTCGCATCGCTGAAGTCCGGAACGGGGTCGCGGGCCGTTGCCGTACGCGCCGATATGGACGCGCTGCCCATCACCGAGGCCACGGGCCTGCCCTATGCCAGCGCTCACCCAGGCAAGATGCACGCATGCGGTCACGACGGTCACACGGCGATGGTCCTTGGGGCAGCGCTGCACCTGGCGCGCACACGCCGCTTTGACGGAACCGTCCATCTCGTCTTCCAGCCCGCCGAGGAAATCGGCTCGGATAGCGGCGCACAACGCATGATCGCCGACGGTCTGTTCGAGCGCTTCCCTTGCGAGGCCATCTTCGGCCTGCACAACCATCCCGGTGCACCGACGGGTACGTTCATGTTCCGCAGCGGTCCGTTCATGGCCGCATGCGATACCGTCGACATCACGATCCACGGCCGCGGCGGTCACGCTGCGCGCCCCCATCTCACCACCGATCCACTCGTGATCGGTGCAGGACTCGTGACTGCGCTACAGACCGTCGTGTCGCGCAACGTCGATCCGATGCAACCCGCCGTGGTCACGATCGGAGCGTTCAATGCGGGACACGCACCCAATGTGATCCCTGAAACGGCACGCCTTCAGTTGAGCGTGCGCTCGTTCGATCCGGACGTGCGCAAGCTGCTCGAAACACGCATCCGCGCGCTCGCAAACGCGCATGCGCAAGCGCACGGCGCCAGCGTCGATATCGACTATGTGCCGGGCTATCCAGTGCTCGTCAACAGCGTGCAAGAGACTGAATTCGCGTTGCAGGTCGCACGCGAACTGGTGGGCGACGAACACGTGGTCGATGGCTTTGGTCAGATCGCAGGCAGCGAGGACTTCGCCTTTTACCTGCTGGAGAAGCCGGGCTGCTTCCTGCGCGTGGGCAATGGCATGGACACACCCATGCTGCACAACGCGAAGTACGACTTCAACGACGACAATCTGACGGTCGGCGCCGCATTCTGGACGCGACTGGTCGAGCGGTTTCTTGTGTCGAACGTCTGAACGCGCGTCAGAAAGCGCAGACGGAATCATCATAAATACGCCTACGGCGAGGACCTAAACCATGTCAACCCAGCCTCTTACGTCGTCCAGCACGACCGCGGTTTCGCAGACCCGCATTGTCGTGGCGGCCGTCATCGGCAATCTGCTTGAATTCTTCGATTTCACGGTCTACAGCTTTTTCGCGCTGACCATCGCAAAGCTTTTCTTTCCGTCGCAAGATCCCATCGTGTCGACACTGCCGGCATTGTCGGCGTTCGCGATCGGCTTCGTGGCCAGGCCCGTCGGTGGCTTCATGCTCGGCCATTACGCGGACAAGCACGGGCGCCGGGCCGCGCTCACGCTGACGATCTTCCTGATGGCCGTCGGCTCCGCAGCGATCGGTCTCGCGCCGACCTACGAGACGATCGGCATCGCCGCGCCCGCGTTGATCGTGATAGCGCGCCTCGTGCAGGGTTTTGCGCAAGGCGGAGAGTTTGGCGCGGCCACCGCGACGCTGCTGGAAACCGGCTCCGCAAAAGGGCGTGGCTTTCGCGCAAGCTGGCAACTGGCAAGCCAGGGTGCGGCCGCCCTGCTCGGCTCGGGCATGGCTGCGTTGCTCACCTATCAATTGACTGGTCCGCAACTGCTCGATTGGGGATGGCGCGTTCCGTTTCTGGCCGGCACGCTGATCATGCCCGTGGGCGTGTATCTGCGCCGGCATATCGTGGACGACGAGCCCATCAAAACAGAGCGCTCGCGCTTCGAACCGACCCTCGTGCGCAAATGGTTTTTGACCGTCTTTGCGATCATGGGCATGACGGTCGCGACCTACGTTCTGATGTACTACATCCCGACCTATTCGATTCAGTATCTGAAGATGCCGCCCAAGCTGTCGATGCTGGTCTCGATCGGCGCCGCATGTGTCTCGCTGATCATGTGCCCGATCTGGGGCGCACTGTCGGATCGCATGGGCCGTAGAAAACCGCTGACCGTGTTCGGACGCGTGGTGCTGATCGCGCTGCTGTATCCCGCGTTCTGGCTGATGAACCAGTTTCCGACGCTGCCGGTCGTCATCGGCCTGATCGTCCTTTTGATGTTCTTCTACACGATGGGTTCGGCGCCTGCATATGCGCTCATGCCGGAAAACTTTCCGAAGCATGTGCGCGCAGGCTATCTGGCAAGCGCGTATGCCGTGGCGGTGTCGGTGTTCGGCGGCACGGCGCAACTCGTCGTCGCGTGGCTCATCAAGGTGACGGGCAATACGATGGCGCCGGCATGGTACATGATCGCGTGCGTTGTCATTTCGCTCGGTGCCGTGATGATGCTCGAAGAAACCGGCGGACGCGATCTGGCGTGATTGTGTCGCAACTGGTCGCGGGTTTCTCAAGGCTGCTGAATTTGCCTGAAGTCGTTTGTGGGTATGACTTTCGCCGATTTCTGCCGGATCCGCTAGAATTCCCGATCTTTGGCGGTCGATAATGGCGCAAAGCCAGCAACGGCAACGGATTCCAACGGAATTGAGCCTCGGGCAGTTCGAACAATTTGTCTTGCCGCACCTCACGGCAGAAAGCCGCGGACCGGCATCCAAACTGACCGCGCACGCGATCTTCAACTACATCCTGAAACTGCTTTACCTGGGTTGCCAATGGAAGGCGCTGCCGATTGCAATGGATCGGCACGGCAGGCCGGAGATCCACTACACAAGCATCTATCGGGCCTTTCGCCGCTGGCAGGCATGCGAATGTTTTGACGCTGTCTTCCTCGCGTCGGTCGTGCGGCTTAGCCACGACCAGTTGCTGGACACCAGCATCATCCATGGCGACGGTACCACGACGGCGGCGAAAAAAAGGCGGCGACAACATTGGCTTCAGCGGCCACAGGAACATGAAGGATGACAAGGTCGTTGCCTTCTGCGACCGGAACTGCAATGTGATTGCGCCGTTCGTGCCAGCACCAGGGTGCCAGCACCAGGCAATCGCAACGAATCGCCACTGCTGCGTGACGCGCTGCCGCGGGTGATACAGATTGCCCGTGAAGCAAACCTGGACCTGCGTGACAGCGTGGTCAGCCTGGACGGCGTCTACGATTGTCGCGCCAACCGCAAGGCGATATTCAACCGCGCGATGGTGCCCAACATCAATCCGAACCCGCGCGGCAGGAAACGTACGAAGCGAGGTCGCAAGCCGCTGTTCGATCGGACCATTTTTAAGGAGCGGTTTCGTACGATCGAGCGCGTGTTCCCGTGGGAGACACCCATTAGCGGGCCCGCGTCAAGCGAGCAATCCACATCCCCGGCTGCGCGAGCAGCCGTTTCCCAGTTTCAGCACCCGAATGTATCGTCTCATGACCTCGACACACTAAAATTCTGACAGGCTCAGTCCCGCGGGCTTTTGCGCCGACGTATTCGCGCGCCAAGTCAGTGCTTGACGACTCCGGTCGCCGCCTTGTCGGTGGCTTGCTCGGCAACGGGCGCCGCCTCCGGCTCTTCCTCCGGCAGTGGCTCGGGCACACGCTCGAGCACGCACTCGAGCACCTTGTCGATCCAGCGCACCGGAACGATCTCGATGGCGTTCTTGACGTTATCGGGGATCTCGGTCAAGTCCTTGACGTTCTCTTCCGGGATCAGCACGAGCTTGATGCCGCCGCGGTGAGCCGCGAGCAGCTTCTCCTTGAGCCCGCCGATCGGCAGGACTTCGCCGCGCAACGTGATCTCGCCCGTCATCGCCACATCGGCGCGTACGGGAATGCCCGTCAGCACCGATACCAGCGCCGTGGTCATTGCGATACCGGCCGAAGGACCATCCTTCGGCGTTGCCCCTTCAGGCACGTGAATATGGATGTCCTGCTTCTCGAACGCCTCGTCCTTGATGCCGAGGCGCCGCGAACGTGAGCGCACCACCGAGCGCGCCGCATCCACGGATTCCTTCATCACATCGCCGAGTGACCCCGTGCGGATGACGTTGCCCTTGCCCGGCATCACTGCCGCTTCGATCGTTAGCAGATCGCCACCGACCTCCGTCCAGGCAAGACCCGTGACCTGTCCGATCTGGTTCTGCTTGGCCGCGAGACCGAAGTCGTACTTGCGCACGCCGAGGAACGTGCCGAGGCTGCCGCTGTCGACCTTGACTGCACCTTTGGCCTTCTTCAGCAGCAGCATCTTCACGACTTTGCGGCAGATCTTCGACACTTCCCGCTCGAGCGAACGCACGCCTGCTTCGCGCGTGTAGTAGCGAATGATGTCGCGGATCGCCACTTCGGCGACCTCGATCTCGCCCTCCTTCAGGCCGCTGTTCTTCTTCTGCTTCGGCACCAGGTAACGCTGGGCGATGCTGACCTTCTCGTCTTCGGTGTAGCCCGACAGACGGATCACTTCCATCCGGTCGAGCAACGGCGGCGGAATGTTCAGCGAGTTCGACGTGGCGACGAACATCACGTCCGACAGGTCGAAGTCGACCTCGACGTAGTGATCGGCGAACGTGTGGTTCTGCTCCGGGTCGAGTACCTCAAGCAATGCCGAAGAGGGATCGCCGCCGAAATCCATCCCCATCTTGTCGACTTCGTCGAGCAGGAAAAGCGGATTGCGCACGCCGACTTTCGTCAGGCTCTGCAGAATCTTGCCCGGCATCGAGCCGATATAGGTGCGGCGGTGACCACGGATCTCGGCTTCGTCACGCACGCCGCCGAGCGCCATGCGCACGAACTTGCGATTGGTTGCGCGTCCAATCGATTGGCCGAGCGACGTCTTGCCGACGCCCGGAGGCCCGACGAGGCACAGAATCGGCGCCTTCACCTTGTCGACACGTTGCTGCACCGCGAGGTACTCGAGAATGCGCTCCTTCACCTTCTCGAGCCCGAAGTGGTCTTCATCGAGCACGCGCTCTGCGTTCGAGAGATCGTTGTTGACCTTGCTCTTTTTGCGCCACGGCAAGCCGATCAATGTGTCGATGTAGTTGCGCACGACGGGCGCTTCGGCCGACATCGGCGACATCAGTTTGAGCTTCTTCAGCTCGGCATCGGCCTTCTTCTTGGCTTCCTTCGGCATGCGCGCGGCTTCGATCCGCTTTTCGAGCTCCTCGAGATCCGCGCCTTCCTCGCCTTCGCCAAGCTCCTTCTGGATCGCCTTGACCTGCTCGTTCAGGTAGTACTCGCGCTGGCTCTTTTCCATCTGATCCTTCACGCGCCCGCGGATGCGCTTCTCGACCTGCAGGATGTCGATCTCCGCTTCGAGCTGCGCGAGCAGATGCTCGATACGTTCGACGACCGGGAACATTTCGAGGATGTGCTGTTTCTGGTCGAGCTTGAGCGGCAGGTGCGCGGCAATCGTATCGGCGAGCCGGCCCGCTTCATCGATGCCCGCCAACGACGTCAGAATCTCCGGCGGGATCTTCTTGTTCAGCTTCACGCACTGATCGAACTGCGAAACGATCGCACGGCGCAGCGCCTCGGTTTCGGCACTGTCCGCGTGGTCGGGCTCGAGCGGCATGACTTTGCACGAAAACTGCGTTCCCTGCTCTTCGATCGACAACGCCTTGGCGCGCTGCAGCCCCTCGACGAGCACTTTCACCGTGCCGTCGGGCAGCTTCAGCATCTGCAGGATGTTAGCGATACATCCCACGTCATACATGTCCTTTTCGGTCGGCTCGTCTTGCGCCGCCGTCTTTTGTGCGACAAGCATGATCTGCTTGCTGCCCTCCATCGCCACCTCGAGCGCCTTGATCGACTTCGGCCGGCCCACGAACAGCGGGATGACCATATGCGGGAAAACCACAACATCCCGCAACGGCAGCAGGGGGAGCGTCGTGCGCTCGGAACGAAGGTGCTGGGTTCCTGACATTTTCATTTCCGTATGAGTGGCGCATCTACCGCCAAGTGCAGTTTGGTGCTCAGTCCGCCTCGCGAACGTCCGAGCGCTTGTGGACCGTTAGCAGGCTGCAAATCCGCTCATTCGCCGGTCATTTTGGCGAAGCACACGGACCTGCATTGGTCGGGAGCGCCATTGTTCGAGCGCGTTCATGTCAGCAGCCCCCGCGTTGATCTCCGACGGCGATGATGATGTTCGCGTCCATCTTCCGCAGTTCTGCCGACGTCGGATCATCTCGGCGAAGCTCGACCAAATCTCTTGCGTTCGTGCTCATCGTGGCCCTGACTGGATATAGATGCGGCTAAGGTCAACAGTCCGGCGATACACGTTCTTATTCAGCCAGGGAACGAGCGTGTACTCGTCTTACGCACTGCTACCGATATAAATCGAGTTATGTAGAACTCTTAACATGGCTGCCACTCAAATGAATCTACCGCCCATGGCATCAAGGTAGGCTGACGACTGAAAGAAAGCAATTCTACGAACGGTTGCCGCATTCATACGTGAGTATGCTTCGAGTGGCCCCGGAAGCGAGTGTTCAGCCCCAACCTGGCCGTGCGGTCGCTGGGGCGCGTATCGACGGAAAACATTCGCGACGTTAGCTTCACCGTGTACCTGGAAGGTCCGCCTGGACAATTCCTGGGCGGCAAGCAACGGCTCGACGCACCGCAGGTACCGTCCGTCCCAACCATCCTCGCGCTGGACATGGATCAGCCATGTACTATCCGGAGTTTTCATGGCCGGATACTGTTGCTCTTTGTGCCACGCGCCCTGGTCGAAAAGGGCGTTCCCCGACGCCGCAGCCCTGCATGGCCGCCAGGTCCAAGCCACAACCCCCGTGACGCCCATGCTGATAGCACATCTAGTGGCGCTCAATCGATAAATCGTCGGCCTGAGCAAAGACGAGGCACATCAGCCCGTTCTTAGCGCAGTCGGCCCGCTGGCCGCGGCTTTCAGCCGACAAGCGGGCCTTTCCGGCAACGCCCACGCTGCGGTGCGGGCAGCTGCGTACGGACAAGTGCGACGCTACGTCCAGGCCAAGCTGCACGACCCGGATTTGTCGCCTGACAGCGTGTTGGCGTCGCTCCATTTTTCGCGCGCCAGCGTGTACCGCCTATTCGAGCATGAAGGCGGCCTGGCCGCTTATATCGCCAGTCGCAGGCTGCGAAAGGCGGCGGATGAACTGGTCCGCTTTCCGCATCTTGAAGTGGGGGACATCGCCGCGGGGCTTGATTTCAATAGTGCGTCGAGCTTTACGCGTGCATTCCGTCGCGCCTTTGATGTGGCGCCGCGGGACTTGCACGGGTATGGCCCGTGGGATCTTCCAGATAAACGCGCGCAAGAACGTTGAACACGTGGTCGCTACTCGGCTGCGACTGAGCGGCAATCCGGCTGCGACTTTCGAAGTCACGTTGTGCGGGGTATAGCCGAGGCGTCAATCGGCAGGAACCGTTAAGGTTTATTCGATGCCTGCCATCGGCCGCAGGAATGTGCATGCCTCGGCGCGTGTTGGCAGGCGTCGAATAAACCCGATGGAGGAAACCGCGGAGTGCTCCGATGCGCTCGGAGCTTCACGGCTATGGCGATTGATAGGCCAGGGTGTTCAGCGGTGCCGGCCGCCTCGATCAGTCGCCGCACTTCATCGGGACTGAGCACGACGGGCAATATGCGGGGCACGCGCACCGGTTGCGTCCTGACCATCAGCTCGGGCCGGTCGAGCGTGACTGTGAAGAAGAACTTCAGGCCGGTGATCGCGTGGTTCAGCGATACGGCCGATGTGCCGTGGTCGACCCGATACAGCTGGTAGCGGCGCAGGTCCTCGACGGGGGCCGTGTGAGGTGAGCGCCCGAGAAACCGAGCGAACTCACGCACGATGTGCAGGTACTCGATTCCACACACGCACGTGCGGCGCACGCTCACGGTACGCGCCGATCTCGAACAGGTACGCGTGCTCGATGGCGCCGAGATCATTGCGCACCACGTTCGCAGTTTCGATCGCGGCGCGCAAATCGAAGAGCCCGTTCACATCGAGACACTGGTCGGCGTCAAACGCGAGGCCCGTCATCATCGCGGCATGGACCGCCTGGCCAAGGCTGCACCCGCCAGTCAGGATCTGCTGCGCCGCGCGGCCGAACGCAATGCGAACCTGGGCACCATCACGGCGTCGTTGCTGCGCCTGCTTGAACGCTACGGTGCCGCGCAATTGCAGGCCGCGATCGGCGATGCGCTCGAAAGCGGTGTGCCGCACCCGAATGCCGTGCGCCTGGCGCTGGAGCGCCGTCGCGAAGCGCGTCAATTACCCCCGCCGCTGGCCGTATGCCTGCCGCCACACGTACGCCAGAAGGACACGCCGGTTCAACCCCACCGGCTCGATACCTACGACCAACTTGCCGGAGGCTCCGATGAGCTCGCTTGAATCATTGCGTACGCGCGCGCAGGAATTGCGTTTGCACGGGCTGCTTGCCCACTGGCCCGAAGTTGCGCATGAGCCGCGGGTCGCGCCGCTGGTGCAGTGGGAGGAAGACGAACGGGCGCGCCGATCACTCGAGCGGCGCATCAAGGAAGCGCATCTGGGTGGCTTCAAGGCGTTGTGCGACTTCGAATGGAGTTGGCCGTCGCGGTGTGATCGCGGCGCCATCGAAGAGCTGATGACGCTGGGGTTCCTGAAGGACGCAGCCAACGTCGTGCTCATCGGCCCGAACGGCGTGGGCAAATCGACGTTGGCCAGGAACGTCGCGCATCAGGCGCTCGTGCATGGGCACACGGTACTGTTCACTACCGCGGGAAACATGTTGGGCGAACTCGCGGCACTCGATAGCGATTCAACTGCCGCGCGTCAAACAAGATGAGAGGTCTCTCATCCAGATTGTCGCGCCACACCCGATGCAGGTAGACCTTCAGGCCTTCGTCGAACCGGAACACGGCATCCTCCCCAGCATCTGGACCACGGCGGTCAGTTCGTCGATGCTCGCCTCGCCGAGATCAAACTCGACGCCGTTGGACAGTCGCACATGCAGTGCGAGCGTCAGCGATGGCGATGGTGACGGCGATGGCGATGGCGATGGCGATGGCGACGGCGATGGCGACGGCGACGGCGGTGCGATTGGCAGTGCTGGTGGTGCTGCAACGACAGGCACGAATGCCGTGGGCGAGGCGACAGGTGGGGAGCGTTTGCGCGAACCTGGAATGTCAATGGGCGCGCCATCAATCACCGCGAGCGCGCCCTCCAGTACGATTTCCTCCGGGGCATGCGGACGTTCCTGTTCGCCGGTAGCATCATCCTGCGATGCCGGCGAGATGCCTTTCTCGCGCTCCAGCAGGTACTTCGTGATCCACTTGCGTAGCAGGTTGGCGTTGATCCCGTGCTCCTGCGCCAGGCGGGCAACCGACACGCCAGAACGCAGCGCTTCCTCAACGAGCGCACGCTTGCCTTTATCGTCGTAACGACGGCGACCGTCGCTGCTGCGTCGAACTACTCTTAACTCTGGATCTTTGTCAGCCATAGGTGTCCACCTCCGAATAGGTGGACACCTATGCTCTTCGCTCCTGTCCCCAGCGGCTAGACGCCGAAAATGGATCGCTTACGGCCTGTCGTTCCACGTCACGCATGACGCGACTAACCCGGGAGCGCAGCGTGCGCAGTGCCTTTCTCATTCGTTTGAACTGCTTCACGTGCGCGTAGCGGCCAATCTGCAATGCAAGCCGTGTTGCTTCCCGATTGTAGTTCTGCCTGAGCTTCAGTCCGTGCCGCGCTGCGGCCTTCACCAGATGTTCGCGACGCCGCCGACGCGAGAAACGAATTGTTCAGGGGCGACTACGTACGGTTCTGTGGGCGGCTGGTGGTGAAATTCCACCGGCCGACCCGGCAAAATCAGTTCGAATTCCTCACGGCGTAGCCGACGGGACGCGAAATAACCAGTGTTCACGCACGACGGCCAAGCATCCACGAGGGTTCGATCTCTTGCATTGCACAGTCGTTACCCCCGGCCGAGGCCGTAAAACACGGTGACAATGGTTCCATCGGCTTCCAGGACGATCAGGCGCAACAGTTTGGCCGGTTCGACCCGGTCGGAGCTGATAGCCGCGTTCAATGCTCCCTGGACTCCTCGATGCATACACACGTATGAGAGCCCTATGCTCACGGAGGACTGCGGCAACCGTTCGTAGAATGGTTTTCTTTGGGTCGTCCGCCTATCTTGATTCCATGGGCGGTGCGACTCTGTTTGAGAGGCGGCCATGTTCAACGTTCTGCATAACTGGATTTTTATCGGTAGCAACGCGTACGACGAGTACACCTTCGTCCCGTGGCTGAACAGGAACATCTATCGAAGAACAGTGGAGCTGAGCCCCATTCGCATCCAATAGCAGTTGATCAAGCAAATCCGGATAAGGACGGCAAGCTCATCACGCTCATCCGTGTGCGTCGAGGGATCGCGCTTGCAATCCTTTCCTCCGCGACGTTAACGGTAGTTGGTGCGTGCTTCCATCCGGCGCCCAACGAATGCCAACGGAGCCAGTCATGACCACTCTACTGCAATGCGCAAGCTCGGACCAGGCGGTCCTGTGCGCTGACGCCGTGCAAACGTCGTCGCGGTCTGTCCCGGCTGACGACGAATGGCCGCTCGGCGCTGAACTCGTCACTCGTCGCACCGGCTATAGCCATCACGGCATCTATGTCGGCCATGGAAAGGTCGTGCACTACGCGGGCCTCTGCCGCTCGTCGCATTGCGGCCCGGTCGAGGAACTGACCGTCGAGCGTTTCGCCGCGGGCCACGAAGTTGCCGTCAAGGCGAACCCGTTCGCGCTATACGTCGGCCCGGAGGCCGTGCGGCGTGCGCGTTCGAGGTTGGGCGAGAACCGCTACAGGTTGCTGACGAACAATTGCGAGCACTTCTGCTCGTGGTGCCTGTATGGCCGGGCGTGCAGTGAACAGGTGCAAGCCTGCTTCGTGCATCCGCGTCTCGCATGGCAGGCGCTGAACTGCCTGGCGAAGGTCTTTATCCGCACGCGCTTGCACGGGATGGTGCACGCGGCAACGTCCGGCGATGAGCGTTTCCTTCGTGTGTAGCGCGATTGGGCGATCTTTGAGCCAGATCTAACGCCTGGCAAGTCCGCAAGTGAACGGAGCTCAAAATGTTTGATGGGTTGCAACCGCTCACGCCCGAGAGCGCTCGAGACTTAGTCGCATGGACGCACGCCTGGTTCGACCAAGTCATCGCAGCGAATTTTATGCGCCCACCGTATCATCCCGACGCCACGACGATAAAGCGTCTTCGGGGTTACTTTTACGCCGGCCTGTCGCCGGCTGAAGCCGCGGAGGCATGCTTCGGAAGGAAGCACTGAAACGGCACCGCTATGGCGTCCTCCGTGGGCAATTTAAGCGGCCAGACGGTTATCCACCGGGACAACGCCGAGACCGGATGGTCGCTATCGAGACTGGCCAGTTTGGCGAAATCCGTCGTCTTTCTGGAGTGCGGCTGGTTCACTCCCGCTGTGGCGCTCTTTGGCGCGATGATTTAGCATGGCTTATCCCCGCAGCGGCCGGCCGAACATTATTCTTTCCTCGAGCAGCAGCACAGCGGCGGCTGGTGAACAGACAGGAGCGGGTGGTGAGGGTCCGGGCAACGAGGTCCGCTAACATTCAGTTACGACTTGAATTACATGATTCGCGACGGTACGTTCACAATGTTGAGCAAGCCGGCACAGCATTGTCTTAGCTGGTAACGGAAACTGTTCGGTCCACATGCGCCGAGCATGCCACCTGTGAGGGCGGCGTGCCAGACACCGCTGAGCCACGACCTGAAACTGACACTGCTCCCTGCTATTTTTACGGTCGTGCAGTATTGCGCACATTTCGACACGTCGACGCCGCTCCATCTTGCATTACGCTAACGAAACCACTTTCAGGTAACCAATGTTCAGTTTGCACGAGCTCGCAAAACTCTCTGATTGCCGCACAGTCACCGGGTCAGCTGCCCGCAAGCGATCCTGACGTCCGCGCCCTGCAAACACGCAAAATGCTCGTTCCAACCACTGGTACGGTATTGCGTCCACCCCCTCATGTCGAGCGACTGGTGGAAAGGCTGGTTGAGCAGTCGGGCGCGTTTTGAGGGTGGCACGCCCGCGTTGTCTCGGACACGCTTAGGTTCGTCGGAAACACGCGAAGGACGCGGGCTTGCTTCAGCTTTCGGACGCCCCCGCGGTCGTTCAGAGAAACACGCCGCATCAGGGCTCCGCTTTTAGCGGTTCATACATATCCGTGCCTCCTCCGATGTGGATTCAGCCCGCCCACCAATCCGGCGGGTTTTTTTATGGCAAGGCAAACAAGCAAACAGCGGCCCGTTAGCATTTGTTATCAGCCGCTATCGCTTACCGCGACAGATGGCGCATTGACGACTCCACGGACTGGGCGTGGGGCGACTCCCGGATTGCCTTACCTGTGCAAAAATCATCGCGACACCCTGCAACGCATTCCCCCTGCAATGGCAACACTTGAATTTGAACCACAGCTTCTGGCGAATCGCCACGGTGTGTCGTTTGCCCTCGTGCGTCAGAACAGCACCGTCGAATGCGTCGTCACGATCGCAGCCCTGGAAGCGTATTTCTGGCTTGAACCACGGGCGAGCGACGCCCGCATCCTCAAGACTTTCCAGACCGGATACAGGCGCATCCGGGCAATCGCCGAACGAAAGCTGCTCGCCCATCCAGCCGCGCGTCTGGAACTGACGCTGGATGATTTCGCGCGCCCCTGACGGCTCGAAATGACGCCTCCCGACTCAGGTGCGGCCTGCTGCGGGCATGAACCAATGGGTCGGGCAGCGTTGACGGCGTCCATGCGGGATGAAACGGCTGAGCCGATCCGCTTCGGGTCGGGCCATTTGTGCCGTCCATACTGTCAATCCCGGGCCGAGCCGCGCGGCATCGTCTGCTGTCCGGGATATGGCGAAGCCGGCAAAGTGCCCAGCCGCAGCTGACCGTTAGTTGCGCGCTACACCATCGCTCATTTAAGGCGGGCGACCGCAGCTTTATGCTTCGCGCCGCCAGGGTTAATGAAGAGGCCGACAGGCCTAACGGAAGGAAACCGACACAATGGGACTGCAACGCATCACGGCATGACGTTCGTCTGTGCACGGCAGAGCCTGTTTGCGCCGCCGCCCATCGCCGCAGGCGAGCGGCTCGTCGAACACAAGGGTGAAGGCGCCACCTGGCGACATGCCGCTGCCCGTCACCGGTCAGAAGTCGGACACACTTTCGGAATTGCCCTCTCCGACGGATGCTTCATCGACGGCAGTCTCGGTGGCAACAGTGCCTGATTCCGAAACCACGCGTGTACACACAACTGCGGAGGCATCGAGAAGGGCGATCGCGTAGTGATCCATGCAATCACCGCAATCGGGCCCGGCGAAGACTTGTCTATCGATTACCGACTGACGGTCGATGGCGAGATCACCGCTGACATCTCGGGCGCAGGACGCGCGTCATTGCCGCGCTTCCGCCTGCCGTCAATCGATGCTTGGCGCCAGAGCCGCGTCATGTTGCGTCAGGCGAACTCCTGCGGGAACCTCGCCTGGAGATGATCCGCCATCGCTAGCGGTCTGAGCATGTCATTCGCTATCTTCGGAATCCCGCGACCTGTCAGCGAATGCCCGGTACCGACCCACTCCAGCCATCCGCCTCGGCTCCGCGAGCGTCCGCTGTTTCGCCGCACACCGGACAGTCACTGACGACGTCCGCACTAAACCGCTGTGTTCTGGCCATTCCCAACGGTTGTGGATCGCTGGCCGAGGCGGACCCAACCGTGCCGCGGAAGTTCGCTTCCGGAAACGCTCCGGGAACACCTCTGACCAGAACCGGATGACTGCGCACACTGGAAGCGGACCGTCTGGACCAGGCTGTCGGTCGCAGCCCCCTTCCTCGAGTCCCATGCCGATATACGTGCGGCCGATTGACGAGTGTAGTTTGTGCTTCTACACTGGTAACCAAATGGTTACGAATAAAGCCAAGAACGAGACCGCTGCAGCAGACAAAACTTCACATACGTGTAACCTTTAGGATACGGATATGCATCGGTCAGCAGCCCATTCCGACGTTTTTCGTGCCATTGCCGATCCCACGCGTCGAGCGATCCTCGACCGCCTTCGTGCTGGACCGACAGCGGTGAACGCTCTGGCCAATGAGTTCGATCAGAGCCGTCCGGCAATTTCCAAGCACCTGCGCGTCCTGCGGCAGGCACGACTGGTTTCCGGAGCACGCGTAGGCCGGGAGCGACTGTATGAACTGGAACCTATGCCCTTGCAACAGGTGCTTGGGTGGATCGAAGGCTACCGGGCATTCTGGCACATCAGTCTCACCAACCTGAAACGACACGTGGAGGAAACATGAACCACATGGCAAACAAGGCCCGTGCGGTGGCGGACCTGACGGAAGGCATTATCGTGGCAACTGTCGAGATTGAAGCGCCGGCGGAGCGGATATTCGAGGCGTTGACCACGGGAGACGAAGTTCTACGCTGGTGGGGATCGTCCGATACCTATCGCACCACCGAGTGGACCGGCGAAGTGCGCCCAGGCGGGCGATGGCGCGCCAATGGCGTAGGCGTTGACGGGAAGCCTTTCAGTGTAGGAGGCGAGTTCCTTGAAGTCATCCCGGCGCGAAAACTGGTCCAGACGTGGCGGCCCGATTGGGATGAAAGGAATACGACGACAACCGTCACCATCCGATTGGATCCGATCGAAGGCGGCACACGCCTGACGCTGTGGCACAAGGGATTTTCAGGGCACCCCGAATCGTGCGGTGGTCATGGCGCAGGTTGGGAGCGCGTACTGGGTTGGCTTGCCGGCCACGTGACGCCTCCAGCGCCGGCGCAGCAGCACTTTTTATGTCGCTTGTTACCGCCGCGGGCAACCTTTGCGCACGACATGGACGCGGACGAGGCGGAAGTCATGAAACATCACGCCGAGTATTTGACGGGACTCCTGCACAAGGGTGTGGCCGTCGTGTTCGGCCCGGTTGCCGACCCTGCCGGTGCTTGGGGTGTAGGCATATTCCGGGCATCGGGCGAGGCGCAAATGCACGCGCTGTGCGATGCCGACCCGGCGATTCTTTCCGGACGGGGCTTTCGTTATGAAGTTCTGCCGATGCTGAGGGCCGTATATCGCGACTAGCGTTCAGTGTGGGAACCGTACCACGAGGTCAGGCAGGGGTCGCTGGCCGCGGCGATGCCGTTCCGGTGACAGCGGGTTCCTTGCGTCGAACGAGCGCTCTGGAGCGCTTCACGACCTCGCTCTCCCGGACCTCCCCAACCACGAACTCGACGAAGGCCGTGACGCGCGGCGGCAGATGCTTCCTTGCCGGGTAGTAAATGCAGATGTCGCTGCGTCGCGCGGTAAATCGCGCCAGGACACACTTCAGCTTGCTCGCGGCAATAAGAGGGAGCGCGTGGTGTGTGCCGAGCAAAGCGATCCCGCACCCGGCGACTGCAAGTTCCGCCAACGCTTCAGTGTCTGTCACGACGAGCCGGGAGCGAGGCTGGAACACAACTTCCTTGTTCCGCGTTTGCAGTCGCCACGTCTGAATTCTTCCCGAGTTCGGCGAGCGGAACAAAATGAGTTCATGACGCTCGAGTTCCTCGACGGAACGCGGCTCGCCGTGCTGCTCCAGGTAAGAAGGTGCCGCACACAGGATGAGCGTCAACGGCGCGAGGGCGCGCGCGACCACACTGGAGTCCGTATCCTGCAGCTGTCCGATCGCGCAGTCATACCCTTCCGAAATGAGGTCGACATGACGGTTTTCGAAATGCAGGTCGAGCGTGACCTGCGGGAAGCGCTCCTGGAACCTGTTCAACAACGGTAGCAAAGCGACGCGGCTGAATGCGATCGGCAACGACACTTTGACGATCCCGCTGATGTGGGTGTCATCAGAGGACAAAGCCGCGATCGCGTCTTCGATCTGCTGTGCCGGCTGCTGCACCATCGCGTAAAGACGACGCCCTTCCTCGGTGACAGACAACTGGCGGGTGGTACGTTGGAACAGCCGGCAGCCTAGCAACGTCTCGAGCATGCCGATCTGTTTGCTTACGGCGCCAGGTGTCACGCCTAGCTGACGGCCTGCTGCGGAAAAATTGGTCGACTCGTACACTGTCCCGAACATTTTCAAGGCCCTGAGCAGGTCGAGAGAGCCGCCGCTTTCGGTCTTCATCTTTTCCCCAAACTCACAACTGTTTTCCTGCTCTGTAGCATAGACCAGCCTCGTCGTCGCGCCGAGAATTACCCTTGTCTTGCAACCGCCAGGATGTCGGCCATGGACCACGAATCGGCACAGTCCCCGCAGCGAAAGAGCCTTTCGCGCGGACAGCTTCTAATCGACGGGAAGTGGCGCGACGCGTCAGACGGTGCGACGCTTTCGACCTTCGATCCCACCACCGAGGGGAAGATAGCGGACTTCGCGAAGGCGACCCTCGCGGATGTCAACGCAGCGGTCGAATCTGCGCGTCGGGCCTTCGAAACGGGTGACTGGCCGCGCATGCATCATGAAGCGCGCGCGAGAATCCTGTTCCGGATCGCCGATCTGCTGGACGAGCGGGCCGAGGATTTCGGGCTGCGTGAAGCGATGGATATGGGCATGCCGTACGGCGACTTCGTGGAGATCGTCATGCCGCACTGCGCAGGACTGTTCCGCTTCTTCGGCGGTCTCGCGATGCACGCGATGGATGGCGCTTATCGCACCTCATACGAAGCGTATACGCGGATTCTGACCCGCCGAGAACCGCTCGGCGTGGTTGCGGCTATCACGCCATTCAACTTCCCCTTGGCCCTGACCTGCTCCAAGGTGGCCCCAGCATTGGCTGCCGGCAACACGATCGTGCACAAACCGGCCTCCGACACGCCGCTGACAGCGCTGGCCCTGGCTCAGGTGGCACTCGACGCCGGCGTGCCGGAAGGCGTCTACAACCTGATCACCGGACCGGGGGGATCGTTGGGCGACGCGCTAGTGAAACATCCCCTCGTCGACAAAATCGCCTTTACTGGCTCCACGAGCGTGGGGCAGACCATTATTCGCAACGGGGCGGACACGCTGAAGCACACGACGATGGAACTTGGCGGGAAGTCCCCGAACATCATTTTTGCCGATGCCGACGTGGATACCGCGGTCCAGGCGGCGTTCCGGGGGATCTTCTGGAACAAGGGCGAAGTTTGCGTCGCGGGCTCACGGCTCCTAGTCGAGCGTCCGGTCTACGACGAGGTCGTTGAGAAGTTGGCCAAAATGGCGCAGGCCGCAGTGTTGGGCGACCCGCTTGAGCGGCAAACCCAGGTCGGCCCGATTGCCTCCAGGGCGGAATTCGATAAGGTGAAGCAATACGTCGAGGCCGGCAAGGCGTCGACGGCCCGTTTGGTCGCCGGCGGTGGAACGCGCAAGATCAACGGCAAGGGGCTGTTCATCGAACCCACGGTCTTTGCTGACGCCACTAATGACCTGAAAATCAGCCGCGAGGAGATCTTTGGTCCGGTCCTGCCGGTCATTCCATTCGATGGTGAAGACGAGGCCGTACGCATTGCGAATGACACGCCCTATGGACTCGCGTCCGGCATTCAAACTCGCGATCTGGGCCGGGCGCTTCGCCTGGCGGACCGCATCAACGCGGGCACTGTCTGGATCAATACGTGGCACAAGTACCATCCGAACGGGCCTTTCGGCGGATACAAAATGTCCGGCTACGGACGCGAGCAAGGCGGGGAGGCGCTCGATAGCTATACGCAGTACAAAACCCTATGGGTCAACACTGCGTGAGAACAGCACCGGCTCGCCGCCGGATCGCCACCCCGCTCCATTGGCAGACCATGAAATGTTGAAGGAGACTCAATCGTGAAAATCGGAATCATCGGTGCCGGTAACGTGGGAACCGGTCTCACGAAGCATCTCGTCCCCAGAGGTCATTCCGTGATGCTGAGCTTCAGCCTCGATATCGAAAAACTCAGAACGACCGCGGCCGGGCTTGGTGTGAGCGTCGGCACGGTCGCCGAAGCGGTTCAGTTCGCCGACGTGATCGTGTTGGCCACACCGTGGACTGCCGCACCTGAAGCACTCGAGCAGGTTGGAAAGGCACCCCAGAAAAAAATCCTGTGGGATTGCACCAATGCACTGAAACCTGACATGAGCGGCTTGCTCGTCGGGACAACCACGTCGGGCGCCGAAGAGATCGCGAGACTCGCACCATGGGCGACGGTGGTCAAGGCCATCCCGCCTTTTGCGGAGCTGATGCATTCGCCCAGCATGCTGATAGGCGGCAACCGCGCGGGCGTGTTCGTGTGCGGCGATGACAGCGATGCGCGGGCCGTGGTCGCAAGACTGGTCGGCGACATCGACGCCGAGCCGGTCGATGCGGGACCGCTCGCCCTTGCGCGCTACGCGGAGCCGGCGGCCATGCTGCTGGTGCAACTGGCTTACGCACACGGGTTCGGCACCAGAATCGGGCTGTCGTTACTCCACGAGAAAGCGGCGAGCGTGCCTCATGACATGCGTACCTGAGTATTGACGTAGGGCTGGCTATGACCAACCGAGGAGGATGAGATGAACGTAGGCGTATTGGGATCAGGTGATGTCGGCCGGGCACTGGGCGCCGGCTTCGTCAAGCATGGCCACGACACGATGCTGGGCACCCGAGATCCGCACAAGAAGGAGATACAGGACTGGGTCCGCAATACAACCGGAGCCAGGGCCGGGACGTTCGACGAAGCCGCCCGGTTTGGCGAGATCGTCGTGCTAGCCGTGCTCGGCCGCATCGCTGAGAGCGTGATCGAGCTTGCGGGGCCGGAGAATCTCGCCGGCAAGACCGTCATCGATGCAACCAACCCGCTCGCCGACGAGTCGCCGGTCAACGGGGTCCTGAAATATACGACGGGACCGAACGAGTCGCTCGGCGAGAGGATTCAGGCGAAGGTTCACCTCGCTCACGTGGTCAAGGCTTTCAACAGCGTCGGCAACGCGCTCATGGTGAATCCCCATTTTTCTCAAGGCACGCCGACCATGTTTTTGTGCGGCAACAGCGACGATGCGAAGGCCCGGGTTGGCGCAATCGCCCGGCAGTTCGGATGGGAGCCCTACGACTGCGGAAGCATCGTATCGGCACGCGCGATCGAGCCGCTATGCATGCTGTGGTGCCTGCCGGGATTCCTCAGGAACGACTGGCAGCATGCGTTCAAGATGCTGACGAACTAAGGAGAAGCGATGGAGCCGCTTCAAGTACCGCTGAAGGGTGATCCCGGTCTGACGCTGGAAGAGATGAAGCGATTCGTGGCCGATCACTTCGAAGACTTCGTCAACCGGAAGAAACCGGAAGTCGCATCGGCGAACTTCAGCGCGGATTTCCTCGACCACGACGAACCGTCGGGTCCTCAGGTCGGCCCCGAAGCCGCGATGGCCATGATGAAGGCGGCTTATCAAAAGTGGCCGGACTTGCATGTCACGATCGAAGACATGATTTCCGAAGGTGACAAGGTGATGGTCAGAAACACGTGGCGCGCCACCGACGTTATCTCCGGGAAAAAGATCGAGTTTCACGGCTTTGTCCTGTGGCGGTTTGCGAACCGGAAAATTGTCGAACGATGGGCCACGTTGACGACACCGTGTGAGGCTTGATTCGAGAACGGAGGACAACGAGCATGAGCGCCCGTTACATCCGCATCGGTGATCAGGGTGTCGGGGCTAGTTCGATCCGGGCGCGGACTGCATACAGGGTCAGCCCGCGCGTAGACGGCAGGCGTCTCCGCTCTACTCAGAACCATAACGTTGAGGAGGCTGTTTTCTGAACACGTGATCGACCGGAATCGGTTGGAAGTGCCCCCTCAGCGTTTCCGGAAGCGGCGGCCCCGTCACAGTGCCGGTCGGCCTCGGCCTCCAATCCGCGACCGCCCGGAAAGGCCTACAAACTGTAGGTCCCCCGCCGCTGCGAACGGCAGATGGTCGGTGGTGAACGGACACTCACGAACCGGCCGCGAACGGCCGACGGACTAAACCGCTCGCGCGGTAGGGGCTACGGTCTGAAGCTGGAGGTCAGGAAGAGGTCGATCACGCGGCTTTATGTTGGCGAATGAGGCAATCCGCCTCGTTCTTCAACAGGAGCCGAATCATGACCTCCTCACCGGCAAACGTCAGCCGATTGCGCCAACGCATGACCGACGACATGCGCATGCGCCAGCTTGCCCCCAAGACGCAGGACATCTATCTGCACATTGTGCGTGAGTTCGCCCGGTTTCTCGGGCGCTCACCTGCCACCGCCACCGTCGAGGACCTGCGCCGCTACCAGCTCTATCTGGTCGACCACGGCACATCGGCCGTATCGCTGAACCACGCGATCACCGGCCTGAAGTTCTTCTTCACAGTCACGCTCGACCGCCCCGAGCTGATGGTCAGGATGCAACCGGTGCGCGTGCCCCGCATATTGCCCGTCGTGCTCAGTCCCGATGAAGTTCGGCGGCTCATCGAGGCGGCCGGCAACCTGAAGCACCAGACCGCGCTGTCGGTCGCGTACGGCGCGGGGCTACGCGCCGGCGAAGTGGTCGCGCTGAAGGTCACCGACGTCGACAGCGAACGCATGACACTGCGTATCGAGCAGGGCAAGGGGCGCCGTGACCGCTACGCAATGCTCTCCCCGGTGCTGCTCGAGCGTCTGCGTGTGTGGTGGCGCGTGGCCCGTGCGCAGGGCAGGATGCCCGATGGTGGGTGGCTGTTTCCCGGGCTCGATCCGCTCGACCAGTTAAGCACGCGACAGCTGAACCGTGCCATTCATGCCGCCGCCGAGGCTGCGAACATCGACAAGCGCGTATCCATGCATACCTTGAGGCACAGTTTTGCGACACACCTGCTCGAACAGAAGGTGGACATCCGCGTGATCCAGGTGCTGCTCGGCCACGCGAAGCTCGAGAACACCGCGCTCTACGTCCAGGTGGCCACCGACCTGCTGCACGAGGTCACGAGTCCGCTGGACCGCCTGCCTGCCGGGTAAGCTGCGCGCTGTAGCGCCTCATGCTGGAGGTTGCGGATATCTTCCGCAGCCACGGGCCAGCGTGGCGAGCCACGACACATCTGAGCCTGGGGCAGCTGAAGGTCATGTCGGCCATCGAACGGTGCCGCACGGCGGCACTGGGCGGACATGTGCTGCGCTGTTCAGGCTGCGCAAGCACAGAGGTGTCCTTCAACTCGTGCCGGGACCGCCATTGCCCAAAGTGCCAGGCCAGCGCCGCACACCGCTGGCTGGAGGCACGCCAGGTCGATCTGCTGCCCGTCGAATACTTCCACGTCGTCTTCACGCTGCCCGCACCCATCAGTTCGATCGCCTGGTACAACAAACGGATCATCTACGGCCTGCTGTTCGACATCGCCGCTGACACGCTGCGCACGATCGCCGGGGATCCCGGGTATCTCGGCGCCCAGATCGGCGCCACGCTCGTACTGCACACCTGGGGCTCGGCGCTGACGCATCACCCGCATGTGCACGGCATCGTCCCCGGTGGCGGGCTGTCGCCTGACGGTGAGCGCTGGATCGCCTGCCGGCCGGGATTCTTCCTGCCGGTACGCGTCCTGTCACGCCTGTTCCGCCGGCGCTTCCTCGAAGCACTCGAAGCGGCCCACCGGCATGGCCAGCTGCAGTTCTTCGGCGAGTACACCGGGCTCGCTGACCGCGCCACCTTTGCCCGGTGGCTTGCGCCGCTACGTAGCTGCGAATGGGTGGTCTACGCCAAGCGCCCGTTCGCCGGACCCAAGGCGGTGCTCGAGTACCTCTCACGCTACACGCACCGCGTCGCCATCTCCAACCAGCGCCTGATCGCCTTCGATGAGCGCGGCGTGACGTTCCGCTGGAAGGACTACCGGGCGAAGGGACGCACCCGCTACAAGACCATGACGCTGGAGGCCGGCGAATTCATGCGCCGCTTTCTGCTCCATGTGCTGCCCGGTGGTTTCCATCGGATCCGTCACTACGGGCTGCTCGCCAACCCGGTGCGTCGCGCCAGTCTCGCGAAGGTGCGCGATCTGCTCCACGTCGCACCCCGGATCAGCCCGTCACCGGACGACGCCGTCATCGAAACCCGCCCCGTCTTCATCTGCCGGCACTGCGGTGCACCGATGATCGTCATCGACATCCTCGCGCGCAGCGCCCCCATCCGCGCACCGCCGATGTGCCGGGGTAGACATGAGCACAACGGTTCCCCGATATCTGAACCGACCGTCGGCTTTGCGGCAACGCGGCCCACGAAGGGACGTATGCACGCGTCGCTTCGCACAGGCCCTCGCACGTCCGCTTCGCCGTCACGATGGCGCAACTGCACCGCTTCGTCATGGCGTCAGCGCCCATCCAGCATCCCGCCTGGCCGCGCCGCATCCGGCATCGCTGGGCATCCTGACCGATCAATCGCCATAGCCGCCAGGCTCCAACCGCATCGGGGCACTCCGCGGTTTCCTCCATCGGGGCTTATTCGACGCCTGCCAACACGCGCAGAGGCACCCTCTCATTCCTGCGGCCGAAGGCAGGCATCGAATAACCCTTAACGGTTGTGGCCGTGTGCTGCCTCATGCAATAGGTATGCGCAGCCCGAACGTCGCAAGGCTGTGATCGGCTGCACGCGACCCGTCCCGGACATCCATGGTCGGTCGCCGGGCGGCCGCTTCAAAGCCAAAAGCCGACGTTTGTGGTGACACTCTTGCCTCGTACCTTTGAATGGAGGCTTGCAATCTTTGGGCCGCAGACGGTTATTCGCTTGATCCGCTATCGCCGATCACTGGAATAGTAAAGCGAAAAGTCGCGCCGTATCCGGCATTGTTCTCTGCCCACACCCGCCCACCGTGGGCATCGATAATCGAATGGCAGATAGAAAGCCCTACGCCCATACCTTCGGGCTTCGTGGTGAAGAAGGGCTCGAATAGCCGATCGGCGTGCTGCACGTCAATTCCAGTCCCGGAATCTTGCACCGAGATGGTCACATGGCCTGCGTCGCCGCGACGCGACTCTATTACCAGCTCGCGCGGCCGGTCTTCGATGTTGCTCATTGCCTGGATAGCGTTCATGACCAGATTGGTAATGACCTGGGCCAGTTGAATCCGATCGCCGAGCACCGCCGGCAGTCCCGGAACAAGCACCGTCCGCAACGTGATGTTGTACTTCAAGACCTCGCGCTGGACCAGCGCCACAACGTCATTGATTGCACCGTTGATTTCCAGCCGCGTCATCTCAGGGGCAGCCCGGGTGGCAAGCATGTGGATACGCCGGACAATCTCTGTCGCGCGTTGGTCGTCATGAAGTATGTGTTGCACACCGGCATGCACTCGCTCCAGGTTGGGCGTGTCCCGATCTAACCATCGCAGACAGGCGGCAGCCTGAGTGGCAATCGCCGCAAGAGGCTGTGCGATTTCGTGAGCCACCGACGCACCCAATTCGCCAACCGACGTCAGACGAGACACACGTTGCAGTGTTTCTTCGATCCGCCTGCGCTCGGTGATATCGGTGCCCGTTTCGAGGGTCGCGATCGGTCGTCCCTGCTTGTCTCGCACCAACGCCCATCGGCTGGCCACTGCGGCTTGCGAACCGTCGCGCCTGGTATTGATGATTTCGCCCTCCCAGCGGCCCATCGCAATCAAAGTCTTCTTGATATCCTCGATTGCTGTAGGAAAACGAGTGCGCAAAAGAGGCTGAGCAGTGCGGCCGACCGCCTCATGTTTCTTCCACCCGTAAAGCGCTTCGGCGCCGTTGTTCCAGTAGGTAATCACATCGTCCATATCGCGAACCACCACGCTGTCGTGGGTAAGGTCCAGAAGCTGGGCCTGCTCGTGATGGACCGCTGCCAGTCCACGCGCCCTCTGCACGAGAGCAGTGACGAGGAACGACGTCAAAGAAAAAGCTATTAACGCTGCGATGTCACGCGCCGAGTCTACCCAGAGGGAAAATAGTGGTTTTGCGAAGAAAAAGTCGAGGCAACCAACCGCAATCGCCGAAAAAATGAGCGATGCAACGAGGCTGTCCATCAGGGAAAGCAGCAAGATCTGTATAAGGTAGACGGACTCAGCGACCCGAAAGTTGGTGCCCAGTCTGAAGCACACCCAAGTCGCGATCGCTAAGCCGATACCGCAGACGAACGAGATCGCGGCAACCGAGCGCAATTGAGCGATCCCGTTGGTCTTTTGACCAGAGTGCATCGCCCGCCAGGCACCGTCCGCAATGAGATCTTTCATTCAATTTACGCCTTGAATGGCAAGTCGAATCGCCGACTCGCCTCCCTCGGTCACGGGCAGACGGTGAACCAAGCGCTCGCGGTATCCGGTACTCGGAGAATCGGTGCGTGCCCGCGCTGCCCGACGCCGCGGCGTTCGCCCTAGCCCTACTTTCATCGGGGACGACCGTCCTGTCAATCTGGCCTATCACCAGGGCTGTCCGCCGACGAGCGGACTGCTCGCATCAATTCGCTCGAAGAGCATGCCTGTCTACGTGCACATCAGTCGTCGGACCAGGAAACTTGTGCACGCGCGCCCCGCCGAACTTGCGATGCGAGCGAAAGGCCGAGTCGGCTTTCATGACAGTCTCATCCTCGGTGTCAACCGGCAGTCACTAATTTCCGGCGAACGGCGGGTCATGGGCCGAGAGCACCAGTTCCGTGAGCCTTCTACAGAGATGCTATGTGGGACTACCCAAGCCAGACCCGTTTAGCTAAAACGGAATTTCCAACCCTGTGCAAAGGAGACGGAAATGTCGGCGACCCAGACAGTCCCACAAGGCAATGATACGGCGATCCAAGTCCAGCTCTACATGAGCTTCGAACTCGGCGACAAGTCGTGGAAGTTGACGGCCAGCGATGGCCGGCGCGGCCCGAGCCGTTTCAGCGTGCACGCCGGCGACACGGCTGCGGTGCTCGACTGCGTGCGCCGCGCCAAGGAGCGCTGCCAGCTCGAACCGCAGGCCCCGGTGCATTCGTGCTATGAGGCCGGCCGCGATGGCTGGTGGCTGCATCGCTGGTTGAGCGGGCAAGGCATTGACAACCTCGTGGTCGACCCGGCGAGCATCGAAGTGAACCGACGCGCCAGACGGGCCAAGACCGACCGGCTCGACGGCGACAAGCTGCTGGTGATGCTCAGGCGCCACCACGCTGGCGAGCGCATCTGGTCGGTGGTGCACGAGCCCACGCCCGAGCAGGAAGACGCGCGCCGCACGCACCGTGAACTGGCCCGGCTGAGCCAGGAGCGTACCGCCCACACGAACCGCATCCGCTCCCTGCTGGTGCTGCACAACCTGCGTGTGCCGGTCATCGTCGGCGGGCGCGACTGGGCGGCGTGGTGGGAGCGCCATCGCGAGCAGGTGCCGCCGGTGTTGCGCGGCGAGATCGAGCGCGAGAGCGCGCGGCTGGCGCTGGTCAGGCAGCAGCTCAAGGTGCTGGAAGCGGCGCGGCGCCAGGAACTGGCCGAGGGCAAGCATCCGCTGGTGGCGCAACTGGCACGGCTGCGCGCGATCGGCCCCAAGGGCGCCTGGGTGCTGGTCAAGGAAGTGTTTGGCTGGCGACGTTTCGCCAACCGGCGCGAGCTGGCCGGCAGCCTGGGGCTCACGCCGACACCCTACGACAGTGGCGGCAGTCAGATCGAGCAAGGCATCAGCAAGGCGGGCAACAAGCGAGCGCGCACGATGCTGGTCGAACTCGCCTGGCGCTGGCTGCAGCTGCAGCCCGACAGCCTCCTGACCCAGTGGTTCAACCGGCGCTTTGCCGGCGGCGGCAAGCGCATGCGGCGCGTGGGCATCGTGGCGTTGGCGCGGCGCCTGGCTATCGCGCTGTGGCACTACCTCGAGCACGGCGAGATTCCGGCCGGAGCCTCGCTCAAGCCGGCAGCTGCCTGAAATTCCGGGCAGCACGGGTACCACGCAACGCCTTCGCACGCAACACGTCATCATGATCCAGGGTCGACGCGCCCGGAACGTCGGCGGGTCACGGCACCCCGTGACCGTCTCGCAGAGATGGGGCGCGCCCATAACCGGGGTTTGCCAGCGCGCCTTGCGCGCATGCTGCATGAGGTGCAGGGTGTTGGCGCCCTGCACGGATAGAAGTTCGTTCGGGCACTGGCTCGAACGCTCATCACACCCCGACCCCGGACCAGGATGGCACAGCCATGTCGCGCCAAGGCATCACGCGCTCAACAACCTACAGGAGCCACCATGAAATCCAAGCCCTTCACGTGATCAAAAACGGCTTGACATACAAGTCCCCATAGAAGCGCCATCGCGAGCAGGTGCCGCCGGTGTTGCGCGGCGAGATCGAGCGCGAGAGCGCGCGGCTGGCGCTGGTCAGGCAGCAGCTCAAGGTGCTGGAAGCGGCGCGGCGCCAGGAACTGGCCGAGGGCAAGCATCCGCTGGTGGCGCAACTGGCACGGCTGCGCGCGATCGGCCCCAAGGGCGCCTGGGTGCTGGTCAAGGAAGTGTTTGGCTGGCGACGTTTCGCCAACCGGCGCGAGCTGGCCGGCAGCCTGGGGCTCACGCCGACACCCTACGACAGTGGCGGCAGTCAGATCGAGCAAGGCATCAGCAAGGCGGGCAACAAGCGAGCGCGCACGATGCTGGTCGAACTCGCCTGGCGCTGGCTGCAGCTGCAGCCCGACAGCCTCCTGACCCAGTGGTTCAACCGGCGCTTTGCCGGCGGCGGCAAGCGCATGCGGCGCGTGGGCATCGTGGCGTTGGCGCGGCGCCTGGCTATCGCGCTGTGGCACTACCTCGAGCACGGCGAGATTCCGGCCGGAGCCTCGCTCAAGCCGGCAGCTGCCTGAAATTCCGGGCAGCACGGGTACCACGCAACGCCTTCGCACGCAACACGTCATCATGATCCAGGGTCGACGCGCCCGGAACGTCGGCGGGTCACGGCACCCCGTGACCGTCTCGCAGAGATGGGGCGCGCCCATAACCGGGGTTTGCCAGCGCGCCTTGCGCGCATGCTGCATGAGGTGCAGGGTGTTGGCGCCCTGCACGGATAGAAGTTCGTTCGGGCACTGGCTCGAACGCTCATCACACCCCGACCCCGGACCAGGATGGCACAGCCATGTCGCGCCAAGGCATCACGCGCTCAACAACCTACAGGAGCCACCATGAAATCCAAGCCCTTCACGTGATCAAAAACGGCTTGACATACAAGTCCCCATAGAAGCTGACGTTGGAGTCGTCAACGAATTAGTAAGGACTTTCCCGATCTCGTGGCATAGCGATATGCCAGGATGGTTGGTGCTAGACAACTCATCTGGGAAGGGGAAAGTCATGGACAAGATTACTCGTATCGGCGTGGATCTGGCCAAGAACATCATCCAGGTACACGGCGTGGACAGCATGGAACGCGTGGTGGTCAGGAAAGCCATTTCACGGCAGAAGTTTCTCGAATGGTTTGCCAACCTCGAGCCGTGCCTGGTCGCAATGGAAGCGTGCAGCGCAGCCCACTACTGGGGGCGCAAGCTGCGCGCGCTCGGCCACGAGGTTCGGCTGATCGCGCCGCAGCTCGCCGCGCCCTACCGCAAGGGCGGCAAACACGTGAAAAACGACAGGCTCGATGCCGAGGCCATCTGCGAGGCCGCGGGCCGACCGCACATGCGCTTCGTGGCCGTCAAAACGGCAGAGCAGCAAAACGTGCTGCTGCTGCACCGGATGCGGGACGGTTTCGTTGAGGAGCGTACCGCGCTCGTCAACCGGCTGCGCGGTGAGCTGGTCGAGTTCGGCGTGTTCCTGCCGCAAGGCATCAATGCATTTCGTGCCCACTTCGTCGAGGCACTGGAGGACGGGGCCACCGAACTGAACGGTGTCGCGCGCACTGCGCTGCTGCGAGGCTGGGAGCACCTGCAGGGCCTCGACCAGCAAATCGCCTGGTGCGACGCGCAAGTCGCCACGCACGTGAAGCACGACAGCAACGCGCAGCGCGTGATGGCGGTCATCGGCATCGGGCCGCTCACCGCGTCGGCCACGGTGGCTACCGTCGGCGACGCTCGCCTGTTCAAAAACGGCCGCCAATTTGCCGCCTGGATCGGCACGGTGCCCAAACAGAAGAGCAGCGGCGGCAAGACCCACCTGGGCCGCATCACCAAACAGGGCAACACGTATCTGCGCACGCTGCTGTTCCAAGGCGCGCGCTCGGCAGTAACGAGCGCCCATCGACGAACCGACCGGCTCTCGCGCTGGATCGTTCAGCTCCAGGCACGCGTGGGTTGGTATCGAACGCTGGTGGCTGTCGCCAACAAGCACGCGCGCATCCTCTGGGCAATTCTGGCCAAGGGCGAGCGCTTCGATCCCTCGTATGTCTCCACTCCCTCAACACCGGGCCAGCCACGGTAGGACAACAGCATGAACAGGTAAATTCGCAGCGTCACCTAAAAGCGTGACTTCGTAATCCAGGACGCAAAGGCAAGGATAGCGACAGGTCAGACCGGCAGCGGGCGAACTCGAAAAGCTGTGAGGCGCTACACGAAATGTATTCGCCGTCCAACGGATGGAGTCCTGCTGCGCGGTTACTATCCGGGCCCGGGCACCCGCAATGATAGTGCTCAACAAGGCCGTTTATAGGTGTGCAGTCTGTCTCGCCGCTGAATGCCGAATGTGTACCCCGATGACATGGCAATCGAATGGATGGACGAGGATGATGGATAAATCAACCCCAGCTTGCAAAAAAAGGGAAGTCCTTATAGGCAGCGGGCGAACTCGAAAAGCTGTGAGGCGCTACACGAAATGTATTCGCCGTCCAACGGATGGAGTCCTGCTGCGCGGTTACTATCCGGGCCCGGGCACCCGCAATGATAGTGCTCAACAAGGCCGTTTATAGGTGTGCAGTCTGTCTCGCCGCTGAATGCCGAATGTGTACCCCGATGACATGGCAATCGAATGGATGGACGAGGATGATGGATAAATCAACCCCAGCTTGCAAAAAAAGGGAAGTCCTTATAGGCAGCGGGCGAACTCGAAAAGCTGTGAGGCGCTACACGAAATGTATTCGCCGTCCAACGGATGGAGTCCTGCTGCGCGGTTACTATCCGGGCCCGGGCACCCGCAATGATAGTGCTCAACAAGGCCGTTTATAGGTGTGCAGTCTGTCTCGCCGCTGAATGCCGAATGTGTACCCCGATGACATGGCAATCGAATGGATGGACGAGGATGGATGGATAAATCAACCCCAGCTTGCAAAAAAAGGGAAGTCCTTATAGGAAGTCCTTATAGGCAGCTTTCCAGCGAGGTGGATGATCGCGTACTGCCCGGCCATCTTGAGACACTCGTAGGCGCGCCGCGGCGGACATTGCAACGTCGGCTTCGAGTCAGACAGCGGACGCTGGCCGATCGACCCTAGCTGCCGCATCGCCGGCTCAGCCGGCTCGCGGGCCGCAACCGCCAGAAAATTGCTCGCGCTGCGTGCAATTACGATGAAAGTTCTGGATAAACCGGCACCGTGAACTGAAAGACAGCGCCGCGCGGCACGTTGGCGCTCGCCCACAATCGGCCGCCGTGTGCTTCGATGATCGAACGGCAGATTGACAGTCCCATCCCTAAACCGGCGGACTTCGTTGTGTAGAACGGGGCGAAAACGTGTTCGGTGCTGTCCGCGGCAAAGCCCGGCCCCGAATCGAGCACCGCTACGAGCACGCAGCCAGCGTCGGCTGTCCCAGTGGTGACGATTAATTCTCGTGCGCCATCGCTGACGCTGCTCATCGCCTCGATCGCGTTGATGACCAGATTGAGGAGGACTTGTTGCAGTTGCACCCGGTCGCCTTCGATATGCGGCAAGCCCCCCGCGAGTTGCGTCTGCACCGAGGCGCCGCGCTTCGTTGCTTCGCCACGCGTGAGCTCGATCACCTCGCGGATCGCCTCGTTGAGGTCCATCCGTTCCTTCCGGGGCGGCGCCTTCCTGATCAGCTCACGAATCCGGCCGATGACGTCCCCCGCCCGATTGCCGTCATTGACGATCCGGCTAAGCGCCTGCCGGACTTCCTCCGTGTCAGGAGGCTGGGCGGCGAGCCACCGCAGCGCCGCCCGGGCGTTGGTGACCATCGCGGCGATCGGCTGCTTGACCTCATGGGCGATCGAGGCCGTGAGCTGGCCCATTGTGTCAACGCGGTTCGCATGCGCCAACGCCGTCTGCACTTCGCGGTAGCGCCGTTCGCTTTCGTGCGCTTCTTCCTCGGCGCGCTTGCGCTCGGTCAGATCGAGCACGAACGCGACACCTTCCTTCCGACTTGCTTCGAACGCGGCCGTACCGATCATGACGGGCACACGGCTGCCGTCCTTCCTGATGTACTCCTTCTCGAAGGGCTGCGCGCGCCCCGTCTCCCTGATCTCTCGCAGGACCCGTTCGTCGCCCTGACGCCATTCCGGCGGCGTCAGGTCCGTCCACCTTATGCGGCCTGCAACAAGGTCCTCACGGTCGTAGCCTACCATCCGAAGAAACGCGTCATTAGCCTCGAGAATGTCACCATCGTGATTCCGCACGATGATCCCGATGATGTTGGCGTCGACGAGGCGCCGGATCTTGGCTTCGCGTCCGGCGAGGTCGCGGTACAAACGGGCATTCTCCAGCGAGATCGCGGCCTGCGAGGCCACCAGCCTCAGCACGGCGATCCGGGCCGGGCTGAACACGCGCGTGGTCAGATTGTTTTCGAGGTAGAGCGCGCCGGTCAGCTTGGCCAGATTCATCAGGGGCAGGCAGAGAATCGAACGGGCACGATGCTGACGGATGTAAGGATCGGTTGCAAACGGGGGCTCGGCCACGGCATCGTCGAGAATGACGCTCTCGCGGGTGCGCAGGACGTGGTAGAGGACCGACTCCGGCAGCATCGCGGCGCTCACCGGCACATCGCGCAGCTGCAACTGGGTCGCGTCGCCGCCGCTCGTCGCTTCCGCTGCTATCCGTTGTTCGCCGCCGTCCGACAGAATCAACAGGCCGCGCTCGGCGCCCGCCTGCTCTCTGGCCGTGCGCATGAGCGTATCCAGCAGCTTCTCCAGCACGATCTCACCCGAGACGGTCTGCGACACCTTGATCACGGTCGCGAGATCGAGATGTTCGACCGTCGTCGCGATCGTGCTCGTCGGGCCGGGCGGCGCGGACTCTTCTGTCCTAAGGTGCGGATACATCTCCTCGAGTTGTCGCACTTTGCCGTCGGCGCCCCAACGCAGGTAGCCGTAGCGGGCGTCCTGCAAATACACACGGGCAATCTTCTCATAACCGCTCGCCGCGTAAAAACGGGACGCGAGTTCATTGGCGATTGCCTCATTGTGGGTGAAGCCATTGTCACGCGCCGAACCAATCGCCTGTTCGTAGAGGCGCATCGCGTCACCATCGCGGTCCTCCAGGCGGGCGATCTCGGCGCCCACCAGCGCGGCGCGGTTCCCGAAATTCTCCGGGCAATTCTCCGCCCAGACCTGCAGTTGCCTGTGATGCGCAGCGACAGCGTCCAGGTGCGGCCGCCGCTCGTTGGCCGGTACGGTGTCGCACCAGGCGGCTTGCGTCAGCGCGCCGTAGAAGTGATATTCGGCTTCCTCGTAGAACGCGACTGAGGTCCAGAGCAGCCGTTGCGCCTTCGATGCGGCATCCAGGGCGGTCGCATAGTCGCCGGCCAGATAGCGCGCCTGCAATTTCCGGATCCAGTACCAACACGCAGCGGTCGCCAGGGCCGGGTTGCCGGATAAATGGCGTTCGATGCGAGGCTCATTGAACTGCCCGTCGTCAAAGCAGCCAAATTTCAGCGTCAAGCCCCGGAGCATCCGGATCAGCGCGAGTTTCGTGGTAATCAAATCAATGACGAGGCCGAAGCGCGCCTTCTCGGCGAACGCGAGGCCGTGTTCGGCTTCGCCTTGCACCTCGGGCAGCGGATCGCCGGCGAAGAGCAGGTCCGAGTTTAGAATGTTGCACGCATAGGCTGCACACGTGAGATCTCCGATCCGGTTCGCCGCTTCGAAAGCGCGGCGCAGCAGATCACGGCAGGCCCGCACGTGTTTCATCCAGGGCGCGACAAAGACCGCGAAGCGATGATACGTGCCGGCCTCGAAACGTTTGAGCCCGCGTCGTCCGACCAGCTCGTAGCCGAGCTGGCCGAATCGAAATCCGGCCTGGTAGTCGCCGAAACGCGGTCCGGCGATCCTCGCGAGCCATACATAGGTGAGACACGAAGCATCGCAGTTGCCGCGCTCGATGCTGAGACTGACCGCCTTGCAGGTCGTCAAGGCAGCCAGGTTCGCATCCGTAAACAAGGCCGGCGGCAAGACCTTACTCAGAACCTCGACGGTCGCGAAGGATGCCGCGTCTCGCATCGGCGGCAAATCGATGAGATCCTCGACTGTCCGGTCCCCCAGCAGTGACCAGATGTGCTCGTATTCGCGTCGCACCTCCTCGTCTTTCGGATGGGGCGACCACGCGATACCGACCTGCCGGAGGTAGTTAAGACACACAGCGACCGCGCGGCCGGCCTGATCGAGGGCCGTGCAGACATCAATGTGCAGGCACGCGACGCTGGCTTGTTCGACAGTTGTCGTGGCGCGAGGCGACAGCGCCGCCAATCGCTCCTCTGCGACCGGCAACTGGCTGGTCAAAAATTCGCATTCGGCCCAATTCAGCTCCAGCGCAAAGATCAGCTCATGCCGGCGCGCCCAGCCATCCTCCGCCAACTGCGCCGCACCAGCGACGAGATAGGCGAGCGCCGCGGCGTAGGCGGTGGCCCCCTTGGCGCGCTGGCCTGCGATCAGGTTGAACTCGGCGAGTTGGTCCCGTTCCTCCTGGTCGGTGATCAGCGCGGCGCCGCGGTTGAACTGACTGACGATGTCGAAGATCGCCTCCTCCCGCTTCTCGGGAGGTGTGTGCGCCGCGAGCAAGCGACCGATCCGGAGGTGGGCCTCGGCGCGGGATGCTTCCGGGATCAGCGAAAAGGCGGCTTCCTGGACCCGGTCGTGGATGAATCTGTACGAACCTTCCAGGCGCTCGATCAGTTCCTCACGGACCGCCGGCCACAGCGCCGCATGCACCTGCTCCTCCGAAGTCCCGAGAACGATCGCAAGCATCGCGATCGCGGCGGTGTGGCCGAGGCAGGCCAGTAGCTGCAACGCCTCCTGCGTGTCGGCCGGCAGGCGGGTCACGTTGCCAACCATGAGGTCGACGACATTGTCGGTGTAACCCTTGGCATCAATGCGATCGAGATTCCAGGACCAGCACGCCGCGTCATACTCGAAGGTGAGCAAATCCTCGTCCGCAAGTGCGTGCAGAAACTGAATCACGAAGAACGGGTTGCCCGCGGTCTTCTCATGCACCAGCTGCGCCAGCGGCGCGGCGCGGTCAGGTTCGCAGTGAAGCGCATCGGCCATCAACTGTTCGAGGTCGTCAGGGGCGAGAGGCTCAAGCGTGATCTCCTCGATCTTCGCACCGGCGTTTCGGATCGATTCAAGCTTGCGCATCAGGGGATGGCTGGCATCGACCTCATTGTCGCGGTAAGCGCCGATCAGCATCAGGTGCTGCAGATCCGACTGGGTCAGCAGATCCTCGAGCAGGTCGAGCGTCGCCGCGTCGAGCCACTGCAGATCGTCGAGAAAGAGCGCCAGCGGATGGTCCGGTCGGGCAAATACACTGATGAAGCGGCGGAACACGAGCTGGAAACGGCTTTGTGCTTGCTGCGGCTCTAGTTCCGGGATCGGCGGCGGGTCGCCGATGATGAACTTTAGTTCGGCGATGAGGTCGGTCATGAGCCGCGCATTCGGGCCTAGCGCCTCCAGCAACGCGTCGCGCCAGATCGCCAGCTCCGTGTCGCTCTTGCCGAGAAGAGGCCTTACGAGACTCTGAAAAGCCTGCACCAGCGTCGAATAGGGAATGTCGCGCCTGTACTGGTCGAACTTGCCGGAGGCGAACAGCCCGCGTAGTGGCACCAACACCTTGTGCAGCTCATGGACGAGCGCGGATTTGCCGATTCCCGAATAGCCGGACACCAGTATCAACTCCGGGGCGCCGCCTTTGACGACGCGGTCGAAGGACGCGAGCAGGGTTTCGACCTCGCGCGCTCTCCCATACAGCTTCTCGGGGATCAGCAGCCGGTCGGGCGTGTCGTGTTCGCCGAGCGGGAAGTCGTCGATGCGGTGCTGACGCTCCCAATCGGCCAGGCAGTGCTGCAGGTCGCGCTCGACGCCGGCCGCGGTCTGGTAGCGCGCCTCGGCCGTCTTGGCGAGCAGCTTCATGACGATCTGGGAGAGCGGAACCGGGATCCTCTCCACCCTCTCGTTTGGCGGCACCGGCTGTCTGGCGATATGGCAGTGCACCCATTCCATGGGGTCGGCGGCCGTAAACGGCAGCGCGCCGGTGAGCATCTGATAGAGCGTGACGCCAAACGAATAGAGGTCGCTGCGCGAATCGATCGAGCGGTTCATCCGGCCAGTCTGCTCGGGCGCCATGTAGGCGAGCGTGCCGGCGATGGTCTCGGGCGGCTCGGGCGCCTGTCGTTCGCGCGGCAGCCGCGAGGCGATGCCGAAGCCGGTGAGCCGCGCCTGGCCGTCCGCGCAGTTCACCAGGATATGGGCCGGCTTGAGGTCCTTATGGACGAGGCCGCGCTGATGGAGCTTGCCGAGCGCTGCGGCGATACCCACAGCGAGCCGCAACACACGTCCCACCTCCATGGGCGCGCCGAGCAACTGCGCGAGCGGCTCACCGCCCGGATCCTCGAGCACCAGCAGAGTCCGGCCGCCTTCGCGCACCAGCGCCAGTGGCCGCACTGCCCACCCACCATCGAGTTCGTCCTTCAATCCGAATTCGTGCGCGAGGCGTTCGAGGATGCCGAATGGTGGATGTTCGGCGGCGGGCCGCGCAATCAGGACGTTGTCGTCGCCACCACCATCGCCATCGCCCGGGCGCCGCCCTCGAGAGAAGACGCGCTCGCCATCGTCCCACAAGATTTGAAAGCTGTTACGCATCGCGCCGGAACCATACGTAGGCGTTTATCTGTCGCACTCTGCCGTCAGACTGCCGCCTGTTATTGAGTTAAGAGGACGTTAACATCCGTCCGCCTGAACAGGCCGGGTGCGCTCGAAAAGCAAGTGGTGAGACGGCATCGCTATGGGCTGCAACGTTCTACCTTCGCAAGCGTCTCGTCAGGATACACCTCGGCGACCTGGCGCCATCGGGATTGGGTCGGAGGGCCGCGGTGAGGACCTGCACGCTGCTCGGACTGTGCCGTCGAATGGGTGGGGCCTGGCGCGCCACCGACGCGGCTTCCGTGGCCAAGGCCGACCCGAACCGTGCCCCGGAGGCGAGAAGTACATACGTTTCCGCACTTTTCACTAACCTCAGACGATACAGTGGCCGCCGTCCACAATGGCGGCGTTCCTCCATTGATGGTGTCGACGAACCGGAGAGTGGCGATACGTCGGCGCCGGAGCGGGAAATCAGCTTTTCGCATTTGCGCCGCGACGCGGGGCGCGTCAGTCTCGAAACCCTGGTTGCAGGAACTGGCGAAGCTGAAGGCGATCCGCGGACTTGTGCTGCCGACAGTCACGCTGGCAACGGTGCCACCGAAATGGCTGCAGAAATTCCGTCGGCGGGCAAGCGTTGAATCGATCTGGGATTTGCGGCGACATCCTACACACATCCCCTATGGCCTGGCGGCCTCGTTCTGCTTTCAGCGGTAGCACGAAATCGTCGATGGCCTGATTGATCTGCTGATGCAGATCATCCACAAGATCGACAACAAGGCCGAGAAGAAGGTCGAGGAGCAATTGCTGGAAGATTTCCGTCGCGTGCGCGGCAAGACCGGTGTGCTGTTTCGTCTGGCGGAGGCGGCCGTCGATCATCCGGATGACTCCGTCAAACAGGCACTCTACCCGGTCGTCGGGTTGCAGACCCTAAAGGATCTCGTCAAGGAGCACAAGGCGACGGGGCCGGCTTTTCGGCGTGTCGTTCATACTGTTCTGCGGGCATCGTATAAATGCCATCACATTCATGGACATTCTCGACTCACTTCGGCAGGCGCCCAGCGCCGAACTCTATCGCCTTTATCTCGCCGTCGGAAAAATGCTCGACGATCCCCGACGCATCCTGGAAGTACGGCAGCGCCTGCACCTCGGCATGGCTATGAGTTATATCGCAGACAACCCGCGGCAGACTCCATTGCAGGGAACCGTCGTTGAGCTTCGGCAAACACAGGCGGTCGTTCAGGACAATGCGAGCCGGCGCCGCTGGGCGCTACCGTACGCGGCGATCGTTCCCGAAAGCGCAGCCCCGATTCATTCTGAACCGGCACTGCCACCGCGCGCACAACGCGAAGAGTTCCTCGTCGGCGACACCGTCGGTTTCACCGACAAACACCTGAGCGAGCGTGTCGGCACCATCGTCAGACTCAACTCGAAAACGGCCTCGATTGCAGTGACAGATTCCGAGGGTCACTGGCGCGTTTCCTACGGTCTGCTGCGGCGTATCGTCGATCTATAGCCCTATCAACTCTGGTCGGAAGACAACATCATGGCCAAGCCCAGGATCGACGCAAAACGTGAACATCGCATTGAGATGGAAGTGGTGGTCGACGCCTATACTGAGGAAGAGCGGGCGATGTCGTGGTACTGCTATCTGGAAGAGCAGCTCTCGTTTCCATTCGAGGCCGGCATTCGCCAGGCAATGGCCTCTTCACCACTGCACCCGGGTGAACACGTCGCGGTCACCGGACTCGCTCATGAAGACCTGTGTCGGGTTGGCATCTTCGTCTGGGCCCGGTGGGGCCAACGTGACGTGGTGGCACCCCTGGCTCAGATCGTCCCGGTGGACAGCGATAAACCGACACGACTCGCCGTCGCTGACTGGCACTACTGGCACGATCAAGGTTACGCGTTCTGACATCCAGAGAGCCGTCGCACTGTCGCAGCGGGATCTCGCTCACCTCGTCCTGATCTCTCGCGGCGTTGTTGGTCTCGTACTAAATTTCCACTTCTGACGGGTTACGCTGACGGATACACGGCATTGAAGCGATGACCGGCGTGCACGACAGGCCGCGCGAGCTGACAGTCAGCACAGCCAGGGTCGGCCCGGACACCGCCATGGTCGAAGTACGCGACACGGGCACCGGCATCGACCCCGTGCACCTCGACCGCCTGTTCCAGTCGTTCTACACGACGAAGGCTGAGGGCATGGGGATGGGCCTGGCGATCAGCCGGTCCATCGTCGAGGTGCACGGCGGACGGCTTGAGGTCGCGCTGAATGAGCCGCACGGCGCGGTCTTCCGCTTCACGCTGCCGGCCGAGGAGAAAACGCACGCGAGCCAGGAGGCGCTGCGCTCGTAGCGGGCGCGGTCCGATCGACCGGCGAGCACGCCGCCCTACTGGCGCTCCTCGCCCGGTGGACTTGAAGATTCGCGCAAGGGCGCCGTGACGGGTTCGGCGAACGTCCCACCTGACGCTCGTGGCACGAGCCGCCGGCGACAATGACGCCGGCACGCCACCGGCTTTTGATTACGGCGTGCCGAGCACACGCGTCAGATGATGCTCGAGCGCGGCGGCGTCGAGCGGCTTTTCGAGCAGGGCCAGGGCGCCAGTCGCGGCCACCCGCGCGCGCAGTGCATCGGTGGGAAATGCTGTCATGAGGAGCGTCGGCGGCGCAGCGTCGAGCGCGAGCAGGTGCTCGAACATCTCGATGCCCGACATGCCGGGCATGCGCATGTCGGAAATCAGGCACCCCGTCCCGTCGGCGCCCGCTGGCGGCATCGACTGCAGGTATGCCTCGGCCGAATCGAACGTACGCGTCGGCCACCCCAGCGAGCGCACCAGGCTTTCGGCGGCCAGGCGGGCAGACTCGTCGTCGTCGACAATCGAAACAAGCCGGACAGGACCCATAGGGATCGCCTGGTGTGGGGCGCTCTCGAGGCGAAGAGCGCCAGCGTCCAACATGAACGCTTCACCGTGAAGCGTAGTGCCAAAGCGACCAGGTTCCCATCATACCAACGTATGGACGGAGCACCGGCAACCACCCTCGAAGTCACCGGCACAAGTGCAGTTTCTACGCCGTTGCTGAGCTGATGGTCTGGCGCCCGAGTGCGGACAGCGTGCAATCCGTCGGTGTCTTCGCCAGAGTCATGTCGACAGAGGCACGCTCGGAACTATTCAAGTCGCCGATTGCCCGTCGTCCGCTATCGGTCGAACCTCGGCCGCTCGAAGCTAAAGGGCGACCGTCGCTTCATGGCCGCCCTCTGCCTGACGGCGATCGGCAGCACGCGATCCTGATCCGCCCTTCGAAATGAGAACGTGCGCGTCCGAGATCCGGCTTTCAGCGGCCACTCGACCAGCGTCTGAAATCGCTAGCTAGTAGTGTGCCTTTGCCCGACGGCCGTTGCAGCGGGACATCGCCAGTCCTTGATCAGTGACGTCGCTTGTGACATTTGGGCGCCGGACGACCGGCCCTGTCGCCATTCTGCAACGCCTGCATCAGCGATTGACAAAAGCCCGCGCCACGACAGATGCGGCAATGCAGCCGCTCGCAAATATTCAGATGAGACGCCTGATTGCTTCAGAAACAGGGATGTGTAAGATGGAGCCGACGTCAGCGCTCCTTGCGCGTCGTGTGTGTTTGGGCCGCAGCAATGTCTGCGGCTTTTTTTATGTATCCGGAATCGCTCCGGCATTTGCGCGAGCCATCCGCCGCCGCCAACTCCGACGGCACGAACGGCCGGCGCGGACTTACAGAAGGGAAAACGGCGGTCTCGGGCGTCGCCGACCGTCGATATGGGCTTTCGCGTATTCGATGGCAAACCTGCATGCTGCACTCTCGGATGCGAAGTAACCAAGAATGCCAAATGTTTCGCGTTTACCGTTCCGGTGCGTGACTATCGCAGTTGCTGCGTAGCCTAGGATGGAAACCGGAGCGAGAGGCATGATCGTCGATGCCTTGTATTCCACGGGTTCAGCGTGCATGGCATGGTGCTCCTTGTCGGCGCTCGGCGAGCCGACTGTGACGCCTCAGTTTTTGTATCCTAGGACAATTGTGCAGCGATCAAAAGGTGCAGGGCTTAACTGGCGGCAAGGATCGGCCAACGCGGCCATGGTCAACCCGCCAAAGTCGCCGTCATGCGTACGCCCAGTCGAGGGAAGCAGTCGCCGACCAGGACCATCCGGTAACGAGTTGTTGTCAGCGCACGAGCGTGTCGTCCACTAGCCCTCACGGTCGATCACGCCGATGTCGTTGGTGTGCAGATAGCCGCCGTTCCAGAGTGCTTCGGATGCGGCCGGATTGCCAACGTAGCCCTGCGTCAGCCAGGGCGCGCGTGCAACGACCTCGCCGGCGGACTTGCCGTCGTGCGGCACCTCGCTCATCTCGCCGTCGACGATGCGCAGGTCGACGAGAGGGATCGGCAGGCCCGTCTTCGTGCGCACGTCCAGCTCACGCTCGGGATCGCCGGGCATCGACGCCCCGGTTTGCGCGAGAGTCAGGATCGGGCAGGTCTCGGACATGCCGTAGCCGGTGAAGATATCGATGCCGCGCTCAACCGCTGCCTGCGCGAGGCCGCGCGGCAGCGCCGAGCCGCCGACGATCACCTTCCAGCCGCTCAGATCGACGCGGGCGGCAGCCGGGCTCGACAGCACCATGTGCACCAATGTCGGCACGCCGTGCGAGAACGTCACCTGAAGCAGATCTCCGCGTTCAATCGCCGCGCGATCATCTGCGACACCTACCTGAGCGGCGTACACGCCAGCGTAAAGGGTTGGGAAGCAGCTCATGTCTGAACGAACATTGAACCTGGCACAGGTAACAAGCCTGCTGGTCTCCACGAGCTGCGGTATTGGCTTTTTCCTGGGCACAGGCGAACTCGCCCTCCGCGGCGGGATGGCAGGCTGCCTCTACGCAATCGCGAGCGCCTTGGGTCTGATCGCGCTCGCCGCATGTGCCCCGGCCCTGTCGGTTGGACGGCAATCCATCTGGGCCAGATTTGATCAACTCTACGGTGCCACGGTCAGCCGCAGCGTGGCGCTACTGTCGCTTGTCTGGATGACTGGTGTGCTTGCTGCGCAGATGCGCGGAGGATCCGCAATACTGACGCTAGCGGGCTTGCCACCGACCTCCGCACTCCTACTGATAGACGCTCTTTTGATCTGCCTTTCGCTGATGCGACTCTCTTGGCTTGCGGCAGGATTCGCTATCTGCATGCTTGCGTGCAACGTCGGACTCGTGCGCACGCTGTTCGAAACGGATGGGTTCAGTGTCTGGGTGCATGCGCCAATGCAGTTCTTAGATGGGCTTCGCACAACGACGCTGGCACATACCGGATTTACGGTCGTCTCAGTCGTGGTGATGGTCATATGTGGAGCAGACTATCAGCAGTTCGTGGTCGCAGCGCGGGCTCCTGCGACCGCCCGCGCTGGTTGCCTGTTTGCAGCAGCGCTAGTATTCCTTATCGGATTTCTGCCGGCCTCCGCTGTAATCGCGGCTGCCCCGGTCTGGCATCTGGAGCACGTCGTCGATCCCGTACAGGTTGTTCCGATTGTACTGATGCATACCCTTTCGAGTTACGCAGTGAGCGCCGCGAGCGGTCTCGTTGTCGCCGTACTAGGCTTAACAGCTCTTGGTGCCGGATGCTCGATTCTGCGAGCGATGGCTGAAGCTATGGCCACACTCGGCCCACCTTCCATGACAGGACCAATCTGGTCCCGCGTCCTGCCCGTCGTACTGGGTTCCCTCGTCACCACGCGCGAACAAAGTCTCGTCGACATGATGATCGACCTCAATATGGTCTACATCGCCGCAGTGGGTCCCCTTCTAATATTCGGCCTACTACATACGTCCGTCTCGCATGCAACTGCCAACGCAACAATGGTGACCGGAATCTGCATCGCCATGACCTGTTACCTGATGCGCTGGACAGGGGCAACAGAAATACCTGAAGCGGCCCCCATGCTTTTCGCGTTGCCGACTTCGCTTGCGATTGGAGTTTTGATGGTTCGCCGATCCAACAACTTTGCTTCAGCTACCCGCTCTGGGCATCGACTACCATATTGGCCGACGGGGTCCTCAAATGGTCAGTCCGCGACTTCGCCCTCATCCCCCTTACCGGACGACGCGGGCGCTGGTTGAACCAATGCTCGACGGGCCTCACGCATCACAGTTTCGCTAATCGCGGTCGCATTGGGCGGTGCCACCTCCCAATGATGCCAATACAGATCAACGGCAATCCTGTTACGCGGCGCCAAGCCAACCAGATCACCGGAATCAATCAGAGATTGAGCCTGCATGGACGGAACAAGGCCATACCCGACACCCGCCCGAATCGCCGTCAAGAGCGCCATTGGGGAGGGGAAATAATGCGTGGCATAACCGCTCACTGGGAAACCGAGCAGGCGTTCAAGGAACGCTGCATGTAAGCCATCCTTTCGATTAAAGAGCACAGCGGGGGCGGCCAGGATATTGTGCATATTGAGTCCATGCGTAAAACAGGCCGCAGAAAATTCCGGAGCAGCCACACACTCATACTCCATCGCGCCAAGAGGTTCTGCAACAAATCCGGTCGGCGCAGTACTCGCCGTCGAAACACACCCGATAGCCTCTCCGCGTGCCAATACCGGCAGGGTGTGATCCTGGTCGTCGACTACAAGTTCCAGCGCGAAACTCGCCTTCGCTATAGCACAGGCGGCGGGGCCAAACCATGTCGCCAGCGAATCTGCATTGACCGCAATTGCGATCTTTGCCCGCGCGTGTACATCTGGCTTGATTTGCTGAATAGTATCCGCCTCCAATGACCTCAGCATATGGATATGCCGAAGGAGCGCTTCACCAGCCGGTGTTGGCGTAGTGAGCGTGAGCACGTAAATCGATGGGAATTCGGGGCGTTTTGAGCAGCCTGCGTGATGTAGCGGAGGGGGTCTCCCTCTGGCATCTTGCACAAACGACGCCCAAGGGAGAGTCTCGTGTCTGCCAAGAACCGAGACTGCCAGAGTGTGCCACGTGAGTGCCCGCGATCCCAACTTCTATCACCTGCTGTTACGTATCGATCAGGACTACGCTGAACAGACCCGCGCGCAGCGTTGTCGCTGCGGTGGCGTACTCCATAGCGCCCGCTACCCGCGCAAGCCGCGCGGAATTTCATACGAAGCCCGCTGCCACTGCGAGTTCCGCTACAGCTTCTGCTGCGCCGACTGTCGCCGTCGTACCACGCCATTCTCGGTGCGCTTTCTCGGCCGGCGCGTCTACACCGCCGCAATCATGATTGTCGTCAGCGCCACGCGTGCGAGCGCCGGTACGGCCGCGGCAATGCGCCAGCTCGATGCGCTGGGCGTGCCGCCCTCGACGATCGCGCGATGGCGGCACTGGTGGATGACCGGGTTTGTCGGCACACCGTTCTAGGCGCTCGGACGGGGGGCGTTCGTGCCGCCCGTCGAGACCGCACAGGTGCCGGCAAGCCTGCTCGAGCGCTTCGCTACCACGCCTGCCGAGCCATTGCCATGCCTGCTGCGCTGGCTCTCACCGCTCACCAGCGGCAGCGCCGTGAGCACCCTGCGTGAGGGACGGTAACCGCCCGCAGAACTTGTCGCTCGCCCCCCTCGGACTGCGCCGGTAGTCTCGCCTCTCCCCCGAATCGCGGCGCGGTGCGCCGCATCCCTGGAGAGAGCATGACTGAACTTCACGATTTACCCCTGCGGGATCGTTGGGCGCGCCTGCGCTTTGCGGTCGTGGGCCCCTTGCTGGCAGCACCGCCTGAACCCGGGCAGGTGCGCGAACTCATCACCGCGCTGGCCGCCAAACGCTGGCGTCATCCCGTCACTGGCGACGATGTCCAGTTCGGCCGCTCCACCGTTGAGCGGTGGTTCTACCGGGCCCGCAAGGCGGCCCACGATCCGGTTGCGAGCCTGCGCGACCGCAAGCGCCCCAACGGCGCCGGCGCAAGCCTGTCGCCTCAGGCGGTACAGGCGATTCGCGCGCAGTACCGGGAACATCCCGGCTGGACCTGCCAGTTGCACTTCGACAATCTCAAGGTCACGCTCGGCCCGGCGAACCTGCCGTCGTACACGACGGTGCGTCGTTATCTGCGTGCGCAGGGCCTGTACCGTGAACGCAAGCCGCGTCATACCAGCCCGGCGCGATGCTCGCACGTGATCGCCTCGAGAAGCTCGAGGTCCGCAGCTTCGAGGTCGAGCACGTCAACGCGCTCTGGCATCTCGATTTCCATCACGGCTCGCGCAAGCTGCTCAAGCATGATGGCCAGTGGATCACGCCGATGCTGCTGTGCGTGCTCGATGACCGTTCGCGCGTCGTCTGTCACGCGCAATGGTTTCTCGATGAGACCGCACGTAGTCTGATCCATGGGCTCACCCAGGCACTCCAGCGTCGTGGCCGGCCTCGCGCACTGATGACCGACAACGGCGCAGCAATGCTTGCCGAGGAGACGACCGCCGGCTTGCTCGCGCTCGGCGTGCTGCACCAGACGACCTTGCCCTATTCGCCGTACCAGAACGCGAAGCAGGAGACGTTCTGGGCCCGCATCGAAGGGCGGGTGATGGCCATGCTCGAAGGCGAGCCCAATCTCACGCTCGAACTGCTCAATCAGGCCACCCACGCATGGATCGAGCGCGAGTACCACCACGCGCATCATTCCGAGATCGGTGGCACGCCGCTCAAACGCTATCTGGCCGGCCCCGATGTGGGCCGCGAATGCCCGTCGAGTGACGCGCTGCGCGCCGCATTCCGTATCGACGTGACGCGCGCCCAGCGGCGCTCGGATGGCACCGTGAGTCTGGCCGGCACGCGCTTCGAGATTCCCTCGGCCTACCGGCACCTGCAGCGCGTGCACCTGCGCTACGCGCGCTGGGACCTGAGCGGCGTCGATCTCGTCGACGCCGATAGCGGCGCCGTGCTGTGCCCGCTGCGGCCGCTGGACAAGGCCGCCAATGCTGATGGCCAGCGTCGGCGACTCGATGCCGTCAATGTCGAGCCGCCACCGGCCAGTGCGCCCGGCATCGCGCCACTGATGCGTCAGTTACTCGCTGAACGTGCGGCGACCGGCCTGCCACCCGCCTTCTATGAGCAGGAAGTTGTCAACGTCTTTCGCGAACAGTCTCATGAATCATCGGTCAGGTCCTTCTGCGCCTCCACGTGCGTGCGGAGGCGCGTAATCGGGTCAAGGGCGGGCTTCAGCCTGGCGCCAGCGGACCCTTGACGCGGCGAAGGGTTCGGAATGCTGGCGAAGGCTGGTGAGCGCGGGTTATTGCGCTCGTCAGCATGCAAGCCGGTCTGCGTCCTTGGTCTGAAGCCGCTCGTCGCGCGCGTCGGACCTGACGTCCGACTACCTTCTATCCGCTGGCACTTTGCCAGCCTCATCCTGCATGCGCATTACGCCGGAACCTTGTCCCGGGGAGCATGCCCCATCTGTCAAAGCGGCTACGTCGGTAACCCGGCGGGTGGGCGGGCATGTCCACTTCAAACCGTCATACATTGGCTCCGCGGGGTTGCATGATTGCCTTATTACGATATCTCGCTGGTCACACTGACTTCAGCTGCGCGCCTTCAGGGATGATGCCGTCCTTCAGGTAGCGCCATAGCGCAATCGCCAGACGTCGCGCCACCGCGACGATCGCGATGCGGCGCGCGCGGCGGTTGGCGCCGGTGCCTTGGGTGCGCTGGTCGAACCACTGCGTCAGTGCACTGCCGGGCTGATAGCGCAGCCAGGTCCACGCCATCTCAACCAGTAACGCGCGTACCCTCCGGTTACCCTGTCTGCTGATGCCCTGATCGGTATGGCTCTGGCCGCTGTCGTAGGGCTGCGGCACCAGTCCGACGCAGGCGCCCACCTGGCGGCGGTTGCTGAACTCCCGCCAGAACAGCTCGAGGGCGAGGCGCGACGCACCCACTTCGCCAATCCCCTTCAGGCGCGCGAGGGCATCGCTTCGTTCGCGCGCAGGAGGCGACACGCTCGCCTTACGCGTCTTCTCCAGCGTTGCGAGTTGCTGCTGCGCCAGCGCCAGTCGTTCGCACTCGCGCAGCAGCCGCTCACGCAGCTCGGGCGGCAGCGGCGTGCCGTCGTGGCACTTCACCTCGTTACGGGCGAGCCGGCCAGCGAAGGCCCGGTGGTCGACCTCATCCCAGCAGCCGAGCGTGGCTAACAGTTTGCGCATGCGGTCGCGGTGCTGCAGCACTTCCTTCTGCAACTGGCCGCGATCGCGCATCAGCTGGCGCGACGCCTCGTCCTGTGGCGACGGCACGTGGACCACGTGCATGCGATCGCGCTCGCCGCGTAGCCACGCGCGCAGATTCATCACAAGCTTGATGGCATCGAGCCGGTCAGTTTTCGCGCGCCGCTTGTGGCGTTCGACCGGAATGCTCGCCGGATCGACGACGTAGCACTCGATGCCGTGCGCCTGCAGCGCGCGACAGATCCAGAACGCGTCCTGGCCGGCCTCGTAGCTGACGACGATGCGCACGCCCGCGGGCAGCGACCACTTCTCCTTGTGCCGTTCGATCAGGTCCAGCACCGCCTGCAGGCGGGCGGCGGCCTGTGGCTGCGCGACCGCGTGCACGGCGGGCTTCTCGCGTCGGCCGTCGTGCAGCGCGACCTTCCAGGTTGCTGCGGCGAGCTCGAGTGACATCGCCAATACCAGTTCTTCGCCACCCGCCGTGAACGTCTGATTCGTGCGCATGATGCTCCTCCTTTGAACGGGACTTGACACGCTGATTTTAAGTATCAGTTCGTCGACGCCCCTCGCTCATAGGATCTGGATTCCCGCCGACTGGCAGGAGCAGGCATGAGCCAGCGCCTGCAAGCCCTCTACGGCCTGAAGTGGAACCCGTTCTCGCCGGAGCTTCCCCTCGAGGCGCTGTACGTGCCGCCGCGCGTCGAGAACTTCTGCTGGCGCATCGAGAACGCGCTCGTGCGCGAAGGCGGCTTCGCGATGATCCACGGCGAGCCGGGTACCGGCAAGAGCGTGGTCATGCGCGTGCTGGCCGAGAAGCTCGAGCGACTGACCGATCTGACAGTCGTCTCGATCAATCATCCGCAGAGCAACCTCGCCGACTTCTATCGCGAGATGGGCGACATCTTCGGTCTGGAACTCCGGCCGCACAACCGCTGGGGCGGCTTCAGGGCGCTGCGCGACCGGTGGATGTCGCACCTGCAAAGCACGCGCCGGCGCCCAATCCTGTTGATCGACGAAGCGCAGGCAATGAGTCCCGGCGTGCTCAACGAACTGCGGCTCATGGCCAGCGCCCGCTTCGATTCGCAGCCCCTGCTGTGTGTGGTGCTCGCCGGCGACACGCGCCTGACCGACAAGCTGCGGCGCGACGAACTGCTGCCACTGGGCAGCCGTATCCGCTCGCGCCTGGGGACCGAGAAGGCTTCGGCTGACGATCTGCTGGCCTGCCTCGATCATCTGCTCGCCAGCGCCGGCGCACCACAACTGATGACACCGCCGCTGCGCCACACGCTGTGCGAACACGCGCTGGGCAACTACCGCGTGCTCACCACGCTCGCCAACGAACTGCTCACCACCGCCGCGCAGCGCGAACTGTCCGAACTCGACGAGAAGCTGTACTTCGAGGTCTTTGCACCATCAACACAGTCCTCGCGCCGCACGCCAGCGCGTCAACCCAACGGAGCCCGATGACATGTCCCCCAAAGCATCACCTCACAAACCCAACGCCTCCCGGCGCCTGCCATTGCCCGAGCTCTCCGACGAGGCGGCCTACATGATGCAGTTCTTCATCGAAGACCTCTATCTGTGGTTCAGCCGCGCCTACGCGACCCAGATCCGCCGCTATCGCGAGCCCTGGTACCGCGGTCCGACACAGCCGCCACACCAGAGCATCGACGAGCCATTCTGAAACGACAACGGGAGCCATTCATGGCTCCCGTTTTACTTCGTCCCTCGAACATCATTTATGTTGCTCATTGCCCCATCGATTTACGTGCTCACGCTCAGGCGTAGCCCCATTACGCACAAGCAACGGCGTACCAAACGACTCTTCCAGAGCGATTATTCGCTGGGAGACAGCACCACGAGTAATGTTTAACGCGCGCGCCGCTTGCCCAAAATGTCGAAACTCAACGACTGCAAAAAATGTTTCCAGTTGTTGACGGTCGAAATTCATATAGAGCTGCCCCGATATTGGTCCGGACCACGGTTAGGGTGCGAGGTTAAAAGACCGCCGGGCTTCATGCCCAGACAAACTACTCGGACGTCGGTACCTTAGCACGGCCCGGTTAATCCTACGGTAGATGCACTCTGTGCAACAATGGAAAACCGCCACTGAAGCCGCAGCACATCGGTATAGAAAACGAAGTACATGACGCATTAACGATGCGTAAGGCATGTGAGCATGGAGGCGAACGACACGGCAAAGAACATCATGTCGGCCTCCGGCACCGCTATTTTCATGCCTATGGCGACGCGCGCCGCGAGGAACGCACCCACTGCGCCGCCGATCCACCAGCGCAACCAGCAGCAGGCCGAGCCCGGGCCGAGATTCGAGCCGACCGCTGCGGCCTGCTTGGCGATCAGCGCGACGGTCGTGAGGATAGCGATCGCCATCCGGACCATGCCGAAGGTGTTGCCGATACGCGCCATCCTCGTATTCGACAGCCCCTTGAGGGCCTGAATGAAGCAGACCGAAGCGATCGGATACAGCAGCGTGACGACGTAGATCGCCAGCACGAAGATGGTCAGGTTGATCACCGTGTGATTGATGACTTCCATCCCTGCTCTCCTTTATGACCTGCGCGCGACTTCGCCGTCGCGGGACAGAAACGTGGCCGCGACGATATCGTCGGAGAGATCAATGTTCAGCGCGCCTTCCTTCGTGACGATCAGATTCAGAGTCGAGTAGATTGTGCGCGCAGAGCGACGACGCGTCGGCCGCGACCATCGACGGGACGTTCGTGTAGCCGACGAGCGACACGCCGTGCTTCATCACGACCCAGTCCGCTTCGTTCAGCGGGCAGTTGCCGCCGCGCCGGCCTTCATATTCGGCGCCACGTCCCGCCGCGAGGGTCCGTTGTGCCGTCTGTGGGCGCTACGTAGCGTTTCTCGTCAGCGACGCGACGGCATCGGGAATGTTCGGCAAAATGCTAGCCCCCTCGTCAGAAAACGGCATGTCGTTACCAGTGTGTGCGATTGCCGTGGACATAGCACGCACCGGTAAACGCGCGAGCAAAGCCGTCCCGAACTGAGCAACGAACGCGTCCGCTATCAAACCATACCGAGGTGATGATGGCATATGCGCCGGCGAGCCCCCAGCCCTTCCGCATTTCAACTAAACCCATGAACCTGTGCAGTCGGACCATCGTGCGTACCGTGGACCAATTTATCCGAGGTCAACTCCGGAAACAAAGGAGCTGGCTGCCAAGATGACATCGTGAACCTTGCCTTTGCGCCGCTTTGATAGCCGCGGATGGTTCAGGCTGGTTGGCAAGAAACATCGTTGCCACCTGGCCGGCCTTGACGATTTGCACGAAAGACGCGTCCACGGTGAAGGTCACAACGTTGCGGGAAATCATTCGTGTCTCGGTGGTTCGCGGACCTCTTCAGCAGGCAACCGTCCTGGGGAACGGTGCGCCAGTCTGTGCTGCGCGCTGCATGCGCTAGCCCCACGCCGCTGCGCGACGCGGCGCCCCCTTCGCCGCCGTGCCGATGCACGCCGGCTGCGCGCCGTTGGCTTGCGAGTCACGCACGCTACGCGTGCAGAGGTCGCGCGCGCTCGTGTCCACCTGTCCCCGTTCGCCCGCGACGCCGGTCCCGTCGCGATGACTGCCTGCCGTCGTTCCTCCCTCTGCTCCGCCTGACCCTGGTGAACCTACGCCAGGCGTGCCGCCATGCAAGCCCGAGCGCTACGCGCAAGTTCCTCGCCCGGTTCCGTTCGGACTGCGGCCTGCGGACGTGACCTTGCATGACGGCCCTGATGCCTGACGTCGCCGGTGCACCAGGGCGAAGCAGAGGGAAGAACGGCGGCAGGCACAGCGCCACCCCGCGCCGGCACCGGAAACGGTGTGAGGGGGCTCTGCATCAGGAACCCGGTCAGCTTTCAAGGAGCGAACACCATGCAGGACAACGCACACAACCCCGACGACGTTTTCGGCAAGACAATTTCGAGCTACACCCGCGCGCAGGCGATTGCCGATGGCGTGCTGGTCGATGTGAGTGCTCTGGCGCGAGAAGCCGGCTTTCGCATTCCGGTCGCGGTGATATCAGCAGTATGGGCAGATTGCGTAGCGTGGACCGACGCCGACAGCGAAAGGGGCGAAAGCGGTCGGCTTTGGGACGTGCTTTGGATGGGTGCACTAGCAGCAAAGCGCGCACGTGGCGCACAGCGTATCCCGTTTGAACTGCACCGCGTGCCGCGCGGCGGTCGAGGGACACGACCCCGGCCTGTCACTCTGAACCTGCACCTCGGTCCTGGCGACGACGCCGAACCCGTCATCACGATTCTGATGCCTGAAGAAGACTAAGTTTCACCCGCCCCGTCGATGACGGCGGGGCAATTCCAACCACTCATTAAGGAGAGCAAAACATGTCCGTATATCCAATCAATCCCGCAACAGGTTTGCCGACGACTACCGAGGAATACAGTGGTGTTGATGTTGGCGGCAACCCGTATGGCACGAAACTGTAACGTTACCTAGCCACAGTCTTGTCGTTGCTCGAGTGCTGGCCGCTAGGCATGTAACGCGCGCTTTTTCGGGCACCATTCGGGCACGCAAGCCAGAAATACAAAACGGGTTACAGACGTAAATCTGTAACCCGTTGATTTCTTTGGTCGGGGCGAGAGGATTTGAACCTCCGACCACCTGCACCCCATGAAAGCAGCAATTCCCCCAAGCTGAAGAGCTTGCCCGGCGCCGCGCCGTTGGAAACATCCGCCTTGGAACAGCGTCGTATGGAGTCCAATTGCTTCGCGTATATCTACGCGTATACATAAAATCGATTACGCAATTTTTTTATTTAAAGTCAAGCAATTGATTTCAGACATTCGAGTCTCTTGGCACCGATCGACATCGAAAACATCAATGCAGAGGAGGTCCTGCGGCAGTGCGCTTTTGAAAGTTTTTCCCGCGGCGAAGTTCACAATTTCTGCCGGCAACACGGGCTCAACGCCGGTGGAAAGCATTCGAAATGCTCGCATTGCAAGAGAACAGCTAGCACACGCGCCAGAGAGTCAGAGCCCCACTACCATTGAGACGATCAGCGCCCCTGATCTGGCGAAGTGGGAAACGATTCCAACGCACGGACCATAGATTAAATTCTGCACTGCGTCGGTTTTAGCGTAGCTTTCCCTCAACATCCTCTCTGAAAAAGGCGCAACACAATCGTTTAAACATTGTTAGATTTTGTCCCGGTCGAGTTGTCATTCGAGGCAGTCGGCCTGGTCGGGCGAGCAACTCAAAGCCCTCGTTTTGAATGAGGCATTCGACTGCTTCACATTGTTGGCCGACGCGATGACGCGCCGCGAGACGGACCATCAGCGGGTGATGCGCAGCGTTAGGGCCGCCGGAAAAAAAAATGCGGCGCTGCCCCTGTCGAAGCAACGCCGCTCACAAACACTACACACGCTCGCCGGGGTCTAACCGCACGAGTAACGTCACGTTAGCCGAGAGAAAAGCCGTGCTCAAGATGAAAGAACTTCCTTTGTAACCGTTGGCGAAGTAGTTATTACGCGCCGCACCAGCGGCGCGCGACGCGCAAGTCCTACACAGCGCGAGTTCGAAATTGGTATGAGTTGAAGTCCCCATCGACGGTAATTTACATACACAGACGCCTTGTTACAGTGTGGCCCCGATTGGCGTTGCTGCGGCGCGTCAGATTTTCCCCCTGCGTGTCTGCGCGGCCCGTCTGCGTTGCCTCGTTCGGTCGCTTGCCCGCGCGTTCAACGCGCGCCTTCGATGTCCGGCATAGGCGCGAACAGCGCGTCGAGATCGTCGTCCGAGAACTTTGCGGCGCCGGCCGCATCTTCCGCGAGAATGCTGTCGGCGAGCCCGGCCTTGTGCTCCTGCAACGCGACGATCTTTTCCTCGATGCTGCCGGCCGCGATCAACTTGTACACGAATACCGGCTTGTCCTGTCCCAGCCGATGCGCGCGGTCGGTCGCCTGGTTCTCGGCGGCCGGGTTCCACCACGGGTCGTAGTGGATCACCGTGTCGGCGGCGGTCAGGTTCAGCCCCACGCCGCCGGCCTTCAGGCTGATGAGGAACAGCGGCACCTCGCCCTGCTGGAACCGCTCGACCGGGCTCACGCGATCGGCCGTGTCGCCCGTCAGCATGACGTACGGGATCGCGGCTTCGTCGAGCGCCTCGGCGATCAACGCGAGCATGCCGGTGAACTGCGAGAACAGCAGCACGCGGCGTCCCTCCTCGATCAGCTCGGGCAGCATCGACAGCAGCAGATCCAGCTTGGCCGAGCGCATCGCGCGCTCGCCGCCGCCCGTGGCAGCGCCGTCCGCGATACCGCTGGCGGTGCGCACGAGCCGTGGATCGCAGCACACCTGGCGCAGCTTCAGCAACGCATCGAGCACGATGATGTGGCTGCGCGCGAGCCCCTGCGCGCTGACCGCCGCGCGCACCTTCTGCTGCATCGCGGTGCGCACGGTTTCGTACAGGTCGCGCTGCGCACCTTCGAGATCGACCGGACACACGATCGTCGTCTTCGGCGGCAGCTCCTTCGCGACCTCGTCCTTGCGACGGCGCAGCATGAACGGCCGGATGCGGCGCGCGAGCAACGCGCGGCGCACGTCGTCGCCGTTCTTTTCGATCGGATTGCGCCAGCGTCGCGTGAAGTCCTTCTGGCTGCCGAGAAAGCCCGGCAGCAGAAAATCGAATTGCGACCACAGCTCGCCGAGATGATTCTCGAGCGGCGTGCCCGTCAGGCCCAGCCGATGCCGCGCCCGCAAGCCGCGAATCGCCTGGGCGGCTTTGGTGGTCGCGTTCTTCACGTACTGCGCCTCATCGAGAATCAGCAGATGATAGTCGTGCTCGGCGAGCACCTTCTGATCGCGCCACAACAGCGCATAAGTGGTCAGGATCAGCTCGGCTTCGCCGATCTGCTGGAAACGCTCCTTTCTCTGCGGCCCGTTCAGCACCAGCACTTTCAGCTCCGGCGCAAAGCGGCGCGCTTCCTCGCGCCAGTTGTGCACGAGCGTGGTCGGCACGACGATCAGCGCGGGATGCGTGAGCCGCCCCGCTTCCTTCTCGGCGAGAACGTGCGCGAGCGTCTGCACGGTTTTGCCGAGGCCCATGTCGTCGGCGAGCACGCCGGCCAGATCCTGTTCGCGCAGGAACTGCATCCAGTTCAGGCCCTGGTGCTGGTACCCGCGCAGCTCGGCCTTCAGCCCGCGCGGCACCGGCACTTCGCGCAGGCCCGGACCGGCTTGCAGACGGCGCGCGAGCTCGCGGATCGAATCGTCGCCGCTGAACTGCCAGCGGCCGGTGTCGTGCAGCGCATCGAGGCGACCCGCATCGACCGCGGGCACGCGCAGCGGCGCGCCTTCGGCAAGCGCGCCGCCGAGCGAATCGAACAGATCGACCAGCACGCGCACCACCGGCTTCAGACGATCGGCGCGCAACCGCAGGCGCTTGTTCTCCTCGGTCTTCAGCTCGATCGGCTCGTCGTCTCGAATACGCTCCAGCGCGCCGGAGAGCCAGCGCCGGTCGCGCCGGAACAGATCGGCCAGCAGCGGTTCGAGCCGCACGTTGCGCTCACCGACGCGGATGCCCATCTCCAGATCGAACCAGCCGTCGCCGGCCTGCTGCGCGGTGCCGTCGATCGCGTCGATCTCGATCACGTTGTAGCGGAACTCGGGCGCCATCGTCACGCGCCAGCCCTTCGCGACCAGATCCGGCACCGCGTCGTTGACGAACTCGGACCACGCGTCGGTGTCGGGCAGACCGAGCATCGTGTCGGGCAACAGACGCGACGCATGCAGGTTGCGCGTCGGCACCTTTTGCAGACCGGTCTTGCGCAATTCCAGCAGACGCTTTTTCTCGGCGTCGTAGCGCCGGCGGATGTGAATCACATCGCCGCCCGGCAACGGCACCAGCGTCACGCTGCTGTCGGCGTTGATGCTGACACCGTCGTAGTCGAAGCTCGCGGCGGCCAGTTCTACCGCGGCGGACTTGCGCTCCGCGGCCTTCGCGGCCTTCGCGGTTTTTGCCGTTTTGATGCCCTTCCCCGCGCCGGGCAGCGCATGGCTGTTCAGCGTCAGCACCGGCACCGGTTCGACGTCGATCACCCGAATCGCGGGCGCGTCGTGGGTCGGCGGCAGCGGCAGCTCGGGCGCGATCTCGCGCAGCACCGACGCGACGAGCGGCGCCTCGGCGAGCGAGATCGGCGGCATCGCGAGGTAGTCGGGCAGTTGCTGGAACGGCAGCGACAGTGGCACGACGCCCGCCTCGTTGGCGACGCCGTCCACGTACCAGACCGGCTCGGTCGGCAGCACCATGCTCGCGCGCGGTTCGGTGCGCAGTACCGGGCGCAGGCGCTCGTCGGCGAGCGGCTCCCATTCGATGCGCCCGAGGCGGTCGGCGGCGCGCGCGAGCGGCGTCGGTCCGGCCTGGCCCGGCGCGATCCCGAAGTCGAAGAACAGGCGCCCGGTCGCGATCAGCTTCTGCAGCGTTTCCGCGCCACTCGTGCCTCGCAGCACGAACTGGCCCAGGTCCTCGCGCGAGCGACCGAGCCATAGGCCGCGGAGGATCGACAGGTCTTCGTCGGACACGAAGCGCGGCTGCCTGAGCAGCGCGCCTTCGACGTCGCCCCAGCTGTCGCCGACTTCGACGATCACGCCGTCCGCGTCGCAACGCGCGCGATGCAGCACGACTTCGTGGCGCATATGAAAACGCGACCAATTGAGCCGATAGGCGAGCGTTTCCCTGCGCGTGGCGTCGAGCTTTCGGGCGGCGTCTTTTCCGGCGGCGTCGGCCGCGCGGGCGCGCGCGCGAAAACGCTCGAGCCAGCTGACCAGTTCGGGTCGCACACCTTGAGATGAAGATGGCGCCGGCGGCGCGCCCGGCACCGTAATCCGTCGCGCGATGAACACCTCCGACGTCGCCGGGTCACTGCCGTCCTCGACCTGCGTGATGTGATCCATCTCGTCGTGGTAGTCGAGTTCCGCGAGCAGCAGCGCCGCGACGTGCTTGCAATTGCGGCCGACCGGGCACGTGCATTTGCCTTCGGCCGACGGCGACCCGCCATCGGTACGAAAGCGAACCCGCGTCAGGTACGGCCGCGGCTGCGAGCCCTGCACTTCGCCCGACAGCGTGTCTCCCTGCCATTTGACGTTGCTGACCGCGCCCACCGAGCGCGCCTTGGCGACGGTGTGCTCACCGAGCCATTCCGCAATCCTTTCCCGATCGAAGAAAACTGATGACATCCGCGTGCATTCCTGTTCAAACCGGCGAAGGCAAGCGCGCGTGGACCATGACGGGGCGCCGCGCGACGCCCGGCCGATTCTGTCCAGTTGCGATTTGCCAGTGATAACCGGCCATTTTACGCGTTGGACGAAAATCGCCAGGGCGGGCGATCTGGACAGTTCGGCAGCAACCCGGTCAAGCTGCGGCTCGACCCATATTAGCGTTCGCCGCGGGCCATGCTGCCCCACACCCCGTCGCGCAGGATCAGCCCATGCAACAACGCCGCCGCCAGATGCAGCAGCACCGTCGCGAACAACGCGAACGCGAGCCACGTATGTAGCGCGCGCAGCAGCGCGAACAGCGCGACGTCGTGCGGTGCGATCGGCGGCAGATGCAGCGGACCGAACAGCGTGACCGGATAGCCGGCCGCCGATAGCATCGCCCAGCCGATCAGCGGCATCGCGAGCATCAGCCCGTACAGCACGAGGTGCGACGCATGCGCCGCGATTCGTTGCGGCTTCGACATGCGCGCGGGCAATGGCGGACTGCCGCGCATCACGCGCACCGCGAGCCGCACCAGCACGAGCAGCAGCAACGCGATGCCGAGCGGCCGATGCAGCGCGACCAACGCATCATGGGCACGCGATACCGTCGCCACCATGCCCACGCCGATAAACAGCATCGCGACGATCAGCGGCGCCATCGTCCAGTGCAGCAGCCGCGTGAGCGGACTGAAGTGAGTGCGGGTGCGCGTCATGAAGGCTCTCCGTTTGGCTGGGTTCGATGGATCTCGGGATGCAGCGCCTCCTCGCGCGTGCGGCGTTGGAACGACTGTGCGTAGGCCGCAGAGCGCGCGGCGAGCAGCGGATCGTCCGATGGCGCGATGCCGGCGGGCACGATCGTCGGATCGAAGTTGATGTCGCGGCAGGCGCCGTCTTCCTGCGACGTGGTGCGTTCGATCACGAGCGTCCCCGCGTCGACGCGCTGGCGGTCGTCGGGCCACTGCAGCGTCGCGTCGCTGATCGGGTCGCCAGGTTGCGCGACGGTCAACAGCAGATGCCAGCGCAACGGTCCGTGTTGCAGACGCTCGTCGAGATCGGCGGCGAGGAAGTTCTTTTCGGCCTGCTGCGCCGCGGTGATCGGCGCGTAAGGCGTGTCGGGCACGACGGCCCAGCGCACGGCGCGCGTCGTGCCGTGGGCATCGGTAAACAGAAACGCGTCGATGCCGTAGTACGCGGCGTTCGCGAGGCTCGACGACGGCGCGTGCGACTTGACCCAGCGCTGGAACGGCTGCGTCTCGGGATTGGCCGCGTAGAACGCCTTCAGCTTCGCGGGGTCCGGTTTGCCGGTCGCAGGGTCGGGCTTCGCGGCCAGCAATTGCTGATAGAACTGTGCAGGCGTATGCACCGCGAACACCGGCGTCGAGTTCATGCCGGTACGCCACTGTTCGCCATCGCGAAGCCGGAACTGCAGCGCGAGACTGCGCACCGGCGAGCTCGTATCGGGCGCGGACGGATTGCCGCCGGGCACCGCGAAGCGACCCGACACCGGCGTGCGGCCCGGCGCGAACACTGCCGCGTGCGACAGCGCCGCGCCATTGCCGTTGCTGTCGAAATAGCCGTCGACGCACAGGCCCTTGGCATGATTGCGTCGATAGCCGGGATGCGGGCCCGCGACCGCCTCGAACGTATCGATGATGCGCGGGGCGGTCAGACGCGCGGGCGTCAGCCACCCCGCGGTGTAGGCGAAGCCGCCCGCGAGCGCGAGCGCGACCGCGCCGATCGCGGCGAGCCGGCATGGCACGCAGATCGGGCGCGGGTCGGAGCCGGCGGGGTTGGGTTTGGGTGCGAAGGGTGGTGTCACGGAAACTCCTTGCCGGATGGATCGACGATTCGGTCGACGAATCGACCAACGTACGGGCAAACACGCCTCGCTACGGTCTATTCCATCCGGCCCTGGCGCGCACATTCAAACCCATTCGCGCGCCAGTGGCCGATGCTGCTTCAATGGGTGCCAACAGCCGGCGCTCCCGAGTTCGCGACGTGGCTCGCGGCGAGCGCCGCTTGCGCGGCGAGCGCCTGCTTGCGCTGCTCGACCTGACGTGCGAACACGGGACTGACATCGGGATACGACGCGTCGGTGATGTAGTCGAGACCGTTCTGCTGCGCCTCGATCAGTTCCTGGTACACCTGAGCGCGTGTCTTGCCCTGCGCAAACGCGCTCGACGAAGCGGCGAGAACGACGAGCGACAAAGCAACGAACGAAAGCTTTTTCATGATCGACTCCTTGGAGAGTTATGCGGGTTCGCACCAGGGAGAACCACGGGTGGGCAGCGTTTATTCCTGTATTCGTGGCGTGAAAAAAACATCGCCGGCGCGGGGAATAAATGTCCCCGCCGCCGTGTTTGCCGTCCGATAGCAGCAATCAAGACCGCGCATCATCATGACCTCGACTCACCGCCCCTGCGGCGCTCCGCTCTCCGAAGACGACATTCAGGCCTATGCGGACGGCACGCTGACGCCCGAGCGCGCCGCGTCGCTGCGCGACTATCTCGGCAAGCATCCGGCGGAAGCACGGCGTGTCGCCTTTTACGACCGCTTGAACGCGCAGATCCAGGCCACGTTTCAGACCGCCGAGGAGCCCGCGCCTGGGCGCCTCGGCGGATCGCGCCCGCTGCGCATGCGCCCGCAACCGGGTGGTCGCGCACGCCGAACACTGGTCGCGCTCGTCGCGCTCGCGCTGATGCTGAGCGCCATCAGCGGTTGGCTCCTGGCGACTCAGGTGTCGGCACGAGCGCTCGATAATGCCGCCGTGATGGCGCTCGCCGAAGCCGCCGCACGGCCCTTTTCCTCGGCATCGCCGACGCGCGTCGATCCAGCCGCGCCGGATCTCGGCGCGATCGGCCTGCGCCTCGTCGAGCAACGCGTGCTGCGGCTCGGGCCATTGCAGCGCGCGGACGAACTCGTCTATCTGAACGGCGATCAGCAACCGGTGGTCGTGCTGTCGGCCGCGGCGCCGTTTGCGCGGGAAGAGCCGCAGTGGGCCGCGCGCCGCATCGGCGAGCTGCGGCTGTTGACGTGGACCGCGCAGCGGCAGCGTTTCGTCGTCGCGGGCAATGCGCGCACCCACGGCCTGATGCGCGCCGCCGACGTGATGAGCGCTCGCTGACGCCGGTGCGCGCGGCCCTCGCGGAATAAAATGCGCTGACAGGTGTTTGCAGTTCGAACGCATCGTGCGACGGAAGCCTCCGCGACCGGTCCGGCGCGTACCGATACCGACGCGAGTGAAGCCGATGCCACCCCCACGCCCCTTGACCGGGATCAACCATGGATGTCCGTGACGAGTTGATCGAGCACGTGCCGCGTCTGCGGCGCTATGCGCGGGCGCTGATCAACAATCGGGAGCTCGCCGACGACCTCGTGCAGGACACGCTCGAGCGCGCGCTCGGCCGCACCCGTCTGTTCCAGCCGGGCACCGATCTGCGCGCGTGGCTGTTCACGATCATGCACAACGTCTTCGCGAATCAGGCGCGCAAGGCGTCGGCGCGCGCGGTCCACGTCGCGGTCGACGACGACAGCATCGCCGAAAGCGAGCTCGCGGTGCCGTCGGGCCAGACGCGTTCGCTCGAAATGCGCGACCTCGACTACGCGTTGCAGCGGCTGCCGGTCGAACAGCGCGAGGTGGTGCTGCTGGTCGGTCTCGAGGAGATGAGCTATGCCGATGTCGCGCTCGCGCTGAACGTTCCGATCGGCACGGTGATGTCACGGCTCTCGCGCGGACGCGAACGGCTGCGAGCTTTGATGGCGGGCGCCCAGCCCGGTGCGAAATTACAGGTGGTGCGATGAGCGAGCCGCAAATGCCGATCGGCGAAGAAGACTTGCACGCGTACGTGGACGGCACGCTGTCCGGCGAGCGGCGCGACGAGGTGGAGCGCGCGCTCGAACAGAATCCGGAGCTAGCCGCGCGCGTCAGCGATTACTTTTCGCTCAATGGTCTGCTTCACGAGCGCTACGACCGCGTGCTCAGCGAGCCCGTGCCGAAGCGTCTGCAGACCGGTGCGCCGCGCCGCGCGCGAGCAGCCGCGAACTGGCCGCGTTTTGCCGCGCAGTTCGCGGGCATGGCCGCGGCGCTCGTGCTCGGCCTGGGCATCGGCATGCACAGGAACGATCTGATTCCACCCGTTGCGATCGATCGAACCGACCCAGGGGCCGAAACGCAAGCCGGAAATCGTCCGGTCAGCGCGGACAGCGCCGAGGGCTTCGCGCGCCAGGCGGCGCTCGCGCACGTCGTCTACATGCCGGCGATCGACCGGCCGGGCGACATGAGCGCCGATCGCGAGCAGGACTTCGTGCAATGGCTCGCGAACCGGCTCGGCACCGAGGTCCATCCGCCGATGCTGTCGAAGAGCGGATTCATGCTGTCAGGCGGCCGCCTGCTGCCCGGCGACGACGGTCCGACCGCGCAGTTCATGTATCGCGGACCGAACGGCGAGCGCGTCACGCTGTGCATCTCGCACCGTCGCGAGAACGCGAATACGACCGCGTTCAAGCTGTATCAGGCGGGGCCCGTCAACGTGTTCTATTGGGTCGACGGCGATTTTGGCTATGCGGTGTCGGGTGGGATCGATCGCAAGGAGCTGCTGCAGCTCGCGCATGATGTCTATGCGCAGTTGACGGGGGCCGCGCCCGGTTGAAGCGGATGGGTTCCGCGCCGCGCGGTTCGCGCATCAACGTCGTGTCTTCTCCTGCCCCGACATGGCCGTGTCATCGCGCGCGGCGCCGCGCAGCTCACGCGGCGTTGCACCGAGCAAACGCGACATCCAGTGCGCCATATGGCTCTGATGCGCAAAGCCCGTTTCGAGCGCGATCTGGCTTGCGCTGAGGCGTCCCTGTAGCAGCAGCGTTCGCGCGCGCTCGACCCTGCGCTGTACCACGTACTGATGCACGGGCACACCGAGCGTGTCGCGAAACAGCGCCTTGAAATGCGGCACGCTCAGTTGCGCCTGCGCGGCGAGCTCGTCGAGCGTCAGACGCTGATCGAGATGCGCGTCGATAAACTCGATCACACGTGCGGCCGTGCGCGGCGCGAGCGTACGCCGCCGGTTGCCCGGCAGGGGTTCGACGCCGACCAGACGCACCAGCATCGCCGTACACAGACTTTCGGCATAGAGCGGATCGGACGCATCGTCCGCTTCGAGCTCCGCGCGCAGCGCCCAGGCGAGATGCTGAAAGCGCGGATCGCGCATCTGGAAGCGCGGGCGCAGCTGCGCGTCGGCCGAGTTCAACGCGAGTTGCTCGACCGTCCGTCGCGCGAAGTCCTCGGCAAACCAGACGCTGAAAATCGTGCAGGCGGCGTCATCGTTCCACTGACCTTCGAGCCCCGCGGGGATCACGTCGGCGTCGCCGTGCGCCTGAATCCGCGTGTGGCGGCGCGCATCGCACAGACAGCGCGCAGTCACCGGCGCACCAACGTGCACGCCCACGCGATGATGGCGAAACGCGGACATCCGATGCAAACCGGCCGACACGTTGACCAGCTCCGCACCGAAGCCTTGCCAGCCCAGCGCCCTGCTCGTGCGCACGGCGATGCGCGAGCCGCTGTGCGGCGCAGGCGCGGGAATCGGGGTGACGGCGTTCATCGCTTGTCTCCTGAGTGAGCTGAATGACGGCGAGATGCCTGCATTGTGCGGCGTTTTTGGCAGGTTCGCCGGCGTGACGGAATTTCGTAGCTCGCGAACAGCCAACGCGATTCGCGCGACCTGCGCGACCTGCGCGACCTGCGCGGCATCGGCGTAAAAAATCATCCAGATCTGCGCAAAGTCATCCAGATCTGAGCGCCTCGCGAGCACCGCGTCCGTACCATCACGTCATAGCGATCCTCAAAAGGAGCACAACGTGTTCGTCATTTTCGGAGCGACCGGTCACGTGGGACAGGCGAGCGCAACCGCCTTGCGTCGCGCGGGCCACCAGGTACGCGCGGTGGTGCGCCACGCCACGCAAGCCGAAGCGCTCGCGGCAATCGGCTGCGAGCTCGCGATCGCCGACCTGAACGACCCACGGCTGGTCGCGCGCGCGATCGACGGCGCGCAGGCAGTGCAATGGCTCTGTCCGGTGCCGCGAGCGCATGACGATCCCGCGGCCGCGATGCGGCGCATCATCGACGCGGGCGTCGCGGCTTTGCGCATGAGCGCGCCACCGCGGCTCCTCGCGCTGTCCGACTACGGCGCCGAGCACGCGGATGGCACCGGCATCACGACGCTGTTCCACTACCTCGAAACGCAGTTGCGCACCGTCGCGTCGTCGCTGATCTTGTTGCGCGCCGCCGAGCACATGCAGAACTGGGCACGCGTGCTGCCGGTCGCGCTCGGCCGGGGCGCGCTGCCGAGTCTGCATGATCCGCTCGACAAGCTGTTTCCGACCGTCGCGGCGCAGGACGTCGGCGAGCTTGCCGCGCAGTTGCTGCTCGATGAAGGGCCTTCGCGCGCGACGCCACGGGTGGTCAGTATCGAAGGGAAAGAGCGGGTAAGCGCGCTCGACGTCGCGCGTACCTTGGCGGATCTGTCCGGGCGGCCGGTTATCGCCCACCGGGTGCCGCGCGACGAATGGAGTGCCGTGCTGCGCGGCGCCGGGCGCGGCGAGCGGCACGCCCAACTGATCGTCGATCTGTACGACGCGCACAACGCTGGACGCATCGACGTCGAGGCGAATATCAGCGAGCGACGCTTCGGCGCCACCACGTTGCGACAGGTGTTGAGGGCGCTGCTATCGGGCGTGGCCGGTACGGCAGCGGCGGCGCGGTGATCCGCGTGGATGTAGGGCAAGCGGACGGCGTGGCGCGGCGCGAACAGCGTCGAAGGCGTTCAACACTGGAGAGACAGCATGCAGACCTGCCCGTTGCTTCGCGCATCGATCGACGCCAGATCAACGAAAAACGCAATGCGACGGATGAAGTGCGTAGCGTCAACACCGTCAACGCACCCGAGCTCACGCGCCGAGCGCTGGCTGCGCATAGCGATAAGGCTATCGAGCTTCATGGGCTGGCGCGCGCTTGCCAACCTGCTCGCCGCGATTCCCGACAGCAATGACGATTTCGGCGTGTTCTAGGTTCTCAGTCATGAGCCGCGGGCGGCTCAAGCGGCGCTGAAGGTGCTGGCCTGGTGGCAAGCACCGCTAGCCGCCGCCAACCCGCTTATCGAGGCGGTCTACTCGTTCTCGTCGAAATGGTGACGCGGGCGAGCCTTCTCGTACAAACCTACGCCAACGCTTACGCCGGACCACTGAGAGGTTGATACCGTCAGCGATACAGTCGGGTCACGGCCTTTTTCAACGCGATCAACCCTGAACCAGGGTTCGAGCTTCTCTGACCACAACGACGACTTTTAAGGTACAACCACGAGCTGAGGTCTTAATGCAGCGCCGCTACGTAGCCGCGCTAGCTACGATCGGTCTGCTGTGACATTCCGCCGGCAAGCTTCGGTTCGCGCTGGCGGACCTGCACGCGCAGCGAACAGAGCAGTGGCGATCAACCCGCTCCGAAGCGCGGCGGATTTCATGCGGTCAATGGGTATTTTCTGGACGCGGAACGGGGGTGAGGCTGTGGGACCGCCTTCACGTCAGTTGCGATTTTGCCTGTCGCCATCAGCGCCCTTTTCGCTGAGGGTTTGGTCTACATCTTCTCCTTCACACCGGAACGAATCAGCCACCAGTTCACAGGGTAGCTCGTTACGAAGCCCGCGAGCATGGCGATCTGCATGGCGAACCAGAACTCCGAACTTGTCACGTTCGCGATGCCGCCAAAAACCGGCTTGAACCATAGGAACTGAATGATCGCCATTGCTCCATACATGCCAATCTGCCACGCGGTTATCGAGGCAATATCCGCTTTGACTGCAGCGATCACGCCCTGTCCAATTGACAGGTCGCGCATCGGCTTTATGGTGAAGTACTGAAAACCGATTCCTAGCAGAAAGGCGATCATGAAGTCTGGGATCCAGACGGCAAAAGTTTTCTCGTTGAATACGCTGTGCCATCCGAACCACACCGCCAACCCTGGAAACGCAAACGCTGACCATTCGACAACAATGTCGCCGAGTGTGCAACCAGCGCCGCAATGACTAGTGCCTTTCATCACGATCACTGTGAACGGTTGCGTTTTATCGCCAGCTTCGGCGGCGAGCACGTTGCGTCCCCATGCATAATAGGCAGCAAGCCAGAGAACTGTGCCGAATAGCGTGGTCAGCGGCCAAACCAGGCTCATGATCCACATCTTCTGCGGATGTCTTACCTCGTCAGTCACAATGATGACGGCACACACCACGCCTAACACAATCCAGGCGATCGACAGACTATGGAGCCAGGCTGGAAAAGTACCGTAAGTCATCGTTGGTCTTGAAAGGCTTTGCACCGATAGCGCACAGAAGAGCGACTGCCGTTCCGGCTCTGCAAGATTGGCTGATGAACAACGGCTGGATTCGGGCAGACGCCGGGTTACAGGTCTCCTGATGACCAAGCGAGATTGCACGTCAACCGAACGGTCGCGATGCATCGTTAAGCACGTCGCCGGGGCGCGAAAAGGACGATCAGAGAATAGCGACGATCCCGCTCGGCACGTTGCCCGGGCCATCGGTCAGAATCGCAAGAAGTGAGTTTGGCCTCGCGTTGGCGCGGCCTCCGAAACGCTCCGACAGATCAAACCAGTAGGTCGAGCGATCGACTCTGCCGTCAGAGGAGCGACTGCGCCACCTGTCTCGACTTCAATCCGGCGTGCGTCTCCGGCCCGCGCTATGCGAGTGGCGAGAGGTCGCGCCGGTTCAGAACAGCTGGTGCAACAGAAAACACCTTACATCGGCATCCCATCTCAAGTCGCGCCAGCTCATTCCTGTCTTTTCACCGCGCTGTTACGCGTATTGCGCTCGATCGCTGTGAGCAGTAGCAGCAAAGTCAGGAAACCTGTCAACGCGAGAAGAATTCCCAGCGACGAACCGAACTGAGCGTTTTTGCCCTCTGCCGCCTGAACGGCGCTTTGGGCCGCATCAATCCGCCCAATCTTGACACGGGCATACTGATCCATGGCCGCTGCAACATACCGCTCGCGGTTGTCCCATTCCCACGTAGCAGCGTGCTGCCCGGCAGTCGCAACAACGTCGGACAGTTCATCCAGGAACTGCTGTCGGTCGGCTTGGGGAATACGCTCGAGCCACGCCTTGAGCAGCGGTTGGCTTGCATTATTCTGGTTCAACAGGGCATTAAGCGGAGCGGGGATAATGAATCCCGCGGCGCCAGCGACATTCGCCATGGCGTTGCCGTTCGCGCTGCCGATTTTCAGACCGTCGTTGGCCGCCTCCGAACCCGCTATCGAAGAGAGTACCTCGCTCGCGCTGACGGGCGGATCTGTGATAACAGCTGCCGTCCTCGGAATGCCAAGCGCAAACATTAATGCGATCATCGCCAGGATGGCGCCAACCAGCGCGACGAGACATAGCACGCGCGCCATGCCCAATAGACGCTTTTCGATTCTGTCTGCGATCCCCATATGAACTCCGTCGATGTCTGTTCGACCTACCGTCGCCTTTGCCTCACGGCTTGCGCAGATAACGCTCCGAGAGCGCCTCGTACAGCGGTGGCGCAAAAAAGCGCGAGACGCGACTCGCGATGAGCGCCGTGGCCATCAGCGAGATAACGAGCGCGTGCCCGTTGATCATCTCGATGACGATCACGAACGCCGTGATTGGGCTCTGGGTGACCGCCGCCAGATAGCCGACCATGCCGAGCGCGATGAGCATCGGAAGCTGGATCTGCGAGAACGCCATGTGAACCGTGTTGCCGATGCCAGCCCCGATCGCGAGCGACGGGGCGAACAGGCCTCCGGGCGCGCCTGGCAGATACGACCCCACCATCGAGACCATCTTCAGGAGCGGGTATGCCGCGCTGACATGCGCGCTGCCTTCCAGCATGCTCCGCGCTTCGGCATAGCCGCTGCCAAATGTATGGCCATTGGCGCTCACGCCGACGAGCGCAATGACCAGGCCGCATAGCGCGCCGAACAGCACAGGCCGCTTCACGCGCAGTTCGAGCAGAACTTCGGGCATCCAGCGCTTCGTGTTGAGCAACAGCCAGCAGAAGCATCCCCCTAGCGCGCCCGCAAGGACACCGATCAGCACTACGGCGAGGCTGAGCCATCGGGGCAATCCCGACCCGATATCGATCGTGCCGAAATACACATAGTTTCCCTGCAGCCCAAGTGAAACGACGCCAGCGAAGATGATTGCCGTGATCAGCACGCCGCTCGCGCGCTGCTCGAAGCTGCGCATGAGTTCCTCAATGGCGAACACCACGCCTGCGAGCGGAGCATTGAATGCCGCCGACAAACCGGCGGCCGCACCCGCGAGCGCGAGTCTGCGCTCCAGCACGCCCGGCCGGATCGCCAGAAAACGACTCGGGTAAAAGCGCCTCAGGCTGAACATCAGGGCGGCGCCAACATGAATGGTCGGACCTTCGCGGCCGATGGTAAAGCCACCGAGCAGGGCCAGGAACGAGACCAGAATCTTTCCAACGAGAATACGCAGTGTGAGCAGCCGTGGCCCGAGTTCGTTCGGCCCGTGCAGCATGGCGATCACCTGGGGGATACCGCTGCCCTCGGAACCGTCAAAGAAGCGCCGTGTAAGCCACACCGTAACGGCGCCTGTTGCGGGCGCCACAATCAGAGGCAGCCAGAACCGGTCAGCCGCATAGCGAAGGAACACAGCGTAGCCGAAATCGATCAGCTTCGCGTAAAGCACCGCGACCAGGCCTACGGCGATCGCCCCCAGCCAGAACACGCCATAGTGGAGCCATAACCGGTTGATGCGCTGCAGCTTTCGACGGTCCATCAGCGCGAGAATGCGCACGATCTGTTCCCCTGTTTTTCTTCTGGGTTTTTTCCGGCGACGCCCTCACGGGCTGCATTTCGCGCCAGAAGCGCGACTCAGGCTTTCCGCGGTGACGGAACCTTCATATTGAACGCGATTGCGAGCCAGCACAATATGAGCCCGGAGCACGCATAAAACACCGCGTTCGCGCCATCGTGTTTTAGAAGCCAGCCGCCAACCACGCCGCCGAGGGCAAGGCCGATCGACTGCGTGGTGTTGTATACGCCCGTGGCCGCACCCTTCCGATCGCCCGGCGCGAGCTTCGAGACGAGCGAGGGCTGCGACGCTTCGAGGATGTTAAAGCCGAGGAAATACACGAACAGGACGGCGGGCACGATAACGAGTGTATGTTCGAGCGAGCCAAGCAATAGCTGGCCAATGAGGATCAGACCGATTGCAGAGACGACCACGGCCTTCATTTTCCCCCGCTTCTCCGCGGCAATGATGGCCGGCACCATCATGACGAACGCAATACCCATGACCGGCAGATAGACCTTCCAGTGCAACGAGACCGGCAGCCCTGCGTCGACGAGCAGGCGAGGCACCACAAGGAACAGCGCCGTTTGCGTGGCGTGCAGTACGAGCACGCCGAAGTTCAGGCGCAGCAGCTCGACGTTGTGGAGCACTTCCGCAAATGGCGCCCGCAAGTGGACGGGCCGGTTCGGCGAATCCGGCACGACCCAGATCACCACGCCCACCGCGAGAATCGAGAGCGCGCCGACCAGCGAGAACAGGCCGCTCATCCCGAGCCAGTGGAACACCAGAGGCGCACCCACGATCGCCACCGCAAAAGAAATGCCGATCGAGGCACCCACCATCGCCATTGCTTTTGTGCGGTGCTGCTCGGCAGTGAGGTCGGCAATAAAAGCGAGCACCGCGGAGGAAACGGCGCCCATTCCCTGGATCACGCGACCGACGATTATCCAAACAATATCGTGCGCCCCCGCGGCGACGAAGCTGCCGATCGCAAATATTACGAGACCCGTCGCGATAACTGGCTTGCGGCCAACCTTGTCGGAAACCCAGCCGTAGAAGATATAGAAAAGCGATTGAGTGACGCCGTACGCCCCCAGCGCGATGCCGACCAGCAGGAGATTGTCGCCGCCGGGAATGGTTTTCGCATACACCGAAAACACCGGCATGATCATGAAGAGACCGAGCATGCGCAGTGCAAAGATCGCTGCGAGCGACAGCGTCGCTCGCAGCTCAAGCGCACTCATGCGCGAGCGGGAAGTGGCCGATGTGGAAGTTGCGCTCATATCGTGTAAAAAAAAACCCAGCAGTCGCTGGGTGAAGATAGCTGCCGATGCTGCAGTCGGACGTGCTTGACCGGCAAGCTGAGGACACGTCGAAGTCACGCGATTCCGCGCCGCACCCGCTGAAAGCCTGGTGCAATATTATGGCACGACATGATATTTCCAGGAATTTAGACGCGAAAACTTAAACGAAACTTAAAACCCGGCTCGTGAGCCAGCCGGCGTGCTGCTTGAGACCCTGGTGATCTGGGACGGCGTGCTCTCTCTTTTATGCGGCCTTCGACGATCCCCAGACGGTCATTGGAACCCTGAGCGCTGCGAGGGCTCCCGCTCCCGGAAGCGAGTCGGATGCGGCCGGACCTCTCGTCCTACGGCCGCATGACGAAGGGCACGCGCGATTTACCGCTCGCGCAGATTACGTCGGATCGCAATCATTTAGCTTCGCGACATGTCGAGAATTATGCCTCTTTCAAAATCCGAGTGGCTGGTTTGGCGGGTCAAGTACGGGCGTCAGCCCGGCGAAGCGAATACTTGACGCGCGTTGAAGAAGTAAGCTGGGACAGGGCTGGTTGCGGCAGAATGCGGCAACCAGCCCTGCAAGACAACGTGAACCGATGAACCAGACCCAACTGTTTGAAGCCGCCTTGGGGATCAAGGCGCCGTGGTACGTGCAAGGCGTCGATTTCGATGCCGCGCGGCGTGAGCTGACCATTGCCGTGGACTTTGTCGCGGGTACGCGCTTTCCATATCCCGGTGTGGCGGGCGAACACCCGGCTCACGACACCCAGATCAAGCGGCTGCGGCACCTCAACTTCTTTCAACATGAGTGCTATCTGGAGGTCCGGGTGCCGCGGGTACGTCTGCCGGACGGCTCGGTGCGCCTGATCGAACCCGACTGGATGGGCAAGCTGGACGGCTTTACGCTGCTGTTTGAAGCACTCGTGCTGGCGCTGTGCCGGGAGATGACATTTGCCGCGGTGGCACGCGTGGTGAACCTGTCGTGGCATCGGGTGAAAGCCATCTGTGACCGTTACGTGGACCTGGCCGTGGCCGCGACTGACCTGTCCGAAGTCACTGCGGTGGCTATTGACGAGACTTCGTGCCGGCGTGGCCACGACTATGTTTCGCTGGTCGCCGACATGGACGGGCGGCGTGTGGTCTTCGTCACGCCAGGCAAAGATGCCGGCGTTGTCGAACGCTTTGCCCGGCACCTGGAGGAACACAACGCAACGCCTGCGCAGATCGAGTCGGTCAGCATCGACATGTCGCCCGCCTTCATCAAGGGCGTCGAGGAGCATCTGCCCGATGCGCGGGTGACCTTCGACAAGTTTCACGTCGTCGCGCACGCGTCCAAAGCGCTTGATGGCGTGCGCCGCGCGCAGCAGAAAACCGATCCGTCGCTGAAGGGTATGCGCTGGTCGCTGCTCAAGGATGCCGGGAAGCTCGATCTCGCACAACTGACCGATCTCGAGGCCCTGATCAGCCAGTACACCACCAACCGCACCGCGCGTGCGTGGATGTACCGCGAGCAGCTGCGCGAGATTCTCGATCGCAAACAGATCCACGTCGTCTCCAAAATGCTTCGCCGGTGGTGCGGCAACGTCATGCGCTCGAAAGTCGAACCCATGAAGGACGTCGCGCGCATGATCCGTCGTCATTTCGACGGCATCATCGCGTGGGCGCAGACGCGTCAGACCAACGGATTCATCGAAGCGATCAACGGCCTGTTTCAGGCCGCCAAACGCAAGGCACGGGGATACGCCAGCTTCAAGACCATGCGCACCGTGCTGTTTCTCATCGCGGGCAAGCTCGACTTCTCAGCACTCAATCCGCATGCCTCGTGAGCCGCATTACCCACTGAGTTTTTAAAAGAGCCAGAATTATTGATCCGATGCGGCAGGTCGCTAATGAACGTCAGGTCGCATCTGCAGACTTATCGCGTCTATCCCCTGGAACGCTCTTGCGCTGACAACGGCATCGGCGCTGTCTCGCGATAACGAGGACATGCGCCGGCACCTCAGCGCTCCAACGGTCTAAATACCCCAGAGAATATCGTCGCCATGGCGATGGGCCTCGCGCATCATGTCGAGCAATGGCCAGGCGCGATGTTCGACGGTCGCGGCCGCACTGTTTGAACTATGGTCGTTCGGCACGTGATGGAGGACGTTGAGGGCTAATTCAGTGCGTGTCTGATCTTCGATAGCGCGTTCAAGTCGCGTTATCATCGTACCCAGTTCGTCGTGGCTGATGACGCCACGAGTGGCGACTTGCTTACCAATGGCTGCGAGGAGATATTCCGCGAGGTTCCGCAGCATGACGACGTCCGGAGTTGAACGGCACTTGAACGTAACAAGCATACAGACCTCTCCGCGAAGGACAACTGTGCCGCCGAGGCGGCCGCCTGATGCAATCGACGCTTATAACCAGCAACGAGGCTTGCGCTAATCTCGATATCCAAAGTGTAGGCCAATATGTCACATTGTGCTATATAAAGATCAGATGCGCGGACCGTACCTTACCGGCGCGCAGGCAGGTCGACATGAATCTAACTCGCGGGCAGCGCTCATTAGCTGCGCACGACGTTCGTTGTGTTGTGGCATAAGCGGAGGCAATAAATGCCATGATCGACTGCTCTTTGGGGGCGTGATGACCCTCCAGAATAAGCGAACGCTAAATTGTCCCTCTGTACCGCCAGGGACGCTTTGGCATCGCGGACAGATTCATCGTGCGCTCGCGGACGAGGCGGGATGCCCGGCAGGCTTCGAAGCCATTTGTGCGGTTTGTGCGTGCTGAGGAATGGCGTCCAGGTCGACCCAGTCATACCGCACGCTCGCCACCGCCTGCCGGAGGGCGTCATTTGCTTGATAGTACTGGTGATGAGAGATCAGCCTCGCAGCGTCATTGACGTCCGCGATCACCAGTTTTAGCGGAACGAGTTCCATGGTGTAGGCAACGTTGATATTCGCGACCTTCAGGGCGTTGAGCGCCTGATCCCGCTGACCTTGCTTGATGTGCTCATTCGCGGATGCCACCGCTTTGGATTTCTCGGAAGACTGGGCGAGATTGTCGGTGATAGTTACGTCAGCGCCAACCGGAAGCCACGTCAGCTCCTGCGAAGCGTGAGCGACGTCCGCTTGGACATGCGGCGCGCCGGAAGCCGTGGGTGGAAGTTTCAAGTCTTTTTCAGCCTTGGTAAAAGCAGTATTGTCAGCCTGCGCTTCCTGCAGTGATTTCTGGGCGGCTTTTACAAGCGTGGCGGCCTCCGAACCGTTACCGTTGAAGATTGCGAGTCGCGCAAGTTCGATCTGCTGGAAGGCCTCGTTTCCTTTCCCCGAGACTTTGCCCATGTCCGACGCGACGGCCCGCGGGGACTCGGCGGCCTGCACGGTCGCACCACAATAGGCGGCGGAGAGCAACGCGCACGTGACAGCGATAACCTGATGCCTTTTCATGGTTCATTCTCCTCAGCGAGTGTCCAGTTCCAGACGTCGCATGCGGCCTTGCGCGCTCACATCGGCGGCGCATATGGCATGCGAGACTTTCACAGGGCTTGAACTTCGAACAGTTGACGCTTTAAAGCTAGGCCGTGGTGCTTAAAGGACGCTTAATAAGGAGCCATCCGGACGCAAGGCGGCAGCACTGGGTAGTGCGAAGAACCGGACCTCGCCAGTTAGCGTTCGCATGATGTGCTAGCAGCGCGAAGCGACCACTGCCGCTTCTGATGCGCAATGACGTCAGGTTCATCGCACATACTCGTGATCATCGGCGTTAGAGGGCGCTCATTCTGCCCGTCGCTTCCGGTTAGACAAGTCTTGCTCGATCGCCGCTCATTACATGAGCGCGACTCCCTGACCAGATCTCACCGTTGGAAGTCTGGCTTGCAGTTCAGGCGGGTACTCGGGTAGTCCCTTCAAGCGCCCCGCTAACGGATCGAGCTTCCGTTGACTCCTCCCTCGCTGAACGATGGCGTTGCCAGTCAACTCGTCGCGTCCATTCGCTCCATCATTGCTCGCGTCTGCTCGACGCGCAACGCGCAGCGCATTGCGAGCCTCATCACGATCACGCTCCAGAGCGCCACTAGAAGAATGTCCCAACCGAATCCGATCACACCGAGTCCGCCACCGATGCCGCCGAGCCACGACAATAACCAGATGCCCCCAAACCACGGCAACAGCCACGCAATGTTGTTCCAGCCGAAGTCTTTCGCAGCTTTGCGCAAGACGATGTGATAGTACGCCGCGTAGAGTACGAAACCGATCGCCACCAGCGCAAACAGAAAGGTGTTCGTTGCAAAGCCAGTCCAATATATTACGAGGTTGCTGCAGATAAATGCGGCTGGCGCCAGCACGGGCGCGGCCCACATGCGAAATGGACGATGCAGTTCCGGAAGGTTACGGCGTAACACCAGCAACGCGATCGGACCAAGACCATATGTCAGCACCGTAACCGACGTAATGTAGTCGACCATCTTCTGCCATGCAGGAAACGGCAGCAGGAAAATGGTGCCAACCACCCACATCACGAGAACCGCCAGCCATGGCACCTTGTTGCGGTTCAGCTTTGTCAGCACGCGGGGACCTGCCTCCATTTCGCCCGTAGCAAAGAGGACGCGCGATCCGCCGGTTACATACATCAGCCCCGTGCCGCCAGGCGATATATAGGCGTCGATGTATAGAAGCGTCGCCATCCAGCCGAGCCCGAGCGTCGCGGCAAGTCCAGCGAACGGTCCCATTTCCCCCTTGAAGCTGAGGTGTGCCCATCCGTGCGCGAGATCGACCGGCGACAGCGCCCAGATAAAGGCCACTTGCAACATGATGTAAACCACTGCAGCGAGCACGACCGAGCCAATCACGGCTAGCGGAATGTCGCGATGTGGATTGGCCGTTTCGCCGCCGAGGTCGATCGCAGTACGGAAGCCCAAATAGCTGAAAACGATACCTGCTGCGGGTAGTGCCGTGAACATGCCGGAGAGCTTGTAGGTGTCAGGCGCCGCACGCACGACATCCCAGTGGGTGCTCGCTGCCATCAAGCCAACGATGGTCAGTATCGGTACCAGAATTTTCCACCACGTAATGGTTGAATTGACGTTGAGCAGCCATCTGATCACCATCAGATTCAGGAGCGCGGTGATTCCGAGCAAACCGGCGCACACGAAGAAGCCCGCCAAACTCAGCACCCCGGCGGAGCCAGGACGGATCAGCCATGGCAGATAGTTGCTTGCATAAGTGACGATTGCTTCGGCTTCGACTGCAGGCACCGGGACATAGGCGAGGAAGAGCAGCCAGCACCACAACCTTCCAAGTCCGTCGCCATGGCTCGCGTGGCTCATATGAACCAGCGCCCCACTACGTGGAAAAACGGCGGCAAGCTCCGCGAAACATAGCGCAATCAGCATGATGATGACAGCGCCAAGCGCCCAACTGCCTATGCTCAACGGACCGGCTATTCTCGATGCATGGTAGGCGCCGAACAGCCACCCTGAACCAATCATGCTAGTGGTGCTTGCGAACAGCAACCCCACTATCCCAGCATCGCGACGCAGTTTGCCCGATAGCGTCAGGTCGGAAATCGTGCTCATTTCTGGTCTCCTTGCGCCTGCCCCGGAGTTCGGTTTTTGAACCGGCGTTGCGCGAAAGAGGCGGTGCGCATCCGCGCACCGTCATACATGAACGGCTCATCCTGAACGCTTCGACCGCATAAACGGCGATAAAATTCCCGCCGTGAACCGAAGCGACAATTAAAGGGCTTGGAAATGCCTGTGCGCTTCGACGAGCGTTAGTTCACACTGTGCCATTTCAAATTCGTGCATGGCTTCATGCGATTCAAGCATCGTCGAGCATGCGCCAATCGCTCGCACTGGCCCCGGCCAGAGTACGCACACGAGCTTCGTCGCGCGCAAGTTCTCGCGCGGATCCGGAAAAAACGACCCGACCATCGTCCAGCACGCAAGCCGCGTCGGCAATCTCGACAGCCGCTCGAACGTTCTGCTCAACCAGAAGCACCGACATGCCTTCGGCGCGCATTCTGACGATAACATCAAACACTTCCCGCACCATCAGCGGTGCGAGACCTTGAGACGGCTCATCGAGAAGCAGTACGCGTGGGTTGAGCAGCAGGCCGCGTGCGATCGCGAGCATTTCCTGCTCCCCTCCGGAGAGTTGCCGGCCCTTGCTGTTCCGACGCTCGCGTAACCGGGGAAAAAGCTCAAACACACGTGCGATCGTCCAAGGACCGGTGCGCCCGTTGGGCACAAGCAGATTTTCTTCCACGCTGAGACCCGCGAATATGCGCCTACCCTCCGGCACATATCCGACACCGAGCGCCGCGACCCGGTCTGGCGGCCAGCCGGTCGTTTCGCGGCCTAGAATGTTCACCCTTCCCGCGCGTGGCCGGGTCAATCCCATCAGGCTTCGCATGGTTGTCGTCTTGCCGGCGCCGTTGCGCCCTACCAGGGCGACAATCTGGCCGTCGTCAACGTCCACCGATACGCCATGCAGAATGTGGCTCTTGCCGTACCAGGTCTGCAGTCCCTCGGCAACCAGGGCACTCATTTTGCTGTTCCCAGATAGGCTGCTTGCACGGCTTGATTGCCGGTGATTTCTTCCGGCGTTCCTTCTGCCAGAATCCTGCCTTCGGCGAGCACCATGATGCGCTGTGCCAGTTGGAAGATGACGCGCATGTCGTGCTCGATCAGAATCATCGTCAGCGATCGATCGCGGTGCAGGCGTCGTATCAGTCGCGTCACGTCGTAGGTTTCCTGATCTCCCATCCCCGCGGTCGGTTCGTCGAGGAGCAGGAGCCTGGGTTCGAGTGCGAGCGACATGATGATTTCCGTGGCTCGCTGGTCGCCAAGCGACAGCTCGCCCACCAACCGGCGCGCACGCTGCTCGAGTCCGCCGAGCACGAGCAATTCTTCCAGCCGCTGGTTGACGGTCGCGCGCGCCGCCCTCGATAGCCACGGCGAGAGCCTGTGCCCGGCCCGAAGTTCGACCGGAATCCGCAGATTATCGCGAACGGACAACTCAGGAAAAACTTCCGTAATCTGGAAAGTCCGCGCCATTCCCATGGCAACGCGGCGATGAGGCGCAAGCCGGGTCACGTCGCGTCCGTCGAACACGATACGCCCCGACGTAGGCGGAAAGAACCCACTGATCAGATTGAAGAACGTCGTCTTTCCTGCACCGTTAGGTCCAATTACCGCGCGAAGCTCACCGGCTTCCACAGTCAGGCAAACATCGCTAACCGCGCGAAGATTGCCGAACCGGTGAGATACGTGATCGACTACGAGCAGGCTCATGAACGCACCCCGCCCGTCCGGATGCCCAGCACGCCACGGGGAAAGAACAGAACGACGAGGATGAACAGCAGGCCGATAAACGACATCCAGTTCTCAGTCCGTGTGGAGATGTAATCCTGAACCAGCACGAAGACGGCCGCGCCGATCAGCGGTCCCCACAACGAGCGCATTCCCCCCAGCACGGCCATGATCACAAAATCGCCTGACTGGTCCCACCGCAGATCATGCGGATCGGCGAAGTTATTGAGCAGCGCGTACAAGGTACCGGCAAAACTCACGAAAAAGCAGGAGATCACGAACGACAGCCAGATATGCTGCTCCACCGGCAGCCCCAGGAAGCGCGCCCGCTTTTCGTTCTCGCGTATCGCCAGAAGCGTACGGCCAAACGGAGAGCGCAACAGCGCAGTCATGACGGCAACCGACACGGCAAAGCAAAGCAGAACGAAATAGTAAAACACGGTGCTGTTGCCAAGAATGTCGATTCTCTGCTGGCCAAAGTGGAGAGGCATGCGATGCCATCCGGAGAGCCCATCGTCGCCGCCAGTCACGGCGTTCCAGCGAAAGGCGACGAAGTAGAACACCTGGCCGAATGCGATCGTCGCCATCGCGAAATAGACGCCCCGAAGCCTGGCAATCAGCGCGCCGATGAGCGCCGCCGCCAGCGTGCCGGCCGCGACCCCAATGACGATACCAAGCAGCGTATTCGGCACCAGATAACGGATCGTCATACCAACGCCATACGCGCCGAGACCAAAATATGCCGCGTGACCGAACGACAACACGCCAGTAAAACCGAGTAGAAAATTGAGCGCCATCGCCGCCAATGCCATTACTACTACGCGTGTACCAAGTGCCGTATAGCCGCCGAGCCAGGTGATCCAGTACGGCATGGCTGCGAGCGCCAGCCAGACCGCCGCATTCCCCGCGAGTTGCAGTGATGATCTCACTGGACCCTCCCTTCCTCACCCAGCAGTCCGCGCGGACGTACGAGCAGCACTAGCCCCATCAGGACGTAAATCACCGCTTCGGTCGCGGACGGGAAAAAGACAGAAGTCAGGCCAGAAGCGACGCCAATGAGAATGCCGCCGAGCAGCGTACCCGGCAGGCTGCCCAGTCCCCCGACGATGATCGCAACGAAACTCGGCATGATGAGCGAATCACCGATGGTCGGTTGCAGTCCGAGCATGCCGGCTGCCAGTACGCCAGCCAGCCCCGCGAGAAAGATGCCGAGGCCGAAATTCATGCTGCGAAGCCACCGTACATTCACGCCCAGTGTCGCGACCGTTTCGAGGTCTCCGACACCAGCGCGGATACGAATGCCGGATCGAGTGAACTTCAGGAACATGAAGAGCGCCGCCACGACGATCACAACCAGAACGACCATGAACACACGATAGCCCGTTAGAAAGAAGAACGAGGACGTCAATGGCCGGTTCAGCGCGTCCGGAATCTGGTATGGCAATGTCTGAGGCCCCCAGATATAGCGGCTACCGTCCTGCAGCAGAAACGCGAGCCCGAACGTGAGCAGCAGACTGTATAGGGGATCTCTTCCATACAGCCGGCGAATCAGTACCCGCTCGATCAGCAGTCCGAGAGCAGCCGTCAGCAAGGGGGCAATAACAAGCGCCGCCCAAAAGCCGACATACGGCATGATCGTGTAGGCGAGGTAAGCGCCAATTGCCAGGAATCCGCCGTGCGCGAAGTTGATGACACCGCTCAGATTCAGGATCAGCGACAGGCCAAGCGCCATTAGCGCGTAAAACGCGCCAATGACGATACCGTTGAAAACGTTGAACAGGATCAATTGCGTCATACCGTTACCTGTGCTGCCGACGTCCGCTTCCGATGTCCCGGCTCATCGGTCGCGCGGCGATTGCGGCAGCGCGACATCATTAGGCACTCAGTCCCCTGTCTGGCTCCCCGAACCGGTCATGCCCATGTGAGACGGCAGCCGGTTTCGCTGACCGGCAGCGCCGCGTCGATGCCCTTTACCAGCTGATCGACGTGGAATAAATCATCAGGTCTAGGTCCCTGCGCTACCGCATGTCCCACATAGAGATCCGGCATGAGCTGATGGTTGCCGGCCCGATAGAACGGTGTGTCCGGCATCAGCCCTACGTCCGGCGGCAACTTGAAGCCTTCGAGCGCCCGCGCCAGTTTCACCGCGTCAAGCGTCTTCTCCTGATTAGCGACGAGTGCAACGCTATTGACAGCGACGTGCCCGAACCAGTGTCTGGCAGTCGGCACTCTCCCGGCCTTCTTACGGATGCCGGCCACGTATTCCGCTACGTGGGGTACATTGGGCTGGTCCCAGTACCATTCGAATACCCACGTCCCGATTCGCGCATCCGGCGGCAAGCCCTCGAGCACCTCCAGTTCCTGCTGCGCCCCGGCGATGTGGAAACGCTTGTTAAGGCCGAACTGCACCGCCTGCTTAAGCGAATTGACAGCATCCTGACCTGCGGTAAGAAACAGGATGACGTCAGGATCGGCAGCCTGCGCCTTGATCAAATATGACGAATAGTCGGTGGTGCCAAGCGGCGCCAACGCGGCTCCAGCCTCCACCCCTCCGAACTTCTTCAGGCTCGCCTCGAAGCCGAGTTGCAAGGTGTGGCCAAATGCGTAATCTGGAGTGATGAAAAACCATTTTTTTCCGTACCGGTCGAACAGGACCTTCGATACCGAGTTGGTTTCCATCCTCGTCGTATTGCAGACCCGAAAGACGTTCCAGTGACAATCTTTACCGGTCACGGCGTCGGTATGCCCACCCGTCACGATATGCAGTGTTTTCAATTCGTTTGAAACCTGCCCGATCGCAAGCGCCATGGCCGAGTTGACATTGCCAAGCAGGAAGTCCACCTTGTCACGTTCGATCAGCTTGCGCGCCTTCTGTACAGCAGCGCCAGTATCCGCGCTGGTGGAATCCTCCACGATGAGCTGAACCGGACGACCCAATATGCCCCCGCGCGCATTGATCTGATCGATCGCGTATTCGCAACCCATTTGCTCGTTCTTGCCGAGTTCGGCATAGGTACCTGTCAGCGGGTCGTCGAGCCCGAATTTGATTGGAACCTCTCCGCGCGCCTTGATGATGAAGGGTGCGCCGATCTGCGCAATTCCGGCTGCGGCAGCAGCCTTCAGTACGAGCCGGCGATGCCGTCGGCCCGCGGTCGATAGTCTTCCCATTTCGGTCTCCCACAGAATGGACACGTCCGAGCAATGCTCGCGCTCTCCTCCTGGGAAAGCTGGTTCCGATTTCTACGCTTCGGATTTCCAACGCATATCAAATGTTAGTGCACGATATGACATAATTCCATGAGATGTAACGAAACGTCTGAGTGCCAGCCGGTCTATCGCGGTGATTCAACGCACACCGGCGCGGTGCGCGGGTAAAGCGCTTCAGTAAATGTCCCGGGATGCGCATGAAAGAGACTCGGGAAAACCTCCATTCTGAAGAACCCTTCCTCCATTGAGGCATCTGGAACAACTCCGATGCTCGCGCCGGGTGTTGGGAGATCTGGCAGCATCGTAGGCAGTGGTCGCGCTCGCAACCGATCCGCTGTCAAAGATTGCGCCAAAGCGAACGCGAAATTGTGGGACCACATCGGCGTTTCGTGCGCGGCATCCGTTACAGAGATGGCCGATTTCGAATGGGTGAGTTCCCCTCCGCAATCAGGCAAGACCAGCCACGGCCCTCGCTACCGCGATTGAGATGATTAATCGAGGCTCGAAGCCCCGAAACCCAATGCGCTAAGTGCGAAACTTCCTGCGCCAAACGCATTACGTGACGGCGTGTATGCATCGTCAAACGCCAGGATTTCGCCGTGCGCTGCCAGCGATATGTCCGCCAAAGAAGACCGGGAATACGGATCGGCGCGCTCCGGATACCATGGTGTCGTTGGAGAGGATACTGCCTCAGAGGTCGAGCCTCTGCTCGAAGACCTCATCTTGGCCCATGGACCAGAGGAATCCAGCGGCACTAACTCGTCCAGCATACGATCACCTGTCATCGCGTTCACGCTGCCGCAAATGGCTGTCGCGACCAACAGCACGGCCTTGGTGAGCTTGCGAAGGAGTTTTGATGAGTCTGGCGCAGACTTCATGAATGATCGCTGTGTCACTTCAGAATTCAGACGTTTGGAACTTGCCGCCTCACGGCACAGTCGCTGCATGATAGCGGGTGGCCTCTGCCAAATAAATCTGTGTTTACTCCCTATCTGCGAGTGCAGCGCACCGATGGATCCCGCACCCGGTGCTTACCCCGATGATCGGATATGGCCCCGCAGCGGCCGCGCATGCCTTGCCCAGCCACCTGTCCGACAATTTGCGCAAACTCAGCGCATATGCCATGAACAACTTCATTGCACGGATGTCGCAAGGCAACGCTCGCCTCAAAGCGGCCCATCCGAAATCCAGTACTACATGCCGATATATCTGTAACGCTCCGCCCGTGCCTCGTAAAGTGGTGGCGCAAAAACCTCGAAATGCGGCTGGCAATCAGCGCGGTCGCCATCAGCGAATGACCAGTGCGTTCCTATTGATCATCGCGATGACAATCACGAAGGCCTTGCCAACCCGGAGACGACGCCGATCAGCAGCACCGCGACGGCGAGTAGCGGATGGTCCGAAATCGCGCGGGATGGAAGTGCCGCAGGTTAAGCATCAGCGATGCGCCGACGTGGATCGTCGGCACGCCGCAATATGTCACAATCTGCATCAATCAGATGCGCTTCCAGCACTGCGACGAGAGCGGTGACCAACGGGCCCACCCAGAAGATTCCATAGTGGAACCAAAGCCGCCGAACATGTTGCAGCGTTCTTCTGTCCAGGATGCGGAAGAAAGTGGCAGACGGTTTCAACGTCAGATAGGGATCAACGAAAAAAAAAGCCCAGCCGTGAAGCTGGGCGGAGGGGAATCGCCTTCTGTCGCCTGAAAACGAGTGGGCTTGCTGCCGGACCATACGCCATAACATGCAATATCGGCACGCCAGGTCCCACACCACTAGCCCCTAGGATAAGCACGTTGTGACATTCATTCAAGCGATTCCTGCACCTTCTTCGGAAAACCAGGAAGGGGGAACACGGCAGGAGTTCATTCAGATGACCTTCGCGAGATAACGGCGGCTGCTCCGATGGCGGCATCGCCTGGGAAAATACGGAGGCACACCACGCAAACGCCACATAGACTTCAAGACGTCGCTTCCCTCGACGTACTGCCCTGCTCCACGTCGTCACTTTTCTGGGAGACAGAATGAAAAAATGCACGATCCGGCTCACGTTCGTGATGCTCGCGCTGCTCGCCGGATGTCATGAAACGAAAACGCCGCAAACGGTCACATCGAGCGGCCAGGCTGCCAATGCGTCGGCGCTCAGTACCAGTCCCTCGACGATCGACGCACTGAACAATCCCAACAGTCCGCTTGCAAAGCGAAGCATCTATTTCGATTTCGACAGCTATACGGTCAGGGATGACTATCAGGCGCTACTCCAGGCACATGCGGACTATCTGCGCCGGCATCCGTCCCAGCATGTGCTGATACAGGGCAACACCGACGAGCGCGGCACCACCGAATACAATCTCGCCTTGGGCGAGCGGCGCTCGCAGGCCGTCATGCGTGAGTTGGAAACGCTTGGCGTGCCCGGGACGCAACTGGAAGCTGTCAGCCTGGGCAAAGAAAAACCGGTTGCGCTGGGGCACGACGAGGCGTCGTGGTCGCAGAATCGCCGCGCCGACCTGGTGTACCGCTAATCGCGCAGCGCACGACGCGCGGACCAGTTCAAAGCCCGAAGTACCAGAGCCGCACGTCCTCTTCCTCCGACCATATCTGCACGTCCAGCATCTCGTCGAATTCGACCGGCTCGCCCCGGTACATGCAGCAGAACCCGCGCTCGGTGCGATAGACGATCACCCACTCGCGCGGGTCGGGGGTTGCGTCGGGCGAACGGTCTTCCCGTGTACTCCCGGAATCCGCAAGGTGCACCGCGGCCTTGAGCCGCTCGCGCAACGTCCGCCACTCAGTTTTCAGCTTCACGGTCGCTCACCTTGAGACCCCTGCCGTGCACGGCATACGAAGCGTCGTTGACGCGCACGGATTGCATCGGCGTGGCGGTCCTGCCGCGAGCCCGGGGCTGGAAAATATCGATACTGCGGGCGACGGCGTCCGCAATATGCTCCTTCGCAATCACGCCGGACACGTCGAACGCGCCATCGACAGCGGCATCGACGAGGACCACCGCCATCACCGCGCGGCGCTGCCGGAGTTCGCTGATCACTTCGAACGCCGCATCGGATCGCTTCACGACGATGAAGTTGCGATTCGCGAGTTGCCCGATCGTGACCGTCGGATTGTCATGGCTGACCGCGCGGCGCAGGCCGGTGTTGATGCGCAGCACGCCGTACAGCATGCCTGCCTTCGTGACGACGATGTGCCGGAACGGCGCGACGCCCATGCGATCGAGGAGATCGCGAAACGGGACCTCCACGTCGAGCACCAGTATGTCGGCCTCCATGATCGCCCCCGCGTTCTGCACGAGAAACATATTGGCGTGCAACGCATCGGGAATGACATGACCGCGCCTGACGAGTTTCATCGTGTAGATCGTCTCGCGCGAGAGGAGCCGGCGGGTGCCGATGCTGAACGCAACCGCAAGTATCATCGGCAGCACGATGTCGTAATCGCGCGTCATTTCGAAGATCATCGCCACTGCCGTCATCGCGGCACCCGTGCCGCCCGCGACCACCGCCCCCATGCCGACCATCGCGAATGCAGGCACGCTGACCGGAGCGGCCGGCACCAGCAGATGGAACAGGGACGCCAGCGCGGCGCCCAACGTCGCGCCGATGAACAGCGACGGCGAGAACACGCCGCCCGACGAGCCGGAGCCGAGGCTAACCGACGTCGCGGCCATCTTGCACAGCGCAAGCAGCAGCAGGAACAGGCCACCTTGCAACTGTTCATTGAGCGTCGCCTGGATCGTTGCGTAGCCCACGCCTTCCACGTAGTAGCGGCCTGCGTAGCGCATCAGCAGATACATCATTACGCCGACGAACAGCATGCCGAGCGCGTGGCGCGCAAAACGCCCCGGAACGCGATCGAAGGCGTCCTCCGCCCAGTGCAATCCGCGAATCAGAAACGCGGCCGCCACGCCGGCCACGACCCCGAGCAGCGCGTAAAGCAGCAGCGTGAAGCCGCTCGCGAGATGGTTATCGAGCGCTCCGAGCTGAGGGGGAACCAGGAAAGCCGCTGCTCCGCCCAAGAACAGCCGTCCCACGAACGTGGCGGTGCCCGTTGCCAGTGCGACGGGCAGAAAAGTCCCCACGCTGATTTCCGGCATCATCAGTTCGGTCGCGAACAGTACGCCGCCGATCGGCGTATTGAACGTCGCGGCAATGCCGGCCCCCGCGCCGCTCGCAACGAGAATGATCCGCTGACTGGCGGGCATCCGCAGCCACTGACCCAGCGTCGAGCCCATTGCCGAACCGATCTGGATGATCGGACCTTCCCGGCCCACCGCCGCACCGGTGCCGATCGCGATCGCCGATGCGAGCGACTTGACGACCGCCACGACCGGACGGATCACGCCGCCCCCGAAATAGATCGCGTCCATCACTTCTGGCACGCCATGCCCTTTTGCTTCCGGTGCGAAGCGGCTTACCAGCCACGTGACCACGAAGCCGCCTGCTACCGGCACAAGAATCACCCATGCGCCCCACGGCGACGGCGGGGTAAACTGGCTCGCGTCGTAGAGCGGCGAAAGGCGTCCGAGAAACGCCGCATTATGGATAGTGCCGATCAGCATCCTGAACACGACCGCGCCAAAACCGGTCACGATCCCTAGGCAGAACCCCAGCATGCTCATGCGATAGAGGTCGAGCGGCTTCACGACTTCTTGCGCGTTTTCAGGAGGCGCCGAATCTCCTTCCTTGCCGTCGAGCTTCGTGGGGGCCATATCCCGCTTCTCCTCGCATGACAACACCGCGTCATCGTTCGGCGCGGGAGCCTCGAGCGGTCCCATGCACGCAATACAAGGTCCACGCAGAAAGAAGCCGAGCGGTCTTGGGGGATGATCGAACATCGCACCGCCCGCCTGAATCGGTCGGTGCGACCGGGTAGACAGGCCTCGGCAATCATGTCATGCCGTGCCATGCACTATAGTCCTATCAACGCGTGTTCACCAACCTTGATGGTCGTGGCGATACGGAACACCCACCGTTCACCGCATCCAGATCCGGCGCGGGCACGCAATCCATCTGATACGATTTTGCGCTGTCACCCCGTCACGCCGCATTGCCGGTGCGCTTTGCGATAGAGCAACAGGATTTCAGCAAGGCTGCAGAGAATCCGGTTTCAGGCGCCTGGTCCATGTTCCGAACGAGACAGGTAGCAAAGTGAAGCAAACATCACCGCACATCCGGGTCGGCATGCCCAACAAGCAGGATCTCGAAGCCATGTCGGCATTCCGTTACCAGTTACGCAGGTTCCTGCGGTATTCGGAAGAAATTACTCACGCGGAAGGAGTCACGCCTCTGCAATATCAGATGCTCCTTCACGTCAGGGGATTTCCCGAGCGCTCCTGGGCCAGTATCGGCGAACTGGCTGAACGGTTGCAGGCCGCGCCCAACGGCACCGCGGCGCTCGTGTCCCGCTGCGAAGCCGCCGGGTTCGTCGAGCGTCGCCCCGACGCTTCCGACCGGCGACTCGTGCAGGTCCACCTGACGGAAAAAGGCGAGCGGTGCCTGTTGAAGCTCGCGATGCTGCACAAGCGGGAAATCGAGTCATTCGGTTGGGCGCTGGGGCAGTTTCAGGTTCAACAGACACCACTGGTTGGCGCAGCGGCCAAATCGCCAGATTGGTGATCTTGCAGCGGCGCCAGGGATGAGCGTTCGTCGACGGCCGGCGCGCCAGCGACGATCTCCGCGTGCCAGCCCTTTAGCCCGTGTCCGTACGACCCATTCTCAAGACATCCAAGACCGCTTGGGCTAATGGGTGATTACCCTCGCACGGACGCGCCAGAAGCTTTCAGGCCTGCCTCAATTGGGGCGATCGTACTTGTCATGCCAGGAGCGGCGCCTGTGGCGCGAAGTCCGCTGGATGACATTTTCCGATGGACGCGAGCGGCTCGACGCCCCTCAGCGGCCACCGCTCGCCGCTTCGTGCGCAGCCGCACTGGACGCGCCTTCCGATTCGGCGGCACGTTCGACAGGTGGCCAAAGTGCCTTGCTAAATGCCCTATCGTGCGCTAAAAAATATTTACTTCCTTCGCGTGTCTACTGGCCGTCCGGCCAATGCCATGGACGCCCCCACTCCAGCGAGCACGACTGTCCATGAGTCTTCTTGAGCTCAGAGGCGTTTCCAGGCATTTCGGCGCCATTCAGGCCCTGACCGACGTGACGCTCAGTCTGGAGCCAGGTCAGGTCGTGGGGCTCATGGGCGATAACGGGGCCGGGAAATCGACTTTGGTGAAGGTCGTCGCCGGCAACTTTCCACCTTCGCACGGCGAAATTCTCATCGATGGAAATCCCGTGCATTTCAACAAGCCGGTCGACGCGCGCGCGCGCGGCATCGAAGTCGTCTATCAGGATCTCGCGCTCTGCGACAACCTGACGGCAGCCGCCAACGTTTTCCTTGGCCGCGAACCGCGGGTCGGGTTCGGGCCTATCCGCGTGCTCGATCACGCGACCATGTATCGGCGTGCGGGTGAACTGTTCAAGGCACTGAAGTCCGAGACGCGCCCGCGCGACCTCGTCAGGCAAATGTCGGGGGGACAGCGGCAGGCGGTGGCCATCGCCCGCACACGTCTCTCGGAAGCAAGGCTCGTCCTCATGGACGAGCCGACCGCCTCGATCAGTGTGCGCCAGGTCGTCGAGGTGCTGGATCTCATCAGACGCCTGTCCGAACACGGTATCGCCGTCATCCTCATCAGCCACCGCATGCCTGACGTATTCGCCGTTGCCCAACGGGTGGTTGTCATGCGGCGCGGGCGCAAGGTCGCGGACAAGAAGACCGAAGAGTCCTCCCCGGAAGAAGTGACCGGACTGATCACCGGCGCCATCGCCGCTGCCTGAAACTGCCTCGCATCGGAGCCACCACATTGAACGACGCGCCGCGAAGGCCCCCTACAACCCCGCCATTGCTCGATGATCCACAGTCCGCGAGGACGCATACTCGCTGGTCGGGAATGCTCGCAAGCCAGGTGTTCTGGGTCGTGCTGGCAACGATCGTCGCCTGTATCGCCCTGTCTTTCGCGACCTCGACCTTCGCGACCTCCGAGAATCTTTTCAACGTTACGCGAAACTTCGCCTTCGTCGCCATCGTGGCGCTGGGAATGATGGCGGTGATCGTCACGGGCGGCATCGACATTTCGGTTGGCTCGACGATCGGCATCAGCGGTATCGTGCTCTCGGTCGTCATGAACGCGGGCTACCCGATCTGGGCCGGTATCGGCATGGGACTACTGACCGCCGGGCTGGTCGGCCTCGTCAACGGCTTGCTCATCGCGTATCTCGGCATGCAGCCTTTCGTCGTGACGCTCGCCATGCTGAGCGTCGGCCGCAGCCTCGCACTCGTGATCTCCCGCAGCCGGACCATTTTCGATTTCGGCCCCGACGGCAGCAAGCTCCTCGCGCTCGGCGGCGGCGCGACGCTCGGCGTCGCCAATCCGGTGTGGTTCCTGATCCTGCTTGGGCTGTTGTTCTGGTTCGCGTTCGGCTGGACCCGCTGGGGCCGCTACGTGTTCGCGATCGGCGGCAACCGTCATGCGGCGACTCTCACCGGCGTACCGGTGCGCCGCATCGTTTGTTCCGTCTACATGCTCTGCGGCCTCATGGCGGGCGTCGCGGCGATTCTCGAAGTCGGCTGGCTAGGCGCGGTGACGACAGGCCTCGGCACCGGCGACGAACTGCGTGTGATCGCTGCTACCGTGGTCGGCGGGACCAATCTGATCGGCGGGGTTGGCAGCGCCTTCGGCACGATCGTCGGCGCGGCGCTCATCGAGGTCATCCGCAACAGCCTGATCCTGCTCGGCGTCGACGCGTTCTGGCAGGGCACGGTCGTCGGCAGCTTCATCGTCGTCGCGGTGCTCTTTAACAGGCTCGGTGGCGAGCGGCAAGGAGATTGAAATGTCGTTGGACGCGCCGGCCGCTTCCCGGCCGGTGCCGCGGGAAGCGGGTGCGGCCGGATCAGGCGCGGAACTGCCGCACGCATGGGTTCACAAGACCGCGAGGATCCGCTCCAAGGCCGAGTTCCGATTTCGGGCCTGACGTTGGATCGTTATGAAGACTGTGTAGGCCCACATGGGCACCGTAGAGCCGGCGCCGAACAGGAGGAAGCAATGAAGAAACTGTGGATGTGTCTTGCCGCGGCTGGAGGACTCGCGATGCTGGCGTCCTCTGGCTTCGCGGCCGATAAGACCCTTGCGCTGGTGGTGAAGGGTCTCGACAACCCGTACTTCGACCTCATGCATCAAGGATGCGAACGGGCGAACAAGGAACTCAACAAGGAAGGCTACAACTGCTACTACACCGGTCCCGCGACCGCCGCGGACGAGAGCGCGCAAGTGCAGATCATCGACGACCTGCTGACCAAGGGCGTCGCGAGCATGGCGATCTCGCCCGCGAACGCGCCGGCTGTGGCGGAGGTGCTGCGCCGCCGCGGCGGATCGGTCCCGATCATCACCGCGGATGCCGATCTGCTGCCGAAGGATGCGTCGCTGCGCAAGGCCTATGTCGGCACCGACAACTACGAACTGGGCGCCAAGCTTGGCGAGCAGTTGAAGATGCTGATGCCCAAAGGCGGCAATGTCTGCCTGGTGATGGGCAATCCGGCAGCGGAGAACATCAACCAGCGGGCCCAGGGCGCGCGCGATGTGCTCTCCGGGAAGAAAGGGATCACGAAGCTCGCTGGCGAGAACGGCTGGCATGAGATCAGTGGCTGTCCGCTCTACGTGAACGACGACGCCGCCAAGGCGAACCAGATGATGCAGGACACGCTGACCGCCCACCCTACCGGTCTCGACGCCTTTCTGCTAGCGGGCGGCTGGCCTCTCTTTGCGCCGCAGGCCTATTCGCAGGTTGTCGCGCCGATAATGGACAAGATCAAGAACGGCAAGTTCGTGATCGTCTCGGCGGATACGCTCGGGCCCGAACTGCAAGCGCTCAAGGAACACAAGGTGAATGTGCTCGTCGGCCAGCGGCCCGAGGAAATGGGCTACCGCGCCGCGATGGTCATGCGTGACCTCGCGGAAGGGAAGTCGGTACCTCCGGTCATTCACACCGGACTCGACGTCTGCACATGGAAGAACGCCGACACTTGCCTGAAGCATTGAAGGCCGGCGGCCCACATCATCACGATAACGCGCGAGCCGGATCGACACCGAGCCGACTCTGCGCTGCCTCAATGCATCGACGACACCATTTGCCTGCTCTTCCTGAAAGAGGCCGGGCGCGGCATTGAACACCAATAGCGCGCCGACAATGCACGCTTCGACACCTTCGCCGTTGATGCGCATCGTTAACCTCCGCCTTAAGTTGCCCAGGAGTACGCTGATTACATGAGAAATCCCACGGCTCGAAGCATCGCTCCGGTTTGTTCAGTCATCCCAAACATGACGTCGCTAAGCATCAGATAAGCTTCGCATCCTGGACTTCTCTCACGTTCTTCTCATTGCACCGCAGGGTTTTGACGTTGGTCAAATGACCCGGCGTCTCCGCATTGCAGCAACCACAGGCCAGCCCGCCTGAGCGAATCCTGCACGGCGAGCACCGAGTCCCAAGGAAATGCATGGACCGAACCTCCTTATAAGCCCAGTAGCCCATAGTTCGTCTCCTGCAAATCACAGCTTTTGAGCCAAATGTCGCTGGGTCGCGATAACTAAACAGAGCGTCTTGAATAATGCAGCATAATCTTCGCAAAATCTCGTTTGACCTGATCCAGTGTCGGAAACAGGCCTCGACGGCCTCAAGCACTTCGACGAGCGGGGAAAAGTAGCGGTTGCGCAATTCGCCAGTGGCGTGCCGCGATCGCGGCGCGGCTGACAGAATGGCACCGGCCATTTCGTACAGCAGGAGATTGTCTGAGTGACCCCTCTCCTCCCGATAAAGTAGGCGTCTAGCATGAGTGAATACTTCACACCTCTGTCATGCATTTGCGCGCCCAAAACGACGTTCGCGCGCCCGATATGATGCGAGCGCTGCATCAAGCGCGGCGTCGTCAAAATCTGGCCAGAATATGTCGGTGAAGTAGAGTTCAGTGTACGCGAGCTGCCATAGCAGGAAGTTGCTGATGCGCTGCTCACCTCCGGTCCGGATCAGCAGATCGGGTTCCGGCGCGTACGCCATCGCCAGATATTGCGCGAAGCTGGCTTCGTCGACCGGCACGGCGTGACCATCGACGGCACTCCGTGCGGGTAGCTCGCTTATAGCGTGAAGGATATCCCAGCGACCGCCGTAATTCGCCGCAATGGTCAGCGTCATACGTGTATTGTGGGCGGTTCTGATTTCCCCTCGCTTCACGAGCGCCCGAAGGTGCGCATCGAACGCCGATAGATCACCAACGACGCGCAAGCGGATGCCATTCTTGTGCAACCGTGCCGTTTCACGCTGTAGCGTCGCCCCGAACAGACGCATCAGGAACGACACTTCGTCCTCCGGCCGGCGCCAGTTCTCCGAACTGAATGCAAACAGCGTCAGGAATTCGACGCCGCGCCGCGCGCAGCCCTCGACGATCGCGCGGACCGCTTCGACACCCTTCACGTGACCGGCCACTCGGGGCAGCTTGCGCTGTGCCGCCCAGCGGCCATTGCCGTCCATAATGATTGCAATGTGCCGCGGCACGTCGGTCACGGCCGGTACGCTAACGGTCGAACTTTTATGGATCATGGGAACCGCCGCGAGTCAGGCGGAACACGAAAGTCCCCGAAGGTCATGAAGGTGCCCCTGGACTCTTTTCCTGGTGATCAATTCGACCGCCACCAAATCACGTGGACATCGGCTGGGCCACCGGACGAAATGGACAATCGTATGGTATGCAGACGAAACTGAAAGGATGCTTAAGACGGAGATACTCTCCAGGCTTTGTTCACGTATCGGCAGGTTTAAGGGGGCCCGGCGATGATTTCGTTCATGAAAGCAGCCGCCCAACAGAACGATACCGCCGTCGACAACCCGCTCTCCTATGTTGGCTATCGATTTCCACCCGACGTGATCAGCTACAACCTGGACAGCGCGGCTGGGCCCAAACGCCATATCCTGGCAGGACGACAAGACGAAAAATAAGCAACGAGATCTGGGCGGCGCTGGAGCCGCCAGGCCATGCGACAGCTGCGTGAGCCACTCACGCCTTTCCCTGTGATAAGTATGGCGGTTGTAGACGCCGATGATTCCGGGCTGTACGTGGCCGAGGACTGCCTCGGCAATATCGTTGGGACATCCCAGCGTTGCAAGAAGCGTCCGAGTTGCGCGTCGAAGGTCGTGGGCGGACCAATGCGTGACGGGCAAGCGCGGGGGGTGTCCGGAATTTTGTGTAAACGGGTTGAGGTTTAACCCGGCACCAGCCGCTCTTTGAACTGGATCGCGAAGCGGTTCAGTGCGGCCTTCCAGTCGCGGATCGGCATCATCCACTTCTTGCTGATGTTGTTCAGGAAGACGACCAGCATCAAGCGCGTAATGCCAGGCGCTATCCAGTTCCATGCGAAGGCGCCGGCGTCGACCGGTACGACTCGAGGAAATCGAAAGCCTGGGCGCGTGTGACGGCTGTGACGCGCATATCCCCTATAGGCCCCAGCATCGCCTTGAATATACGTGCGACCTCGACCGCTCCCTTGGTCTTCCGATTTACTTCTACATACCCTTCCAGATAGTCGCGGCACAGCTGTCTGACGGTGTAATCGCCTGGGTGCGCAGCCGCTGATTCCCGTTCTCCGCAGTGTCGAAGGTTCGGCACCGGAATCGCGTTCGACGCGCTTCGTTTGCCACTCAGCGATCGCTGCGGCAAATGAGGTCGACGGCCACTCACGAACTTCACCTGTCGCATGCGACCGTCGATCGGCGACTTATAGCGATACGTCCATGACTTGCGGCTCGTTGAAGCCTGGTAGGCGTAGGCCTGGAAATCCCTCAAACGTCATGTGCTCGCCGCTCGGCAGCCTGGCCACGGCACGTGCATCAAAGCGCATTCTTCCCTCGGCGCAGGTTTTCTGCATAACGGCACAAAAACCTATGCCAGCATCACAAGTTTGGGTAAGCGGAGACACGCATCGACACACCAACCGATGGGCCTGAAGTGTTAATATTTTTCTTAAAATTCAGTTACTTGCGGCATATCCCGGGAAGGCTTTGGCCTTACCGAGGCAAGCCTGAAAACATGGCTATTCGTTCTCGTCGAAGTAATGCCCGAACTTCAACTGCTTCGTGCGGATATACCGCTCGTTTTCCTCGCGCATCGGAATCGCGAGCGCGACACGCTCGCACACCGGAATGCCGTGCTTCGACAGCGTGTCGAACTTTTCGGGATTGTTACTCATCAGCCGTACCGACGTGACCTTCAGCGTGCGCAGGATGCCCGCGGCCGAATCGTATTCGCGTGAATCGTCGGGCAGGCCGAGATCGAGGTTGGCTTCGACGGTATCGCGCCCCTGCTCCTGCAGCGCATACGCGCGGATCTTGTTCGACAGACCGATGCCGCGTCCTTCGTGGCCGCGCAGATACAGCAGTACGCCGCAACCCTCTGCCGCGATATAGCGCAGCGCGAGATCGAGCTGCTCGCCGCAGTCGCAGCGATAGGAGCCGAGCACGTCGCCCGTCAGACATTCCGAATGAAGGCGCGTCAGCACCGACGACTGGTTGGCGACATCGCCCATCACGAGCGCGAGATGTTCGGCGCCGCTGTCGACCACGCGAAACACATAGGAAGTGAACGTGCCGTAGCGCGTGGGCAGCGTAGCGGTGGCGTCGAGCACGACGCATTCGCCGGTGACGGCGCCGTCCGCTGCGGGCGATGGATCCTGAGACGTGAGCATGGCGTTGAACAATGGTGCTGGCATGAACCCGGTCGAGCCGGGGATAAGGTGTGGACTGCGAGTTTACCGCTAATCCGCATGCAGCACGTGGATGCCCCTTCGCTTGCACGGGACGCTGCCCCGCGACAAGCCGCACCAGGCACACGCGCATCACGAGAAACACGAGCCCGAGACCCGAAACAAGCCCGCGCGGACCGCGTCAATCCAGCGGGCATCGTCCGGCGCGCCCGAGGTATTCCCGGTGTACCGCGGGCGCACGTCGCGCCTATACTGGTATCGCCTGTCCCTCACGACAGTGCGCCACTTCGGCGTGCTGCATTGCGAAACGGAGCCGCTCCATGACAAGCGTTGCACAGCTTCTTAAAACGAAACCGAACCCCTCCGACGTCTACACGATCGGCGCCGACGATTCCGTCTACGAGGCGATCCGGTTGATGGCCGAGAAAAGCATCGGCGCGCTGGTGGTGACGGACGGCGACAGCATCGCCGGCATCATCACGGAGCGCGACTACGCGCGCAAGATCGTGCTGATGGACCGGTCGTCGAAGGCGACGCCGGTGCGCGACATCATGAGCAAGGCGGTGCGCTTCGTTCGTCCGAACCAGACGACTGAAGAGTGCATGGCGCTGATGACCGAGCGGCGCATGCGTCACCTGCCTGTCATCGACAACGAGAGGCTGGTCGGCATGGTGTCGATTGGCGACCTCGTGAAGGACATCATCGCGGAACAGCAGTTCACGATTCAGCAACTCGAGTTCTATATTCACGGCGAACGGCTCTGACAGGCAGCACGGTTTTCGCTGAGCGACACCGCATCGATCATCCGCGCGGGACCAGACGCAAAAAAAGCCCAAACCTCTAAGAGCTTGGGCCAAGCTACCTTGCGGCAGTGGAGGTTCCTTCGGAAAGAGGAACGCAACGCGCGCGGATAACACGCTCTCGGGCGCATGAGTGCGGCGCGCTCGTTTGAAACAGTACCGGGTATGAAACGCTGTGTGCGCCGTCAAACGACGCGCACACAGATTCTGCTGCCTGCTTAGTTACCGAAATTAGTTACCGAAATTAGTTACCGAAATAGACGCTCTTCGGGCCGCTCATCGGCTGCTTCATGCCGCCCGCCTGGGTCGATCCGCTCATCGGCGCGCCGTAACCGCTGGTATCAGCGCTCGGCTGGGTTTGCGCGACGGCCGGATTTTGCGCTTGCACGCGCTGCTCGGCGGCCTGGATGTCGGCCGGATAATTCGGGTCGCTCGAGGTCGACGGGTTGTAGCCCGCGTGCTCCAGCTGGATCAGTTCGCTGCGGACTTCCGCGCGGGTGACCGGCTGCTGGCTCGACTGCGCGAACGATACGACCGGCGCGGCGACAAGGGCCGCAATGGCAACTGCCTTGATCAGCGATTTCATGGTGACTTCCCTCCAATGTGGTTTTATCTGCATCGCCGACACTTCGGTGTCCAGCGAATCACTTGAGTCTAGTCACCGCACTGCCAAGGGAAAACCCTTAATTTCGAGATAGAAAATTGCTCGGTTCGCAACGATCTCGGGAAATATCGTGGAACCGCCTCCGTTAGCATGATCTTCGGGGTAACAATTGCCCGGATCGTCACCTTTGCGTCTGATGTTTCCGAAATACGTCTGATCGAAGAAAAAATTCGCCCGCCCCGCACGCCGAAACGTCTGAATCGATGTACGCGCGTAGCTGCGACGTCATGCGCCCGAATGCGGAATCGTCAGTAGCTTGCGCGGGCCGCTGACGAACGCGCTGCCCGGCTCGAAAAATCGCAACGGACGGTGCATCTCGCGCGACAGGCCGATGCGCGTCGTCACGCCGATCGGCGCGTCGCCAGTCTCGATCACGCCGATCCATAGCCCCCGCCCCGTACACAAATCGCGGCCGTCGAGCGCCTGGCCGATGCCGAACGCCACCGTCAGCCGGCCGGGTCCGCGCGCGAGATCGCGCAGCGGCACGCCGGGACGGCGCGCTTCCATCAGCGCGAGTCCTTCGAGCGGTTCGATCGCGCGCAGCAGGATGCCGGCGCCGACCTCCTCCGCTTCGGACGACATGTTGAGCATGTAAGACACGCCGTAGGTCAGCCGCACATAAGCATGACCGCGCGCGAGGAACATCGACCCGTTGTACGGACGACGTCCGATGAACGCATGGCTCGTCGAGTCGCCGAGCGGATACGCCTCGGTCTCGACGATGCGTCCGCTCAGGCGTCCTTCGGGCAGATCGTGCACGAGATATTTGCCGACCATGAAGCGCGCGAGTTCCACGGTATCGATCGGCAGATCCTCGCGGCGCAACGGTCGGATCGGAAGAGCTTCGTTTCGCATGCGCTGGGTGTCCTTGAGTCGGTGCTGAAATCGGTGCTGAAACCTACGGCCTCGCGACAAGCGCGCAGTCGCCCTACTCTCACGTCATCGACCGGTTGCGCTCGACAAATTCGTTGTACCGAAGCCTCATTTTCTGCGCCATGGAAGTCAACATGGCACCAATTGTTGTATTGTGTTCATCCGGCCGGTCACACGGCCGTTTGCATGTTTCGGCGCGCGCTTCGCGGCTCGCTGAAACCGCGTGTCGGCTGAAAGCGTTCGCAGACTGCTGTACCTGTTCCATTGGCATGGAATCCCGCCGTACCCGCTGGTGTAAAAAAAATCGATCCCATCCGGGGATCGACGTTCTACGACAACAGGAGATGGTTGAATGAAAGCATTCTCGGCAATCAAGATGATCGGCGGCGCGCTGGTCGTTCTCGCTTCCCTCAATGCGTACGCGCAAAGCAGCGAGGCGGCCGCGACCGCAGCGCCGGCGGCAACGGCACCGACCACCAAGCAGACTCGCGCGGCTAATCGCGCGCTGCAGAAGAAGGTCCGCGCGACGCTCGCACGTACGAAGGGCCTGACCGTCGGCAACATCACCGTGCGCGCACGCGAAGGCGCCGTCACGCTGGAAGGCTCGGTGCCGGAACAGGCTCAGATCGAACTCGCGACGAACGCCGCTCAAGGCGTGGCAGGCGTGACGTCGGTGAAGAGCGCGCTGTCGATCCGCGCGATGGGCCAGTAATCCGGTCGAACGGCCGAAGAAGTTGCGATAACAGCAGCAAGCTGGCGTCGACGGCGGAAAGCTCCGCCGGGACGCCAATTCACCCTCCGATGCAGCGCTCGACACCATTGCCTCACGGTGCGGCCATCGCACCATCCGACGCGGCGATTCCCCGCGCCCCCGAAACCGCGATATTTTTAATGCGCTATGCGCGTCGCGATGACCACCCGACCGCGTGGCGACGGCTTCTCGTAACGAGTTATTCCCGATAATTTAATAGCTTAACGTCACTTGTTAAGATATTACTTCAAGTTTATACATGCACCGAAAGGAAGGCCGCATGACTTCGTCCGCGACCGTCTTGCCTCGTTGGACTCTCGTCGCGCCGATCGTTAGCTGGATCGTGCTCGGCGCCGCCTACGCGATGCCGGGCAACACGCTGCTGCTCGCACTGACCGGCATGTCGCTATGCGCGGCCGTGTTTGCCGCCGTGCATCATGCCGAAGTGGTCGCGCATCGCGTCGGCGAGCCGTTTGGCACGCTGGTGCTCGCGGTCGCCGTCACGGTGATCGAGGTGGCGCTGATCGTCTCGGTGATGCTGACGTCCGGTCCCGAGAAAGCCGGCCTCGCGCGCGATACGGTATTCGCGGCCGTGATGATCGTCTGCAACGGGCTCGTCGGGCTGTGTCTGCTGGTGGGCGGCATCCGCCATCTGGAACAGGACTTCCAGAGCCGCGGCGCGGCGGCCGCGCTGGCGGTGCTCGCGTCGCTGTCGGTACTGACGCTCGTGATGCCGAATTTCACGACCACCAGCCCCGGGCCTGTCCTGTCGCCGTCGCAGCTCGCGTTTGCCGGCGTGTCGTCGCTGGTGCTGTACTGCGTGTTCGTGTTCGTGCAGACGGTGCGCCATCGCGACTACTTCCTCGCCGGCGTGCCCGACGAAGACGTCCATGCCGAGCCGCCCGGCGCGCGCCTCGCCGCCATCAGCGGCGTGCTGCTGCTCGTGAGCCTCGTCGCGGTCGTGCTGCTCGCGAAAGTGCTGTCGCCGGTGGTCGAGTCAGCGGTGCTGAGCGCGGGCGCGCCGCCGGCGGTGGTCGGTATCGTGATTGCGTCGCTGGTGCTGTTGCCGGAAGGACTCGCGGCGCTGCGCGCAGCGCGCGCCGACCGTCTGCAGACCAGCCTGAACCTTGCGCTCGGCTCATCACTGGCGAGTATCGGCCTGACCATTCCCACCGTTGCCGGCGTGTTCCTGTACATCGGTCAGCCCATCGTGCTCGGCATCGATGGCAAGGACATGGTGCTGCTCGCGCTCACGCTGGTGGTCGCCACGCTGACGCTCAGCACCGGGCGCACGACGATTTTGCAAGGCGCCGTGCATCTGTCGCTGTTCGCGGCTTATCTGTTTCTGTCGTTCGCGCCGTGACGCGATGCCTTATCCGGCACGGGCGGACGGCAACCTCACTCTTCCCAATGCTCGGCGATCCAGTCGCGGAACAGATTCAGCTTCTGCTGTTGCGCGACTGAGTCCGGATACACGAAGTAATAGCGCCAGCCGGTCTTCAGCACGGTATCGAACGGCCGCACGAGGCGCCGGGCGGCGACGTCCTCGTCGATTAGCGCGAGGTCGCTGATCGCGACACCGAAGCCCTGCGCGGCGGCGTTGGTCGCCATGTCGAGCGTATCGAAGCTCGGGCCGAGCTCCGCGTCGATCGTCGCGGCGCCCGCCGAATCGGCTTCCGCGACTTTCGCGAGCCACATCTTCCAGTCGCGGTGATCGCGCGTCGGATGCAGCAGCGTGTGGCGCCCGAGATCGGCCACCTGCGCGAGCGGCTTGTCCTTCAGCAGCTCGGGCGTGCAGACCGGCGTCAGACGCTCCTCGAACAGCGACACCGCCTGCACGTCCGCACCGGGCGACGAACCATAGATGATCGCCGCGTCGAACGGCTCGCTCTGGAAATCGACGTCGTGCTGCCAGGTGGTCGTGATCTGCACGTGCAGATCGGGATAGTCGGACTGGAAGCGCATGATCTTCGGCAGCATCAAGCGCATCACGCAGGTCGGCACCTTCAGCGCGAGATCGGTGCGCTGCCTCGTCAAGCGCAGCGACATTTCCTCGATCCGCGCGAAGCTCTCCTTGACCGCCGGCAGCAGCATTTCGCCCTCGGCGGTCAGCGTCAGCCCCTTTGCGTGCCGCTTGAACAGCGGAAACTTGTAGTACTCCTCGAGCGCGATGATCTGCCGGCTGACCGCGCCTTGCGTCAGGCACAGATGGTCGGCGGCACGCGTGAAGCTGCGATGGCGCGCGACGGTTTCGAAAATCTGCAGCGCGTTGAGCGGCGGTAGGCGTCGCATCGGATGTCCAGGATCAGAAAAAATCATTGCTTGGCTGCGGCAGCGCCCCTCGCCGCCCTGCCCGCCAAGCCCACAGCATACGCGATCGGCTATGCGCGCACGAGTGGGCGCGCAGGCAAACCCGCATGCGTTCGACTCATGGCATGCGTGAAAAACGCCCGTACCGAGGAATGTCGCACCGGCGCGGTGCAAAAAAGCCTTCAGCAACCGCACCAGAACCGAGCTTTCCTCATACCTCGACGCGCGCTGGGATTCCTCAGCCAGATATGGACGTTAACCCGGATAAGCCATCGCCCGTAGCTTCCCGGCGCGTCGCCCAATCGCTCGCCACCGCGTTCGCCGGCGGCGAGCCATGAGCGTACGTCATGCGATCCATGCGCATATTTCGATTGTTGCGTGATTTTGGCAAACCTACAGTGCATCCACGCACGGTATATCCGGCAGCGGTCACGGCGAATCATGGGCAACGGGCGTTCAACACAGGAGACCGCCATGCAGCAGATCAAACGGGGTAGAAGGCAGGCCATCAAGACGATCGGTACGGCGCTCGCGGCATCCGCGCTGCCGATGCCGTTCCTCAATCTGCGCGCGCAGGAGCACAACTTCAGCGGCAAGACGCTGCGCATCCTGACGTGGTCGGACGATACCGGCACGGCCGCGCTGCGCAACATCGCCGCGACCTTCACGGCGAAGACCGGCGCGAAGGTGATCGCCGACCGCGCCGACGGCACCTCCGGCATGGTCGCCAAAGTCAAGGCAGCGGGCGAGCGCCCCACCTATGACGTGATCACGCTCGCCGGTGTCGGCGCCTCCGGCCTCGCCGACGCGGGCCTGCTGATGAAGCCCGACCTCGACCGCCTGCCGAACCTGAAAGAAGTCGCGCCGCCATACCGCACCGGCGCGAACGGTTTCGGCGTCGGCTATCTGCTGTGGTCCGACGGCCTCATCTACAACACCGCGACGGTCAAGACGCCGCCTTCGTCGTACGAGGCGCTGTGGGACCCGAAATACGCCGGCCGCATTTTCCTGCCGCCGCCCGAATGGGCCGAAGCGGTCGATCTCGCGATCATCGCCGCGAAGATGAACGGCGGCTCGCAGCAGAACATCGAGCCCGGCTTCAAGAAGCTCGCGCAGCTCAAAGACCGCGTGATGACGCTCGGCGAGAACCCGAACCAGGTGGCCGACCTGTTCCGCACGGGCTCGCTCGACATCGGCGGCATCTACTCGCCCGCGTTTTTCCCGGATCAGATCCGCAAGCCCGAATACAAGATGGGCGTGACCTACGGCATGAAGGAAGGCTTCGCGACGCAACTGATGTTCACGGTGATTCCGAAAGCGCACCCGGGCGACACCGACCTGATCCACGCGTTCATCAATCACTCGCTCGACGCCGGCGTGCAAGGCCGCATGGCGGCCGATGTGCTGAACGGCCCAGTCAATTCGAAAGCGATGATTCCGGCCGCGAGCCGCGCGTTCGTGCCGAGCCCGCAGCAGATCGCCGAGAAAGCCGTGCTGCATGACGACAAGGCGCTCGCCGCCGTGCAGCCGGCATGGATCAAGCGCTACACCGAAATCTTCTCGGCGTAACCACGATGCTCGCGCGCTTCCCGCGGCGTGCCGCGATGATGCCGGACGAAGCGGCGCCGGGCCCGACGCCCGGCGGCGCTGCTTGCGCTTGCGCAGTCGTCGAGACTGCCGTGACCGACCCCGCTGCCGGCGCAACGACGCTCGCGAAAGCCCGGCCGTGGTTGCTGCTCGCGCCGATCCTGCTGTTTCTGGCGATACTCGGCGCGGCTGCGCTGGTCGTGCTGCGCATGAGCTTCGGCACGTCCGGCAATGAATGGCGCAGCTTCACGCTGCAGAACTACGCGGACCTGCTCGACGGCTACTTCCTGAAATCGTTGTGGCTGACGCTGCGGCTCGCGTTCCAGAGCATGCTGTGCGCGGTCGTGCTCGCGATTCCGGTCGCGCTCGCGATGGCGCGCACGACATCGCGGCTCGCGCGCCGGCTGCTGCTCGCGGGTGTGCTGCTGCCGCTGCTCGTCAATCTGCTGCTGCAAGGCTATGGCTGGCTCGTGATCCTCGGCCCGGCGGGTCTGCTCAATCACGCGCTGCTCGCGAGCGGACTCGTCGAGCGTCCGGTGATGTGGCTGTATCGCGAGCATGGCGTGCTGCTGGGGCTGATCCAGACCGCGTTTCCGCTCGCCGTGCTGCCGCTGTCCAGCGCGATGCGCGCGGTGTCGATCTCGTACGAGGAAGCCGCCGCGACGCTCGGCGCGACGCGCTGGCAAACGCTGCGTCACGTGCTGCTGCCGCTCGCGATGCCGGGCCTCGTGTCGGGCGCGCTGCTGGTGTTCGCGTACAACGCGAGCGCGTTCGCGGTGCCGCTGCTGCTCGGCGGCCGGCGTGTGCCGATGCTCGCGGTGCTGGTGCACGATCAGGTCGCGCCGCTCTTGAACTGGCCGGCCGCCTCCGCTTCCGGCGTGGCGCTGATGATCGCGACGCTCGCCGTAATGGCGCTGTCGCAACGGCTCGTGCGCCGCACCCAGCGTCTGACCGGGGAGCCTCACGCATGAGCACGCCGCTGCCGACCTCGCGCCTGCCGCGCACCGAACCTCGTTCGCCGCGCTTCCCGCGCTTCCCGCGCCTGCCGCAGACGATGCCCGGCCAGCTCGGCCGCGCGACCGCGCTCGTCGCGGGCGTGGTGCTGTTTCTCGCCGCGCTGCCGATCCTGACGATGATCGCGATGTCGTTCAGCGCGGCCGACACGCTCGAATTCCCGCCGCACGCGTACAGCCTGCACTGGTACCGCGCGGCGTGGCACAGCTTCGTGTCACCGGACGCGACCGATACGCTGTCGATGGGCGCCGCGCTGAGCACGAGTCTCGTCGTCGCGCTAGCGACGATGCTGATCGCGACGCTGGTCTCCGTGCCCGCCGCGTACGCGCTGTCGCGCTACCGTTTTCGCGGCAAGCCGATGGTCGAGCAACTGGTCGCGCTGCCGCTCGTCTATCCGCTCGTGATGCTCGGCCTGTCGCTGCTGCTGGTGTTCAACGTGCTGCCGGTCGAGCTGGGCGTCGGCCGTCTGATCATCGCGCATGTGATCCTGGCGCTGCCGTTCACGGTGAAGAACTGCGCGGCGTCGGTCGCGTCGATCGGCCCCGAGTTCGAGGAAGCCGCGCTCGTGATGGGCGCGAGCCCCGGCCGCGCGCTCATCGACGTGGTGCTGCCGCTGATGCGCCCCGGCATTCTCGCCGGCATGCTGTTCGCCTTCATCGTGTCGTTCAACGAGTTCACGGTGACGTTCTTCCTGTACAGCATCGATACGATCACGCTGCCGGTGTGGCTCTATAGCCGCACGGTGTCGTCGCTCGATCCGACCGTGTTCTGTTTCGCGGTGGTCATCGTCGCGATCGACTTCGCGCTGATCTGGCTGCTCGAAAAGCTGATCGGCGACGAAGGCGTCGCGCTGTGAACCCGTCACCTTGCTGGAGCTTCCGATGACCCATCTGACCTTGCAGGCCGTCACGCGGCGCTTCGGCGCCGTGCATGCCGTCGACGACGTCGACCTGAGCGTGCCCGACGGCAAGCTCGTGTGCTTTCTCGGCCCGTCCGGCTGCGGCAAGACCACGCTGCTGCGGATGATCGCAGGCCTCGAAACGCCGACCGAGGGCAGCATCCATTTCGCCGGCCGCGACATCACGCGACTGCCGGCCAACCGGCGCGACTTCGGCATGGTGTTCCAGTCGCTCGCGCTGTTTCCGCATATGACGGTCGCGCAGAACGTCGCGTATCCGCTGAAGCTGCGCAAGGTCGCGAAAGCACGGCAAACGCGCCGCGTCGCCGAACTGCTCGAGCTGATCCAGCTGCCGCACATGGCGAATCGGCCGGTCACGCAACTGTCGGGCGGTCAGCGCCAACGCGTCGCGATCGCTCGCGCGATCGCTTCGGAGCCGCAACTGCTGCTGCTCGACGAGCCGCTGTCCGCGCTCGACGCGAAGCTGCGCGAAGCGATGCAGGTCGAAATCCGCCTGCTGCAGCAACGCCTCGGCATCACGACGATCATGGTCACGCACGACCAGCGCGAAGCGATGACGATGGCCGACGAGATCGTCGTGATGGAGAAAGGCCGCATCGCGCAGGTCGGCAAGCCGCTCGACATCTACCGCGATCCGGTCAGCGAGTTCGTCGCCGACTTCATCGGGCTCGGCAACATTCTGCCGGTGCGGTACGACGGCGCGGGCGTCGTGAGCCTGCCGGGCGGACGGCGCATCGCGGTGACGCCGAACCCGGGCGCGCCGCTCGCCGATGCGCGGCAGCCGGGTGCGGCCGGCGACGCGATCCGCCTGCTGATTCGCCCCGAGGACATCTGCGTGAAGGCGGCCACGGAAGCACCGAACCCGAACCGGCTGCCCGGTACCGTCACGTTCATTCGCGACGTCGGCGCCTCGCTCGAAGCGACGATCGATTGCGTGGGCTTCACGCTGACCGCCGCGACCACGCCGCGCGAAACGCCCGGGCTCGCGCTCGGCATGCCGGTGCTCGCCGAGCTGCCGCCGCACGCGTGCAAGCTGATCGCCGCGCGCGCCGCCTGATACCCGAACCCATCATACGGCTTTGCCTGAATAACTACCGTATTACGACAGAGGAACCCATCATGAACCAGCGCCCCGCTCTCCAATCGACCCGCCGCGTGTTCGCGACGCTCGCCGCGACGCTCGCGATGACCGCGCTCGGCGCGCTGTGCGCACTGCCGTCGGCCGCGCATGCCGACGCGCTCGACGACATCGCGAAGTCCGGCACCGTGCGCATCGGCGTATTCGAGGACTATCCGCCGTTCGGCTCGATCGGTCCGGACATGAAACCGGTCGGCTACGACATCGACGTCGCCAATCTGATCGGTAAGGCGCTCAACGCGAAGGTCGAACTGGTGCCGGTCACCGGCGACAACCGCATGGCCTTTCTCGCCGACCACAAGGCCGACATGTTGCTGTCGGTCGGCCAGACGCCCGAGCGCGAAAAAGTGATCGACTTCTCGCAACCCTACGCGCCGTACTACCTCGCGGTGTTCGGCCCGAAGTCGCTGCCGGTGAAGACCGCCGCCGACCTCGGCGGCAAGTCGATCTCGGTCGCGCGCGGCACGCTCGAAGACCTGAGCGTGACGAAGATCGCGCCGCCGTCGGCGAACATCAAACGTTTCGACGATCCGAACGGCGCTATTTCGGCGTTTCTTTCTGGTCAGGTACAGTTGATGGTGGTCGGCAACGACGTCGGCGCGACGATTCTCGCGCGGCATCCGGCGAACGATCCGGAGCAGAAGTTCGCGCTGTTCAGCTCGCCCGATCACGTCGGTCTGAACAAGAACGAGCCGCGCCTGAAGGCGAAGGTCGACGAAACGATTGCCAAGGCCCGCAAGGACGGCACGATGAACGCGATCTCGCAGAAGTGGCTGCGCGCGCCGCTGCCGGCCGATTTTTGAAACCTGTGGCGTGGCGCCGTGAAGGCCGCGCCGCGATCTGATCCTACGATGGGCACGAGGCCATGACTTACGCGTTCGATTTCAGCGGCTTCGGCCTGTATGCGGGGATGCTCGCGCGCGGCGCCGCCGTGACGCTCGGCCTCACGGCCGTGTCGACCCTGGCGGGCGGGATGGTGGGGATCGCCGGCGCGAGCATCGCGGCGGCCGGGCCGAAGTGGGCGCGCTGGCTCGTCGCGAGCTACGTCGAGCTGATCCGCAACACGCCGTTTCTGGTGCAGTTGTTCTTCGTGTTTTTCGGCCTGCCGAGCCTCGGCATTCATATCGACGAGATAGAGGCCGCGATTCTTGCGATGACCGTCAATCTCGGCGCGTACGCGATCGAGATCGTGCGCGCCGGCATCGATTCGATTTCGCGCGGTCAGGTGCAGGCCGCACAGGCGCTCGGCCTGCATGGGCGCCAGGTGTTCCGCTACGTCGTGCTGCCGCAGGCGCTCGCCAACGTGTTTCCCGCGCTGCTCGGCCAGGTGCTGATCGTGATGCTCGGCTCGGCCGTCGTGTCGCAGATCTCGGTGCCCGACCTGACCTATGCGGCGAACTTCATCCAGTCGCGCAACTTCCGCTCGTTCGAGAGCTACGTGATCATCACGGCTGCCTATCTGCTGATGTCGATCGTGTTGCGGCAGCTGTTGAACCGCTTCGGCCGCGGGCTGTTCGCGGGCCGTGCGGCACGAGGTAACAACAGCAGTAGTAGCGGCAACGACGGCTTGCCGCGCAACTGGCGCAGCCGCCTGATGTGGCGCGGCGCGCGCACCCTGCCGACGGAGCGCTGATCATGGTCGAATTCACGCTGTGGGACATCGCCCGCAACCTGCTGCTCGCCGCGCGCTGGACCGTGCTGCTGTCGCTGATCGCGTTCGTCGGCGGCGGGATCGTCGGGCTCGTGCTGCTCGCGATGCGCGTGTCGCCGATCGCGTGGCTGCGCCGCATCGTCGTGCTGTACGTCGAGGTGTTTCAGGGCACGCCGCTCTTGATGCAGCTTTTTCTCGCCTTCTTCGGCTTGCCGCTCATCGGCATCGACGTGTCGCCGTGGGCCGCCGCGACCGTCACGCTGACGCTCTATACGAGCGCGTATCTGGTCGACATCTGGCGCGGCTGCGTCGAAGCGGTGCCGCGCGGTCAGTGGGCCGCGGGTGCGAGCCTCGGCATGACGTTCGGCCAGCAGTTGCGCTATATCGTGTGGCCGCAGGCGCTGAAGATCGCGGTCGCGCCGAGCGTCGGTTTTCTCGTGCAGGTGGTCAAGAGCACCGCGCTCGCGTCGATCATCGGCTTCGCCGAACTGACGAAGACCGGCACGATGATCACGAATGCCGCGTTCCGGCCGTTTCCGATCTACGGCATGGTCGCGATGATCTACTTCGCGATGTGTTTTCCGCTGACCTGGTATGCTCGCGTGCTCGAAAAGCGGCAGAAGGCGGGACAGCATCGGTGAGGTGAGGTGATTCGCGGTCTGTAGTTCAAGTCACGGATACGTGCTGCCGGGAAGCAATCTTGATGCGCGAGACGAACCACGCCGCGAGCACGAACCACCCCGCTGCGACGACGAACGCGACGACATAGGCGGGTCCGGCACCGGCAAACGCCTTGACCCATGACAGCATCCACCCGGTGGCGGCAGGGCCGAGGATCTGCGGTAGCACCATCGACACTTGCCAGATGCCCATGTCCTTGCCGCTGGACGCATCGTCTGGCAACACTTGCAACGCGAGTGCCCAGTCGACGGCTTGATAGGTTCCGTAAGCGGCGCAGAAAACCAGCCCGACCGCGATCACCAGCAACAGGTTTGGATGCAACGCCAGCAGGACAAAGCCAATCGCGGCTCCGGCCATGATCCAGCTGGTCAGGCGGACGACGGGAACGACACCGTGCCGGTCGGCGAGCCATGCGCCCAGCAGGCTGGCCGGGATCGCTAGCACCACGCCGACGCCAAGCAGCCCATTCAGGAGACTGGTCGGATGACGAATGCCGATCACGTCCTGCAGGTAGTACAACATGAAGGCGAAGATCGACCAGATTCCCATGTTGCCGAACAGACGGGTTACCAGCACCCAGTAAAAGTTTCGGTGCAGGCGTGGATCGAGATAGAACGAGCGCATGAACGTGACGAGCTCGAACCGTTGTCGGGATCTGACAGGTGTCGGCTCGCGCGAGCCGCGAATCGTCAGCCAAAGGCAGAGCAACATGATCGCAATGAACGCGGCAACCGTAGGATACAGGTGGCCCGGCGAATAGAGGACAACGAGCACCACGTTGCCAGTGATCGTGCCGAGCACGGTCATCACGTTGAGCCACGCGCTCGCGCGGTTGGTTTCCTGTTTTGGCACGACATCGGGCACCAGCCCGGCGTACGGCCCCGCCGCCCAGTTCCACCAGAACTGGAGATGCAGGAACGCGAGTGTATACATCCATAGACTCCCCCCGCCGTTGAATGAACCAAGCCATACCAGTGCAACCGCAATGCCGAACACGCCGGTGACGAGAAACGGTCGCCGGCGTCCATGTTTTGCAGAGCAGCGATCTGAAAGCGCGCCGGCCAGTGGCGCCACGATCATCGCAATGAATGCGCCGGACGCAATGACGGAGCCGGCCACGCCTTCCTTCAACGCGGCATCGCGTCCGAGCATATCGGCGACCTGTGCCGGCACGAGCACCGGAACGACCGTCATCCATTGGGTAAAGAGCGCAAACCACAGCGACGCGATCTGTATGTGACTGAGCGTCGACAGGCGAGAAGCCGACGGTGTGACCGACACGTTTCGGGCTTGACTGGATAGGGTCATGTCGGAAGTCCATCAGCTTCGCGCAGAGACTTCGACGCCGCACGGCGGACGAAGGTCGTTGCCAATTCCGAGAGCCGTTCGAACACGACGGGGACTCCCATAGGACCAATGCGCCTGTATCGGTCGTGGTGCAAATGTCGGCATTGGCCGACGGCGAGTCCATCGACGAAGGCGCGGTGTGCCGTCCCACGATGATAGCTGCCGTCGGTTGGCCCACAACCTGAAACGGCGCGAGGTCGGCAAGCGCGCTTCTGCGCCGCACTTAGCGGCCGATCAACGCCCCGCCTGCGTCGACTGCCGCAACTTCGCCACCTCCGCCGCACCGACCGCCGGCGCGCCGTTGTTCCAGCCAGTCCGCACGAAGCTCAGCACATCGGCGATCTGCTGATCGTCGAGCACCGCGGCGAAGCCGGGCATCGGAAACGGCGACGGCACGCCGTCGATCACGAGATCGCCGGTGCCGTTCAGCGTGACGTTGATCAGCGACGACGCGTCCTTCGCGAGCACGTTCGGATTGCCGGCGAGCGGCGCGAGCATCGGCGCGAAGCCGTGCCCGTCGACGCCGTGGCAATGCATGCAATACGCCGTATAGACGCGTGCGCCGGCATCGTTCGCGGGGCGATCGAGCGACACCTTCGTCGCCTGCGGATCGTACGTATAGGCGGCCGCGCCGGTGCCGCCGACCGGCGGCAGCGACTTCAGATACGTCGAGACTGCCGCGACGTCCTGATCGCTCATCGCTTGCGTGCTGTTGTTGATCACGCTCGTCATCGCGCCGAACGCCGATGCATGGCGATTCGCGCCGGTCTTCAGGAACGTGCGCAGATCCTCGTCGCTCCAGCGGCCGAGCCCGGTGTTGTGCTCGCCCGTGAGGTTCGACGCGAACCAGCCATCGAGCAGCGCGCCGCTCAGGAATGCGCTGCCGCTTTCGTCGAGCGCACTTTCCTGGAACGCAACACCGCGCGGCGTGTGACACGACCCGCAATGTCCGAGCCCTTGCACCAGATACGCGCCGCGATTCCACGCGACGTCCTTGCCCGGCTTGTCGCGATACGCACCCTTCTCGAGAAACGCCATGTTCCAGAACATCAGCGGCCAGCGCATGTTCAACGGCCACTTGATGTCGGACTCGCGATTCGCCTGCTGCACTGGCGCGACGCCGTGCATGAAGAACGCGTACAGCGCCTTCACGTCGTCGTCGTCGACCTTCGCGTAGGACGGATACGGCATCGCCGGATACAGGTTGTGGCCGTCTTTCGCGACGCCCTCACGCAGCGCCCGCGCGAAGTCAGCTTCGGTGTAACCGCCGATGCCGGTCCGTGCGTCGGGCGTGATATTGGTCACGTAGATGCGGCCCATCGGCGTGTTCATCGGCAGGCCGCCGGCGAACGGCTTGCCTTTCGGCGCGGTGTGGCAGGCGGCGCAATCGCCGAGTTGAGCGAGGTAAGCGCCGCGTTGCACGAGCGTTTGATCGGCTGCACCGGTGGCTGACGGAGCTGCGGCATCAGCAGGCGCCTGGGCGATAAACGGCAACGCGACGCATAGCGCCGCGCCAAGACCCTTCAGCATTTTTTTCATGTCGGGCTCCTTTCGCGTCAGGCGTTGTGCAGTTGGCGGCCAACCGGCAATTGCCGCAGCCGCGTGCCGGTGGCCGCATAGATCGCGTTGGTCAGCGCGGGCGCGAGCGCCGCGGTGCCGGGTTCGCCGATGCCGCCGGGCGCCTCGCCGCTCTTCACGATATGCACGTCGATCGGCGGCGTCTGGTTGATGCGCAGCATCCGGTAGTCGGTGAAGTTGTTCTGCTCGACGCGACCGTCCTTGATCGTGATCTCGCTATAAAGCGCCGCCGTGATGCCGAAGATGATGCCGCCCTGCACCTGCGCTTCGATCGTGTTCGGGTTGACGAACATCCCGCAATCGACCGAGCAGTTGACGCGCTTGACCGTCACTTCGCCCTGCTCGACCGCGACCTCGACGACGATCGCGAAGAAGCTGCCGAACGCGTGCATCACCGAGATGCCGCGCCCTTGCCCCTTGGGCAGCGCGCTGCCCCAGTTGCCCGCTTGCGCGGCCAGGTTGAGTACGTTCAACGCGCGCGGCGATTTGCCGAGCAGATCGCGCCGGTACTGCACCGGATCGATCTTCGCGTGCGCGGCGAGTTCGTCGATGAAACTCTCGACGACGAACGTGCCGCGCGTCGGCCCGACGCCGCGCCAGAACGCGGTGGGCACCGCGTGCGGTTCCACGCGCACGTAGTCGACCAGTTGGTTCGGCAGGTCGTACGGCAGATCGGCGGCGACCTCCACCGCATCGGGGTCGAGCCCGTTCCTGAACGCGGGCGGCGCGAAGCGCGCCATGATCGACGACCCGGCGATGCGATGCTGCCACGCGATCGGCTTGCCGTTCGCGTCGAGCCCGGCCGAGATCGTGTCGTAGTAGTACGGCCGGTACATGTCGTGCTGGATGTCCTCCTCGCGCGTCCACAGCACCTTGACCGGCGTCGGCACCTGTTTGCCGACCTTCACGGCCTGCGTGACCATGTCGGTTTCGAGCCGCCGTCCAAAGCCGCCGCCGATCAGATGGTTGTGCACGATGATCTTGTCGGCGGGCAAGCCCGTGACCGCGACCGCCGCATCGACGACACGCGTCGGCACCTGCGAGCCGAGCCAGATTTCGCAGGCGTCGCCGCGCACGTGGACCGTGGCGTTGACCGGCTCCATCGTCGCGTGCGCGAGGAACGGCTGCTGGTAGACCGCGTCGACGCGCGACTTCGCATCGCCGAACGCGCGGCCGACGTCGCCGTCCTTGCGCGCCACCGCGCCGCCATGTTGCGAGGCCGCCGCGAGATCGTCGACGATGCGCTTCATCGATAACTGCGCGCCCGCGCCTTCGTTCCACTTGATGTCGAGCGCCTGCAGGCCGCGCTTCGCGGCCCACGTGTGAGCGCCGATCACCGCGACCGCGTTGTCGAGCTTGATGACCTCGCGCACGCCGGGGATCGTCTTCGCATGCGTATCGTCGACGCTCGCGAGCGTGCCGCCGAACACCGGACAGTTCGCGATCGCCGCGTAAACCATCTCGGGCAAGCGCACGTCAAGGCCGAACTGCGCGGTACCGTCGACTTTCTCCGGCGAATCGAGACGCTTCACCGGCGTGCCGATCAGCTTGAAGTCCTTCGGGTCTTTCAACGGCACGTTCTGCGGCGCGGGCAGCGCGGAGGCGGCCTGCGCGAGCTGACCATAGCTCGCGCTGCGATTACTGGCCGCGTGGATCACCTGACCGGCCTGCGCATGGCAACTCGCCGGATCGACCTGCCACTGCTGCGCGGCCGCGTTGATCAGCATCACGCGCGCAGTCGCGCCCGCGCGGCGCATCGGCTCCCACGCGAAGCGGATCGACGTCGAGCCGCCGGTCAACTGGCCGCCGAGCAGCGGGTCCATGAAGAGCTTTTCGTTGGGCGGCGCGTGATCGAGCATGACCGTGCCGAGCGGCACTTCGAGTTCCTCGGCGATCAGCATCGGAATCGACGTATAGACGCCCTGACCCATCTCGACCTTCGGTATCACGAGCGTGACCTTGCCGGCGTTGTCGATCTGGATGAACGCGTTCGGCGCGAACACGCCGCTTTGCGGCGCCTCGTTCGCATCGCCGCCGATCACGCTCTTGCCCGCCTTCTGATCCTGGCTCGCGGCCGGCATGCTGAAGCCGAGCAGCAGACCGCCGCCGGCCGCGGCGCCGACCGTCACGCCGAATTTGAGGAAGCCGCGCCGCGAGATGCCGCGTGCGTGCCGCGTGTCGGTGTCAGCCGGCTGCGCGCCGTTCTGTGCATCGAGCAATCCCTGGGACATGTCAGGCCCCCTTCGCGGCGTGCTTGATCGCCGCGCGCACGCGGTGATAGGTTCCGCAGCGGCAGATGTTGCCCGCCATCGCGGCGTCGATGTCGGCGTCGCTCGGATTGGGATTGCGCGCGAGCAGCGACGCCGCCGACATCACCTGCCCCGACTGACAGTAGCCGCATTGCACGACGTCGAGCTCACGCCAGGCCTGCTGCACTTTCTGGCCCGTGGGCGTGGCGCCGAGCGCTTCGATCGTGACGATCTTGCGGTCGCCGACCGCCGCCGCCGGGAACACGCACGAGCGCACCGCGACGCCATCGAGATGCACGGTGCATGCGCCGCATTGCGCGATGCCGCAGCCGAACTTGGTGCCGGTCAGCCCGACGAGATCACGCAGCACCCACAGCAGGGGCATGTCGGGCGGGGCATCGACGGTATGGGTTTCGCCGTTGATATTGAGCGTTGTCATGAGCGGCTCCGGATGGGGATGTTGTTGTGGTCACGCGGTTTAGATCGCGACACCGCACCAGACCGCCGACATGCACCGGTTTTGTTCGGCGTGTCGCGCTAATAAGCCATGAAATGCGGCCTGTGAGCGAGCGGGTGTCGCAAGAAAACCGGCCGATTGTAGTCGTGTCGAAAGAAGTTCGCTTTGACGGTGTCAGGCGGCACATCGCATGCTGTGCGCGGTGGATCGCATGTGTGGGCTGGAGCGATGCGTTACCATCGACGAATCGATCCGTTAGCGTGATCGCGCGACCCGCTGCATCGCACTGAGTGGTGTTGCGACGCACGATTCCGTCGAATCACCTCAGCCGCTGGAGCCGCCGATGAACGACCCGCAATGCACTCAATTCCTCACGGACATTCGCCGACCATTGCTTGCGCTGCACAAGGCGATTCTCGATCACGAACGCGCCGCGTACGAAAAGGAGTTCGGCCCGGTAACGCCGGCGGCATTCCTGCAGGTGCTGATCAACGGCTCGGGGTTTCGTTGGCTGACGCCGCTGTCGACGGTGATCGCGAGCGTCGACGAAGTTCTCGACGACGCGGAAGCCGAGGCCGGCGACCGTCTCGCGACCGCCGAGGCCGTGGTCGGCCTGTTCTCGCCCGAGCAACCGCACAATCACTTCCTGCCGCGTTATCTGCCGCTCTTGCAGGCCGATCCCGCGATCCTGCATTACCACGGCGAGGTAGCGCGGCTGCTGCGCGGAGGGCAAACGACGTAACGGCGATTCGCACAGGCACGGCGGCGGCGCGTGCGCTGCCTGCCGGCTCCTGCATTGCCTCACCGTTCATAAACGGCTGCGGGTCGAGGCCGCATGGTTGATCGTCGGTATTCTTGCGCAGATCGAGCGGAATGCTCTGACGTGAAGGTACTTTTGCAACGATTCGTCGACCGCCGGAATGCGCGGTCGATCAAATTACCTGGTTTAGCTGAATAAATTCAAGGTGAGCTTTTGCGGGAACGTGGAAGCTCAGCCGCGCCCCTGCGGCAGATAAGGCAGCGGATCGACCGGCTTGCCGTCGCGCCGCACTTCGAACCCCACCGACACACGCGAGCTGTTCTCGTCGCCCATCTCCGCGATCTGCTGTCCCTTGCGGACAATGTCGCCCATCTTGACCATCAGCTTGCGGTTGTGCGAATACGCGGTCAGAAAATCCTTGTTGTGCTGGACGATGATCAGACTGCCATAGCTGTTCAGTCCGGTGCCCGCGTACATCACCTTGCCGTCGGCGGCGGCTCGCACCGGATCGCCCGCGTTGCCGCCGATTTCGATGCCGCGTGTTTCGCCGGGCTGGAACGCTTCGACGACGCTGCCCGCGGCAGGCCACGCGAGCGTCACGCTGCTCGCGTGCCGGCGGGTTTCCTGCGTGACTTCGCGCACTGCGGTGGCATCCGGAGCCGGCGCGGCGGACTGTGTCGAAGCTTGCGCCGACGTTTGCGCTGTCGCTTGTGACGCACGCTGCGCCGCGGATTGCGCCGCCGCCAATGCGGCGGCCGCCGCATTGGCCGCCTGCACCGCGCGCACCGTTTCCGGCGACGCAACGTGCAGCACCTGCCCCGGCTTCAGCCGCGCCGACGCCTTCAACCCGTTCCATACCTGCAACTGCTTGACGCTGATGTGATGATGCTGCGCAACCCGCGCGAGCGTGTCGCCGCGCCTGACCCGATACACGAGCGGCGGCGACTTTTTCAGCGGCGCGTTATCGCTGGCGTCGATCGACAGCGGCGCGGCTGCCGCCGGGTCGCCGGACGCCGCTCCTGTCGCATTCGCCGCCGGCACGCCGGACGCCGCATTGGCGCTGGTTGCCGCACCGTTCTGCGCATTGGGCTGCCCGACGTTCGCACAACCGCTGACGGCCAGCGCGACCCACGCGCCGGCGAGACTGGCCAATAACGTTCTGTCGAAACGCATTCTCATCCTGTTCGACTCCTGCTCTATGAATGCGCAAGCCGGATAGCCCGATGCCGCGGACGAGGTGCGCGATCTTCGGCCGCGCGGCCTTCCCGACGGCACGGCGAAGCCGCCTCGTATGGCGCTCATTTCCTGCCTGCTGGCCGATCAAATTTCTCGCGGAATTCTAAAGTGTCGTTTAATAGAAACGCCTGCCCCACACACTCTGATACACACCTTACGAGCCGTATTTCCGCGTTACGACCCGCACGTGTATCGGGACGCCAACGACGCACACATCACCGCTTCGCCGCGGCGCGTTCAGACTTGTTGACATTCGACTTATCGGCAGGCGGGAGGGGAACTTGAATAGCCATGCGTCGCGTCGGAGGGCGCAAAAAAGGCCAGCCTTCGAAATCCGAAGGCTGGCCGATCTGCGTTTGAAGGGCACCGAACTAGAACTTATGCCGGATCGCCGCGCGCACGACGACCTGCTTCGACGTCGACGACGGCGACTGCGTGCCGGGGATGAATGCGAAATCGAGGATCGATAGGGTGGAATCGCCGGTGACCTGTTGATAGGCGCCCTGCAGATAGAGGTCGGTGCGCTTGGACAGGTTGTAGTCGGCCATCAGGCCGAACGTATGGATGCGCGGCTTCACGCCGCCGTTCGATGCGTCGTAGGTTTCCATCGTGTACACGTACTGCGCGCCGACGAACAGCACCGGCGAAATCTGATATTTGCCGTTGAACTCGAAGTTCTGATACTTGAGCGAATTCAGCAGCACGCCCGGCGGTGTGACGGGCACGAGCGGCACCAGCGGCTCGATGCCGAGATAGCCGTTTGCGGTCGGCTCCAGGTAGTTCGAATTGCTATAGACGAAGCCCGCCGTCGCCGGTCCGAACGTATAGGTGATGCCGCCGCCGAACACGCGCAGGCGCGTCGCGACGAAGCCGGCGTCGTTCGCGGTGATCGCCCCGTTCGAGCCGTTGCCCGGATTGTCGGCCTGCAGATAGGCGGCCGCGACCAGCAGCCCACCGTACGTGTACTGGCCGCCGAAGCTGTAGGCGCGATTGTTGGCGAAGTTCGTGTCGTTGCTGAAGCTGTAGGTGCCGCCGAACTGGAAGCCCGAGATCGACGGGGTCGTGTACTTGACGGTGTTGTCGAGGCGGAACGTGTTGTCGGTGTTGTCGTTGTCGTACGGATGCGAGAACAGCTCGCCGCCCCAGTTGCCGTTGGCCGTGGTCTGCGCGAGATAATCGACGACCGAGTCATATTGCCGGCCGAACGTCAGCGTGCCGTACGCCTCTGAACTGAGTCCGACGAAAGCCTGCCTGCCGAACAGGCGGCCGCCCTGCCCGAGCCGCCCGGAATTCAGATCGAAACCATTCTCGAGCTGGAAGATCGCCTTCAGGCCGCCGCCGAGATCTTCGGAACCCTTCAGGCCCCAGCGGCTTCCCTGCGCAAGACCGCTGGCGAGTTCATAAACATGGCCGTGGCCGACATTGTTCGTGTAGTTGATGCCTTCGTCGATCACGCCGTACAGCGTGACGCTAGTCTGCGCGGCGGCAGGCGCGGCAAGAACGGCAGACGCAGCAATGGAGACAGCCAGCGCGAACACTTGCTTGTTCATGATGATCTCCCTGCACCGCGAGTGATAGGACAACTCGATCCGGCCGCTTTGTTCTCTTTGCTCTTTATTCTCGTCACTTTTCCAGCAGTTCTGAAGACTGCTCCAATGGCTGCGCTTTTCCGGAAATCCTCACATGACATCGTCCGGGCGTCCATGAGTGGATGCGCCAAGCATCGAGAATGTTGCTAATTCTCCACTGCGTGTTGCTGCCTCTTTTTTCGTAACGTCGCTTCAGGTAAACAGCAGCCGCTGCTGCCCGTCTCGCTGCGTCATTGTCATGAAAAGAAATATAATCCTGCGCCTTGCTGCGATGCAACGGAACTCGGCGTCACCGCGAAGGTCATCTTCACAGCCCGCTGACACGGCCGCCTTGCGATACCGGTCGAGCGTGGCGAGATGGGCCACAGGCGACGCCAGCACGGATCACCTCACCGCCGCAGCACCCAATCCCATATTAAAAAGCCTTGTGAGACGCCCGCCGCGCTGGATCAGCGCGCCGTCGCACGGGGCTGCTTTTGACGCAAACAATGGCCAAGTCATCTTCCCGCCTGATCGAGCTCGACTTTTTCCGCGGACTGGTTCTGCTGATCATCGTCGTCGATCACATCGGCGGCAGCATTCTGTCGCGCGTGACGCTGCACGCGTACGCGCTGTGCGATGCCGCAGAAGTATTCGTGTTCCTCGGCGGCTTCGCGACCGCCACCGCCTATGCGACGCTCGCCGAGCGGCGCAATGAGACGATCGCACGCGGCCGCTTCCTGCGCCGCTCGTTCGAGATCTATCGCGCGTTTCTCGTCACCGCCGGGCTGATGCTGCTGGTCAGCGCGGTGCTAACCGCATTCAGCATCGACGGGCCGAATCTCGCCACGACCGATCTCGACGACCTGATCGACACGCCGCTTGCCGCGCTGCGCGACATCGTGCTGCTACGCCGCCAGCCGTACCTCGCGTCCGTGCTGCCGATGTACGCGTTGTTCGCGCTGCTGGTGCCCGCGATCCTGCCGCTCGCGCGCAGCAAGCCTTGGCTGCTGGTCGCCGGCAGCGTCGCGCTGTGGGCCGGCGCACCGGCGGTCAGCCAGTACCTTCCCGCCGCGCCCGACATGCACTGGGACTTCAACCCGTTCGCGTGGCAACTGATGTTCGTGCTCGGCGTGCTCGCGCGCTGCCAGCCGGTGTATCAGCGCACCAGCGCGCATCGATCCGGGTGGCTCGTCAGCGTGCTGGCGTTCGCGGTGGTCGTGGGCGCCGCGTACTACAAGCTCGTTCTGCTGGATGCGCCACTTGCCGCGAGCCTCAAGCAGAACCTGTCCTACCTGCGCGCTGGGAACTTCCTCGCGATCGCGTGGCTCGTCGCCAATCTGGTCGAGCTCGGCTGGGCGAAGAAGGTCGCGCGGCGGCTGCCGTGGGTCGGCGTGATCGGGCGTCAGGGTTTGCTGTGCTTCATTGCCGGCGCGGTGATTTCGCTGGTGATCGACTCGCTGCTCTACGCGGCGACCGATGGTTACCTGAACTATCCGCTCGGACTGCTCGCCGATGCGGCCGCGGTCGGCGCGCTGTTTGCCGTCGCGTTGGCCGTGGAACCGCTGAAGCGGGTCGTCGGGCGGCTCGTGGACGGGCGGCTGCGGACGTCGGGCTGAAGAACTTTTCGGCAACGTTTCGAGCGCCCTTCGAGCGCGTCCCTGACGCGTCGCGATCTTCGGGGCACTTGACGTCCCCTTGGCGCCCGAAGAACTTTGCGCGCATAAAGCGCCGTCCTTCTCTGCGCCGCTTTCCATCTCAAATCTGGCGCCAATGCTGATAGCATGACGGCCGCGCGCGAGTCCCGCGCCCGCCGGCCTTCCCTACTGACATGCGTCGATTCCTCAGTTTCGCCCTCGCACTGCTTGCCTGCGCCGTCGGCGCGCCCGCGTTCGCGTTCGCGAGCACGGTCGCGAGCCGCAGCTTCCATTCCGATGCGCTCGGCCGCGACTGGAACTACACGATCTACCTGCCGGGCGGCTATCGCGCGGACGGTCCGCGCCTGCCGGTTCTCTACCTGCTGCACGGCAATAACGGCGACGCCAACGACTGGCTCACGCAAGGTCATTTGCAGAACGCCGCGGACACGCTGATCAAGCGCAAGGAGATTGCCCCGGTCGTCATCGTGATGCCGCAAGGCGGCACGGACTGGTACGTCGACCGCAAGGAAAAGATGGAGAGCGCGTTCTTCGACGATCTGCTGCCCGAGATCGAAACGCACTACGCGGTCGCGACGCAGCGCGGCGGCCGGATGATCGGCGGCGTGTCGATGGGCGGCTTCGGCGCGCTGCGCTACGCGCTGACGCAGCCCGAGATGTTTTGCGGCGCGCTGCTGCTCAGTCCGGCGATCTACGCGAACGAGCCGCCGCGCGCGTCGGCGGCGCGGCGGGTCGGCGTATTCGGCGAGCGCCAGTTCGATCCGCAAGTGTGGCACGAGCTCAACTATCCGGCGCAGTGGGACCGCTACATGAGCCAGGCGTACCGCCTGCCGATGTTCATCGCATCCGGCGACGACGACCTCGACATCCAGGCCAACGCCTCGCTGCTGTACACGCACCTGCGGCTCGCGGGCAATCCGGCGGCGCTGCGCATCATCGACGGCGGCCACACGTGGGACGTGTGGAGCGCGCTGTTGCCCGCCGCGCTCAAATACACGCTCGGCTGCGTGAAGCCGCCGGCGCAGGAGCATCCGTCGAATCAGCGCCCTTGAGCCGGCGCGGCACGCGAGGCGCACGGCCGCCCAGCCCCGCTTCCCTCGACGCCCGCGCTACTCCACGAGATCGGTCCACAGCACCATCAGCACCGTCATCAACGCGGGGCCGATGAAAATCCCCAGCAGCCCGAACGTCTCCGCGCCGCCGAGAATGCCGAACAGCACGAGCAGAAACGGCAGGCGCGTCGAGTTGCCGATCAGCACAGGCCGCACGAAGTGCTCGGCGACGAACACGACGACCGCGCCGAACACCAGCAGCCCGGCCGCCGCGACCATCGAGCCCTGCACGAGCAGCCACAGCGCCGCAAGACCGAACACGATCGGCGCGCAGAACGGCAGCATCGCGGCGATCGCCGTGACGAAGCCGAGCAGCGCCGCATGCGGCAGCCCGGTCGCGAAGTAGGCGACGCCAAGCAACAGGCCTTCGCCGACGCCGACCACGATCAACCCCGACACGGTGCCGCGCACCGCGGTACCCATATGCGCGACGAGGTCCGCGCCGCTATCGCCGAAACCGCGTCGCGCGGCCTTCAGCAGCGAGCCGGACAGCCGCGGCCCCGCCTGAAAAATCACGAACAGCGTGACCAGCATGAACGCGAACACCATTGCCGCATGCGCGGCGCGCGCGCCGAAATGCCGGCCGAGCGTCATCACCGTATTGCTGTGCAAGCCTTTCATCGCGGCCGAGTCGCGCAGCGGCTGAGCAAGATTGGCCTGCCACCAGGAAGTGATCTGCTGCACGCCGAACGGCAGACGGTTGATGAAGTCCGGCAGCGCGATGCCGTTCTCCTGCACGCTGCGGAACCAGTCGTTCAGATCGTGCGCCTCGCGCAGCGCCTGGGCGATGCCGAGCCCGACCGGCAGCAGCACGAGCACGGCGATCACCAGCGTGAAGACCGTCGCGAGCAAGGTCGCGCGCCCCTTGAACCAGTGGCTGCCCGCCACCTTGTGCAGCAGCGGCCACAGCGCGATCGCGACGACCCCGGCCCACGCCACCACCACGATGAAATCGCGCACCACCCACAATGCGAGCAGCGCGAGACCGATATAGAGCGCGATCGATGCGGCCTTCTGCTTTTTCAGGCGCTCGGCGGCGACGGACGACGCTTCGGGAGAGTTGGGGGGGACGGCGGGAGGGCGTGGAATCATGTGAACTCTTGTGTTTTTGAACGGTGCGCGCGCGAGCCGACCTGAAAAATTCAAACCCGCTACACTGACGGCTCAGTTCGCCGCCCGACATTCGACATCTTAAAGGAAGCGTTGCCGCCTCTTTCCCGGCCGCCCTCCTCGTCGCGCCACAGGCAACACAGCGTTGCAAAAATATGCCTTATTAAAAAATCACATAAAAAATGCTTGCAACGCCTGTGGTTTCGGCAAATCGCGAATGTCAAGTCTGATTATTGCTAATTCCGGAACGGTGTTTCAACGGTGACACAATAGCTATCCGGCGCGCGCGGGACTACATTCGGCACTCCACAACACGGAGCCGATGATGACCCTGGAGTCCATCCCCCTCGACGGTAGCAATGGCGTGCGCATCGAAATTCTCGAGAGCTCCGTCACGACGCTGGTGATCCGCTGGGTCGAGCCGGGCCGCTGCCACTACGGTGAGCAGCGCTGGCGCCGTCGCTCGGCGCATTCTTCCGGCACCTGCGCGGTGTCGCGCCGCAAGATCCGTCGCGGTGACCCGGTGTTCAAGCCGGCCGAGCGCCCGGCGCCGTCGAATGCGTCCGCGATGATCTGCGCGGAAATCCTCGAACCGCTGCTTGAAGCGGCCTGACGCACGGAACGTTCCCGAGTCCCGCGCACTAAGCGCGGGTTTCAACCCGTTGTTCCGGCGGCGATCTCCCTACTGCCCACGTGCCCTTAGCGAGCGCGTGCCCGGCGGCCGCGGCATCGCAAGATGCGGCGCCGCGCCGGCCCCGCTGCCGGTTGCCGCCCCGCGCCTCGTGCGTTAAGGTGGACTCGTTGCGCCCGCCCGACCGCCGGCTCGCTATCCGGTGCCGGCCGCGCGCCTTCCACCACCGCGCCGCGCCCGCCGCGACGCCGTTTGAGGGCCGATCATGGCAGAAGACACGCCGCAAACCCGCGCGGCCAACGCCGCTTCCACGCCTCCCGCCTCCTCCGCTCCTCCCGCTTTGCTAATCCCGCCGCAGCAGTTCTCTCTCGACGTGCTGCTCGAAAAGTATGCGAAAGGCGACGAGCAATCGGCCGACGATGTATATCGCCGCGTCGCGCGCGGCGTCGCCGAGGCCGAGCCGCCCGAATTGCGCGCGTCGGTCGAGGAACAGTTCGTCGACAACATGCGCCACGGCGCGCTCGGCGCGGGCCGCATCATGAGCGCGGCGGGCAGCGGCATCGCCGCGACGCTGATCAACTGCTTCGTGCAGCCGGTTGGCGATTCGATCCAGGGCGTCGATGAACAGGGCTTGCCCGGCATCTACGTGGCGCTGCTGCAGGCGGCCGAAACGATGCGGCGCGGCGGCGGCGTCGGCTACAACTTCTCCGCGATCCGGCCGAAGGGCGCGCGCGTTCACACCACGAGTTCGGCCGCCTCGGGTCCGTGCAGCTACATGGACGTGTTCGACGCGTCGTGCCGTACCGTCGAAAGCGCGGGCTCGCGGCGCGGCGCGCAGATGGCGGTGCTCGACTGCAACCACCCCGACCTGCTCGAATTCATCGAGGCCAAGCATTCGAAGGGACGCTGGAACAACTTCAACGTGTCGGTCAGCGTCACCGACGAGTTCATGCGCGCGGTCGAAAACGACGAGCCGTGGCAACTGGTCCATCGCGCCGAGCCGTCGCCGGCGCTGCGCGCGGCCGGCGACGTGCGGCAGCGCGAAGACGGCCTGTGGGTCTACAGCGAACACCCTGCGCGCGCGATCTGGGACCGCATCATGCGCTCGACGTACGACGTCGCCGAGCCCGGCATCGTGTTCATCTCGCGGATGAACGAGGACAACAATCTGCGCGCCGTCGAAACGATCCGCGCCACCAATCCGTGCGGCGAGCAGCCGCTGCCCGCGTACGGCTGCTGCAATCTGGGGCCGCTCAATCTGACGCGCTTCGTCGTCGATCCGTTTGCGCAGTTGCAGGGCCGCCAGCCCTCGTTCGACTGGGACGGCCTCGCGCGGCGCACCCGCACGCAGGTGCGTTTTCTCGACGACGTGCTCGACGTCACGCTGTGGCCGCTGCCGCAGCAATACGACGAATCGCGCGCGAAGCGGCGCATCGGCGTCGGTTTCACCGGCCTCGGCGATACGCTCGTGATGATGGGCCTGCGCTACGACTCGCAGGAAGGCCGCGATTTCGCGGTGCGCATCGCGCGGCTGATGCGTGACGAGGCGTATCGCGCGTCGGTCGAACTCGCGAAGGAGCGCGGCGCGTTCGAGCTGTTCGACGCCGCGCGCTATCTGGAAGCCGGCACGTTTGCCTCGCGCCTGCCCGATGACATTCAGCAGGCGATCCGCCGCGACGGCATTCGCAACAGCCACCTGCTGTCGATCGCGCCGACCGGCACCGTGAGCCTCGCGTTCGCCGACAACGCGTCGAACGGCATCGAGCCGGCGTTCTCGTGGACTTATACGCGCGTGAAAGTGATGGCCGACGGCGGCCGCGAATCGTTCGACGTCGAGGACTACGCGTACCGGCTCTATCGCGAGCTCGGCGGCGACGTGAGCCGGCTACCCGACTATTTCGTCAGCGCGCTGCAGATGTCGGCGCGCGACCATCTCGACATGATGGCGGCCGTCCAGCCATACGTCGACACGTCGATCTCGAAGACCGTCAACGTGCCAGCCGACTATCCGTTCGACGCGTTCGAAAGCCTCTACTTCGATGCATGGAAAAGCGGGCTGAAGGGCCTTGCCACCTATCGCCCCAACGACACGCTCGGCGCGGTGCTGAGCGTGACGCCCGCGCAGGCCGACGACACGCTCGCCGAGATGGACCAGGACCCGCTGCGTATCGCGATCGATCATCGGCCCAGAGGCGAGTTGCCGGCGATCATCGAGAAGGTCGAGTATCTGACCCAGGCGGGCAAGAAGTCGCTGTACGTCGCGGCGTCCTTCATCGAGGTGACGGGGCGGCTCGGCGGCGAGGACGTGACGATCGAGCGGCCGATCGAGTTCTTCATTCCGACCGGTCAGCGCGACGAGTCGCAGCAGTGGATCACCGCGACGATGCGTTCGCTGTCGCTGGCCGCGCGCGGCGGCTTCGTCGCGCGCAATCTGCAGGACATGCGCAAGGTGTCATGGGATCGCGGACAGGTGCGGCTTGGCGACGTGCAGCGTCTCGACGGTCATCGCGCGCCGCGCTGGCACGATTCCGAAGTGGCGGCGCTCGCGTTCGCGATCCAGCAAATCCTGTATCGACGCGGCTTTCTCGACGCCGAGGGCAATCAGGTCGCGTCGCGGATGCTCGCGCGTTTGCCGCGCGGGCACATGAAAACCGACATGGCGCTGTCCGCCGATTTCGGCATCCGTCCGAATCCAGCGGATAGCGCCGACACCTTGCTGCAGCCGAACGGCACGCAAGGACTGCACACGATGCTCGGACGCAAATGCGCTTCGTGTGGCGCGAATGCGGTGATTCGCAAGGACGGCTGCGATTTTTGTACCGCGTGTGGGGAGGTGGGGGCGTGCGGGTAGTGTGAGGCGAGGAGCGCGCTGGCCCGGAGGCCAAACGCGCTCGTTGAAGGCTATGCCTCACCCCACCCTCGCGTAGTAAAGATTCTGCGGATGCTTCGCCTCCGCGAAGAAAAACCAGCGCTCCGCCACGAGCCCCGCATACTGCACGAGACAAGCCGCGGCCAGCAAGCCGAACGACCCGCCGGGCGAACGCAGCCCCGCGCCCAGCACGATCAACACGACCGGCACGACGAACGCACTCACGAGAAAGCCCCATTTGACGGCACGCAACGTCCGCGCCGATTTGCCGTGAAAGAACTCGCGCAAATTGAACGCACCGGCGGTGAAGCCTCGTGACACCTGCACGAGCTTCGGATTGCGGATGCCCGTCGCGCTCTGCACCGTCGATTTCGGCCGCAAGCGCGCATTGCGCATGAGCGACGCGTAGCGGCTCGCGCAACCGGCGAGCGTCAGCAGGCACGCGCAGACCGCCAGTCCCGCCGTCAGCGCGGGCGCGAACCATGCGCTCAGTGCGGTCGCGAGCGTCAAGCCCGATGCGCAGCCGAGCAGCACGAAGTTCACCAGCGTCAGCGGCGTCGCCCACTCCTGCAGAAAGCGCAGGCACGCATAGATCATCGCGGTGCAGACGAACAGCGCGGCGCTCGCGAGCACGCCGAGCCAGCCGAGCGCGAGCGACCACGGCGAGCCGAGCCAGTGCGCGACGCCGTACAGGAACGCGCACGCCAGAAACGCCGGCAGGCACAGGCATTCGCGCGACAGCCACGAGGTGCGCCACATCGCGATCGCGCGCCACGCGCGTTCCGGATGGCCAAGATGGAAGAACGACGCGATCAGACCAAGACCGCCCAGCAGCACCGCGAGCGCCGCGCCGCTCACGTAGAACGCGGTGGCGGCGGGTTGCGCAACGACGCCCAGGCACGCCGCACTCTCGACGCCGACGAGCGCGATCAACAGCCCCTGCGCCGCGCCGCTCAGCGTGGTCAGGAAGACTACGGAAAAAGCCGGATTCATCGTATGGCCTCGTTGTCGTTCAAATGCGCTTCGCGATCGACGCGAGATGCACTTCGCCATGCGCGAGCTGCCCCTCGAGCTGCGAGTCGGGCGAGCCCGACGTGTGCGTGGCATCGCCGGTGGTCGTTCCTGACGATTTGCACGAGCATCCGTCGCCGCCGCAACTCGCGGACGCGATCGGCACGCGCGGCAAATAGTGATTCGCGGGACGCGTGCCCCACTCCGGCATCAACTGATAGCCGCCGCGCTCGCGGATCGCTTGCGACACCACCGACTCCGGATCGTGGATATCGCCGAACAGCCGCGCGGATGTCGGACATGCGAGCACGCAGGCCGGCTTGCGATCGCGCTCGGACAGATGCTCGTCATGAATGCGATCGACGCACAGCGTGCACTTGGTCATCTCCTTGCGCGCTTCGTCGAGTTCGCGCGCGCCGTACGGGCACGCCCAGGCGCAATACTTGCAGCCGATGCAGCGATCGAAATCGACCAGCACTAGACCGTCTTCCTTGCGCTTGTAGCTCGCGCCCGTGGGACACACCGGCACGCACGGCGGGTCCTCGCAATGCAGGCACGACTTCGGGAAATGGATCATCTCCGTGTCGGGGAAGCTGCCCGCTTCGAAACTCTGCACACGGTTGAAGAACGTGCCGGACGGGTCCGCGTCGTACGGATTGAAATCGGCGAGGCTGCCCGATTCGCCTGACGTGTTCCACTCCTTGCAGCTCGTCACGCACGCCTGGCATCCCACGCATACGTTCAGATCGATCACCAGCGCCATCTGGGTCATTGCAAGCTCCTTGCCGTGGCTTTAGCGGTCGTCGCCGTTATGTTCGGCGCGGCGCAACGTCCCGCGCAGGCGAGCCGCGAATTCTCCGCGTCCCGCGAAATAGGTCTGGACGATGCGCGACACCACACTCTTCTGTGCAACCGCGCCGGGCAATTCGGGCATCGCCTCGAACTGCGGCAGCGTGTGCCGCGCGTCGGCTTCGGCCGGATAGATGCGCACGCGCACGTCGTACCAGGCGGCCTGGCCCGTCACCGGATCGGAGTTCGACATGCGCGCGGGTGCCTCGTCGCAGCCCGGCAGCTCGTCGGTGATCAGGTGATTGAGCAGGAAGCCGCGCTGCGACTCGTTCGCGTCGGGACCGAGATTCCATGCGCCCGCCGCTTTGCCGATCGCGTTCCACGTCCATACGGTGCCCGGTTCGACGGTCTCGCTGTAGCGCGCCATACAGCGCACGCGGCCCCATTGCGATTCGACGTAGATCCAGCTGCCGTCGGCGATGCCGTTCGCGCTCGCCGTTTTCGGATTCACATAAAGGTAGTTTTCCCCATGAATCTGCCGCAGCCACGCGTTCTGCGAATCCCACGAGTGATACATCGCCATCGGCCGCTGGGTGACCGCGGCGAGCGGGAATCGCGCGAGATCCGTCGCCGCGCTTTCGAGCGGTGCGTACCAGAACGGCAGCGGATCGAAGTACCTGTCGACGCGCGCGCGCAGATGGTCGGGCGGCTGCCGGCCGCTCGTGCGTCCTTGCGCGGCGAGCCTGAACTTCTGCATCACGTCCGAGTAAAGCTGGATCAGAATCGGTTCGCTGAATTTGCGGAAACCGTTTTTGACCGCCCAGTCGAGATACGGTCCGTTGCAGTTGCGCATGTACTGCAAGGTCTCGGGCAAGCGGTAATGGAATACGCAGTTGTTCTTCGCGTACTGCTCCCATTGATTCGGATTCGGCTCGCCGACGAGCGTCTTGTCGCCATCCTTGCCGCGCCAGCCGATCAGAAAGCCGACCCCGGAACCGGGCGACGTGGTGTGATTGACGATGAAGTCCGGATAGTCGCGAAAGCGCCGGCTGCCATCCGCATTGGTGAACGCCGGAAACCTCAGGCGCGACGCCAGTTCGATCAGCACTTCCTGGAACGGCTTGCATTCGCCGGTCGGCGGCACGACCGGTACACGCACCGAATCGACGGGGCCGTCGAACTCGGAGATCGGCCGGTCGAGCATCGACATCGCGTCGTAACGTTCGAGGTAAGTCGTGTCCGGCAGGATCAGATCGGCGAACGCGGTCATCTCCGACTGGAACGCGTCGCACACGACGAGAAACGGAATCTTGTAGTCGCCGTTGGCGTGTTTGTCGGCGAGCATCTCGCGCACCTTCATCGTGTTCATCGACGAATTCCACGCCATGTTGGCCATGAAAATCATCAGCGTGTCGATGGGATACGGATCGCCGCGCCACGCGTTGGTGATCACGCTGTGCATGACGCCGTGCACCGCGAGCGGATATTCCCACGAGAACGCCCGGTCGATGCGCACCGGGGCGCCGTGCTCGTCGATGAACAGATCCTCGGGCGCGGCGGGCCAGCCTAGCGGGCCCGTCGCAAGCGGTGTATTGGGCTTCACCGCGGCGGGGTCGTTCGGTGGTTTCGCCGATGGCGGCACCGCGCGCGGGAACGGCGACTTGTGACGAAAGCCGCCGGGCCGGTCGATCGTGCCCAGGAGCGACATCAGCACGGCGAGCGCGCGGATCGACTGAAAGCCGTTCGAATGCGCGGCGAGCCCGCGCATCGCATGAAAAGCGACCGGGTTGCCCGTGACCGTCTCGTGCGTTTCGCCCCACGCGTCGGTCCAGCGGATCGGCAGCGTGATGCGGTGCCGGCGGCCCGTCTCGATCATCTCGCCCGCGAGCCGGCGGATCGTCTCGGCCGCGATGCCGGTGATCGCCGCCGCCCATTCGGGCGTGCACTCGGCGACGCGCTCGCGCAGCAATGCAAACGACGGCGTTACCGGCTTGCCGTTGTCGAGCGTGTAACGGCCGTCGAGCGCGGGCCTCACGCCGCTCGCATGATGCGGCACCGCGCGCTGGGTGGCCGGGTCCCACCACAGATGATTCTGCGGAAACAGCGGATTGCCTTCGGCCCGTTCGGGATCGCGCACGAACAAACCGAAGTTTTCGCTCGCTTCGTCGAGATCGATCAGCTCCGCCGCGTTCGTGTAGCGCTGCACGAACTCGTGATCCCACGCGTCGGCGGCGATCAGTTCGTGCAGGAACGCCATGAACAGCGCGCCGTCGGTGCCAGGCTTGATCGGCACCCATTCGTCCGCGATCGCCGCATAGCCGGTGCGGATCGGATTGATCGCGATGAAGCGGCCACCCGCGCGCTTGAACTTCGCAATCGCGATCTTCAGCGGATTCGAATGATGATCTTCCGCGGTGCCGATCATGAAGAACAGCTTCGCGCTGTCGAGATCCGGTCCGCCGAATTCCCAGAACGAACCGCCGATCGTATAGATCATGCCGGCCGCCATGTTCGACGAGCAAAAGCCGCCGTGCGCCGCATAGTTAGGCGTACCGAACTGCTTGGCGAACAGGCCGGTCAGCGCCTGCATCTGGTCGCGGCCCGTGAACAGCGCGAACTTCTTCGGATCGCTCGAGCGAATCGCGGCGAGACGCTTTTCGAGCACGTCGAACGCGGTGTCCCACGAGACCGGCTCGAACTGCGCGCTGCCGCGCTGCGCGCCGGCCTTGCGCATCAAAGGCTGCGTAAGGCGCGCGGGCGAGTACTGCTTCATGATGCCGGAGGCACCCTTCGCGCAGATGACGCCCTGATTGAGCGGATGCTCCGGATTGCCGTCGATATAGCGCACCTCGCCGTCGCGCAGATGCACCCGGATGCCGCAGCGGCACGCGCACATGTAGCAGGTGGTGGTCTTGACATCGAGCCGTTCGTTCTGCGTGCGGGCGTGGTGCTCCATGGCCATCTCCGTCGTTGCTTCTGGTGGGCCGAAGCGCGCGTCATACGCGCTGCTCATCCAATACCGACCATCGTATTCGCACCTGCCTCACAAGGGAAATCGCGATTTGCGAGCAAAACTATCTGGCGCACCGATAGTTTCGGTTTCGCTTTCAGCTATGCGCTTTTTTCGACGGCGTGTCCAGTCGGGTGAGATCGGTTGGGTGCGGTGGGACGCTCGTTTAAGCGCGGCCCTCCAGTTGCGCGATCAGCGCATCCGGAATTTCGACGCCCTCCTCGTATGCCGCCTGCGCAAGCTGCTCCCGGCGATAACCGGGCAGGCGCACGTCGTCATCCATCAGCATCATCTCGATCAGCGCCTCGACACGCGACAGATACGCGTCGTCGCCGGCCAGCGCGCCCGGGTCGATCACCCAGAACAGGTGGCCGATGCGCGAGCGCTCGCCCTCCTCGGTCAGGAACCAGCCCGCTTCGCAGCCGAAGTTCGCGCCGCTCAGCGCGCGCGGCGCTGCTCGGCCTACCAGCGCTTCGTCTTGATGTTGTGCACGTGGGCGTGCTCGCCGGCCTTGATCGGCGCGACCACCTTGCCGATGTCGACGCCGTACTTGAACACCGTGTCGCCAACGGCCATGTCCTTCAGCGCGATCTTGTGACCGATCGGAATGTCCTGCTTCGCCGGCACGGTGACGATTTCGTCGTCGTCCATGATCCATGCGTTGAGCAGCGTCCCCGCCTTGATGCCCTCGACCACCGCCACACCGACCGTGTCTTTCGCCTCGTGCAGCACGATGTGGATCGTTCTGCGCGGCGCCGACGCACCCGCTGCGGTGTCGTTGATGTCTGCCGTGGGATTGCCCATGAGCTTCTCCATTCGTAGTTTGAATGCGGTGAGGGTGCCGCCGGGGCAGCGCAGCCAGGTGCGCCGCGGTGAATCGATATTAGGCGGCGACTTACCCAATGTCAACTAGATCATATATATGTGTTAGACGACTGGGCGAGAACCGGGCTGTTGTCGCGATTCACCGACAACATACGATTCATCCAGATGGATTAGATGACCTGGTCGTTTAGAATCAGGGCAGGTTCAACCCCGGCGAGCGGCACGACTCGCGTATCCCAGAGGTTTTCATGAGCACGCTCGCGATCAATCCGCCCGCAGTGGGAGGCACACGGTACAAGGAGGTCAAGAGCGCGATTCTCGCGGCGCTCGCGGCCGGCGAATGGAAAGGCGGCGAATGCATTCCTTCGGAAAAGCGCCTCGCCGAACGCTTCGGCGTGTCGATCGGCACGCTGCGCAAAGCCATCGACGAACTGTGCGCCGAGAACATTCTGATCCGTCATCAGGGGCTCGGCACGTTCGTGGCGATGCATCAGCGCGACCGGCACTTCTTCCGCTTCTTTCGCATCGTGCGGCGCGACGGCGACAAGGCCTACCCGGTCGTCACGCTGATCGGGTTCAGGAAGGCGCGTGCCTCGCGCGAGGCGGCCGCCGCGCTCGGCATCGACACCGGCGCGCGCGTTCTGCAGTTCGTCAACGGGCTCGCGCTGCACGGCAAGACCGTGCTGATAGAACATATCACCGTGCCCGAAGCGCTGTTTCCCGGCTTGACGGAAAGCAAGCTGCGCAACCGGCCGAACACGCTGTACAACTTCTATCAGGACGGTTTCGGCATCAACGTGGTCGAGACCGATGAGCATGTGAGCGTTGCGCTCGCCAATGAGCTCGAAAGCACACAACTAGGCGTCGAAGTCGGCGCGCCGCTGCTCGAGATCCGGCGCATTGCGTACTCGTATCGCCGCAGCGCGGTCGAACTGCGCATGTCGCGGCTCAATACCGAGGAGTACGAGTACATCGGCACGCGCGCGGCGCGCGACGATCAGAAATAGCGGACCTCGGTCGCCGCCTGCGCTTCATATCACATCTGCGCAAAAACGACAGGCCAATCGTCTTTCATTTTCGGCCGGCGCCAACCTGTCTAAAATAGCCGCACTTCCGCCCCCGAGAACCTCATGCTGGATACTCTCACGAGCGGCTCCGCGCCCATCAACGACGACTCCGGGATGTTCGAACTCGCGCCCGTGTCGCTGTGGCTCGAAGATTTCAGCGGCGTGCGCGCATTGTTCGACGGGTGGCGAGCCGCCGGCGTGACCGATCTGCGCGCCCATTTCGCCGAAGACCCGCGCCGCGTCGCCGAATGCGCTCATCGCATCCGCGTGATCAAGGTCAATCGCCAGACGCTCACGCAATTCGAGGCCGCCGATTTCGACACGCTGACGAGCAATCTCGCCTCGGTGTTCCGCGACGACATGCGTCCGCATTTCCGCGAGCAGTTGATCGAGCTGTGGGACAACAAGCTGTTCCAGCAGCGCGAGGTGCTCAACTATTCACTCGACGGCAACGAGGTGCACGTACACCTGCAATTCTCGGTGCTGCCAGGCCACGAACAGGACTGGGACCTCGTACTCGTCGCGCTGACCGACATCACCGCGCGCAAGAAGGCCGAGGCCTACCTCGAATTCCTCGGCAAGCACGACGTGCTGACCAAGCTGCGCAACCGCTCGTTCTACGTCGACGAGCTGAACCGGCTCGAACGCAAGGGACCGTGGCCCGTGACGATCATCATGGCCGACCTGAACGGCCTGAAGCGCGTGAACGATCAGCTCGGTCACGCGGCCGGCGACGCGCTGCTGCGGGGTGCCGGCGAAGTGCTCGCGAAGGCGATGGAATCACCGTTCCACGCGGCCCGCATCGGCGGCGACGAGTTCGCGATCCTGATGCCCGATACCGACGAGCGCGGCGGCGCGGCGATGATCGACGCGATCCGCCAGCTCGTCGAGATGAACAACCAGTTCTATCCGGGCTCGCCGCTGAGCTTCTCGATGGGCGCGGCAACCTGCCAGCGCGGCGATCGGCTGGAAGCGGGCGTGCAGCGCGCCGACCTGCTGATGTACGAGGAAAAGCGCGCGCACTACGGGGCGCAGCCGGGGGCGGACGCGGCGGCGAAGTAACGCTCGCCGGCGTCAGGCGTTCACCACGCCAACGCAACGCTCAACCTCAGCCCGGCAGTTTGGCCGCGAGCACATCCAGCTTGACGATGCTCGGTGGCGACGCGAACAGCTCGCCCGCCTTCTCCATCAACGCGGCCGCGACCTTGCCGTTCAGATGCGCGTCGCGGCCGGCTTCGTCTTCGAACGCGTCGAAAATGGCGTACGTCGACGGACCGAGCTTCAGACCGAACCACGCGGCGGTGGCCGGCTCCTGCTCGACGAGCGGCAGGCCGCCGAGCAGAAACGCCTCGACTTCCTTTTCCTTACCGGGCTTGGCTTCCAGACGGACATACAAAGCGAGCTTGACCATGATGCGACTCCTGGTGAGTTCGGCAGCGAACGGTCCTTTCAAAGCGCTTTGAAAAGTATAGGCGGCGTCGGCTGAGGCGGCGCCGGACTTACCCCGCAAGCAAGTCACGCGCCCGGAAAGCGCAGCTCGAAGCGCACGACGCCTGGCAGCGGACACACCACACGCGCGCTGCCGCCATGCAGATGCATGATCGCCTTCACGATCGCGAGCCCGAGTCCGTTCGATTCGGTGAACGCGCTGCGTGCCGCGTCGCCGCGATAGAAGCGGTCGAACAGCCGGTCGAGTTGCATGGCGGGAATCGGCTCGCCCTCGTTTTCGACCGTCACCAGCGCGCCTGCTTCGTCCTGCGCGCCGCGCAGGCGCACGATCGTGTCGCCCGCGCCGTAACGCACCGCGTTGACGACCAGATTGTTGATGGCGCGGCGGCAGAGCATCGGATTGGCAGACGCGACGCCCGCCGCGTCGACTTCGAAACGCATCCCGCGTTCGTCGGCCAGGCCTTCGAAATAGTCGGCGATCCTGATGAGCTCGCCACGCAGATCGACCGGCTGCCGCTCGATCGACAACGCCGCATGATCCGCATGCGCGAGAAACAGGATGTTCTCCGCGATATGGCTCAGGCGATTCAACTCCTCGAGATTCGATTCGAGCAGGTGCTGATATTCGTCGGGTTCGCGCGGCTGCGCGAGCGCCACCTGGGTTTGGCCGACCAGCGCGCCGACCGGCGTGCGAATCTCGTGCGCGAGATCGGCGGAAAACTGCTGCAGGCGTTGATAGCCGTCGGCGAGACGATCGAGCATCGCGTTGAACGCGTGCGTAAGTTGACGCAGTTCCACCGGCGCCGCTTCGTCGTCGAGCCGGACCGCCAGGTTCGTCGGACTGATTTGCGCGGCCCGCGTGGCGATCTCGCGAACCGGTCGCAGCGCGCGGCGCAGCACGCCGTAAGCGAGCAGCGTCGCGGCCAGCATGCCGCTCAGCGTCGCCAGCACGATGCGGTTGCGGTATTCGTCCAGCATGCGCATTTCGTTCGTCATCGGATGGCCTGCGATCACCTCGACTTCGGCGCCATCCTCGCGCGCTGTCGCGGTCGCAATCGCCCAATGCACCGGCACGCCGTCGGAGAGGCGCGTCTGACGCATGTCGGCGGCACCCGGCGGATTGCCCGCCGGGCCGACCTGTAGATCAGGCACCGCGAGCCTGCCCGGATTCACGTCGACGAACGGTGCTTCGCCCGGCCGTCGGAAGATCAGCACGTCCTCTTCCGCGCCGAGCATCGTCTCGAACAGCAGCGGGCGCTTTTTTAATTCGCTAACCGAATAAAGGTCGTGCACGATGCGGCTGAAATGCTCGACACGGCCGCTCAGCACGACGTCGGCGCGGCGTTGCAGCGAGACTTCGGCGGAATGATAAAAATACGCGCCGAGCGAGCCGATCACCGCGCAGGCGATCAGCGCGAACAGCAACGTGGTGCGCGCGATCAGCGAGCGTTCGCTCCAGAGTTTCATGCGCCGTCGCCGAACGTGTAGCCGATGCTGCGCACCGTGTGAATCAGCTTCTTCCCGAACGGGTGATCGACCTTCGCGCGCAAGCGCTTGATCGCCACGTCGACCACGTTGGTGTCGCTATCGAAGTTCATGTCCCACACTTCCGACGCGATCTGCGAGCGTGACAGCGCTTCGCCCTCGCGGCGCACCAGCAGATGCAGCAGCATGAACTCCTTGTTGGTCAGCGCAATGTCGACGCCCTCGCGCGTGACCCGGCGGCGCAATACGTCGAGCTTGAGGTCGGCGACTTCGAACACGTCGCTCTCGCGGATCACGCCACGGCGCAACAGCGTGCGAACGCGCAGCACCAGCTCGGTAAACGAAAACGGTTTGACCAGGTAGTCGTCGGCGCCGAGTTCGAGACCGCGAATGCGGTCGCTGACCTGATCGCGCGCGGTCAGGAAAATCACCCGCAGATCGCGCCGCGCACGCAACGCCCGCATGATTTCCCATCCGTCGATGCCGGGCAGCATCACGTCGAGAACGACCAGTTCGTATTCATGCTCGAGCGCCAGATGCAGGCCGTCCGTGCCGGTGCGCGCGAGGTCGACCGCGTAGCCATGCTCGCGCAGGCCCTTCTTCAGATAGTCGCCGGTTTTCGGATCGTCTTCGATGACCAGAATGCTCATGATGCCCGCTGCTCCTCTCGCGCGATGCGACCGTAAAGGCCGCGCTCGCACGCGCAAAAAGCCTGATGACAGCGCTCGAGAACAACCGCAGCGCTCCCGGCGGCCATTCTACGTGGCCGCCATCGACCCTTGATGACGTTTTTGTCATCCTCCCGTCACTCTGATGAGCCGATGCGACGGCTAGTCTGAACGCACCGTCCACCACGCTGCATCCCTTCCTGGAGTTGCCTCATGAAGACCCGCATGAAGATCGCCCGCGCACGAACGCTGCGCGCCCTCGCCGTCCCCGCACTCGCCGCCGTGCTGCTCGCGACGACATTCGCGGCTTCGGCCCAGACCGCCGCGCCGACCGGCGTGCGCGGCACGGTGACGTCGCTGTCGGGCGATCTGCTCAAAGTCCACACGCGCAATGGTCAGGACGTCGACGTGAAGCTGGCCGCCGACACGCCGATTCGCGGCGTCACGCTCGCCAACGTCAGCGACATCAAGCCGGACAGCTACGTCGGCACCGCCGCGATTCCGCAGCCCGACGGCACGTTGAAGGCGCTCGAAGTGCATGTATTCCCGCCGAGCATGCGCGGTTCGGGCGAAGGTCATCGGCCGTGGGATCTCGGCGCGAACAGCACGATGACGAACGGCACGGTCGGCTCGCTCGTGGTCAGCAACGGCCGCACGATTACCATCAAGTACAAGGATGGCGAGAAGAAGATCGTGATTCCGCAGGACGTGCCCATCGTCAGTCTGGAGCCGGGCAACCGCGCGTTGCTCACGCCCGGCACGAAGGTCGTGCTGTTCGCGCACAAGGAAGCGGACGGCGCGATGGCGGCGAATTTCATTTCGGCCGGCGAGCATGGCGTGACGCCGCCGATGTAAAGCGGCGCGTCGTTCGTCTTCCTCCCCCTCGTCTTTGAAGACTATGCCCGACTCGCAAGCATTTCTGGTCGTTCATCCCCTCGTCGTTCGCGTGACGCACTGGATCAATGCGTTCGCGATGGTCTGCATGGTGATGAGCGGCTGGGCGATTTATAACGCGTCGCCGATCTTTCCGTTCCGGTTCCCCGTGTGGGCGACGGTCGGCGGATGGCTCGGCGGCTCGATCGCATGGCACTTCGCGGCGATGTGGCTGCTGTGCGCGAACGGCCTGCTGTATCTCGCGCATGGCGTCGCGAGAGGCCATTTGCGTCGCAAGCTGCTGCCGGTGCGTGCCCGCGAGCTGGCGCGCGACGCGGCGCTGGCGTTGCGCCTCAGACTGCCGCACGACACCGGCAAGTACAACGCCGTGCAGCGCGCGTTGTATCTGCTGGTACTGCTGCTCGGCTTGCTGCTGGTCGCATCGGGACTGTCGATCTGGAAGCCGGTGCAATTGTCGTGGCTAACCGCGCTGTTCGGCGGCTTCGATTTTGCGCGCCGCGTGCATTTCGTCGCGATGGCCGGCGTGGTCGGCTTTGTCGTCGTGCATCTGCTGCTGGTGCTGCTGGTGCCTCGCACGTTGCCGCCGATGGTCACCGGACGCGCCCGGCGCAACGCGCAGCGCATCGATCAAGCCTCCGAGAGGACTCGCGCATGAGCGCCCCGCAACGAACCGACACGGCGAACGATACGCACGCCAATACAGAAGACGCGCGCCGCTCACGCATCGTGCTTGCCGAGCACCGGCCGCGGATCGAGCAGTTGCAACGCCGCTTGTTTCTGCGCTCGTCGCTATCGATCGGCGCGCTCGCGATGCTGTCCGGCTGCAACCTGCAGGACAACGATTCCGTCGACAAGGTGCTATGGGCGATGTCGCGCTGGAACGACCGCGTGCAGGCGTGGCTGTTCAATCGCAACAAACTCGCGCCGACCTATTCGGCGCGCGATATCACCGATCCGTTTCCGTTCAACGCGTTCTATCCCGAGTTCGACGCGCCCGATATCGACGGCTCGACCTATCGGCTCGAAGTATCGGGGCTCGTCGCGGATAAACGCGGCTGGAGTCTCGAGCAGCTGCGCAGGTTGCCGCAGGTCTCGCAGATCACGCGTCACGTGTGCATCGAAGGATGGAGCGCGATCGGACAATGGAGCGGCGTGCCGTTTCGCACGTTTCTCGAGCTGATCGGTGCCGATCTGAGCGCGCGCTACGTCGGTTTCAAATGCGCGGACCGCTATTACTCGAGCCTCGACATGGCGACCGCGCTGCATCCGCAAACGCAATTGACGCTCGATTTCCGCAACGCGCCGCTGCCGGCCAGATACGGCTATCCGCTGAAGCTGCGCGTGCCGACCAAGCTCGGCTTCAAGAACCCGAAGCACATCGCCGCGATCTTCGTGACCAACACGAACCCGGGCGGCTACTGGGAAGATCAGGGCTACAACTGGTTCAGCGGGCTTTAGACCGCGGTCACATAACGCGGCACCGGCTTGTGCGCGCGCGGCGGCGGCGCATCGTGAGCGACGCGCATGCGCTTGACCTCGTCGACGGGACTCAGGCCGAACAGCCGCTTGAACTCGCGGCTGAACTGCGACGCGCTTTCGTAACCGACCCGCACGGCGGCCGCGCCCGCATTCAAGCCATCCTGCACCATCAACAGACGCGCGTGATGCAGACGCGTGGTCTTCACGTACTGCATCGGCGAGGTCGCGGTGACCGCCTTGAATTGCGCATGAAACACCGCGAGGCTCATGCCGGCCTCGGCCGCGAGCGTATCGACGTCGAGCGACGCGTGGTAGTCCGCATGAATGCGCCGCAGCGCCTTCGCGATGCGGCCAAAGTGATTCTGATGCGTGAGCGCCGCGCGAATCGCGCCGCCCTGCTCGCCGGTCAACACGCGATAACAGATTTCCCGGACGATGCCAGGCGCCAGGATTTGCGCGTCGAGCGGCGACGCGAGCGCCTCCAGCAGACGCTGCACCGCGCTGCTCAGTGCGGCATCGAGCGGCGTCGAATACATGCCGGCCGGTTCGTATTGCGCGAGGCCCTGGGTTTCGTTGAGCGCCATCAGCAGTTCGGCGACCATCGTCAGATCGACGCGCACCGACATGCCGAGAAACGGCTCCTGTTCGCTTGCCTCGGTCTCGCATTCGAACGGCAACGGCACCGACAGCACCAGGTACTGCTGCGCGTCGTACTGGAACACCTGATCGCCGAGATAGCCGCGCTTGCGCCCCTGACAGACGATCACGATGCTCGGCTCGTACATGACCGGCATGCGCGGCATCGGACGATTCGCGCGCAGCAGGCTGACGCCTTCGAGGCTCGAGCGCGTCATGCCGGCATTCGGCGCGAGCAGGTTGAACAGTTCGAGCAAGCGGCGTTGCGCGGGGTCTTCCGGAATGGAACCGACAGCTTGAGTGGACATGACGATATGGCGACGGCCAAGAGAATAATGCTTGAAATTTAGCATCAAACAGCCTGTCGCGCTGCCCCTCCGGAGTTTTAGGCAAACCTTCAAGACGATCAGGTATTCCCCGGGCAGCGCCGGGTCCCTAAGATGGGAACCCTGCCGGATCGCCTTTTTCGACGCGCGCAGCGTGCGCGGTCATCGACCGCCATGCGCCGACAGCTTGCCAACGGCGGCCCCCAACGCTCGCGCCCCGATCCCGGTTCATGCTGCGGCCCGCCGCATCCGCAACCCAGTGTTGCGCATCGTCGGCGCGTCGCATGTTGCGCCATCACCCTCTTTGCTGGAGCCATCCATGAGCACGACGTATGCCTATGCAGCGACCGACGCGACCGCGCCGCTCGCCCCATTTGAAATCCAGCGCCGCGCACCCCGCGCCCATGACGTGCAGATGGAAGTGCTGTACTGCGGCGTGTGCCATTCCGACCTGCATCAGGCGCGCAACGAATGGAAGAACACGATCTACCCGGTCGTGCCGGGCCACGAGATCGTAGGCCGTGTGACCGCGGTTGGTCCGAACGTGACGAAGTACAAGGTCGGTGAACTGGTCGCGGTCGGCTGTCTGGTCGATTCGTGCCGCACCTGTTCAAGCTGCGCGGAAGGTCTCGAGCAGTATTGCGAGAACGGTTGGGTGGGCACGTATAACGGTGTCGATCGCGTCGACGGACAGGTCACTTACGGCGGCTATTCGACGCAACTGGTCGTCGATGAGGCTTTTACGCTGCGCGTGCCGCGGAATCTCGACGCCGCGGGTGTCGCGCCGCTGCTGTGCGCGGGCATCACCACGTATTCGCCGCTACGCACGTGGGGCGTGGGCCCGGGCAAGAAAGTCGGGATTGTCGGCCTCGGTGGACTCGGCCATATGGGTGTGAAGCTCGCTCGGGCGATGGGCGCGCATGTCGTGCTGTTTACGACTTCGCCGTCGAAGATCGAGGATGCGAAGCGGCTTGGCGCGCATGAAGTCGTGGTTTCGAAGAATCCGCAGGAGATGGAAGCGCATGTGAATAGCTTCGATTTCATTCTCAATACGGTGGCTGCGCAGCATGATCTGAATCCGTTTTTGAATCTGCTCAAGCGTGACGCGACGATGACGTTGGTGGGTGCGCCGGAGCACGATCATCCGTCGCCGCAGGTGTTCAATCTGATCTTCAAGCGGCGGCGCCTTGCTGGTTCGCTGATTGGCGGTATTGCCGAGACGCAGGAGATGCTCGATTTCTGTGGCAAGCATGGCATTACTTCTGATATTGAAATGATTCCGATGCAGAAGATTAATGAAGCTTATGAGCGCATGCTCAAGAGCGATGTGAAGTATCGGTTTGTGGTTGATATGGATTCGATGCGGAAGTAATAGCAACTTTTTTGGCCGCGCAGCGGGTGGTTTTTTTGCGCCTGCGGCGCGGGGTTCTGTTTTGTTGTTGTGTTTTTTTTGCCTTCGCCCTTTTTTTCTGTGTTCTTAGGGCGTTGGCCTTTCCTTGATTTCTTGTCGGTCTATTGGCGTTGCCCCTGTGCGGGGCGGCACCTACTTTCTTTGCTGCTGCAAAGAAAGTAGGCAAAGAAGACAGCTCAAACCGCTAACTCTTAAGCGGGTCCCTTTGTCCACCTCGGGTAGTGGTGCATCTGGAATATGTGTTCCCGCACACTCCGCGTTAGTGACAAGGCCATCATTCTTCCGGCGGCGCTGCGCGCGCCGAAGCGCTGGTCTCAAACCATTGGTCGTTTTCGGCGTACTGCCGAGGCGCGGCCAATGGTCCCACTAACCTAAAAAAACACTCTGGTTTTCCTTGCGTACCCGTCCGCGACGCACGTAGTGCGGAGTGGGATGGATGACGGCTTTGTCACTGCCGTGGAATGTGCGGGGGCACGGATTCCAGATGCACCACTGCCATTCGTGGAGCACGGTGCCCGCTTAAGAATTAGCGGTTTGAGCTGTCTTCTTTGCCTACTTTCTTTGCAGCAGCAAAGAAAGTAGGTGCCGCCCCGCACAGGGGCAACGCTAATAGACCGATAAGTCAGCAAGGAAAGGCCAACACCACAAGAACAAAGACAAATCCGCCGCAGGCAAAAAAAGAGAAAACCATTTGGAGCATCCCAGTGATCGACAGAATAACTGCAATGCGCACATTCATCCGAATTGTGGACACCAACAGCTTCACCCGCGCAGCGGAGTCATTAAACATTCCGCGCGCAACGGCGACGACGATCGTCCAGAACCTGGAAGCCCTGCTGGGCACAGCGCTGTTAGTCCGTACGACGCGCCGCCTGAGCATCACGCCGGAGGGCGCCGCCTACTACGAACGCTGCGCGCAAATCCTGGCCGACATCGACGAAATGGAAGCCAGCCTCCGTAATTCGACCGACAACCTCACCGGCCGCCTCCGCATCGAAATGCCCAGCGCGGTAGCGAGTGCAATCGTGCTGCCGTCGCTAGACGAGTTCCACACCCGTTACCCGAACCTCGACCTCGCGATCGGCGTCAGCAACCGCACCGTCGATCTGGTCTCCGAAGCAATCGACTGCAGCATCCAGCTCGGTGAATTGCCCGATTCCAATCTCGTCGCGCGGCAACTCGGCACGCTCGATCAGGTCACCTGCGCGAGTCCGGCCTACCTGGCCCGCCACGGCACGCCCGCCGATCTCGATGATCTGCGCGCGCACGTCGCGGTCAACTGCGTGTCGCCGCATAGCGGCCGCGAATGCGACTTCGATTTCGAAGTGAGCGGCGAAGCGCGCAAGGTCAAGCTCAACGGCTTCGTACAAGTCAGCGACGAACAGGCGTACCTGACCTGCGGACTGCAAGGCCTCGGCATAATCCAGCCCGCGCGCATCGCCGCGCAGCCTTACCTCGATTCGGGCTTGCTGCATGAGGTGCTGCCGCAATGGAAACCCGTGCCGATGCCGGTCTCGGTCGCGTATGTGAAGAACCGCCGCGTGTCGCCGCGCGTGCGCGCGTTCGTCGATTGGCTCGCGGAGCTGTTCGAGAAAGCCGGGCACGTCGAGCAGGATCTGTCGCGCGTGCGTCAGTTGCTGCGCGGCCTACATCCCGCGTGAAGCGGGTGCGGGTCCGGGCGCGCGGCGCTCGCGCGTTGACTAGTCCAACGGCCGCACCGGCACCGGCCGCGTCAGCAGATCGACATAGAAATTAAAAAACGCCGGATTATCAAATCGTTTGACGACCGTCATCTTCTGCAAACCCGGCGGCGGCGAACTCGTGTAGCCCCTTGCCTTGCCATCGTTGGCGCCGAAGCCCGTATCCACATCCACCCACTCCTCGACGGTCTGCGTCGCGAACGACGGATGCATCAGATAAGCGAGCGTCAGCGTGTCCCAGATGTTCGTCGTGTAGTTCGGATCGGTCTCGAAGCCGTTCTTGCCGTCGTATCCGTAGCCGTTCAACGTCCTGAACAGTTGCGTGATGATGGTCTGCTTCGCCGGATCGTGCGCGACGCGATCGTACAGTGCCTTGTCCATTTTCACGGTATCCGTCACGTCGAGCGGAATCACCGTCTGTTTGATCGGCAGACGCAGCACCGCTTTCGCCGCTGCGGGATCGAACCACCAGTTGAATTCGGCGGCGGGCGTGGTATTGCCCCGCACGTCGATCGCGCCGCCCATGTAAATGATCTGCTTGATCAGCGGCACGATCTCGGGATGCTCGCGCGTGGCCAACGCGATGTTGGTCAGCGGGCCGATCGCGAGGATCGTCACCTCGCCCGGGTACCGCTTGACCGATTCGGCGATGAAGTCGATCGCGCTCTGGCTCTGCACCTTCGTGTGCGTCGCGAAGCCGTCCGGCGGCGCGACGAGGTCGCTAGCCGATTTCGGCTCGGGCTTGCTCCATGCGCCAACATAGCCATCGCCGCCGGGGAATTCCTTCAGTTCCCGCTGGATCGTTTTGAAGTCGTGCGTCAGTGCGTAGTTGGCGCCCGCATAGACGCCGATCTGTTGTTCGACGCCGAGTCGTTCGACCGATTTCAGCGCATCGGCAACACCTTGCTTCAGCCACTGATTGCCCGACACCACGGTAAGGCCGAGCACTTTCAGCGCGCCCTGCGCCTGCAATTGCGCGGCCATCACCCCGAGCTGGCCGTCGTCGCCGAGCGTGTTGTAGTCGCTGTCGATGATCACCTTCGGCGGATCGCTCCGGGCATCGAGACTGCTGCTGGCGCAAGCCGTGAGATCGAGGGTGATTGCCACGCTTGCCGCCCAGATCAATGCCACGAGAATTCGCCCCATCGATGCCCCGTTTGGAATGCCGCTGAGTGACGCGGACAAGGAAACCATCATAGGCGCAAGCCGTATGAATGACGAATGATCAGCGCGGCAACGACAGCACACGCAAAAGCGGCTCGCGACGCCACTGCAACGTCGCGAGCCGCTTCGAATAGCGCGCTGTCAAAAGCCCGTTACTGCGATTCCTCCGCCCACACGGCGTTTTCCCGCGTCATCAACGCGGTCGATGCCGCCGGTCCGAACGTGCCCGCCGAATATGAGCGCGGCCGCTCGCCCGACTTCGCCCAGCCTTCGAGAATCGGCTCGGCCCACGCCCATGCCGCTTCGAGTTCGTCGCGGCGCATGAAGTGCGTCAGACGTCCGCGGATCACGTCGATCAGAAGCCGCTCATAGGCTTCCGCGCGACGCTCGGTGAACGCCTGCTGCAGGTCGAGGTTCAGGCTCACCGGCAGCATGTGCATGCCGCTGCCCGGCTCTTTCGCGAGCACTTGCAGCTGGATCGACTCTTCGGGTTGCAACTGGATCACCAGACGATTGCCGTAGGTTCGTCCACCGCTCGGGATGATCGAGAACGGCAGATCGGAGAATTCGATGACGATCTCCGACAGCTTCTTCTGCATCCGCTTGCCGGTGCGCAGGAAGAACGGCACGTTGGCCCAGCGCCAGTTGTTGATCCGCGCGCGCAACGCGACAAAGGTTTCGGCGCGGCTGCCCGCCGGCACGTTGTCTTCCTCGAGGTAGCCCTTGACCGCCTCGCCATCCACCGCGCCCGCCGTGTACTGGCCGCGCACCGTGTCGCGCGCGATGTCCTCGGGCGTCATCGGCCGCAGCGAGCGCAGCACCTTCAGCTTTTCGTCGCGCACCGCGTCGGGATCGAGCGACACCGGCGGCTCCATCGCGACGATGCACAGCAGTTGCAGCAGGTGGTTCTGCACCATGTCGCGCAGCGCGCCGGTCTTGTCGTAGAACCCCGCGCGGCTGCCCACGCCGACCGTTTCGGCCACTGTGATCTGCACGCTCTTGATGTACGGCGCCTGCCACAGCGGCCCGAAAATCGGATTGCCGAAGCGCAGCACCATCAGGTTCTGCACGGTTTCCTTGCCGAGGTAGTGGTCGATCCGGTAGATCTGCGCTTCTTCGAAATGCTTGCCGACCGCGTTGTTGATCTCCTGAGCGGACGCGAGATCGTGGCCGAGCGGCTTTTCGAGCACCACCCGCGAATTGCCGTCGACGAGCCCGGCCGACGACAGGTTGTCGCAGATATGGGTGAACAGATCCGGCGAGGTCGCGAGATAGAACACAGCGGTTCACGCCGTCGCGCGACGCTTCCTTCAGGCGCAGGTAGTCCTCGGCCGCATCGACGTCCATCCGCACGTATTCGAAAATCGCGAGGAATTTGTCCCACGCCGACGCGTCGAACGCTTTTTCGTCGATGAAGGGCTTGGCCTTCTGCTCCATGAATTCGCTGATGTATTCCTCGCGCGACCAGGGCTTGCGCCCGATCGTCAGAATGCGGGTGTCGGGCGGCAGGTTGCAGTGCAGATGCGCCATGTACAGCGCGGGCAGCAGCTTGCGGAACGACAGGTCGCCGGTGCCGCCGAAGATGATCATGTCGAGCGGCAGGTCGGGTGTGGCAGGAGCTTGTTGGGTCGTCATGGCACGGTCGCAGCGTCTAGGGGGAAGGCGTCGATCAGGAATCGGCGGCGGGCGGACGGGCTACGGCTCACGTCCGCTATGGCGCTTTTTCCGGCAAACATCCATGGTGCAACGTTTTGAGATAGTTTGCACGGCAGCATCTGCCGCAGGTTAGCGCAAGTTGCCAACCTTGCGCGCCAGACAGTCGTTTTTTCCGGATATTTTGCGGGATTATTTGCCGGTTGGGCCGCTGACGGTCAGCCGCGCGCCAGCGCGTCACGCGCGACCCGGCATGCGGCCAGATCCCACGCCGCGCAGCCGACGCTCTTGAACACCACCGGCCCCGCCGGCAAGGGCTGCGTCTGCTCGAGCACCGCGGCGATCCCGCCCACCCGCGCCCAATCGACACCGGCCTGGATGAAATCGCCGGCCTCGTGCATTGCGCCAGCCTGATCGTCGACGAACAGCGCGCTGCCCGCGATCGTAGTCGCGCCGATCTCGACCATCTGCGGCGTGAAAGCGCCGACGCCGATCACGAGCCGCTCGGCGCGCGCCGTCTCGTCGTAGACCGGCTGTTTGCTCGTGGTCAACGCGATCACGACGTCGACCGAAGCGGGAATCGTCGCGCCCGCATCCGCGAGCGGCCGCAGCTCACGCACCTTGCCGCGCTGCGCCGCGCAGAACGCTTCGGCGCGCGCGGGCGCGCTGCCCTTGACCCACACGCGCGCGTCGGCAAACAGTTCGCCGATCGCCTCCAGATGATTGAGCGCCTGCGTGCCGGTGCCGATCAGCAGGAATTCACGCGGCGCGCGCGCGGCGAACGTCGCGACGCCGAGCATCGACATCGCCGCGGTCCGGCGCCCCGTCACTGTCGGACCATCGAGGATGAACAGCGTCTCGCCGGTATCGGCATCGAAGGCCATGACCTGACCGTGGATCGTCGGCAGATGGCGCGCACCGTTGCTCGCGCACACATTGACGAGCTTGTGGATCGCGAGATCGGGCGCGGTGGCGGGCATCGACAGCATGACGCCGCCGGCGTTCAGCGGCACGACGAGCCGCTCGGGGCACACGATGCGTCGTTGCGCGTAGTCGATGCTAGCGCGCCTCAACGCGTCGACAAGCGCTGCGTAAGGCATCAGCCGCGCGGTGGCGGCGGCGTCGAAGATCTGCGTGGTCGGGCGGGTCATGGGCGGAACGATCCAATGGGGGATGGAGTGGGCATGACGTCACCGTAACCGAGCGCGAAAAAATTGACCAGTCGTGTGGACGTCTACTGCCCGCCGAATCGCGAACTCCGCTTGATGCCCAGCGCGCTGGCTAGCTCGTGCCGCGGCTGAGCGTCATCCCCCGCCCTGCATAGAAACGCGACATCGTCGCGAACGGCAGGTACACGTCGGACTGATGCGGCGCGACGCCCGACGGGTTGTGAAACCACACGCCGCCGCGATCCCGCCCGTGCAGCAGGATCAGATGACCGCCCCGCCGCTGGTTCGTCCGCTCCGGATAGCGGATCTCGGGACTCACCGACACGATCGCGAGCGTATCGTCGTCGAGCCGCGCCGCGATCTCCTCGAGCGACGCCTGCGGCAGCACCTCGATATCGAGGCCGAACGCCGGGCCCGCCCAGTCGGCGAACGGCCGGTAGATCAGACCGTCGACGCCACCATCGTCGCGCAACCGGTATACGCCGTGCCGCAGCGCGTCGTCGAGCAGTGCGGCGCGCGGCGCGTGATCGATGCTCCAGTAGTCGAGAGCCGACTCGAGGCACGTCAGCCCGCACAGGCGTTGCGCCCAGAAGCGATAGCGCTCGGGGTCGGCGAAACCGCTGCGCTGCCAGTGCGGATCGTCGCACGGGTCGCGCTGCTGTTCGACGATGGCGCGCACCCACTCGGGGCTGCCCCATTGCGTGTAGTACGGGACGTCGGCGTGGCGGAGAACGGGTTCGATCATCGGCGGTATCGGTCGGGTTGGGTTGCATCGGGCTGGGTTGCGCGGGGTTTACCTCCGCGGCTTCGCGACCCTGCTGACGCACGAAGCCCCACGCGCGCGATGACTGCTACCCGGCGATCCGCGACTTGTCGAGCACCGCCACCGACAGGCCGCGCCGCGCCAGGTAATAAGCGGCCGCGCAGCCCATGATGCCGGCACCGGCGATCACGACGTCGGCGTGGCTGGGAAACGATTGGTCGGCGGGCGTGAAGGTCGAGTGCAGCGGGTAAGTCGTGGTCATGGGTGGGCGGGTTGGAGATGTGGGTGTCATCTTCGCAGTGGGAGCCATCGTCCGCAATGACGAGCGACAGTCGGCACCGCGGCTGGTCGCAGCCGGGACGGCGCGGCCGGCGCCTGCCGGAATGCCCGATTATCCGTCACACGAATATTCGTCGATTATGCGTCACACAAATATTTGACAAATATTCATCTCACGCATAAATTGCGTTTATTCGTCTCGCAGATAATCCGCCATGCTCCATCTGATCGCCACGTCGGACCAGCTCGCGCAGTTGCTAGCGGCCAGCCGCCGCCAGGCCGGCCTCACGCAGACCGAGGCCGCCGCGCGCGTCGGCGTGAGCCAAAGCCGCATTTCCGCGCTCGAAACCGATGCGAGCGGGCTCACGCTCACCCAGCTGCTCGCGCTGTGCGGCGCCTACGGCCTGCAACTGCAGTTGCGCGACAAAAATCAGCCGAGCTCCGAGCCGGCACCGAACGTCGAGTGGTGAGATGGCCCGGCAAACCGCTTCGAAGGCATTGTCGGTGTGGGCCAACGGCGAGCGCGTCGGGCTCTGGCGGCTGCCCGCGCGCGGCCCGATGGAGTTCGCCTACGACGCCGCCTGGATCGCGTCGCCCGCGGGTCGTCCGCTGTCTCTGTCGCTGCCGTTCACGCCCGGCAACATGACGCACAAAGGGCCGCGGGTGCTCAACTACTTCGACAACCTGCTGCCCGACAGCGACGTCATCCGCAAACGCATCGCGCAGCGCTACCGGACCGAAACGCTCAACGCGTTCGACCTGCTGCAGGCCATCGGCCGCGACTGCGTCGGCGCGGTCCAGTTGCTCGCCGAAGACGACGCGCCGGCCGGGGTCCAGCGCATCGAAGGCACGCCGCTTTCCGACGACGACATCGAGGCGCTGCTCGCGCAGACGGTCGGCAAACCGACGCTCGGCGCGCCCGACGAATTTGACGATTTCCGCATCTCGCTCGCCGGCGCGCAGGAGAAAACCGCGCTGCTGTGGCACGACGGCCAATGGCAACGGCCGCACGGCGCGACGCCGACCACGCATATCTTCAAGCTGCCGCTCGGGCTGGTCGGCAACCGGCTCGCCGATCTCAGCACGTCGGTCGAAAACGAGTGGCTGTGTCTGCAGATTCTGCGCGCGTTCGGCCTGCCGGTCGCGAACACCGAGGTGCTCAGGTTCGGCAAGCAGCGCGTGCTCGCCGTCGAACGCTTCGACCGGCAGATGCATTCGAGCGGCCGCTGGCTGCTGCGTCTGCCGCAGGAAGATTTCTGCCAGGTGTTCGGCGTGCCGTCGCATCGCAAGTACGAAAACGAGGGCGGCCCCGGCGTGCTCGACCTCGCGCGGATTCTGCAGCAATCGGTCGAGGCGCGGCAGGACATCGAGACCCTGCTCGCGAGCCAGATCCTGTTCTGGATGCTGGCCGCGCCGGACGGCCACGCGAAGAACTTCAGCATCCGCCTGCTCGCCGGTGGCCAGTACCGTCTGACACCGCTTTACGACGTGATGTCGATCTGGCCGGTCGAGGGCAACGGCCCGAACCAGTGGTCGTGGTACAAGGCGCGGCTTGCGATGGGTCTATGGTCGCGCAGCAAGCACGATGCGTTTCGCGACGTGCAGCGGCGACACTTCAACGCGATGGCGTTGAAATGCTCGTACGGCGCCGACGCCGAGCCGCTGCTCCAGCGTCTGATCGAGCAGACACCCGGCGTGATCGAGCGGGTCTCGGCGGAGTTGCCCGAGCGCTTTCCGGGCAAGGTCGCCGAGCGGATTTTCAAAGGACTTCAAAATTCGGCGGCCCGGCTCGACACGATGCCGGCAAGCTGAACACTTTTCATTGCGCCTCTCGCCTGGCTTTTCCGCAAGGGCGGACCTGCCGGGCTTTGCGGCAAGCGGCCGGATCCGTCGCCTTGCGCACTACTCATTCGTGGATTCCCTACGGTTTCGTCATCGTTTCACCGGTAGAATGCCTTTTGATGCTCAATGCATCAAACGTCACCGGCACGGCCATGGCGTCGCTTGCATCAGCGGACTCGGCGGCCGGTCTGACAAAATCATAAATGGTGATTTTTTTACGGTACATTTGCTGTCCCCGCGTGGCCGATTCATGCGCATAGCATGCGCAGGGTCGGCTTGCGCCTGCCGACCGCGCTCCAGATGTACCTTTTAACCCGGCGGATTTTCACCCAGCATGGCCAACGAAACACACTCACCCGACTCCATCGCGGTTGCCGAGCGCGTGCGCGAGTTGATGAGCAGGCATGGAATCGGCAAGCGACAGCAAACCACGGAGCTATGCCGCATCCTCGATCTGAGTTTTTCTCAGGGGCACCGCAAACTGCGCGGCAATAGTCCGTGGACGCTGTCGCAGATCAAGAAAGTCGCCGAGGTATTCGACGAACCCGCGGCGCAGCTATTCGGCGCGCAGTCGCTCGATCCGGGCGTCGTCGGCGCGATCGCCCAGGAGGCGGTGTTCTGCATCGGCGCGACCGAAATCGCCTGCACCGCGTGGGTCGGCGCGGCGCTCGAACCGGGTAGCCGCCCGGAATTCGTCGCCTATTCGCGGCTCGGTCAATGGCGCGTCTCGCGTCATGATGGCGCGCTGTATCAGAGCGCGTACGAAGTCCACAAGATCGAGATCTATCCGCGCCGCGCCGAGACCGACAAGCCGGCCATCGCGGTGGTCGACGACGATCGTGCAAGCGCCGATAACCTGCGCGATTATCTGGAGCGCAGCGGCTTCACGGCGGTCGCGATCTATGGGCTCGCGGCCTTCAGCGAGCAGTTGCAGACGCAGGTGTTCGACGGCGTGATCATCGACTGGCTGTTCGGCTCGCAGACCTCGGCGGCCGCGATTCGCGCGGTGCGCGCGTCGGAGAACCCGGACGCGCCGATCTTCGTGCTCACCGGAGAACTGCTGACCGGCAAGGCCAGCGAATCGGAGATCAGCGAGGTGATCCGCGATTACGACGTCGCGTGCTACGAGAAGCCCGCGCGCATGGCGATCCTCGTCGCCGATCTGTCGAAGCGGCTGAACCGCCCCTGAAGCGCGGGCGCCGATGCGCGCCCCGTTCGCGGCAGCGCCGCCTTCACGCGCTCACGCGCTCACGCCTGATGCCGCGCCGCCAGCGCCCGCTGCAGGGCGTGCTTCAGATCCTCGTAATGGACTGGCTTTAACAGCGCCTCGAACACCGACGGCACGCCAGTCGCGCCACTTTCGCCATTCCGCACGACCTCCGGCGCGTACGCGCTGACCACGATCACCGGCACGCCCGCCGACGGTCCGTCGCGCATCGCGAAGTCTTCGAGAAACGTGTAGCCATCGCGCTCCGGCATGTGCAGATCGAGCAGCACCACTTCGCAGCGGTGGGTGTCGAGCCACGCGAGCGCGTCGTTGGCATTGCCGAATGCGAGCGAGTCGTAGCCCATGTGCGCGACCATTTCGCTGAGCGACTCGCGGATCAGCCGGTTATCGTCGATGATCAGCACGCACGGCTGCGCGCCGTCCGGCTCGGCTTGCTCCGCGACCTCGGCCGGCTCGACGGTTGCGACCGGCACGACCGGGATCGTCACCGTGAAGCTGGTGCCCTCGCCGACCGTGCTCGCAACATCCACCGTGCCGCCGAACAGCTTCACGAGCCCTTGCACGATCGTGAGCCCCATCCCCGCGCCTTCGAAGCGGCGCGTGCGCGACGCGTCGAGCTGCGTGAACTCCTTGAAGATCAGCGGGATCTGTTCGGACGGCACGCCCGGCCCCGTATCGCTGACGACGAAAATCAGCAGCGCCGGCTCTTGCCGCAGTTCGACGCGCACCGTGCCGGTCTCGGTGTAGCGGATCGCGTTGGTGACGAGGTTGTTGACGATCTGCCGGATGCGGTGCGGGTCCGACTCGACGAGCCCGCTCGCGCCGCTCGCCTCGCTTTCGAGCTCGAGCCCGCGCGTCCTGGCGGAGATCGTGTGTTCATCGACGATCGACGCCAGCAGCTCGCGCGGCTCGAAATGCTGGTGCCGCAGTTCGAGCTTGCCGGCGCCAAGGCGCGCGTAGTCGGTCAGGTCCTTCATCTGCGCCTCGAGATGGCGCGCCGCGGTTTCGAGCCGCTGGATCACCTTGCGGTCGGCCTCCGAGTGATAGTTGAAGCCGAGCAGTTCCACCGACGAGACGATCGCATGCAGCGGCGTGCGCAGTTCATGGCCGATCATGCCGAGAAACGCATCCTTCGCGAGGCTCGCCTCGCGCGCCGCGCGGCTCGCCTGATGCTCGGCTTCCAGCGCCGCGCGCTGCTGGCGCATCAGCCGCGTGCGGCGCCGGCCGTTGAGCACGAGCAGCAGCGTCGCCGCCGCCGACAGCAATAGCAGCACCAGACCGCCCGCGAACAGGATGCGGCGCTTGTCGATGAAATCGCGGTTCATCGCCTCGCGGTCGGCGACATCGGCGAAACGGCGCGACAGCGCGAGATCGTTGACCTCGCTCCAGTGCTGGCGCAGCTGCGCGTCGATCCGCGCGGCACGCGCACGGTCGCGCTGCAGTACGTCGATCTCGGGCTGGATGTCGTCGAGCACAGTCTCGAGCGTCTTGATTTCGTCGAGCTGCCGTTGCAACAGAGCGAGCTGCGCGGAGAGCCGATGCGTCGAGCCGGCCATCACGCGCAGCTTCGATTGCAGCAGCTGGAAGCGCAGCTGCAACTGCTGATAATCGTCGTCGGCACCGGACTGATACAGCAGCAGCTGGTTCTCGAAGCGCGCGTACGCGATCTGCAGTTGCGCGGCGTCCCAGTAGAAACCGTCGTAGGTACCGGTCAGCTGCTCGGTCGCGCGCGGGTTCAACAGGTTCGCATAGAGCAGATAGCCGATCGCGCCGGCGGGCGCCGCGAGCGCCATCAGCCAGATCAGCACGTTCAACACGCGCCGCCACGGACGGCGCGCTATTTGACGATGAGGGCCTTGATCTGCCATACGAATTTCGAGTCGCCGACCGCGCCAGTCAGTTCATCTGGAAAAGCGTCGCGCGGATAGATCAGAAACAGTGGCCCGAAGTCGCTGAGTTTCAGGCGCTGGCCGTTCATGCTGTACGCGACGATCACGCCGTAGCGTTCGCAGTCCGACACCGGCACGGTGTAGGTGTAGTCGTCGAACGTGTGGAGTTCGATCTGGGTGCCGTGCGCGCCGACGGCCTTCAGGATGTCGGCGAGCCTGGGCCCGGTGAACGTCGAGCGCGGCGTCCAGGTGGTCGAGGTCGTGATCGTATGCACGGGCAGCGCGAGCAGTTGAGCCTCGTTGAAGTGATAGGTGCGATGCGCGGCGTCGTTGGTATTGGCGATCTTGCCCTGCACGTCGAGCGCCAGCGCCGGCGACTGCCGCGCGCCCGGCTGCGCATGCGCGCAACAGACGGAAAGCCCGACGATCAGTGCCGCCAGCCCCGTCAGCCAGCGCATCCGCCAGGGCCCACCGGTTCCGCTGGCTGCGTTGCGCAGCGTTGCAATCAGATTGGCCATTTGCTTTTTTTATCCGATTTCGTTGATTCGCCGGACCGCGGGCGGCGCCACGGTCAGCCGATCTCATGCCACGCGAAGTGTTGCGCCGTACCGTGCCGTCAAACGCGTGCCACCCCGACACGCGACCTTTGACCCGCATGCATAATATCGCCAAAATGCGCTGACTCAAAAACGGGGACCCGCGATGTCGCGCCAGTGCGTCAGCGCGCGCCGCGCGCGCATCCCCGCGGACCATTGCCTTCCATCGCGCCACGCGGCGCCTCGATAGTCATGAACAAGCCGGTCCTGCCTCTGACGTACGAACAGCTCGATCACTGGATCGAATCGCTGCAACCCGCGTTGCTCGCCGAGCGTTTCTCGATGGCGCTCGGGATTCTGCGCGGCGGCGCGCCGCTCGCGCTGATGGTGTCGCACGCGGTCGGCGCGCCGGTCGCGTTCCTGCGCTACGATCGCCAGACGCGCGCGGTCGCATGGGATTCGACACTGCCGATCCCGCCCGCCGGATCGAAAGTGCTGTTGTGCGAGGACATCGCGGGACGCGGTTTTACGCTCGTCGATTGCATCGCGTTTCTGCAGGCGCACGGGCTCGAAGTCAAAACCCTGACCGCCGCGCTCGATGATCTGAGCCGCGCACAGCCCGACTACGCGATCGATGCGCGCGGCTACTTCGCCCTCTTTCCATGGGAGCGCCAGGCGTACACCGAGCGCTACCGCGACGACTGGGCGCGCGTCGAAGCCGGCGCCGCGCCCGCGATGGCCAACGACCACGAGTACGCGGCCTACGCGATCGACCTCGACGGCATCCTGCTGCCCGACGTACCACTCGCGCGCTACGACGAGGACCTCGCCGCCGCGCTCGCCGAGCGCGACGCGCTGCTGCCGTTCGAGGTGCTGCCCGGCATCGACCTGCAGCAGGTGCGCACGATCATCACGGGCCGCCCGGAGATGGATCGCGCGCGCACCGAAGCCTGGCTCGCGCGACACGGCTTCGCTCACATGCAGTTGGCGATGCGCACGCCCGGCCGGCACGACGACAGCCCCGCCGGCGCGGCCGCGCACAAGGCGAGCGCGGCGCTGCGCGCGGGTGTCACGCACTTCGTCGAAAGCGATCCGGTGCAGGCGCTGCTGATCGCGCAGCAAGCGCCGCTGCTGCGCGTGATCTGGTGGGATGCGCTGACGCGCACGGGGATTTTGGTGAGCGCAAGGGCGTGGAGTTGAGCGCAACGTTCCTTGTGGGCGCAGCGCCCGAACGCCGCCGCTACCTGTCCTTCGCCTCGCGCAACTGCAAATGCCGCGCGGCCCGCTGCGACGCGACGACGATCAGCTTCATCGTCGCGCGCGTCGCGCCGACGAACAGCTTGCGCGCGCTGCGTTCGTCGAACGCGTCGAAGTCGATCTCGGTGAAGATCACGCACGGCGCCGCCTGCCCCTTGAAGCGGTAGATCGACTCGAACAGCACGTCACCTTCACGATACTCCGGGTTGCCGAACAGATCGTATTTGCCGGTGAAACTGCGCAGCCGATGCGGTCCGAGATGATCGAGCGCGCTCATCGCCGAGCCCTCGCGGCCGCGGAACGACAGCACCGCGATGTCCTGCTTGCGAAAACCGAGCGATAGCGCCTGCGTGATGGCGCGCTTGGTTGCGTCGATACTGCTATCGACGCCCTGCGCTTCGTCGTAGACCGACACCGAAACCTCGGAGCCGTCGAACGGACTGCCCGACGTAAGTGCCGCGGCCAGCGGCACCGACGCGCCCAGCACGTCGCGCAGATAATCGAGGATGTCGCGAGGACTGCGGTAATTGGTGGTTTCTCTCAGCGTGGTCCAGCCGGGCAACGAGACCGGCTCACGCATGTACAGATTCTGCAGCGGGTCTTCGAGCCACCACCACGCGGCGCCCGGCCGCAGCAGCCGCTCGAGCGCGGCAAACCATGGCTGCTGGAAATCCTGCCCTTCGTCGACGATCAGTACGTCGAATTGCCAGCGCGGTTCGATCGGCGTGTCGGCGAATACGGCCTCCAGTTGATCGAACACCTGCGCCGACCGGAAATCGGGCGCGCGGCCCGCGTCGCGCGCGATCCAGTCGCAAAGCTGGTGATAGTTCGCGACTTTCGCCTCCGGCGGCGCGACCCGCGCGATGTGATCGGCGAGCGGCCGGTTGAAGCACACGTACAACGGCCGCTCGCCACGCGCGACCGCGTCCTTCATCACCTGCACCGCGAGTTGCGTCTTGCCGGAGCCCGCCGTGCCAATCACGCGCAAACGGAACGGCGCGAATTCGAGCCGCCGGGCCCATGTCGCAAGTCCGCCCGAAAGGCGCGTGACGAGCGTGCCCGCCTGCCCGACGAGCGCGCTCGTGTCGGGCGTCAACGCGAGTTCGTCGGCAAGAAAGTGGTGGATTTTCGCCGCGCAGGGAAGCCGCGGTTCATCGGCCGGCAGCGCTTCGCGGACGATCGCCGCGAGACGCTCGCGCCGCGTAGCGTCGACGATGCGCGCGGGATTCACGCCGGCGATCGCCGCATCCTTGACGATGTGATCGGGACAGTACAGCAGTTCCTCGATGAAATAGGCGCCCGCGCCGAACGCCGCGGTAAAACGCCGGTGCAGACTCTCGATCGTATGCGCGAGCGCGATCGCGACGTTTCGCTCGGTTTGCAGATACACCTTGACGAGCCCCTTCGGCGTTTCGCGCAGAAAGCCGGTCTTCTGCTCGATGATCAGCAGGCGCCCGGCGGGACTCACGATCACGAAATCGGCCTCGCCGAACACGGAGAAGTTCTGGTTCAGGCGCGTCCAATGCACGCCGTGGTAGACGGTGTAGTCGGCGGGCAGTGCCTTTTCGAGCAGCGCGAGCGTTTCACGTTCGCGCGCCGCCGCGCCGGTCGCTTCGAGGCTCTTCCAGTCGTCGGGAACAATGCGGGCCATGCAATGCCTCAATGAGTTGGGATGCGTGTTTTCAGCGGGCAATCCGCAGTGCGGTCATTGTACGCAACGCAATGTCGGCCGGGCGGCCCGTCGCGCAAAGGCGCGCACATCGTGTATCGTTACTGGCTGAACGCCACGCATGCCGCGCGGCTTGCCAACCGTAAGAGAAAAGGATTTACCGGATGATTACGATCTGGGGACGCGCCAATTCGGTCAACGTCCAGAAGGTCTTGTGGTGCTGCGACGAACTCGTGCTGCCATTCGATCGCATCGACGCGGGCCTGCAATTCGGCCGCAACAACGAACCCGACTATCTCGCGATGAACCCGACCGGCAAGATCCCGACACTGGTCGACGACGACTTCGTGCTGTGGGAATCCAACTCGATCCTGCGCTATCTGGCGATGCAATACGGCGAATCGAGCCTGCTGTATCCGGCCGGCCCGAAACTGCGCGCGAGCATCGACCGCTGGCTGGACTGGTCGCTGTCGACGCTGCAGCCAGTGGAACGTCCCGTGTTCTGGACCCTCGTGCGCACGCCCGAGGCCGAGCGCGACGCCGCCAAACTCGCCGCCGACGCGAAGGCTGTCACCGTCCTGTGGCGCCTGCTCGACACGCATCTGCAGGGCCGCTTCTTTCTCGAAGGCGACAAGTTTACGCTCGCCGATATCGTGATCGGCGCGTACGCGAAGCGCTGGTTCGGCCTCGACGGTTTGCAGCGGCCGCCGCTGCCGAATCTGGAGCGCTGGTATTCGCGTCTCACGACGCGTTCCGGGTTCAAGAAGTATGTGGATTTCCCGTTGACCTGAGCATGGCGCGGGTCGGCTGAAACAGTTCAGGTATGCGCGCGACCTGCAAACTCTTCAACCTTGCTCGCGGGGCCCGACACGATCAGCAGATCCCCCGGCACAACAACCGTGTCAGGCCCCGCGTGCTGGAACTCTTCGCCAGCGCGCCTGACGGCCATGACCATGACACCGAACGCCTCCAGAACGCCGCAATCTGCAAGCGGACGGTTGTGTGTCGGCGCCGGGGCATGAATCGTGGCGACGGCAAATCCTTCGCCGAATTCAATGTAGTCCACGATTCGGCCTGCGATCAGGTGAGCGATCCGTTCACCCATTTCCGCTTCCGGATAAACCACGTGATGCGCGCCAATGCGCTGGGCAATCTGGCCGTGTTCCGCGGTCACCGCCTTCAGCCAGATGTCCTTGATCTGAAGTTCCGTTAGGGCCATCAAGGTCATCAGGCTCGCCGAAAGGTCGCTTCCAATGCCCACGATCGCATGAGGGAAGTCCGCAACACCCAATTGGCGCAGGGTATTCACGTTGGTCGAATCGGCCTGGACGGCATGCGTCAAGCGGTCCGCCCATAACTGCACCTGCTGCTCGTCCCGGTCGATTCCCATCACGTCATGGCCAAGCCGAAGCAGCGACTGGGCCACGGCACAGCCGAACCGCCCCAAACCGATGACGACCACACTGTCGCCTTTCGAAAAAGAGAGCGAAATCTTGAACAGGTCAGCCAACAATTGGATGCTCCTCCGGGTAGCTATATTGCGCACGCCGCTCAACCAGCATTAACGACGTCGCAAAGGTAATGGTTCCAACCCGGCCGACGTACATCAGCGCGATGATCACGAACTGTGCCGGCGCAGGCAAATCACCCGTGATACCCGTTGACAGACCGACCGTACTGAACGCCGAAACAACTTCGAAGATGACCTGATCGGTAGGAAAATCGGTGATGTGCAAAATGATCAGTGTGCCGAGCGTGATCATCACGCCACCCAGCGCCACCACGGTAATCGCTTGCCGCTGCGCCGACACGCTGACACGGCGCCCAAACGCTTCGATATCGCCACGCCCGCGGATCTCTGCGATCACCAGCAAGGCCAGAATGGCGATGGTGCCGATCTTGACACCCCCTGCCGTCCCCGCGCTGCCCCCGCCAACGAACATCAGGAAGAAATGCAGGGCCCAGCTGTCATGACGCATTGCGCCGATGTCGAGCGAGTTGAAACCCGCCGTGCGCGCGGATACCGAGGCGAACGCTGCCGAAAGGAGCTTCTCTCCGAACGGCATCGGACCCAGGGTTTGCGGATTGGTCCATTCGAACAGCAGCAACGCAAGAAATCCGCCGAGCAGCAGCACCCCCGTGACCACTAAAGTGAGCCTGGTGTGCAATGAAAGCCGACGGGCACCCCGAAGTTTTTCCCGCAGATCGTACAGAACCGGAAACCCGATTCCGCCGACGACAATCGCGACCATCACCGGTACCAGCATCGACGCGTCGGCGGCATAGCGCATCAGACTGTCCGGGTGAATTGAAAAGCCCGCGTTGTTGAACGCGGAGACCGCATGGAACCATCCACTCCATGCGGCCTCGCCCCATTGGATGTTGTACCCGAGATGAAGCCTGACCGTCAGCCAGAGTGCCGTGGTCAGTTGAGTGACGAGCGTCACGACGAGCACCAGGCGCGCCACGCTGCCGATGTCCCCGAGACGGAGCGTGTGCGTCTCGACCTGGGTGATCAGCTTCGCTCGCAGCGGCAAGGACCGGTTGACCATGAGTCCCAGCAAGGTGGCTGCGGTCATCATGCCGAAACCGCCAATCTGAAACAGGCCGAGGATGACCCACTGTCCAAAGCTCGACCAGTAGGTGCCCGTATCGACAACGACGAGTCCAGTCACGCAGACCGCGGAGGTAGCGGTAAAAAAAGCGCTCAGCCACGGCGCTGCCTCACCTTGGGCCTGCGACAAGGGCAACCTCAAAAGGAGCGTCCCTGCGGCAATCGCAAAGAGAAAAGCTAAGGCTACTGCCCGCGATGGGTGAAGCAGTTGTCTCATCGAGATCCCATCAAACACATTCAGAGACTGACTGACAAAGAATAGGCATTTTTTGCCAGTAAAGACCCTATTTTTCGTTTGTTGTCAGTTGTAAGCCAAATCTGGGCAATCCCGATTCTCTCGACGCTTCGACCGGCGCGGCACTTGCATCCCCCTGCCTCTATAATCGACGCATGAAAACCGCCAAGCCCGCCGCGACCGGCCGTTCGGTCGCTCCCACACCTGCCGCCCCCGCCGCCCCCGCCGCCGATGCACACGATCGTCGAGCGCATCACGATGTGCACGAGCCGTCGCACGCACATGGCCCGTCGCAGGAAGCGGCTCTCGCACTCGCCGAGGAATATTGCCGCGAACGCGGCGAAAAACTCACACCGATCCGGCGCAAGGTGCTCGAACTGCTGCTGAACTCGGGACGCGCGACCAAGGCCTATTCGCTGCTCGACGAAATGCGCCAGATCCACGCCGGCTCGGCGCCGCCGACCGTCTATCGCGCGTTGGATTTTTTACTGTCGGTGGGGCTCGTGCATCGGATCGAATCGATCAATGCGTTCACGGTCTGCCATGATCTGACGCAATGCCAGCACGGCATTCTCGTCGTATGCCAGCAATGTGGCAGCGTCACCGAATTGCATCAACCGAAGCTGCGTCAGGCCCTCGTCGCGCAGATCGAGGAGGCGGGCTATCGGCTCGCGAGCGACGAAATCGAATTGAAGGGATTGTGTGCCGCCTGTCAGGCGGCCAAAGCGGCCAGCGCGGCCGCGCTGGTGGCCGCGGCGAAATAGCGGCGCGCCATATTGGGTGCGCAACGCTGTGTGACGCGCTGCCAAGCGTCGATGGCCGTGCGCTGCTTCGAGAAACGACATCTCCCGCCGCGCGCCGGCCTGCTCTGTCTAAAACCCGCTCCCACGAGAGCCGCTGCGAAGCTGCGAAGCGTCGATCAACCCGCCGCGCGGGCGTCGATCGCGTCGTGCAGCAGCGTCACGAGCGCTTCGGGTAACGCGGGCTTGGTCATGAAATGCTGGAAGCCTTCGCCGATGCTGCGCAGGCGGTATGCGTCGTCGGTATGGCCGGTGAGCGCCACTGCCACCGAGGGGGAATGACCGCCGCAAATCTCGTGGTCGCGCAGCCGCTGGATCAGATAGAAGCCATCCATGGCCGGCAAGTCGAGGTCGCAGACGACCGCGTCGGGAAGCAACCGCATCGCCGCGACGACGCCCTCTTCCGCATCGGCGACCGCGCAAACCTTCGCGCCTTCCGCCTCGAGTAACAAGGTCAACGATTCCCGGCTGTCCGGGTCGTCCTCCACCAGCACGATCGTGGCCTGATCGAGCCTCATTGCTGCGTTCATCGTATGTTGTTGCTCTGAAAAACCGGTTAGGCCGTCCGAGGGGGCGGAGGTTTCACTTTGTATTTCACTTTGCTGATTGCAGCCGATTCGCGCGGCCACGGTGTTGCTGTCCATGATTCCGACCCGATTTCGCACGCCGAGTTGCAGACAGGTCCGCGCTTGTAAAACATTGCGCCACATCTTCCCGAGTACAACGCTTGCGCACGGTAACGCGCCAAAATTGCACGTCGATGAAAAAACGGCGCTCGACGCACACCGCGATTTAGCTGCTCAGTGTCCGCAGTTTTTCCGCGGCTCGCCGATCGCCGGCACCCGATGTTCCGGCGCGGTTCGTACGAACCCCGTTCGTACGGCCTTCGCCGCCCGGTATCGATTCTGCCCTTCGTATTGTTTGCACAACGCGGCGCTGCCGTTCGTTTTGCGTCGCTCGCATCCGACGACACTGCAAGCACGTCGCGTGCCTCATTGCAGCGGTTCGCGTCACGTAAAGAAGGGCTCGGTCGCGGTTGCCGATGTCGCGCGATGAACGGCGCTGGCCTGCTAACCGGTGGTGTCGCGGCGCTATCATCGTGGGCGCGCATGCGCGCCTACCGATGCCCCTCATCTCAACCCGAGGTCAACCGACACCATGTCCGCCACATCGCCCGCGCTTTCCGCCGCGACGCTCGACATCCTTCGTCACGTCAGCACCGCCACGCTGACCACGCAGCTATTCAAGCGCGGTCTGCGCAACACCTTCATGCAGGGCGTCGCGCCGCTCGGTCCGCGGCGCGGCGCGAATCTGGTCGGGCCGGCGTTCACGCTGCGCAACATCCCATCGCGCGAAGACATCGACGTACTGGAACTGTTCGCGGACCCTGAGTACGCGCAACGCAAATGCGTCGAGACCATTGCGCCGGGCCACGTGCTCGTGCAGGATTGCCGCGGCGAGCGCGGCAGCGCGTCGTTCGGTTCGATTCTGTCGCTTCGTTTGCAGGTGCGCGGTGTTGCCGGGATGGTGTCCGACGGCCCGGTGCGCGACAGCGCGACGATCGCCGCGCTCGACATGCCGGTGTTTTGCGCCGGCGCGAGCGCGCCGCCCAATCTGATCCGCCATCATGCGGTCGATATCAACGTGCCGATCGGCTGTGGTGGAGTCGCGGTGTTTCCGGGCGACGTGATCGTCGGCGATGCGGATGGAGTTGTGGTAATTCCGCTGAAGATGGCCGACGACGTCGCGCAAGCCGCCGCCGGACAGGAACAGCTCGAGGCGTTTCTCACCGAAAGGATTCGTGCCGGCGCCGCTCTGCCCGGCACCTATCCGCCGAACGACGAGACGAAGGCGGCGTTCGACGAGTGGAAGAAAAATCGCAAAAGCTAGGGCGTTTTCAAACGACGCGGCGACCGGTGCGCCACACCGGGCGCCAGTTCAATCGCCCTTGCCGGGCCCGATGCCCTGCACCAGCAACGCCACCGCGTGCCGCGCAATCTCCGCGCCGCCGATACTGTGGCGCAACGGATCGTTGCGCCACAGCTTCGAGGTGGCAAGCGGCAGAATCGTCATGCCGAGCAGCGTGACGAACACGAGCGCGGGTTCGAGCGATGCATTCAGGCGCCCCTCCTTCTGCCAGCGCGCGATCGCCAGCAGCGACGCCTTCTGATGCGCGAAACCAAAGCGCTCATGCATGCGCTGGCGCAGCAGCCCGCCGTCGCTGATCACTTCGCGCACCCACAGCGACGCGAACCACGGGTTGTCGCTCGCGATCTGCACGAGCCGCTCCGTGAGTTGCGTGATTGCCGCGACCGGATCGTCGGGATTCTCCTGAAACGGCAGCCCGAGGCTCGCGCGCAACGGTACGAAACACTCGTCGATCAGCACGTCGAGCAGTTGATCGCGCGTCTTGAAGTAGTAGTGCACCATCGCGGGCGTGACGCCGGCCTCGCGGGCGATCTCACCCAGCGATGTCTCGACGATGCCCTGCCTCGCGAACAGCGTCAGCGCGGCGTCGAGCAAGCGCGCACGCTGCGCGGGACCGCGCGCGGCGCCCGACGGCCGGCCGGGGCGGCGGGCGGCCGATCCAGCCGGTGCGCTGCTGCCGATATTCGCGGCATGAATATCCGTTGGCGCTGCCGTGAGTTTGGGCTTCGACGCGTCGCGCTCTTTCGCGGCAATTCGCGCGGGCGGCCCCGTATCTGCCACGGCATTGTGCGCCGCGGCGTCGTCAGGCGAGATCCTTGTCATTGCATTGAATTTGACGTGAGAGACGATGTCACATATATTAATCTCTCAGTTAATTAATTTCAACGCGTTGCCGCCATGGAACAACCCGCTACGACCCTGTCAGTCGACCCCGCGGCCGACCATCCGCCGATCCGGCTGCTGTTTCCGGCGCTGCTGCTGGTCATGCTGCTCGCCGCCCTGGACCAGACGATTGTCTCGACCGCGCTCCCGACCATCGTCGGCGAACTGGGCGGGCTCAATAACCTGTCGTGGGTCGTGACCGCCTACCTGCTCAGTTCGACCATCGTCGTGCCGCTGTACGGCAAGTTCGGCGATCTGTTCGGCCGCAAGATCGTGCTGCAGACGGCGATCGTCATCTTTCTCGTCGGCTCGGCGCTGTGTGGCATCGCGCAGAACATGAGCCAGCTGATCGTGCTGCGCGCGCTGCAAGGGCTCGGCGGCGGCGGCCTGCTCGTCGTGACGATGGCGGCGATCGCCGACGTGATTCCGCCCGCTGAGCGTGGCCGCTACCAGGGCGTGTTCGGCGGCATCTTCGGTCTTGCCACCGTCATCGGTCCGCTGCTCGGCGGCTTTCTGGTCGAGCGTCTGACGTGGCGCTGGATCTTCTACATCAACCTGCCGCTCGGCATCGTGTCGCTCATCGTGATCGGCGCGGTGTTCAAGCCGCACGTGCGCCACGTGAAGCACACGATCGATTACATGGGTGCCGCGTTTCTCGCCGGCGCGCTGACCTGCATCATCCTGTTCACGAGTCAGGGCGGCACGATCCTGCCGTGGTCGTCGCCGCAACTGTGGTTCACGCTCGGCATGGGCCTCGCAGCGATCTGGGGATTCATTCACGAAGAACGCAGCGCGGTCGAACCGATCATGCCGCTCGGACTGTTCAAACAGCGCACGTTTCTGATCAGCAGCCTCGTGAGCTTCATCATCGGCGTATCGCTGTTCGGCTCCGTGACGTTCATTCCGCTCTATCTGCAGGTCGTGAAGGGCTCGACGCCGACGCAAGCCGGCATGCAGATGCTGCCGATGATGGGCGGCCTGTTCATCCTGTCGATGGTGACGGGCCGCGTGATCAGCAAGATCGGCAAGTACCGGCTGTTCCCGATCATGGGCACGTTCCTCGTCTCCGTGGCGATGCTGCTGCTCGCGCGCCTGCAGATCGATACGCCGATTCATGTGATGTATCTGTACATGGGTCTGCTCGGCTGCGGCCTCGGCATGGTGATGCAGGTGCTGGTCCTCGCGGTCCAGAACACCGTAGAGTTCAAGCATATGGGTGTGGCGACGTCGGGCGTCACGCTGTTTCGCTCGATCGGCGGCTCGATCGGCGTGGCCGGTTTCGGCGCGGTGTTCTCGAACGGCCTCGCCGGACGCCTCGAAAAGCTGATCCCGCCCGACACCGAACTTCCGCAGGCATTGGGTCCCGCAGCGATTCATCAGCTGCCCGAAGCATTGCGCAACGACTATCTGCATGCGTTCGCGGGTGCGTTGCACACCGTGTATCTGTCGGCCGCATGCGTCGTGGTGCTCGCCTTCGTGCTCGCATGGCTGCTGAAGGATCATCCGTTGCGCAAGCACTGAGCGTACTTCGACGCCTGATCGGGAAGCTGATGTAAACGCGTACCGGCAGGCGCCAGATAGAAGGTCGATCACGAGGCCGCACGCACGACGCGTCGGCCTCGTTGTTTTTTTGTCGCGCTCGCTTCATGCAGCGCGATGCTTCCGGTTACCTTCCATTTGTCGTGAAACAACAGAGACATACACTCGTTTCGAATGTATGGCCAAGGTTTCTTCATACCTCCAAATGAGCGGTAGCGCACACAATCCAGGGGCCAACCGCGTTGACGTCCCCCGTGAAACGCCACATATTGGAACCCGTGGAAACGCGGCCGCTGCCTACGTCTCCACGACTTCCGGCGCATGTGGATCGTGATTCCGCGGACAAGGCTCCTGCCTCTACACGATCCGAAGCATGCCTTTACGGCATCGTTTTCCAAAGGTGGGTCCACGGCATGTCCACCCAGACAGCAACCGGCCAAACTTTCCCCACGCCCTGCAAACGCTGCGGTGGCGCACTGTACCGACAAGTCGACGCCTGCCCCTACTGTGGCGCTGCGCATCCGTTCGACCAGGACGATCCGCACATCCGCACCGGTATTCCAGGCAGCCGTGCGAGCGCCACGCACAAGCCCCTGCCCCGTTTCGACAACCAGCTCGGCACACGGGACGAGCCCGCCATCGCCGCTGCCGCGATGGCGTCCGAACCCCTGTTGCAGACCGAGCCGGTCATGCACACGGCGCTCGTGTCGACCGACACCACTATCCCACCTTACGAAGATCCGATGTATGCGCCGCCCAACACTGCGCAGACGATTTGGCGCGTGCTGTACGTGATCGGCGCGGTTGTCGCAATCGGCCTGACGTATGTCGCTTATACGCTATTCAGCGACGGCGGCGAATCGGAGGATCAAGGCGTGGAGCAGATTACGCCGGATGCCAGAACAACGACCGGCATGATCGCGCCGCTTGTGTCCGCCCCGGTGATTGCTCAAGCACAGACCATGCACGCGCCGGCCGCGGCCAAGCCTGCGCCACCGCCCGTGACCGCACTGGCGGCGAAGCCCGCGCCCGTCGTGCCCGCGGCTCCTGTCATTCCAGCGACACCAGCCGCGCCGCCTGCCGCGCCGCCGATGGCCGCGACGCCCATGCGGCCCGCGCCGCAATTCCACGACGCCGGACAAGCATTGCAGGTCGCGAAGACAGCGTTCCGCGCGAACGATCTGTCCGCCGCCCAAGCCGCTCTCGCCGCCGCGCAAACGTTACAACCCGGAAACAGCGACGCGCAGGGTCTGGCCGATCAGATGCGGCCGCTCGTCCAGCGTCGCGATACTGCGCTACAGGCCGCGCAGGCCTGCGTCGCGCAGCAGTCGTGGCCGTGCGCGCGTCAGCACGCGAACGAGGCGCTCGCGATCGACAGCGGCAACGACGCGGCGAAAGTGATCCTCGAGCGCGTCATTCGCGAGACCGGCTGGGCGCCGCTGACTCCGCCGCATGCGGCGACGACGGATGCCGCGCCGGGCGCGCCGCTCGCGCAAGCGCAAGCGCAGGCACCGCTGCCCGTCGGCATGCAAGCGCACGGCGAACCGGTCGTGACTGCAACGAACGTCGGCGTCGTGAGAACCGCGACGCCGCGGAGCAACTAGCGCTCACGCGCGACGCGACGGTCCGAACCGGGTCCCGGAGACGCAAACTGCTGCGCCGTCGCGCAAAAACATTGCTTCGCATACCAGATCAAATGGCCGCCGTCTGTGCCGATTCGCACATTATCGTGCGTCCTCTGAGCGGAAACAGACGGAGCGACCCTGGCAGCAGTTTGAACATGACATGGCAACCGGATCACTGGTGCTTCCACGCGCCACGCGTGAAGCGGGATCAATTTGACCGATAGGTAGAAAGATCATGCTGAAGAGACTCCTCGCGGGCTGGCTGGGCCTGGTGGTACTGGTCGTATGTTCGCTGGCCGGCGCGGAACCGGCGCACTACAAGATCGTCACCGGGCCGGAGCGCGGCACATATATCCAGATCGGCAATGACCTGTCGAAATGGGTGGCCCAGCCGGTTGGCATCGACCTCGAAGTGGTGGCGTCGAAAGGCTCCGCCGAAAACGTGCAGCGCATGCGTTTCGAGCCCGGCGTGAAGCTCGCGCTCGTGCAGTCCGACGTGTACCAGGCGTTCATCGACATGGCCAACTCGGGCAACCCCGATGCGGGCACGACGATCCGGCCGCTGCGACTGATCATGCCGCTCTACGACGAGGAAATTAACGTCGTCGTACGGGCGGATTCGCCGCTGAAAACGCTCGCCGACATCAAGGACAAGACCATCAGCGTCGGCCTGCTAGGCAGCGGCACCGCGCAGTCGGCGACGACGCTCTACCGCCTGATGTTCGGCCAGCCGATTCCGGAGCAGAACGTCGTGCATCTGAGCAACGAGGACGCGCTCGCCGCGCTGATCGTGAAGAAGATCGACGTCGCGATCATCGTGGTCGGGCAGCCGGCAAAGCTGTTCAACGACATGAAACCCGACCTGCTGTCACAGTTGCGTCTGTTGCCCGTCGATCCCAACGCGCCGGAGACGAACCGCGCGAAGCAGACCTACTTTCCGACTACGATCCACCAAAGCAGCTACCCAGGCTGGCTGAAGGAAGACGTGCCGGGTCTGACCGTCAAAGCGTTTCTGGTCACCTACGATTACGGCTTGCGCGACACAGTCAGCAATCTGGATCATTTCGCCGACTCGTTGTGCGCGAACTTCGACAATCTGCAGGAGCATGGCCATCCGAAATGGAAACAGGTGAAGCTCGAATTGCCGACGCTCGTTCGTGGGTGGAAGTACTACGGTCCGGTCGAGAAGCATCTGCGCGCGTGTCTCGCGAACCGCAGCGCGGCGATGAGCGCGGCGGCCGCGCAACCCGCGCCGAAACCGCACACGCCTTGCTCGGAAGAAGAACGGATGCTTCTGCTGTGCAAATAACGCTGTAGCGGGGGACCGCGAACGCCTGCTTCGCCTGAGTTCGTCTCAGACCCGCTCGCGCCCCGCGCCGGCCGACACCGTGCACGCTTGCATCGCCCGTTGCAATGCCTCGTACACCTTCGGGCAATTGCATTGCGACACGTTGAAACGCAGAAAGCCCGCCGCCGCTTGCGACGCGCTGAACACGTTGCCCGGCGCGAACACGACGCCCGCCGTCAGCGCATGACGGGCGATGTCGGCGGCATCGAGCGCCCCGGGCAAGCGCGCCCACACGAACAGGCCCGCGCGCGGCCGTGTCCAGATATCGAGGCCCGCATAGCCGAGACGCCTGATGGTCTCTCCCATCGCATCGGCCAGCTTCGCGCGCATCGCCTCGAGATGACGCCGATAGGTGCCGTCGACTAGCATCCGATGCACGACGCTCGCCGCGAGCTGACCGTTGCCGAACGATGTCGCGAGCTTCAGATCGATCAACGGCTCGACCCATTCGGCGCGTGCCGCAATATAGCCGCAGCGCACCGCCGCCGACAGCGTCTTCGAAAAGCTGCCGATCGACACGACGCGCGCGAGGCCATCGAATGCGGCAAGGCGCGGCGCGGCTTCGTCTTCGAAGTCCGCGAAGATGTCGTCCTCGACGATCAGCAGATCGTGCTCACCGGCGAGCTTCAGCAGCCGGTGCGCGACGGCCGGCGCGAGCGTCGCGCCGGTCGGATTGTGGATCGCCGAGTTCGTCACGTAGAGCCGCGGACGCTGCTCGACCAGAACGCGCTCGAACGCCGCGAGATCCGGTCCTTGCGGCGTGTACGGCACGCTCGCGATCCGCACGCGATGCGCGCGCAACAACGCCTGAAAATTGAAATAGCAAGGATCGTCGATCAGCACCGTGTCGCCGGGTTCGAGCAGGAAGCGGCACACGAGATCGAGCGCATGGGTGCCGCCGTCGGTCAGCAGGATCTGCTCGGGCGGCGCATCGACCCCGTGCGCGGAAAGCCGCCACGCAAGCTGCTGACGCAGCGCGGGCAAGCCCGCCGGGCTCGCGTAATCCGCGAGCAGCGATTGCGGATCACGGGCAACCGCGCGCAGCGCGCGCCGCACGCCATCTTCCGGCAACCACGAAGCCGGCATCCAGCCGCAGCCGGGCTTCAGCGCTTTCGAGCCGGTCTCCAGCGACTGCCGCATGAGCCACAGCGGATCGACCTCGCGATCGAGCCGCGGCCCGAGATCGGCGAGCGCGAGCGGCGGCGCATGGCCCGACACGAAGAAGCCCGAGCCGCGCCGCGCGATGATCACCCCTTCCGCAACGAGACGGTCGTAGCCTTCCACCACGGTCGACTTCGACACGCCGAGCGTGTCGGTCATCGCGCGGATCGACGGCACGCGGGCGCCCGGCATCAGCGAGCGGCTCGCGATACGCTCCCGCAGATTGTTCATCACGAGGCCGACACGCGTGCCCGGCACCGTCTCGTTGTTCTCGCTTTCCGCCATCTGTACTGCTCCCATGTTCGGTACAGTTTGTACGAACTGTACTGATCTGTAGCTTAACGTTTACGGCCGCGGCGCGCATCATGAGACTCTTTCAGCGCAGGGACGTTTGCCATGGACAAAACCACCAACGGCTGGCTCAGCGGTTTCGCGGGCGTGCTGATTTTCAGCGGCTCGCTGCCGGCCACGCGGCTTGCCGTGCAGGGCCTCGATCCGGTGTTTCTGACCGTGGCGCGCGCGACGATCGCGGGCATCCTTGGACTGCTGCTGTTGCTGGTGTTCCGCGAGACGCGCCCGGAGCGGCGCGATCTGCTGCCGCTCGTCGTGGTCGCGCTCGGCGTCGTGGTCGGCTTTCCTTTGCTGACCGCGCTCGCGCTGCGTCATGTGAGCGCCGCGCATGCGGTCGTGTTCATCGGCCTGCTGCCGCTCGCCACCGCGATCTTCGCCGTGTTGCGCGGCGGCGAGCGGCCGCAGCCGGCGTTCTGGCTGTTCTCGGCGCTCGGCAGCGCGGCGGTGGCCGCGTTCGCGCTGCGTCACGGCATCGACGCCTCGCCGCTCGGCGACGCGCTGATGCTCGCGGCGATCGTCGTGTGCGGGCTGGGCTACGCGGAAGGCGCGCGGTTGTCGCGTCATCTCGGCGGCTGGCAGGTGATTTCGTGGGCGCTCGTGCTGTCGCTGCCATTGATGCTGCCGCTCGCATGGTGGACGCGGCCCGTGTCGTTCGACGGTGTCGGCGCCGCCGCGCTGTGGGGACTCGCGTACGTGTCGCTGTTCAGCATGCTGATCGGCTTCGTGTTCTGGTATCGCGGGCTCGCGCTCGGCGGCATTGCGGCGGTCGGCCAACTGCAGCTGCTGCAGCCGTTTTTCGGGCTGCTGCTCGCCGGCGTGCTGCTGCACGAGCAGGTACCGCCATCGATGATCATCGTCACCGTGATCGTGGTCGCCTGCGTGGCTGGCGCACGGCATTTTTCGCGCGCCGCGCCGGTGCGGCGGCCGGTCTGACGCGGCTCGACCGTCGCACGGCGAACAGACTTTTTCAGGATCGAATTGCGCGAGCCGTGGATCGATCTGTCATCATTTCGCAGATTGGCACAACCAGCGCCCCGCGCCGCGTTCCGTCGTGGCCCGAGCGACTGCGCGCAAACCGTTGAGCTTCATGAACCGAGCGTCGCTGACGGCTCCTCGCCGCGCGACGCCGCGCTCGCCCAATCGCTCGAACTCGAGATCGGCGCGATCCGGCACGTGTATGAACTCGCGCGCTCGCCGGCCTTCGCGCGCGTCGCCGAGCGCATGGCGAACGCCGATGCGGTCTACATCCTCGGCATCCAATCGACGCGCGGCATCAGCAACGCGTTCTACAGCTATCTCGAATACATCCGCCCGCGCGTGTTCTATTCGGACGGCATGTCGGGTTCCTACGTCGATTCGCTGATCTCGGCGGTCGTCGAACGGCGTGGACCGGCTATCGACGAACGCGTGGCGCGTAATCGCGAGCTGCAGAGCGAGTTCGATCAATGCGATCTTTGACCCGCTTCAAATCCGCCCCGGCGACAGGCATAGTGAAGACTTCCGCCAAACTGCGCCCGCCACGACAGGACCCCGCATGAGTTCACCCCGCCCTCCGCTCGACGCCCCGCGGATCCGCGACGCCAGCGAAGCCGACCTCCCCGCGATCCAGGCGATCTACGCGCATCACGTGCTGACCGGTGTCGCGTCGTTCGAAGAAACCCCGCCGTCCGTCGACGATCTGCGCGCGCGGCTCGCAAGCGTGCGCAGCCACGGACTGCCATATATGGTCGCGGAGATCGACGGCGACGTGGCCGGCTATTGTTATGCGACGCCGTATCGCCCGCGCGCCGCCTATCGCAACACGATCGAAGACTCGATCTACGTCAACGACGCGTATCGCGGACGCGGCATCGGACGCGTGCTGCTGCAGGCGCTGATCGAACGTTGCGAGACCGGACCGTGGCGTCAGATGATCGCAGTGATCGCCGATGGCGGCAGCGGCGGCTCACTGTCGTTGCACGCGCAACTCGGCTTCGAGCTGACCGGCACGTTGAAGGCTGTCGGCTACAAGCACGGCCGCTGGCTCGACACGACGCTGATGCAACGCCCGCTCGGCCGCGGCGCATCGACTGGGCCCGACGACGACTCAAACGCAGCAGGCGACGCCGAACGCACAACCTAACGCGCGCGCGGCAAACGCGTGAACAAGGTCGGATAGTCGATCACGAGACCATCGCTATCCACGCGCAAATTGGCGGTGAATTCGCGAAAAATGCCTTCGTAGCGGTACTCGCCATTCAACTCGATGCACGTGTAGGCCTGCTCGGCGCGCGTGACCTGCAAGTCCGGCGTCGAGATATACGCGACTTCGATCGGCTGACGTTCGCCTTGCGCCAGTTGCAGCCGACGGATCGGCAACGTATTGGTGTACGGCGTCGCCGCGATATCGATGTCGATACAGCCTTCGATCGCGCTGAGCGCGAGGCCGTGCCCGTCGTGCCAGTGGCCGTCGCCATCGCCATGCAGCTCCAGCTCGCCACCGCCGACGATCTTCAGCCGCGCGTAGCGCGTGCGCCAGCGCGCATCGCAGCGCACCGCGTAATGCAGCCCGTACGCCTTGCCGTAGCGCTGCCCGACCACGACGCTTTCAACGGCGAAGCCATCGTCGCGCGCATCGAATACCAGATGTTCGATGCCATCGCCCTCTTCCGAAGCCCATCGTAATTCACGCATCGGCGTCTCCTCGCGAAACGGCGCAGGAAAGCGCGCCGGGCTTTCATCGTAACGCGAAAGCCCGCGCGCGAGGCAATCCCAACCGAGATCTGGCACCGCTGGCGAGACCAGCGCCTGCGATGCATCAAAATGAAGCATCATCGGGTAGGAGGCGGGGTTGCCCCCGCCGTCCTCCCACAACACCGGACGTACGGATCACGTATCCGGCGTTTCCTGACGACTGGATTGCTCCAGCGAGCTTCGTTTCGTTCGTCGTGTCGCCTGTCGTTCAATGGACACCCCAACCTCTCTCAGGCTTCCGGCCGTCAAGTTTGATCGCAGGCTCCCGGCTGTGCCGAGACTTGTGCCCAAACGCTCAGAGAGCACGCGTGACTATCCACTCTCGTCAGGTTCGGCCCTTCACTGCTCCGGTTCCGAGCCGCTACTATGGCCTCTGCTGACTCCCGCCAGCCCATCCCGGCACCTTGCGATGCCAGTAGCACAAGGCAGACTGACGGGGCTCCCAGGGTAATGCGCGCGACCTTCCTGCTTATGCCTGTCGGATCTACGTCGTGGCGTTCCGTGCAAGTATTGGGCTTTACAGATCTTGGACTGCTCACCCCGCCACACCGCCTGATATCCGCTTCCTGTTCGTCAGGCCAGCATTTTGCCTGCGGCTTCCTTCAGATTCCGCCTTACGACGGACACCCTTGCCGTTCAGCTAGCACTTCCCCTTGCCGGGTGTGCAGAGGACTTTCACCCCCAAGTCATCCGGCTCGCCACCACAGCGGGTCGGACAGCGCCAGTCACGGCGCTACGCGCCATGCCTGGCGCACCAAAAAAAAGCTGCGCACGTAATGTGCGCAGCTTTGCGAGACTGACGACGCGAAAAAAACGCGTCGATGTGGCGGCAAAACAACGTGCCGCCACGTATTCAGTAACTGTTTAGAACTTGTGGATGATACCCACGCCAACCGCGGTCTGGCTGCGCGACGAGGACGGCGAACCGTTCTGGCCGTCACCGATGCTTGCCACTGCGTTGATGATGGACTTGCCGTTGCCCGACAGCGTCTGGCCGCTAGCGCGCTGATACGCTTCGAGTGCGTACAGGCCGGTGCGCTTGGACAGCGAGTAGTACTGCGACAGGTTGAACTGGCTGTAGCTAGCCGTGCTCTCAATGCCGTTCGACGACGTTGCACGGGTGTAGCTATAGCCAGCGGCCAGGTCCAGCACCGAGATCGGCTTCCAGTGCAGCACTGCGCCACCGGTATTCCAGATCTGCGTGTCGTGGAACAGCGAAGCCTGGCCCGCAGCGTATTGAACGTTCGAGTATGCGAACGAAACGTCCCACTGCGAGTTGAACGCGTAACCACCCGTCACCGCAATGCGCTGCTGCTTCGCTGCGGTCTGGAAGCCGTTGTTGATTGCCGAGACGGACGGCTGAGCGCCGTTGTTCGACGCCGTGGAATTCCACGCGGGGGTGCCAACGGTCGCCGCGTTGTCAATGCGCTGGATACCTGCCGCGAGACCGATCGGGCCGTTCAGGTACTGTGCCGCAACGCTCCAGGTTTGGCCGGCTGCGAAGCTGCCCGCGTTGCCGCCCAGTGCGTACGAACCGCTAACCGTCAGACCGGCAAAGCTCGGCGACGTATAAACCAGTTGGTTGTTCACCCGGAACGTCGTATCCAGCGAGTCGATATCACCCGGATGCGCACCGTATGCACCGGTCAGCCACGTGGTCGGGCTATAGGGCGAGAGCAGCGTGTAGTACGAGGTGTACCCGCGGCCTGCCGTCACCGTACCGAACTGAGCGTTCGTCAGACCGATCCATGCCTGGCGGTTGAATGCCAGACCCGACACACTTTGCGCGCCAGTTGCGCTGTTAAAGCCTTCTTCCAACTGGAAAATCGTCTTCGTGCCGCCACCCAGATCTTCCGAGCCCTTCAAACCGAAACGGCTGCCTGCCCAGATGCCGTTGATCATCTTGACTTGCGAGTTGCCAGCGACGGTCTGCGGTTTCGCCGCCGTGGTCAGCGACGCCGAGCTGTTCTGCCAACCCAGGCCCGTATCGACGATACCGTAAAGCGTCACGCTGCTTTGCGCATGTGCGCCCAGGGCGACCAACCCCAAGGCCGAAGCTAAGAGAGTCTTTTTCATTTTTACTCCTCTGTTAAAAACTTTCTAATGCGGCCTATGCGAGCGCCGCTGAGTGTGGGTAAGACGTTTTATTTGGATCAGAACACCGGATGGCCGTTGATGATGCTCGGCAACCAGGTCGAGAACCACGGGACATAGGTGACAATATTGATGGCCGAGAAGATAGCGAGGTAATACGGCCAAGCCACCTTAGTAGTTTCCCCTATCGACACATTGCCAATTGCGCAACCAATGAACTGCACCGAGCCAATCGGCGGATGCACGAGACCCAATGCGCAGTTCAGCAGAATCATGATGCCGAACTGAACCGGGCCCACCCCGTTGTGCATGGCCATCGGCAGGAACAGCGGGGTTGTGATCAGGATGTGCGCCGCCATGTCGACGAACGTACCGAGGAACACCTGAATCACGTTGATGTACAACAACATCAGCCACGGCAGCGAGGTCGCGCCGTCGAGCATGCGCTCGATCGCCTCCGGGATCTCCAGATAGGCCATCTGGTAGCGCAGCATGTTCGACACACCGATCAGCAGCAGCACCACGCCGGTCGTTTTCGCGGCCTTGCCGAGCGCATGGCCGAGCTTCTTCATCGACAGCGAGCGATACACGACGATGGTCAATATCAGCGAATAACCCACGGCGATTGCGGCCGCCTCCGTCGCGGTGGCGATACCGCGCGCCACGCAGAACAGAATGATCGCGATGACCATCAGACCCGGCACCGCGCCGACGAACGTGCGCAGCACCGCCATCCAGCCCGGGAAACGCTGCAGTTCCGTCGAACCGTCGGGACGGCGCGGGTAGCCGAACTTGACGGCCTGCCAGTAAGCGGCGATCAGCACGAGGCCCATCACCCACAGCACCGGCAACAGACCCGAGAACAGCAGATCGCCGATCGACACGCCGCTCATCTGCTTGCCGTTCAGCACGCCGCTCACGCCTTGCGCGGCGAACGCGTAGATGATCATGTTGGTCGACGTCGGCATCAGCGCGCCGGCGAGCGACGAGTGCGTGGTCACGTTGACCGCGTATGCGGCGCTATAACCTTCGCGCTTCATCAGCGGGATCACGACGCCGCCCATGGCCGACGTATCCGCGGTCGGCGAACCCGACACGCCGCCGAACAGCGTACAGGCGACCACGTTGGCCATGCCGAGGCCACCGCGGAAATGGCCGACCGAGGCCTGCGCGAAACGCAGGATGCGGTCAGCGATGCCGCCGTGGAGCATCAGCTCGCCGGAGAAGATGAAGAACGGGACCGCGAGGAACGAGAAACCGTTCATGCCCGAGATCATCGACTGCATCGCGGTCGCGGTCGGCAAGCCTTCGAACAGGTACGTCAGAACGCAGGACAGGCCCAACGCGAATGAAACCGGAACCCCGAGGAAGAGGAAGATTAGAAAACTGGCGGTAAGAAGGGCAAGTTCCATGATGGTTCTACTTTTATTCCGTGGCGGAGAGTTCGAGCGCCGGCTCTTCCCGTTTCCCCGCGAAGAGTTCGAGCAGATGCTCGATCGAGAACAACGCGATGCACACACTCGCGAAGATCGGGATGCAGTAGCGCACGCCTTCCGGCACGCCGATGATCGGAATGCGGTCGCCCATCGTGGTTTCCGCCATCTCGAGGCAACCGACGAAGACCGCCACCGCGAAAGCGACCAGACACAGGTGCTGAATCCCTTTCGCGATCACCTGGCCTTTCTCGGGCAATTTCTTGACGAGCGAGTCGAGTCCGATGTGACCGCCCTCGCGAACCTTCAGCGCGGCGCCGAACATCGCGATCAGGATCACCAGCAACAATGCGATGGGCTCAACGAAATCGGGCGCGTCGCTAAACACGTAGCGCATCACCACGCTATAAATCACGAGCAGGCAAAGCACGGCGAGGCTAAGCGACGCCACGACCAGCAGCACGCGAAAAAGAAAATCATTTGGGCGTTTCAGGAAACTCATGACCCTGTCCTTGCTTACGACCGACCTGTGCTTGAGATTCAGCCGTCCCGATGCGACGCGATCCGCACGCGCGCGCGAAATCGCGCGGCGGAAGGTCTCGCGAGTTTCCTCGCGGGACCATTCACGCCGCTGTTGCGACAAGCGTTGCTATTGCTGATTGCGTCCGGGACGCGTGACTTACTTGATTGCTTCGATCTCGTCGACGATCTGCTTCATTTGCGGGGTCTTTTCGTACTTCGCCCACACAGGCTGCATCACCTTCACGAAAGCCGCGCGGTCGATCTGCGAAGCCGCGATGACCGTTGCGCCACCCTTCGTGACGGCCTTCTGTGCGTCGGCTTCGCGCGCGGTCCACAGCTTCTGGTAGTAAGGCACCGAGTCAGCCGCGGCCTTCTTGATGATCTGCTGCTCTTGCGGCGACAGCGTGTCCCACACCTTCTTCGAGAACACCAGCACTTCCGGCGTCATCGAATGCTGGGTCTCCGAGTAGATCTGAGCAACTTCGAAGTGCTTGGTTTCTTCGTACGACGGCAGGTTGTTTTCGGCACCGTCGACGAGGCCGGTCTTCAGGCCCGTATAGACTTCCGAGAACGGCATCGGGGTCGGCGTGCCGCCCATTGCCTTGATTTCGTCGACCATCAGGTCGGACGGCTGCACGCGGACCTTCAGCCCCTTCATGTCAGCCGGCGATTTGATCGCCTTCTTCGCGTACATCGAGCGTGCGCCGCTCTCGTAGAACGTCAGTGCGATCATGCCCTTCGCGGTGAAGGCGTCGAGGATCTTCTGGCCTTCCGGACCGTACATGACCTTGCGGAAATGGTCGACGTCGCGGAACAGGAACGGCAGCGACGGGATCATCGATTCCGGCACGATTTCGTTGAACGCAGCACCGTTGGCACGGGCCATGTCGAGCGCGCCGATACGGACCTGGTCGATCGTGTCGTTTTCCGAACCGAGCGCGCTGTTGCCGAACACCTTCACGGAGTCCTTGCCGCCGGTCGCCTTGCTGATCTCCTCGCCCATGTACTTCACGGCCATGTTGGTCGGGAAGGTGTCGCCGTGCACATCGGCGACGCGGAACACGCGCGCTTCAGCCGACATCGTGCTGAACGCCAACGCCGCGGCCGCGACGATCATCGAAACATGGGAAGAGGCAAACTTCTTGTTCATCGTGACATTCCTTGAAAAATAGACCATCCCAGCAACAGCGGATGTGACATGGTTTTGACGCGTCTCCGGCTTCACGCTCACTGCCTTCGCAGGTGCGGGCGTTGGCCGTACTGGCTGTGCGACTTCCCCGGCACAGTTGACCCAGCACTCCAGTCGACAACTCGACTACTCGACTACTTACTTCAATCACGCCGGCCGGCTTCGGATATGCATGCCGCATCGACCGCGGCGGCACGAATGCCTTGAAACCCACCGAATTGCACTGTCACACCAACACAGAAAGCCATTTGTTTGGGCTTATATGTTGTACGACAACATACGAAGTCTATAAAAGGGGTTTTATCTTGTACAGACGGTATTTACCCGCATCAAGAAAAGCGCCGGTACGGATGACCGGCGTGGCATGCCACAAGGTCCCACGCCGTCCGGCATTGGATGGGGACGGAATCGGTACAGTCTGCGGAGCTGTGGTATTTTTGCTGAAGAAATACGTGGCGGCGTGGTCTTCACACAACACGTTGTACGACGAGTGACAAATAAAGGGCCACACGAATGGTCCTGAAAAATCAAAACGCCGGGAGAAAAACTTCATCCCGGCGCATGCTTCATGCAAGCAACGTTACAGTTGCCCTGCGAATTCTGGCTCAGGCAGCCCGCTCACGCCGGGCCGCAGCGCGAACACGTGGCCGTCGTGCTCGCTCGCGCCGTTGGCGGGACGAATCGAGGTGACGAACAGCGTATCGAGATCGCGGCCGCCGAACGCGCACATGGCAGGCTTGATGGCCGGCACCGGAACCTGCCGGTCAAGCTTGCCCTGCGGCGTAAACCGCAGCAGCAGACCGGCGTCGTTCGCGCAGATCCAGTAGCAGCCGTCGGCATCGACCGCCGCGCCGTCCGGACGGCCCGAATAGTGATGCAGGTCGGCGAACACGCGGCGGTTGCGCGGCTCACCGCTGTCGACGTCGTAGTCGAACGCCCAGATCAGCCGGCGCAGCGGATGCGAGTCGGACAGATACATCGTCGTGCCGTCCGGCGACCAGCCCAGGCCGTTCTGCGTGATCAGCGAAGCGACGACCGGCGCTGACAGCACGCCCTTCTCGTCGAAGCGGTACAGCGCGCCGCCCGGGATCGCCGCGGCCATGTCCATCACCATCGTGCCGGCCCAGAAACGCCCTTGCCGGTCGCAGCGGCCGTCGTTGAAACGCATTCCGCCGTGCGGGAATTCAGGCGCCGCGAGCTTGCGCAGCGACGCTGTCAGCGGCTCGCCGCTCGCCGCTTTCGACGCGTCCGCGAGCGTGAGCGCGAACAACCCGGTCTCGCAGCCGGCGAGCACGGTGCCGGCGTGATCGAACGCGATGCAGGCAACCTGCTCCGGCAGCAGCCATTCGCTGCGCTGGCCCGTCGCGAGCGAACCGCGCACGATCTTTTTCGCCGGAATGTCGACCCAGTACAGCGCCTGCTCGGCCGCGCGCCAGACCGGGCTTTCACCGGTGGCCGCGGGCAACCGACCGGCCGCTTCGAAGCGCTCCACTTGCGGATTCGCGCTCATTGCTTAGGCTCCCGCTTCGGCTCCATCGGACCGGCTAGCACGAACGGGCCGCCCTGGTACAGCTGGGTCGGGTCATCGAAGCGCGTGTCGGGGGCGCTCGGTGGGAACAGGTGTTCGAACTGCGCCGAGCTGTCTTGCGGACGGTAGCCGAGAAACGCGGCGTTCGTGTTGTCGACCCACGAGATGCGGTTATTCGACACGCCGTAGACGATCGCGTGACCGACGCGGTTCGTGAACAGCGAGCAGCGCACGAGCTCGATGAAATCGCGGTAGCTCAGATACGTGATGAGCATGCGCGCGGTCTTCGGCTGCTCGAACGATGAGCCGATCCGCAAACACACGGTCTCGAGACCGAAGCGGTCGAAGTAGTAGCGCGACAACGATTCGCCGAAACACTTCGTCACGCCGTACATGCCGTCCGGACGAAGCGGCACTTCGGTATCGATAACCGACGTCACCGGATGGAAACCCACCGCGTGATTCGAGCTCGCGTAGATGATGCGCTTCACGCCATGCTTTTGCGCCGACGAGTACACGTTGTAGAGGCCGCGGATGTTCGCTTCGAGCAGGTCTTCGAACGGCGCTTCGACGGAGATGCCGCCGAGATGCACCACCGCGTCCACGCCTTCGAGCAGCGCGTGCACGGCTGCTTCATCGGCGAGATTGACGACGGCCGCTTCCTCGTGCGCGGCGACTTCGCCGAGCGCAGCGATATCGGACACGCGCACGATGTCGGCCCATTGCGCGAGCGCGGGACGCAGTTGCTTGCCGAGGTTGCCCGCGGCGCCGGTGAGCAGCAGACGGCGGAAGGGTTTCTTTGCCGCGGAGCGGTCAACGTTCAAATCGGTCATGTCTCTTGGATGTTGTGATTGCGATCGGGTCTTCTGAACGGAAAAGCGAGCGCCGGCTGGACCGGCGCTCGCCCGAGTATTGACGGGGCACGGTGCCTGCTCAGGTCACCGGCGCCGGGTTGAACAGCGTCAACGCATTGTGCAGTCCGAGCTTCTCCGCGCAGGTTTCCTTGCGGCCGCTCGCGACTTCGAGCATCAGGCGGAACAGTTCCCAGCCCACCTCCTCGATGCTGGACTGGCCGGTCGCGATCGTGCCGGCGTTGATATCCATCAGATCGTGCCAGCGACGCGCGAGGTCCGAACGCGTCGCGACCTTGATGACCGGTACTTCGGCGAGGCTGTACGGCGTGCCGCGGCCGGTCGTGAACACGTGCAGCGTGATGCCCGAGGCGACCTGCAGCGTGCCGCAGATGAAGTCGCTGGCCGGCGTCGCCGCGTAGATCAGGCCCTTCTGATTGACCTTCTCACCCGGCGACAGCACGCCGGAGATCGCCGAGTTGCCCGACTTGATGATCGAGCCCATCGCCTTTTCGACGATGTTCGAGAGGCCGCCCTTTTTGTTGCCGGGCGTCGTGTTCGCGCTGCGGTCCGCGCCGCCGCGCTTCAGGTAATCGTCGTACCACTGCATCTCGCGGATGATCGCCTGTGCGACGTCCGCATTGGCCGCGCGCGCGGTCAGCTGATCGACGCCGTCGCGCACTTCGGTGACTTCCGAGAACATCACGGTCGCGCCGGCGCGCACCAGCAGGTCCGTTGCGAATCCGACGGCCGGGTTCGCGGTCAGGCCCGAGAACGCGTCGCTACCGCCGCACTGCACGCCGATCACCAGATCCGACGCCGGACAGGTTTCGCGACGGCGGTTGTTCAGGCGCTTCAGATGCCCTTCGGCCATCCTCATGATCGACGTGATCATCGACTGGAAGCCGACGTGCGATTCGTCCTGCAACACCACGACGTCGCCGTTCTGGTCCAGCGCGACATTACCGATGTCCGCGACGTCGTCGACGACCGCCGCGGCCGCGATCGGAATCGTTCCCGGCGGCATCAGACGCTCGGGCTGCAGCTTCTCGCAACCGAGGCTCACCATCATCACTTCGCCGCCGAAGTTCGGGTTCAGCGCGATGTTGCGCACGGTGCGGATCGGCACCATCGCGTCGGGCGCGTCGATCGCGACGCCGCAGCCGTAGGTGTGACCGAGGCTGACGACATCGTCGACATTCGGATATTTCGGCAGCAGCTCGGCCTTGATGCGCGTGACCGCGTGTTGCACGACGTCGGCGACGCACTGCACGGTGGTCGTGATCGCGAGGATGTTGCGCGTGCCCACCGAGCCGTCCGAGTTACGGTAGCCCTCGAACGTATAGCCTTCGAGCGGCGGCATGTCCGGCGCTTTGGTGGTGGCGATCGGCAGGTCTTCGAGTGCCGGCGGGCTCGGCATGCGGATCACGTGCTCGTTGATCCAGCTGCCCTTCGGCAGCGGCTTCAGCGCATAACCGATCACGACGTTATAGCGGATGACCTCGTCGCCCTCGGCGAGATCGGCCACCGCGACCTTGTGGCCCTGCGGCACACGCTCGCGCAGCCTGAGGCCATCGGCAAATACCGCGCCCTCGCCCAGACCGCCGTCGTTGACGACGATCGCGACATTGTCATTGGGATGAACGCGGATGTAGAGCGGAGTTTGTTCCATTGATCGATCCTTGAGGCGTGATAGACCTGCTTCGCCAGTAATCATACGTCATCCTACAACGCGAAGTTTCGCCCGGATGTTCCGTATTTACCCTATAGCGTGAATTATGCCGTGAAAACCCCGTTGAGTTACCGGATTTGTTGTTGTACGATGACGTATAAGAAATCTGACTTCCAAAGATTTTCTACTAGTACGACGTCCGTTGTACTGGTTGGAACTAACAACGACCCAATCCGACGCCTGGATACTTTGATCATGACGACACCGCAGGAACTCAAGCAGATCGTTTCGGAAGGCCTCCTGTCCTTCCCCGTCACCGACTTCGACGCTAAAGGCGACTTCCGCGCCGACACCTACGCAGAGCGTCTCGAATGGCTCGCTCCGTACGGCGCATCGGCGCTGTTCGTCGCCGGCGGCACGGGCGAATTCTTCTCGCTGACGCAAGACGACTACACGCAAGTAGTCAAGACCGCGGTCGAGGTCTGCAAGGGCAAGGTACCGATCCTCGCCGGCGCCGGCGGCCCGACCCGCGTGGCGATCGCCTACGCGAAGGAAGCGCAGCGCCTCGGCGCGCACGGCATCCTGCTGATGCCGCACTACCTGACCGAAGCAAGCCAGGACGGTATCGCCGAGCACGCCGAAGAGGTCTGCAAGGCTGTTCCGGGCATGGGCATGATCATCTACAACCGCGCGAACTCGAAGCTCAACGCCGACATGCTCGAACGTCTGGCAGACCGTTGCCCGAACCTGATCGGCTTCAAGGACGGCGTGGGCGAGATCGAAAACATGGTGACGATCCGCCGCCGCCTCGGCGAGCGCTTCTCGTACCTCGGCGGCCTGCCGACCGCGGAAGTCTACGCTGCCGCCTACAAGGCGCTGGGCGTGCCGGTGTACTCGTCGGCGGTGTTCAACTTCATTCCGAAGACCGCGATGGACTTCTATCGCGCGATCGCCGCTGACGACCACGCGACGGTCGGCAAGCTGATCGACGAATTCTTCCTGCCGTACCTGAAGATCCGCAACCGCCGTGCCGGCTACGCGGTCAGCATCGTCAAGGCTGGCGCGAAGCTGGTCGGCCACGACGCAGGTCCGGTGCGCGCACCGCTGACCGATCTGACGCCGGAAGAAATGGAACAGCTCGACGCGCTGATCAAGAAGCTCGGACCGCAGTAAGGCACCGGCGTCAGGGCTTCGAGCGAAGTAGCTCGCGAGCCTCATCGATGAGGGCCGCCTAGACGGCCGCGTGGCGAACGCCCGGCACAGCAACGTCGCCGGGCGTTCGTGTGTTTGCCCGACAGGCAGGTGGTCTGCGGGCCACCCGGTGTGCAGACTACACCTCGCCCGACAATACAGGAGATGACCATGGACTTGAGCCGCTCGGCCAGTTCCACCGACGCCGCTTCTAGCGCGGCACGCACCAAGGTCCGCTACGGGATCCTGCTGCTGATCTTTGTGATCACCACCCTCAACTACGCCGACCGCGCGACGCTGTCCGTCACCGGTTCCGCAATGCGCACCGCGTTCAGCCTCGACGCGATCCGCATGGGCTATATCTTTTCCGCATTCAGCTGGGCTTACGTGCTGTCGCAACTGCCGGCCGGCTGGCTGCTCGACCGTTTCGGCGCGCGCCGCGTGTACGCGGCGAGCATCTTCTCGTGGTCGCTATTCACGCTGCTGCAGAGCTCGGTCGGCCTGCTCGGCAGCGCCGGTGCGGCGATTACCGGCCTGTTTGCGCTGCGCTTCGTGATGGGCGCGGCCGAGTCGCCGGCGTTCCCGGCGAACGCGAAGGTCGTCGCGAGCTGGTTCCCGACCAACGAGCGCGGCACCGCGTCGGCGATCTTCAACGCCGCGCAATACTTCGCCGCGGTCGTGTTCACGCCGCTGATGGCGTGGCTCACGCACGCGTTCGGGTGGGAAATGGTCTACGTCGTACTGGGCGTGGCCGGGCTGCTGCTCGCGCTGACGTGGCTGAAGGTCATGAAGAATCCCGCCGACCATCCGCGCGTGTCGCGCGCCGAGCTCGAGTACATCGAGCAAGGCGGCGGCCTCGTCAGCGGTGCGCGCAAGACGCACCCGGACGATGTTTCGAAAGCCGGCGGCTGGACGCTCGTGCGTCAGTTGCTCAGCAACCGCATGCTGCTCGGCGTCTATCTCGCGCAGTACTGCATCAACGTGCTGACCTACTTCTTCCTGACGTGGTTTCCGATCTACCTCGTGCAGGCGCGCGGCATGACGATCCTGCATGCGGGCCTCGTGGCCTCGCTGCCGGCGATCTGCGGCTTTCTCGGCGGGGTGCTCGGCGGCGTGCTGTCGGACGGAATGATCCGCCGCGGCTGTTCGCTGACCGTCGCGCGAAAGGTGCCGATCGTCGGCGGCATGCTGCTGTCGACCTGCATCATCGGCTGCAACTACGTGTCGACCGACTGGGTCGTCGTCGCGCTGATGTCGCTCGCGTTCTTCGGCAAGGGCATCGGCGCGCTCGGCTGGGCGGTCGTCGCCGATACGTCGCCGAAGGAAGCGCTCGGCTTGTCCGGCGGGATCTTCAACATGTTCGGCAACATCGCCGGCATCGTGACGCCGATCGTGATCGGTTATCTCGTCGCGCGCACGGGCTCGTTCAATGGCGCGCTGGTGTTCGTCGGCGCGAACGCGCTGCTGACCGTGATCAGCTATCTGGTGATCGTCAAGGACATCCGGCGGGTCGAGTTGCGCCCGGCGTGAGCCCGTTATAGGCTTGGTTATCGTCGCGGTTATCGTCGCGGTTATCGTCGCGGTTATCGTCGCGGTTATCGTACTTCCGGCCGACCGACCCGGCGCCTCGCGCGATCTATCCGCGCCGAGGCGCCGAACTTCGGGCCTGCGCCGATATGCGTGACATTTGCGCCGGAAACGATCCGGCCTTCTATAATCAGTCGTCAGACGACGATATAATAAAAATGCACGATTCCCAGCGATCTTTCAAACAAGGAGCGTTTTCGATGGCTACACCACTAGCATCCGCGGCACCGCCACGACGCGCTCGCAATCTTGCCGAGTTCGTCGTCAACTACGTCACCGAGCAGATCGCGGCCAACTTGCTGAAGCCGGGCGACAAACTCCCCACTGAATCGCAGCTGATGAGCACACTCAGCGTGAGCCGCACGGTGATTCGCGAGGCGATCTCGCGCCTGCAGGCAGGCAAGGTCATCGAGACGCGGCACGGTATCGGCAGCTTCGTGCTCGAGCCGCAACGCGAAAAGCTCGGCATCGACATGGTGCCCGCCACCACGCTGCGCGACGTGCTGTGCATTCTGGAGCTGCGCATCAGCCTCGAAACCGAATGCGCCGGTCTCGCCGCGCAACGCGCGAAACCGGACGACCTCGCGCGCATGCGCGCGGCGCTCGACGCGATCGAGGCCACGCGCCACAACGGGCTCGACAGCGTGCAGGCCGACCTGCAGTTCCACATCTCGGTCGCACGCGCAACCGGCAACCGCTATTTCGTCGACATCCTGTCGCAAATGGGCAGCGCGCTGATTCCGCGCAACCGGCTCGACTCGGCCGGCATCGCGCGCGCCGATCCTGATGCGTATCTGTCGCTCGTGAACCTCGAGCATGAAAGCATCCTCGAGGCGATCAGCCGGCACGACGCCGAAGGCGCACGCGCGGCGATGCGCATGCATCTGTCGAATAGCCGCGAGCGGCTGCGTCGCGCGAATGAAGCGAGCGAAGCGAACAGCTGATTCTCACGAAGCTCGCGGGCGAAAAAAATGGCCGGGAATCTCCCGGCCATTTTTTTATCTTGCGATTGCGTCCGCCCCTCACTTCGATGCGCGCCCGGCCGGCCCGGGCGCGCATCCGTTCAGGACGGCGTCACGCGATTAACCGCGCGTGAGTTCCCCATCGCGACGACGCCACAGTTCGAGCGGATTGCCGTCAACCAGCGTTTCCGGCAGCAGCTCGGCCGGGAAGTCCTGGTAGCAAACCGGGCGTAGGAAGCGATCGATCGACGTGGTGCCGACCGAGGTCGCTCGACTATCCGACGTTGCCGGGAACGGGCCGCCGTGGACCATCGCGTGGCACACTTCGACACCGGTCGGGAAGCCGTTGACCAGAATCCGGCCGGCCTTGCGCTCGAGAATCGGCACCAGCTTCTTGGCAGCCGCCACGTCGGCGCTGTCCATCTGCAGCGTCGCGGTCAGCTGGCCCGCGAAGTGTTCGGCGACCTTCAGCATTTCCTGCTCGTCCTTGCAGCGGATGATCGTCGACACCGGGCCGAATACTTCGTCTTCGAGCGCCGGGTTCGCGAGGAACGTCTGCGCGTCGGTCACGAACAGCGCCGCGCAAGCCTGGGTCGGGCCGGTCGCGGCGACGCCGCGTGCCACGACTTCGACGCCCTTCGTCGCGGCCAGCTTGCCTTCGCCCTCCTCATACGCGGCGTGAATGCCCGAGGTCAGCATGGTCTGCGCCGGCTTCGCCGCGAGCGCTTCCGATGCCGTCGCGACGAAGCCCTTCAGCGCGTCGCTGTCGATCGCGATGGCGAGGCCCGGGTTGGTGCAGAACTGGCCCGCGCCGAGCACGAGCGAGTCGACGAAACCGCGCGCGATGCCGTTGCCGCGTGCCGCAAGAGCGTTGGGCAGCAGGAATACCGGGTTGATGCTGCTCATTTCCGCGTACACCGGGATCGGCTCCGGACGCGCCGCCGCGACGCGCATCAGCGAAGTGCCGCCCGCGCGCGAACCGGTGAAGCCGACCGCCTTGATGGCCGGGTGCGCAACCAGTGCCTCGCCGACCGAGTTACCCGCGCCGACGATCATCGAGAACACGCCTTCGGGCAGATCCATTTCCTGCGCGACGCGCTGGATCACGCGACCGACCAGCTCCGACGTGCCGAGGTGAGCGCGATGCGCCTTCACGACGACCGGGCAGCCAGCAGCCAGCGCCGCGGCGGTGTCGCCACCCGCTACCGAGAACGCGAGCGGGAAGTTGCTCGCGCCGAACACCGCGACCGGACCGAGCGCGATCTTCTGCATGCGCAGATCCGAGCGCGGCAGCGGCTTGCGCTCCGGCAGCGGCGAATCGAGCGTAGCGTTGAGCCACTGGCCCGCGCGCACGGTCTGCGCGAACAGCTTCAACTGGCCGGTGGTGCGGCCGCGCTCGCCTTCCAGACGCGCCTTCGGCAGTCCCGATTCAGCCTGCGCGCGCTCGATCAGCTCGTCGCCGAGCGCGGTGATGCCGTCAGCGATACGGTCCAGGAACTCGGCGCGCACTGCGAGCGGCAGTTGACGGTAGGCGTCGAACGCCTGTTGCGCGAGCGTGCAGGCCTGCTCGACGTTCTCGACGGTGCCGCTGCCGAACACCGGCTCGGCAATCTCCGAACCCGTGGCAGGATTGAACGCGCGCAGCGGTTTTTCTTCGCCGCGCACGGCTTTGCGACCGATCAGCATTTCGCCGGTAATAGGCATTTTTGACTTTCCTTTAATGAAGGCTAAAGATATAGGTCATCCTACAACGTCGCGGGGTCCCTATGCAACCCGAAACGCTTGTCTGACAGGCGCATACGGGTATACTCGCCCATTACAACCGGGCCGTGCGGTGCTAATCTGTAGCCAGTCATACGACGACTTATAACTCGCATTTCGCGGTTTAGCATTGTCGCAGCTTTTCCCGATCCATCGCAGTTCGAGGAGACACCGCATGCCCGCCGTCACGCCTTACGAATCCTTGCCCAACCGCTTCCGGCGCGCGGTGCGCGAGGGAAAAACCCAGATCGGCTGCTGGGCGTCGCTCGCCAGCCCGATCGCCACTGAACTGCTGGGCACGGTCGGCTTCGACTGGATGCTGCTGGACGCCGAACACGCGCCCAACGACGTGCTCACGCTGATCCCGCAGTTGATGGCGCTCAAGGACAGCGGCAGCGCACCGGTCGTCCGACCACCGGCCAACGACAGCGTCGTGATCAAACGTTTTCTCGACAGCGGCTTCTCGAACTTCCTCGTGCCCTTCGTCGACAGCGCCGACGACGCCGCCCGCGCGGTCGCGTCGACACGCTATCCGCCGCAGGGCATTCGCGGCGTATCGGTCGGCCATCGCGGCAATCGCTATGGCACCGTGTCCGACTACTTCGCGATCGCCAACGACAACGTCTGCGTGATCGCGCAGATCGAAAGCCGCAAGGCGGTCCAGAATATCGACAGCATCCTCGCGGTGGACGGCATCGACGCGGTCTTCATCGGTCCGTCCGACCTCGCGGCGTCGTATGGCCACCTCGGCAATGCGAGCCATCCGGACGTGCAGCAGGCGATCGCGCATGTGTTCGCACGCGCGCAGGCGGCCGGCAAGTCGAGCGGCATTCTCGCGCCGCTGCAGGCCGACGCGGAACGGTATCTGTCGATGGGCGCGCGCGTCGTCGCGGTCTGCGCGGATCTCGGGTTGCTCAAGGGCGCCGCGCAGGCGGCACAGAAACACTTCATGCAGAAACCGGCGGGCGAGGCTTGAACGCGGCCGCCACGACATCTTCGGAGCATTCCATGCAAAAAGCAGGCTTTATCGGACTCGGCATCATGGGCAAGCCCATGGCCGCCAACCTTCTGAAAAACGGCGTGTCGCTGGCCGCCTTTACGCGTAGCGGCGTGCCCGCCGAGCTTACGCAGGCCGGCGCCCTCGCATGCGACAACCCCGCCGCGGTCGCCGCCAACGCGGACGTGATCTTCATCATGGTGCCTGACACGCCGGACGTCGAACGCGTGCTGTTCGGCGAGAACGGCCTCGCGAGCGCGCTGCGCGCCGGCCAGACCGTCGTCGACATGAGCTCGATCTCGCCGATGTCGACCCGCGATTTCGCGGCGCGCGTGCGCGAATCCGGTGCCGATTATCTCGACGCGCCGGTGTCCGGTGGCGAAGTCGGCGCGAAGGCCGGCTCGCTGACCATCATGGTCGGGGGCGAACAGGCCACGTTCGACAGCGTGAAGCCCCTGTTCGACATGATGGGCAAGAACGTCACGCTGATCGGTTCGGTCGGCGCGGGCCAGGTGTGCAAGGTCGCCAACCAGGTGATCGTCGCGGCGACCATCGAGGCGGTCGGCGAAGCGCTGCTGCTCGCGTCGAAGGCGGGTGTCGATGCGGCGCGCGTGCGCGAGGCGCTGATGGGCGGCTTCGCATCGTCGCGCATTCTCGAAGTGCACGGCGAGCGCATGACCAGGCGCACGTTCGATCCGGGCTTCCGCATCGAACTGCACCAGAAGGACCTGAACCTCGCGCTGTCGACCGCGCAGGCGCTCGGCGTGTCGCTGCCGAACACCGCCACCTGCCAGGCGCTGTTCAACGCGTGCGTCGCGCACGGCGGCAAGGCGTGGGACCACTCGGCGATGGTGCGCGCGCTTGAAGTGCTCGCGAATCACGAGATCGGTCAGAAGAGCGCGTAAGCGCGCTGTTGCACGGCGCCACTTCACAGTTGCGATCGGGTTTTCCGTCTGTCCGCATGTGACCGATGGCCGGCTCGATCGCAATTCGTCGTCTGATCGGGAGCGATGCTCTTCTCACGGTCGACCATGACGGCTTCCGCCGCGGCATCGCTCTGAATTGCCGCCTGATCCAACGCTTCTAACCAGCGTATGACCATCACCGCGTGAGCATAGCTCGCGACCTTTAGTCTCCTCATTAACGGCAGATGCTCTCGCAATTTTATTGCAAGCTACGCGCCCCTCTTGCGCCTGTCACAGCGTACGGCGTGGGTAGTGACCGGGCTGCCATGGCATTCGCCCCCATGCCCTTGCGCCATTCAATCCAACTAACGTCCGATCGAGCGAACCATCGGGACGCACTGGCTGGCACAAGAATCATCCTTCGCCCATTCCCTCGCTCTGTACCCGGCTGTTAGCTTGATAGCCCCAGTCCGGAGTGTCATATAACCAGGATTCGGATGGCGTGCGCGTCGTACTCAGTGCGCCACAACTGGCGGCGGTGCTGACCCGCCAATCGATCAGCCACAGCGAAATGCTTTCCAACCGGCTATGGGGCGGATTGCAACTTGTCGGCGGTCTGCTGGAAATGGTCGGGGCCGGCGCGCTGTGTGTGATGCCAGAACCGACCATGGCAAGCAAGGCCGGATGCGTTGTGTTCGGCGTACACGGCTCAAACACAGCGGCCGCTGGCTTGCGTCAGATCTGGACGGCGCGAGATACGGCGACGCTAACCCAGCAGGGCACGACGAAACTCGCCGAAGCGATGAATGCCAGTCCCGAGATGGCGAACAATATCGGTCTGTGGCTCGATATGGTCGTGCCGTTTGGCTTTGCTGGTTCGATCAAGGCTGTACGGACTTCGCAGATCGTGATGGGCCGGATCGGACTGATGGAGCACGAAGCGAAGGACGGTAGCCGGATCGGCGGGCATACAATCGAAAAGCATGTCGGGCGGACTGAGGCGCAATTGCGCGAGAGGCTGCGCTTGGAACCCAAAAGAGACGTAGTATCGTCGTTTCGGGATTTACCGACGGCGGAATGGGCGATCTCCAAGGTTATGGAATCCAACACACTGAAAATCAGGAGTTGGGCTCAATCAAATCCGAGACATGCGTTAACTCTATTCCATAACGTTGGAAAAACTGTAGGTTATGGAATTAACCGAGAAACCGGGCAAGTAAAGGGTATGAGTATGGTTCAGGTTGTCTTGAAATATGAGAAATACAATGGAATGCCATATTACATTTTGACGTCTTATCTACTGAAATGATGAACGAAGAATCATATCCCCAGTTCTATGTCCTGTTCGGGGGATATCTCAACCAAGATAGCGATCTCTGGGGTGACACTCTGGAGCAGGTTGTATCGTGCTTCAAGGGAGACAGTTCTACAGAAGAAATTGCAGAGACGCTGCGCGAAATAGATAAATATAAAAAAGAAGCAGGCGAAAATCTTGACCAAAAGTTTTACGAAGATTATGGATTTAATTTCCATCCGAAATTGTGGGGATACACTACCGCATCCTTCTTTGACGAATTAAAACGTCTGCTGGGCGACTAATCTGCTTGCCGGCTGCAACGCTCACGGCGCAACAGCGCCATCCTGCAAACGGCCGCAAAACCGAATCGGGTAGGAGGCGGGGTTGCCCCCGCCGTCCTCCCACAACACCGGACGTACGGATCACGTATCCGGCGTTTCCTGACGACTGGATTGCTCCAGCGAGCTTCGTTTCGTTCGTCGTGTCGCCTGTCGTTCAATGGACACCCCAACCTCTCTCAGGCTTCCGGCCGTCAAGTTTGATCGCAGGCTCCCGGCTGTGCCGAGACTTGTGCCCAAACGCTCAGAGAGCACGCGTGACTATCCACTCTCGTCAGGTTCGGCCCTTCACTGCTCCGGTTCCGAGCCGCTACTATGGCCTCTGCTGACTCCCGCCAGCCCATCCCGGCACCTTGCGATGCCAGTAGCACAAGGCAGACTGACGGGGCTCCCAGGGTAATGCGCGCGACCTTCCTGCTTATGCCTGTCGGATCTACGTCGTGGCGTTCCGTGCAAGTATTGGGCTTTACAGATCTTGGACTGCTCACCCCGCCACACCGCCTGATATCCGCTTCCTGTTCGTCAGGCCAGCATTTTGCCTGCGGCTTCCTTCAGATTCCGCCTTACGACGGACACCCTTGCCGTTCAGCTAGCACTTCCCCTTGCCGGGTGTGCAGAGGACTTTCACCCCCAAGTCATCCGGCTCGCCACCACAGCGGGTCGGACAGCGCCAGTCACGGCGCTACGCGCCATGCCTGGCGCACCAAAAAAACGGCGCCCACTCATGGGCGCCGCTTCTTTCACAACATCGGCCCACTAAAGCCGACCGCACTTCGCCTTACTTCGCCGTCACCGCACCGGCCGACGCCCACTTCGGCTCCGGCATCTTTTCCGAACTCCTGGCCATCAGGCAGACCACGACCGCGGCAATCAGATCGAACACCGCCAGCACGACGAACAGCGGGCTATAGCCGATCTGCGTGACGAGCACACCGAACAGCGCGGTGAACGCCGCGGCGCCCAGATATCCAGCCATGCCGCCCATGCCCGTCGCGGTCGCGACCTCGTGCTTGCCGAACATGTCCGAGCTGATCGCGTACAGTGCGCCCGACAACGTCTGGTGCGCGAAGCCGCCGACGCACAGCAGCGCCACCGCCATGTACGGGCTCTCGACGAGACCGACACACGCCGGCCCGATCATGAACAGCGCACCGACCACGAACACCATCTTGCGCGACGTGAACAGCGACACCTTCGCGTACTTGTGGAACAGCGGGCTCAGATAACCGCCGAGCACGCAGCCGATGTCGGCGGCGAGGAACGGCATCCACGCGAACATCGCGACTTCCTTCAGGTTCATGTGACGCTCGGTCATCATGTACAACGGAATCCACGCGTTGAACGTTTGCCAGGCCGGCTCGGACAGAATTCGTGGAATACCGATCGCCCAGAAATCGCGACTCGCCAGCATCGCGCGCCAGTTGCGCTTCGGCGCGTTGATGTCATCGTGATGCTTCGCTTCCTGGCCGCTCAGAATGTACTCGCGCTCCGCGTTGGCCAGCAGCTTCTGGTTGCGCGGATGCTTGTAGATGGTCATCCACAGCACGCTCCATACGATACCCGCCACGCCGACGATCACGAACGCGAGTTGCCAGCGGCCGTGAAACAGTGCCCACACGACGAGCGGCGGCGCAAGCACCGCGCCAATCGACGAGCCAATGTTGAACCAGCCGATCGCAACCGAACGCTCTTTCGCCGGGAACCACTCGCTGGTCGCCTTCACGCCAGCCGGAATCCCGGCCGATTCGGCGAGACCCAGGATACCGCGGAACACTGCGAGACTGCGCCAGCCCGTCGCCCATGCCGCCGCCGCGCAAGCCACCGACCACGCCAGCGCGAACACCGCGAAGCCGACCTTGGTGCCGATCGTGTCGAGCACGAAACCGGCGACCGGCTGCATGAACGCATAGCAGAGCTGCCATGCCACGACCACGTGCGAATACTGCTCGGTCGTGATGTTCAGCTCCTTCATCATCGTCGGAGCCGCAACCGACAACGTGTTACGCGCCAGGTAGTTGATGATCAGGCCGGCCGCGACCAGCGCGACCATCCACCAGCGAATACCCTTGATCTTCATTGCTGCTACTCCTCGTGATGCATTGCCCGTCAAGCCGAACGGGACTCAAGCCTTGCGCGAATAGTCGATGCCGACGAAGCTACCGCCCTGGTAGCGCTGGCACAGCTCATCGAGCGGATTCGGGCGCGACAGGATGTCTTGCGCGTAGTCCTCGGCGTTCTGCTTCGGCTCGTAGCCAAGACGCGCGGCGCCGCTGTTGTCCCACCAGCTGCGCGTATTGGCCGACACGCCCCAGATGGTCAGGAAGCCGACGTCTTCCGCTTCGATGCAGCGCTCGAGGAAATGCATCAGGTCCTTGTGGCCGAACCAGGTGCTCAGATGGCGCTGCTCGGTCGGACGCTCGAGGCAGCTGCCGATCCGCACGCACACGCTTTCGATGCCGTGCTTGTCCCAGTACATGCGCGCGAGCGCTTCGCCCCACACCTTCGACAGGCCGTAGAAGCCGTCCGGGCGCAGTTCGCAGTCGAGGCTCAGATGCTCGGTGACCGGATACATGCCGATCGCGTGGTTCGAGCTCGCGAACACGATGCGCTTCACGCCGTTGCGGCGCGCGCCTTCGTAGACTTCGACGAGGCCGCGCAGATTGTTCTCGATGATCTCGGGCAGCGGACGCTCGACGCTCGTGCCGGCGAAATGGATCAGCACGTCCACGCCGTTCAGCAGACGGTCGACCACCGCCGGATCGCGCAGGTCGCCGTTCATCACGTCTTCGCCGTCGACGAGCGGCGTCAGGACTTTGGAGCCCGCGGCCGAGCGCAACGGCACGCCACGCGCGACGAATTCAGCACGTACCACGGAGCCGAGCTGGCCGCCGGCGCCACTCAGGGCAATCTTCTTCATAGGGGTTCCTTTTACTGCGCCGCGCGCGAGGTCTTCAGAGAACAGACAGAGGATCTGAGCGGCCGGCGAATCGCGCTGCGCGCGTCGCATAACACACTCAAGTTGTACGATAACGTACTATCAACGATGCACAAGCGGATTTCAACTCCGCATTTACCCTTAAATTATTGCGCGGCAGTTTCGTACCTCTTTAAAAAACAAAGGCATAGGAACATCGCATTCGTGCGACATCGTATAACCTGAGTGAATTTTTGTTCCAGGAGTGGATTTACCCGACGCCAGCGGGCGCGTGGCGTCCGACGCGAGCGGAGTCCGTATGCCGCCCGCGCCCTCAACAGATCACATCGTTACGTTCGCTCAGGCGCCGATGAATTCGAGCAGATCGGCATTGACCTTGTCGGCCTCCACCGTGCACATGCCGTGCTGGCCGCCCGGATAAACCTTCAGCGTTGCGTTCTTGACGATCTCCGCGGTGCGTCGGCCGGCTGCGTCGATCGGCACGATCTGGTCGTCGTCGCCGTGCAGCACCAGGGTCGGCACGTCGATCTTCTTCAGATCTTCGGTGTAGTCGACTTCGGAGAACTGCTCGATGCAGTCATATAGCCCCTTGATCGAACCGGCCATGCCCTGGCGCCAGAATGAATCGATCACGCCCTGCGACACCTTCGCGCCCTCCCGGTTGTAGCCGTAGAACGGCACGGCCAGATCCTTGAAGAACTGCGAGCGATCGTCCGCGACGCCCTTGCGGATGCCGTCGAACACGTCGATCGGCAGGCCGAGCGGATTATCGGCGGTCTTCAGCATCAGCGGCGGCACCGCGCCGATCAGCACAGCCTTCGCGACGCGCCCCGTGCCATGCCGGCCGATGTAATGCGCAACTTCGCCACCGCCTGTCGAATGGCCGACCAGCGTCGCGTCCTGCAGATCGAGATGTTCGATCAGCGCGGCGAGATCGTCGGCGTAGGTGTCCATCTCGTTGCCGTCCCACGGCTGCTCCGAGCGGCCGTGACCGCGCCGGTCGTGCGCGATCACGCGAAAGCCCTTGCTGCCGAGAAACAGCATCTGCGCATCCCATGCATCGGCGGTCAGCGGCCAGCCGTGCGAAAACACGACCGGGCGGCCATGGCCCCAGTCCTTGTAGAAAATCGAGGTACCGTCTTTCGTCCTGATCGTGCTCATCTGCTGACTCCTTGTCGATGAAGTCTGCCGTCGCCGGCAGGTGGATGAAGCGCAAGCTGCTCACGAAGCATGCGCGCGACGCATGACAGAACGCCGTGCGAATGCGGCTATGAGTCATGACCTATTGAGAAATTCCGCCGCGAAATAATATCAACGCCAAACGAATGGCGAACGGATAATGCGCAACGAATACTGAAGAGTAAAAGCTGAAACGGCCACGCGGCAGCGTGCATCGTAGAAGTAAAAAAATCGCCTGACCAGCACGCCCACCGACGAAGTCGGTTTGGATGGATCGATTGTCGGCTGGCGACAGACACCGCCCGCGACCTTGCCGCGCAAGGCTGCGCGAAACGCATTGCTGCAGCGCGGTCGATTGACGCAGCTCACGCGACGAGGCACACACGGCCACGTATCAACCGCCAAAAGAAACTTGATATTCAACAACGGCTTGCCTCATCGATAAGCGTATTTCGCATAAAACAAGGCGGTTTTTTGACGCACATCGCATCGCAACACTTTTTGTTTCGATCCCCTACTCTTGCGCCATCTGCCCAGCGCAGTGCGCACCGACATCGGTCGACGCGCGTAAGTCTGCTCACGCGGCCATCACGCACAACAGGATCATGAACTCCGCACTATCGGCATTCGATCTCGCGCGCATTCAGTTCGCGTTCACCGTTTCTTTTCACATCGTTTTCCCCGCGCTCAGCATCGGTCTCGCCAGTTTCATCGCCGTTCTCGAATGGCGTTGGCTGAAAACCGGCAAGGCCTACTACAAAGATCTTTGTCTGTTCTGGTCGAAGATCTTCGCGGTGGCCTTCGGCATGGGCGTCGTCTCCGGCGTCGTGATGAGCTATCAGTTCGGCACCAACTGGTCGGGCTTCTCGAGTTTCGCAGGGCCGATCACCGGTCCGCTGCTGATGTACGAGGTGATGACCGCATTTTTTCTCGAAGCGGGCTTCCTCGGCATCATGCTGTTCGGCTGGCAGCGCGTGAGTCCGCGGGCGCACTTCGGCGCGACGCTGATGGTCGCGATCGGCACGCTGATCTCGACCTTCTGGATTCTCGCGTCCAATAGCTGGATGCAGACGCCGCAGGGCTTCGAGGTCGTCGACGGTCATGTCGTGCCGCTCGACTGGTTCAAGATCATCTTCAATCCGTCGTTCCCCTACCGGCTCGCGCATATGGCGCTCGCGGCGTTCATCGTCGCGGGGCTGGTGGTCGCGGCGGTCGGCGCGTGGCATCTGCTGCGCGGCCGGCGCGATCCCGCCGTCAAGAAGATGTTCTCGATGGCGCTGTGGCTGCTGTTGATCCTCACGCCGATCCAGGCATTCGTCGGCGATCAGCACGGCCTCAATACGCGCAAGTATCAGCCGGCGAAGATCGCGGCGATCGAAGGCTTGTGGGATACCGAAAAAGGCGGCACCGCGCTGAACCTGTTCGGCATCCCCGACATGAAGGCGGAGACCACGCGCTACGCGGTGTCGGTGCCGCACCTCGGCAGCCTGATCCTCACGCATAGCTGGGACGGCGAAATCCGCGGCCTGAAGGAATTCCCGCCGCAGGACCGGCCGGACGCGACCGTCGTGTTCTGGAGCTTCCGCATCATGGCCGGCCTCGGCGTGCTGATGATCGCGATGTCGATCGCGGCCTGGGTGCTGCGCCGGCGCGGGCGCCTGTTCGAAGCGAAGTGGTTCCAGCGGCTGTGCGTCGCGATGGGGCCGAGCGGCTTCATCACGCTGCTGGCCGGCTGGGTCACCACCGAAGCGGGCCGTCAACCGTGGGTCGTGTACGGCGTGATGCGCACGTCGCAGGCGGTGTCGCCGCTGACCACGCAGCAGGTCGGTCTGTCGCTGATGACGTTCGTGGCCGTCTACTTCCTCGTGTTCGGCACCGGCATCTACTACATGCTGAAGCTGATGCGCTCCGGTCCCACGCTGCCTGGCGGCAAGGCGAACGAGATGTCCCACGGCCTGCCGCGGCCGACGCCCGCGCAGACCGCGCGCCGCCCGCTGTCCGCCGCCGATCAGATGATCGACGCCGTCTAACCTACGCTTCGAGAGAAAGAAAAAATGGACGTAACCGTCGTATGGGCCGCGATCATCGCGCTGGGCCTTTTCATGTATGTCGTGCTGGACGGCTTCGACCTCGGCATCGGCATCGTCTTTCCGTTCTTCCCCGACGGAAAGGAACGCGACCTGATGATGAACACGGTCGCGCCGGTGTGGGACGGCAACGAAACCTGGCTCGTGCTCGGCGGCGCCGCGCTGTTCGCGGTGTTTCCGGTCGTCTACTCGACCGTGCTGTCGGCGCTCTATCTGCCGCTCGTGTTCATGCTCGTGTGCCTGATCTTTCGCGGCGTGTCGTTCGAGATCCGCGCGAAGTCGCGTCGCACGAAGCATCTGTGGGATCTCGCGTTCATCGGCGGCTCGGCGGGCGCGGCGTTCTTCCAGGGCATCGTGCTCGGCGCGTTCCTGCAAGGCATTCCGGTCGCCGATGGCGCCTATGCCGGCGACGCGTTCGGCTGGCTCACGCCGTTCAGCCTGCTGACGGGCCTCGGACTCGTCGCGACCTACGCGCTGCTCGGCTGCTGCTGGCTCATCGCGAAGACCGAGGGCGATCTGCAGCGACGGCTGCATCGCGTGGTCTGGCCGCTGACGCTGGTGCTGCTCGGCTTCATCGCGCTCGTGAGCCTGTGGACACCGCTGATGGATGCGGGCATCGCGCAACGTTGGTTCCATGACGGGATCTTCTACCGTCTGCTGCCGGTGCCGTTCCTCGTCGCGATCTGCGCGTTCTTCATGCATCGCGCGGTGCGCGAGCGCCATCACAACACGCCGTTCGTGCTCGCGCTGGCGCTCGTGCTGCTCGGCTATCTCGGGCTGCTCGTGAGTCTGTGGCCGTATGCGATTCCGTCGAGCATCACGCTATGGGAAGCCGCCGCGCCACGCTCGAGCCAGACGTTCACGCTGGCCGGCGCGGCGGTGATCCTGCCGATCATCGTCGCCTATACGACGATGGGTTACTGGGTCTTTCGAGGCAAGGTGCGCCATGGCGACCAACATCACTATCACTGAAACGCGGGGTGCCAGTGCGTCGGCTCCCACCGCCACTGCCGCGACGCCCAGCCGCAAACTGCCGGGCTGGCTCTGGTTCATCGCGCTATGGTGCTTCGGCGTGAGCGCGGCGATGTCGCTCGGCTTCGCCTTCAGGCTTCTCATGAATGCGACGCTGTTCGCGGTCAGATAGCGGCGCGCGAACCCGTGTCGATCCGGCGGGCATAACCTTCCGGATCGTGCGCGTCAGCGCTTCAAAAACGGGGCGCGCGGCTCGTCTACGTAGCAAGCCGGAACCTATGCGCGGGAGACCTGCCTTAACATCACGAAGCGCATCGAACGATGCCGGCAGCCGGCCACGCGCGTCGCAGCGCAACTGCGCAGCCTGCAACTGCGGCATGTGCAACGGCGGCAGCCCTCAACGGACGGGCTCGACTCGCGGAGACATCATGAAGTTTCTTGTAGCCGACGACCATGAACTGATCCGGCAAGGCGTCAAAGGCATGCTGCGCGGCTTCGATCCCGACGCCCAGTTCGACGAAGCCGACAGTTGGGAAACCCTTGCGGCCGCCGCGCGCCCCGACGCGAATCACGATCTCGCGATCGTCGATCTGCATATGCCGGGCATGAGCGGCGCGACGTCGCTCGAAACGCTGCTGAAGGCGAATCCGGCGCTGCCGGTCGTGGTGCTGTCCGCCGAGGAATCGCCCGACGAGATGCGCGCGGTGCTCGCGGCCGGCGCGCTCGGCTTCGTCCCCAAGCGCCAGCCCGCCAGCGTGATGCTGAAGGCGATCGAACTGGTGCTGTCCGGCGGTGCCTATGTGCCGATGGAGGCGCTGAGTCTGCTCGGCTCGCGCGAGACGCGGGCGAGCACCGATGCGGATGGATCGGCACGTGTGCTGGCCCCAGGCGCCGCCGCGCAAGCCGTCCGCGGGCCGGGCCCCGGCACCGTCCCGCAGCTCGAACCGGTCACGCAGGTACCGTCGCTGCAGCCGCATCAGCAGCATCTGCTGGAGAACCTGTCACCACGTCAGCAGGACATCATGCGGCTCGTGCATCGCGGCTGGACCAACAAGATGATCGCGCGCGATCTCGGCGTCGCCGAAGGCACGGTGAAGGTGCATCTGTCGGTGATCTTTCGGGCGCTTGGTGTGCATAACCGGTCGACGGCGATCGCCGTAATCAATGGATGGCTGGAGGCCGGGAAGACGTTGTAGCGCTTTGTGCTGCGCCGCAAGCCCAACCCGTCTTGGTTCCAGCCTCTAAGGCTGCGTTTCGCTTTGCGCCCCTGAGCCCGCTTCGGCTTGCGGCGAGCCGGCCGCGGCGGGCGACGGCGCTGGGTCGTCCGGCGCTCCGCCCCCCAACACCACCGCACCCGCCGGCCGCCCCTGATCGAGCTCCGCCTGCTGCCACAGCATTTCCAGCGTGCGCCGCAAGCGCGCCGGCGTCACCGGCTTGTGCAGCACCGGAATCCCCTGCAACGCGAGCGCCGTCAGCTCCGCCGACGCCATATCGCCGGTGATCAGCAGCGTCACCACATTGCCGTGCCCCTCCCGCGCAAGCACGCCCCGTATCGCGCTCAGCGCCTGCGCGCCGGTGCGGTGATTGGCGAGCTGGTAGTCGCACAGCACCGCGTCGGGCACGAAGCCGTCCGCGAGCGCGGCGAGCGCGCCGGCTTCGTCGCGCGCGCCGCGCACGTCGCAGCCCCAGCGCTCGAGCAGACTCGCGAGGCCTTCGAGTATCGACGGCTCGTCGTCGATGCACAGCACGCGCCGCCCCTGCGCGGCCGGGCCGCCCGCGACCGAATCGTTCAGACTCGCGACGATGCCGCTCGCGTCGCCCGCCTGCACCGCAAAGCGGAACACCGAGCCGCGCCCCGGTGCCGAGCGCAGCTGCAACTCGCCGCCGAGCAGGCCGACGAGCCGCCTGACGGTCGGCAGCCCGAGCCCATGCCCCTGACGCGCGTCGCGCTGCGGATTCTCGACCTGGTAAAACTCCTCGAAAATCCGCTCGTGCTCTTGCGGCGCAATGCCGACGCCCGAATCGCGCACCTCGATATAGCCGCCCTTCTGTCGCCCCGCGCGCCGGAAGCCGAGCCAGATCGCGCCTTGCTCCGTATAACGCACCGCGTTCGACAGCAGATTGCTCAACACGCGTTCGAGCAGCACCGGATCGTCGTAGACGACCATCGTCGTAGGCGCGATGCGCAGCGCGAGCCCCTTCGCCGCGGCCTGCGGACGATACTGGCTACCGACCCGTTCGAACAGCTCGGAGAGCCGGAAGTGCAACCGGATCACCTGGGTCACGCCGCTTTCGAGCCGGGCCAGATCGAGCACCTGGTTGAACAGCTGATTGAGCGCCTCGACGTTATAGACGATGTGCCCGGCCGTCTTCGCGTGCTGCGCGGGCGTCGCCGCCGGATCGTTCAGAGATGCCGCAAGCAGGCCGATCGCATGCAGCGGCTGACGCAGATCGTGGCTTGCCGCCGCGAAAAAGCGCGTCTTCGCGAGACTCGCTTCTTCGGCGACGCGCTTTTGCGCGGCCAGCGATTCCGCGAGGTATTGCTGATCGACACGCGCCTGCACGACCTGGCGAAACAGCTTGCGATAGCTCATCGCGTAGACGTTGATCGCGCAGAAGAAGAACGCGAGCACGATCGCGAGAATCGTGCGATCGAACGTATGCGAGCCGAAATGCAGCACGATCGACGGCAGCAGCAGAAACGGAATCGAGGTCGAAAAATTGAGGAGATCGAATCCATTCGACATGAACACGCCGGCCGCGAGCGTCACCAGCAGTACGGTATGCAATAACGGCAGATCGGTTTGCGGACTCTGGAACGCGAACCACACCGCGAAGCCCGGCCCGCTATAGAGGAGCACGCCGCGCAGCGCGTGCAGATAGATCCAGTCGCGCGGCGAGACGAGCTGCGGATAGCGGCGATTGCAAATCCACAGCGCCAGGCCCGCGCAATTGGCGAGCGCATAAAAAACGAAGCACGCGATAAACAGCGGCGGGGCCGGCACATGCGGCCAGTAGATCGCCACCAGCACCGCGATCGAAAACCAGTGCGAAAAGAACGCGATCGGATCCTGCGCGTAGAGCACGCGCACGAGGTCTTCGTCGATGGCACGCTGGATCGGGTCGGCCCGCATGGGGCGGTCTCCTCTGTCGATCGGCGTGAGCGCTTTAGCGCTTACGCCGATCCCACGCAGCTTTATCGCGGGGGCATGGCAACTTCGTTGAGACGAAACACTGACGAAGCAGCGGCGCTCCGGCACTTCGTGGCAATCGCGGGTCGATTCGGGCGACCTAATGCGCCGCCCGCGCGGTCTATTCTACGGCGAATGCCCGCTCTTCAGACGAATCGTCAGCAATCCACCGGAAGGTTTACCCGGCAGTTTACCCATCGGCTAACACTTAATCCATATAGGCGACGGCCTTGCCGCGAACCATACTGCATTCACGTTTCAGCGCGGCATTTCAACCACCTTCCCTCGACTCGCGGCCCACGCGCCGCGGCTCGCCGCGCTCCCTGCCAATCGACGGAGGTTTTCCATGGGCGCAGTCCCGAGCTACGAGTTCGCCCGCCAACTCGACGACGCGATCCTCCCCGATCTGTGGCGCAGGCGCACCCGGCTCTCAGCGGACGAAATGGTGTCGATGGTCGAACTGGTCAAGCGCGCGTTGCGGACCTACCACCCGCTCGAATTGCAGGCGCTCGGCGAGGACAAGGAAGAACTGGTCGCTCAGTTCATCTACGCGAAGGTGTTGCGCCTCGCGCCCGGCCACACCGAAACGAACGCGCGCGCCGACAGCGCACCGTCCAACAGCTACGCGGTATGCGCGTATTTCCGCCGCTATCTGATCGACTGCCTGCGCAGCGCGTGCCATCAGCGCAATGTGTCGATGGAGACCGAGGGCGTCGCGCAGGAAATCGATCTGCACGCGCACGCGCTCGAAGACCCGGTGGAAAGCGTGCTGCTGCAATACGGCCTCGACGAACAGCGCGTGCGGCGCGCGGCACGCGAGTTCATCGAAGGGCTCGACGAACCCGAGCGGATCGTGCTGGCCGGCAGCCTCGGCTGGTGCTCCGAAGGCAAAGGCGGGCTTTCGGCGGTCGCGGCTCGGCATCGGGTGCCCTCTTATCACTATCGCGCCGTCAAACTCGGCGTCACCATGAAAAAGACGGCCGGCGCCGAGGAATTTTCCAACACCAAGCTCGGCCGCTGGCTCACCGACGCGCTCGGCATCGAGATCGACGTCGACAATCGCGCGGCGATTCTGGTTGCGCTGAATCTGCTCGCGGCGGAATCGAGCGATAGCGAATTCCATGAAGTGGCCGCGTAATAGTTCGGATAACCAACAGGCCACATAAGAAGCGCGATAAGTGCGCATGCCCGTACGGCCGGGTACACCCGGCAACGGCCGGCCGGGCGTGCCGCCCTGAACGTCGCACGCTACGACTTCGGCGCGCCCTCCACGGCGCGCTTTTTTTGCGCCGATATTCCGCCTACGATAAAAAAGCTCCCGCAGCACGCCGTCTTTGTTCCGAAGTCGAGCTTCCGTTCCCCGCATCCGATTCCAGACGAGGTGGTCCTGATGAACCGCTTATCGAGCGCGCCGACGGCGCTGCAACGGCATTACGAGGTGGTCGTGATCGGCTCGGGCTACGGCGGCGCGATCGCCGCGAGCCGCATGGCGCGCGCGGGCCGTCGCGTGTGCGTGCTCGAGCGCGGCCGCGAATTCATGGCCGGCGAGTATCCGCGCACGCCCGTGCAGGGCGTCGAGCAGATCCAGTACAACACGGCCGAGGCGCAGATCGGTTCGCCGCTCGCGCTGATCGAAGTGCACGTGAACGAAGACGTCAACGCGGTGGTGGGCTGTGGGCTCGGCGGGACGTCTCTGATCAATGCGAACGTCGCGCTCGAGGCCGATCCGCGCCTGTGGGACGACCCGCGCTGGCCGGCCGCGCTGCGCGCCGACCAAGCCGGACGCGACGACGGCTATGCGCTCGCCTGGAAAATGCTGTCACCGTCGCCGGTGCCCGACGACTTCCCGCCGCTGCCGAAGCTGCAGGCGCTCGAAAAATCGGCGCAGGCGCTCGGCATGGCCGACCGCTTCAGTCGTCCGCCGATCACGGTCACGTTCAAGGACGGCCCGAACGCGGCCGGCGTCGAGCAGCAGCGCTGCGTCGGTTGCGGCGATTGCAACTCCGGTTGCAACTACGACGCGAAGAATTCGACCCACATGAACTATCTGCCCGACTCGGTCGCCCACGGCGCGCAGATTTTCACCGGCACGGCCGTGCATTCGGTGCTGCGCGATCCCGACACGCAGCAATGGAAGCTCAACTTCCAGCTCGTGAAGCTCGGCCGCGAAAGCTACGACGCGCCCGATCTGTTCGTGCTGGCCGATGTCGTCATCGTCGCGGCGGGCACGATCGGCTCGACCGCGCTGCTGCTGCGCTCGCGCGATGCGGGCTTGAGCACGTCGGAGATGCTCGGCCAGCATTTCACCGGCAACGGCGACGTGCTCGCCTTCGCGTACAACACCAGCGACACGATCAACGGTGTCGGCTGGGGCGAGCACAAGCCGGGGCAGATTCCGCCGGTCGGGCCGACCATCACCGGCCTGATCGACAATCGCGCCGACGAGAAAAACGTCAAGGACGGCTATGTGATCGAGGAAGGCTCGCTGGCCGGTGCGGTCGGCGAGGCGCTCGTCGGCATGCTCGGCGCGCTCGCGCCGCTCGAAGGCGTGGATGCGGCTGGTGCCCCGTCGTTGCTCGAGCGCATGAGTTATGACGCGCGTGCGCTCGAAAGCCTGATCCGCGGCCCGTACCACGGTGCGCTGAATCACACGCAAAGCTACCTCGTGATGGCGCACGACGACGAAAGCGGCCGCATCACGGTCGGCGACAAAGGCCGTGCGCGCATCGAATGGAAAAACGCGGGGCGCCAGCCGATCTTCCAGAGCATCGAGAACGTGCTGATCGAGGCGACCAAACCGCTCGGCGGCAAATATCTGCGCAACCCGATTTCGACGAAGATCGCCGGCCGGCACACCGTCACCGTGCATCCGCTCGGCGGCTGCGGCATGGGCGAGGACGCCGCGCATGGCGTGGTCGATCATCTGGGCCGCGTGTTCAGCAGCACGGCCGGCGTCGCGGTGCACGACGGCCTCTACGTGATGGACGGCGCGGTGATGCCGATGTCGCTCGGCGTCAATCCGCTCCTGACCATCTCCGCGCTCGCAGAGCGCAATTGCGCGCTACTGGCCAAAGCGCACGACTGGTCGATCGACTACATCTCGAAGGGCACCGCCGCCGCGCCGCCCGCACAGAAGATCGGCCTGCGCTTCACCGAGACGATGGTCGGCACCTACACGCCCAGCATGGCGGGCGAAGCCGCGAAGAGCGCGATCGAATTCACGCTGACGGTCGAGTCCGACGATCTCGCCGACATGCTGAGCAACCCGAATCACCTCGCGCGCACCGCCGGCACACTGACCTGCCCCGCCCTGTCCGCCCAACCGCTGACGATCAGCGACGGCACCTTCAACCTGTTCGTCGTCGACGCATCCGACGTCGACGAACGCAACATGAACTACCGGATGACGCTCGACGCGGTTGAAGGCAACACCTGGTATTTGACCGGCAAGAAGATCATCACGCGCACGTCGCCGATCAACCTGTGGGAGCAGACCAACACGCTGTATGCGGAGATTCGCGCCGCGGCGCAGGACGATGCGCCCATCGTCGGCACCGCGACGCTGATCATCACGCCCGAAAACTTCCTGAAGCAGCAACGCACGCTCGAAGTCACACACGCGCCCGACCTGAAGACGCGCCTCGAATGGACGCTGAAGTTCGGCAAGTTCTTCGCGGGCGTGCTGTTCACCGAATACGGCGGCGTGGCCGCGCCGCTGCAGTTCTACGATCCATACATACCGCCGCGCGCGAAACGCACGCTGCGCGCGCCGGCGCCGCAGGTCACGTACTTCGACACACCCGACCGCACGCGGCTCAAGCTCACGCGCTACTGCGATCCGGCCGCGGGCAAAGCCGCGAAGCCGATCCTGCTGATCCACGGCTCGGGCGTATCGAGCCGCATCTTCTCGACCGATCTGATACCGACCAACCTCGTCGAATATCTGTACGCGTCGGGCTACGACGTGTGGCTCGTCGATCTGCGCGTCAGCATCGAACTGCCGAGCGTGCTCGTGCCGACCAACGTCGACAAAGTCGCGCGCGAGGACATTCCCGCCGCCGTCGCGAAGATTCGCGAAGTGACCGGCGCGCCGAACATTCAGGTACTCGGCCACTGCCTGGGCGGCCTCGCGCTCAGCATGTCGCTTCTTCATGGGCTCGACGGCGTGCGCTCGGCGGTGATTTCGCAGGTGTCCGCGCATCCGGTGCCGGGCACGTTGCAACGGATCAAGGCCGGCTTGCATATTCCCGACCTGATGCAGCATCTGCGCATACGCGACCTCACCGCCTATACGCAGGAAGATTCGTGGCCCGCGAACCTGTTCGACGAAGCGCTGCGTCTCTATCCGCTCGATCACGGCGAGGGCTGCGGCAATCCGATCTGTCATCGCGCGACGTTCCTGTATGGCCTGCTCTACGAGCACGACAAGCTGAACGAGGCGCTGCATGCGAACCTGCAGGAACTGTTCGGCATTCACGACATGGCCGTGTTCCAGCATCTGGCCACGATGGTGCGCGCGGGCCAGGTCGTCGATGCGCGCGGCGACGACGTGTATCTGACCGGCGCGGACGGCATGAAAGGACTCGAGGGCATGCGTTTGCCGATCGGCTTCATTCACGGCGAGAAGAACGAAACCTATCTGCCGGTCAGCACCGCGCGCACTTACGACCTGCTGCGCGAGCGCTTCCCCGAGCAGCCGTACGAGCGGCATCTGATCCCAGGGTATGGGCATATCGACTGCATCTTCGGCAAGAACGCGGCGGTCGATGTTTATCCGTTGATCGTCGGCTATCTGAATGCGCATTGACACGGCTGCATTGCCGATGCGCCACGCATTCGGACAATAAGGCCAGGCATAAAACAAGAGATTTTGATAGCAGCCGGCGTGTCGAAGTGGCCGACTATGAACTGCTTTACATCGCCGCAATGACGGCCATAGATCTGATTGTGGCGATCGTTCTTTATGTGCTGATCGTGAAAATATGGCGGACTTGCACGCGAGGGAGAAGTCGTTGATTTGCTTCTCATCGAAACTCAGAACAGCTTGCCCGGATTCAAAATGCCGTTCGGATCGAGCGCACGCTTGATCGCGACCATCGCCGCAAGCTCGGCCGGTGAGCGCGAAATCGGCAGGAACTCGCGCTTCAGCGAACCGATGCCATGTTCCGCCGACACCGACCCGCGCAACGGCCTCAGCATCTCGTAGACGAACGCATAGACCGCGTGATGTTCGACGCCCGGAATCGAATGACCATCCACGGTCAAATGCAGATTCGAATCGCCGATATGCCCGAAGAAATACGCTTCGTTGCCGGGCCAGCGCTGATCGAGCGCCGCGCGGCAACGGTCGACGAACGTGCCGATCTCGCCGATCGGGAGACTCACGTCGAAGTTGATCGGATCGAGCTTGAGCGGAAACTCCGCGGTGCACTCGCGGATCGCCCATAGCGCGCGCGCATCGGCGACCGATTGCGCGATCACCGCGTCGCGCAGCGCGCCCGCTTGCAGCGCATCGGTCAGCGCCTGGGCGAAACGTTCCCCAGCGTCGTCGGCATCGAAGCCCGCGTGTTCGATCAGCGCATAGAGCGGATGCGCGGCGTCGAACGGCGAGCGAGCGCCGGTCAGCTTCACGCCGAAATCGTAGAAGTCCGGCCACATGATCTCGAACGCGCCGATGTCGTTGCCGAAGCGCGTCGCGAGACGGCGCAACAGGCTCACCGCGGCATCGTAATCGTCGAGCGCGACGAGCGCCGTATTGCGCGCCGCACGTCGCGGATGCAGCCGCAGCACCGCGCGCGTGATCACGCCGAGCGTGCCCTCCGAACCGATGAACCAGTGCTTCAGGTCATAGCCGGTGTTGTTCTTGACCATCTTGCCGAGCGAACTGAGCACGTCGCCATTGGCGAGTACCACTTCGAGCCCGAGCACCTGGTCGCGCGCGGTGCCGGACTGGATCACGCGATTGCCGCCCGCGTTGGTCGCGAGATTGCCGCCGATCTGGCATGAGCCGCGCGCGCCGAGGTCGAGCGCGAGTTCGAAGCCCGCGGCTTCGGCGGCTTCCTGCGCGGCCTGTAACGTAGTGCCGGCACGTACGGTCAGCGTGGCCGACGCCGCGTCGAGCTCTTCGACGCCGCTCAGGCGTTCCAGCGACAACGCGATATCGTTGGCGCGCGCGATCGCGCCGCCCGCGAGTCCGGTCATACCGCCTTGCGGTACCACCGGCTGATGCGCGGCGTGGCAGATCGCGAGCGCACGCGATACTTCGTCGGTCGTGCGCGGCATCAGCAGCGCCGCCGGACGCGTCGGCTCGTGGCGCGTCCAGTCGGTCAGCGCGCGTTCGCCGATCTGCTCGCCGACGCGCACCGCGTCGACGCCGAGCGCGGCGCGCAAGGCCTCGAGTGTCGTCGCGAGCGGTGCGGTTGCGGTTGCGGTCTGGGTCGTCTTGTCGTCGGTGATGCTCGGTTCTGTCATGCAGGAGGTCCTTACTGTGCGGTCGCGGCGAGTTTCTTGCGGTAGCCCATCGAATCGTTGATGCGGCCGAGGATATAGTCGCCCGCGGCGACCGGCTGATATTTGCTTTGCGCGTCGCTCGCGCCGAGCTCACGCGGATCGACGAGCGCGCCGTAGGTCGGATCGTAGAACGTCGCGATCGAATAGCGCTCGCGCCGCGATGCATTGATCACGCGATGCAGCGTCGAGCGGAAGCGGTCGTTGGTCCAGCGCGCGAGCAGATCGCCGACGTTCACGACGAAGCTGCCTTCGACGGGCGGCGCCTCGACCCACGTATCGTTGGCGATTTCGCGCACCTGCAGGCCGCCGACCTGATCCTGCCACAGCAATGTGATGCAGCCGTAGTCGGTGTGCGGCGCGACGCCGAACTGATCTTCGTCCGACTGTGGCGGCTGCGGCGGATAGTAGACCATTTGCGTGCGCTGCATGCGCTTCGTGTAGCGCGGCGCGAAGAAATTTTCTTCGATGCCGAGACTCACCGCGACCGCGCGCAGCAGATCGGCCCCGCACGCGCCGACCGCTTCGTAATAGTCATACAGCACCGGCCGCAACCCGGGCATGAAGTCCGGCCAATTGTTCGGCCCGCGTAGTGCCTGGCCCGCCAGCACGTCGGGATCGTCTTCCGGCAGTTCGAGTCCGATGCTGAAGAACTCCTTGTAATCGGGCCGCTTCGCCTGATACATCGTCGCGTCGCCAAGCGCATTGAAGCCGCGATGCCGATGATTGACCGCCGCGCGTCGTTTCGTGTCGACCGGAAACGCGAAGAAAGTGCGCGCGGCCTGCGCGGCGGCATCGATCTTCGCTTGCGGCACGCCGTGATTGACGATGTAGAAAAAACCAATCGTCGTACAGGCTTCATGAATTTCCTTCGCGACGCGTCGGAGCGCCTGCTGATCGCCCGCGCGCACGCCGGCGACATCGATGATCGGAATGCGGGTCACGGCCATCGCGCGGCTCCTTCGAGGATCGGTATTGCAGTGGTATATACCGCCAAAAGCAGCGCCGCAAGTTGCTTCGCACGCCTCGCGATCAGGGCTTTTCTCTACTCAAGCGAGCATTTATTTTTCGCCGGAAACGCGGTATATACTGCCCAGCGAGGCCCGCATCGCGCCGCCGGCGCGGCGGGTCCTAACGAAGACTTCGACACGCCGGCAACCCAACACCAATTCGCCCCCGGAGAACCCCATGCGTATCCTTGCAGGCTGGAAATGTCGTCTGGTCATGCTGGCGCTGTGCGCGGCAAGCGTCGCCGCGCACGCCGAAGACCAGCTCGCCAAAGTGAAGAAAGCCGGCGAACTGGTGGTCGGCACCGAAATGCAGTTCGCGCCATTCGACTTTCTCGAGAACGGTCAGCAAGCCGGCTTCAACAAGGAACTGTTCGCGCAGATCGGCAAGGAAATCGGCGTCAAGGTGCGCTTCATCGATCTGCCGTGGCCGAGCGTGCTGCCCGGTCTCGAAGCGGGCAAGTTCGATATGGTCGGTGGCCCTCTGACGGTCACGAAGGCGCGCATGGAACGCTACACGTACACGCTGCCCGTCGCCGATGCGACCGACGCGCTGCTCAAGCGCGCGAACGATGCGTCGATCAAGCAATCGTCGGATATCGCGGGCAAGACGGTCGGCGCGGGCAAAGGCACCGCGCAGCTGGACCAGTTGAAGAGCTACGCGGCCACGCTACCGAAGCAGCCTGAAATCCGCGAGTACGTCGACAACAATCAGGCTTACGCGGACCTCGCGGCGGGCCGCATCGCCGCGGCAGCGAACTCGATGACCAACATCGCGTATGTCGCGAAGCAGCGCCCCGAGATGTTCGCGGTCGTGCAGCCGCCGTTCGGCGCAAAGGTGTACTTCGCGTATGCATTGCGTAAGGACGCCGACAGCAAACCGCTCGCCGACGCGTTCAACGCAGCGCTCGTGAAGATGCAGAAGGATGGCCGCCTCGCCGCGTTGCAGAAAAAGTGGTTCGGTGTCGCGATGGAGATGCCGTCCACGATGCCCACGCCGAACTACTGAGCGTCTTCAACGTGGGCGTCCCGCGACGTGCAATCGTTTCGCCGTAGCGCGGCGCGCGTCGCCCTTCCCCTTCCATCGGCCGCGACCCATGTTCAACACGACCGTCTTCGTTCAGGGCCTGCCGCTGCTGCTGCATGCGGCGCTCGCCACCGTCGGCATTTCGCTGACGGGGCTCGTGATCGGATTCTTCGTCGGCATCGGCGTGTGCACCGCGCGGCTGTCGCAGCATCGCGCCGCGCGCCTCGCGGGCGGCGCCTACGTGTTCTTCTTTCGCGGCGTGCCGATGCTCGTGCAGCTGCTGCTCGTGTACTACCTGCTGCCGTTCGCCGGCATCAACGTGTCGCCGATCGTCGCCGCGATCAGCACGGTGTCGCTGTGCTCCGCGTCGTATATCGCCGAAATTCTGCGCGGCGGTTTTCTGAGCATTCCGCCCGGACATCTCGAAGCCGCGCGCATGCTCGGGCTTTCCCCGCTCGATACGCTGCGGCGCATTCTGGTGCCGCAAGCATTCCGTTTGACGCTGCCGTCGCTCGTCAACGAAATGGTGCTGCTGATCAAGGCTTCTTCGCTGATCTCGGTGGTCGGCGTCGCCGAGTTGACGCGCACCGCGCAGAACATCGCCGCGAGCACTTACCGGCCGCTCGAAGCGTATGTCGCGGCCGGGCTCATCTACTTCGTGATCTGCGGTTCGCTCGCGCTGGTCGCGCATGCGGCCGAACACCGTTTGCAGCAGGCCTGAATCGACTCACGTTTAAGCGAACCTCGCCATGCAAACGTTCGACCCGACCGTCATCACGCACAACGTGCAGCCGATCGCCGCCGGCCTCGCGACGACGCTCGCCAGCTGGCTCGCGGGCGTCGCGATCGGGCTCGCGATCGGCTTTCTGATCGCGGTGCTGCAACTGTTCTGCGGACGCTGGCTGCGCGCCGTGTTGCGCGTCTACATCGAGCTGCTGCGCGGCACGCCGTTTCTCGTGCAGCTGTTTCTGCTGTACTACGCTGGCCCGTCCATCGGCCTCACGCTCGAACCGATGACGGCCGGCATCGTCGGCCTCGGTCTCTACGGCAGCGCGTATTTCGCCGAGGCGTTCCGCTCCGGCTTCCAGTCGGTGCCCAAAGGCCATCTCGAAGCGGCGGCGTGTCTCGGACTCACGCGCTGGCAGGCCATCGTACGCATCCAGGCGCCGCAGATGCTGGTGCTGATCGTGCCCGCGCTGACCAATCTGATCATCGTGTTGAGCAAGGAAACGGCAGTGCTGTCGATCGTCACGGTGCCCGAACTGACGTTCGTGCTGACCGGCATCGGCTCGGCCACCTTCGCTTTCGTCGAAACCCTGCTGGTGCTGTGCGTGTGCTATCTCGCTCTAGTCGAGCTGACCTCGCGCGCGGGCATGTGGGCCGAAGCCCGCCTCGCACGCTTCATGGCATGATTCCGGAACACCTATGAACGCCATCGCCGACATGTCCTCCCCCGCGCAATCTTCCGCGCCGTCCGCCAGCGCAACGGCGAACGCATCGAATGTCGCGCCGCTGATCGAGGTGCGCGATCTGCGCAAACGCTTCGGCGATGTCGAGGTGCTGCGTGGCGTCGATCTCGAGATCGCGCGCTCGGAAGTGGTCTGCGTCATCGGGCCGTCGGGCTCGGGCAAGAGCACGCTGCTGCGCTGCCTCGCCGCGCTCGAAACCTACGATCACGGCGACGTGCGCATCGAAGGCGAACTGCTCGGCTATGCCGAGCGCAACGGCAAACGCGTGCGCGCCTCGCAGGGCGAGATCAACCGCGTGCGCCGCAACGTCGGCATGGTGTTCCAGCAGTTCAACCTGTGGCCGCACATGACCGCGCTCGGCAACGTGATGGAAGCGCTGCTGCGCGTGCGGCGCCTGTCGCACGGCGAAGCGCGCCGCCGCGCGAGCGCGATGCTGGAGACGGTCGGCCTCGCGCACAAGGGCGACGCGTATCCGGCGAAACTGTCGGGCGGTCAACAGCAACGCGTCGCGATTGCGCGCGCACTCGCGATGGAGCCGCACATCATGCTGTTCGACGAACCGACCTCGGCGCTCGATCCGGAGCTGGTCGGCGAGGTGCTGCAGGTGATGAAGCAGCTCGCGCGCGACGGCATGACGATGGCCGTGGTCACGCACGAAATGGGCTTTGCCGCGCAGGTCGCCGACAAGGTCGTGTTCATCGATCAAGGCCGCATCGCCGTGCAGGGCAAACCGCGCGACGTGTTTCACGATGCCGCGCAGCCGCGTCTGCGGCAGTTTCTGCAAAACTACTTCGACCGCAATGCGTTCTGGACGCGCGGCCCCGACGACACCCCACCCCTATGAGCGCCACCGTTCGCAACAAGCCTCATGGCAAATCGTCCGCCAGCGCGGCCAGCGCCGCGGCCAAAATCGCGCGCGGCAGCGACGAAGCGCCGGCCGCGCGCTACGAGCAGGTCAAACAGCACATTCGCCAGATCATCGGCTCGGGCGAACGCCAGGCGGGCGACCGTCTGCCTTCGGAGCTCGACCTCGTCGCGACGCTCGGCGTCTCGCGCATGACGGTCAACCGCGCGCTGCGCGAACTCGCCGACGCGGGGCTCGTCACGCGCCTATCGGGCGTCGGTACTTTCGTCGCGCCGAACAAGCCGCAGTCCACGCTATTGATGATCGCCCATATCGGCGACGAGATCCGCTCGCGCGGCCACGCTTATCGCTGCGATATGGTGCTGTTGCAGCGCGAGACCGCGTCGGTCACGGTGTCGAACGCCTTGGGGCTGGCGCCGGGCGCTTCGGTGTTTCATGTGATCTGCGTGCATCGCGAGAACGGTCTGCCGGTGCAACTCGAAGATCGCTATGTGAATCCGGCCGTCGCGCCGGATTTTCTGCAGCACGATTTCTCGGCGCTGAAGCCGTCCGAGTATCTGCTGACGGTCGTGCCGATGCACGATCTCGAACACGTGGTCGACGCGGCGCTGCCGACGCCTGCCGAAGCAGCGCTGCTCGAAATTCACGCCGAAGAGCCGTGCCTGACGCTGACGCGCCGCACATGGACGGGCGGCGTCGCCGTGACGTTCGCGCGTTTCGTGCATCCGGGTTCGCGCTACCGGCTCGGCTGCCGCTTTTCGCCGAAGACCTCGCAGCGCCAGGGATAACGCGCGCTTCAGAAACCGTACTAGACGGTCCCCGCCAGATGAAAACGCGACGCCGGATGCCATAGCCGCACCGACGTCGCGACGTTCTCGCCGACCCACGTGCGCCGCCACAGCAGCAGACACGGCTCGCCGATATCCATCATCAGATGACGCCGCACATGGGCGTCGGGCTTTTGCGCGTAGATGCGAAACTCGGCGCGTTGCACGGGCGCGAGCCGCACCATGTAGTGATTCGGCGTTTCGACCGAGAAGTCCTGCTGTAGATATTCAGGGAACACCTTCGGATTGACGAAGCGGTCCTCGTACTGGATCGGCTCGCCCTCCTCGCTGTGCACGATGCACGAATGAAACGCGGGACCGTTCGCGAGACCGAGCGCTTCGAGCGCGTCGGCGTCGTCGCTCGGTTCGAGCGTCAGCACGCGCGCCGAATGACGATGACCGCGCGCGGCAATTTCATCGGCGATATTGCGGATCTCCAGCACCGTCGATTCATACCGCTGCGGCGCGACGAAGGTGCCCGAGCCTTGCACGCGCGTGAGCACGCGCTCGGCGGTCAGCTCGCGCAGCGCGCGCGACACCGTCATGCGCGCGACGCCGAACTCCTTGACCAGTTCCGTTTCGGAAGGGATCAGCCCGCCCGGCTTCCATGCGCCTTCGCTGATGCGCTGAAGCACGTAGCGCTTGATCTGCTCGTAGGCGGGCATCGCCTTGACCGGCGTGTCGCGATCGCGATCGCGTTCGGCGGAATGCTGTTTCTGCTCGGCCTGTGCGGCGGGCGCTATACGCGCCTGTGTCGTTGTTTTCACTCCAAACCTCATCGGTGGTTCGCCGGTGGTACATGAGGTACACCGTGGCCGGTTCTCCGACGGCCGGGCCCAATCTTACCCGGTTCGACGCTGGAAGACGGCCGGAACGCGCTACCAGATAAACGGCACGAAACGGTAACGCACACGAGCCATGTATTGGGTGTAGCCGTCGAGCTGCCCGGCGAGCAGCCGCTCCTCGCGCACCGCGCGCCAGCCCATCCCGTACGCCATCACGGGCAGCGCCACGAGCCCCCACCACGAGCCGAGCATCAGCGGCGTGCCGACGAAGAACACCAGCGCGGCCGCGTACATCGGATGACGGACGTACGCGTAGGGCCCGGTGTCGGCGACCTTGTGCCCGCGGCTCGACTGAATCTTGACCACCGGTGCGGCATAGCTATTCGCGCGAAACACGAACCGGCACGTGAAGATGCACAGGAACACGGACAACGCGCCGAGGCCCATGAGCCACGACGGCAGCGGCGCGGACCAGCGAAACCGCATCGCGTCGAAACCCATCAGGATCAGCCAGCCGCACCACGCGGCCCCGATCGCGGCCATGAACACACGATCCCAGCGGCTCTGCTGCGCCTGCACGAACGGCGCGAGCCGCTCCGCGAGCAGCGCGGGATCATGACGCGCGAGCCACAAGCCGAGCCACAGGCTCAATACAGCCAGCTCGAACAGATACCACCACGCTGCCGGCCACGCGAGCGTGCCGGCCGCGCCGAACAGCAGCACGCCCATGAAAACCAGCCACGCCAGCGATTGCAGGATCAGACGTGCGACCATCGCGGCTCCCTTGAGCGGTCGGCTCATGCGGCCTCATCGCGCGTGCGCACGCGCTCGAACACGTCGGCGATATCGATGTCCTCCAGATTCAAGCCGAAACGCTCACGCAGACAGTCGGCGAGTTCGGCGGCGCTCGCGAGGCGCCGTTCGTTGACGATCCGCCCTCGTGCGTCGCGCTCGTTGAACTGATCGTTGAATAGCGCCAGGTGCAGTTCGGGCAACACGCGGCACGCCAGCAGGTTATGAACGAACTTCGAATCCGGTGACGTCGACGTGTACCAGTTCGAGGTTTCGTAGTCGATCCACTCGACTGCGCGCAGATCGACGTGATAAACGCGGGTCCAACTCTCGTCCGGCGCCAGCACCTCGAGATAGACGGTGTCGCGCCCCGCGTCGGCGAGACGGAACGTGCCGAGCGGAATCGGCTGCGCGAGGCCGGCGGTCAGCCGCAGCGGCGCGGTCAGCGTCACGGCGCCGAAGCCGACGTCGGCGATCCATGCGTCGCCGGAGATATCGACGCGCAGCACCATATGCGTGCGCGGCGCAATCGTGCCGGGGTCGCGGCCCCACACGACGCGCGCAAGCATCGGCGTGACCCGGAAGCCGAGTTGCATCAGCACGTTCGCGAACAGAATGTTCTGCTCGAAGCAGTAGCCACCGCGCTTTTCGGTCACGAGCTTGCGTTCGACGGCTTCGAGCTCGAGCCTGACGGGCCGGCGCGTCAACGGGTTCAGGTTCTCGAACGGGATCGCGGCGGGATGGAGCCGGTGAATCGCCCGCAGCACGTCGAGCGTGGCGGCGCGCGGGCCCTGATAGCCGATCCGGGCGAAGTAGCTTTCCAGATTGATGGTGTGGGACATCGGCGGAATTCCGGTTGGGTTGCGGGTTCGACGCGGTCATAGCGGCTTTCGGCGCTGACTCGACCGCGCGCGGGACGAAGCGAAAACGCGCCTACAAGCCCTTCAACGCCGACGTCGCGATCGACGGCACCGTGATGCCGTGGCTCGATGCGAACTGCACGGCCGAGCTCAGCGTCGACATCAGCGACTGCAACTGCCCCGGCGCCGATTGCGCGATATACGAAGCGCTTTGCGCGGTCTGCGGGTTGAGGCCCGATTGCAGCAGCGACGACGGACTCATCTGACCGAGGCTGCCGAGCCCCGACTGCAAGCTCGAATACTGGCTCACACCCTTGCCGAGCGACGACAGACCCTGCGTGAACGCTTCCTTGTTGACCGGCGTCGCAGACGCGCCGCCACTTGCATGATTCGCGAACGCATCGGTCAGCTTCTGCGACAGCGACTGCTGGGTGCTGCCGACCTGCGTCAACTGACTGACCGACGGCGTGCCGCCGCTGAGCAGCCCCGCCGCCTGCTGCGCCTGGCCGGCGGCACTCGTCATGCCCATCGCCGACGCGAGGCTCGACTGTCCGCTCAGCACCTGCTGGTTCGCGCCCACGTAACTCTGCAGCAACTGCGACACGCCGCCCGACGACGCCCCGGCACCCGCCGCGCTATCGCCGCCCCCGCCGATGCCGAACTGCTTCAGATTCAACTGCGCGTGCGCTGTGCCGCCCAGCAACAGACCACCACTCACCAGCAACGAAACCAGAAGAATGCGCTTGCCCATCTCTACCTCCTTACTTTGACTTTCGGGGTGACTCGTGCGCTTCGACACCTCGCCGTTTCGCACGTTCGGCCTGACTACATCAATACGTTTTCATTACGCGCCAATGAATATCTGTTTACGTCCTCATAAAGTTTAGACGCAGTCCGTAAATCCGGGAATTACATGCCAGTAATATTGTTGCGAATCGTTCTCATTTGTGTTGACTGCCGCAATACGCCTGCGTACGATCACGCCATCAACCGCTTTGGCAGCCTGGGACAACACGCGATGTCGCGCCAGGCAGTCGCAGATTGATCACATCGATCGAAACAACACTCATAAGGATTTCGATGAAGTTCGCCCAACTCAATGGATCGCGTGCCAATGCGCGTCCGGTTTGCGACGCTTGCGCAGGTCCCGGCGCAACTCATCGTACGCGTTTGCCTTCGATGCGGCGCGTCGCACTGTGCACGGCCTTCGCGTGTGCCTCGTTGAGCGGCCACGCGGCGCTGGCCGAAGCCAATCCCGATGCGAACCCGGAAGCGCCCGAGGCCGACCTGAACATTCAGGCGACGCAAACCGACCAGTGGACGGGCCTCTGGAACCGCCAGCAATTGCTCGGCGACATGGGCGGCCTGCGTCCGTGGCTCGGCAAGTACGGCATGACCTTCACGCTGACCGAAACCAGCGAAGTGCTGGCCAATCTGCGCGGCGGTCTCGCGCGCGGCGTCGACTACGACGGCCTGACCACCGCGACCTTGCAGATGGATACGCAAAAGGCGTTCGGCCTGCCGGGCGGCCTCTTCAACGTCAGCGCACTGCAAATTCACGGCGCGAACCTGAGCGCGAACAAGCTCGGCACGTTGAATACCGCGAGCGGCATCGAGGCCGACGACGCGACGCGTCTGTGGGAGCTCTGGTATCAGCAGTCGTTCCTGAACAAGCGCGTGGACGTGAAGATCGGTCAGCAGAGTCTCGACCAGGAATTCATCACGAGCACGTATGCGGCCCTGTTCCTCAACACGATGTTCGGCTGGCCCGCGCTGCCCTCGTACGACATGCCGTCGGGCGGTCCCGCCTATCCGCTCGCGGGTCTCGGCGTGCGCGTGCGCGGCCAGATCACCCCTTCGTTGACCGCGCTTGCCGGCGTGTATTCGGGCGACCCGCTCGGCAATGACCCGGACAACATGAGCGGCACGAACTTCAACCTGCATAACGGCGCGTTGTGGATCGGCGAGTTGCAGTACTCGATCAACCAGCCGGCCGAAGGCGAAATGGTCGGCATGGGCGGCGGCGGTCTGCCGGGCACCTACAAGCTCGGCGTCTGGTACAACACCAACAAGTTCGCCGATCAGCGCTACGACAACATGGGGCTGTCGCTCGCGAATCCGGCGTCGACCGGCATTCCCGCGAATCACAGCGGCAACTACAGCTTCTATGCGGTCGCCGATCAGATGGTGTGGCGCCCCGACCCCGACGAACCACGCAGTCTCGGCGTGTTCGCGCGCGTGATGGGCGCGCCGGGCGACCGCAACCTCGTGCAAGTCGCGGCCAACCTCGGCGTCGTGCTGAAGGCGCCGTTCAAGGGCCGTGACAACGACAGCGCCGGTCTCGCGCTGACCTACATCAAGGTCGGCAGTCACGTGAACGGACTCGACAAGGACTTCCTGGCATTCAACGGCAGCCCCTACGGCGTGCGCACCAGCGAAACCACGCTCGAGGCGACCTACCAGTACCAGGTCAATCCGTGGTGGCAGTTGCAGGCCGACGCGCAATACACGTTCAACGCCGGTGCGGGCCAGAACCCGAACGACCCGACGCAGCCGCTGCGCAACACCTTCGTCGTCGGTATGCGGACCAATATCAACTTCTGACGCCGCCCGCCGCGCGCTTTCATCCTCGCAAGCACATGCCACCCCACGCAACCGGACCAGCACTTCCCATGCTTTCTATCGTCACCGCCACTCCCGCTTTGTGCACCCGCACGGAGGCCCAATCGTGAATCAACTCACGCGCAAGCTTGCGGCGCGCGCCGCGCGAGCCCTGCTCGCCGCGATGGCCGGCGCCGCCGCTCTCACGATGGCCGCCAGCGCGCAGGCCGAGCCGCAAGGCTTCCTTGAAACGATCAAGCATCACACGACGCTGATCAACACCGTGCCGGATAACGGCGACCAGAATCCGTACGCGCTCGTGGTCGCGCCGGTCAGCGCGGGCACCGTGAAGAAAGGCGACGTGCTGGTCGGCAACTTCAACAACTCGACGAACCTGCAGGGCACCGGCAGCACGATCATCGACTATCACCCGGACACCAGACAGATGACGGTGTTCGCGACCGTGCCGCGCGATCTGAAGGAATGCCCGGGCGGCATCGGCCTGTCGACCGCGATGACGATGCTGAAGTCGGGCTGGGTGATCGTCGGCAGCACGCCGAGCAACGACGGCACGACCGGCACCAAGGGCGCTGGCTGCCTGATCGTGATCGACCCGCAAGGCAAGATCGCGTCGACGATCTCGACGCCGAACATCAACGATCCGTGGGGCAACATGGCGGTCGTCGACAACGGCACGAGCGCAACGCTGTTCGTCAGCAACGCGGGCTTCGGCGTCGGCGACGCGCAAGGCAATCCGCCCGTGTTCAAGCAGGCCACCGTGCTGCGCCTCGACCTCGACGTGCCGGCAGGCAAGCCGCCCGTCGTGAAGCAGGAAACCGTGATCGGCAGCGGCTTCGGCGCACAGGCCGACAAGGGCGTGTTCCTCGTCGGGCCGACCGGCCTCGCGCTGTCGGCCGATCAGAAGCTGCTGTACGTGTCCGATGCGATCGGCAACCGCATCACCGAGATCGACGATCCGCTCACGCGCGACAGCAGCGCGGGCGTCGGCCGCCAGTTGACCGCCGACGGCCTGCTGCATCGTCCGCTCGCGATGGTCACCGCGCCCAATGGCCACTTGCTGGTGACCAACGCGTTGAACGGCCAGGTCGTCGAGATCGATCCGGCGACCGGCAAGCAGCTGTACGCACGCTGGATCGATACCGACAAGGCGCAATCGCCCCCCGGCAACGGCGACCTGTTCGGTATCGCGATGACGCCGGAAGGCGACGGCTTCTACTACGTCGAAGACGACGTGAACACACTGGTGCTCGCGAAGTAGGCGGCACCCACGCAGGTTTCAAGAAGGTGAACTGACCATGACAAACGATCACCCCCCACGGCCGTCACGACGCGGCTTCCTGAAGGCGGGGGGCGCGGCGGTCGCCGCCGGCGCGAGTCTCGGCGCGGGCCTCGCGACCTCGCCGCCCGCGCTCGCGAAGGCGCCCGCGCATAGCGCCCAGAACGCCGATCCGCAGTTCGCGGCCGAGCCGTTCTACGGTCCGCATCAAGGCGGCATCGTCACGCCGCAGCAGAGCCACACCTACGTCGCCGCGCTCGATCTGACCACCGACAAGCGCGACGAAGTGATCGCCCTGCTGCGCACGTGGACCGAAGCAGCCGCGCGCCTGACGCAAGGCGGCACGGCCTTCGCGCTGCCCGCCGGCGACGACGGCGGCGACCGGGCCGCCCCCGATTCCGGCGACGTGCTGGGCCTCGGCCCGAACGGTCTGACCGTCACGTTCGGCTTCGGCCCCGGCCTCTTCACGAAGGACGGCAAGGACCGCTACGGGCTCGCGTCGCGCCGCCCCGCCGCGCTCGTCGATTTGCCGCGCTTCAACGGCGATCAACTGATCAAGGAGAAGACCGGCGGCGACCTGTTCATCCAGGCGTGCGCGAACGACGCGCAGGTTGCGTTTCACGCGGTACGCCAACTGACGCGCCGTGCCTACGGCGTCGCGGCGATGCGCTGGGGCCAGGCCGGTTTCCTGTCCGGGCCGCGCGCTCAGACGCCGCGCAACCTGATGGGCTTCAAGGACGGCACCAACAATCCGGCGACCGCGAAGCCTGAGCTGATGAACCAGTTCGTGTGGGCTCGCGCCACCGACGACGCGCCGTGGATGGAAGGCGGCACCTACACGGTCGTGCGCCGCATCCGCATCACGCTCGAACACTGGGACAACACCGAGCTCGGTTTCCAGGAACAGGTGTTCGGCCGCCACAAGTACAGCGGTGCGCCGATCGGCAGCAAGCATGAATTCGACGCGGTGGATCTGAAGGCCGAGGACAAGGACGGCAACCCGGTGATCCCCGAGAATTCGCACGTGCGTCTGTCGAATCCGGCGAGCAACAACGGCGTGCAGATTCTGCGCCGCTCGTATTCGTACAACGAAGGCACGAACTTCTATATCGAGCGCTGGCCGCCGTGGCGCCAGGAAACCGAGTACGACGCGGGGCTGATTTTCATCGCGCACCAGAGCGACCCGCGCAGCGGCTTCATCCCGATCAACGACCGGCTCGCGAAGTTCGACATGATGAACCAGTTCACGACCCACGTCGGCAGCGCGATTTTCGTCGTGCCGCCGGGCGCGAAGCCGGGTTCGTACGTCGGCGCGGGGCTGTTCGAGACGTGATGCAGCAAATGAAGCACGCCGGGCGTGCAGCGCCTGGCTCACTCAACACAATCAAAACGGACTTCTGCAACATGGCTCATTCCTGGTTTGCCACCCGTCTGCGCGCGCTCGGCAGCATGGCCGCGCTGTCGCTCACCGCGCTCGCGACGATGCCGTCGGCGGCTCACTCGGCGTCGATCACGCTGTACAACGCGCAGCACGAGCAGGTCGTCAATCTGCTCGCGAAGGACTTCGAAAAGCAGTCGGGCATCTCGGTGAAAGTGCGCAACGGCGAAGGCCCGGCGCTCGCCGCGCAGATCGTCGCGGAAGGCGCGGCCTCGCCCGCCGACGTGTACTTCACGGAGAACTCGCCGGAGCTGATGCTGCTCGAGGAAAAGGGGCTGCTCGCGAAGGTCGACGAAGCGACGCTCCGCGCGGTGCCGGCACGTTTCAATTCGCCGAGCGGTGTATGGGTCGCCGTGACCGCGCGAGAGAGCGTGCTCGCATACAACACGACGAAGCTGCAGCCGTCGCAACTGCCGCAATCGGTGCTCGACCTCGCGAAGCCTGAATGGAAAGGCAAGGTCGGCATCGCGCCGAGCGACGCCGACTTCCTGCCACTCGTGAGCGCGGTGCTGGCCCTGAAGGGTGAAGAGCAGACGCTCGAGTGGCTGAAGGGTCTCAAAGCCAACTCGCAGATCTTCGACGATGACGAAGGCGTGGTCGCCGCGGTCAATCGCGGCGGGGTCGCGGCCGGTCTGATCAACAACTACTACTGGGCGCGTCTGCATGCGGAAATCGGCGATGCGAAAACCCGCAGCGCGATCTATCACTTCGGCCACGGCGACGCCGGTGCGCTCGTCAACGTATCGGGCGCGGGCGTGCTGAAGTCCGCGCACAACGCGGACGGCGCGCAGAAGTTTCTCGCCTATCTGGTCAGCGAACGCGCACAGCAGCTGATGGCCAACAGCCACGTGATGTTCGAATATCCCCTGCACGCGGGTGTCGCGCCGGACCCGATCCTCAAGCCGTTTGCCGAACTGACTCCGCCCACGCTGACGATCCAGCAGCTCGGCGACGATAGCCAGGCCGGCAAGCTGCTACGTCAGGCAGGCCTGCTGTAAATGAGCGAAGCACTGTCAGCCGGTCCGCCGGCTGTCCCCCCAGCCCCGGCGCGCGGCCGGACGCGCGCGCCGCGCAGCCTTTTTGCGGCGGCAGCACTCAGCGCTTCGCTGGTGCTGCTGCCGATTGCGTTTACGTTCTGGCGCGCGGCGAGCTTCGGCATCGGCGACGCGCTCGATCTGATCTGGCGGCCCCTCGTCGGCGAGCTGCTCGTCAATACGGTGCTGATCACCGTCACGACTACCCTCGTTTGCGCGGTGATCGGCACGGCCGCCGCGTGGTTCGTCGAGCGCACGCATCTTCCCGGACGGCGCGCGTGGGCCGTGCTGTGCGCCGCGCCGCTCGCGATGCCTGCCTTCATTTCGAGCTATGCGTGGGTGTCGTTGAGCGAGGACTTGCAGGACTTCAACGGCGCGTTGCTGGTCTTGACCTGCGCGTATTTTCCGCTCGTCTATCTGCCGGTCGCCGCCGCGCTGCGCGGCATGGACCCGGCACTCGAAGAAAGCGCGCGCGCACTCGGCTGCAACCGCTGGACGAGTTTCGCGCGCGTCGTGCTGCCGCAACTGCGGCCGGCGCTGCTCGGCGGCATGCTGCTCGTCGCGCTCGGCGTGCTATCGGAATTCGGCGCGTTCACGCTGCTGCGCTTTCATACGTTCACCACGCAGATCTACGCGGAATATCGCACCAGTTTCGACGGCGGCGGTGCATCGCTGCTCGCGTGTCTGCTGATCGTGATCTGCCTCGTCGTGCTTGCGTTCGAGTTTCGCGTGCGCGGTGCAGCGCGCTATGAGCGCGTCGATCGCGGCACGCGCCGCGCGGTGTTGCGCTACGAGCTCGGCGGGTGGCGCTGGCTCGTCGTCGCGGGCTTTGCGCTGCTGACGCTTGCGACGCTCGGCGTACCGCTCGGCATGATCGGCTTCTGGCTCACGCAGCCGGGCGCGGCCGCCGTGACGCCCGCCGACGTATCGCCCGAACTGCTGTGGAACGCGACGTGTTCGTCGCTGGGTTTCGGCCTCGCGGCCGCCGCGCTGACCACATTGCTCGTGGTGCCGCTCGCGTTTCTGCTGGTGCGTTATCCGACGCGTTTCGCGACGCTGTTCGAGCGCACCGTGTTTCTCGCGCAGGGCGTACCGGGGCTCGTGATTGCGCTCGCGATCGTCTCGCTCGCCGTGCATGCGCTGCAGCCGCTCTATCAAAGCGCGACGCTGCTGATCGTCGCCTACGCGATCCTGTTCATGCCGGTCGCGCTCGTCAGCGTGCGCGCGGCATTCATGCAGGCGCAGCCGCGCCTCGAGGAAACCGCGCGCGCGCTCGGCCTTGACTGGACGCAGACGCTCGTGCGCGTCGTGCTGCCGCTCGCGGGCCCCGGGCTCGGCGCTGCCGCGGCGATGGTGTTCATCTCGGTCGTCACCGAACTGAACGCGACGCTGCTGCTGTCGCCGCTCGACACGCAAACGCTGGCGACCCAGGTGTGGGCCGACACGTCGACGATGGCGTTCGCCGCCGCCGCGCCGTATGCGGCGCTGCTGACCGGCATCTCGCTGTGCGCGTCGGGGCTGCTGTTCGCGCTGCTCGGCCGCTCGGCGCTGCTCGGTGAGCGCGGCTGACACGCGCCGGCTTTTTCATCGCTGCTTTTGTTCGACTACTTCGGATTTTCATGAGCGAACTTCGTATCCGCGGACTGCAGAAATCGTTCGACGGTCACCCGGTGCTGCACGGCCTCGATCTCTCGGTCGAGCGCGGCACGCTGCTCGCGCTGCTTGGGCCCTCGGGCAGCGGCAAGACCACACTGCTGCGCCTGTTGTGCGGCTTCGAGCGCGCGGACGGCGGCAGCGTCGAGATCGATGGCCGGCGCGTCGTCGGCGACAACCTGCACGTACCGTCGGAGCAACGCCGCATCGGCTACGTGCCACAGGAAGGCGCGCTGTTTCCGCATCTGTCGGTCGCGGACAACATCGTGTTCGGTCTGCCACGCGCGCAGCGCCGCGCGCGCCATCGCGTCGCTGAGTTGCTGGAGCTGGTCGGCCTGCCCGCGTATTTTGGCGAGCGCGCGCCGCAGCAACTGTCGGGCGGTCAACAGCAACGTGTCGCGCTCGCCCGTGCGCTCGCACCCGCGCCGACGCTGATCATGCTCGACGAGCCGTTCTCCTCGCTCGACGCCGCGCTGCGCGTCGAAACGCGCCTGGCGGTCGCAAGTGCGCTGGCCGCGGCCGGCGCGACTGCCGTGCTGGTCACGCACGATCAGTCCGAGGCGTTGTCGCTCGGGCATGAGGTCGCGGTGCTGTGGAATGGGAGGCTGATCCAGACCGCGACGCCCGAAGTGCTATACCGCCGGCCGGTGACGCGCGAGCTTGCGTCGTTCATTGGCGAGGCGGTCTTGTTGCCGGGCATCGCGCAACAGGATCGCGCGAGTTGCGAGCTCGGTGAACTCGCACTGGTCGCGCCCGTCGGCCACGGTGCGGTCGACGTGATGGTGCGTCCCGAGCAGATCCGCCTGCTGCGCGCCGATGAAACCGCGCGCACAGGCGCCGAGCACGACGCGCTCGTCACTGACGTGATCTTCCAGGGGCAGGACGCAAGCGTCGCGCTGCAATTGCAGTCCGCGACGCGGGCGATGGTGCGCGCGCGCGTGCCCGGTTATCTGTGCCCGCGTCCGGGTGAGCGCGTGCGGCTCGCGGTCGAGGGTGAAGTGACCGCCTATTCGCGTGCCTGAACGGCTAAGGCTGGCACGCTCGGCTACCGCAGCGACAGATCCTGCACCATCTGCTGCGCCAGATAATCGCAGGTCGGCCGATCCGATTTCGCGCTGCGCGCGACCACGATTTCGAGCGGCGCGATTCTCGGCAGGCCTTGCGCGTCGCCGAGTATCGCGAGCCGCGGCGGCACGCTGCACCGCGTCAGCGCAATCACCGACAAACCGGCATCCACGGTCGCGACGAGCCCCATCAGGCTCGCGCTGCTGAACGCCGCGCGATAACGGATGCGCGCGCCATCCAGCGCAGCCAGCGTGTGCTGGCGCGCGACGCAGCCCGGCTCGTACAACCCCACCGGCAACGGCGAGGCCTTCAGCACCGGCGTATCGACCGACGCCCCCACCCACACCATCGGTTCGCTGCGCACGAACTCGCCGCGCATCCTGCGGTCGCGCGTGACGAATGCGAGGTCGATCTTGTTGTCCGCGAGCATCGGCGCGAGTGCCGTGCTCTGCGCGCAGACGATCTCGATCTCGACGCGCGGGTACAGCGTCGCGAAACGCCGCAACACCGGCGATAGCAGCGACGACACATAGTCGTCCGGCGCGCCGAGCACCACCCGCCCGGTCACCTCGGGCCGCACGATCGCCGACCACGCCTCCTCCTGCAACGCAAGCGCGCGCCGCGCGTATTCGAGCAGCGTACTGCCGGGCCGCGTCAGCGACAGGTTGCGCGTGTTGCGTGCGAACAGCGTCGTGCCGAGCATCGTTTCGAGCCGCTTGATCTGCATGCTGACCGCCGCCTGCGAGCGATGCACGCTCGCCGCCGCCTTCGTGAAGCTGCCCGCCTCCACGACCGCGACGAAGCTGCGCAACAGATCGACGTCGAATTCAGGGTTCACGATTTATCAACCGCGCTTATGGATTTGCTCAATTTAATTCGTTTGTGAACGGGCCACAAGCGGCGCAATACTCGCAGGCATCATGTTACGGAGTCGTTGCGCATGTCCCTCACCTCACGTCAACAAGGCGCGATCACGCTGGCGAGCGGCGGCCTGCTGATGGGCACGATCGGCGTTTTCGTCGAGGAGGCGCGGCTCGATGCGCTGACGCTCGTGTTCTTCCGCTGCCTGTTCGGCTTTCTCTCGCTCGCCGCCTATTGCGCATGGAAGGGCTTTTTCACGCGCGCGCAGTTCACGCGCCGCACGGTCGCGCTCGCGCTGATTTCCGGTGTGCTGATGGTCATGCAATGGGTCGGCTTTTTCGATGCGATTCATCGCACCAGCATCGCGGTCGCGACCGTCGTGTTTCATGTGCAGCCGTTCTGGGTCGTGCTGATCGGCGCGGCGCTCTTTAACGAGCGGCTCGGCGCGGACCGGCTCGGCTGGATCGCGACGGCGTTCGTCGGGCTCGTGCTCGCATCGGGCGTGATCGCGGCCGGAAACCTGCAAGGCCACAGCAGCTATCTGATCGGTTTGAGCGAAGCGCTGCTCGGCTCGCTGCTGTATGCGAGCGTCACGCTGATCGCGAAGAGCCTCGGCGAAATGCGCCCGCATCTGCTGACGCTCACGCAATGCGCGGTCGGCGTGATCTGTCTGCCGCTGATCGCGCCGCTCATCGCGCCTTTGACGCTCACGCATATCGGTCCGATGCAGTGGTTCTGGCTGATCGGCATGGGCGTGCTGCACACGGGATTGTCGTATGTGCTGATTTACGGCGCGCTGCCCAAGCTCAGCACGCCAGTGATCGCGGTGCTGTTGTTCGTTTATCCGCTGACCGCGATCGTCGTGGATGCGCTCGTGTATGGCCGTGCGCTATCGCTCTCGCAACTGGCGGGCATGGCGCTGATCGTCGCCGCGAGTCTCGGCGTCAATCTCGGCTGGCCGTTGCTGACGCTGCTCCATCCGGGTGGGCGGGCACGCAGTCACGCGAAGTAAAGCGCGCCGCCCGCCCGGTTCTTACTGCGGCAGCGTCTCGCCCTTCGTCTCCGGCGCGAACGGAATCACGAACAGGCCGAGCACGAACACGAGCGCGGTCAACGCGATCGGCACGCCGAGCGTCTGCATATGCAGAACCGCCGCGCCGAGCAGAAAGTTGACGCCGGCGCCGACGAAGCGTCCAAACGACGTGCAGAACGCAAACGCCGTCGCGCGTACACGGGTTTCGAACTGCTCGGGCAGCCACAGGCTGAACAACGCGAAGTTGCCGCCGAAAAAGCCCAGCACGAACAGCCACGCGATGAACGGCGCGAGCCCGTTCGGCAGATAGAACGCCCAACCGAAGCTCGCCGCGATCGACACCGCCATTCCCGCGAAGTACACCGCGAGCGTCATCTTGCGGCCGATGCGCTCGGCCAGTGGCGGCAGCGCGAGACAACCGAGGATCGTGCCGATCGACAGCAAGCCGGTCGCGAGCGACGCGGTGCGAATCGAATCGCCCTTGGACATGCCGGCGCGCGCCGCCAGTTGGATCACTGCGGACGGCTCGTAGACGGCGCCCGCCCACAGCCCGATGATCGCGATCGTCAGCAGAATGCACGCGACCCATGTGCGACGCCGGTAAGCCGGCCCCATGATCTCGCGCAACGGCTTCACGCGCACCGTCTTTGCGTCGGCTTTCTGCCACTTCTCCGGCTCCTTCACGCGCAGCAGAATCAGAATCGCGACGACGACCGGTACCGCGCCGGTCAGGAACATCGCGCGCCAGCCGAAATGCACGCCGACCGTGTAATTGAGCGCAGCCGCGAGGAAGAAGCCCGCGTAGTAGCCGGTCTGCAGATAACCGGCGCCCATTTTGCGACGATCCTCCGGCCAGGCCTCGGCAACGTAGGTGCCCGCGAGCGCCCACTCCCCGCCGATCCCGACGCCCGCGATGAAGCGATAAATACCGAGCTGCCACACATTGGTCGAGGTCGCGGCGAGCCCGGTGAAAATCGCGAACGTGAAGATGGTGGCGGCGAGCACCTTGGTGCGGCCGAAGCGATCGGCGATCGGTCCCCAGATGAACGACAGTCCCCAACCGACCAGAAACAGCGCGAACAGGATCGATCCCCCGAGGCCGACATTCGACGGCGTCGCCGCGAAGCCCGAACGCGGCAACAGCTCGGTCAGTGCGGGCGTGAGCACCAGCGCGTAAATGAACGAGTCCATGCCGTCGAGCGTCCAGCCGGCCCATGCTCCCCAGAACCCTGCGATCTGCGAACGATTGAGCGGTGTGCGCTGACGCGCGACCGCTGGTCGGTCGGTTACTGTATTCATCATGCTCCTCCGGCCTACGATAGTTGAACGTAACGAAGAAAGGGACGGGCGCGCTTGGGGATGGCTCGACGACGTTGATTGATCGGCGATGTCCTCGTACAACTCATTCAGAGGACGGCGCGAGCACCTGCCTGGAATGTGGTTCAAGACTTCCGGGTTTGCCCGCGCCGAAATGCGCGTCTTTTCATATATAATATTTGATACCATGACCGACGCAACTGAAGGTTTTCCCCTGGACGCCGCCATGTCCGGTTCGTTTCTTCCGGCCGCCGCGCCGCGCGAAAGCACCTCGCACATGATTGCTGAGGCGCTGCGCGCGGCGATCGTCGACGGCACGCTCGCGCCCGGCGCCCCGCTGCGCCAGGACGCGATTGCCCGGCATTTCTCGGTCAGTGCGATTCCCGTGCGTGAGGCGCTGCGCCAGCTCGAAAGCGAGGGCTGGGCACGCGCGGCGGTCCATAAAGGCGCGAGCGTCGCGCCGCTGTCCGCCAACGAAGCGCGCGAGATCTACGAGATCCGCTCGGCGCTCGAAAGTCTCGCGCTCGGCCTTGCGATTCCGCATCACACCGCCGCGACGCTGCGCGAAGCCGTGGACTTGTGCCGCGCCGCCGAGCGCGAAGAGGATCCGTCGCTATACGTCACGCGCAATGCCGCGTTCCATATGTGTCTCTACGCGCCCGCCGGCCGGCCGCAGCTCGAGGACATGATCGGCTTGCTGCACCGGCGCGGCGAACGCTATCTGCGCCTGAAGTTCGGCTTGCCGTCGTACAAGGGCGAGTCCGACAGTGAGCACGCCGCGCTGCTCGATGCCGTCGAGCGCCGCGATATCGCGACCGCGCAGTCGCTGGTGGTCGCGCATCTGCTCGGCACCGGCGAGCTTCTGCATCGTTTCCTGACCGAGCGCGCGCGCGAAGAAGCGCTTGCGCATCAACCGAAGCCGCGCGGCCGACGCCCGCGCGTCACCACCGGGAGCTGATCGAACCGATGACCGAGCCGATGAACCACCCCGCCGAAGCCGCCGCATCGCGGTCCACTGCCCGCTCGTGGACGACCCGGCGCGACGAAAAGAACCGCCGCCTCGCGGCCATCGCGCCGTGGCTCGAAGACGGCGTGCTGCCCACGCACCGCATCGTCGATGCGCTTGAAACGCTGATCCAGCCCGGCGAGCGCGTCGCACTCGAAGGCGACAACCAGAAACAGGCCGACTTCCTGTCGCGCTCGCTCGCCACGGTCGATCCTCACAAGCTGCACGACGTGCATCTGCTGATTTCGAGCATCAGTCGTCCTGAGCACTTGACGCTGTTCGAGCGCGGCATCGCGCACAAGGTCGATTTCTCGTTCGCGGGGCCGCAGAGTCTGCGCGTTGCGCAACTGCTCGAAGACGGCCAGCTCGAAATCGGCGCGATCTATACGTATGTCGAGCTGTATGCGCGCATGTTCGTCGACCTGACGCCGCACGTTGCACTGCTGTGCGCGGACAAGGCCGACCGTAACGGCAATCTGTACACCGGCCCGAATACCGAGGACACGCCGACGATCGCCGAGGCCGCCGCGTTCCGTCACGGCATCGTGATCGTGCAGGTCAACGAGATCGTCGACGAATTGCCGCGTGTCGACATTCCGGGCTCGTGGGTCGACGTGGTCGTGCAGGCGGACCGGCCGTTCGCGGTCGAGCCGCTGTTCACGCGCGATCCGCGCCATATCGGCGACTTGCAGGTGCTGACCGCGATGATGGTGATACGCGGCATCTACGAGCCGTATGGCGTCACGTCGCTGAATCACGGCATCGGCTTCGATACCGCGGCGATCGAACTGCTGCTGCCCACCTACGGCGAATCGCTCGGTCTCAAGGGCAGGATCTGCCGCAACTGGACACTCAATCCGCACCCGACGATGATCCCCGCGATCGAATCGGGCTGGGTCGACAGCATCCATTGCTTCGGCAGCGAGGTCGGCATGGAGGCGTATATCGAGGCGCGTCCCGATGTGTTCTTCACCGGCAACGACGGCAGCCTGCGCTCGAACCGCGTGCTGTGTCAGTTGGCCGGGCAATACGGCGTCGACCTGTTCATCGGCTCGACGCTGCAGATCGATGCGGACGCGAATTCGTCGACGGTCACGCGCGGACGGCTCGCCGGTTTTGGCGGCGCGCCGAACATGGGCCACGATCCGCGCGGCCGGCGTCATTCGAGCGAGGCGTGGCTGAAGCTGTTGAAGGGCGACGGCGCGGTGTCGCGTGGCCAGAAGCTCGTCGTGCAACTCGCGGAAACGTACAAGAAAGGCGGCGAGCCAACCTTCGTCGATGAACTCGACGCGGTCGCGGTCGGCGCGAAAAACGGCATGCCGATCGCGCCGGTGATGATCTACGGCGACGACGTGAGCCATGTGGTCACCGAGGAAGGCATCGCGCATCTGCACAAGGCCGAAGGCATCGACGAGCGGCGCGCGGCGGTCGCGGCGGTGGCCGGTGTCACGCCGATCGGTCTGCGCGCGAAGCCCGAGAAAACCGCGGAATTGCGCCGGCGCGGCATCGTCGCGTATCCGGAAGATCTCGGCATCCGGCGCGGCGACGCGAAGCGTTCGCTGCTCGCGGCGCGCAGCATCGACGATCTGGTCACGTGGTCGGGCGGACTGTACGCGCCGCCCGCGCGCTTCCGGAGCTGGTGACGATGGCGTCCGCTGCTGTTCTTCCTGAACGGTTGGACGCGCCGCATGCTTCGGTCCTACACGATGCATGTGGCAGGTCGCCGGTCGCGCCGTTTTCCGACGCCCAACTGGCGCGCGACGCGATCATCGCGCTGATCGACGAGGCGGAGCTCACGCCGAAGCCCGCGCTCGTCGACCGGCGCGGCAGCGGCGCGCATCGCGACCTCGATCTAGCGATCATGCGGCGCTCCGCGCACGCGCTCGAACCGACCTTCGCGGCGCTGGCGCGCACGGCGCGCCGCCGCGGCGAACCCTCGGCGCTGCTGCGCGCCGAGCTCGCGCAGATCGGCCGCGCGGGCGAACAGGAGATGATGCAGGCGACGGGAGGGAGCAATGCGCATCGCGGCGCGATCTGGATCATCGGCTTGCTGGTTGCGGGCGTGGCGCTCGAAACGGCTTCGAGTTCCTCCATGCGTGCGCACAGGCCTGGCGGTCCCAACCGTGTCGATACCTCGCGCATCTGCACGCTGGCCGCGCAGATCGCCTGCTTCCCGGACCGCTTCGCCGCTTCGTCCGATAGCCACGGCGAACGCGCGCGTCGACGCTATCAGGTCGGTGGTGCGCGGCGCGAAGCGCAGGACGGCTTTCCGCACGCGCTCGACGTCGGTCTGCCGGCATTGCACGCGGCCCGCGCACGCGGCCTCGACGAAAACGCCGCGCGCATCGATGCGCTGCTCGCGATCATGAGCACGCTCGACGATACCTGCCTGCTGCATCGCGCGGGACTCGCGGGCTTGCATGCGGGGCAGCGCGGCGCGCGGCGCGTGCTCGACGCGGGCGGCAGTTCGACAGCCGCGGGCCGCGTCGCGCTCGACGCGCTCGAACGCGAACTGCTGTCGCTGAACGCATCGCCGGGCGGCGCGGCCGATCTGCTCGCCGCCACCCTCTTTCTCGACATGCTGGCGCATCGCGACGCCAGCCGGAGCTAAGCCTCATGGAACATCTGACCTTCGACTATCCGGCGCAACGCGCCGTCACGACCCGCGCGCACGTCGGCGTGGTCGGCTCGGGCGATCTGGAAGTGCTGCTGTCGCCTGCCGCCGCCGATCCAGGCGGTTCGGCGCTCGCCGCGCACGTGGTGGTGCGCACCAGCGTCGACGGCTATAGCCACATCTGGAAGAGCGTGCTCGACCGCTTCTTCACGCGCTACGACGGCGCCGCGCACATCGAGATCAACGACTTCGGCGCGACGCCGGGCGTGGTCGCGTTGCGGCTCGCCGAAGCGGTCGAAGCGGCCGAGGAAGGAGACAGCGTATGAGCACGAGCGCCAGCGTACATAGCGCGCCGCTGCTGCGCGAAAGCTTCATCGAACTGCCCGCGCGCGAGCGCGCCCGCTCGCTGCTCGACGCGGGCAGCTTCCGCGAACTGCTCGGACCGTTCGATCGCATCGGGTCGCCGTGGCTGCCCTTGCAGGGCATCGTCTGCCAGGCCGACGACGGCTGCGTGATCGCGCGCGGCACGATCGACGGCGAACCGGCGGTAGTCGCCGCGATCGAATCGGCGTTCCAGGGCGGCAGCATCGGCGAAGTGTCGGGCAGCAAGATCGCCGCGGCGCTCGAGATGGCGCTACGCGACTGCGAGCGTGGCAAGCTCGTGCGCCCCGTCGTGCTGTTCGAGACCGGCGGCGTGCGGTTGCAGGAAGCGAACCTTGGGCTTGCGGTCATCGCCGAGATTCAGGCGGCGATCGTCGCGTTGCGCCGGCGCGTGCCGGTGGTCGGCGTGATCGCGGGCATGGTCGGCTGCTTTGGCGGCATGTCGCTCGCGGCCGCGCTGTGCTCGTATCTGATCGTGACGAAGCAGGGACGGCTCGGCATGAACGGACCTGAAGTGATCGAGCAGGAAGCCGGTATCGAAGAACTCGATGCGAGCGATCGCCGTCGCGTATGGCAACTGATCGGCGGCGAGCAGCGCGTGGCGAGCGCGCTCGCCGACACACTCGTCGACGACGATGCCGAGGCCGTGCGCGCCGCCGTACGCGCCGCGTTCGCGCAAGGCGTGCCGGCCACGCATCGCAGCGAGCAGGTCGACACGTTCTTGCAGAGGCTCGCGCGGATCGATCCGGCGAGCGTCACGCCCGAGACGCTGCGTGATGTGTACAACCCGCAAGGGCGCGATGCGTCGAACAAGGAGCAGGCATGAACGACACGACACTCACGCGCGGCGCGCGCTGGTTCAATGCACTTGCCGGCGAACCGTCGAGCGCGGCGCCCGTCTGGAGCGGCGATGCGCCGCTCGGCGGCGACACCGCGCGCTTCATCACGGTCGTGCCCGATCCCGCGAACCGTTTTCCGCGCGCGACCACCAACGTGGTCGGGCTCGAACAAGGCTGGCAACTCGCGCGCGCGGTGCGTGAAGCAATCGAAGCGGATGCGGGTGTGGACGCCGGCACGCGCCGCCCGATCGTCGCCATCGTCGACGTGAAGAGCCAGGCGTACGGCTATCGCGAGGAAATGCTCGGCATCCACCTCGCCTGCGCGGCCGCCGTCGACGCCTATGCGAGCGCGCGCGACGCCGGCCATCCGGTGATCGCGCTGATCGTCGGTCCGGCGATGTCCGGCGCGTTCCTCGCGCACGGCTATCAGGCGAACCGCATCGTCGCGCTCGACGCGCCCGGCACGATGGTCCACGCGATGGGCAAGGAAGCGGCCGCGCGCGTCACGCGCCGCACGGTCGAAGAACTCGACGAACTCGGCGACACGATCGTGCCGATGTCGTATTCGATGGCGTCGTTCGCGAAGTTGGGGCTGCTCGATCAGTTGATCGAAGGCATCGACGCGGACGCACCCGACGCGGCACAGATCGAGCGCGTGCGCACGGTGCTGGTCGAGCAGATTCGCAGAGCGCGCGAGGGGGATCGTACGCTCGCGCGTCGGCTGGAATCGGCGGCGGCGCGGCAGACTCGCGCGGCGTCGATCGAGGTGCGGCGGCGTCTTGCCGAACAATGGGATGCCGTGTGATGCGCGTGTGTGCGGCTGCGCCCTTCTCCACCGTGCACGCCACGTCGTGCGACGCGCGGTGGCGGCCGCATGATCTGCTGCGCTTGCGGCGGCTGGACTTGCCCGATGACGAACCAGCGTGGGTTCGCGACGCGTTCGAACGCGCGCCGTATGCGGTCGTCCGGCGCGCGCTCGCCGCTGATGGTTTCGTCGCGATCGGCGTACGCGGTGCGAAGCGAGCGCAACGCTACGGCACATGGGTGCATGCGGACGATATCGTCGGTGCCGTGCCGCCGGAATCGCTCGCGCAGACGCAAGCCGATGCTGGACGTGATGCATTGCCCTCGTTCGTTGCACTGCTTTCGTTGCAACGTGATTCGGGCGGTCCGCTTGGTGGATTCGCTTGGGGACCTATTGGCAGCACCGGCTTTGAACTGGCGACGCACGTGCCGACTGTCAACGAAACGAGCGACCTCGATCTGTTGATCCGCGTGCCGCAACCGCTGGCGCTGAATGTCGCGAGTGCTTTGCTGGAGCAACTGCAAACGCTCGCGGCGCATATCGGTATCCGCATCGATGCGCAACTCGAAACGCCCGCGGGTGGCGTGGCGCTCGCGGAATGGGCCGCGGGCAAGGCGCGCGTGCTTGCCCGCGATGCGAGCGGCCCCCGCTTGATCGCTGATCCGTGGGCGGCGGTTGCTCACAATGGCATTGCCTGATGCTCGCGCTTCTGTTCCCCGGCCAGGGTGCGCAGAGCGAAGGCTTTCTGCATCGACTGCCGCAGCATCGCGCGGTACAGGACACGCTCGCTGAAGCCTCCGACGCACTTGGCATCGACGTGCTGACGCTCGACTCAGCCGACGCTTTCGATTCGACGGTCGCGGTGCAACTGGGCTTGACCGTCGCGGGCGTCGCGATCATGCGCGCGCTCGCCGATGAAGGATTGGCGGCGGAGATCAGCGCGGGACTGTCGATCGGCGCGTATGCGGCGGCGGTCAGTTGTGGCGCGGTGGCGTTCCGCGACGCGCTGAAGATGGTGCAGCGACGCGCCGAGCTGATGGAAACCGCTTATCCGGCGGGCTATGGTCTCGCGGCCGTCTCCGGCTTGAGCGAGCAGCAGGCGGAAACGCTCGTTGCACAGCAGGCCGCGGAGCAACGGCAACGCGTGTATATCGGCAACGTCAATGCACCGCGCCAGATCGTGATGGCCGGCGCGGACGATGCGCTCGACGGGTTCATCGAACGCGCGCTCGCGGCCGGCGCGCGCAAGGCCACGCGGCTCGCGGTCAGCGTGCCCTCGCATTGCGAATTGCTCGCGCGTGCGAGCGACGAACTGCTGGCGTACTCGCGCACGTTGCATGTTGAAAGACCGCGCGGTGTTTATATCGGCAATCGCGGTGGACGCCCGTTATATACGGCCGATGCGATTCGCGAGGATCTTGCGACCAATATGCGTTACACCGTGCGCTGGTTCGATGCGCTGACCGTGATGCAGGAAATGGGCGCGCAGGTGCTGGTCGAGGCGCCGCCGGGGCAGGTGTTGACAGATATCGTGAGGGAGAATTTTTCTGAGGTCAGTGCGCTGGCTGCGAGTACATTGCCGTTTGACAGGTTGGTGGGGACGGTGCGCAGGCGGTTGGAGCGTGGCTGACGGGGTGTGCTTTGCGGTGTGCGAACTCTGCTCAGAAGAATCATTCCGGCAGCCTCAGACAGATAAAGGTCGCGTCTGGTCCATGCTGCTTCGGCGCGCCCGGAGAAAAGAGCTGCCTGCGCCTGACGCAGTCCGGATCTGCGCAAACGGCTGACGCCGAACCCGGGGAGGACGCGCATCGCGCAGATCGCCTTGACTGGTGTTCCTTCGAGGCGAGAACCGGATCCCGTTTACATATTTTTTATACCCCAGCACGTGGTCTTACCACGGCGTTTACGCCCTCTTTCATAGGCTTGATCTTGGAAAGATCCGTCATGGGAGGGCATCGTCATGGATCTGGTTTACCTCATCGCCATCGCCGCATTCGGGGGGCTGGTCGCAGCGCTTGCGGTCGGCTGCGACAAGCTCCGCCGCGCCCCCGGAGGCCGTCCATGACTTCCTGGATGACGTGGCTCGCCGCAGTGTCGACGCTCTTACTGTTTGTCTACCTCGTGTACGCCCTGCTGCGAGCGGAGGCCCTCGAATGAACGCCAATAACCTGTTTCAGACAGGACTCTATATCGTCGTGCTGATCGCGCTCGCGATTCCGCTTGGCCGCTACATGACCAGCGTGCTTGACGGCTCGTCCGTCGTCGTGCGGCGTATCGGAAGGCCGCTGGAGGCGGTCTTATACAAGCTCGCTGGCGTCAATCCCGAAGCCGAAATGGCATGGACGCACTATGCCCTCGCCTTGATCGTTTTCAATGCGCTCGGCGCGCTGGCCGTGTACGGATTCCTGCGCCTCCAGCAATGGCTGCCGGCAAACCCGCAGGGTTTCGGCCCGATGACCCCCGACGCTGCATTCAATACGGCCATCAGCTTTGTGACCAATACGAACTGGCAGGATTACACGCCGGAGTCGACCGTCAGCTACCTGACGCAGATGGCCGCGTTAGCCGTTCAGAACTTTTTTTCGGCCGCCACCGGTATTGCCGTCGTCGTAGCGCTGATCCGCGGCTTTGCACGCCATACGACGAAAACCATCGGCAACTTCTGGGTCGACCTCACGCGCATCACGCTTTACATCCTCGCGCCGCTCGCGACGGTCATCGCGCTCGTATTCATCAGCCAGGGTGCGATCCAGAACTTCGAGTCATACAAGGACGTCGCCACGCTGCAGGTCACGACCTACCAGACGCCCAGGACTGATGCCCAGGGCAACCCGGTGAAGGATGCGAAGGGCAATCCGGTCATGGTCGACAACAAGGCCGACAGGCAGACCATCGCCATGGGGCCCACCGCATCGCAGGAAGCGATCAAGATGCTGGGCACCAATGGGGGCGGCTTCTTTAACGCCAACTCCGCGCACCCGTATGAAAACCCAACGCCGTTCGCGAACTTCGTGCAGATGATCGCCATGCTGGTCATTCCGGCCGCGCTGTGCCTTGTGTTCGGTCGCATGGTGGGCGACCAGCGCCAGGGATACGCCATCCTCGCCGCGATGACGATCGCCTTCGCGGCCGCCTGCTGGGTGGAGATTTCCTCCGAGCAGGGCGGCAATCCGCTGCTTGCCTCGCTGCATGTGGATCAAACCGCGTCCGCCTTGCAGCCGGGCGGCAACATGGAAGGCAAGGAGACGCGCTTCGGCATCGCGCAGTCGGGGATCTTCACCGTTGCGACGACGTCGGCTTCATGCGGCGCGGTCAATAACATGCACGATTCGCTCACGCCGATCGGTGGCATGGTCCCGCTACTGCTGATTGAACTTGGCGAAGTGATCTTCGGCGGTGTGGGCTCCGGGCTATACGGGATGCTTGTGTTCGCGTTGCTCGCGGTATTCGTCGCCGGGCTGATGATCGGCCGCACGCCCGAGTACGTCGGCAAGAAAATCGAGTCGTACGAGATGAAGATGGTGTCGATTGCCGTGCTGCTCACGCCATTACTCGTACTGTTAGGCGCGTCGGTTGGTGTGCTGACGGCAGCGGGTGTGGCTGGAATCGCCAACCCCGGTCCGCACGGGTTCTCTGAAATCCTCTATGCGTACAGCTCGGCCGCGAACAACAACGGCAGCGCATTCGCCGGCCTGTCGGTCAATACGCCCTTCTACAACGTGACGCTCGCGATCGCGATGTGGTTCGGGCGCTTTGGATCGATTGTTCCGGTGCTTGCCATCGCCGGTTCGCTCGCGGGCAAGAAGCGCATTGCCGTTACCGCCGGTACGCTGCCCACGCATGGCCCGCTGTTCGTCGTGCTGCTGCTCGGCACCGTGGTACTGGTCGGTGCGTTGACCTATGTGCCCGCGCTCGCGCTCGGCCCGGTCGTCGAACACCTGATGATGATCTCGGCTCACTGATTCCGAGGACAGCATGACTACACATACCCAACCGCCTGTCCATCAGCCGGGCAATATCGGTCAGGCGCGCACCGCGGCCAGGTCGATGTTCGATCCGACGCTGGTTCGCCCGGCAATCGTGGACTCCTTCAGGAAACTCACGCCGCGTACCCAGCTGCGCAACCCGGTGATGTTCTGCGTCTACGTCGGCAGCCTCCTGACGACGATCCTGTGGTTTGCTGCGCTCGCCGGCCAGGCCGAGGCGCCTGCGGGGTTCATCCTCGCGATCGCGCTGTGGCTGTGGTTCACGGTGCTCTTTGCGAACTTTGCCGAAGCGCTGGCCGAAGGCCGCTCGAAGGCCCAGGCCGCGTCGCTGCGCAGCGCCAAACACAATGTGGTGGCAAAGAAACTGCAGGAGCCGCATCCGAAAGCGCCGATCCGCATCATGGCCGCGAACGATCTGCGCCGCGGCGACGTCGTGCTGGTCGAGACAGGTGACGTGATCCCGGCCGACGGCGAAGTGATCGAAGGGGTGGCGTCGGTCGACGAATCGGCGATCACCGGCGAATCCGCACCGGTGATCCGCGAGTCGGGCGGCGACTTTTCATCGGTGACGGGTGGCACGCGCGTGCTGTCCGACTGGATCGTCGTACGCGTCAGTGTGAACCCGGGTGAAGCGTTCCTTGACCGCATGATCGCGATGGTCGAAGGCGCGAAGCGTCAGAAGACGCCGAACGAAATTGCACTGACGATCCTGTTGGTCGCGCTGACGCTGGTTCTGCTGTTCGCTACCGCCACGCTGCTGCCGTTCTCGATGTTCTCCGTCGAAGTGGCAAAAGCCGGCCACGTCGTGACGATCACCGCGCTCGTTGCCCTGCTCGTGTGCCTGATTCCAACGACGATCGGCGGCCTGCTGTCGGCGATCGGTGTTGCGGGCATGAGCCGCATGATGCAGGCGAACGTGATCGCGACCTCGGGCCGTGCTGTTGAAGCCGCCGGCGACGTAGACGTGCTGCTGCTCGACAAGACCGGCACGATTACGCTCGGCAACCGTCAGGCCTCGGCCTTCATACCGGCACCGGGTGTCACGGAGGAAGCGCTCGCCGACGGCGCACAGCTGTCGTCGCTTGCCGACGAGACGCCGGAAGGCCGCAGCATCACTGTGCTCGCGAAGCAGCGTTTCAACATCCGCGAGCGCGATATGAGCTCCTTGCACGCGACCTTCCTCGCGTTCAGCGCGCAGTCGCGGATGAGCGGCGTCGACCTGTCCCCCAAGGGGACTTCCTCCGGGACGCCGGGCCGCGAGATCCGCAAGGGCGCGGCAGAAGCGATCAAGCACTACGTCGAAATGCACGGCGGGCAGTTTGCATCCGAGGTCGAGAGCGCCGTGACGGATGTCGCGCGACGTGGCAGCACACCGCTCGTGGTGGCGGAAAAACACGGCGACGTAGCGCGCGTGCTGGGTGTGATCGAGCTGAAGGACATCGTCAAGGGCGGCATCAAGGAACGTTTCGCCGAACTGCGCCAGATGGGCATCAAGACCATCATGATCACCGGCGACAACCGGCTGACCGCCGCGGCGATCGCGGCCGAAGCGGGCGTCGACGATTTCCTCGCCGAAGCCACGCCGGAGGCGAAGCTCACGATCATCCGCACGCATCAGGGTGAAGGACGCCTCGTCGCGATGACCGGCGACGGCACCAATGATGCCCCCGCACTCGCGCAGGCCGACGTCGCGGTGGCCATGAATACGGGCACGCAGGCGGCTAAGGAAGCCGGCAACATGGTCGACCTCGACTCCAACCCGACGAAACTGATCGAGATTGTCGAGATCGGCAAGCAGATGCTGATGACGCGCGGGTCGCTCACGACATTCTCGATTGCCAACGACGTCGCGAAGTATTTCGCGATCATCCCGGCGGCGTTCGCGACGACCTATCCGCAGTTGCGGGTGCTCGACGTGATGCATCTGAGTTCGCCGGCCTCGGCAATCCTGTCGGCAGTGATCTTCAATGCGCTGATCATCGTGGCGCTGATCCCGCTTGCGCTCAAGGGCGTGAAGTACCGACCGCTGGGGGCTGCCGCACTGTTGCGCCGCAACCTGCTGGTCTATGGGCTCGGCGGAATTCTGCTCCCGTTTCCGTTCATCAAGCTGATCGACATGATCATGTCCGCGTTTGGCTGGGTTTGACACAAGGAGCGCAAACATCATGAAAAACCTGATTCGCCCCGTACTTGTGCTGTTCGTCGTACTGACCGTGATCGCGGGGGGCATTTATCCGATTGCTGTGACGGCCATCGGACGTATGGCGTTTCCACACCAGGCGAGCGGCAGCCTGATTGAGCACAACGGCAAGGCAGTAGGCTCCGCCTTGATCGGCCAGCAGTTCGACGCACCGTACTATTTCTGGGGACGCCTGTCGGCGACCACACCGAACCCTTACAACGCGCAAAACTCGGGCGGCTCGAACCTTGGTCCGACCAACCCCGCACTCGCTGACGAAATCAAAGGTCGCATCGATGCCTTGAAGGCAGCGGGCACCGACATGTCGCAACCGGTACCGGTGGATCTTGTGACGTCCTCAGCCAGCGGTCTCGATCCCGAGATCAGTCCCGCTGCGGCGGCCTATCAGACCGCACGCGTTGCCAAGGCCCGCGGGCTGACGACCGACCAGGTCACCGAACTGGTTGCCCGCTCTACGTCCGGGCGGCAGTTCGGCATTTTTGGCGAAGCGCGCGTCAATGTGCTGAAGCTCAACCTCGCGCTCGACGACCTCAAACCCATGCACGGATGATGTGCTGCCAACGTGCGTCTGGCGGGAAGGTGGGCGGGTCTGACGTCTGCCGCCGGCCGTTTATGGGAGACACTCGATGGACCGCCCCGACCCAGACGAACTTCTGGATAGGATCCAGCGGGATAAAGAGAAACAGCAGCGTGGCCGCCTGAAGGTCTTCTTTGGCGCGTCAGCGGGCGTGGGGAAGACGTTTGCGATGCTGCAGGCCGCCCGGCGGCAGCACGAAGAAGGCGCCGATGTGGTTGTCGGGATCATCGAGACCCATGGCCGCAAGGAAACCATCGCGCTGCTGGATGGTCTCGAGATACTGCCGCTCGCGCGCCACGAATATCGCGGCCACCAGCTCTCCGAGTTCGACATCGACGCCGCGCTCGCCCGCAGGCCAAAGCTCATCCTCGTCGACGAGCTCGCGCACTCGAACGTGCAGGGCGCGCGGCACCTGAAGCGCTGGCAAGACGTCCACGAACTCCTCGACGCGGGCATCGACGTCTACACGACGGTCAACGTCCAGCATCTCGAAAGTCTCAATGATATTGTCGGTCAGATCACGGGTATCCGGGTCTGGGAAACTGTCCCCGACCGGGTGTTCGATGGCGCCGACGAGGTCACACTAGTCGACTTGCCCGCCGAAGAGCTGCTCGACCGGATGCGAGACGGCAAGGTCTACCTGCCCCAGCAGGCCGAGCATGCCGTGCGTAACTTCTTTCGCAAGGGCAACCTGATTGCGCTGCGCGAACTGGCGCTGCGCCGTACCGCGGATCGCGTCGATGCGCAGATGCGCGAGTATCGCGCCGACCAGTCTATCGAGCGTATCTGGCAGGCACGCGAGCGGCTCATTGTGTGCGTCGGACCGGGGCCGGAAGCGCCAGTGCTGGTGCGCGCCGCTTTGCGGCTCGCCACGAGCATCAAGGCCGACTGGATAGCCGTGTATGTCGAGACGCCGAAACTGCAGCGCATGCCGGACGACTTGCGCAAACGAACGCTCGATGCGTTGAAGCTCGCCGCCGAACTCGGTGCCGAAACTGCCACGCTCGACGGGACTGACGCCGCACAAACGCTCGTTGCTTACGCCCGCATGCGCAATGTGTCCAGGTTGGTTGCCGGCGCGTCAGCGCGGGGACGCTGGCGGCGGCTGATCGTGCCGCCGGTCGGCGAGCAACTCGTGCAGAACGCGCGCGACATCGACGTCACGCTGATGAGCGCGACCCCGGAGCGTGAGGGCCGGAATATGCGAACCGGTGCTCCGAGCTTTGCTGTGGCGCCCGGAGGCGGCGGGCGCTTGAAGCCGCAAAGCTATTTTTACGCCCTGGCAATCTGCGGAGGAATCACAGCCGTTGCGTCAGCCTTTCTCCACCATATCGCTCTGGCGAACCTGGTGATGCTGTATCTGCTCGGCGTGATCTTCGCGGCCGCGCGACTCGGGCGCGGGCCGGGCGTGCTGCTGTCGTTCCTCAGCGTGGCGGCATTCGATTTCTTCTTCGTACCGCCGCAGATGACATTCGCGGTTTCGGACACGCAATACGTGCTGACCTTCTTCGTGATGCTGCTGACTTCCTTGACAATCAGTCATCTGACGTCGAGCCTGCGCCGTCAGGCGCACATCGCGACCATGCGCGAACGGCGCACCAGTGCGATGTACGCCATGTCACGTGAACTGGGCGCGGCGCTGACGACCGGGCAGATCATCGAGATCGGTACGCGGCACGTCGGCGAAGTGTTTCACGCGCGCGTCGCGATCCTGCTGCCGGACAGCGCAGAGAAGATCTGGCAGAAAGTCGAAGAGCCTAACCCTGCTGTCATGCTGGACGCACAAGCGCTCGACCTCGATATCGGTCAATGGGTGTATGACCAGCAAAAACCTGCCGGACGTGGCACGGATACGCTGCCCGCCACGGACGCGCTGTACCTGCCGCTAAGGGCACCGATGCGCACGCGCGGCGTGCTCGCGATGATATCGGAGCAGACTTCGGATCTGGCGAGTCCAGAGCAGCAGCGGATGCTCGATGCGTTCGCCGCCCAGATTGCGCTGGCGCTCGAACGCGTTCACTACGTGGAAATCGCGCAGGACGCGCTCATCAACATGGAGTCCGAACGACTGCGCAACTCCCTGCTGTCGGCGATCTCACACGACCTGCGCACGCCACTGACCGCAATCGTCGGATTCGCGTCGATGCTTGCCGAACAGGACAAAAGCGGTGTGCCTGTGAGAACGACCAGCGAAGTCGTCGACGCAATCCACGAGGAGGCGCTCAGGATGAATGGTCTTGTCACGAACCTGCTCGACATGGCACGCCTCGAAGCGGGTGGCGTGCGCCTGAACCGGCAATGGTCGATGCTCGAGGAGGTCGTCGGCGCGGCCCTCGGCGCTTGCCGGCGGATGCTCGCCGGGCGCCCAGTCCGGGTGCATGTACCGCCTGATCTGCCACTGCTGCAGCTTGATGCGGTGCTGATGGAGCGGCTCTTTGTGAATCTCTTCGAGAACGCGGCGAAGTACACGCCACCGGGGACGCCGCTCACGATCGATGCCACGCCGGCCCATGATGGCGGCCGGAAATATGTGAAGGTCTGCGTCGACGATAGCGGGCCCGGCCTGCCGCCGGGCATGGAGACGCGCGTGTTCGACAAGTTCACGCGCGGCGAGAAAGAATCGGCGAAGGCCGGGATAGGTCTTGGCCTCGCGATCTGCCGTGCCATTGTCGAGGCGCATGGCGGCAGGATCGGGGCCGAGAATCGTACCGGCACAATGGGTAAGATCATTGGCGCGCGCTTCTGGTTCATGCTGCCCGCCGATGAGACCCCGCCGGCCGAAGCGCCACCCGCAGAGCTATGGCCCGACGATGGAGAGCAGGCGGCGTCAACAGGGGGCGCCTTCCCGGCACCGGCCGTCGATCCGGCAAAACCATGAGCGAGCCGACGGTCACCGTTGTTCTGATTGAAGACGACAAGCACATCCGTCGTTTCGTTCACACGGCACTGGAAGCGGATGGCATGAGGGTCTTTGATGCCGAAACGGGGGAGCAAGGGCTGGCGCAGGCCGCAACACGGCGGCCTGATCTCGTCATCGTCGATCTTGGTTTGCCGGATATGGACGGCATTGACGTGATTCGGGAACTGCGTAGCTGGTCCACTGTGCCGGTGCTCGTGCTAACGGCGCGAACCCGGGAGGAGCATAAGGTCGCGGCGCTCGACGCCGGGGCCGATGACTACCTGACCAAGCCGTTCGGATTGCCGGAACTGACTGCGCGAATCCGCGCCCACCTGCGGCGGCGAACCTGCGGCGGCAGGACGGGGTCGACCAAAGTGCATTTCGGCGCTGTCACGATCGATCTTGCTGAACGGAGGGTAACGCGCGACAGCCAGATCGTCCATCTTACCCCGATCGAATACCGGCTACTGTCGGCGCTTGTGTCACGCGCAGGATGGGTGCTGACGCATCGACAGCTACTTCAGGAGGTGTGGGGCCAAACGCACGCTGATAACGACCACTATTTGCGAGTCTACATGGGGCACCTGCGCCAGAAACTCGAACGTGATCCGGCGCAACCAGAGTACATCATCACGGAGACCGGCGTAGGCTACAGACTGGTCGGAGCGAACGACTATCAGGGGCAGTAGCATGCAATCCCCACGGAAGCGTCGATTCAGGGGGAAATTGCGCTCAGAAGTGCTGCCGTCATGTTTGCACCGTGTTCGAGACGTCGCGTTGACGGGATTTTTACGTGTCCTGCGTATAGTTTTGCAACTCATTGACACGCTCTGTGCTGAAATGGAAGTGTCAAAGTCGGTCTGCTGGCCGAAATCGGAGTACTCAATGTTACGGTTGCTGATCCCCGTAGTCGATAGCGGCGGTGCCGTACAGGCTGCCCGACACGCCGCATTTCTGTATCTGGAACACTGCGTGTCCGAAGTCGAACTGCTTGAAGTGCTTGAGCCTATTGACGAAGGGCGTGCGGCAGCGTTTCACTCGCGCAGCGCACTGCGTCGCCATGAGAAACACATAATGCTCGACGCGCTGATCCAGACACGCTCAGTCCTTGAGGATGCAGGCGTTCCGTACAAATGGAAGCGGGTGTTCGGGCACGGCGCAAGAGCCATTGCCGCCTATGCTGCAAAGACTCAACCGGATGTCGTCGTGATCGACGCCAGCCATTTCGGTTTCTTTCGCAGACTGACCATGCTCGCCGGGTTATGGCGCGTGACTACCAGACCGGTAACCATGGTTCACTAGACTGCATGCGTGAGCGCAACGATGAGGATGAAAAGCAGGCGTGCATGAAACTTTTGAGGCCCTGCATCTTTAAACGACACCCAATCGCCTTAGTAGCGGCGTCATCGTGGCGCCCTGAACGAAGATTGAAAAAGCAACCACGGCAAAACACACAGTAATGATTTCTTCGCGCCGTGGTAGTCCGGGCGGCAATCCCATCGCGAGCGCCAAGGCCAAGGCACCGCGTAGCCCGCCCCAGAACAGGATATGTTGATGCCGCACCTCGATCTGCAGCGACGAGCGCGAGAAGAGCGTGCAACACGGGTACACAGCCACGGCACGCCCCAGCATCACGACCATGATGGCGATCCCGATCGATAGCCACACGGTGTCGTATTCCCTGCGCGCTGCTCATTGACGTCAGTTGCGCCATTGCGGGACAAGTAGCTGCCGTTCTCCACCGATCGGTCTACGCAACTGCAATGTGAGGGCGAGTCACGCTCCCGATGCCAGCGATTTCAGCGTCCCGGACCCTCGCCCACCGAATGCGGAGGACGGTCAAACTATCTGCGTTGTCGAACAGTCGGCGGCGGGTCGAAAGCGCAGTTGACTGAACGCTTTCGGGCGTCCTCGCCGACCGGCCGTTCATGGCCGATGACTGCCTCATGCAATCGGCACACATCGCTCGAACTTCGCAAGGCCGCGATCGGCGACACGCGACCCGTTGTTGACGATGGACGAGCACGCGTGGATGTCTCCAATTGAATGGCAACCCGCCGTACGTTGATTGCGGCGCAAATCCGGCTTCGCCGACCTGCCGCCGAGGATTCTCACCGGAAGTGATTCATCGGGCAGCCTTTATATGCAGTTGAGCAAGCGGACTTGCTCTACATGCACAGCGGACGCCACTCCGTCGCAATCATAGTCACCACATGAGAGGCCTGCACTATTGTCGTTGCGGATGATCAAGAAAGAAGCGCAGCATTTCGGCACTCGCATCCGGACCAGTAGCGTCCGTATAACTGCCTCGTGCATTGCCGCCTGCCCAAGCGTGCCCTGCGCCATGAATGGTCCACAACTCGGCGTCGATACCGTCGCCGGAAACCAGCCGCGAGACGGTACAGGCGCGTCGGCCCGCGTCGACCCGACGCCGTTCGCTGCCGGCGTCCGGCCGTGCGTCGAACCTCTGCACGAGCCGCGTGGCATTCGCTACGTGAACGGTGGCATCCGTGTCACCATGAAAGACGATCATGGGCCGCGTCGGTGACAAGTCTGTATCGCCTTGCACGCGCCGTGCATTTCGGGGGTGCTTGCCGCCTTTCATCGCCGCGAGCGCGGAGGGTAAATTGTGCGCGCACCGTGCCGGAAGACCGGAATGCACGCCGACCGCGGCATACAGTTCGGGATACTCGGCGATCATGATCGCCGCCATCGCGCCCCCCGCGGACATCCCCGCGACGTACACGCGCGCAGGATCGACGTTGTGGGCCGAGATGATTTCGCGCGTGATGCCTGCGATCAGCGACGGCTCGCCGCGCTCGCGATGCTGATCGTCAGGTTTGAACCAGTTCCAGCACTTCGACGGATTCGCCTGCTGCGGTTGCACCGGATAAGCTACGAGACATCGATGCCGCTCGGCAAGCGCGTTCATCTGCGTGCCTGCTGCGAAATCGTCGGCGTCCTGCGTGCAGCCGTGCAGCATCACAATCAGTGGCAGCGGCTCGCCGGCGTCCCCCGCCGGCACATACAGCCGATATTGACGGCGACCGGCGGCATTCGCATACGCAAGCGTAATGAAATGTCCTCGTTCCTCCACGTCAAGGCAGTCTTCTCGCGCCTTGTGCGCGGTCGCTTCCTTGGTCTTTGCAAACGGGAAGACAACGGGCTCTGGCGTCTTGTCCCGCGACGCAGTTTCGTTCACTGCACCGACGCTTTCCCCTCGCAGTGCGCGTTGTATCGCTTCTGTCGCTTCGGCAACGCCGCGGGTACGCAGCAAAGTCATCGCTTCGTGCATTGAGTTCAGAAAGCCTTCGTTGAGTTTCATCACATTTGTCCGATTACCGGTGTTGAGGGGGTGGGCCTCGCGCGGCTAGTGGATTCTGCCGGCAAGCGCCGTCTTGACTGCGAGCGAAGCGTGAAAGGCTCCCAGCACCACGACGCTTTCGATAGTCGCGAGCGCGAGTTCCGGGGAGACATCGGCGGCAATGCTGGCCAATCCCAGGACCTGAATGTTGAGACGCTCGCGCGCGGCTCGAATCGCCTCGAGATCCTGCCTGGAGAAATGCTGCAGCCCGAGCACGAGCGAACGACGCGCAACCGTTTCCTGGACGACCCGCGCATGTAGCGCGAGCTGGTTGCGAATCGACGTTCGGATCAGGTCGGTCCGGTTCGCATAGAAGCCTTCTTCAACCAGCAGGTCGATCTGCCCGAGGTCGACCGGTCCGAGGTTGATCGTGATTTTTTCCGAGTCGCCGCCTTTCGAGCGGGGGGTGTCCAATACCGCGGGTTTCTTCATCGCACCATCCTTTCACCATCCATATGGATGGTTATAGGATGGTTTTAGACGCGCCGCAACATAAAAATTTGGGGTCGAGACGCCTTCTGGGTCGCCGCATCGCTGGTCGTGGGGGCTAGATAGAGCGCTATCGCCGGTTAACGCTGAATAAGACGGCCGGGCAACGGGAGGCTGGCACTGATGTTCGCTCGAACACAACGGATGAGCGTCAAGGCGCAAAACCATCAGAATAAGGCGCGAAATGGAGAGGTTCCCCGACCAGTTTTGACAAATTCAACTGCTATCCTTCAAAACTTGAACCCGTTCACTATCGCGGCTTTATCGAGGTAGTTGCTGCCGCAGGTCTCGCCAAGCGCAGTCCATCAGCGCTCAAAATCGGAGTAGTCAACATCCCGCGAACCTCTCAACCCCGATGTCACTCGGGCAGCGAAAGCCGGTACTGCGGAAACGGATTGCGCAGACCTCAACATGGACCAAGGATTCCCAGCATACTGGCCCGGTAGAGCCTGAAATTCGTCGTATCGTTCGCACCGCCATGAGGGAGATATGCATAAACCCATCGACACTGAAACGATCCCGAGCAATGAATTGCAGCAGGTCAAGGCGACTTATGCCAAGCTTTGCGAGGACTACATTGCACATCGTAGCGATGGTGAATACCGGGACTATGTGCAATCGGTCATTGCCAACAACGCGAGTCTCGATCGCCACGTGCGCGCGTTCGAAATTTACGCACCGTATATCAAGCGTGGCATGAAAGTGCTCGACTGGGGATGCCGGCACGCGCCAGATTCGTGCATGCTTCGCACGCTCTACCATGACATCGATATATATGGCTGCGACATCTGCAAGGATGGGCAATTCGCGGAATTCCATGAGTACGCCGGGTTATCTTTCGCATCGCTCGATCATGAATTTCTGCTGCCCTACGAAGACAATCAATTCGATGTGGTGATCGGAAGCGGTGTACTCGAGCACGTGGCCCGCGAGCAAAAGAGCCTCGATGAGCTATGGCGCGTGCTGAAAAACGACGGTTTGCTGATAATCACATTTTTACCTAACCGCTTATCGGTGACCGAAAACGCGTGCAGAGTCATGAAGAAGTACACGGGCCATAATCGGCTGTACAGTCTCAGCGACGCGAAGCGCCTGTTTCTCCGGTCGGGATTCGTACTGGAAGAATGCGGCTATCACCAGGTCTTTCCCACCTTCGCAAAAGGCATAAAGGGCGGCGGAGCGCTCAACGCCCTGGCCAATATCGGCATGAAGCTGAACCGGCCTTTCGAGCGGATACCGATCGTGAATGCAGTCTCGGCTAATCTGTTTTTCATCCTCCGCCGCGTGCATGAGATGTAGCAGGCGGCCGCCAAGGCGGCCTACCTCGCGGGATCATTGGGCAAGGCCGCGCCCTCCTGTTGCGACGTCACAAATCCTCTCAATGCAGGGGTGAGCCGGAAAACGAGCTTCTCGATCTCCACCACGAGGAAAAACAGCACGCCACCACCGACGAGCCACCCCCACGCTGACAAGGGCAGAGCCTCGGTGTGGAAAACGGCATGGAACGGGAACGTATAGGTGAACAGAAGCTGCAAGACCACGACGCCGGCTATTCCGTACCAGAGATAGCGATTGCCTGTATGGGCGCGCACGGACAGCGACGAATCGAGCAGATACCGGATGTTGAGCAGATAGAACACCTGGCCCAGCGTAATGGCGTTGACGGCGGCCGTGCGCGCCATCTGATCCGACGCCCCTTGCGACTTCATCCAGAAGAAGGTGGACAGCGTATAGATCACGAGCGCCGCGCCGACGAACAGGATGCGCCAGATGCCGAAGCGCGTGACGATCGGCCGGTCGATTGCGCGTGGCGAGCGGCGCATCACGTCTGCCTCGTGCGGCTCGAACGAAATGGTCAGGCCGAGCGCGACGGAAGTAACCATGTTGACCCACAGGATCTGCGGCGCCGTGATCGGCAGCGTGAAGGAGAACAGGATCGCCACCGCGATCACCGCGCCTTGCGCGACATTGGTCGGCAGCATGAACAGCATCGCCTTCTCGATGTTGTTGTAGACCGTGCGCCCTTCCTTCACCGCCGCGGAGATTGACGCGAAATTGTCGTCGGCGAGGATCATGCCCGCCGCCTCCTTCGTCACCTCGGTGCCCTTGATCCCCATCGCGACACCGATGTCGGCTTTCTTGAGCGCCGGCGCATCGTTGACGCCGTCGCCCGTCATCGCGACGATCTGCCGATTCGCCTGGATCGCCTTGACGAGCCGCAGCTTGTGCTCGGGACTCGCGCGCGCGAACACGTCGACGCCGCGCACGCATTCCTGCAGCGCCGCATCGTTCATCGCCTCGATCTCGGTGCCCGACACGGCGGTCTTGCCGTCGCCGATGCCCAGCATTCTTGCGATTGCCGCCGCCGTGATCTTGTGGTCGCCCGTAATCATCGTCACGCGAATGCCGCCGCCGTGGCATTCGCGCACGGCGTCGATCGCCTCTTTGCGCGGCGGGTCCATCAGGCCCACGAGGCCGAGCAGTACGAGGGTACGCGGCAGGTCCTGCGGCCCGAGGCCGCCCGTACGCAGGCCCGGGTCCGACAGCCACGCGAGCCCGAGCACGCGCTCACCTTGCGCAGCGAGCCGGTCGCCCTCCCTCGCGAAGTACTCGCGATCGAGGGGCGCCGGGCCTTGCGCCGTCTGCTGCCGGTCGCAGTGCTCGAGGATCACCTCCGGCGCGCCCTTGACCAGCAGCATCTCGCCGTCCGTCGAACGGTTCAGCGTCGCCATGAACTTGTGCTCGGACTCGAAGGGGATCGCGTCGATCCTCGGCGCGGCGGCCGTCTCGGCGGCACGGTCCATGCCCAGCTTGGAAGCGAACGGATAGAGCGCGCCCTCGGTCGGGTCACCCTCCACTTTCCATTTGCCGTCTTCCTCGAAGAGCTCGGCGTCGTTGCACAACAGCGACACGCGGCCCATCAGCTTGAGCACGTCCGGCGCGGCGCCGAGCGGCTTGCCATCGGCACTGACCTCTCCTTGGCTGGCGTAGCCGTCGCCCGTAACGGCATAGGCCGCTTCGGCCGTTACGACGGAGGTCACCATCATCTCCATCAGGGTCAGCGTGCCCGTTTTATCCGAGCAGATGCGCGAGACGGCGCCCAGTGTTTCGACCGCCGGCAGGCGGCGAATAATGGCGTTGCGCTGGGCCATGCGCTGCACGCCGATGGCGAGCGTGATGGTGATGAGCGCCGGCAGGCCTTCCGGGATGACCGATACCGCAATCCCCACGATGGCTTGGAACAGCTCGACGAAGGTCATGTGTCCGAGCCAGTGCCCCCAGGAGAAGAGCAGCACGCTGACAACGGCGATCACTGCCGTGATGACGTAGCCGAACTTCTTGATCTGGCGCAACAGCGGCGTCTCGAGCGCGCTAACCTCGGCGAGCATCTGGTTGATCCGGCCGAGTTCCGTCTGGCTCCCGGTCGTCACCACGACGCCGGTTGCCCGCCCCGACAAGACCATCGTGCCGCAGAACGCCATGTTCTCGCGGTCGCCGACCGTGGCTTTGGCGGGTACCGGCGCGGTGCCCTTCTCGGCCGGGAGGGATTCCCCCGTAAGAGCCGCTTCTTCCGTGCGCAGGTTCCTGGCGTCGACGAGACGCATGTCCGCCGGGATTTTGTCGCCCGATTCCAGTAGCACGATGTCGCCAGGAACGAGTTCCTCGGCGGGGATCAAGCGAACCGCTCCGCCACGCATCACGCGCGCTTCCGCGGACAGCATGTTGCGAATCGAGTCGAGCGCCTTCTCGGCGCGTCCTTCCTGCAGGAAGCCGAGCAGCGAGTTGAGGATGACGACGGCCAGAATGACCGAGCCATCGAGCCACAGGCCCAGCATGAACTTGACGAAACCGGCCGCGAGCAGCACGTAGATCAGAACGTTGTGGAGCTGCATCAGGAAGCGTACGACCGGCCCCCTCTTCTTGCCCTGCGGGAGGCGGTTCGGCCCATAGGTGGCCAGCCGCCCGGTCGCTTCCGTTGCATCGAGGCCCTGCGCGGGATCGACGTTGAACTGCCGTTCGATGTCACCGGCCGGCATCGCATGCCACGGCGTCGCACTCTCAACTGAGCTCATCCTCGTGTCTCCCGGTTCCAGTGATTTCGGGTCAGGGGGCCGCTCTCAATGGTCTGGATCGTCCCCGGGTTGATAGGGTCTCGTCGCGTCCACCGCTTCAGCGTCGAGCTCCTCCCTCGCGGCGGCGAGATCCTTCATCTGCTCTTGCGTGGCTTTCGGATATTCGAGGTCGAGCTTCTCGACGGCCTCGACGATCGCGGCCGCGACGATGAGGCGCGTGAAAGGTTTGTTGTCGGCGGGCACGACGAACCACGGAGCCGCTTCGGAGGCCGTCGCGCGGATCGCCTCTTCATAGGCGTACATATAGTCGTTCCAGTAGCGACGCTCGCGAACGTCGGCTGCGGAAAACTTCCAGTGCTTGTCGGGATCGTCGAGGCGATCCATGAATCGCCTCTTCTGCTCCCCGTACGACAGGTTCAGATAGAACTTGAGAATGACCACGCCCTGGCGCGTCAGATAGTCCTCGAAGCGCGCGATGTCGGCGAGCCGCTCGTCCCATATGTTGTTGCCGACCCGTGCCGGCGGGATCTTCTGCGCATGGAGCAGATGCTGATGCACGCGCACCACCAGCACCTCTTCATAGTACGAGCGGTTGAAAATGCCGATGTGCCCGCGCTCGGGCACTTTCCCGGAATAGCGCCAAAGGAAGTCGTGGGAGAGCTCCTCATCCGACGGCTGCTTGAACGAGATGACATCGCACCCCTGCGGATTGACGCGCGACATCACATGCTTGATCGTCCCATCCTTCCCCGCGGCGTCCATGGCCTGGAACACCAGAAGCACGGACCAGGAATCCTGCGCGTAGAGGATCTCCTGCTCCATCGCGAGCCATTTCGACCCTCGCTGGAGTAGTTGCTGCGCCTCTTCCTTATGCATTCTGAGTCCCACCGTCTCGCCGGGATCGAAATCCTTCAGGAAGAAATCTTTGCCGCTCGTGACGCGGAACGGATCGGTGTATGCCCGCAGCGCGTCGAGTATTTCCATGCGAACCATCGCTCTTTCTCCACGGCATCTGCATTCAGTTGCACGATTCGCGGATCGCATCGCAACCGCAGTCGTACTGTTCACAACTCTTTCTGATAATAGGTCACGCAAACGGAAACGTGCTCATCGGCAACGACGCTGCGCACCCGCGTAGCGACGGGAAACACACTGATCCTGTCGACGCCGACGCAAGGCGGTCACTATCTCGCCGATGTGATTGCGGGTCTGCTGCTCAGTGCGCTGACGATTGCAGCGCTCAAGCGCTGCATGCACCTGCTGGCGACGCGCAAATCCGCGAATGCGCCGAGCTCGCGGTCTATGCCGGTGGGAACGGCATGAGCTGGACGCTCGGCAGCGGCCGCGCGGACTAACGTGAACGCGGCGCGGCTTGCGCCGCGCCGCCGTGGTTCGAAGCGACTGGAAGACCGCGCGCTAGCCCGGCGCCCGCCCCAACACCTGCGAATCCGACGACGCCGTCGTCGACGTCTCGTCACGCCCGTGCCCATGCCCCGTCGTCGTGACCGCATTGGTGCCGCCGGGCCGACGCACCGATTTCGCGTGCCGCTCGATCAATCGCTGCAGCAAACAGAACGCGCACAGCAGCGCGCCGATCACGATCCGCGTCCACCACGAACTGAGCGTGCCGTCGAACGTAATCAGCGTCTGAATCGTGCCCAGAATGCCGACGCCGAACAGCGAGCCGACCACATAACCGACGCCGCCCGTCAGCAGTGTGCCGCCGATCACCGTGGCCGCAATCGCATCGAGTTCCATGCCCTGCCCTTGCAGCCCATAGCCCGACAGCACGTAGAACGTGAACACCGCGCCGCCAAGCGCCGAACAGAAGCCGCTCAGCGCATACACGCCGACCCGCGTGCGCGCGACCGGCAGGCCCATCAGCAGCGCCGAGCGCGGATTGCCGCCGACCGCATACACGTTGCGGCCGAAGCGCGTGAAATGGGCGACATAGATCGCGGCCGCGAGCGTCACGGCCGCGATCAGCACGTTCGCCGATACCGAACCGACGCCGACACTGAGACGAAACGCGGAGATCGCCTTGAACGTCGGATCGGTGATCGTGATCGACTGCGTCGTGATCAGAAAGCACAGGCCACGCGCGAAGAACATCCCCGCCAGCGTCACGATGAACGCCTGCAGGCGGAAGTAGTGAATCAGCGCGCCCTGCACCGCGCCGAACACCGTGCCCATCAACAGCACGATCGGAATGATGAGCCACACCGACACATGCATGTGCTCGGACAGCACTGCTTCGACGATCGTCGTCAGCGCGACGATCGAGCCCACCGACAGATCGATGCCGCCCGACACGATCACGAACGTCATGCCGATCGCGACGATCAGCAGGAACGCGTTGTCGACGAGCAGATCGAGCAACACCTGCCACGCGAAGAAACCGGTGTACATCACCGAACCAAAGCCGAACAGCGCGCAGAACAGCAGGACCGTCACCGCGATCGGCAGCGTGCGCGGATCGACCACGCGGGCGAGTGCTTCGAGAACGCGCGTCATCGTGCCACCCCGCGCGATTTGACGAGCGACGCGCCGAACGACACCGCGAGCGCGCGTGCCGCCGGCGACTGGATCACGCTGACCGCGAGCACGACGGCCGCCTTCACGACGAGCGTCGCTTCCGGCGGCACGCCGATCGAATACGTGGTGTACGTGAGCGTCTGGATGATCAGCGCGCCGAGCACCGTGCCCGCGAAACTGAAGCGGCCGCCGAGCAGCGACGTGCCGCCGAGCGTCACGGCGAGAATCGCGTCGAGTTCGAGCAGCAAGCCCGCGTTGTTGCCGTCCGCGCTACGCACGTTCGAGCTGATCAGGATGCCGGCCAGCGCCGCGGTCAAGCCCGAGAAGCCGTACACCGCGAATACGATCGCCTTCGAGCGCAAGCCGACGAGTCGCGTCGCAACCGGGTTCACGCCGATCGCGCGAATGAACAGACCGAGCGCCGTGCCCTCCACCAGGGCGGCGGTCGCCAGCACGGCTACGGTCGCGATCCATACCGAGCACGGCACGCCGAGCCAGTAGCCGCCACCGACGAACAGATAGCCGGGCGCGCCGATCGGGATGATCTGCCCGGCGGTCAGCAGTTGCGCGATGCCACGGCCCGCGACCATCAGAATCAGCGTCGCGATGATCGGCTGCATGCCGACGAACGCGACGAGCAGCCCGTTCCACATGCCGCTCAAGATGCCGACGACGAGCGCGGCCAGCAGCGCCTGCGCGATCAGCGCACCGCTCGGCACGGCCTGGGTCGCGAGTATCGTCGCGGCCGCGGCGCCCGCGATCGCGACCACCGCGCCGACCGAAATATCGATGCCGCGTGTCGCAATCACGAGCGTCATGCCGATCGCGACCAGCACGAGCGGCGCCGCGCGATTCAGGATGTCGATCGGCGCGCCGAACAGGTGGCCGTCGAGCGTGCGCAGCGCGAGAAAATGCGGATTGGCCAGCAGGTTCAGTCCGCCCAGCAACACGAGCGTCACGCATGGCCACAGCAGCGGACGCTCCACCCCGTCGCGCGCGAACCAGTTCGATAGCTTCATTCGCCGCTCCCTGCGATGAGTCGGTAGATGTTGTCCTCGTTCGATGCCTTACCGGCCACCTCGGCGATCTTGCGGCGATCGCGCAGCACCGCGACGCGATGGCTCACGCGCAGCACCTCGCTGATCTCCGACGAGATGAACAGGATGGACAGGCCGTTCGCGCACAGCGCGAGCAGCCGGTCCATGATCTCGAACTTCGCGGCGACGTCGATGCCGCGGGTCGGCTCGTCGAGGATCAGCAGTTTGGGATCGGTTGCGAGCCAGCGCGCGAGCAGCGCCTTCTGCTGGTTGCCGCCGGACAGCAGCGCGATCGGCTGCTCGGCGTCGGACGCCTTGATGCCGAGCCGCTCGATCCACATATCGGCGAGCTCGCGCGCGCGTTGCCGGCTGATCTTGCGCCACCAGCCGCGCCGCGCCTGCAACGCGAGCATGATGTTTTCGCGGATCGACAGTTCGGCGACGATGCCTTCCTTCTTGCGGTCTTCCGCGCAATAGCCGATGCCGTGGCGCACCGCGTCGTGCGGCGTGCGCAGCCGCACGGCGCGCCCTTCGACGAGGATCGTGCCGCTGTCCGCGCGATCCGCGCCGAACAGAAGCCGCGCGGTTTCGGTGCGGCCCGAGCCGAGCAGACCCGCGAGGCCGAGAATCTTGCCGGCCTGCATCTCGAGATCGATCGGCTGCAAGGTGCCGCGACGGCCGACGCCGCGCAGCTCGATGAACGGCTGCGTGGCCGTTGCTTCCGTGTGGTCTTGCGCGACCTCCTGATCGTCGGCGGCCTGTCCGTCGTGCGCCGCTTCGCGCAGACGCGCGCTCATGCGCTCGTGGCCGACCATCTTCGCGACCAGCTGATCCGCGGACAGATCGCGCGCGAGATATTCGCCTTCGCGCTCGCCGTTGCGCATCACCGTGATGCGATCGGAGATCGCATAAGTCTGCTCGATGAAATGCGTGACGAACAGGATCGCAATGCCCGATCGCTTAAGATGTCGAAGTATTTTGAATAGCTGCGCGACTTCGCTGTCGTCGAGGCTCGAAGTCGGTTCGTCGAGAATCAGCACGCGCGCATCGACGGACAACGCTCGCGCGATCGCGACCATCTGCTGCACGGCGATCGGATAGGCGTCGAGCGAGCGCGTGACGTCGAGCGACACGTCGAGGCGCGCGAGCGCTTCCTGCGCGCGCCGCTTGATGTCGGGCCAGTCGATCGCGCCGAAGCGGCGCGGCTGCCGGCCCGCGAAGATGTTCTCCGCCACCGACAGATTCGGGCACAGGTTCACTTCCTGGTACAGCGTGCGCACGCCGGCCGCCTCGGCTTCCTGCGGCGACGCGAACGCGACCACCTCGCCGCCGAGGCGGATCGTGCCGGCATCGGGTGCGAGCACACCGGTGAGCACGTTGATCAAGGTGGATTTGCCGGCGCCGTTCTGGCCCATCAGCGTATGGACCTCGCCGGGAAACAGGCGGAAGTCGACGTGTTGCAACGCCTTCACGCCCGGAAATGTCTTGCTGACGCCGGAGGTCGCCAGAATCGGTTCGCGCGCGCTCATGTCATTCTGTTGGCTTGGCGCGCCCGGCGGCGTGCCGCGCCGCGGCTGGTCCGGCTGGTCCGGCTGATTCGGTTCGGTAGCGGAATGGGTCATGGACCTCGCTCGATCGGCTATGCATGGTTCGGCAGGCCCCAGTGACATGCTCCTGCGGGCGCATGCTCCTGAAAAGAGACCGCCCGCTGCAGAAGAAAGCAGCCCGGGCGGTCAGGCACCACTGGAGAAACCTGTTCGATGCGTCCGTACTGCACATCTCCTTCGCGCCGTGAGCCCGTTGGCCCCGGCGCCTGAACACGCACACGCCGCGGCGCTCGCGCGAGCGCTGCCGCGGCGACGTTGCGCGCCGCGTCAGTACTTACGCGACGGCAGAGTTTGCGCGGCCACGCTCATCGGGAAGACAGTCTCCTGAGTCAGGATGCGCTTCGGCAGCGGCTTGCCAGCCACCACGTCTTTCACCGCCGACATCAGCTGCGGTCCGAGCAGCGGGCTGCACTCGACGTCGACGTTCATCTTGCCGGCGGCCATCGCCTGGAAGCCGCCCTTGGTTGCGTCGAACGAAACCACCACGACGTCCTTGCCCGGATGCATGCCGGCTTCTTCCATCGCCTGGATCGCGCCGAGCGCCATGTCGTCGTTATGAGCATAGACGACGTTGATCTTGTTGCCGTAGGTCTTGATGAACGCTTCCATCACCTGCTTGCCGCCGGCGAGCGTGAAGTCGCCGCTTTGCGACGCGATGATCTTGAACTTCGGATCGCTCTTGATCACTTCGATCAGACCCGCGTGGCGGTCGTTGGCCGGCGCGGAGCCGACCGTGCCTTGCAGCTCGGCGATGTTGACCGGACCTTTATCGTCCTTGTAGTGATCCGCGAGCCAGTGGCCGCCGCGCCGTCCTTCTTCGAGGAAGTCCGAGCCGATCATCGTCACGTACAGCGACGTGTCCTTCACGTCGATGTTGCGGTCGGTCAGGATCACCGGAATCTTCGCGGCCTTGGCTTCGAGCAGCACCGGCTCCCAGCCCGATTCGACGACCGGCGAGAACGCGATCACGTCGACCTTCTGCGCGATATACGAGCGGATCGCCTTGATCTGGTTTTCCTGCTTCTGCTGCGCGTCGGAGAATTTGAGGTTGATGCCGGCCTCCGTCGCCGCCGACTTCACCGATTCGGTATTCGCGGTGCGCCATGCGCTTTCCGCACCGACCTGCGCAAAACCGAGCGTAATTTTCTTGTCCTCGGCATGCGCGCCAGGCGTGGCCAGCGTCAGCGCTCCGAGACTCGCGCAAAGCGCGAGCGCGCCCAGAGCGCGACACGCGGCACGTCGTGTATTCGCCATGACAGTCTCCAATCGTTGTTGTGTAGACGACCCAGCGGTCTGCCCGGCCCTCGTGGCCCTCACGGCCCATGGATCGTGATGTAGCGTACTGTGCGAGGCGTTAACCGTCCAATCATATGATTCGCGCCCTCGATATCAATTTTGGTATGGCGCGCCGGTCAGAGCATTGCCGCTCGCTGCCTCAGGTCGGCGTCATTCTCGGAGTGACCCAGCGAAACGTCAGATTGATGCGCTCGCCGCTCACGCGCGGCTCCTTCGGCACCCGATGACGCCACTGCGCCTGGGTGTCGCCTTTCATCACGAGCAGGCTGCCGCCCTTCAGCGAGAACGATTGCACGACGCCGCTGCGGTTGTGCTGCAGATCGAACCTGCGCGCGACGCCGAGGCTCACCGACGCGATCACCGGTTGCTTGCCGAGTTCGGGCTCGCGGTCCGCGTGCCAGCCCATGCTGTCGGCGCCACTGCGGTAACGATTCAGCAGCACGCTGTTAAAACGCGCGCCGCTGGTCGCCTCGACGGCCGCCTTCAGTTCGGCGACGGCGGGCGTCCATGCTTGCGGCACGTTGCGGATGCCCGAGTACACGTACACCGCGTCCGGCTCGCCCTGCCAGGCGGTCAGACGCGGCAGTGCAACACGGCCGGTGGGCGTGCCCATCATGTCCTGGCGCCATTGCACTTCGTCGATCAGTCGGGCCAGCAGGCGTTCGGCGTCGGCCGCTGCGAGCCAGTCGGGATACCAGTCGACGTCGGGCGTCGGCAGGTCGTTGAATAAATCGGTGCTCATCGGAATGTCTGGATGCAAGCGGACAAGTCAAAACCCTGACTATTATGGCGACACCGGCTCACCCGCTGATTCACGCGCGTTGCTCTTTCATTCGACGCGGCTCTGCGCGTTCCCTCTGTTCTTTCGCACGGACTACTTCCATGACACTTTCGGATCAGGCGCTCGCGCAGCTCTTTCGCGACGCGCGTACGCACAATGGCTGGCAGAACAAGCCGATCGACGACGCCGTGCTGCGCGAGCTGATGGAGCTCGTACTGCTCGGCCCGACCTCGGCCAATTCGAGTCCGGGCCGCTTCGTGTTCGTCAGGACGCCGAAGGGCAAGGAGAAACTGCGCCCGGCGTTGTCGGCTGGCAATCTCGAGAAAACGATGGCCGCGCCCGTCACGGTGATCGTCGCCATGGACATGGCCTTCTACAAGTATCTGCCGAAACTGTTTCCCCATGCGGATGCGCGCAGCTGGTTCGTCGGCAACGAGCGGTTGATCGCGGACACGGCGTTTCGCAATTCGACGCTGCAAGGCGGGTATCTGATTCTCGCGGCGCGTGCGCTCGGTCTGGACACTGGGCCGATGTCGGGCTTCGATCAGGCCAAGGTCGACGAAGCGTTTTTTGCGGGCACGACGCTGAAGTCGAACTTCCTGATCAATCTTGGCCACGGCGATCCGTCAAAGCTGTTTGCACGCAGCCCGCGTTTTTCGTTCGACGAAGCGGCGCGCATAGTGTGACGGGGCGTTGATGATGGATGGCGCTGCGGGTGCGCGCCACGCGCTGGATCGGATCGCGTCAGGTCAGCACCGCGATATAAAAGACCACCGTGCCGATCAGCGCACCGATGAAGCAGAAGCCCTCTTCGGCTTCGTCGCCATTCGAGCGCAGCCACGCGCCGACCGCACCGAACAGGCCCGCGATGCCAAGCGCGACGCACACCATCACGACGTCGAACAGCGCGCTTTTGCCGAGTTCGGAGAAATCGATGTTGCGTACGCCGACGTAAAGCGCAATCGCCATCAGCGAGATACCGACGAGCGGCAGCATCACGTGGCTGCCCTCGTGCCCGACATGATGCTCATGATGAACATGATGCACGTCGTGCGCGTGATGCCACAGGTGGCCCGATTTGAGCAGCTTCATGATGTGCCTCCCCCCCGCCCGATCTTTCCAGGCGACAGAACCAGTCATGGCCGAAGCGCCCTACGCTGCCCCGGCAACAAGCTGGCTTGTTTCAAGCATACTCCACGCATGAATACAATTCAAAGCCCATTTAATTCGCTTGCATAGGCATTGAATGCGTGGCGCGCGGCCCTGTAAGTATGTGCTGAGCACGGAATGCGCCTGCCCCGGCGAACACTTTTCGTGGCGCGTCCCGGCGGCTTCGGGGCCGGCGTGTCGTGCGGTGCGGGAGCACGAATTTTGCGGCTACGGCAAGGGACCGAACATGTCGGTAGAATGATTCGCCGCGTTCGTTAACCGATCGCCGCCGCGCTGTCGCTGATGCCGGCCCTTTGGCCTCCTTCCCACCCTGATCCTCTTTATGCGACGTTCATCGTTTCTTGTCCGCATCATCCTGATTGGCATCCTGCTGCATATCTACGTCGGCTTGCGCCTGATTCCCGACATGCCGATCACCGCGGCCGGCCGCGGGCTGTGCGCGCTGTGGCTCGTGCTGTCGATCTTCCTGATCCCGGTCGGCATGATGGCGCGCGGCTTCAAGCGCCAGCCGCTCGGCGACCGGCTCGCGTGGGTGGGCCTGCTCGCGATGGGCTTCTTCTCGTCGCTGCTGGTACTGACGTTCGCGCGCGACCTCGTGCTGGCGTCGCTGCTGACGATCGACGCGATCTGGCCGAACACGCTCACGATCGCGCATTGGCGCACCGGCTCGGCGGCGGCGGTGCCGCTGCTCGCGCTGCTGTCGACGCTGATCGGCCTGTTCAACGCGCGCCGTCGCGCGCGCGTCGTCACGATCGACGTGCCGATCGACGATCTGCCCGCCGCGCTCGACGGCTTCACGATCGTGCAGATCAGTGACATCCACGTCGGCCCGACGATCAAGGGCCGCTATGTCGATGCGATCGTCGACGCGGTGAACCGGCTCAAGCCGGATCTGATCGCGGTGACGGGCGACGTCGTCGACGGCAGCGTGCCGCAGCTGAGCCGGCATACGCAGCCGCTGTCGCGGCTCGCCGCGCGGCACGGTGCGTTTCTCGTGACCGGCAATCACGAGTACTACTCCGGAGCGAACTCGTGGATCGCCGAATTCCGCCGGCTCGGCTTGCGGGTGCTGCTGAACGAACACGTGATCGTCGACCATGACGGCGCGCGCGCCGTCATCGCCGGCGTCACCGATTACTCGGCGGGTCATCACGACCCCGCGCATCGCAGCGACCCGGTCGCGGCGCTCGCCGGCGCGCCGGGCGACGTGCTGATCAGGGTGCTGCTCGCGCATCAGCCGCGTTCGGCCGAAGCGGCGGCGGCGGCCGGCTTTACGCTGCAGTTGTCGGGTCATACGCACGGCGGTCAGTTCTTTCCGTGGAATTTCTTTGTGCGCCTGCAACAGCCGTTCACGGCAGGCCTCGCGCGCCTGAACGGACTCTGGGTTTATACGAGTCGCGGTACGGGCTATTGGGGTCCGCCGAAACGACTCGGTGCGCCTTCGGAAATCACGCGCTTGAGACTCGTGCCGGGCGAACCGGATTGAACTCAACATTCGCAGTCCGGAGCAATTAATCACGGCCTGTCTACGATACGGCTGTAGCAAACCCACATGCGCACTCTCCGCCGATCGCGGCTTGACTGAACTTTACGCCGCCCTCTAAAATTCCCGCAATTCTTTTAACCGGAATCACGATCTTGGACAGTAGCAGCTGTACCAGCCGAGTATCGATTTGCCCGCTCGCCTGAGCGGCAGGATTTCCGCGTCAGGTGTCCCTGTCGCCGTCCTGCCCTGGGGCTCGATGGCGCACGTCGCTCTCATTTCATTGTCATTCGCGTACTGTCGGTGAAACAGCGTGGCTCGATGCCATGCCGATGCCGCACGCTTGCGGCCGCTGCACGCGTGTGCGCGCGTATTTCGTTCCACCCTCATGCGCTTACCGCGCACGAGGTAGACGACTTGACGTTCCCACGCCTAGGCTTCACCCTGCGGCAGCACGCACGCCAACCTTTCTGAACGATGACACTCGAATTCTTCCTGCGGCTTCTGACCGCTTTTGCTTGCGGCGTCGCGATTGGCCTCGAACGACAGATGCGCCAGCGCACTGCCGGCCTGCGCACGATCACGCTCGTGGCGAGCGGCGCGTGCCTGTTCGTCACGCTCGGCGTGCTGACCGGCAACGGCGTCAGCGGCGTCACGCAGATTGCCGCCTATGTGGTGTCCGGCGTCGGCTTTCTTGGCGGCGGCGTCATCATGCGCGACAAAGGCTCGATCCAGGGGATCAACACCGCGGCGACGCTGTGGTGCTCGGCGGCCGTCGGCGTGTTGAGCGGCGCGGGACATTACGGACCGGCGCTCGCGGGCACCGCGGTCGTGCTGCTGGCCAACACCGTGCTGCGTGAAGTGAGCCGGATGATCAACTCGACGCCGGTTTCAAACGCCGACCTCGTGCGCGAGTACGTGCTGACGATCGTCTGCCGCGAAGCCGACGAGATCAACATTCGCGCCGCGATTTCCAACTCCATGTACTCGGCGCCGCTGTCGTTCCAGAGCCTCACGAGCGAGGATGTCGAGGACGAACCGGCGCGCATTCGCGTGACGGCGACGCTGACGATGCATCCGAAGGATCAATCGAAGCTCGAACAGATGGCGAGCCGCCTGAGCATGGAAAAGAGCGTGTCCAGCGTCAGTTGGACCGCGCGGGAAGCGGAGCCGACGCCCGAGTGAAGCGCGGCGCGTAAGTCTCCTTTGTTCGCGCGCATCGTCTACACTTAGCTGGCAGCAGATTCAGAGAATGTTAATTCCGCGTCGTGAACGTGGACGGTCCCATAACCTTCGACTAAGCTCTGTCACCGTGATTTGTTCACACTCAACCAGGGAGTCTCGAATATGGAACACGGCATCATCGCATGGATCATCATCGGCGCGATCGCGGGCTGGCTCGCGGGTGTGCTGGTCAGGGGCGGCGGCTTCGGCCTGATCGTCGACATCATCGTCGGGATCATCGGCGCGTTCATCGGCGGGTGGCTCGCCGGCGTGCTGCATATCTCGCTTGGCGGCGGCTGGATCAGCTCGATCGTCACCGCGTTGATCGGAGCGGTCATTCTGCTGTTTATTATCCGGCTCGTGCGACGAGGGTCCTGAGTACGGCATCCGACGTCATCAAGCGCCAGCGGGTTCGAATCGCTGGCGCTTTTTTATGACCTGTTGCTTCTCCTTTTATCGCCGCGGTTGTGGCCGCCGCAGAATCAGGCCGGCAGCATCGACCCCGTATCGCGCAGCCGCGTATGCCATGCAAACGCCTGATCGAGGCAATGCGGCGTCTGCCCTCCCCAGAGCGACGCATCGTGGTAGTAGTCGCGCAACAGCTCGCGATACCGCGGATGTACGCAATGCTCGATGATCAGCGTCGCGCGTTCGCGCGGCGCGAGGCCGCGCAGATCGGCGAGACCCTGCTCGGTGACGACGACGTCGACGTCGTGTTCGTTGTGATCGCAATGCGGCACCATCGGCACGATGCTCGAAATGCGGCCGTCCTTCGCGGTCGACTTGCTCGCGAACACCGCGCACGACGCATTGCGCGCAAAGTCGCCCGAGCCGCCGATGCCGTTCATCATATGCGTGCCGCCGACATGCGTCGAATTGACGTTGCCGTAGATATCGAATTCGAGCGCGGTATTGAGCGCGATCAGACCGAGCCGCCGAATCACCTCGGGATGGTTGCTGACTTCCTGCGGACGCAGCACGAGCCGGTCGCGATAGCGCTCGATATCGCCAAATACCTGCGCCTGCCACGCGGCCGACAACGTGATCGACGCGCCGGACGCGAACGCGACCTTACCAGCGTCCATCAGATCGAACGTCGAATCCTGCAGGACTTCCGAATAAATTTCGAACACCTCGAAAGGCGAATCGACGAATCCTGCCAGCACCGCGTTGGCGATCGTACCGATGCCCGCCTGCAGCGGCGGCAACTGCTTCGGCATGCGGCCACGCGTGACTTCGTGCTGGAAAAATTCGATCAAATGACCGGCGATCAACGCGGTTTCCCGATCCGCGGGCAAGACCGTGGACGGGCTGTCGGCCATGTCCGTCATCACGATCGCCGCGATTTTCTCGGGCGCAATCTCGATAGCGGGTGTGCCGACGCGATCCTGCGCGCGCACGATCGGCAGCGGCTCGCGATGCGGCCGGCGCCCCGGAATCCAGATGTCGTGCAAGCCTTCGAGCCCGAGCGGCTGCGCAAGATTGATCTCGACGATGACCTTGTCCGCGAGAATCGCGAAGCTCGCCGAATTGCCGACCGACGTCGTCGGCACGATACCGCCGCTCTCCGTGATCGCGGCGGCTTCGATGATCGCGACATCGAGCTTGCCGAGCTGGTTCGCGCGCAGCATCTCGACGGTCTCGGACAGATGCTGATCGACGAACATCACTTCGCCGCGATTGATGGCGTCGCGCAGCGTCTTGTCTACCTGAAACGGCAGACGGCGCGCGAGCACATGCGCTTCGGTCAGCATGCGGTCAACGTCATGACCGAGCGAGGCGCCCGTCATCAACGTGATGCGCAGCGGCTCGCCCAGCCGGCGCGCACGCTCGGCGAGCGCGACCGGCACGGCCTTCGCGTCGCCCGCGCGCGTGAAGCCGCTTGCACCCACCCGCATGCCGTCGTGAATCAGAAGCGCCGCGTCGGCGGCCGTGGTGATTTTTCCGCGCAGCGCGGCGCAGCGAATTCGGTCTTCGTACATGAAAGGGAGTCTCTCCATAGTCGCCAGCTCCGTCTACTGGTGCGCACGTCTGCGGTGTGCTTCGCTCAATAGGCGGTTGCCGCACCCGCCGCGGCGTCTCGATCGGACGGCGTCGCGAGCAGGTGTTGGGTCGCGCGATAGGATCCGCGACAGGTGTTGCGCGTGAGGCAGCCGGACTTAGCTGCCGAAGTAGATGTTGCAGAAGCTCATCGGGCCGACACATTCATCAGCTTTCGCTTTCGGCGCTTCCACATGCTTGCGCGGGGCAACCTTATCGGTGCGCTGGCCATCCGCTTGCGCAACCTGCTGCTCCGGCGCGGCCGGCGCCGTCTGTGCATAGGCGGCGGCAGCGGTGGACAAAGAACAGGCAATCAGGACCATCTTCAACACTTTCATCTCGTTCTCCAGGACTTACGACTACTGCGACGAATACTGCGAGGCAGTGACGAAACTATATGACCGCCACCTACGCGAATAAACGGGGCCGCCCGGAAGGGATCTTTCCATCTGGCAGAAAGATCCACGCAGCATTGCTCAGCGACGATTGAAGGGCGCGTCCTTGTCGAGCAACGCGCTGCGAATGAAGTGCAGACAGCTCGAGATACGTTGCAGATCGTGATGCCGGGCGCGCTCGGCGTGCACTGCCTGCAGCATGTCTTGCGCGAGCCAGGTGGCCGAGCGCACGGCGACGAGTGCGCGTTCGAGCGAACGTGGACCTGGGCGTTCGAAGAGCCGGGCAAGATCGTCGCACGCGTGTTCGATCACGCTGCGCCAACGCGGCTGAAGGGGGTCGGCATAATCGGCGCGTGCGGCTTCGTTGCGCAGATCGATGACGGCGTGACCTACTTCGATCGTCGCGAGCATCCAGCGAAGTGCGTCGCGCCGTCGTCGTGAACGGTGCGTCAACAGCACGCGCAGTTGCGAAGTCAGATCATGCGTGCCCGACTGGAAACGTTGGTTCAGACCCGGCAGCGCGTCCTTGCATGCCGACACCGATTGCGCTCGCAGGTCGCCCATGATCCGGTCGATGAGCCAGCGCATATCGGCGGGAAAGACCACCGCGAAAACAACCGCTGCGAGCAGCATCGACGCGGTGAGCGCGATGCCGTTGTTGATCAGCAGATCGGGCACGTAGCTGACGACGTTGTCCGGCCCGGCCAGCAGACAGAAGAACACCGAAAAGCCGATGCCAAGCCCAGCCGCGCCGCGACGCGTCGCGATGAATGCGCCGAGCGCGAGCACCGGCGCGAGTACTGCGCAAAGCAGCGGGAAACCATCGATGTTCGGATACACGTAGCACATGAACACATAGCCGGCCAGCGTCGCGAGCACCGCGCCGATTGCCATCTGGATGGCCATTCTGGTGGCGCTTGGCGCGGTGGACGTCAACGCGCAGACCAGTGTTGCGCCAATTACGGCGAGACCGCCGCTCGGCCAGTTGGTCGCGATCCAGAACGCACCGGCGATTCCGATGACGACAGCCGAGCGCACGAATGTGAACAATACGGCGAAGCGGTTTGTGCGGCTTATAGGTCTGCTTGTGCGGTGGCTATTAGTTGGGCTTGAGCTGCATCGTAGGCTGTGCTGCCGGCTTGCTGTTTTGCGCCACAAGCATGCATAGGTTTGCGAATAGTTTATCCATTCGCCCACGAATCGATACAGCAATTCGGCTGCCGTGTTGAAGTCCGCAAGCGATTCCGCGGACGCGGCTTCGAATGGCCGCCTGGTTTCGCGTACCCGGCGTGGCAAGCTCGCTCGAAAGGGGCGCAGATCGGCTGCTGCGTGCGATGCTTCGACGCCGGCTTCAGCTTGTGCTTCGAACAAGGCTCCCAGTTCGTCGAGGTACGGACCGATGGCCGCGAGTATCGACACAGCGCGGCTGGCGCGCAACCGTTTGAGCAACTGATTCAGCGCATGCAGACGCGCGCACGCATCCATGAATTCGCTATTCAGACGCGCCAGATGCGCACTGCGCGAGCGCATCGCCGGATCTTCGAATGCGACGAACGTGCGGGTTGCTTCGAGGCCAGCGATTTCGTCGACGAAATCCGCGAAACGCCGTTCGAACTGATTGCGCTCCAGCCCGCGTGCGAGCACGTCGACAGCATACGCAGTAAAATTCGCGTACCTGATCTGAAGGTTACGTCGCAGCGCAAGGATCGAGCGCTGGGGCAGCAGCAACGCGCTGACCGCGCTCGAACACACGATGCCGACCGCCACTTCGGCGGCACGCGTGAGTGCGGCGAGGAACAGTCCCTGAGGCGTCGTCACGTTTGGAATGCCGATCAGCGCGGCGGTGTAACCCGCGAGCACAAAACCGTACCATCTGAAATGCCGATACCTGACCGCCGCAGCAATACAGGCGCTCACCCACACGATCATGCCGAGCATGTACAGTTCGGGCTGCTGAACGAACAGCCCGCCGAGCACGAGCGCGGCCACGGTCCCTACTGCCGTTCCGAGAATCCGGTAGAAGCTCTTCGCGAGCACCATGCCGCTGAACGGTTGCATCAACACAAAGACAGTGGTCATCGCAATGCGCGGCTGCGGCAGATCGAGCAGCATCGCGATGCCCAACGCCAGCAGACCGGCGGTGACCGTCTTCAGCAGATGCAGCCAGGTCAGACCGTCGCTGCTGGCCCAGTCCCGCACGGCGCGATTGAGTTTGGCTCGGCTGAGGCGTCGCCGCATGACGCCGCGCGGACCGAAGAAATCCGCCGACGGTTCGATCGCATGATCGGGTTTCATCTGAAAACAGTGCACCCTACGTGGTCGCTGAGAGAGCCTCCGGACAGAATGGCCGACACCGGCAGGCGAGGCGCCGATTGTAGGAGTCCGCGATGTGTACATTAAGCCGATGGGTGCAGAACATCTGTTCCAGAACGGACAACAATAGTGTTCTGAGACTGACGGAAAATATGATCTTGATCATGAAACAGAAGGTTTGATGGACACGCTACAAAATATGCGAGTGTTTGTGCGCGTGGTTGAAGCCGGCAGCTTCACCGCGGCCGCGCAATCGCTCAATTCAACGACCGGCGCGATGTCTCGCGCGGTCTCGGAGCTTGAAGCACATCTGCGCACGCGCCTGCTGAATCGCTCGACGCGTCGGCTTGCGCTGACCACCGCCGGCGAGCGCTATCTGAAACGATCGCAGCAGATCCTCGCGGATGTCGATGTTGCGGAAGAAGAAGCCAGTTGCGCACACGAGCGACCAACCGGCGCACTGCGCATGCATAGCTTTGCGAGCATCGGCCAGCACTACGTCCTGCCAGCCATTTCGCGTTACCGCGAGCTTTATCCTGATGTGACCGTCGAGTTGACGCTATCGCAGCGCATGCCCGATCTGTTCGAGGGCAGCGCCGACGTGGCCGTGATCGGCGCATCGACGCTGCCGAATTCTGACCTCGTATCGTTTCCGCTGGGGACGACGTTCAGCATCCTGTGCGCATCGCCGGCCTACGTGCGGGCGCACGGCGCGCCGCAAGAACCGGCTGACCTTGCGCATCACGAATGTCTGATCCTGCATACGCCGGCGTTCCCGCCACATGAATGGACGCTCGACGGCCCGAACGGCAGTGAGTTGATGGAAGTCGACGGCCCCGTGCATGTGAACATCGCCGAATCATTGATCGTGGCGATCCGCGAAGGCATGGGCATCGGCATGGTGCCGCTCTACGCGGCCATTTCCGGGTTGCGCGATGGCACGCTGGTGCGCGTGTTGCCGGAATATACGCTGCAGAAGACGACTGTTTATGCGCTCTATCCGTCGCGCAAATTCATCGATGCAAAGACGCGCACGTGGGTCGAATTCTTGCGCTCGCATCTGCCGACGGTGATTGCGCGCGACGAAGCATTGCTTGCTGAGGTCGGGCAACCGGGGGGCGGAGATGACCCAGTGCAGCTGGTTGGAGTTGCCCCTGCAACTCAGGACACGCGGACACCGTTAGGTCAATGAAGTCGCGGCAGCACGCCTGAACTCATGCGGCGAGCGGTATTCCAGGGTTTTGTGCGGATGGCGCTCATTGTAGTGTTCAAATGCAACAGCCAGACTCGAGAGCGCCGCTGGCGCGCCAGGCTCGTCCATACAGGCGACGTAATTGTCGCTTCATGATCTTCACGAACGATTCGACCATGCCATTGCTCTGCGGAGAACGTGCCGGCGTTGTCAATGGCTCCAGGGCCAATTCGCGAGCGAAGCTGCGAGTGCGGTGGTCGACATAAGTCGAGCCGTTGTCCGTCAACCATTCGATGGACGGCGCGACCTGCCCGGTGCCGAATTGCTGCGCGACGGCGGCCAGCATCGCGTTGCGCACTACATCACCGCTATGCCCGCCGGTCCCCGCCGCCCAGCCAATCGCCTCTCCGATCGCAGCAGTCGAGTGCGAACGTTACGCGCAACGGCGTGCCATCGTCGCACCGGAACATCTGTGTTGCGATCAGCCTGCGCCACCCAGTTGTAGATGGTCTGTGCAGTCGGCTCGAACTCCTTTTCCAGTTCCTCCCGCCTGCGCCCGGCCTTCACCAGCTCGACCATTTGCGCCCGAAATTCCGCCGGGTACGGGGTACGATGCTTGCCGATAATCGGCACCTCCTTCTCCAAAGGATAGATGTCCGTTTTTCTGGGTCAACTTCAGTATGCGCAAAAAAGCGTCGATCAACAGGCTACTTTTGGCAGTGGCTGGCAACGGCGTCCGACCACGCTTGTTGTTCGTGCTCGGTCGAGCATGTTGCTGTTGATTTTGGCCGCGTAAACGCAAAAACCCCACCGCGGCGGGTGGGGTTTCTGACTGGGGGGGAGCCTGACGATTACCTACTTTCACACGGGCAATCCGCACTATCATCGGCGTGGAGTCGTTTCACGGTCCTGTTCGGGATGGGAAGGGGTGGGGCCGACTCGCTATGGTCATCAGGCATGACGGGTTGCTGCGTCGCAGGGTTGGAGTCAACCGGTTGCGCCACAGCCAATCGGGAAGAAGCGTAAAGGATTCGAGTGTGGGGGGTTGTGTTGTTTCTGGCACAACACTGAATCCCAACCGTGCGTTTCTGTGAGCTCCCGCGGGAGGTCACACAAATCCCCTTCGGGGATCGGACCCGCGTAAGTGCTGAAGCACTCACGCGGGTCGAGACACACCTGTTATAGGATCAAGCCTTACGGGCAATTAGTATCAGTTAGCTCAGTACATTACTGTACGTGCACACCTGACCTATCAACGTCCTGGTCTTGAACGACCCTTCAAGGGGCTCGAAGCCCCGGGGATATCTCATCTTAAGGCGAGTTTCCCGCTTAGATGCTTTCAGCGGTTATCTCTTCCGAACATAGCTACCCGGCGATGCCACTGGCGTGACAACCGGTACACCAGAGGTTCGTCCACTCCGGTCCTCTCGTACTAGGAGCAGCCCCCTTCAAATATCCAGCGCCCACGGCAGATAGGGACCAAACTGTCTCACGACGTTTTAAACCCAGCTCACGTACCTCTTTAAATGGCGAACAGCCATACCCTTGGGACCGGCTACAGCCCCAGGATGAGATGAGCCGACATCGAGGTGCCAAACACCGCCGTCGATATGAACTCTTGGGCGGTATCAGCCTGTTATCCCCAGAGTACCTTTTATCCGTTGAGCGATGGCCCTTCCATACAGAACCACCGGATCACTATGACCTGCTTTCGCACCTGTTCGACTTGTCAGTCTCACAGTCAAGCACGCTTATGCCATTGCACTATCAGCACGATTTCCGACCGTACCTAGCGTACCTTCGTACTCCTCCGTTACACTTTGGGAGGAGACCGCCCCAGTCAAACTGCCTACCATGCACTGTCCCCGACCCGGATCACGGGCCAAGGTTAGAACCTCAAACAGATCAGGGTGGTATTTCAAGGACGGCTCCATTGAGACTGGCGTCCCAACTTCATAGCCTCCCACCTATCCTACACAGACCGGTTCAAAGTCCAATGCAAAGCTGCAGTAAAGGTTCATGGGGTCTTTCCGTCTAGCCGCGGGGAGATTGCATCATCACAAACACTTCAACTTCGCTGAGTCTCGGGAGGAGACAGTGTGGCCATCGTTACGCCATTCGTGCAGGTCGGAACTTACCCGACAAGGAATTTCGCTACCTTAGGACCGTTATAGTTACGGCCGCCGTTTACCGGGACTTCAATCAGGAGCTTGCACCCCATCATTTAATCTTCCGGCACCGGGCAGGCGTCACACCCTATACGTCCACTTTCGTGTTTGCAGAGTGCTGTGTTTTTATTAAACAGTCGCAGCCACCAGTTTATTGCAACCCTTTCACCCTTCTGGCGCAGGCCAGTCAGGCTATGAGGGCGTACCTTATCCCGAAGTTACGGTACCAATTTGCCGAGTTCCTTCTCCCGAGTTCTCTCAAGCGCCTTAGAATACTCATCTCGCCCACCTGTGTCGGTTTGCGGTACGGTCACTGTGAAACTGAAGCTTAGAGGCTTTTCCTGGAACCCCTTCCAGTTGCTTCGCCACCGAAGTGGCTCGCCTCGCACCCTTGAATTCTGCGCCCGGATTTGCCAAAGCGCCTTCTCCAATGCAAGGACCGGGACTTCCAACACCCGGACAACCTTCCGCGATCCGTCCCCCCATCGCATTTCACAATGGTGCAGAAATATTAATCTGCTTCCCATCAGCTACGCATTTCTGCCTCGCCTTAGGGGCCGACTCACCCTACGCCGATGAACGTTGCGTAGGAAACCTTGGGCTTACGGCGAGGGGGCCTTTCACCCCCTTTATCGCTACTCATGTCAGCATTCGCACTTCCGATACCTCCAGCACACTTTCCAGTGCACCTTCGCAGGCTTACGGAACGCTCTCCTACCATGCACATTACTGTGCATCCGCAGCTTCGGTATATGGCTTAGCCCCGTTACATCTTCCGCGCAGGACGACTCGATCAGTGAGCTATTACGCTTTCTTTAAAGGGTGGCTGCTTCTAAGCCAACCTCCTGACTGTTTTAGCCTTCCCACTTCGTTTCCCACTTAGCCATATTTGGGGACCTTAGCTGGCGGTCTGGGTTGTTTCCCTCTTGACACCGGACGTTAGCACCCGATGTCTGTCTCCCGTGATTGCACTCTTCGGTATTCGGAGTTTGCTATGGCGTAGTAATCCGCAATGGACCCCACAACCATGACAGTGCTCTACCCCCGAAGGTGATACACGAGGCACTACCTAAATAGTTTTCGGAGAGAACCAGCTATTTCCAGGTTTGTTTAGCCTTTCACCCCTATCCACAGCTCATCCCCTAACTTTTCAACGTTAGTGGGTTCGGTCCTCCAGCACGTGTTACCGTGCCTTCAACCTGGCCATGGATAGATCACCTGGTTTCGGGTCTACACCCAGCGACTGGACGCCCTGTTCGGACTCGCTTTCGCTACGCCTGCCCTAATCGGTTAAGCTCGCCACTGAATGTAAGTCGCTGACCCATTATACAAAAGGTACGCCGTCACCCCTTCGCAGAGGCTCCGACTGTTTGTATGCATGCGGTTTCAGGATCTGTTTCACTCCCCTCCCGGGGTTCTTTTCGCCTTTCCCTCACGGTACTGGTTCACTATCGGTCGATCACGAGTATTTAGCCTTGGAGGATGGTCCCCCCATCTTCAGACAGGATTTCACGTGTCCCGCCCTACTTCTCGTACACCCAGTTCTTCCATGCTGTTTTCGTCTACAGGGCTATCACCTGCTATGGCCGCACTTTCCAGAGCGTTCGACTAACAATACAGATAACGTGTACCGGCTGATCCCATTTCGCTCGCCACTACTCTGGGAATCTCGGTTGATTTCTTTTCCTGCGGTTACTTAGATGTTTCAGTTCACCGCGTTCGCCTCACGCAGCCTATGGATTCAGCTACGGATACTCCATTAGGAGTGGGTTTCCCCATTCGGACATCTCCGGATCAATGCTCGTTTGCCAGCTCCCCGGAGCTTTTCGCAGGCTACCGCGTCCTTCATCGCCTGTGATCGCCAAGGCATCCACCACATGCACTTGTTCGCTTGACCCTATAACGGGTGTGTCTCTGTGTCGACCCACGCTAGCGCTTTAGCGCTTACGTGGGTCCCATCCCCGCAGGGGATAGACGCACTCGCTACAGGTTGAGTATTCGTGTTGCGCCGTATTCCAAAGCAATCTTTCGATCACCTTTAAAATACATCGATACAATCACAACCCTGATTCACCTACTCCGCACCCATCTCCAGGTGCCTTTCGTGAATCTCTTTACTACTTCTTCCTGATTGTTAAAGAACGGCAGCCGGTATGAAGCCTGTGCCTCATACCGCTCTGACTGGCTCAATCGCCAATGCAAAGTACTCAGCATCACTTCGTGCTGAACCCTTGGCATTGAGGATTGGTGGAGGATGACGGGATCGAACCGACGACCCCCTGCTTGCAAAGCAGGTGCTCTCCCAGCTGAGCTAATCCCCCAGTCTCACAGATACTCCAGCGGCCCCAGCCCTTCAGCTCACCAGACAAGACACTGGTGGGTCTGGATGGATTCGAACCATCGACCCCCGCCTTATCAAGACGGTGCTCTAACCGGCTGAGCTACAGACCCCTGAGCCTGTCTGCGTTTCTTCTAACCACAGCCGATAAGCGTGAGCACTTGAGTGCAATGAATGCACAGCTCTGGAAAGGAGGTGATCCAGCCGCACCTTCCGATACGGCTACCTTGTTACGACTTCACCCCAGTCATGAATCCTACCGTGGTGACCGTCCTCCTTGCGGTTAGACTAGCCACTTCTGGTAAAACCCACTCCCATGGTGTGACGGGCGGTGTGTACAAGACCCGGGAACGTATTCACCGCGGCATGCTGATCCGCGATTACTAGCGATTCCAGCTTCACGCACCCGAGTTGCAGAGTGCGATCCGGACTACGATCGGTTTTCTGGGATTGGCTCCACCTCGCGGCTTGGCAACCCTCTGTTCCGACCATTGTATGACGTGTGAAGCCCTACCCATAAGGGCCATGAGGACTTGACGTCATCCCCACCTTCCTCCGGTTTGTCACCGGCAGTCTCCCTGGAGTGCTCTTGCGTAGCAACTAGGGACAAGGGTTGCGCTCGTTGCGGGACTTAACCCAACATCTCACGACACGAGCTGACGACAGCCATGCAGCACCTGTGTTATGGCTCCCTTTCGGGCACTCCCGCCTCTCGGCAGGATTCCATACATGTCAAGGGTAGGTAAGGTTTTTCGCGTTGCATCGAATTAATCCACATCATCCACCGCTTGTGCGGGTCCCCGTCAATTCCTTTGAGTTTTAATCTTGCGACCGTACTCCCCAGGCGGTCAACTTCACGCGTTAGCTACGTTACCAAGCCAATGAAGGCCCGACAACCAGTTGACATCGTTTAGGGCGTGGACTACCAGGGTATCTAATCCTGTTTGCTCCCCACGCTTTCGTGCATGAGCGTCAGTATTGGCCCAGGGGGCTGCCTTCGCCATCGGTGTTCCTCCACATCTCTACGCATTTCACTGCTACACGTGGAATTCCACCCCCCTCTGCCATACTCCAGCGCTGCAGTCACCAATGCAGTTCCCAGGTTAAGCCCGGGGATTTCACATCGGTCTTACAGCACCGCCTGCGCACGCTTTACGCCCAGTAATTCCGATTAACGCTCGCACCCTACGTATTACCGCGGCTGCTGGCACGTAGTTAGCCGGTGCTTATTCTTCCGGTACCGTCATCCCTCACGGATATTAGCCACGAGGTTTTCTTTCCGGACAAAAGTGCTTTACAACCCGAAGGCCTTCTTCACACACGCGGCATTGCTGGATCAGGCTTGCGCCCATTGTCCAAAATTCCCCACTGCTGCCTCCCGTAGGAGTCTGGGCCGTGTCTCAGTCCCAGTGTGGCTGGTCGTCCTCTCAGACCAGCTACAGATCGTCGGCTTGGTAGGCCTTTACCCCACCAACTACCTAATCTGCCATCGGCCGCCCCTTGAGCGCGAGGTCCCGAAAGATCCCCCGCTTTCCTCTCCCGAGCGTATGCGGTATTAATCCGGCTTTCGCCGGGCTATCCCCCACTCCAGGACACGTTCCGATGTATTACTCACCCGTTCGCCACTCGCCACCAGACCGAAGTCCGTGCTGCCGTTCGACTTGCATGTGTAAGGCATGCCGCCAGCGTTCAATCTGAGCCAGGATCAAACTCTTCAGTTCAAACCTGTTACTGTGTTCGGGCTCTCTCGAACCCGGTCGCTCACTCAACGTACTGACGATGATTGATCCGTCTTTCGACAGACAAACCTTCCTCTAATACTGTGTGAGGCTTCTGATACTTCTGCCTGACAGCAGACTCCGGAGAATCCGCCGCCGCATTCCGCATCAAGCGCCCACACTTATCGACTGTTAGTTTTTAAAGATCGGTCCGCCAAACCCGCCGCGCCTGAACCACCACTACCCGGCACTGCTTCGTTTGCGTCGCTGCGTCTGCAGCAGAGAAGCGAAATTATGGAGAACTTCCGTCGGATCGTCAACAGGTTTTTATCACTCGCCTAACCTGCCCACGCCGCCGAAGCCCACGCCATCAAAGGCTTCCCGCTTCTCCGCACCCCGGCGTCCGGAGCGCGAAAGTGCGGAATTCTAGTCGCCGACATCGGGACTTGCAAGCGATATTTTGACCGCTCGGCGCGCAACCTACCGCGACCCAAAACACCTCGACTCACGCAGTCGCATGCGCGCGCATCACCCGTTCGACCACGGCCAGATAATGGTCGATCCCCGGCGTCGCGCGATCCTTCTCTTTCGCGCGATCGTCCCATCGGCGCAAACGCATCGCGTCTTCGGCGTACGGTTTCTGCATAAACGCCTGCGCCTCTTCCCTGCTGAAGACCCCGCCCTGCAATTGCAAGCTGCGCACCGAGTCGGCGGACAGCTGGCCAAAATAGGTGGCGTCGATCGCGCACAGGCAGCGCTTCGCGTCGACGTGCAGACGAATCGGCTCCAGCACCGCATCCGACAACACCGGCCGCAAAAACGGCAAGGCGAAATACTGATGCAGATCGTCGACACCCCGTTCCGTCGGCGTCTCCCCTTGCAGGTTCAGCAGATGGCCGAGGTCGTGCAAGAACGCCGCGGCGACGAGTTCGTCGCTCGCGCCTTCCGCCTCGGCGAGCGCGCCGCTCTGCAACGCATGCTCGAGCTGCGTCACCGGCTCGCCGCTATACGCGAGGCTGCCGTGTCGCTCGAAGAGCACACGGATATCGTCGAGACTCAATGCCACCTGTTACTCCCAAGGTAATGAAAACGTCTTCAGATTGGTAAAGCTCTTCATCGCTTCCTGAACGCCTTCCTTGTAGCCTAGCCCCGAATCCTTGAGGCCGCCGAACGGCGTCAGCTCGATCCGATAGCCTGGCACTTCCTACACGTTGACGGTGCCCACGCGCAGCTCATTAATGAAACGGGTGATCGCGTCCTGCCGGTTCGTACACACGCCCGACAGCCCGAGCGGTGTTCCGTTGCTGATGCGAATCGCATCGTCGAGCGTGTCGAACGCGATGACCGGCGATACCGGCCCGAAGGTTTCCTCGCGCACGAGTGTCATCGACGGATCGACGTTATCGAGCACGGTCGGCGCATACAACGCGCCGCGGCGCTCGTTGCCGAGGCGCAGGCGCGCGCCTCGAACGAGGCAAAGCGGAACACGTCGGCGACGCGGCCGATCTCGTAGCGCGAGTCCTGCTTCGACAGACCCGACTCGAGCGAAATCAGATCCGACGCCGGTTCGATCCGCTCACGCAGCAGCACCGCCGCGCGCTCGAGAATCTGCGAACGCTCGTAGCGCGACAGCGTCGGCCGATACGCGAGCGCGTAGTCGAACGCGGCGCGCACATCGTCGATGCTGGCGAAGGGCACCGTGCCGACGCGCATGCCGGTATAAGGATCGAACACGTCGAGCGTCCGGGCGCGCGTCGCGCGCTCGCCGCTCAGCCGCAGCGCTTCGGCGCGGAACTCAGGATGGTCCCGCGGCGCCGTGTTCACGATGTCGACACGCGATTGAGCGCGACGTCGAAGATATCGAAATTGCGCAGCCGTTTGCCTTCGCTGCCGGTGGCTGATGGCTGAACGCGCCGGTTGAACAGCAGCGGCACTTCCTGCTCGGAAATCCCGCCGTGCGAGCGCAACGGCACGGTGAGCCCGGACAGGTCGTGCTCGTCGCGCCGCGTGCCGAGCACCACATGCTTCGTGCCGATCACGACCAGATCGCCGATGCGATCCTCAGGCAGCCCGAAGCGCGCACACGCGGCGCGTCGATCGAGCACGACTTCGATTCCCGGCAGGCGGCCGATCCGCGCAATCACGGACGCAGCATCGACCTCGCGCGGCAAATAGACCGTCGCGAACGAACCCAGCGCGCCATGATGCACGACGTACGGATCGGTGATCGGCAGAATCACGCGTGCCGTCGACGCGTCGAGCCAGTCGTCGAGCAAGTCCTGCAGATAGATTACGTTCGGCTCGCCGGTCTGCGGATCGTGCTTCGCGTTCATGCCGTGATCGGCGGTGAGGCCGATCACCCAGCCGAGCGCGTCGAGATTCGCGAGATAGCCGTCCATCATCGCGTAGAACGCGTTCGCGCCTTCGGTGCCGGGCGCCCATTTGTGCTGGATATAGTCGGTCGTCGACAGATACATGAGGTCGAGCTTGCGTGTCTGCGCGAGCCGCACGCCGGCCGCGAACACGAATTCCGACAACCCCGCGCTATACACGTCGGGCAATGGCAGGCCAACCAGATCGAGCACGTCGTCGATGCCGTTTTCCTCGCGCGTCACCTCGTCGGCTTTCTCCGCCGACAAGCAGATGCCCTTCAACTGCGAGCCGAGCAGCCCGCGCAGTTTGTCCTTCGCGGTGACGACGGCGACCGCGGCGCCCGCGTCGGCGGCGGCCGCGAGCAGCGTGGGCGCGCGTAGGTAGGCGGGATCGTTCATCATCACCGCCGCGCCCGCGCCGTCGTTCGCGAGGGTGTCCCAGAAGTAGTTGCCGCAGATGCCGTGCACGGACGGCAATACGCCGGTCACGATCGACAGGTTGTTCGGGTTCGTGAACGACGGGATCACGCAGTCGCCGCGAAACGCCGCGCCGCCCTCGAGCATCGAACCGATGAACGGCGCGACGCCGGCCGCGACCGCCGCTTCCAGGTACGCAAACTCGCAGCCGTCGACACAGACAACGACCGTCGGTTGCGAAGGCAGCCGGTAGCTCCGGCCGTTGACCTCGATCGTGCGTTGCTCGGGGTATGTCATCGCGTGGTTTTCCATTGCCGGGGTTGTCATTGCAAAGTCTTAATCGCCGGGTTGTCTGTTCGTGGGGCGAAGCTGCCGCGGCGTTTGCCGGTACGCTTGCCTCGGCTTCATCGCCGCGCCGTCATCGCCCGCGCGAGCCGGCCGCACCCGCGCCTGCCGGGAGGCGCTGCTCGTGCGCCGCATCGCCCGCCGCCTCGCAGGCCGCATGCGCGCGCTGCAACCCGCCCTGCACATGCGCGCGCATCAACTGCGCGGCCTGCTCCGCATCGCGCGACGCGAGCGCTGTCAGAATCGCGCGATGCTCGGCGAGCGAGCGCGCCATCGCGTCGGCCTGCACGACTAGCGCCGCACGCCGAAACAGGCTCAGCTCGCTGACGAGCCTGCGATACGTGTCGTACAACTTCGTGTTGCCCGCCGCCGCGACCAGCGCATTGTGAAACGCGACGTTCGCGCGCGCATACGCATCGTGATCGTGCGACGCGAGCGCCGCGCGCATCGCGTCGACCCAGTCGCGCAGCACCGCGAGCTTGCCCGCATCGATGCTCGACGCGAGCATCCGGCACGCCCCCTCTTCGAGCACCGCGCGCACCGCGTAAATCTCGTCCGCCTCCGCGAGCGACACCGTCCGCACGAACACGCCGCGATTCTTCTCGGTGCGCACCAGACCCGCCTGCTCTAGCGCGCGAAACGCCTCCCGCACCGGCCCGCGCGACACCTGCAATCGCGCCGCCCAGTCGGCTTCGTTGAGCTTGTCGCCCGGCGCCAGCATGCCGCCGACGATATGCCGCTCGATCTCGTCGCGCACCAGCGTCGTCAGCGAATGGCGGCGCAGGACCTCGATCGGATCGACGGACGCAGTGTGCATATATTCGGTCATTTTGGCAACTTTTGCCACATCTACATCGATGCTCACCGGTTCGCGCGCGTGCTTCAGATCAACGAAATCGCTCGCCGATCAGTCGGCTCAGTCGGGTCAGTCGATCCGGCGCCGCGGAGCGCGCGCCGCGATCAGCAGCAGAGCGACCAGCGAGACCAGCAGCAGAATCAGCGACAGCGCGGAAGCCGGCAGGTAATAGCCGCGTTCCACCTGCCCGACGACGACGATCGGCACCGTCGCGAAGCCTGGCGGATATACGGTCAGCGTCGCGCCGAGTTCGCCGAGCGACAGCGCAAAGCCGAGCGCGAGACTCGCGCGTATCGCCGGCACCAGTTGCGGCAACACGACGCGGCGCAGCACCATCGACGGCGGCGCTCCGAGGCTCGCGGCCGCTTCGCGCAACACGGTCAGCTCCGGGCGCAGCGCGGCGGCCGCGCAGCGGTAGCAGAACGGCAGTACCAGCGCGAGCTGCACGAACACCACGATCGCCGCCGAGCTCGACAGATCGAGCGGCCGTTTGTGATACGCGATCAGCACCGCGAGGCCGAGCACGACGCTCGGCACGCCGTTGGGCATCATCGCGATCGTGTCGATGACGGCGCCGAGGCCGCGCCGGTCGCGTCCTTCGAGCGCGAGCGCGAACCACAAACCGAGGATCGTGCCGAGCACCGCGACGCCCATGCCGACTTCGAGGCTGGTGGTCAGCGCGTCGAAGTCGCTCGAACCGAGGCGCTCGAACCAGCGCATGCTGAAGCCGTCGGGCAGGATCGTGCCGGACCAGTGCGACGCGACGCTCGATAGCGCGACGACCAACACCGGCAGCACGAACAGCCAGAAGCACAGCAGCGCGGCAAAGCCGAGAAACAGACCGCCGAGCAGTCGCACCGCGAGGCTGTGCCGCACCGGCCGGCCCTTCTTGTGCATGACCGGCAGCACGGTCGGATCGAGTTCAACGGCCATGACCGGCTCCTTTCACCTTGCGACGATTGACACGCCGGTACAACGCGTACAACGACAACGACATCAGCAGCATCACGACCGCGCCGGCGGCGGCGGTCGGCAGATCGAGATCGACGGTGGCGGCGCTGTAGATCGCGACCGGCAGCGTGATCAGATGGGCGCTGCCGAGCACCAGCAGAATGCCGAACTCGTTGAGCGTCAGCAGAAAACACAGGATCGTGCCGGCCGCGATGCCCGGCCACGCGAGCGGCAGGATCACCTTGAACGCGACCATCAGGCCGTTCGCGCCGAGGCTGCGCGCGGCTTCGATCAGTCGCTGGTCGAGCAGCGCGAACGATGCCAACGTCGGACGCACGACGAACGGCGTATAGAACACGACTTCCGCGAGAATCACGCCGCCGATGCCGAACAGAAAATCGAGCGGCGGCGCCTGCAGATTGAACAGCCGCTGCAGCCCGATGCTGACCGAGCCTTGCGAGCCGTACAGAAAGATCAGCGTGAACGCGACCAGAAACGACGGGAACGCGACGAACAGTTCGAGAAAGCGCGTGACCAGGCGCGCGCCCGGAAACGGCTTGAAGAACAGCAGCGACGCGAGCGCCACGCCGAGCAGCGACGCCAGGCTCGCACTCGCGAACAGGATGCCGAGCGTAGTGCCGATCACGCCGCGCGTTTCGGGGTTACCGAAGAACGTTACGTACGCGTGGCCAGACAGGCCATGCGCGCCGGTCAGACTCAGCATCACGAGCCGCACCAGCGGATAGATGACGAGCGGTCCGAGCACCACGACTGCAATGAACAGCAGATGCCATTGCGCGAGGCGCTCGCGCCGCTTGACGGCGGCCGCGTGCGCCGCCGCGCTCGCGAGACGGCGCGCGGCGGCGGCTTCGACCTCGGCTCGTGCGGCAAGGTCGAGCGGGTTGGACGTATCAGGGCTTGATAAGGACGACATCGCCAGCCTCGTAACGCAGGGAAACACGCGCGCCCTTCTCCGGCGTCATGCCGAGACCACGCTGCAGCGTGACGAGCACGGGGTCGTTCGGCAGCGCATCGAGCACGACCGATACCGACAAGGCCGCGCCGTACCACTCGACCGACGCGATCGCGCCGTGCAACTGCCCCTCTCCGAGCGGCACGATGCGCAGCGCCTCCGGACGCAGACACGCGACACGTTCGCGCTCGTTGTAGCGCGCGTCGTCCATGCCGAACGCGACCTGCGGCGGCAGCAGATTGGCCGCGCCGAGGTAGCGCGCGACGAAGCCGTCGGCCGGCGAGTCGTACAGCTGCTGCGGCGTGCCGAGCTGCGCGATATGGCCATCGCGCATCAGCAGCGTGCGGTCGGACAGCACGAGCGCGTCGTCCTGATCGTGCGTCACGCAGACGATCGTCAGATTCGGCAGGCGTTCATGCAGCGCCTTCAGTTCGGAGCGCACCGACGCGCGCAGATTGGCATCGAGCGCGGACAGCGGTTCGTCGAGCAGCAGCACGTCGGGCTCGATCACGAGCGCGCGGGCGAGCGCCACGCGCTGCTGCATGCCGCCCGACAGTTGCGCGGGCATCACGTGACCGGCATCGCCGAGCTGCACGAGCTTCAGCACCTCGGCGACGCGGCGCGCGACGTCGCGCGCCGGAATACGCCGCGCGCGCAACCCGAACGCGACGTTCTCGAATACCGTCAGATGCGGAAACAGCGCGTAGCTCTGGAACAGCAGTCCGAGGTTGCGCTTGTGCGGCGGCATGTGCGTCAGATCGCGGCCGGCCACCGTCAGCGTGCCGGCCAGACCGTCGGCCTCGATGAAGCCCGCGATGAAGCGCAGCAAGGTCGTCTTGCCGCAGCCGCTGCGCCCGAGCACGGTGAGCAACTCGCCGCGCCGGATGGTCAACGACAGATCGTCGAGCACCGTGCGCGCGCCGAAGCGCACCGTCAGGTGATCGATCTGCACGCCGCCGGGCGCGTCCGAACGCGCGGCGTCGAGCGCATCCAGCGGAGCGCCAGGCGCAGCGGGGTGAGCGAGACTGGCCGTATTCACCGGAGTCGTCCTCCCAACAGGATTAATGCTGATGCGGCGCCGCGCATTACGTGCGAAGCGCCGCCTGAATCGACTTACTTCGGCTTGACCACTTCGATCTCTTTGCCCGACGAACCGATCACGTCGCTCTTCCAGCGCGCGGTCCAGTCGGCCTTCTTCGCCATCACGTGGTTCCAGTCGACCGGAATCAGCTTGACGCCGCTGATCGCCTGCTTGACCGCTTCGCCGTTCTTGCCGGCGAGCGGCACGTCGCTGCGACCCGGAATGCCGAAGATGTCCGGCACCTTCGACTGCACTTGCGTCGACATCAGATAGTCGATCAGCTTCTTGCCCTCGGCCTGGTTCGGACCGTTCTTGATCAGCGCGATCGCGTACGGCAGCTGGAACGTGGTCGGCTGACCGCCGGGCGTGGCGGCGAGGAACACCGGTTTCAGCGACAGGCCGCCGTTGGCCGCGTCGTCGAGATCCATCTGCAGATCGCCGTTGGCGACCGCGATCTCGTTGCGCGACAGCAGCACGTCGAGATAGCCCGTGCCCTTGGTGTGGAACTTGGCGCTCTGCTCGAGCTTCTTCAGATAGTCGAACGCCTGGTCTTCGCCCATCAGCGACGTGGTCAGGATGATCACCGCCATGCCGTCGCCGGCGGTCGCCGGATTCGAATATGCGACCTTGCCGGTGAAGTCCGGGTGCAGCAGGTCCGCGAACGTCTTCGGCTGGGTTTTCGTGACTTCGGGGTTGATCGCGAACGAGAAGTAGTTGTTCACGAAGGTCGCCCACGCGCCGTTCGGCGCCTTCGCGATGGCCGGCACGTTCTTGTAGTTGGCGCTCTGGTACGCCTGCAGCAGGCCGCTCTGGTCGGCCTGCTGAATGAACGGCGGCAGGGTGACGAGCACGTCGGCCTTCGGCTGATCCTTCTCGATGGTCGCGCGGTTCACGACTTCGCCGCTACCCGCCGTGACGATATTGACCTTCACGCCCTCCTTCTTTTCGAAGGCCGGCAGCACATCCTTGTACAGATTTTCGAGGCCGTCGGCCGTGTACAGCACGACGGCGTCGGCCGCATGAGCCTGCATCGCGGCACCGCCGAACGCGGCCGCGGCGACCAGCGCCGGCAGCAGTTTGCGCGCGAGGCCGGCCGCAGCGTGAAGGGAATTCGTCTTTTTCATGTCGCTCTCTCCGAAGCTAAAAACCAGACGGTCGGGATAACCCATACCTGTAGTGATTGAACGGCGGCACGCGCTTGCTTGTTGCCCGCTGCGGTTGCCGCGCCGGTCTGTCGTGGATTGCAGATTGCCGACAACTTTGCCGCTTCTCGCCCAGCCTGACTGACAGCCCCTATTACACCCGCGCTGCCTGCCGCGCCTGAGCGGGCACGGCAAGAATCACAGGTTTCGATGACAAGGCCATGACGATTGCGCCGAATTCCAAAAAAAGACACAAATTGCCAACTCTCGCCAACCGACGGAATTCGTCGCGCCACCCCAAAGCGGACCCCGCGCGCCGATCCCGTGTGGATCGTACATGGCGAAAATGACGATGTATGCACGGTGCGTCGGGAAAATGCGGAGGGGGCGGCTTGTTTTATTTAGATTTTGGCGGGCGCGGAATCTCGCTCAGCGCGAGCGGCGTATGAACGCGGGGGGAACCGCCCCGCCAGCCCGTCTCAGGCGATCAGAATCTCCGGACCATGCGCGGTGATCGCCGTGCCAAGCGCGCGCTCGGGCGCCAGTTCGGTGACCAGATACCGCGCCGACTCGATCCCGTTGATGCGCACCGGCGTCACGCGTCCGAATTTCGAATGATCGGCGACGACGACCACCATGTCGGCCGCGGCGATCATGCGGCTGCGTACTTCGGCCGCCATGCGGCTGTAGTCGGTGAGATAGCCGTCCGGCGAAATTCCGCCCGCGCCAATGAACGCGAAATCGGCGTGGTACTGCGTGAGCTGCTGAACCGTGTCGAGGCCGAAGGTAGCGTCTTCGATATCGGACAGCTCGCCGCCGAGCAGCGTCACGCGATTGTCGTTGCGTCGGCCGAGCAGCAGCGCGATGCGCCAGTCGTTGGTGTAGACCGTCAGCCGATGCCGGTCGAGCAGCGCCCGCGCGACCGACTGCGTGGTGCTGCCCGAATCGATGATCAGCGATGCGCCGTCCGGCACGAACTCGGCCGCGCGCTCGCCGATCGCGCGCTTCGCGCCGGCGTTCTCGGCTTCGCGCGTATCGAGATCGGGCTCGCGCCGATCGCTCGACAACGCGCCGCCGTGTGTCGTCACGAGCAGGCCGCGGCCGGCCAGCGCGTTGAGGTCGCGACGGATCGTTTCGCGCGATACGTTCAGTTCGCGCACCAGTTCCGCGACCGACAGCGCGCCGTGCTTTGCGACTTGCGCGAGGATGTATTGATGACGTTGTTCTGCGAGCATCTGAGAAGGCCGGAAGCCGGCACGCTTGGGTTTCGCCGTGGTTGAGGAAGGCCGCCGTATTGTATTACGCGTATTGCGCGTCGTCGGTGCTCGCGTGCAGGTGGCGCTCAGGGTGGCGTGGGGGCGCGTTCACGGCGCGCTCGGCTTGCATCGAGCCGCCCTTGCGCGCGAACACGCCAGCCATCGCGCCGACCTGCTAACCTTGACGGCTGGACTCGCCGGCCATGCGGCGAACGCAACGCCGCCGCCCGGCCGAGTCCCGCGCACAACGCCTCGCCCGTCAACCGAACCGCCGATGCCGCCACTGTTTCGCCGTCTACTGCTGCTGTTCCATGCGCTGCGTTACGGCGCGCGCCTGATCTGGCTCGCCGCCCCGCCCGACCACAAGCTGCACTGGATGATCGAACTGATCGGCCGCGTGCATGCGTCGGAGCGCAGCGGCGCGCAGTTGCATGGTCTGCTGCCGGCGCTCGGTCCGCTCGCGAGCCGCTTCGCGCAGACGCTCGCCAGGCGCCCCGAGCTCGCGAGCGGCACGCTGCATGACGCGCTGGACGCCATCGATCACATGGAAGTGCCGCTGTCGCCGGACGACTCCGCGCTGGCTTTGACTCGCGCGTTCGGCCGGCCGCTCGGCGAGCTGTTCAGCGCGGTCGACCTCGTGCCGGTACGCAGCGGCTTCGCCGAGCAGACCCATTTCGCGCGGCTCGCGATGCCGCTCAAAGGTCATCACGAAGTCGCCGTCAAGCTCGTGCGCGCGCAGCAATTGCAACAGATCGGCGATGAACTGGCTTTGTTGCGCTGGGTCGCGCGCTGGCTCGAAAAGCTGTCGCGCGTCGCGCGCCGGCTGCAGTTGCGCGCGCTCGCGCAAACCTTCACCGACGACATCCTGCGCCGCTTCGACCTGCGCGCCGAAGCCGCGAATCTGAGCCAGACCGGCCACGATTTCGACGGCGACAAGCGCATCGTCGTGCCGGACGTGATCTGGGAGCTGTGCACCGACCACACGCTGACGATGCAGCGCGTCAACACGCTGTCCGCGAGCGACCTGCCCGGTCTGCACGCGCACGGCATCAAGCTGGCGCCGCTCGCCGCGCATATCGTCGAGGTCGTCACCGAGCAGGCATTCGAGCATGGCTTCTTCCACGCGACGCTCGATGCGCGCCGCGTGCGCGTCAGCATCGAGCCGGACACGCTCGGGCGCCTCGTGCTCGCGGAGTTCTCGATCATGGCGACGCTGTCGAGCGACGAGCGCGAATTTTTCGTGCACGGCGCGACCGCGTTGTTCGACCAGGACTACGGGCGGCTCGCCGACATGCATCGCGAGGCCGGCCACGTGCCGGACGACACGCGCGCCGAGCTGCTCGAAGCCGAGTTGCGCACGCGCGCCGAAGCGCACTTCGCGGCGGCGCCCGAGGATCGCTCGGCGGGTTCGCTGTTTCACCATCTGCTGCACGGCGTGCAACCGTTCGACGGCCACGTGCCGGGCGCGCTCGCGACCGCGCAGCGCTCGTTCCAGCAGGCGGAGATGCTCGCGCGGGCGCTCCATCCGGGCATCGATACATGGAACATCGCACGCGGCGTGCTCGCCGATATCGCGCGACGCGATCTCGATCATCGGGGCTGGCTCAAGCGACTGTCACACGAGCTGCCGCATCTCGCGCATATGCTGCCGCGCGTGCCGCAACTGGCGGTGCGCTATCTGCAGCAGCACGATCGCACCGGCACCCCGCAGCAGAACGCGCAATTGCTCGCGGATCTCGCGCGCGAATACCGGCGCACGCGCTGGCTGCTGTGGGCATGCGTCGTCTGTGGCGGCGTGCTCGGAGCGGGGATGACGCTGCTCGCGTGGTGACGGTCCCGCGCGCGCCTTGCAGCTTTGAACAAGACGCGGCGATCGTCGCGGGAGTGCTGGCGCTGGCGCTCGGTGAGCATCGCTGGATCGCGTCGCCGACGCTGTGGACATCGCTCGCGTGGGGCATCGTGATGCTGTCCGGCATCAGCGTCACGTTGCTCGTCTGGATGGTCCGGCGCGGCGATGCGGCGCGCGCGACTGCTCTGCTGTTTCTTGCGCCGCCGCTTGCCGCGCTCGAAGGCTATCTGGGGTTCGGCGAAACGCTGCTGCCAGTGCAGATCGCCGGATTTGCGGTCGCGCTGGCTGGCGTGTTGTTGGCGAGGTCGTGAGGGGCGCCGCGCGCCAGTATTGCCACCAAGCGCCCGTCAGTCGGCCGTATCCGCGCGCGCGGGCATTTTCGCTCGCGCAACCGCGCCCGGTGCTGGCGACCACGCCGGCCGACTCTTGCGCTGCGAATCGACCACGACGATAAAACGCCCCGCCCACGGCATGATCTGCCGGTCGCTTTTCAGCACCCACAGCGATTGGCCGGAATCGACGAGCTGCGCATATGCTGCGTCGAGAATCCCGTAGTGATCGAGAAACGTGTTCAGCGATGCGGGAATCCGCACGCAGCCCTTCGAATGACGAATGCCGAGCAGCGGTTCGAGCCGCTCGGGGTCGGTCGCGTGCATCTGGAAGCGCATCTGCGACATGCCGCCCTTGCCCCAGCCGCGTTCACCCAGCGCCCAGCCGAGGTCGAAGATGCGCATATCGCGCCGTCCGTAGCCGCGAATATGGTTTTCGTTCTGCGTGCCCTCGGAGCGGAAATCCATGTTGTCGGGCGTATGTTCGAACACGCCGAGCGGTGTGATGAAGTGGTCGTACTCGCCGGGCCGTCCCGTGGATACCGGCGATGCGCCGATCATCTGCCAGTTGTCGGCGGGCGCCGGACGGAAGTAAATCAGGAGCGCCTGCACGTTCGCATTGCGATCGACGAGCACCACGTACTCGCCCGACAGATTGCCAAGCTCGTTCTCATTGAGCGCCGTCTCCAGACGGTTGGCGTACGCTCGCTGCGCCGCGACGGGCAGCCTGAGCCGGCGCGTCACGTCCCGCGCGAATACGTCGCGCAGCAGGAATGCTCGGCGCGGATCGACGACGCCAGCCGCGTCGGGCGCGGCGATGGTGGCGGCGTCGATCGTGGGCAACGGCCGGCTCGCGCCATTCCATGCGTTGCCCGGATTGGCCAGATTCACCGTATGCGCCGCTGATGTCGCGGATGCAGGCGACTGAGCGCTACCGGGCGCCGCCGCATGAACCGGCGCCGCCATCGCACCGGCACTCGAGACGACGGCTGCGCAAACCCACGCGCAAATCCTCAGGCGGTTCAATCCAGGCTGGCCAGGCCGATCTGGGTATCTCATCGCGTCTTGGAGCAAACATGATTATTATTGATCGCACGCCGGGTCCCTGCGGCGTTCGGCACGACCGATGTTACTCAGCGAAGCGAGGCGTGTCGATGAAAATACCTTCTAACCTGCGAACTCTTCAAAAATGATCGGCTATTTTTCGACAATCGACATGCCAGCGAAAATGCAATTAATACGCAATTAAATCGGTCATCGGAAAATCAAACCCCAAAAGGCATATACGATTTCGTTCGACGAAAGGTAGACCGAAGACGGCGGCACGTGCCGATACTCACGCCGTTTTTCAATCTGCTTGCAATCTGTTTCAAGCCGCTTCAATCGCTTTTTCTCTCGCGAGGACAACAACGATCATGGCTCAATCCGATCCGGCCGCGCGCCAGGCCCGCATCGCGACCGAAATGCACGTCGCCGCCGAATTCGACGCAAGCCGCGAAATCGAGCGCCGGGTCGATTTTCTGGCGAACTATCTGCGCAACAGCCACCTGAGAACTTATGTGCTCGGCATTAGCGGCGGCGTCGATTCGACTACGGCCGGGCGTCTCGCGCAACTCGCGGTCGAGCGTTTGCGGGCGAACCGTTACGACGCGAGTTTCGTCGCCGTCCGTCTGCCTTACGGCAAACAACGCGATGAAGCGGATGCGCTCGATGCATTACGCTTCATTCGCGCCGACGAAAATCTGACTATCGATATCAACCCGCAGCCGATGCGATGCTCGAGTCGCTCGATAAAAGCGGCGTGTCGTTCAAGGACGAATCCCAGCGGGATTTCGTGCACGGCAATATCAAGGCGCGCCAGCGGATGATCGCGCAATACGCGGTGGCTCGCGCGCGCTCGGGCGTCGTGATCGGAACGGACCACGCGGCCGAATCGGTGATGGGCTTTTTCACGAAGTTCGGCGACGGCGGCGCCGACGTGCTGCCGCTCGCCGGGCTCAGCAAGCGCCGCGTGCGTGCGGTCGCGAATACGCTCGGCGCGCCCGACGCGTTGGCGCATAAGGCGCCGACCGCCGACCTCGAGATGCTGCGGCCGCTTCGTCCCGACGAAGACGCATATGGCATCCCATACGACGCGATCGACGATTTTCTCGAAGGCAAGCCGGTCAGCGATACCGTGCGTGACGTGGTCCTGGAGTTTTACAACGCGACGCGTCACAAGCGGGCGCCGCCGTATACGCCGTTCGATTGGCCGGCGTCGCCGGATGGGCAATGATGCGCCCGCGAACGGCGCTCTCAAACGAATAAAGGCGGTGGACATGCGCGCGTCGTCGCGCCTGTCCACCGCCTTCGAAAACAATAGAGCTTACTGCGCCATCCGCGGCGCTTACTGCTCGGGCGGCGGTTCGTCGCTGAACAGATCGGCGCTCGCTTCGAGCGGCTGGCCACCCAGTTGCTTGCCTTGAATCTGCCGCGCGATCACGTCGCCGACATACGGCACACTCGCGTCGAGTTCGATCGTCGCGTAGGCGCCGGGCTTGCCGGCGTCCACCACCTCGACGTGTTTCGCGTAACGGCCGAGTTCGCGCTTCAGAAATTCCCGCACATCCTGCTCGCTGCACGATTCGGCGATATTGCGCACGGTCAGGTTCATGCGGCCTACCCTCGCCGCGCCTGGCGGTCCGTCCGTCGGTCAGGGCTTGCGATACGCACCGGTCGCAGCGCGGCACGCTGCTTCGTCTGAGTCGCGCCGAGTGCGCGAAGTGCGACGACGCCGGTCGCGCCGGCTAACCCCATAGCGAGCCATGACAAGTAAAAGGCCATCGTTCAAATCTCCTGTGCGAATTGCATCCTCTTGTCAGAATAGCCCGCTTCGACAGCGAACACACTGTGACGCAGCGTCGTAGGCAATGGCGAAACGTCCCCGTCGATGCACTGTACCTGAATCGGTCGCGCCAATCCTGGGAAGACATCGGCTGCCTCAGCACCTTGCATGCCTGGCGAGCCCCGGCCCGGCACGCAGACCTATCGTCGAAGGCAGCGTGCGGGGGACGTGGGCAAAGGCGGACTGATCGCGCCGATCAGTCCGCCGCTTGCACGTTCGCCGCGCTCACCCACCACGCATTCTTACCTTGCGGCAGACGGACCAGCACCGCGGTAGGATCCTCGACGCCGTCATCGGCGATCTGGCATACCGGCAGGCCGTCGGGCAGACGCTTCACTTCGCCGGCGGCCTCGAACAGCGCTATTCGCTGCGCATCCAGCGGGCGCAGTTGCCGATACACGTCGAAGCTGAGCGCCGCGGGCACGTCGCCGCGAATCTCGAGCTCATTGGCGCGCGCGCAATGCGCCGGCGCGACGGCAACCGCGGCGGCGCTGCCGCTCAGGCAACCGCTCAGGCAGCCGATCGTCAGCGCGACGGCGGCGAGACGGGAATGGATCATCGTGTTTCTCCGAAAAAAGTGAGGGGCAGCGAACCGTGGTTCCGCGCGGAATGCGCAAGCGTGCGGACGCGCGGCGCGCTCAACGCTGGCGGGCATGCGCGTCGCGTCGGCTGTCTTCGCTGTCGACGCCATCGTCGTCGCGAGTCGCGAACTCGAGCCGGCTCACGTCGCCGGACGCCTGGCCAAAGCCCGCATACACCGCCGACCAGTTTCCGACGATCACCGCTTGCGCCTGCGCGAGACTCAGCTTGCCTTCGCAGACGCAACGCTTGAGCAGCGCCGCCGCGCGTGCCTTGCGGCGCTCGCCCTGCGGGCCGGACCACGGCAACAGATCGAGATTGGCCGGCGCATCGGGCGATCCGCCGAGCATGACCGGCACACGCCGGTCGAGCGCGAACGCGGCGACGTCATCCGCATCGATGCCGCGTGCGGCAAGCATGCGATCCTTGTGCGCCATCAGTTCGTCGAACGGCGGCGCGACGGTTTCCGCATAACCGGGGCGGCAAATCGTCTGGCCGATCGACTGCTGGGTCACGCGTTCGTCGAGCACGGCGCTCGGTTGCGCGGCGGCATCTCCGATGCGCAGCGCGAGCAGTGCGCCAACGGTGACGAGCAGCGCACGGTGCGTGATGCGCACGCGCGGACGAAGGACGCGCGTGCGTCCGAGCCGCGGCGCGGTGGCCGTGTCATTGCTGCTGGTCGTGTCGCGGGAAAGACCGCGCCGATGGGTGTCTGCGATGCCTGCGTTCATTCGTCGGCGCGCCGGCGGCGGCACGCGGTAGTTCAATTCGCAAGGCAATTAAAACACATTCAATATGGATGAGTACAAAAGCCGGACATGAGGGCGCGGCGTTTGCCGGCTCGCGGCAGCCGCCGCGAGCCAGCGCAGACCAACCCAGCGCGACGTCGCGATGAGTGGGAGCGCCCCGCCGCCTCTACTTCGCCACCCGCGCCTGCAACGCGCGGATCCGCCCGAGCGCCTGCGCGTTCGACACCGTCTCTTCGTACATCTTTGCGAGGTCGGCTTTCAGCGCGGTGCGCGAACCGCCATCGAGATACACCATATGCCCCGATGGATAGAACCGTGCCGACAGGTTCTGCCGCACCTGCTGACTGACCAGCGGCATCTGCTGCAGATCGAGCACGGTCTGATAGAACGGCGTGACGAAATCGAAAAAGCCATTCGCCGACAGCACCTTGAGGTCGGGATTGAGCGCCATCACGGCGGCAAGGTCGCCGGCCGTGTACAGAATGATGTTGCCTGTCGAGTCGAGACCCTTCTGCGCGCCGGTTGGATCGATATGGCCGAAATCCCAGTACTTGAACGCCTGATCGTTGAGGTCGGTGAACGACGAGTTCGACGTGTACTTCAACTGCTCGTTCAGATAGACGTTCCACATCGTCGTGTAGACGCCGGTGACCGCGGTCATCGTCGGATCGTTGCCGCCGGAGTTCGGGTCGATCTTGCCGGCGATGCCGGTGTCGATCGCCGTTACGCGGCCGTCGTAGGCGCCGAGCGCGAGGCCTTGCGACTTCAGCAACGTGGTCAGGAACAGCGAATTGCCGCGGCTGTCGTAGCCCGCGATGTCGAGGCTCCACGCGAGCAGCGTCGTTTTGTCGATGCCGGTGTATTCGCTGAGTTTTTCGGTGGTCGCGGAATCTGTGGTCGGGAACTTGCGCAGCGCGGCCAGGTAGTCGGTGCGCGCGAACTGCGCGACCTCCTCGGCGAACGCGCCGAGATCGGTCGGCCGCGGCGCGACGCCGAGCTTCTTGTGATACCACGCGTCAGCGGCCGCCGTGGGCAGCGCGCCGACCGGATTGCCCGATTGCGTGTAATCGAGAATCGACGATTGCAGCGTAATGCCGTTCAGATCGACCCCATCCTCGTGCAGCCGGTACGCGAGCACGCAGCTGCGCGCCGTGCCGTAGGACTCGCCGAATAGATACTTCGGCGAATTCCAGCGGTTGTTCTTCGTCAGGAAACGCTTGATGAACTGCTTGATCGAATCCGCGTCCTGATCGACGCCCCAGAAGTCGCGATTCTTCTTCGGCGCGATCGCCGCCGAATAGCCGGTGCCGACCGGATTGATGAACACCAGGTCGCTCTTGTCGAGCAGACTGTCCGGATTGTCTTCGAGTGAATAAGGCGCAGGCGGCGTGAACCCCGGCATCGACGTCTTGATGCGGCGCGGCGCGAACGAGCCGAGCAGCACGAATACCGACGACGACCCCGGCCCGCCGTTATAGAAAAACGTGACCGGCCGCGTTTCTTCCTTCTGATGGTCCTGCGTGAACGCGACGTAGAACATCCTCGCCGACGGTTGCGAGCTGCTCGGATCGACGATCACCAGATGGCCCGCGGTCGCCGTGTAGTCGATCTTGTGACCGCCGATCGTCATCGAATGATGCGTGATCGCGGCCGTCTCGACTGTATCGGTAACCGAATCGTCCGGGCCGTTGCCATAGGCGACCGGGTCGAAGAGCGGCTGGTCGCCGGCCTTGTGCGGCGCGCTCGTGGCGGTGGACGCGCCTGCCGAGGCCGTGGCATGCGTGTTGTGCGGCGAATGCTGGCTACCGGAAGCTGATTCTGTACTCGTCATGATCGCTCCAAGGGTTCGTTTTAATTGCCATGCGTCCTCGATCTTACGTCTCGTTGTTGTGTTATGCGCTGCGTTGCAGACTATAGTGCGCCCGCCACCTTCCCGCCATTGGGGCTGCCCAGTCCCGTGCAGGCATCCCACCCCTTCGACGCCGCGAAGCTGCCGTTGTTGCCCTGTGTGATGTCGTTGCAGACGCCCGGCGCCTTGTACAGCTTAGCGTTGACGAAGCCGGCCGGCTGTCCCTTCGCCGCGTTGATGCGCGCGATCAGCGCCGCCCACAGCGGCGCGACCGCGCTGGTGCCCCCCACCACCGTTTGCATTCCGTCGACCAGCACGTCGTAGCCGGTCAACGGCGAGGCATCGCCCGCGACATCCGGCACGCCGCGCCCGCCGAGCGGCTGGCCGCCGCCGCCCGTCGCCGTGACCGACAAACCCTGCTGCCACGCCGGCACCGGAAACGCGCTGCTCACGCCGCCGCCGCTGGCCCCCCCCTGCTCGCCGTCGTTCCACACGACCTCGCGCGTGATCGCCGAACCGGACGAGCTCAGGTGCGTGCCGCCGCAAGCGAGCACATACGGGCTCGACGCCGGGAAGTCGACCGCGTCGCCGCCGCCCGAGCCGTCGCTCGATCCGCTGTCGCCCGAGGCCGCGCAGATGGTCACGCCGAGCGCCGCCGCCGATTGCAGTACGCTGTTGAGCGCCTGCATCGACTGGCCGGTCCACACTGATTCCGGCGCCCCCCAACTGATCGAGATCACCGACGGCTTGTTAGTTGTGTCGTGCACCGCGCGGCTCACCGCGTCGATGAAGCCGGCGTCGCTGTTCTGCGTGAAGTACACGGCGATGGCCGCGCCCGGCACGATGGCGCCGACGATCTCGATGTCGAGCGTGACCTCGCCGTCCGGCCCGTTCGGATCGCCGCTCGGCTCGTTGCCAGCCTGATCGACGCCGACCGGGGTCACGGTCGGCTCGCTTACGCCGAGGCTCGAGAAATAGGTCTTGAGGTCCGACGTGTTGTAGCCGCCGCCGAGCTCGATGATGCCGACGCACTGACCGCCGCCGTCGCCTTGCGGAAACTGGTAGAGCGAGGCGAGCTGCGGCGGCGAGTACGACGTCTGCCCGGCGCGCGCCGGCACGAACGGCGGCCGGATGCGAAAGTGCGGACGCGCCTGCGGCCGGTTGTCGAGTCCGAGCACCGCCTCCACGACGCCATGCAGATCGTCCGGCACGCTGATCGTGCCGGTGCGGCCACGGAACTGTCCGGCCGCGTGATGCCGGTAGAGCTCGAGCTTGACCTCGAACGCGCTCTGGAATTGCGCGATCGTGCCGCTCAGCAGCACCGAGCGCGCCGCCGGATCCTCGCGCGCGACGGTGAGCCCATGCGCGGCCGCGAACGCGCGGACCTTCGCGATGTCATCGGGCGCGGCGCCGTAGTCCTGGGCGAGCGCCTCGCGCGACAGCGGCTTCACGCTCGCGTCGCCGGCTTCGATGCGTTTCATCAAGGCGTCGAACTGCGCCTGCTGCTGGCGGCGCAGCATCACGAAGACCTCGATCCGCTCGGCGGGATCGCATTGCCCGATGACCGTCGTGCCCTGCGCGACCTTTCGCTCGCTGCCCGGCAATGGATGCTTGGTGACCATGTATCGACTCTCCTGTTAGCGTGGCTTCGCACGCGGTCATGCACGACCGCGCGGCCCGGCGGCGGCCAGGCACGCCACGCGCCTGCATGAAGCGCATCGTGGCGATACGCGGCAGGGGTTGTTCAAGAACTTCGTCCACGCGTCCGACCAAAGCATTCGAACACAGTTCCGGCCAGCGCGACAGTCGTCCGCATGGCCAGGGTCTAATGCGCGGCGTGGATGCGACACGCTATGATGCTCAAGCGGCATTCCCGCCGTTTCATTGCCGCGCGCGCCGCCTGCGCGCACGATCGAGAAATCAGAGGAACCCATGTCAATTTCGATGTATCAAGCATCACTGCCTGTGCTGATTCGCGGCCTCACGAACCTCCAGGCCATCCTGGGCAAGGCCGAGGCGCACGCGGCCGCAAAGCAGATCGAACCGTCGGTGTTCACGAATGCCCGGCTCGCGCCGGACATGCTGCCGTTCGTGCGCCAGGTGTATATCGCGAGCGATACCGCGAAGGGTTGCGCGGCGCGCCTCGCCGGCGTCGAGCCGCCGAAGTTCGACGACGTCGAGCAGACTTTCGATGAACTGCAGGCCCGTATCCAGAAAACGATCGATTACCTGAAGGAATTCAACGCGGCGCGGATCGACGGTTCGGAAAGCCGCACCATCACGCTGAAAATGCGGACGGGTTCGATCGAGTTCACCGGAGCGTCATATCTGTTCGGTTTCGTGCTGCCGAACTTCTATTTCCACGTGACGACCGCGTATGACATCCTGCGTCATAACGGTGTCGAGCTCGGTAAGCTCGACTATCTGGGCGGGATGCAGCAGTAAACGGAGCCGGCGGGTCGTCGGTCGCGCGGCCGCCCGCACGTGTGCAGGCGCGGCTGGAATGCGATCACCGCCATGCCGGCCAGCGTCAGCGCGACGCCTGCCGCGTCCCACAGCGTGGGCCGCACCTCGTCCACGACCCACAGCCACGCAAGCCAGCGCCACGGCAGGTAACAGCCGAGAATCTCGGCGACAGCGGTCACGACATACAGCAGGAAGGTTTGCATCGATGAGCGTGAGAAGGTGGTTGTGTCGCCGCGCGTGCGCGCGGCACGCTGCGCTATCGGCTTTATTAACCCAATCGCCTGGCACCGCGGCCTTTGCATCGGCTGTATGCGCACGCGCGACGAATGCAAAAGCCAGCTCCGAGTTTCAATCCAGCGAAAGCCGCAGCGCGAAGCCGATCAAGGCAGCCGAGAAGGTCCACCGTTGTACGGTCTGCGCCAAAGGATGGACGCGCATCCAGTTGGCGATGCGCGCAGCGCCGATCGCATACAACGCGTCGAAGCATGCGCCGATCACGAGCAGCACGACACCAAGCTCGATCATCTGCCACGCTACCGGCCCCGCTTCCGGCCGCGCGAATTGCGGCAACAGCACCGAGCAGAACAGTAGCGCCTTCGGGTTGAGCAGGTTCGTCAGCAGACCTTTGACGAACGCGGTCCGCAACGGCCGCACCGCATTGCCCGCATCGCTCGAAGCAGTGGATTCCACTCGCGGCGCGCCGGCCGCTTGCTTGTCGCGCGACCCGGCCGGCAATGCGAACCCGGGCGAGCGGAAGATTTGTATCCCCACCCACGCGAGATAGACGGCGCCGGCATAGCGCACCGCGTCGTACAGCCACGGCGCGTTGCGCAGCAGCGCCGCCATGCCGCACGCCGACAGCGTCACGTGCGTCGCGCGCGATACGCCGAGCCCCGCCGCGGCCGCAAAGCCGCTGCGCACGCCGCGCGCGATGCTGGTTTGCAGGATCAGCGCCATGTCCGGCCCAGGCACCGCATAAACGACAATCAATGCCGCCACGTAGACGGCCAGCAGGTGAGCGGAAATCATCGGAGCCTCCTTGTTGTTCGAGGCTCCATGTTGCTATCGGATGCGGAGCGTTTGCTGGCGCCTTTCAGTCCTCTGCATTCAAAAAATAGCGGAATGCGCTAATATTTCGACATCTGGCGACGCCTTCCACCACCCGGCAGCCCCCTTCCGACCATGTCCACGGACGATCTCGACAAAACCGACCGCGCGATTCTCGCCGCGCTGCAAAACGACGGCCGCATGTCGAATGCGCGTCTGGCCGAGATGGTCGGCCTCAGCGAGACGCCTTGCGCGCGGCGTCTGAAACGTCTGGAGAACGATGGTTACATCGACCGCTACCGCGCGGTGCTGTCGCGCGCCGGGCTCGGTCTGGGCGTGATCGCGTTCGTGCTCGTGCGCTTCGCGGTGCACGACCGCGTGGTGGCCACGCGCTTCGAGCGCGAGGTGCAGGCGATCCCGCGGATCCTGTCGTGCCACAACGTGTCGGGCAGCGCCGACTACATCCTGCAGATCGTCGCGCGCGACCTCGACGACTACGGCACGTTCATGCGCGACGAACTGCGCGGCCTGCCGGGCGTGACGTCGGTGGAATCGGCCTTATCGTTGCGCGAAGTGAAAGCGTTTGGCGGTCTGCCGCTGTCCTGAGCGCGAACGTGGCATAGTCCCCCCTTTAGTCCCCTTTTGAAGCGGCACGAGCCGTTCCGACGCAACCCGACGACCCCGGAGTTCCCATGGATCACGACAAGGCGCGAGCCGAAGAAACCGCCGCAATGGAACGCGTGTTGACCGCCACGATGCGGGTGCAGACCGCGTTCGCGTCGCTGCAATCGCAATTCCCGCCGGCAGGCAGCGGCAAGCCCTCGCAATTTGCGCTGCAGACTTTCGACGCCGCGCTGCAGGAACTCGAAGACGCACAAGCCGCGTTCGACGAACTGCTCGGCGATCTGCTCGACGGCAATCGTTGAGCGCTAGCGAGCGTCTGGCCGGCGCCCCGCTCGCCAGCCGGCTCGCACGCTTCGCGCCGCCGCATGCGCGTTAACGCGCGTCCGTCTCCACCACCGGCTCGCAGAGAATCGGAAAATTGACGGAGTTCGCGACGTAGCACTTCTGATGCGCGACGTGATGCAGATGCGTGGCCAGTTCGACATCGCCGCTCGCGCGGATCGTCACGCGCGGGCGCAGCACGATCTGGGAAAAGCGGCCTTCCTGCGCGGTATCGAGCATCGTGCCTTCGGCGTCGTCGCGATAGTCGAGCACGACGATGCCCGCCTCCGAGCACAGATGCAGATACCACAGCTTGTGACACGCGCTCGCCGACGCGACCAGCAGGTCCTCGGGATTCCAGCGCGTCGCGTCGCCGAGAAACGCCGGATCCGACGAGCCCGGAATGTCGGACTTGCCGCCGGAAGAAATCACGTGATCGCGGTCGTAGTCGCGGTAGCCGGAGGTGCCGCTGCCGCGGTTGCCGGTCCATTTCACCGATACGTGGTACTTGTGCTCGCCGTGCGCCATTCGCTTCCCCTTTGGTCGGATCGGACCTGCATTCTATCCGCGCCACACTAGCGCGGCGGCGCCGCGCGGCCGGTCACGTTCGGCGCGCGTGGGTCGGGATTCATATAGAGCGCCGTGCCGTTCGCGCGCATGTTGTTGAGCGCGGCGCCCGAGCCGGTCGCGCCACCCGAGCCGAGCCCATACGAGCCGCCCGCCGACATGCCGGGCACCGGCATGGCACTCGGACTGACGCCGGTACCGATGCCCATCGCGCCGCCGACAGCCGCATTGCCGCTGCCCCCGCTGCCCCCGCTGGTGCCCGCGTTCGTGCCCGCACGAGTGCCGTTTTGGCTGCCGCCAGGATTGCCCGGTTGCTGGGCCTCTACCGTTGCAGCGGCCCCCACCGTCAACAGCGCCGCAAGCAACGCCGACCACACGATCCCACCTGTTGCTGTCTTCATCGCTACCCTCCAACCGCATCGATCCGCCGAGCACGATATCTATTCTGAGCCGATCGCGCGACCGATGCAGCGGCGCCGCTCCCGCCCGCGCCCACGGCGTGTCCGTGCGCGTTATGATCGATCGTTACGCCCGAACGGCCGATCGCACGATGGAGCACGCCTACATCCACCTTTTGCATCTGCTCGCCGGCCACTCGACGTGGATGCTCGCGGTCGTTTTCCTCGCCGCTTTTTTCGAAGCGATCGCGGTCATCGGCACCTTCGTCCCCGGCAGCACCGCGATGTTCCTCGCCGGCGCGGTGACGGGCACCGGCTCGCTGAGCCTCGCCTGGGTCTTCGTGTGGGCGATCGTCGGCGCGGTCGCCGGCGACGGCGCCAGCTTCTGGCTCGGCGCTCGCTACAGGGAGCGCATCGTCACTCTGTGGCCGTTCCGCGCACACCCCGGCGTACTCGACGCGGGCCAGCGCTTCTTTCTGAAGCATGGCGCGAAGAGCGTCGTGCTCGCCCGCTTCATCGGCCCGCTGCGGGCGATCGTGCCGGTCGTCGCGGGCATGATGGGCATGCGGCCGCTGCGCTTCCTCTCGATCAACGTGCTCTCCGCGCTGCTGTGGGCGCCCGCGCACATCCTGCCCGGCGTCGTGTTCGGCGCGTCGGTGCTGCTCGCGGGGGCGGTGTCGTTCCGGCTCGTCGTGATCATCGCGATGCTGGCGTGCATCGTGTGGCTCAGCTTTCGCGGCGCTGGGTTTCTGGTGTCACACGCGAATGCCTGGTCGAGCGCGGCAGGCCGTCATCTCGGCAGCTGGGCATGCCGCCATCCGGGTCCGCTCGGCCGCATCGCGCGCCGCATGCTCGACCCCGACACGCCCGATGCGACCCACCTGCTCGCGACGTCGCTGATCGTGCTGGTGGCCGGCGCGCTTTTCTTCGGGGTCCTTGAGGACGTCGTCAGCGGCGATCCGCTGACGACCATCGACCTGTCCGTTTATCACTTTCTGCAATCGATACGCACGCCGTGGGGCGACACGTTGCTCGCGGCGCTCGCGACGCTCGGCAGCGGCATCACACTGTTCGCGCTGGTCGTCACGGTCGCCCTGTGGATGGTGTGGGAGCGGCGCTGGCGCACGATCGTCTACTGGCTCGCGGCGGTCGTGTTTTCGCAGCTGCTGATTCTCGGCCTGCAACTCGCGATGCGCCGCGCCCCGCCCAACGAACTCATGAGTGGCCACTTCGTGTTTCCGAGCAATCACGTCGCCGCGACGGTGATCATCTACGGCTTTCTCGCGTTTCTGCTGGCGCGCCGGATCGGCAAGCTCGGAGGCGTGCTGGTTGCCGGCGCCAGCATCATCGTCGTGATCGTGGTCGCGCTCGCGGGCGTCTACTTCGGCCGCTACTGGGTGTCCGACGCGATCGGCGGCGCGGCGCTCGCGTCTGTGTGGGTCGCGCTGATTGCGCTGACGGCGATCTGGCGGCATCCGCGGCCGCCGCCGCCGCGCCGTTTCATGCCGCTCGTGGTGCTCGCGGTCGTAGCGCTCAGTGTCGGCCTGCAGCTCGGCCTCGCAATGCCGACGCCGCCGGACGGCGCGCCGCAACCACCCCCCGTGCAGTTCACGCAGACGCAGTGGAAGCTCTCCGGGTGGAAGCGGCTGCCGTGCTTTCGCTCCGACATGGGCGGCGATCGCAAGGAGCCGCTGACGCTGCAATGGGTCTCCGAGCCCGCTTCGATACGCGAGCAGTTGCGCGCGCAGGGCTGGGTCGAGGGCACCGACGTGTCCGCGCACAGCCTGCTGTCGCTCGCTTCGCCCGACGTCGCGGCGGTGTCGCTGCCGGTGCTGCCGAAGCTGAACAATGGCGTGCCGTCGTCGCTGGTCTTCATGCGACCGGGCAATTCGCGCGAGGAACGCTACGTGCTTCGCTTCTGGCCGAGCGGCTACGCGGTCGACAACGGCACCTCCGCGGCGCCGCTTTGGGTCGGCGCGTTCGCGCACGAGCGGCTGACGCGGCCCTCCTGGCCGCTGAACATTTTGCGCATCGATCGCGGCGCGAGCCCGTTCGACGCGCCCACCAGGTCGGGCGCCGAGCTCGGCGCGACGGTTCTCGCGGAGGTCGATTGTCACGGCGTGCCGGTGTCGCTGCTGGTCTCGCCGAGGCAATGAGCTGCACATCCAGGCAACTTCAGGCATCTCAGGCATCCCCAACTCGACGATTCGATAAAGGAGACAACCGTGGGCCGCTTCGGAAGTCCACATCGACGTACCCGGCGCCGTCTATCAGCAATTGGCGCCACGGGCGGAACGCCTGCTGCGCCATATGCCGCGCGTGAGCGAACTCGACAATGCAAGCGCGCCGGAGCAATACCGGAAATTCGCCTATTGAAGAAAGCATTCAGTCGCCGCATTGGCCGCGCAACGAATTGTCACGAAAGCGAATCGCCAATTGACGCGCAATTGCCATAACGGAAATGACTGAGGCGACCGCGGGGATACACCGGGTCGCGAATGACAATCGATTTGACATTTAAGTCTTCGTTGCGCAAATGCAACGACACACCGGCATTATCCCCACTTCCCCCCGCTATTTGCACCGATAGCGCTCCTAATTCATTTTTCCACTCACGCAATCCGTAATCGCACTGGCAGAATGAGCAGAATGCCAGATAGCGGGAACCGGCATGCGTCGCCATTTCCGCAATAAAACACGGCGGCCGCGATTTTCTACCCAATTGCACGCATTAACGCTATCGTCTCTTTGCGACCTGAACTCTCGTAGACCACCAGGAGCTTCGTGTGCGGAATCGATCGATGTCTCGCGTGAAGAAAGACCGCCAGTCCGCCGTTCGCAGCCACCGCTCGCGTGTTTCCCGATTATCTTCGAGTCCGCTTTCCGGCTCGGTTTCCAGCTCGCTTTCCAGGCTTCTCCCCTGGTTATCGCTTTGCATGACTGCGCTGGTGCTCGGCAGCTACTCCGCGTATAGCGTCGCCGGCGTATCCGTATTGCGTCCGCCGCGCGAAGCGCTATCGAGCAGTCCACTCGAAGTGACGATCGTCTATGCCGGCGATCAACCCGGCGGCACCGAAGTCGACGTGCCGGCGCAATTGAATATCGCGATCAGCAATACCGACGTGGTACCGCATCGGCTCGCGCTCACGCGCGAAAGCGGCGCACCCGAGCATCTGAAGCTCGCCGCCGGCGAACTGAAGGCAGTGCGCTATACCGGCACGTGGCCCGAATGGGCGCGCGGCGCGATGCAGATCGACGTGCCGGATCTCGACGTGTCGCCATCGTACGTGCTGCTGACGCGTCCGCCGCGCTCCGGCAAGGACGCGGCGCTCGCGTCGGCCGGGAGCGCCAATGGAGCAACGGCGGCGGGCACCGCGAGCGGCGCACCGTCGTCGACGAGCCTGATCGCGTCGTCGCCCGCGCCATCACGACCGGATGCGCCCGTGCCGCAAATCAACACTTTCCTGAGCCGCTTCTCCGCCTTCGAACCGATGTATTTCGCCGATGGCGGCGGTAGCGAGTCCCTCGCGAAATTCCAGCTCAGCTTCAAGTTCCGCCTCGTCGTTCCGGACGACCCGCGCTCGCGTGGTTTCGCGGACAACCTGTACTTCGCCTATACGCAAACCTCGCTGTGGGATCTCAAGAAGTACTCGGCGCCGTTCCGCGACACCAGCTATATGCCGGCACTCTTTTATTACCTCGAAGACACCGGCTGGAAGAGCACGTGGTGGAGCAGAATGGGCGTGATGGCCGGCTACGAACACGAATCGAATGGACGCGACGGTCCGGAATCGCGCGGCGTCGACTATGTGTTCCTCAAGCCGATCTGGGATTTCGGCGACATCCACAGCTACCATCTGACCATCCAGCCGAAGATTTATTACTATACGCACATCGCCGGCGAGAACCACGACATCGCCGACTACCGCGGCTATGTGGACCTGCGGTTCATCTACGGCAGCCCCGACGGCGCGCAATTGGACACGACGCTGCGCAAAGGAACGCAAGGCGGCAAGGGCAGCGTCGATACGCAGTTCACCTATCCATTGGCGAAGCTGATCAATAGCCGCTGGGGCGGTTATCTGTGGCTCGGCTTCTTCAGCGGTTATGGCGAGGACATTCTCGACTACAACCAGCATCGCTGGATTGCGCGAATCGGCTATAGCATCACACGCTAATCCGGAATTCGCCCGGCATGCAAGCAAAGGGCCGCCGAGCGGCCCTTTTCCATTCGATGACGGCCCACGACGCGCCCTAATACATCGAAACTTCTGCCGTAATCCTTTCAAAAGTTTGCCCAAAGCCGACCTCCACCCGGCGGGCAACCCGTCATGGACCGCTCGTGAATGCTGTGTGCACGAACAGACGGGCATATCGGTGTGGATTTCTCTAGAGTTGAAGGGTCGCCGGTCCAACCGGCTGGCCACGCAGCGCGCTGACTTTTCCAGCGTCTAATCAAAACCACGGAAAAACCAATGAAAACCGCTCTCCTTAAAGACGTGTCGCCTGTTTCAAACGAGCCAACCGGACTTCTTTTGCATCGGAATAGTGCACCGCTTGCGCTCAAGCACGAAATTCACCCGGAACAGATCCGGGATAGCCTGCCGGCCCGTCAGGGGGGAGTCGGCTTTCTGTTCCACGCGACCGATTGGGAAACCCTTTCATTTTCTTTTCACAACGTTCGCGAACGAAGCGAATCGTTCGAAGAGGAGTTGTGGAAAACCAGGCCTTTCATCGCATCGCCGATCTATTCGGGCGCGCAGGTGATCGGCGCGAATATCGCCTGCCCGGTGCCGCTCGAAATGTGGCTCGGCAGCCCGCGCGGCATCAAGCGCTTTCGCGAGACGCAATTCTTTCCGGCGCTCGAGCTCGCCCGAAAGGCGGGCTTGAACATGGTCGCGATGGGCGCGTCGACGCCCTACGCGTGCAACTACGGCGCGCTGCCCCGGCCGGTCAAGCCGCCTCACATCACGACGGGCCACGCGGCGACCGCGGCGATGCTGAAGGACTGGGCGATGCATTGCTGCGAACAGCTCGACCTCGAGCTCGGCAACACGAAGCTCGCGCTGTTCGGCGCGGCCGGCCGGCTCGGCACGACGGTCGCGAAGTATCTGCTCTACAAGGATGCGCCGAAGGAGCTGGTGCTGATCGATCTGCCCGACAAGATCAACCTGCTGATCGATCAGGCGAACGATCTGCTCGCGTCGGACCTGCTTGGCAAATCGAAAGTCTCGGTGCATACGTTCAGCCCGGACACGCCGCTGCCGGACTTCGACGGCGCGATTCTCGCGAGCAGCACGAGCGTGCCTTACCTGAGCGCCGCCGATCTCAAACGCGCGCAATTCTGGATCGACGACTCGCATCCGCGCGCGGCAAGCGTCGCAGCGGAACTCGCTTCTCGCGGTCATACGCTCTATATTGAATGCTTCGCGCGCGGGCCCGCCGGACTCGACACCGCGTTCCCGTTCAGGCTGCCATCCACCCGCGACTGCTATACCTGCTTCGCCGAAGGCTATTCGGCATGGCAGGAAGGTATCGCCTCCGATTTCATCATTGGCAGCCCGCCCGTGTGGTCGGTCTCTTATACTCATGGTCTGCTGAAGAAGTATGGCTTTTCGGTCGGACCGTTTCACGGCAAGAACGGCGATTCGCTCGCCGAAGTCGTCGAATCACAGCAATTCAATACGCATGAAATGATGGGTTCCTAATGAGCTCGGAGGCCTGATGGCGATACCGCGCGAAAGCATGCGGGATATGCTGGAACGAAGCAGGTTCGCAATTCGATGGGGAGGCGCACTCGGCCTCCTGTGTCACCCCATCTATTACGTCGTCTGGACCTACATCCTTCCGCAGCCTTACGACAACCTGCTGCTGCGGCTCAGCGCGGCGGCCGTCTGCGTCCCCCTGCTGTTCCAGGCGCGCTGGCCGAGGCGCTACAATCCTGCGCTGCTGATCTACTGGCATTGCTGTCTGATTTACGTGCTGCCGTTCGTCTGCACGTTCCTGACCGTCAGAAACGGTTTCTCCACGATGTGGATGATGACCGAGGTCATGATGATCTTCATTCTGGCGCTGTGTATCGACAACCCCCTGCTGCTGATAACGTGCATCGGTATTGGCGTGTTTTCCGGCGGGCTCGCCGGCGTGTTGAGCGCGCCGACGCCGGTCGTTCTCAGCGCGCAGGACAAGTCCAACCTCGCGTTGCTGCCGGTGGTCGTGCTGTGCAGCATGGCGTTCAGTCATGCGATCAGCAAGGGACGCATCTTCGTCGAAAAGAACCGCGCGTTGCAGGCGCTCGCGGGGTCCATCGCGCACGAGATGCGCAATCCGCTGAGCCAGTTGCGGCACGTGCTCGACCGCGTCGAGGAAGCGCTGCCCGCGGCGACCGAAGCGGGCGCGGCGCCGACGCTGACCGACGGCACGGCCTCGCTGATGTACAACCACCTCGCGCAGGGGCAATTGTCGATCGAGCGCGGCCTGCGCATCATCGCGATGACGCTTGACGAAGTCGCCGCGAAATCGATCCGCCCGGATAGTCTCAGCTACCTCCATGCTGGCGCGACCACGCGCAAGGCGCTCGCCGAATACGGCTTCGACAACGACAAGGAACGCGCGAAGGTGAGCGTCGTCGTCAGGCGCGACTTCGTGTTCAAGGTCGACGAGACGGTCTATCTGTTCACGTTGTTCAACCTGATCAAGAACGCGCTGCATCACATCGTCGCGTATCCGCAGGCGACGCTCACATTGACCGTCGACCGCGACTCGGTGATCGTACGCGACACCGGCCCCGGCATCGCGCCGGAGATCCTGCAGCATCTGTTCGAGCCGTTTCGCACGGCCGGCAACTCTGGCGGCACCGGGCTCGGGCTCGCGTACTGCCAGCGCGCGATGCGCGCGTTCGGCGGCAGCATCGACTGCGAATCGGGACTCGGCAAGTTCACCGCGTTCACGCTGCGCTTTCCACCGGTAGCGGCCGACGAGGTCGAGGAGCACGAGCGGCGCCTGTTCGAACGGGCGATGCCGGCGTTCAAGGGCAAGCGCGTGCTCGTCGTCGACGACGACGACACGCTGCGCGCCCGCACCCGCCGCGTGCTGACGCAGGCCGGCGCCTATGTCAGCGAAGCGTCGGGCGGCGAGCTTGCGCTCGCCACGTTGCGGCGCGCGCCGCTCTACGACCTCGTGTTGATGGACATCAGCATGCCCGCGATGGACGGCTACACGACGACCGAGCGCCTCCGCGCCGACAGAGACTGCCCGAACCGCAACGTGCTGATCGCCGCCTATACCGCCGAACCGGGCATCGCGGTGCGACTGCGCGCGCGGCGCGCCGGCATGGACGAGATCATCAGCAAGACGTCGAGTGTGCAGGAGCTGCTCACCGCGTTGCAGACCCTCTTCGACAACGGTGCGCATCATCAGCCGGGCGAACTGCCCGATGTCTTCGCCGGCAGAACCTTTGTGATCGCCGACGACGACACCTACAGCCGGCTTGTCGCGAAGGCGTATCTGGAGCGCTGCGGCGCGAGCGTCGTCGAGGCCGACCACGGTCAGGCGGTGCTGACCAAACTGCACGAAGACGGCTTCATCGACGCGATCCTGATGGACGTGAACATGCCGGGCATGAACGGCATCGAGACGACGAAGTCGATTCGCGCGCGCACCGATGCCTACGCGACGCTGCCTATCATTGCGCTGACCAGTCACACCGATGCCGAAGCGGTGCAGGCCTGCGTTGCCGCCGGGGTGAACGAGGTGTTGATCAAGCCGGTGCAGGCCGGCTCGCTGTACGCATGTCTCGCGCGGCAGTTCGGCACACGCGGCGCGCTGGTTGCGGACGCTCCGCAACGAATCACGGAAACCGCGGGCGGAGCCGCGCAAACGGATTTTGCGGCGACGCCGGTGGCATTGCCCCCCACTGCGAACGCGCCCGCGGCCGCCGCCATCGCTGAAGAAAGCCTGCTCGACGAAGCACACCTCAAGGAACTGGTCTCGCTCGATCTGCTTGACGAATCGTTCCTGAACGGCATCGAACAGATTCGCTCGCTCGTCGTGCGCCTCGCAGGCAACAGCGCGGCCGTCGATATCAAGGCGACGCACGCGAGCTTGCATGCGTTGCTTGGCGTCAGCGGCAACATCGGCGCGAAGGCACTGCATCGCTACGCACGGCAGATCTATCCGCGCGTGATCGCCGGTGAGTGGCCAGTGGAAACCGACTGGCACGCCCAGATCCGCGCGTTGGGCGCGCGCTCGACCGACGCCTTGCAGCGGTATTACGCGTCGGCGAAAGGGCGGCGCGATCATCGCGACGCACTGAGCGATTGAGAGGGCGGCCTCGGTCGCCCTCTTTGCAGCGTCAAGTCAGAACTTGTGCAGCACGCCGACCGCAACAGCGAGCTGGTTCGCGCCGGTCTTCACGGTGGTCGTCGCGACCGAAGTCGCCCACCCCGTCGCACTCAGCGCGGCCTTCGAGCTGTTGATCACATACGTGATGTCGGTGTACAGCGCCGTGCGCTTCGACAGCCAGTAGTCCGCGTTGACACCGGTGCTCAATGCGTGCGCGTCGACCTGGCGATACGCGTGGTAGTAAGTCGCGGCTGCGAGGTCGAGCGCCGGCGCCACCCTGTAGCGCACGCCCGCGAACGCCATCGACTGCGGCGGCGATGCCGCGAGCGTCGACCGGACGTCGTTCAGCAGCAATTCGTAGCCGCCGTACAGCGTCGCCTTGCCGATCTGATACGAACCGCCGGCCACGTAGCGGCGCTCGCTGTCGCCCGATGACGCAATGGCCGAGCCTTGCCGCTGCTCGTACACGAACGTCAGATTCAGCGGCCCCTGCACATAGCGTCCGCCGATGTCGTACTGCTTGCCGACGCGGAACGAGCCAGCCACCGGCACGTTGTAGGTGACTGCGTCGTAGCCGAGGCTGTAGAGCGCATTCAGCTCGAATGGTCCCACATGGCCGAGATACGACACCGCGTTATCCGCGCGACCGACGAACTGCGCGTCCTGCGCGGAAAGGCCGTAACTCGAATAACCGAGCGGGTCGAGCGCGAGGAAGTAGCGATACATCGGCGTCATCTGCCGGCCGAGCATCATCGCGCCGTAGCGGTCCGATTCGAGTCCGACGAACGCCTGCCGGCCGAACAGCCGCCCTCCTTGCTGCAGGGCACCGGTGTTCATCGACATGCCCGATTCGAGCGTGAAAATCGCCCGCAGTCCGCCGCCGAGATCTTCCTTGCCCGTGAAACCCCACCGCGAATTCAGCCGGTTGCCGGTGCCGAGAGCGACCTGCGTGCCCGACGATCCCTGCGACGTGACAGCGTGAGTCACGTAGGTCACCCCCGAGTCGACGATGCCATAGAGCGTGACCGACGACTGCGCATGCGCCGCGCCGCTGATGCCGATACCAATACCACATGCAAAAAGGACCTTCGACGGCCTGGCGAGAGGGTTGTGCTTCACCATGTGTCTCCTGCTGGAAAGTGAGTTGTTTTGTGATGCGGATTAGTTATCGTCCGACCTCTGTCGTTGCGGTAGCCGGCGCGGGGCCGCGTCGGCTACCGGAGAATCGGTCATTCGCGTGCGATATGCGGGTTGACGAAGAACATCGCGATGACCGCGATAGCGGGTCCGATCGCGAGTGTGAGGAGCGCGAGCATGAACGAATGGCTCGCGCCATACAGCGAGCCGACCACCATCGGCGACACCGCGCTGCCGGACTGCCAGATAGCATTGGTCCAGCCGGCGCTCGCGCCCGCGAGACGCTTGCCCGATGCGTCGCTGACCTGAGCCATCAGCACCGGCAGATAGCCGAACGAGAACGCACCGAGAATCGGCGCGACCAGATAGAACTGATGCACCGTCGAGCAGTAGCCGAACACCAGCAGCGCGATCGCGAAGGCGATCAGGCAGCCGATCGACATCATCCGCCGCGACACACCAGGCAGGTCGGAGATCCAGCCGAGCGTCGGCTTCGCGATCACCGCGCCAATGCCGAACGAGGCGACGATCGATCCGGCGACGATCGGCGCAATGCCGTATTGGCGCGTCATCAGTGCGTTGCCCCATGCACCGAAGCCGACGGTCGCCCACAACCCGCCGCATCCCGCGATCGACAGCGCGATCAGGTTACGGTTGCGCAACAGGCCGAGCATTTCCTGGAGGCTGTTGCGCGCGGGCTTCGCTTCGTTCGAAGGCCGGTTCTTCAGCAGCAGCAACGTGACGATGCCCCACGCGAACGTGACGATGCCGAGCATATGGAATGCGTTCGACCAGCCGTGCCGCGCGGAGAACGACGGCACGACCGCGTTCGCAATCACGACGGCGAGCGACGTAGCGGTCGTGTAGAGGCCCATTGCGCGGCCACGGTCGCGCGTGAACCATGCGGGAATGATCTTCATGCCGGCCGAGTAGTCGGCGCCCGCCGCGAAACCCATCGCGGCCTGAATCACGATGCCGAATGCGAGCGAATGCGTATAGCCGAACGTGAACGTGAGCACGCCGAGCGGCAGCAGCGCAAGCGTGAGCATCACGCGACCGCCGAGCAGATCGGTCAGCATGCCGCCAACCACGTTCGCGATCACATAGCCCGCGTAAAACGCGGTCACGAACGCACCGAGCATCGACACGCCGATGCCGAGCGACGCGCCGACCGGCGCGGCTACCGTACTCCATGCAACGCGGACCACATAGCTGAGCAGAAACGCGGCCCAGACGATGAACAGCGCGACCCAGCGATACGGGCTCGTGTCGGCGCTACTCGCCGCCCTCGCATCGTTCCCGGTCCAGACGCTCGCGGGCATACCCTCCGACGACGCCAGATTCTTCTCCATGACTCCTCCGATGCCGGGCGTGCCAGCGGGGCCGCCCGTTTTCTTTCTGATGGATGGCGCCGACCGCGCCTGGCGGCCGGGCCGGCGATTACGGTTACAGATCGAGTACGAGCACCCTCGACTTCGCGCGTGAACAGCACGGCAGGAACTGATCGTTGCGGGCCTGCTCTTCTGGCGACAGGAACAGGTCGCGGTGGTCAGGTTCGCCTTCGAGCACCCGCGTGACGCAGGTGCCGCAAATGCCCTGCTCGCACGACACCGGCACGTCGACGCCCGCCGCCGCGAGCGCCTGGGTGACCGTGCAATCGGCCGCAATCGACACGACGCGGTCCGAGCGCGCGAGCCGCACGTCGAACGACGCGCCATCACCCGACGGCTGCGCCGCCGCGAAGTATTCGTAATGCAGACGCTCGTCACTCCAGCCGAGCGAGCGGGCCGTGTCGAGCACCGCGTTCATGAAGCCCTGCGGACCGCACACATATAGATGCCGGTCCGCGCCGGCGTCCGTCAGCAGTGCATTCAGATCGAGCATGCCGTGCGCGTCGTCGAAGTGGTATTGCACGTTGTCCGCCCACGACGACGCGGCGATTCGCTCGACGAACGCCGCACGGCTCTTCGAGCGCGCGCAGTAACGCATTTCGAACGCCGCGCCCATTGCCGCCAGCTGCTCCGCCATGCAGAGAATCGGCGTCACGCCAATGCCGCCCGCGAGCAATAGCGGCTTCGCGTCATGCCGGGCGAGCGGAAAGTGATTGCGTGGCACGCCGATATGAATCGCGTCGCCTTCGTTTACCGCGTCGTGCATGCGCTGCGATCCGCCGCGCGAATCGGCGGCGCGCAACACCGCGATCTGATACCGGTGACGCTCGCGAGACGCGTTGCACAGCGAGTACTGCCGCACCGGCCCACCGGGCACGTAGACGTCGATGTGCGCGCCCGCCTCGAACGGCGGAAGGTCGCGGCCGTCGATGTCGACGAACTCGAAGCCGGCAATCCCGTCGGCTTCGTCGCGTCGTGCGGCGACACGCACCATCAGCGTGGAATCGGTCATGTTCATGCCACCTCCTCCGCTCACATCGCCGACAGGCCGCCGTCGACCATCAGCGTCGTGCCGGTTATGTACGAAGCCTCGTCGCTCGCGAACCACAGGATCGGCCATGCGATCTCTTCGGGCGACGCCCAACGGCCGATCAACGACGTGTCCTGGCGTTGCGTCTTCAGCACTTCGACGCTTTTGCCCGATGCAATGGCCCGGTTCATGTGGAATTCGGTCAGCGTCGAACCCGGGCACACCGCGTTCACGCGCACGCCGTTCGCGGTCTCCTCGAACGCGAGTGTGCGGGTCATCGCGAGCATGCCGGCCTTGGTCGCGTCGTACAGGCCCATGCCCTTGCGGCCGGTCACCGCGTAGCACGACGACACGTTGACGATGCTCGCGCGGCCCGCGCGACGCAGGAACGGCAGCGCTGCCCTGCAATAGTTGGATGTGCCGACCAGATTGACCGACACCATCGCCTGCCACTCGGCCGGCGTCGCGTCGGCGAGCGCGCTGTAGTTGCGCATCGCCGCGTTGTTCACCAGCACGTCGAGCCGGCCGAACGAATCGGCGGCGAGTTGCGCCGCGCGCACCGCATCGGCGTCGTGAGACACGTCGGCCGCGAACGTCTCGACACGCGCGGACGGATCAGCCGCCTTCAGTTCGTCGGCGACGCGCGTGAGCGCCTCCGGGTTCGCATCGACCAGCACCACCGCGGCGCCCTCCGCGCAGAACACGCGCGCGGTCGCGGCACCGATGCCGCCTCCGCCTCCGGTGATCAGCGCGACCTTGTCCTCGAGTCTTTTACGTTGCTGCATTGCATGCCGGCGCGCAGCCGGCCTCCTTTTGCGGAATGGGCAGAAGGTCCAGTCGGACCAGACGACGACACGCGCAGCCGGACCGAAGTCCGGCTCCGCCGTGCATCAGATCGAGTAGATCGGCTGGTCCTTGCCGTCGAGCAGATGGATCACCGCCCATTCCTGCGGCTTCTGATCGCGCGGCAGCAGCACGCCGGCAGCACGTACGCGCTGCTGGTCGGCGTCGATCGCGGGCGGATCGGTGTCGGGCACCAGCGCCGTCGCCGCCTCGTACATCATGCGGCGGGCCATCACGATCGCGCGGTCGGTCGGCAGCAGCTTTTCCTTGCTGTGATCCTGGATCGGACCCATGCTTTCCTGCAGCGACGCGTCCTGCATCGCGAAGCCGAACACGCCCGAGTACGCGCGCTTTTCCTTCTGAGCCTGGCGGTCGATCAGGTAGTCGTTGTCCTTGTTCGCTTTTGGCCGGAACGTGCCACCCTCCTCGTACTCACAATGAATGCCCTTGCCGGCGTTCAGGTCGGCCAGTTCCTGCTCGTCGAGCGGACGGTCCGGGCGGAAGTTGATGCTCCACGCCCAGCAGGTGTGATCGTCGATCGGCACCCATACGTGGCCCGCGAGCGAGTGATCGCCGAACGGCGGGATCAGCGTGTACCACGGGAACAGCCACTGCGTGACGCGCCAGTAGTACGAATCCGGCTCGCCGTTGCGGCGGCCGAACAGCGTGAGGCCGAACGGCTGCTTCTCGATCTCGAAGATCACGTTGCCGTCCGCCTTGATGTAGTCGAGTGCCTTCGTGCCCTGGTGCATCGGGTCCTCGTCGACTTCGTAGCGGTGTACATACGACACGTGACTCGTGTCGATGCCGCCTTCCATCGCCTGCAGGTAGTTCGATTCCTGCAGCCGCTTCGAGACGAACACGTGGCTCTCCGGCAGATTGCACCACTCGAGATCCGGCGGCGCCGGCTGGCGGTCCTTCGGCCCCATGTACGCCCACACGATGCCCGCGCGTTCGATGCACGGATACGCGGTGATGCCCATGTGCTTGCACGCCTGCGGCGCGGACGGCACTTCCACGCAGTTGCCGTTGCGGTCGAATTTCAGACCGTGATACGAGCAGCGGATGCCGTTCTCTTCATTGCGGCCGAAGTACAGCGACACGCCGCGGTGCGAGCAGAACTCGTCGATCAGCGCCGGCTGGCCGTCGGAATCGCGAAAAGCGAGCAGCTTTTCGCCGAGGATCTGCACGCGAACCGGCGGGCAATCAGGCTCTGCGATTTCGCTGGCGAGGAGCACCGGCACCCAGTAGCGGCGCATCAGATTGCCCATCGCCGTGCCTGGGCCAGTGCGAACCAGAGTTTCCGACATGTTCTTGTCCATCATTCCTCCGAATCCTGTTGTCCGTTGTATGAGAATGTAGTCTCATTGTACGGACAGATTGATCGACGTCAAGTTCTTGCGGCTAGGGACTTTCACTACAATGTGCAATCGACGCGGACCGCCGCAGAAAGGAAATTTCAAATGGAAGAAAAAAAGCCGCACGAAAACGTGCGGGCCGTAGAACGGGCGCTAGAAATTCTTCTGGCGTTCCGACCCGGGGACAAAGAATTGACCGTCGCGGAGCTGCTGACCCGCGTGGACCTGAGCCGACCGACGCTGTACCGCCTGCTGAATACGCTCGAACAGAACGGCTTTCTCGCCTCGTCGGGCGAGCCGCAACGCTTCAGGCTTGGCAGTTCGGTCGCGCAACTCGCGCACGCGTGGATGGCGAACAATACGATCGCGCAGCTCGCGCAGCCGATGCTGCGCGAGCTTTGGGAAGCGACATCGGAGACGGTCGCGTTGTTCGTGCCGGAGGGGACGTACCGGATCTGCGTGGCCGAACTGGAAAGTCCGCAGCCGCTGAGTTTCCGGCGCGGGGTCGGCTATCGCGAGAAGCTCGTGCTCGGCGCGAGCGGCCGCACGATTCTTTCGCAGATGCCGCTGTCGGAGGACGATCTGCGGCGCTATCTGACCGATCCGGATCAGGACGTCGCGGCGCTAGCCGCCGATCTCGACGCGGTCCGCGCACGAGGCTTCGGTACCAGCCATCACGAGCTGATCGCCGGCGCAGTCGCGGTAGCCGCGCCGTTCTTCAACGGCGCGAACCAGGTGGCAGGTTCGGTGTGCATCTTCGGGCCGAGCGTGCGCGTAACCGATGAGCGCGTCGCGCAGTTCGCGGAGTTGCTCAAGCGCGAGGTGGGCAATCTGTCGCGTGCGCTTGGGCATCAAGGGGAAACTGGACGGCCGCCGGGTACGGCACGTCGGTGAAATCGGCCTCAAAGGCGCTGGCCAACGCCGGGAGCGTCGTCAGAAAGGTCGACGCTTTGCTCAGGCTCCCGCTGATTCAGGGCTGAAGCCGAAACCAGCCGGATGGCACGCAGTTCGACATTCGCGAGGTTGGAGTGTGATGTGCCCGGAGGGCCGACGGTTGCTGAACGTAACCGATAATCAGATGGGGCAGATCTCCCGGATCGCAGTGTCCGGCGCAGCGCGCATAAAGGATGAGGCCGGCATGACACCGGCGGATAGAAGTTGGCGAGACGTTGGTGTCTCACGTGCGCATCAACCGAGGGTCAAATTCGGCCGTAGCAGTCGTCCAGGCGCACAATATCGTCCTCGCCGAGATAACTGCCCGATTGAACCTCGATGATTTCGAGCTGCACTTTGCCCGGATTCTCCAACCGATGCTGCACGCCGAGCGGAATGAAGGTCGATTGGTTTTCTGAAAGAAGAAACTGGTCCTCGCCCCGTGTCACGAGCGCGGTGCCGCGCACGACGACCCAGTGCTCGGCGCGATGGTGGTGCATCTGCAATGACAGGCGAGCGCCTGGCGCAACCACGATGCGCTTCACCTGAAACCGCTCGCCGCGCTCGATCGCATCGTAGAAGCCCCACGGACGGCGCACCTTTCGGTGCGTCTCGGCTTCAGGCGCGCGCTGCTCGCGAAAGCGCGCCACCAGCGTCTTGATGTCCTGCGCGTGTGAGCGGTCGGCGACGAGCACGGCGTCGTCCGTGTCGACGACGACTACGTTGGAGGTGCCAACGCATGCAACCAGCCGCCCGCCCTCGGCGCGCACATAGCTCGAGGTCGCGCCTTCGAAAACGACACGCCCGCTCGCGACGTTGCCGAGCCCGTCCTTCTCCATCGCTTCCCACACGGCATCCCAGGATCCAAGGTCCGACCATCCCGCCGCCAATGGCACAACCACGCCTTTGCAAGGCGAGCCGGCCGCGCCGATGTGCTCCATTACCGCATAGTCGATGGAATCCGCTGGCACACGGCCGAACTGAAACGGGCAAGGACGAATGAAGTTGTCGTCCGCCTTGCCTTCCGCGAACGCCGCGGTGCAGGCCGCATGCATGTCGCCGTTGAGCTTGGCTAGCGCTTCGAGCCACACGCCCGCTCGCACGATGAAGATGCCGCTGTTCCACCAGTAGGTGCCTGCAGCGACGTACTGCGCGGCGAGTTCGGTCGTGGGCTTTTCGACGAAGCGGTCGATCAGATGTGCGCCGTTTTCGAGGGCGTCGCCGATTCGGATGTAGCCAAAGCCGGTATCCGGCCGTGTGGGCGCAACGCCGAGCGTCACGATCATGGAGTGTTCGGCATATTCAGCGGCAATTGCGATCGCACGATGCAGCGCCGGAATGTCTGAGATGGAATGGTCAGACGGCATCACCACCATGATCGCGTCGTCATCCTGATTAACGGCTGCGAGCGCCGCGAGCGTGAGCGCCGGCGCCGTATCGCGCCGCGCAGGCTCGACGATAATCTTCGCGCAGACGCCGCACGCCCGCACCTGCTCTTCTGTCTGGAACCGGTGTTCCTCCCCACACACGATAATCGGCTGAGTGTCGACGTCGAAGCCGCCGACGAAACCCTCCATCCGTGTGACGGTAGCCTGCAGCAATGAATCCCGTCCGACCACATCGATCAACTGCTTTGGAAACTGCTCACGCGACATCGGCCAGAGGCGCGTGCCCGATCCACCTGCGAGAATGACCGGGACGATGCGCCGACAGGCGTGCCCGAGCGACCCTTCTGCGATCGCCGCTGCCATTGCGTCTTCAGAACTCACCGCGTCTTCCATCATCCACCCCTCTGGTCTTGCGTCGAACACGTACTTCCCGGCATCGCCAATTCGATTCATCGGTTATCGGTTCGCCGTGAAACGCACTTTCTCCTGCTCTCCCACATAGGGGCCCCGCTTGATGAAGAGAGAACGACCTCACGCGTCTGCAAGCATAGGAGCAGTTCCAGGGTCACTAGACGGGTTGACCGAATATGCCATGACGTTGGCTGAAGCGAGTCTCGCGGTACAAGGTGGTCTCACACGCACCACCTGATCTGCTCTTCTTTGGTTCATCATGCACTTATCCAAAGTGTTGCCCGCAGCCCATAAAGGTACGGCACACGAGGCAAAGCTCAACGGGGTTCAGTCGATTTCCGTCTGGAGCTCCGGCTCTCCGAAGCGGGAGTTCCTGCACGTCGACGACCCCGGGTCCGCCGCACTGGCCTTGCTCGACGCCGACGGGGCCGAAGGCGTGTTCAATATCGGATACGGACGGGGACACTGCAATCGCGGATCTTGCCCGTCTCGTCTATGACCTCACCGTACTCTAATTCATCCAGACTTCCTCTCCCCAACACACCGCACGGATGCGATATCGTTCGAGCACCCGCGCTAGCGTCGACAAGCGGGCTGCGTCATCGTTGCTCGCAAGACGCCGCGTGCCGCGCTCGATCATCAACTGGCGCAATGCAGGCTGGTCGATCAGACTGAAAAGCGCATCCGCCATGCTGTCGGGCCGAGCCAGATCGACCAGCAGTCCCGCGTCGCCGACTTGCTCGCGCAGCGCCTCGAGGTCAGGGTAAAGGACCGGTACGCCCAGACTGAACGCCTCGAGTGGCGGCAGATTGGTCGGGCCGAAATATGTGGGCATCACTAACGCGATCGACTCGCGATACAAGTAAGGCACGTCGCCGTCCGGAACGAAACCGAGAAAGAACACACGCTCGCCCAGACCGAGATCGGCGGCGACCGAACGCACGTATCTCATGTTGCCGAAATCGCTTCCTGTGAAGACCGCACCTACGCGGATGCCATAGCGGGACTCCAGCGCGTGCAGTCCCTTCAACAGAAACACATGGTTCTTGTGCGACCAGAACTGCGCGGGATAGTAGACGTATTTCAGATCGCGCGGAATTTTGTACTTCGTCTTGACATCGACGAAGTGCTCCACGTACGCCTCCTCGGAAAGCACTGTCGCGCGGGCTGGCGAGAATGGCATCAAATGCACGCGTTCGCTGTCTACTCCATATCGCCTGACAACCTTCTCGCGGCCGGCCTGCGAATCGACGAAGATGCCGCAGGCCTTCTTCAAGGCAGATCCGTACAAAAATTCTCGACGCTCGAATTCGTGCTTGATCCGGACTTCGGGAAACTCGACGTCGTCGCGGTGGGACAGATCCCAAACGGTGAACAGGTAGTTGAATCGATCAATCGCCAGTGCGAGGTTGGACGGCGTTGTGAAGTACGCAATGTCCGCGCGCATCACCGAAAGCAAGCGGTCCACCGAAGCCATCCTGCCCGGTTTCCGCAGAAACGCGCGCGGGCCTCCACGGCTATATATTGAACCGAGTCTCGCCGCCAGTCCGCGCAAGCGGGGCACCGGGAAAAAAATAGGCTCAATGCCGCTGCGTCGCAGATCATCGATGGTGGATCGCCGCGTCGTCACAAACTCAACCGCGCAAAGTTCCGGCGGAAGACTCTTTAGCAGCAAGGCAGCATTCTTCGCCTGCTGATAACCCCCACCTGAGGTATGTTCATAGTCTATAAACGCGACCATGCGAATAGGCCGTTCCAAGGAACCGTTTGAATTCGTCACTCCTCGCTCCACGTTTCTTGGCCATCGATATAACGATTGCAGCGCTCGAAAAAGGTTCTCGCGCTCGGTTTGAATTTAGATTGCGCGAGCTTGCTGGTGCCGTTCGTGACTGATTAAGGCAGGTATTTGGCCGGTCCGACGGCTTCCTGAGAAAAGCCCTTGTGCAAGGCTCATATGACGCTCATGCGGCCCTCGGACATCGAGCTTCCGAGGCGAACAGATGCGTGAAGATCTGTTTCTCCTCGAAAATATTTGAATCTGAATGCCGACCAACTGATTCGAAGGGCTCCTTGTCTCGCGGCGAAGCTTTGCCTCGCCAGCTCCTAAGCGGACATCTCCACAGGATCGGCCGTGGCGCCGCTTTTCTTTTGACAGCGGTATTCCGTCGCCGACATCGAGAATTGCCTCCTGAACACTTTCGAAAGCCGCTCGCCATTCGTCAGTCCAACCCTGCGAGCGATCTTGTCTATCGGCAAGTCGCTTCTGGCCAACAGTTCACAACTGAGATCGAGGCGCGCTCGCAAAAGATATTGCGACGGTGTCACTCCCATCTCGCGCTTGAACAGACGCAGGAAGTTCCGCTCGCTCATCGCCACCGTACGAGCCGCGTCGCCTATTGAAACCGGGCGTCCGCAATTTCGCTCGAGCCAGCGCGCGGATTCCTGTGCCTTTTCCGCCTGCGTGTTCGTTCCCATGGTGCTCAGCATGGTCGTCAAATTCTGATCTTTGGAGACGGTGAAGTGATCGGCAACTGCTGTCGCGATGTCGTATCCGAGGTCCCGCTTCACGAGCGCGAGCGAGTTGATCAGCGCATCGCCGCCTTCGGTCGACGCCGCGACGTTAGACGTCTCCGGACTCCAGATGCCCGGATCGACCGAAGCCCAATCGCGGCGAGAAATGCCCGCTGCCGCCAGCAGCAAGTCGCCGTTGCCGAGAGGGTTGACGACGCCGGTCTGCGAACATGCTATGGTCAATAACCCAATGAGCACCTCGTCGGCGGCTGCACGCTTTGCGCCGGGTCCGCCCGCAATATACAGTGCGTCGAAGCCTTGGAACCGCTGGCCGCCCAGGCGCTCGGTCCAAACGCAAACGGATGACGAACAGGCTATCATCCCACCGCAGGCAGAGACCAGACGGACGCTGTAAGTTGCGTTTCTTCTCAGACTGCGAGACTGAATCTCGTTGGCGATATGAAGCACCTCGGCAAGGGTGCCCGCTTCCAGCAGCGAAAAACCGTCGTACAACAAAATTCCTATGAGCTTGACCGCGCGTTCTTTAAATCGGTGGAAAATACCGTTATCTCCTGCATCGCCTAAGCTAGTAGCGTGGGACATGCCGTTACCTCCATTTTGCTTCGGTTCTAGATCGCTGCTCTGGCTTGCGTTGGAACGCTGTGGAAAGCGTATGACCTCGTGAGCTTAGTGCCATATTCGATCCACCATTGCCGCGGTGTCCGCCAAAAGCATGTTTCTGGCCGAGAATGTCGCTCCCAGTATCGACAAGACCAAAACATTGTCTGATTTCTTTAGCGCTGAAAGTGAAAACCATAAAGCCGCTCATCAGGGTTTCCCGACCCACAGGACTTGCTGAGCGATAGACCGATCAGACGGCGAATGCTTCAGCAAGGAAACGACCCGTCAACACCTTGCTGAAAACAGTCATGCAAGTAGTCTGAAAATCCCCGCTAGTTACCCTTTCTCATGAGCACCCTGAGCTTTGGCTTTGGCTTTGGTTGCCTTCGAATAAACAAAAGTGCGTTCGCGTCACGCGTGACTTCGCCACCGCCATACGACCAGACATGGAGTCGCTTCATGAGCTTCAGCACGAGATATTCGCAATACTATGATCTTTTCTATCATGACAAGAACTACAAGGCGGAAGCGTCGTTTGTCACCGGATTGCTCGGGCGGTACGGAATAGTTGGAGGTCACGTGATGGATCTAGGTTGCGGCACCGGACGCCACGCGGCGGAATTCGCAGCCGCGGGATTTTGTGTTTCTGGCGTTGACATGAGCGCCGATATGCTTGCCCGAGCCGCTGCCAGGTGTACCACTCTGCCAGGCGCAGTAGCGAAGCGACTGACGTTTCAGCAAGGCGACGCGCGGATCGTCCGCACGAATGAACTCTACGACGCAGTCGTCTCGCTCTTTTATGTTGCGAGCTATCAAACGACCAACTCCGATTTCATGGCGATGTGTCACACCGCCGCGACGCACCTGCGGCCATCAGGACTGTTCGTGTTCGATTGCTGGTACGGTCCCGCGGTCCTCGCCGCTCCGCCCGACGTGCGCATCAAACGCGCCTCCAGCGAAGAAACCGCGGCGATACGAATCGCCGAGCCCACGATGCGTCCTCATGACAATACTGTCGCGTTCAACTACACCGTCCTGCTAACGGATTTGAAAACACAGTCGGTCGAGACCGTCCTCGAGACGCATGTGATGCGCTACATGTTCAAGCCCGAGATCGAACTGATGCTGGACCTCAGCGGATTCGAGGTCCTGGACAGTTTGAAGTGCATGGGCGGCGAGTTGAGCGCTACCGATCTCTCAGCGACCTTCGTCGCGAGAAAACGGTGATGCTCGGAAACAGCCCGAGCGAGAAAACGTCGGAAAATACAACGAATGGCATGTCATAGCCAGCCTCGTCGATGAGTCGAGGCTGAACCGCCAGGCAGTCCCGCGCTGGCTAAGCGCATCGCGTCAAAGCGGCCCGCCGAAAGCCGCGTGCGACCACCTGCCACCCGGATCAAGTGTTTGTTCCGTTGCGTGACGGGCCATATTTGCTGCGGCGAGCAGTCGGTCAGCACCGCGCTGAACTTGACCTGCTGTTGCGGAAACTTCGCGAAAAGGCGGTGGCCAGCGTGTCGCGCACCACGCCCACCGTGTAGTCCTGCTGTGCTTCGGTAAGCGCGAGACCACTCGGCAGATACAATCCCCTGCGACTCATGCGTTCGGCAATCGGGAAATTCTCTCCCTTGAACATCCCTTGCTTGAGAAAAACCGGCTGTTCGTGCATCGGCCAGAAGAACGGCCGCGCGCTGACACCTGCCTCCGCCAGCATGGACCGGAGCTCGTCGGCATCAAAGGGCAAGCTGTCGTCCAATACCATACCGAAGACCCAATAGATATTCTCGGCATATGGCAATGCCACCGGCGCCATCCCGATTCCCGGCACTCCCCGCAAAAGGCTTTCGTAGCGGCGGCCCAACTCGCGCTTTCGCGCGACGTGCGCATCTAGCTTCTCGAATTGCGCTAGCCCGACAGCCGCCTGGAGGTTGCTCATCCGATAATTCCAGCCAAGCTCTTCGTGGACGAATCGCCTCTCAGGCTTGAAACACAGGTTTCGCAAACTTCTCGCGCGCGTAGCCAGCTCGTCGTCGTCGCAGACGATCATGCCCCCTTCCCCCGTCGTGATGTGCTTGTTGGCGTAGAAGCTGAAGCACGATATATCGCCGAAACTGCCGCACTTCGCTTCGTTATAGGCTTGTCCGATTGCCTGCGCAGCATCTTCGATCACAACGAGGCCGTATTTCCTTGCGATATCCAGCAACGGAGCCATGTCCACCGGCAGACCGAAAGTGTGCACGGCCATGATCGCCCGCGTCCGGCCCGTGATAGCGCTTTCGATCTTCGTCACGTCCATGTTCCACGTATCCGGACTTGAGTCGACCAGTCTCAAGCGGGCACCGGTGCGAACAATGGCCGATGCGCACGATATGATCGTGTGCGTGGGGATGATAACTTCGTCGTCGGGACCGAGCCGCAGAGCCACCGCCGCCACGTCCAACGCAGCGCTGCCGTTCGCGACGGCAATCGCGTGTCTGCGGCCGACGTAACCCGCCATCGCACGTTCGAAACGCTCGACGAACGCCCCGTCCGAAGAAATCCACCCGCTTTCAATGCATTCGTTCAGATAGACGCGCTCCTTTCCGTCGAGCAGGGGTTCGTTGACCGGAATCATCGCGCGCCGTCCTTAACTTCAAGCTCGACGCCTGGGCCGTTACTCGCTTCACTGCATCGGCTCAGGTTTGCGGACGCGAAGCGCAATTTTTCCTGCTCCCCCATATAGGGCCCTTGTTTGACTTCGAAGAAAGACGCGTCCTCGAGCATCTCGAAGCCGTGACCGCCCGACGCCAGCAAGATGACATCGCCCGCGTACAGTACACGGCTCGACAGGTAGTCCTTATCGGGCGTATAGAACTTCACCAGGACACGGCCACGCTTGACGAAGAGCACCTCTTGCGTCCATTCGATCTGCCGCACCAACTTGCAGTGAAGATGCGCGTCGATCACTTTTCCGGCGGGATGTTCCATGTACGCGAGTTGCTGAGGAAACTCCTTCGGAGTAAAGAAACTCACACCACTTCTCGAGAACGAATCCCGGATGATCATGGCGAGCGTTTCACCTTCGAACGAGACTACTTCGAAATTCGAGTCATGAACGACCTCTGCGTTGCCCGTTATCGGTAGAGCTTCCATTTTTTTTCCTCGAAGAGAGCCGGTAGTATCCCGACACACCGAACCTTCCGGGAGCAAGGCCGCTTACGACATAAATTGGCCCACGGAGGTCCTTCATGCGTCCCCGAAGCATAGGATCGGTTCGTCGGTCACACGGTCAGATGGCCGAATACGGAATGAAGTTGGCTGACCGGGGTATTACGTTGCAGCGTCACCTCGCGCATCTTTATATCCGCGGCAACGACCGCGCAGAGGTGCACACGGACCGCGCCAATATATTGGCACCGTCCGCCATGACCTTGAATGGTCCATATGCATTGCTAAGCTGATGAAACCGCACGTCGTAGCCCTTTGAATCAAGTGGCGGGGCAACTCACGTTCCGACCGACGTGTCTCTCTCGACTATTGGCCATTCACATGAACAGAAACTCTCGCATCTATGTCGCCGGACATAAGGGAATGGTCGGCTCGGCTCTCCTTCGGCGCCTTGCCAGTTCCGGATATGATCACGTGATCACGGCCTCGAGACAGTCGCTCGACTTGCTGGATCAGCGCGCCGTGATGGATTTTTTCGCTCGGGAGCATATAGACGTCGTCCTTCTGGCCGCAGCCAAAGTCGGCGGAATTCATGCCAATTCGACTCAGCCGGCTTCGTTTCTCTACGAGAACCTCGTCATCGAAACCAATGTGATTCATGCAGCATTCAAGAGTCACACGCAGAAGCTCGTCTTCTTCGGTTCATCGTGCATCTATCCAAAGCTTTGCCCTCAGCCCATAAAAGAGGATTACCTGCTCACGAGCGCTCTCGAACAAACCAACGAAGCCTATGCCATCTCAAAGATCGCGGGTCACAAGCTTTGTGAAGCGTATAACAAGCAATACGGCACGCGCTTCATATCGGTGATGCCCACGAATCTCTATGGCCCCAACGACAACTATGATCTTCAAGGCAGCCATGTGCTGGCCGCGCTCATCCGCAAGGCGCACGAGGCAAAGCTGAACGGACTCGAATCGCTCCCGGTATGGGGCTCCGGATCGCCCAGACGGGAATTCCTTCATGTAGACGATCTGGCGTCCGCGGTTCTCGTCCTGCTGAGCAACGACCTGGTCGAGGGCATGTTCAATGTCGGATATGGAAAGGACATAGCGATTGCCGACCTCGCACGACTGATCTGCGATGTCGTCGGTTTTTCTGGATCGCTGAGATTCGACTCGTCGAAGCCCGATGGGACGCCGCGAAAGTTGCTCGACGTATCGAAGCTCGCCGCTCTGGGTTGGGCGCCCACGATTACGCTCAGAGAGGGCATCGCATCAACCTACGCCGACTTCGAGAATGACGTGCAGCGTACCGGGCTCGCCAGCGCCTGACGAATTCACGCGGCGTGCGCGATCCTGCACCACGGATTGAAGTTCCGCCCCTGGTATCCAGGGTACCCGTCTGCCGACTGAGGTTCCTGTCCCTCGATGCCCGCAAATCATGTCACTTTCAAGGCCACGACAGGTCATTCCGGTTAGAGCGGCTTGATCAACGCATCGGCCTAGTCCGTTGAACCGGATGAATTGCACCGGATTCGCCGCGATGGATCGGAGTATTTCCATTTCAATGGGCGCGCCTGCTTGTTGTATTGACAGATATAACGCATAAGCTTTTTGTTGAGATCCTTGGTGCTGGTGAACACGCCAAGCGCAATGTCGTCGCGCTGGATGCGTGCAAACCAGTTCTCGACCTGATTCAGCCATGACGAATACGTCGGGGCGTAATGTATCGACACTTTCGGATGGTCAACCAGAAATGTTTGAACGGCGTTGGTTTTGTGGCTGCTCACGTTGTCGCAGATCACGTGAATCTCCTTTCCGCACGGCTGTGCCCATACCACCTCCGTGAGGAACGCAACAAACTGGGCACTGGTATGGCGGGGCGCGGTTTTGCCCTGCACCTCACCGGTGGCAACGTTCAATGCGGCGAACAGGCTCAGGGTGCCGTTGCGTTTGTATTCAAAGCCATGGCTCTCGGCGCGTCCAGGCGAGAGCGGCAACATCCGGTCCTTGCGATCCAGCGCCTGGATGGCTGTCTTCTCGTCCACGCAGAACACCACCGCATGCAACGGCGGATTGAGGTACAGCCCGATCACGTCGGCTGCCTTCGCCTCAAAGTCGGGATCGTTGGACACCATGTGGGTATCGAGACGATGTGGCCGAATGTCGTGCTTGCGCCAAATACGCTGCACCGTCACGAAGGCCATGCCCAACTGTGCCGCCAGTTTGCGGCTGCTCCAGTGTGTCGAGCCGTCGGCCGGCTTACGTCGCAGTGTGTAGTCGAGCACTCTCGCTTCAAGGACCGCCAGGTCAGGTCGCGGCGCCCGGCCTGGATGTCTGCCGTACAACCCAGCCAAACGCTCACTGGTGAAACGCATTTGCCACGTTGTAATGAAACGCGAATCGCAACGCAATTCCGCCATGATCGCCGCACGCGAGGCTCCTTCGTCGAGCAGCAAGATCAACCGCGCACGCCTCACCTGGCCAACGGCCATCGTGCGGCTGCGCTGCATCGACATCAGCTCTTCGCGCTCGGTTTCACTCAGATTCATTTTGCCCATGCACTATTAGCTCAGTGCAATTTCATTGGTTCAATGGACTAGTCCTTGATTCGACTGCTCAAAGCCCTGGATATCGACCTTTCTAGCGCGTCTCGCGTCAGAAGTTGGGCGGCTGCTTTCATTGCCCGCTCGATGCTCATGCGTTTGCGGCGATACGTCTGCTCTGCGTTTGCCAACGCATCGGCGATGGACCTTGCATCCGCGGAAACAAAGCATATGGCGTCGTGAATCTCCTTCATGCTCATCGGGGGAAGTTCGGTGGAAATGACCAATCTTCCCGACGCGACATATTCGACAACCTTGAAAGGAAAGACCCCGTTACCCATTTTCTCTATCGAAACATGCGGGTTCACCAGCACGTCACAGTCGGAAATCAATTTGAACAAGACTCTTTCGTCCACCCGACCGTGGAAGTGCACCGGGTAATCTTCGGCGGACAGCCTGACGAACTCGCGTGCCAGCGGACCCGTTCCGCAGACGTGAAACATGAGGCGTCCGCCGGACTTCCGGATCAGGTCGAGAACCACGTCAGCACCCTTCTCGACGCTCAGCCCACCGAAATAGCCAACCATCGTTCTAGCATCTGCCGTTCGCGAGAATGGACGCCGCTGTCCACAAGCTTCAATGAGATCGTCCGACACCACGCCCGGACACAGCACCACCGGACAACCGCTGCGTTGATGTTCGCGTGTCGATAAGTGATCGTTAACCGCAAGACATAACGATGGAGCGGGTAACACATATCGCCATGCGATGAAGTCGAGCAACGGCTTCGGATGCCAGCGGCGACGAGAAAGCAGCCAATCTTCGAACTGGAGGATCAGGCGCGCACCGAACCGGTGCGTCAGCACGCGAGCGAGCATCGACTCGAATGCGTAAGCGTTATAGATCCATACGGCTTCGGGCTTGCCGACCTTCGCTATCTCATCGCTCAGCGCCAAGACTTCGAAGAGGTTCAGCAACTTGCCGATGGGCCTTACAGGGTAGCAGCGAAGCGAAATCTCCCGAATGCGTTGCGTGCCGATGACGGAATCCCGAAATTTTCTACGTGACCATCCTGCCTCTACGTGGCCCGTATTGATCAACAGAACATCCTTGGAAAGTTGCGATGCCAACGCCAGAAAAAATTCCACCTTGCGTGCGGCGCCCAGATTCACATTCGCCCCACGATTAGAGGCGCTGTAAGGCGCTATGAAAACAAGCATTTTTGCTGCTCCACGTCAGCGACTCCTGCTTCAGTGCCACGCAAGTCAACGCCACGTGATCGACGCGTGGACAAATACGCGCCGAGAGAGCACCCGTAGATGTCCCCAAAGCAGAGCATCAGCGTCGTCACCAGTGGATACTGCTCGAATAGGTTGATGTCCATGCAGGCTGCAATCGTGATCCCAACGAACACCACATAGCGAACCGACTGACGCCTCGAATGACGCGGACGGATGCGCCAGAAAAACGCCGTCGCACCCGTCGCGAAAATTAGCATACCCACAATTCCGATTTGAAACTGCATCGTCACGAAGGCGTTATCGATGAGCAGATTGAACCGGTATTGCTCAGGGTCGACGCCCGAACGCTGGAGGAGCATGACGGCTGTGTTCGTGCCTACGCCGAGGCCCCGCCCCAAAAAGAGTTCTCCCGGCGTTGCCTCTGACAACTGCTCCGCTATCTTCCCGAGGTTGGATAAACGACCGCCTTCGTCGAGTTGATCAGTCAGCACATCACCGCGGCCGACCGCTTCCACCATGTGAGAATAGCCAACGATTGCGAGCAAAATAGCAATCGGTAGCGCAGTCACCACCAGCAGCATCCGATCATTACGGCTCAGCCGTCCCGCAAGCGTTTCCCAAACTACTACGCCGACGATGGACGCGATACTGAGCATAGCGAATCGCGTGCCCGAAGAGACGGCAATCGCGACTGCGAGGGAGAGCAATATAAGCCGATACAACAGCCGGGCGCGGTCCAGAATGAGCACCATGCTTGCAAGCGAAATCGCATACATACCTGCTAGCGCCGCGTTACTGAACAGGCCCGTGTACCGATCCTGCATAAATAGAACTTGCTGTATTTGTCCGAGTTGCATCCATTGTCGCAGGACAACGTAAAAGTCCAATGCGGCAAGCGCGAGCAATGCGAGGACGAGGGCCGTTTGTCCCTGCTTCTCGGCCGGCAGCAAACTCGCGAACAAAAACAGGCCGAATGACGCATGAATCAGCAGAACCCAGCGCAATCCCGCAGGCAGGAAGAACAATGGCGTCCAACCTGCGATGAACGGCACGAGTCCCACCGATACGATGCAAAGAATCCACGTGAAGAACATCAGAATAAACGTACGCATTCCCCCCCGAAAGCGATTCAAACCGAGCGCAAGAGGCCACCCGACTCCGATCAAGGCGATGCTCGCGTCCTTCACGTACTTGACAGCACCTGCGTCATCCATGGCGGCCGAATTTAAGTTCCAGACGTTGATTGCTCCGGTGCCGAGCGCGCCAAGCGCCTGATCCGCGTATTGAGCCAAGCCTGCCGCGAAGACCGTAAAGACTGCGAGTGAAAATACGAAACGCGGCGACATTCCACACGCTCCTGAGTTACATGCCGACTCGGCCAAACTTCGTCCTTACTCGTGATGCTCCAACGCCCTGTAGCCAGCCAGCGTGATCAGCGCATCCCGCTTGGCGATCTGATAGTCGGACAACACCATTTCCCTCACAAGAGCGCCGAACGTCACGGTCGGTGCCCATCCCAGCTTCGCGTGGGCTTTCGACGGATCGCCGAGCAAGGTCTCGACCTCTGTCGGTCGAAAATAGCGAGGATCCACTCGCACGATGACCGTCCCGGGCGCGACCCGGCATTCCCGGCCGCTCACACTTTCGACGATCCCGACTTCATCGACTCCGCTTCCGTCAAACCGAAGCTTGATGCCGAGTTCGCACGCCGCCTGCTGAACGAATTCGCGCACGCTGTATTGCACGCCAGATGCAATGACAAAGTCTTCCGGCTCGTCCTGTTGCAACATGAGCCATTGCATCTGGACGTAATCGCGCGCGTGTCCCCAGTCGCGTTTCGCCGACAAATTGCCAAGGTAAAGGCAATTCTGCGAACCGATTGCAATACGTGCGAGGGCGCGCGTAATTTTGCGCGTAACGAACGTCTCGCCCCGAACGGGCGATTCATGATTGAACAGAATGCCGTTGCAAGCGTATATGCCATACGCCTCGCGATAGTTGACCGTGATCCAGTACGCGTACATCTTCGCTACCGCATACGGACTGCGCGGATAAAATGGCGTGTTCTCCCGTTGCGGCACTTCCTGCACGAGTCCGAACAACTCCGATGTCGACGCCTGATAGAACCGGGCGGTCTTCTCGAGGCCCAGAATTCGCACGGCTTCCAGCATGCGCAGCGCACCCAGGCCGTCCGCGTTCGCCGTGTACTCAGGCTCTTCAAACGAAACCGCAACGTGGCTTTGCGCGGCGAGGTTATAGATCTCATCCGGTTGCACCCGCTGAATAATTCGCAAGATGCTCGACGAGTCGGTCAGGTCACCATGGTGAAGATGAAAGCGGCGCTGCGATGCATGGTCATCCTCGTATAAATGGTCGATGCGATCCGTGTTGAAGAGCGAGGTGCGCCGCTTGACGCCATGCACTTCATATCCTTTGTCGAGCAGGAATTGAGCAAGATAAGAGCCATCCTGGCCTGTGATACCGGTGACCAGTGCAACCTTGTTCGACATGGTTCCTTCTCCTTGTTTTGATACTTCGCTGTGTGCGTGATACTTCTTGCGATTCGTTCAGGCTGTCCTGACATTGGACTCGCCGCCGCTTTTGCCGTACCCGTCCGACCTGCCGTAGCCTGAACCGTATCGCGCCTTGTCGAGCGGAACATCGGTAAAGAGAGTTCCTGCCACGTTCACGCCACTACTGCGCAACCGGTTGAGCGCCTCATACAGTTCGTCCACCGGATGCCGACCGTGCCGAACGACCAGCAGCGTTGTACCGGCCTGCCGGCCGATCAGCGTTGCATCGGTGACAGCAAGCACAGGCGGCGTATCGACGACGACAGCGTCATACCGCCGCGATGCAACATCGAGTATCTCGCTCAGTCTCCGGGTCGTGAGCAAGTCCGCGGCGTTTGGCGTCTCGCCCCCGCGCGGGATCAGGTCGACGCCATTCATGACATCGCGCACGACCACGTCGTCAAACGCCGCACCTTTTAGCAACTCGGTCAAGCCGGGGCCGCCAGCCGGGTTGAAGGATCTGTGTATGTCGCCCATGCGCATGTCGGCATCGATCAGGAGCACCTTTTTCCCGCCTGTCGCCAACACGATTGCAAGATTGGCCGCGACAAACGACTTTCCTACCCCGGGACGGGAACTTGTGATCATCACGACATTGTTCCTGACTTCCGATCCGATCGATTGCAACGCTGTTCGCAAGCTTCGCACGCCTTCGACCGCGACATCCCCTGGCCATACCGCAGCAAGCACATGTATGCCCGGAGCCTTGCGGCGCATTGCCTCCTGCAAACGAATTTGCCGTTCGCTGTGCGGCACGACAGCGCAAACGGGTATTCCAAGGGCTGCCTCGATCTCGGCGCTTCGCTCGATTCCACCAGACAACGCCTTGCGAAGGAACGCGGTGACGATTCCCAGTACAAGCCCAAGCACGGCAGACAACGACAATAGTACCTGCCAGTTAGGCTTGCTCGACTTCTCGGCGGGCACCGCGAGATCGACAATGCGCACGTTGCCTACGTTGCCCGCCTTGACGACACGAAGCTGTTGCGCACTGTTCAGGAGATTCGTATACAGGTCTGTGTCGACCTGAACGTTGCGCATCAGACGCACTGCGTTTTGTTCCTTATCCGGCAAACTGGCAACACGCTGGCTCAGCGCTTCGCGGTCTTGTTGCAATCGGGCGATCTTCGAATCCACCGCCGTAAGTAGCGGGTAACCCTCCTTGTAATGCTGCGAGATGTCGTCGCGCTGCTGCAAGAGGCCCCGCAAGGCGGTATCGAGATCGACAACCTGTTGCAGCAACAACCGGCTTTCCACACTCAGATCGACGGTTCCATTGCTATTACGAAAAGCGTTGTACTTATCCTCGGCTTGCTGTAATTCGTCCCGCAGCTTCGGCAATTGACCCTCGAGGAAGAGAAGCGAGTGTTCGGCCTCGGACGTACGCCTTGCGAGATCCTGAGCGAGATACTGCTGAGCAACCGCATTGACGATGTCCGCAGTGCGCACCGGGTCGGGTCCCTCCAGGGCAACACCAATCATGCCGGTTTGCGACTTTTTTTCTGAAATGGCCAAAGCATCTTTCAGCGCGAGGATCGTGGCCTCTATCGAACTTGACTTCAGTGTAAATTCACCGCCGGGAGAAGCGGATAACTCATTGACGAGAAGATGCACCTTGCCGTCGCCGAAAGGCACCACCAGCTCGTGGCCGACTTCTCCTGTTCCGAGGGTTTTTCCGTCAGGTGCAATCAACTTGAAGTACGGGGCCTGTCTCGCCTTTACGATGAATTCGTGGCCGATTGCAGCATGAGGAACATCGAATTTCGATACTTCGATCGACTCGTCGCTCCAGGCGAACTGCCGCAGTCCAAAAAGGGGTTTCATGCTGGCAGATCCGCTGCGCAGTCGCGCGATCCAACGGCCAATAAGTGGGAAGTACCGAGGTTGCGCCGTAGTTTGGAGATTCAGTTGCTGCACCGCCTCGCCGACCACCAGGCGTGAGCGAATGAGTTCCATCTCGGCGTCTGCACTGGCTTTCACCCTCGAATCGAATATCGAGGCAAGCCGGCCCAACGCTTCGGCTTCGGGAGAGCTGGACGCGGGTGTGCCAATCTGTATGAGCGCATCGGCCCGGTACAAGGTCGGATGCATCAGGCCGTACAACGATCCCAGCGCGAGAACGCCGAGCGCAATCATGCCGATTAGACGCCAGCTCTCGCCGATTGTGCGAAGGTAATCCGAGATGGAGATCTCGTCGCCCTGCAGCGGATCATCGCGCGTGATCTGTTTCCTTGAGGCCATGGTTTCTCGGGTGGAGTGCTTTGCGCCCGCCAGCGGGATAACGCCAGGGGCAACCAGTTACGGGAGCGACGACGCGACGCATTGACCGTGCGTCCATTTCGACAGGTACTCTGCTACGACTTCAATGACTGAAATTCGAGAATGCGGAACATTCGCCGCCGCAGTCTATTTTAGATAAGCCTGCTGCTTGCGCCGTGTCGAGACCGAAATCGCCAAGATGTTGTCGGGCCCGATAGGACGGTCGTTTAGAATGAAACGATCCACTGGCCAGTAGCGTGACCCCTGGTGTCGTGAGTTGGAAATTCGTTTCATTAATCGGTTTTGCTGCCAGCGGTGACGAAGTGCTGCTTGAAGAGGCGTTCAGATTCTCGCAGGCCGTCCTCCGTCAGCACCACGGATTTCGCTTTGTTGACCGGATCGGCAATGAGCCCTCGTTCATGCAGCCGGTTGAGAGTCTGCGGTGGACTTGATCAGTTTTGCCCCAGATGCGGGGTCGGTCTAAGTCTCGAACGGCCGGTTGCCGATCATCACGACGTGGTGTGCGCCATGGACAGTAGCTCGTAGTTCCAGCATGTTCCGCGGACTTACAGCAAAACGCAGGACATCGCTTCCCGACACGAGCGTTCCAACCGGAGCGCTCGTACTATTACGCGAAAGCTGCAGCAGATAGAGACCGGATGACGCGCTCTCTACGCGGTTCGCATCGCGTGACACCAGCACCATGACTGCATGCCCTTCTTCGTCCTTCGGGCAGGAAATCTCAGTGTCGAAACTGCCGCCATCGAAATGCACGGTGTAGAGGCCCAATCCACCGATCCGATGCCTGGCATCCTCCAATGCGCGAAGCGCTCCACTGCGTATCGTCACATCGTCGGTGAAAGTGGTGGCAGGCAGGGTGTAGCGAGGCTGCGGTTCTTTGAAAACACAGTCCGCTGACTGGACGGATCCGACAGGGCCGTCAGATCGAACGACCGAAACGCCGAAAGACTGCTGGATGTTGACACCGGAAACGCAGGAGGAGACGTCGAGTTCTCCTATGAACGCCGGGACGAGGACGCCATGACCAAGATAAGGATCGTCCCATCCGGCGCCAACGGCACCGGTTCGCTTGCGATGGTCGCGATAGCCGACGCGTTCCATATAAACGCCGTTGAAGACAGCCGATTGGCATGCATCAACCAGCACCGCTGGACGCGGCGAGTAAGCGTGCGTTATTTGCATGAAGACATTGCTATTCGAAGGGCGCGCATAGCGCGCCATGACGCGTATGCAGAATCCGCAAATGCCCCGATAGGGATACGCCCTGGCCGGTGACGCGGCATTAGTCGGCGCGCTGAGTCTGCGCTCGCTGTTGATTGACTTGAAGAACGTGGCATCGAACCATTGATCGATCTTGCGCTCATCGTCGCCATAGACGCGGTCATAGATGTTACGTACGTTGATGATGGTGCACTTGTCCGCGAAGCCGCCTCGTTCGTTGTAGTCGTCGTTGCGATCGACCCATTGCCCTCCGACAAGAACAGGGACGCCCGTGCGCAGCGCCTCGATATTGCTGAACGTGCACTGTTCCAGCACAGCCGCATAGATACCCACCCCGCAGCCGACAAAGTGAAGTCTGTCGAAGATGCAGCCTGCGAGCGTCGCGGACAGGGCGCCAAAAGCCATGAAGCAATCCACGCATGTCAGATTCTCGAGCCCTGCATCCATCGCCGTGTCGAATTGATCGAGCAAGCCGAAAGTGACTGGCTGCGACGCGTCCGCCATGCCGTAGCGATAGTTGCCCTTCACCACGGCGTTATGCCCATATAGTTTGACCCCCGGCCATACGCCTACGCAATAGGGCTGTCGCATGGCAGGCTCAGACGGGAGTCTCCTGCCTTTTCCCTGCTTAACCGTGCCATCGTCGTGACAAGGGATGGCCAGCGTTCCGCGCGCGGCTGCAAGGTAGAACGTGCCGTTATCAAGTACAACGCACTGAGTCCGGCCCGTCGATGCATAGAGCGATCCTGCGAATGCGACGGCGCGATTGATCGCGTCACCGTCATCCGTCGTGCCGTCACCGCGTGCACCGAACCATCGGGCATGGATGTCGCCCTCGAATACGCGCTTCCAACGCTTTCCGCTCTTCGAAACCAGCACTGTGCCACCATTGTCCCGGCTCAAGACGTCGGTAGGATCGAGCCAATAATATGCAGCATCCAAATCGCGTTCGCCCGCAGCGTGCTGAAAAACGAGCAGTCTCGTAAGCGGTCCGCCGTAGTCACGCAAGCTGGCGTAGCCCTGAATCGGACCTTGCGCAAGCACAAATTCAGCGAGGTGTCGGATTTCGGTGTATGCGAGCGAAGACCTGGTGACTATCACCCTGTCGTCGGGCGACAAGTCGGTCACGGGCTGCATCGAGGTCGAACCGCTCTGCGTGTGCGACGGCTGCAGTCCCGATGCCTGCCGCTGCGCCGCTTGTGCAGATGCGCCAGACAGGCCGAAGCAGGCGGCCATGATTGTCCTCAAGGCTCCACGTCTGTTTTTGAGCGCGGCCCCCGCCAACCGCAACTTTTCCTGGAAGTCGGCCATACGTTCAGAAGGTGGGTGTGAGAGTCACGAAAGCGGACCGAGCGACGCGTGCGCAAGAATCTGCTTCCTGCAGAGGCCGATATAGACGCCATAGTCGGCGATGATGCTCGCAATGATGGACGACCAGACCACCCATTCCACTGTGCCGAACTTCAAGAGCAGACATACCTTGAGCGGAATGGATACCGCGCTAAAGATCAGCACGGCAAGCAACTGGGGGCGTAATTCGCTCATTCCATTCAGAAAGATGGTGAAAGCGTTTCCCATTGCTTCGACCACCGCCAGCATCCCCGCCGCGCACAGCAATGGGAAAGGTACAGCCAGGTGATTGCCCGTCCAAACCTTCAGAAGCCAGGGCGAAGCTGCCAGAATCAGCGCGCTTGTCAGCACCGCGATGCCGCCCGTGACGCCCATGGACACCTTCAGCGTGTGCCTGATGAACATCTTCTCACCGCGCGAGTGTGCGTCGGCATAGAGACCCCAGAGCGGCCCCGACAGCATGGCCATCCCGACGGTGATCGCCTGGAACAACCGCTGCGCAACGGCCAGTCGCGCCACTTCCTTCGCGCCGAGAATGTTTGAAACGATCAGGGGATCGCATGCGCTGCCGCATATCATGCCAAGTTGAAGAATCAGGAACATGCCGCTCGTCCGCAGTAGCAGCCTCGAGTCCTGCCACCCCGTTCCCAGCCATATGCCGCGATGAACGCGAAAAATCCGCTCCCGGCGAAGACGCCAAACGAGAATCAACGTCGTGCCGACCTGCATGCCATAGGTAGAAAGCACGAGATACGGCAACGGTGCGCGATAGCGGTTGCAGAGATAAAGAAGCGGTAGCGAGAAAAAGTATCCGATCGCAGCAGCGATATGTGGCTCCCATGCTCGCTGAAGACCATAAAAAACCTTTCTCACGCCGCTTAGTGGGATGTTCACGCAAAACAGCGTGATGAAAACCACGGTTGACTCCACCGCTTCTCTTGTGACGTCTGCCGATTCGATCTTGAGCAGCCTTTGGAAGTCCAGCAACCTCACGGCACCAACGAGCACAGCCCCAGCGGCTGCGCCGATCACCACGAGCAGCAGTACGCCGCGAGTCGCAATCGTCTGCAGTTTCTCTTGATCGCCGCTCGTTTTCGCGTCCGCAACCAGGTTGACGAGGCCATTCGCCACGCCAAGGTCAAGCACCGACAACATCACTGCGAGGCTTGATATTGTCATCCAGATGCCAAAGCGCTCTTGCCCGAGATACGGAAGCGTCAAAGAGACCGAGAGCAGCACTACCGCAAAGCCCATCGCGGCACTCACCGCATTGCATGCAGCGGAACGCGCGGCGCGCACATAGCGATCCCTGTCGCGCCCTTCCGAGGCTCCGATACCAAACGGCAAGCGACGAAAACAGAGCCGCAGGATGGAGACCGGTGCGCGCACGAAAAAATTATCTGCAAGCGGCATTGGAGCGTGTAATCCTCTGACGCTGCTCTTCCGCGAATGAGATGTCCCGGAAGGGGCAGCAACGGTTGAGCGTAAAATCGCGCTGACGAACTCAACTTCCTGCGACAGCCATCCTGCACGCGTGTGCTAAAGCAGAAATGCTTACGCGACCTGCTTGCTCATCAACGCGATATAGTTCTGCGCGACTCTGGAGATATGAAACCGATTGTTGAAACACTGCTTTGCCGAACATTGCATCGCAACCTTCTCGTCGTCCGGCAGCATTGCCCATTGCGTCAGAAGGCGGGTGATACCCTCTCGCGTGTCGTCGTCCACGAACCCGGCTCCATCGGCAACGACCTCTTGCCAGATTCCGACCTTGTCGGTCAAGAGCACCGGCACGCCGCACGCTAGTGCTTCGGCCACCACCACGCCGAAGTTTTCCTGATGCGAGGGCAAAACCATGACGTCGGCAGCGCGCAGCAGCGACCACTTGTGCGCCCCCGTTACCATGCCAGGCCAGCTAACACGATCCGCGATGCCGAGCCGCACGGCCTCGCGACGCAATCTCGCCCCGAGTCCATGATCATCGGGGCCTGCGACGACGAGGCGATAGTCGGTGCTCAAGTTCTGGAGATCGTGAAACGACTGGATTAGCAAGTCGCAGCCCTTCTTCTCGTGAATTCGCCCGAGAAAAAGGATAATCTTGCCCGGCGTCGCTAGCGAATGCCGCTGCGCAACGTCCAACGTTTCCGTCGAAGGTGGCGGTGCCGTGCCAATCATCATCATCAGCTCTTTCGCCCTGTACAGCGGAAACGCCAAGCGCGCCAGTTCGCGCTCACTGTCGGTGGTGAAGAGAACCCCCTTCGCATTGCTGATGACATGACGCTCCACAAATATCCAATAGACTAGCTTCTTGGCATGTTTCAACGGGCGGCCGATGTTGAACCACGGATCGAGCATGCCGTGCGGCATCACGAAATATGGGATCTTTTGCGGAAGAAGCGAGAGAACGGCCGCCGCGCTGTGGAACTGCCATATGCCGTCTACGATAATTGCATCGTACCGGTTTGCATGCTGTGTCAGCCACCCAACAAGCCTGAAGTTGAGCGCGTATTTTCCAGCGTGGTGGCCTAGCCTCACAACCAGATCGAAAGCATTGTCGTCCGATTTGTCAGCATCAATAGATGAGTCAAGACAGACAATGTCGATAGTGTGTCCGAAAAGCCGGAGCTCCGTCGCGAGCCGTTTGAGCGCCTCAGCAGGACCACCATACCTTCGCTCGATTGACGAGATAATGTGAAGGGTTCTCAACGCGGGATCTCCGGCTGACACTGACATTCATCATAACGCGCATGCGCGGTTCAACTCTTCAATTCTTCGCTTAACGTAGGGCGATCGACTTGCGTTCTCGCCGCCCTCATCTTCTCCCTGACTTTCAGAACGATGAAGTACTCATAGACCGACTGCAGCGTCGCATACACCAAGCCCGGGTGTCCGTCGAGGAAGCCTCGACGAACCAAGTAAAGTAAAACGAACTTGATCACCGGGCGGCATGGAAGTTGGTAGAACAGGCGCTTTTGATGATAGCGGCGAGTCTGGAAATCGGCCGCAAACAGCGCCTTGGAAAGGCTGAACTTGTTGCCGTTCGCCTTATTGCGAAGGAACTGATCTGCTTCCAGCGAACTGTAGGCGTTATGCCGTGAAAGCCAGTGCGATAGCCCCTTGCTGAAAGGGAAGTGATCGAGATAGCCGTCGAGCCGGCCAGTCTTGCCATCCACCACGGTGACGGGATTGACGAGCCGTTCATAGTGGATATGCTGGGGCCTGAAAAGCCGAACGAAGTACGGTGAAGCCTGCACGTGCCTGAGCCACCTGTCATTGAAGAAGTCGCGGCGTCTAATCTGAAACGCCACCGCATCGCCGGCGTTCGAGACCGCCTTTTCAATCTCCGGCACGAGCAATGGGGGAACGCGCTCGTCGGCATCCAGATACAGCACCCATTCGTACTTGAATGGGATGTTTTTCAATCCCCAGTTCTGGTGAGTGGACCAGTCGTCGAATGGTCTGGAGATCACGTTCGCGCATACCGAGCGAGCGTACGCGACGGTCCCGTCTGTGCTGAGCGAATCAAATACGTGGATGTCGTCGGACCACCCGATGACGGTCTCAAGACAACCAGGCAAATCCTGTTCTTCATTCTTCGTCAGCACTAGTACAGACACTTTGCTCATTAGGCTCTCCGTGCTTGACTCTAAGAGAAATCTTCCTTGCTGGCATGCCGGCATACACAGTCCACTCATCCAGCAGACTCCGCGTTACCACTGATCGCGCGCCTACAACCGCTCCCGGCGCGATATGAATGCCAGGGCAAACGAAGACTTCAGAGCACACCCACGCGTCCGATCCCACAATAATCGGCTTTGCAGTTAGCTGAAACGTCGGATGGTTGTAGTCGTGACTTCCTGTACAGAGCTGCGCGCCCTGCGATATCGTGCAACGCTCACCTAACGTGATGCGTTCGATGGAATACAAGTTCACTCCATTGGCAACGCCTGTAAAGTCGCCGATCGAAAGATTCCATGGCGCCCAGATGCGCACACGCGGATAGACGTGAACACCTGCGCCTATAGTGGCCCCGAATAGTCGCAGAATCCAGCGACGCCACGCATGAAAGACACGCGGCGTCGGCACGAAGAAAACGATATAGATGACGCCCCAAAGAACCCTCAGAAATCTGTTCGACAACGAAAATGAAGGTCCCTGTCTCGAATTCACGCCTTTCAGGATTATGCTCGGACGAACGCCTTGCCGGTTGATTGCATCTTTAGGCATAGACTCCTCTCTCAACGGACCATCGTAGCGTCCACACGGCTCAATACCCGCGGTTGGCGGAAAGCATCAAGCTTTTGGCGGGGTGCTGCCGGCAGCGTGCTGATTGACACATCGCATCCCCAGCAGCAGGAGCATCATAGTCGGATTCGCCCCACCTCCCGTCGGCAAGACTGACGTGGCAAGTAGCTGGACATTCGCGACACCGAAGAGGTTGAGGTTTTTGTCCACCACGCCATCGGCGGGGCAAGCACCCATGCGAGTCGAACCTGTCGGATGGAAGATGCCTTCTGCGTTATCGATGTTGGCCCAGATTTGCTGTGGCTCGATCGATTTCCATACGCCAAGCGAGGCGAATTTGCTCGTTCTCCAAGTTCTTCTAAATAGTTCTGATGTCTCGATTAAGTTTTCTTTGTCTTCCTTGGACAACCTCCAGTTGATTTCAGCGAGTGGCAAGCCAAAGCGGTCGCAGCACGTATCGCTAAGAGTGATACGATTGTTGGGAGATGGAAGCTGCTCAACCACCGCATGGACAATCAGGCGCGAGTGGGCGGGAAACAGTAGACGTTTGTTCACGAGCCTCCACCACATGGCGCGCGCAAGCCAAGGGGTATCCGCAATCAAATCGAAGATTACTCGTGGCGGCGGTGACTTACGACGCTGTACATTCCGGAATATCTCCCGTAGCACATCAAAGCCACCGGGTTTCTCAACCTCGAACCCGATGTGGCAGAAACCTGGCGGCAGATGCCGCCGCGCCTCCGCTTGTGGCGCTAGCTCGAAACGAATATTGCGCATTGAACCGGCGGCGCCGAATCGAAAGCCGACGATCTTATTTAGCAAAGCGCTTTCGGAGGCGACGATTTCCGCTACTTCTGCGGAAATATGATCCGTGAAGTTTTGGCCGAGCGCAGACGTAAGGGCGGAGACGGCTCCATTGTTCTGACGGTCGATTAGCAATGCCAGACGGGTTGTTTCGATCGCGCCAGCGGCGACGATGAGCTTCCTCCCCGAGATAGCTAGCCTGTCACCATTTTGCGATACCGCTTCCAGTCGGACGCCTTCAGTCTGAGTTTTGATTTTGACGACATGGGCATTCAACCATACCTGAAGGTTGGCTGCCGCAGCGACGTCAGCGTCCAACAACGCCGCTACATTGCGCTTCCGGAATTCTGGCCACTTGGCGAGACGATTGACATGGGTCCCACCGAGTTCGAACGGAAAGGAGACGTCGAAATACGGGCCCGGTTCCAGGGAGAATAGCCGCTCGACGTCACCGATGAAAGGGGTTAGTTCATCGAGTGAGATCGGCCAGTTGGCATTGCAGAGATCAGAGTTTTGGAAGGGAATGAGGGCCCCGCCCCATCGCATCGAGGTACCGCCCAGGCATCGGAAACGTCCGTGCGAGGCGCCCTTGTAGAACATCCCCTGCTGGACGACTTCATTGAGCGGATGCGTGTCCTCTTCCTGGCGCAATCCGCCGGTTTCCAGGCAGATGACGGTTGCGCCTGTCTTCCGCGCCAGTAGTACGCTGATCGGTAGGCCGACGGTTCCCGCGCCGATGACTATGAAATCGGCTGCCCGCGAAATTGCGCCCTGCCCGCCCAGGTCATTGAGCATCGGCCGTTTCCTCCACGAGCCGGGCATATTGCTGCAGCCTGGCCAACTGCTTCGTGCTCACGATGATTGCGCCATCGGTATTGCGAAGTAGTGCCCGACGCAGAACCTCTGTCACTGACAGCGGCGACCCCTCCTTGCGGGACGCGGAGACATAACCATAAGTGATCTGGAAGGGCTTGCGGTAGCAGGTCAGTACGTCGGCCTCGCGACCGGTGAGACTGTCGTGGACCTGAATGAAGCGGGTCAGTTCGGAGCCGGCAGCGAGGAACGGTTCGACCTTATCCGTAGTTAGCGCGAGGCCGAAAGTACGGACCGTTCCGTCGCGTAGGAGACTCCCGAGCCATTTCAACCATTCATCAGTATTGAGCAGGGAAAGTTCAGGCTCGTGCAGCGCGTAGATGTCGATAGAGTCACGCTTCAGACGACGCAAACTGCCCTCGAGTGTTTTCTTCGCTCGGGCAACTGAGAAATCCACCGTTGGACCCGAGATGGTCTTTATAAAGCGCCCTGTCGCCTTGCGAACAAAAACAGCGGCTCCGCTTTGCTCCTCGCCGCCGGGCGAATAGATACCGACTTTGGTGGTGACAGTGACCTCCGGTCGTGCTTTGAGAACGTGGCCAAGATCGCGCTCGGCCAAGCCAAAGCCATAGTAGGGGGCCGTGTCGAAATGGGTGAACCCGGCGTCCACCGCTGAGAATAATAGTCGTCGTCTTGCTTTTTCGGAGCCACTGTTGAAAAGACTGGCGGTGCCGAATATGAATCTCGAAAGTACGATGGGAGTCCCGGTCAACTGAACGCTTTGCACGATTAGCTCCCGCTGAATGCTGGTCAAGCCCGCGCCTTGAATTGAATGACGAGAATGTTCTACCCACGATCAGCGTTACCGCGGCAATAAGACGTCAGTCCCTTAGTAAGGTCTGTGCGTAGTCCGCCAGATTAACCGTGTCAGTATCCATGGCATGGTTGTACGAGCTCTCCGTCAAAGCCGCTGTATACCGAGCACTATGGGTTAGCACAGCGTGTTCACGCGATTGCATGTAGCGAACTTGAATCTCGTCGACGTGAAAGGAATATAAGCGCCGCGCCCTGATGTCCCCGGTCAAGACGGAAATTGGCAAGAAGTTGTCGGCTTTCGCCCACCGCGAGTGGCAAGAGACCGGCATCAGGCCTCCTGCGCCCACACGACTTGCGATCATATGTCCTGGCTGGCGAAGCCCATCTAGGCGAGGCACGACAAGCATTTGTCCGACCGGGCAATTTGATATCTGCGATCTTCGAATCAAAAGGCGAACGCGCAGCTTTGACACAACGCGAATACGAATGCGACTGCGAGCAAGCCACGGAACGATAGCCTCCGTCAGAGTCCGAACGCATGGGTCGCACGTTCCCGTGCCCAACGCAGACTTGATCTTCTTTTTCCCAAGATGTGGATTACTCAATGAAAGTGCTGATAATCTCGCTCAACTATGCCCCAGAGGTGACAGGGGTGGGAAAGTACTCCGCGGAGCTTGCGGAGTGGCTCGCATTACAGGGGCACACGATACGCGTGATAACCGCGTCTCCATACTATCCTGAGTGGCGCATCAAGGCTGGCTATAACGCGTTGACGTACTCGACTGAGCAAATCAACAACGTTTCCGTCATACGCGTTCCCTTCTGGTGCCCCAAGCGCCCGTCGGGTCTGAAACGCGTGCTACATCTGATGAGCTTCGCGGTCTTCGCGAGTCCGGCCGCTCTGTGGCAGATCGCGTGGCGTCCGCACGCCGTGTGGCTCGTAGAGCCACCTTTGTTCGCGTCTCCCGTCGCGTTGTTCGCCGCCCGCGTCGCCAGCGCCTCATGTTGGCTTCATGTACAGGACTACGAAGTCGACGCAGCGTTTCGACTGGGCATACTGAAAGGCCATGTCGCAAGAAAGCTGGCTTTGCGCGTGGAAAGATGGTTGATGTCACGCGCCGACGTCGTCTCGACACCCTCCGCAGCGATGACACGGCTCGCCGTGCAGAAGGGGGTCTCCTCGGAAAAAGCTTTCACCTTTCCCAACTGGGTCGATACTCAACACGCGCATCCAAACAGCACGGACAACCCCTATCGCGCGCAACTCACCATCGGCCACGGAGCGCTGGTCGTCCTCTACTCAGGCAATCTCGGACTTAAGCAAGGTCTGGAAATCATTGTCGACGCTGCAAAGCTTCTCACGTGGCGCGCGGACATCATGTTCCTGATCTGTGGCGCCGGACCAGCAAAAGATGTCCTGCTCGAAAAGGCCCGTGACGTACCGAACGTCAAGTTTCTCGGGCTGCAACCTAAAGAGCGGTTCAATGAATTGCTATCGGCTGCGGACATACACGTCCTTCCACAGCTTGCGGGCGCCGCGGATCTCGTCATGCCTTCGAAGCTTGGCCCAATGCTGTCGAGCAGCCGACCGGTAATTGCGACTGCGAATGAAGGTACCGAGTTATGGAGCGTCATCAACTCGGTCGGCGTCGCAGTCGAGCCCGGCTCTTTCACGGCATTGTCACACGCCATCCTTCGTCTCGCCGACGACCCGTCGCTTCGTGAGCGCCTTGGCACCCTCGGACGGCAATACGCCGCATCCAATTTCTCGAAAGAAACGATTCTCCTCCAGTTTGAGGCACGGCTTCGCAGCTCAGTCCTCGGTAAACGAGACCTCGGAGACCGCGCGACGACGTAGGCCCACTTAACAGTCTTCGGATCCGGTGCTAGCGCAAATGAGCGAGATCCAGCTTGCTTCGTGGACCTCACAAGGTATCCTAAGGAGGCAGGGATGAATTCAGAAGGGCTTAGTGCTGACCTTCCCGTAGACTGGACGGATGAGGAGTCGGAGTTCTTTATGCGTGCAGTGGAGGCGATCGCACTGGCCTACAAAGAACAGACCATCACGCTTGAAGAGGCCGGAGACCGGATTTGTATGGTTGCGGTCACGAGACTCGGTGAAGCAATGGGCATGGATGATTCAATCAGATGTATTAGCCGGGACTAGCTCTGAAGCGGCTTCGCCTTGCAGCGCTTTTCGTCCACCTTGACGTCAACACCAGGACTTTTGCAGACCTTCCCTACTAATTCACCAGGGTATGCGGCCAGTTGAACGCGCCGTAGTTTCATTAAGTCAAAACTTAGCCCTGTCCGGCCGATAAAGGTTGAAAGTAATTGGTGGGATTTTTTTTCACGCGGTAAGTTATGGCGTGTAACGATATTTACGTGGCACGACTGCTTATTATCTCGCCAGTTTACCTTCAAAGTTTACTATATGAAGAATGCGCTTGAACCAGGAATACCGATATATGGGAACCTCGCTGATTCTCATTGCTTGTTATTACTATTTTCTTTCTGATTACCGGGTTGCTGCCCATATTGCAGTGACGCCTCCGCTATTTTGAGGCGGACACCTTGCATCTCGACACTGAGGCAAGGCCGCTGCATTTTCCGCTGACAGTCGTTTTTATCGCGCGCCGCGACCTGGATGCCGGGCTTGCACCACCGCCCTTCGGCAACGTATTTTTCTCGCCTGAAACCTTGTCGATTAAAACGGCGAGAATAATCTGAAAACGCGAGAATCGAAGTCCGACGACACATGGAAATCCTGTCTTCTTTCCGTGTGACGAATAGAAACCTGCCGAACTGGAGGCCGCATGACGCCAATCTTATCTGACGCGCTAGCACCGCCTGATTGTCCGAGACAGGACATTCGGTCTGTTCAGTGTTCGACAATCGTGAAGCACGTGGCGATTATTTTGTATGACGGATTTTCGTTGCTGGACGCCGGCACGCTCGCCGAAGCTCTGCATGTCGCTAATGAATTACAATCGCAAAGTTCGAATCATTCCGTGACATATCGCGTGAACCTCATCTCGGCTGGCGGTGGAGCGGTTGCGTGCTCGTCATCGATGATGGTTTGGACAGAGCATTTTTCCACGCGCGATTTCGATCGTCTCGACAACCTCTTCGTTCCCAGCGGAAGTGGTGTCGCGCACGCCTCCGTCGACGACAACCTCATTGATCTGTTGCGACTGGTTTGTGCAAGAGGCGTCCGTGTCACCGCGATCGGGAATGGGCACATGGTTTTGTCGGCTGCCGGCGTGGCGCGGCGCGATTGGCCTTCGATGAAGCATGATATCCGTCTCCGATCGTTATCCGCGAGCGCTGCGGAGCATGATCGCGATCAGGCTTTGGTGACCTCGCTCGCACTGCTCAAGATGGATCTGGGAGCGGAGTTGGCCGCGCGCGTGGCGGACCGTCTCGGCTCGGATGGCGGGCGTACATTGGCCCCCGCGTTCGAAGAGATGGATGCAAAGACGCTCGCCGAGAAAGCACGTGCGTCGGCGCGTTGGATCGTCCAGAACTGCGCGAAGCCCATATCGGTGGGCGATGCGGCGCGCACGTCTTCGATGAGTGAGCGCAATTTCCTGCGTCTGTTCAAACGGGAGCTCGGTGTTACGCCTTCAAAGTACCTTCTTGGTGCGCGGCTCGATCTTACGTGCAAGCTGCTCGCCAACAGCGATCTTCCGGTGGACAAGATCGCTCGTAGAACCGGTCTTAGCAACGGAGAGAGACTGTCGAAGCTTTTCCGTAAAGAGCTCTCGATGTCGCCTACTGAGTTCCGGACGCAGAGTCGACGAAAGAGTTGACGTACGAACAGCAATCCAGATGCGCAAGTGGGGAGTCACGTCAAGCGCCGCGCTTACTTATGCCGTGAAGGCTTACCTTGCCACCCGAACCGGTCTGCTTCGGCACCGACGCCCGTCCTTTAGCCGTAACTTCCCCGTACTCGGTTAGCCGTCCGCGCAAGCCGTTGATTTGCATGGTCCGGAACTTCACAAGTTGCTCGCGCATGCGATGCAGCGCCAGCATTGCCTGCTGCATTCGATGCCTATCGCCCCATCCGCAGTAGTGTTTTCACCAATATCGTTAAGTTCCGATATATGATTCGTTCTGTAGCGATGCATGTCGCGCACGCCATGCGGCGTGCCGGTTGCCGAATCACCTGAAAACCATCCACATGACGCCCGATTTCGACGCGATCCACAAAGCGCTGGCCAACCCGGTCCGCCGGGAGATTCTCGGCTGGCTGCGCGAGCCGCACGCGCATTTTGCCGATCAGGAGTTGCCGCTCGACCACGGCGTGTGCGCGGGCAAGATCGACTCGCGCTGTGGCCTGTCGCAGTCCACCGTGTCGGCGCACCTGGCCGCGTTGCAGCGCGCGGGGCTCGTCACGTCGAAACGGGTTGGTCAATGGGTGTTTTTCAAACGCAACGAGCCCGTCATTCAGGCGTTCCTCGAATACATGAACGCGAAGCTCTGAGCGCCGCATTCGCATCGCCGCGCTTCCTTTTTCACGCAGTTTTTTGAGGCTCGGGCCTTGCCCGCCGCCAAAGGTGAACTCTTATGCCGACTCTTTTCGATCCGCTGCAAATTGGCGATCTCACGCTGCCGAACCGCATCATCATGGCGCCGCTCACGCGTCAGCGCGCCGAGGAAATCCGCGTGCCTAACGCGTTGATGGCGCGCTACTACGCCGAGCGCGCGAGCGCCGGTCTGATCCTCAGCGAAGCGACATCGGTCACGCCGCAAGGCGTCGGCTACGCCGAAACGCCGGGCATCTGGTCGCAGGAGCAGGTCGAAGGCTGGAAGCTCGTCACGCAGGCCGTGCACGACGCGGGCGGCAAGATCTTCCTGCAGCTCTGGCACGTCGGCCGTATTTCGGATCCGCTGTTCCTGAACGGCGAGCTGCCGGTCGCGCCGAGCGCGATCGCGGCGGGTGGTCACGTGAGCCTCGTGCGTCCCGAGCGTCCGTTTGTGACGCCGCGCGCGCTCGAGCTCGATGAAATCGCCGGTGTCGTCGAAGCGTTCCGCAAGGGCGCGGAAAACGCCAGGGCCGCGGGCTTCGATGGCGTCGAAGTGCACGGCGCGAACGGCTATCTGCTCGACCAGTTCCTGCAGGACAGCACCAACAAGCGTACCGATGCCTACGGCGGCCCGATCGAAAACCGCGCGCGTCTGCTGCTCGAAGTCACCGACGCGTGCATCAGCGTGTGGGGCGCAAACCGCGTCGGCGTGCATCTCGCGCCGCGCCGCGACGCGCACACGATGGGCGATTCCGATCCGGCCGCAACGTTCGGCTATGTCGCGCGCGAACTCGGCAAGCGCAAGATCGCGTTTATCGCGGCACGTGAAGCGCTCGGCCACGACCGCCTCGGCCCGCAGTTGAAGGAAGCGTTCGGCGGCCCGTATATCGCGAACGAGAAGTTCACCAGGGAAAGCGCGCAGCAGGTGCTCGACTCCGGTGAAGCGGATGCGGTGGCCTGGGGTCAGCTGTTCATCGCGAATCCGGATCTGGTGCGCCGCTTCGCTGAAGATGCGCCGCTGAACAAGCCGGTCCCGGCGACGTACTATGCGCGCGGCGAAGTCGGCTACACCGATTATCCGGCGCTCGAAACGGTGTAAACGGTAGCGACAGCGAACTCATGTCCGCTGTATGAAATGACAAAGCGGCGGGCGTGACTGAATTCCAGTCACGCCCGCCGCTTTTTGTGCGCTAGACAAGCTCGCGCCGCATAAACACCCGTTTCGATTCATCGAGTCCGCGCGCGATATGCGCGTCGCGCCGCGCGAGCAACGCCGCGTCGAGCTCCGACGTGTCGAGATCGCGAAACCCGAGCCGCCGGTAATACGGCGCATTCCACGGCACGTCGCGATACGTCGACAGCACCAGCTGTGTCAATTGTCGCGCGCGCGCGATTCGCGCGACCTCTTCGATCAATGCGGCGCCGATGCGCCTGCCCGCGTGCGAGCTCAGCACATCGAGTTCCTGAACGTAGATGCGCGTCGGCTGCGGCTCGAACATCACGAAGCCCGCGCAGATCGTCTGCTGGTCGAGCGCGACGATGATCTCGCGCGCCTCGATCTTGCGCTCGACGACCTCGCGCGCGATAGGCGGCGCGTCGGCAATCCCGGTCATGCCGACGCTGACGAAACGCTGGCCCGCTTCGAATTCGATGGCACGAATCGTTTCGGCTTCGTGCAAAGAGGCAAAACGGAAAGTGATGGCGGAATCGTGCGACATGGCGTTGCGTCCGATGAAGACCGCCCGAGTTTGACATCGGCACCGCCACATCGACAAGCGGCATATGGCATAAACTCGCGCAAGCGCCCTGCACGCACGCTCGCGGGACTACACTCATCACATCCGAACGCCACCCGAGGCCACGCCAAGATGAACCTGATGAATGTGCTGCAGATCGCGCTGCACCTCGACCAGCACCTGAGCGCGCTGATCGTGCAGTTCGGCACGGCAATCTACGCACTGCTGTTTGTCGTCGTGTTCGTCGAATACGGTTTTCTGCCGCTGTTCTTTCTGCCCGGCGATCCGCTGATCTTCATCTGCGGCGCGCTCGCGGCCACCGGCGCATTGAACGTGTGGATCATCGCGCCCGTGCTGTTCGTCGCGACGGTGGCCGGCAGCAGCGTCGGGTACGCGATCGGCCATGCGGTCGGCGACAAGGTCTATATCCGCAACTACTACTGGCTCAATCGCGATGCGCTGCGCCGCGCCCACGTGTTCAGCGAGACGCGCGGCCGCCTGACCTTCCTGCTGTCGCCGTTCATCGCCGTGGTGCGCACGTTCGCGCCGTTCGCCGCGGGCGTGTCGCGCATGACGTTCTCGCGCTTCGTCGCGTTCGTCACCGCGGGTGCGGCGCTGTGGGTGGTCTCGCTGATCGCGGGCGGCTATCTGTTCGGCAACGTGCCGGTGGTGCGCGAGCATCTGAGTTCGCTGGTGTTGCTGGGCCTCGCGCTCGGCGGTGCGATGCTCGTCGGCGGAGCGGTATGGCGCTTTTTCAACCGGCGCATGCGGGCGCGCTGAGGCCATCGTGGCGACGTTTCGGCGTACGGCCTCCCGCCACCTCAAAACTTGACCCGGGCGAGATACGAAGGTAACCTTATCAGGAAACCTTCACATCATGTCATCGCACGAGTTCACCGCATGACCCAATCCCCTCCCGCAGTTACGCCGGAAGAACTTCATACGCTCGCCGAAGATCTGCGCGTGCTGGCGGGCAAGCTGCGCCGGCGTCTGCGCGAAGAGTCGCATGTCGGCGACTTCACGCCGTCGCAGGTGCAGGTGCTGAACTTGCTGGAACGCGAAGGCCCGGCCACCGTCACCTCGCTCGCGCGTGCGCACGGCATGCGGCCGCAGTCGATGGGAGAAACGCTCGCGGTCCTGAAAGCCGCGGGGCTCGTCAGCGGCACGCCCGATCCTAACGATGGACGGCAGACGGTTCTGTCGCTGACACCCTCCTTTCGCAAGAAGGTCAAGGCAAGCCGCGCGGCACGCGAAGACTGGCTGTACCGCACGATTCAAACGCGTTTCACGGCAGCCGAACAGCAACAACTCGCGACGGGCGTCGACTTGCTGAAACGCCTCGTCGATTTGTAACTCGCGATTCGCGCACACGCGTCCCGCCACTCGCAGGAGCACTTCATGGCACTCACGACTCTCGACGCCAAAACCGCACTGGTCGTCGTCGACCTGCAGCGCGGCATCGTCGCGCTGCCCACCGCCCCCCATCCGGCCCGCGAAATCGTCGAACGCTCGGTTACGCTGCTCGATGCGTTCCGCCGCCACGGCCTGCCCGTCGTGCTCGTGAACGTCACCGCCGGCGCACCGGGCCGCACCGACCAGGGTCGCCACTCCGCCGACTTCCCGCCCGATTTCGCCGACCTTCTGCCCGAACTGAAGCAGCAGCCGTCGGACCATCTGGTCACGAAGCGCACGTGGGGCGCCTTCACGAACACGGACCTGGCCGCGTATCTGCAACAGCAAGGCGTCACGCAAGTGGTGCTCGTCGGTGTCGCGACCAGCATCGGCGTCGAATCGACCGCGCGCTTCGCGAGCGAGGCGGGCCTGAACGTCACGCTCGTCGTCGACGCGATGACTGATCTGAACGCCGACGCGCACACCAACAGCATCACGCGCATCTTCCCGCGCCTCGGCGAAACCGGCACGACGCGGGAAGTGCTCGATCTGCTCGAACGTTCGCGCGCTGAAAGCCTGAATTGAAGCCGGCCGCTACCCGCATGCGGCCCACCCCGCGTTGAGGAAACCCCTGCCGTGAGCACCACGTTCCGTTCGCTGCGCATATTCAACTATCGTGTCTGGGCGAGCGGCGCGATCGTCTCGAACATCGGCACATGGATGCAGCGCACGGCGCAGGACTGGCTCGTGCTCACCGAGCTTACGCATCACAACGCGACGGCGGTGGGCATCGTGATGTCGCTGCAGTTCGGGCCGCAGATGCTGTTGCTGCCGCTCACCGGCTACGCGGCCGATCACTTCGACCGCCGCAAGCTGCTGTTCGCGACCCAGGCGGCAATGGGTACGCTGGCGCTCGCGCTCGGTCTGCTCACGGTCACGGGGCTCGTGCAGCTATGGCAGGTCTACATATTCGCGGGCCTGCTCGGCTGCGTGACCGCGTTCGATTCCCCCGCACGCCAAACCTTCGTATCCGACCTCGTCGGCGAACGCGATCTCGCGAATGCCGTCGCGCTGAACTCCACGTCGTTCAACGCCGCGCGCATGCTCGGGCCAGCGGTCGCGGGTCTGTTGATCGCGTCGGTGGGCAGTGGCTGGGTGTTTCTGATCAACGCGCTTTCGTTCGTCGCCGTGCTCGGTGCACTGCGCATGCTGCGGCTGGACCAGTTACATATCAAGCCGCGCAATGTGCGCTCGCGCGGCAGCTTCGTCGAAGGCTTCAAATATGTCTGGACACGCCCCGATCTGAAGGCGGCGCTCCTGATGCTGTTCCTGATCGGCACCTTCGGCCTGAACTTCCCGATCTTCATCTCGACGATGTCCGTCACCGCGTTCCGTGCGGGCGCGGGCGAGTACGGCGTGCTCAGCTCGACGATGGCGATTGGCTCGGTCACCGGCGCTCTGCTCGCCGCGCGCCGCGCGCGGCCCACCATGGGGCTGCTGCTCGGCGCCGGCGCGATGTTCGGCGTCGGCTGCACGGCGGCTGCGCTGATGCCGAACTACGTGCTGTTCGGCATCGTGCTGATCGCGATCGGCGTGTCGACGCAGACCTTCACCACCTCGACCAATAGCCTCGTGCAACTGACCACCGAACCGGCCATGCGCGGCCGCGTGATCGCGATCCTGCTCGCGATCGCGCTCGGCGGCACACCGCTCGGCGCGCCGGTGGTCGGCTGGGTCGCCGACCGTTTCGGGCCACGCTGGGCGCTCGGCGTCGGCGCTGCATCGGGCTTCGGCGCCGCGCTCGTCGGACTTGTCTATCTGATGCGATACCGGCAACTGCGTTTCTATCGCGAAGGCTGGCGCCTGCGTTACAGCATCGAAGATCCGCGGCCCGTCACGGCCACCACGGTCATTCCCGACTCCGTAACGACGGTTCAGCGTAGCGAGCTGGACGAGGCGGAAGAGGATACGGCTTCGAGCGTGTAAACGCGCAAGCGTGTGAGCACCGGATCCGGGCAGGCGCAGCTCAGAGTCCGCCCACGCCGCGCGTCACCAGTGCACACGGTCCGCGCGTCAGCTGCTCCCCGAGAAACTCGATGCACACCTGAATCCGCGCCGACGACGACAAGCGCTCGGCCGTCACCGCCCACACTCCCGTATCCCTCCTTCGCCCACTGCACGACGATGTCGCTCAGATTCGACGCGACCGTGCCCGTCACCTTCACGCTCCTTTCGCCATGCGGCCCGCTCAGGCGCCAGACCCCGAAGCGGTCGTCGCGGCCGCGAAACAGTGGGGCAAGGGGCAGTCGCTTGAAGCCGGTTTGAATGCAATGCCCGGCGCACTCAGGCCGTGGTTAACCCGGAGTGCGCCGCGGCAGCTCGTGACACGCGTCGATCCATCCCGTTGTGCGGCACCGCGGCAACGAGACCAGGAAAATCCTGGCTTGCGCGGCGCCCGTTTAAAGGCGCCAATGATTCAGCCGTAGAAGCTGACAAAAACATTTCGCATTCAGGAGGCGTCATGCAAACGAACGCATCGGCAAGCAGCGGGCATAGCTCGCAGGCGCGCAAGGCTACCGCCAGCGGCTGGATCGGCTCGGCACTCGAGTACTACGATTTCTTCATCTATGCGCAGGCCGCCGCCCTGATCTTTCCTCAGTTGTTCTTCCCTTCCGGTAATCCCAAGATCGCGATCGTCGCATCGCTCGCAACCTACGGCGTCGGCTACGTCGCGCGGCCGATCGGCGCGGTCGTGCTCGGGCACTGGGGCGATACACACGGGCGCAAGAACGTACTGCTCGTCTGCATGTTCCTGATGGGTCTGTCGACGATGGCGGTCGGTCTGCTGCCGACCTATCAGCACGTCGGCTTTCTCGCGCCGGTGCTGCTCGTCGTGCTGCGACTGATCCAGGGTTTCGCGGTCGCTGGTGAAATCTCGGGCGCCAGTTCGATGATCCTCGAACACGCGCCATTCGGGCGACGCGGCTTTTACGCGAGCTTCACGCTGCAAGGCGTGCAGGCCGGCCAGATTCTGGCCGCCGCGATCTTCCTGCCGCTCGCCTATTTCATGAACGACGCCTCGTTCAATGCGTGGGGCTGGCGCATTCCGTTCCTGCTCAGCGCGGTCGTGCTGATCGCCGGGTACATCATCCGCCGCGAAGTCGAGGAAACGCCCGCGTTCGAGAAGGAGGACGCGAGCGGAGGCGTGCCGCGCTCGCCGATCGTCGAAGCATTCAAGTACAACTGGGGCGACATGCTGCGCGTCGTGCTGTGCTCGCTGATGAATGTGATCCCGGTCGTCGCGACGATCTTCGGCGCGGCGTACGCGGTGCAGCCGTCGTACGGCATCGGCTTTTCGAAGAGCCTGTATCTGTGGATTCCGGTGATCGGCAACATCGTCGCGGTGCTGGTGATTCCGTACGTGGGCAATCTGTCCGACCGGATCGGGCGGCGTATGCCGATCATCGTCGGCTCGCTCGGCGCAGGGCTGCTGTCTTTCGCGTATCTGTACGCGATCAGCATCCGCAACGTGCCGCTTGCGATGGTGGTGTCGATCCTGATGTGGGGCGTCATCTATCAAGGCTACAACGCGATCTTCCCGAGCTTCTATCCGGAACTGTTCCCGACCCGTTCGCGCGTCTCCGCGATGGCGATCGGCCAGAACATCGGCACGACGATCACCGCGCTGCTGCCGGCGCTGTTCGCCTACGTCGCGCCGCCGGGATCGCACAACGTGCCGCTGACGATCGGCGCGATCACGTTCGCCATCACGATCGTCTGCGCGATCGCCGCATGGAGCGCGCGTGAGAACTTCCGTGTGCGGCTGGGCGACCTCGGCGCAAAGAACGTCGTGCCGCTCGACAAGCTCAGCTACGACGCAATGCGCGCGCAGAGCATGGCCGACGCGAAAAAGGCCGCTGCTTGAGCCCGCTTGCCCTTTAACGCGTCTTGATCAGGACTTTCAGGGAACCCGCTCATGAACCGCACCCGGATCGCCGTCGCCGGCGCGGGCACGTTCGGCTCGCTCGCGGTACCGACGATGCGCCTGAAGACCTACGCCAAAGCCGCGGACCGGGCGAAGCGTTCGGGCATCAGTCGGTGTTTGCGGAGATCGTCAAAGGACAGATTTGCGGCTTCGGCGTGGACAGCTATATGCTCGGGCTGCGCGGCGGTATCGGCGGCGGGCTAGCCACGGAAATACGCCGCGCGGCGCTGGCCTCGCACGGCTAGCGCCATGTTTCGGTCAACTCGTTGGCCAGCACCATCTTCTGGCGCACCGCCTCGACGAAGGCCGCGTCGATGCCCGCCTGCGCCTTCAGGAATTTAAGCGCGGCGGAATGCACGGCGCGCAACGCGCCGCCGTCGATGCCCGTCATACGCGCCGCGCCGCGGCGCGTTTCCTCGACCAGATCGCGCGCGCTCGTGAAGTCGGGCGACAAGCCGCATTGCGCGTCGAACGCGGCGCGCAGACGGGCCGCGTAGTCGCGCGACTCGCCGAGCCGCTCCATATCGATCAGCAAATCGACGCCCTCGCCCATGCGCAGCGCGCAGAGGATCCACAACGCAATGAACGCGCGATACGCGTTGTCGCTGTCCACCGTGCGCGCGAATTGCTCGCAGGCGACGGCATACGCGTCATCGGGCATCGACGGTAGCGGCGGCAGGCGTACGCCGCACACGCCGATCGCTTCGCGCACCAGCGGGTCCATCTGATTCAGACCGAGCACGCGAAACGGCGCGGCGACAAAGAATGCATTGCTCCACTGCTGCCGCAGCATCCAACCCGATGCGAACTGCGATGCGGGATTGCGCAGCACGCCCACGTGCAGCGCCTCGGCAAACGCGCGCTTCAGCCACGGCAGACGACCGCCCGTGCGGCAAAACTTGAAGACGGGCACGCGGCCCTGCTCGATCGTGTGCTCGCTCAGCGCACGCAGATAGGCCTGCAGTGACGGGAATGTCGCATCGGGATCGCGCGTAAAGCGATCGATGCTGAAGCGCCGCTCGTAACCCGCCACGCCGCGCGCATCTTCGCGCAGAAACGGGCGGTATTCGTCGAAGTAGGGTGCGGCGAGCGGCGGGTGCCCCGAGGTCAAGGTCGGCCGCGAGGCGGGCACGTCGGCGGGTTTGAGATCGGCGAGCACATTGCTGAGCGGCTCGTAAAAACCGGCCGCCCGCTCGTGTTCGCGCAGCCGCGACCACACCCATGTGCCCGCGCTGCGCCAGCCCGTGTGCAGAAAAACCGCCTGTTTCAGCGGAGTATTGGGCGCGGCGTCGTACGCGGACGACTCATGAGGCAACGGCATGGGACTTCTCTTCCAATAGTTGGATCAATAGACTGGAAGCGCCACTTTACCCTGTGATCGATCCGGACGCATTATGCTGCGAGATTCCCCGCTCCCGCCATTGCACCCAGCTCGCACCCATGAACGATTCGGCCGATATCCGCTTCCTGCTCACGCTGCGCGCGAGCGGCAGCCTGATCGCCGCCGCGCGCCGACTCGCGCTGTCGCCGTCGGCGGTCACGCAGCGCCTGCAGCAACTCGAAAAGAAGCTCGGCATGCAGCTCGTGAACCGCAGCGCGCGCCGCCTGCAATTCACCGACGAAGGCCTGCTGCTGTGCGAGCGCGGCGCCGAACTGATCGAGCAGTTCGACGCGTTGTTCGACGATCTGCAAACGCGCCGCGGCGGCCTCGTCGGCACGCTGAAGATCAATGCGCCGCTCGGTTTCGGACGACGCCATCTGGCGCCGCTGATCGGCGAGTTCCAGCAGCAGAACCCCGACATCGACGTCGCGCTGACGCTGTCCGACCGGCCCTTGACCGAAACGCTCGATCGCTTCGATATCGTCGTGCATATCGGCGAGCTGCCGCCGTCGAACCTGGTCGGCTATACGATCGCGCCGAACGCGCGCTTCGTCTGCGCGGCGCCCGCGCTCGTCAGGCGAATCGGCCAGCCCGAATCGCCGGATGCGTTGAGCCGGCTGCCATGCATCGTGCTGCGCGAAAACAATGAGGACGTGTCACTGTGGCAGTTCAGCAAGGGCCGCACGCGCCGCGGCGTGCGCGTGTCCGCGCATCTGAGTTGCAACGACGGTGACGTGATCCGCCAATGGGCCTGCGAGGGACGCGGCGTGATTCTGCGCTCCGAATGGGACGTCGCCGAGGATCTTGCGAAGGGCAAACTCGTGCGTCTGCTGCCGGGCTGGAAAGCGCCGGACGCGAACGTGATCGCGCTCACGCATCAGCGGGCGGGACTGCCCGCGCGCACGCGCCATTTCATGCAGTATCTGCAAGGCCGCTTCAGGCCGTTGCCACCGTGGCGGCGGTGATTCAGTCCATCTGAATCTAACAGTCAACCTATCTGAACGCTGACGTACTATCGAAAACCTATAATTGACTCATCCTCAACAGCCGGCCCCATGCAATCATGACTGCCGCCGCCCATTCCACCGACACCCCCGCCTACCCCGACGCGGTCCTGTTCGACCTCCTAACCGCCCTGCTCGACTCGTGGACCTCATGGAACCGTGCGGCAGGCTCCGACGAAGCGGGCCGCGCATGGCGTGCCGCCTATCTGCGTCTGACATACGGCTGCGGCCGCTACGTTCCCTACGAACAACTGGTGCGCGAGGCCGCCACGCAAGTCGGTTTGTCCGAATCGGCCGCGAACGCGCTCCAGGCGAACTGGCTGAACCTGACGCCGTGGCCCGGCGCGCTCGGTGCGTTGCACGCGCTCGCGCCGCACTGCAAGCTCGCGGTCGTCACCAATTGCTCGACGCGGCTCGGCTCGCAGGCGGCCGCGCTCTTGCCCGTGAGCTGGGACGCGATCGTGACCGCCGAGGAAGCCGGCGTCTACAAGCCGGACCCGCAACCGTACCGCCTCGCGCTCGACAAGCTCGGCGTCGAGCCGCGCCGCGCCGCGTTCGTCGCCGGCTCGAGCTACGACATGTTCGGCACCGCGGCCGTCGGTTTGCGGACTTACTGGCACAACCACGTCGCCCTGCCGCTCGTCACGGGAGCGCAGGCGCCCGAGGTCGAAGCGGCCTCGCTCGATGGGCTGGTGCCGTGGCTCGCAGGCTTTGGCCGCGATCGTCGTCACTGAATCTCCAACCTCACCTCGCTCCTCAGGTGCAAACATGAAACTCGAACAGATCGAAACCCCGGCCGCGCTGATCGACGTCGCGCGGATGCAGAAGAACATCGCGCGGATGCAGGGGCGGATGAATGCGCTCGGCGTCGCGTTCCGGCCGCACGTGAAGACCACCAAGTGCATCGACGTCATGCGCGCGCAGATCGCCGCCGGCGCGCGCGGCATTACGGTGTCGACGCTGAAGGAAGCGGAAGCGTTCTTCGCGGCCGGCGTCGACGACATCCTGTACGCCGTCAGCATGGTTCCGTCGAAGCTGCCGCGCGCGCTCGCGCTGCGCCGCCAGGGCTGCGAACTGAAGCTCGTGGTCGACAATCCGACCGCCGCCACGGCGATCGCCGCGTTCGGCGACCAGCACGGCGAAACGTTCGAGGTCTGGATCGAGGTCGATACGGACGGACATCGCTCGGGCATCCAGCCCGAACAGCAGACGCTGCTCGACGTCGGGCGGATTCTGCACGAGAACGGCGTGAAGGTCGGCGGCGTGATGACCCATGCGGGTTCGAGCTACGAGTTGAATACGCCTGAGGCGCTCGCCGCGCTCGCGGAGCAGGAGCGCGCGGGCTGCGTGCGCGCCGCCGAACGGTTGCGCGAGGCGGGCATCGCGTGTCCGGCCGTCAGCGTCGGTTCGACGCCGACCGCGCTCGCCGCGCGGCATCTCGAAGGCGTCACCGAGGTGCGGGCCGGCGTCTACGTGCTGTTCGATCTGGTCATGCACAACGTGGGCGTTTGCACGCTCGACGACATCGCGCTTAGCGTACTCACGACCGTGATCGGTCATCAGGAAGACAAAGGCTGGGCGATTCTCGACGCGGGCTGGATGGCGTTAAGCCGTGATCGCGGTACGTCGCGGCAGTCGCACGATTTCGGCTATGGGCAGCCGTGTTTGCTCAATGGCACGTTGCTGCCGGACTATGTCGTGAGCGGCGCCAATCAGGAGCATGGGATTCTTGCGGCGGTTGCGGCCGATGCGCGAGCCGATGCACGGACCGACGACATCGCGCAGCGCTTTCCGATCGGTACGAAACTGCGCATCCTGCCGAACCACGCTTGTGCGACCGGCGCGCAGTTCCCCGAGTATCACGCGGTTGCGCCGGACGGCAGCAGCGTCGAATGGCAGCGATTTTACGGCTGGTAAGTCAGCGCGTCACTCATCCTCTTCCGACAACCCCGCCAACAGATCGTCGACCGCGCGATACACGCGCTCGACGATCTCCGGTCCCACCTTGCGCTCGAGCTCGCGATAGTGCGCCTCGAGATCCTTCGAAATCACGCGCACCAGGTCGACGCTCGTATCGGTCAGCGACACGAGCACGCGCCGCTGATCCTCCGCGAAACGTTCTTTCGTCACGAGTTCCATGCTCTCCATGCGCGCGAGCACGCCGGCCATGCTCGGGCTCGAAATCGTGCAGATGTCGGAGATGTGGCGCGGCTCCATCGGGCCGTGCTCGTTGAGCGCGCGAATCACTCGCCATTGCTGCTCGGTGAGTCCATGCGCGGTGATCAACGGACGAAAACGCTCCATCATTTTTTCGCGGGCGCGTAACAACAGCATCGGCAAATTGCGGTGCAAAACTCGGGTGGACGCAGCGGACATGGCGGCAAGGAATCAGAAAAAAACAGCTGTCGAAGCTTACGGGAAAACCCGCGATCAACCGGCAGCCTATTGACCGTCGATGATATCAAGCGGGATACTACTAACATCTTAGTGTTTTCGCAAAACTTTCGCCACGAGGCTGCGCATTTATGTTTGCCCTTGCCGATCATCTGCTGCATCCCGAAGGCGACGCGCTGCCTCGCGACGTGGATGCGCACACCGCGGCCGCGTTGCTGGCACGCGGCGTTGCGTGTCGCGCGCCGGTCAGCGGCGTCGTGTACGGCGCCCTGCTGAACGATCGCGCCGCCTTGAACGCGCTGGGCGACGCAGTGCATGCGGCACCGTACAAGGCACCGCCGAAAGCGCCGATTCTGTATCTGAAGCCGCGCAACACGCTGGCCGGGCATCGGGCGCGCGTGGTCGTGCCGGATAACACGCTCGGCGTCGAGGTCGGCGCGTCACTCGGCATCGTGATCGGCCGTACCGCGACGCGCGTCGGCGTCGAGCGCGCGGCGGACTACATCGCCGGCTATACGCTGGTCGGCGATCTGAGCGTGCCGCATACCAACGTGTATCGCCCGAACGTGCGACTGCGCGCATGCGACGGCTTCTGCGTGATCGGACCGGCGCTCGTCGCCGCGCGCCACGTCGCCGCGCCGGATCGGCTCGACATCGCCGTCTCGCTGAACCGCGCCGAACCGTTCACGGCAAGCACCGCAACCTCGGTGCGCAACGTCGCGCAATTGCTCGCCGACGTCACCGATTTCATGACGCTGAACGCGGGCGACGTGCTCACGCTCGGCGTCCGGCACGGCTCGCCGGTCGCGCACGTCGGCGATACGGCCACGCTGTCGATCGGCACGCTGCCGCCCTTAACCATATCGTTCATCGGCATGGATCAACGAAACGGAGAACTGTCATGATGCGCGGTCGCGTCGCCTATGCGGGAGCGATTCACGAAGCGTATCCGCACGAGCAGGGTGTGCGCCTAGCCGACGGCCGCGTGCGTCGCGAGGACGAAGTGGTCTGGCTTGCGCCGATCGAAGTCGGCACGATCTTCGCGCTCGGTCTGAACTACGCCGAGCACGCGAAGGAATTGCAGTTCAGCAAACAGGAAGAACCGCTGGTGTTTCTGAAGGGGCCCGGCACGGTGCTCGGCCATCGCGGCGTCACGCGTCGCCCCGCCGACGTCACGTTCATGCACTACGAGTGCGAGCTCGCGGTCGTGATCGGGCGAACCGCGCAAAACGTCGCGCGTGAAGACGCCATGCAGCACGTGGCGGGCTACATGATCGCGAACGACTACGCGATTCGCGACTACCTCGAAAATTACTATCGCCCGAATCTGCGCGTGAAGAATCGCGACGGCGGCACGGTGCTCGGCCCCTGGTTCGTCGACGCCGCCGACGTCGCCGACGTCACGCAGCTCGAGCTGCGCACGTTCGTCAACGGCACGCGTCAGCAATGCGGCAATACGCGCGATCTCGTCACGGGCATCCGCGCACTGATCGAATACCTGAGCGGCTTCATGACGCTCGCGCCCGGCGACGTGATCCTGACCGGCACGCCCGAAGGCATCGTCAACGTCAACACGGGCGACGAAGTCGTCTGCGAAATCGACGGCCTCGGCCGTCTCGTCAACACGATCGCCTCGGACGCGGACTTCGGCCGCGCCTGATCGACAGCAAAAACCCACCGAACAGCGAAAGGACAAGGCAATGCCGATCGACCATCTGATCAACGGCGAGGCGTGCACCTCGAGCGACTATTTCGAAACCGTCAATCCGGCCACCCAGGAAGTGCTCGCCGAGGTCGCACGCGGCGGCGCGAAGGAGATCGATGCGGCCGTGCAAGCGGCCAAAGGCGCCTTCCCCGCCTGGGCCGCGAAACCCGCCGCGGAACGCGCGAAGCTGATTCGTAAACTCGGCGAGCTGATCACGAAGCACGTGCCGGAAATATCGGAGACCGAAACGAAGGACACCGGCCAGACGATCTCGCAGACGCGCAAGCAACTGGTGCCGCGCGCGGCCGACAACTTCAGCTATTTCGCCGAGATGTGCACGCGCGTCGACGGCCACACGTACCCGACCGACTCGCATCTGAACTACACGCTGTTTCATCCGGTCGGCGTGTGCGCGCTCATCTCGCCGTGGAACGTGCCGTTCATGACGGCCACCTGGAAGGTGGCGCCCTGCCTCGCGTTCGGCAACACCGCTGTGCTGAAGATGAGCGAGCTGTCGCCGCTGAGCGCCTCGATGCTCGGCAAGCTCGCGCTCGAAGCGGGCATCCCGGCGGGCGTGCTGAACGTCGTGCACGGCTATGGCAAGGAAGCGGGCGAACCACTCGTCGCGCACCGCGACGTGCGCGCGGTGTCGTTCACCGGGTCGACCGCGACCGGCAATCGCATCGTGCAGACCGCAGGCCTGAAGAAGTTCTCGATGGAGCTTGGCGGCAAGTCGCCGTTCGTGATCTTCGACGACGCCGACTTCGAACGCGCGCTCGACGCCGCGGTGTTCATGATCTTCTCGAACAATGGCGAGCGCTGCACCGCGGGCTCGCGCATTTTCGTGCCGCGCTCCATTTACGCGCGGTTTGCCGAGCGCTTCGTCGAGCGCGCGAAGCGTCTGACGGTGGGCGATCCGCTCGCGGACAGCACGATCGTCGGCCCTATGATCAGCCAGGGGCATCTCGCGAAAGTGCGCAGCTATATCGAACTCGGCCCGAAGGAAGGTGCCACGCTTGCGTGCGGCGGGCTCGATACGCCCGAGTTGCCCGACGCCTTGCGTCACGGCAATTTCGTCACGCCGACCGTGTTCGTCGACGTCGACAACCGTATGCGCATCGCGCAGGAAGAGATCTTCGGACCGGTCGCGTGCCTGATTCCGTTCGACTGTGAAGCCGAGGCGATCCGTCTCGCCAACGATATTTCGTATGGTCTGTCGAGCTATATCTGGACCGAGAACACGGGCCGCGCGTTGCGCGTGGCGGCCGCCGTCGAAGCCGGCATGTGCTTCGTGAACAGCCAGAACGTGCGCGATCTGCGCCAGCCGTTCGGCGGCACGAAGGCGTCGGGTGTCGGCCGTGAAGGCGGGACGTGGAGCTACGAAGTGTTCCTCGAACCGAAGAACGTCTGCGTGTCGCTCGGCTCGCATCATATTCCGCGCTGGGGCAATTGATCGCGACGTCAAACGAAATTGCTAAAGCATCGGACCGGAGTAAGAGCTGACGCTCTAACTCCGCTCGACACTGGAGACCGCGATGGGCAAACTCGCGTTGGCAGCAAAAGTTACACATGTGCCGTCGTTGTATTTATCCGAGCTCGACGGTCCGCACAAGGGTTGCCGTCAGGCCGCGATCGACGGACACCATGAAATCGGCCGACGCTGCCGCGAACTTGGCGTCGATACGATCGTCGTGTTCGACGTGCACTGGCTAGTGAATAGCGAATACCACATCAATTGCGCGCCGAAGTTCGAAGGCGTGTACACGAGCAACGAGCTGCCGCATTTCATCAGGAACATGCCGTACGCGTATCCGGGCAATGTCGGGCTCGGTCAGCTGATCGCGGACGTCGCCAACGAAATGGGCGTGAAAAGCCGCGCGCACAGCGAGACCACGCTCGAGCTCGAATACGGCACGCTGGTGCCGATGCGCTATATGAACGGCGATCAGCACTTCAAGGCGGTGTCGGTGGCGGGCTGGTGCATGTGGCACGACCTCGCGACCAGCGCGCGTTTCGGCCTCGCGGTACGCAAGGCCATCGAAGAACGCTACGACGGTACGGTGGCCATTCTCGCGAGCGGCTCGCTGTCGCATCACTTCGCGAACAACGGCACCGCCGAGCAGTTCATGCACAAAGTGTGGAGCCCGTTCCTCGAACAGATGGATCGCAGCGTGGTGCGCATGTGGGAAGCCGGCGACTGGAAGACCTTCTGCGACATGCTGCCGCTCTACAACGAGAAATGTTGGGGCGAAGGTGGCATGCACGATACCGCGATGCTGCTCGGTGCGCTCGGCTGGGATCGTTACGACGGCAAGGTCGAAGTCGTCACGCCTTATTTCGGCAGTTCGGGCACCGGCCAGATCAACGCGATCTTCCCGGTCACGCCGCTACCCGTCTGACATTCGCGAAGGAATCGCCATGCCTCACTTGACACTCGAATACAGCGCCAACCTCGCGGACGCGCAACGCCTCGGCGATCTATGCAAAGACCTCGCGCAGTGCCTCGACGCGCAGCGCGATAACGGCGAGCGCGTCTATCCGCTCGGCGGCATCCGCGTGCGTGCGCTGCGCTGCGACCAGTACTGCATCGCCGATGGGCGGCCCGACGCCGCGTTCCTGCACGCGAATCTGAAGATCGGCGCGGGCCGCCCGGAGGCCGTCAAGAAGGCGACCGGCGACGCGCTGTTCGCGCTGATCAAGCAGCGCTTCGCCACTGAGTTCGAACGGCAGGGGCTCGCGTTGTCGCTCGAAATCAACGAGTTCAGCGAAGCGGGCACCTGGAAGCACAACAATCTGCACGCGCGGTTCAAGGGCTGACATCATCATGCTAGACGAACAAACCATTCGCGACCTCGCCGCGCAACTCGATCACGCGGAAAAGACCCGCACGCAGCTGCGCCATTTTTCCGCGCAGTATCCAGAGATGACCGTACTGGACGGCTACGCGATACAACGCGAGTGGGTCAAGCTGAAACTCGCCGAAGGCCACGTAATCAAGGGCAGGAAGATCGGCCTGACGTCACGCGCGATGCAGCGCTCGTCGCAGATCGACGAACCGGACTATGCGCCACTGCTCGACAGCATGTTCATCGAAAGCGGCCAGGACATTCGCGTGGATCGCTTCATCGCGCCGCGCGTCGAAGTGGAACTCGCGTTCGTGCTGAACAAACCGCTGAAGGGCCCCGGCGTCACGCTGTTCGCTGTGCTCGACGCGACCGCGTACGTAAGCCCGGCCGTCGAAATCATCGACGCGCGCATCGAGCAGTTCGATCGCGAAACACGCGCGCCGCGCAAGGTCCATGACACGATCTCCGACTTCGCCGCGAACGCGGGCGTCGTGCTCGGCGGCCGGCCGGTGCGTCCGCTCGACGTCGACCTGCGCTGGGTCGGCGCGCTGCTGTACAAGAACGGCGCAGTCGAGGAAAGCGGGCTCGCGGCGGCGGTGCTCAACCATCCGGCCACCGGCGTCGCGTGGCTCGCCAACAAAATTGCTCCGCATGACGAATCGTTGAATGCGGGCGACGTGATCCTGAGCGGCTCGTTCACGAGCCCGGTTCCTGCCCGCGCGGGCGACACGTTCCACATCGACTATGGCCCGCTCGGCGGCATCGGTTTGAATTTCATCTGAACGCATCAATATGTCCTTGCCGAACAACCCCTTCAAGCGCGCGCTCGCCGAAGGCAGACCGCAGTTCGGCCTGTGGGCCGCGCTCGCCGATGCCTACGTGACCGAGCTGCTCGCCACCGCCGGCTTCGACTGGCTGCTGATCGACAACGAGCACGCACCGAACGACGTACGCAGCACGCTGTCGCAATTACAGGCGGTCGCCGCGTATCCGTCGCATCCGGTCGTGCGGCCGTTACGCAGCGACGCCGCGCTGATCAAGCAGTTGCTCGACATCGGCGCGCAAACGCTGCTGCTGCCAATGATCGACACGGCCGCGCAAGCGCTCGATGCGGTCGCGGCCACGCGTTATCCGCCGCAAGGCATTCGCGGCGTCGGCAGCGCGCTCGCGCGTGCGTCGCGCTGGAATCGCGTGCCCGACTATCTGGACACCGCCGCCGACGAACTGTGCGTGATCGTGCAGGCGGAGACCGTGCAGAGCCTCGACAATCTCGTGGAAATCGCGCATGTGGATGGCGTCGACGGCGTGTTTTTCGGGCCGTCGGATCTGAGCGCGTCGATGGGATTGCTCGGCAAGCCGGGCGACGCGCGCGTGCGCGACGCGATTCGCCACGGCATCGACACCGTGCGCACCGCTGGCAAGGCAGCGGGCGTGCTCGCCCCTGATCCCGCGCTGGCGGCCGAATATCTGGCGGCGGGCGCGGCCTTCGTCGCGGTCGGTACGGACACCGGCTTGCTGAGCCGCGCGGCCGCGGACCTCGCCGCGTCGTACAAGGAGCTGGCGGCGAGCGCGCCGCAGGTCAAAGGCGGGTATTGAAGCGAAAGCCTTTCACTTCCCCTACTCGCTCGCCGGCCAAGGCAAGCCTCGCGCCGACCAATCCAGCTCGACCCCCATCACACAGCGCCCGCTCGCCAGCTGCACGGCAAGTGTCACTGCGATGCACGGCCGCCCGCTCGCGAGCGACAGATAAGGATTACTGGTGACCGCCTCGCCGGGCAGCAGCACCGCATTGCGGAAGTACGGCCGATGATCCCAGCGCGCATCGCTCGGATTCGCGACCGGCTGCAGCGACGCCGCGTCCTCGCACCATGCGGACCCGCGCACCTCGTGACCGATCTGGCGGCCGGTGCCGTCGAGGATGAAACAGCTGATGCAACGCTTGAAGGTGGCGAGCAGCGCGAACGCGTCGTCCATCATGGCGCCGGCGCGCAAGCCGTCGGCCGCGCGCCGCAGTTCGAGCCGGTACGGCTCCATTTCGGATTCGAACAACGCATGCTGATGCGCACGGCCCTGCGCGATCACGTCGAACGCATCGTCGATCTGGCGATGCACCGACTCGGGCGGCGCGATCTCTGCCGCGGGCCGCCCTAGCAGATAGCCCTGCGCGAAATCGACATTCGACTCGACCGCGAGAATCAGCTCGTCGGCCGTCTCGACGCCTTCGACGACCACCAGCATCCCCGCCTGGTGCAGCAGCGACACGAGTTTCGGCAGGATCGGCTGCTGCGTGCCGTACGTGGTCGCGCGAATCAGCTCGCCGTCGAGCTTGACGAGGTCCGGCCGGATCCGCAGCAGCCGGTCGAGATTCGACTGGCCCGCGCCGAAGTCGTCGACTGCGATCAGGAAGCCGTGCTGGCGATAGCGCGCCGCCGCGCGCGACATCTCGTCGACGCTGCCGCCATGCGATTCGAGAATCTCCAGAATCACGCGCTCGGGTTCGAGCCCCGCGGCGCGCACGATCTTCGTCAACTGGTCGGCGTAGCCTTCAGCGACGAAGGTGGACGGCAGGATGTTCAGGAACAGCCACGCGTCGCCGGGCAGCGCGCGACGCGCGTTGCCGAGATGCACCGCGTGGCTCGCGCGGTCGAGCGCGCCTTCGTCGCTCGACGGCTTCGGCGCGAACATCACGACCGGCGGCACCAGCGTGCCGTCGTCATGCTCTCCGCGCAGCAGCGCCTCGAAGCCGACCTGCTTCTGATGCGATAGGCTGTAGAGCGGCTGAAAGTGCGAGATCAGATAGAAGTCTTCCCAGCGGTAACGCGCCGCGTCGGCGCTCGGGTCGCCGAACGGTGACTGCAGCGCGTCGAACGGCAGCGCGCGCTCCGCGCAGACACGGTTGCGGCCCGTCTGCTTCGCGCGCAGCAAGGCTTCGTCCGCGCGATCGAGCAGCATCATGAAGCTTTCGCCGCGCCGATGCTCGGCGACGCCGAAGCTCGCGGTCAGATGGCCGTCCGGCCGTTCGATCGCGGCGATGTCGAGGCGCAGCCGCTCGGCGATCTGCAGCGCGCCGGTGAGATCATTGTCGAGCAGCAGCGCGAATTCCTCGCCGCCGATGCGGCTCACGCTTGGGTAGAGCGCAACCGCGTCCTTCAGCACCTGCGCGACCTGGAACAGCGCATGGTCGCCGACCGCATGACCGAAGCGGTCGTTGAGCGACTTGAAGCTGTCGATGTCGAGAAAGATCGCGCTGATCTGCGCCCCTGGCGCCAGCGTCTCGAGGCGTCCCTGCGCGTGCTTGACGAACGAGCGACGATTTTGCAGGCCGGTCAGCGGATCGGTCGCCGCGAGTTGCGCGAGCTGGCTCTCGAGCAGAAAGTGATTGCGCCGGAAACGGTAGAAGCCGAAATGGAATACCACCGCCGTCGGCGCACCGATCGCGATGAGCCACGTCCACACGGCCGCGTCGACCTCGGGCGCATGAGCTTTGCCGCGCAGCAGCGCGATGGCCGCCGCGTAGAACACCACGCTGCCGGTGACGAAATGCGCGGGCGTGAGCCATAGCGGCGCCGCGCAGATCGGTATCACCACGAATGCGGGCAATAGCCACGGCAACGGATGCGCGAGGCCCTTCGCATTCAGCACGAGCCCGGCGATCAGCACCAGTTCGTACGCGACGCCGATCGCGCCGAACAGCGCCGTCGACTTCGCGCGCGGGATCGCCAGCACCAGCAGCGCGAGCAGGAGCGCGCATAGCAGCCGGTACGCGAGCGGCCCGGCCGGTGCGCCGACCAGTTCGCGCGCCGTTACCGTGCACAGGAACGCAACCACCGTGAAGCCCATCGTCACGAGGGAAAGCGGCCGCTGATGGTCGAGCGAGCGCCGGTGAAAGCGCTCACGCATGCTTGGCTCGGGCAGGTGCTGCGTCGGGATGGCAGACATAGATGGTTGATCAGGGTTTCCGGTCACTCGCCAATAGTTATCGGCAAACGTTCGATAAACATTTATGGCTAACGTAACACGACGTATAAATTCGGCGCCTGCGTGCCGAACGACGCCGCGCCGATCTTTCGCGCGACTCACCATCCGCCGAATGCATGATTAAAAGACTAAAGCTCAAAGCAGGCCGGATTGCCGGCTAATACACCTATGGTTCCGCAAGCCTTTTCGCGCGCCAGGCGAAGATTAACCTTTCAATTTCTTTTAAGCAGCAAAAATTACGCAATTCATGTGGCTCGATTGCGCGCTTATTACCGTATAAGCCGAGCAATGGAAAGTGGCTAAAAGCGTGTGTCTTAAGTAGACTGCTTGCAATGTGTGCCGGACACCCTAGACAACCCGGTAGAAATGACGTAATCGGCGCCCCGTTGCCGAACGACTCCAATGCTCAATGGCTGTCACGTCCGCAATGTGCAACGGGCCGCGACCACTTCCGGAAAACATGGTCCCAATCCTCAACTATCTGCTCGAACGCCAAATCTCGCCGCAATGGCGCGGCATGCTGAGCGCGCTGGCGAGCGAGTTCGAAGCGCAAATCGGACACGACGAGCTGCGCCAGCTGATGCATCGCGTCGGCAGCCGTTTCGCGCTCGCGTATCCGCTGCCCGCCTGCGCATCGACGGCCGAGCTCGAGCAGGTGTTGAATTCTTACTGGCATCAGATGGATTGGGGTTACGTCGCGCTCGCCGATGAGGCGGAGTCGCTGCGCATCATTCACTATTGCGCGCCGCTGCCCGCCTTCGGCGAATCGGCGCTCGCCTGGACGCCGGCATTTCTCGAAGGCGCCTATCAGACGTGGTTGAGCGCGTTGGGCGCGCAGGGTTTGTCGGTCGTGCAGACGAGCGCGTTCGGCGAGGACAGCTCACTCGAATTCCGCCTCGGCCGTCACCCCGCCTGAGCACCAGCGGGCGCTGCACGCGTACGTGCGAACGAGCGTGCGACGGCGATACAGCCGCCACGCAGAATCAGGGAAGGCAGTTCAAATAAACAGCACCCCGAGCAGTCGGTTTGGGGCCATGCACGGTATGTAAGAGACGACGGCATCATGAGTTCATCGAGCGACATCGAAAAACTGTTCGAGCAATTTGGCGGCGACGCCAACGCGTACCAGGAGATCGGCCGCGAGAACGACGCGCGCACCGCGCGCACTCGTTGGCCGCTGCTCGTGACGCTCGATCTGACGCAACCGGCCATTCCGGCAATCGGCCAGCTTCGCGACGCGAAACCACAGCCGCCGATAACCGTGGCGCCACGGGCCGCCGTCCACGAGGACACGACACCGAAGGACATGGCATCCGTGACGCGCGCGAAGGCACCGCTGTTCACGCGTCCGCACCGGCGTGACATTCCACCGGTACCTGTGGCCGCAGCCCAGCCCGCGGCGCCGAGCGGCGCGTCACGCTTCCGCACGGCCGACGAACTCGACGAGGCGGCCGCGCAAACGATTGCGCCTGTCGCGCCAGGCAGGACACGCCCCGCCGCGCCCGCTCATGGCAGCGCGAGCACGGCACCGGCATCGTCGATGCCACCGCCACCAGCGCCGCAACCCACCTACACGGCCCAACCCGCGCAACCGGCCCAACCGCCGTCGATCCTCGGCAAGATGTTTGCAGCGCAAACCCCGAGCGCGCCGCCGCAAGCGGCCGCGGCCGCGTCGCTGAACTCGGTGTTCGACCGTCTGCGCGGCACGTCCGCCCAAGGCACGCAAGCACCCGCCGGCACCGCGCGCGGCGGCTTCGCCTCGTGGCTCACCAACGGTCCACGTCGCTCATGAAAGTCATTGCCGTGGTGTCCGCCAAAGGGGGGGTCGGCAAGACCACCCTCGCCGCCAATCTCGCCTCCGTGCTCGCCAACAGCGGCCGGCGTGTGATTGCACTCGATCTCGATCCTCAGAACGCCCTGCGGCTGCACTTCGGCGTGCCGCTCGACAGCATCGACGGCCTGTCGCGCGCGACTCTCTCGGGCAACCCGTGGCAAACGGTGATGTTCGACGGTATCGACGGCGTGACCGTGCTGCCGTACGGCGCGCTGCTGGAGGACGACCGCCGCCGCCTCGAGGCGCAGATCGACCAGCATCCGCAATGGCTCGCGCAGTCGCTGCAGCACCTGCGGCTCGATGCGTCCGACATCGTGATCGTCGATACGCCGCCCGGCTCGTCGACCTACGTGCGAACCGCGCTGAGCGCGGCCACCTTCGCGTTGAACATCGTGCTCGCCGACGCCGCGTCGTACGCGGCGATCCCGCAGATGGAGCGGCTGATCGAAACCTACGCGGCGCCGCGCGCGGACTTCGGCGGCGTCGGCTACGTGATCAACCAGATCGACCAATCCCGCCAGTTGACCAAGGACGTGCTGAAGGTGCTGCGTCAGATGCTCGCCGGCAAGGTGTTCCCCGGCGTGATCCATCTCGACGAAGGCGTCAGCGAAGCGCTCGCCTGCGACACCACGCTGATCCATTACGATCCGCTGAGCCAGGCCGCCGCCGATTTCCGCGCATGCGCCGCGTGGCTCATGGCGGCGCTCGACGCGATCGCCGCCCGGCCAAGGAACGTCGCATGAGCAGTCCAGCCTCCTCGCGCGAGCCCGAGGGCGGCGAGCCGTCGCGGTTCCAACGCTTCATCGACGCAAGCTTCTGGAATAGCCGCATCGTCACCGCGCTCGTTACGATGCTCGCGCTGTACATGCTGTACTTCGTGTTCACGGTGCCGCTCGAGTTCTATCAGCAGCTGACCTTCGCGACCCTGTGCTTCGTGCTCGCGCTGCTGTTTCGCCGTCGTCCCGGCCGCTACGCGACGATGGTGATGATCATGCTGTCGATCGTCGCGTCGGGCCGCTACATGTACTGGCGGCTGACCGAAACGACCTACTGGGAGCATCCGCTCGACGCCGCCTGGGGTCTGCTGCTGGTGTCCGCCGAGCTCTACGCGACGATCGTGCTGATGCTCGGCTACTTCCAGACCGCGTGGCCGCTCAAGCGCAAGCCAATGCCGCTGCCCGCCAATCGCGACGAATGGCCGACCGTCGACGTGTTCATCCCGACCTACAACGAGCCGCTCGCCGTCGTGAAGCCGACCGTCTACGCGGCGCTCGCGCTCGACTACCCGGCCGACAAGATGTCGATCCACGTGCTCGACGACGGCCGCCGCGCCGAGTTCAAGGCGTTCTGCGAGGAAGTCGGCGTGAACTGGACGATCCGCACGCACAATCGCCACGCGAAGGCCGGCAACATCAACGAGGCGCTAAAAATCACGAGCGGCGAGTACCTCGCGATCTTCGACTGCGATCACATCCCGACCCGCTCGTTCCTGCAGATCGGCCTCGGCTGGTTCCTGCGCGACAAGCTGCTGTCGATGCTGCAAACGCCGCACCACTTCTTCTCCGCCGACCCGTTCGAGCGCAACCTCGGCACTTTCCGCAAGGTACCGAACGAAGGCGAGCTGTTCTACGGCCTCGTGCAGGACGGCAACGATCTGTGGAACGCGACGTTCTTCTGCGGCTCGTGCGCGCTGCTGCGCCGGAGCATGGTCGACGAGATCGGCGGCATCGCGGTGGAGACCGTCACCGAGGACGCGCACACCGCGCTGAAGCTGCACCGCCTCGGCTACACCACCGCGTATCTGGCGATTCCGCAGGCCGCCGGCCTCGCGACCGAAAGCCTGTCGGGCCACATCGGCCAGCGCATCCGCTGGGCGCGCGGCATGACGCAGATCTTCCGCATCGACAATCCGCTCACCGGCAAGGGGCTGAAGATCGGCCAGCGGCTGTGTTACCTGAACGCGATGATGCACTTCTTCTACGGCGTGCCGCGTCTCGTGTTCCTGACCGCGCCGCTGTCGTATCTGTTCTTCGGCGCGCATGTGATCGAGGCGGCGGCCAGCACGATCGCGATCTACGCGCTGCCGCACATGATGCACGCGAGCATCACCAACTCGCGGATGCAGCGCATGTTCCGCCATTCATTCTGGGCCGAGGTGTACGAGTCGGTGCTGGCGTCGTACATCACCGCGCCGACGCTGCTCGCGCTGATCAACCCGAAGCTCGGCAAGTTCAACGTGACGGCCAAGGGCGGCGTGATCGAGAAGAGCTACTTCGACTGGTCGATCTCGCGGCCGTATCTGTTCCTGCTGCTGCTGAACCTGCTCGGTTTCCTCGCGGGTCTGGTGCACATCTACATGAACTGGGACGTGCGCAGCATCGTCGAGACCACACTGCTCAATCTCGCGTGGACCGGCTACAACATGCTGATCCTCGGCGCGAGCGTGGCCGCCGCGAGCGAGCGCCGCCAGATCCGCGCGGTGCCGCGCGTCGCGATGAAGATGCCCGTGATGCTGAAGTTCTCGACCGGCCGCACGCTCGCGTGCGAAACGATCGACTACTCGGAAGGCGGCGTCGGCGTCGCGCTGCCCAGCACCATCGAAGTGCCGATGCAGGAGCGCGTGACCGTGTCGCTGTTCCGCGGCGACGAAGAGTACGCGTTCCCCGCCACCGTCAGTTTTACCGAGCCGGGACGCGTGGGGCTGCGCTTTTCGTCGATGTCGCGCGAACAGGAGTACGAGTTCGTCAAAACCACCTTCGCCCGCGCGGACGCGTGGACCGGCTGGGCCGAGGGACGCGAGACGGACACCCCGCTGCGCGGTCTGTCGCACGTGCTGAAGGTCGGCGTGCGCGGCATCGCGGGGCTGTTCGAACATCTGTACGACGACTTGCGCAGTTCGCTCAAAAGCCGTCCCGCGGACGTCAAGAAGCTAAAAACGAAAGACTGATCTATGGGCTACCGGATGGCCACGGACAATATCGAACGCCCGGCACACGGGCGCAACAGCATTGGACCCCAATCGCGCCTGTCTGCTTGTCACGGCTTGCGACACTCGCGGCGAATCATGCGCGGCGTCGCCTGCTGGCTCGCGCTGCAGACCGCGCTGGCGTCGTTCGTGCCGCTCGCTGAAGCGGCCACCCCTGCCCCCGCGGCCAAACCGGCGTCGGACGCGGCGGCACCCGCCGGCGCGCCGCAAACCCCGCAAGTCGCGACCGGTGTCGGCAACGTGCCCGCGCCGAGCGCGGCGGTGCCGTTCGATCCGAACGCGATCGCCCAGGGTCAGCTCGCCACGCCGACGCCCGCGCTCGCGGCGGCGTCCGTCAAGGCGCTCGGCACGCGCACGCTGACCACCGCCGAGCCCGGCACGCTGGTGCCCGGAGGCCGCCGCCAGACGCTGACGTTCGCCGACTTCGGCGCCCTCGACCCGCTGCAATTGCGCGGCGTCGACGGACAGAACGGCATCGCGTTCTCGGTGCGCGACGACGAGGTCGTGACCGGCGCGACGCTGCATCTGATCTACAGTTATTCGCCCGCGCTGTTGGCGAACCTGTCGCAGCTGAAGGTGCTGGTCAACGGCGAAGTCGCGGCGACACTGCCGCTGCCGCACGAGCAGGCCGGCATGCTGGTCGCGCGCGAGATCACGATCGATCCGCGCTTCATCACCGACTTCAACCACCTGAACCTGCAGCTGATCGGCCACTACACGACGGCCTGCGAGGACCCCGCCAACTCGTCGCTGTGGGCGACGATCAGCAACGCGAGCTCGCTCGACCTGACCTACTCGTCGCTCGCGACGAAAGCGGAGCTGGCCGCGCTGCCGCAGCCGTTCTTCGACCGCCGCGACGTGCGCCGCCTCGAGCTGCCGTTCGTGCTCGCGCAGAAGCCGGGCAACGGCACGCTCGAAGCCGCCGGCATCGTCGCGTCGTGGTTCGGCTCGCTCGCCGGCTACCGCGGCGCGGTGTTTCCCACCCAGCTCGACAACGCGCCGCTGTCGGGCAACGCGGTCGTGTTCGCGACCAGCGACCAGCATCCGGCCGGCGTGACGATTCCCGAGATCACCGGGCCGACCATCGCGGTGGTCGAGCGCGACGCGAACGCGCGCGGCAAGCTGCTGCTCGTGCTCGGCCGCAACGAGGCCGAGCTGAAGACCGCCGCGAAGTCGCTCGCGATCGGCCATAGCGCGCTGTCCGGCGCGAGCGCCACGATCACGTCGCTGAACGAAATTACGCCGCGCGTGCCGTACGACGCGCCGAACTGGCTGCCGACCGACCGCGCGGTGCGCTTCGGCGAACTCGCCGATCCGAAAGACCTGACCGTGTTCGGCTACGACGCCGACGCGGTGCGCATCAACATGCGGGTGCCGCCCGATCTGTTCATGTGGCACACGCGCGGCGTGCCGATCGATCTGCGCTACCGCTACACGGTGCGGCCGGCGCGCGACCGCTCGTCGCTGAACATCAGCGTGAACAACGGCTTCGTGCAGGCGCTGCCGATTCCGGCGCGCCCCGCGTCGGTGTTCGACCTGAGCCGCTACTTCAACCTCATCATGCCCGACGGCACCGCCGACGCGCGCCGCAACATCCGCATCCCGCCGCTGCTGATGACGCCGCGCACCCAGCTGCGGCTGCACTTCTACTACGACATCCCGAACACCGGCGAATGCGCGGGCCGCCTGCTGCAGAACGTGGTCGGCGCGATCGATCCGAACTCGACGATCGACCTGTCGTCGTTCCCGCACTACATGGCGCTGCCCGATCTGGCCGCGTTCGCCAACAGCGGCTTTCCGTTCACGCGGATGGCGGACCTCTCCGAGACCGCCGTCGTGCTGCCGGACGACCCGGACGCGAGCGACTACAGCCTGTATCTGCTGACGATGGGCCGAATGGGCGAATCAACCGGCTATCCGGTCTCCGGCGTGACCGTCACCCATGCGGCCGATGTCGAGCGCCTCGCCGACAAGGACCTGCTGGTGTTCGGCGCGCCTGGCAAGCAGCCGCTGTTGCAGCGCTGGTCGAAGTCGATGCCGTTCTCCAGCGACGGCGCCGCGCACACGTTCCAGCTCACCGACCTGGTGTTCAAGCTGCGGGACTGGTGGCACGGCGAGCACGGCGTCGAGCGCACGCCCGCGCGTGCCGATCTGACGATGGTCAGCTCGAACGGCGCGGCGCTGCTAACCGGCTTCGAGTCGCCGCTGCAGCGAGGCCGCAGCGCGGTTGCGCTGATCAGCGCGGCCGGCCCGTCGGATGCCGATCTGTCCGCCGCGCTGCTCGACGCCGACGTGCTGCCGAAGATTCAAGGCGCGATGGCCGTGATCCATGGCCGCGCCGTCACCATCACGTCGAACGGCACCGCGTACTACGTGGGCAGTCTGTCGCCGCAGGAGTATCTGCGCTGGGCACTGTCGTCGCATCCGCTGCTGCTCTTGCTCGGCGGCGTGCTCGCCGCGCTGATCATCGCGGCCTTGTGCTACCGGACGCTTCGCGCGATCGCCGCGCGTCGACTGAAGGACTGATGGAACGGATATGACTCGAATGCGGTTTCGGATCAGCAGAAGAACCTCTTTTGCGCTCGCGCTCGGTATCGGCATGACGGCGTCGGCCAGTCTGGCGGGTTTGAGCGGCGCCGCTCGGGCCGCGCAGAACGGCGCTGCATGCGGCGACTGGGGCGCCTGGCAAAGCTTCGTGCAACGCTTCGTCCAGGCCGACGGCCGCGTGATCGATTACTCGACGCCGGCCCAGCAGACCACCTCGGAAGGCCAGTCCTACGCGCTCTTTTTCGCGCTGGTCGCCAACGACCGCGCGACCTTCGACAAGCTGCTCGGCTGGACCCGCGCGAATCTCGCGGGCAACCAGTTCGACGCCCAGAACCTGCGGCTGCCCGCATGGCAATGGGGCAAGAAGCCGGACGGCTCGTACGGCGTGCTCGATCCGAATTCGGCGTCGGATTCCGACCTCTGGATCGCTTACGATCTGCTGCAGGCCGGCCGCCTGTGGCACAACCCCGCCTACACGCAACTGGGCCAGGCACTCGCCGAGCGCATCGCGCACGACGAAGTCGCGAATCTATCTGGCCTCGGGCCGATGCTGCTGCCGGGGGCGCAGGGCTTCAGGAACGGCAACGTCACGCGTCTGAATCCGAGCTATCTGCCGCTGCCGGTGTTGCGCGCGCTCGCGCACGAGGTGCCGGACGGCCCGTGGGCCAAGCTCGCCGACAACGCTTATCAGTTCGTCAAAACCGTGTCGCCGCAAGGCTTCGCGCCTGACTGGGCGGCGTGGCAGAACGGTCGGTTCGTCGTCGATCCGAAGAACGGCGACGTCGGCAGCTACGATGCGATCCGCGTCTATCTGTGGGCCGGCCTCGCATCGCCCGCCGATCCGCTCGCGAAGCCGTGGCTCGGCGCGCTCGGCGGCATGCGCGCGAAGGTCGCGCAGAACGGCTTCCCGCCGGAGAAGGTGTCGTCGACCACCGGCGCGGCGAGCGGCGAAGGTCCGCTCAGCTATTGGGGCGCGCTCGCGCCATACTTCAAGACACTGGGCGACGAGCACGGACTCGGCCTCGCGCGCACGCGGCTCGCCGCGCTCGACGCGAACGTTCCGGGCCGTGAACCGGTGTACTACGATCGTGTGTTGGGTCTGTTCGGCACGGGGTTCATCGATGGCCGCTATCGCTTCGATGAAGCCGGCGGTCTCGTGCCCGCCTGGAGGACCGCATGCGATTGAACGCCCTCGCCGGGTCGCTGCATATCGCGCTGCATATCGCGCTGTCCGTCGGCGCGCTCTTGTGCGCGGCCGCGGCCGCGCCCGATGCGCTCGCGCAGGCGAGCAAGGATCCGCTGACCGTGCTGATCGATCAGGGCAAGTACTGGCAGTCGCATCAGCGCGGCGACCTCGCCGAGCAGGCCTGGCAGAAGGTGCTCAGCATCGATCCGAAGCAGCCCGACGCCCTGTTCGGCATGGGCATGGTGCTGGCCGACCGCAAGGACGGCGCCGGCGCGCAGCAGTACCTTGCGCGGCTGAAGGCGGCCGCGCCGAACTATCCGAATCTCGATGAGCTCGGCCGCCGCCTTGGCGAAACGAGCCCGCGCGACCAGACCATCAGCGAGGCGCGCCGGCTCGCGCAAGCCGGTCAGAGCGCGAGCGCGGCGCAGGAGTATCAGCGCGCGCTGGCCGGCAAGCCCGCAACGCCCCAGTTGCAGCTCGAGTATTACCAGGCGCTGTCGGCGACGCCGCAGGGCTGGGACGAAGCACGCCGCGGCCTCGAACAACTCGCCCACGACAACCCCAACGACCCGCGTTTCGCACTCGCGTACGCGCAGCATCTGACCTATCGCGACGTCACGCGGCGCGACGGTATCGCGCGGCTGCAAAAGCTCGCGGGTGACACCTCGGTCGGCGCGGCGGCGAAAAAGAGCTGGCGCCAGGCGCTGCTGTGGCTCGACGCGCGGCCCTCGGACGCCGCGCTGTACGAGTCGTACTTCCAGACCGCCGGCGAAGATGCCGCCGTGAAGGCGCGCTTCGAATCGATGGTGCAGCAGGACAGCGCGGCGCGCGCCCGCGCGCAGGAAAACGCCGCCGCCGACGCGCGCGGCCGCGTGATCGCCGACGGCTTCGCCGCGCTCGACCGCGACGACATCGTGAGCGCGCGCGCCAGGTTCTCGTCGGTACTCGCGCACAGTCCCAACGATACCGACGCGCTCGGCGGCATGGGCATCGCCGCGCTGAAGCAGGAGCGTTTCGCCGAGGCGCGCAACTACCTCGAGCGTGCCTCGCGCGGACCGAATCCGGCGCGCTGGAAAACCGCGCTCGACAGCGCGACCTACTGGACCTACACGAGCGAAGCGATCGGCGCGCGCAGCAATGGCGAGTTCGCGAAGGCGAAGGCATTGTTCGAGCGCGCGATCGCGCTGAATCCGTCCGACGTGACCGCCCAGGTGCAGCTCGGTGAAATGCTGCTCACGACCGGCGACCCGGCCGGCGCCGAGCAGGCATACCGGATGGCACTGCGCCGCCAGGCCGACAACCCGGACGCGATTCGCGGCCTCGTCGGTGCGCTCGCCGCGCAGGGCCGTGCCGACGAGGCGCTGCAGTTCGCCAATCAGCTGAACGCGCAGCAACAGGCGAAGGTCGGCGGCATCGACCGTTTGCGCGGCGACGCGCAGGCAGCGCAGGCGCGCGCGGCCGAAGCGCGCGGCGATCTCGGCAGCGCGCGCAGCCTGTTCGAAGACGCGCTGCTGAACAAGCCCGACGATCCGTGGCTGCGGCTCGACCTCGCGCGCATCTACGTGCGCCAGGGCGCGGTCGCGAATGCGCGCAGCATGATGGACGGTCTGCTCGCCGCGCATCCGGACATGACCGATGCGCTGTACGCGAGCGCGCTGCTGTCGGCGGAAACGCAGGACTGGTCCTCCGGTCTCGCGCAGCTCGACCGTATTGCGCCCGCGCAGCGCACCGATGCGATGACGACGTTGCAGCATCGGCTGTGGGTGCATCGGCAGGCCGACCTCGCGACGCGCATGGCGAAGAACGGCCAGACGCAGCAGGCCATCGCGACCTTGCGCGCCGCCGAGCCGGTGGCCGGCAACAACCCCGAGCTGATCGGCGTGATCGCCGGCGCGTACCAGCAGGCCGGCGACCCGACCCGCGCGCTCGCACTCGTGCGCGGCGCGATGAGCGCCGCGCACGGAAACACCGATCTGCTGCTGCAATACGCGAGCATTCTGTCCGCGGCCAACCAGCAGGCCGAGCTCGGCGCCGTGATGCGCCAGTTGCAAGGCATGCAACTGACGCCGCAACAGCGGATTGACTTCAACAACCTGAATCTCGGCATCGTCATCCGACAAGCCGACGCGGTACGCCTGCGCGGCGATCTCGCGAGCGCCTACGAGGTGATCGCGCCGTGGCTCGCCGCGATGCCCGACAACCCCGACCTGCAGGCCGCGCTCGGCCGCATGTATGCGAGCGCGGGGGACGACCGCAACGCGCTCACGAGCTTCCGTGTCGCGCTGCAGCGCCGCCCCGACGATCTGAATCTGCTGCAGGCGGCGATCTCGGCCGCGGCCGGCGCGAAGCAGTTCAGCTACGCCGAAACGCTCGCGAACCAGGCGCTCGCCCTCGCGCCCAACGACCCGGGCGTGCTCGCGACCGTGGGGCGCATGTATCGCGCCCAGGGCAAGCTGTCGCTCGCGTCGACCTATCTGCAACGCTCGCTGGTCGCGGCCAACACGCCGCTGGCGGCGAACGCGCCCCGCAACGCAGGCACCAACGTGCCGCGCGGCTGGGAAGCGGCGATGGGCCAGATCGGCGCGACGCCGCTGCCGGGCACCAATCCATTCGAAGGCAAAACGGCGATCGTCCCTTCGGGCGACGCCGACAATGCCGCGCGTCCCGCGCTTCCGTTCCTGAATACGCAGTCTTCCTCGCCGACGCAGACCGTGCCGAACTATCCGCCGCCCCTTCAGCCCGCGCCGTATGTCGCGCCGTATGTCGCGCCCTATACGGCGCCCGCCGCGACGCCTTATAACGCGCCTGCCGCACAGCCCGCGCCGGTCGCCGCACCGTACGGAGCGCCCCGCTCCGCCGCCGAGGTCGGCGGCTACGGACAGGAATCCAACGGATCGAGCCAGTCGGGTGCGCCGTTGCAGCCTTATCCGGGACAAGGTCAGGCGCCCGGGCAGCCGATGCCGCGGCAGCAGTACGACGCGGGCTATGCGCAGCCGCAGCCCTATGCGCAGCAGCAAGCGTATCCGCAGCCGCAGCCTTACCCGCAGCAGCAAGCGTATCCGCAGCAACCGGCGTACGGGCAACCGGCATACGGGCAACCGGCGTACGGGCAGCAGCCCTACGGCGCGCAGGACGGCTATGCGGCCACACCGTGGCCTATGTCGCCGGCCGCGCGCCAAGCGCAGGCCAACGCCGCGTCGACGACGGCGCTGCCGTACGGATCGACACGCACGAGCACGCAGAAGAGCGCCAAGAAGAGCACGGCGAAAACGAGCCAACCCGCGCCGGTCTACGCGCAGCCGCCGCCGTATCCGCAGCAGCAGGGCTACGCGCAACCGTATCAGCCGTACCCGCCGCAACAGCCCTATCAACAGCAGCCTTACCCGAACCAGGGCTACTACGCGCAGCAGCCGTACATTCCGCAACCGCCGGCCGGCTACGCGCAGCCGTACTACCCGCCCGGCAGCAACGCGCAGAACAACCCGCAGTCGAACGTCGCGAACGCGCAGACCCTCGGCGTCGCCGAGGAGCTTGCGCAGGTCAATCGCGAGCAGTCGAGCACCGTGTCGGGCGGCCTGATCTTCCGCAATCGCGTCGGCGAGGACGGGTTGTCGTCGCTCACCGACATCGAGGCGCCGATTCAGGGGCGTATCAAGGCGGGCAACGGTCACGTGGTCGTGACCGCGACCCCGGTCACGCTCGACGCAGGCACCGCGTCGAACAGCACGTCGACGCTCGCGCGCTTCGGCGCGGGGCTTTCGACCGCGTCGTCGAAATCGGCGGCGCAGAACGGCACCAACAACTACGGCAGCCAGACCGCAAGCGGTGTGGGCCTCTCCGTCGGCTATGACAGTCGCAGCATCAGCGGCGATATCGGCGTGACGCCAATCGGCTTGCGCGAGACCAACATCGTCGGTGGCGCGCAATACAACGGCGGCATCACCGACAAGGTCTCGTACTCGATCGCGGTCGCGCGGCGCGCGGTGACGGACAGCCTGCTGTCGTACGCGGGCGCGCGCGATGCGGCCGCTGGCCTCGAATGGGGCGGCGTTACGTCGAACGGCGCGCTTGCCAGCCTCAGCTGGGACGACGGCACGAGCGGCCTGTACGTGAACGCGTCGTATCAGCACTACATGGGCACCAACGTGCCGAGCAACAACGCGATCAAGGGCGGCGGCGGTGTCTACACGCGTCTGCTGAAAGACGCCGACCAGACGCTGACGGTCGGCGTGAACACGACGATCATGGGCTACAACCGCAATCTGTCGTACTTCACTTACGGCCAGGGCGGCTACTTCAGTCCGCAGCAGTACGTGATCCTGAATCTGCCGGTCGAATGGTCGGGCCGCGCGGGCCTGTTTACATATGACGTGAAGGGGTCGATCGGCGTGCAGCATTATCGCGAGGATGCGTCGAACTATTTCCCGCTGAACGACGGCTCGTCGCGGCAGGGCGACGCGGCCGCCGCCGCGCAATCCCTCGGCAACGGTCTGACCGCCGTCTACCCGGGTCAGAGCAAGACCGGCGTGTCGTATTCGATCAGCGGCGTCGGTGAATATCAGCTCGCGCCGCAGCTCGCGGTCGGGGCGACCGCGTCGCTCGGCAATGCCTATGAATATCGCGAGTGGCTCGCGGCCGTGTACGTGCGCTACAGCTTCAACAAGCAGACCGGCTTGCAGCCGTTCCCGCCGGTGCCGTTGACGTCGCAGTATCTGTCGCTGTCCAACTGACGGACGCACTCGTTGGGTGAGGTCGCGGCTTGCATTCGATGAATCGCAAGCCTCGTCGCCCCCGCCCTCACTTTCGTTCGCACTCCATTGCATAGCGCCGGCCGTGCTCGAGATAGCCGGCCTCGTGGCTGCTCACGAGCTCGACGGCGGGTTTGGGGAGTGGATATCGTGTGATGTTTTCCTTCGCCATCGTACGGTGCGTTCCATTGAAGTTCGAAGCTTGCGCAGGAATCGGGGACGGCAGCACGATTCGCACCTGACCGTGGGCGCGACCACGCCCTACGCGAAGGTATCGAGCCACGCCGGAAATGCGGGCGCTTCTTCCGCTTTCGCCGCGCAGCAAACGCGCCTCGCGGTAAATGTCGCCCGCGCATCGAACGAGGTGCCAAATTGGTACGGTTTCGGACACGGGTGCTTACCCGGCAAAACCCCGAATAGCGTCTGCGATGCATCACCGATAAGGCGTTGTGCCCTACAATATTTGGGGTTCGCGAGGGTGCGCGACGCGCGCGAACCCTCGAAGCTTCGGTCAAGAGCCAATCATTTTCGACGTGATTTCACGTGGAGCGCTGCATGCCTTTTCCGGCACAAGACTGCGGCTGCGCTGGCTGGCGCGGCGAGATGGCGCGACGCATCAGCGAATTCGACTGGCGCGCCACCACCCTCGGCGCGATCGAAAACTGGCAGCGCAGTCTGACCTCGACGGTCCAGATGATGCTCGCCTCGCCGATGCCGCTCGTGCTGTTGTGGGGCGAGCCCGGCTACATGATCTACAACGACGCCTATGCGGTCTTCGCGGGCGGGCGGCATCCGTATCTGCTCGGCCGTCCGGTCGAAGACGGCTGGCCCGAAGTCGCCGATTTCAACCATCACGTGATGGTCACCTGCCTCGCGGGCGGCACGCTGTCGTATCGCGACAAGGCGCTCATGCTGCTGCGCGACGGCAAGCCGGAAGACGTGTGGATGGATCTGTACTACAGCCCGGTCGCGGGCGACAGCGGCGCGCCGGCCGGCGTGCTCGCGATGGTCGTCGAGACCACCGGGCGCGTGCTGACCGAGCGGATGCGCCAGCAAGCCGAAACCGAATTGCACGAGACCAACGAACGCCTGCAGCTCGCTCTGAATACCGGCGCGGTGCTCGGCACCTGGGTGCTCGACGTGCGCACCGGCGAGGTCACGGGCGACGAACGCTTCGCGCGGACCTTCCTGTTTGCGCGCGATAAAGCGTCGAAGGGCGTCGCGCGCGATGCCGTGACGCAGATGATCCACCCCGACGACCAGGCGCTCAATGACCGCCTGACCGCCGAAGCGGTCCGCAGCGGCGAGCCGTTTCGCGCCGAGTACCGAATCCGGCGGCCTGACGGCGGCTATATGTGGGTACAGGCGAACGGCCGCTGCCAGTTCGATGAACACGGCGAACCGACGCGCTTTCCGGGCGTGCTGATCGACATTCACGATCGCAAGATCGCCGAACAGCAGCTTCTTCAGTTGACCGAAACGCTCGAGCAGCGCGTCGCCGATTCGATCGCGGCGCGCACGCTCGCCGAGGAACAACTGCGCCAGGCGCAGAAGATGGAAGCGATCGGCAGCCTGACGGGCGGCGTCGCGCACGACTTCAACAACGTACTGCAGGTGATCAACGGCAATCTGCAGATGCTTGCCGCCGACGCCAACGACGACCCGGTCGCGCAGCGGCGTCTATCCGCCGCGACCGATGCCGTCAAACGCGGCGCGAAGCTCGCCGCGCATCTGCTCGCGTTCGCGCGGCGTCAGCCGCTGTCGCCGACCGTGCTGAATCCGCGCCGGCTGCTGACCGGCATGAGCGAGATGCTGCATCGCGCGCTCGGCGAAACGGTGCGGATCGACACGGTGCTCAGCGACGATCTGTGGAACGTGCAGGTCGACCGCAACCAGCTCGAAAACGCGCTGCTCAATCTCGCGATCAATGCGCGCGACGCGATGCGCGCCGACGGCGTGCTGACCGTGCGCGCGACCAACCGCACGCTCGACGCCGCGTTCTGCCGCGGCAAGCCGGAGTTGTCGCCCGGCGAATACGTGGAGTTCTCGGTTGCCGACACCGGCTCGGGCATGCCGCCCGAAGTGCTGCAACGCGTGTTCGAGCCGTTCTTCACGACCAAACCCGACGGCCACGGCACCGGCCTTGGCCTGTCCATGGTGTTCGGCTTCGCGCGGCAAAGCGGCGGGCATGTGTCGATAGAAAGCGAAGTGGGACACGGCACCACGGTGTCGCTGTTCTTTCCGCGCTGCTGCGAGGCGGAGACGCCGGAGACCGTCGATGGCACCGCGGCACCGGTCGGCGGCGGCGAAACGATACTCGTCGTCGAGGACGATGCCGACGTGCGGCTGACCGCGGTCGAAATGCTCGCGCAGCTCGGCTACAAGGTGCTGACCGCGTCGAACGGCGACGCGGCGCTCGAATTCATCGACAGCGACATGCCGATCGATCTGCTGTTCACCGACGTCGTGATGCCCGGCAAGCTGAAGAGCGTCGAGCTCGCGCAACGCGCGGCCGCGCGCACGCCACCGCTGCCTACGCTGTTCACGTCGGGCTATACGCGCGACGAAATCGTCCACCACGGCAAGCTCGACGCCGGTATCACGCTGCTGTCGAAGCCGTACCGGCGCGACGATCTTGCCCGTCTGGTGCGTAACGTTCTACGCGCGGGCGCCGCGCGCGTGGACCACGCGGCCGGGATGCGCGAAGCGCGTATCGCCGCATGCGTGCCGCCCGCCGCGTACGAAGGCGCCAACACGTGCGCCACTGCGAAGGGGCCGCGGAAAGCGTCGAACAAAGAGCCGAAGAAAAAGCCGCACAAGCCGATCCAGCCGCGTGCGGCCCACGAAGCCGCGCGCGTGCTGTTCGTCGAGGACGACACCGAATCGCGCGAGGCGCTCGGCGAACTGCTCGGCGCGTTAGGCCTCGCTTGCACCGCGGTCGCGAGCGCGGAAGCAGCGTTGCCGCTCGCGAACACGCAACGCTACGACGTATTGTTGACCGACCTCACGCTGCCCGGCATGTCCGGCCACGAACTCGCGCGCGCGGTGCGGCGCGTGCAGCCGGAGATACGCGTGCTGCTGGTGTCGGGCTACGGTCGCAGCGCGGAGATCGGGGCGGCGATTCCGGGTGCACGGCTACTCGGCAAGCCGCTCGATATCGCGCAGTTGCGACACGAGTTCGCGCAATGGCTCGACCACACCGAAGCGGCGTCCTAGTCCCAAAGAGATCAGCGTCAGCTCCTTCAACGTGGTCGCGGTAATCCCCGGCGCGTCGCTGATGAAGGTTTGAAAAGCAACGCTAGCATCTCTGTGGGTCGTCACGCGCAACGAGAAATGGCATCGGCTGCCCGGCACGTTTCCGCCGTCGCAGACGTGCTACATCAGGTGGCTGCAATGGCGCCGCACGGGCTTGATGAGCGCGATTCTCGACGAGCTCGGCCTGAGCGGTTGCGCGCTTGCATCGGCGTCTCGCGCGGATTGGGCGCCTCCGGCGGGGTCGACTGCCGACGCCTGAAATCGCGGCCTGGAATGGCATATATTGTTGGTAAGGATGAGTACCGCAACGGCGCGGCCCCGATCTGCATCAGCCGCGCGGGTGCGGGTATGATGCCGGGCGCGGTGCCCTCCGCACCCGCTTCCGATGCCGCATTTTTTGCCACGAGAACCATCATGCCTGCCCAACACGACGAAGCACCCGGCGCTCACGACACGACGGACAAGCGGCAGCGCAAGACGCTGTCCATGTCCGTGCGCAATCTCCTGATGGTCGCCATTGGCGTCGTGATGTTCACGATCGTGTCGGGCGTCGTGCTGTACAACCCGATCATGTACGGCGACGAGATCCCGAACTTCGGCATCATCCTGATGCTGACCGTGCCGGTCATCGCGGGCGTCGCGTTTCGGGTCGGGCTCGACGCGTGGCTCGATCGCGAGTGAGCGGCAAGAACGCCACCGCCTCATCCCATCATGCCGCCTTGACCGGCGGCAATACGACCCACACTTCAAGGCCGCCGCCGTCGCGCGGATGAAACTGCAGGCCGCCGCCGTGCAGCCGCGCGATCCGATCGACGATCGACAGCCCCAGCCCCGTGCCGCCGCTATGCGCACGCGCATTGCGGCCGCGCTGGAACGGCGCCTTCAGCTTCTCCAACTCCTCCGCCGTCAAACCTTTACCGCGATCGCCGACCGCAACCGTGACCGCGTCCTGCGTCGCCCACGTGCGCACCGCAAGCCCGCTGCCGCCGTAGACGATCGCGTTCTGCATCAGATTCATCAGCAGCCGCATCATGCTGATCGGCCGATATCGAACGGCCGGCAAGCTGCCCAGCGACAGGTCGAACTCGTGCCCGAGCCCCGCGAAGTCGCCCGCGAGCCGTTCGATCAGCGCATTCAGATCGCCGGGCTGTGCTTCCTCGCGCTCGCCGCTGCCCGCGTAATCCATGAACTGCTGCAGAATCGTCTCGATCTGATCGAGATACGATTCGGCGGCGATGACGAAACTGCTGTCGGCCCCCTGCGGCATCGCCATCGCCATCGACAGGCGCAGCTTCGTCAACGGCGTGCGGATGTCGTGCGAGATGCCCGCGAGCATCAACGCGCGCGTCGCTTCGGCGTCCTGTAACGCGCGCGTCATCTGATTGAAAGCGCTGCCCACGGCGGCGATTTCGGCGGGACCGTCGGTCGGCAGCGGCGCGGGCAGGTCGCCGGCGCTGACGCGCCGCGCCGCTTGCGTGAGCTCGTGCAACGGTTCGTTCAGGTGCAGCTGGATCGCGTAGCCGGCGAGCGCGGCGAGCACGCCGAGACCCAACGACAGGAAGATCGCCGCTTCGAGGCCGCTGCCCTGCGCGTCCTCGGGAACCGGCAGCGCGATCCAGTATGGCGCGCCGGCCAACGAACCGGCCGCGTGGTCGGACCCGGCAGCCGGCGCATGCATGCGAATCCACAGCCGCTGCGCGCCCTCGGTCTGCCACCGCACGGGCATATCGGCGGGCAGATGCTTCTGCAGGCTGTCGATGAAAACGCCGCGCTGATAGGTGCTGTACACATGCAACAGATCGTGCGGCGGTGTGTCGGTCGCTTCGGGCGGCAACTGCTCGCGCGCGTCGAGACGCGCGGTCAGCGCCGCGCGCGAGGCGGGCGGAGTGGCCGCGAGCAGGTTGTCGAGCGTCGTCACATAGGTCGCGAACACGGCCGCCGCGCGTTCGACGCGTGGCCGCTGCACGTAATGCAGCAGCACGACGATCGAGCAGATCTGGCTCAGCATCACGAGCGCGATCAACAGCGCGATATTGCGCGCGAGCAGCGTGCGCGGCAGCAGTGCGCGCGACAGTGAGCGCATCATGATTCGACATCGGCGACGAGCATATAGCCGACGCCCCAGACGGTGCGAATGAAACGCGGCTTCGACGGATCGTCCTCGACGATCTGCCTCAGCCGCAGCACCTGTACGTCGATGCTGCGATCGAGCGCGTCATGGTCGCGCCCTCGCGCACGCGCGAGCAGGTTGTCGCGGCTCACCGCACGATTCGGCGACGACGCGAGCGCGATCAGCAGCAGCATCTGCGCGGAATGAATCTCGAGCGGCTCGCCCGCGCGCGACAGCTCCTGCTTGCCGATATCGAGCGTGAAGTCGCCGAAACGCACGCGCTGCGACGTCAGCGTGAGGTCGCCCGCGGCCATCTTCTGGCGGCGCAGCAACGCATTGATTCGCGCCACCAGTTCGCGCGGCAGAAACGGTTTCGCGAGGTAGTCGTCGGCGCCGGTTTCGAGGCCGGTCACGCGATCGAGCGGATCGCCCTTCGCCGTCAACATCAGGATCGGCAAGGTCTGCCCTTGAGCGCGCAGCTTCGCGCAGATCTCGAGGCCGTCCTCTTCGCCGATCATCAGATCGAGTATCAGCAGGTCGAACGGCTCGCGCTCCAGGTAGCGATTCAGGCGCTTGCCGTCCTCGGCCGCGCGCACGTCGAAGCCATGACCGCGCAGAAAGCGCAGCAGCATGTTGCGCAACTCGGCTTCGTCGTCGAGCACGATGATCCTGGCGGGGCGTTCCATCCGAAAGCTCCTCGATAACCGAGCCGCTCAGTGTGCGGCCTCGCGTTCCTGCATGAATGCCTCGATCTGCGGGAGCGTGATGTAGCCGGCCTTCTGGGTGTCGATCTCGTCGAAATGACGCGCCAGCCGCGGCATGCCGGCCGCTGCCTGGTCGCGCGTCAGCTTGCCGTCGTGGGTGGTGTTCGCGCTTGAAAAACGCGTTTGCAACTGCTGCTCCATGCGCTCCATCTGCTGCTGGCCGATATCTTGTGGCGCGGCGGCCTGAGCGAACGCGACGGTGGACGCGCAGCACAGCAGCACGGTGGCGAGCAACTTCTTCATGACTGACTCCTTCGGTTGGAACATCGACCGTCGCCTGCCTGGGTGCCGCGAACCGTTTCGATGACAGGCCGAATTGTTGGTCAGACGCCGCGCGATCGCAATTCGAGAATCATGTCGAATCATGTCACGGCACCGGGTGCCGCTGCAGCTTGACATCGAATGAAATGAGTTCGCGGTTTCGTTTTGCGGACCTGCTGCGTATCGTTTCGTCTGCCGTTCGTCGACATCCACGTATCAGGAGTCCAAAATGACTATCCGTCTCGCCTGTTCTTCCGCTGCCTACGCGCGAGTCGTCGTGTATCTGCCCGCCGCCGTGGTCTACGCGCCGCCGCCGCGGCCGGTCTACTACCCGGTGCCGGTCAATCCCGTGTACGTATCGGCACCGCCTGTCGCCGTGCCTGTGGCGGCCGCGACCATCGTCGCGGCGCCGCCCGCGCTCAACTATGCGGTGGTGCCCGCGCCGAAGGTCAGCTATGCGCAACCGCTCGTGATCGCGCCGCGTTGAAAGCGCGCGCCGGGCCGTCGCGCGGGCGGTTGCGATCGCCCCGAGACCGGCCCACGCCGTTGACTCAGCATAGGACACGCGCCGCGCGGGCACGCCTGGTGAATTCCCGTTGTCCCGTTGAAAGGTGGAGCGCCGCGTAAAGCTTGCATGGAGTTTGGCGCTTCTTACCATCGCGCACCGCGCCAGGCGCGCGCCCGATGTGGCGCTCTGCGCCGGCACGGCTGATATTGACTACATATAGGCGGGATGGAACGGACCTTGCGATCCCTGTCAGGTTCGCGCGCCCCTTCCCACCTTCTTTCCTGGACCTTTGTGATGAGCTACCAAGATATCGACAAGGAAATCGCCCACCTCGAAGTCGTTTTCAACGCACTTTCTGGGCGCGACCGTTTTCCGTTGTCGTACTGGCATCGTCGGCTGCATGCGTTGAACCGTTCGTCGATGGTGCCCGCGCAACGCCAGCGCGTCGCCCACCTCGAAGCAAGGCTGCGCTCGGTCGGCGCGCGACTGGACGAGCTCGCCGGCGCGACGCGCGTCGGTTCCTGCACAAGCCCGCTGATGGCGGGCGGGTCCGGCATCGGTTCAGCCAGTTAATATCCGCGCCCCAAGCGCCAGCGCGAGCGCGGGCACCATCACCAGCGCGCCGACTTTCAGAAACTTCATGAAGCTGACGTCTTCGCCTTCGCGGCGAATCGCGTTGAGCCACAGGATCGTCGCGAGCGAGCCGGTGATCGACAGGTTCGGCCCGAGGTCGACGCCGATCAACAGCGCGTCGATCACGCGCTCGGGGCTATGCGCCTGCATCACGGTCGAACTCGCGATCAAGCCGGCCGGCAGGTTGTTGATCAGATTGCTGAGGAACGCGACGCTCGCGCCGGCCCACCCGGCCGCTTCCATTTCGTTGTGTTCGGTCGCGCGGCGCAACGCACCCGCGAACAGGTTGATCACACCGGTGTGATCGAGCATCTCAACCAGCACGAACAGCCCGGCGACGAGCGGCAACACGTTCCACGAAATTTCGCGCATCATCGGCAGCGGCGATCTGCGCTCCTTGATCAGCACGACGAGCGCGGTCAGCGTGCCGAGGATCGCGGTCGGCAGGCCGAGCTGGATGTCGTAGGCGGAGACCGTCAGCAGCGCGCCGGCCGTCACCGCGATGCCCGCGAGCGCGACGCGCCCGCTCGCCGACAGTTCGACCGCGTCGAGATTGGCCTCGCAGACGCCAGTGAGCGCCTCGCGTTGCGTCCAGCGCAGCATCACGAAGGTCGCGGCGATCGACAGCACCGACGGCAGCGTGAAGCGCAGCATCCACGGTCCCAGCGGCGGCGTGTGATTGCCGTACAGCACGATGTTGGCCGGATTCGAAATCGGCAGCACGAAGCTTGCCGCATTGGCGACGAACGCGCAGACGAACAGCAGCGGCAGCGGCGGTGTCTTCGCTTTCTTCGCCGCCGCGAACACGGCGGGCGTCAGCACGACGGCGGTGGCGTCGTTGGAAAGAAACGCGGTGATCACCACGCCGAACAGATACACGAGCACGAACAGCTTGCGCGGCGAACTGCGCGCATGATTGACAGCGAGCACCGCGACCCAGTCGAACAGCCCTTCGCGGCGGCCGACTTCGGATAGCAGCATCATGCCGAACAGGAACAGATAGACGTCGGTGCCCTTGCCGATCGCTTCGACCGCGAGATGCAAGGGCAATAGGCCGAGGGCGACGAGCAGCACCGCGCCGGCGACGGCCCACACTGCTTCGGGCCATTTGAACGGCCGTGTGATTACGCCGGCGGTGGCGAGCGCGGCAATACTCCAGGAAAGAAAAACGGAATTCACGGCTTGACGCCCGGATATTGGGTTATGTCGGTGGCTGCGCAAAGCGCGCAACCTTGTTGTTCGGGGCAACAAATTACCACAGCGGTACCACGGCGAGCGCTCCATAGCAGTGTGCGTGCCTTAATGCGCGGACCTTTCAGCGCGCATGCCTCTCGACACGATTAACATCACCGCGACAACGATCTGTTCCCGCCCACCCGCCTATTCAGTTTGAATGGGCATCCCTACTATCCGCATTCTCACGCGGCTTCTCGCGAGCAACGGATAGAACACGATGCAAACACACGCTTGCGCTCCCACGCGCTACCACGGCGCGGCGATCGCACTGCACTGGCTGGTCGCCGCGCTGATGATCTGCGGCTTCTACATCGGCTGGATCATGACCGATATCCCCGGCTTCACGCCGACGAAGCTCAAGTACTTCTCGTGGCACAAATGGATTGGCGTGACCGTGTTCGCGCTGGCGCTGCTGCGGGTGCTGTGGCGCGCGACGCATCGCGCGCCCGCGCTCGATGCCGCGACGCCCGCGTGGCAGAAGGCCGCCGCGCATCTGGTGCACGGTCTGCTGTATCTGCTGATGCTCGCGATTCCGCTGTCCGGCTACTTCTACAGCTCGGCGGCCGGCATTCAGGTCGTGTATCTGGGCATCGTGCCGCTGCCGACGATCATCGGTCCCGATCACGCGCTGAAGGCCGCGCTGCGCACGCTGCACGTGCTGCTCAACTACACGCTGCTCGCGCTCGTGATCATGCACGTGCTTGCGGCGCTCAAGCATCAGTTCGTCGATCGCGACGGATTGCTCGCGCGCATGGTGCCGTTTCTGAAGACCCGCGCATAACGATATGACGGCTTGAAGAAAGCCACCACTCCTGTCGATTGGTTACGACTGGTTGGCAATCAAATTCCTCGCGGTGTGCAATCAGGCCGCGAAGCTCGGATAGGATGCGTACCATCATGAAGACACCTTTTTATCTCTCCACTCGTCGCGCGACGCTCGCTTCTTTGGCGGTGCTTGCGCTGCTCGGCGCGAACCTCGCGCACGCCGACGTCGACCTCGCGAAAAGCAGCGTCATCGCCACGACCAAACAGATGAACGTGCCCGTCGACGGCAAGTTCAGAAAGTTCTCCGCGCAACTGAATTTCGATCCGGCGAAGCCTGCCGCGGGCAGCGCGAACGTGTCGATCGACACCGCGAGCTACGACCTCGGCGCCGACGACTACAACAAGCAGGCGCAAGGCAAGGAATGGTTCGACAGCGGCGCCTTCCCGAGCGCGACCTTCGTGTCGAGCTCGATCACGCCGGCTGGCGGCAACCAGTACAAGGTGACCGGCAAGCTGACGATCAAAGGCAAATCGCAAACGGTCGTCGTGCCAGTCGTGATCGCGAGCCAGGGCGCCACGCAAACGTTCGACGGCTCGCTGCCGATCAAGCGCACGCAGTTCGACGTCGGCACCGGCGAATGGAAAGACACGTCGGTGGTCGCCGACGAAGTCGTCATCAAATTTCATCTGGTCGCGGCGAAGAAATAACCCACCACGCCGCAGCACCGCCTTACCCTTCGACCTCTGGAGTCCAACTTGAAGCAATCCTTCCTGCTCGCCGCCGGCGCGCTCGCCGCTGCATGCTCGTTCAACGCGATGGCCGCCGCCGAAACCTACCTGCTCGATCCGACGCACACGTCGCCGAGCTTCGAGACCGACCACTTCGGCGGCCTGTCGATCTGGCGCGGCAAGTTCCAGAAAAGCAGCGGCACCGTCGTGCTCGATCGCGCGGCGAAGACCGGCACGGTCGAGGCGACGATCGACATGACCTCGGTCGGCATCGGCAACGACAAGCTCAACGAGGAACTGGTCGGCGACAAGTTCTTCGACACCGCGAAGTTCCCGACCGCGACCTACAAGGGCACGCAGATCCGCTTCGACGGCGACAAGCCGGTCGAAGTGATCGGCACGCTGACGCTGCACGGCGTCACGAAACCGGTCAACCTGAAGATCGAATCGTTCAAGTGCATCCAGCATCCGGTGCTGAAGCGCGAAGTGTGCGGCACCGAATCGGTCGCGACGTTCAATCGCGACGATTTCGGCATCGATTTCGGCAAGGCGTACGGCTTCAACATGAAGACCACGCTGCATATCCAGGCCGAAGGCATCAAGCAGTAAGCGCATCACGCCCGGCACGGCCGGGCGCCGAACTACTGGATCGCGGGCTGCGCCGGCGCGTGCGACGCGCGGCGCGCCTCCAGCCACGCGACCAGCTCCTCGCGGCGCATGGCCTTCGCGAACAGCCAGCCCTGTCCGTACTGAACGCCTCGGCGCAACGATGCTCGACGCCGCATCCCGGGCGATCGTGTCGACGAACGATTTGTCGATCTTCAGAGCGTCGATCATGAAAGTCTGCAATAGGCGAGGCTCGAATAGCCGGTGCCGAAATCGTCGATATAGACCGGGTGGCCGGCGCTTCGGAAGGCCGCGATCGTCTGCCGGGTCGCATCGGCGTTCAGGCAACTGCGCTCGGTCGCTTCGATCCTGATCTGCGCGGGACGCAGGCCGGTTCCGGCGAGCCTCGCGGTGATCAGGTTAAGAAAGCGCGGCGTGCGCAGATCCTCGCCGCTCACGTTGAACCCGCTTTTTCAACAACGCGTTGAACGACACGCGTGCGGCCGGCCGTGCCGGCCCTGACCGGCGGCGAGCGCGGCAAGGTACCATTACGGGCTGGCGGCGTCGCGACGCGCGCCGTCACCGCTTTCGTTCATTGCCATCGCCCGCTTCAACTCCCATGAATTCGCCAACCCGCCGCATCGCGCACCTCGACATGGACGCGTTTTACGCGTCCGTCGAACTGCTGCGCTATCCGGAGTTGCGCGGGCGCGCGGTGGTGATCGGCGGCGGGCGCAACAGCGCGCCGCAGGTGCTCGAAGACGGCAGCAGGCGCTTCGCGAAGCTACGCGATTACGCGGGCCGCGGCGTCGTGACCACCTCGACCTACGAGGCGCGCGCGCTCGGCGTATTTTCGGCGATGGGCATGATGAAGGCCGCCGCGCTCGCGCCCGACGCGATCCTGCTGCCGACCGACTTCGATTCATACCGCCACTACTCGCGTCTTTTCAAGGCCGCCGTCAGGACGTTCACGGACCGCATCGAGGATCGCGGCATCGACGAGATCTATATCGACCTGACCGACCTGGCGGGCGAACCGGCCGACATCGGCCGGCGCATCAAGGACGCCGTTCATCAGGCCACCGGTCTCACGTGTTCGATCTGCGTCGCGCCGAACAAGCTGCTCGCGAAGATCGGCTCCGAACTCGACAAGCCTGACGGCCTGACGATCCTCACGCCGGCCGATATACCGCTGCGCGTATGGCCGCTGCAGGTACGCAAGGTCAACGGCATCGGCCCGAAGGCCGCGCAGAAGCTGACCACACTCGGCCTCGCGACGGTCGGCGATCTGGCCGCCGCCGACGCCGGGTTGTTGCAGGACAACTTCGGGCGCAGCTATTCCGCCTGGCTGATGCAGGTCGCGCAGGGTCACGACGAGCGGCCCTTGGTGGTCGAATCGGAGCCGAAGTCGATCAGCCGCGAGACCACGTTCGAGCGCGATCTGCATCCGCGCCACGATCGACCGGCGTTATCGAGCGCGTTTACGGGGCTCTGCGTGCGTGTCGCCGACGATCTCGTGCGCAAGGGTTACGTGGGCCGCACGATCGGCATCAAGCTGCGCTACGACGACTTCCACACCGTCACGCGCGACCTGACGCTCGACGAACCGACCGCCGACGCGACCGAAATCCGCCGCGCGGCGACCGAATGTTTGCGACGCGTGGAGTTGAACCGCAAGCTGCGGCTATTGGGCGTGCGCATCAGCACGCTGACGTCGGCCAGCGAACAGGCGCTGAAGCCGCGCCTGCCGGTTCAGGCCGACTTGCCTTTCGCGAGCGACGAATAGGCGCTGTCGCCGGCGACGCCGGTCGCGTTCGCACGCATGGCCGGCACGTCGCCTGACGTGGAGAGCGCCGACGCCGCCACCGAAAACGAGAACGTGTTGACGCCGTTGGCGCTGTGCGCGGACACGGTGCCGCGATGCATCTCCGCGATCGCCTTCACGATCGCGAGCCCGAGCCCGTGGTTTTCGCGGCTATTGGTGCGCGAGACTTCCGCGCGATAGAAACGGTCGAACAGATGTTCGAGGACGTCCGGCGCGATCGGCTCGCCAGGATTTGCCACGGCGACGCGCACCTGGTCGCGCATCGGTCCTTTCCCGCGCGCGATCGTCACGCTGATCGACGCGCCCGGCTCGCAATGCTGGATCGCGTTCATCAGCAGGTTCGTGCACGCGCGGCCGAATAGCGACCGGTTCACGCGCGCGAACGCATCGCCGTGCAACTGCGCATGCACGTGCGCCTCTTCGAGCGGAATCTCCAGAAACTCGAGCGTATGCGCGAGTTCCGCCGCGAGCGACACCTCGACGAGCCCCGTCGCGCGTTCGCCCTGATCGGCGCGCGCGAGGAACAGCATGTCGTTGATGATCGTGCGCATCCGCTCGAATTCTTCGAGATTCGATTGCAGCGTGTGGCGCAGATCGTCGACCGAGCGGTTGCGCGTCAGCGCGACCTCGGTCTGGCCGATCAGGATCGTGACCGGCGTGCGCAGTTCATGCGCGACGTCCGCGTTGAACGATTCGAGCCGGCCGTAGGCGCCGTCGAGCCGTTCGAGCGCGCCGTTGAACGAGTTCGCGAGGTCGTTCAGTTCGAGCGGCAGCGACGCCGTATTGAGCCGCTGCGAGCGGTTGTTCGGGCTGACCGCCGATGCGTCGCGCGTCAGACGCGTGAGCGGTGCGAGACCGATGCGCGTGACCGAGTAGCTGAGCAGCAGCACCGCGAGACTGCCGAGCGCGGACAGCGCCGCGAGCGCCGAGCCGAACACGCGCATCGTGCGCAGGTTCGGTGAATAGCTCGACGCGACCTGCAACTGCACCGGCGGCCGCGCGGCGTTGGCGGGCAAGGTCACCGTCGAGGTCAGCATGTCGGGGCCGCCGCCCGCCGGCGCGATGCGCGCATAGCCGCCCGGCCAGCTCTTCGTGACGGTGCCCTGCACCGGCGTGCCGAAGTGATAGCTCGGGTCCGCGCTCGTCACCGAGTACACGGTGCTGCCGTCGTGCGGCGTCATGTCGGTGAGTTTTTCGCGGCACATCCGCCATTTTTCGGGCGTCACCGCGTGATAGACGATGATGCGTGCGATCTGCGTGCGATCGTCGAGCGACTCGCGCAGATGATGTTCGAGCTGCGTGCGCAGCACCAGAAAGAGCCCCGTGCCGACGAGCGTAAACACGAACAGCGCGACCAGCGCGAACATCGACGCGAGACGGCGGGCAATCGAACGGTTCATGATGTCTCGGCCTCTTCGCGCACTTCGAGCACGTAGCCCATGCCGCGCACCGTGTGCAGCAGCTTCGACGGGAACGGGCCGTCGAGCTTCGCGCGCAGCCGCTTGATCGCGGTCTCGACGACGTTCGTATGGCTGTCGAAGTTGACGTCCCACACGAGTTCGGTGATCGCGGTCTTCGACAGAATGTCGCCCTGACGGCGCGCGAGCACGCTGAGCAGTTGAAACTCTTTGGCGGTCAGGTCGAGGCGTACGCCGTCGCGCGTCGCGCGGCGGCCGATCAGATCGACGAACAGATCGCCGACGGAAATCAACGTGGACTCCTGCGAACGCGTGCGGCGCGCGAGCGCATGCAGACGCTCGACCAGCTCGAGGAACGAGAACGGTTTGGTCAGGTAGTCGTCCGCGCCTTCGCGCAGGCCGCGCACGCGGTCGTTCACGTGATCGCGCGCGGTCAGCATGATGACCGGCGTCGACTTGCGCATGCGCAGCGCCTTCAGCACGCTGAAGCCATCGCGCTTAGGCAGCATCACGTCGAGGACGATCACGTCGTAATCGAATTCGGTGGCCAGATGCATTCCTTCCTCGCCGTCGAGCGCGACATCGACGACCCAGCCCTGCTCTGTCAAACCGGAGCGCAGGTAGTCCACCACCTTGTGCTCGTCTTCAACGATCAGCAATTTCATCCGCGTCCCCATGCCACGTTTGGCGGTCAACTGTCCATTATACGAAACGCCCCTAATGCCTCGCGCCGATCCCACTCCCTCGGCACGGAAGCTCTGCCGGGGCGATTCAGTGTGCAGGAGCCGGCATCTCCCTCTGCTGCGCGCCGCCGGCCGGCGCTTGCTGCGGCGATGCCGTAGCACTGGCGACGTTCGCTGTCGCGTTCGTACGGGTAGCCTCGTTCCCGGCCATTGCGCCACCTTGCCCGCCGCCCTCCCAGCCGCCGCCGAGCGCCTTCACGAGCGCCACCGACAGCGTCAACTGCTGGCCGTGAATCTGCACGTCCGTGCGCTCGCTGGTCAGCAGCGACTCCTGCGCGTCGATCACGTTCAGATACGCGACGAGGCCGCCCGAATAGCGATCGTTCGCGAGCGACAGCAGCCGCTGCGCGTCCTCGACCGCCTCGCGCGACTGCTTCGCCGCGCCGTCGAGCACCGACAGTCCTGTAATGCCGTCCTGTACCTGCTGGAACGCGCTCAGCACGGTCTGCCGATAATTCGCCTCGGTCGCCTTGTAGCCCGCGCTCGCGTACTGGACGTTGGCCGCGCGCCGGCCGCCGTCGAAGATCACTTGACCGACCGTCGCGCCGAGCGTCCACATCAGCGTCGGCGCGCTCAGCAGATTGGCGAACTCGGTGCTCTCCCAGCCGATGCCCGGCGTCAGCGTGAGGCTCGGGAAGAACGCCGCCTTGGCCACGCCGATCTGCGCGTTGGCCGCCGCCATCGCACGTTCCGCCGAGGCGACGTCGGGACGCCTTTGCAGCACGTCGCTCGGCACGCCGAGCGGTACGGTCGGCGCCTTGATGTCGAGCACCTTCGGCTCGATCGCGAACTGCGGTGCCGGCACGCCGACCAGCGCGGCGATCGCATGCTCGAACTGCGCGCGCTGATTGAGCAGCAGTTGCGCCTGCACGCGCGTCGAATCGAGCTGCGATTTCTGCTGCAGCACGTCGAGGCCCGATACCGAACCGAGATCGTGCTCGGTGTTCACGTAGTCGAGCGCTTTCTGCTGTAGCTTCACCGACTGGTTCAGCACGTCGATCTCGCGGTCGAGCTCACGCAGCGAGAAGTAGTCGGTGGCGAGGTCGGTCGTCAGCACGAGGCGCGCGTTCGCGAGATCGTCCGCCGACTGTTCGGCCGACGCCTGCGCGCCCTCGACCTGACGACGGATGCGGCCGAACAGATCGGTGTCGTAGCTGATCGTCGGCCCGAGCTGGAGGTTGTTCTGCACCGTCGATTCGGTCGGCGTCGCGTAGTTCGTCAGCGGCCGGTCGTGCGAAATACGGAAGCGCGAGGCCTGTGCGTTGAAATCGACTTCCGGCACGCGCTGCGCGCTGGTGTTCGCGAGCGTCGCCTTCGCCTGCTCGTAGTGCGCGCTCGCCGCGGCGAGCGTCTGGTTCTGCGCGAGCGCCTGGGTTTCGAGCGTCGCGAGCGTCGGGTCGGCGAAGCCCGTCCACCAGTCCGGGGCGATCGGCGCATGCGACGGCGCGGCGACGCGCCAGAACGAATCGGTGTGCCATTCGGGCGGCACCTCGGCCTGCGGCCGCTGATAGTTCGGGCCGACCGTGCACGCGGCGAGCAGTGCCGCGCCGGCGCACGCGCTCAGCGCGGTGAAGACAGTGCCACGCGTACGCGCCTGGCGTGAAACCGCGAACATCACGACGCCCCCTTGCCGTTCTTCTGCAGCGGCTGCACCTGCACGTGATCGCCATCGGCAATCGAATCGCTCGGGTTGACGATGATGCGATCGCTCGGCGAGATACCGCTTTCGATTTCGAGCTGCTGTCCGAGGTCCACCGCGATCACGACCTTGCGCAGGCTCACGTTGCCCTTTGCATCGACGACCGCGAGGCGCGGACCCTCCGCGCGAAATAGCAGCGCGTTGCCGGGCACCGTGAGACGCGCATGCGCGGCGGCCGGCACCGCGACCTGCACGTACGCGCCGGGGCGCAGCTTGTCGTCGGGATTCGGCAGCGTCACTTCGATCTGCAACGAGCGCGTGGGTACGTCGATCGCGCCAGATATATGCGTGATCTTGCCGTTGAACTGCTGGCCCGGCAGCTCGGCCTGCGTGACCACGACCTTCTGCCCGACCGCGACGTTCTGCGCGTAGGCCTGCGGCAACTGCACATAGACGCGCAACGGGTCCGATTGAGCAAGCGCGAACAACGCACGGCTCGTGCCGCTGCCCGCGTCGATCAGATCGCCGACGTCGACGTTGCGCTGCGTGACCACGCCGGTAAACGGCGCGACGATCCGCTTGAACGATTCGAGCTGCTGCAGACGCTTGACGTTCGCATCGGCGGCCGCGAGATTCGCGAGGTCCTGCGTGTAGGTGCTTTGCCGTTCATCGAGCTCCTGTTGCGACACCGCATCGCGCTGGCGCAGCTGCTGCCAGCGTTCCAGCGAGGTCTTCGCGAGCGCGAGGCTCGAATTGATCTGCTGACGCTGTGCCAGAGCCTGCGCGAGTTCCTGGTCGATTTCCGGCGTATCGAGCTCGGCGAGCAGTTGCCCCTGCTTCACGTGAGTGCCGATGTCGGCGTACCAGTGCAGCAGATAGCCGGTCGCGCGTGCGTAGATCGGCGACTCGACATAGCCGCGCAGCGTGCCCGGCAGCAGCGTGTCGCCGCCGCCCTCGGTCTGGGTCGGCGTGACGACATTCACGTACTGCGTGGCATTCTGCTGCGCGATCGCCGCGACTTCGCGGTTTTGCAGCACGTTCGCGATCACGGTGCGAAGTGTGCCTGCCACGAGCAGCATGAGCACGATCACGACGGCGATCTTCGCGCGCTTCCATTCGCGATGGCGCGGCGGCAGCCGGTGCTCTCCTTCTTCCGTTTCCCGCGCGGGGATCGCTAGCGATGCATGAGTTTTTTCGGTCATCTCAGTCAACCATCGTTTAACTTTTACGCGGGCGTCGCCGCACTGCTGGGTTCCGGTGCGGGGGTGTCACTATGGCCGCCACTGCCACTGCCACCGCCATCGTCGCCAGCGTCGCCACCGCCGTTGTCGTCGTCGCCGCCGTTCTTATGACGGCGCGCGAGCCACGAATGAATTCCCGCAAACACGAGCGGCACGAAAAACAGCGTCGATACGGTCGCGAACAGCAACCCGCCGATCACCGCGCGGCCAAGCGGCGCATTCTGCTCGGCGCCCTCGCCGAGACCGAGCGCCATCGGAATCATGCCGATGATCATCGCGAACGCGGTCATCAGCACCGGACGAATCCGGCTCGCGCCGGCTTCGAGCGCGGCCGTGAGCGGCGGCGCGCCGGCCGACAGCCGCTGACGCGCGAACGCGACCATCAGAATACTGTTCGCGGTCGCGACGCCCATGGTCATGATCGCGCCGGTCAGCGCCGGCACGCTCAGATGGGTGCCGGTCAGGAACAGCATCCACACGATGCCCGCGAGCGCCGCCGGCAACGCGCTGACGATGATCAGCGGATCGACCCACGACTGGAAGTTCACGACGATCAGCAGATACACGAGCACGATCGCCATCGCGACGCCGATGCCGAGCCCTAAGAACGAACTGCGCATCGTCTGTACCTGGCCGCGCACGGCGATCGTGCTGCCGCGTGGCAGCGAGCCGCGCACCTCGTCGACGATCTTGTCGACCTGATTCGCCACGCTGCCGAGATCGCGCTTTTCAACGCTCACATACAGATCGATCACCGGACGGATGTTGTAATGCGTGACTTCCGCGAACTGGCTCTTCGGCGAGATCTGCACGAGGTTGCCGAGCAGTTGCGTCGGCCCGTTCATCGTGGCCGAGACCGGGGTGCGCAACAGTTCGTCGATCGAAGACACCTGGTACTGCGGCGTCTGCACCGCCACCTTGTATTCCACGCCGTTCCTGTTGTTGACCCAGAAGCCCGGCGACGTCTGCGAGCTGCCCGACAGCGAAACGAGCACGTTCTGCGCGACGTCGTTCGCGGTCAGGTTCAGTTGTTGCAGGCGGGTGCGGTCCATGTGCAGATCGATCACCGGTTCGTCGAGCTTCTGCTGGATATGCGTGTCGACGGTGCCGGGAATCAGTCGCACCTGCTTCAGCAGCTTGCGCGCGATGTCGAGGTTGCCCTGCTGATTCGCGCCCGAAATCTGCACGTCCACCGCGGCAGGCAGGCCGAAGTTCAGGATCTGCGTGACGATATCGGCCGGCTGAAAGAAGAACTCGACGCCCGGGAAACGCTGCGGCAGGATCGCGCGCAGCTTGTCCATGTAGATCTGCGACGGCTTGTGGCCTTCGTTCAACGCAATCTGGATCTCGCCGTCGAGCGTGCCCATCGTGCCCGCATTGCTATACGACAGGTTGATGCCGCTATACGGTACGCCGAGGTTGTCGAGAATCGTGCCCAATTCCCTGGGCGGCACGACTTCGCGGATCACCTTTTCGACCTCGTCGGCCAGCCGCGCGGTTTCCTCGATACGCGTGCCGGTCGGCGCGCGCATGTGCAGACGGATGTCGCCCGCGTCGACGCTCGGAAAGAAGTCTTCGCCGAGTGCAAAGAACAGGCCCATCGACAGCACGCAGAAACCGAGGAACAGCGCGCCGAACATCTTGCGACGCACGAGCAGGTTGCTCAGGATCATGATGTAAGTCGCGCGCATGCGCTCGAAGCCTGCGTCGAAGCGGTGATACAGACGCATGAACAGATTCGGCTTCGTGCCCGCCTTCGGCTTGTGCGCGTGGCCCATCAGCAGCATCGCGAGCGTCGGCACGAGCGTACGCGACAGGATGTACGAAGCGAGCATCGCGAACACCACCGCTTCCGCGAGCGGCACGAACAGATAGCGCGCGACGCCGGTCAGGAAGAACATCGGCACGAACACGATACAGATACACAGTGTCGAGACGAGCGCCGGCACTGCGATTTCGCCGGCGCCTTCGAGAATCGCATCGTGCAGATTCGTGCCCAAGTGCAGGTGCCGCTCGATGTTCTCGATCGTCACGGTCGCGTCGTCCACCAAGATGCCGACCGCGAGCGCGAGGCCGCCCAGCGTCATGATGTTGATGGTCTGCCCGAGCGCGTGCAGCACGATCAGCGACGACAGAATGGACAGCGGAATCGAGATCGCGATGATGCAGGTGCTGCGCCAGTTGCCAAGGAACAGCAGGATCATCGCGGCGGTCAGCGCGGCGGCGGCCAGCGCTTCGCGCACCACACCCTGCACCGCCGCCTTCACGAATACCGACTGGTCGAACAGCGCGGTGATCTGCAGATCCGGCGGCAGCGCGGCGCGCGCGGCCGGCAAAATGGCTTTCAACGTATCGACGATCGACAGCGTCGACGCGTTGCCGTTCTTCAGCACCGACATCAGCACGCCGCGATGGCCGTTCTGCCGCACGATGTTGGTCTGCGGCGAGAAGCCGTCGCGCACATGCGCGACTTCACGCAGGTAGGTCGTCGCGCCGTTGACGGTGCGCACCGGAATGTCGTTGAGACCTTCCAACGTCGGCGGCGACCCGTTCATTTCGATCGTGTATTCCTTCGGCCCGATCTTGGCCGTGCCGGTGGGCAGAATCAGGTTTTGCGCGTTGAACGCGTTGACCACGTCGGCAGGTGTCAGGCCCTTGGCCAGCAGCGCGCGCGTGTCGAGGTCGACCGAGATCAGCCGCGATTTGCCGCCATACGGATATGGCACGGCCGCGCCCGGAATCGTCACCAGTTGCGGTCGCAGGAAGTTCAGCGCGGTGTCGTTGAGATCCTGCTCCGAGAGTTTCGGACTCGACAGGCCGAGCTGGATGACTGGAATGCTGGAAGCCGAGTAGCTGATGACCAGCGGCGCGGTGGCGCCCGGCGGCATCTGCTTCAATTGCGCCTGCTCGATGGCGACCGTCTGCGCGATCGCCGTCTGGATGTTCGCGTTCGGCTGCAGAAACACCTTCAGGATCGCGATGCCGGGGAGCGATTGCGATTCGATATGTTCGATGTCGTTGACCGTCGTGGTCAGACTGCGCTCGTTGACCGACGTGATGCGGGTGGCCATGTCTTCGGCCGACAGCCCCGTATACGTCCAGATGATGCTGACGACCGGAATGTTGATATCCGGCAGCACGTCGACGGGCATGGTGAACAGCACGAAGGGCGTCGCCAGCACGATCAGAATTGCCATCACGATGAACGTGTATGGCCGCTTAAGCGCTACGTTGACGATCCACATTGAAACGGGCCAGAGAAAATGCGGGTGGAGGGAGGGATTGAATCTGCGCTTATGCTAGATCGATGGCACCAACGCCTGCATGGCATGAAAATGGCGAAATCGTCAGGAAGCTTGTTGAAAGCAAATGCGCCATTTTTGGAGGCGAAGGGCTCTCGCCGAATTAGCTGCGAATTAGCCGCAAAGCAAACGTTTGTTGAATAAATTTACGCGCAGTTAATGAAACGTTTGCTGATACGCGGCACGTTTTTTGGCCGAAATGATATGAAACATGCTTTCAGATTGATTCGCAAGAGGGGGCGATTTTGCTCCGTGCGGCCATCCCCTTCAACCAAAATAGGCCGGTCGACCTGAATGGTCGACCGGCCTTCATTTGCAGTCATCCGTGTCCTGGCGTCAACGCCCGCGACGCTTATTTGGCGAACAGCGACGACATATCGGCGAACGCCTTGAACTCGAGCGCATTACCCGACGGATCGAGGAAGAACATCGTCGCCTGCTCGCCGACCTCGCCCTTGAAGCGCACATGCGGCTCGATGATGAATTCGATGCCGGCCTTCTGCAGTTTGTCCGCGGCGGCCTGCCATTGCTCCATCGACAGCACCGCGCCGAAGTGGCGCACCGGCACCGCGTCGCCATCCACCGCGCTGGTATGACGGTGACCGACTTCGTCCGGCGCCAGATGCGCGACGATCTGATGACCGTAGAAATTGAAATCGACCCATGCGTCCGAACTGCGCCCTTCCGGGCAGCCGAGCAATTCGCCGTAGAACTCGCGCGCGGCGGCGAGGCTATGAACAGGAAACGCCAGGTGGAACGGCGGCAAAGCGGTTTCGGCAACGCTCATGATAGGAAGACTCGCTGGGGTGGGTGTGAGGATGAATTACGACTGGCACGACTGGCAACCGGTTCAGTTGAAGCAAAGTTTAATCATGAATAAAAATGTTGAGAAACGATATATATTTGACCTGACCATCACCAAAATCGATTGATCGATCATGCTCAGCGAGTTGAAAACCTTCATCGCCGTCAGCCAGTACGGCACGTTCTCCGGCGCGGGCGCGCGCATCGGGCTCACGCAATCGGCCGTCAGCGCGCAGATGCAGCGGCTCGAACAGGAACTCGGCTTTCAGCTGTTCGACCGCACCGGCCGCTCTGCGACGCTCAACGAGGCGGGCCGCGAAACGCTCGCGCTCGCCGAGGAAATGATGGCGCTCTATGCGCGGCTCTCCGAGCGCAGCGGCGGTGCCGCCGAAAGCGGCATGCTGCGGATCGGCGCGATCGCGTCCGCGCAGGTGTCGCTGCTCGCCGACGCGCTCGCGCGCTTTCGCGACGACCGTCCCGGCTGGCGGATTCGCGTGGTGCCGGGCGTGTCGCTGGGGCTGCTCGGCCAGGTCGACTCGGGCGAGCTCGATCTGGCCGTCATCATCAAACCGCCGTTCGCGCTGCCGTCGGAACTCGAATGGCGCACGCTCGTCGCCGAACCGTTCGTGCTGCTCGCGCCGAAACAGCTTGCGCGCGGCGGCCGCTCGTGGCGCGAACTGCTGCGCAGCGAGCCGTTCATCCGCTACGACCGCGCGTCGTTCGGCGGACGGCTGGTCGACCGTTTTCTGCGGCGCGCGCGCCTTGGCGTGCGCGATGCGGTCGAGCTCGACGAATTGCAGGCGATCGTGCAACTGGTCGCGCGCGGCATGGGTGTCGCGCTGATTCCGAATACGGCCGGGCTCGGCAAATGGCCAGCGAGCGTCGTCGCACTCGAACTCGGCGATGCGAGCTTCGAGCGCGAGATCGGGCTCGTACTGCGGCCGCGGCATAGCCGGCCGGTGGTCGCCGATGCGTTGGCGGAGTGTATTGCGAGCGCGGCGCACGGTTGAGCGCTTTGCACGCCGCATTCGATGCGAGTTCGCTTCGGGTTCGCATCGAGTGTGCTGCCATACGTACGCGCAACTGTATCTGTGAATCGCGCGCGACGGCGCGCAGAATCGTTGCTTCATTCAACCGGCTGTGTGGCGCGTTGCATTGCATTGTCGAACACGCGCTTCGCCCTTGCATTTGCCCGCCATGATCGTTAGCCCTCTGCTCACCGCCGACGTCCTGATCGCCTACAGCGCCTATTTCGTCGGCACCGCGAGCCCTGGGCCGAGCAATCTCGCGATCATGTCGCTCGCGATGAGCGCGGGCCGACGCGCGGCACTGGTGTTCGCGCTCGGCGTGGTGTCGGGCTCGTTCTCATGGGCGCTGCTCGCGTCGCTCGGGTTGTCGGCGGTGCTCGCCGCCTACTCGGAATGCCTCGTCGCGATCCGGATCGCGGGCGGCTTGTATCTGCTGTGGCTCGGCTTCAAGTCCGCACGCTCGGCGTGGAGCGCCGGCAAGCCGGCCGCGAACGCGGCGCGCGTCGACGAACCGCTCGGGCGACTCTATCTGCGTGGCCTTTTGCTGCATCTCACGAATCCGAAAGCGGTGCTGGTGTGGCTGTCGATCGTGTCGCTCGCGATGTCGCCGGTACACGGCGCCGCGCACGTGACGCCGGTCGTGCTGGGCTGCATGGTGATCGGCGCGACGGTATTCAGCAGCTACGCGGTGCTGTTTTCGACGGCGTCCGCACGCCGCGTCTATACGGCGATCCGGCGCTGGCTCGATGGCTGGCTCGCGGTGATGTTCGGCATTGCGGGGGTCAAATTGTTGACGTCGAAGAGCTGAGGTGGGTCGGGCGCGTCTGGGTCGCCCGAGGCCGCGCTCTGCGATACTGGCGGTTCGGCTCCATCAACGACGGCTGCTAGCGCACCCACCTACGCAACGATGAACGGCAACGACCACGTCGCACCTTCTTCCAACCAACGCTCGCCGCTGCAAAAGCGGCTCTATCTCACCGGCGCGGCGATCCTGGTCGTCAGCCTGATCGCCGCGGTGCTCATCTACGTGAGCGTGCCGCCGCCCGATAGCGCGGTCGCGATGTACGGCATGGTCGATCCTCGCTATCAGATCGAGCTACAGCAAATCGGCGGCAACGCGGCGGTACTGATGGCGCAGTTGCATCAATGGTTCGATAGCTTGTGGCACGGTGTCAGGCTGGCTTATACGGTCGCGGCGCTGGGCGCCGCGCTCGCGGCTGGCTGCATTTTCATCGGCCATTTTTTCGCGGACGATTGAGTCGCGAGGCGCTCGCATCGAGGCGCTCTAGTACCAAGACCGAGTCACCGCCTGCGTTGTTCTTCTAGATATCGAAGTACAGATAAAACTCCCATGGATGCGGACGCAATTTGATGGTGTCGATCTCGCGGCTGCGCTTGTAGTCGATCCAGGTCTGGATCACGTCGTCGGTAAAGACATCGCCTTTGCGCAGGAACGTGTTATCGGTTTCGAGCGCCGCCAGCGCCGCGTCGAGGGAGCCCGGCACCTGCCGTATATTGCGCGCTTCTTCGGGCGGCAGATCGTAGATGTTGCGGTCGAGCGGCTCGCCGGGATCGGTCTTGTTTTCAATGCCGTCGAGGCCGGCCATCAGCATCGCGGCGAAAGCAAGATATGCATTGGCCGACGGGTCCGGACAGCGAAATTCGACGCGCCGCGCGTTCGCCGAATCCGAATACATCGGAATGCGCGCCGCGGCCGACCGGTTGCGCTGCGACATCGCCAGATTGACGGGCGCCTCATATCCCGGTACCAGGCGTTTGTATGAATTCGTCGTCGGCGCGCAGAAGGCCATCAGCGCGGGTGCGTGCTGGAGCAATCCGCCGATGTACCAGCGGCACAGGTCCGAAGTCAGCGCCCAGCCGCCCGCGTCGTAAAAGAGGTTCTGTTCGTCTTTCCACAGGCTCTGGTGACAATGCATGCCGCTCGCATTGTCGGCGAACAGCGGCTTCGGCATGAAGGTTGCGACCTTGCCGTGCCGACGCGCGACGTTCTTGCAGATGTACTTGTAGATCATCACGTTGTCGGCCATGCGGGTCAGCGTCGTAAAGCGCATGTCGATCTCGTTCTGTCCCGCGGTCGCAACTTCGTGGTGATGCACTTCGATCTGTACGCCCGCCTGCTGGAGCGTCAGCGCGATTTCCGAGCGGATCTCCTGCAGCGTGTCATGAGGCGGCACCGGAAAATAGCCCTCCTTGTAGCGCTGCTTGTAGCCGAGGTTGCCACCGCCGTATGCGCCTTCGTCGCGACCGGTGGTCCAGTCGCCCTCGCCCGACTCGACGTAGTAGTAGCCGCAGTGCTGATCCTGGCCGAAGCGGATGGAGTCGAAGATGAAGAATTCGAGCTCCGGCCCGAAATAACACGTCGTCGCGATGCCCGTCTGGCGCAGATAGTTCTCCGCCTTTTTCGCCACGTAGCGCGGATCGCGCGAATACGGCTGCCGCAGCACGGGATCGACGACGTCGCAAATCATCGACAACGTCGGCGTGTCGCAAGCCGGGTCGACGAAGGCCGTCGCCGGGTCAGGCCGCAGCAGCATGTCGGACTCGTGGATCTCCTGAAAGCCGCGGATCGATGAACCATCGAAACCGATGCCGGCGCTGAACAGGTCGTCGTGAACCTCGGGAAGCGTGATCGAAAAATGCTGCCAGAGTCCGGGCAAGTCGGTGAATTTCAGATCGACCATCTGAATATCGCGCGCTTGCAGCAGGCCGATCACATCGCTTGCGCTTTGTGGTCGCGTGACGCGATAGCTGCCCGCTTCGACGGACGCCGCAAACGGCGATCCGGTGGTTCCTTGCGTACTGGCCATGAACTTTGCCCTCTTCCGCCCCATTACCGCCCGTGTACTTATAGTCCAACGTTAGTACGTCCACGCGCGAAAGCAAGGCGGCAGTGCGTGGACCTAGCGGTCTTGCTCCAGTGCCTTCAAATGAGCCTCGCCGGCATCTCTGGCAGCGGCGGAGGTCGCATACGTCTCGTCCGAAACGAGCGAGCGTTTGACCTCACGGGCCGCGAAGTCGACCAGCGTGATGACCCAGACATGCTCGCCACTCTGCTCGGCCGTTTGCACGAAAGCGCGCACGTCGCCCTTGTCCTCTGATTTCATCGTGACCTCCTTGTGGAAAAGTCGCGCGGAAAAAGGGGAGCGCGACAATAAAGCCGTTCGCGAGCCGCGGTGCTTTCCTCACGGAGCGCGTAGCTTGATCTTAGGCAATGGAATCGGTCCGATGACAGTTTTCTCGCTTCCGATGCCGAGCACAGCCGATGGGTTCGGCGGTGAAAGCGGCTTGCCCGCAATCATCTAAAGTCCTCATCGAGACCTTGTCGGCAGGCGCGGTTGCGCCGGTCGAGTAACGCGGACGGGCGTTCGACTGGGCGAGCCGTCTCCCCCAGGGACCTCAGTCGCGGAAATCGAGCTCATTCAGCTTGCGGCGTGGAACGGCGTTGGCCAGTCCGTCTTGCGAACGAGATGAGCGCCGCCCGAGGCAATTCTTCGACTGAAAGCGCCCATAGCGAATACGCAACGCTGCGCTGGAACAACAAGCCGACAGCAGCCCGAAGCTGCCCCTTGCCCAGCGCGTACACCGAGTCGGTCACGGCGACGGCACCGTGCATCAGAATGCTGGCATGCCGGTAGCATCCCATCATGCAGTCATTGCAGGGTTGCCGTTGATCGGGCAGGCGGTCGAGGTCGAAGACGGAGCCCATCGGCTCAGGCCACGCCTCGCAACGCCAAACATCGAGGTTCCAGTCGATATAAAAGTACTTGCTGCCACCGATGCATGGAACCAGTTGCTGTTCGCCGCGCACGAAACGCGCGACCTCGGCCAGCGCAGCGCTCGGGTCCATAACACGGAAATGCTTCTTGAGGCGCGCGATTGCGCTCAACGCTTCGAGTAGTTCGTCGGTGTTCAGGTCGACGAGTTTCGATTCTTCGTCGTAAACAAGCGACGTAGATCCAAACGCCTCGCGCCGTGGATAGGAAAAAACGACGGCATCGAAGCCAAGCCGGTTGAGCGTCTCGGGAAGCAACTCGTAACGGACCAGTCGGCTCACCGTAATCGATGCGCAGACCTCGATGCCGAAGCTATGGGCCTGACTGATGCCGTCGCGGATGCGGGCCTCGAGACCGCGCAGACCGCGATTGCGCTCATGCTCGCGCATGTCCGCGCTATCGATGGAAATCAGCAGACGCCTGAGGCCGGCGGCCGCCAGTGGCTTGATGTAGCGGGGAAGAAACCAGCCGTTCGTGATCACGCCGCACTGCATGCCGGCCTTGGTGGCCGAAGCCACGAGCGATGCGATCTCGGGATGAACCAGCGGCTCGCCTCCCTGCAGCGTCATGTAACGAATCCGGCGTCTGCGCAGGATCGGCAGTGCGCGCGCGAACTCATCAGGGTCGAGATAACGACGTGGCCCCGCCAGATTTTTCTCGCGAGAGAACCCGCAGAAATCGCATGCGGCGTTGCAAACGTTCGTCACCGATACGTCGCACACTGCGGGCAGCGGATTGCGCGGTTCGCTGCCGACACCGTCAGCATGCCGCTGATCGCGCCACTTGATGATCCGCTCTGTCGTATCCATGGGACCCTCATGGCCTACCGACGAATTCGGCAAGAAGCTTCGCTTACGCCATCCCACAAGGCGACGGGAGGATCGGCGAACGAAGATCCGCCGGCAGGACAGAACCGACGCATGAATGTCCGCACGAAAGCATGGGCAACGGCTGCAAATGGCCCGGATTTTGCCGTCGCCCGGTCAGACAGGTTTCAGCTCTTTCTGGAGGTTTTCGGCACAAATAGCGTGGGTGTGTGCAGAACCTTCTCGCTTCCGCACTTTGGGCAAGCCGGATGAGCGTTTTCATGTTCAGCAAGATGCTCGGCATGTTCGAACATCTCACCGCACTTCTCACACCTGTACCGGTAAGTCGGCATGGCATTCCTCCAACGAGAATCCCGCACGTCGGGCTGACCAGATACGTCTACGACGTCGGCAATAACCATTCTAGTGCAGGAAAGTGCGAGAAACGCCTGCGTGCACCTCGCGCGCAGCGCTCATCGTATGGGGCGAATGTCAGTTTGCCCGTCGCCTACCAGCCGAAATACCTGCACGGCATCTTCCAATGTGGACGCCTGTTCTTGCATGCTGGCTGCCGCGGCTGCCACCTGCTCCACCAGGGCAACGTTCTGCTGGGTCATCTCGTCCATCTGCCCGATCGCGCGGTTGACTTCGCCGATGCCGGTACTTTGCTCGTTGCTCGCGTGGGTAATCTCACCCATCAAAGTGACCACACTATCGACAGCCGTGACGATTTCGGTCATGTCCCGGCCAGCCTGGTCGACCAGTTCGCCGCCTGCATTGACGTTGCCGACCGAGTCGGTGATCAGCGCCTTGATTTCCTTGGCGGCCGTGGCGCTGCGTTGGGCCAGGCTGCGCACCTCGGCGGCGACGACCGCAAAGCCGCGTCCCTGGTCGCCGGCGCGTGCTGCCTCGACGGCCGCGTTCAAAGCCAGGATATTGGTCTGAAAGGCAATTGAGTCGATCATGCTAATGATGTCGACGATCTTGTGTGAACTGCCGCGGATCAACGACATGGTGGTCACCACATGCCCCACCACGGTGCCGTCTTTGACCGCGAGATCGGAGGCCGAGGCGATGTGTTGGTTGGCGTGCGAAGCGCGTTCGGCATTGGCGCGGACCATCGCCGTCAATTGTTCCATCGTCGATGCGGTTTCCTCGAGCGAGCCAGCCTGCGCCTCGGTGCGGGACGAAAGCTCCGCGTTGCCAGCCGCAATTTCGCGCGCGCCCAGCGCGATCATATCCGAGGCACGTCGGACGTTGCCGACTACCGAGGCCAAACCGACACTGATGCCGTTCATTGCCTGCATCAACTGGCCCAGTTCGTCGCGCCGGCTGACATGAACTTGCGCGGTCAAATCGCCGGCCGCGAGTTTTTCGGCGGCGGCCTTCGCTTCGAGCAGTTGCATGCCGAGACCGCGCCGGGTCGTCACGAAGACCAGCGCGCTGACCAGCAGCGCGCCGAGTAGCCCGAAGCCGATCACCCCGGTTTGCAGGAAAGCGGGCAACGCCGCTCCCGGGCTCGATCGGTCGGGGGGGATCACTGCCTCCAGCAGCCGACCATAGGCCAGCAGAAGTACGGTATTGGCGGCCAGGGTAAGCAGCGCGAGTCTGGCTCCGATCGACAGGTTCCACACCTCACTGACGTCGAGGCCGACATACAGCGCGCCGATTACCTCGCCAGAACTGTCCCGGATCGGCTCGTACCGTGTCATGTATTGCTTGCCGAATAGCGTCGCGTAACCGGTGTAGGGTTGCCCGCCGCGCAGCATCCGATAGCCGGGATGCGAGCGGTCGAGTACCGTGCCCACGGCCCGCTCGCCGGTTTGCCTTTTGACCGAAGTGGCGACGCGCACGAAGTCGTCGCCAATTGCGACGAATAAGGTGCCCGTCGCGCGGGTCTTGCCGGTGAAGTGGTCCACTTCGCCGTAGTTGAGGTTCAGCAGGGTGCTCCCGTTCAGCAGCCCGGGGGTCATGACACCGAGGATGTCGACACTGCTTGATTCGTCGCGTGAAAATGGAGCTGGAAAATACCCGGCGAGCGTTCGCGCGTGACGGCGCACCTGGGCCTTGAGCGGCAGCAGAAAGTACATGAAGTGAACCCCGTCGACTAAGTCAGCGAGCCGAATAAATCGGACGTTTTATTCTGAATTCATTAGACAGAATATTGCATGAGATGGCAATAGAGTGTGCTCGCTAATCTCAGCTCACTGAAAGGCGGCGCCAGGGCGAACCTCAAGAATATCGGCATGCGCCGTGGCGCTCCGCGCGGATCATAGATGTTTGACACGCCAGCAGCCTTCCGACGAAGAGCGCCACGACACCGCTGAGAAGCGTCGCGAGAACTATTTCGCGCCGCCATTCGGGGCGCCCGTCTTGCTGAAACCAGATCCACCAAAGCACGGCAATCAGTACCAGGCGTTTAAAGGTGTAGAGGTCGGCGATGGCTTGTATCGATTGGGTCGCGAAATGACCGAAGTGTATGCTGGACAGATATGTTTCGATGGTCGAATCGAAGCCGTTCATGTTCCTGTAATCGATATCTGCCAATCGAAGCGGAACGTCAGAATAATTGAGGCAAGCGACAACAAAAGAGGCGCAGACAACGTTTGCTAGCAATTTGCCCTTCCGAGGCGGTGTTCGCGGCATGCGCCGCCTCAGTGCGAAGCCAGGGCGGCCCGTTATGGCGCCCCCTTAACCCGCTCATGCGGATTCTCCACTCCCGCCATGCTCAGCGCCTCATGCAGCGTGCCGAAAATACAGCGCTCCTCGACGATCGGCGTGATTCCATGCCGATCCATATCCGAGCGCAAATAGCGATTCACCCGCGCAAAGACCACCTCGATCCCATTGCGCTTGAGCGCCGAACACAACGCGCCCACCGAGCGCGCCGCCGAATAATCGACATCGGTAATCGCGCTCGCATCGACGACGAACCAGCGCACGGCGTTCGGTGCGTGATCGATCAGGCGGCGCGTATCGTCGACGAAAAAATGATCGTTCGCGTAGAACAGATCGGCGCCGAAACGATACACGATCAACCCCGGCGCGGTCTCCACGCCGGGCACCGCCGGCACCGGCACCCACATGCCGTCGCCGTTGGGCGCGAGCATCATCGTGTGGGGGCGGTAGCTGTGTCGCACGTGACGCAGCAACGACAACGCGACGGCGACCAGAATGCCGTGCTCGACGCCGATCAGCACGACCGCCGCCGCCGTGAACAAAGCCAGCGCGAATTCGCCGGGACTTTCGCGACGAATCGAAAAGAGCGACTGCAGATCGATCAGGCCGACCGCGATCGTAAACACGATGCTCGCGAGAATGCAGTGCGGCAGATACTGCAGATAGCGGCTGAAAAACAGCAGCACGACCACCACGACCGCCGCGAACACGAGCTGCGCGAACTGGCTGCGCGTGCCGGCGCGATCGGCCATCGCGGTCTGGGTCAGGCTGCCGTTGACGACGAACGCGCCGGAAAACGCCGCCGCCGCGTTGGCGGCCGCGATGCCGAGCAGGTCTGCGTTGGTATCGATCGGCTCGTGATAGCGGTCGGCGAACACCCGGCTCGCCGCGGCGCTTTGCGCGACGATCATCACGAAGCACGACGCCGCGACCGGCACGAGATCGAGCATCTGCTGCCACGTCACCGACGCAATCCGCAGCGGCGGCAATCCGCCCTCCACCGGTCCGAGGATGGAGATGCCGTGCGCGGCGAATCCGAACACATCGCTCGCGGCAATGCCCGCGACGACCGCGACCAACGGCACCGGCAGGCGCGGCCAGAAACGTTTGCAGACGAGAATCGCGGTCACCACGAGCAGCGAGATCGCCAGTGTCGGCCGATTGATCTGCGCGGCGTCGCTCACGACGAGCAGCAGTTGTTTCACGCTGCTCGCCGCATGTCCGGGCACGCCGAGCATGTCGCCGAGCATCGCGATGCCGACCTGCACGCCGACGCCCGCAAGAAAGCCGACCAGCACCGTACGCGACAGGAAATCGGCGAGAAAGCCGAGCTTGAAGATGCGCGCGACGAACAGCAACGCGGCCGTCAGCAACGCGACCATCGCCGCGAGCGCCGCATACTCGGCGCTCGACGCGGGCGCCATCGTCGAAAGACGACTCGCGAAGATCGTCGCGGTGGCCGAATCGGCGGCGACGACCAGATGCCGCGAAGCACCGAAGAACGCGAACGCGACGAGCGGCAGGAACACCGTGTAGAGCCCGGTGACGGCCGGCATGCCGGCAATGCGCGCATAGCCGAGGACCTGCGGAATATCCATCGACGCAAGCTGCACACCGGCCAGCGCATCGCGCGCCGCCGCAATCCGGCTCAAAGGAAGAACGCCCTTCAGCACGCCGGCACGCGCCGCCATTTTTTGCAGAGAATCTTGCATACGCGATGCTGACCTAAAACGAAAGTAATCGCGCATCGTGCCGCGAACCGGCGCGCCAAGGCAAGACTTATGGAAGGAAGAACGGGCTATTGACGAAAACGAAAACGAGAAAGCAAACCGAAAGAGCGCAAACGATTGCTCCTTTCAAGCGCACAACAAACTAACGGACGTTAATCGCAAAGCGAAAATCTCCACGGCGCAGCCGCGGAAAAAACTCGCGAAGAAGATCTACCGTTTGAATTGCCCTGTCTGCGGGTCCACATGGCGCGCGAAACCGAACAGCGCAGCAATGCAGATCGGACAGGCGATCAGAAAGATGACCAGCATCACACTCACCCCGTAACAACTTGTTACCGGGAATTGTAAAGAAATTTGAAGTAAGTTTAATGAGGGAAAACCGCAAAGCACTATTGCGCAGGATTACGGGAGCCTTAAAAAGATCGTCGATGCGTAAGTGAAAACGCGAATAGGCCGCCACGGCGCGCGTCCGCGCGCCAGGCATCACACCGCCACGATTAGCCAAACCCTTCTACCGCTTTGCGCCGCGCGTATTTTTCTTCGGCATCGGCGCTGGCCCGACCGATTCGCGCATCGTCACGCTGAGCGGAAACTCGCGCAAGATCTCCCAGTTGGTGCCGTAACACTGGTTGATGAGCCAGCGCACCGCGTTTTGCGTAAGTTCCCCGGTTGGAATATGCACCGACGTGAGCCCGGGCGCCGCGTAGGCGGCCGAGTAGTCGTCGTCGTAGCTGATCACGGAGATGTCGTGCGGCACCGAAATGCCCGCCTGGTGAAAGCGCGCGAGCACGCTGACCGCCATCGTGTCGTTCGCGCAGAACAGGCCGGTCACGCGCCGCTGCGTCTCGAGCAGCTTCTGCGCGGCCGCGTAGCCGCCTTCGGGCGAAAAGTCGGATTCGATCAGCGTGACGTCGTCGCGCGCAATGCCGGCTCGCGCGAGTTCGGCGAAAAAGCCGTCGATCCGCATCACGTTGTCCGATGCGGTAGCGGGCCCGGAAATCACCGCGATGTCGCGATGCCCGTGATCGAGCAGCGTGCGCGCCGCGAGTTCGCCGCCGCGCCGATGATCCGCGCTGAACGACGCCTCGGGCAACTGCTCGAACGCGCGATTCAGGAACACCATCTTCGGATGCATGCCATGCAGCATGATCAGGTCTTCGTCGTGCAGATCGTGGCTGATCACGACCACGCCATCGCAATCGCGGCCGATCAAAAAGCGCACTGCCTCGATCGCCTGCTCGCGCGGCGACACCTCGCCGCAACCGGTCGCGACCACGACATGGCGCCCCACCGCGCGCAGCTCGGTGTCGGTCTGCTTCAGGATCGTGCCGTAGTAGGAACCGAAAAAAGTCGGCACGAAGATGCCGATGATGCCGAGCTGCTGCGTCGCCATCGCCCGGCCGATCGACGACGGGCGGAAATTCAGCGCCTCGATCGCCGCCTTCACGCGCGCCGCGGCATCGGCGGAAATCGGTCCCTTGCCGGAAATGGCTCGTGAGGCGGTCGACATGCCCACGCCGGCCAGTTCCGCGACGTCCTTGAGTGTTGCCACGCGGTTCTCCATCAAGCCTGTCTCGACGAGCCGCTTCGCGCGTGACGCGCCGCGGCGTTATAAGCGCGCGCCGCTCGCTTCGTCGAATAGCGAGACATGCGCGGCGTCGAACGAGAACGCCACGGTGTTACCCTCCGCAATCGGCGCTTTGGTCTGATCGATCGACGCGATCTGTTCGCCATGATAGTCGAGCCAAATCACGCGGTGGTTGCCCATCGGCTCCATCAGCGAAACTTTCGCGCGCTCGCTGGCGCCTTCCGTGATATGCACGTCTTCGGCGCGCACGCCGAGCACGCAGCGCACGCCCTGCGAGGGCGCCCCCTTGAACGCGTACGCCGAGACGTCGATCCGCACCTGCGCAGTGCAAAAGTGAAGCGCGCCGTCGCGCGTCTCGAGCGTGCCCCTCAGCAGATTCATCGCCGGCGAGCCGAGGAAGGTCGCCACGAACAGATTGTTCGGCCGCGCATAGACCTCGGCCGGCGTGCCGAACTGCTGGATCACGCCGCCGCGCATCACGGCCATGCGCGTCGCGAGCGTCATCGCCTCGACCTGGTCGTGCGTCACGTAGATCATCGTTGCGCCCAGGCTGTGATGCAGCTGCTTCAGTTCGCGGCGCAGTTCGGTGCGCAGCTTCGCGTCGAGGTTCGACAGCGGCTCGTCGAACAGGAACACGTCGGCCTCGCGCACGATCGCGCGGCCGATCGCGACGCGCTGCCGCTGTCCGCCCGACAACTGCGACGGCTTGCGCTCGAGCAGCGGCCCCAGTTGCAGCATCTCCGACGCGCGGGCGACACGCCGCGCGATTTCCGCCTTCGGCGTGCCGTTGATGCGCAGCGCGAACGACAGGTTGCGCTCGACGCTCATGGTCGGATACAACGCGTACGACTGGAACACCAGCGCGATGCGGCGATCCTTCGGATCGGCCCACGTCATGTCTTCGCCGGCGATCTCGATGCTGCCGTCGCTGACATCGATCAATCCCGCGATGCTGTGCAGCAGCGTGGACTTGCCGCAACCCGACGGCCCCAGCAGCACGACGAACTCGCCGGCGAGCACGTCGAGATCGAGGTTCTCGATCACCGTGCTCGAACCGAGGCGAATCGTCAGATTGCGGACCGCCACATTGGCGGGATGCGTGAGCGCCGCGGCGTCGGAGTCAACGTCAGCGCTTGCACCCGGCACGCCGGCCGCATCGATCGTATTAGCCATGTTTGCCATGCCCTACCCCTTGACGGCGCCCGACGCAATGCCGCGCACGAACCAGCGGCCCGAAATGAAATAAACCGCGAGCGGCACCAGCGACGTCAGGATCGTCGCCGCCATATTGACGTTGTAGAGCCGCTCGCCGGTCGTCGTGTTGATGATGTTGTTCAACTGCACCGTCATCGGTAGATTCTTCGTGCCAGCGAACACGAGGCCCAGAATGAAGTCGTTCCAGATGTTCGTGACCTGCATGATCAGCGCAACGACGATGATCGGCGTCGACATCGGCAGCATCAGTTGAAAGAAGATGCGCCAGAAGCTGCCGCCGTCGATGCGCGCGGCCTTGAACAGCTCCTGCGGAATCGACGCGTAGTAGTTGCGGAACAGCAGCGTCATGACCGGCATGCCGAACATCGTATGGATCAGCACGATGCCCGGCAGCGAGCTGAACAGATGCACGCTCGCGAGCACGCGCACGAGCGGATAGATCATTACCTGCACTGGAATGAACGCGCCGACGAGCAGCACGCCGAACAGCAGACCCGCGCCGCGCGGCCGCCAGAACGACAGCGCGTAGCCGTTCACCGCGCCGACCATGATCGACAGCACCGTGCTAGGCACGACGATACGCACCGAGTTCCAGAAGCCGACGCGAATGCCGTTGCAATCGAGCCCGGTGCAGGCCGACTGCCATGCGGCGCTCCACGCGTCGAGCGTGAAATGCATCGGCAAGCCGAGCAGATTGCCGAGGCGGATCTCGCTCATCGGTTTGACCGACGTGACCAGCATCACGTAGAGCGGCAGCAGAAAGAACACCGCCGCGGTGAGCAGAAACGCGTAGATGCCCAGGCGCGCCGGCGAGAACGCCGAGCGGCGGGGCCGCGTGCGCGCGCGATGCGGCATGCCACCTTTGAGCGTGGAATCGAGCGTGTTCATCCTCTCTCCCCGCGCAGCGCCGCACGGCTGCGTGCATAGAAGAACGGCGCGAGAACCGCGAGCACCGTCGCGAGCAGCACGATCGATGCAGCCGACGCAAGGCCGATGTTCGCGCGCCCGAACAGATAGTCCATGATGAATTTGGCCGGCACTTCGCTCGCGGTGCCGGGGCCGCCCTGCGTCATCGCGACGACCGCGTCGTACAGCTTCACGACCATCACGAACAGCAGCACGAACGCGGTCGAGATCGACGGTCCGAGCATCGGCACCACGATGCTCGCGTACACGCGCCAGCGTGGAATGCCGTCGACGCGCGCGGCTTTCCACAACTCTTCGTCGATGCCGCGCAGGCCCGCGAGCAACAGCGCCATCACGAGGCCCGAAGCTTGCCACACGGTCGCGATCACGATCGTGTAGATGACCCAGTCCTGATCGACGATCCAGTCGAAGCGCGCATGCGCGAAGCCGAGGTTGCGCAGCACCTGCTGCGCACCGAGCGCGGGATTCAGGATCCATTGCCACACGAGCCCGGTCGCGACGAACGACATCGCGTACGGATACAGAAACACCGTGCGCAACGCGCCTTCCGCGACCACGCGCTGATCGATAAAGATCGCCAGCAGCAAGCCGATCACCATGCACGCGATGATGAAACACGCGCCATAGATCACGATGTTCTGCAGCGACGTCAACCAGCGGTCGTTGTGAAAGAGCCGCACGTACTGCGTGAAGCCCACGAAGTCGTGCGACGGAAACGTGTGCGAATTGCTGAGCGACACGCGCGCGGTCCAGACCATCGTGCCCAGGTACGTGAACACGACGGTCAGGAGCATCGGCAGCAAGGCCAGCCAGACCGCGATCGAAAACCGCCGGTTCAGCGGCTTGTTTCGCGGTTTGGGGTGCGACTTGCCTTGTGGTTTCGGACCCCCGGCTGGCAGCTTGAGCGCGTGCACGGCGAGGCCTAGCCCTTCAACGCGCTGGCGAACGCTTTCTGCGCGTCGTCGACGGACTCGTTCTTGTTCCAGAAGTTCGTCACGACGTCAGTCAGCGCACCCTGCATATCGGGCGACAGCAGCATTTCCGGATTCGGCAACTGGCGCGACTTGTCCTTCATGATCGCGATGCCCTCCTTGGCGCAGACGTCGAGGCTGCTTGCGTCGACGTCAGACCGGATCGGAATCGAGCCCTTCTTCGCGCTGAACGCGACCTGCGCGGACGGCGAGGTCATCACCGTGGCGAGCAGATTCTGCGCCTTGATCGCCGACGCGCTGTCGGTCTTCGGGAACACGAAGACGTCGCCCGCGACCAGATACGGCGAACGCGGACCGAAGCCCGGGAAGCAGCCGAAGTCCTTGCCCGCCGTTTGATTCGCCGCGACGAACTCGCCCTTCGCCCAGTCGCCCATGATCTGAACGCCGGCCTTGCCCGAAGTCACGAGCGCGGTCGCGTCGTTCCAGTTGCGGCCAGGCGAGCCCGGATCGACGAAATCGTGCAGCCGCTTGAACGACACGAGCACCTTCTTGAACGCATCGGAGTTCACCGCGTTCTGATCGTGATCGCGATAGACCTTCATATACAGGTCGGGGCCGCCCACATCGGCGAGCACCGCGTCGAACGTGATCTTCTCCTGCCACGGCTGGCCGCCGAACGCGAGCGGAATCACGCCCGCGCTCTTCAGCTTGCCGAGATCGGCGATGAATTCGTCGTAGCTTTTGGGCTCGCTCGCGATGCCCGCTTTCTGGAACACCGGCTTCGAGTAGAAGAACCACGCGGGCATATGAATGTCGACCGGCGCCGCGTAGAAATGGCCCTTCACGCGGATACTGTCGAGAATCGACTGCGGGAAAATGCCGTTCCAGTTTTCTTTCGCGGCGACGTCGTCGACGTTATTCAGGAGTCCCTGGTCGATCAGATCGTGAAACTGCTTCGACGTATTGAACTGGGCGGCGGTGGGTGGATCGCCGCCGACGATCCGGTTGATCGCGGTGGCACGCGCCTGATCTCCGCCGGCGACTGCGTTGTCGACCCATTGGCCGCCGGCCTTGTCGTACGCGACGGCAAACTGCCGAATCGCGGCCGACTCGCCGCCCGAGGTCCACCAGTGAATCACGTTAGCCTTGAGCGGTTCCGCATGCGCGACGACGCCATACAGCGCCAGTGCCGCAACTACGCCTCGCAAGACCATTCTGTTGCTGTTCATTCCGTCTCCTCCAGGCTCAGCGCCCGTGTGTCAAGTCGAAATACCTTCCAGCTCCACCCGGCTTTACATCGTTGCTGCGTCGTTTTAATTGTGTTTATTGCGCTTGCGCGTTGCGATCTTCGAGGAATTTCGACACCAGCTCCGCGCTGCGCTTGACGGTACGCTTCTGCGTTTGGTAGTCGACGTGCACGATGCCGAAGCGCCGCTCATAGCCGAAAGCCCACTCGAAGTTGTCCATCAGCGACCACAGGAAATAGCCGCGCACGTCGACGCCCGCCTTGATCGCCTGATCGACCGCGGCGAGATGGCGCTTCAGGAACGAGATGCGCTGCGTGTCCTCGACGCGGCCGTCGATCACCTTGTCGTCCGATGCCATGCCGTTCTCGGTGATGTAGATCGGCGGCAGATTGGCATAGGTATCCCTGAAACCGGTCAACAGATCGCGAAGACCGTCAGGGTAAACCTCCCAGCCCATCTGCGTGCGCTCGACACCCTCGAGCGGCACGTCCTTGAAACCGTGCCCACCATCGCTCGCCACGTTGGTGCGGAAATAATAGTTGATGCCGACAAAATCGAGCGGCGTATTGATCGTCTGCATGTCGCCTTCGAGCACGAGCGGCTCGCTGCCCGGCCACAACTCGAACAGGTCTTGCGTATACTCGCCCTTGAACAGCGGATCGAGAATCCACGCGTTGTGCTGAACTTCGAACAGCTCGGCCGCGCGACGGTCGGCGGCGCTGTCGCTATTCGGCGTGCCGCGCCCGACATTCGCGACGATGCCCTTGTGCGAGCGCGGATCGTTCGCGCGCAGCACCGGAATCGCGAGACCGTGCGCGAGCAGCAGATGATGCATGGCCTGCGCGGCGAAGCGCAGGTTCGAGAGTCCCGGCGCGTGATGGCCGTTGCCGTAGCCGAGGTACGCCGAACACCACGGCTCGTTGAGCGTCGCCCACGCATCGACGAGGCCGTGCAGCTCGCGGCTCATCAGATCCGCGTAATCGACGAAACGGTACGCGGTTTCGCGATTCAGCCAGCCGCCGCGATCCTCGAGATGCTGAGGCAGATCCCAGTGATAAAGCGTGACGAAAGTCGTGATGTTCTTCTCTTTGAGCCGTCCGAGCAGGCGCTTGTAGAAGTCGAGCCCCTTGCGGTTCGGCGTGCCGTTTTCGTCCATCACACGCGGCCATGCGGTCGACAGCCGGTACGCTTCGAGGCCGAGGCCCGCGAGCAGATCGACGTCCTGTTCCCAGCGATGATAGTGATCGCACGCGACGGCGCCGGTGTCGCCGGCCAATACCTTGCCCGGTGTGGCCGAGAACGTGTCCCAGATCGACGGCAGGCGGCCGTCTTCGTTGACCGCGCCTTCGATCTGATACGACGCGGTGGCCGCGCCGAGCAGGAAATCCTGGCGCCACAGCGACGAATCGGCGGGCGGTGTGAATGGACCGGAATGCGGGTCGCCGTGAGCGGTTGGACGGGCGGCGTCGATGACTGCGGATGCGTCGTTTACCACGGATTCTCTCCTGCCGATGAGGTCGTTGAACCGGGTGTGGTGGAGCTCGAGGCGCTGGCGTTCGAACTTGCTGTGAACGCTTAAGTGGAAGCGCTTCCACACTGTCCAGCGAACGATAGCAGCGGGGAAATCGGCGCAGCAATCCGGGTTTGTCTGGAGGGGTTTCTGGCATGCGTGCGAGGGTGATGCGGCGCGCATCGAGGTTGTTCGACTGCAACGGATAGTTGCGGCTTCCGACGAAAATCCCTGGCAGCCGTGCAACGCAAAGTCTCGGATCGCCGATAATCGGCTGATCCACTGAAGCATGGAAGACGATTGCGATGAGCGAATTCAATCTGTCGGAACTCTACCGCGGCTATATCGCCTGCCTGAACACGCAGGACTGGTCAAAGCTGCGAGACTTCGTTGGCGAAGACGTGAAGTACAACGGCCAACGAATCGGTTTGTTGGGCTATCGCGAGATGCTGGAAAGAGACTTCCGCGACATTCCCGACCTGCACTTCGAGATTCAGATGCTGGTTTGCGAGCCGCCACATATCGCAAGCCGATTGCATTTTGACTGCACACCCATCGGCATGGGCGGTTTCAAGAGTGAAGCGCAACAGCGGGTTTAATGTTTAGAGCCTTGAGGTTGACTTGCTGATGCGAGGGTCGCGGCGAAGACCTCGAAGGGTGAATGGAAGTTGTGAGTTGCACGAGGCCGGCTGTTCAGACTGTCGGCGATGGCGTCGAGTTCGTCCTGACTGTAGACCGAAAGGTCTGTGCCTTTGGGCAGATACTGTCGCAGCAGCCCGTTGGTGTTTTCGCAAGTGCCGCGTTGCCAGGGACTGTGCGGGTCGCAGAAGTACACGTTCACGCCGGTTGCGGCAGCGAGCTCTTTATGGCGCGACATTTCTTTTCCCTGGTCATAAGTGAAGCTCTGGCGCAGTGGCGCAACAATCGAATTGAGTTTGGCAGAGAAGCCCGCCAGCGCGGAAGCGGCGGTGGCGTCTTCCATCTTGGCGAGCAGCACCAGGCGGCTGGTCCGTTCGACCAGCACGCCTACCGAGGACTGGTTGCCGGCACCCTTGATGAAGTCGCCTTCCCAGTGCCCAGGCAGCAGTCGGTCTTCGATTTCGGGCGGCCTCACATGAATACTGACCATGTCGGGAATCTGTCCGCGCCGGTCGGTGCCCCGTGTACGCGGCATGCGCGTGCTGTGGCCATGGCGTAAGCACGCAATTAGCTGACGGCGCAGTTCGCCGCGCGGCTGGGCGTAGATGGCCGTGTAGATGGTTTCGTGCGAAACCTGCTGGGTCGGGTCGGTCGGATACATACGCTTCAGTGTGCCCGATATCTGCTGGGGTGACCATTTCCACTCGAGCAGGGTGAGAACGATGCGCCAGCAGACGCTTTGCAGGCAAAGCTTTGTGGGGCTGCGACCTGCGCTGCGGCGTGCGGCACTGAGCGCTTCAGCCGGCACGGACGCGTAGCCAGCAGGCAAGCTGTTTCGCGCCAGTTCACGGCTAACGGTGGCTGGCGAGCGCCCGAGTATCCGGGCCATGGCCCGGATACTCGAACCCTGCAGATGCAGACTTGCAATGGTCAGGCGCTCTTCAGGCTGAAGTTGCTGGTACTGAGTTCTTTCGTGCATCGCAACACCTTATACGAAACAGGTGTTGCACTTCAGATTTGAGGCCGCCATGTTACTTGGGCTTCCGGTGCAAGGAAAACGGGTGGAGTTTTCCGAGAACGTCTTCTACGAGTTTGGTGACGGCAAGATCCGGCAAGTCTGGTCGGTCATCGATAAAGCCGCGATCGAGAGTCAGTTGTAGCGGCTCAGGGACACGCCGCGCTCAAACGTTTCTCTTTGGCATCAGCGCACCGCGTTCTCGGGTCCCTCGGTGTCGACCAGTCGCGCCGCGCGCTCCGCCCGCATTTCACTTCGATTCTTTTTATCGGGCGAATGCGCTCGTCTATGGCTTGTCGTCCTCGCGATCGGGGTCGATGTCGGGATCGAGCGGCGGCTCATCCGGATCCTGCGATGGACCGAGGTCGGGCAGATCCGTCTGCACGACGTCGGACTGATCCGGGCGGATCGGGTTTTCGTCCTTGTTCGGTGTGGTTGCCATGGCCGGTCCTCCTTAGGTCGTTGCCATGCTGAAGACGCAGCAAGTTCCGCTCCCGATCCAGACGCGGCCATGCCCGTTCCGGTCACAAGTCGAAGCCCATTTGCGCACGGCCAAGCTCGGTGAGATCGTCTGGCGTGGCGCGGCCGACGAAATCGACTTCGAAATGATCGGCCGGAAAATCCGGCGGGCTCCTGCCTTCGAGAAAGCCCGGCAGTTGCCGCTTCAGATACGCATCGTTCTTCGCGCAGCCCGGCAGCGAAGCGATATACATCACGTTGCTATAGCCGTTGCCGCGATGCGCGTCCTCGACCGCGTGAATGACGTCGCTATGCCAGAACACGGTGTCGCCCGCCTGCATCAGCGGAATCGACGACAGCGCATGAAACAGCGGCGCGTGATAGTCGGACTTGATCGACAGCGCGCGCCCCGGCAGCGCTCCGCACAGATCGTCTTCGGCGACATCATCCTGAAGCGCGCGCAACAGGATGTAGACCATCGAGTTCGCCATCGGCACCAACTGCAGCGTGCCGTCGCCGGGGCCTTGCGGCGTCAGCGCGGTCCAGCCTTGAAACGTGCGGAACATCGAGCAGACGGCCGGCGATGCGATCTCCTCGACTTCGGTTCGCCACGCGGCGTCGAACGGATCGTAGTCGCGCCAGTGGCCCGAGAACACATGGCGATAGACCTTGCGGAAGTTCGGCTCGATCCAGCGCTCCACCGAACCGCCGTCGCAATGCGCCGACAACCCGAGCGATTCCGATCCGGGCGGCCGACGGCGCAGGCGGTCCGCATACACCGGCACATGGTTCGGATCGAAATGCACGCGCCCTTCGCTTTCGGTGCGCCACAGCCGGTTCAGGAACACGCGGGCCTGCGTGAGCTCGGTCGATTGCCGCGCGAGCACCTGCGGTTTCGACCAGTACACACCGTAGATTTGCGGCTTGCTCGAGGCGAGCTGCCCAAAGTACTTGTCTTCCGCGCGATTCTGCAGCTTTGCGTCGAGGTCGTTGCGCTCGACGTAGTCGGCGATGTCCTGATCCCATTGCTCGACGAGCGACCGGTCGAACACCTTGCGGATCACACAGGCGCCGCGCGCTTTGACGAGCGCGATCTGCTCGTCGGTGACGCGGTTCGCCACGATGTCGGCGAACTGGATTTCCGGAATGACCGGCTCGCCGCGCTCACGCAGCGTCGCGATTCGCTCCGCCTCCTTCGTCATCGCCGCTTCGACGTCGGCGAACACGTCGCGGTAGTTCGGCAGCATCGCGCGCAGTTCGCGCTTCGCTTGACGGATGGCTGCCGGCAGGTCGTCGATTTGCAAGGCCATGGCATCGTCTCCATGTGGTTTCTGATGCTTGAAGCGTACGCGAACGATCGCCGCCTGCGTGATACTATCCGGTCAAAGATTTGACGATTTCGGACATGAAAGCCGCTTTTGAACATGTGGATTTTGGCCGGGACTGTTCGGTCAGGGTTTACCACCGCCGGCTGCCCCGCATCCCTTTCGAATGGCACAACCATCCCGAGTACGAGCTGACGCTGACGATGAACAGTCAGGGCAAGCGGTACATCGGAGACTCCGTCGCGACCTACGGCGCGGACGATCTGGTGCTGGTGCCCCCGAATCTGCCGCACACTTGGGCCTCGAACCGTTCGATCGACGCGGCGCACCCGCAGGTCGCGATCGTCGTATGGTTCGACGGCGCGTGGGTGCGGCGACTCGCCGATGTCTGCCCCGAATACAACGGACTTTGCGACCTGTTGCGCAGAGCGGCCTGCGGCCTCGCGTTCGAAGACGGTGCCGGCACACGCATGCGCGAACACCTCGACCGCCTGCTGTCCGACAAACCGCGCGAACGCTTGCAGGCGGCGCTCGATGTACTGGATCTGCTGTCGGCGCTCCCCGCCACGCCGCTCGCGTCCCCAAGCGCATTCGACGCGCGAACCGGCACGCCGACTGGCCACGAATCCGATCAGATCAATCGCGTGCTCGCGTTGATCGAAACACAGTTCGCGCATCCGCTTCGGCTTTCCGCGCTGGCCAAGGCGTCGGGGCTTTCCGAGCGCTCGTTGACGCGGCATTTCACGCAGCATCTTGGCGAGAGCGTCGGGCGCTACGTGACGCGCGTACGAATCGGCCACGCATGCCGGATGTTGACCGATACGCAAGCGCCGATTTCCGTCATTGCGACGCGCTCCGGATTCGCGAACGTCGCGAATTTCAACCGGCAATTCAAAGCCGCCAAGGACATGACACCGGTTGAATTCAGGCAGCAGTTCGCGGGCGCGCGGCGGGCGGAGCAACAGATGTCGCCAATGCTCACCGAGCGCTCGCCTTCTCTGCAGAGACTTCGCAACAAAGGAGACGGCAAGCGGATGTCTCGGCCCGCGCGTGCAGGCCGGCAGTCCGAATGACCGGACTACTCGGCGAGCAATCCCTGCAGGCGCCGGACATTTTTTGCACGTCCGGGGGAGTACTTGCAGCAAGGGTGGGGCCAGGGATTTTATGGCGCAGACTATGCGTTGGCGGCGAAATTTCAACGCGACGGCAACGCGCGGCTGGTCGACTGCAACACCCGACTCTGGAGGCACTCCATGAACGAACAAGCGATACGTGAAGCCTTGAACGCACACTGGCGAGCGTCGGCGGACGGCGATCTCGACGCCGAACACGCTATCTACGCCGACGATGCGATCTGCGACTATCCCCAATCAGGCGAGCGAATTCATGGACGAACCAATTTGCAGGCTCTGCGCGGCCATCATCCCGGCAAGCCATCGGGTTTCGCGATCAGGCGAATTCAAGGCGAAGGCAATCTGTGGATCACCGAGTACACGATCAACTATCAGGGGCGCATCGCTTACACGGTCAGCGTGATGGAGTTCCGCGAAGGCAAGGTCGTCCACGAGACGCAGTATTTTGCTGATCCGTTCGAGGCCCCGGATTGGCGGAGTCAATGGGTTGAGCGGACCGCGTGAAAAAACGCGCCGCGGCCGTGTAGGACCAAGGTCCGATTGATGGCAAACGCGCGCATGCGACTATGCTTCGAGGGGGCTGAAGCCCGAACTTGACGAGGTTCGCTATGCGGCAGGCCAAGATCGTTATCGTCGGCGCAGGGCTGGTCGGGGGATCGGCAGCCCTGTTCGTGGCGTTGGCCATTCCGAGCGCGAAAGTCGTCATCATCGATGTCGCGCGGGTGCGCGCTGAGGGACAGGTTCTCGATCTCGCCCACGCCGCGGCATTCTGGGGGCACAGCCGTTTTCGCGCAGGGGACTACGAAGACGCGCGTGACGCCGACATCGTCGTGATCACGGCCGGCGCCGGCGTCAAACCCGGCGAGACTCGCCTGCACCTTGCCAGAACCAATGCGGACATCGCGACCGAAATCGTCGGGCGGATCGCGCCGCTCGCGCCCGACGCCATCTATCTGATCGCGACCAACCCATGCGACGTGCTGACCGGCGCCGTTTACGACCAATTGCGTTGCGAGCGCGAGCGCGTCATCAGCACGGGAACCTCGCTCGATACCGGGCGGCTGCGCTCCCTGCTGTCCGAGCGGCTCGGCGTGGTGGCCTCCGCGATTCACGCCTATGTGCTCGGCGAGCACGGCGAATCGGCCGTGATCCAGTGGTCCGCCGCAACGGTCTGCGGCATGCCCCTCGAAACCTTCCTGACGCGCAACGGCAAGGAGCTGGGCCCCGCCAGCAGGGATCTGATCCTGCGCTCCGTCCACGAGGCGGCGAAGCTCATCAAGGAAGGCAAAGGCGCCACCCATTACGGCATCGCCAGCGCGATAGGAAGGATCTGCGAGGCCATCGTGCACGACACCGATCTGATTCTCACGGTTGGCATCGTCCAGCCCGAAGTGGAAGGCGTACCGGACGTGTGCGTGTCGCTGCCAATGGTCGTCAATGGCGCGGGCGCGCGGTTGATCGCCTATCCGGAACTCGACCCTATCGAGCGCGAGACCTTGCTCGGTAGCGCGCGCATCGTCAAGGACGCGACGGAAAGCGTGCTCCACGTGCGGTGACGCCTTCCCGCGCACTCCGAAAATACCCAACCACGCCGGCACGAGGTCCATCATGGCTCCTACACCTGCCAAGGTTTCACGGCCCACCAGCTCGCCTCCCGCCACGCCGAAGCCCTCGGTCGGACTGCCGGCCGGCGTCTGGAAATATCTGGTACCGATCGCGGTCGGCGTCGCGCTGTGGTTTCTGCCCCCGCCCGCCGGCCTCCAGCCGAAGGCGTGGCATATGTTCGCCGTGTTCGTCGCGACCATTGCCGGCATCATGACCGCCCCGCTGCCGATGTCGGTGGTTGCCATCATCGGCTCGACCATTGGCGTGCTCGTCGGCGTTCTGTCGTTTGCCGACGTCACCAAATCCACCGGCACCGACCTCGTATGGCTCGTGATGCTCGCGTTTTTCATTTCACGCGGCGTGATCAAGACCGGCCTTGGCCGCCGGATCGCGCTTCTGTTCATGCGATTGCTGGGAAAGCGAACGACGGGGCTCGGCTACGGGCTCGTGTTGACCGAACTCGTGATCTCCCCCGCGATGCCGAGCATCACCGCGCGCGCGGGCGGCGTGATGTTGCCGATCACGCGAGCCATTTCCGAAGTGCTGGGCAGTCACGCCGACGATCCGGAATCACGCGTGAAAGTGGGACGCTACCTGATTCTCTGCGCCTTCCACGCGAACATCATCACGGCGGGCATGTTCATCACGGCAATGGCGGGCAATCCGCTGGCGGTCAGGCTGGCCGCGGACCAGGGCGTGTCGATCAGCTGGCTCGACTGGGCGGTGGCGGCGTCGATCCCCGGTCTGCTGTGCCTCGCCGTGATTCCGATCGCCATGCTGTGGATCGCCCCGCCGCAGGTCAGACGCACCCCCGATGCCACCGACCTCGCGCAACGAGAGCTCACGACGATGGGGCCCATCTCGGTCAAAGAAATCATCATGGCGTGCATCTTCGTCGGCTTGCTGGTGCTGTGGGTGTTCGGCGACGATCTCGGCGTCGGCGCGACGCTCGCGGCGGCGATCGGCGTTTCGTTGCTGTTCATCAGCGGCGTGCTGACCTGGCAGGACGCGCTGAACGAGAAGTCCGCCTGGGACACGATGATCTGGATCGGCCTGCTCATCATGCTGGCCTCCAAGCTCAACGAATATGGCATGGTGAGCTGGTTCGGCAAGGAATTCGGCGCGCATCTCGCGGGCTTTCCGATGCTGGCGGTCTATATGATGGTGGCGGCGATCTACGTTTACATTCACTACTTTTTCGCCAGCGCCACCGCGCATATCAGCGCGCTGTTTCCGCTCTCCATGGCTCTGATGGTCGCCGCCGGTATCCCGCCCTTCGTCGCCGCAGTCTCGCTCGGGATTCTGAGCAATGTGAACGGCTGCCTGACGCAATATGGCATCGGCTCCGGTCCCGTCATGTTCGGCGCGGGCTACGTGACCCAGGGCGAATGGTGGAAGGCGGGATTTTTGATGAGCCTGTTTTACATGGTGGCCTGGCTGGTCGTTGGGCCGCTTTGGTGGAAGGTGCTGGGGCACGTATGAGACAACGCGACTTTCGCCGCGCGGCTCGTACGGCCCGCGCACACGTGATCCTGCTCCGCTTCCCGCTTCGTCAATCGCGAGCGGTCATGGCCCGCGCAACTTCCCCGATCGTCATCGATCGCCGCCGATCACCGCGACGCCGTCCGCAGCCCTGACGCCCGCGCCGGCCCTCCAATGCAACGCTTCAGTTGCCCGTGCCACTCGTCTCGAAGGTTCCCCGATCATAAGCTTCGCAATAAGCCTTCCAGTCCGCCGCGACCTGCGCCTCACACTGCGTCGCCAGATCGATCAACGGCAGTTGCCAATCGCGCCGACTGCCAAACGCGATCAGATCGTCCGCGATCGCCGACTTCTGCCGCCCTCCGCTGCGCAGATGCGCCCACGCGCTCAACTCGGCCATGCTGTTGATCACTGCCTCGAGCCGCGGCAGCTTGCCGTCCCAGTCGGCAAGCGCGACGCGATCTTCCGATGGCTGCAAGCTCCGCAGCACATAGGAGCGCTGGTTGAATTCCACCGCGTGCAAAAAGGCCTGCGAGACCGCCTGATTGCGCCGCTGCACTTCGACGACACGCTGTGCCTCGGTCTGCCACTTCGGCTGCGTCGCCGTCACGTGCGCACTGACCGATGACGGCAGCGCCTCTTTCAAATCGATCAGGTAGTTGCCATCGGGCGAGCCCTTGCCCTCGACCAGAATCACATAGCGATCGACACCGAGGCTGCCCGTCCCCGCAATGCGGCGCGCGACATCGAGCGTGCGGTAGAACTCGGGATTCGGCTCCGTCACCGCGAACTGCTGCATGAACTGCGCGACCGCGGCACGCCGTTCATCGCTGACGGGCAGCGCCTTCTTGCCGTCGACCTTCAGCATGCGCGTTTTGCCCTTGAGCACCGTGCGACGGTCCAGATGCGCGGCGCGCGTGCGGCTCGCGAGCGCGACGAACAGATCGCGCACCATGCCGGTCGCGGTCTCCGCTTCGATCCAGCGCGACTTGCCGTACGCGAGCGCGGCGCCATAGGCATCGAGCGCGGTGTGGCACAGCGCGAGCGCTTCAGCGCGGCTCAGCTTCAGGTTGGCCGCGCCGACCAGCACGCTCGTCAACAGACGCACGAGCTCGTACGGAATCGGCGCGAGACAGGCTTCGTCGAAGTCGTTGTTGTCGAAGTAGACGAGGCGATTGTCGCCCTTGTAGCTGCCGAAATTTTCGAGGTGCATGTCGCCGCAGATCCACACGTGCGGCGCGTCGTCGAGTACGTTCGCGCGCGGCAGACGCGCATAGAACAGATGGCAGGTGCCGCGCAGAAATACGAACGGCGAGCCGCGCATGGCTTTGTATTTCATCGCGAGTCGTTCGGGGTCCCGCCCGGCGTTGAAGTTGGCGATGATCTTTGCGATATCGGACATAGCGGGTTCCGTTGAATGGGCAAGCTCGACGTGAGCTCCATGCCTGCTGCTGTGACCTCGGAGCGTGCCGCGAATTCAATGCGGGTTCAACCCGGATGCAGTGACGTGGCTGTCGTTGCTTGTCGCGGCAGTGGCGATCGGTGGGCTGCTTGCCTACGCGTATCGCCAGTGGGCGCGCTCGACAGGCTCGAACTTCGAGTTCTATGCGTCGTTGTTGGCGCTCAACGCGACCGCGCTCCTGTTGCTGACGAACGCGCTATGTTGGTTCGAATACATGTCCAATGTCATCAATGTGTCGCATCCATTGTGCTTACGATCTGCTGGACTCACCCCTCCCCACCGAACCTGCGCCGATACGCCCCCGGACTCGTCAACGCGATCCGGCGAAAATGCCGCCGCAACGACTCCTCCGACCCGAACCCAGCGAGCTCGGCGACGCGCGCCATCGGCAGCGGCGTCGCGGCTTCGAGCAACTCACGCGCAAGCGCGACGCGCTCCCTGACGAGCCATTCATAAGGCGCCATGCCGGTCGCGTCGCGGAACTGCCGTTGCAGCGTGCGCGGGCTCATCGCCGCGCGCCCGGCGAGCGAGCGCAGCGTATGCGGCTCGGCCGCATGGCTGCGCACCCAGTCCATCAGCTTCGCGATACGTCCGCTTTCGTCGGGCGGCATCGGGCGCGGCACGAACTGCGCCTGGCCACCCTCGCGATGCGGCGGCACCACGAGCCGTTGCGCGACGCGATTCGCGACCGCGCCGCCATGATCTCGCCGCACCAGATGCAGCAGCATGTCGAGCCCGGCCGCCGATCCCGCCGACGTGATCACCTGCCCTTCATCGACATACAGCGCGTCGGGCTGCACACGCAGTTGCGGATAGCGCTGCTGCAACTTGTCCGCGTAGCGCCAGTGGGTCGTCACGGTCTTGCCGTCGAGCACGCCGGCCGCCGCGAGCACGAACACGCCCGAGCAGATCGAGCAGAGCCGCGCGCCGCGCTCGTAAGCCGCGCGAAGCTTGCGCAGCAGCGCGGCCGGCGGCACCTCGTCGGCATCGCGCCAACCCGGAATCACGATCGTGTCGGCGCTCGCGAGCAGCTTCAGCGTGTAGGGCGCGGCCAGCGTGATGCCGCCCGCCGCGCGGATCGGACCGGGCTCGCTCGCACAGACCGCGAAGCGATACCACGGCACGCCGAGTTCGGGACGCTCGAGTGCGAACAGTTCGGTCACGCAGCCGAATTCGAAGGTGCAAAGCCGGTCGTAGGCCAGCGCGACGACGAGATGATTGTGCATGGCGCAATATTACCGAAGATTGACGATCACGCCACTTACCGGGCGACCCGCCGCTCGTCACAATCGACCGTGCCTGAAACGCGCGAGCCCCACCACCCGATCAACTCACCCCCGTTTGCCATGACTCACGACAACCTCACCACCGTCCCGAACGCCGTCACCGCGATCCCCGCCGCCGACAGCGCCGCCGCGCTCGCGCACTTCCAGGCGTCGCTGCGCTTCGAAACCGATTGCACCGACGTCCACGCCGCGCTCGCGAGTGGAGCGCCCGGCTTCGTGCTGCTCGACGTGCGCAGTCCCGCGCTGTTCGCGCAGGGCCACGTGCCGGGCGCACTGAATCTGCCGCACGGCAAGATCGTCACGTCGAAGCTCGCGGCTTATGCGCCGGACACGCTGTTCGTCACCTACTGCGCGGGCCCGCACTGCAACGGCGCGGCGCGCGGCGCACTGCGGCTCGCCCAGTTGGGGCGGCCCGTCAAGCTGATGGCGGGCGGCGTCACCGGCTGGCTGGACGAAGGCTTCCCGCTGAGCCGCGAGGACGCCGATCCGCCGTCCGATCCACGCTCCGATGCATAGCGTGACTCGCAATCCGACACGCGTTCCAGCGCGGCATCCGCCGCCGTCCGCGCGCCGGTTTTGCTTCTGTTCGCAAATCGCAAATAAGTTGAACAAAGTTCGAAAAGTGCCGATAACATGTCCAGCCGGACTCCTCCCGGCGGACCCAATATGCAGAGTTCATATAATTTCTGGCTCGTCGCGATTTCGTTCGCGGTCGCGACCCTCGCGTCGTACACCGCGCTCGATCTGACGGGCCGCATCTTCCTGCTCGGCTCGACGCGCCGGCGGCATGCATGGCGGCTCGGCGGCGCGTTCGCGCTCGGTGTCGGCATCTGGTCGATGCACTTCGTCGCGATGCTCGCGTTCTCGCTGCCTATCCCGCTCGGCTACGACCCGGCGACGACCGCCTGCTCGCTGGCCCTCGCGATCGGCGCTTCGTATCTGGCGCTCTCGCTGACGACCCAGCAGCGCCTGACGCCGGTCCGGCTGCTGATGGGCGGCGTGGCGATGGGGATCGCTATCGCCGGCATGCATTACACCGGGATGGCGGCGCTGCGCATGGCGCCCGCGATCCACTACCAGCCGGCATGGTTCGCGACCTCGATCGCGATCGCGATCGGCGCGTCGAGCGCCGCGCTGTGGATGGCGCGCGCGCTCAGCAACGAAGACGAGCGCCATATCGCACGCAAACGTCTCGCCGCGGCGCTGGTGATGGGCGTCGCGATCAGCGGCATGCACTACACCGGCATGGCCGCCGCCGACTTCGCGCCGGGCGCGATCTGTGGCGCGGCCAACGACATGAATGCGCAATGGCTCGCCACCTCGGTGGTCCTGCTCACGTTCGCGGTGCTGATCGTCACGCTGATGCTGTCGCGCTTCGACGTGCGCACCACCTTCCTGCTCGGCGCGGTGTCGCGGCTGAACGGCCAGATCGTGCGGCTCGCGACGCTCGACGCGCTGACGGGCCTGCCGAACCGCGCGACGCTGACCGAGCGGATCGAACGCGCGATCAGCGGCGCGCGCCGCCAGCGTACGTCGTTCGCGGTGCTGTTCATGGATCTCGACGGCTTCAAGACGATCAACGATTCGCTCGGTCACTCGGCTGGCGACGCGGTGCTGTCCGCATTCGCGCAACGCCTGCAGCAATGCGTGCGTTCGAGCGACACCGTCGCGCGGCTCGGCGGCGACGAATTCGTCGTGCTCACGGAACATCTTACTTGCGGCGACGACGCGGCCGCGCTCGCCAACGGCGTGCTTCACCGGATGCGCCAGGGCACGTGGAGCGACGAACAACCGCTGCAGGTGATGCCGAGCATCGGCATTGCGCTCTATCCGCGCGATGGCGACAGCGTCGAGACGCTGCTCCAGCACGCGGACGCCGCGATGTACGAAGCGAAGCGCGCCGGCCGCGGCACCTACCGCTTCTTCGAGCGCAGCATGAACGAGGCCGCCACGCGCACGCTGCGGATCCAGCAAGTGCTGCACGACGCCTTCGCGAATGATCGTTTCTCGCTGCTGTTCCAGCCGAAGTTTCAGCGCGGCGGCGACGCGCTCGCGGGCGCCGAGGCGCTGATCCGCCTGCACGATCCGGAGATGGGCGCGCTGATGCCGGCCGAGTTCATCCCGGTCGCCGAGCGCTCCGGGCAGATCGTGCAGATCGGCTACTGGGTCGTGCGTGAAACCTGCCGGCGCATTCGCGGCTGGATCGAACAGGGCCTGCCGGCGATGAAGGTGGCGATCAACCTGTCGCCGCGTCAGCTGTTGCAACCGGACCTCGTCGAGACGATCCTCGACATCGTCAGGAGCGAGGACGTCGCGTGCGAGCAGATCATGTTCGAGATCACCGAGACCGTAGCGATGCAGGATGCCGCGCGCACCGTCGAAGTAATCCGCGCGTTTCAGGCGAGCGGCTTCGACATCTCGATCGACGACTTCGGCACCGGCTATTCGAGCCTCGCGTATCTGCAGCGCTTCCAGGTGAAGCAGTTGAAGATCGATCGCTTCTTCATCAACGGTCTCGACGCGAACGGCGCCGCGGGCAGCGCAATCGTGTCGGCGATCATCGCGCTCGCGCACTCGCTCGAAATGGACGTGGTCGCCGAGGGCGTCGAAACCCAATCGCAGCTCGACAAGCTGTGCTCGATGATGTGCGACGAAGTGCAGGGCTACCTGCTCGGCAAGCCGATCAACGCCGACGACTTCGGCGCAATGCTCCGCGGCAGAACGATGGCCGCAAGCGGAGTCTCTATCTGAGCAGCGTCTCCCCCAACGCCGCGAGCCGTTCGGTCAACGCCTCGCTCGCACGCGTCATCGGCAAACGCAATTCGTTGCGCACCCATCCCCTCGCCGCGAGCAGCGCCTTCACCGGCGCGGGATTCGGTTCCGCGAACGCGAGTTGGATCTGCGGCACGAGCGCGTGAAAAATGCGTCGTCCTTCGTCGAGCTTGCCCTGCGTCAACGCGCGATAAAGCGCGACGAAACGCTCGGGCCGCCAATGCGCCGACGCCGCGATCGCCCCGCTTCCACCCGCGCACACCGTCGAGAAGAGCTCGAGGTCGTTGCCCGCGAGCACTTGCAGACGGCCGTCGCGAATCAGCGCAAGCGTCGTGTCGAGCGAACCGGCGCAATCCTTGATCGCCTGAATTCGCGGATGCACGCTCGCGTCCGCGAGCGCGCTGAAATGCGCGACGATGCCGTCCTGCGAGGGCCGACGAACCCTCGCGAAGGAAAACGCTTGACTTCTACGCGCCGGAAACTAATATACGCACCGCGTATATCAACGCGTTTTGCTGCCTTACTCCCGCCGACCCCACTTTTGCGACAGGTGCCCTCATGAGCGTTCCGCAACAAGCCTTCCTACGCGATGCGATGCGTCGCCTGAACATGACGCGCGATACGTTCGCTAACCGCATCGGCGTGTCGCGCCGGGCGCTGGATACGTGGCTGCTGCCGGACGACTCGCAGGAATCGCGGGCGATGCCGGAAATCGTCGAGCGTTTCGTGTCGGAGATCGTCGCGAACACGGAGCCGGGCGAACGATATACGCAAAGCGTAGACTCGCAATCGCTCGCAAGCCAGATTCTGTTCGAGGGCAAGCCGCAGCTGCTGTCGGTCGATCAGTTTTCGCGCGACTCAGTCGAGGCGCTCTTTCGCGTCGCCGACATCATGCAGCCGATCGCCCGGCGCCGCAAAATCTCGCGCGTGCTCGAAGGCGCGGTGCTCGGCAATCTGTTCTTCGAGGCGAGCACGCGTACCCGTGTGAGCTTCGGCGCGGCGTTCTGCCGGCTCGGCGGCTCGGTGTGCGACACGACCGGCTTCACGTTTTCGTCGATGGCGAAGGGAGAATCGATCTACGACACGAGCCGGGTGATGAGCGGCTATGTCGACGCGCTGGTGATCCGCCATCCGGAGCAAGGCTCGGTGGCCGAATTCGCGCGCGCGACCAACGTGCCGGTGATCAACGGCGGCGACGGTCCCGGCGAGCATCCAAGCCAGGCGCTGCTCGATCTCTACACGATCCAGCGCGAGTTCTCGCGGCTCGGCAAGATCGTCGACGGCGCGCACATCGCGCTGGTCGGCGACCTCAAGTACGGACGTACCGTGCATTCGCTCGTGAAGCTGCTGGCGCTCTATCGCGGCATCAAGTTCACGCTGATTTCGCCGCCGATGCTCGAATTGCCGGGCTATATCATCGAGCAGATTTCGCGCAACGCTCACGTGATCGAACAGACGCACGACCTGCGCACTGGCTTGCGCGGCGCCGACGTCGTATACGCGACGCGCATCCAGAAGGAGCGCTTCACCGACGAATCGTTCGAAGGCTACACGCCCGACTTCCAGATCAACCAGGCGCTCGTCGATAGCGTGTGCGGCGCCGAAACGCTGATCATGCACCCGCTGCCGCGCGACAGCCGGCCCGACGCGAACGATTTGAGCACCGACCTCAATCACGATTCGCGGCTCGCGATTTTCCGGCAGACCGACAACGGCATTCCGGTGCGGATGGCGATTTTCGCGGTGCTGCTCGGTGTCGACAAACAGGTCCAGCATTCGATGCGCGATGCCGCGTGGCGCCCGCCGGTCTACCTGGGACCGGACGACGCGGTGTTTCACGGAATCGATTGACGCGGATAGCCGTCCGCCGTCAGGCCGCGGCCGCGGCCCGCGCGTCACGCATTTCGCGCGCCGCCTGCCTGAACGTGCCGGCAAAGAACAGCACCTGATATTTGACCGCGTTCGACCAGTACTTCCACGTATGGCCGCCGGGCCGCTCGGCGTAATCGTGCGGCACGCCGAGTTCGACGAGCCGCTCGTGCAGCAGCCGGTTCGACTGCACGAGCGAGTCGTTCACGCCGCAATCGATCGTCAGCGCGATATGGTCGCGGCCGAAATCCTCCGCACTCGCGACGATCGCTTTGCTGTTCCAGAAGTCCGCATATTGCATCGGGTCGCCGAACACCCGCTCGATGCCGGGCTCGTCCTCGCTCCCGCGCGGGTCCACCGCACCGCTGATGCTGCCCGCCGCGCCGAAAGCGTCGGGCCGGTCGAGCGCAATGCGTAGCGCGCCGAAGCCGCCCATGCTCAAGCCCGTGATAGCGCGCGCCTGCTTCGTCGCGATCGTGCGGAAATGGCTGTCGATATAGGCCACTACTTCCGTACCCACGTAGGTTTCGTAGCGGCTGCGCGGATCGACGGGGCTATCGATGTACCAGCTGTCGCGGCCGCCGTCGGGCATCACGAGGATCACCTGATAGCGGTCGGCGAGCTTGCCGATATGCGAATTCGCGGTCCAGTCCGTGTAATCGCCGCCCGAGCCATGTAGCACGTAGACGACCGGAAAGCGCGCGGCCTGGTTGCCACGCGCGTATCGATCGGGCAGCACGACGGTTGCGTCGAACGTACGATGCATCGCCGCGCTCGGAATCGTGACGACGCGCGATTGGAACGCCCACGCCGGCGATGCGATCAGCATCAGAATGAGCCAGAACGTATAGACTGGATTCATGGTGAGTCGCCCCTTGCGCTTGCTTCCGGCTGCTTACGTTCGTCAGGCATCCGAAGAAGAGCGCCCCAGCATGCCTCGGCCTATGTCCGCGAACGACTGTAGCAATGGCGACTTACAACCAAATTTCAGCGAAACATACGATCCAGTCAGGCTTCGGTCGCTTCATCGGCTTCAGTTGCCCTCTCTGCGCCCGCATCTTCAACGTGCGCGGCAAACCCCACCCGCCCCGGCGCCAGATCGTCCCGCAATGTGAGCGCCGGAATCTCATACGCGCCGCCGTTCTGCGGCAGGAACGCGATCGGCGCGGCCGTCTACAGCGTGTCGAGCCGTCGCCCGAGCGCCTCGCTGACCTCGGCATACTTCGCATCGTCGACGCGGCTCGTGCGATAGACCACGAACGGCGGCAATACCTCGAAGCCGGGGTAATACAGCACACCGTGCTGGATCGGGAACAGCACGTCGTCGATCGGACCGTTGATGCCGCGTGCGCTGTAGTGCGACTCCCAGCCGCCCGTCGTGACGATCAGCATCGCGCGCTTGCCCGCGAAACGGCCCTCGCCATAACGCTCGCCCCAGCGCGCATCGGAATGCTCGCCGACGCCATACGCGAGACCGTACGCATAGACACGCTCCACCCAGCCCTTCATGATCGCCGGCATCGAGAACCACCACAGCGGAAACTGCAGGATCACCGCATCGGCCCACTTCAGCTTGTCCTGCTCACGCGCGATGTCCTCGCTCTGCAAGCCGTTCTCGAACGCATGCTTCGATTCGAGCGACGCGAAGCAGCGCTCGCCGCTGTGACGTTCGCTGGTGTCGTGTGCGTCTAGCGACGCTTTCCGGTTCATCGCGTACAGATCGGACACCTGCACCGTATGGCCGGCGCGTTCGAGATGGCGGACAGTGAAGTCCTTCAGCGAACCGTTCAACGATTTCGGTTCGGGATGCGCATAGATGATGAGAACGTTCATGATGGGACCTTCGTGGCTGAAAACAGTCACGATAGGCATCGCCGAGGTATATTGGAAATGAATTCCCAATATGTCAGGTATTGCCGTGGTTAATCTCAGAAGACTCGACCTGAACCTGCTGGTCACGCTCGTGTTTGCCCACAAAAAAAAGAAAAAAGAAAACAATAAAGATGAAAAAACTGTTGCCGACGCGACTCAATAAAGAACGAAAAATGCAAGCAAAACGAAAGATGTAGAGCCTCCGATTTACGGGCACAACCCAGCTAAAGGCGTTATCGGCAGGTGGATGTCAGTGCGGCGACCCGCTCCGAATGCTCGAATTGCGCCTCTCCCGGCATACCCCCCCCCCCGCCGACCGAAGGACCAAATCCGATCCACCGTTGCGGGTCGCGCGCCGACTGATCCGGTCGCCACGTCGGCCAAAGCTGACGCTCGCCCGTTTGACGGCGAAGGCTGCAGGTCGCTTCGCTGCCGTTCGCAGGCAGATGTTGGCGAGCGGACACTTCTCGCGTTCAGCAAATGACAGTCCCAAACCCGCCTTAGTCGCCCGCAATTACGCCGACAGACGTCTCTTCCTTTAACACGCTGCTGAAGAAAACGGCTACTACTGGATCATTGACGACACCGGCTTTCCAAAGAAGGGACGTCATTCGGTCGGGGTGGCACGTCAGTACTGTAGGCAACTTGGAAAGTCAGCAGGACAACTGCCAGGTTGCAGTGAGCCTGTCGATCGCGACGCAACGCGGCAGCCTGCCGATTGCCTGGCAGCTGTATGTCCCAGCGGGCATTCCCGACGATCTGGCCTTCGAGACCAAGCCTCAGATTGCGCTGGCCCAGCTTCGCGAGGCTATGGCATCCGGCGTTGCACCGGGCATTGTGCTGGCCGATGCCGGGTATGGCGACGAAACCGCTTTCCGGGAAGGCGTAACGGAACTGGGTTTGTTGTACGCGCTAGGGATCCGGCCGGGCACCTCTGTGTGGGCACCAGGTACGGCGCCGCTTCCGCCCAAGCCCTGGAGCGGGCGCGGCAAGCCACCGACATTGTTGCGCCGTGCGCCCGGCTACGAGCCGATCGCCGTGAAGGAACTGGCCATGCAATTACCCGTAAGCGCCTGGCAATCCGTAACCTGGCGCGAAGGCAGCAACGCGGCACTTTCCTCGCGCTTTGCCGCCGTATGGGTTCGTCCCGCACATCGCGACTATTGGCGACGCACCGTTCGCGGCGAAGAGTGGCTGCTTATTGAATGGCCTGATGGCGAACCGGAGCCGCTCAAATACTTTCTCACTACCGCGCCCGAGGAGGCGACACTTGAGCAGCTTGTGTTCGTGACCAAAATGCGCTGGCGCATCGAGCGCGACTATCAGGACCTGAAACAGGAGTTCGGGCTCGGTCATTATGAAGGGCGAGGCTGGCGTGGCTTTCACCACCACGCCACACTGAGTCTCGCTGCGTATGGGTTTCTGATGGCTCAGCGACTCCGAATGCAATCAGATGGACGCGATAAAAAAACTTCCTTGAACGCGCGCTGTCTGCCCTTCCCCCGGATTACATCCCCCGGGGCAGTCCAGCGCGCTCAACGCCACGTTCCTGATTCCATTACTACGTTGCGCATCCTGCTTGGACTAAGGATCATGCAACGATGGCTCTCTTCCTGTATGGCAATAGAGCGCGCAACTAATTATCTGACACAGTAAGATTAGGGAATCGTCATAGCGCCGTCGCAGTTATGACCATGGTTGCACCCTTCGCTATGTCATTGATCCGGTCTTGAGCACCGGCAATACGTTGATCTGCGTAGTCGTAGTCATTGGATTCGCCTCTTGCTGGTTCAACCGGCCGCAATCATGCGTACCGTAGCGCCACGATCAACAACGACGCGCGAATCATTCCAAGCGCCGCAGCGTGTCGTGCCGGGTCAGGCGCGCTCCAGCGCAGCGAGCTTCTTCCGACCACGGCATGCAGACCCGGAAAGACGCGGGCTTGCAACCGGGAATCTTCCGGTTTCCTCCATGCTCACCCGTGCATGGCATTACCGGAAGTCACCAGATCCAACGAGATAATCACCGCTCCCGGAACGCTTCACGAGCCTTGAAAATCGGCTTCAGAATGTAGTCAAGAATGGTTTTCTCACCGGTACGGATGTCGACCGTCGCGATCATCCCGGGCAGAATCGGTAAGCTTTTTCCGCCTGCATGCAATTCACTGGAGTCTGTCAGCACAAGCACGCGGTAATACGTCGCATCGGGCCGGCCCGATGCGGCCTTCTGGTCGTCCTTGAGCGTGTCGGGGCTGATGTGCTGAACCGTGCCTTTCAAGCCTCCATAAATTCCGTAGTCGTAAGCCGTAATCTTCACGGTAGACGGTTGATTAGGATGCAGGAATGCAACGTCCGAAGGCTTGATGCGTGCCTCGACGAGCAATTGATCTTCCAGCGGGACAATTTCCATGATGTGCTCGCCCGGCTGGATGACCCCGCCAATCGTATTGAAGCGTATATTCTTCACCGTGCCGTACACCGGTGCAATCACAGTCGTACGCTGTAGAACATCCGCACGACCCACTACGGTTTCGCTGGTTTGCGCCAGTTCGAGTTCCAGCTTCGTGAGTTCCGAGTTTGCGTCGGCCTGAAATCTGTTGCGACGCTCGACGATCTGTGAGCGCAGGTCGTTTGCCTGCCGGCGCATGCGGAGCAGTTCGACTTCAGAAACAAGACCTTTGGCCGCCAGCGGCTCGGCCAGGCCAATTTCCTTGTTCGACAGCGAGTAGCTCTTTTCCAACGCGGCCACGCTGTCGTTCAGTGCACGACGTCGCGCGTTGTAAGCAAGCGTCTCCTGCTTCACGACCGTAGGCACGGCTTTCACGTCGTCAGGAAACGTCAGCGGCTGCTCGTACGCCTCGGCACGCAAACGCGCAATCGTCGCCTTCAGTCCTACTGACTTGGACCACGCTTCGCGATAGCTCGTCTCGGCTCGCGTCGGATCGATCTTTGCCAGCACTTGTCCCTTCTTGACAATATCGCCTTCACGTACGTCCAGTTGTTCGAGAATGCCGCCCTCAAGACTCTGGATGACCTGTTCGCGGCTCTTCGAAATGATGGTCCCCTCGCCGTGCGTTATCTCCTCCACGCGCGCAAAGTACGCCCAGGTCAGACCGCCGGCCAGGACCGTGAGAATGACGTAAAGCATGATCATTGAGCCCGGCGTCGACTGCGTCAGCAGCGATTCCCGGATGTCGCTCATGAAAGCAGCGTCGCCTTTGGCGAGCTTAGCCTTTTTCTTGCCTCGTTTGAAAATATTGAAGTTCATTGCGATTGCTCCTTGTTCGGTGCGCCTGCCCACCAGCGTCGGCGTCGTGTCGTCCGTGCTCTCGCCATTGCCCAGTCGTACACCGTTGTCGTGACGTTCGCCGTCACTACGTTCCCGTTGTTGGAGCCATTTCGATTACCGGGACCAAATTGCACACCCTGTGTCTGCGAACCGATGTCGACTTGCGGCCACCGCAAGCCCTTCGCTTCGTCGACGTCTGATTTCGCGGCTTCGTAGGCGGCATACGCCTGCCCGACTTCGGGACTGCGCTTCTCCGCTTCCTCGACGGCGCTCAGGAAGATACGGCGCAGCGTGGAGGAATCCACCGGAGGCCCTCCCTCGCTACCGGACGGTTGCGTTTCGAGCCACTGTGAGAACGTCACCGGAGGAGCATGGCTTCCCGGGGTCGACGGCTGTTTAATCTCGACCGGAGTCGATCTGCTTGCAGTTGCTGCATCGCTCGCCAGCGCCAGATCAGACTTCGTTTGAGCGACCGCAATCGCACTCGCCGGCAAGGCGAGCACGACCAGCAGCGACGAAACCAGCCATGACAGGGGGCGGAGCCGCAAACCGGAGAGGCCGTCCCCGTTGGTGAGGGGCGCGGCAGCCTGTACGTCAGGAAAATCGTTTCGAGTCATGATCGTAACCGGTTAGATTGAAGTATGTGGTGCGACACCTGAACCGCAATCCAGACTCAGAAAACAATGAAGCAATGCTCGTCGTTTAAAGGATCGATTCGGCTAATTCGGGTGACCTTGGTGAACGAAACACGAGATTTCGTACTGGCTCCAATTGTCCGGATATCGGTCACCCCGCGAAATCAGACAGCCGCGACAACATAGTGAGACTGGTACGAATTTTTCGTTCGCAGTCTTTCACAAGCACTAATTTCCGCGCGCGATTGTCTGACCAGATAGGGCTGCCCGTATCGACAGTGGCCAACCCATTGCTCGTCTATTTTCATCGAACCGTTGGTGCGATAGCGGCGTGTTGAACAGGCGTGCGGCGAGGTGCGGATAGGGCACGTTCATGGCTGTGCCGAACAGTGAAGTTGTCACACGATTTCCTGCCGCAGTCGAAATTCCTGGTAGCAGCATCATTTCTGACTGGTTCGATACAATGCAAAATGTTATTCCCGTACTATCTCATTTATGTTCTTGAGATTTGCACGGAGATAGCCATGAAGCCTTTCTCTCTGATTGAATTTTCGAACTCGCACAGCCATACAAGCATCGCGAACCATGCCCCTTCCGTCTCGTTCCCGTGGGCATGCTGTCGGTGCTGCGAAATCTGTTTGGCGCGCGTCGCTGAAGATGTGCAACATATCTTCCCGGTTCACGCATTTCCGCCTGTCGGGGCGAGAAACTGTGAAGGAGAAGGGTAATGCCCAAGTGCCGACTGCTGCTTCATTAGCCACTTTGTCTGTCACCTGCAGGCCTGAGGGCACGTAGTCTCGCTACGGAATATCTTCACCACCGCAAATCGATCTTTGGTTTCGATCTGCTTGTGATTGTGATTTTGACGGAACCCACCACACTCCTTGTACGCGTGTTAGGCGAGAACGCCGGCAACTATCTGCCGAATCTCGTCACTTTGTCGATGCGTAGCTATGCATATGATTCTCTGCGAGCCGATGACGGGCTCAATGACTGGACGATTCTCTACTGAAAGTGGCGGATTACGTGGCCGCCTTTAGCCGGCATTTTTATCGCGCGGACTTCGCGGGGTCATACGATCTGTCAATTCGTCGTCGGCGCGCTGCTTGTGCTAACCATCACCTGACATAGATGACGGTGTTCGAAGACAGCGCGATCAGGATCGATGCGCATGCTGCCGCCAGTGCGATCGCGCAATCCGCGAGGGTCTAAAGGTGTCGCGGCGATAACACTCATTGCCGCATCGGCTCTTGCCATAATCATGTTCATGTTGTCCTTCGGGCGGAGGCAGCGGCCGAAAGCCGACTACGCTCATAGCTCGCTACACATGGCCGACCACCAATGTGCAGACCTGTGACCACTGGCCCACCCTCGCGCAGTTCTGCAAGCTCGAACACGTGATCGCGTCGCCCGATGGCGGCGGCTTTTTCGGCGTCACCGACGAGACGCTCGCGAAGGTGGGTCTCGCGCGCAAGGTCGTGCTGTCGGTGCCGCACTTTCTGTTCATGCAGTCGGTGCTCGCGAGCACGGATCTCGTGGGGATGCTGCCCGCGCGTCTCGTGCGCGGCACGGACGCGCTGCCGATGGTCGAGCCGCCCGTCGAGGTGCCGGGCTACGAGATGGCGATGCTATGGCACGAGCGGGTATATCGCGATCCCGCGCATCAATGGTTGCGGGAGTTCATCGCAACATCGGTGTAATCAGCCCTTTTCAGCGCCGATCGCATCCAGTTGATCGAGCACCTCGTCGCTGAGCTTCAACTGCGCCGACTGCAGGTTTTCACGCAGATGAGTCACCGAAGACGTGCCCGGAATCAGCAGAATGTTAGGTGCCCGATGCAATAGCCAGGCAAGCGCGACCTGCATCGGCGTTGCCTCGAGCTTGCGCGCAAGCTCCGACAGCTCGGACGATTGAATCGGCGTGAAGCCACCCAGCGGGAAAAACGGCACGTAGGCGATGCCCTGCGCCGCGAGCGCATCGATCAACGCATCGTCGTCGCGATGCACGAGGTTGTAGTGGTTCTGCACGCACACGACCTTCGTGATGCGCTGAGCCTCGGCAATCTGCGCGGCCGTCACGTTGCTCAAGCCGACATGACGCACGAGCCCGCGCTGCTGCAGCTCGGCAAGCGCCGTGACCTGCTTTCCGATCGAGCCCTCGCTCGGCTCGTTCACGTTGCCCATCATGCGCATGTTGACCACGTCGAGCGCGTCGAGCCCGAGGTTGCGCAGATTGTCATGCACCGCGCGCTCGAGGTCGGCGGGCTCCTGCGCCGGCAGCCAGGCGCCGGCGCCGTCGCGCACCGCGCCCACCTTCGTCACGATCGTCAGATCGCGTGGATACGGGTGGAGCGCCTCGCGGATCAACTGATTGGTCACGTGCGGCCCGTAAAAATCGCTGGTATCGATGTGGTCGACGCCCGATGCGACCGCCTCACGCAGCACCGCGAGCGCCGCGTCGCGGTCTTTCGGCGGCCCGAACACGCCGGGGCCGGCCAGCTGCATCGCGCCATAGCCCATGCGCCGCACCGGGCGGCCGGCTAGTGCGAAAGTGTCGACGGAGCTGAAGTTCGGCATGACGATCTCCTTGTGAAGTGATGAGCGGCAGTATCTCCGGAATTGCGTTGTTGAATAAAGCGGTCTAACGTGTACGGGTTGTTCAAAATTCTGCACAATCAATCGTCATGGAACTGAATGATCTGGCCGCCTTCGTTTCCGTCGCCCGCGCCGGCGGCTTTCGCGACGCGGCGCGCGTGAGCGGCGTGTCGGCGTCGAGTCTGAGCGTCGCGGTGCGGCGCCTCGAAACGAAACTCGGGCTGCGGCTCCTGAACCGCACCACGCGCAGCGTCGCGCCGACCGAAGCCGGGCTGCGTCTGATCGAGAAGCTGACGCCGCTGTTCGGCGAAATGGAAGCGGCGCTCGACGTGCTGAACGGCTTTCGCGACAAGCCGACCGGCACATTGAAGCTCAACGTGCCGTCGAGCGTCGCGCGCATCGTGCTGCCCGACGTGCTTGCGCGCTTTCTGAAGCAGTACCCGGATATTCGCGTCGAAGTGGTGGTCGAGGATGGGTTCGTCGATGTGCTGTCGATCGGGTGCGATGCGGGCATTCGCTACGATGAACGCCTCGAGCAGGACATGATCGCGGTGCCGATCGGCGCGCGCGTGCAGCGCTTCGCGACCGCCGCGGCGCCCGCGTATCTCGACGCGCACGGCCGTCCGCAACATCCCGGCGAATTGCTCGCGCATGCCTGCCTGCGCGGGCAATTCGCCAGCGGCGCGATGCCGACCTGGTACTTCGAGCGCGACGGCGAGCTGCTGCAATTGAATCCGACAGGACCGCTGCTGGTGCGGCCCGGCGCCGCGATCGACCTCGCGGTCAGCGGCGCGGTCGCGGGCCTCGGCATCATTCACCTGTTCGAAGACATGCTCCGCCCGCATCTGGACAGCGGCGCGCTCGAAGCGATTCTCGAACCCTGGTGGCAGTGCTTTTCAGGTCCTTTTCTTTACTATCCGGGCCATCGTCATGTGCCCGCGCCGCTGCGCGCGTTCGTCGATTTCCTGAAGGCCGACTCAGCAAGTGTCCCGGACGATGACGTGGCACGGCGTTGATGTCATCACACGACGGTGAACGCGGCGACGCGTGCCATATCAGCATCGTGGCGCGCAGAGCTGCGCGATCGTGGTCAGAAAGAGATCCGCGCCGATCGGCTTCAGCAGACATGCGCTGCAGTAATGCGCATCGCTGTCCGAAGGCGGCACCGCGGTATGGACCAGAATCGGTACGTTGACGGATAACGGCATCGATTTCAAACGGCGGCATAACTCCGCGCCGTCCATGACCGGCATCATCCAGTCCGTAACAATCAGGTCGGGAACGTGAGCGACGACACGAGCGAGTGCTTCGGCGCCATTGCTCGCGCAACTCACCTCATACCCTTCGCTCTCCAGAATCAACCGCCATGCGGCTAGAATTTCCGGTTCGTCGTCGACCAGCAATATCGAATACATCATGTTTTGCGGACAAAATTTGCCTTCTCGTCTGATCAGAGTCTCGCAAGAGGTTTTCCACGAACGGCAATTGCGCGGATAATGACGCGGGTTGCCGGCGCGCATCGGGTCGCGTGGCCGATCGGCCAGCGAAACAGGTTTGCGGTGCCCGCGCAAATCGAGGCGTTCGAACCGTTCGCGCGTTGTATGTTGTAGAAACTCCATTCCGGTATCCATCATGACCGACAGACGCGTGAGCCCGCTGCGCAACTTCGCCAACTTCATCCGCGCGGAACGGGGCGGCCTGACGCGGCAATGGATGCATGCCGTCTCCGCCGACGCCGATCTCGTCGAAGCGGACAAGCTCACTTATCGGCAACTGGCCGACCATCTGCCGGATATTCTCGACGAGCTGTGCCGGGCGCTCGATGCAGAAGATCTCGAGCGCGTCGAAACGTCGATCGAACGCGACGCGAAAAAGCACGGCAAGGTCCGTTGGCAGCAGGGCTACCGGATCGAAGAGCTGGTGCGCGAACTGGACCTGTTTCAGCAGGTGCTCTTCGAAGCGCTCGAAGAGTTCGTCGAACGCGACCGGACGTGCACGCGCCGTCACGAGAGCCGCGCGCGCCGCCTGATCGCCGAAGCATTCAGCGTGGTCAGGTATGAGTCGATCAAGGAAGTGGTCGCCGAACGCGATCGCAAGATCGACGAATACACGGGACGGCTCGAACGCGCGAATCACGAATTGACCCTCGAGCAACGGCTGGTCGGCGATCTATATGCATCGCGGATGCAGATCACGCGCAGCGTCGTGCACGATCTGCGCAATTTCCTCAACGCGTTTTCGGTCGCGCTGCAACTGATCGAGCGAGCGCCGTCGAAAGCCGATGCCGCATTGACGCTCGCGAACCGTCAGGCTGCCGACATGAAGCAACTGGTCGACCAGATGGTCGAGTACTCGGTCGTGCTCGGAGACTCCGCGCCGCTCGTGCTCGAAGACGTCGATTTGCGCGAACTCTTCGACGAACTCGTCGCGTCGACGCGACCGTCGATCGAGGCGAAAGGGCTTGCGTTGCGCAGCGCGTTCGACGCGGCGCTGCCGGTCGTCACGTCGAATCGGCTGAAGCTCAAGCAGATCGCGGTCAATCTGTTGACCAACGCGATCAAGTACACGAAGTCGGGGCAAGTCGAAATCCGGTTCGCGATGCATGGCGCCGAACACTGGGCGATTCGCGTCTCCGACACCGGCGTCGGCATTGCGCCCGCCGACGCGGAGCGCGTATTCGATGAGTTCGAGCGCGCGGCCTGCGACGAGATTCCGGGCACGGGGCTCGGGCTCGCCATTGTCAGGGAGCTATGCCGCGTGCTCGATGGGCAGATCGAGTTTGCGTCGCGCGAGGGCGTGGGGACCACGTTCGAGATCCGGTTTCCGCTGCGTCGAACCTTGGCCGCAATGTGATGCGTGGACGAGCGCTTCAACCAAGTCCGAATGTTTTCCTCAAGCTCGAATCGACGGGACCAGCGGGCATAAAGCGGCGTAACTTGCTCAGCAACGACGCCTGTCCGGCAGGCGTGCGACGCATTCGCCAGGCGCCAAGCGCCAAGCGCCAAGCGCCAAGCGCCAAGCGCCGCTTCGACAATAGTGTTTGCCACGCCCTCGGGCTCGGGGGCACCTTTGACACTGTTCACGACTGCGCTCATTGCAAGGGCACGCTCGCGGTCATAGTCGGCGATTTTCGAACCCGCCTGGGGCGCATTGATGTCGAGATTGGTCCTGGTAAAAGTCGGTTCGACCAGCGTTGCGCGTATGCCGAACTGGCGCACCTCATGATCCAGGGTTTCGGTCAGCCCTTCCACAGCGTGCTTGGACGCCGAATAGAGTCCCATTCTCGACAAGCTCGACTCCCGAGATAGGCGCCGCTTTTGCGATGCTGCGCACGGTGCCAAATACGCGGCACCCCCGCCTGGCAAACTTCTCGGCGGCGGCGCGTCCGATACCCGATGACACGCCGGTAACAACGACAACAGTGGAATTCGACATGAACAGCTCCCTTCAGGTGAATTGATGGTGTTTTTTTAACTGTCCGCGTCGAGCGCGTCCTGCAGCGTTTGCTCGGAAGACTGCACCTGCTCATGCCGATCTTTGCGCAAGCCGGCGATACGCTCGGGTCGAATCTTGAACCAGATCGAATACATCGCCGGCAGGAAGACCAGGGTCAGAATCGTCCCGGCGAACGTGCCGCCGATCAGCGTGTACGCGAGGGTTCCCCAGAACACCGAATGGGTCAGCGGGATGAAAGCGAGGATCGCCGCCATGGCCGTCAGGATCACCGGTCTGGCACGCTGCACGGTAGCTTCGACGACCGCATGGAACGGATCCAGCCCCGCCTGCTCGTTCTGGTGAATCTGTCCGATCAGGATCAGCGTGTTGCGCATCAGGATGCCCGATAGCGCGATGAGACCGACCAGCGCATTGATGCCGAACGGCTGCCTGAACAGGATCAACGTCGGCACCACCCCGATCAAGCCCAGCGGGCTGGTCAGGAACACCATCACCATTGCGGAGATCGAGCGCACCTGGAAGATGATGATGATGAGCGTAACCGCCAGCATGATCGGGAAGAGCGGCAACATGGCTTTCGTCGCTTTAGCCGATTCCTCGATGGAGCCCGCCTCTTCGATACGGTAGCCGGTCGGAAGCCTGGCGATGATGGGTTGGAGCTGCCTGGTGATCGCCGTCGATACGTCCGGCGGCTGAAGGTTGTCGGCGATGTCGCCCCGTACCGTGATCGTCGGCACCCGGTCCCGCCAGCGCATGACTGGTTCCTCCATGCGCACGTCGACCTTGCCCACCTGCGACAGCGGAATGCGTTGCCCGTTCGCGCCAGCCAGCGTGAAGTCGCCGAGCCGGGCCGGATCGAGACGAACATCGCCGGCCGAACGCGCGATGACCTGCACGGTTCGAATATCCTCACGCACGGCGGTGACAGGCACACCGGTTAGCAGGAATTGCAGTTGTTGCGCCACGGCGCTGGATGTCAGCCCCACCGCCTGCAGACGGTCCTGCTGCAACGTGAAGTGCAGCGTGGGCGAGCGCGTACCCCAGTCAGCGTTGACCGTACGCATCATCGGACTGGCGTCCATCACCTGCTCAACTTCTCCCGCAATACCGCGCAGCTTGTCCGGGTCCGGACCAGAGATACGGTAGGCGACCGGGAACGGCGAATACGGACCGAACACGAGTTGCGTGACCCGCACGCGCGCCTCGGAGGCGAGACCGTTGGCGACTGCCTGACGCAGTCGCTGCTTCAATGCGTCGCGCTCATCCTGGCTGTCCGTGCGCACCACGATCTTGGCAAACGACGGATCGGGCAGTTCCGGCCCCATCGCCAGGTAAAAGCGTGGCGCGCCTTGCCCGATGTATGCGGTGACGATCCTGGCTTCCTTCTGCTTCGCGAGCCACGCTTCGACCTTCGTCGTGGCGGCGCTGGTTTGCGAGATCGACGTGCCATAGGGCATCTGCACCTCGACCAGCACTTCGGGACGGTCGGAGATCGGGAAAAACTGTTTTTTGACCACGCCCATGCCGAGGATGGCCAGCACGAAGAGGCCCACGACCGAACCGGCGACCAGCCATTTGCGCGCGATCACGCGCGTGAGCAGCTGACGGAAGCGGTTGTAGCGCGGCGTGTCGTAGATCGCGTCGTGACCGCCTTCGACCTTTTTGAAGTCGGGCAGCATCTTCACACCCAGGTAGGGCGTGAAGACCACGGCGACGACCCACGATGCGATCAGTGCGATGCCAACGATCCAGAACATGTTGCTGGTGTATTCGCCGGCCGTGGAGCGCGCGAAACCATTGGGCATGAAGCCGACGGCGGTCACCAGCGTGCCCGCCAGCATCGGCGCGGCCGTATGGCTCCACGCGTAGGCGGAGGCGGCGATGCGGCCGTAGCCTTCCTCCATCTTTACCACCATCATTTCGATCGCGATGATCGCGTCGTCCACGAGCAGGCCGAGCGCGAGGATCAGCGATCCGAGCGTGATGCGATCGAAGTTCTTGCCGGTTGCGGCCATCACCACGAACACGACCGCGAGTGTCAGCGGTACGGCCGCGGCAACGACGAGGCCCACCCGCCAGCCCATGCTGACGAAACTCACCAGCATGACCACCAGCAGCGCGACGAAAAACTTGAGCATGAACTCGTCGACCGCCGAATGAACGTTGACGGCTTGATCGGTGACTTTGGTCAGGCTCATGCCTAGCGGCAGCCCGGCGTTGATTGCGCCGACCTCGCTGTCCAGCGCCTTGCCGAGATCGAGCCCGTTCCAGCCGTCGCGCATGACGATGCCCAGCAGCAGTGCAGGTTCGCCGTTGTTGCGGATCATGAACGTCGCCGGATCTTCATAACCACGTGTGACGGTGGCGATGTCCGACAGCTTCAGCGTGCGGCCCTGCGCTACGACCGGCGTGTCGCGGATCTTCTGCAGGTTGTCGAAGGCGCCGTCCAGGCGAATGAACACCTCCGGACCTTTGGTCTCCACGGAGCCGGCCGGCGTCAGGGCATTCTGACCGTTGAGCGCGGCGAACACGTCCTGGGGGCTCACGCCCAGCGTTGCCAGCCGGTCATGTGAGAGCTCGACATAGATCCGCTCCGCCTGCTCACCGATGATGTTGACCTTCTTCACGCCCGGCACGTGCAGCAGCCGTTGGCGCAGCGTCTCGGCATCGCGAACGAGCAGGCGCTGCGGTTCACCCTTCGCCTTCAACGCAAACAGCGCGAAGGTAACATCCGCGTATTCGTCGTTGACCATCGGTCCGATCACGCCGGATGGAAGATTGCCCGCCTCGTCGCTGATTTTTTTCCGGGCCTGGTAGAACTGCTCCTGCACTTCCGACGGCGGCGTGCTGTCGAGCAAGGTCAAGGTCGTGAAGGCCAGCCCAGGCCGTGTGTAGGTCTCGGTCCGGTCGTACCAGCGCAGCTCCTGCATGCGCTTTTCGATCTTCTCGGCGACCTGATCGTGCATTTCCTGCGCCGTGGCTCCCGGCCATGCGGTGATGATGGTCATCACCTTGACCGTGAACGCGGGGTCTTCCGCCCGGCCCAGCTTGAAGAACGAAACGAGCCCTGCCAGAGAAATCAGGCAGATCAGGAACAGGGTGATGGAGCGCTCGCGCACGGCGAGCGCCGACAGGTTGAAACGGCCTTCGCTCACGGACGGGCTCCCTCGGCCGTCATGGCGACGGCTTGACTTGTCACCCGGACCTGCTCGCCTTCGCGCAGCAGCTGCGCGCCGAGCGCGACGATCCGGTCGCCTTGCTTGATCTCACCGGCGACGCGAGCACTATCGTCGTCCAGATGTTCGACAGTAACCGGCCGCCAGGCAACCTTCGCCGGCTCGCCGTTGATGACCCACACCCCCGGTCCCTTGCCCGCGTCAAACAGCGCGCCGATCGGCACCTGCAAACCGCCTTGCACCGCGGAACGCGCGTCCGGAATCTGGACCGTGACGGTGGCGCCCAGTGGGGCGTCGGCCAGCTCTCCCTGCAGCACATACCGCGCTTCAAAGGTCCGGGTACGAGGATCCGCCGTATCCGAAAGCTGGCGCAGCGTCGCCGGCACGCTAACACCGCCGTTGCCGAACAGCGTGGCCTGGGCGACCGAACCGATTGCGGGGCGTAGGGTTTCGGGTAGCTGGATGACAGCCTCGCGGCGCCCGGCGTGCGCCAGGCGCACCACGGGCTGGCCGGCGCTGACGACCTGGCCCGGTTCGGCCAGCGTTTCCATCACGACGCCATCGCCGTCCGCCAGCAGTTCGGCATAGCCAGTCGCGTTGCGCGCAACGTCGGCGTCAGCCTCGGCCGCGCTGAGCTGCGCTTTGGCGGCATCGGCCGCCGCCTTGATCTGGTCGTAGGCCGATGCCGATATCGCGCCGGTGCCGCGTAGGTCGCGGTAGCGCTCTTCGTCCTGCGCGGTCTGCTGCGCCCGTGCTCGCGCGGCGGTGACCGCGTCCTGCCGGGCCTGCGCGGCAAGCCTCAGATCGATGGGGTCGAGGCGCATCAGCAGCTGGCCGCGTTTGACGGTTTGCCCGGCATCCACCAGCCGCTCGAGCACCTTGCCGGAGACGCGAAATCCCAGGTCGCTCTGCACACGCGCGGCAACGGTTCCGGTAAACGAACGGGAGGCGGGGATCGCCGCCCGAGCGATGGCGGTGCGCACCAGGGGCGCTTCGGTGCGCGGATCGGACGGTGCTTTTGCGCCGCAGGCGGCTAGCGCAAGTGCCAGTGCACAGACGACTGTAGAGGTAGCAAGACGACGCCGGAGCATGAAAGACCCATTGACGGAGTGATCGGGGCTTTCATTATGGTTCTAGTGACCAACTTAGTCAATGGTCACAACCGAGATTTCCATCAAGGCGACAGACTGCGGAGCACGAGACTGGACAGTTGTGCAGGCGCGACCTTGGTGTAATCAAAGCTGTACTGCAGGAGCATTGGGTTCAGGTAGGGGCGCAACACCAGATAGATCGCCATCGCAGTCTCATCGAGGGGTGTTTTGCGCTCGAAGTCCCCGCTTTGCCGACCCTCCTGGAGGACGTCCCGAAGCAGCTTCTGGACGCGCTCTTCATACGCAAGCACCGCCTGCCAGTTCTCCGTGGCCGCCGATGCGGCAATCTCGTAGAGCTTGCGGTCCTGGAAAAACAGACGGAGGCTCGCTTCCGTGAAGACGTTGAACATCCGCCGCAGCTTCTCCGGTGGCAGATCGGTCTGTGCGACGGCCGACCTGACCTCGGTTTCGATCTCGTGCAGGCAGTTCGCGCAAATCATCTCGCCAATGGCCTGCTTGGACTCGAAGAACTTGTAGATGTAGGCCTTGGAAAACCCGATCGCCTTGGCGAGGTCTGAGACCGTCGTTTTCTCGTAGCCATACCGGCTGAAGTGCTCGGTGGCGGCGACAACGATCTGATCCCGTACCTCGTGGTCAGCGGGGCCGCGCGCCGGGATGGGGGAACTGGTGGCTTTTTTCATGGGTATAGCATACAGGAATGGACAACCAGTGACTATTTGGTATTATAGTCACCACCGGAATCTTGCGAAGACGCTCATGCTACCCAAACCCATCCTTGCCGCGGTTATTGCCGCCAGTCTCTCGGCTGGCTGCGCTGTAGGCCCCGATTATGTCCGGCCCAATGTAGCCATGCCCGAGCAGTTCCAGGGCCAGGCCGCGGTGGATCACCGGCACGCGGCGGCCAGTGCCGACCTTGTCACGTGGTGGACGGGTTTCGATGATCCGCAACTGACACGATTCGTCACGCTCGCACTGGATCAGAACCTGGACCTCGCGCAGGCCGCGGCTCGCGTCTCGCAGGCGCGCGCGGGACTTGGCGCGGCGAATGCCGCGCTGCTGCCGTCCGGCACTGTCAGCGGGCAGGCGGCGCGAGTCTACCAGTCGGTCGAAACCCCCTTGGGGCGAGTCCTGAATTCGACGCCCGGTTTCGATCGCTACGGCAATGATTACGAGGCTAATTTCAACGCGAGCTGGGAACTGGATGTGTTTGGTGGCCTGCGTCGCGGGCGGGAAGCGGCACTTGCCGAATACCAGGCTTCGGAAGCCGGTGCGGCGGCCACGCGCCTGGCAGTGGCGGCGCAGACTGGCGATATTTACATCACGATTCGTGGATTGCAGGCCCGTCTAAAGGTTGCCCGGCGGCAGGTGCAGACGCAGCAGGATCTGCTTTCGACCATCAACCTCCTGTATAGCAAAGGATTGGCGGCCGACCTTCAGGTGAGCCAGGCCGAAGGTGCGCTGTCCCAGGTTCAGGCATCCGTCCCGGTCCTCGAGGCGGGTCTGGATGCAGCGATGAACGCGCTGGATGTAATGCTGGGTTCACAGCCCGGCACGCATCGAGCCGAACTGGTCGAAGCTGGTGACATCCCGGTCGCCCCGCGGATCGCGGACACAGGATCGCCGGGTGAGTTGCTCAGGCGCCGGCCCGACCTGATCGTGGCCGAGCGTCGCCTTGCCGCATCGAACGCGCGCATTGGCGTGGCCATCGCCGAGTATTACCCCAAGGTGTCGCTCAGTGGACTGCTCGGCAGCGCCACCTCGGTGGCCAGCGGCAACCTGTTCAGTACCGGCGCCAATCAGGCCGCTGGCGTGCTGGGGCTGCGCTGGCGTCTGTTCGATTTCGGCCGCATCAATGCGCAGATCGAGCAGGCCAAGGGGCAGCAGGCGGAAATGCTGGCCGCGTATCGGCTCGCCGCGCTGCATGCAACCGAAGACGTCGAGAACTCATTCTCGGCACTCGTGAAGCGCGAGCAAGAGGCCGCGGTGCTCGCCCAGGGAGTGAACTCGCTCGGCCGGGCGCGAGCCGCCTCGTTCGCAGCCTATCAAAAAGGCGTCGTCAGCCTGATCGAAGTCTTGCAGGCCGACGACAACCTGCTACGCGCCTCGGACGAGCGGGTGCAGGCGCAAACGGAATCCGCACGCGCAGCCGTTGCTGCCTTCAAGGCGCTCGGTGGCGGATGGCAACCTCGCGAATCCGAAACGGTCGCCATCAAATAGCAACCCTACGCACCCAACGATTTGCGAGGAGCGTGGATTTTGGCCATCGTTCTTTGCCAGATGAGCGCTTTGCCGCATGCCACACAAACGAATGACGCGAGCAGAAAGCCGCGAGCGAACCCGGCGGCGCTTGCTCGACGCAGCAGCGTCGAGCATCGCCGAAAAAGGGTTTGCTGCGACTAGCGTGGAGGATATCGCAGCCCAGGCCGGCTATACCCGCGGCGCGTTTTACTCGAACTTCAGCAGCAAGAGCGATCTATTCGTCGAACTGCTCCGTCTCGATCACCAGAACATGCAAGAAAACTTGCAGAAGCTGCGAGACGCCGCACCGTCCAGCGAAAACCTGCAAGTGCAGCTCACCTTGTTGTACGCGCAGTGCTATCGCGACGACAACAACTACATCATCCGGGCTGAGGCACGTTTGCATGCCATGCGTGACGCGAAATTCCGACAACATGTGAATGCCTTATGCCTGCAAAAGCGCGACATGATCGCGTACTTCATTGAGCAGTTATGCCAGCGCCTCAACATACAGTTGCCGGGCCCTTTCGCCGACCACGCGCTCGCCGTTATCGCATTGGTCGACGGCATCCTCTACTTCAACATGATGATGCCCAATGATCTGTCGAACGCTTCGGCCGAAGCGATTTTGAGCAACGTTTTGACAAAGATGTTCTGCAATGCACCAGTCCTGACTGAAACATAGTTTGATCTTGCGCCTCCTCCGCAAATACCCGGTCAAGCGATTCAATCCATTAGTTGGTATCAGCCACACACCAGTCAATCAGCGAGGTCGTCGATGAACTGGACCTTGCGTTACCTGTGGCCGATGTGTCGTTTGTGAGTAAGAGTGCCATCACCCAGGCGCGGCAGCGTCGGCGTGGCGCCACTGGCGTGGCTGTTTCACGAATCAGCCAGAAACTGGGTTGCGCAGAATCAGGACCGATACCTCTTCAAGGGATTCTCGCTGTTCGCGATGGGGCTATCGCCGCATGCGTCTCGACACGCTGCCGACGATGCAAGCGGCGCTCGGCCTCTACGCATCGCTGGGATTCGAGCCCATCGACGCCTACGTGTTCAATCCGATCCCCGGCGCGATTTTTCTGGAACGCGATCTGACGCGGCCGCGTTCAATGTCATGGCGGTGCAGGCCTGAACCGGCCTGCAGGTATGCACTCGCTCATTGCCCCGTTCTGCTGGCTCAAGCCACGCACGACCACCTCGGACGATTTGCCGTCACGCCGCGCGAGTTCGGCCAGATCGAGCAACGCGGCGTAGCGCGCGGAACAGTCGCTCGCCGCGCCGGCGGCGGGGTTCGCGCGAAGGTCGTCGCTGGCGTCGATGACTGCGTTGATCGCCAGCAACGTCGCCACGACGATCGTCGCGAGCGCGACCGTTTTGCGCAGCGCGCCCCGCGCAGCCCCTTGCGCTCGCGAGTGACGCTCCGCCTCAGCAGATGGTGGACACGAGCCCGCCATTTCGCACATCGCGTCGCACCGCGCGGCGCGACGTGAGCGCCACGATTCTACGCAGGTTCTGATTCTCATCGCCGCGCTCATCGTCACGCCCAATGCGCCGGCACCCACACGCGCCCGACCCAATGGCCCGGCACCCAGACCGCAGCCCGCGGCGCGACATACACGGGACGCGGCGCGACGTAGACGGCCGGCGGCGGGGGCGGCGCCACGACCACCACCGGCGGCGGAACATAGCCCGGCGGAGGCGTCACCACGACCGGCGGCGGCACGTACACGACCGGCGGCGGCACGACGACCGGCGGAGGCGCCACGACCACCACCGGCTTCGGCGCAACGACCACGGTCGTACCGGTCGCCGTGGTGGTCCCGCCCGCGACCACCACCCCACCTGTCACCACCGTACCGCTCGAGGTCACCGTGTGGCCTTGCGTGCCGGTCACGCTCGTCGAAGTCGTCACGACGCCGGGCGCGACCCGCGTCGCGGTGCCTGAGTGATAGACGTTGTTGTTGTCCGGACCCGTCACCGTGCCCGAGCGCGCGCAGGTCGAACCCGCGCAATTCGTCGACGCAGAATGATTGACCATATTGCCGTTCGACCCGGTGATCGAGCCCGACGACGAATACTGGCCCGGCGCGGTGCGCGTCACGTCGCCGGACGTCGTCGCCGTTTTGCCGTCGGGACCGGTCAGCGTGCCGCTATGCGAGCAGGAGCCGCCCGCGCAGCTGGTGTCGCCCGAGTGCTGCACCGAGTTGCCATAGCGGCCCGTCGCGGTACCCGAGTTCGTGAACTGGCCGGGCGCCGTGCGCGTGACCGTGCCAGTGTTGCTCGCGACGCCGCCATAGGGACCGGCCACGCTGCCCGTATGCGAGCAGCTACCGCCGCCGCACGAGCCGTAGTGCGAACCGTTATAGACGCCGCGCGACGTGTACGCGGTGCCGTGACCCGACCACGCGAACGCCGATGCGCTGCCGAGCGCGAGCGCGGCGGCGGCCGCGCCGAGCACCACCTTGCGCAGCGCGCCTCGCGCCATGCTGGCGCAGACCCTGTCGGAACCTGCGAATGAACGATTTTTCACGGTATGTCCTTGCTGGATTCGGGCCACTTGCGTCACTGCCGCGTGGCGACGAACGGACTATAGAAGGACACTCCGCGGAAATCATCACGGAACATATGTCGCGCTGTTTCACCGCGACGCGGGCCCGCCAGGCAAGGTTTTGCGGGCATTCGGCGGGAGCCGTGACATATTTCGACATAGTTTGCGAAACAGATGCGGCCGCCGGAATCGACTGCGGCCCCGCCGCTCACTGCCCGACCGGCGTCACCTGCACCGCGGCGGCGGACACGAACGCCGCATGCACGGTGTCGCCGACCTTCACGTCGCTCAAATCGACGTCGGGCGCTGCTTCGAAGGTCTGGGTCTGATACGCGCCGCGCAGCGTCACGAGGCGCTGCTTGCGATCGATCTTCAGCACGGTCGCGAGCACCTCGGTCTGCCGCGCCGACTCGTACCCGCCCGACGCCGGCGCATAGCTCCGCCGGTCGGCCCGCTCGCGAATCCCCTTGCCCGCGCTGCTTCCCTTCTCGACCTTGGTGAGCAACGCATTCTTGTACAGCACGTCGACGCGATCGCCGATCTTCAACTGATCGAAACCGGCAACCTGCTGGCTGACGAGCACGATCGCGACGTCGCCATGCGGACCCTTCAATGTCAGCGAACGGTTGCCCGCATCGATGGCGACGATCTCCGCCGTCATATGCACCGGCTGCGCCGCGCTGAGCATCGCTTGCGCGGTGCTCGCCATGTCGTCCTGCGCTCGCGCCGGCGGGGCCGCGGCCACCACCGCGATGACCAATGCTGCAGCTATCGTCGCTGTTTTCATCCGCGTTCTCCTCGTGCGAGGTATCAATACGGCTTGACGGTCGGTCATGCACGTCGAGCCAATCGCTTCGTGCTACGCAGCATTCGTGCCCGGCGTCATGAACTCCGCGCCTACAGGACAACCACGACCAACAGTATGACGCGAACGATTTGCCGACGGTATGCATCGGCATGGCCGCCGACAGCCATCAGAAACGCCATCTCAGTACCGTGCTATCCTACATACCCATAGGGGGTATATGTATGGCACATCTGAGCATACACAAAGACGGCTTATTGAAACGCGTTCATCGCATCGCGGGCCAGGTTCAGGCTATCGAGCGTTCACTGGAGTCGGACGCCGATTGCGAAAAAGTCCTGCACCTGGTGGCCGCGACCCGCGGCGCAATGAACGGCCTGCTCGACGAGATCGTCGAGGCGCACGCGCGCGAGCATGTCGCGCATCCGGACCTGACGGCCAGCCAGCGCAAGAAGGGAGTTGATGCATTGATCGGCGCAATCCGCCGCTATTCGAAGTAAGTTTGTATGACTGACCATCTGATCCGCAAACACGAGCACTCGTTTCTCGGCAGCTCGCACGACGACAACGCGCGCCGGACCCACTTCGTCGTCGCGCTCACCGTTGTCATGATGATCGGCGAAATCGCGGCCGGTTACGTGACCGGCTCGATGGCGCTGCTCGCCGATGGCTTCCACATGGCGACGCATGCCGGCGCGCTCGGCATTGCCGCGCTCGCGTATGCGTTCGCGAGACGCAACTCGGCAAACCGCGCGTTCAGTTTCGGAACGGGAAAAGTGGGCGAGCTTGCCGGCTTCGCTTCGGCGCTGATTCTCGCGTTGGTGTCGCTTGGCATCGGCATCGAATCGGCGATCCGGCTCGTTCATCCCACCGGTGTCGCGTTCGGGCAGGCCGCGGTGATTGCGGCGATCGGGCTGGTCGTGAACATCGTCAGCGCGCTGCTGTTGTCGGGCGGCCATGCGCACCATGGGCATCACGATCATCACCATCATCACGACCATGCGCATGGGTCCGACAACAACCTGCGCTCGGCCTATGTGCACGTGCTCGCCGATGCGCTGACCTCGGTGCTGGCGATCGTGGCCATGCTGGCCGGCCGCTATCTCGGGTGGGTCTGGACGGACCCGCTGATGGGCATCGTCGGATCGATCGTCATCGCGCGCTGGGCATGGACGCTGATGCGCGACACGGCCGACGTGCTGCTCGACAGAACCGACGAGCACGTGGCCCGCGAAATCCGCGAAATCCTGGATTCGCACGGCGACGCCGAGATCGCCGACCTGCACGTCTGGCAGATCGGCCCGCAGGCGCGAGCGGCGATCGTCAGCGTGCGCACGCATGGCGGCGTTACGGCCGAGACGATCCGCGCGCGGCTCGCACCGGTGCATGAGGTCATGCATCTGACCGTCGAAGCGGCGTCATAACGCCTGCGCCCGGCGCAACAAGGCGCGATCAAAACAAAGGGCCGGCGTGTCTCGACGCCGGCCCTTCCGCTTTTTACTATTCAGCTTGCGCGGAGACCCGCCTAGCGCGGGGACCGAAGCTGGCGCTAAACCAGCTCACGCATCACACGCGCTCGATCGCGATCGCGATGCCTTGGCCGACGCCGATACACATCGTGCACAGCGCGAAGCGGCCCTGCGTGCGTTGCAGCTGATACGTCGCGGTCGTCACCAGACGCGCGCCGCTCATGCCGAGCGGGTGGCCGAGCGCAATCGCGCCGCCGTTCGGGTTCACGCGGGGATCGTCGTCGGCGACGCCGAGGGCGCGCAGCACCGCGATACCTTGCGAGGCGAACGCTTCGTTCAGTTCGATCACGTCGAACTGATCGATCGTCATGCCCAGACGCGCGAGCAGCTTCTGCGTGGCGGGTGCCGGGCCGATGCCCATCACGCGCGGCTCGACGCCGGCGGTGGCCACACCGAGCACGCGGGCGCGCGGCGTGAGGCCGAAGCGCTTCGCGGTCTCTTCATTGGCAAGCAGCAACGCCGCCGCGCCGTCGTTCACGCCCGATGCATTACCGGCCGTCACCGTGCCGTCCGGACGCACGACGCCCTTCAGCTTCGCGAGCGTTTCGAGGCTCGTTTCGCGCGGATGCTCGTCCTGCATGACCGTGATCGGATCGCCCTTCTTCTGCGCGATCGTCACGCCGACGATCTCCTGCGCGAGCGTGCCGTCGCGTTGCGCGCGCGCCGCCTTCTGCTGGCTGCGCAGCGCGAATGCGTCCTGGTCGGCGCGGCTGATGTTGTAGTCGGTCGCGACGTTTTCGCCGGTTTCCGGCATCGAGTCGACGCCGTACAGCTTCTTCATCAGCGGATTCACGAAACGCCAGCCGATCGTCGTGTCGTAGACCTCGTTCTGACGCGCGAACGCGCTGGTCGCCTTGGGCATCACGAACGGCGCGCGGCTCATGCTTTCGACGCCACCGGCAATCATCAGCGCGGCCTCGCCCGACTTGATCGCGCGCGCGGCGATGCCGACCGCATCCATGCCCGAGCCGCACAGACGGTTGACCGTCGAGCCCGGCACGTCCTTCGGCAGCCCCGCGAGCAGCAGCGACATGCGCGCGACGTTGCGGTTGTCGTCACCGGCCTGGTTCGCGCAGCCGTAGATGAGGTCGTCGATCGCGGTCCAGTCGACGTTCTTGTTGCGCTCCATCAGCGCCTTGAGCGGCACCGCGCCCAGGTCGTCGGCGCGCACCGACGACAGCGAACCCGCATAGCGGCCAATGGGGGTGCGAATCGCGTCGCACAGAAATGCTTCGGTCATGGGATGTCTCCAGTTGAGATGCTGCGTGCGCTGCGCCTCGGCCGGCTTCGCACCGATGAGGCCGGTTCGAGGCGCCGAGGCATCGGCCCTGGGCGCCAACGGCCGCGGACGGGCAACTGCAAAATGGCGGCGGCGTAGCGCGCCGACACGTCGAAGCAGCTTAGCGCAGGATCGTGAACGATGGGCTTGGGATTGACGACCGATACGGCTGTCGCCTCTTCTTCGCCCTGCCTCGTGTTCTATATACGAACACAAGGTCATATATCGAACAAAACAGCCTCGATAATAGGCGGGGGCGCGAAAGCATGTCAAGCACGGCCGCAGCCGTGCCAAGCGACACCAGGGAATACGCGGAGGGGACGATCTTCAGCGAACTTCGATTCCTTCATCGGCGATGTAGCCGCGAATCACGTCCGCGAAACTACGCTCGGCCGCGAGCCCGAGCCGTTCGGCGCGCGACGTATCCCACGCGCCGGGCCAGCTCCCGACGATCTTCTCGATGCGCTCGTCGGGCTGCCGCACAATGCGGCTCGCGACCGCCTCGCCCGCGACCTCGCGCAGTGCCGCGATCATCTCGTCGACGCTGACCGACAAGCCAGGCAGGTTCAGCACGCGTTGCTTGCCAAGCGCGGCGCCGTCGAGTTCGAGGCCGGCGATAAGACCCTCGATCGCCTTGCGCGGCGACAGCAACCACAGCCGCGTCGAACCGGCGACCGGACACACGGCCTCCTCGCCATCGAGCGGCTCGCGGACGATGCCGCTCGCGAACGACGACGCCGCCGCATTCGGCCGCCCCGGCCGCACGCTGATGGTCGGCAGCCGCAGCACGCGGCCGTCGACGAAACCGCGCCGCGAATAATCGTTGAGCAGCAGCTCCGCGATCGCTTTCTGCGCGCCGTACGACGACTGCGGATTGAGCGCGGTGTCGTCCTGCACGACCGCAGGCAGATCGCCACCGTAGACCGCGACCGAACTGGTGAACACGACGCGCGGTTGGTGCCCGCGCTGCCGGCAGATTTCGAGCAGCAGCCGCGACGCATCGAGATTGATGCGCATGCCGAGATCGAAGTCCGCCTCGGCCTGGCCGCTGACGATCGCAGCGAGGTGAAAGATCGCCGAGGTTTGATCGTCGATCACGCGTTCGAGCACACTGCGCTCCGCGATATCGCCGACTTCGGTGCGCACGCGCGCATCGCCGAAATCGTGTGCGCGCACGACGTCGAGCAACACGAGCCCGGTAATCGCTTGCGGTGCGCCGTGCGCATCTTTCAGTGCGCCGCGCGCGAGCAGTTCGCGCGCGAGACGCTGGCCGAGAAAACCGGCACCGCCGGTGATCAGTACTTTCATGGTTACGTGTGCGTCAGTGGTTGTCGGAAAGAGTCAACGCCCCGCATCGAGATAAGGCTTCAGCCAGCCAAGCCCCGCCGAGGTCCCCGCGCGCGGCCGGTATTCGCAGCCGATGTAGCCGTCGTAGCCGAGCGCATCGATCAGATCGAACAGGTACGGGTAGTTCAGCTCACCGATGTCGGGCTCGTGCCGCTCGGGCACACCCGCAACCTGGATGTGACCGATGCCGGCCATATCGCGTTTGAGCTTCGTCGCGAGATCGCCCTCGACGATCTGGCAGTGATAGCAATCGAACTGCACCTTCAGATTCGGCGCGCCGACTTCGGCGCAGATCGCTTGCGCGTCGTCCTGTTGATTGAGGAAATAGCCGGGCATGTCGCGCGTATTGATCGGCTCGATGACGACCGTGATCTGTTCGGCTTGCGCGGCCCGCGCGGCATAGGCGAGGTTGTTCAGATACACGTCGCGTTGTGTTTTGCGCTGCGTTTCGCCCGCTTGATCGCCGGCGATCAACCCCGCCATCACATGCAGCTTGCGATTGCCGAGCACGCGCGCGTACTCGAGTGCCGTGTCGATGCCGCGGCGGAACTCGTCCTCACGGCCCGGCACCGACGCAAGGCCGCGCTCGCCGCCGCTCCAGTCGCCGGGTGGCGCATTGAACAGCGCCTGCGTGAGGCCATGCGCGTCGAGTCGCGCCTTCAGCTCGCCCGGGCGGAACTCGTAGGGAAACAGGAATTCGACCGCGTTGAAGCCGTCGCGCGCGGCGGCGGCGAAGCGATCGGGGAACGCGTGCTCGTTGTACATCATCGACAGATTGGCGGCGAAGCGAGGCATGGCGGCAGCTCCTTCAAGACAGTGCGGTACGGTGCGCGGCGTTCATCGGCAATGCGCGCTGCTACCAGCGCGCGCCGAACGCGGCACGGAGTTCCTCGATCGCGGCGGCGTCGAGCGGCGCGGGCCGCGGATTCGTCATCAGCCACAGGCGCGCGGTCTCCTCGAGTTCTTCGAGCGCATACGACGCGTGCGCGACCGAGCGCTCCCACACTACCGGCCCCAGACGTTCGAGCAACACCGCGCGCACCCGATCGGCCAGCGCGGCGATCTGCGCGGCCACTCGGGGATCACCCGGGCGTTCGTAGCGAATCAGCGGTACGTGGCCCACTTTCATCACGTAGTACGGTGTGATCGGCGGCAGCACGTCCGCTTCGCTCCATACGCCCCCGAGCGTCAACGCGACCAGATGCGTCGAATGGGTATGGACGATGCCGCGCGCCTCGCCGTTGCGCGCATAGATACCGCGATGCAGCGCCAGCGTTTTCGACGGCTTGCCGCCCGACACCGCGTGGCCGTTTGCATCGACCTTCGCGATGTCGGCGGGATCGAGGCGGCCGAGGCACGCGTCGGTCGGGGTGATCAGCCAGCCGTCGTCGAGCCGCGCGCTGATGTTGCCGGCGCTGCCGACCGTATAGCCGCGCTGATACAGGCTCGCGCCGACCGCGCAGATTTCCTCGCGAACGCGCGCTTCGGCGCAGGTGTGAAGTGCCGGTGCGTCGCTCATTGCGCGGCTCCGTCGAGATGGCGCAGGGCCTTGTCGAAGAAGTCCGTGGCGCCGAAATTGCCGGATTTCAGCGCGAGTGCGAGCGGCTCGGCGCCGGTCGTCGCCGTGGCCGGCACGCCCGGATCGATCTGCGCGCCGATGCGCAGCATGCGCACGTCGAGCGCCTGCACGACGGCGCCCGAAGTCTCGCCGCCCGCGACGACGAACTTGCGCACACCCCGTTCGCGCAGACCGCGCGCAATCGCCGCCAACGTCTTCTCGACCAGATGCCCGGCCTCGTTGACGCCGAGTTCGCGCTGCACGGCCTGCACTTCGTCGGGCGATGCGGTCGCATAGACCAGCACTGGTTCCGCGTGCACGAAGCGCTGTTGTGCGAACGCGAGCGCTTCGCCGACGACGTCCTCGCCGCGCGCCGCCGCGAGCGGATCGATGCGGAACGCGGGCCGTGTCGCGCACCAGGCGGCGACCTGCGCGTTGGTCGCCGTCGACGCACTGCCCGCGAGCACCGCCGACAAACCTTCTATACGCGGCAATTGCGCGGCATGGGTTTGCTCGCCGAGCAGACCCGCGCGCCGGAAGTTGGCCGGCAAACCAAGCGCGACACCGGAGCCGCCGGTGATCAGCGCGAGGTCTGCGCAGGCCGCGCCGAGCGTGTGCAAATCGGCGTCGGACACCGCATCGGCAATCGCGATGCGCACGCCGTCGGCGCGCAACGCGGCGAATGCGGCACGCACGGCCGCATCGCCTTGCGCGAGCTGGTCGTAACGCATGAGCCCGACCTTCGATTGCGTTTGCCGCCGCAGTACGCGCACGAGGTTCGCGTCGCGCATCGGCGTCAGCGGATGGTTTTCCATGCCCGACTCGTTGAGCAGCGCATCGCCGACGAACAGATGACCGCGAAAAATCGTGCGGCCGTTCTCGGGAAACGCGGGACACGCGATCGTGAACGACGCGCGCTCAGCGAACTCGGTGGACAGCGCATTCAGCAACGCATCGGTCACCGGGCCGAGGTTGCCCGCATCGGTCGAATCGAAGGTCGAGCAGTACTTGAAGAAGAATTGCCGGCACCCTTGCGCGCGCAGCCAGGCGAGCGCGGCCAGCGATTGCGCGACCGCGTCGGCGGCCGGGATCGTGCGCGACTTCAGCGCGACGACGAGCGCGTCGGCGCCAAGCGCTGCGTTGGAGGTGGGCACGCCGATCGTCTGCACCGTGCGCATGCCACCGCGCACGAGCATGTTGGCGAGATCGGTGGCGCCGGTGAAGTCGTCGGCGATGCAGCCGAGCAGCGCGGGTTTCGTTTGAGCCGTCATGACCTCTTCCACGCCTATTGCTTCGTCGGCAATTCGATGCCTGGGAAAATCTTCACGACCGCCGAGTCGTCTTCGCCACCGTGGCCCGCCGTCGACGCCATCATGAACATCTGATGCGCGGCCGCCGACAGCGGCAGAGGAAACTTCGTGCGACGCGCGGTATCGAGCACGAGGCCGAGGTCCTTGACGAAAATATCGACCGCCGACAGCGGCGTGTAGTCGCCCGCGAGAATATGCGGCACGCGGTTCTCGAACATCCACGAATTGCCCGCGCTGTGCGTGATCACGTCGTACAGCGCGTCCGGGTCGACACCTTCGCGCAGGCCGAGCGCCATTGCCTCGGCGGCCACCGCGATATGCACGCCGGCCAGCAGCTGGTTGATGATCTTCACCTTCGAGCCTGCGCCATGCGTGGCGCCAAGCCGATACACGTTGCCGGCAATCGCGGCGAGCACGTCTTCGCACGCGGCATAAGCGGCCGCGGGACCGGACGTCATCATCGTCATCTCGCCCGACGCGGCGCGCGCCGCGCCGCCCGACACCGGCGCATCGAGCATCTGCAGACCGGCCGCCTCGACGCGCTTGCCGAGATCGCTCGCGAACTCCGGCGCGACCGTGGCACTCGCGATCACGACGCCGCCCGGCTTCATGGCCGCGAGCGCGCCGTGCTCACCGAACAGCACGGCCTCGGTTTGCGCCGCATTCACGACCAGCGTGATCACGACCTCGCACTGCGCGCCGAGCTCCGCGGGCGTCGCACAGCCGATGCCCCCTTCATCGACGAACGCCTGCAGCGCGTCGCGCCGCAAATCGCACGCGTGGACCCTGAAGCCCGCGCGCAACAGCGAGCGCGCGACGCCGAGCCCCATGGCCCCCAAGCCAATGACACCGACATTTCTCGACATGCATGACCTCTATGGATGGGTGCCGCATTCGTGGGTCCGCGCGCGTCGGAATCACCGCGCGCCTTCAGCGCGTCAGACGATGCCCGCCTCGGCAAGCCGCCGCGCCGCGTTGTACAGATGGGTCTGCGCGGCATTGCGCGCCGCCATCGGATCGCCGGCGCGAATCGCCGCGGCGATCGCCGCGTGCTCCTCGCGCACCTGCCGCGAGAAGTCCTCGCGCAGCGCCTCGTTGCGGCGCGTGACGACCGTGCCCGCTTCGAGGTACTGATTGAGGAACGTCAGCGTCTTCAGGAAATACGGATTGCCCGTAGCCGCCGCGATCGCGCGATGAAACGCGACGTCTTCGGCGACGCCGTCTTCGCCATTGCCGACCGCGCGCTCGATGCGCGCGAGCGCGGCGTCGATCGCGGCCATGTCGGCATCGCTGCGGCGCATCGCGGCTTCCGACGCGACCTCCGCCTCGATCGCGCGACGCAGCGCGAGGATCTGCACGACCGAGCCCGGCTCCACGGCTTCCGCGTAGTCGATTCGCAGCGGGCGGATCGCGCCGTGCCCGGCGACGAACACGCCACTGCCCTGGCGCGGCTCGACCACCCCCTCGTTCTTCAGTCGCGACAGCGCCTCGCGAATCACCGTGCGGCTTACGCCGAACTGTTGCGCGAGCACGGCTTCGGTCGGCAGCCTGGCGCCGCGCGCAAAGGTGCCCTTGTCGATCTGCTTCAGCAGTTGCTGCGCGACGGTGTCGCTCAAAGCGCGCGCGGGAATCTTGTCGAACATGGCGGATCGGTTGGACCGGGTGTCTCGAACTAGTCAGGTTATCGGGTCATCATACAAATTTGGAGTGGGAATCGCATCCACGCAAACCCTGGGGTTTTTGCACGAATCGGCGTTATTTGGCGAAATAGAAGGCTTAAGCTATCGTCTCGCCTTTGCGCCGCAACGCAAAACGCGTCGCCGCATCGAAACGATCGCGCGTCCTTCGCGCGCACTCTTCCGAACCCACCATCAAGGTCCATGAGCAAAGCCCTGCCGCCGTCTTCCGTCGCGCCCGCCAACGCCGAACCGGCCCCGGAGAAACCGGGCGACTCGTACGTGCAGTCGTTCGCGCGCGGCCTCGCGGTCATCCGCGCGTTCGACGCGACGCGGCCTGAACAGACGCTCACCGACGTCGCCGCGGCGACTGGCCTCACGCGCGCCGGCGCGCGCCGGATCCTGCTGACGCTGCAAACACTCGGCTATGTGGAAGCCGAGGGACGCCTGTTTCGTCTGACGCCGAAGATTCTCGACCTCGGCTTCGCGTATCTGACCTCGATGCCGTTCTGGAATCTCGCCGAACCGGTGATGGAAAGCCTGTCGGCGCAGGTGCACGAAAGCTGCTCCGCGGCCGTGCTCGATCGCACCGAGATCGTCTACGTGCTGCGCGTGCCGACTCACAAGATCATGACGATCAACCTGTCGATCGGCAGCCGCCTGCCCGCCTACTGCACGTCGATGGGCCGCGTGCTGCTTGCCTCGCTCGACGACGAGACGCTCGACGCGACGCTGAACTCGACGCCGCTCTACTCGCACACGCCGCGCACCGTCACCGACAAGCAAGAGTTGAAGAAGCTGATCGAGCAGGTGCGTCGCCAGGGGTGGGCGATCGTCGATCAGGAGCTCGAAGGCGGCTTGATTTCGCTGTCCGCGCCGATTCGCAATCGCCAGGGCCGGGTGATCGCCGCGATGAACATCAGCGGCAACGCACAGCGCAATTCGGCCAAACAGATGGTGAAGGCGTTCCTGGAACCGCTGCAGCGAGCCGCACAGACAGTCTCGGAGATGGTCGCGCGGCGCGGCTAATGAACGCTTCGTGGCTCTGGCCGCGCGGTGATGAGCAGCCGGGCGCGCACGCCTCGTGCGCGCCGCGTCGTTTGCATCAAGCGCTCACTGCGCGAGATAGCGCTCCACCAACCGCGCCCAGAACGCCGCGCCGATCGGCAGACTGCTGTCGTTGAAGTCGTAGTGCGGGTTGTGCACCATGCAACCTTCCTCGCCGACGCCATTGCCAATGCGCAGGAACGTGCCCGGCCGCTTCTGCAGCATGAATGCGAAGTCCTCGCTACCCATCAGGATGTCGGTCTGCTCGACCACCTTGTCGTCGCCCACCAGTTCGCGCGCGACCTGCACCGCGAAATCCGTTTCGGCATCCGTATTGATGACGACCGGATAGCCTTCGATGTACTCGACGTGCGCTTTGCCGCCATAGCTCGCGGCCTGCGACTCGGCCAACTCAGTGATGCGCTTCTTCAGCAACGCGCGCACCTCGGGGCTGAACGAGCGCACGCTGAGCTCGAGCCGCGCGCTGCCGGAAATCACGTTGTTCGCGGTGCCCGCGTGCATCGAGCCGACCGTCACCACGGCGGGCTGCGACGGATCGACGTTGCGCGCGACGATCGTTTGTAGCGCCATCACGATGCTCGCGGCGACCACGACCGGATCGACGGTCAGATGCGGACGCGCCGCATGGCCGCCGACGCCTTCGATCGTGATGATCGCCTTGTCGCCCGCCGACATGAACGGTCCCTTGCGGAACAGCAACACGCCCGGCTCGGCTCCCGGATGGTTGTGCAGGCCGAACACGGCGTCGCACGGGAAGCGCTCGAACAGGCCGTCGTCGATCATCTTCAGCGCACCGCTGTCGATGCCGCTTTCCTCGGCCGGCTGGAAATACAAATGCACGGTGCCCGAGAAATTGCGCGTGGCCGCGAGACGTTGCGCGGCGCCGAGCAGGATCGTGGTGTGACCGTCGTGGCCGCACGCGTGCATCTTGCCGTGGGTGCCGCTCGCGTACGGCAGGCCGGTCTGTTCGATGATCGGCAACGCGTCCATGTCCGCGCGAATGCCGATGCTGCGCTTGCCGTCACCCTCTTTCAGCGTGCCGACCACGCCGGTCTTGCCGACCCCGCGCGTGACCTGCCAGCCCCACTGTTCGAGTTTTTCCGCGACGAGCGCCGCGGTCTGCACCTCCTCGTACGCGAGTTCCGGATGGTGGTGAATCTGATGGCGAATCTCGCGCAGGCTCGCGGCGGCGGGTTCCAGATCGGACACTTCGGTCAAACGCGGGGTCTCGTTCATAGCTTGTATGGCTCCAGTGAGTAGCCTCGCACTATAGCCACGCTGTTTTGTTCGAATAAGATGCTATTTTTTTCACCCTGATTAACAGGCCTTATATACGGGGTTACCCTTATGAAGCTGCAGCAGTTGCAGGCCTTCGTCGCCGCCGCGCATCACCGCAGTCTGCGCGCCGCCGCGCGTGAGCTTGGCGTCACGCAGCCGGCCGTCACGCATACGATTCGCGAGCTGGAAAGCGCGCTCAACGCCGCCCTGATGGTGCGCAGCGTGCGCGGCATCGAGCTGACCGCGTGCGGGCTCGCGCTGTTGCCGCGCGCCGAGCAGTTGCTCGGCGACATGCGCCGCACGGTCGAGGCCGTCGAGCAGGTCAAGGGCGAACTGGCCGGCAAGGTCAGCGTCGGCACGATGCCATCGCTCGCGCTGACGGTACTGCCGCATGCGGTGTCGAGCTTTCGCGAGCGGATGCCGCTCGTGAGTCTGCATCTGGAGGAAGTGACGGTGCCCGACGCGCTCGCGCGTCTGCGCAACGGCGCGCTCGATCTCGCGGCGATCCATCACGTTCTGGCATTGGATAACGATCTGGTGCAGGTGCCGCTGTACTCGACGCAGTTCGTCGTCACGATGCGCGCCGGCCATCCGCTCGCGAACGTCACGCGTCTATCCGAGCTGCTCGACGCCGAGTGGATCGTCACGGTCGGCGCCGATCACTTCCCGCACAGCGTGATGATGGCGATGTTCAGCGCGCACGGCTTGCCGGTACCGAAGCGCTTGCTGCGCGCGCCGTCGTCGTTTGCAGTCACGCTCGGGCTCGTGTCGCAGACCGACGTGATCAGTTGCTTCACGCGGCCGCTTGCGCAGAGGGTCGCGCCGCTCGGCATTCGCGTCGCACAGATCGAAGACGCGCTGCCGAACTACGATCTGAGCATCATCTCGCGACGCGATCTGCTGCCGACGCCGGCCGTGCAGCAGTTCGTCGCATGTTTGCGGCAGGTGACGCGGGAGCGGATGGGAGCCGTGCAGTAAGGCCGCGTGCTTGCGCTACGCGCTCACCTGCTCCTTGAGCACCGTGATCAATGCGTGCCCCGCTTCTTCGAGCGCGCCGGAGTTGTCGATCGTCGTGCAGCGCACGCCGGCCGGCAACGCAAACGGCGCGCGCCGCGCGAGCCGCGCCGCGACTTGCTCCGACGATTCGCGCGCCCGCGCGCCGAGCCGTGCTTCGAGAATATGCGGCGCGGCGCTCACGTGCACCACTTCCGCGCGTGGATAGCGCGCGAGCGCATGCTGCAGGTACTGCCGCGAGCCGTTGACGACCACCGTGCAGCCGCGCGCGAGCCACGCATCGAGTTCGATGCCGATGCCATAGCGCAGCGAATGGCTCGACCATTCGAGCGCGAACAGGCCAAGCACCGAGCGCGCGGCGAACTCCTCGACGCTTAGTGCAACATGCACCTCGCCATTGCCGCTCGGCCGCGTGATGTAACGATGCGCGAATACGAGCGGCTCGCCGGCGAGCCGCATGCGCGCGAACTGCAGCAGCGAATCCTTGCCCGCGCCCGACGGCCCCATCACATAGATCAAACGCCCAGTCATTGGCTGCTCACCTCGTCTTGCTGCTTGTTCGTGCGATCGCCAGGTTGCGCGCCGTGGCTGAACGGCAGCGGCTGCCAAAGCACGAACGGCTCGCCCGGCGCCGGCTCGACGAACAGCGCGGCCTGATCGACAGCGAGCGGCCCGAGCGCGGGCGTGCGCTCCCGCCACCATGCGATCAACGTCGCGCGCTCGTCGGCATCGGCGAGCGAACTGGACAACGTCATGTGAAAACGGAACTCGTCGAACACGTACGGATAGCCCCATCGCAACAGCAACGCACGTTGGCGTTCGCTGAGCGGCGCGGCGAGCCGTCGCTCGAGATCGGCCGCCGACGGCCGCGCGCACAGCCTGTCGAGCGACTGCAGCGCGTTCGACGCGAGTTCGCCAATGCGCGTCTCGCCATCTGCATCGGCCGGTCGCAACGCGACGAAGTCGCCCAGCGTGGCCGCCTCTACCGGCAACGTGAACGGCCGCTGCGCGAGCGCCCAGGCTCGCGCGGCCGCGAGCACGTCGGGCTGCGTGACGCCGGCGCCGAGCCGGAACGGGGCGACCAGCGTGCCATGCCAGCCATAGCGGCGCGGCGCGTCGGTCAACGCGGCGAGCGGGCGCGTCAGGCCTGGCGGCTGCGGCTGCGCGCGGCGCTCGCCGCTGTGCGCATCGCGGCCGAGCCATGTCGAGCCGGCCTGCCACCACGCCGATTCAACCGACGGCGCGTAGTACAGCGCAAAGCGCGCTTCGGCACTCCATACGGGGCCGCTCACAGGTCATGCTCCACGAGCAGTTGCACGCGATCGGCCGCGAAATGCGTGAAGCCGTATTTGACCGGCGTGCCCTGCAGATCGACGTCGACGTTCTCGACCCACAGCACCGGCTGCTGACGGTTGATGTTGAGCCGCCGCGCGACTTCCGGCTCGGGCAGCACGCTGCCGATGCGGCTCCACTTGCGCAGATAATCGTCCACGCCGAATTCGGCCAGCGCTTTCGTCGTGCCGCCGAGGCGTTGCACGACCTCAGGCAAATCCGGAAAACGCGCGGCCGGATACCAGCTGCGCGCGTACGTGAGCGGCACGCCGTCCGACTCGTTCAGCGATTCGATGCGATAGACCGCCGCGCCCGCGCGCAGACCCAACGCCTTCGCGACACTGGGCTCGGCCTTGACGCGCGCGGCCGACAGCATCGTGCCCGCGGGCGAGTGGTGTTGTTGACGCAGGTTTTCGGTGAAACGCGTACGGCGGCCGATCGAATAGTCGATCGCGCCGGGCTGCACGAACGTGCCACGCCCCTGCTCGACGCTGACGAGGCCGAGCGCGGCGAGGCCGAGCATCGCGCGGCGCACCGTGTGACGGTTGACGTCGAAGCGCTTCGCCAGCTCACCCTCGCTCGGCAGCCGCCCTTCTTCGCCGAACCCGCTTGCCGTGATCTCTGCGGCGAGAATCTGTTCGATCTGTCTCCAGACGGCCACGCCCGCGCCGCGTTCGAGCGTCGTGGCCGGCGCCGCGCTGTCGTTCGATGTCATGGTGCTGTCATTCCCTTCGGTTCAAATGATCGCCATGACGTGCATTGTAGTGCGCCGGCCGTGATGAAAATATGAACGTCCGCCGCGCACAACAGTCCAGACAACTATGCTTATAAACGTCTAGACGTTTAGATGAATAGATGCTTCAATGCCCACTCGCTGGATCGACAGGAAATCCGATGAGCCCGAGTTCCGTTCCGCCCCGTCCATCTTCTTCGCCGCTGCCGGCCGTGTCTTCGGCGGCGCGGCGCGCCTGGATGGCCGTGCTGGCGCGCACGCCGCGCGCCGACCTCGAAGCCGCGCTGCAGCGCGCGCTGCAAGGCCGCCCCACCCCCGCCTACGACTGGCTGCGCCCCCCTGAAATCGGCCTCGCGATGGTGCGCGGGCGCATCGGCGGCAGCGGCGATCCGTTCAATCTCGGCGAAGCCACGGTTACGCGCGCCACGCTGCGTCTGCATGCGAGCGGCGACGCCGAAGCCACCGTCGGCGTGGCCTGCCATCTGGGACGCGACCGCCGTCGCGCCGAACTTGCCGCGCTCGCCGATGCCTTGCTGCAGATGCCCGAGCATCACGACAGCCTGCATCGTCAATTGATCGAGCCGTTCGCCGCGCAACAGCAGGCCCGGGGCGCGCAACAGCAACAGGACGTCGCGGCGACGCGCGTCGAATTCTTCACGATGGTGCGAGGCGACTGATGGAACGTTCACCGATTGCGTTGTCCACGCTGACGCCGGGTTTCGCGGACCCGGTCCACGATACCCAGGCCGTGTTTCGCACGCTGCTCGACGCGTTGTCGCGGCCCGGCACGATCGGCGTGATCCGCGACGTGCTGCCCGAGTTGCGCAACACGCCGGTCGAACCCGCCGCGTTTGCCGCACTGCTGACGCTCTGCGACTACGCGACGCCGGTGTGGCTCGCGCAGCCTGATCCCGCGCTCGCGTCGGCGTTGCGTTTTCATACCGGCGCGCCGCTCGTCGATGCGCCCGGCAACGCCGCGTTCGCGTATGTGCACGATGCCGACGCGTTGCCACCGCTCGAAAGCTTCGCGCCCGGCAGCGCCGAGTCACCGGAACAATCGGCCACGTTGCTGATCCGCGTCGACGCGCTGACGGGCGGCGCAGCGGTCACGCTGAGCGGCCCCGGCATTCTGGATGCCGAAACGATTTCGCCGGTCGGTCTTCCCGCGCGGTTCTGGCAAGAACGCGCAATGCTCGCGCCGCTGTTTCCGTGCGGCATCGACTGTTATCTGGTTTGCGGCCCGCGCGTGATCGGCCTGCCGCGCACAACCGAAGCGAAGGTGAACTGATGTACGTTGCCGTCAAAGGTGGAGAACGCGCGATCGAAGCGTCGTGGCGCCTGCTCGACAAAGCGCGCCGCGGCGATACGCGAATCGCCGAACTGAGCGTCGCGCAGATTCGCGAGCAGTTGCGGCTCGCGGTCGCACGCGTGATGACCGAAGGCTCGGTCTACGACGAGGAGCTTGCGGCGCTCGCAATCAAGCAGGCGGCCGGCGATCTGGTCGAGGCGATTTTCCTGCTGCGCGCGTATCGCACCACGTTGCCGCGCTTCGGCTATACGCGCGCCATCGATACCGAAACGATGCAGGTCGAGCGACGCATCTCGGCGACCTTCAAGGACCTGCCCGGCGGCCAGTTGCTCGGCGCGACCTATGACTACACGCAGCGTCTGCTCGATTTCGCGTTGCTCGCCGATGGTGATGACGCGCGGCAGGACGTGACGCGCGGCAACGCGCCGGTTCCGCAAGAACCGCCAGCGCCAGAATCGATGCCGCGCGTCGTGTCGCTGCTCGACAAGGAAGGCCTGATCGAACAGGAGCGCCCGACTCCCGACGGCGCGGAACCCGGCGACCTGTCGCGTGAACCGCTCGCCTTTCCGGCGAGCCGCGCGACGCGTCTGCAAAATCTCGCGCGTGGCGACGAAGGCTTTCTGCTCGCGATGGGCTATGCGACGCAACGCGGCTACGCGCACTCGCATCCGTTCGCGGGCGAGATCCGCTTCGGCACGATCGCGGTCGAGATGGACCTCGACGAACTCGGCGAAGCGGTCGACATCGGCGATATCGACATCACCGAATGCCAGATGATCAACCAGTTCGCGGGCAGCGGCACGGTGCCGCCGACCTTCACGCAGGGCTACGGCCTCGCGTTCGGCCACTCGGAGCGCAAGGCGATGGCGATGGCGCTCGTCGATCGCGCGTTGCGTGCCGAAGAACTCGGCGAGACGCTCGCGTCACCGACGCAGGACATCGAGTTCATGCTGTCGCATAGCGACAACGTCGAGGCGTCGGGCTTCGTGCAGCACCTGAAGCTGCCGCATTACGTCGACTTCCAGGCGGAGCTGGAACTGGTGCGGCGTTTGCGCGCGCAGCATCGCAGCAACGATGAAACAAGCCGCGCCACCGACAAGGAGCAAGCAGCATGAACGCGCCCGACACCGCTGTTGCCAACACCTCATACGACAGCGCCGCGCACGGCTACAACTTCGCGTATCTCGACGAGCAGACCAAGCGCATGCTGCGCCGCGCGCTGCTGAAGGCAGTCGCCGTGCCGGGCTACCAGGTGCCGTTCGCGTCGCGCGAAATGCCGCTGCCGTACGGCTGGGGCACCGGCGGCATCCAGGTGACGGCCGCGATCATCGGCAGGACGGACACGCTGAAGGTCATCGATCAGGGCTCCGACGAAACCACCAACGCCGTCAACATCCGCCGCTTCTTCGCGCGCACCACGGGGGTGGCGACCACGCGGCACACGAGCGAAGCGACGATCATCCAGACGCGGCACCGGATTCCCGAAACGCCGCTGACCGAGCGGCAGATCCTCGTCTATCAGGTGCCGATGCCCGAGCCGCTGTACCGGCTCGAGCCGCGCGTCGCCGAATGCAAGACGCTGCATGCGCTCGCCGATTACGGGCTGATCAGCGTGAAACTGTACGAGGACATCGTGCATCACGGCAGCATCGCGACCACGTACGACTACCCGGTGATCGTCAATCATCGCTATCTGAGCTCGCCGTCGCCGATCCCGAAGTTCGACAATCCGAAGATGCATATGAACGCCGCACTGCAACTGTTCGGCGCGGGCCGCGAGCGCCGCATTCACGCGATTCCGCCTTATACGCCGGTGCGCAGCCTCGACTTCGACGATCATCCGTTCGAAGTGCAGAAGTGGCAGCACGCGTGTGCGCTGTGCGGATCGAAGGAAAGCTTTCTCGACGAGATGATCGTCGACGATGCGGGCACGCGCATGTTCGTGTGCTCGGACAGCGACTACTGTCACGGGCGGCGCGGCGACGCCGACGGCGCTATCGAAGCGCAAGCGCCGCTGCCCCACGCCACGCGCGAAGGAGAATCCGCATGACGCCGCTTCTGAGCGCACGCGCGCTCACCAAACAATATGGCGGCCGCAACGGTTGCCGCAACGTGAGTTTCGATCTGTATCCGGGCGAAGTGCTGTGCATCGTCGGTGAATCGGGTTCGGGCAAGACCACGCTGCTCAACACGCTGGCGCTGAAGACCGAGGCCGATAGCGGCTCGCTGCACTACACCGCGGCGCATGGCGACTCGCTCGATCTGCGCGCGCTGTCCGAGCCGCGCCGCCGTCTGCTGACGCGCACCGAGTGGGGCTTCGTGCAGCAGAATCCGCGCGACGGCCTGCGCAGCGGCGTATCGGCCGGCGCCAATATCGGCGAGCCGTTGATGGCGGTCGGCGCGCGCCACTACGGCGAAATTCGCCGCACAGCCACGCAATGGATGGAGCGCGTCGAGCTCGACCCCACTCGCATCGACGAATTCCCCGCCGCGTTTTCGGGCGGTATGCAGCAACGTCTGCAGATCGCGCGCAATCTCGTCACCGGTCCGCGTCTGGTGTTCATGGACGAACCGACCGCCGGTCTCGACGTGTCCGTGCAGGCGCGTCTGCTCGATTTGCTGCGCACGCTGAACTCGACGCTGCATCTGTCGGTGCTGATCGTCACGCACGATATCGGCGTCGCGCGTCTGCTCGCGCATCGGCTGATGGTGATGCAGGCGGGCGAAGTCGTCGAGGCGGGTCTGACTGATCAGGTGCTCGACGATCCGCAGCACCCGTATACACAAACGCTGGTTTCCTCGGTTCTGCCGGTTTGAGGCTCACGATGCAATCCACTGAGGTAGTCAATGAAGCAGGCAGCGATGCCCGCCACGGCGAGCGCGCTTTCGCCGACAACGCGGCGCTGATGCTGCGCGCCATCGGCATCGGCAAGACTTTCACGCTGCACGGCCAGGGCGGTGTGCGGATCGACGCGCTCGCGAACGTGTCGCTCGAGGTCGAGCGCGGTGAATGCGTGGTGCTGGTCGGGCCGTCGGGTGCGGGCAAGAGCACGCTGCTGCGCTGTCTGTACGGCAACTATCTGGCGAGCAGCGGCTCGATTGCGATTCGCGACACCAGCGATCACGGTCGCCCCATTGCAATCACCCGTGCCGAACCGCGTGACATACTGCGGCTGCGCCGTCGCGTGGTCGGCTATGTGAGCCAGTTTTTGCGCGTGATCCCGCGCGTGCCGACGCTTGCGCTCGTCGCCGAGCCGCTGGTCTTGGACGGCGTCGCCGAACCTGAAGCCAGCGCGCGCGCCGCTGAATTGCTGGCGCGGCTCAACGTGCCCGAGCGTTTGTGGTCCCTCGCGCCCGCGACGTTTTCGGGCGGCGAGCAGCAACGCGTGAACATCGCGCGAGGTTTGATCGCCGAACATCCGCTGTTGCTGCTCGACGAACCGACCGCTTCGCTCGATGCGGAAAACCGCGACGTTGTGGCTGATCTGATCGTCGAGGCGCGCGAGCGCGGCGCGGCGATCGTTGGTATCTTTCACGACGAAGAGACCCGCAACAAGGTCGCGACGCGCCGCCTGGAACTGCGGCCGCCGCTGCGGCACTAAATTGATACCAGTCCCGACTGACTACGGAGCAAGTCGATGTTGATCAGCAACGCTCGCATTGTGACGCGAGACGAAGAATTCATTGGCACCGTGCGCGTGGAAGACGGCGTGATTCGCGACGTCGAACGCGGCGCGGGTTTGGCGCGCGACGCCGAAGACTGGGACGGCGATTATCTGCTGCCCGGTCTGATCGAACTGCATACGGACAACCTCGAGAAGCACCTCGTGCCGCGTCCCGGCGTCGAATGGAATACCGACGCGGCCTTCGTGATTCACGACGCGCAGGTCGCCGCAGCAGGCATCACGACGGTATTCGACGCGCTCGCCATCGGCTCGCGCTCGAGCGTTGGGCTGCGTAACCGCGATGTGCAAACGCAATGCGCCGATTCGCTGCTGCGGCTGTCCACGCGTCGACTACTGCGCGCCGAGCACTTTCTGCATCTGCGCTGCGAGATCGCGACCGCCGACGTGCTCGAGGTATTCGATTCGCTGTGCGCGCATCCGCTGCTGCGGCTCGCGTCGGTGATGGACCATACGCCGGGCCAGCGCCAATGGCACGACCGGGAGCAATGGCGCCGCTTCCAGGAGCGCAACGGCAAGATGAGCGACGAGCGTGTCGCGAGCACGCTCGCCGAACTCGCGGTCGAACAGGAGCGTTACGCGGACGAGCACCGCCGCGAGATCGTCGCGCGTTGCCGGCGGCTCGGCATTCCGGTTGCGAGCCACGACGACACGCTGATCGAGCACGTCGAACAGGCGAAGGCCGAGGGCATCGTGCTCGCCGAATTCCCGACCACGCGGATCGCCGCGCAAGCCGCGCGCGAGCATGGCATTGCGACGATCATGGGCGCGCCGAACATCGTGCGCGGTGGCTCGCATTCGGGCAACGTGTCGGCGCTCGAACTCGCGCGCGCGGACCTGCTCGACATCCTGTCGTCGGATTACGTGCCGTCGAGCTTGCTGACCGCGGTGTTCGATCTCGTCGAAAAAGCGGGCTGGTCGCTGCCGCGCGCGATGGCAACGGTCTCTGCCGAGCCGGCGCGCACCGCCGGTCTCACGGACCGCGGCGCGATCGAGCCCGGCCTGCGCGCGGATTTCGTGCGCGTGACGATGCTCGACAAGCTGCCGGTGCCGCGCGCGACTTATCGCGCAGGGGTGCGGATCGTTTGAGTGGGCTGGTTGAGCGCGCCTGCGTCTCAGGTCGACAACGGCATACGCTCCGGCTCGTCGGCCTCGAACCACGCGGGATTGCGCTCGCCGATGAGGCCGAGCGACACGAGGATTTCGCGCAGATGGTGGCGCATCGCGTCTTCTGCGGCGCTCGGGTCGTGCGCGCGCAGTCCCGCCAGAATTTTCGCGTGCTGACGAATCAGCAGATCGAGCGGCGACACCTCGAAAACCCTCAGCGGCGCGGGTAAAACCGCGTCACGCGGTGGGCTCCGCCTCGCGCCCCTCGGTCGCATCGCGCGCGGCGTGCGCCTGGGCGAGCTGGGACTGGGCAGCCCTCGCCTGCCCAGCCTGTTCGTCGAGCCGCATGGCGAGCAGATCCTGATAGCGCAGATACGCGCAACGGCCCCCCGATTTCGCCGCATACATCGCGGCATCGGCGTTCAGCAGCAGTTCCTCGGCATTGCCGCTGTCGTGCGGGAACTCGCTGATGCCGATGCTCGCGCCGACCGTCATGCTATTGCCGTCGACGGTCAGCGTTTCGTTCAGCGCGTCCATGATGCGCTCGGCGATTTCTGGCGTGACCTCGGCCGCGCGCTGCCCTTCGATCAGCACGATGAATTCGTCGCCGCCGAGCCGCGCGACCACGTCCCCGGCATACAGCACGTCCTTCAGACGGCGTGCGACCGCTACCAGCACCTTGTCGCCGACCGAGTGACCGAACTGATCGTTGATCTGCTTGAAGCGGTCGAGGTCGACGAACAGCACGGCGAGGCCTTCGCGGCGGAAGCTTGCCTCCTCGATCGCGTTCTCGAGCTTCTGCATGAACAGCATGCGGTTCGGCAAGCCGGTCAGCACGTCGTGCGAGGCCAGATGCACGAGCTCGCTCTGCTTGCTGTGCAGCGTATCCATCTGCGCGCGGATTTCGCAACGCAAACGCTCGAAGCAGCGCGCGAGCACGCCGATTTCGTCGGTGCGTTTGAGCGGCAAGGTGTGCATCGCGTGGTCGGCGAACAGGTGCGTCGCCGCATACGCGAGCAGATGCAGCGGTTTGGTCAGCGCTCGCGCGAACAGGATCGCCAGCAGTACCGACAATGCGCTGAACACCAGCACCATGCGAATGATCCGCGTGCCGAGCTGATTGGCGCCGGTCAGCACGTCCTCTAGCGGCTTCGCGAGACCGAGCACGATGAAGCGGTTGCCCTCGGAACCGCCGAACGGCCGCCGCACGAACGCGAGCACACGGCCGGCCGCCTCGCCGGGTCTGGCGAGACCGTTGATGAGCACCTCGCTTTGGCGTTGCTCGAACAGCTGCTTCGTGGCCGGGAAGCTGTCCTGCATCAGCACGCGACGGCCGCGGTCGAAACCGAAGGTTTTCGACGCGTCGGGATGGATCAGGAAGTCGCCCCACTCGTTCGCCAGATAGACCTGATAGTCGCTCGGCAGATCGCTCTGCAAACGCCGCAGCATGCCGGCCAGATCGACATCGATTACGACGACGCCGACCACCGTGCCGCGCGCATCCGCGATCGGCGTGCCGAGACGCAGCGTCGGCTTGCCTTGCGCCGCATGCGTGCCGGATTCGTGATTGACCGAAATCGGCGACGTGTAGATGCGGCCCGGCGAAAACGCGAGCGTTTCGAATACGTAGGGAAACTGAGCTTTTTCCTGCAAATCGTCACCCTCTACGCGCACGAGGCCATCGCTGTCGCGATCGAAACGGATCAGTTCGAGACCGTGATGCTGCCGCGTGATCAGCCGCACCTGCAGATACTCCGGGTGGTGCAGCATGAAGCTCGAATACACCTGCGCGAGCCGCTCGCGGCCGAGGTTCGGGCCGATACCGTCGTCGGTCTGCGCGACGCTCACCGACGACGGCATCGTCGCGAGCACGAGCGCGTCCGCCGCGACGTCGTCGATCGATACCGCGATGCGCTGGCCGAGCAGCTCCGTCGACGTCTGCAGGCTGTGCTCCGCTTCGTTGACCAGCATCGTGCGATTCGCGCGATACGCGTAATAGCCGGTCGCGCCCGACGCCAGCACGCCGATGCACGCGAGCAGCACGGATAGCTTGAAGGTCAGGCCGCGATGCAGCATCAGAAGCGCTCCGAACGGTCGCCCGACACGATGCGCGTCCACAGTTGCTCGCGGCGCTCGATATCTTCCACCGGACTGATCCAGACGATGTGCGCGTTGGCGCTGCCTTCGGCCGGCTCGGTCAGCGTGTTCGCGAGCCCCTGGCGCTGTGTCAGCAACGCGCTCACGCTCGGCTCGAGCATGTAGTTGATCCATGCGAGCGCAAGCGGCTGGTCGCTCGCCGCGCGCGTCATCGACCAGCAATCGAGCCACGCGAGCGCGCCTTCGTCCGGAATCACGTAGCCGACGTCGGCGCCCGCGCGCCGCAGCAACTGCACCTGCTGCGTGCCGTAGTTGCCGAACATCAACGCGACCTTGTGCTGGATGAAGAATGCGGTCGCCTCTTCGGGCAGCGTGTAGTAGGTCAGCAGGTTGCGGCGCAGATCGACGAGCTTGTGCGCGATCGTGCGCATCTGCGCGGGGTCGAGTTGAAACGGATGCGGATAGCCGAGCGCAAGCGCGGTGAACGAGAAGTTGTGCTGCGCGCTATTGAAGTCGAGCACCTTGCCACGATAGCGCGGGTTCCACAGTTCGAGCATCGAATGCGGCGCAACCGGAATCTGCTTGCGATCGTAGATGAGTCCCATCGACGAATACGTGAACGGAATCGCGTATACCTTGCCCGCCGAGGTCAGGCCGTCGATCGAGCCGAGCGCCTGGAAACGCGGCAACTGCTTCTTCGTATTCGGCAGACTCGCGAGATCGAGCGGCGCGAGCAGATTCGCCTGCGTATAGCGGCGGATTTCGGCGGTGTTGGCGGCGAGTACGTCGAACGGCGGCGCGCCCTTGCTGTGCATCTGCGCCCACAGCGCCTCATCGGAATCGACGAGCGTGACCTCGACCTTCGCGCCGTAGCGCGCTTCGAACGCCTTCACGACGTCCGGGTCCGCATAGCCGGGCCATGCGAGAACGTGCAGCACTTTCTCGGCGGCCGCTGCGGGCGTCGCCGCGCCGAAACCCGCGCACAGCAACGCGCCTATCAGAACGCGCGACACGCGGGCCAAAACCCCGGAAAAAACGTCGCACGCAAATCCGGATGAGCCAATCGATGAAAATCCCGATGTAACGCTCGACAAAAAACCGTCAAAAAACCGGCGCTGCAATAATGCCGCGCGAGCCCGCACGCCGGTGCTCGCGATTCGTCGCTTGAAAGTCTGTTTACAACGGCCTGTTTGATCCGCCGTGAACAAGATCGTGTGCATGCATAACACCGTTGAGCAGAAAGGCCATGTGAGCGAGCGCAAACGCGCGGAATTTGAATCTTGACGGCCGTCCGACGACCTGCGCCCGAGCGATCCCCGCCTGCGCGGGCGGCCGGCGTCCAACGCAGGGAGCATCGATGATAGCGCCAAAGCCTTTGTTTTTGCACCGGTTCGAAACGGCCGGCCAAAAATATCGGTGTTGGTAATAACGTGCAAGGCAATAGCCTCGAGGCCGTTCTTAATTAACGGCAAATTCAGCCGCGAGCTTTAACGATCCGTCCACGATTCAAACTCGCGTTTCAAACCGGTTTTCGGCGAACTCGCGAGAAAACCGGCGTAAATCCCAGTCGATTACGCTCGCCGGCCCTTCGTATTACCGCTCGTGCATTGCATCCGCGTTACGCAAACCCTACCAACGGTGTACGATCCGGTCACACCGGCTGGGGCGCAAGCGTTGCTCTAGAGGGCCTCCTCCCGCGCCATCCGGTGTTTTACTAGCTTCCCAATATTTTTGAACTGATAAGCTTGGCGCGCGTTGCAGGCCACCCCGGCTTGCATCCTGACCAGAAGCCCGTTTGCGAGACGCGCCGGGCGTCCCAAGGCGGCACAACCGCCGAGGGCGTAATTGAACTACACCGAGGAGTAAAAACAGTGAAAAAACTGCTAGCGGCTTTGACGGTTGCTCTGCTTGCCACCGTCTCGATTGGCGCACACGCTAAAGATTGGTCGACGATCCGTTTTGGTGTTGATGCCAGCTATCCCCCGTTCGAGTCGAAAGGCGCGGACGGCAAGCTCGTTGGCTTCGATATCGACCTCGGCAACGAAATCTGCAAGCGCGTCGGTGCGAAGTGCGTGTGGGTGGAAAACGACTTCGACGGCATGATCCCGGCACTGAAGGCGAAGAAGTTCGACGGCGTGCTGTCGTCGATGTCGATGACGCCGCAACGCGCCGAACAGATCGCTTTCTCGTCGAAGCTGTTCAATACGCCGACGCGCCTCGTCGCGAAGCAGGGCTCGGGCATCCTGCCGACCGCTGAATCGCTGAAGGGCAAGACGGTGGGCGTCGAACAGGGCACCATCCAGGAAACCTACGCGAAGACCTACTGGGAACCGGCGGGCGCGAAAGTCGTGGCGTATCAGAACCAGGACCAGGTCTACGCCGACCTGATCTCGGGCCGTCTGGACGCAGCGCTGCAAGACGCGGTGCAGGCTGACCAGGGCTTCCTGAAGACGCCGCGCGGCAAGGGCTTCGCGTTCGTCGGCAAGGACCTCGACGATCCGAAGATCCTCGGCAATGGCGCCGGCATCGGCATGCGCAAGGAAGACACCGATCTGAAGGTGAAGGTCGACAAGGCGATCGCCGACATGATCAAGGACGGCACCTACAAGAAGATCGAGAAGAAGTACTTCGACTTCGACGTGTACGGCAGCTAAATCGCCCACGCGCGCCGCACGGCGCGCCGGCAGCTTGTCCGAAACGGGCTCCGCGACGCGGAGCCCGTTTTGTTTTGCGGCTCCACATCTAGCCGCATCAAGCCACATCGTGTGGCATATCGGCTAAGATCGTGCGAGACGCGGCTCCCCTGAGACAGGTTGCCGCAGTCCGCGCATGCGGACCACGCGCGCTGCCGGCGCGCATCTTTCCCCTTGCAATCAACCACCTAGCGCGGCTGCTCCGAACGGGCCGCGAAGCCAAAACCATGCAAACCCAGACCCATCCGCTGATTGCCCCGTCGCTTGGCACCGCCCGTGAACTGACGAGTTTCCACTACGGTCCCGGCGGCGGCCAGAAAATCTATATCCAGTCGTCGCTGCATGCGGACGAACTGCCCGGGATGCTGGTGTCGTGGTCGCTGCGCCGCAAGCTGGCCGCGCTCGAAGCCGCGGGCAAGCTGCGTGGCGAAGTCGTGGTCGTGCCGGTGCCGAATCCGATCGGCCTTAATCAGCATCTGCTCGGCCAGATGCTCGGCCGCTTCGAAACCGGCAGCGCGCAGAACTTCAACCGCAACTTCTACGACCTCGGGGAACTCGTGCAGCCGTTCATCGAATCGCGTCTGACCAGCGACATCGACGCGAACCGCGCCGCCATCCGCACGGCGATGCGCGAAGCGCTCGACGCGCAGCAGCCGACCACCGAACTCGGCTCGCAACGCCTCGCGCTGCAAAAGCTCTCGTACGACGCCGACGTCGTGCTCGATCTGCATTGCGACTGGGAAGCCGCGATGCACCTGTACACCAATCCGGACCTGTGGCCCGAAGTCGAGCCGCTCGCGCGCTACCTGGACGCGAAGGCGTCGCTGCTCGCGCTGAACTCGGTCGGCAATCCGTTCGACGAAATCCACAGCTTCTGCTGGTCGGATCTGCGCGGCCGTTTCGGCGAGCGCTTCCCGATCCCGAACGGCGGCATCTCGGTCACGATCGAGTTGCGCGGCCAGCGCGATGTGTCGTACGAACTCGCGGAAAAAGACGCGCAGGCGATCATCGAGTATCTGACCTTGCGCGGCGTGGTCGACGGCGAGCCGGCGCCGATGCCGCCGCTCGAATTCGCGGCGACGCCGCTCGCGGGCGCCGAGCCGCTCGTCGCGCCGATCAGCGGCGTGCTCGTCTATCGCTGCGAGGTCGGCACGTGGGTGGACGTGGGCCAGCAAATCGCGGACATCGTCGATCCGTTGACGGACCGCGTCGTCACGATCAAAAACACCGTGGCCGGCGTGCTGTACGCGCGGCATCTGGTGCGTTTCGCGACGGCCGGCCTCGAATTCGCGCGCATCGCCGGCCAGACGCCGTTCCGCAGCGGCTCGTTGCTGAGCAACTGACCCCAGAGCCGCTGCGACCGTCGCTGCTGTCGCGGCCGGCCATGTAACTGAATTTTCACGCACCAGCTGAAATAACCGATCGCCCGCCGCCAGGCGGGCGATTCGCTGCCACGCGTCCAGCCTCGCTCCAGGGTCGACCGACCCGCCCCGCCACCGATACACCTGCCTCCGGTGCACACGCAAAGTGTCGCGCCGACACGACACCGTGAAAATAATTTTTCAGTGTCACAGACCTTACTCAGCGTTCCCTTAAATTGCCGGCCATCGCGCGACGTTGCCGCAGAGCAGCGCGTCGCGATCGCCAAAATTTGCTAACCCGGAGAAGTATTTTGAACAAGAAAATCCTGACCGCCGCTACGCTTGCCGTCTTCGCCTCCGCCGCTCACGCACAAAGCAGCGTCACGCTGTACGGCCTGATCGATGCCGGTATCAGCTACGTGAACAACTCGAAAACGGCCACCGGCCACAGCAGCCTGACCAAGTACGACGACGGCGTCGCGAACGGCAGCCGTTGGGGCCTGCGTGGCACGGAAGACCTCGGTAACGGCCTGAAGGCGCTGTTCGTGTTGGAAAACGGCTTCAACAGCGGGAACGGCACCGCCGGCCAGGGCGGCGCGATGTTCGGGCGCCAGGCGTACGTCGGCGTGTCGCAGAACAACGTCGGCTCGCTGACGTTCGGTCGCCAGTACTCGTTCTCGACCGACTACCTCGGCTCCAACTACGCGACCGGCGGCCAGACCGTCGCGGGCAACTACGCTTACCACATCAACGACGTCGACCAGCTCACGTCGAGCCGTATCAACAACTCGGTCAAGTTCAGCAGCGCGAACTTCTCCGGCCTGACCTTCGGCGCGATGTACGGCTTCTCGAACACGGCAGGCGGCTTTGCCGGCACGCCGGGTACGGGCACGTCCACGGCCCCGGTGGCAGGTTCGTCGCGCGCTTACAGCTTCGGCGCGAACTATGCGAACGGCCCGTTCGGTATCGGCGCGGCGTACACGGACATCCGTTATCCGGGCCAGGCATCGCCGGCCTTCTCGACTTCGTTGGCTAACGTCAGCTTCCCGACGATCGGCAACGGCCAGATCCAGGATCTGCGCACGGTCGGCGTTGGCGGCCGTTACGCATTCGGCCCGGCGACGCTGTGGGCCCTGTACACGAACACGCGCCTCGCACCGATCTCGGGTGGGTCGACCACGTTCGCCGCCTACGAAGCAGGCGCGAAGTACGCGGTCACGCCGGCTATCACGGCAGGCGCGGGCTACACGTACATGCACCTGAGCGGCGCGAACGTCGGTCACTGGAACCAGGTGGACCTGAGCGGCGACTACGCGCTGTCGAAGCGCACGGACGTGTACGTGCTGGGCATCTATCAGATCGCGTCGGGCCGCAACGGCACGCAGGATCTGCAGGCACAGATCGGTTCGAGCACGAGCTACTTCAGCACGTCGGGCGTCGGCGCCGACAACCAGCTGGCGTTCCGTGTCGGTCTGCGTCACAAGTTCTAAGCAGACGGTTCGCGGCAGGGAACATCTGCGTTCCCTGCCTGATTGAATCGATGGAAAGCGCCCTGCGGGGCGCTTTTTCTTTTGCGGCGCGAAATCAGTCGAGCAACGCCGGATTCTCGATCGCGCCCGTCAGCAATTCGACGAACGCCGGATCGAACGCGAGGCCTTCGGGACTGCATGCGATATCGAATAGCTGGGTCAGCTCGATTCCGCTTTGCCGTTTCGGCAACGATATCTGCCAAATATTGTAATTGTCTATAAATATCGTCCACCCCAACATCGGGTCACACGCTTCGATCCCGCGCCCGCGCCGCTCACGCGACACAGCCGGCGCGCCTCCCAATGCCGCCAGAGGACTTCGTCATGAGCATGGACTCCGTCACCACCGCCGACGCGCTCGCGCGGCACACTTCGCGCTCGAGCGTATCGCGGCTGATTCTCGCGACCTCGATCGGCAACGCACTGGAGTTCTACGATCTGGTCGTGTACGGCTACTTCGCGGCCGTGCTGTCGCGCACGTTTTTTCCGGTGCACGACCGCACCGTATCGCTGCTGCTCACGCTCGGCACCTTCGCGCTGTCGTATCTCGCGCGACCGATTGGCGCGCTCGCGCTCGGCTCGTTCAGCGACCGCAAAGGCCGCAAGGCATCGTTGACGCTATCGATTGCGATGATGACGCTCGGCACCAGCATGATCGCGTTGATGCCGTCGTATGCGGCGATCGGCGTGCTCGCGCCGATTGGCGTATTCGCGTCGCGGCTGTTGCAGGGATTCTCGGCGGGCGGCGAGTTCGGCAGTTCGACCGCGTTTCTGATCGAACATGCGCCGGAGCGCAAAGGCTTCATGGCAAGCTGGCAGTTCTCGAGCCAGGGCGCGAGCACGGTGCTGGCGTCGCTGTTCGGCGCGGTGTTGACGAGCACGCTGACGACCGCGCAACTCGAAGGCTGGGGCTGGCGCATTCCGTTCCTGTTCGGCATGCTGATCGGTCCGGTCGGGCTCTACATTCGCCGCCGCATCGACGAAACGCCGGAGTTCGAGCGCGCGGAAAAGTCCGCCGCGCCGGTGCGAGAACTGCTCGCGACGCAAAAGGAACGGGTGCTCGTGTCGATCGGCGTGCTCGTGCTGACCACCACGGCCAACTACATGCTGCTCTACATGCCGACCTACGCGGCGCGGCAGCTCGGACTCGCACCGTCGTCGGGCTTCATCGCGACGCTCGCGGCCGGTCTGATCATGATGATGCTCACGCCGCTCGTCGGTCATCTGTCCGACAAGGTGGGCCGCGTGCGCATCATGCTCGGTGCCGGCGTGCTGTTCTTCGCGACCGTGTATCCCGCCTTCGTGCTGATGAACGCGCGCCCGTCGCTCGGCTCGTTGCTTGCCGCGGTCACGTGGGTCGCGTTGCTGAAGGCGACCTACTTCGCGCCGATTCCGGCCTTGATGTCCGAGTTGTTCCCGACCCGCACGCGCACGACCGGCATGGCGTTCGGCTACAACATCGGCACCACCGTGTTCGGGGGCTTCACGCCGCTCGCCGTTGCCGCGCTGATCGCGGCGACCGGCAATAATCTCGCGCCCGGACTCTATCTGATGCTCGCGGCCATGCTCAGCCTTTTCACCGTGATGTGGGCACGCGTGCGACTGCACGCACGCTGAGTCTCTGCCTCGCGGGCTTCGTTGAACCGACAGGAACTTATCCATGCAAGACCGTTTGCAGCAAGCCGTGCAGTTCGCGGTGGATCATGAATCGCTTTGGGACCGCCATGTGGGTGGCGCATGGGGGGTGCACGTAAACGACCCGCCGCCGTGGAACAGGCTGCTCGGTCCCGTGCATGATCGCGGGCCGGTGTCGGGCGCGATCGCCGTCGACGGCCGCGTGCTGACGAGCTGGGGCGAACCGGATCGCGCCGACCTGACCTTCAGTGTCGCGAAGATGTACCTCGCGCTGCTGGCCGGCGTCGCTCACGATCGCGGCCTGTTGCCCGACGTCGACGAACCGGTGCGCGTGCGCGTACCCGACATCGGCTTCGACGACGAACACAACGCGCCGATCAGCTGGGCGCATCTACTGCAGCAAACGAGCGAATGGCGCGGCACGTACTTCGGTTTGTCGGATCAGGCGGATCACTACCGTGCGGTCAATTTCGCCGCGCCGCCCGATGGCAAAAAAGGCGATCTGCGTCCGCCGCAACCGCCGGGCACGTACTGGGAATACAACGACGTCCGCATCAACCAGTTCTCGCTCGCGCTGCTGCATCTGTTCCGTCAGCCGCTGCCCGAGGTGTTTCGCGAAGCGATCATGCGGCCTTCGGGGGCGAGCGAAAACTGGCAATGGGTCGGCTACGACAATGCGTGGGTCGAAATCGACGGGCGACGCATGCAGTCGGTGCCGGGCGGCACGCACTGGGGCGGCGGCGTATCGGTCAGCGCGAACGATCAGTTGAAGGTCGCACAGATGCTGCTCGACGACGGCGTCGCGAACGGCCAGCGCGTGCTGTCGTCCGAATGGATCGCGCGCATGCGCACGCCGTGCGCGATCGCGCCGTTCTATGGCTACCTCGTGTGGCTCAACACCGGGCGCAAGGTGTTCCCGAACGTGCCGGAGTCGAGCTATTTCGGTGTCGGCGCAGGCAGTTCGTTCACGTGGGTCGAACCGGAGCGGCGCATGACCGTGGTCGTGCGCTGGCTGAATCCGGCCGCGGCGAACGAGTTCTTCGGACTCGTGCTCGACGCGGTCGACAACCTCGGCCAATAGCCATTAGCGGCGCACCTTCCAAGGCAGCTGCGCCGCGAACGCCAACCACAGGTCATAAAAAAATGCGGGCGATGCACGAATGCATCGCCCGCACGGTCATGGGCCGAGCCGTTGCCGTTGCAACGGCGCGTCAGTGCGAATGCCGCGGCACCGCGGAACCTCGACACCCCACGAGGAAGTCGAGGTCGCAACCCTCATCGGCCTGCAGCACGTGATCGATATACAGGCGCCGGTAGCCGCCACCTTCCGGCGGCTGGGGCGGCACATGCTGCGCGAGACGGCGCTCGAGTTCCGCGTCGCTGACATCGAGGTGCAGCGTGCCCGCGTCGCAATCGAGCTCGATCCAGTCGCCGTCCTGCACCGCGGCGAGCGGGCCGCCGGCCGCCGCTTCCGGCGTCACGTGCAGCACCACGGTGCCGTAGGCGGTGCCGCTCATGCGCGCATCGGAAATGCGCACCATGTCCTTCACGCCCTGCCTCAGCAGCTTCGGCGGCAGGCCCATGTTGCCGACTTCGGCCATGCCCGGATAACCCTTCGGCCCGCAGTTCTTCATCACCAGCACCGAATTCGCGTCGACGTCGAGCGTCTCGTCGACGATGCGCGCCTTGTAGTGCTCCAGGTTCTCGAACACGACCGCGCGTCCGCGATGCTTGAGCAACTCGGGTGTCGCCGCCGACGGCTTCAGCACCGCGCCGCGCGGCGCGAGATTGCCGCGCAGCACGCGGATGCCGCCATCGGCGACGAGCGGCTTGTCGAGCGGACGGATCACTTCGTCGTTGGTGTTGGGTGCATCCTTCACGTTGTCCCACAGCGACTTGCCGTTGACCGTCAACGCGTCCGGATGCGGCAGCAGGTTCGCTTCGCCGAGCCGGCGCAGCACGGCCGGCAGGCCGCCCGCGTAATAAAACTCTTCCATCAGGAAACGGCCCGACGGCATCAGGTCGACGATCGTCGGCGTGTCGCGGCCGATGCGCACCCAGTCGTCGAGATCAAGATCGATACCGATGCGCCCTGCGATCGCCTTCAGATGAATCACCGCGTTGGTCGAGCCGCCGATCGCCGCATTGACGCGAATGGCGTTGACGAACGCCTCGCGCGTGAGGATCTTCGACAGCTTCAGGTCTTCGAGCGCCATTTCGACGATCCGGATTCCCGACATATGCGCAAGCACATAGCGGCGCGAGTCGACCGCGGGAATCGCCGCGTTGTGCGGCAGCGACGTGCCGAGCGCCTCGGCCATGCAGGCCATCGTCGACGCGGTGCCCATCGTGTTGCAGGTGCCCGCCGAGCGCGACATGCCCGCCTCGGCCGACAGGAACTGATGCAGATCGATCTCGCCGGCCTTCAGCGATTCGTGCAGCTGCCACACCGCGGTGCCAGAGCCGATGTTCTTGCCGTCGAGCTTGCCGTTCAGCATCGGGCCGCCGGTCACGACGATCGCCGGCACGTCGCAGCTCGCCGCGCCCATCAGCAGCGCGGGGGTCGTCTTGTCGCAGCCGGTCAGCAGCACGACCGCGTCGATCGGATTGCCGCGGATTGCCTCCTCGACATCCATCGCCGCGAGATTGCGCGTGAGCATCGCGGTCGGACGCAGATTCGATTCGCCGTTGGAAAACACCGGGAACTCGACCGGGAAGCCGCCCGCTTCATAGACGCCGCGCTTCACGTGCTCGGCGAGCTTGCGAAAGTGCGCGTTGCACGGCGTCAGCTCGGACCACGTGTTGCAGATACCGATCACGGGACGCCCGTCGAACTCATGATCGGGAATGCCCTGATTCTTCATCCAGCTTCGATACATGAAGCCGTTCTTGTCAGCCGTGCCGAACCACTCGGCCGAGCGCAATTTCCGCTTTTTTTCCGACATACTAGGTCCTTGATGCATGTGCCGGGACCCCTCACCGGCCAATTTGACTGAAGCGGCCCGCCCGACGCTACGGCGCAAGGTTGCCGCTCAGTGTCCAGGGATGGTGAAGTGTACGGAGCGAGTTGATATCTTTCCAATTATATTTTGGGTGATATCGATATCAATTCTGGTATCCACCACAGGGTTCGCGGTGCGGCGCGGCTGGCGATCAGACTGTGCCGGCCTCAGGCGTCGCCGGACGCCCGCTTACGGCCGGCTTTCGGTAGTGCGCCGCGCACGTTCTGCTTCAGATGATTCTGGTTATAGTCGATTGCGGCGCGCACCAGCGCTTTCAGTGCGCGCTCGTCGACCCCGTCGCTCTCGAAGAAGTCGATGGCGCGCCGCGCGTTGCCTTCGAGGCCTGCGTTGAACAAGCCGTCCGGGTCGGCCAGACCCGCGCCATGCGCGAAGGTCAGTTTGACCTTGCCCTTGTGCGCGTTGGCGACCGCGATCATGCCGTCGCGCGACCAGACCGGACTACCCATCCACTTGAATTCCTCGACGATGTCCCGATCCGCTGCGAGCATGCACTGGCGGATGCGAGCGAAGGTCGCGCCGCGCCAGTCGGTGAGTCCCGCGATCAGTTCGCCGATACGTTCGGATGCGTTCATTGGAGTGCGGCCCTCGTAAGCGGGGAAACGAAGCGGTTGAACCGATAGGATGCCGTAACGACTCTGTCATTGTAATCTCCGCCTGGATTCGTGGCTGGCGCACCGCCGTTCCACGAGCGCGCTCAATACGACGACGCGATTTCAAACATCGAACGTACCGCGATACTGCTTATCCGCATCCGGGCATCGCTTCACAGTTTGCCCGCAGGCTGCAGCATCGGACGGAGAAACGACAGGGATCGATGATTCGTCAGGCGCTAGTCGTCGCGTTTCCGAAACGCAGCCTCTCCGGCATCTGACACCTCGACCCACTTCGGATCGGGAGCCGCGCCGGGGACGTAAGTGTCGTTCCAGTTCCACCACTTGTACGGTCGGCTCTGCGGGTAGCCCTCCGGCGAATCCTCCCACGTCTCCTGCCGCCCGAGCGCCGTCATGTCAAGGTAGCTCCAGATCGTGCCCATCGCCTCGTCCCCACGGCCGTTAATGAAGTACGTTCGGAACACCCGCTCGCCGTCCCGGATGAACGCGTTGTGGCCGTGCCATTCGTCCACGCCGAAGTCGGCGTCGAAACTATCGGTGATGGTGTACCAGGGGATCATCTCCCAGCCCATCCGGGTCTTCAGCCGCGCGATATCGGCTTGCGGCGCGCGGGACGCGTACACAAGCGTAGTGTCGCGAGCGTGCAAATGGGCAAGGTGGGAGACCTGATCGGCCCCCAGGGAACAGCCAATGCACGCATGCTCCGGCCACCCGTGCACGCCGGGCTCGAAAAAGGCGCGATAGACGACCAACTGGCGGCGGCCGTTGAACAGGTCGAGCAGGCTTACCCTGCCCTCCGGGCCGTCGAACGCATACGTTTTTTCCACGGCAAACCATGGCATCCGCCGTCGCTCGGCGGCCAGCGCATCGCGGGCACGTGTCAAGGCTTTCTCCTTGACGAGCAGCTGCTCGCGCGCGGCCTCCCACTCTTGCCGCGACACAATCGGTGGTGTCTTCATGGCAAGCTGTCCATCTTTCCCACGCTTCTCAGGTGACTTGATCGTCGTCATCGTAACCTCCGGGTTAGAGCGATGTCCTGTGCGTTCGGGTCGGAAGGCGATTCGCTCACCGGGCATCGCTCGCTACTGATGATGGGGTAGTTTAGGCCGCCGGACATCGAATGATGGGAGTGACAAATGTGACGCGATTCAGGTGCGGCTTGATTCAGAAGGAGCAGCGCTAGTGTAGTGCGTCGTAAATAATGCAACTTAATCGCGATTTGCGAGTCTCCTTCCAGGTGATGAGGGAGAACCCATGAGAATCGCGGCAAAAGTTGAGCTGAGCGAAGGCCAGCGCAAACAATTGGAAACGTGGGCGGCTGGGCGGAGGGTTCCGGTACGACTGGCCGAGCGTGCCAAGATGATATTGCTCGCGGCACTGGGCCACACAGACAAAGAGATCGGTGTGCAGTTGGGTATCTGGCGAGGCACGGTGGCGCGCTGGCGAGCGCGCTTCATCGCGGACGGTGTGGCGGGGATCGAGCGGGACGAGACGCGACCCGGGCGCAAGCCGAAGATCTCTGCGCGCAAGGTCAAGGCCATCGTGGCGATGACCACGCAGCAGCGTCCCGATAACGCGACGCATTGGAGTACGCGCAGCATGGCGGCAGTGGCCGGCGTCAGCGAGGCGAGCGTGAGGCGCATCTGGCAGGCGCATGGACTCAAGCCGCATCGGATAGAAACCTTCAAAGTCTCGAACGACAAGCACTTTGCCGAGAAGCTGGAGGACATCGTCGGCCTTTATCTCGATCCACCTGAGCACGCACTGGTGTTCAGTTGTGACGAGAAGTCCCAGATCCAGGCTCTGGACCGGACCCAGCCTGGCTTGCCGATGAAGCGAGGTCGAGGTCAGACGATGACGCACGATTACAAGCGCAATGGTGTGACGACGTTGTTCGCCGCGATGAACACGCTCGATGGCAGCATCATTGGTCAGTGCCAGACGAAGCATCGTCATCAAGAATGGCTGGGCTTCCTGCGCAAGATCGATCGCAGCACCCCCAAGGGTAGGGAACTACATTTGATTGCCGACAACTACGCCACTCATAAGCATCCCGAGGTGAAGGCGTGGCTGGCCAAGCACCCACGATTTCACATGCATTTCACGCCCACCAGCGCTTCCTGGCTCAATATGGTCGAACGCTTCTTTCGTGATCTGTCCGAGAACCAGCTACGGCGGTCAGCCTTTCGCTCGGTACCCGAGTTGGTCAGCACGATCGAGCAGTACATTGAAAAGCACAATGGTGATCCAAAACCCTTCATCTGGACCGCTAAAGCTTCCGACATTCTGGCGAAAGTCACGCGTGCCCGCACCAAGCTGAATAAGATGCAATCCGTTTGACGCAGACCACTAGCGACCTCGATTCATCGTTGGTCAAAAGGCGATGGAATCCCGTGGGTAGCCAAGCGACCGCTTAGCGGATCGGGGCAGACTATTGTGTCCGCCAACCCATATTCGCCCACCACCAGGAGGTGACGATGAACGCGATCCACGAGCTCTACCCCTATCTGCGCGTGCGCAACTCCGCACGGGCTATCGAGTTCTACGCGCAGGCATTCGGCGGCGTCGAGCAGTTTCGCCTGACCGAGCCAGGCGGCCGCATCGGTCATGCCGAAGTGAAGATCGGTCCCGCGACCGTGATGCTGTCCGATGAATATCCCGAGCACGACATGCTCGGACCGACCGGCGACAGCCGGCCGAGTGTGCTGCTGCATATCCACTGCGACGACGTCGACGAGCTGTTCGCACGAGCGGTTGCAGCGGGCGCAACCGTGGTCCGCCCGCTAACCGATCATTTTTATGGCGAGCGCTCGGCGACCGTGCGCGATCCATTCGGCCACGAATGGATGCTCGGCGCGCAGATCGAAGCGCTCACGCCTGAAGAGATGCAGCGCCGTTACACGGCGCTGTTCGACAGCTAGTGGATTGTTATATTGGGCTCCTCGCGCTTAATCCCCCGATGCGTGAGCTCTTTTTACATCCCGCCGAACGGCTTTTCCACCGTGAGCTTGTTGGTCACCGAAGTCACCCCCGGAACACCCTTCGCGATCTCCGCGACCTGATTGATCTGGGAAACGTCGGTGACCGTGCCGTTCAGCGTCACCGCGCCGCCTTTTGCGATGACGCTTATATTGCCGGCGCTGATCTCCTTGTGCTTGCCGATCGCGGCATACACCTGCCGACGCAGCGCGCGATTGGCTTGCCTCGAGCTGACGGGAGCGGCTGCGCTAGCTGACATCGCAGGTGCGCCCGAAGCTGCACTAGCCGTCTGGCCCGACTGCGACCATGCGTTGCTCGACGCGGCCAGAATCAATATGGCAATCGCCAACGCGCGTGCCTGAATGCTTTTCATCGAATACTCCAGTTGTTATAGGCGACGTAATCAGAAGTTATGGCGGATGCCGACCATGGCCGCCGTGGTGGACATGCCAGGTGCAACCGGGGCGCCATAGACGATGGTCTGGTTCATGGTCCCCCTGTTGTTGACATAACCCACCTGCGCGTAAGCCTTGGTGCGCTGCGACAGGTTGTATTCCGCGCCCACGGCGAACTCGCCCGAATGGTTCGCCGAGTTGTTCTTGTCTTTCAGGTAGTAGTACCCGGACGTGATCTTGAAACGCGGATTGAACTGGTAGCCGAGGCCCCCCGAGATCATTTCGAAGTCCGCGGTGTTGGTATGGGCCGGATTCTTGCCGGCGCCGTACGAGGCCGACACCGAAAATCCGGCGATCGTGTACAACGCACCGAAATAGTAGAAACGGTTGTTCGCAAGCCCGGTCGCGGGGATAGCGGGCGCCGCCGGGTAGGTGATCGGGTACGGGTTGGTATCGTGGCCGTTGTAATACAACGCGGACAGATTCAGACCGTAGTTCGAATACTTGAGCACGGCCGACTCGCGCGTACCGCCCTGGAACTGACCGGCGACGCCGCCCGGCGCGTACTCGAGCGCGAGCGACGCGCCATGGAATTTCGGCGAGTTGTAGACGAGCGCGTTGCTGTCGTACAGCGCGCCGATCGGCGCGTTCGTGCTCGTGCCAGGCCAGCCGGCCGCCTGATTGATGCCCAGCCACGCGGTCAGAACACTGCCGAAATACTGCGCGCCGCGGACGTCGGTTTCCGCCATCGCGTAGATCATCGGAATGATCTGCCGGCCGGCGTCGAAGGTACCGAACGGCCCCGATGCGCCGACCGTCGCGAACTGGTTGAAGATCGCCGTGGTGCCCGGCGTGTCGGACAGACCGAACTTGCCGTTCGTGGTGTTGAACGCGCCCTGCAGCTTGAAGTTGATCTTGTAGCCGCCGCCGATGTCTTCGCTTCCCTTCATACCCCAGAAGCTCGAATAGATACCGCCGTCCTTCAGCTGATAAATTTTGCCCGTGTTCGGCGCGTGCGGCAGAAACGTAGCGGCCGATGTGCTCTGATACAGCAGCCCCGTATCGACTACGCCATAAAGCGTCACTGACGACTGCGCATGAGCCGCGGTGGCGAAAACGGCCAACACGACAGCGCTGCTTGACTTCAACTTCATTGTGTCTCCTTCGCGTACCGGCGGTGGCGCAAAAGCCGATGCTGCGGTCGCTTCAAATGGTTGGTGGTTTTGTGTGCGCCGGGCGTACCCGGTCGCATTGTTGTTGCGTGAATCGAACTGCGTTGCTGCGAAAGCCGTGCGTCAGGGCAGGTAGTAGTTGCCGAACTGATCGCGTAACTGGTTCTTCAGGACCTTGCCTGTTGCGCCGATAGGCACCGTGTCGACGAACACCACTGCATCGGGAGTCCACCAGCGCGCGACCCGGCCGTTGAAGAAGGACAGCAGTTCGTCGCTGGCCAGCTCGCTGCCCGGCTTTTTCACGACCAGCAGCAGCGGCCGTTCGTCCCACTTAGGATGCCGTGCGGCGATACACACTGCCGTCGAGACTTCCGGATGCAGATAAGCGACGTTTTCGATCGCCGCCGAACTGATCCATTCGCCGCCCGACTTGATCACGTCCTTGCTGCGATCGGTGATCTGCATGAAGCCGTGCCGGTCGATCGTCGCGATGTCGCCGGTCGGAAACCAGCCGTCGCACAATGGCGACTCGACGTCGGCGCCGAAGTACTGCTGCGTGACCCAGTGACCGCGCACCTGCAGATCGCCAGCGCTCTCGCCGCCCCACGGCAATTCATTACCGTGGGAGTCGACGATCCGCATGTCGATGCCGAACAGCGCGCGTCCCTGCTTCGCCTGAACCTTATACTGATCTTCCATCGGCAGCGACTGCTGATGCGCCTTGAAGCTGCAGACCGTGCCGATCGGGCTCAATTCGGTCATGCCCCACGCGTGCAGTACCTCCACCCGGTGGCGCTTCTGGAACGCCTCGGTCATCGCGGTCGGACACGGCGCCCCGCCGATCACCGTGCGTCGCATCGACGAGAAGGTCCCGCCCATCGCATCGACATGCGTGAGCAGTCCCTGCCACACCGTCGGCACGCCGGCCGACAGCGTCACGTGTTCCGTTTCGATCAGTTCATAGAGCGACTTGCCGTCGAGCGCCGGCCCCGGAAACACCAGCTTCGCGCCGACCATGCAGGCGATATAGGGCAGTCCCCACGCGTTCACATGGAACATCGGCACGACCGGCAGGATCACGTCGCGCGCGGAACAGTTCAGCGAATCGGGCAGCGCCGCCGCGTAGGTGTGCAGCACGGTCGAACGATGGCTATACAGCACGCCCTTCGGATTGCCGGTGGTGCCCGACGTGTAGCACAGCGACGACGCGCTGTTTTCATCGAGCAGCGGCCATTCGAAAACGTCGTCGTGCAGCTCGAGCAGATCCTCGTAGCACATCAGCATGCCGGTCAGGTCGTTCGCTTGCGGCATGTGCGCGCGATCGGTCATCGCCACGAATACTTTCGGGCTCTTCACCCGGGGCGCGACGCTCTCGATCAACGGCAGAAAGGTCAGGTCGAAGAACACGACACGATCTTCCGCATGCTCGATGATGTACGCGAGCTGGTCGACGTGCAGTCGTGGGTTCAGCGTATGCAGCACGGACCCGGAGCCCGACACCGCGAAATAGAGCTCCATGTGGCGATAGCCGTTCCACGCGAGCGTCGCGACGCGCTCGCCCTGGCCGACGCCGAGCGTCGACAGCGCATTGGCCATACGGCGCGCGCGCTGCGCGAGGTGCCGATACGAATAACGATGGATGTCTCCTTCCACGCGTCGCGACACGATTTCCTGTTCGCCGTGATGGCGCTCCGCGTGCGTGAGCAGCGCGGAAACCAGCAGCGACTGCTGCATCATCAAGCCTTGCATCTTTCCGTCTCCTGATTGGTTGTGGCGTCTCGGGCCCGGCCTACCGGCCTTACGTTGCCGCGCTGCCGGCTCGCGCTTGCGAGGGCGTCGGGTTCGGCGCGTCGAGACTCACCACCACCTTTGAATCCACTATGTCGACCGGGAAGGTCGTCACGCTCAATCCGCCTGTTCCCGCCATGCAGCCCGTGCGCACGTCGAAGCGCAGACCGTGCGCCGGACAGCGCAACATGCAGCCTTCCAGTTGGCCGCTCGACAGCGCGGCCCCGTTGTGCGGACATGAGTTGTCGATGGCGTGAAGCGAGCCTTCGATGTTGAACAGCACGATGCTGCGGCCATCGATGAAGGCCAGCTTGCGCTGGCCCGGCGCGAGCTCGCCGGCAACACCCACCACGATCCGACGCGACATCCCAGACTCCTTCTGATCCGACGCGGGCCGCGTCACATCAGTACCAGGCGGCGAATCAACGTCTCCGCCATCGGCCATTCGCCAAAGCCCGAAGCAGGGTTGAGGTGCCCCACTTCGCCGAGATCGACGAGGCGGCTGCCCCAGTCCTGCGCCATCTCCTGCACCCGCTCGAACCGCCCGAGCGGATCGTTGCGGCTAGCGCCGACGATGCTCGGAAACGGCAGCGGCTTGCGCGGAATCGGCAGCCAGCCGTTCTGCTCGAGCGTGTCCAGCTCCGGATAGCCCGCCGGCATCGGCGTCTCGAGGTCCGCGGGCGCCGCGAGCAGCGCAGCGTGAATCTCGCGCTTGTGCTGCGCCCGCCCATTGCACGGTGCTCATCACGCCAGCGCTATGCGCGACCAGAATGACCGGGCCGTCGATCCGCGCGAGCGTGGCATCGAGCGCCGCGACGCGTGCCGCGCAACTGAGCTTGTCGTGCTCGAGCGGCGGCACCGACAGCGCTTTCGGCAGCCGTTGCTGCAGCAGGGTTTGCCAATGCTCCGCGACGTGGTCACGCAGACCCGGAACCATCAGAATGGTCGGTTTCAATTCGTAATTCATGGGAAGCTACCTGCTAGTTCAGTACGGCTTGTCGCCGACGATGCCGGCGCGCTCCATCTTGCGGTGGCACGGCGGGTAGTCCATCACCGCATAGTGCTGCGTGCTGCGGTTGTCCCAGATCGCGATGCTGTTCTTCTGCCAGCGCCAGCGCACCTGGTACTCGGGGATGTACGCCTGGCTGATCAGATAGCGCAGCAGATCGCCCGCGCCCGGATTCGCGTCCTGCCCGAAGCGCACTCGCTCCGGCGTATGAAAGTTCGTGAAATGGCTCGTGAAAGCGCTCACGAACAGCACCTTCTCCTCCGTTTCCGGATGCGTGCGCACGACCGGATGCTCCGCGTCCGGAAATTGCGCCTTCAGCGCGAGACGCTTTTCGATCGGCATCGCGGCACCGAAGCTCGCCTCGATGCTGTGGCGCGCGCGCAGGTCCGCGATCTGAGCCTTCACGTACGCCGGCAGCTTCTCGTAGGCGAGGACCATGTTCGCCCACATCGTGTCGCCGCCGACGGGCGGACACTCGACGCAGCGCAGCACGGCACCGAACTGCGGCGCTTCGCGCCAGGTGGCGTCGGCATGCCACGCGTTTTCGTAACGGTCGTTGGGCTGATCCGGGGTCTTGTAGATACGCACGAGGCCCGGATTTTCCGGATCGCTGCCCGCGACCGGATGGTCTTCCAGTTCGCCGAAGCGGCGCGCGAACGCCACGTGTTCGGCACGCGTGATGTCCTGGTCGCGCAGGAACAGCACCCGGTGCTTCAGCAGCGCCGAGCGGATTTGGGCAAACAGGCCATCGTCGTAGATAGCGTGGGCGAGATTCACCCCTATCAGTTCGGCGCCGATCGAGCACGTCAGTTGTTCGACTCGCATGGCTAGCTCCTTAGATGACGAAGATCGACGAACCCGTCGTCTTGCGCGACTCCAGATCACGATGGGCTTGCGCCGCATCTTCGAGCGCATAGCGCTGATTCAGCTCGATCTTGATGCGTCCCGAGGCGATGAGCCCGAAGATTTCGCCGGCAAGCTCGTCCTTCTCGGCCGGGTCGGCGATGTAGTCAGCCAGCGCCGGGCGGGTCAGATAGAGCGAGCCTTTCATAGCCAGCAGTTGCGGATTGAACGGCGGGATCGGGCCGGAGGCCGTGCCGACGCAAACCAATAGACCGCGGCGCTTCAGCGAATCGAGCGAAGCCTCGAAGGTGTCTTTGCCGACGCTGTCGAACACGACGTTCACGCCGACGCCATCGGTCAGTTCGCGCACGCGCCTGGCGACGTCTTCGTGGCTGTAGTTGATGATGTGATCGCAGCCGTGCGCGCGGGCCACCTCGCCCTTGGCCTCGTTCGAAACCGTGCCGATCACGGTCAGACCCAGCAGCTTCGCCCATTGCGAAACGATCAGGCCGACACCGCCGGCGGCGGCATGCAGAAGGATCGTGTCGCCCGCCTTGAAGTCGTGAATGCGGCGCATCAGATACGCGCAGGTCAACCCGCGCATGGTCATGCCGGCAGCCGTTTCGCAGTCGATCGCATCGGGCAGCCGGATCAGCGGCGCGGCCGGAATCAGGCGTTCGGTGCTGTACGCGCCGAGCGTGTTGAGGAAGCCCGTGTAAGTCACACGATCGCCCACCGCGACGTTCGTGACGTCCGGGCCAACGGCCTCGACCACGCCCGCGGCCTCCACGCCCATCCCCGCGGGCAGCGGGACCGGATACAGGCCGCTGCGAAAGTAGGTGTCGGCGAAATTGAGGCCCACCGCCTGATGGCGCAGGCGAACCTGACCGGGACCGGGGTTGCCCACTTCGACGTCCTCGTAGCGCAGCACGTCGGGACCACCGGTTTCATAAAAGCGAACTGCCTTTGCCATGTTGACTCTCCAATTCTTTACTTGATCTGCACTTTGCAGAATTCGTTGCGCCAGCGGCGCAGTTACAGGTTCCGTGCTCCGCGCCGTCCGCGCGGCGCCATGCGATGTCAGCGTGCGGCCTGCTCGCGCAGCGTGTTCAGCCGATCCAGATCGCCCGAGTAGTTCCGTTTGCCGATCATGAATGCGGCGGCCGCGACGAGCGGTGCGAACGGCACCAGTTGCAACGCGCCCAGCAGTCCGATCCGATCGGCGATGATTCCCGTGAGAACAGCCGCCGGCGCGAGGCCCAGCAGGTTGTTCGCGAGCGTCAGGGTCGCAAACGCCGAGGCGTGAATCGTCGGCGGCGTGAGGTTCGCCACCATCGCACCCGACGGGCCGCTCGCACCGGCGCAGAAGAACATGCCGGCGCCGATCACGACCAGCTGCCACGGCCCCGCGGGCATCCGCAAGCCAATCGCGAGCAGGACGAAACAGGCGAGGCAGAAGGCGATCGCGGCGCTCCACTTGCGTTCCCGCATGTTCTTGCTGAGCCGGTCGGCGAGGTTTCCGCACACCACCATGCCCACCCCGGTCACCAGCACGAACACCGCCGCGCACATCGCAGCCTTGCCGGTGGCCATGCCGTAATAGCGATTCAGGAAGCTCGGCATCCATGCCCACACAGCGGCGGGAACCAGCAGATGGAGGCCGCTGCCCACATAGGCGCACACCACGGACTTCGTCGAAAACAACCCCTTCATCAGCGCGCGCAGGCTCATGCACATGCCGCGCGATTGCGCCTGCCTCGTCACGCTCGCCGGCTGCAGCGGCACAAGACGCTTTTCGGTGACGACGAGGCGGTAGATCACGACCAGCACGACCCCCATCGCCGCCATGGCGCCGAATGCCGAACGCCAGCCGAGGTGAGCCGCCACCGCGCCGCCGAGCGCCATGCCCAGCACCGAGCCGAACGCGCCGCCCGCCATGAAGGTGCCGGTCAGCGTGGAGCGCAGCCGGACCGGAAAGATGCTCAGAACAACTGCGATACCGACACTGCCATAGGCCGCTTCGCCGATTCCGACAAAGGCACGCGCCAGCAGCAACTGCCCATAGTTCGCCGAGATCGCGCAGCCCACCGTCGCGAGACTCCACATCGCCGCCATCAGCACGATGCTCTTCACGCGGCCCCAGCGGTCGGCCAGAACCGACAGCGGGAACGTGAGCACACCGACCATCAGCGCGACCACGCTGCTGAGCGAACCCAGCTGCGCGTCGGACAGATGCCATGCCGCCTTGAGCGGCGGAAACACGGCATTCAACACTTGCCGCGACATATAGTCGGAAAGCAGCAATCCGACCGTCAACGCAAACACCACCCACGCATAAGCGCGCACGTCCGTCTGAGCTGCCGAAACTTCGCCCGTCGTGGGCGCTGCATGCTGAACGAGCATATTTTGTCTCCTTCCACGCTGACTCCCTGGCGGCCGCCTTGCCCGCATGGGCCGACGACTGTTATGGATTCAGCTATCTGCTCCCCGCTATGCACCGGAAGCGTTAGCCATGAAGCCCGGCCTCGGCCAATGCGCCGGCCCGGGCTCCTGGTGATCACGCCGCGCGAAGCGGCAGGTTCCTGACACCGGCCTGGCGGTTCGGCGCCATGCCGTTGGCGACCAGCGTCTCTTCGACCGTCTCGTACTGCACACCAATACGATAGATCTCGCGCGCTTCCTTGCCAGTGGCAATTTCGCGTCCCAGTTCGCGCGCGACGCGCACGCACTGCTCGATCTGCTGCACCGACGTGAAGCGCTTGCCGTGCTGATCGATGATCGTGTCCTCGATGCCGCAGCGCGGATGCAGGCCCATCGACATCGCCATCATGTTGAACGGCAGCACGTTCTTCAGCAGCGACTCGGCGGTGAGCGTGCAGCCATCCGGCGCGCGATGCACGAAGTTGAAGAAGTTGAATGGATTGGGGCCGTCGAAGCCGCCACCGATGCCGATCCACGTCAGGTTCAGCGGGCCCTTGTAGACGCCCTTGCGCACGAGGCGCTCGAGCGTTTCGAGCGCGTGAATGCCGGTGAGCTGGAAGTGCGGCTGGATGCCCGAAGCCTGCAGGCGGCGCAGGTGTTCCTCGACCCAGGCGGGGCCAGCCGGCACCGTCATTTCACTATAGGCGGCCATGAACCCGGGGTTGGAAAGCGAGGTGCCTGCCAGATACTCCGGATAGAGCAGCTCCATGATGTTCATTTGCGTGGTGTTGATCGCAACCGTCACCTGATCGGGCTTCGGATCGAGATCGGCCAGCATATGACGCGTGTCGTCGGACAGCCACTTCGCGGCTTGTCCGTCGTCTTCCGGTGCAAACGAGATCGAGCCACCGACCTGAATGATCATGTCGGGCACTGCCGCGCGCACACCCGCGATCAGTTCGTTGAACTTCGACAGGCGCTTCGAGCCCTTGCCGTCCAGTTCGCGCACGTGCAGGTGCAATACCGTGGCGCCGGCGTTGTAGCAGTCGACGGCCTTCTGGATCTGCTCGTCCATCGTCACGGGAATGTCTTCCGGGAAGTCCTCCGGCATCCATTCCGGGCCGTAAGGGGCGGTGGTGATGACTACCTTGTCCTGATTCTCAGGGTGCAACGAATCGTCGAGAAATTGCATTTGTTTGCCTCCATCCAGTTTTGAAGTGACGGTGTTCCGCTATCGCGAGGTCGCATGAAAACTTGCTGGAACACATCGAACGACATGTGCCCACAATACGGCAATCGCGCGCTACACTTTTATGATTGGACGCCATCCTTTTAGCGATTCGTGCCACTGCGCGTTAACACCAATAATTGCGCGAAGCAAGTGTTTAATGACTAGAAAAAATACTCAGCATGGTGAATCGTCCGGAGAAACTACGATGGAAACGATGGTGACGTCGGTAGCCATGAGCGGCTATTTCGAAGTGACGCGACGGCTTGGACTCAATCCGGTCGAGCTCGCGAAGCAGGCCGGCATCGACGCCGGCGCGCTCGCGAATCCGGACGATCGCGTATCGGCCACCGCCTGTTGCCGGCTGCTGGAAATGACGGCCGAAAAGGCGTCGTGCCCGACCCTCGCGCTGCAAATGGCGGAAACGCGGCAGACCTTCGGCAGCGGCGTGATCAATGTCCTGCTCGCGCACAAACGCACGCTGCGCGAAGTGTTGCTGGCCGCGGCCGAATACCGTCATCTGCTCAACGAAGCGCTGGCGGTGTACGTCGAGGACGCGGACAATACGGTCACCATTCGGGAGGAACTCGTCGTCGAACGGGGTACCCCGACAAGGCAGGCGATCGAACTGGCGCTCGGCGTCCTCGCGCGGCACTCCGGTGCTCTGCTCGGCAAGTTCTGGAAACCGCGCGAGGTCCACTTCACGCATCCGGCGCCCAAAGACCTGACGTTTCATCGACGCTTCTTCGGCTGTCCGCTGGTGTTCGGCAGCGACTTCAACGGGTTCGTCTGCGCAAGCGCCGATCTCGACTACCCGAATCCACTGGCCGATCCTGAACTCGTGCGCTATGCGGAAAGCCTCGCCTCTCCGCTGAACGTGAGCGCCGCGGAATCGGCCGCGCTGGAAGTGCGCAAGGCGATCTACCTGCTGCTGCCGCTCGAGCAGGCGAACGCGGAGCTGGTTGCACGTTATTTGCATCTGAGCGTGCGCACCATGCAACGGCAGTTGAATTCGGCCGGCACCAGCTTTTCGGATCAGGTCGAGGAAGTCCGCGGCGAACTCGCCGTGCGCTACATGAGCAATCCCACCTATCCGATCGGACGGGTCTCGGCGCTTCTCGGCTACGCGCAACAGGGATCGTTCACGAACTGGTTCGTGTCGCGCTTCCACATGACACCGCGCGACTGGCGCGCGAGCCATGCGAAGTGACGGCCGGTGGCAGTGAAGACAAAAAAACGGAGGGTGATGCACTGAGCATCACCCCCCGTTCTTGCCGCACCCGCTATCGCCATCCGATCACTCGGCGCGAAGCTTCACATAGCGCCCCGGTGCGCTCTCGATTGCCTTGTACTTCCTATTGCCGAGCTTCGTGCGTGCCTCGACCTGCTCGCCGGAATGCTGCTTGACCCAGTCGATCCAGTGATTCCACCAGCTGCCGCGCTGCTGAACCGACGTTGCGAGCCACTCGTCGGCGTTCTCGTCGCAGGTATCGTTGGTTCGGTAGCTGCGCTTGTTCTTCGAGGCCGGATTGATCACACCCGCGATATGGCCGCTTGCCCCCAGCACGAACTCGGTTTGCCCGCCCACTAGTTGCGTCGACTGATAGGCGGACCGCCACGGCACGATGTGATCTTCCTCGGCCGCCATCAGATAGCTCGGAATATCGATGTTGCCGAGATCCACCGGCGTGTCGCAGAACTTCAGTTTGTTCGGCACGCGCAGACTGTTTTCGAGGTACATGTTGCGCAGATAGAAGCTGTACATCGGACCGGGCAGATTGGTCGTGTCCGCGTTCCAGTACAGCAGATCGAACGCGGCCGGGGTTTTGCCTTTCAGGTAATTGTTCACGACATACGGCCAGATCAGATCGTTGGCACGCAGCGACTGGAATACGAAGCCGAGTTCGCGTCCGGGATAGAGCCCACCGCCACCGATCGCATGCTCGCGCATCGCCACGCCCTGCTCGTCGATGAACACGCCGAGATCGCCCGGGTCGGTGAAGTCGAGCAACGCCGTCAGCAGCGTCAGGCTGGCCACGGAGTCGTCGCCGTTCGCACGCATGACCGCCAGCGCCGACGACAGCATCGTGCCGCCCACGCACCAGCCCAATGCATTGACCTGGTCGGCCCGGCTAATCGCACGCGCGACGCTGATCGCCTGCATCACGCCGTCCTCGAGGTAGGCGTCCCACGTGGTCTGCGCCATGTCCTGCTGCGGGTTGCGCCAGGACACGACGAACACCGTCAGGCCCTGCTCGCAGGCGAAGCGCACGAAGGAATTCTCCGGCTGCAGATCCAGGATGTAGAACTTGTTGATGCACGGAGGAACGATCACGAGCGGCCGCGCGGCGACCTTCGGTGTCAGCGGCTCGTACTGGATCAGCTGAAACAGATCGTTCTCATAGACCACCGCGCCACTGGACGTGGCAACGCTGCGGCCCACTTCGAACGCGCTTTGATCGGTGATCGAAATCGAGCCGCTGCCCAGATCGTCGAGCAGATGCGTAACGCCCGCGAGCAGGCTCGATCCGCCCGATTCCACCGCCGCCCGGATGACTTCGGGATTCGTCGCGACGAAATTCGCGGGGCTGGCGAAGTCGATGAACTGGCGCATGAAAAAGCGCAGCTTGTGCTTGCCCTTTTCGTCGAGCGCGCTCGCCTCGACGAACTCCGCGAGTGCCCGGGCATTGATCAGATAGCTCTGTTTAAGAAGGCTGTACCAGCCGTTGCTGGACCAGTCGTCGGCGTGAAAGCGCCGGTCTCCCTGCTCGGGCTCGGCGACCGCCTTCAACTCCGTGCGCCCGCCGATCAATCCGGCGACGGCGTCGCTCCACAGTTGCGCCTGCTGTTGCAGATAGTGGGCGCTCGTGTGGGTCACGGAGCCTCGCGCAAACGGCCCGTTGAAATCGAAGTCCGAGCCGTCGGTGTCGGGCACCGTCGTAGCGTATTCATCCTTGACCGGCGAAAAACGCCATAAATCGAAGCCGGCATTGACCCAGCCCGTGGAAAACTCGTGTGGCATGCTGAATGGCATTCTCATGGCGGGGCTCGCTATCATGCTTTGCTGACGGCGCAAGCCGCGTCCTCGACGACACGGTCGCGGCAGGTTGTCGGCATGACCACGGCGTCGCCTTCGATCACCACCTTGCCGCCGACCGTGCAAACGGTGGACAGCACCACGCGGCGCTTGTCGTGAATCAGTTCCTTGACGGTCACTTCGGCCTGCACGGTGTCGCCGGGTCGAACCGGCGACTTGAAGCGCAGGTTCTGGCCGAGGTAGATCGTGCCCGGGCCGGGCAGCCGCCCCGCGATCGCCGCGGAGATGATGCTGGCGGTCAACATGCCGTGAGCGATGCGCCCCTTGAAGGGTGTGGTTTGCGCAAACTCCTCGTTGATGTGAACCGCGTTGATGTCTCCCGACGCGCCCGCGAAAAGCAGAATGTCCGCCTCCGTGATGGTCTTGGCGAACCGGGCACTCATGCCCGGTCGCAGGTCTTCGAAATCGTATCCGTTAAGCTCATTCATGATTATTCCGCTTGCTGGGCGCGCATTTGCCCTCTCTTCTGGCACGTACTGCGCGTTGTGCCGGACGCTAACCGCTGGATGCGGTTAGCCGAGCGCCTGCTCGAGTTCCGGCACGAGGGTGAACAGATCGCCAACGAGGCCGTAATCGGCGACGCCGAAGATCGGCGCTTCTTCATCCTTGTTGATCGCGATGATGACCTTCGAGTCCTTCATGCCGGCCAGATGCTGGATCGCACCCGAGATGCCGACTGCGACGTACAGTTGCGGCGCGACGATCTTGCCGGTCTGGCCGACCTGATAGTCGTTCGGCACGAAGCCCGCGTCGACCGCCGCACGCGATGCGCCCAGTGCCGCGCCGAGCTTGTCGGCCAGCGGTTCCAGCACCTTCGTGTAGTTTTCGCCGCTGCCCAGACCCCGGCCACCCGACACGATGATCTTCGCGCTCGTCAGTTCCGGACGATCGAGCTTCGTCACTTCGCGGCTCACGAACTGCGCGAGGCCTGCGTCGGCTGCCGCTTCGATCTTCTCGACCGCTGCGCTGCCGCCAACGGCTGCGACGGCATCAAAACCGGTCGAGCGCACGGTAATGACCTTGATCGGATCAGCCGATTGCACGATCGCGATTGCGTTGCCCGCGTAAATCGGACGCTCGAACGTGTCGGCGCTATCCACTGCCGTGATGTCGCTGATCTGCGCGACGTCGAGCTTCGCGGCGATACGCGGCGCGACATTCTTGCCGTAGGCGGTAGCCGGCGCGAGGATGTGCGTGTAGTGCTTCGCCGCATCTTGCACGAGCGTCAGGACCGTCGCTTCGACGTTTTCCGCGAGGCCTGCGGCCAGTTGCGGCGCATCGGCGAGCAGCACCTTGCTGACACCAGCGATCTTCGCGGCGGCATCGGCCGCGCCCTGTGCGTTATGCCCCGCGACCAGCACGTGAATATCACCGCCGATCTTCTGTGCCGCTGCGATCGTGTTCAGCGTCGCGGCCTTGATCGACGCATTGTCGTGTTCTGCAATTACCAGGTTCGTCATTTGCTCTGTCTCCGTGTCGACTGGAGTTAGCGCTTTAGCGCTTACTCCAGTCCCATGCAACATAGTTGCCGTTCTACTTAAAGCACCTTCGCTTCGGTCTTCAGCTTCTCGACCAGCGTCTTCACGTCCGGCACCTTCACACCGGCGGAGCGCCTGGGCGGCTCGGCGACTTTCAGCGTCTTCAGACGCGGCGTGACATCGACGCCGAGGTCTTCGGGCTTGACCGTTTCCAGCGGCTTTTTCTTCGCCTTCATGATGTTCGGCAGCGTTAGGTAACGCGGCTCGTTCAGGCGCAGATCGGTCGTGACCACGGCGGGCAGCGTCAGCGACAGCGTTTCCGCGCCGCCGTCCACTTCACGCGACACCGTCGCCTTGCCGTCCGCCACGACAAGCTTCGACGCGAACGTCGCCTGCGGCAGATTCGCGAGCGCGGCGAGCATCTGGCCGGTCTGATTGGAGTCGTCGTCGATGGCCTGTTTGCCGAGGATCACCAGTTGCGGCTGCTCCTTGTCGACGAGCGCCTTGAGCAGCTTCGCGACGGCGAGCGGCTGCAGGTCTTCACCAGATTCGATCAGGATCGCGCGATCCGCGCCGATCGCGAGCGCGGTGCGCAGCGTTTCCTGCGCCTGCGCAACACCGGCCGACACGGCGATCACTTCGGTCGCGACGCCCGCTTCCTTCAGACGCACCGCTTCTTCAACCGCGATTTCGTCGAACGGGTTCATCGACATTTTCACGTTCGCGATATCGACGCCCGTACCGTCCGATTTCACGCGGACCTTCACGTTGTAGTCGACCACTCGCTTGACTGCTACAAGAACTCTCACGACACTCTCCTTCCCACACCGATAGGGCCGAGCCCTACCGCTTTGAATGACACATTACGTCCGTTGATCGATCAGAACTGGTCTTCGCGCAGCGCCAGCGCGCCTTCGCCATCGCGAGCACCGCGAACCGCCGCTTCGAGCGCGATTGCACGAGGCAGCACCTGCGTCGCGTAGCTATGCGCGGTCGCGATCTTCGCGTCATGGAAGGACGGATCTTCGTCGCGCTTGTCGGCCGCCAGCACGAGCGACCGTGCGACTTGCCAACCCGCGAGCACGATACCCGCGAGCATCAGATAGGACACACTGCCGGCGAACACCGCATTCGGATCGCTTTTGACGTTCTCGACCACGTAGCGCACCGCGCTGTACAACGCCTCGCGGCCGGCGGACAGATGACGATGCATCGCCTGAAACGCCGCGCTCGAACCATACGAGGGGTGCGCCTGCACCGCGGCCAGGGTCGCGTCGATCTGCGCGAGCAGCATCCCGGCCACCTCGCCGTTGTCGCGCATGGTCTTGCGGCCGACGAGGTCGTTGGCCTGGATCGCCGTCGTGCCTTCGTAGATCGGTAGAATGCGCGCATCGCGGTAGTACTGCGCGGCGCCGGTTTCCTCGATGAAGCCCATGCCGCCGTGCACCTGCACGCCGAGACTCGTCACCTCCAGCGACATCTCCGTGCTCCAACCCTTCACGATCGGCACCAGGTATTCGTAGATCGCCTGATGATTCGCGCGCGTCGCGCCGTCCGGATGACGATGCGCGAGATCGCAATGCGACGCCGACACATAGGCCAGAGCGCGTGCGCCTTCGGTCAGCGCGCGCATCGTCGAGAGCATGCGCCGCACGTCGGGATGCTGGATGATGGCGACCGACTGCTTCGCGGAGCCATCCACGGGACGGCTCTGCACGCGCTCCTTCGCATACGCGACGGCCTGCTGGTACGCGCGATCCGAGATCGCCACGCCCTGTACCCCCACGGCGAAGCGCGCGGCGTTCATCATGATGAACATGTACTCCAGACCGCGGTTCTCCTCGCCGACGAGCTGCCCGATCGCGCCGCCGTGATCGCCGAACTGCAGCACGGCGGTCGGGCTCGCCTTGATGCCGAGCTTGTGTTCGATCGATACGCAGTGAACGTCGTTGCGCTCGCCGAGCGAGCCGTCTTCGTTGACGAGGAACTTCGGCACGACGAACAGCGAAATGCCTCTCACGCCTTCAGGCGCGCCCGGCGTGCGTGCGAGCACCAGATGCACGATGTTTTCCGTCATGTCGTGCTCGCCCCACGTGATGAAAATCTTCGTGCCGAAGATCCGGTACGAGCCGTCGCCCTGCGGCTCGGCGCGGGTGCGCACGAGCGAGAGGTCGGAGCCGGCTTGCGGCTCGGTCAGATTCATCGTGCCGGTCCAAACACCTGCGATCATCTTCGGCACGTAGCGCTGCTTCAGCTCCTCGCTACCCGCCGTCAGCAGCGCTTCGATCGCGCCGTCGGTCAGGAGCGGGCACAGCCCCAGCGACAGGTTGGCGGCGTTGAGCATTTCGATGCAGGGCGTCGACAGCAGCTTGGGCAGATCCTGACCGCCGTATTCAGACGGATGTTGCAAACCCTGCCAGCCGCCTTCGCTGAACTGGCGAAACGCGTCCTTGAAACCGGCCGCGGCGGTCACCACGCCGTCCTTCCAGGTGCTCGGGCTGCGGTCGCCGTCGACGTTCAGCGGCGCGAGCACGCCTTCGTGCAGCCGCGCGGCCTCTTCGAGCACCGCACGAGCGGTGTCGGCGGTTGCGTCCTCGCAGCCGGGCAAGCCCGCCAGTTGGTCGATTCCGGCCAGTTCCGTGAGTGCAAACAACATTTCTTTGAGAGGCGCGACGTAGCTCATTACCATTCTTCCGATCAGATAGTCCGTAGGGAAAGTCACCCGTCTGGCACCGATGCGGCCGGGGTAACGTATGGCTGAATCGTAGCGTCGGACAGGCCCTGCCCGGTTGTCCAAACCGGACGATCTATTGACATCTCTGGCCACGTCGGAGGGAGTAAGCGCCCCGTGGGAACTGCGTCGGCGGGTGTTGCCGACGCATCGATATGACGCGATCAGCCACCCCGGCGATAGGCCGCCGGGGTGCTGCCGGTCCAGTGACGGAACGCTCTGTGGAATGCGGTGGGGTCGCCGAAGCCGACGTCGCCCGCGATGATGGCGATGGGCTCGCGCGTGCCCGTCAGGCGCTGGATCGCGATGTCGCGGCGCAATTCGTCCTTGAGCATCTGGAACGCCGTGCCCTCGGCGGCAAGATGACGGCACAGCGTTCTGACCGAGCAGTGCAAGCCTTCCGCCGCCTCTTCGATGGACGGGACGTCGGGCAGCCGGGACGCGAGATGTTCCCGCACGCGATGACTGAACAGCTGCTCGTTGAACGAAACGAAGATCCAGTCTTCCGGCGCGCGAGCGAGAAACCTGCGCAGGTTCGCCTTGCGCTGACGCACGGGCAGGTCGAAATAGCTACTGCTGAACTGCATCGAGGTCTGATTGCAGTCGAACTTCGCCGGTCCGGGAAACAGATAAAGATACTCGAGCGCGTGAGCGGGACGGGGAAAGGCGAACTGCACCTGCAACAACGCAATCCGTTGACCGATCAGCCAGGACGCGATCCCATGCGCGAGCTTCAGCATCAGCTCCTGGCCCAGCATGCCGGGTTGCGCTCCCGTGCTTCCCGGACGCAGCGCCAGGCTCGCGACGAGGTCGCCGCGGCGCGACTCGAAGCGGAAGTCGTCCAGCACGAGATGGAAGAACTGGCCGAACCGGTGCATCGCGGATTCGAGATTCGGCGCATCCAGCAGGCTCAGGCAGAGAAACTTGAGCGCGCCGCTGCGCAGCGGGCGCGAGAAAACGCCGGGCATCTCATCGTCGAGTTCGATCGCGAGCGAGCGGTAGAGCGTGGAGAACTGTTCCTCGGTGACGCGCGCTCCAGGCTGGTCCAGAAGCGCGCGCGGAATGTTCGCGCCCGACAGATGCCGGTCGACGATATCCGGCCGCGTCCCGACGCTGCCGAGGAACCCGTTGACGAGCGAGATCGGTACGGTTGCGCCAGGAGCTTGCATGAGAAGGTTCCGCGAGGCGAAGACGCATCAGCATAGCGCCTCCCGCCGCATCGTGGCGAGGGTTCGGCGAATCGCTACGCGAGTGCCGCGTTCGGGGCCCGGTGGTTCCGGTAGCTTGCCGCCTATTGCGCCGATGCGTGCGAGCGCAGATATGGCACGTAGCCGTTCTGAATCTTCAGGATCTTCTCGGCGCACGCGTCATAGTCGTCGCCCTTCGCGCTGTCGGGCCCATACATGCCGCGGCACTGCGCGAACAGCGACAGCGTCGCGCCGCCCGTGCTCTTGTTCGCGCGGGTCGCTGAGAAAGCGGCTTTGCCCGAATCGTCGGGCACGTCGGTATCGATCGCGACCGCGTCCGCGCGGATCACGCGCGTGTCGGAATGCTGCTCGATATAGCGTTTCGTCGCCGCCCACGCGGCATCGCAATTCGCCGGTGTGCAGTCGATCACCGCGTCGCGTTGCGCGGCGCGAAGGTTCGGCTCGCTATGAAGGATCTCCTGCTGGGCGCGCTGCGCCTGCTTTTCCGGGGACGAGCAGGCGGCGAGTGCGCATGCGACGAGTGCGAAGGCAGCGATCTTTTTCATGAGTAGACTTCGGAGGCCATGGTCGAGCGCGATTATAGCGGTGCGGGGAAAGCGATTGCGTATTCACGACTCACATGCTGGGTTGGTAACTTCGGTTGGCGTCATCGCCCTTAGGTGTTCGCCACCAGCAACTCCTCCGCATTGCCCGGCGGTCGCAGCCCATCCGTCCGAGCCGCGAAGTAGCGCTGCGTCAGATCGGCCGCGGACACGTGCCGCGCGTCGTCAAAGCCCGCTTCGCGCCCCATGGCGATCATCTGCTGCGGCATGAAGAAGCTGATGAACGGTGTACCGCTCGCACGCGCGCCCTTCTCTGCCATTTCGAGTCCGGGGCGCACGTCCGGGTCCGCCATCTCCAGCGGCAACAGGAACGTCATCGCGAACGTCGAGCCGCGCGCCAGCCCGGCCACTTCGCGCAGCGTCGCCGCATTCGCCTCTTTCGTCAGATACATGCTGACGCCGGTCGACACGACGACGGCCGGCCTGGTTTCGTCGAAGCCTTCGGCGACGAGACGCTGCCGCCAGCTATCGCCCGCTTCGAAGTCGACCGGCACGAAACGCAGCCAGTCCGGCAGGCCGAAACCAAGCTCGCCGAGCCGCTGACGCTTCCACGTTTGCGGTCCCGGCGGGTCGACCTCGAACACGGTGAGCCGCGACGCAATGTCGGGCCGGCGTTGCGCGAAGCTGTCGAGACCGGCGCCCAGAATCACGTATTGATCCACCCCGCGCCCGGTCTGCTCGACGACCAGATCCTCGATAAAGCGTGCGCGCGCGACGATCGACGCGCGAAACGGCCGCGTGAACCGCGGATCCATATCGCCGCGGCTGCGCCAGTCTTCGGCGGGCGCCAGCAACTGCAAGCCGACTTCGTCTTCGAGCACGTGCGGCGGCGCGTCGGCCTGCACGTGCAGCGCACGCCATAACGCGACGCGCGCGGCGGTGCTGTCGGGTGCGATGTGTCGTGGATCGCTCATGGTATTTGCCCGCTTGGGTTGATGTGCCAATGCCACCGCTGCTCAATGGAAAAACGGCAGCGCGAGAAACAGTTTGATGACGATCGCGTTGACGATGTCCATGAAAAACGCGCCCGTCAAGGGCACAATCAGGAACGCGAGATGAGAATGGCCGAAGCGGTTCGTGATCGCCTGCATGTTCGCGATCGCGGTCGGCGTGGCGCCAAGTCCGAGGCCGCATTGCGCCGCGCACAACACGACCGCGTCGTAGTTGCGGCCCATCGCGGGGAACGTGATGAATACCGCGTAGAGCGCCATCAGCAGCGTCTGTGCCGCGAGGATCGAGATGATCGGCACCGCGAGCGCGGCAAGCCCCCATAGGTCGAGCCGCATCAGCGCCATCGCGAGAAAGAGCGCGAGCGCGACGTTGCCGACAAGCGCGACCGCGTGCTGGTCGATCCGCACACGCACGAGCGCGAGCACGTTGTTCAGGATCACGCCGATGAACAGCGTGCAGACGAACGTCGGCAATTCGAACGCGGTGTCCGCGATCCAGTCGGCAAACATTTCGCCGCCCGCGAGGCAGATCGAGATCAGCGCGAGCGTCGTGATGATCGCGGCGGGCGTGGTGGCCTGCTGCGCCTTCGGTTCTTCGAAGACCAGCGTTTCGTCCTTTAGCTGTTTGACGCGCAGCAACTCGTCGGCGCTGATCCGCCGCATCAGCAGCCGTGCGATCGGACCGCCGAGCACGCCGCCCATCACGAGGCCAAACGTCGCGCAGCCGATCGCGATCTCGGTCGCCGACTCCAGTCCGTGACGCTCGGTAAAGATCTGGCTCCACGCGGCGCCAGTACCGTGGCCGCCCGACAACGTGACCGAGCCGCCGAGAATCCCAAGCAGCGGATCGACGCCGAGGGCGAACGCAAGCAGCAAGCCGACCACGTTCTGCAGGATCAGCAGCCCGCAGACCAGCGCGAGAAAGCGGATCAACACCGGGCCGCCCGCCTTCAAACTTGATAGATGCGCATTCAGACCGATCGTCGAGAAAAACGCGAGCATCAGCGGCGCCTGCATCGTCGAATCGAACCTGACCTGCACGTGGGTGGTGAGGCGCGTGATCAGCACGCAGATCGCGACGATGAGCCCGCCTGCCACCGGCGCCGGAATCGAATAGGTCCTTAGCACGCCGATCCACTGCACGAGCTTTTCGCCGAGCAGCAGCACGAGCGACGTCGCAACCAGCGTGGCATATACGCCAATAGTCATGAATGGCCTCCGAGCGGGAGCGTGACAACGTTTTCTGTTTTCCCGGCGCGACGCCGCGGCGCATCGGAATGCGGCAAGGCTTTGTCGTCATCCGGAGCGCGCGCGAACCTGCGACATCTTAGCCAATCCGTCCAGGCAAAGTATGATTTTCCTTGGGTTTTATCCGGCAAGGTCGGAGCCCATATTGGGTTTCTCAGTACACGGAGTGACCGACAGATTCTCGCACTGACGTGAATTCAAACCAGCGGGAATAGGAGATGCGTAGCTCTGCAGGATAGCCCGACGAGCGCTGTCTGATTGCGTCGCAAGTATTGATCGGATGCCACCCAACCAGGAGATGTCATGAAACCAATCCTCTACCGCCGGCTTCTCGCGAGCGCGATCACGATAGCTATCGCCGCGATATGCGCGGGCTGCAAGCCCGCCGATAAGGCGGGTGGAACAGCCAACGCGGATTCGGCGGCGAGCAGTTCGCCGTCCGCCGCAAGTCAGTGACAAACAGATGACTGCATTGCCGTGCGTGGACGTGGCAGTCCTGTCCACGCACGTCCACCCTGCTTCACTGCTTTGCTATTGCGGCAACGCATAGGCAATCACGTAGTCGCCGAGCTTCGTACCGAATGAGCCGTGACCGCCTGCCGCAATCACCACGAACTGACGTCCGTTGACCGAATAGCTCATCGGCGTTGCCTGCCCGCCGGCGGGCAGACGCGCCTGCCAGAGCTGCCTGCCGTTGTTCACGTCGAAGCCGCGAATGTAGTTGTCGGCCGTCGCGCCGATGAACGCCACGCCGCCCGCCGTGATGATCGGGCCGCCGAGCATCGGCATCCCCATCTTGAACGGCAACGGAAGCGGTGAGCTGTCCCGCACCGTTCCGATCCGCTTCTTCCATACGATCTGGTTGGTCTTCAGATCGATCGCCGAAATGAAGCCCCAGGCAGGTTGCTTGCAAGGAAGACCGACCGGCGACATGAACGCATTCAGTGTCACGCCGAACGGAACGCCGTATTGCGGCTGAATTCCGGTCTCCGTCCCCGAACCTTTCGCGCCCGGTATCGGCTGAATCGGATTGCCCGGGCCACGCGGAATCAGCCGCGAAACGAACGGCAGCGCAATCGGATTGGCGACCGCAATCTGGCGATCTGTGTCGACCGCCATGCCGCCCCACTCGAACATGCCGAGATTGCCCGGAAAGACCAGCGTTCCTTGCTCTGATGGAGGTGTGAAGGTGCCTTCATAGCGCAGCTTGTGGAACATGATCCGGCATACCAGCTGGTCGTACATCGTGGCGCCCCACATGTCGGCATCGGTGAGATCCTTCGATGGCCGGAAGGTCAGTCCGGAGAACGGCTGGGTAGGCGAAACATGGTCGCCGGGCGCCGCACCCTGCGGCACCGGACGCTCCGGAGCCGGCACCACCGGCACGCCCGTGCGCCGGTCGAGCACGAACAGGTTGCCGGTTTTGGCCGGCGCATACACGACAGGCACGGTATTGCCCTTGACGTCGGTAATGTCCGCGAGCGTGGGCTGCGATGGCAGGTCCATGTCCCACAGGTCGTGGTGGACCGTCTGATAGAACCACGCGAGCTTGCCCGTCGACGCGTGCAGCGCGAGCAGGCCGCTCGCGAAACGCTCCTGCTCCGCCGTCCGGTTGCCGCCCCAGATGTCCGGCGTGGTCACGCCCATCGGCAGATAGACGATGTCCAGCTTGGGATCGTATGCAGCGGGCGCCCACGAGTTCGGGGACGTGAGCGTGTAGTGACCGCCGGCCGGAGGATTCTGATTCGGGTCCTTCGCGCCCGAGTCGAACGCCCACAGCAGTTCGCCGGAACGCACATCGAAGCCGCGGATCACGCCCGACGGCTCGCGCGTCGAATAGTTGTCCTCGACCGCGCCCGCGACGACGATCACGTCGTTCGTGATGACCGGCGGCGAGGTCGGCTCATACATGCCGGGGGTCGTCACCGGCTGGTTGTGCTGGAGATCGAGATCGCCGCCGTTGGCAAAGGTTTTGCACAGCGCCCCTGTCTCCGCGTCGAGCGCATACAGGTGGCCATCGTTGACGGGCAGATAGATGCGGCGCATGCAGGCCCCCGCGGTCGCGGCAGTCGCAGCGGGCGCAGACGCTGGTTGCTGCTGAGCGGGCGCCGCGGTCGACGCTGCCTGCTGATCCGGCGCGGCGGCCGATGCTGCCTGCTGATCCGGCGCAGCGGCCGATGCGGCCGAGGGCTGATCAGCCGTCGGCGCGGGACCGGCCGCGGAAAGATCGACGTAAGCCACACCACGGCAGGTCACGTGCTGGAACGACGGATCGGCCTTCAGCTGCGGATCGAATTTCCATTTCAACTTGCCGGTCCGCGCATCCAACGCCCATAGGATCTGATGCGGCGAGCATAGAAACAAGGTCTCGCCGATCTTGATCGGCGTGACTTCGTCCGTAATCTCGACGGGGTCGTTGGGGCCTTTGCTATCCCCGGTCCGGAAGATCCACGCGACCTGTAAGTCCTTGACGTTTGCAGGCGTGATTTGAGTCAGCGGGGAATAGCGGGTACCGGCCTGGGTGCGCGCGTAGGCCGGCCAGTCGGCGGCGCTATCACCGGTCTCTGCGGGGGCCGCCGATGCCGCACTGAAGCTGCCGTTGACCGTTTGCGGGTCGTTGAAGTTCGCGTAGACGAGCACGCCCGCCCAGACAGCCAATGCAACGACGAGCGAACCCATGCCGAGCCCGCGTGCGCCCTCCATCCGCCAGCTCACGAGCAGCAGTAGCCACACGCCGAAAATGACCAGCACCCCGGAGCGCGGAGCCAATGCCCAGAAGTCCGTGCCGGACTCCCACAGTGCCCAGACCGCGGTCGCAATCATCACGAGCGCATAGAGAACGAGCGCAGCGGGCTTGCGCCGGTAAAGCAACCACGTCACTACTGCGAGCAGCAGGCCCGTGATCAGGTAGTACCACGACCCGCCTACGGCAATCAGCCATGCTCCGCCGATCGCGAGGTAAAGCGAAGTGAGCGCGAGAAACACAAGTGTGATTGCGCCGATGACGACTGACCAACCGGGCTGTCTCGACATGATGATCTTCCACCCTAATCAAGAACGACGTGCGCGCGCAGACCGCAAAAGATGGGCCTGGTCTGTCCTGTTGTTCGATGCAGGCGCCTGACTTCTCGCGGGTTATCGCGCGTGCAGCGATGAGATCGAACCTGCCGCGGACATGCAACCGATACCTCGCTATCTGACCTGTTGGCCCAGGTGGTCGAGAGCGTAGCGTCGGCAATGCTCAAGATATGCCGCTTCGTTGGCGACGGTCAATTGAATCATGCTGCGCCACAGCGATGATCGGTGAGCTTCCAGCCCGCTCGCTCCAACGCGATATGCACGGCCGGCACGGGACCGAGACCGAACATGCCGGGCTCGACGGCGGCGATGCCGAAAGCCGCAAGACGCGCACTCGCTTCGATGCCCCTGGCGTCGGCATAACCGCGCTCGGCCACGACCATTGCCGCCGCACCGCTGTTCAGGCCGGGCGCATTGCCCGCCGTGATCGTGCCATCGGGACGGAACGCGGGACGCAGCTTTGCCAGCGTTTCCACGGTCGTTTCCGGACGCGGCAGCTCGTCGCGCGTGAACTGGATGCTGCCCTTGCGCCCTTCTATTTCGACGGCGACGAGTTCGGCATCGAATGCGCCGCGTTGCGCCAGGCGATCGCCATGGCCCTGAGGCGCGAGAAGATCGCCGTTTCGACCGCGCATCCGTTCGCCGCGTCGGCGCGCCTACCGCACGCGATCCGGCTCGCGCTCGGCTCGGTCAGCTTGACGACGCCCAAGCAGTCGCTGCAAACGGTCGCGCGGGTCATTGCCGACCAGACCTACCGATCGAAGACTGCGCTGGGCCGCCCCCATCATCCCGGCGCGGCCCAGCGCGCATTGCGACGTATCGCCTGTGGCGGTTGTCCAAACGCTCGAGTGAACGCATCGCGCATGCGGCGCGGGTCGGAAAATCCGGTCTGCTGGGCGATCTGTTCGACCGTATGGCGGCTCCTTTCCAGCATGAGTCGCGCGGCTTCGAGACGCAGTCTCTCGACGGCCTTGGCGGGAGATTGCCCCGTCTCCGCCCGGAACGCGCGGCTGAACTGACGCGGGCTGAGCCGCGCCACTTCGGCCAGTTGTTCCACCAGCAGCGGTTGCGCGAGATTCTTCCGCGCGTACGTCAGCGCGGACTGAATGCGATCCGATTTCGCATCGAGTTCCAGCAACGCCGAATGCTGGGACTGACCACCGGCGCGTCGATGAGAAACGACGAGCGTTTGCGCGACCGATCTCGCAACGTCCACCCCCAGATCGGCCTCGACCGGCGCCAACGCGAGATCGATTCCCGCCGTCATGCCCGCCGACGTCCAAATCGAACCGTCGACCGCGTAAATCCGGTCTTCCTCCACACGGATGCGCGGAAAATGCTTCCGCAGCGCGGACGCATAGACCCAGTGCGTGGTGGCGCGCTTGCCGTCGAGAAGGCCCGCTTCGGCCAGCACGAAGGCGCCCGTGCAAATAGCGGCGACGCGCCGGGCCGTCGCCGCGCTGTGACGTGCGTAGGCGAGCAGCCCATGGGACGGCCGCGCCGCGCCCGGATCGCCGCCCGTGAAAAGGACCGTGTCGAACGTTCGCTCTTCGAAGGGTTCGGTCATCACCGTGGGACCACCGATCGGTCTGACCGGCGCGCCATGTTCCGACAGCGTGAGTACTTCGTAGAACGATTCACCGAATTTCTGATTGGCAAACGAAAACACCGGCTGCGCGGCGAGCGACATGGCGTGAAACCCATCGAACACGACGAACGCGACTGACGGCACGGCGATTCCTTTGAGTGGTGTCCTGAAACCGTAGTTTCTACGTCCTTTGCGATCTCGGCGGCCGCCCATATAAATGCGCTATGGATGCGCGGATTTGATTGAACGCGAATGAGCGGCCCTCGACGATCCTTCCGCACCAGCGGTCGACCGACTCTTTCAGTTCCCATTCTAGTCACCGTTTCCTTATCGCAGGTCAGGAGAACTCCTCATGAAAGTCCTCAAATCCCTACTCGTCACCGCGCTGATGGCGGCTCCCGCCATCGCGAACTTGCCGGCGACCGCGCTTGCGGCCGAAACGGCCGCGACGTCGGCTGCGTCGACGGACGACACGGCGTTCCGACCGTTCACGGCGCACTTTTCCGACGCGCAGCTAGCCGACCTGAAGAAACGCATCGCGCAGACGCGCTGGCCGCAACCGGAGACGGTGACGGATCGGTCGCAAGGCGCGCAGCTCGCGAAGCTGCAGGCGCTCGTGCAGTATTGGGGCACCGACTACGACTGGCGCAACGCTGAAGTGAAGCTCAACGCGCTGCCGCAGTACGTGACCACGATCGACGGGGTCGATATTCACTTCATCTGGGTACGCTCGAAAAATCCCGGTGCGTTGCCGCTCATCATGACGCATGGCTGGCCCGGCTCGGTCTTCGAAGAGCTCAAGGTGATCGGACCGTTGACTGACCCGGTAGCGTACGGAGGACGGGCGGAGGATTCGTTCGATCTGGTTCTGCCATCGATGCCCGGATATGGGTTTTCGGGCAAGCCGGCAACGGCCGACTGGACGCCTGATCACATCGCGCGAGCGTGGGAAGAACTGATGCGGCGGTTGGGCTATCAGCACTACGTCGCGCAGGGCGGAGACTGGGGCTCGGTGATCGCCGACAAGATGGCCGCGCAAAAGCCGCCGGGCTTGCTCGGCATTCACGTCAACATGCCAGCGACTGTCCCGCCCGAAATCGCAAAACGGCTGAAGGCAGGCGATCCGCCGCCGCGCGGACTTCCCGACAAGGAGAAAATCGCCTACCAGTCGCTGAACAATCTGTACACGCGCGGCGGCGGCTATGCGGCGATGATGGTCACACGTCCGCAGACGATCGGCTATGGCGCTCGCGGACTCTCCGGTCGGGCAGGCTGCGTGGATGTACGACAAATTCGCGGACTGGACCTACAGCGGCGGCGATCCTGAACGGTCATTGAGCAAAGACGAGATGCTCGACGACATCACGTTGTACTGGCTGACCAATACCTCCACGTCGGCGGCGCAGCTGTACTGGACCAACAACGCGAACAACTTCAATAGCGTGAACATCTCGATCCCAGCCGCCGTGACGGTGTTTCCCGGCGAGATCTATCAGGCGCCCCGCAGTTGGACCGAGCGCAGCTATCACCACCTCATCTACTTCAACGAAGTGAACAAGGGCGGCCACTTCGCGGCATGGGAACAACCGCAACTTTTCTCGGAAGAAATTCGCCCCCGCTTCGCTGCGGATCGCATCGGCGGGCTATCGGGTAATCGTTCCGCACTTGCGCGGTTATGGCACTCACAGGCGAAGTCGGCCAGATTGAATCAGTGCTGCACGAAGTGGATCCGCAGCATGCGCTAAAGATCAATAGGCGGGCGGCCATTGCCGCGCTTCGGATAATGCGGCTCGATCACCGCGCACAGTTGCGCCCATGGCACGATCGCGTTCATCGTGTCGAGAAACTCGTCGCGCCGCGTGCGTTTGCGGTGCGTCTCGAAACCCGTTCCTTGATCGGCTGCCATCGCCAGCGTCTGCTGCTTCATCCTGTTTCGCCTTCCTCGTTCGATCCGATCTCTGACGCCTGACGTACCGGTTCGGTGGACTTAATTAGCGTTGCCCTGGACGGGTCTGGCTTGGGTAGTCCCACATAGCATCTCTGCCTTGGCCAACGGACGGACAGCAGCGCGAGGAAGTGCTCGTGCTGCTCGCAGTTACGATGAAGCGTCTGGATGGGCGGGCACCGTGAATTGAAAGATCGCGCCGCGCGGCACGTTCGCGCTTGCCCACAATCGGCCGCCGTGCGCCTCGACGATCGAACGGCAGATCGGCAGCCCCATCCCCAAACCGGTCGGCTTGGTGGTGTAGAAAGGAGCGAAAAGGCGCTCGGCACTGTCCGCGGCAAAGCCAGGCCCCGAATCGAGCACCGTCACGAGTACACAGCCCGAGTCGGCTCTTGCCGTGCTGATGAGCAATTCCCGCACGCCATCGCTGACACCGCTCATAACCTCCATCGCGTTGATGAGCAAGTTAAGGAGGACTTGTTGCAACTGGACCCGATCTCCTTCAATTAGCGGTAATCGGTCCGCGAGATGCGTCTGCACCGAGGCGCCGTGCTTCCACGCTTCGCCACGGGTGAGCTCAATCACCTCGCGGATTGCCTCGTTGATGTCCACCGGTTCCTTCCGTGGCGGCGTCTTCCTGATCAGTTCATGGATGCGGCCGATTACGTCCCCCGCTCGGTTACCGTCGTTGACGATCCGGCCGAGCGCCTGCCGGGCCTTCTCGACTTCAGGAGGCTGGCCGGCGAGCCATCGCAGCGCCGCCTGGGCGTTGGTGACCGTCGCGGCGATCGGCTGGTTGACTTCATGAGCGATCGAGGCCGTGAGTTGGCCCAGGGTTGCGACACGATTCGCGTGCGCCAGCTCCCTTTGCACCTCCCGGTAACGCCGATCGCTCTCGTGGGCTTCGGTTTCGGCACGCTTGCGCTCGGTCAGATCCACGACGAATGCCACACCTTCCGTCCCGCTTGCGTCAAACGTGGCCAAACCGACCAGAACGGGCACACGGCTACCGTCCCTCCTGATGTACTCCTTCTCGTAAGGCTGGGCGCGCCCCGTCTGCCCGGCCTCCACCAGGGCCCGTTCGCTGCGCGGGAGCCATTCCTGCGGCGTCAGATCCCTCCAGCCTACGCGACCTGAGCCTATATCTTCACGCTCGTATCCCACCATGCGCAGAAATGCGTCATTGGCCTCGAGAATCTCACCATCGAAATTCCAGACAATGATCCCGATGATGTTGGCATCCACGAGGCGCCGGATCTTCGACTCGCGTTCGAGCAGTGTTTGTTCGGTGCGTTTGCGCTCGGTGATATCCATTACCGCGCCCACGAAACGGAAGCGATCCGGATCACAGCCGTTCACGCCATGCGCCACAGCTCGAACATACTTGATAGAAGCATCAGCCATCAGCAGACGATGCTCGACCGTAAATGCCTTCCTTTCGCTTGCGGCGCGGTCGATGATTTGCTGCACATGGACACGATCGTCCGGATGCGTCCGGTCGATGATGGCCTGCACGGTGGGCTTGATGGCAGCGTCGAGCTCGAATATTCGATAAGTCTCATCTGACCAATAGATCTCGCCGCTCAACAGGTACCAGCCAAAACTCCCTGTGTGGCTCAGTCGTTGGGCTTCCGCCAGATACATCTCGCTCCGGTGTAGCGCCTGCTCGACGTTCTTGCGTTCGGCTCGCTCACTTGCTTCGCGCAGCGCGCGCCGCACTGCGGGCACCAGCCTCGACAGCCGCGTCTTCAGAACGAAATCGGTAGCGCCACTCTTTAGCGCCTCTACCGCCAGTTCTTCGCCAAGCGTGCCGGAAACCAGGATAAAGGGCACCTCGGGACGTTCGCGCAGAGTGACCTCCAATGCCGAGAGGCCGTCGAACGCCGGAAGTTTGTAATCCGCGAGAATCAGGTCGATTCCAACGGTTTTCAACGCAGCCTCGAAGTCCGCACGCGATTGCACGCGAACGATTTCGCAGCAGAGATGATCGGCTTGAAGGAACTCTTGAATGAGTTCGGCGTCATTCGCGTTATCTTCCAGCAACACAATGCGAAGCCCCGACATTATTGCCCCTTCCTCATGCTGCCTGGCGGCGGCTCATTGATCAGTGCCCAGAATACGCCTAGCTCCTTGATGGCATTTATAAATTCATGAAAGTCGATCGGCTTTACTACGTACGCGTTTACCCCGAGTTTATAGCTTCGCATCATATCTTTCTCTTCGTGCGACGATGTGAGCACCACCACGGGAATGAGCTTCAAACGTTCGTCCGACTTCACTGTGTCCAGGACTTCCAAGCCATCGACCTTGGGGAGTTTCAGATCCAGTAACATGACTGAAGGGTTCTCGTCGTAGCGATCGACAAATTCCTCCCTGCAATAGAGGTAATCCAAGGCTTGCTGTCCGTCTCTGGCAACCACTACCTCGTTTGCCAAGTTACAGTCTGACAGCGCGGCCAGAGTGAGTTCGACGTCTCTCGGGTCATCCTCGACGAGCAGAATGCGTCCTAGTTGGTCCATGGTGTCCTCGCAGTCTTTGCCGTTGCACCGTGTGCCTTAGGCACTGAAAAATAGAAAGTAGCGCCCTGATCCACCCCCCCCTCTGCACGGACCTTGCCTCCGTGGCGGACGATGATGCGTTGAACGATAGCTAGTCCGATGCCAGTACCTTCAAACTGCTCCGGGAGATGCAGACGTTGAAAAACGCCGAACAGTTTATGCGCATACCGCATGTCAAAGCCTGCACCATTATCTTTCACAAACACCTCCACCACGTCTTTATTTGGGTCCACGCAACCAATCTCGATTTCGGCCCGCGTTCGCATGCGTGTGAATTTGACCGCATTGGCGACGAGGTTGGCGATAACCAGTCGGAGCATGGGACGATCCCCGTAGCAGACCGGAAGAGGGTTGATTGTCCATACAATGTCTCGCCCGCTCGTTTCTTGCCCGATCTCCGCAACGACCTCCTTGACGAGCTGATCGAGGCTCACCGGCGTCTTTGTGGTCTCCACCTGTCCGACCCTGGAAAAGGCCAGCAAATCGTCGATCAGGTTACTCATTCTTTTTGCCGCGTCGACAATCGTTTGTATGTAGCGACGACTTTTATCATCGAGCGAAGAGGCCGCCTGTTTTTGTAGTAGCTCGGAGTATCCGATCACATGGCGAAGTGGCGCGCGTAGATCGTGCGAGACGGAATAGGCGAAAGATTGCAGTTCCTTGTTACTCGTTTCAAGCTGCTCAGCCCGCGCGGTGACTTCCTGATTGAGCCTGTGAATCTCGCTTTCTTTATGCTGACTCTCTGTTGCAATTCGGCCTGAAGGCGATCGCTGGTGTGACGAAGCTCAGTTTCGATTCGCCGTCGCGCAGCGACGAAACCGGCAAAGATCAAGCCCCATGCCGTGAAAACTAAAAAACGCGGAAAATCTTTGGTTTGAAGACCGATGGTGTACAGCGGCGCAGAAAGAAAATAATCGTAGGATGCCGCCGATAGCACGACTGCCAGCACGGAAGGTCCTACCCCTCCGTACCAGCAAGCAACCCCGATGGCGAAGTTAAAAGGGGACCCGTAGATGTCGTGGATCCCGAAAAACCGGAACACGAGCGCCAGCCCAAGTGCAGCCCCAACGCAGACGACGGATAAGCCGTAGCGCAGAATCGGTGAGCGACTTTGCAAGTCCAGGTGCAAGTGCGCCAAGCTTCGCCTCATTTCCAAAGGTGCGGATCCCCTGAACTAAAAATTATAGTCGTCCCAGTTCCGATAGTTGAGCAGGCGGGGACGCCCCAACGCGGATGCGTTGGCGAGCCGGCTCATGCTTGTGCCCGTTGTCCGCCTCGATCATCGCGATGGTGCGGGTGTGGTCCACCAACGATTCGTCTGCCAAATAGACCGCCAGAAGTCTTCCGTTAAACCGATCAACACCGCTTGACAAACATGGATAGGCAAATCGGCGAATGGCAGCTCAGGGGTTCAGTAGCTGCCGCAGATGGGGTGCCGGGTTCAATGGGTCGGAAGTACCCATTCGGCTCTCTGGAGAAGCGGTCATTGGCAGGCTCCAGCTTGACTTCGGCGCCGAAGAGGCGTGGCAGACAGGAAGCCTTCCACCGTGAAGGTACGGACGCCGCGCGTCAAGACGGGCTGCAGACCACCGCGGTCAGCAACAACGGAATCACCGTGCGAACGGTAGCGTTGCTGCCAGCATCGCGCACGCGCGATTCGACCGCGTCGCTGGGAGCGGACAGCACAGCGCCATACAGCGGGCCCGCGAACGCATTGCCGCGGCCCTTCTTGAACGTCCCGTCGTCCTGCTCGTACCCAAGCACGGCGTAGACACGAAAGCCGAAGGCCGTTATGTCGCTGCCTTGCGTTGGCCGAAACGCGTTGACCGAATTCGCCTCAACGTGCATCGGATTCGGGTCGATGTACTGGTTGTTGATGAGCTGCCCGATAAACGCGTGTGGACTCGCCCTGCAGTCGAATTGCCCATCAAGCGCGTACGCGTGCGCCGCGACTGGCCGGAAGCCTGCGCCTGACACCAGCAGTATGACGAGTACTTTTAGAAGACGGATTGCCATGGTGAACTTGCCAGAACCGCGGGGTCGACCGGCAAAACACGAGCCAGCCTGTAGTCTCGTAGATTTTCGCCGTCCGCGTGTGCGTGTTATGAGCGAACGATGCAGTTGGGATAGGAGTCGGCTGCAGCGGCTCGGCTCCGACCATGCCTGGCGAATGGCCGTTGTTCGCATGCGTACGCCGCCGTGATTGGCCTCGCACGAGCGTCTGAGGTTATGTGCCATCCCTGACATGCAGCGCGCCGATTGCGCTCCGGTGGCGCCGCGGCCCGCGCCGCCGAATCCCGCGCCGGTCATTCCGACCGCGAGATGGACCTTCTTTTTTCCCCATCGGCGCGCAAGCGCACGGACGTCCTTGGCGGGCACGCCGGTTTCGCCCTCCTGCCACTCGGGCGTCTTGGGAACGCCGTCGGTTTCGCCCAGAAGATAGGCCCTCCACTCGTCGAACCCGGTCGTGCGGGTGGCGATGTAATCCTCGTCGTACAAGCCCTCCATGACCCATACGTACATGATGGCGGTGGCGAGAGCAGCATCGGTTTGCGGTCGGACCGGAATCCAGCGCCCGCCCAGCAACTGCGCGGTAGGGTTGCAGTGTGGGTCGATATGAACGAACTCTATGCCGAGGTCCTTGGCCCACAGGCGCCGCGGCGTGCCCTCGAATCCCGCGTAGGCCCCGTTGGTACTTTCGGGATCGCAGGACCAGAACACGATCATGTCGGCTTCCTTCAGGCAATCCTCGACGCCACCATTGCCGGATGGCACGCCGACGCGCATCGAGTTAACGAAATGCTGCATGGCGCCCCAGTACCAGCCTTCCCAGCTATCCGGATTGGCCGCGACCCGGGTGAAGCCGATCAACCGCGCAAGGGTCACAGCGCAGATCCAGTCAAGCGGCAGCCCGGTGCCATGCATCCCTTTCAGGCTCGCACCGCAGCGCGAACAACTGGCAACCTGCCCTTTCAGACGCGAAGGTTTGCGAAATAGCAGATCGCATTCCTGGCAGGCAATCAGTTTCTGACGCTCCATACGGACCGACCAGGATGAATTTTCTGGTGTCATTCGACGCGGCTGAAATGCCGGCTCATTTATGTTGTGGGTGCCTAACTAGCGCCTGGCACCACAGCTACTCTCGATGGATGGCGACCCGGTCAAGGGCCGCTCATCCCGAACTCATCGAGGGACGATCATTCTCTTGACGCGGCTACCGGCTGCCCGGCCGGCAGTTCGCCCATCGACTGGAACAGCGCCGCAGTATCGCTCATACGCTGGCTTGCTGCGCGAATCGAGCTGAGCTGTGCACTTAGAAACCGCTGCTCACTGGCATACTGTGCCGTAGAAGGCAGGGAGCCCATGCGATGGCGCGACGCCGTATCATCGAATGCCGCCCTCGCGGCCTCCGCCGCCGCTTCCGTCGACGCGAGTGTCTGTGCGTCGTTTTCCAGTGCGGCAAGCGAATCCGCGACATTCTGGAACGCCGACAGAACGGTGGACTTGTAGTTCAGCACGGCCGCATCGTAAGCGTCGATCGACGCCTTGCGGTGCGCGAGCAGCGCGCCGCCATGGAAAATCGGTTGCGTCAGGCTCGCACCAATGGCCCAGAGTCCGCCCGCGCCTGAGAGCACCGCCGGCCAGCTAAAGCCGCCGCGGCCCATCGAGCCCGTCAGTGACAGGCTCGGAAAGAGCTGCGCGGTCGCAGCGCCGACATCGGCGGCTGCGGCCTTCAGGGCGGCGTCGGCTGCCTGTACGTCGGGGCGCGAACGCAGCAGGACCGACGGCACCTCGACAGGCACGTGTTCGGGCAACACCAGGCTGTCGAGATCGGGAACGGCCGGGGCGTTGTCCGGCGTGCGGCCCATCAGCACCGCGAGCGCATGGAGGGCTGTGGCGCGCTGCTGGCGTAATGCAGGAAGACTCGCCGCAGCCGTAGCCGCATCCTGCGTCGATGCGAGCGCCTGCGCACGGGAAACTGACCCGAGTGCGTACCGCTGCTGGTCCTCGTTCGCGACCGTCCTGGCCACGGCGACGAGCCGTTCGGTGAGCGCGATCTGGCGATCGAGTGCCGCCACGCTGATCGTCGTACCGACGATGTTTGCCGCGAGCGCGCGCCGCGCCGCCTCCAGTTGATACGCCTGCACGTCGACGCGAGCGGCGCTGGCCGCGTTCGCCGAACGCGTCGCACCGAACAGGTCAAAGGTGTAGGACGCGAGAACCTGTCCGGCAAAAAAGTTATAGCGAACCTCGCTGGGGCCAATGCCGGGCACAAGCGGTGTACGCCCGCGATCGACCTGTGCGGCAGCATCGATTGAAGGCAGCGTCGATGCGCCGACCTGGGCGCGCAGTTCCTGCTGCGCGGCTGCGAGCGTCCGCTGCGCAGCCCCGAGCGTGGGGCTGTTGCGCAAGCCTTCCTCGACCAGTGCACTCAGCGCGTCCGACCGGTAAAGCTGCCACCATTGCGGAACGCCCACTGCGCCGATATCGAACTGCTGCGCCACGCCGCCCGCTGCGACGGTCTTCGCCGGCTGTGCCTCGGCACCGTAGTGCGCAGGCGAAGGCATCGCCGGGGGCGCGCCGCTGGGACCGAACGAGCAGGCCGTCAATGCGAGTGCCGCTGTCACGGCAAGAACGGATGTTCTATACACGAGGCTCATGCTCAAATCTCCGTATGCTCGTCCACGACCGGTTGCATTCCGCGCTCGTCGTGCCGGACCCTGAAGCACGCCGCGTACAGCGCGGGCAGGAAGAACACGGTCAGTACTGTGGCGATCGTGATACCGCCCATCAGTGCGGTCGCCATCGGACCGAAGAAGCCCGAGCGCAGCAGCGGAATCAGCGCGAGGACGGCGGCGGCCGCCGTCAGCATGATCGGCCTGAAACGCCTTATGGTTGCGCCGATAATCGCGTCGAAGCGCGCATGCCCTGCCGCGATATCCTGATCGATCTGGTCGACCAGAATCACGGAGTTGCGCATGATGATGCCGAACATCGCAATCACGCCCAGCAGCGCGACGAAGCCGAAAGGCTTGCCGAACAGCAGCAGCGCGGCCACGACGCCAATCAGGCCGAGCGGCGCCGTCAGCACGACGATGAAGGTCCGCGCGAAGTTCTTGAGCTGGATCATCAGCAACAGCAGCACGGCGATGATCATCAACGGCATTTCGGCATTGATCGACGTCTGGCCCTTCACGCTTTCTTCGACCGCGCCGCCCACCTGAATGCGATAGCCGACCGGCAGCCTGGCGGTTTCCGCCGCGAGCGCACGTTCGATGTCGTGGGTCACGTCCATCCCCTGCGCGTCGCCGCGCACGTCCGCCTGCACCGTGATGGTCGGCTGACGGTCGCGTTGCCAGATGACGCCGTACTCTTGCGTATCGCGCACGTGTCCGAGCGAACCGAGCGGCACCGGGCCGTGGGGCGTCGGAATCGCGAGGCTCATAAGCTGCGCCGGATTGACACGTTCGCTCTTTGGCGCACGCAGATCGACGTTGATCAGCTTGTCGCGCTCGCGGTACTGCGTCACCGTGTAGCCCGATAGCGTCATCGCGAGGAAGTTCGACACGTCCTCCGAGGTGACACCAAGCTGGCGCGCCCTGTTTTGATCGATCTCGAACGAGATCGAGCGCTCCGCCGGCTCGTCCCAGTTGAACTGGACGTTGCGCGTGCGGGGATCGGCGCGGACCTTGTCCGACACTTCTTGAGCAAGCGATCGCACGGTCGCGATATCGTCGCCGCTCACGCGGAACTGGATCGGGAACCCGACAGGCGGACCATTCTCGAGCCGGGAGACACGCGTGCGCATGCCGGAGAAGTCCTTCTCGAGCATGCCGTCGAGCCAACGCATCAGTTCCTCGCGCTTCTCAACGCTTTTAGCCGCAATCACGAACTGCGCGAAATTCGGCTGTTGAAGCTGCTGGTCGAGCGTCAGGTAAAAACGCGGCGCGCCGGTGCCGACGAAGTCGACGAAGTGGTCGATCCCGGCTTTGCCGTCGAGCACCTTTTCCAGGCGCTTCGCTTCACGCAGCGTCGCTTCGAACGAGGCGCCTTCCGGCAACCGCAGATCGACCAGCAGTTCCGGCCGTTCCGAGTTCGGGAAGAACTGCTGCGGCACGCGCGTGAAGGCCAGCATGGAAATCGCGAAAAGCACGACGGTGACGCCGAGCACGACCCATCGACGCTCGACGCACCACGCAACCCATCCCGACAGGTGCCGGTAGAAGCCGGTGTTGCCGATTTCATGCGGATCATGGTGTGCACCGCCGGGTTGAGGCTTGCGTTCCGGCAGCAGGTGATAACCCAGCAACGGCACCAGCACGACGGCCGCGAACCACGAAACGATCAGCGCGATGGCCGACACTTCGAAGATCGAACGCGTGTATTCGCCCGTGCTCGATTTGGCGAGCGCAATCGGCAGAAAGCCGCATACGGTGACGAGCGTGCCCGTCAGCATCGGGAATGCCGTGCTGGTATACGCGAACGCTGCCGAGCGCGCCCGGCTCCAGCCTTGCTCCAGCTTCACCGCCATCATTTCGACGGCGATGATCGCGTCGTCGACGAGCAGACCCAGCGCGAGCACGAGTGTGCCGAGCGAGACCTTGTCCAGGCCGATATTGAAGATGTGCATGCACAGCGCGGTTGCCGCCAGCACGATCGGAATCGTGATCACGACGACCATGCCGGTGCGCAGACCGAGCGAGACGAGGCTCACGACCAGCACGATCGCCACCGCTTCGCCAACCGATTTCACGAACTCATCCACCGATTGCTTGACCGCGTGCGGCATGCTCAAAACCGGAGCGAGTTTCAGACCCGCCGGCAGCGTGGCCTGCAGTTCGGCGGCTTTTGCATCGAGCGCCTTGCCGAGGTCGATCACGTCGCCGCCCTTTTGCATCGTCACGCCGATGCCGAGCACCGCCTGGCCGCCGACGCGCATCTGGGTCACCGGTGGATCGTCATAACCGCGTGTGATCTTCGCGATGTCGCCCAGCCGGAACGTGCGCTTGTTGATGGTGATCATCATGTCCGCGAGTGCCTGCACGTCCTTGAACGCGCCGCTCGGCCGCACGAACACGCGGTCGTCCGCGGTCGTGATGGTGCCGACGGGCGCCACGGCATTCTGTGCGTCGATCGCCTGAGCGAGCTGTTGCGGCGTGATCGAAAGCCGCGTGAGCTGCGCATTCGATATCTCGACGAAGATGTGCTGATCGGGGTCGCCAAAATAGTCGACCTTCGCCACACCGGGTATGCGCAGCAGGACTGTGCGCAGCTTGTCAGCGTAGTCGTGCAGTTGCGCCGGCGAAAAGCCGTCGCCTTCAAGCGCATAGATGTTGGTGTAGACGTCGCCGAATTCATCGTTGAAAAACGGGCCGACGGTGCCCTTCGGCAGCGTCGCGGCAATGTCGCCGACCTTCTTGCGCACCTGATACCAGGTTTCCGGCACTTCCTTGACGGGCGCGGAGTCCTTCATGGCGAAGAAGATCATCGACTCGCCGGGGCGCGAGTAGCTCTTGATGTAGTCGATATACGGCGCCGCTTGCAGCTGGCGGCCGATCCGGTCCGTGATCTGTTCCTGCACCTCGCGCGCAGTCGCACCAGGCCAGTAGGTCTTGATCACCATCGTCCGGAAGGTGAACGGCGGATCTTCCGACTGCGCGAGTTGCGTATAACCGATCACGCCGAAAAGCGTGGCGAGCCCGATCAGAAAGATCACGAGCTGCTGATGACGTAGCGCCCAGGCGGAAAGATTGAAGCCGCCTTCGCCAGATTTGTCTGCCCCGGAAGACGGGACGGGCGCGCTGTTGCCTGCGGATTCACTGTCGCGCGCCCTCATGACGGGAAGTCCTCGGGATGAAGCGGGGGCACCACCTGCACATGCTGGCCCGCGCTCACGGCGTGTGCGCCCTGGAGCATGACGCGGTCGCCGTCGCGTAGGCCCGATCTGATCGAGACGGTGCGCTCGTCATATCGCTGGATAGTGACCGGGCGCAGTTCGAGTGTGTCGCTGCCGGCGCGCACCACCCAGACAGCGGGGTGCTCACCCTCGTGAAAGAGCGCCGTCACAGGCAGCGTAAAAATCTGCCCCACGGGCGCGTTGCCGACGACATCGAACCCCACAATCGCCGTCATGCCGAGGCGCACGTCGCGGCTCGGGGCGGCCAGCGTCAGCTTGACGCGCCAGGTGCGGCTTTCTCGATCGGCAGCAGCCGATACCTCGCGCACGCGCGCCTCGAAGGTCTTGCCGGGTAGCGCCGGCAGCGTTACGCGCGCCATGCTGCCGACTGTCAGCGAGCTCAGCGTGCGCTCGGGCGCGTCGCAGACGATGTCTACGTCGCCCGTCCAGTCGAGGTGATAGATCGATTGGGTTCCCTGAACGTTCTGGCCCGTGTCGGCGTCCTCCGAGGCAATCACGCCGTCGTGGTCCGCTGTCAGCGTCGCATAGCGCAGATTGTCCGAGGCGAGCGCCATCTGGGCGAGCGCCGAGTCGCGCTGGGCGAGCGCGGAGGCGTAGGCGTCCTGCGTCTGTTCAAGTTGCGCCGGCGCGATCAGGTTCGCCTGCGCCTGCGCCTGATCGCGGTCGAGCTGCTGCTTCGCGTAGACAAGTCGATGTTCGGCGGCATCGAGCTGGGCTCGTGCGTTGGCCAGGTTATTGCGCAGGTCGGTCGGGTCGAGCAGTGCAACAACCTGTCCCGCCTTGACGGCATCGCCGAGATGAACCCGCCGTTCGATGATCTTGCCGCCCACCCGGAACGAAAGCACCGTCGAGTAGCGCGCCTGCACCTGAGCCGGCAGCGACGCACCTACCGCGCGCCCGTCGGCGTGAACGGCCAGAGCGACCACGGGCTTCGGCTCAGGAGCGGCGGCTTCGCGCGACTGGCATGCCGACAGCAGGATTGCGCTGCAAGCCGCGACCATCACGTGCCTCCGCTTGGGCGATCGTATGAACGAAGATAAGAAGATACGTGCAATTTCAGGCGCGACAGGAACGGAATGTTTCACGATGTTCACAAGGCAGAGGATTGATCCAGGTAAAAAATTTCCCGATGCTGTAGACCCGCCATGCAATGAAGCACGGTTCGCCGTCAGCATGGGCGCGCAAACAATCTCTATCAGTACGTTGGATTCCTACATATCGCCATGGCATGCCGGCGACATGCGCCCTGCCGATGGGACGCGCGCACTCAGTGTCTGATTCGCGCGCTTACATGCATACTTGCCTCACGGGTCTTTTGCTCTCTACGCCGGCATCGACAAAACTACCGATAAATCGCCTGCGCCAGCGCGCAGGGCCCGGTCGAGTTCCTCCTCGGCTATCAGCTGCCGGTGCAGCACCGCCTCTCTTAGCATGCTGCATCTGGAATGCGCACCGGGTATGCGAGCACTCTTGCCGCCAATATAGGGATTTGCCGCAGTCGCCATCGCGCGACGACACTCGGGCATCTCCCGGATCTGTTCGGAATTGGCCGCGATCTCCCTGATGCAATGCTCGGCCAGCGTCTTGCATGGATGCACCTGAACCGATTCAGCCGCGAACGTGACCGCGACGTCGCTAGCCAAAATCCGGAGTGCCATCTGACGGACGACATCGGAAATCACCGCATTCGGTCTGCCAGGCGTGACAAAGGAGTCGGTCCGCATCCACGCGAGATCGATTTCTGGCACGTCGAATAGTGCCCGGATGGATATCAGATGGAGGTCACTGCACGCGTTCGAAAGCTCGACGGCGATGTCGGTCAAAATGCCGGAAATCCGCAAATACGCGGCGCGTTCCTGGGTTCTTTCAATCGGAGTTGACGCCATAGGCAAACCGAGCGCGGTCATTGCGTTTACTGCATCAACCGCTTCAACTTCAACCGCTTCGACTTCATATCCGGAATGGGCCGTAACGCCCGCGTCAATCGTCGCGCGAAGATAGATTTCACGAAGCTGCGCGGATGACTCTCGCAACCTGACCATCTGTTCGTCCAGCATAAGCGCATGCGTCAAAAACTTGAAACCCAGCGTGGTGTGAACTGCATCGTATAACTGGGTGGTTCGGTCGAGTTGCAGCAAATCGCGGAATTCCTCCGCCTTTCTGACGAAGGCCGACCGCAACGCATCGCACCCGTCACATAGGTGTTCAATCGCAACGCAGATCGAGATCCTAAGTGCGGTCGAATAGACATTGCCGCCTCCGGGACACATGCGCGTACCTGGATCCAGATGAACATAGTCGCCGCGCGGACGACCCAGAAGTTCAAGAGCGCGGTTGCATATCACCTCGTTGGCGTTCATGTCGTTCTCAGTGTCAGCGCGGCCCTGAGTCACGTCGACGAAGCACTGGTCACACAAGCGTCCTTTCTGCGCCTCCACGCAAGAGGCGACGATTGCGTCACCAGGTGGGGGTTCGAGTCGATGCAACTCGGCATTCACTTCTGCGACAGCCTGCTTGACTGCCGCCAGCGCATTCCGCAGGTTTGGGTATGCGCCTACCGGCGTCCCCGATATGGGACAGTTCTCGACGGCGCCAGGCGTGTGAATGCCATATCGCGCTTCCTCGGGTATTTCCCGCTTGCCCAGCGAATCGTATTCGACCCGGAAACCTGGTCTGCCGATCTCCATATTCACTCCTGCCAAGGATGAGTGCTTGCATAAGACACGCAATAGCCAATAGCGGCCGCTCTGCTTATCAAAGGCAGAGCTGGTTCGGACGGGGTTCGTCGGTATGCGTTCCGGTCCAACGAGGCGAGAAGCTATATTCGCGGCAGGCATTGGTGCCTGGATAGAGCCAGTTACGCAAAATGTTTGACATGTCACTTCCTTAGCAGCCGTTGGTGAGACCACGATCTCGTGAAGCCGGTGTATAGCCGCATGTTGATTTCCGGCGACCAATGCGGGTAATTTCTGACGGCTAATCGGAGTGCACCGACTCGGCGCAGAAACGGGCCGAGGAAATACCCCGGTTTCGCTGTCGATGACTATCGCGAAGCCAAGGCGCGCGGACGCTAAAACGCCATTGGGGTCGATGGGGCAACCGCAAAAAAGGCTCACCGCGCACAGGAAAGAGAAAACTTTAGCGGCACGGCGGGCGCCGAGTAGCGCGGCAATGCCTGGGCCAACAACACCGGTCTTGTCGACACCGCCGAGGTGAACGCAGCGTCACCGATGTTCAACAGGAAGTCAGATACTGTCTGGATGAGCGTTCGCCAGGAGACGACATGCGTCGCAGCGGTGACAGAGAATCCGGTATTTCGCCGTTTGACGTCCCGACGCCAAGGATGTGCTTGCGCAAACTGTAATGCCTTCACTCGTGCTCGTTCGTCAAACATGGATTACTTCTCCAGGAGGGTGTGACGGGATCTCCATTATCAGTATGCGTATCGAGGTCTGGCTCGCACGCTACCGTGCATCCGAGCCGCGCGAATGCCACTGGACCATCACGTTTCGGACGCCGCCGGATGAATCAGACTCCGTCGATCGCCCCTGTGCAAAGGCGCTGTCCACATTTCCCACGATAGACGCTAGCGACCCAGGAAGATATCGTACCGTCGGTTATCGCGCTTCTACCTGCCCGTCTAAAGCCTATACGGCGGTATAGCGCAGGCGGCGACAGGGATAAGACCAATCCGCTCAGGTGTAGGGTCCAATACCGTCGTTCAGCAGCGTGCGGAAAGCCGGCGTGTACCCATGCGTGTTGTTCCGGTGGCCGCGATAAAGCGATTCGTTTTTTCGCCATCTCATCGCTCGCGCCTGCACCGCAGCAGCTATCGTTTTACCGAGATATCGGTGACGAGCCAAACGTTTGTCGCGTCCGTCGAGGTATCAACATATACCGTCACCAATACACTGGAGCGAAGCGGCCGCGACTGCCTCCTGGAAATGCGCGACGACGGTCGTGGCGAAAACGGACGTCGGTTTTCCTCGCAAACGACGGAACCTGGTCGCGACGCACGCTTCACTATCCTGTGGCTGATCAATCAGCATGCCACCGGCCGCTACGACTCGCGAACCCTCGCATCAGACGAACCCGTACCGCTTACCGAGAGCGGCGAGAAGATCTGGCCACTGATCGACGCTGGCGCCGTCGTGAATCTCCTCAAGTTCGCACAGCAGATCGACAATGCCCGGATCGTAGGCATTGACGTTGGATGCATACAGCGCCTGCAGCAGCTTGCCGTCCCGGGCGTGCCGATAGTACGAAATGCCGATCCCTTCGATGTCTGGGTGATAGAACTCGTCGCTAACGAGCGATCCGACCGCGCACACGCGGTCGTTGTCGCCGCGCAGCCGGCATGAGCCGTTCTCGTCCTCCGAGACGGCCCCCTGGTTAAGCAGATGAGCGCTGACGCGCTCGTAGATCTCTCTTGCGCACTGCATCACGACACCTGCAACCCTCAAGCAGCGGCTTTCAGAAACGTGGCCGACAGGGCAAATTGTCGAGCAATTGATGCCAGCCGCTCACTCCATTCCCATGTGCCAAATACATCGTGGACGTTCTGCAGACAACTAAGCAATTCGACAGTCACCGGATCGGACACATCGATGCGCGAGCGAAGCAGCGCGCGCTTGAGCGCCGCGACACCGATATCCATATAAGCCGGCACGTCCTTTGGCGGTTTTGCGACGTAGCGGATGGGCACGCCTTCCATTGCCGTCATATAGTCGCGCGGCTTAATGAAGCTGCCGACCGGACAGCTACCGCAGTAGCCTCGATAGGCGCCGCCGCCGCGAGGCAGCAGGGAGGCTCGCGCCTGGCCGAATAAATGCTCTACAGCGTGGTCGAAAATCTCCTGACGTGTCAGGAAGCTCCGGCTTTTCATGTCCACCTCTTTGCGTCTTTCGCATCGGTCAGTCGTTGACAACGGGCAGCCTGCGCTCTAAGTATCAAACGTCGCCGCCGGAACAAAGGGGCTGCTGCGAATACAAGCGACGCGAAGTTTTGACGGAACCTCGATTTGGCTCGAAGCCGCCTGCGCTAGTCAGACCGGAGGCCGTTGTAGGCGCAACGCGCGGCTGCATCGGGCATGGGTTTACGGTACAGCCGCGACCGAAATTGGGCTATCACACGGAAGGAAGGAACGCCTCTACGTTGGGATGCACCGGCACAGTGCTCAGTGTTGCGTGAACATACGGGCGTATAGGCTCTGCCTCCGAGATTTCGATAACGATTGCTTACGCGACGCGAGTGGGCGACTGTGGAGCCGTAGCCGCATGCTGCTCGAGCAGCTCTTCCGGGTCACCGCGCCAAAGCGGGGGCTCTACGCCGCGATATGGTGAGCGTGATCGTTGCCCGCGAGCGCCGGATACCATCGCTCGAAGCATGAGACACCGGCGTGGGGCTGCGCGACCGAGAGCTGGAACACCTTTTTTGAATCGTTTTATACGACGAAAGCGGGAGGCAAGGGCATGGGCCTTGCCATTTGCAGGTCCATTGCCGAGACTCATGGCGAGCGCATCGACGCAGGCGCCGAACAAGCCTGGCAGTGCGGTGTTTCGCTTCGCCATCCCTGTCGAACGGCACGATTGTCCGCGTGCAGCAACTCAGCGCGCCTAAGACCGCCGGTTAAAAGCCCGCGGCGGCAGGGGCGGTTTGCGGCTGCGTTTGTGCTGCCGGGCAGCGGCCAACAGCAGCTGTTTTCCGGTATCTCCTGCTCTTGTGCTGCCCCCGCGTCAAGCGGGGCCAGCAGGGGGTGTACCCTCGCCCCATGCCGCGGTTCATGTTCTAGCCGCTTCGTGCGACGCATTGCAGACGTAGATGCAAGGGTAGCGGGCCGCTTGGGCGGCGGCAAACCTCCATTCGGACATTTACCTACTCCCGTTTTACCGTGTCATACTTGAAACGCGTCTTACGGGCGCAAAAAGGCGCGGATGCGTCTCTGTCAAGCGGGCGAAATGTTTCATCTGTCCGCCGCATTGTGGCGTGTTGAGGACTCGTTTATGGCTACCGATCGGCATGTACCGTCGTCCACGGGTGGAATCCGCGGCTCGACAGTCTTCGTCGTCGACGACGAAGAGTCCATCCGCCTCGCGCTGTGCGATCTACTGGAGTCCGTCGGGTATTCCGTCGAGACGTTCTGTTCCGTGCAGGAATTCGTGACGTTTCGCAAACCCGCCGGCCCGAGCTGTCTCATCCTCGATGTCAGGCTCAAAGGCGAAAGCGGTCTGGCGTTCCAGCAGGCGATGGAACGCGAGGGACTGCAAATGCCGGTTCTCTTCATGACGGGACACGGCGACATGGAAATGTCGGTGCGAGCAATGAGAGCTGGTGCATTCCATTTTTTCCCGAAGCCATTTCGTGACCAGGATATGCTCGACGCGGTTTCCGAGGCAATTTCGAAAGACTCGCAACGCCTCGAAAAGGAACACAGCCTCGCGGCTGTACGCGCCGCGTATGCCTCGCTGACGCCGCGCGAACGCGAGATCCTGGCGCTGGTGGTCAGCGGAATGCTCAACAAGCAGATCGCCGCCCAACTCAACCTGAGCGAAATCACGGTGAAAATCCATCGCGGCCAGTTGATGAAAAAAATGGACGCGCGCTCACTCCCGGATCTCGTCTTCAAGGCCGCCGCACTCGAAATTGGGCGGCAACAAACAAAGCCGCGCCCTTAGGCTCGCGCCAGCCGCCATTGACGGAAAGAGGTCCGAAAACGCTGTTTTGAGCGCCCCTGCCTAAATCCCGACGTTGCCGAGTGCTCGTTTCAGGAGCGCCGCGTCCACGGGCTTGTCGAGCAGCGTGATGGCTGTGCTGGACTGCACCTGCGCTCGCAGCGCGTCGCTGGGAAACGCGCTCACGAAGATCGTCGGCGGCGCGGCGCCCAGTGCGACAAGACGGTCAAGCAACTCCAGTCCTGACATGCCGGGCATGCGGACGTCGGAAAGCAGGACTCCGTTTTCGGTGCGACGGTGCGACGCCCGCGCCGCCAGATAGTCCGCAGGCAGCGAGTAAGTTTCGGTCGAATAGCCAAGCGATTGCACCAGGCTTTCGAGCGCCAGGCGGGATGATTCGTCGTCGTCGACAATCCAGACGATCCCGGAAACGGAAGCCCGCGGCTGTCGTTGCGAGGGGCTTCGGGAGGACATAAGGTCGCTTGCCAATGATTGCTTATTCAATCTAGACCCCGGAGCGTCGACTTGTCCATCATACCGACGTATGTCTGACTATCCCTTCCGGAATGATGAGACGCAGTGCGTCGGCCCCCGCATCGAGACTTGCCGGGCGCGCCCTCGCCCAGGGTTTCATCGTACGAGCGCCGTCCAAGGAACCTTGAGTACACCTCTCGTGGCTAATCTGACCGCCGCGGTGCTGCCTCGGAATGTTGCCCCCGAACCTCTTCTGACTGTCCCCATATCTTTTCCTTACGGTTGCTAGAGTCTTCTGCAGAGCGAGACGCGCAGGCCGGCAAGTTCCATTACCGATTATCGCGACTGAACTGCTCCACGGCGGCCCGCGTCGACGTTGTCTTCAAACGCAAAAACCTACGCTTCGGATCTTTCAGACCGACGGTAAGCCGAGCCATACCGACGTATGAGCTCGACAAACAACGGTGGGCGAAAGTCCAAACGCTCGCAGAATGGATTCGATACTACCCGGCCGTCTATCTTGGCAATCATAGGCGGTGCTGCTGACAAGTCGACTCCCTTTAAAGGCACGACAGGTCCCGCCCCCGCCTATCGGTGAGCGTTGACCTGCAAGTCGTTGTGTGCGTCGACAGGCTCAGATGCGTTACGTGTTGGAGACACACGTTTTCGTCTCGGCATGCCCGTCAAAGGTTAACGATGTTTAGCAAACGCACAGGTCATCGCTGTTTTCCGCGGGCGGAAACAAAGGCGTCCAACGGCAGCAGCATCGGCCGACCGGCCGGGCTCGCAGTTACCATTTCGGCGCTTGTTGTCTGCTGGTGGGAATTGATCAAGATAACTTTGGACTTCGCATTGACCGACAGCGACGCGGCACTCGGCGCGACAGTAGGCACAAGACTGATCGTGGTGGTGTCTGGACTCGCGGTCGTAGGCGACGCACCCTTCGCGCGGCCCGTTTTCTGTTTTCTGTGCGCGATGAGCGTGCTTGCAGTTGGTCCGGCCATCCCGCTTGAGCTCACAGACTCGCTCCTGGTACCAGCCGTCTCGTTCATCGACTGCGTAACGAAAACATTGTTTCTCGCTTGCGCGTTCGCCTCGTCTGGCAGGAATGGTCGTGACAAGCGCAACCACAGTCATGTTTTTGAAGTAGCCGTACTGCCGCCACGCGACTGACGCGCCGACAACGCTTTTTCCCCAACCTTCATTTTGAGGTGACTTTCATGTCCAACTGTTTGCATAACTGGATCTACGTCGGCGCAAACGCTTACGACGAATACACCTATGTCCCATGGCTTAAGCGGAACGTCTACCGGAGAACCGTCGACCTTTGCAGAGTTTGCATCCAATAGTAGTCGATACATTTCTATCCGACTTCCCTCATTTCACCGGTAGCACTCGACGTCAAGCGGCCTTTCTGAGGTCCGAGTGCTCGTCTTGTTCAGTTTGCGCAGGAGTGTTTACTCGCCTCTGGAGGTCTTCGCACGCATGCTCGAAGCCGCTTCACTGCCTCCGCCTGCGTTTCATTAACCCCGTTGCGCTTCACCCTTGAAACCGCCCAGGGTTATCCCCCTTCATCGCCGGCCTGCGATAAGCATCATCGATGCGTCACGTGTGGCAGACTTGTCTACATGATTGGCGGCCTTTGCGCCGGACAGCGCCAGCGACTCGGCTATCCCGGCATCGGCAGATGGTCCGCGGTCGCCAATGCACTGCACAAGTGGTGATACGCCACCGCGGGGGCTCCTTGCGGCGACCCGCAAGTCCGCTGCCCCAGCGCGACGATGACTCGCGGCGGCCTGGGCTGTATCTTGTTTGGATGGCACTCCGAGCGGCATTTGGGTACGTCTTCAATTGGGTCGATCGACCCCGGGCGGACCGTTAGGGAGCAGCATGAGGGCGTTGATTCTGGCATGCGTATGCATGCCGTCGGTTATCGCGGCGCAGGGTTTGTTGACTCCCCCCGTGTCCACCGCCTCTTCCGCCTCGGTCACCGCGATTGTCGCCGCCGCGAGTAACCACCTGGCCGAAGCGAAGCGTGTGGTCGATGCGGCGGCGCAACCCGCTGCACCCTGGAACGGGCCGCGCAACGGGCCGCGCGCGCAACCCGGGAAACGCGTCGCCATCGTCGCCGAGGATTTGCGCAACGGCGGCATCGTCGGCGTGGTCGACGGTGTGCTGGAGGCGGCCAAGGTCATCGGCTGGAGCGTAAAGATATTCGACTCCGGCGGCACGCCGGACCTGCGGCTGAAGATGCTTGCGAATGCGCTGGCAAGTGGTCCAGACGGCCTGATCATCGTCGGTGGCGACGCACGCGCCCTGCTGCCAGGGCTACGGCCGTTTGCCGAGCGGAGCATTCCGATCGTCGGCTGGCATGTCGCGGCCCGAGCCGGACCGGTGCCTGGCACGCCCGTGGCGATGAACGTGACGACGGATCCGCTCGAGGTCGCGCGCGTGACCGCGCTGGCGGCCATCGTGCAGTCCGGCGGGCATGCGGGAGTCATCATCTTCACCGATTCCAATTTCCGAATTGCGCAAGGCAAGGCGGATGAAATGGCTGCCGTCGTGCGCGCGTGCAGCGGCTGCACCTTGCTCGATGTGCGCGACGTGCCGATCTCGCGCAGCCAGGAACTGATGCCGGGCGCGACACGCGCCTTGCTCGCGCGATATGGCAAGCGCTGGACATATGCGCTGGCCGTCAACGACATCTACTTCGACTACGCCGCCCCGGTGCTGACCCAGGCCGGAATGCCGAACGCCGCCATGGCCATGCTGTCGGCTGGCGACGGCAGCGAGTCCGCCTTCCTGCGTATCCGGACGGGCACGTTCCAGACCGGCACCGTGGCCGAACCCCTGAATCTGCACGGCTGGCAGTTGGTCGACGAGATGAACCGGCTCTTTGCCGGCGGAGACGTCACGGGTTACGTGTTTCCGGTGCATCTCGTGACGGCGGACAACATCGCCGCGGACGGTGGTGATCGTCTGATTTACGACCCCGCCAACGGCTACCGCGATATTTATCGCCGCGTCTGGCAACGCCCATGAAACTACCGCGCCCCCAGTCGCTCACCGCTCAGTTTGCGCTCGTCGCTTCGTGCCTGGCCGCCCTGGTGGTCGCGGTCGGTGTCACGACCATTTACTCGTTGGCCGGTTCGGCCCACGCGATCCGCCAGTTGGCCGAAGAGCGGTTGGCGCGCCAGGAAGATGCACAGGACCTGGCGCAGCGCACGCTGATGATCGAACGCCTGGCATTGCAGTTGTCCAGTGACGATACGGTGGACGCTGTGCGCGAGACGCATCGGCATGTCATCGAACAGCTGGCATCCTTTGACCGCCTGGTAGACCGTCTGGCATCCGCGGCGAGTGACGCCGTCACCGTCGATGCGCTGGCGCTGCATCGGTCCAGCCAGCGCTTCCGCAACACAGTCAACATCGAGGCGCAGGTGCGCGAAACCGCGCTGCGCGCCGCAGCCGCGCCGGCGTCCTCGTCGCGGCCCGGCGCGTCATTGGCCAGCCTGGACGACGATCTGCGCCGCCAGGCCGACGCCTTGGCGGCCGCGGCGCGCCAGCAGTCGGATTATTTCACGCGCGCCTACCGCAAAGCGGTCCAGTCTTTGGCCGAAGACTCGGACCGCACGCGCAGGTGGGTCATCGGCGAAGTTGCGGTGAGCCTGCTGCTTGCCTGGCTGATCGCCCGCGCATTCCTCGGTCGCCACGTCGTGGCACGGCTGCGCCGAGTCAGCCACTTCCTGCGGCACGGTGACGTCGACAGCGTGCAAGCCGGCGTCCCCGTTCACGGCGGCGACGAGATTGCCGATATGGCGCGCGCCGTCGAGCAGTTCCTCGAAGACCGGCGCCAGCGCAGGCAGGCCGAGGATGCGCTGAAGGAACTCAACGCCGAACTCGAGGCACGTGTCACGCAGCGCACGGCCGAACTCACCACGGCGCTTGCGGGCCGGACGGCCGAGATCGCCGAACGACAGCGCGCCGAAGAGGCAGCGCAAGCGAGCGAACATTTCCTGGACAGCATCATCGAAAACATCCCGGATGTAGTCTTCGTCAAGGATGCAGTGACCCTGCAGTTCGTGCGCTTTAACAAGGCAGGAGAGCAACTGCTCGGCTACCGGCGCGAGGAACTCATCGGCAAATCCGTCCATGACCTGTTTCCGGTTCAGGAGGCCGATTTCTTTGCGCTGAAGGATCGTGCCGTGCTGGAGTCGCGGCGGATGGTCGAGGTGCCGGAGGAACGGGTTCTAACGCGTCATGGGCCGCGCCTTGTACACACGATGAAGATCCCGATCTTCGATGCGCGCGGCGAGCCGCAGTTCCTGCTCGGCATCTCACGCGACATCACGGAGCAAAAGCGCGCGGAAGCCGAGCTACGGGAGAGCGAGCGGCGCTACCGCGAAGTTCAGACGGCGCTGGCGCACGCGAATCGCGTGACGACGATGGAGCACCTCGCGGCCTCGATCAGCCATGAAATCAAGCAGCCGGTCGCGGCGACCGTCGCCAATGCTCAGGCCGGGCTGCTTTGGTTAGGTGCCAATCCGCCGGTTCTCGAGCAAGCCCGGCAAGCGTTCGATCGAATCATCAAGGACGCGAAGCGCGCCAGCGAGGTCACGAACCGGGTTCACGGTCTCGTCCGGAACGTCCCGCCGTTCAAGCAAAGCCTGCAGATGAACGAGGTGATCCATGAGGTCATTGCCCTCACGTCCAGTGAGGTTGCGAAAAGCGGCGTATCCACGCGGATGCAGCTTGCGGAGGACTTGCCGCCCGTTGAAGGCGATCGCGTCGAACTCCAACAGGTCATGCTGAACCTCATCATCAACGCCGTGGAGGCGATGAGCGTCGTTGAGGACGGCCGGCGGGAAATGATCATCAGCACCGCCAACGACAATTCGGGCCACGTCCTCGTTTCCGTGCGCGATTCGGGACCCGGGTTCGCGGTCGACAACGTGAAGCATCTCTTTGAGCCGTTTTACACGACGAAGGCTGGCGGCATGGGGATGGGGCTCTCGATTTGTCGTTCGATTATAGAAGCGCACGGAGGACGTCTGTCGGCGAGCTCGAACGAGCCCCGCGGCGCCGTGTTTCAGTTCACCCTGGCCGTGTCGCCATGCCCGTCCGGTGTCACGACGGGTGCAGACGTTCGTTCACGCGGTGCCATCGACTGAAATGGGTGTGCGCCGTGAAAAAGCGGCGCTTTCTAGCGGGCGCAAGCGCCGCCCGACAACCGCTCCCGCCGGAAGCAAACGGCGCAGCTATGGAGACAACGAAGTCCTTCGCGACCATCACCCACAGCATGCGGGCATGCTTGTTGGCAATGGCGATCAGCGTTTTGTGATAGCCGTTGCGTTCATGGAGCTGCCTGATCCACCGTTGCCGGCTAGAAGCTGATCTCGTGCATATGAACCGGGTCAGTATGTTGGGAGAGCTGCCCGCCTCCCTGTCTCACGAGCTAAAACAGCCCATTGCCGTGATAGTCACCTCTGCCAGTTCCTGCTTGGGGTGGCTCCAGCGGGATGAGCCCAATGTGGAAAGGACGTGCGAGAACATCGCAAGGATCATCAAGGACATGGGATTAACGATCTGCCGTTCGATTGTGGAGTCGCACGCAGGACGGCTGGAAGCCGCTCCAAACGATCCGCGCGGTGCCATCTTCCGCTTTTCGTTGCCGGCTGAGCGCGTGGGTGCCTCAGCTTCCTGAAGGCGCTGTGATTATGCAAAGGCCGGAATTCATGCTAGCCGCTGCCCACCAGCTCTCCACCTGGATTCCGACCAACTACTTTCCATAATCGACAACTTTGCATAATCGGCCTTTGCAGCCGTTTGTCCATGCGGCGAGTCAATCCGACTTTTGACCCGAATTGTGGTTGTCCGGCATGTCGCTGTCCGACTGCGAGCTAGCCTTATTCACTCGGCGGCCTCAATTGTGAAGTGCAACACCTTGGACCTGCTAAGGTCCGCACATGAATTCGCGAACATATCAGCAGTTGCAGCCTGAAGAACGTCTCACTATTGCCAGCATGAAACAGCAGGGGTTGAGCGTTCGGGCCATGGCCCGAACGCTCCGCCGCTCGGCTTCGAGCGTAAGCCGCGAGCTGGCACGCAATACCTGTGCTGTGCGTGGCTACGCTTCGGTTCACGCGCAGGCCATCAGTTCGAGCCGTCGGGCGGCGGCCTCCCGCGTCCAGCAGGTAGCTGACTGCGAAAGCGGTTTCGTGCGGCGTGTAAGAGAACGGCTCGCAGGCGGCCGTAGTCCTGAGCCCGGCGGCGTCGATGTTGTCCTTGACTGCGACGGGCACCCCATAAGCGGCATCTGCCCAAGCCATTCGCCGCCCAGCGCTTCACGGCGCGCAGTCGTGCCGATTCGGGCGAGCGCTTCACACATTTCGCATCGACAGGCATCGAACCGGCACTCGTAGGTGCGCTTGTATTCAAGATTGGACGCACGAGCGCAAAATCTCCTGTCACAGTGAATGGGCTTCCGGACCGCTCCGAGCGCGGCGAACTCCCACCGCGCCAGACCGTCATCGACGTTTTGCGGGACATCAAAAATAGTCACCGCCAGGAAGCATGGATTTCCTGATTGTCCGGTTGCAATGAATCGGAAAGCGAGTGCGGTCCTCAGCCTGGTAGCTAACGACCTACCGCGGTGCACAAGTCGCCAACAGGTGCAGCCACCGCGACGGGCACCATATCGCGGTCTTTTGGCCACTGTGGATGACCAGACTACTGCCGACGGATTAATTATGCGCCTCGTTACAAGCTGCCATTACCGGCATATGCGATGTTCTCCGCGCTGTCGGCGACCGTTGTCTTTGCGGCGCAAAGCGATCCGCGGAAACACGGAGCGAGCGACCGTGACCTGTCCGGTCACATGCCGCGCGATCTATACTGTCGCGACAAAACAGATTCATTCGTGCGCCCTCCTGAACCGTCGATTGAGCGCTGAACCAACGCGGCTTTACGTCCGTCGGTGCTTCGCGCGTCCATCAGAGACCAGACGAAAATGAATGTCCTTCGTTTCCCTAACGGACGGGCGATGATCGCGATGTCGATACTGGCGTTGCTGATCTTCTTCGCCGATACCGTCACGGTTCTCGACATCGCCGTCGCCACGTTGTATGTGCTTGTTGTGCTGCTGTCGGCGAGATTCGGATCGACGCGCACGGTCATGCTGGTGGGCGCAGGCTGCATCGCGCTCGCGGTGATCAGCTGGGGGCTCACCCGCCCTGCCGGCCCCATCCTGGAGGGCATCGTAAATGAGGTGATCAGCAATCTCACGATTGCACTGGTGACCGTTCTCACTATCCGCAGCCTTCGCACAGAACAGCGGCACCGATATCAGGCCAGCCTGCTCGAACTGACGCGCGATGCTTTCTTTACGTGGGACATGAGCGGGAAGGTCCTCTACTGGAACCGTGGCGCCGAAGCACTGTACGGCTTCGACCGGGCAGCGGCCATAGGCAAGGTCGTGCACACATTGCTCAACACGCAATTCGTCGTACCGCTCGAGCAGATCGTTGACCGGCTTCATCAACACGATAGCTGGGAAGGCCAGTTCGCCAGGCGTCGCGCCGACGGCGCCCCGCGCATTGTGACTTGCCGTCTCACCTTGCAGCGGGATGCGGCCGGGCGCGCTTCCATGGTCCTCGAGACCAACAATGACATCACCGAGCGCGTACGGCTCGAGGACGCGCTGGAGCAGGCGCGATCCGACCTGGTTCGTATGAATCGGGTGCTCGTCCTGGGCGAGTTGACGGCGTCGATCGCGCACAAGATGAAGCAGCCGATCGCGGCGATGATGACGAGCGCGACGGCGGCGCTGAACTGGCTCGATCACGACCCGCCGGCGATGCGAAAGGCTGCTCAGGCGATCGCCCGCATCGTCGATGATGGCAACCACGCAGTCGAGGTTATCGCTCGTGTGCGTTCGCTTGTCAAAAAGGCGCCGACGCGTGCTGGGCGTTGGGACGTGAACGAGGCGGTGGACGAAGTGATTGCACTAACCCGCTCCGACGTCGCACGCAACGGCATTCAGTTACGGCGCGAACTCAAGCAAAGCTCGCTCTCGATCAGCGGCGACCGCGTTCAGGTGCAGCAGGTGCTGATCAACATGATCGTGAATGCCATCGAGGCAATGCATGGCGTCGTCGACAACCACCGCATACTGACGGTTACGACCGGAGTCGACGGGCACGGCTATGCCTTCATGCAGGTTCGCGATACGGGCGTCGGAATAAACGAAGCAGACCTCCCACACCTGTTCGAGTCGTTTTATACGACGAAAGCGGAGGGAATGGCCATGGGCCTTGCAATCTGCAGGTCGATTGCGGAGGCCCACGGCGGACGCATCGACGCTGAGCAAAACCAGCCTCGCGGAGCGGTATTCCGGTTGACCCTGCCAGTCGAACGACATGAATCTTCTGGGGCTGCTCCCGCGCATATGGCTTGACCCCCACGCGGTCAAGGGTTTCCCCCAAACACTTCTACTGCCGAATCCATCGTACGCAGGCCGCGGACACGCTATCCACGCCGCGCGGCCAAAATTGCAGCAGGCATCGTTCGCTGCGGCAAAAAACGATGTGCGCGGTTCAGAGAGTCGCTGCGTCGTGCATCACGCAGGCCAGGATCATCGCTTCCGCATTGATGGGCGTTGGGCGTGAGGTCGGCTTGTAGACGGCGTCGCCGGGATTGATCGCTTGCCCGCTCATCGCGCAGAAGCCCGGCATGCGGGCGCGCGCCATGCGCCAGGCCTGGTCGCCGAAACAGCCGCGCGTCGCATCGCGCCAGGCAATCGTGGCCGTCGACGACGTCGGACGGTCGATCAGCGTCACTGCGGCGGTAAAGCATCCATCGGCACAGTGCGCCTTCTGACGGCGCTGCTCGGCCCCTTCCACAGCGGCCAACAGGCGCGAAGGTGTCCCCAGCAGACAGATGGTCTGCGCCCACGGATCCATCACGTTTTCGTTTGCCAGCATGTGGAAACTCCTTGCGAAAGCGATCGGGTTAGCATTGCTTCTGGACTTTGGGACGCGGCGAAGGGCAGCGCGCCGTTCTCCTCCCGCGACGGGCATGCTGGCGACTTATCCACCATTCACAGTCCGCGTCTCGTCAGTCGGTAACAGCGGCTGGCCGCGGCCTTCGTGATGCCAAGCATGCATCGGCCGGGCGCGAACGTTGTTCTGCATCGTCTGCTGCGCGCCATTGCGCGCGCCAGGTCGGGCCGTGCGGGCCGTGCGGGCCGTGCGGGCCGCGCCTGGCCGCGGGCATAGAGATATGGTCTGAAGCACTCTTGCGATGCGAACGACATATTTCTCTGGCGGCCTCAAATCTGAAGTGCAACACCTGTTTCGTATAAGGTGTTGCGATGCACGAAAGAACTCAGTACCAGCAACTTCAGCCTGAAGAGCGCCTGACCATTGCAAGTCTGCATCTGCAGGGTTCGAGTATCCGGGCCATGGCCCGGATACTCGGGCGCTCGCCAGCCACCGTTAGCCGTGAACTGGCGCGAAACAGCTTGCCTGCTGGCTACGCGTCCGTGCCGGCTGAAGCGCTCAGTGCCGCACGCCGCAGCGCAGGTCGCAGCCCCACAAAGCTTTGCCTGCAAAGCGTCTGCTGGCGCATCGTTCTCACCCTGCTCGAGTGGAAATGGTCACCCCAGCAGATATCGGGCACACTGAAGCGTATGTATCCGACCGACCCGACCCAGCAGGTTTCGCACGAAACCATCTACACGGCCATCTACGCCCAGCCGCGCGGCGAACTGCGCCGTCAGCTAATTGCGTGCTTACGCCATGGCCACAGCACGCGCATGCCGCGTACACGGGGCACCGACCGGCGCGGACAGATTCCCGACATGGTCAGTATTCATGTGAGGCCGCCCGAAATCGAAGACCGACTGCTGCCTGGGCACTGGGAAGGCGACTTCATCAAGGGTGCCGGCAACCAGTCCTCGGTAGGCGTGCTGGTCGAACGGACCAGCCGCCTGGTGCTGCTCGCCAAGATGGAAGACGCCACCGCCGCTTCCGCGCTGGCGGGCTTCTCTGCCAAACTCAATTCGATTGTTGCGCCACTGCGCCAGAGCTTCACTTATGACCAGGGAAAAGAAATGTCGCGCCATAAAGAGCTCGCTGCCGCAACCGGCGTGAACGTGTACTTCTGCGACCCGCACAGTCCCTGGCAACGCGGCACTTGCGAAAACACCAACGGGCTGCTGCGACAGTATCTGCCCAAAGGCACAGACCTTTCGGTCTACAGTCAGGACGAACTCGACGCCATCGCCGACAGTCTGAACAGCCGGCCTCGTGCAACTCACAACTTCCATTCACCCTTCGAGGTCTTCGCCGCGACCCTCGCATCAGCAAGTCAACCTCAAGGCTCTAAACATTAAACCCGCTGTTGCGCTTCACTCTTGAAACCGCCCTCTCCATATGTTGCAAGCCAGTCCGGTTTTTATGCTCAACCGCTCGTGCGACTCTTCCAGACGTCGATTCCAGCATACGGATCCCCGCAAGCGGCCGCAAAGCTGCGTTTGGATATTGACCTCATACCTGGGGCTATGCCGTGTCATACTTCTTGGCGTCTCATTGCCTGGATCGGCCGCGACGCGTCCCGATCGGGCAAGCGAAGTGTCTGAACCTTCGGGCGCGCTCTTCAAGGAATTTGTTATGGCTACCGATAGGCATGCGCCGCCGTCCACGAGCGGAATCCCCGGCTCCACAGTTTTCGTTGTGGACGACGAAGAGTCCATGCGTCTGGCGTTGCGTGACTTGCTGGAATCAGTGGGGTATCGCGTCGAGCCGTTCGGTTCCGTCCGCGAATTCCTGGATTTTCGCAAACCCGGCGGTCCTAGCTGTCTCATCCTTGATGTCAGGCTGAAAGGCGAGAGCGGGCTGGCCTTCCAGCAGGCGATGGCGCGCGAGGCATTACATATGCCGGTGCTTTTTATGACCGGTCACGGGGACATGGAAATGTCGGTGCGTGCAATGAAAGCCGGCGCGTTCCATTTTTTCCCGAAGCCTTTCCGCGACCAGGACATGCTCGACGCGATTTCCGAGGCAATATCGAAAGACGCGCAGCGCCTCGAAAAGGAACTCCGCCGAAATGTTCTACGCGAGGCCTATAAGTCGCTCACGCCGCGCGAGCGCGAGATCCTGGCGCTAGTCGTCAGCGGAATGCTGAACAAGCAGATTGCCGTCCAGCTCAACGTAAGCGAAATCACCGTCAAGATCCATCGCGGTCAGTTGATGAAGAAGATGGGCGCGCACTCACTCGCGGACCTCGTGTTCAAGGCCGCCGCACTCGACATCGGCCCCCAGCAGGGACATCCGCGCCCCTGAGCGCTATCTGGAGACCGTGACAGAAGAGTTCGACACAGCTCCGGCCTTGCGCGTCACCATTCAGATCCGGATATTGGCGAGCTCGCGCTTCAAGGCTATCGCGTTCACCGGTTTGTCGAGGAGCGCGACAGCCGGGCTCGCCTTCCCCCCGCAAATGCAACCGTCGCTGGGGAACGCGCTCACAAAGATTGTCGGCGGCGCCGCGCCCAGCACGACAAGACGATCGAGCAACTCCAGGCCCGACATCCCGGAATAGCCAATCGACTGCACAAGGGTTTCGCTTGCGAGGCGCGACGATTCATCGTCGTCGATGATCCAGACCGTCCCAAAGACGGGAGTCGGCAGCTGCTGTCTGGATGGACTTCGTGAGGGCAAGCATTGACCTGTCCAATATACCGGCGTATGTTCCGCTATCCCTTCCGGAATGCATAGCCAGAAGCTCGGCACGACATTGCGGCTTGTGGTGCGCGCCATCGCTCGAAACGCTGCCCATGTCCGTTCGAGGTTGTAGCCGCCCTATGCCGGGCGGGCCGCGTCGTCCTCAATCCCGAAACGCCACCGTTGCTGACCAACAAGCAGTCATGTCGTGGACATGCCATCGGGCCGTATGACGCCACCCCACGTCTGTAGCGACTGGGAAAGAACCCTGCACCTGCGGCATCTCTCATTGGGCCCGCCGGTAGCGCGAGCGATACCGGCGTATAGCTGCGGCAAACAACGGTTGGCAGAAGTCGAAACATTCGGAGAATGGATTCGATACCAATCTTCGTCCTATCTTGGCAACCATAGGCGGTGCGGCTCGAAGAGTGACTACTTCGAAGTTATGACAGGTCCGCCGTCCCGTCTGTCGGAAGCAATGCCTCGCAAGCTGTTCACGCGTCGACAGCAATTCGCAAATTGCTGTCGAACGCGCTTTCTCGTCTCAGCATGCCCGCGCGAAGGTTGAACCATGCTCAGCAAACGTACAGGTCATCGCTTTTTTCCGCAGGCGGAACCGCACGCGAGCGGCTGCAGTCAGCCGACCGGGCGCGCGGTCATCATTGCAGCGCTCGTCGTCTGCTGGTGGGCACTGATCGAGACAGCTCTGGACTTCGCAATGACAGACGGCGACACCGCGCTCGCCACGACGATAGGCACACGGTTGATCGTGACCGTGTCCGGGCTCGCGGTCGTACTCGAAGCACGAATCGCACGTCCCTTTTTCTGCTTTCTCCGCGCGATGAGCATACTGGCGGTCGCACCGACGATTGCCCTCCAGTTCAACGACTCGCTGCTCCAACCGGCCGTGTCTTTCATCGGCTGCGCAACAAAAGCGCTCTTTCTCATCTGCGCCTTTGTGTCCGCAGAGAGAAGCCATGGCCGCCGCCACCGCACCGGTAATCACGCGTGCCCACTATCCGTGCTGTCACCGCGCATCCCAAGCGTAGACAACACTTTTCGCCCGACTTCATGCCAAGGTGACTGACATGGCCAACTCCTTACACCACTGGATCTACATCGGCTCAAACGCATATGACGAATATACGTTTGTCCCTTGGCTTAACCGCAACGTTTACCGGAGAACGGTCGACCTGTGTCGAGTCTGCATCCAGTAACCGCTTATCTGTTTCTCTCCGCCTGTCTGATCTCACTAGCTGCACATGGTTCGAAGATCGTCGTGCAGCATGTCAGGCCACCTGTCTTTGCCACGTTGCGACGGAAACTGCTGTTCATCTGTTCAAGCAGTCCTCCACCCACCATGGATCGGTACCGCCGCGGCGCTAGGTCGCAGGCTGCAGAAGCAGCGATGGCTTCTTTGGCCGGTAGCCTGGAGCTTCCCGCTTGGCTTCATTGCGATCCTGGCAGGCTGGTTTACTGCTGAGGTTGGCCGGCAGCCATGGGCCGTATGGGGCGTTCTGCGTACCGCGAACGCATTGACGCCCGGCCTTCTCCGCGCACTTCGCAGCTGCGACGCTGGCGCTTTATGTTGCGGTCTACGGGTTTATCTTCTGCTTCGGCATCTACCACGTCCTTCGGATCGTGACGAGCGGTGTGACGACAGGTGAGGTGATTGGCTTCTGGAATGGAAACGCGATTTTTCAGATTATCAGTTCTGCGAAGCCGTTTCCCAAGCAGCGACAGTCGCCTACCGCAACGCTTGGCGACCGTGCCGATTCGCATTGGTAACTAGGGGAACAATCATGCTTGAATGGCTCCGGTTACTAGCATTCATCTTCGCGCTTGTCGCCTAGGTCTTACTTGACGGCTTCGATCTCGGGGTGCCCTACATCATTCCTTTTCAAGTCACATTGTCTGATGCCGCTGCGCCGCCGGCGAGCCAGACGTTCATGTTCTGGGGCGCAGGGCTTTTCGTGCTGCCGCTCATCGTGCTCTACACGTGTATCGCGTATTCGGTGTTCCGGGGCAAGGTCTCCCAAGACCAGGCCTATCACTGAGCCGCCCCACTCAATTCATTCAAGGACTGACAATGAAAGTCGCACTCTTCATTCCCTGTTTCATTGACGCGTTCTTTCCTGATGTGGGAATTGCGACACTGCAGTTGCTGGAACGCCTCGGCTGCGACGTCGACTATCCACTGGATCAGACGTGCTGCGGGCAGCCGATGGGCAACAGCGGCTGCGAGAAGGAAGCCGTCGCCACCGAAAACCTCTTCGTGCGCAACTTCACCGGCTACGACTACATCGTCGCGCCCAGCGGCAGTTGCGTGCACCACGTGCGTGACCATTTGAGCGCGGCAGACCAGACGCCCGATACGCTGGCAGTGCGGTCCAACACCTACGAACTGGTGGAGTTCCTGCACGACGTGCTGCAGGTACGAGAGTTCCCGTGGGCCGAATTTCCGCACAAGGTCGGCCTGCACAACAGTTGCGGCACGCTGCGTTCGCTGCGCACCGCGAAGATGTCAGAGATCGATGAGCCGTTTTTCTCGAAGCCATTGACCCTGCTCAGGGGTGTCAGGGGCATCGAGTTCATCCAGCCTGACCGTCTCGACGAGTGCTGCGGGTTCGGCGGCACGTTCTGCGTGTCGGAGGAGCCGGTGTCGGCGCGCATGGGCGCCGACACGGTCCGCGATCACAAGCGCAATGGCGCCGAGTGAATCGTGTCGGCCGATTCGTCGTGCCTCATGCACCAGAAAGGTTGCTCGGACCGTCTCGAGCTGGGCCTGAAGTTCATCCATATCGCGCAGATTCTCAATGGAGCACAAGCATGAAACGTGTTGACCATGTCGGCTTTTCGGAGAAGTTCATCGCTGACGAAAAGCACATCTAGTTCCACGACAAACGCCTGTGGGAGCTGCGCACCGGACGCGACGCAGAGGTGTATGGCATCGCCGAGTGGGAGGAGTTGCGCTCGCTCGCCTCGGGGATCAAGGAGCATACGCTCACGCACCTCGCGGACTATCTGGAGCAGTTCGAGCGTAATGCGACGGCCAACGGCGTGACTGTGCACTGGGCCAAAGATGCCGAAGAGCACAACCGCATCGTCTACGAGATCCTGAGTCAGCGTCACGCGAGGCTGCTCGTCAAGAGCAAGTCGATGCTGACCGAAGAGTGCGAGATGCGCCCGTACCTTGAGGAGCGCGGCATCACCGTCGTGGAAACGGATCTGGGCGAACAAATCCAGCAGTTCGATGACGAGCTTCCCTCGCATATCGTGGTCCCCGCAGTGCACAAGCTCGCCACGGACGTAGCGAAGATCTTCTCGGAGAAGATTGGCACCAACCCGAACGAGAGCAACATCCCTAAGCTTGCCGAAGCGCAGAGAAAAGCCACGCGTCCGCTTATCCTCAACGCCGACGCGGGCATGACCGGCTGCAACTTCGCGGTTGCGGAAACGGGCGGCATTACCGTCTGTACCAACGAGGGCACCGCGGACCTGAGCGCGAACGTGCCGCCGCTGCATATAGCGTCGATCGGCATCGAGAAGCTGATTCCGAAGCTCGAACATCTCGGCGTCTTTATCCGCATGCTCTCGCGCAACGCCATCGGCTCGCCGATCACCCAGTACACGTCGCACTTTCGCGGTCCACGCAAGGATAGCGAAATGCATTTCGTGCTGGTCGACAACGGCCGTTCAGAACGGCTCGGCATGGACGACTTCTGGTATTCGCTCAAGTGCATCCGCTGCGGAGCGTGCATGAACACATGCCCTGTCTACCGGCGCAGCAGCGGCCTGAGCTATGGCGGTGTCTATTCGGGTCCGATCGGCGCGATCATCAATCCGACTTTCAACCTGAAGAAGTACAGCTCGTTGCCCTTTGCCTCGACGATGAACGGCAGCTGCACGAGCGTGTGCCCCGTCAGGATCAACATACACGAGCAGATCTACAAGTGGCGGCAGATCGTCGCCGAGCAGCACGAGCTTCCGTTCGTCAAGCAGGAGGCCATGAAGGTGGCCGGCCAGGTGCTGTCGCACCCGGCGCTGTACCGGGCGGCCGTCAAGACAGCCGGGACGGCCGTTTCCGTGTTGCCGCGCGCCGTGCTCTACAACCCGCTCAATGCGTGGGGCAGGCACCGTGAGGTGCCTGATGCGCCCAAGGAAACATTTCGCGATTGGTATCTCTCGAGAGTGCCGAGTTCTTGCGCCTTTCTCACCGTCTCATCTTGGCGTTCGTGAGCGCCGATTGAGTTCTCGGTAATCCGATCCGGCTCGCTTAGTTGCCTTCGCGCGCCAGTCTCATCTTTAGGCGACTGCTCAATGCTCAAGTCGACCCATTTCTCGGTCAATGCCTTGAGGTGCTTGTAGTTGTCGATTTGGCGGCGCACGTCGCTCAGCGCGTTACGCGCAATATATCGGCTCTTTCTGTCCCGCGTATAGCTCAACTGGTATTACGCACGACCCTGGTTGGCGGGGTCCTTCTATTGACAGCTGAGTGTGCCACGGCGCATTTCATCGATCGCGGCGAGCTTCGCCTTGATCGTCTCAATGCGTGTTTCGATTTGAAGGAGGCGATTTCATATAGTTAGTATTGCGTAGTAATACTATACTTGGCTGTCGACAGCAATTCGAAGACAAACGATGGCACTTTGGATGGCTTGGTGGGACGCGATCTGGTTGCTGCGCCCAGCGTTCGCTCGCCTGCGCAGCTTTATGTGGTTCGCAACTGCCGTGGCAGGCTTGACGGTGCGCACCGAGTTGCTGGGCGTGACCAGCATCGTGCGGGCGCTCAAGCTGCGACCGGCGCTCTACAACAAGCTGTGTGACAGCTTGCACAGCGACGCCGTGCAGCTCGATCAGCTCTCGGCGCTGTGGACCCAGGCGGTGTTGCGCCTGTTCCCGGAGCCGCTACGCGTCAATGGCCGGCGCGTCCTCGTCGGCGACGGCATCAAGGTGGCCAAGTCCGGCAAGAAGATGCCTGGCGTCAAGCTGCTGCATCAACAGTCCGACTCCAACGCCAAGCCCGAGTACATCATGGGGCATTCCATGCAGGCAGTCAGCATACTCGTGCGGGCCGCCCAGAGCGTCTTCGCCGTACCGCTGGCCGTGCGCATTCACGAAGGTCTGGTGTGGTCCAACCGCGATCGGCGTACCTTGCTCGACAAGATGATCTCGTTGCTGGGGATCGTCTCGGTCAACGATCCGTTCTACTTCGTCGCCGATGCCTACTACGCTGCTGGCAAGATCGTCAAAGGCCTGCGCGATCAGGACAACCACCTGGTCACACGCGTGAAGTCCAATGCAGTCGCCTATGCCCCGTACGTGCAGCAAGGACCGCGCAAACGGGGCCGCCCCAGGCGCTACGGCGCCAAGATCAAACTCAGATCGCTGCTGGCTGATTCACAGTCCTCACAATCAGCCCCCAGTCCAGTCTATGGCGAGCACAACGTAATCATCCAGTATCGGGTCTGCGATCTACTTTGGCCGGCGTGCGGACGGCTCGTTCGCTTCGTGGCAGTGATTCACCCCTGCAGGGGTTCGTGCCTGTTGATGTGCACCGACCTCGGCCTGGATGCCATCGAGATCATCCGCTTGTATGGGTTGCGCTTCAAGATCGAACACAGCTTCAAACAGGCGGTACATCGGATCGGCACATTCGCATACCACTTCTGGATGCAAGACATGAAGCCGCTTCGCCGCAGAAACGGTAACCAATACCTTCATCGCGAGTCCCTCGAGTACCGCAACGCCGTCAAGCGCAAGATCCACGCCTATCACGTCTTCATTCAGGCCGGCATCATCTGTCAGGGACTGCTTCAGTACTTGGCAGTGGTGTTTCCTTCACTCGTCTGGAGTTCCTTTGGATCCTGGCTGCGCACCATCCGCCCCGGCATCCCTCCATCGGAGTTGGTCGTCGCCAATGCATTACGCCAATGCCTGCCCGAATTTCTCGTGAATAGCGCCAAAACCAATTTCCTCGCGAAATTCATCGCCGAAAGACAGGACCCTGACACCTTCGAGATGTTCAGACTGGCCACATAGCCCCAAGACTGTGCCGAACTCGGCACTCTTGAGGTATCTCAAGAGGAGCAGTAAATGAGCAGCCGCAATATGATTTTGTCCCGTTTGCGCGAGGTCTCACCCGTGCCGCGCCGCTTGCCGGAGGTGCCGATGTTCGATAGCGCATTGCCACCGGAGGTGAAGAGCTTCCGCAAATCGCTCGACCGGCTTGGCGGCGTCTGGTGCCTACTGCCGGAGGACACCAGCCTCGAGCAATTTGTCCGCTCGCGTTTCCGCGATGCCACGGTGTTCTGTTCAGCGACGCCCGAGTTCACGGGCACGCGTGACATCGCGTTGGTTGACGATCCCCGTGCGCTCAATGACGTGGATGTCGGGATCGTGCGCCCGGCGTTTGCTGTCGCCGAGACAGGGTCCATCTGGCTGAGCGAAGCGCAATACAACGTCAATGCACTCGGCTAACGGCCACCATCCGGCTGTACAGAAGCCTCATCGATGCTCCGCGTCAATTTGCAGTGTGCGGTCCACTGCCAGCAGCCTCACTGGATCGGTCTTCTTCCACTGTGATTTCGGCACGAGCACGGACCATTCGGTGTTGGCCGTATTGTGGAAGAACGCCGCCACGCCTACGTAGTTCACTGCGTCGCCGATCGGCTCCGAGATCTTCAGCGTCTGCCCGGGCCCCAGCGTCACGTCCCGGCTCCAGAGCGTCGCGGCCTTCAGCGCCTCGTTGCCCGCGAGCAGTTGCGCGTAGGTCGCTGTGACGAAAGGCTTGTCGTCCTTCAACTGGTAGATGCGCAGCACAACCGGAAGTGACGCGCCACGCACATCCTCGTTCAGTGCGCCGCGTGCCGTCACCACGAGGTTCATCTGTTTGACCTTCGTCTCGAACACCGCGCGTGTGACATCCACGGTGCCGTCCTTCACCGACTGCCAGGTCCCGCACGCCGAGACGGCCAGCGCGAGGCCCACGCCGAGCGCACCCCGCAAAATCCAGACACTCATCACAAAGGTGCTCCCTCGAAGTCGATGCGAGGATAGACCGTCTCCTTGCCACCGATGCTCAGTACCAGTTGCATGGAAACATGAAGGCTCGCGTAGCGCCCCAGAAAGTGATTGAGCACTTCGCCGAATAGCGCAGCGTCGCCCGGCCCGTCGAACGCGGTCGGATCGAGTTCGACATATGCGCACGCAATACGTTGTACGTATGCCCGCTCCACCTTCTGCTTCTCGGAGAAACGGACGTCCCTGATCGCGTCGATACGACGCGAGACCCCGTCGTCTGGCGTCCAGTCGTAGAGTTCCAGCGTCTCACGCAGCGCCGGTGCGCCCTCCATATGGATCCGGTTCAGTTCGTTCGCGCCACCCGCCGTAAAGTGCCCCAATACGCGCCAGTCGTAGCCCGGGTAATAGCGCGGCGGATAGAGCGGCATGGACGGTGCCGTGAGGTTGCGCACCGATGCAATCCCGGTGAAGTCCGATACGGTTTCAGTGATCGTCGCCTCGGCCAGCGCCATGCGCGGGAGACGCCCGTTATTGGCGAGCGCGCGTACCGTCAGGTAGCGGTCCGGATCGGGACGGTCCTCGTCGTTCTCTGCGTGCCGGTACGTTCCGGCCCATAGCTGCCCCGCCAGCGTGACCCAGAGTTCCCGCCCAAGCGGACCGAAACGCGTCGACGTATGGAAGTAGCGCTCAGGCTTTTCGTGACGCAACGCCCAGCCACGATGCCGGAAACTCGTAAACGCCCGGTAGTCGTGCCGTGCGCTGTCCTCCGGGTCGGCGGCGATCACCGCGAGTACATCGTACGGCTCGACATGAGAGGCGATGCCAGGCTGTACGCGGATGCAGTGCTCCCTGTCGTGCCAGCCGACAGGTTCCAACGGCAACGCATCGACCTCAAACAGGTTGATGACAGGCGTGCAGAACAGGCGGAAATTCTCGCGGCTGACGGGATAGTCGCCAGGCATCCGGGCATCGAGTTCAATCTCGAAGGTCATCTGCGCTTCACCCGCCGGCAGCGCCGCAGCATCGAACCCGCACAGGTCGACGAAGTGGAACTTTTGCGGGAACACAAAATACTCCAGCATCGTCTGCTCGCGGTCCAGTTGCCCGTCGCGCTTCGCGTCTGTGACTGGCCATAGCCGCGTCGACGGGCCGAAGCCTGCCGCCTCGACATGCACCCCGTCCAGCGGCTGCAAGGCGCCGTCCCGTACTGACGGCAGACGCAGCCCGATTGACGCAACCTGGCGCGTCAGCGCCGCGTATAGCGTAGCCGCAGCGGGCCGGTCGCCATGCAGGTACAGGCGGATACGCGACAGGTCCATGCGCTCGCGCTGCTCCCCGAGCCAGAGACCAAACGTCAGGCGGATCACCGTACGCCCGTCGGCACGTACGGCGACGACCGCATCCTCTACCGAGAGCGGTAACAGCTCGACGGGCTGCGTCGTCCGGTACACGCACTGAACCTTATCGGGACCGACGGGCGTTGAGCGTACGACGGCTCCGGCGGGGATCGGCACCGCAGTTGCGCCCGTTCGGTTCAGCGGCGTGCATTCGATGATCGACAGCGACGGCATAGCGCGCGCCGCGTGCTCATAGAGGTTATCGAGCAGCGCGTCGGTCACCTCGGGCATGCCGTCGTCGAGCTTCATGCGTAGCCGCGCCGAGAGAAATGCAAAGGCTTCGTTCACCGCGCGCACAGCCCCCTCAGGTTCGCCGTAGAGCATCCCCATGCGACGCGCGGCGTCAGGCTGCGCCTGCGCAAACTCGCGGCCTGCCTCGCGCAGGTAGCGCATCTCTTCGTCGTAGTACCTGAGGAACGGATTCTCGTGCTCAGTCGGGTTTTTCTTCCAGGGTGCGGTCATGGTTGCAATTCCGGTGGCAGGGGAGGAAGCATCGGTGCGGCACCAGCCTTGCCGACAACAAAAATCCTTTCGGGCATCTGGAAGCCGCGCAGCTTCAGCAGTTCGAGCGGACCGGCTCCGACCTGGGTGCGCAGCACGTAGCGCAACGGGTCGCCATTTGCGTCGTTCCACGTGAGCTGGTAGCGGGTACTGTCGAGCTGCTTCACATCGGCTTTCGCGAGCAGGCGCAGGAATGCCCAGTCGCCCGTCGAATCGAACGCCTGCCTCAGGCCCGCGTTGAGTGTCTGCCACGTCAGACCCGCATGCCCGTTCAGCCCGTCGCCGGGCCAGGCCAGCGGCGTCCAGCTTTCCTGCTGGTTAAAGTAGACGATCTGCTTGCCGTCGACCGACAGTTCCGAGCGCGTCACGTCCCGCGTCGGCAAGGCCATCATCTCGAAGCGCTCGTTGGCATCGCCCTTTATGTAGAGTTGCGCGCCGACCGTCGAGAGCTGGCGCAGGCCTGCAAGGAACCTCGGATCGAACTGGAGTGCCTGTGGTGCCAGTTCGTTCGGTGTCCAGTGATCGCCTTCGAGCTTGAGTACGCCCGCGAGTTGCGTCGAGATGAAACGGGCGACCAGGCCGGTGTCGGGACGCACGAAGCGGCCGAGTTCGGCGAAAGACGCATCAGCCTGTGTGTCGAAAAACGGATAGCGTCCGTTCATCGTGGCATTGAACGGTGCGGCGACGCTCGCGCGCCACGCCTCGTTCAGGCTGGCCGCCGCCGGTTGCAGGATCGTCTGCCACGCGGCTTCGAGCGGCTGCGCAAACGCCGCGTTGCCAAAGCCTGCCCATGCGGAGCCGAGACTTGCGGCTGTCAGCGCCGCGTCATCGCGCGCCTGCGACAGCTCCGAGAGCTTGCCCTGGAAGACCGCCTGCGCGAGCGAGCGCGCCATCGCCTGTGCGTCGGGACTGCCTGCGATCTGCTGCAGCTTCAGTCGCATCGTGGTGACCGCCGTCAGATAGCGCGACAGGCTGACGCCGCTGAGCGCAACATTCGCCGACGCGCCCGCCTTGCTGTTTGCGCCGTTCGTCGCCGCAACACCGGTCTCACCCATCAGCGCGAGCAGCGGACCGAATGATTTGTCCAGCGGACTGACGGTCGGTCTCTGCACGTCGTCGTCGTTGCCGATCAGACTTTGCGCCTTACGCACCAGCGTGTCGGTCAGCGCCTGCGACGGCCGTCCCGCCTGCGCCTGATACTGCACTGACTTCATCAGCGCGATCAGCGGCGAGGTCTGCGCGTCGGCGAGACGGGTGAGCTGGTCGATCGCGCCGTTCAGATTGGATGCCGGCTGCCACTGGAGGCTGTTGAGCATGGTCTGCCAGGCCGCTGTGTATTCCGCGAAATAGCGCGCGGTGAGGCGCTGCTTCAGTTGCTCCGCCGCGCGCTTTTCGTCGATCGCGGCATCGGTGTGGACCGCACCCTGTGCGAGCGTATTGCCGATGGTCTGCGATGGCTGCGCGCCGGTCAGCACCCAGTCGCCGCTGACGCGTCGCTCGCGTGCCGCCCTGTCGATCGCGTCCGCAATCATGCCGTCCCATGCGGCCCGCGTGTAGATGCCTACCGTCTGGGACGTATTGAAAAGGCCCTGCGCGTCCGCACCGTTGAGCAACGTCTGGAGTGATGCGTCCGCGTACTTGCCTCTGACCTCGTCGAGGATGCTCCGGTACATCGTGTCGTCGGCCGATGCGAGGCCCATCTGCGTCACCAGCACGTTGCGCGTCGCGCTCACGAGGCTCGGGTCGGGTGCGATGCGCCATTCGGGGTGGGCCTTCAGGTGATCGGCGTAAAACGCAGCGAGTCGGCGGCCCGTGTCGTCGCGCTCGCCCTCGGCCATGTCCACCGGGCGTCGCCACAACGCGACAAGCGAGCGGCGCAGAAATGCGGCGTCGGCGCGGGCAGGGTCCCCAAGCATCAGGTAGGTTTTGAGCGCGTTGTAGGTGCTGCCGCGCGTGTCCTGCGATTGCAGTGCGTCGGCGCGGGCCTCGCCTGCGGCCTTTAGCAGGTCCGTGATCGTTCGCACCACGGGCTCCTGCAGGTTATGCGTCGCGGCGATCCGGTACGACTGCCAGAGCGCCGCAAGGATGTCGTCGTTGCGCGAAAGACCCGCGCGCAGGTACCACGGCGCGCCGTGCTGCTGGCGGTATTCGAGCCGTTCCATCAGTTGCTGGAGCGCGAGCTGGGCGCGCCAGGAGTCAGCGGTTTGCGGCTTCGTCTCAACAGCGGTTTGCGCTGTCTGATTTGCTTCGCGTGCTAGCTGCTGGTTGCCGACGAAGGAGACCGTCATCCACACGCACCAGACAATCGCCGCGGCTATGACGAGCATCGCGAGCGCGTTACGCCAGTAGAAGCCGACGCGCCGCCCCCGGTAGTTAGACGATCCGCCCGCGATCTCGCGCCATACCGGCAGCAACGCGGCGGGCTGTGCGCGCATGTCCGTTACTGCTGGCGGCGCGTCGACAGGCTCGCCAGGCGTCCCGTCGCCGTTGGTAACCGGTACAGGTACGACGGTCGCCCCCGGAAAAACCGGCGCGAACATGACGCCCGCGAGCGACGCGCGCAGCCAGTGCGACGCAGCCAGCCCCCGCAGGCCATCGACGATGCGCTCACCATGGTCGCCGACATACTTCGAGATTTCCATCAGCCAGGTCACCCGGAGGTTATTCCGGGTGCAAAGGTGTACGCCCGCGTCCGCAGACCGCTGCTCGACCTCGTGCAGCAGATCCGGCAACCTGGCGGCGGCTTCCTGTGCCTGCCTGCGCGAATCGTTCGGCATGAGGGTGCCGACCGCGTCGAAGCGTTCGGACGGGCTACCCTTCGCCTCAACCGGGTGCAGGAACGAAACGGGCGCGGCCCAGCCGAGCGCGGTAGCGATGCCCGAGAGTTTGCGGGGCAGTTCGGTATCCCTGTCGTCCGCGCGCGCGACGTGCACGACGCCATCGACCGGGTAGCGGCGGCGCAGCCGACGGACCTGGCCCAGCCACTTCGCCGCCTCGATGCCGTCCGGCGACGCATGCACGAGAATGGTTTCGGCCACGTGCATGACGCCCGCCTGCCTGAGACCGGGCGCGACCTGATCGACGCGTTCATCCGTACCGTTCACCAGCAGCCAGCGCAGGCGGTGCCGCCAGAACCAGCCGTGCGAGACGCGCAGTTCCTCGTACACGCGCTGCAGCCGCGCATCGCGCCTGAACGGCTTGGCTGCCTTCGTGTGATCGCCGGTTTCCCGGTGAAAGAGGCGTCCCGCAAAGGCGTAAGCGCCGGTTGCGAACAGGACGAGGTGAGCGACGACGACGACCGCGAAAGTTACGAGAATGGCGATAATCGCTTTGAGCCGCGACTCGGCTGTGGTTACTCCAACTATGTCGCCGCGCAGCGATACGATGCCGATCGCAAGCAGGGCGACGACCAGGGCTGCGACGGGTAGCCCCCAGATCGCCAGACGGCCCGATGGCGCGGATACCTCCGTCGTGGTTGTGGGCTCAAGCGAGCGCAGGGTAAGCCTGGGGTCTGTCATCAGTATTCCGGTTGATATCTGTTGTTGCAGGAGTTACGTACAGGAGCGCGGACTGTACGCCGTCGATGATGAGTTGCGGGCCGTCTGCCGCGCCCGATTCGATGGCCGCTGCAATGGAGAGCCAGCCGTTGCCGTCGCCAAGGTCGCCGACGATACGGTCGGGCCGCCGCTGCGCTCCGTCTTTCGCAATGGCATCCATGTGGGCCTCGCGCAGCGCCTTGTCGCATCCGTCTACAGGACGGGTTATCCACGCGCGTACGATTGCGGCAAAGTCAGCCTTGCCCCATACCGCAGCATTCGCGAAACCGTATTCGACTTCGTCTGCGAGCCCGGCGACGGGCCGGTGCAGTAGCGCGGCGACCTTGACCGTTTCCGGTCGCCGGAAGTATCCCGCCGTCAGGAGCACGGCGATGCATCCCTCTGCGCTGCCCTCGGGCGGACCAGCCTCATGCCATGCGGTCGTCACGACTAGCAGCGGGCGCGTCTCCTTCGCGTCGAGCCACGCATCAGCGACGATCAACCCGTCCGAAGCTGGTACCGACTGGACCGCGAGTGGCGGCAGGCCCGCGATGTGTAGCGCCTCGATCACCCGCGCGACGTCGGCCTGCTCCCTGCCCGGCGCGGCCAGCACGCGGACCTGCGGCCACCAGACCCGCTCATAGCTTGTCAGGGCGAGCAGACCCGGCTTCAGTGGCTCAAGCGCTTGGGCAATCTTGAGCGTCAGCAGCGAAACCTGCTTCGTCGTCTGTTCCGTCTCAATGCTTTCTTCACCTAACTCAGGACTGACCGTAGCGGGCTCGTCAAGCATCCAGTTCGCGTCCTCGAAGCGGGCGTGAAAGACGCGTTCCGAACCGGTACGCGGTATCTGCGCAGCGGGCAGGCGTTTCCCGGCGGCAATCGCATCCGCAAGCGTCTGTTCGCCAAGCGGTAAACAGCACCCGACGCCGAGCACCTGAAGCGGCTTCTGCGCCGTGCGTAGTCGCGCCGTCAGCCACCGGCTACGATGATGGTTGCGCCAGTGCGCCCGGTACCAGAGACCCTCGTAGCCGGCGCGCTCGATAGCCAACAGGATCAGGAACGTACCGTTAGGACCACCGACGAAGCAGAACCAGAACCATGCTCCGCTCGCGGGTTGTCCCTTCGGCCAGAGCAGCATGGCAATGGCACCGCCGAATACGTTGCAAGCGAGCCAGATGCAGAACCACCACGGCCAGAACCGGGGGCGGCGCGGGTAGGCGCTAGGGCGTCCCGCTAAAGAAAGGTCGACCGGCATTACTCGATATTGACGTTCTGAAGCGACGAGATCAGCCGGCAACCGCACGCGCAGCGATAATGATGGAAGGCGACCTCCTTGCCATCGCGGTCGGGAAACCGCGCGTAACCTTCGTCTATGACGGTCGGGCCGTGCTGGTTGCAGATAGCCGTGTCACCCTTTCGGGCGAGCGGGCGGCCCATGAAGTTGGTCCAGGGCGAGCCGCCCGCGACTTCGCCGCCGTGTTCGAGTTTGTCGCCTTTACGGATGGGCGATTTCATATTCACGTTACCAATTTTGCGAGTGGATGATTTCTACTTGAGAGGCGACAAACGAGTGGCGCATACCTTGGGGATATTTTGATCCCAAAATGTACTAAAAAGGCGGTGCCCTTTTTTGTCAACCTTCAGATTGACAAACTCATCCCCACACAGCGGCGCTGGACTTCGCTCCACAAATTTCTTCGTCGATGGAGAAAACGTAAAAACCCTGTAAACTGAATACGTTCCCATCCCATCGTCTACATGCCACACCGCAAATCCAAGGTGACCACTAAAATCATAGTCATTAACATCTACATATATAGGCTTTTCGGTATCAACATCTACCCGTTCTCGATTATTTTTGCCGCCATAATTTACTTGCCAGGTCAAGGCATCCCCTTCGGTTTAATTACTGCCTTGGCCCCATTGGCAGGCGAAAAAATATGCGCATCTTCAGCCGCGCTTACCGAGAGCGAAATAAGCGACAAAGTTAAAATAAAAAATCCAATCATCTTCATTAACTACTCCGGCCTAAGCATGGATGCTACGATTGCATTTTTCGGGTGAGGAGGGGCAATTGAAATTGCTTCGGACACGTCTGTCCCATCGCCCAATATTCTTAGCATATACGCCGAATATGCTTGTCTTTCGTAATATCCGTTACCTCCTCCGTTGACTAGGCGATTTATAAAGCCGACATCCGATGCCGAATAATCCTTATCAGCGATCCTGCTAATGCTTGATCCTTGGGAGAAGGCTTTCGAAACCCAATAAAATCCGCCAGAATCGCAGGCGTACTCAGGATTCTCCGCAATAATATCTGGATCATAACGGGGGAACCAAAGCATCAATTGCCCACCATCACTCGGATTTGATGAATAGTGACGCGACGTTGTCGTAATGCGATGAGCTACACCCGCCAATCTCTCAATATAAGAGCCGCTATTATTGCTAGGGATAGACCGATAATTTCCGTATGCCTCAAAATTGCCGGCCCATGTAAGCTGCATAATCCCATGACCATAAAATGGACCGTAGAATTCGGTTGCGGGATTGGCCGCTGAATATTGGCCAAACCCCCATTCGTGCATAAGGCGCCTTGTGCCACCAAGATTACGCCACTGAGCAGTCTCCAAAAGGACTTGAGCTAAAAACATAGCGATACGCTTCGGGTTACTCCCAAGATACTTTCTAAAACAGCTATTTAGTGAAACTACGTGATTCTGGATACGCTGGCGCGCAATTGCCGCCGTCACCCTAAAAGTATCGTTATCCGTAGTGATGGCTCTCCGAGGACTACCACTTTGCGTATAGAACGGATAGCGAGGAAACGTAGCGGCCACCTCGTCTCGGGTCAGCCACCCACACTTCCTGAAATGCCGGACAAACGCTAGTGGATGGAAGAACCAGAGCTTTTGCCCGGCGGGCAAGCCGGTCGTATCCCAGAACTGGATTTCCTTGAGGTAATTGAGGAACTTGTTGTAGCCCTGCTCGTTGCCGTGATAGAAACCGCCCTTGTCGAGCAGCTTCGCGTAGCGCGTCTGATTGTTCGTGCTATCCCATTCACTGGGGGCGTTGCAAATGAATCCGCGCAGCGCCTGGCGAACACCATCGTGACCCTTGACGTAGCCTGAAAGCGCGTCCGCCTTCTGCACTTCTGTCGTTTCCGCCGAGACCGTTGGCTGTTCGCTGGCCGCAGCATCCTTGACCAGTTTCTTGAGCGCGTCGATATCGCACAAGCCGTCGCTGCTGAAGGGCATATTACCGTCACTGAGCTTTTGCCAGCCCATGAGCGACGGGAAATCCGCGTCGGACAGCTTCTTGATCGCCGCGTTGTTGATATTGATATAGCCTTGCTTTCCCGCAGCGTAGGTCACTTGCACCCACGTCGCACAGGCCGCCCCGGAGAGGGTCGCGGGCGTCGAGAGGATGCGCCCAAAGCGCAGCATCTCGTAGCCGTCGCTCGGACAGGTGCCGTAGAGCGCGGTCGCGCGGCGATAAAGATCGTATTCGTAATCGGCCTCGCACACCGGCTGCTCCGTCAGCAGCGTGCGCGAACCGTCCGCCTCAACGCTCCAGACGTTGGTGTATTTCGCTCCCTTGCTGAAGTACGTCTCGACGACGAGCGGCGGCGTATTCGTCCCCGTCTGCCGCGTCTCGAACTTGATACCGTGCAACGTGTTGTGTGCGTCAGTTCCCGGAGGGAGCGCGTAGAACTGCTGCCCCGCAGGGATCGTATACCAGGTATGGCCCCAGCAGTCCGAACTCGTCGGCGCGTCCGGCGCGGCGTTACCGAGTTGCGTATGACCGAAATACGCATCGAAATCGCACGGCGTCATGAAGATCTCGAAGTGCGTGTAGGTTACGCCGTCGTAACGCCCGAGAAATCCGATGACGTCCTTGCGCCGTACCGTATTGTTGCCGCCACGCATCGCTGGTTCCACCGCACCCTGGGCAACCTGGCCAGTAGGCTTGCGCAGGAACTCGGGCAGCCGTCTCCCGTCGTGCCCGAATGACTGATACTCGGCGAGCGGCAGGAGGTGCATGTAAAGCGAGTAGAACGTCAGCTTGCGTCCGTCGCCCGTTTCGGTCGAATGCCTGAGCAGGACGAAGCCTGCGTTCCCATTGCCCGAGTCCATCGCGTGCTGGCAGACCCGGTATGCGACGACCTCGCCGTCGGCGATGGCATAGACAGGACCATGCACGTCGGGCGCGAGATGGGCGCCACAGTGCCAGCGCCGGTCGAACGCGATCGGATAGATGCCGTGTGCGAGTTCGAACTTGTCGACCGCGTCCATCATGGGGTCGGGCCTCGATCCGTCGGTAGAAGTGAGGCCGGATTCAGGCAGAAACGGAGGGCTGATAATCATGGCGTGTTAGTTGGTATGGGAGTACCGCTCATTGAGCGTTAGGTCGCTTTTCGGCAGGACAGGTAGGACGGCTGGGACGTTGTCGGGTCCGACAAACGTGAACGAGCCGGCCTTGATGGTGTATGCGCCGGGGCAGTAAAACGTGATGTTGCCGCCCTCCATGACAACCGAGGCCCCGCCGCAGTTGAGCGTGATCTTCGACCTCGCCGACACCTGGACGTCCGCGCTCTCGCTGGCGACACGCAACTGCTTCTGCGCGAACAGATCCATGCCGTCAGTGAGCGCCGCCGCCGTAAACTTCCCCTTCGCCGCCGTGAGGCTGAGACCAAGCTTGTGCGCGCACAAGGAAATCAGATCACCCGCCACCATGCGCAGTCGCTTCACGACGCTGACGTCCATGTCCTGGCCTGCGGTAACGATCACGTTCTGCCCCGCCGAGTGCTGGGCCGATTTCGGCGTGACGAACGCCATGCCGCCTGGGGCGCTGGCGAGTAGCCCCGCGTCGCGAAGCTGGTTCAGCCCGTCGAGGAGCGCCGCCTGCGTGGCCCGGTCGGCAGGGTCGGCCCCAGCCTGCGCCGTCGCCGCCGCAAGGTCCGTTACACGCTGCAATGCCGCCTTGAGTTGCGCGACGGCTGCGGGCATCTCAAGGTGCGGCGTATCGGCTGCGGCCGCCGCATCCGCCGAGAGGAACAGTCCCTTCGCCGCGCGCATCGTGCCCCAACCCTGGGTCGTCATTTCGGACCCTTCACCCCGCAGGAGCTTTTTGCTGTTGAGCAGATAACCGAGATTGACGACCGACTGGCTGTACACCGTCGCGATCCGCGCGCTTTCCTTGCCCTGCAGATCGTTAAAAATGACCTCGGCCCCCAGCAGCGGCGAGCGCCAGATGGCATAGCTAAACAGCGACTGGTCTCCACGCACCACGTCCGGGTGGGCGTAGTCGTGCATGGCCCCCGCTATGTAGATGCGGTCCACGTCGCGATTTTCGGCGTCGAGCAGGACCTCGGTCCCCGGCAGCAGGGGCGAATGGAAGCCGCCCTGGTAGGACGATGACGGACGCAGCAGGCGCAGCTTCAGCAGCTTGTTGTCGGTGTTGCCCGAGTCCTGCAGGAACTTCGGCAGCACGCTATAACGCCCGTGGTCGTCCATGTCGCCGTAGGGGGCGGAGTCGCTCGTCGTGACCACGCCCACGGCGGGACCAGGCAGAAAACGCCAGTCCCGCTCAAAGTCAAACCTCGGCCGGTAGGTCAGGTTCGCCGGCATCGCCTTGAAGCGCGTATAGGCCGGCTTGGTGCGGCTGCCCTTCATCTTGAACGAAGTGATCACGAAGCCGTATTCGGCGCTCGGCATCTTCGCATTGGTGAGCTTCATTACCACGCCCGCCGCGATGCCCTTGGCGTCGGTCCTGCCCGCCAGCGTCGCCTGACGCGCGATCTGCTCATCGCGCCGCGTCTGCGCGAATGCTTCGCCCTGCGCTGGCGTCAGATGGCCTTCGACGCTGCGACTGATCTGCCCGAACGACGAGCGGTCATCCGTTTCGATGGAGACATTCGCCGTGGCGCGAAGGGGATCGTCCGGCGTGCAGTAGTTGCGCTCCCACAGTTCGATGGTGGCCGGCACCAGCGCACGCTGCTCATGCACGGCCTGGGCCGCTTCGTGCCAGCTCGCGTGCAGGCCCGAGGCATCCAGCAGCGGCACGTCGACCGAGCGGATATAGGCGCGCGGATTGTTGGCGAACACGATGGTGTCGAGCTTGCCATCCTTGCCGCGTCCCTGCTTGTAAAACCAGAAAACGCCGAGGCGGCGGCAATGGCGGGCGATGAAATTCCAGAGCGACTCCTCCAGCATCACCACCTGCTCCATCTTCTCCTGCAGCCCTTCGATCTGGAATTCGACATCGAAGGCATCGAAATTCTTGCGGTCGACCAGCGCCTGGGTGATCAGCTCCTGCAAAGTCACATCTTTAAATGTGTCGCTTTTGATGATGCGTTTGCAGAGGGCCACAAAGCGCGGCTCGATGAGCAGCCGGTACGCGGACTCGTCGCGGCTCGTGCGGATGCGCTTCCAGCTCGTCACCACGCCGTTGAAGGTGGCGGCGTCGTGACTGACGGGCTGCACGTAGCTCACCGAGGGCACCGCCGCCTGCTCGTCGATCTGCAGGCCCGCGCGACGGCCCACATACTGCTTTCCGTCGATCTCCAGCCGTGGCGACGTAACCGTGACGTCGACGCGGTAGTCCTTGCAGAAGCCGCCGCTGGCCTTGAAATCGAGCACGTCGAGGTCATGGGGCTGGGAGCCGATCCAGATCCTGAGGTGCTGGGTCAGGCGCGCGCTCGGGTGGCTGAGCGCGGCGGTAAAATTCTTCGTGACAGCATTCATCCACACATCCCTGTATGGTTAAAGAAACGAGGCACAACTGTTGCATCAGCAACCTTCAACCGAAAAAATCTAGGGCGGTACTCGCTGCCCGTCAATCACTCCACTCACCCTGTGCGAAATTGCCAACGATTTTGTGAATGATCGTTAAATCGGAATCCTTTGCTTTTTCGAGATGGAAATGCGTGATAAACGGGTGCAGCAACACCTAATGGCGAACGACGCATGCGAGTCGATCGCGCGCGGGAAACGGTCAGCGCTGCTGCTCGTGATAGCGCAGTGTGGTAGAGAGAAGCGTGGCGTCGCCGCGAGCGCGCGCCTCCAGAAGATCGGCGATGCGCTCAATCATGGCCAGCATCTCCTCGCGCGTTTCGTTCGGGTCGGGTCGGGTCGGGTCGGGTCGGGTCGGGTCGGGTCGGGTCGGGTCGGGTCGGGTCGGGAGGCACATGATTTATCTGATGGACGCGCGTGACAACATATGCAGACACAATATGCAACACGAATAAACGTCTGCTTCTCGCCGTGCAATCGAAAAAGGCGGCATCAAGCCGCCTTAATTGGATTGCGGTCCGGAATACCCTTGGCGTCGAGCGCCAGAACCGTGAACAGTTCATGATCGCAATTGTTCATGCGCCTGTAGTCCTCGCCGATATGGATCATGACCTCAAGCAGATTCCGCCGGTCGTGTCTTTCCTCAGGCGTTAAAGGATTCCTGAACAATGAAGTCGCAAGCGTAATCAGATGTTGAAGTTGCTGTCCCTGCCGTTCACAAAGATGGAAGGCAGCCAGCGCGAGACGTTCATACTGAAGCGCATCTACGGGGGGCGGGAAGAAGGCTGTTGCCTGGTAGCTTTGGTCATACGCGGACCGGGTTATGGGCTCGTTGGATCGAACGACACGTTTGGGTTCGCGTCGGCTTATGGGTTCAATAGCCACGGCGGCACTGCGACGGCATTCGGAAACAGTTATTCGATTGGCGACAAGTTCGTCAAGGCGCTGCTCTCGTCCAGCGACGGTCACGGGCTGCGATGCGACCTTCGCGGCCAGGGAGCCAGTGGTGGCGGCATATGCGTAGACGACGGCGGCAAACTGTACGACGTCATCCTCGTGCGGAGATAGGCACCAACTTACCATTCGCGCGGCATGGCGTCCTTGCTGAACGCGATTGACGCCAGCGAGCAAGATGTCGTTGCTACTCAATCGTGTCAAGTTGGATATTGAGATTCAATATCTCAGCATCGAGATCGACAGGGTGTTCGAGACGGCGACACAAACCGAGATTTGGGCCACTGTACGGGCCGTACAGTACGGACACCGTTAGGCCAGGAGTGGACGCCCGTATGCAGTGCTACAAAGCTGCCGTTCGAGCTTTCTCGGGTGACTGTTTGCGGGTGGGTCCTGGCACTTTTGCATAATCTCATCTGGCGCGGCTTTGCGGGGAATCGTGCGTAAGCTCAGAGCCCATTGCTCGATCCTCCATTACTGAAATTTTACGCACACTCAGTAACCGATACGGTTTTCAGTTTCCAGCTGAGCGCCAGGATCTAACGGATGTGCCACAAAGGCTGCCGCAACCAGTCTTTGACTCGCGCCGCCATATTTTAGTCAAAATCCCTCAACTGTTTTTTTAGTCATTGGATTCGCTCTCCCTTGCAACACGGGCCTGAGAGGGGATAGAAAAGTCCGTAACTTTAGGAATTTGAAGGAAGTCTGCTACGCTGCGCGCTTCACCACCCTCGCATTGAAACGATGGAAAGCCCTTTCAACGATCGCGGCGTGTCGGTCACGCGCAACGCCCTCTCATCCGCAGGTCAGGTCTTCCCGCTGCGCGATATCGTCGACGTGCGGGTCGTGACCGTGCAGAAGAACAAGGTCGTGCCGCTCGTGATCTCGGTGGCCGGGCTGCTCGGCGCAATCGTCGGAGGCGTGCTGCACTCGGCGTCGGGACTCGTATGCGGGGTGATGCTGATCGTGGTCGGTTGGCTTACCTGGGTGACCCAGGACATCACGCATCGGCTGATGGTCAAGACGGCCGACGGCGAGCGCGAAGCGCTGATGAGCACGGATCGCGAGTTCGTCGAACGCGTCGGCGAGGCAGTGCATCGGGCGAAGGCCGCGGCTGCCGCGCCGAAGGCTTGACGCGGGGCGACGATCGAACATGACGAAGCCGTGCGCGACGGATCAGCACCAGCCTCGCACGGCTTTCGATCTGCTTGCCCGCAAGCAACGACTACGTTGCCGTCATCTCGCGCTCAGTCGAGACTGAGCGGACTCACGCGCCAGATATTGCGCGCATACTCGCCGATCGTTCGATCCGACGAGAACTGCCCCATCCCCGCGACGTTCTCGATCGCGCTTTCGGCCCACGCGTGCTTGTCGACGAAACGCGCATCCACTTCGTTCTGCGCCTTCGCGAACGCGTCGAAATCGGCGAGCACCATATAGTGATCGCCCCAGTCGACCAGCGTGTGAAAGATATCCGAGAAGCGCAGCGGATCGTCCGGCGAAAAGTAGCCCGTGCGAATCTGATCGAGCGCGGTGCGCAGTGCTTCGTTTTCCTCGTAAATCCGCCGCGGCCGATAGCCGCTTGCGCGCAGGTCGTCCACCTCGTCGGCGGAGTGACCGAAGATAAAGATGTTCTCGCGCCCCACCGCGTCGCAGATCTCGATGTTCGCGCCGTCCATCGTGCCGATCGTCAATGCGCCATTGAGCGCGAGCTTCATGTTGCCGGTGCCCGACGCCTCGGTGCCGGCCATCGAGATCTGCTCCGACAGATCGGCCGCCGGAATGATCAGCTCGGCCACGCTGACGCCGTAGTTCGGCACGAACACGATCTTCAGCCTGGCGCCGATCAGCGGATCATGATTGACCTTCTCGCTGACGTCGCCGATCAGCTTGATGATCGTCTTGGCCATCCGGTACGCGGACGCGGCTTTGCCCGCGAACAGCACGACGCGCGGCACCCAGTCGCGCTCCGGATTCGCGCGAATCTCGTTGTAGCGTACGATCACGTGCAGCAAGTTCAGCAACTGGCGCTTGTATTCGTGAATGCGCTTGACCTGCAGATCGAACAGCGCGTCCGGATCGAAGTGCAGCTTCGTGTGATGCGCGAGCCGGTGCACGAGCCGCAGCTTGCTCTGTCGTTTGGCCTCGCGAAACGCTTCGACGAACTCGTCGTCCTTGCGCAGATTACGCAGCTGCTCGAGCTCGAACAGATTGCTGCGCCAGTGTGTGCCGATGCGCGCGTCGATCAGCGACGACAGCGACGGACTCGCCTGTGCGAGCCAGCGGCGCGGCGTGATGCCGTTGGTCACGTTGGTGAAGCGGTCCGGATAGATGCGCGCGAAGTCGGCGAAGATGTCGCGCGTCATCAGCTGCGAATGCAGCTTCGACACGCCGTTCACCTTGTGACTCGCGACGATCGCCAGATACGCCATGCGCACGCGCCGCTGCCCATATTCATCGACGAGCGAAATGCGGCGGATCATCTCGGCGTCGTGGCCCGAGTGCTCGCTGACGTGCTTCAGAAACTGTGCGTTGATTTCGAAGATGATCTCGAGATGCCGCGGCAGCAGGCGTGACAACATTTCGACATCCCATGTTTCGAGCGCCTCGGGCATCAGCGTGTGATTCGTGTACGAGAAGATCTGCGTCAAGTGTTTCCACGCCTTGTCCCACGGCACATGATGCTCGTCGACGAGCAGGCGCATCAGCTCGGGAATCGCGAGCACCGGGTGCGTGTCGTTCAGATGCACCGCGACCTTCTCCGAGAAGCGTCCGAACGTGCTGTGCGTGCGCTGATAGCGGCGGATCAGATCCTGCATCGTCGCCGACACGAAGAAGTACTCCTGGCGCAGCCGCAACTCGCGGCCCGCCGGCGTCGAATCGTCCGGATAGAGCAGCCGCGACACGTTCTCCGACATGTTCTTGGTGTCGACCGCGTTGCGGTAGTCGCCACGATTGAATGCGCCGAGGTCGAGTTCCTCGGTCGCGCGCGCGGACCATAGGCGCAGCGTGTTGGTTGCGTCGGTCGCGTAGCCGGGGATCACGGTGTCGTAGGCGGTCGCGTTCACATGCTCGGTGTCGATCCATTCGGTCTTGTCGCCGCGCTGCACGGTGCGGCCGCCGAAGTGCACCATGTACTTGATTTCGGGTCGCGGAAATTCCCATGGATTGCCGGCGCGCAGCCAATAGTCGGGCGCCTCGACCTGCTCGCCGTTGACGATTTCCTGACGGAACATGCCGTACTGGTAACGGATGCCGTAGCCGAAGCCCGGAATGCCGAGCGTCGCCATCGAGTCGAGAAAGCACGCGGCGAGCCGGCCGAGGCCGCCGTTGCCGAGCGCTGCGTCGGGTTCGAGATCGATCAGCGCGTCCATGTCGACGCCGAGGCTCGCGAGCGCCTCCTTCATCTGATCGTGAATGCCGAGCGCGAGTAGCGCGTTGGTAAAGGTCCTGCCAATCAGAAACTCCATCGACAGGTAGTAGACCCGCTTCACGTCCTGCTCGTATTGCAGGCGGGTGGTCTTCATCCAGCGTGCGACGAGCCGGTCGCGCACGGCCAGCGCGGCCGCGTGCAGCCAGTCGTGCGGGTGAGCGGTGACAGCGTCCTTGCCGACGCCGTACATCATGCGATTCGAAATTGAGCGCCGTAGCGCGTCGACGGTACTGTTGAGCTGGTCGAATTCCAGATCGACGGCTGTCATCGAAGCCTCCGGGAAGGTCGACATGGCAAACGCGAACCGCACGGGAGACGGACGGGAGGCGCGTGCCTGTCGGAGCGGTTTAAAAAAATAGAGTAGGACATTTTAGGGATCGCGCACACTGGCACGCGAGCGGACGGTAATGCATACGGCGTGCCCAGCGAGCTCGCCCGCTGCCGCGCGACCGAGCCGCGGCGGGCGCCCGGACGCGGTGCAAAGCTGCGTGGCAGCGGCACTCTGGGTGGGCATCGGCGCGCGTGAGTCGGGTGACGAAAGCGGGTTGGGGAAGGCAAACGCCCGAAGCATCTGCGAGCCGCACATCGATTATTTTTCCGATGCGCGACGAGCGGATGAAGCCCCGAATAGCCTGATTTTGTGATCGAATCGGGCGGCCCGTTCTGCCGGGCGGTTCTGTCGTGTGTGTGTTGGATTTGATGCGGGGCGCGCGCCGATTTGGAGATGGCGGGTGGGATTGGCGGTTAGTTGCGTTTCATTGAGATCGATCAAAGCGCCTCATCTTCTAGCCGCCTCCCGTTCCTGCCCGCCTCCCTGCACGATCGTGCCGTCTCTGCAACAATCGCGACGTTGCGCCGCACAAGCCGCCACGTCGATCCCCCGTGGACCGACAGCGCGCGCCTCACCCTCGACGAAACCGCCGCCCGAGCGCGTCGCCTCTCCGGAAGCGACCGACACCGGCATGCCCAACCCCGCGAGCCACGCCTTGTCCGATAAGCTCAGCCCCGCCGTCGGCGTCCCCACGCCGACTCTCCCCGCCGACGGCCCGATGTCGGCCGCCAACCGCCGCGCGATGGCCGCGATCATGCTCGCCGTCGCGCTCGCCACGCTGGATACCGCGATCGCCAACACCGCGCTGCCCGCGATCGCCGGCGACCTGCACGCGGCGCCGGCCGCCTCGGTCTGGATCATCAACGCATATCAGCTCGCGATGGTCGCGACGCTGCTGCCGCTCGCCGCGCTCGGCGACATCGTCGGACATCGGCGCATCTATATCGGCGGCATCGCGCTGTTCACGCTGAGCTCGCTCGGCTGTGCGATGGCGCCGACGCTGCCGCTGCTCGCCGCCGCGCGCATCGTGCAGGGCTTGGGCGCCAGCGCGATCATGAGCGTCAACACCGCGCTGATCCGCTATCTGTACCCGCCGCATCGGCTCGGTCGCGGGCTTGGCACCAATGCGCTGATCGTCGGCGTGTCGTTCGCGGTCGGGCCGACGGTGGCGTCGTTGATTCTGTCGGTCGCGACGTGGCCGTGGCTGTTCGCGGTCAACGTGCCGCTCGGTGTACTCGCGCTGAGTTTCGCGATGCCGGCGCTGCCGCATACCGCGCAGAGCCGGCACCCGCTCGATCCGGTGGCGGCGCTGCTCAACGTGGTCACGTTCGCCGCGCTGATCTTCGCGCTCGGCGAGGCGGCGCAACGGGCGTCGCTGCAGATCGTGCTCAGCGCCGCGGCGCTCGCCGGCGTGTTCGGGCTGCTGCTGATCCGCCGCGAGGCGGGCCGCCCTGCGCCGATGCTGCCTGTCGATCTGTTCAAGCGGCCGGTGTTCGCGCTGTCGGCGGTGACGGCCGTGTGCTCGTTCGCCGCGCAGGGCCTCGCGTTCGTGTCGCTGCCGTTCTATTTCGAGGACGTGCTGCTGCGCAGCCAGGTCGAAACCGGCTTCCTGATGACGCCGTGGCCCGTCGTGGTCGCGCTCGCCGCGCCGCTCGCGGGCGGCCTGTCGGACCGCTACCCGCCGGGGCTGCTCGGCGCGATCGGGCTCGCGGTGCTGTCGGCGGGGATGGCCTCGCTGGCGATGCTGCCCGCCCATCCGCACGTGCTCGACATCGGCATCCGTATGGCGATCTGCGGCGCGGGTTTCGGCTTTTTCCAGTCGCCGAACCTGAAGGCGCTGATGGCGAGCGCGCCGCCGGAGCGTAGCGGCGGCGCGAGCGGCATCGTGGCGACCGCGCGGCTGCTCGGACAGGCGACCGGCGCGGCGCTGGTCGCGCTGTGCTTCGGCATTGCCGGCCGCCAGCATGGGCCGACGCTCGCGCTCGGCCTCGGCGCGTTCTTCGCCGGCGCGGCGAGCCTGGCGAGCGGCTTGCGGCTGCTCGCGCCGTCGCATCGCGCGGGCGTGCAGGCGAAGGCGGCGGTCAAGTGAGATATGCGCCGGACGGCGCGTGAGGCGGGGATGAAGCCTGAATGAAGCGCGCCTCGAACGAGCGCGCACGAGTTGAAGCCAGTGCGGGAAGACGAGGCGGCAACCACGCGAGCCGCCTCGCTTACGACCCATGCGGCGCGATCAACGTGCCGCGAAATACCCCTTCACCGCGGCAACGAACGTGTCGATATCGTCGCGCGACACATCCATGTGCGTGACGAAGCGCGACGCATACAGCATCTGCGTGAGGATGCCGCGCTCCTTGAGCCACGCCTCGAGCGGCGCGCAATGCTGCTGCGGAAACTGCGCGAACACCATGTTCGTCGCGACCGACTGCACCTTCACCTGCTCGATCGTCTCCAGCCCCGCCGCCAGACGCGCGGCATTTGCGTGGTCGTCGGCGAGCCGCTCGACGTTGTGATCGAGCGCGTACAGGCACGCCGCCGCGAGCACGCCAGCCTGGCGCATGCCGCCGCCGAGCACCTTGCGCCAGCGATGCGCGACGTCGATAAGCGCGCGGCTGCCGACCAGCACCGAGCCGACCGGCGCGCCCAGTCCCTTCGAAAAACAGATCGACACCGAATCGAACGGCTCGGCGAGCGCCGCGACCGGCTTGCCCGCCGCGACCGCCGCGTTGAACACGCGCGCGCCGTCGAGGTGGGTCGCGAGGCCGCGCTCGCGCGCGAGCCGCGTCGCATCGGCGACGTACTGCGCCGGCAGCACCTTGCCGCCGATCGTGTTTTCCAACGCGAGCAGCCGCGTGCGCGCGAAGTGATCGTCGATCGGCTTGATTGCGGCGGCGATCTTGTCGAGCGGGATCGAGCCGTCGGCGGCGTTTTCGAGCGGTTGGGGCTGGATGCTGCCGAGCACGGCCGCGCCGCCGCCCTCGTATTTGTAGGTGTGCGCGAGCTGGCCGACGATGTATTCGTCGCCGCGCGCGCAGTGCGCCATCAACGCGGCGAGGTTGCTTTGTGTGCCGCTCGGGAAGAACAGCCCCGCTTCCTTGCCGGTGCGCTCGGCCAGCGTGGCCTGCAGACGCAGGACGGTGGGGTCGTCGCCCCAGACGTCGTCGCCGACTTCGGCCACCGACATCGCCGCGAGCATCGGCGGAGTCGGACGGGTAACGGTATCGCTGCGCAAATCGATCATTGTGTGTCCCTGTGCGTCCATGAATGACAGCCTGCGGCAACCGGCTGCCCGTGCATCCCGGAAGGAACGCGCGCGCCGGCAAACGAGCCATACAGTGTATTCAATTCAGACGACGCTGAAAATCGACGCATCCCCGAGAAGCGCGCCGATCCGGCTGCGATGAGCCAACAGTCGCGACGGGGACGCTCAGCCGCCAGGCTTCGGCAACCACTGGAGCGGATCGACCGGCTGGCCGTTCTCGCGCACTTCGAACTGGATCGACGCGACGCCGTGGCTATCGACACCGACCTCGCCGATCGTCTGCCCTTGCGCCACCGCATCGCCTTCCTTGACGAGTAGCTGGCTGTTCTGGCCGTACGCGGTGATCAGCGAATCGTTGTGCTTGATGATGATGAGCGGGCCGTAGGCTTCGATGCCGGTGCCCGCGTACACCACGCGGCCGGTCGCCGCGGCCTTGACCGGATCACCGGGTTGGCCGCCGATCACGATGCCGTTGGATTTGCCCGGCGCGAACGCGCGCAGGATCGGTCCGCGCAATGGCCATTGCAGCACGCCCTGCTGTGGCACGGCGGCAGGGGCCGGCGCACCGGGTACGGCGCCCGGCGGCACGTTCGCCGTCGCGCCCGGCGCGGCTGGCGCACCCGGCGCCACCGCGACCGGCGGCGTGACCACGCTGCCCGAGGCCATCGGCGGCGAAACGCGCAGCACCTGGCCGGGCGCGACCGCCGCGTTGACCGGCAAGCCGTTCCAGGCCGCGATTTCCTGCGGCCTTCGTCCATAGGCCGAAGCGATGCCGGACAGCGTATCGCCCGGATTGACGCGATAGTAGCCGGCGGGCACCGGGACGGTCGCGAGGCTGGTCGTGCTCGACGGCGCGTTGCTGTAGAACGGCGTGCTTTCCCACGGCATCGTCGTGCAGCCGGCGATCGCCACACCGAGCGCCGCCGCCATCAGCAGGCGGATCGCCGTCGGTTGCCATTGTCGTGTCATCTGATTTTCCTCGACCTGTGTCTCAATCCAATTCAATCGACGCCGTAGCAATTGCCGTGCCGTCACGCTTGCACACGGTCGCGGTTGTCCGTTGCCGCCTGGATATTGTGCGCGACCGCCACACGCGCGCCGGCAAACTGCCGTGATCTTCAGACGCTGCCCTGCTTTTCGACGACGAGCACGCGTGCCGCGCCCAGCGGATGCGCGACATGCTCGGTGCCGACCGACGCATGGAACACGTCGCCGGTTTCGAGCACTGTCGTGCGTTCGACGCCGTCTTCGCGATAGCGCATTTCGACGCGGCCGTCGAGCACGGCGAATACCTCCTCGCCGTCGTTCACGTGCCACTTGTACGGCTGGTCGGTCCAATGCAGACGCGTGGTGATGCCGTTCATGTTCGCGATGTCGAGCGCGCCCCAGGCACGCGACGCGGTGAAGCTTCTGCTGCGGATGATCTTCATGGTCGATGAGCAATTGGCAAGCGCGCAAGCCCGGCGGGCGGCGCCGTGCGCCCACGGCGTCGGCGCTCGCGCGGCTGGCCCTATTATAGGTCGCGTGGCCCGCGCGTCTGGGCGAGCAAGCCGCCACGGTCGTTCCGTCCGATCATTGCAGGCGATCGACCATCGCCTATACTCAGTCAAGCCGCGCGGAGCAGCTCACGACAACGTTGGGATTCTGGGAGGAATCGAGCATGAACAAAGCCACCTTTCTGGCCGTGCAACTCAACGTCGACGATGTGGCGGCGTCTGCCGGCCTCGTCGAACTGCTGAACACGCATCTGATCTTCGCCGCCGAAGTTGCCGAGGCCGCCGATGCGCTCGTGCAACTGGCGAGCATCGCGAGACTGTCGAGCGGGGTCGAGGCGAGCGTCGAGCTGCCGGCGGTGGCGCTCGAACGGCTGCGCGAGGCGCTCGACAACCTGAGCGACTACGACGAATCGTGGCTGCTCGCGCTGGAGCCGAGCCGCGCGCTGTTCGATGACATCGGCCGGCGGCAGCGAACGCTGCATTGACGGGAACGTCGCAGCACGGCGCCGTAAACGACAAAACGCCATCCGATCGAACTGGATGGCGTTTTTTCTTGCCCGCCGCGTTCGCGCTATTCCACGAAGCGGCGTCTACAGCGCACTACAACTACCCACTACATCTGCGGACTTCTACTGCGATTAGTTGCCGAAGTACACCGAGTCACGGTTGGCCTTCGCCGGAATGACAGCGTGGCCAGCTTGCGATGTGCCGGCGGCCGGAGCGCCGTAGCCACTGCTGTCTGCGGGGTTGGCCGCGATGGCCGTGCCGCGTTGCGCATCGACGCGTGCTTGCGCTGCCTGGATGTCGGCCGGGTAGTTCACGTCGCTGGCGCTCGGGTTGTAGCCGGCCTTTTCGAGTTGAATCAGTTCAGCGCGAACCTGAGCACGGGTCACCGGCTGACTCGCTTGAGCGAACGACGCGACCGGAACAACGAGGGCGGCGGCGATAGCAACAGCGGAAATCAGGGTCTTCATGATTAACCTCCAAAGGACTTGTTGTGTGGTGCGCTTCGGGTTTCTGCTTATCCCTCAGCGATTGAAAACAAGTCTAGAGGTGTCTCGACCTAGGGTAAACCCTTAAACCAGTGAAACTCTATTGCTGCCGTCGCAATAATCATTTGGGCATTCTTTAAGTCCGCTTTTAACCCGCAAGACATTTGGTAATAATGCGGCGTTTCCTTGCCGATCCAAACGGAGCAACGGCCCGGCGCGCCCTGTCACCATGGCGCGCCGGGCCGTTTTTTCAACCGCTCAGCTCCACTGCGCGTGGAAGCTGCCCGGCTTGTCGATGCGTTCGAACGTATGCGCGCCGAAGAAGTCGCGCTGCGCTTGCACGAGGTTCGCGGGCAGACGCTCCGAGCGGTAGGCGTCGAAATACGCGATCGCCGACGCGAATGCCGGCACCGGCACACCCGCGTTGACCGCGGCCACCACGACTTCGCGCAGTGCCGCCTGGTAGTTCTTCGCGATGTCGCGGAAGTACGGGTCGAGCAGCAGGTTCGCGAGCGCCTTGTCCTTCGAATAGGCGTCGGTGATCTTCTGCAGGAAGCGCGCGCGGATGATGCAGCCCGCGCGGAAAATCTTCGCGATCGTCCCGTAGTCGAGATCCCAGTTGTACTCTTCCGACGCGGCGCGCAACTGCGCGAAGCCCTGCGCGTACGAGATCACCTTGCTGAAGTACAACGCGCGGCGCACCGATTCGATGAACGCGTCCTTCGCGCCTTCGAGCGGCCTCGCCTGCGGACCTTCCAGCACCTTGCTCGCGGCCACGCGCTGCGTCTTCAGCGACGACAGCACGCGCGCGAACACCGCCTCGGTGATCAGCGGCAACGGCGCGCCGAGGTCGAGCGCGTTCTGGCTGGTCCACTTGCCGGTGCCCTTCTGCGCGGCACGGTCGAGAATCACGTCGACGAGGTCCTTGCCGGTTTCGTCGTCCTTCTTGCCGAAGATCTTCGACGTGATTTCGATCAGATAGCTGTCGAGCTCGCCCTGGTTCCACTCGGTGTAGACCTTGCCGAGTTCCTCGTTCGACAATCCGACGACCTGCTTCAACACCGCGTAGCTTTCGGCGATCAGCTGCATGTCGCCGTACTCGATGCCGTTGTGCACCATCTTCACGAAGTGGCCCGCGCCGTCCGGTCCCATGTACGCGACGCAGGGCTCGCCGTCCGGCGCCTTCGCGGCGATCTCGGTGAGGATCGGCGCGACGAGGTCGTACGCGTCGCGCGGGCCGCCCGGCATGATCGACGGGCCTTTCAGCGCGCCTTCCTCGCCGCCCGAGACGCCGGTGCCGATGAAATGCAGACCCGCCTTCGCGAGTTCCTGGTTGCGGCGGATCGTGTCGGTGAAAGGCGTGTTGCCGCCGTCGATCAGGATGTCGCCTTTTTCGAGCAGCGGCTTGAGCGAGGCAATGGTCGCGTCGGTCGGCTCGCCGGCCTTGACCATCATCAGAATGCGGCGCGGCTTTTCGAGCGAGTCGACGAACTCTTCCAGCGTGAAAGCCGGCACCAGTTTGCGGTCCGGAAATTCGGCGATGAGTTCGTCGGTTTTCGCGCGGCTACGGTTGTAGACCGACACCGCGTGGCCGCGGCTCTCGATGTTGAGCGCCAGATTGCGGCCCATGACCGCCAGCCCCACCACGCCGATTGCCTGTTTGCCCATTTGAATTCTCCAGAGTCCAAAAAAATGTCGTGGCGCCGCGCCATGAAAACGGCGGGCGCGGCGTCGAGGGTGAAAGGATAAAAGAAATGCGCGCTTGCCGCTTGGGAGGGGGCAAGCATGCCAGTTGCTCGTGCTCCTGTCGTGCTCATGTTTGCGCGTGACGACAGGTATTGTGCGCGCGTCGGCGTTTGCGCGGCGGGTTCGGTTTGGGATCGGACCGAGGTTTGGCAAGGCGTGGACGAATGCGCGGCCCGTCGGTGCACCCGCTACCCTGCCCGCTTCGTGAACACCAGGCTGAAGTTGTTCGCGGGCATCGCGACCACCCGTTCGCAGGTGAGCCCCGCCGTGTCGCCGAGCGCGACGACCGCTTCCATATCGCGCACGCCCCATTCGGGATCGCGGCTCTTCAACCATTGATCGAACGCTGCGTTGCTCGGCGCCGTGTGCGCGCCGCCGCGCCGGTAAGGACCGTATAGATAGAGCACGCCGCCGTCGACGAGGCGCCGCCCCGCGCCGTCGAAAAGTGCCTGCGCCGCGCTCCACGGCGAAATGTGGATCATGTTGATGCAGACGACGGCGTCGAGCGCATCGACGCCCCAGTCCGGCTGATGCACGTCGAGCGCGAGCGGCGCGCGCACGTTCGCGAGCCCCGCGTGCGCGGTCCACGCGGCAATCGACTCGCGCGCCTGCGCATCGGCATCGCTCGGTTGCCAGTCGAGACCGGGCAGCGCGCCGGCGAAGCAGATCGCGTGCTCACCGGTGCCGCTCGCGATTTCGAGCACGCGGCCGCTCGCCGGCAGCGCCTCGCGCAGCACGGCGAGGATCGGTTCGCGATTGCGTTCGGCGGATGGCGAATGTTGCCGGGAGTCAGTCATGGTCGGCTCTGGGTGTTCCTCAGGTTTTGACGGTGATCCACGGGATCTATTCATTCTCAATCGCCAGCCAGCAGACCGGCGAGCGCGCTCAAGGTATCGCCGCACGGCGCGGCCACCTTCAGCGACAGCAGCGGATCGGCGCGCGTGCGGCCGAGGTTGATCGCCGCGATCGGCTTGCCCTGGCGCTGCGCCCACACGCAGAAGCGGTAGCCGGAATACACCATCAGCGACGAGCCGGCCACGAGCACGGCGTCGGCCGCATCGAGCGCATGCGACGCCGCTTCGACGCGCGCCTTCGGCACGTTCTCGCCGAAGAACACCACCGACGGCTTCAGCAACCCGCCGCAGTTCGCGCATGCCGGCACGCGAAAACCGCCGAGATCGTGCCACTCGAGATGCGCGTCGCCATCGGCGGCGGCTTCGGCCGTGACGTCGAGCAGAGCGGGGTTGTCGGCTTCGAGCGTCTGCTGGATCGCCGCGCGCGAGTGCTGCATGCCGCAGTCGAGACAACTGACGCCGTCGATGCCGCCATGCAGCTCGATCACGTCGCGGCTGCCCGCGCGCTGATGCAAGCCGTCGACGTTCTGCGTGACCAACGTCGGCACGTGGCCGGCCGCTTCGAGCCGCGCGAGCGCGACATGCGCGGCATTCGGCTGCGCGCGCGCGACGAGCGGCCAGCCGACCATGCTGCGCGCCCAGTAGCGCTGACGCATCGCCGGCGTGCCAAGGAACTCCTGCAGCGTGATCGGCGGCGAGCGCTTCCATGCGCCGTTGTCGTCCCGGTAGCCGGGGATGCCGGAGTCAGTGCTGATGCCCGCGCCGGTCAGCACGAACAGGCGCGGATGACGCTGCACGAAGCGATGCAGATCGTCGAGCGTGTGCGGATCAGTGAGAGATTCGGTCGGCGTGAGCTGAAGGTCGGTCATAACGGGGACGGTGGACGATCGTGCGCGAATTCGTGCGCGAATCAGCGGCGAGGGCTCGGTTTGCCGCGCGTGGGTGTCGAGCGACGCGCGTCGGCTTCCGGTTTCGACTTCGCGCCCTGCGTGTCCGGTCGCCGCGCTGGCCGCGCCTTCTGCGCCTGCCGCTTGTGCCACGCAGCCAGCGCGAGCTCGTAGCGCTCCAGCGCTTCATCGTAGAGATCGAACACACACTGCGTGCAGCCGCTATGACAGCAGTCGTCGAGATCGGGCCGCACGGGCGGCTGTGGCGGCGGGTCGTCGCTGGGTGTGGCGCGGGGCACGGCGGCTTGCTTTGCGTGGAAAGACGGCTAAGCGCCCAGTATAAGTTGAACGCGCGCGCGCCGCTCCCCGCCCCGGCGTTGTGAGCCGGTGCGGCGCGCCGCTCAGCCGCGCCCGACGAACGGCATCTTGCTCGCCATGATCGTCATGAACTGCACGTTCGCCGACAGCGGCAGGCTCGCCATATGCAGCACCGCGTCGGCGACGTGCTGCACGTCCATCAGCGGCTCGACCGCGATCTCGCCGTTCGCTTGCGGCACGCCGCGCGCCATTCGCGCGGCCATCTCGGTCCCCGCGTTGCCGATGTCGATCTGCCCGCACACGATGTCGTATTTGCGGCCGTCGAGCGACACCGCTTTCGTGAGTCCGGTAATCGCGTGTTTGGTCGCCGTGTAAGCGGCGCTGTTCGGACGCGGCGCATGCGCGGAGATCGAGCCGTTGTTGATGATGCGGCCACCGCGCGGGTTCTGCGTCTTCATCAGGCCGAACGCCGCGCGCGTGCACAGGAACACGCCGTTCAGATTGGTATCGACGATGGAACGCCATTCGTCGATGCTCACTTCGTCGAGATCGACGGGCGAGCCGTTGCGTCCCGCGTTGTTGAACAGCAGGTCGAGCCGGCCGAAGCGCGCGCGGATCGTGTCGAAAAGCGCGGCGACGCTGTCGGCGTCGGTCACGTCGCACGCAACCGCGAGCGCGTCGCCGCGCAGCGCCCGCGCTTGCTGCGCGACCGCATCGAGCGCGGCCTGGCGGCGGCCGGCGAGCACCACGCTATAGCCGTGCTGCGCGAGCGTCAGTGCGCACGCGCGGCCGATGCCGCTACCCGCGCCCGTCACCAGCGCCACTTTTCCGTTTCCTGTTTCCGACATCACGCATCTCCTGTTGTATTGGGTAGCGACGCGAGCTTGTTGCGGCAATCGGTCCGATCGCCATCGACACGCGCGACTCTTTTCGCCCCGCACCATACAACAGCGAATCAGCGATCGCAAACCGCGCGACGTCTTTCAGCGCGCTTTCACCGGATACGTGGCCGCCGAACGGCACGTCGACGAGCGCAACAGTGGTATCGTTCGCGGCTGCGCATCGCGCAAGATTCACGGCCTTCCCGGGACGGAGGAAGGCGTACTGGAAGCACGTTCGATGAATGAATGCCCGAACCCGCCGCGCCGCTGGCCGCGTAGCCGCAACTCCGCACTGCTGAACGGCACGATCGGCTGGCACGTGATCGTGCTGATCGGCGTGGCTGTCGCACCGGCCGCGTGGCCATGGTGGCTCGCCGCGATCGTCGCGAACCACGCGCTGTTCACGATCGCCGGACTATTGCCGCGCACCACCCTGCTCGGGCCCAACTGGACCCGCCTGCCCGCGAACCCGCGCAACGCGGATGCAATCGCGCTGACCATCGACGACGGTCCCGATCCCGTCGTCACGCCAAAAGTGCTCGATCTGCTCGACGCGTTCGACGTGCGCGCGACGTTCTTCTGCATCGGCGCGAAGGTGGAGCGTTATCCGCAACTCGCGCGCGAGATCGTCGCGCGTGGGCATGGGCTCGAAAATCACTCGCAGGTGCACATGCATACGTTTTCGGTCACGTTTCCGCGCGCGTTGACGCGCGAGATCGCCGCCGCGCAACGCACGCTCGAAACCGTCAGCGGCGCGCGGCCGATGTTTTTCCGCGCGCCCGCCGGCCTGCGCAACCTCTTCCTGGAGCCGGTGCTGCGCAAGCTCGATCTGCGTCTCGCGGCCTGGACACGGCGCGGCTACGATACGCGCGAGCGTGACCCTCACGTGGTTGCGCGGCGGCTGCTCGATGGTCTCGCCGCGCGCGACATCCTGTTGCTGCACGATGGCAACGCCGCGCTGACGATCGAAGGCCAGCCGCTGATTCTCGCGGTGCTGCCGAGCGTGATCGAAGCGGCACGCGAGCGCCATCTGCGTTTCGTCACGCTGCGCGAAGCGCGCGCCGATGCGTGACGGCGCGCGTGAAGTGACACCACGCGCACGCAGCGCTACACACGGAAATCCGCCGCCATGTCCTCGTCGGTGCGCGCTTCGAGCTTGCCGTCGCGGCACGCTTTGATGAACACGTCGTGGTCGCGCTCGACCTGATCCGCGTAGGCGCTCGCGTAGCCGCTCAGCGCTTCGCCGAACTGATCGCCGCGGCCGATGTACGCGCTGATCTCGATCGCCTGGCCGCTCGCCTTCGCATGCGCGCGCGCCATGATCCAGCCGCACAGCCGCGCATAGCCGTCGAGCAGATCGCTGTCGAACAGCTCGATATTCGCGGACAGCTTCATGTCGCGCAGCTGGCGGAAATAGAAATGCCGCCCGAGCGGCCCGGTCCCCCAGCCGAGGAAGACGTCGCTCGCGGCCTGCAGCAGCCGCTGTCCTTGCACGACGCGCTCGCCCTGATGCTTGACCGCCGGCGACTTGTAGAACTGCGCGATGACCGACGGCCGCGCCTCCTTCAATTGCAGGAACAACGGCTTGCCCATGTGATCGACGAGCAGCACGACCAGACAACGCGTGCCGACGCTGCCGACGCCGACCGCCTTGAACACGACGTCGTGCCTCGTGAACTGATCCAGCAGTTCGCGCCGATCGTGCGACATCGTCTTGCGGTACTCGTCCCACACCTGCTCGACCAGCTTGTCGACGTTGCCGGTCCGGTAGGTTTCGGTTTCCTCGGCCGTCAACAACGTGTTCGCACCGTGCACGTGAAACAGCGCGGGCGGCGCATCGTGGATGGTCCACCGATTGCCGTCGAACGAGGCCATTTTTTCGAGCAGGCTCTCATGCATGCGGCTCGCGGCCTTCTCCATGCCGCGCCGCACCGCGCGCCGGCGCTCGGGCGTCAGTGCGATCTCGGCCATGCGGTCGAACGTGATGCGGTCGTACCACAGGTCGAGCGCGCCGAACTGCGCGTATTGCGCGACGCGATCGCGATACGAGCCGACCGCGGTCATCACCAGACTCTCGGCGGTGCCGCGGCTCAGGCGCATCTGGCGCGCGGCCACGACGAGGCTCGCGCACAGGCGTTTCAGGTCCCATTCGAACGGGCCGATCGAGACTTCATCGAAGTCGCTCAGGTCGAAGACCAGTTGCCGCTCGGGCGTTGCGAAGCCGCCGAAATTCATCAGATGGCCGTCGCCGCAGATCGGCATGGTGAGGCCGGTGTCGTGCACCTTGCTCAGATCGTGCGCCTGCGGAATCGCGCTGCCTCGAAAGAACGAGAACGGCGAGGCAGCCATGCGCCCATAGCGCAGCGGCACCAGATCCTCGACGCGCTCCGCGCTGCTCTGTTTCAGCAGCTCGATCGGATCGCGGTGCAACTCGCCGACCGCCCGGTGACTCGAGCGTTTCGAATGCTCGCGCGCGGCGCGGCCGCGCGCTTCCCGTTCGGCAATGGTGCTGGCTTTCATGCTTTCTCTCCGTTTTGCGAGTCTTGAGCCGGCGCTGACAGAGACTGCTTGCCGCGCACGGCGTCGTTAACATCGAGGGCTGCAGCCGCGATCATAACGGGTCGAAACACACAATGAATCGCCGCCAGTGAGCGCGGCGCTTGCAGCCGTGGCGGCGAGCTTGCAACCCGCTTTACAGCCAGCCAGTCCCTCGCGTAGTACGCCGTAGTATTTTGCCAACGCCGGCGCGCGTGGGCGCGAAAGCCGATGCAGCCGCGCGCGCACCGCGCGTAGAATCGAGCGCATGCGCCCTACCCTCGCTCCGCAGCGCGAGCCCGAGCTGCCGCTGCATACGCCCAGTGTGTCGTCGCTGACGTTGGCGGCGGTCATTGCGCTGATCGCGTGGATGGCGATCCTCGCGCAAGCCGACCTGACGATCGATCGCTCGCTCGCGCGCGGGCTCACCGTATTCGACGCGCTCGCGCGCATGAGCAGCTACCTGACCAATCTGACGGTGCTCGCCAGTGCGCTCTGCTTCACCTGCATCGTGCTGCGGAAGCACCGCTCGCCGCTCGTGCGCTTCTTCCGGCAGCCCACGGTCGTGACCGCGGTGGTCGCGTACATCGTGTTCGTCGGCCTCGCGTACAACCTGCTGTTGCGCGGACTGTGGCCGCTGTCGCCCTACCGGCGCCTGCTCAACGAGTCGCTGCACAGCGTGCTGCCGATGCTCGCCGCGCTCTACTGGGTGCTGTTCGTGCCGCGTTTTCATCTGCGGTTGCGCCACGCTCCGCTGTGGCTCGTCTATCCGCTCGCCTATCTCGGCATCACGTTCTGGCGCGGCAGCCTGTCGGATTTTTATCCGTATCCGTTCATCGACGTCGAAACGCTCGGGCTGCGCCAGGTGCTCGTCAATGCCGCGCTGCTGTTCGGCGGTTTTCTGATGCTGCTGGCCGTGTTCGTCGGCATCAATTTCGGGCGCCGACGATGATGTTCGAGCACGTCCCGTTTGGCCGGATGCATGGCGTCCCGTCGCCGGGCGCACTTCTTGCGCCCCTTTCGTCACTGACGCAGGCTCACGCCGCACTGGCACGGCTTGCGCGGCGCCCTTGTGCGAGCGCGTTGCAATTGCAGCGGGCCCGCACGTAAATATGACAACAGGAGCGATGCATATGGATACGAATTCAGCGGCAGGCGCGGTAAAGGAAGTCGCGGGCAAGGTGCAAAGCGCGGTCGGCGATGCCGTCGGCGACACCAGCGCGCAGGTGGCGGGCAAGGCGCGCGAATTGAGCGGCAAGGCGCAGCAGTTATGCGCGAATACGACGAGCCTCGTGCGCGATACGACGGCCGAAAATCCGTTCACGACGTTGGCCGTGGTTGCTCTCGCCGGGTTCGTGATGGGCGCGCTGTGGTCGCGCGGCGGTCGCGACTACGACTGAAGCAGGCACGGCGCCGGATCAGCGGCGCCGATCAACAGGGCGCAGCAGTCGCGCCAAAGCGGGCGATCCGCCGCGAGCGGATCGCCCGCCGCTTCACTAGCCGCTCTTCTTCTTGCGGCCGGCGCCCATTTCCAGTTCGATCCACGTCGGCGCGTGGTCGCTGGCATGCGGTTCGCCGCGCACCCAACGGTCGACGCCCGCATCGCGCAGGCGCGGCGCGAGGTCGGCGCTCAGCAGCAGATGATCGATGCGCAGCCCCGAATTCGTATCCCAATGACGGCGGAAATAATCCCAGAACGTGTACACGCGTTCGTCGCCGAAATGCGTGCGCAGCGCATCGGTCCAGCCTTGCGCGAGCAGCCTGCGATAACGCTCGCGGCTCTCCGGCTGCAGCAGCGCGTCCTTTAGCCACGAGCGCGGGTTGTAGATGTCTTCGTCGGTCGGCACGACGTTGAAGTCCCCAGCGATCACGACCGGATGGCCGCTCTGGTAGAGCTGCGCCGCATGCGCGATCAGATGATCGAACCACGCGAGCTTGTAGTCGAACTTGGGGCCGGGCTGCGGATTGCCGTTCGGCAGGTACAGACACACGATCAGTACGCCGCCGACCGCGGCCTCGATATAACGGCTATGCGTGTCGTCTTCGAAACCGGGCAGACCGCGCCGACGTTCGAGCGGTGCGTCGCCTTTGGCCAGAATCGCCACACCGTTCCATGCGCTCTGGCCTTGCCACACGGCGCCATAACCGGCGTCGCGCAATGCGTCGACTGGAAATGCGCTATCCACTGCCTTCAGTTCCTGCAGGCAGACCACGTCAGGCGCCTCGCGCTCGAGCCATTGCAATAGCGCCGCCTGCCGCGAGCGGATACCGTTGATGTTGAACGTCGCAATGCGCAGCTTCGCCATGATCATCTCTCCCTCGCCTATTGCTCCGCGACGTCGCGATACTCGGTCGGCCGCGAACGCGCGCGGCAATCAGGGTGTTGTCCCCGATCGGTTTTGCTCATAGCACCGGCTCCATTTTGGCCCGGTTGGCCAGTTCCAAATTTATCACCCGCAAAGCGGACATTTTCCATCCAGTTCAAACCTGTCGACATCCGCGGCGAAGCTACCCGTAAGTCTGATGAATGGGACTGAAAGTCCGATGATAATCGGACGGTAAGAGCATGTGTATTGCATTATAATTTTTTGCACCCACGAGCCGCCGGCACGACGACCGGCTCAGGCCTGGCGGGTTGCGCGCCTGTTTTTTTACTGACTGACTCAAAATCGTTTCAATGGAAGCTGCAATGAACGCTGCCCCTTCATGCCCGCAATGCGCAATGGAAAACACTTACCCTGACGGCACGCTGTACGTGTGCGCGGACTGCGGTCACGAATGGTCGGCGAACGCTGGCGCCGACGCGAGCGATGAACCGGCGGGCAGCGTCGTCAAGGATGCGAACGGCAACGTGCTGTCGGACGGTGACTCGGTCGTGCTGATCAAGGATTTGCGCGTCAAGGGCTCGTCGATCACGCTGAAGATGGGCACCAAGGTGAAAAGCATCCGGATCGTCGGTGGCGATCACCAAATCGACTGCAAGACGGACGCCGGCAGCTTCATGCTCAAGGCCTGCTTTCTGAAGAAGGTCTGACGGGCCGTTCGCCGTTGGCGGCCCCGCCCGGAAGCGCGGACATCGCGTTCTTCACCGCCTGTCGCGAGCGTTTAACCGGGACGGGCGTCCTCGTCATCAACTTTACGGACGATGATCCGGCCATACCGCGGCACCTCGAGCGGCTGAAATCCGTATTTGGCGTTTCCTATGCGATCGTTCGGTGCGGCGACGACAGCAACTTCGTCGCGTTTGCCTGGAAAAGCGGGCGTCGCTTGCCGCCCCGACAAGTCCTGTTCGAGCGCGCCCTCTCGTTTGACTTTGCAGGCGAACGCAAGCTGTCCGTCACTGCTTGCCACCTGAAAGCGGGAGAGCGCCTCGATCCGAAGCGGCTGATCTGGCATGCGCAAGGGTAAGGGCAAGGGCAAGGGCAAGGGCACTGGGAAATCGGCGGTTGACCGGCACCAGGCCTCGAGCTGGGCGTCACTTTCCCCGCTTGGCGAGTGGACTCTTGGTCTTGTAGGTCACGCCGTGACGCTCGAGATACTCGCGGATCAGTTGGCGGACGACTTGTGACGGCGTCAGATCTTGCGCCGAGCAGAGCATTTCAAATGCTTCTTTCTTGGCGGGGTCGATCAGGACGGTCAGGCGTGCGGTTTTCGTTTCCATTACGAGGACGGGTCGGCGAATATGCTAACCAAATTATAATGCATTTGCTTTCGACGAGGATTCACCCCGCCTCCTATGAGGTCAGTGCCTGCGCTCGAACCGATAGAGATAGGCCAGCACATCGTCGGCGACGGGCACGATCGCGAGTGTGACGAGCGCGCCGGCGAGCGGCACGGTCGACACGTAGCCCACATGCTTGAAACCGATTGCGCCGATCAGGCCGCCCACGAAAAACGACGCGAGCATCGTGCCGTGGATCTTCAGCTTCGCGCGGTTTGCGATGACCGCGTGCGCGTCGTCGATGAGCGCCGATCGATTCCAGTAAAAAAGCTTACCCAACTCAATTCCGAGGTCCGTGACGATGCCGGTCATGTGTGTGGTACGGATCTCCGCGCCCGACAGCTTGGTGATCATCGCATTCTGCAGCCCCATGATGAAGCACAGCAGGATCACGGTCACGGGGACGAAGAACGCTTCGCGTAGCGCGAGGTGGCTGCCGAGCAGACCGAACAGGAGCAGCAGCGCGGCCTCGACCGCCAATGGCAGCACGTACTGGCTTTGCAGGCCGCGGCGGCGCCCCCAGTTGACGAGCACCGCCGAGCCCCCCGCTCCGACGACAAACGATGCCAGCGAACCGATGCCGGCCAGCACGAGCCGGATGTCCCCGAGCGCCGTCTGGTCCGCGATCGCCGACACGATGCCGCTCATATGCGACGTGTATTGCTTGACCGCGAGGAAGCCGCCGGCATTGGTGGCGCCGGCGACGAAGGCAAGAGACAACCCGAGCTGACGGTTCGCGGTCGTGCTGCGGTGTTTTCCCGTCAGGCTTCGAAAGTACTGCGCAGGCATAGGTTCTTCACTCAATCGCTCGGAACAACAGCAAAGACGCGGCGAATAGACGCTTCGCGCACCGCATGCAGGCGAGCTGCGCACAGCGGCGCCCGATTCGCTCGAACATGTGGTTCACATGATAACGCCATTATCATATCCTGTTATCCAGATTGGTTTTCTGATGTCATAATGCGGTTTGAGTGAGCCCGGCAAGCTGGAGCTCATTCCATGCTCCTCGTCCCAATCCGAGCGTACTGGAGACATTCCGGATGGCACCTTTCACGGTCGTCCATTTCGTCCTGCTGGTCGCGGCCGCCTGGCTTGTGACCGGCACGCTGGGTCTCGGAGTTCTGCATTGCACGCGATTCGTTGCACACGGGCTGTTTCCGCTCGGCGCGCTGGGAGGGCTGCTGCTGGGCGCGGCGGGACTCGCCGGCATCTTTTCCGAACCGACCGCCGCGGTGCTGCCGATCGGACTGCCCGGGTTGCCGTTCCATCTGCGCGTCGATGGGCTATCCGGCTATTTCCTGTTCGTGCTTGGTGTCGTCAGCGCGGGGATCGGCGCCTTCTCCGCCGGTTATTTCCGTAAGGGCGAAGGGTCCGCGCCGGGACTCATCTGCTTCGAATACCACGTTTGCATCGCGAGCATCGCGCTCGTGCTCATCGCCGACGATGCGTATGTGTTCATGGTCGCCTGGGAAACGCTGACGCTGTCCGCGACGTTCCTCGTGATGACCAACCATCGGATCGGCGAGATCCGCCGCGCAGCCTACCTGTATTTCCTGATCTCCCACGTCGGCGCGCTCGCGCTGCTGCTTTGCTTCGGCATCCTGCAGGCGCGCACCGGTGACTACACGTTTGCCAATCTGCGCGCGCAGTCGCCCGACGCGTTGTGGGCATCGCTCGCGTTCCTGTTCGCGCTGGTTGGATTCGGTGCCAAGGCGGGCGTGTTCCCGTTGCACGTGTGGCTGCCGGACGCCCATCCCGCGGCGCCGTCCCCCGTATCGGCGCTGCTCAGTGGATTCGTGCTGAAGGTCGGCCTGTATGGCCTGATCCGGACCGTGTTCGACCTGCTGCACGTGCAGCTCGCCTGGTGGGGCGTGCTGCTGCTCGTGCTGGGTATCGGCACCGCGCTGCTCGGCGTGGTGTTCAGTACGATCCAGGTCGATATGAAGCGCCTGCTCGCGTATTCGTCGATCGACAACGTCGGCCTGATGATCGTCTCGCTCGGGCTCGCGGTGCTGTTTCGCGCGTACGGGATGACGGCCCTTTCCGCGCTTGCGCTGAGCGCGATGCTCTACCAGATCGTCGCGCATGCGGCCTTCAAGAGCCTGCTGTTCCTCGGCACCGGGGCCGTGCTGCACGCCACCGGGGAGCGCAATCTCGGCAAGCTTGGCGGCCTGATCCGTGTCATGCCGTGGACCGCCTGGGCCGTGCTCACTGGCGTCGCAGCCAGCGCTGGCTTGCCTCCGATGAGTGGTTTCGTCGCGGAGTGGCTCCTGCTGCAAAGCTTCCTGTTCACGCCGGGTCTGCAGAATTCCGTGCTGGCGATGACGGTGCCGATTGCGGCCGCGCTCGTCGCGATGACGGCAGCTCTCGCCGGTTACACGATGGTCAAGTTCTACGGCATCGTCTTCCTCGGGCAGCCGAGAGAAGCGAAACTGAGTCGCGCACACGACGCAAATACCTGGGAACGGCTCGCGTTCTGCTGGTTCGCGGTGGCCGGTGTACTGCTCGGACTGATGCCTACGCAGTTCGTCAAGGTGCTGGACCGGGTCACGCGCGTGCTCGTCGGTGCCGGAATCGGCGCGGAAAATCATGGCTGGTTGATCTTCGTGCCGGTGTCGACCGCGCGGGCGAGTTACATGCCCGTCGTGTTCATGCTGTTTTTCGTCGCTTGCTGCGGCCTTGCGTGGGTGCTGGTACGGCGCTTCTACCACGGTCGGCTGCGACGGGCCGCGCCGTGGAGTTGCGGCTTCCCGTTTACGACCGCGCGGATGCAGGATACGGCGGAAGGCTTCGGGCAACCGATCCGGGAGATCTTCGCGCCGCTGCTGCGCATCGAGCGGCAACTGCCGTCGCCGTTCGACGCACAGCCGGCCTACCGGGTCTCGGTCGCCGACCGCACGTGGTCGATTCTCTACGACCGTATCGCCGCACTCACGCAACGCGCGGCGGAATGGGCGGGGCGGCTGCAGACGGGCAAGATTGCCGTGTACCTGACCTACAGCTTCGCCGTGCTGATCCTGCTCCTGCTGCTGGTGAGACGATGGTGACCCTATCCGGCGTGCTATCGCAAACCCTCGAGATCGTGCTGGCGCTTGCCGCCGCGCCACTGCTCACGGGCTGGGTCAACCAGTGCCGCGCGTGGCTGCAGAACCGGCGCGCGCCCAGCATCTGGCAACCGTACCGGATGCTCCACAAGCTGTTCAACAAGGAATCAGTCGTCGCTTATGGCGCGAGTCCGGTGTTCCGTGGCGCGCCCTATGTCGTGTGGGCGGCAATGACGCTCGCCTGTGCAATCGTGCCGACGCTGTCGACCGAATTGCCGCTGTCTCCCGCCGCGGATGCGATCGCGCTCGTCGGCCTGTTTGCGTTCGCGCGCGTCGCGCTGTCGCTCGCGGCGATGGATATCGGTACGGCGTTCGGCACGCTCGGCGCGCGCCGCGAGATGCTGGTCGGTTTCCTCGCGGAACCGGCCTTGCTGATGGTGCTGCTGTCGGCCTCGCTGATCACGCAGTCGACCCTGCTCACGAGCATCGTCGCGACGCTCGGACACAGCGAGCTGACGATCTATCCGAGCCTGGCGTTCGCCGGCATAGCGTTCACGCTGGTGTCGCTCGCCGAGAATGCGCGGCTGCCCGTCGACAACCCGACCACCCACCTCGAGCTGACGATGATCCACGAGGCGCTGATCCTCGAATATTCGGGGCGGCACCTCGCGCTGATGGAATGGGCGGCCAGCCTCAAACTGTTCGCCTACTCGTGCATCGGCATTGCGCTGTTCATGCCGTGGGGGATCGCCGCGGCGGGTAATCCGCTCGCGCTGGTGCTCGCGGTGCCGGCACTCTTCGTCAAGCTGATGGCGGGCGGCGCCGCGCTGGCCGTGATCGAGACCGCCAACGCGAAGATGCGGATTTTCCGGGTCCCGGAGTTCCTCGCGACCGCCTTCCTGCTCGCGGTGATCGGCATGCTCGTTCACCTGCTACTGGGAGCATGAATGCACACCTACGCGACGCAACTGATCAATTTCCTCGCGGCGGTGCTGCTGATGCTGTCGTTCGCGATGCTGAGTCAGCGTCGGATCCTGTCGCTGATCCACCTCTATACGCTACAGGGTGTCGCGCTCGTTCTGGCCAATCTGATCCTCGGTTTCGTGACCGGTGATGCGCATCTGTACGTGTCGGCCGGACTGACGCTCGTGCTGAAAGTCGGCGTGATTCCGTGGCTCCTGTATCGCCTCGTGCGCAAGCTCGACATTCAGGCCGACGTCGAGCCGCTCATCAACATTCCGACGACACTGCTGATCGGCATCGTGCTCGTGATCGTCGCGTTCAACGTCGCGTCGCCGATCAGCCAGCTCGCGACGTCGGCCGCGCGCGGCACGCTCGGGATCGCGCTTGCGTGCGTGCTGCTGTCGTTCATGGCGATGATCACGCGCGCGAAGGCGATTCCCCAGGTGATCGGCTTCCTGTCGATGGAGAACGGGTTGTTCTTCGCCGCAACGGCCGCCACCAATGGCATGCCGATGATCGTGGAACTCGGTATCGGACTCGACGTGCTGGTCGGGATTCTGATTCTGGGCGTGTTCATGTTCCAGATTCGCGAGCAGTTCGACAGCCTGGACATCCGTCACCTCGAGACACTCAAAGATGAATGACGCCCACGTCGTGCTCGCCGTGCTCGGCATTCCGCTCGTGGCGGCCGTCTCTCTTGCGGCCGTGCGACCCGCTCATGTCGCGCGCAACCTGAACGCCGGCTTCAGCGCCGTGACGTTCGCGGCGACGCTCGTGCTCGCCGCGCGTACCGTCGAACATGGACCGTCGTTCGCGTTCGAACGCGCCTTCTTCGTCGATCCCTTCAACGTGTACCTCGTCGCGCTGACTGCGTTCGTCGGCTGGACGACGTCGCTGTTCTCGCGGCCGTACATGCAGGTCGAAGAGGCGCGCGGCCGGATGACGGCGACGCGCATGCGCCTCTATCACAGCATGTACCAGTTGTTCATGTTCGCGATGCTGCTCGCGCTGCTGACCAATAACCTTGGCGTGCTGTGGGTCGCGATGGAAGGCGCCACGCTCGCGACCGTGCTGCTCGTCAGCGTCTATCGGACCGCCGCGAGCCTCGAAGCCGCCTGGAAGTACTTCATCCTGTGCGGTGTCGGCATCGCGCAGGCATTGTTCGGCACGATCCTGCTGTACCTCGCCGCGAGCCGGCAACTGACCGACGGCGATGCGCTGCTGTGGACGAGCCTTGCCGCCGTCAAGACGCACCTCGACCCGTCCATCGTGTCGATCGCCTTCGTGTTCCTGCTGGTCGGCTACGGCACGAAAGTCGGCCTCGTGCCAATGCACAACTGGCTGCCGGACGCGCACGCCGAAGGCCCGACACCGATTTCAGCGGTGCTGTCCGGGCTGCTGCTGAACGTCGCGCTGTACGCAGTGCTGCGCTGCAAGGTGCTGGCGGACGGTGCGCTTGGCAACGGCCTGCCGGGGCGATTGCTGGTCGGGTTCGGGCTGGTGTCGGTGCTGGTCGCCTCGTTCTCGCTGTTTCGGCAGAAGGACGTCAAGCGGCTGTTCTCGTATTCGTCGATCGAGCATATGGGCTTGATGACGTTCGCGTTCGGCCTCGGCGGCCCGGTCGCGACGTTCGCCGGTCTGCTGCACATGACCGTCCATTCCCTCGTCAAGTCGGCAATCTTCTTTGCGGTTGGCCACGCGACGCAGAAGGCCGGTACCCAGGCGATCGAAGGCATTCGCGGGCTGCTGCAGGTCAGCCCGACGGTCGGCTGGGGCATGCTGCTCGGCGCGCTCGCGATTCTCGGCCTGCCGCCGTTCGGTGTGTTTGCAAGCGAATTCCTGATCCTGACGACCGCGATGAACACGATACCGTGGACGGCGCCGTTGTTGCTGCTCGGCCTCGCCGTCGCATTCGCGGCGATCTTCGCGCGCGTGCAGCAAATGGTGTTCGGTGAAACCACGACGGCCAAACCGCTCGAGCATCGCCCCGCGCCGCTGCCGGTATTCGTGCATCTGGGTTTGGGGCTGATGCTTGGGCTTTATGTGCCACCCTACCTGGCGACGTGGTATCGCCAGGCCGCAACGATGTTGGCGGGGTGACGGATGCGACTCGAATCGATGCAGATTGCCGCCACCCGCCTCACGCACCGTGCGGGCCAGATTCCAGCGCATGTGGTGAGCGCCGATGAATCAGTCTGGCTCGAGCTGGCGCGAACCGCGAGATCCGAGCAGCGGCGCCTCGTTGCAATGTGGGGCAGCGAAGCAGTCGAAGACGGTTTCTCGGTGAATGCCGCGTACGAATGCGATGACGGCATATTGTGGGTACGCCTCGCGATCGGGCGTATGCAGGATGCCGGTGGAGACTATCCCGATCTCGCCACCGTTTTCCCGTGCGCGACTCGCATGCAACGGGCGATCTTCGATCTGCTCGGCCTGCGGGCGCGTGGCGCCGAGGACACGCGGCCGTGGCTCAATCACGGCAACTGGCCCGAAGATTATTTCCCGCTGCAACGGCAGGCGACGGGTGTCGAAGACTTTGATTCGAGCGAGGCGGACTACCCATTCGTGCAGGTCGCGGGCGATGGCGTACACGAGATCGCGGTCGGGCCAATTCATGCCGGCATCATCGAACCGGGGCATTTCCGGTTCTCGGTCGTCGGCGAGAAGGTGTTGCGCCTTGAAGAACGTCTCGGCTATGTCCACCGTGGCGTCGAGCGTCTGTTCGAACGTACTCCTGCATCGCGCGGTCATCGGGTTGCCGCCAGGATTGCGGGCGACTCGACCGTCGCGTTCTCGTGGGCCTTTTGCATGGCGCTCGAACAAGCCGGCGGCACGATACTGTCGAAGCGCGCACTGTATCTGCGTGCGCTTCTGCTGGAACGCGAGCGCGTGGCCAACCACCTCGGCGACCTCGGCGCGCTCGGCAACGACGCCGGGTTCGGCTTCGGACTCGCGCAGTTCTCGCGGCTCAAGGAGGACTGGATACGGATGAACGCCCGTACATTCGGACATCGGTACCTGATGGATCGGATCGTGCCGGGTGGCGTATCGATCGACGTTCGCCCCGACGACGCGGCGGTGCTGGCGGAGCAATGCGAACGCATCGAACGCGAGGTCCACGTGATGCGCAAAGTCTACGATGACCAGTCCGGGCTGCAGGATCGATTCCTCGGCACGGGCCGATTGACCCCCGCTGTGGTCGAGCATTTTGGCGTGCGTGGCATGGCTGCCCGCGCCAGCGGTCGAACCTTCGACGTTCGCGCCAACTTGCGGCCCGCTCCGTATGACGACATAGCGGTCAAGGCGGTCAGTGATGCGCGCGGCGACGTTGCCGCGCGTGTCGCGGTGCGCTTCGCCGAAATCGATGAATCCCTGCGCCTGATCCGCACGCTGCTGGCCAATCTACCGGATGGTCCGGTGGTCGTCGCCACGACGCCTGCAACGGCGCCCGCGCAAGGCATAGGCTGGGTGGAAGGTTGGCGGGGGGACGTATTCGTCGCCCTCGATCTCGCCCCCGGCGACGTTATCGCCCGATGCCATTGCCACGATCCGTCGTGGCAGAACTGGCCGGCGCTCGAGCACGCGATCATCGGCAACATCGTTCCCGATTTCCCGCTGATCAACAAGTCGTTCAACCTGAACTACGCGGGGCACGATCTCTGATGTGGCAACTGATCCGGCAATTCGCGCGCACCGATTTTCCCGGCGAACCCGCACCGGCGGCAGAACACGCGTGGCATCACGAGGAGCGACGCATTCGCGAGGATATTCTCGATCTGCTCGGGCGGGCGCTGTGCATCCGGCAGATCGACGCGGGTTCATGCAACGGTTGCGAACTGGAGATCCACGCGCTGAACAACCCGTACTACAACATCGAAGGACTTGGAATCAAATTCGTCGCGAGTCCGCGGCATGCCGACCTGCTGCTCGTGACCGGGCCGGTGACGCTGAATATGCGAGCGGCCATGCTCGCCGCGTACGACGCGACACCCGCCCCGAAACTCGTCGTTGCCGCAGGCGAATGCGCGTGCACGGGCGGCATTTTTGCCGACAGTTACGCGGTGTGCGGCCCTGTTTCGTCGATCTTGCCGGTCGACGTAACGATCCCCGGATGTCCGCCGCCGCCGATCGATTTGCTGCGAGGCATCCTGGCCGCCTGCCGGGCGCGTTGAGCCCGGAGGTCGATTTCGCATTTTCCTGTTGCGACGTGCAACCTTTGCCCGTGTTTGCGCGGCTCCAGCCGGGCTCCATCGCGGTCATTGCGCATATTGGCCTGCCTTTATTGCGCAGATCGGCTTTGCGCTTGCAGCGAGTTTTTAATACCGTGTTAGCTGCAACGGCATTCAAATTGCTGCGCAATAGTTTTGTTTCAACGCGATGCGTTGGACATCGACGCGTCGTCAGCCTGCATTGACCTTTCAGTGGAGTCAACAGATCGTCATGACTACGCCTACAGAATGTCAGCATTGCGGGGACACCCCCGCATCAGAGTCCACCGCCGAGCCCACCACCACGCCTTCCCAACCGTCACGACGCCGCTTCCTGCAATCTGCGGCGGCCGCCGCGACGATCGGTGCGGCGCCGCATCTGCGCGCGCAAACGCAAGCGCCGACGCCCGCCTCACCCGCGCCGCCAAGCATCCCCGTGGTGCCGCCGCGCCCCGTCACGTTGACCGTCAACGGCCGCGCGTACACGCTGCAGCTCGAACCGCGCGTGACGCTGCTCGACGCATTGCGCGAATACGCGGGACTGATGGGCACGAAGAAAGGCTGCGACCGCGGTCAGTGCGGCGCCTGCACGGTGCTCGTCGACGGCCGCCGCATCAACTCGTGCCTGACGCTCGCGGTCATGCACGAAGGCGAGAACATCACGACCGTCGAAGGACTCGCGAGCAACGGCGCGTTGAGTCCGGTGCAGGCCGCGTTCATCGAACACGATGCGTTCCAGTGCGGCTACTGTACGCCGGGGCAGTTGTGCTCGGCGACCGCCCTGCTCGGCGAATTCCGCAACGGCACGGCGAGCACCGTGACCGCCGACGTGCGCGCGCGTCCCGCCGCGCTCACCGACGACGAAATCCGCGAACGCATGAGCGGCAACCTCTGCCGCTGCGGCGCGTACGTGAACATCGTCGCCGCGGTCCGCGCCGCGCACGACAACGCCTGACGGAGACCGACATGGATGCGATCTCCTACGAACGCGCCGGCGACGTCGCCAGCGCGGTGCGCGCCGCGCAACAGCCGGGCGCGGTATTCATCGGCGGCGGCACGAATCTGCTCGATCTGATGAAGGGCGGCGTCGCGCGGCCGGTGCGGCTCATCGATATCACGCACATCGGCGGCCTCGACTCGGTGACGACGCTGCCCGGCGGCGGCATCCGCATCGGCGCGCTGGTGCGCAACAGCGACGCGGCCAATCACGCGCTGGTGCGCGAGCAGTACCCGCTGCTGTCGCAAGCGCTGCTCGCGGGCGCGTCGGCGCAGTTGCGCAACATGGCGACGGTCGGCGGCAATCTGCTGCAACGCACCCGCTGCGGCTACTTCTACGACACCGCGTTCACGCAGTGCAACAAGCGCCTGCCCGGCAGCGGCTGCGCGGCGCTCGACGGCCATAACCGCGCGCATGCGATCCTCGGCGCGAGCCCGCAATGCATTGCGGTCAACCCGTCGGATATGAGCGTCGCGCTGGCCGCGCTCGATGCGCTGGTGCGCGTGAGCGGCCCCAGCGGCGAGCGCACGATCGCGTTCGCCGATTTCCATCGGCTGCCGGGCGACCGGCCCGATGTCGATACCACCTTGCAGCCCGGCGAGCTGATCACCGCGGTCGATCTGCCGCCGCCGCTCTTCAGCGCGCATTCGCACTATCTGAAGGTGCGTGACCGCGCCAGCTACGCGTTCGCGCTCGTATCGGTCGCGGCCGCGTTGCAGATGGACGGCGAGCGTGTTCAGAGCGCGCGCATCGCGCTCGGCGGCGTCGCGCCCAAACCATGGCGCGCGAACGTGGCCGAGCAGATGCTGAGCGGCCAGCCGCTCAGCCAGGCCACGCTGAAGAACGCCGCCGCGGCCGCATTGAGCGGCGCGCAGCCGCGCCACGACAACGCCTTCAAGGTGCAGCTCGCGCAGCGCGCGATCGTGCGTGCGGTCAATCAGGCAGCCGGCAACGCGGGAGGTATCGCATGAATCTGATCGGACAACCGCTCGATCGCGTCGACGGACTGCTGAAGGTGACCGGCGACGCGCGTTATGCAGCCGAATTCCCCGGGGCGCGCCTCGCGCATGCGGTGCTCGTGACGAGCACGATCGCGGCCGGCACGATCGCGTCGATCGATGCGAGCCGCGCCGAGGCCGTGCCCGGCGTGCTGCTCGTGATGACCTACCAGAACGCGCCGCGCCTGCCGAATGGCGGCCGGCCCGCGCTCGCGCCGCCGGCCGGCCGGCATCTGTCGCTTCTGCAGGATAACGAAGTGCACTACAGCAACGAGCCGGTCGCGGTGGTCGTCGCCGATACGCTCGAACATGCGGCCGATGCCGCTCGCCAGCTACGCATCGCCTATCAGCCGGGCGCGGCGGCGCTCGACTTCGAGCAGGCGAAGGCGCACGCGCATGCGCCGGACAAGCCGCAGGGCCGTCAGACCGACACGCAGCGCGGCAGCTTCGAAGACGGCATGCAAAGCGGCGACGTGCATATCGAAGCGACCTATACGACGCCGATCGAGCACCACAACCCGATGGAGCCCCACGCGACGATGGCGCAATGGGACGGCCCGCAGTTGACGGTCTACGACTCGACGCAGGGCGTGAGCGGCGCCGCGCAGGTGCTCGCGAAGACGTTCGCCATCCCTGTGTCCGACGTGCGCGTGATCTCGCCGCTGATCGGCGGCGGCTTCGGCTGCAAAGGCTCGTCGTGGTCGCACGTATCGCTGTGCGCGATGGCCGCGCGGCAAACCGGGCGGCCCGTGCGGCTCGCGCTCGAACGCCCGCAGATGTTCGGCCCGGTCGGCGCGCGGCCGCGCACCGAGCAGCACTTCGTGATCGCCGCGCGGCATGACGGCACGCTGAGCGCGATGCGTCACGACAGCATCTCGAACACGTCGATGATCGAAGATTGGACCGAGACCTGCTGCATGGTCACGCGCATGCTGTACGCGGTGCCCAACCAGATAACGACGCACCGGCTCGTGCAACTCAATGTCGGCACGCCGACCTTCATGCGCGCACCCGGAGAAACCACCGGCTCGTTCGCGCTCGAATCGGCGATGGACGAACTCGCCGTCGCGCTGAAGATGGACCCGCTCGCGCTGCGCCTGAAGAACTACGCGGACAGCGATCCGCAGGAGCACAAGCCGTGGTCGGGCAAGTCGCTGCGCGAGTGCTATCAGATCGGCGCCGAGAAGTTCGGCTGGTCGCGCCGCCCGCACGCGCCACGTTCGAGGCGCGACGGCGACACGCTGATCGGCATGGGCATGGCGACCGCGACCTATCCGGCCAACCGCAGCGAGGCGTCGGCGCTTGCGCAGATTCTGCCGGACGGCACCGCGGTGGTCGCATCGGGCACGCAGGACATCGGCACCGGCACCTACACGGTGATGACCCAGGTCGCCGCCGATGCGCTCGGCTTCACGCCCGAGCAGATCCGCTTCGCGCTCGGCGATTCGTCGCTGCCGCGCGCGCCGGTCTCGGGCGGCTCGCAGTCGGCGGCCAGCGTGTCGCCCGCGGTGCGCGACGCGGCGAGCCAGGCGCGCAGCCAGCTGATCGCGCTGGCGCTTGCCGATGCGGCGTCGCCCGTGCATGGCCTGCCGCTCGATGACGTCACCGTCGCAAGCGGCTGGGTCGTGAGCCGCTCGCAACCGGGCAAGCGCGATCCGGCCGCGGCGATCATCGCGCGCGCGGGCGGCAAGCCGATCGAGGCGAGCGCAACCGTGAAGCCCGGCGACGAGAAGCAGAAGTACTCGTTCCACTCGTTCGGCGCGGTGTTCGTCGAGGTCCACGTCGATGCCGAGCTCGGCACGATCCGCGTGCCGCGCGTGGTCGCGGTGTACGACGTCGGCCGCGTGCTGAACCAGAAGACCGCGCGCAGCCAGATGATGGGCGGCATCGTCTGGGGCATCGGCGCGGCGCTGCAGGAGGAAAGCACGCTCGATGCGCGCTTCGGACGCTTCACGAACGCGAACCTCGCCGAGTATCACGTGCCGGTGAATGCCGATATCGGCACGCTCGACATCACCTTCATCGACCGGCCCGATCCTTATATCAACTCGCTCGGCGTGCGCGGTATCGGCGAGATCGGCATCACGGCCGTGGTGGCCGCTATCGCGAACGCGGTGTACAACGCGACCGGCGTGCGGGTGCGCGATCTGCCGATCACGCTGGACAAGGCGGTGCCGACCTGAACCGGCGGCAGTGCCGGAGTTGGAGTGAAAGCGAAAGCGGCGGGCGGCTTGCATCGGGCGTGCCTTGCCGCTTGCTTCGCGCACCGTTGCATCGCACAATCGGGGACATTCCTGTCTACCGGTATCCGCCGATGGCCTACGCTTCGCTCGCCACTGGTGTGTTGCTCGCCGCCGGTCTCGGCTCGCGCTTCGATCCGCACGGGCTGCACAACAAACTGCTCGCACGTATGCCCGACGGCACGCCGGTTGCGCATGAAGCCGCGCATCGGCTGCTGCGGGTCGTGACGCGGGTGCTCGCAGTCGTGCGGCCGGGCTCCGACGCGCTCGCCCGCGCGCTGAACGATGCCGGCTGTGATGTCGTGTTTGCGGCGAGCGCCGAACGCGGCATGGGCGCGAGCCTCGCCGCCGGTATCGAAGCGAGCGACGACGCCGAGGGCTGGATCGTCGCGCTCGCCGATATGCCGCGCATTGCGGTTCCGACGATCGAAGCGATAGCCCGCGCGCTCGACAACGGCGCGCCGCTCGTCGCGCCGTTCTACGACGGCCAGCGCGGCCATCCGGTCGGCTTCGGCAGCGAGCATCGCGACGCGCTACTCGCGCTGGACGGCGACACCGGCGCGAAAGCACTGCTCAGGTCACACGCGCTGACGCGCATCGACGTTGACGATCCCGGCATTCTGCGCGACGTGGACACGCCGGACGATTTGCGCACGCTCTAGCCGCTAACATCAGGCTCGCCGAGACTGGCTGACCGCAGCCGGTCGACATCGAGAATCTTGCCGGACAAGGAACACTGATACGGCATGAAGCCCCTGGATCTGACGCGTTTCGATCTCAACCTTCTGGTTGTACCTGAGCCGTCGAGACGGCGACTCATACCAAAAACGTGCGCTTCAAGGGCCCCTCCGCGATCTTTCAGGCACGCGCTTTGCGCGCCGCAAGTTTCGCGCGCAAGCCGCACCAATTGCGCCTAAGCTGAGGTGACGCCATTTTTTCGCACGCGGCGCCTTGACGACCGGCAGCCTCGATGCCTCATCCGTCCCGCCTCGAATCGCCACACGCAAGCCCATGAGCGAAACCACTCCACGCCTTTTCATCGTCTCGCCCCATTTCGACGACGCCGTCTTCAGTTGCGGCGCCTTGCTCGCCGCCCATCCCGACGCCGCTGTCTGCACCGTGTTCGCCGCGCCGCCCGAGCACGACATGCACACGGAGTGGGACGAAAAAGCAGGCTTCGCGAACGCCCATGAAGCGGTCCGCGAACGCACCATCGAAGACAACCGCGCGCTCGAAGTGCTCGACGCGATCCCGCTGCGCATGCCGTTTCGCGACAGCCAGTACGCCGACTCGCCGTCGATCAGCCAGATGGCCGCGGCGCTGGAGGAAACGATTTACCGCACGACCGCGAACACGCTGCTGATGCCGCTTGGCCTGCATCACGACGATCACGCCCGGGTATTCGAAGCGTGCTGCGAGATCCTGCCGCGGCTCACGCATCTGGACTGGTTCGGTTACGAGGAAGCGATTCACCGGCTCACGCCGGGCGCGGTGCAGGCGCGGCTCGCCGATCTCGCGCAGCGCGGCATCGTCGCGACGCCGGCAACGCCGAGCGCGGGCCACACCATCGACGTGCAGCGCCGCGCGCATCTGAAACGCGAAGCGGTCAACGCGTACGCGAGCCAGTTGCGGGCGTTCGGCGCAGGCAACTACGACGACGTGTTCGCGACCGAGCGCTACTGGCAGCTCAGCGCCGGCCGCAAACGCGCGAAGAAATAGCAAAAAGGAGCGAGCAGGAAGCGCGGCGAGCGCCTACGCTTGAAGACAGATAGCCGACGCGGCGGCACAGATCGGCGGTATCAAGCCGCTTCGGCCGGACCCGCGCATTTCAACCGCAAGGGTGACGCAATGAGCTACGACATGCACACCAGCCCGATTCCCGACCCGAACGCCGATCCGAACCGCGACCCGGAAGCCGACCCGCTCGTGCCGCCGTCGCCGGGGCATCATGCCGAGGAGCCGCAGCGGCCTGACGGGCCGCCGGACAAGGATCCTGTGTAAGGGAGCCGCGAGCGGCGCGGTCGCGGCGCGCCGCTCGGCGCAGCGTCAGCGCATCAAGTCGCTGAAGCCCTGCAGCAGGCGGTCGATATCGGCCGCGTGAACGTTGCCCATCGTCGAGATGCGGAACAGCTCCGCCGACAGCCCGCCCTGCCCCGCATAGATCACGAAGCCGCGCGCCTTCAGCGCGTCGTGCAGTTGCGGATACGCGATACCGTTGGGCAAGCGATACGCGCGCAACACCACCGACGACTGCCCGGCCGGCAACACACTGTCGATGCCGCGCGCCGCCAGCCCAGCGCCCACCTGCTCGGCAAGCGCCGCATAGCGCGCGTGACGCGCGCGCCAGCCGCCTGCGTCGGCGAGCTCACGCAGCGCCTCGACCAGCGCGTAATACGCGTGCACCGACGGTGTAAACGGCGTGTTGCGCTGATCCTGCAAACGCGCGAGCCGCGCGAGATCGAGGTAGTACGTGCGGCTCGCCGCGCGCGCGAGCGCCGCGCGCCGCACCAGCACGAACGACGCGCCCGGCACGCCATGCAGGCACTTGTTGGCGGTCGCGGCGAGCGCGTCGAGGCTCGCGTCCGCGAAATCGATCGTTTCGGCGCCGAAGCTGCTGACACCGTCCACCAGCAGACGCAGGCCGCGCTCGCGACACAAGGCGCCGAGCGCCGCGATGTCGTTCAGACGGCCCGTGGTCGTTTCATGATGAATCACCGCGACGTGCGTGAACGACTTGTCGGCGTCGAGCCGTTCGGCGATCTTCGCCAGATCGGGCGCGTCCATCCAGTCGTGCTTCAGCGCTTCGTGCGCGATGCCGTATTGCGCGGCGATCTGCGCGATACGCTCGCCGTACACACCGTTTTCGACGACCAGCAGTTTGCCGTTGTGCGGCACCAGCGCGGCCGTCATGCTTTCGACGGCGGCCGTGCCGGAGCCGGTCATCAGTACTGCCTGCCATTCGTTCGGGTCGAGCCCGTACACGTCGACGAGACGCGTGCGCGCCTCTTCCTGGAGATCGAAAAACTCGCTCTCGCGATGGCACAGATCCGTCTGCAACAGGCTGTTGCGGACACGTTCGGTGAGCGTCACCGGGCCGGGGTTGAGCAGCAGCATGGGCGCTCCTGTTGGCGTTGGGTTCAGATCGCGCCGATGTGGCGCATCAGGCGCGTCTTCACATCGGGCGGCGTAATGGTCGGGCGCGGCAGGCCGTCGGGCGTGCCGCGGCGGATCGTCAGGCGCGCGAAGCGCGGCCCGTCGAGCGGCGGCGCCGCGAACAGCTCGTCGATGATCGCAGGATCGTCGCTCTCCACCGCCGACGCGTAACCGCACGCGGCCGCCACGCCCGCGAACGACACCTGCGACGATACCGTCGCCTGGCCGCCGGTCGAGTCGTGCGCACCGTTATCGAGCAGCACGTGCGTGAGGTTCGACGGGCCGTACGCGCCGAGCGTCGCGAACACGCCCATGCGCATCAGTGCGGCGCCGTCGCCGTCGAGCGCGACCACGCGCAGATCGGGGCGCGCGAGCGCGAGGCCGAGCGCGAACGGCGTCACGCAGCCCATCGAGCCGACCATGTAGAGCTGGTTCGCGCGATCGTCGATCGCATAGAGTTGGCGGCCGCAAAAGCCGGTCGACGCGAGCACCACCGTGGAGTCGAGCGGCGTATGCGCGATCACCTTTTGCAGCGCGTCGTGGCGCGTCGCGAGTTCGTCCGCGGCGCTGTCGCGAAACCGCGCGCGAGGCTCGACCGGCGTGCGCCGCCTGGGCGCGCCGCCGTCCTTCAGTTCATACGGCGCTACGCTGCCCTTCTGCATCACGAGCGCGTACGGACGGCCGGTTGCGTCCATGTGCGCGATCGCGCGATCGAGCGCCGGACCGATCGCGTCGGCCTCGGTCGGGAACGTCTCCCACGGAATTTCCATCGTGTCGAGCATCGCCGGTGTGATCGGGCCCATCAGCGCGTGCTGCGGCTCGTCGGCAACGCCGGGCTGGCCGCGCCACGTGACGATCAGCAGTTGCGGCAGGCGGAAGGTCCACGTCAGCGACGTCAGCGGGCTTACCGCGTTGCCGAGCCCGGAGTTCTGCATCATCGTGATGCCGCGCCGGCCGTTTTTCGCGCCGAGCGTAACGCCGGCGATCAGCGCGACCGCGTCGCCCTCGTTGGCCGCCGACACGTAGTGCAGCGACTCGTCCTGCAGCACGTAGTTGATGAACGGCGTCAGATACGAGCACGGCACGCCCGCGTACCAGTCGAAACCGCGCTCGCGCGCCGCCTCGACGAACTGTGCTGCTTCGATCATTGCGCGCCTCCGTGTGCATCGTTCGCCGTCGCCCCGCCGCCGACGGCCGTCGCGAACGGCGCCTGCGCGTGCGCGAAGTCGCCCGCGCGGCGGAAATCGTCGAGATCGTTGACGCCGCGCCAGTGGCCGTGCACGTATTGCACCTCGATCGACTCGCCCGCTTCGATCAACGCGTTCAGCAGCGCGGGCATGTCGAGCGACGCGAAATCGTCGCGCGTGCGCAACTCGCGCATGACCGCCCGCAGGCGCTCGCGACCCGCGCCGCGCACGTTCAGCAGACCCACCCAGCGGCCATGCGGCACTGGGGCGACGCCCGCCGCCGACGACTGCTCCCGCCCGCTCGCGACATGCCGCAGCACGATCTTGTTGCCGAACAGACCGCGGTCGTCGGCGGCCGAGCACCACGCGAAATCGCGCACGCTCGCGTTCTCCGCATCGGTTAGCGACGAATCGACGACCACGCTGAACGCGGCCTCGCTTTCCACCAGATCGCGCAGGATGTAGCTGCGAAACAGCAGGTCGCCGTACGAAATGACCGTGTCGCCGGTCAGGTGGTCGAGTGCGCACGCGAGCGAGGCAAGCTCGCCGGTCTGCGCGTGCTGCTGGTTGACCACGAGGCGGATGCCCGCGGTATCGATCGCGTCGGCGCGATAGCCGCCGACCACGGTGATGTCGTTGACGCCCTGCTTCTTGAACGCGTCGACGAGCCAGCGCAGCAGCGGTTTGCCGGCGATCGGCAGCATCACCTTCGGACGGTCCCCGGTCACCGCTTCAAGGCCTTTGCCGCGGCTCGCGGCGAGCACGACGGCCGAGCCGGCCGCTCGGCCGCTCGACAGATAGCGGTCTTCGGCTTCCGAATATTCGTCGGCGTCCTGCAAACGGAAGATTTCGTTGACGGCCGCGATGCTGTCCTCGACGTTGACGAGCGTCTCGCTCGAATGGATTTCCTTCGCGACGGCCTGCATCGCCGAGGTCGACGCGCGGATCAGATGGTTCGCCCAGATCACGGTGCTGATGCCCGCTTCGCGGAACACCTCGGTCGGCGTGCTGTAGTACTTGGTCGGCACGATCACGAGCGGCGCGCGCCCGGCCCATTCGCGCGCGAATTCGAGAATCTCGTCGGGGCGCGACAGCTTGCTGTGAATCAGGATCGCATCGGCACCAGCTTGGGCGTACGCTTGCGCGCGGCGCAGCGCTTCGTCCATGCCCCAGCCCGCGATCAGCGCCTCGACGCGCGCGACGATCGAGAAATGCTCGTCGTTCTGCGAGTCCTTGCCCGCCTTGATCTTGCCGCAGAATTCGTCGATATCGGCAAGCGGCTGCGCCTCGCCGTTGATGAAGCTGTTGGTCTTCGGAAACTGCTTGTCCTCGATGCACACGCCGGCGATGCCGCGCTGTTCGAGCTTGCGCACGAGGCGGCGCACGTTGTTGAAGTTGCCGTAGCCGGTGTCGCCGTCGAGCAGGATCGGCAGATCGCTCGCGTCGGCCATGAATTCGAGCGTATCGACCACCTGCGTCCAGCTCGCCTCGTTGTTGTCGCGCACGCCGAACTGCGCGGAGATCGCGAGGCCCGAGCCCCAGATCGCCTTGAACCCAGCTTCGCGAACGATGCGCGCGGACAGGCCGTTATGCGCCTCCATCATGAATTCGAGTTCGCTGCTGACGAGCATCTGGCGCAGGCGCGCGCTGCGGGACTGGGAAACGAAAGCGGGATCGCGTGCATTCACTCTTCGGGACTCCTGGTGGCGGGCTTATTGGCGTTCTTCGATGCCAGGCTGGCAATCGGAAAAGGGCGACTATAGCGGAATTTTTTATGACGAGTCTTTGAAGGTCTCAGCGGTCTTTCGTGGTTGCGTTTAAGTGGAAAAATGTGTTGTTTTTTGCATGCGCGACCATTTAACGGGATTTTTGGATTTGATTGGCGTTTTGTGGGATGTTGGTGCGAACCCTCCTGGATTGGGCTCAGCAGGTTTTACGCAGACCAGCGCCGGCATTTTTTCATGTCGATTGTCTCGCGCATTTTTCAATCGCCGCGATTTACCGAAAATCGCCGGTTAATTCAGATTCGCGAATAATGCACAAAAATCTTTTTCGAATTGCGCGCATGAGCGCCGCTAAAACATTCAATAAATCCACCCATTAATCGGACGAATAGGGATGTCGAACAGCGGGTTTTCCCTGCCTCGATCAATGCCATTTCGCGCCGTAAACACAGCGAGCGGCATCCGACCGCAATTCAATGGACCTTACTGGCCAAAACGCCTATTCCCATCGCTATGACTCTGAACCGAAAACTGGCGTCCATGATCGCCGTTCTGTGGGTCGGCCTGATCCTGATCGGCGCGTTCGGCGCGTGGCAGAACCGCGCATCGATGATCTCGGACCGACGCGAGCAATTGCGCTCGTTGATCGACGAGGCAAACCACGTCGTCGGCCACTACTACTCGCTCTCCCAGCAGCATGCGCTGTCCGAGGACGACGCGAAAAAGCAGGCGCTCGCGACGCTCGGCGCGATGCGCTACGGCAAGGACGGCTATTTGTCGATCAACGACTCGCAGCCGGTCATGCTGATGCATCCGATCAAGCCCGAACTGATCGGCAAGAACCTCGCGCAGTTCACCGATCCGGCCGGCAATCATCTGTTCGTCGATATCGTCAACTCGGGCAATCACGACGGCGGCGGCTTCGTCGATTATTTGTGGGCCAAGCCCGGCAGCGAGCAGCCCGTCGCGAAGACCAGCTACTCGGTGCACTTCGCGCCGTGGGACTGGTACCTCGTGACCGGCATGTACATGGACGACGTGCAAAGCGCGTTCTACCGCAACCTGCTGCGCTGGCTCGCGATCACCGTCACGCTCGGTGCGCTCTCTACGGCCGTGATGCTGGTCGTGCTGCGCAGCATCCGCCGCTCGCTCGGCGGCGAACTCGAAGTGGCCGTCGAGCACGCACGGTTGATGGCGCAAGGCAACCTCGCGACGCCGGTGCCGATCGAGCCGCACGACAGCGGCAGCCTGCTGCATGCGCTGCGCACGATGCAGGCGGGACTCGTCGACACGGTCTCGCGAGTGCGCCAGGGCACCGAGAACATCAATGTCGGCGCGACCGAAATCGCAGCGGGCAACACCGACCTGTCGCAGCGCACCGAGGAGCAGGCGGCGGCGCTCGTGCAAACCGCGTCGAGCATGGATCAGATGACGGTGAACGTGAAGCAGAACGCGGACAGCGCGACCCAGGCCGCGCAACTCGCGAGCGACGCAGCGAACGTCGCGACGCGCGGCAGCCGCGTGGTCGACGACGTGGTGCGCACGATGGGCGAGATCACCGCGAGCTCGCGGCAGATCGGCGACATCATCGGCGTGATCGACGGCATCGCGTTCCAGACCAATATCCTCGCGCTGAATGCCGCCGTCGAGGCGGCTCGCGCCGGCGAACAGGGCCGTGGCTTCGCGGTGGTCGCGGCCGAAGTGCGCAGCCTCGCGCAGCGCTCGGCGACGGCCGCCAAAGAGATCAAGGCGCTGATCGAAACCTCGACCGATACCGTCGAGACCGGCTCGTCACTGGTCGCCAACGCGGGCGCGACAATGGGCGAGATCGTGCAGTCGGTGCGGCGGGTCAACGAGATCCTCGAAGAAATCAGCCACGCGTCGCGCGAGCAGAGCGCGGGCATCGAACAGGTCAATCGCGCGGTCGGCGAGATGGATCAGGTCACGCAGCAGAATGCGGCACTGGTCGAACAGGCCGCGGCCGCCGCGCATTCGCTGAAGGACCAGGTCGCCGTGTTGCGCGACGCGATTGCGAGTTTCGCGTTGCCGGCTTGAGCTTGCCCCGCCGCGCCCCCGACGGGCGCGAAAAAAGAAGGCGCCCCACAGGCAGGGAGCGCCTATTCAACACGCCGCGTCGGAGTCGACGCATCAATCGAACGAATCAGCCGCGCTGATTTTGCAAGTTCGCGCGGCTTTTCGTGATCAAGCTGCGGCTCGGCTCGCCTTTGCTCCAACTCGAACGCGCCTCCTTTCACATTCCTCGCATTTAAATTACGTTTTATTTACAATCGGCCAGGCGACAGTCCTTGCCGCCAGGCCTCGTGGCTTTGGCGGCCTCGTTCAATCGAAAGTACGTGAGGTCCGCTGCCCGCCGCCATGATCCGCCAGAAAAAACCGCCGTCGCCCGATCCCTATGCCTTAGCCGCGAAGAACCCGCTGCTCGATGCGCGACTACCCGCGTGGCGCTCGAAGTTCGTCGTGCTGCTCGTGTTCGGCGCGTTCGCGACGCTCGCGCTCCGCGCGTTCTGGGTGCAGGTCGTGAATCAGGACTTCTACGTCGACCAAGGGCAGAAGCGCTATCAGCGCCTGCTCGAACTCGACGCGACGCGCGGCCGGATCGTCGATCGCAATGGTTCGATGCTCGCGGTCAGTCTCGCGACCTACGAAATCTGGGCCACGCCGAAGCTCGTCGACGAAAGCGCGTTCGCGCCGCTGGCAAAGCTGCTCGATCTGCCGCTCGCGGAACTGCGTCGACGTCTGAACGGCGAGCGCAGCTTCGTGCTGCTCAAGCGCCAGGTCGATGCCGACACTGCCGGGCATCTGTCGCGCCTCGGGCAAGCCGGGATCACGCAGATCGCCGACACCAAACGCTTTTATCCCGAGGGCGAGTCGGCCGCGCATGTGGTCGGCTTCACCGACATCGAGGACAACGGCCAGGAAGGCGTCGAACTCGCCGCCAATGCGCAGTTGCAAGGCGTGCCCGGCCACCGCGAGGTGATCCGCGACCGGCTCGGCCGCGTGATCTCGGAGACGCGGCCGCTCGTGCCCGCGCGCAACGGCGCCACGATCCAGCTGACGATCGACCGGCGCATCCAGCAACTCGCGTACACACAGCTCAAAGCGGCGATCGCGCAGCACCGCGCCGAAGCGGGCAGCGTGGTCGTGCTCGATGCGCGCAACGGCGAGATCCTCGCGCTCGCCAACTACCCGAGCTTCGATCCGAACGACCGCACGCACCTGTCCGGCCGGCAGCTGCGCAACCGCGCGGTGATCGACACGTTCGAACCGGGTTCGACGATCAAGCCGCTGGTCGTCGCACTGTCGATCGACGAAGGCAAGGTGCGGCCGCAGAGCATCATCGATACCGCGCCCGGCTGGTATCGGATCGGCCCGGCCGTGATTCACGACACGTCGAATCATGGCGCGATGACGGTCGCCGAGGCGGTGCAGAAGTCGAGCAATATCGCGCTGGCAAAGCTCGCGCTGAATCTGCCGGCCGAGACGATCTGGACCAAGTATCGGCAATACGGGCTCGGTCTGAAGCCCGAGCTGCCCTTCCCTGGCGTGGCCGCCGGCAAGCTGCGGCCATATAAGCGCTGGCGCCCGATCGAACAGGCCACGATGGCATATGGCTACGGGCTGTCGGTATCGCTGCTGCAAATCGCGCAGGTCTACACCGCCTATGCGGGCGACGGCGCGCTGAGGCGCGTGAGCCTGCTGCGCGAGCCGCTCGACGCGGACAGCCCCGAGTCGTTCGCCGACCGCGGCGAATCGGTCACAACGCCCGGCACCGCGCGCGCGATCCGCAACATGCTCGAAATGGCCACGGGCGACGGCGGCACCGGACGCGCCGCGACCGTGGCGGGTTATCGCGTCGGCGGCAAGACCGGCACCGCGCGCAAGCAGATCGGCGCGGGCTACGCGAAGAACCGCTACCGCGCGCTGTTCGTCGGCATGGCGCCGATGAGCGATCCGCGCCTGATCGTCGCCGTGATGATCGACGATCCGGCTGGCAAGGCGTTCTATGGCGGCACGGTCGCTGGACCGGTGTTCAGCGGCGTGATGGGCGGCGCGTTGCAGCTGCTCGGGGTACCGCCGGATGCGGCAGGAGTGTGACGCGTAGTTAGTGTTGGTTACGGTCGATCAGCCCTGCTCATCGAGCGCATCGACCTGCGCCTCGATACGATTGCGGCCGTTGCGCTTGGCCTGATACATCGCGCGATCGGCCTCGTCCATCATCGCCTGACCGAGCGACATCGCCTCGGCCGGGCTGCCGGCGACCACGCGCCCGGCCACGCCGATCGACACGGTCAATGCAATGAGCACGCCGTGCTCGTCGCGCACGTCGAGATTCTCGACCGCACGCCGCACGCGTTCCGCGACGGTCAACGCGTCGCTGCGATCGCCTTGCAGCAGCGCGGCGAACTCCTCGCCGCCATAGCGCGCGACGGTGTCGCCAAGCCGCACCTGCTGTCGCACGCAGGCGGCCACCGCCGCGAGCGCGCGGTCGCCGCTCTGATGGCCGTGGCTATCGTTGATGCGCTTGAAACCGTCGATATCGATGAAAAGACACGCGACCGGCACGCGATAACGGGCCGCGCGCATCAACTCCTCGCGCAGCCGTTCGTCGAAATAGCGGCGATTCGCGAGGCCGGTCAGCGAATCGGTCATGCCGAGCTGCCTGAGCCGCTCGCGATGCGCGACGTTGTCGAGACTCGCGGTGACGATGCTCGCGAAGCGCTCGAGAATGTCGGTGGCCATGCCCGCGCCGAAGCGCGCGGGGTCGTCGCTGCCGAGGCATAGATAGCCGCTGACGCTCGTGCCCGCGGCGAGCGGCAGCAGGATCGCGCTGGCCGGCACGTGAGCTGGCGCGGTACCGAAGAACGCGCGGCGCGTGTCGTCGTCGAGTTCGCCAGGGCGGCCGAGCCACGGCCGATCGTCTTCGCACAAGGATTGCGCGACGAGACCGCCCTCGCGCGAGGTCTTCAGCTGCGCATGATCGAGCGCGCGCAGGTTGCCCGGCTCGAGCAGTTCGAGCAGCATTGGCGCGCGCTCATCGAGCCACAGCACCACGTTCGCGAGCGAGAACTCCCGCGGCAGATGGCTGAACAACGTATCGAGAAACGATGCGAAATCCTGCGCGCCGATCAACCGCAACTCGACGTTCTGGAAGCGGCGCAACGTGCGCTCGTTGTGCTGCACGGTGTCGACGAGCGAGCGAAGGCGCTCGGCAAGCGGCGTTTGGGCGAGATTCGTCACGGTATCAGTAGCGCGGCCCTGAAGGCGAAGCGGGGTCGACGCCCCAACTCTACTGATAACGGCCGATCCGCCGGGGTCTTGAGGGCAGGCTCGCGACGTGTCGGCCGGCCTGCCAGCGTTCATGCCCACTGTTGTCAGCTCTTGCTTGCATTCACTTGCACTCGCTTACACGCAATGAGATCCGTTTGCGTAATGATTGCGGTTCTTAAGTTTCGCTTAATTGTTCCCTGCAAGTATGTGGCACATCCCCTGTTGAGCCGCCAGAACATCGGCGGCGCTTTTTCTTGAGGGGTGCCAGAAGCGCGACCGAAAACGGTTACGCGCACAAGAAGGAGGTAAATCATGGTTGAAGAGATGGTAGTCGAACACCTGCGTGCGATGCCCGGCCATGAATGGACTCGCCAGATTCATTCCTGCAAGGTCTCCGATCCGCTGCAACCGCCCTGGGGCCGTTCATACCGGCTCGTCGAATGGACGATGAAGCACGCGCCCGAACCGAGCCGTCGCGTCGTTCCCGCCGAATGTACTCCGCTCGAAATCGCCCAGGCCGTGGTCTCTCACGTGCCGGGTCGGCGCTTCTGTCAGCAGGCTGATTAAGCGCTCCCGCTGATGTTCAATGACGCGCCGCGATCGCGTCGCAGTGGTCCAACGCGTCCTCCAGCCTGTCATTGCCCCAGAACATCTCCGCGCCGACAAAAAACGTCGGCGCACCGAAAATCCCCTTGTTGATGGCCCGTTCGGTCTGCTCGCGCAAGCGGAGCTTATTCGCGTCGCTTTGCGCGGCGTCGATCACGCTCTGCGCCGGTAAGCCAAGCGAGTCGAGCGCGTGACTGACGACATCGATTGAACCGATGTCGCGGTCGTCGACAAAATTCAACTGCATGATCTTGCGGCACCAGGCACCGATCCACGGCTCGTTCGCACCCAGCAGCGCGACACGCATCGCGAGAAGCGCCGCGCGCGGAAACGTGCTGGGGCGCGTGAGCGCAATGCCGTATTTGCGGCATTGACGCTCCATGTCTTTCCACACGTACGCGCCTTTTTCTTTCTGCAGTACGAAGGGCGAGTTGTCGAAACCGAGCTGGCGAAATACCGGACCGAGCAGAAACGGCCGCCAGACGATCGTCACGTTGCGCGCGGCCGCCAACGCTTCGATCCGCATCATGCTCAGATAGCTGTAGTTGCTGCCGAAGTCGAACCAGAACTCGATTGCGCGCGCCGTCGAAGTTGCGTCTTCATTCATCGCTGTCTCCTGAATCGGGCGAGCCATGGCATCGTCGCCTTGCAATGCTTAACAGTCGCGTCGTTGGGTCGCTGATCCTGCTGGCGCCGTCCTGAACTCGCGCTTCCGGACTCAGCGTGTTTGCACTGCCACGCGCAGGCCGAGCGAAATGAACAGCACACCGATGAGCTTGTTCTGCCAGCGCGTCAACCACGTCAAACGCTTCACGAGTTTGCCCAGCGGCCGCATCGTCAGGACGATCAGCGTCGTATAAAGCGCGCTCATGGCAACGAAAATCAGCCCGAGTGTCGCGAACTGCAGAAACGTCGAGCCATGTTCGGGGCGCACGAACTGCGGCAGAAACGCAAGGAAAAACAGCGCGGTCTTCGGGTTCAGCACTTCGGCGGGAATTGCCTGCAAGAACGCCTTCGAACCCGACACCGGCGCGACGACCGGCAGGTGCGCACTCGCCTGCTTTTCGCGCAACGCGCGAATGCCCAGATAGACGAGATACGCTGCACCGACGAATTTCACCGCATTGAAGGCCAGCGCGGACGTCATCAGCAGCGCGGAGAGGCCAACCGCGGCGCCCAGCGTATGCACGAAATCGCCAGTTGCGATACCGAGACCGGTCAGAATGCCGGCTTTACGTCCGCCGTGCATGGTGCGAGTCAAAACTAGCAGCACGGCCGGGCCTGGAATCAGAAAGAGCCCGAGCACGACGGCAACGAACGTCCCCAACGTGGATAGGTCAAGCATGTCGTCTCCTTGCGACGCGCGGGGTCTAAATGACGGGCGCGCGCTCAGCGGACCATTGTAGACGAACCCGCGAAGCTGCCCTTGCGCCTCGCTGGCACCGACGATCCGTTACCATGACGGACATCGCGCCGCCTACCGTGTGCTTCTTTTCATCCACCGACGTTTCCGCCTTGCCCACCTATACCCTGCCCGCGCCACTGAGCGCGGAACTCGAGATTCGCAAGAGCCGCTTCATCGCGCATGCGATCCCGGTCGCCGATCGCGATGCCGCGATGGCCGAATTGCAGCGTCTGCGCGACGAACATCCTGCCGCGACGCATGTGTGCTGGGCGCTGCTGGCGGGCGGCCAGTCCGGCATGTCCGACGACGGCGAACCGTCCGGTACCGCCGGTCGGCCGATTCTCGAAGTACTGCGGCATCACGATCTGGATGGCGTGCTTGCGGCGGTCGTGCGCTATTACGGCGGTGTGAAGCTCGGCGCGGGCGGTCTGGTGCGCGCGTACACCGATGCGATCGCGTCCGCGCTGCTCGACGCGCCGCGCGTCGAGAGGATTGCCCAGGTGTTGCTGGGCGTCGAAGTGAGTTATGCCGACGAAGCCAAAGTCCGTCGATGGATGGACGCCGAAGGCTATGCGCTCGTGGACAGCGCCTACGGCATGCTGGTGAAGATGACGATGCGCGTGCCCGCCAACGCACTCGATGACGCCAAGGCAACGCTGATCGATATCACGCAAGGAAAGGCGGGCTTTTTCTGAACGGCTCAGGTCCGGGCCTGACGCGGGCAATTCCGAAAACATCCGTTTGAAGGTTCGACGGTCCGGTTCGCTGCTACCATGCTGTTCTTCACCGGAATGACTCCACTGAAAAGGGCAACTCCTCTGACTTCGACCGCCGCTTTCTCCCGCATGGCTGCTGCGCGTTCGCCGTTGAGATCCGTCGTGCTCAAGGGCTGCGGCGCCATACTGCTGCCCACGCTGCTGTCCGCGTGCTCGTGGTCATGGTTCGGCCTGAACAGCAGCGCCAGCGCAACGCACACGAAGACCCACGGCACCGGCTCGCTCAGCGTCGCCCCTGCACGCGACTTCGCGTATCTGCCCGCGCGCGACGGTCATATCTCGCCGAACCGCATCGAAAATAACGGGATGACCGGGCTCGTGCTGAAGGACGACGTCAGCCTCGCGGTGCGCAATGGCGTCGCGAATAGTCTGCGAGTGGCCGGTTTTCGTATCGACGACAACAAACGCGTGCTCAGCGGCAGCATCGAAACCTTCACGGTGGACGATAGGCGCTCGCCGGCGCTGTGGACGCTGAAGATGCACTACGTGGTTATCGATGCGGCGACCCAAAAAGTCATGTACACGACCACGCGCACCGTGAAGCAGAAGTCGCCGAAATTCACCAACAACACGATCGCGATCGAAGACACGGTCAAGCTCAGCGTCGATACATTGATTGGCGATCCTGGCTTTATCAAGGCGGTGAACTGAGCACGCGGCTGGCCGAGGCGCGGCGCGGTTTCGCTACAATCCCGGCAACGCATCGCGCGCGATGCATCGTGATCTCCCGTTCGGAATGCAAGCCGTCATGTCCCTTACCGCCTGGCTATTCTTTTTACCCGCCTGCTTCGCCATCAACCTCGCACCCGGGCCCAACAACCTGCTTTCGATCAACGTGGCCGCGCGTCATGGCTTCATGAAAGCGTTCGTCGGCGGCAGCGGCCGGCTGCTCGCCTTCGCGATGATGCTCGCACTCGCCGCGACCGGTCTCGCGGTCGTGCTGCATGCGTCCGAGTGGATCTTTCTGGCGATCAAACTCGCGGGCGCCGCTTATCTGATCTGGCTCGCGATCCAGTTGTGGCGCAGCGACGCACCCGCAATCGATACGTCGCAACCCCAGGAGGCCGCGCTCTCGCGCATCGCACGGCACGAGTTTTTCGTGGCGACGGGCAATCCGAAGGCGATTCTGGTTTTTACCGCGTTCCTGCCGCAATTCGTCGACGTCGCGCAGCCGATACTGCCGCAATTCGCCGCGCTCGGCGCGAGCTTTCTGGTACTCGAATGGGTGGCGATTGCATTGTATTCGTGGGCCGGCATGTATCTCGGCAAATGGCTGATGCGCGCGCAGATCCGCCGCTGGTTCAATCGCTGCTGCGGCGGATTTCTCGCGGCAATCGGCGTGAGTTTTCTGCTGGTTCGGCGCGGCTGAGGTATCGAGGCCGACAGTCGAAGCAGCATTCACGTCGGGGTCTTGTCATAACGAATAACTAATACATCGACAGAGAAACTTTAACTATCAGCATTCGTCGCGCCACCTTATGCTCGAACCGTGACCGGCCGCGAGGTACTGCAATGCGGCATTGGGCGAACGGCTTTTTCATCGTCACGGAGCGACATCATGAAGATCTGCATCTTCGGAGCGGGAGCGATTGGCGGTTTAATGGGCGTGCAATTGGCACGCGCCGGCGCGGACGTCAGCTTCATTGCGCGCGGCCCGCATCTGGCCGCGATGCGTGAACACGGCGCGCGCCTCATCATGGATGGCGAAACGTTCAGCGCGCCGGTGCGCTGCACGTCCGATCCACGCGAACTCGGCGTCCAGGACTTCGTCATCGTGACGCTGAAGGCGCATTCGCTGCCTGGCGTGGTCGATTCCATGCAACCGCTGCTGGGCAAGCATACGGCGATCGTTACCGGCGTCAACGGCATTCCATATTGGTACTTCTATCAGCACGGCGGGCGCTTTGCCGGCACTCGGCTGACGAGCGTCGACCCCGACGGTTCGCAATGGACCAAGCTCGGACCCGAGCGCGCGATTGGCTGCGTACTCTATCCGGCGGCGGAGATCGTCGAACCGGGGGTGATCAAACACGTGTACGGCAAGAAGTTTCCCATCGGCGAACCCAGTGGCGAGCGCACCCCGCGCATTGAGCAATTGCACGAGATCATGCAGGCGGCCGGCTTCGAAGCGCCGATTCGCGACAACATTCGCGACGAAATCTGGCTCAAGCTATGGGGTAATCTGTGCTTCAACCCGATTAGCGCATTGACGCATGCAACGCTCGATGTGCTCACGAGTGACCCGGGCACGCGCGCGGTCTCACGCACGATGATGCTCGAAGCGAAGCGAATCGCGGATCAGTTCGGCGTGCACTTTCGCGTCGATGTGGAAAGGCGTATTGATGGCGCGGGTGCGGTCGGTGCGCACAAGACATCAACGCTCGTCGATCTCGAGCACCGCAGGCCGATGGAAATCGATCCTTTATTGACCGTCGTGCAGGAAATGGGGCGACTCGTTGCCGAACCGACACCCACTATCGACGTCGTGCTCGCACTGATCAAATTGCGCGAGAAGATGGCTTTACAGGGCAATTGACCGAGTACTCGTCAATTCCCTTTCGTCTTGCAACACGACCTGAAGGATCGGATGCCATGCATCCGATCCTTTTTCGCATTTGCCGCTATTGATCGATCGCCACCCACACCGCCTTCGGTTCCGTGAAGTTCTCGATCGCGACATCGCCATGCTCGCGACCGAAGCCCGAATCGCCAGCACCGCCCCACGGCAAACGCACGTCCGTATAGCCGTAGGTGTTGATCCACACCGTGCCCGCCTTCAGGTCGCGCGCCACGCGATGCACGCGGCTCAAGTCAGCGCTCCACACGCCAGCCGCGAGACTGTACGACGTGCCATTGGCGATTCGGATCGCGTCCGCTTCGTCGTTGAAACGGATCACGCTCGCCACGGGCCCGAAGATTTCTTCCTGCGAAATGCGCATTTCGTGCTCGACATTCGCGAACACGGTTGGCTCGACGAAAAAGCCGCGATTGCCGACGCGCGCGCCACCCGTCACGAGCGATGCGCCTTCCGAGCGTCCCGTGTCGACATAGCTCAATACGGTCTTCATCTGCGCGGCCGAAATCAGCGGTCCCATCGACGTTTCGCGCAGCGACGGGTCGCCGACCTTGATCGACTTCGCGCGCGTGGCCAGACGCTCGACCACTTCGTCATACACGTCGCGATGCGCGAGTATCCGCGACCCGGCGGAGCACACTTGCCCCGTATTGAAGAACACACCCGACGCCGCGGCTCGCACCGCATTGTCGAGATTCGCGTCGGCAAAAATCACGTTGGCCGACTTGCCGCCGAGTTCCAGCGTCACGCGTTTGAAGTTGCCCGCCGCGCCCTGCAGGATGCCTCGTCCGACCGAAGGCGAACCGGTGAACGTGACCTTGTCGATACCGGGATGCGAGACCATCGCGTCGCCCACCACGCTGCCTTTGCCGGTGACGATGTTGAGCACGCCCGGCGGCACGCCCGCTTCGAGCGCCAGCTCGCCGATGCGCAACGCGGTGAGCGGCGTGATCTCGGCGGGCTTGACGATCAGCGTGCAACCGCATGCGAGCGCGGGCGCGATCTTCCACATGCCGATCATCAGCGGAAAATTCCACGGCACGATTGCGGCGACCACGCCGACAGGTTCGCGCAATGTATAGGTCAATGCATCGGGACGCGTCGGCACCACCTGGCCGTTGATCTTGTCGCACCAGCCTGCGTAGTATTCGACGGTATCGATCGCGGCGGGCACGTCCTGACGCATCACCGCGCCAATCGGCTTGCCGCCGTCGAGACTCTCGAGCGCGGCGAGTTCTTCCATGTTCTCGCGCATCAGGCCCGCGAGACGTTGCAGGATGCGCCCGCGTTCGGCGGCCCGAATCGAATTCCATACTTTCAATGCGCCGCGCGCGGCGCGCACCGCGGCATCGACGTCGGCGGCGCTGCCTTGCGCCACCCGTGCGATCGGCTCCTCGGTCGCGGGGTTGATGTCGACGGAATATTCCCCGCTGCCTGGCGGCATGCGCTTGCCGTCGATCAGCAGATCATGGTGCCTGAGATCGGTCTGGATTTCCATCATGAAGCTCCTTGAGTAGGACGTTATGTGGTTGACTGACGGCGCATCGATCGAATGCCGCGCGTCGCGCAAGCTTTTTGTCGGCCCCTGTCTAAGGTTCCGGCAACAGGCTTTGCCGCACGGACCGCCAGTTGAAGCTTGGCGTCGCGGCTGCGGCAGGTGCTTCGTTCGCGACCGGCGAATGATCAGTCGTCGACGCAACGAACTGCGCCCACGCAGCAGCCGCATTGGGACGAAGCGAGCGATTTCTGCGGTGCACGAGTACCGTCGTCAATGCCGTTTCGGGGACCAGCGGACGACTCACCAACGAAGCGCCCGGCGAAGGCCAATGCGCATCGACAGGCAATACGCCGACACCCAGTCCCAATTCGACCATGCGCGCTACCGTCGCAACGTGTCCGAGTTCCTGCAACGGCCGGCGCTTCGATCCGTTCGCGGCGAGTACCGGTGCGAGCGCGGCGCGCACGCCAGTATCGGCATTCAGCGTTATCAGCGGACATTCGCGCAACGCGTGCCATCCGATGCTGTCTTGCCGCGCTAGCGGATGCGCGGATGGAAGCACCGCATGCAGTGGCGTAGTGAAAAGTACCTGAGCGTGCAGTAGAGGACTATCGACAGGTACAGTCACGCAGACCGCGCCGAAATCCACCTCGCCCTGCTCGACACTGGCCAGTACGCTGCTTTGAGGTTGATCCTTGACCGATACGACCAGCTCGGGAAAAACCGACGCGCACTGCGCCAAAGCCTGCGGCACCCAGCCCGATGACAACACCGGATTACTCGCGAATAAGACGACGCCCGTGTGTCCGTCATAAGCAGCGCGCTCTTCGAGCAGCGTCAACTCGATTTCGTCGAGCAGCCGGCCAATTCTTCTTTCGAGACTCGCACCCGCATTCGTCAGTTCGACCTGGCGTGTCGTGCGATCGAACAGCTTCAATTCGACCGCGTCTTCCAGTTCACGCACGCAACGGCTCACGGCCGACTGCGTCAGATCGAACTCGCGCGCCGCGCGCGTGAAACTGCGCTCGCGCGCGACCGCGACGAATACCTTGAGTTGCTGCAGCGAAACATTCATGGCATCGGTTCCGGGCGCGCGACGCTCACGTTATTCGCCAGATTGTTCGGGCCAGTGACTCATTCGCGACGCATTGCCATTGCCATGACCCGCGACGGCCAGCGCGCCCTGAGGTTCGTTGTGCGATTCGATCCAACGCGCGCGCATCGGCTTGAGGATGAACTTCGCGCAAATGCCGGCTGCGATCGTGATGACGGCGGCAAAGACGAAGACAAGGCTCCAGCCGCCCGTCGCCGCGAGTATGGACGCGATCGGAACCAGCAACGAGGCAGTGCCCTTCGCGGTGTACAACGTGCCGGCATTGGCGGCCGCGTACTTGCTGCCGAACGTATCGGCGCAAGTCGCCGGGAAGATCGAGAAGATCTCGCCCCAGAACAGGAAGATCAGCGCGGCAAAGACCATGAACGCATACGGATTGCTGCCGAACTGCATCATGCCGAGCAACGCGAGCCCCTCGCCGACGAAGATCACGAACATCGTGTTTTCACGGCCGATCTTGTCGGAGATGAAGCCGCACAGCGGACGCGTCAAGCCGTTGAAGATATTGTCGATCGACAGCGTGAGGGTCAGCAGCGGCAACGTCGCGCCGAAGACCGTCATCGGAATGCGCGCTATGCCCCAGTCTTTCGCGATCGGGCCGATCTGCGCGGTCGCCATCAAGCCGCCCGCCGCGACCGCGACGAACGACGCGTAGATCACCCAGAACACTGGCGTTCTGATCATCTGGCGCGAGGTGAAATCGACCTTCGACACTGCGAAGCGGCTCTTGCGTACCCCTGGCTGACGCAAGATCGGCCGCGTCAGGAGCATCGCGAGCAGCAGAATGCTGACGCCTTGCACGATGCCGAAGAACAGGAACGTCTCTTCATAGCCGCGGCGCGTAATCATGTTCGCAATCGGAATCACCGTCAGCGCCGCGCCTGCGCCAAAGCCCGCGGCCGTCAAACCCGCGGCGAGACCGCGCCGGTCGGGAAACCATTTGAGCGCGTTGCCGACGCATGTTCCATACACACCGCCCGCGCCTATCCCGCCAATCACCGCGGCGAAATACAACATGCCGAGCGTGGTCGCATGCGAATTGAGAATCCACGACAAACCCGCGCATACCGCGCCGGCTGCCACCACCGGGCGCGGCCCGAATCGATCGACGAGCCAGCCCTCGAACGGCACGAGCCACGTCTCGGTCAGAATGAAGATCGAGAACGCAAGCTGGATCGACGCCTCGCTCCAGTGATGCCGCGCATGCATAGGGGCCACGAATAACGTCCACGCATATTGCAGATTCGCCACCAGCGCCATGCATACCATGCCGATGACGAGTTGCCACCATCGGTTACGCCAGGACATACGGGTCGTCGATTGCTGGGTGATATCGTTCATGAGCCTTGTCTCCACTATTTATTTAGTGCAGCCGGCTTACGCGCCGCGCTGGATGTGTCCCGCCTTATCGTTATGGCCCGAGAACTTCGCTATTCGGGAAAAATCTCAATTGACGCTTTTGTGTTTCCGCAGATGCCCGAACTCGTCTTCTATAAAATTCTTGCTTTATTCCGACCAGAACCACGCTTCAGCCGGTAAGCATTACAGGTTATTCCCCGCTATCGAGTCCGCCACACCACATATCTATGCGTTAACCCGCGTATTACAGCGGCTATTCGGCTTCTAATACGTTTCATGCTAGGGTCATTGCTGAATTACTCATAATTAAAGTTTGTTATTATGTTGATTCACGTTTCCTTATACATCGACCATGACGATGCGCAATGCAACTCTGCGGCAACTGAAGGTCTTTGAAACGGTAGCGCGCCACCTGAGTTTTTCCCGCGCCGCGGAGGAATTGCATCTGACTCAGCCGGCCGTTTCCACCCAGGTCCGGCAACTCGAGGAACATGCGGGGCTGCCTCTGTTCGAGCAACTCGGCAAGAAGATCTATCTGACGCCGGCCGGCACGGAAATGCTCCACTACAGCCGCGCGATCATGCAGCAGTTCCATGAAGTCGACGAAGCGATGAGCCAGTTGAAGGGCGTCTCCGGCGGCAAACTGAATGTTGCGGTGATTAGCGCGGGCGACTATTTCTTTCCGCGCCTTCTCGCCGAATTCACGCGTCGCTATTCGGGTGTGGATCTCAATCTCGCGGTACACAACCGCGAAGAACTGCTTCATCAACTGGCGACCAATCAGACCGACCTCGCGGTCATGGTGCGTCCGCCGCACGAAACCGACGCGACCAATGAACCGTTCGCGCCGCACCCGTACGTGATCGTCGCGGCGCCCACTCATCCGCTTGCGCACAAGCGCAATATCCGCTTCAGTCAACTCGCGAACGAAGCGTTCATCGTGCGCGAACGCGGCTCGGACACGTGGAATTCGATGGAAGAAGGTTTTGCCGGCCGGCTGTCCAATCTGAAGATTGCGATGGAGATCAAGAGCACCGAGACGATCAAGCAGGCGGTCATCGCCGGCATGGGCATCGCGTTTCTGTCCGCCCATACGATCAGCCTCGAATTGCAACTGGGTCATCTGGTCGTGCTCGACGTCGAAACCTTTCCGGTCATGCTCAATTGGTATGTCGTGCATCGGAAGAACAAGCGTCTGCCACCGGTTGCCGTCGCCTTCAAACGCTTCCTGATGGAGGAAGGCGCCAATCTGATCGAAAAGATCACCCGCGTGAGGGAACTGAGCGTGCATAAGCCGTAGGCTATGGAAAGCCAATAAAACTTTAACTATTGCAAATCGATCGCGACTTCTATGCTGCAAGCGAGTTCTTTCACTTGCGAGCCGAGGAGGCCAATCATGAACCACGCTCCGGTTGAATCCCGTATCAGTACACGCAACGCTCGCACAGCGGCGGCGGATCACGAAGACCAACCCGACGATGCGCATCTGAGCGCCTACAATGCCGCGTTCAGCGATCTTGGGCTGCGGTTTCGCTGGGACCGTGCGACGCTCGACATGCTGAAAGAGTTCAATGGCGAGTTGGCGCGAATCACCGCTTATATCGAGCGCTATCACAGCCACCTGCATCGGGCGTACGATGCCGACTTTCTCGCGCAACTGATTCTGCATAGGAAGACGCAGTACTACAGCGAATTCGCCGCGACCGTGGGCGACTAGAAGCATCGAAAAAGACTCGGGCGGCGGGATCATCGTCCCGCCGTCTTCGCTATTGGCAATCAGCTCTCCTGGCGACGCATGCATCATTGATCAGCGACGTGTAGTGAAATGAACCGGCCGCTCGTGCGCGCATTGGCGTGCATAGTCGCGCTGGCGGCCGTTGCCGCGTCTACCATCACGCCCATCCCGACTATCTGCAGAGGCGCTCACGCGCATCATCGCCGGCGTGACATCGCGAAGCGCCCACGTCTGCTCTTCCCCGCCATGCCACTCGATGTTCGCGAGCAGGCCCGGCTTGCCGATCGCCAGGCCATCGCTACGCGCGGCGAAGGCATACATGCGCGCTGCGCAACTGACGCGATTCGCCGCGTGAGCGGGATCGGCCGAGTACTCGCGGCTCAGCATCAGATGCACGCCCATTGCCAACGCCAGCGCGCCCGTCGCGAGCAATGCCGCGAGTCCGAACGGCTGTGCCTGTTCAGTGACGAAGCCGTAACCGAGCCATCCGCATAAAAACAGCGCAAACAGATTGACGACGTGATGTCCCGGCCGCGCGACCGCCTCGAGTTGCAATGCGCCGCGCAGCTTGCAGAACGCAATCGCCGAGATCGCAAAGAGCAGCGCGCCGATCAACACGGCTGCAAACAGTTCGATGCGTTCGCTGTTCTCGCGCGCCGCTGCCAACAGGTAGCGCGTAAAACCTGTCGACGCGACCGCCAAACCGATGCCGCTGCCAAGCAATGCAAGCATCCGGGGCCTGCGTGTCAGATCGCGTTCGCGCACGCATGAATGCCGCTGCGCCGAACGTCGGCCGAACTGTCGTCGCGAGAGCGCGGCCAACGCCACCATCAGCACCGCAACCAACGCCGCGGCGACAGTCACGGCGAGCAGCAACAACAGGTCCATCCACACGGCACTCCCACAGGCTTGCGGCATGCGTGATCCTCCGTGATGCGATGAAAAGGCAAGAGCCGCGAGGTCCGGCCCTCGTCAACCGACGTTCGCGGTATCGCCCGATCGCCGTGGCTCGTCGCGCTGCGCCGCGCTCAAGGTATTGGTCAGCGTGCCTATCCCATCGATCGTAATTGAGACCGTTGCACCGTCCTTGATCGACCCCACGCCCACCGAGGTGCCGCACGCAATCACGTCGCCGGGTTCGAGCGTCAGATCCTGCGATATCAGACTCACCTGCTCGGCCGGCGAAAAGACCATATCGGCGAGCGGATAGTTCTGACGCTCGGCGCCGTCGAGCGTGGTCAGGAGGCGCGCCGCCCGCCAGTCGAAACCGGAGACGATGGCCGGACCCAGGCAACAGAAGGTATCGAAGCTCTTCGCGCGACACCACTGCGGAAAATGCGGATTCTCGTTAAGCAGATCGGCGGCGGTGACGTCGTTGACGAGCGTGTAGCCGAAGATCGCCGCCTCTGCCTGTTGCGCATCCACGTCGCGGCAACGCTGGCCGATCACGATGCCGAGTTCGCCTTCGTAGACGATCTTGCCCGCGTAGTGACGCGGCCGGCGGATCGGCTCGCCCGCGCCGATCACCGACGCCGCCGGCTTCAGCAGAAACAGCGGATGCGTGGGCACGGGTTTGTCGAGCTTCGCCGCGAGCGCGCGATAGTTATTCCACAGCGCGACGATCTTGCCGGGCGCGCACGGCGCCAACGGCGTCAATGCGCGCAGCGACAGTACCGCGCCGGTCGGCACCGGCTGCGCGAGACTTTCGTACTCGTGCAGATAGGCGCCTTCGACACGGCCGAACACGATGCCGCCATCGCCCGACATGAACCGCATCCACGTCTGCATGCCTCGCTCCTAGATTGCGCCCGCCGTGCGCAGCGCCGTGATCTGCTCGGCCGAATAACCGAGCTCGGCCATCACTTCATCGGTATGTTCGCCAAGCAGCGGCGAGCGTTTGACGTCGGTCGGGCTGTCGGACAGCTTGATCGGATTGCCCACTGTCAGATACTTGCCGCGCTTCGGATGATCGACTTCGACGATCGTGCCGGTTTTGCGCAGCGACGGCTCCGCGGCAATTTCCTTCATCGACAGGATCGGGCCGCACGGAATGTCGTATCCGTTCAGGATCTGCATCGCCTCGAACTTGGTCTTCGTCATCGTCCAGCGTTCGATTTCGGCGAAGATCTCCTTCAATCGCGGCAGGCGCGCGGGCGCCGTCGCGTAGTCGGGGTCCGTGGCCCACTCCTCCTTGCCGATCACGTTGCAGATCTTCGCCCACACGGGCGCCTGCGTGATGAAGTAGATATAGGCGTTGGGGTCGGTCTCCCACCCTTTGCATTTCAGAATCCAGCCCGGCTGGCCGCCGCCCGACGCATTGCCCGCGCGCGGCACCGCTTCGCCGAACGTGCCGTTCGGATATTGCGGATACTCCTTCATCACGCCGGTACGGTCGAGCCGCTGCTGGTCTCGCAGTTTGACGCGGCACAGATTGAGCACGCCGTCCTGCATGGCCGCGAGCACGCGCTGGCCGCGTCCGGTATGCGTGCGTTGATAGAGCGCAGTGACGATGCCGAGCGCGAGATGCAGCCCCGTGCCGCTGTCGCCGATCTGCGCGCCGGTCACGACCGGCGGCCCGTCGTCGAAGCCGGTGGTCGACGCAGCGCCGCCCGCGCATTGCGCGACGTTTTCATAGACTTTGCAGTCCTCGTAAGGACCGGGACCGAAGCCCTTCACCGAGGCGACGATCATGCGCGGATTCAATTCCTGAATCCGCTCCCACGTAAAGCCCATCCGGTCGAGCGCGCCCGGTGCGAAGTTTTCGACCAGTACGTCGCATTTCTGGATCAGCGCTTCGAGCACCTGCTTGCCTTCCGGATGCTTGGTGTCGATCGTGACCGAGCGCTTGTTGTGATTGAGCATCGTGAAGTACAGGCTATCCACGTCGGGAATATCGCGCAGCTGCTCGCGCGTGATGTCGCCCGCGCCTGCCCGTTCCACCTTGATCACGTCCGCGCCGAACCATGCGAGCAATTGCGTGCAGGTCGGCCCCGATTGCACATGCGTGAAATCGAGGATGCGCACACCGTCGAGTGCCTTGGCCATGTCGTATCTCCTGAACGATGAGGGTTATTTGTACATGGTCTGGTTCTTCGTGCCCGGTGCGTACTCGCGCGGGTCGACCCAGATGTTGACCACCGCCGAGCGGCCGGTGCGATGAATCGCTTCGCGCGCACGCTGTAGCGCGCTCGCGATCTGCGCGGGATCGCGCACTTCCTCGCCATAGCCGCCGAGCATTTCGGCGAATTTGCTGAACGGCACGTCGCCGAGCAGATTGCCGACGTTGCCGCGTTCTTCGCCGTATTTGGCAAGCTGGCCGTAGCGGATCTGGTTCATCGCCGAGTTGTTGCCGATCACCGCGAGATACGGTGCGCCGAAGCGGTTCGCGGTTTCCATGTCGAACGCGGTCATGCCGAACGAGCCGTCGCCGTAATAGCAGAGCACTTCCTTGTGCGGGTGCGCGAGCTTCGCCGCGAGCGCGAAGCCGGTGCCGACGCCAAGCGAGCCGAGCGCGCCGGGGTCCATCCACTGACCGGGGCGGCGCGGGCGCACCGCTTGCGCGGAGATCGTCACGACGTCGCCGCCGTCGCCGATATAGACGGTGTCGTCGGACAGGAATTCGTTGAGTTCGTACGCGACGCGATACGGATGAATCGGCGTGCTGTTCGAGCGGAACAGCGGCATCAGTTTTTCGGTTGCGCTCGCTTCGGCGTCGCGCAACTGCGCCATCCATTTGCGGCGCGCCTGACGCTTGTCGTCCTTGATACGACCGCTCGCGGCCTGCAGCACCGCGGCGAGAATCGCGCCCGGATCGCCGACCAGACCCAGATCGATATCGCGATTCTTGCCGACGGTTCGATAGTCCATATCGATCTGCACCAGCGTCAATTCCTTGCTGATGCGTCGGCCGTAACCCATGCGGAAATCGAACGGCGTGCCGACCACGATCAGCACGTCGGCATTCGCAAACGCCTGCGAACGCGTGCGATCGAAATGATGCGGATCGCCCGGCGGCAGCAGCCCGCGGCTCGCGCCATTGAAATAGCCGGGAATCTCGATGCCGCGCAGCAGCGCGATCGCTTCCTCGTGACCGCGCGCGGTCCACACCTGCTGGCCGTACAGAATCGCGGGGCGTTCCGCATCGACGAGAATGTCCGCCAGTTTCTCGATGTCGCGCGGGTCACCGATCGATTTCGTCGACGCGCGATAGCGGCCCGGCCGCGGCACGATCGCGCGCGACACGTCGACTTCGCGGTCGAGCACGTCGCGCGGAATTTCCAGGTAGGCGGGACCGGGCGCGCCGTTGAAGCATTCGCGCGCGGCCATCGAGATCATGTCCGCGATGCGCTCGGTGCTCGACACGCTCGCGGCGAACTTCGTGATCGGCGCCATGATGTCGACGTGCGGCAGGTCCTGCAGCGAGCCCATCTTGTGCTGCGTCAGCGCGCCCTGCCCGCCGATGTGCAGGATCGGGCTTTCCGAGCGGAACGCGGTCGCGATGCCGGTCACCGCGTTCGTGCAGCCGGGGCCGGCGGTCGTCACCACGCAGCCGAGCTTGCCGGTCTGGCGCGCGTAGCCGTCGGCCGCGTGCGCGGCGACCTGCTCGTGGCGCACGTCGATGATGCGGATGCCTTCGTCGACGCAGCCGTCGTAGATATCGATGATGTGGCCGCCGCACAGCGTGAAGATCGTGTCGACCCCCTCGTTTTTCAGCGCCTTTGCGACCAGATGGCCGCCCGACACGACGCCCGCGTCGCGGGTCTTCTGCTTGAGCGTGTCGTCGGCGGTCGTGGTGGCCGTGGCCGGACTCAGGGATGAAACAACTGCAGACATGGTCATCTCCTCATCAATCGGATGTGCAACGGTTATCGACGGACGCGTCCGCTTCGATATACGTCCGGTTGCACCGACGTCTCACGGCTTCGAAGATACCGTATGTGATATATCACATTCCTTCAAGGCCAATTTCGAGACATAGACGGCGCGAAGTTTGTGCTGCTCGAGCTTGCCAGCCGCAGCTTTGCGCCGAATCTACAAGGCTCTGCGGCAGTCATTTCAAGGGAAAACACCAGGTCGTGCGTTCCACCGGTCATTGTTGATATATCACATACCATATTTTCGGGACCGTCAAGCAAGGTTTATCCCGCAGCGCGGCGGCGACCCCGTTTTGTTTGCCGTTCGCCGCCGCGCGACCTGCGCATCGCTCGAAGTGCGCGCACGCAAAAAAGCCCGCGGTGCTTGCACACGCGGGCTTTTCGCCATCAGCAGCCAGGCAGCGTCTACGCCGCCATCAATCGAGGAAATCGCAATTGGCTTCGACGAACGCCGCGAGATCGAGCGAATGCTGGCGCGTGAGCCGCTCGGCGAGTTCGGTATCGCGCTTTTCGAGCGCCTCGATGATGCGCAGATGATCGACGATAGAGCGCGCGGCCCGGTCGCTCTGCGAGATGGTCATGCGCCGGATCGCGCGCACATGGATGAAGATGTTCTTGATCGTGTCGAGAATGATCTGCGACTTCGACAGCTCGACGATCGCCTGATGAAACGCGATGTTCGCGTCCGAATACTCGGCGATATGCTCGGCCGGCGTCGTGTCGCGGAAATTGTCGAACATATGGCGCAAGCGGCCGATTTCCTCGTCGGTCGCATGCAGCGTGGCGAGCCGCGCGGCCATGCTTTCGAGCGCGGCCCACATCTGGATCATCTCGACGATTTCGCGTTTGCTCTTGCGCACGATGTAGATGCCACGCCGCGGCACCATGCGCAGGAAGCCTTCCTGCTCGAGCAGCGTCATCGCTTCGCGCACCGGCGTGCGGCTCACGCCGAGCGATTCGCTGAGCACGCGCTCGTCGAGACGGATTTCTTCGCGATTCTGGTAGATATCCGCGTCGGCGATTGCCTGACGCAGCATCGCATAGGCCTGATCGCGCAAGCTCGCACTCGCGCCGATTGGCTGCAACGACAGGGTCAACGGGGTGGCCACTGTTTCAGTTGGAAGTTCTGACGACATTCATCGCCTCTGCTTGAACACGCGCGCGATTCGGCGCCGCCGTTTTGCCGCGCTGCTCGCCCAGACCCACGAAGCGGCCATGTTGCGATGCAGGTGCAGCGACCGATTCGGGAATCCAGTCGGTCAGCAGAACGGTGGCGGCACAGCCCAACCCAACGACGGCCATGGCGAACAGCGCAAGAGGCACGAATCCCACGTGTAACTCCGGATGATTGAGAAGATTGATCCCTCAATCATATGCTGCAACGCCGCATTTTTCAATATTCGGTATGTAGTATATCAATGACTGTTGTTTTTAAGATTACTTTCACGTTAGCACGCCGCGCGCTGCGTGGGTTCGCCCACCTGATTCCCCGCGACGGTTCTCCGTGGCGCTCGGTGTAAACACGCAAAACGCGCGCTATTCGCGCGGTCGCGAGCGATGATCGCGCATTTTCTCCATCACGCGGATTGTGAATTCCGGATCGCGTCATTAACCTTCCGGACATTCCCTGCGCGGATCGATCGCGTCGAAAGCCTTGCCCGGGCGGCGCGATCGATTAAAGCACATATCACATTGAAGGAGACTCGATGAGCACCACCCACCCGCAGGCCACAGTGGCCACTCACCGCAATGCGCGCAGTCGGGCTCGCAAGGCCGCGCTCGGCAGCTTTATCGGCGCCGTGGTCGACTGGTACGACTTCCTGTTGTACGGCATCGTCGCCGCGCTCGTGTTCAACGCCGAGTTCTTCCCGAACGTCGGCCCGGCGATGGGCACGCTTGCCGCGTTCGCGACCTTCGGCGTCGGCTTTCTATTCCGGCCGCTCGGCGGCTTCGTGTTCGGCCATTACGGCGACCGGCTCGGACGCAAGCGCATGCTCGTGCTCACCGTGATGATGATGGGTCTGTCGACGGCCGCGATCGGTCTGCTGCCGGCGTTCTCGACGATCGGCTGGTTGGCGCCGGTGCTGCTCGTCACGCTGCGCGCAATCCAGGGCTTTGCGGTCGGCGGCGAATGGGGCGGCGCGGCGTTGATGGCCGTCGAAAGCGCGCCCGAGAAAAAGAAGGCCTTCTACAGTAGCGGCGTGCAGGTCGGCTACGGCGTCGGGCTCGTGCTGTCGACGGGACTCGTCGCGCTGATCAGCCGCTCGATGGACAACGCCGCGTTCCTCAACTGGGGCTGGCGTCTGCCGTTTCTGTTCAGCGTCGTACTGGTGCTGATCGCGCTGTGGATCCGCTCGAGCATGGAGGAATCTCAGGAGTTCGTCGAGAAAGTCGGCCAGCATGGCGAGCGCCGTGTGCGCCTGCCGATCGTCGAAGCGCTGCTGCGCCATCCGAAAGCCTTCCTGCTGATCATCGCGCTGCGGCTCGCCGAGTTGTTCACGATGTACATCGTGACCGCGTTCGCACTGAGCTACTCGACCACGAACCTGCACATGCCGCGCGAGTTTTTCCTGACGATCGGCTTCGTCGTCGGCGCGCTCAGCTGCGTGACGATTCCGTGCTTCGCCTGGCTCGCGGATCGCTTCGGCCGCCGTCGCATCTATATGATCGGCGCGCTGGTCGGCGTGTTCAGCGCGGTGCCGTTCTTCCTCGCGCTCGAAGCGCGTTCGACAGTATGGATCGTCGTGTTCGCGGTGATGCTTGCCAACATCGCGCACGACATGGTCGTCAGCGTCCAGCAGCCGATGTTCACCGAGCTGTTCGGCACCGAGTACCGCTATAGCGGCGCGGGTGTCGGCTATCAGGTGGCGAGCGTGGTCGGCGGCGGATTCACGCCGTTCATCGCGGTCGCGCTGGTCAGCTTCGCGGGCGGCTCGTGGCATCCGGTGGCCGCGTATCTGGCGATCGGCTGTCTGATCTCGGTACTCGTTGCAGCACGCATGAAGACCGGGCGCAAGATCGAGTGACACCGGCGGAACTCGCCGTCGATACACGACGGGCCGGCGCGGCGAAGAAGCCGCGCCGGTCCGTTTCTTTTTGTGCCGCGCGTCGTGCGCGTCTCCTTTATTGCTGACTTTGCATAGTGGCTCTAGTCGGAAGAACGAAGCAACCCGCTCGGAGCGTCCCACGATTTGCACGATCGCGTGAAGAATACCCACGTTTCACTAGGTTCACACCTTATGTCCGCCCGATTCATATTGCGAAGCCATCGTCCACGTCCTATTGTCGAGCCAGGCGCGATTTTGGGTACGTGGATCCAGGTCATATGAAATGAAAGTACATATAGCGATGACGCGACGGCGTGTGCAAGTTACACTCCGCCGCCTCAAGGTATATGCACGAAGCGCCGATAAACAGAACAACTGTAAGGAGACCCACTTATGAGTAGCATCAGCGAGCCGGGCGGCCAACGAGGCTCAGCCCCATTTTTTTCCAAACAGGCCACCGTCGCACAGCCCGGCTTTTCGCGCTGGATGGTGCCCCCCGCGGCGCTCGCCGTGCATCTGTGCATCGGTCAGGCCTATGCGTTCTCGGTATTCAACGGACCGCTGACCAAAGTGATCGGCATCACGCAGTCCGCGCCCGATGACTGGTCGCTGACCTCGCTCGGCTGGATCTTTTCGCTCGCGATCGTGTTCCTCGGTTTGTCGGCGGCATTCGCGGGCAAATGGCTCGAACACGTCGGTCCGCGCCGCACCATGTTCACGGCAGCATGCTGTTTCGGCGGCGGGTTCCTGGTGTCCGCGCTCGGCGTCTATCTGCATCAGATCGTGCTGCTATATCTCGGTTACGGCGTGATCGGCGGGATCGGGCTGGGGCTCGGTTATGTGTCGCCGGTGTCGACGCTGATCCGCTGGTTCCCGGACCGCCGCGGCATGGCGACCGGCATGGCGATTATGGGCTTCGGTGGCGGCGCGATGATCGCGGCGCCGTTGTCGGTCGCGCTGATGAACCATTTTCATAGCGCAACGAGCGTGGGCGTCGCGGAGACCTTCGTCGTGCTCGGCATCGTCTACTTCATCTCGATGACGATCGGCGCGCTCGCGATCCGCGTGCCGCCCGCCGACTGGAAGCCGGCCGGCTGGACGCCGCCCGAAGTCACGCAGCACCGGCTGATCTCGCGCAACCACGTGCATATCGATCAGGCGTTGAAAACACCGCAGTTCTATCTGATCTGGTTCGTGCTGTTCCTGAACGTGACGGCCGGGATCGGCGTTCTCGGCCAGGCCTCGGTGATGATCCAGGAGAGCTTCAAGAACACCGTGACCGCGTCGGCTGCGGCCGGCTTCGTCGGATTGCTGTCGCTGTTCAACATGGGTGGACGTTTCGTGTGGTCGTCGGCATCGGACTGGATCGGTCGCAAGAACACCTACGCCATCTTCTTCGTGCTCGGCGCGGTGCTCTACTACTTCGTGCCCAGCTTTGCCGCGAACCGACAGATCGCGCTGTTCGTGCTGACGTACTGCGTCATCCTGTCCATGTACGGCGGCGGCTTCGCGACGGTGCCGGCCTATCTCGCCGACATGTTCGGTACGGCGTTCGTCGGCGGTATTCATGGACGGCTCCTGACCGCGTGGGCGGCGGCGGGTGTAGCGGGTCCGGTGCTCGTCAATTACATCCGCGCATATGAAGTCGCGAACGGTGTCGCCAAAGCGGACGCGTACACGATGACCGTGCACATCATGGCCGTGCTGCTCGTGATCGGCTTTATCTGCAACCTGCTGGTCAAGCGTGTGGATGAGAAGCACCACATGACCGATGCACAAGTCGCCAAGGGCGCGTGAGGAGATCCGTATGTCGACCGTTCAAACCGTACATCCGACCAACAAGGTGATGCTCGCGGTGTTCTGGGTGTATGTGATGATTCCGCTTGCCTGGGGGGTGATCAATACGCTGACGCAGGCGATGAAATTGTTCAAGTGATGACCTGATGGGGTGCGCACCGCGGCCTGGTTGAGGGGCGGGGTGCCGACAGCGCGCCCCGCCGTAGTCTCCCCTCACCGCCCCAACCCACTATGCGCGATCTGCTGCTCGACGAACTGCGCAAACAACGCATGCATATGCGTCGTCGGATGCAAATCATCCGCGAACATGTAAGTCTGATCCGCATTGGCGCTCACGTAGGTTGCCGGCGAACATAGCAGCGCGGTGTCATCGGGCGTTTTCTTCGGATCGCAGGCCTGCCCCGTATTCGACACGGTAAAACCGTTCGCCTGAAAGCTTCCGATGACCTGATTCGTCCACGTGTACGAATCGACCTCGATCACCTTCGACTGCAGCCCATCGGTTTGCAACGCGGCGTTCAACGTGGCGTTGAAAAGCTGCGACAACTGCGTGAGATTCGCGCCACCATCGGCCGAAGCGAGCCCCTTCGGCGACAGCCCGATATTCGGCAGATTGATCACCACCACATGCGTGCCGCCGTTCTGCACGATCTGCCCGACGAGCTGGGCGAGCGTGGTGGCCGCCGCCTGCACGATCGGCGCCGCGGCGGGCAGGTTGCCGGCGCGGAGCACATCGTTCGCGCCCACCCACACGAGCACGAGCTGATTGGCATTGAAGCTGCCGTGAGCGCTCAGATAACTCGACAGTTGCTGATTGACAGGCATTTCGATGTTGCCGATGACGTCGCTCAGATAGTCGTACTGGTTCGCCGGCGTCGCCACCGTCGAGCCCCCTTCCGCGTAACCGAGGCCGCTCTGCGCACTCAGCTTATGCGTGAAATCGATCGTGAACGCGGCGCTGAGCGTATCGCCGTAGTATTGCGCGACCTCCTGGGCCCACACCTGGCCGGGGTTGGTCGTGAAACGCCCGCCTCCCACCGCGCTCGCGAGCGGCGCATAAGTCCCGACGTCCGACAGGCTGTCGCCGAACGTCACGACCTGCAGCATGACGCCGCCAGCCGGCTCGGCCGCCGTGCTGCCGCCGCTACTCGACCCGCCGCTGCCGTCACCGCCCCCGCCGCAAGCCGAAAGCACCACGATCGACATGGCAAAAACTACAGCGCGGACCTTGTCATTTATGCCTCGCATTTGCTCCTCCTCGCCGGGCGGGCCAGCGGTATCGAGTGCCTCACGTGCGTGGTCGGTGCCGGATCGGTACCTGACCGCACGCGGCTCTTCCAACAAGCATCGCGTGTGCCCAGCAAGGAAATGCGGCTCGCTCAAAGCCTCTCGAACACCACCTCCTGCGCGCCTTCCCACAGCACCTTCGTGCCGAGCTCGCGCAGTTTTTCCTTGCCTTCGACGATCGTCAGAAAATGATTGCCCGCGAGTTGCCCCATCTTGCTCGCGAAGCAGCATGAACCATATGCGAGGATGATCTCGGTCTCGCTATAGCCGCCCGGATAGAACAGGATGTCGCCGACCGATGGATGGCTCGTGTGATTCTCGAAGCCGACCGCGACGCCGTCGTTCTCGAGCTTGAATTCGCCGAGCGGCACCCAGCAGCCCTCACCGCTCCAGCGCACATGGATCAGCTTCTGCCGGTACGGCAGCAGCTTCAGGAACGCGGCCACGGTCTGCGGCGCATCGGGATGGGTTTCGGCGATGAAGGCGTGGCCGCAGGCGGTCATCTTGAGTCGGGTCATGGCGCGTTATCCGGTATGTGGGGTTCAAAAGCGGTTCGATTCTGTCGTCCGATGCAAGGTTTCGACAGATACAGTTGTCGGCGCCGCGGTCAGTCCAGTTAGACCACGTCCGATCGCGGGCGGCCGGCCGAACCGCGAAGCCTTGCTCCACGTGCCATGCCAGTTTGCACCGCGCGCCGCCACGAAAGTTCGTAGTTTGCAAGCCGCGCAATGCAAAGCACACTGCGCAAGTGCGTGATTCCGACTGTAGAAAGGCGAGCCGCTACGGCGTGCGCAGGCAAGCATCAGCCGGCGTGCATCTCAAGCGCGCAGCCGGTAGGCGAGCGGCGTCGCACCATAGCCACGCTTGAACTGCACGGAGAAATGACTGGCATTCTCGAAGCCAACTTCGAGCGCGATTTGCAGCACGGTTCGATCCGTGGCGCGCAGCAGCCTCGCCGCTTCCTCGAGCCGCAAGCGCGTCACGAACTGATGCGGCGTCTCCCCGGTCTCGCGGCGAAACACCCTGGCAAAATGAAAACTGCTTAGGCCGGCCTGCTCGGCCAGTTCGGCGATCGCCAGATCTTCGGCGAGATTGGTGCGGATGTACTCGGTCACTCGGCGAATCCGGCGCGGCACCAGCCGTTCGGGCCGCGTCGCGCCGCCGCGCCGCGCATCGTTGCCGCTCGAATAGTGCTGCAGCAGGTGCGCGGCGAGCGCGTGAGCCAGCGTATCGACATACAGACGCGAATCGGCCGGATCGCGGGCGGCGCGATGCAGCGCGGCAAGCATCGCGGCGATCAGCGGATCGTGGAAGCGCATCGCGTCGCCGAGCGACAGTTCACGCGACGCGTCGAGCCCCATCTGTTGCGCGACGCTGTCGATCAAATCGCGCTCGATGTGCACGTGCAACGTAGACAACGGCTCGTCGCTGATCGAATGCCAGCGCCACGAGATCGGCGTGGGCGGCACGAACCACAGGTCGTTCACGCGCATATCGGCGCTTTCCCAAGCTCCGCCGAGGTTGCGTTCGAGATGCTCGGCGCCGCTCGCGAGCGTCATCAGCGTGAAGTCGCGCAAACCGGGCGCTTCGAGCAGGTCTTGCCGCACCGGCTCGAGATACGAGCGCAGCACCAGATGCCGCCACTCGCGATCCACGCTCGACACGAGTCGCTGGCCGGCCATGTAGCGGTCGTAGGCGAGCGTCGTCGTGAGCTTGGGAATTCGTGCCATCACATCCCCTCGAAGGAGGTGCCGTATGGAAGGAGAAACGCCGCCGTACCCGTATTGCCGGTCCACTGTCAGCGCAAGATCACAAAAATGATAGCAAGGAACCGGCTACCGACCTTTCACGAAATCGCTAATCATTGAGGTTGTCGTCTTTCACGCGTTTAGAACGCCGGAGCTACCGTTTCATGGAACATGAATGCGATACGCTGCCGCAATGGCTGACCGGCTCGCCGCAAGGCGAAGCCGGGCACGCGTCGGCAGCACACCCGAGAGCGGCATCCGCCCAACCGGCTTACCCGGCCGGCGCGCGGCACGCCGCGCAATCAGCCCACGCGGCTGAAGCAGTGAAGATGTCTCCCCGCGCCGCGAATGGTGCGGGTCGCAGTGGCTTTCTGACTCTGTTCACCGAGGAAGAAATCGGCACGCCGTCGCCCGCGGCGGGGCGGGCCGCGCCGCTGATCGGTCCGCTCGGACGGTTCGGCAGCGCGCAGGACCGCATGGAGTTCGTGCGTCGGCGCATCAGGCAATTGGGCTTCGACTCGTTCAGCTATACCGCCACGCGCACGTCTTCGCATCACAAGACGATGTTCGTGTTGACGAGCTACGAGTCGCAGGCATGGCTCACGCGCTATTTCCGCGAGCGCTATTTCGAGCTCGACCCGCGCGTCGCGCTCGCGTCGCCGACCGGCATGCCGTTTCTGTGGAATACCGCCGACCTGCGCGCCGACCTGCCGCGCGCGCAGCTGCGCAGCGAGCGGCTCGGCGCGCTGATCGACATGCTGGAGGCGACCGACCGCAAGAGCGGCATTCTCACGCAGATGCCGCTGCCGGAGCCGGAGCTGAGCGCGAGCCTGTGCTTCAATTCGGAGATCGGCAACCCGCGCTGGATGACCGAATCGATCGTCGCGGAAACGCTGATGTTCGCGCACTCGATTCATGAGTTCATCTGGATGCACGCGAAAAGCGTGATCGGCATCGCGCCCGCGCAGCAGCAGCGCGTCGCGCTGAGCACGCTGCAGCACGCGGTGCTGAAGGCGGTCGTGCAGGGGCAGCGCGACAAGGAAATCGCGTATTTCCTCGGGCTGTCGCCGCATAACGTCGACTATCATCTGCGGCGCTTGCGGCAGCTGTTCAACGTGCGCAACCGCGTGCAGTTGATCAATGTCGCGCAGGCGTATCTGTTGTAGTCGGCGTCTGCGCGAATCGATGAAGAGGGCGCGACGGCTTTTCGCTGTCGCGGCCTCTGCTAATCGCGCGGTCTTATCAGCTTTTCAAGCGATAGCCGGTCCTGAAGATCCAGCCGACGATCACGAGGAACACCGCGAGGAACAGCAGTGTCATGCCGAGACTCAGGCCGACGCCGACGTCGCCCAACTCGTAGAAGCTCCAGCGAAATCCGCTGACCAGATAAACGATCGGATTGAACAGCGTGACGGCGTGCCAGAACGGCGGCAGCATGTCCACCGAATAGAAGGCGCCGCCGAGAAACGTGAGCGGCGTGACGATCAGGAGCGGCACCAGTTGCAGCTTCTCGAAGCTGTCCGCCCAGATGCCGATGATGAAGCCGAGCAGACTGAACGTGACGGCCGTCAGCACGAGAAACAGCACCATCCATAATGGATGCATGATCTGCAACGGCACGAACAGCGCGGCGGTCGCGAGAATGATGAGCCCGAGCAGGATCGACTTGGTGGCCGCCGCGCCCACATAGCTGACGACGATCTCCAGATACGATACGGGCGCCGACAGCAGCTCGTAGATCGTGCCCGTGAAACGCGGGAAGTAAATCCCGAACGACGCGTTCGCGATGCTTTGCGACAGCAGCGACAACATGATCAGACCCGGCACGATGAACGCGCCGTAGCTGATGCCCTCCACTTCCTTGATACGCGAGCCGATCGCCGAGCCGAACACGACGAAGTACAGCGACGTGGAAATCACCGGCGCGATGATGCTTTGCATCAGCGTGCGCCACGTGCGCGCCATTTCGAACTTGTAGATCGCGCGCATTGCGTAGATGTTCATGGGTTCCCCCGCAGCAGACTGACGAAAATGTCTTCGAGCGAACTCTGCGTGGTGTGCAGGTCCTTGAAGCGGATACCGGCGTCGTCGAGCGATTTCAGCAGCGCGATGATGTCGGTGCGCCCGCCCTCGCCTTCATAGGTGTAGGTCAGTTCGTTGCCGCCGTTCGCGACCGCGAGCCCGTAGCCGGCGAGCGAAGCCGGCACCGTGTCGAGGGGGCTCTCCAGTTGCAGCGTCAACTGCTTCGTGCCGAGCTTGCGCATTAGCTCGGTCTTCTCTTCGACCAGCATGATTTCGCCCGCGTTGATCACGCCGATGCGGTCGGCCATCTCCTCGGCTTCGTCGATGTAATGCGTGGTCAGGATGATCGTCACGCCGCTCGCCGCGAGCGAGCGCACGAGCTTCCACATGTCGCGCCGCAGCTCGACGTCGACGCCGGCGGTCGGCTCGTCGAGAAACAGCACGCGCGGCTCGTGCGACAGCGCCTTCGCGATCAACACGCGCCGCTTCATGCCGCCCGACAGCGTGATGATCTTGTTGTCGCGTTTCTCCCATAGCGACAGGTCGCGCAGCACTTTCTCGATGTAAGCGGGGTTCTTCGGCTTGCCGAACAGGCCGCGGCTGAACGACACGGTGGCCCAGACGGTTTCGAACGCGTCCGTGGTCAACTCCTGCGGCACGAGGCCGATCAGCGAGCGGGCCGCGCGATAGTTGGAGCCGATGTCATGGCCGTCCACCGTCACGCCGCCTTCGCTCGCGTTGACGATGCCGCAGACGATGCTGATCAGCGTGGTCTTGCCCGCGCCGTTCGGCCCGAGCAGCGCGAAGATTTCTCCACGGTGGATCGCCAGATTGATGTTCTTCAGCGCCTGAAAACCGCTGGCATAGGTTTTCGACAGATTCGTGACCGAAACGATTGGCTGCATGGACTCGATGATGGCCGACACCGCTGTTGAATGACAGGAAACGGCGCGAAGGAACGCGCCGCATCCGCAATGTAATGGAAAGTGCGAAAGCGTGCAGCGCACGCGAGCGGACGAACAGATCGTGCGGTTGCGGCGCTACGTGCGCGAAAAGGCGGTGGCGCTCGGGCTATCGGCTCGTCGGGCGTGGGCCCCGGCTCGGTCCGCACGTTTTCTAGCGCGGCTCGCCGGTCAAACAGGCGCTGCGACGACTCAGACCTCAAGGCTGCGCACAGACAAAACTACTCGCCAGATTTACATTGCCTCGGCCGAGATAGCGCGGAAACCCGGGATAGCGGCACAGCGGCCGCGAGCGTCCATTCGTCGCCGCGGCGAGATCTGTGGCCATCAGCGTTTCGGGCGCGACGCCGCGCGTGACCCACGCGTCGAGCGCCCCGAGCAGATCGACCGATGGAATGAACACGCCGTTGCCATGCTGAAACCCCGGCACCATGTACAGCCGCATGAAGCGATCCACCTCGTCCTTGCCGAAACGCGCGACTAGCGCGTCGTGATATGCGATCGTCTGGTTCGGGCTGATCACTTCGTCGGCGAGACCCTGCAGCGTGATCAGCTTGCCGCCGCGCGCGATGTAACGCGACAGGTCGGGGTTCATCGCGCCGATCGTGCCCGACAGCGCGATCAGTCGCGCGCGATATTTGCCGGGGCGTTGCGAATCGAACGTCAACGAATCGAAGTCCGCATCGCGCGCGACGAAGTAGCGCAGATAGCCGTCGCCTTGCGCGAACAGATAGCCGTTCGCATAGAACGTCGGCACCGGTTGACGCCGCGGCTGATGCGCGAGCCCGAGCGCGCCGGTCAGTTGCGTGCCCTGGAACACGTTGTAGCCGCGATAGCCGCTCACGTCCCACGCGAGCCGATACGGCAGCGACAGCCCGTCGCGCATCGCCAGCAAGGTGGCCAGTTGCGCGTCGGTCAGACACGCATCGTCAGATGAAAGGCGCAGCGCGCAACGCAGCGAATCGACAATTTGCGCTTCGTGCGCGCGACATGCTTCGACGTCGCTGACGATCCCGTCCGCCATGCCGTCGAGCCGGTCGCATACCTCGAGCGTGCGTTGATAGACGCGTTCGAGCAGCGCCGGCGGCACGAAGCCGCCCGGCGTACCGTACTCGGCCTGGCCGAGCTTCACGCCGATCAGCCGCACGCCGGAAAAATTCAGCGCGGGCGCATTGGCGATCACGCCGTCGTAGTCGTCGGGGAAGCGCTGCATCACCGTGTAGCCTTCGCGGCCCCCGTCGAGCCGCCGGCAAAATACATGCGCTGCGGCGGCCTGCCGTACGCGTGCGCGATCAACGCGAGCGCGACGTCATGGGTTTTCTTCAGATGCGCGTAGCCGAAGTTCGTCACCGCTTCATCGACGAGACCAAACGCCGCGAGCGACGAATCGCCGACATGCCCCGAGTCGTCACCGAACGTCGCGTAGCCTTGCGCGAGCGGCGCGCGATCCGGCGAGAACGGCATCACGCCGGTGCCGCTGACAACCACGCCGTTGTACCCGCCGCCGCCGATCTGCAACGCACGGCCATTCCAGCGACTCGGCAGATTCAGATCGAAGCGGATGTCGGGCGTTGTCCGATTCAGCGCCTTGATGCGGCCCGTGATGCGGCAATACTCGCCGCCTTGCTGATTGCCCGGCGCGGTCGCGCCGATCATCGCCGCGCTTTCGATCAGCGCGCCGGCCGTCGGGATCTCGATCAATTCGGGCGACAGCACCGCGCCCGCGAACTCCGCGCAGTGCATCGCGAACGGTGTCTCTTTGGCCTGCGCGGCCGTGCGATGCATCGCGAGCCACGCGAGCACGACGACGCTCATCACGGTCGCGAGTCCAACGAGCTTGCGCGTCGTGTGCATCGTGGTCGTGATGCGCCCGCGGCGCTCGCGTCGTGTCATCCGCAACCCGCGCCATTCGCCTGTGCGCCCGACTGCTGCCCTTTCCAGCCGCTCCAGCCGCGCGCGATCATCAGCAGCGCGCCGATCGCCGCGAGGTCGCCGCCGAGCCCGACCAGCACCGCGCGAAAGCCGTGAAACGTGTGCGGTGTCGCCGTGTCGATGATCAACGACACCAGCGTGCCGGTCACGAAGCACACGAGTCCGGTGCGCCCCACCGTCACGACGGCGGGCAGCCGCCTCGCTAGCCACGCGATACTGCCCATCCGCACGAACTGGGCGGCGAGCCACGCGATGACGATGAAATTGATCACACGTTCCACTGAAAGATTCTGCTTGTGCGTGCCGGACAAAGGCTGCGTCAGCACGAAAAGTTTGACCATCGCAAAGCCAAGCACCGCGACCACCGCGACGCGCGTGAGCCACTGCGCGGTATAGCTCGCATGAAAACGTTCGCTGATCGGCTGCACGCGGCACAGCATACCGAGCACGAACATCAGTTGCCACGCAAACGGATTAAAAGCCCAGTCGGCGACGGCGTCAATGCTGAATAACGCGGCGAGCGGCCTCGCGACGGCCCACACCGCGACGCTCACCGCGAGCCCGAGCGATGCAGAGCGGCGCGCGAGCGGCACCATCACGGGCACGCATAGCGCGAACAGCACGTACATCGGCAGCACGCTGGACAGATACGGTTGCCGGCGCAACAGCGCGATATCGAATGCTTGACGCCATGGCTGCAACGCGAACGGCGGCCAGCCGGTCATTTCTACCATCGGCCGATTCAGATCGAGCAGCGCGAGAATCGCGCCGGACACGAGCGTCAGCACCGCCGTCAACAGATACGCGCGATAGATCTCCCCGCAGCGTTTGAGGAAGCGCAGCTGCGCCGCGTGTTCGCCGCGATGCGCAAGCACCGCCGTATACGCCGCCGCCGATGCATAGCCGCCGAGAAACACGAACACCTCGGCCGAATCGCACAACGCGTACGCGTGCAGCATCAGATGCGATAGCGTGCTGCCGGGAATGTGATCGAGCACGATGACGATCAGCACGATACCGCGAAAAAAATCGACTTCGACCGATCGTCCACGGCCACGGCCTGGGGTTTCCATTCGTCTTCTCGAAGAATGCGCGCTGGCGGCACGCAAGAACGTCAATGGCCACGCATCAGCGGGTGCGATCCTGAACGCACGCAGGCTTTCTTATCGAGCTTCGGTCCGATCCGTCAGCACTTCGCGCTCAAGCGAAGGCCGGCATGACCAGCCGGATGGCGGGCTGTTTGCTAAAGGGATCGGTGGCTGGCGGAAACCATGTCGCACTCCTGTCCTCAACTAACCGCTTGACCACAGTTGGGTCTCTGCGGCGTGCACGGCAGAAGTATTTGTGACGTTGCGCGGCGAGCCGTACCTGCTGTGGCGCGCTGTTGATCAACACGGGACTGAACTCGATATCTTCATGGAGGATGGCGGCTCTCAGCGTTCTTTCCCGCTCGAGAAACTCCAGCTGCAGGCGAGTCTGCCGGAGAGCGAAATCGGTATAGCGATCCTCGACGTAGTCCGTGACCGTCGATTTCAGCACAACGCCGGTCAACAGCACCAGGACAAACGAGACCGCGACGCCCGCGCCCATGACGAGCGTCCGCTGATAGCGGTTCAGCCTGCTCGGCTCATCAACGCGTGAGTCGCGGTTGAGCGTGTGAACCACGCGTCCATGCCTGCTGGAATCTGTGCTCTGTGATGGCATGGCGGACCTGAATCAGGGACGCAAGGAATGATTTCCGCATCATACGGCGATTCCGACTCGTTGCGTGTTTGATGTCGATTGAGCCGCCTGTGGCGGGCGGCGTTGCGGTTTGCGCCTGTCCCCGCCTTCACTTCTGGTCGTCGCCTGTTACGTGAAGCTCGACTGAAACCCGTTCGGCGCGCGGTTGCACTCGTCAGCGCAAGCATTGGCGACGGGCATCGCTGAACTGTTGACAGTTGATGAAACACATAGGGCACCCTTTCCACTATCTGCCGTCCCGTCAAGATTTCTGACCTTGCCACGCTCTCCGCGTTAGCAGGCAGTGCCGCCATCTCAAGCGCTGCAGCGCTCAAATACCGGCCCGCGCCGATTCGGACCGGTCCTATTTTTATCCAATCTCAAAAATATAGACTGAACCCAGTTACAGAGATTTAGCAAAGGCCTGCCCCAGATTGACTCGGCAGAAATCTGGCCGATTCTTACTGCGGCCATGAGCTTTCTGGATCGTCATCGCCCCCGTTTTTGCAGCTGATATCGAACAGCAAGAAATGGCAACGGCGATTTGGCATTAGTTCGCATACCTCAGTTCTTTTTCAAACTTTAAAAGGAATCATGTCATGAACAAGTCCTATGTCAGCATCTGGAGTGAAGCCCTTGGGTCGTGGGTGGCTGCATCCGAGCACACTGCACGTCGCGGCAAGCGCAGCAAGTCACGCTGCGTGATGGGTAGCATCGGCGTAGCCTTGGGTGTGATTGCCGGCTACAGTGGGAATGCTGCTGCTAAAGTTGCGAACCCTATTGGCGCCTATGGCAACATTGCTATTGACAATTCGACCAGCACCGCCGTCGCTGCTTCTGCCAGCACTCCTGGATCGATAGCGATTGGTGCTGGTGCAAACGCTAAAGGCGACGTTAATTATGACGGTAGCTCGGCCATTGCCATCGGCGATTCAGCCGAGGCGAACGGGGGTGGCACGATTGCGCTCGGCGAAATGGCCGTTGTCAACGGTGATCGCTCGGCAGCTTTCGGCCCAGCTTCAACCGTGAGTGCCTCAGATTCTGTGGCGCTCGGTTTCGGGAGCACGGTCACCGCGACCAATAGCGTAGCTTTGGGCGTGAATTCGGTGGCCGACCGGGCGAATACGGTGTCGGTAGGCACGTCCACCGGCCAACGCCAGATTGTGAACCTGGCTGCAGGTACCCAAAGTACGGATGCCGTCAATCTGAGCCAGCTCGGCGGAGTGGTGAATGCGCTAGGCGGTGGGGCGGCGATCGAGTCGGACGGCACGATCAGCGCGCCGAGCTACAGCGTGGGCGGTACGACGGTCAACAACGTGGGTGACGCGTTTGCCAACATCGACGAAAGCGTGCGCCGCAACGCCACATTGATGGATAACCTCAACGATGGCCTAGTGATGATCCACAACATCGCGCTCGACAACAGCAAGGACATCGCGATCAACAAAGCCGACATCACGAAGATGAGTGGCGACATCACGAACGTCACCAACAGCCTGAACGACGGCACGATCGGTCTGGTGCAGCACGACGCAGCGACCCGGAACATAACGGTGGCCAGGGATCTGGACGGCACGACGGTGGATTTCGGTGGCACTGAGGGCGCGCGCACGCTGAGCGGCGTGAAGGCCGGTGCGCTGAGCGACACCAGCACCGAAGCGGTGAACGGTTCGCAGCTGTACGCGACCAACCAGAACGTGACGGCCAACACGGCCAGCATTGCGGCCAACACGACGAACATCGCCGACAACGCGACGAACGTTGCGGCCAACACGACGGCGATCACCAGCATCGACAGCCGCGTGACCAACGTGGAAGGCTCGGTCACGAACCTGACGCAGCAACTGGACGGCGGCAGCGTCGGCCTGGTGCAGCAGGACGCGACCAGCAAGACCATCACGGTGGCCAGGGACCTGGACGGCACGACGGTGGACTTCAGTGGCACCGATGGCGTGCGCTCGCTGAGCGGCGTGAAGGCCGGTGCGCTGAGCGACACCAGCACCGAAGCTGTGAACGGTTCGCAGCTGTACGCGACCAACCAGAACGTAACGACCAACACGACGAACGTTGCGGCCAACAAGACGGCGATCACCGGCATCGACGGCCGCGTGACCAACGTGGAAGGCTCGGTCACGAACCTGACGCAGCAACTGGACGGCGGCAGCGTCGGCCTGGTGAAGCAGGACGCGACCAGCAAGACCATCACGGTGGCCAGGGACCTGGACGGCACGACGGTGGACTTCGGTGGCACCGATGGCGTGCGCACGCTGAGCGGCGTGAAGGCCGGTGCGCTGAGCGACACCAGCACCGAAGCGGTGAACGGTTCGCAGCTCTACGCGACCAACCAGGTAATCGCGAACGCGAGTCGCTACTTCAAGGCGGGCGGCCTGGAGGATGGCACGGACGATGCGATCGCGGCAGCCAAGTCGGTTGCGGTCGGTGCGGGCGCATCCGCCAATGTGGGCAGCGCAGCAACCGCTAGCTGGAATAATCCTCTTGTCTTGGGCAACGGCTCCAACACGGATATCAATGGTGTTGCTATCGGAGCTAACGCTCGTGCTTCGCTGGGCGGTATTGCACTTGGCGACACGGCCGTAAGCGATAGTTATTCTGGTGTAGCGCTGGGCGCATACACCGTAGCTGGCTCGCATGGAACCGCGGTCGGCGCAGGCGCGATGGCCCAGGGTGCGGATAGTTCTGCGCTGGGGTACAACGCCCTTGCCACCGGAGGAAGTGCAGCGGCAATGGGTAACTTTTCGACTGCCTCGGGCGACAAATCCGCGGCACTTGGCGCGAAGGCGAATGCACAGGCGGCGAATTCGGTGGCGCTGGGTGCAGATTCGATCGCAGACCGCGACGATGCGGTGTCGGTTGGCAACGCGACGCTCAAACGCCAGATCACGAATGTGGCGGCCGGTACGCTGTCGGCTAGCAGCACGGACGCGGTGAACGGCAGCCAGCTGTACGGCACGGCATCGAGCGTGGCCCAGGCACTGGGTGGCGGTTCGACCTTGAACGCGGACGGCACGATCAGCGCACCGAGCTACGCCGTGGGCGGCACGACAGTGCATAGCATCAGCGATGCTGTTACCAACATCGACGGCCGTACGACGCAGAACGCGAGTGACATCGCGCAGAACACCGCGAATATCACGAACGTGCAGAACCAACTGGCTGATGGCTCGGTGGGCCTGGTCCAGCAGGACGCGACCACCCGTGACATTACGGTTGCCAAGGACACCGACGGTACGGTGGTGAACATGGCGGGCACGGCGGGCGACCGCACAGTGACAGGCGTGGCCGCAGGCGCGGTGAACGCGTCGAGCGTGGATGCGGTGAACGGCAGCCAGCTGTATGGCACGGCGTCGAGCATGGCCCAGGCACTGGGTGGCGGTTCGACTGTGAACCCGGACGGTACGGTCAGCGCGCCGAGCTACAGCGTGGGTGGTACGACCGTGCATAGCGTAGGCGATGCCGTCACCAACCTGGATGACCGGGTCACGCAGAACACCACGGACATCACGAAGCTGCAGAACCCAGGTGGGCGACGTCGGAACACAACTGTCGGGCGCGGTGCAGTACGACCGTAACGTTGACGGTTCGGTGAACTTCGGTTCCGTGACGCTGGGCGGAGGCCAGAGCGCAGGTCCGGTAATCCTGACCAATGTGGCGAACGGCACGAGCCAGTATGACGCGGTGAACTACGGCCAGCTGTCGGCGTTGCAGGACCAGGTGACGGATCTCAACGGCCAGGTGAAGGATCTCGGTTCCCAGGTGTCGAACATCCAGCCGGTCACTCCGGATGTTTCGTCGTCGGACCGCAACAGTGAAGCAGTGGCTAACGCGGCGATGCCGGGTACCGGTGCGGGCAGCACGGTGGTTGGGGCAAACGCCAGCGCCGCAGCGGAGAACGCGGTGGCAGTGGGCGCCAATGCGGCGGCGACCGGCGTCAACTCGACGGCGATCGGCACGGGCTCGCAGGCTGGCAATGCGAACTCGGTGGCGTTGGGTCAGGGCTCGGTGACGGATCGCGATAACTCGGTATCGGTGGGTTCAGCGGGTCACGAACGCCAGATCACCAACGTCGCAGCGGGTACCGCAGACACGGATGCAGTCAATTTCGGTCAGATGAACAGCTCGGTCGCACAAGGCGTTCAGCAGGCCAACAACTACACCGATCAGCGTATCAACGCGACCAACCAGGCGGTCAACAATCTCGCCAGGAACGCCTACTCGGGAATCGCCGCCGCTACCGCGCTGACGATGATTCCAGAAGTCGATCAAGGCAAGAAACTGTCGTTCGGTATCGCGGCAGCGACTTACAACGGTTATCAGGCGATCGCACTGGGCGGTACGGCTCGTATCAAGGACAACATCAAGGTGAAAGCGGGTGTTGGGATGTCCGCGGGTGGCACGACTGCCGGGATTGGTGCCTCGTATCAGTGGTAAGCGGTCGGCGGGAAAGGGTGCGTGTGCCCTCTCCCGCTTTTTCACGATTGATCAACAGCGCGCCACAGCAGGTAAGGCTCGCCGCGCAACGTCACAAATACTTCGTCAAGGTGCCATGTCGTGCCGGGCTTGCGACGCGCCGCTTTGACACGGTGGGCGAAACGGGCACCGAATTTATCGCACCAGCGTCGGGCTGTTTCGTAGCTGACGATAACCCCCGCTCGAATAGCAGCTCTTCGATATCACGCAGGCTGAGCTGAAACTTGAAATACCAGCGGACCGCGGAACTGATGACCGCCGCTGGAAAGCGATGACCGTGGTAAAGCGATTTTTCATTCTTCATCACGCGATCTTACTCGAACATCTCAGCAACGTGACAGTGCCCATCAGCGTGCCGACCTGTGCGAACGACAAAAGACTCGATCGTTCAATGCATCACCTATGACGCAGGCGAAGGTGCTGACGATCCGCCTCTAGAGCGAATGGCACTTACTTAAGCCCGTGGAGCGTGCCCATATTTTTGGACGCGCTCACGTGCGATGTGACGAGGCTCTTTCAGCCATGGGTAGGACTTCGGTCTTCGTTTGCGCATTCGTGGTTCGATGCGACCGGGGCGACTCCCAACGCAAGACTGCGTGATCAGGTTGAACAGGAGACTCTGGTTGTGAGTTGCCGTCAGACCTCTGGCCAGCCATTCAGTCCATAACTGCACCGTGTGTTTGAAACTCAGTGTTCTCGGGTCAGTGGCATGGTGACTGGCGGCCTGAGCCATCAGCAGCCGAATCACGTTGTAGGCCAGCAGATGGACCCAGATCTCCTTTTCGTTCATGTGGGCAGTCTGGCAATGCAGCACATCCATGCCCATCGTCGTCTTGATGTTACGTAGATCCAGTTCCACGTTCCAGCGCCTGGCGTACAACTGCGAGAGGTCCTGTTTGCTGGTCTTGCGTGCATCAAGCATCGTGGTGACCAGCACCCGGTGATGCAGCCTGGACTCGCGCACCATCAGCTCATCGGGGAAGGCCTGGTACTGCTCATGCGTCATCCAGTCAGGACGCTGCCGGGGTTTGGGCCACGTCACAATGTGATCGCGCGTGCCCAGGGACCGGCCTCGCCGAAAGTCGGTGCGGCGTGCCCCATGCTGTTCCATCACGACGTCCACCCCGGCGGCGATCATTGAGGCCATCAGAAAGTAGTGGCAGTACAAGGCATCGGCGACGATCACGTCACCTTTGCGAAACGTGCCTTGCAGCATGCGAAACGCCGTCAGCTCCCCGCTGCCTTTGCCCGCGTAAGTTCCGACCGCCGACTCCAGTACTGCGCCGCTTGCCAGACAGATCACCGCAACCAGATAGGCCAATGGAAAGCCCACTCCTTCGGCCTGAGCACTGGACTGCGGGAAACGGGCCTGGTTCGACGGCGTATCGGGCATCGAGATCCCGGTGCCGTCAACCAGCTTGACCGGGCGCCCGCGCCACTTCCAGGCAGCCTCGGCCTGCTCATGCAGTTGGCGCCCCGTCTCGCGCGCCAACTCCCGCACCATCGTCAGCGGCAGTCTCTGGCGAGCGCGGCAGTAGCCTCCCGTACGCACACTCATGGGCCGCAGCCCGTCGGCAGCTCGCTGCGCCGCCCACCCGTTGACTGCCTTCTGACAGGAGGCGTCCTCTTCCAGCGCCTGGCGCATGAACATCGACAGTGTCACCGTCGGCGGATACAGCCGTTCCCGATGTTCTGGCAAATACGCTTCCGTTATGCCCAACAGCCCCGGGCTCGTCAGTATGTTGAAGTAGTCTACCGCCTGGGCCCTGCACGCCCGGCTTTGAACCCTGCTTCGTGTTTGCCTGTGATGACTTCGTGCATTACGATCCATGGGGGCTGATCTTTGGAATGAGACGGTGTTTGCCTGGTAACAACCATCGTATCAATCCCTGGATCAGCCCCCTCCCTTTCTCTTCAAGCACTTACCCGCGTCTTCTCCTCCATGTAGGCTTAAGTAAGTGCCATTCCCTCTAGAGCGTGTTAGGCACTTTCTGTCAGACCTGGTAACCTGGCGGGATGATAGAACGCAAGCCATACCCGACAGATGTTTCGGACGAGGAATGGAGCTTCGCCGCTCCGTATCTGACCTTGATGAACGAAGATGCACCGCAGCGCCGATACGAACTGCGCGAAATGTTCAACGCGCTTCGTTGGATGGCGCGCGCGGGTGCATCGTGGCGCATGCTGCCGACCAACTTTCCGCCGTGGGAAATGGTCTACCAGCAAACGCAGCGCTGGCTGAACGCGGGTTGTTTCGAGGCGATGGTCAACGATTTGCGCTCGGTGCTGCGCGTGGCGCAACAGCGTCAGGGCCAGCCCAGCGCGGTCATTCTCGATGGACGCACATTGCAGTCCACGTGTGAAAGCGGGCCACGTGCGGGCTACGACGGTTACAAGCGCAAGCGGGGCAGCAAGGTTCACATGGCTGTCGACACACTGGGGATGCTGCTCGCGGTGCACATTACGCCGGCCCACGAGCAGGAGCGCGCGCAGGTGGCCGAGCTTGCGCGTCAGGTTCAGCACGTCACCGGTCAGACGGTGAAACTTGCGTTTGCTGACCAGGGCTATACGGGCGACACTGCTGCACAGGCCGCACGTGATGAAGGCATTGAGCTGCAGGTCATCAAGCTGCCTGAGGCGAAGAAGGGCTTCGTGCTGCTGCCCCGCCGCTGGGTGGTCGAGCGCAGTTTCGGCTGGCTCAACCGCTTCCGGCGGTTGGCACGCGACTACGAGCGCCTGCCCGAAACCCTGGCAGGCCTGCACTTCGTCGTCTTCGCCATGCTCATGCTCGTTCATGCTGCACCGATTATGAAAAGTACCTAACACGCTCTAATGTTCGCTTTCACAACGGCTTTCTGACATGGAGTCGTTGGCGACTGGTAATACTCGGCGCGTCTTTAGCGAACACGCGGAAAGTTTTGCGGCTTTTCATGCACGAAACAGGGACACCCGTCTTCATGGACGGAACGCGAGCCTCGAAAATAAATCATCGAACGCGCGCTGCGATTTTTTTCGCATTTTTTCCCCGTACGATGTTTTCGTGGTTTTCCGCCGCTTTGCGAATAGAGGTTTATGAAAAACAGAATTGCCGGATTCGATGGATTGCGCGCGATCGCCGTGCTGATGGTGTTTCTGCAGCATCGACTCTTCGGCGACATCGGCGAAATCGGGCATCTCGGCGTGTGGATCTTCTTTGCGCTGAGCGGCTTTCTGATCATCGGCATCCTGTCGTCGCGGCGCGCGCGCATCGAAGAGGGCGACAGCTGTTTCCGCACCGAACTCGGGCGCTTTCTGTTTCGTCGCACGGTGCGCATCTTTCCGATCTATTACCTGACGCTCGTCGTGATGTGCGTGCTGATGGCATTCGGCCTCGCGAATCCGGAACTGGCGAGCGGCATGCCGTTTCACTTCGCGTATCTGTCCAACTTCTGGATCGGCTCGGTGCTGCGTTACTGGCCGGGCCGCTATTCGCACTTGTGGAGCCTCGCGATCGAGGAGCAGTTCTATCTCGTCGTTGCGCCGTTTTTGCTGCTGCTCGCGACGCGGCGACATCGAGTGGCATGTTGGGCGATCGTGGCGCTCGGCCTTGCCGCGCTGTTCGCGATGCGTGCCGCGCATTGGGATGAGATCACGATCTATACGCACCCGTTGAGCAATGTCTGGTTGCTCGCGTTGGGCGGCATCGGTGGTCTGGTGATCGAGGACGATCGCGGCCGCGTGCGTGCCTGGCTCGGTCATGGCCTGACGCTGTTCGCGCTGAGTCTGGTCGTGATCGGTTTGTGCGCGGCCGAGCCGAGGTGGAACATGCTCGACGATCCCTTACTGTTTACCGCGATCAGCGCAACGTACGGGATCGGTATCGCGGCGCTGGTGGCTTCGATCGCGTGTTGCCGCAATGCTGCCGTGATGGGGCTGCTACAGATGCGTTGGCTCGCCGGTCTTGGGCGTATCAGTTACGGCTTCTATCTGTATCACAACCTGATCCCCGATCTGACGCGTAACCGTCACGCCGAGGCGTTGTTTGGCGGCACCGTGCCGATGTGGGCACACATGCTTGGCATCGTCGCATCGTTTGCGATTTCGCTTGGCATTGCGGTGCTGTCGTGGCGGTTGATCGAGGCGCCGATTTTGCGAGTGAAGACGCGCGGCGAATCGGTATTGAAAGCGGCGGAGAACGTCGCTTCCGACGTAGCCTGAAAGAGCGAACCAGGTCGCCGATCTATCCGGCCACGCGCCTCACGCTATCATTCGGCCTCACCACCCGACCGACCCGGGATCGTCGGACTTCGCGTAGCGCATCATCAGGCTCGTCAAGCCGCCGCAGGCTCGTGCACGATCTTGAGCGTGCTCTTGTGCTCGGAGATGAACCGATAAACGGTGTCCCCGGGTACGGTCTCGTGCTCGAGCAACTGGTCCGAAATGTCGCGCAGTACCGGCTCGTACGCGTGCAGTAGCCCGTAGCAAAGTTCGTTGAGCTCCTTGAGCAGCACGTTCGCATGCTCGATTGCGCTCTTCATTTGCAGGCCCGCATACTGCGACGGCAGCGCCGCGAGACTGAACAGATCGCCGTCGCTGTTGAAGCCGAACTTCGACACCATGTCGAGGCTGATACGCGAGGCCTCCTGCAAGTCCGACGCGGCGCCGCTCGATGCTTCGGAGAACATCAGAATCTCCGCGTTGCGTCCGCCGAGCAGCACCTGGATCTCGTTGCGGATTTCCGTTTCGCGGTACAGGTGCTTGTCCTGCGCTTTCGTGATCAGCGCGACGCCAAGCGCGCCGCCACGCGGCAGAATCGTCACTTCCTCGAGCACGCCGGTGCCAAGCAGCGCCGCGACCAGACCATGACCCGCCTCATGCACCGCGATGCGCCTGCGCTCGTCCTCGGTGAGCGCGCGCTCGGCGCCGCTCACGTCGCCGATGCGCGCGATCTTGATCGCTTCCATGAAGTGCTTCGCGGCGATTTCGTTATCGCCCGCCTTGCGCGCGATCAGCCCCGCCTGATTCACGACCATCGCGACGGTGGCCGGCGACAGTCCAGTCGTCAAACGCGCGAGCTGGTCGTAGTCGATATCCGCCGCTTTCGACTTCAGCCGCTGCGCGTAGAAACGGAAAATCTTGGCGCGGTCTTCGCGATCCGGCAGACGCACCTGCACCGTGCGATCGAAACGGCCGGGGCGGCGCAATGCTTCGTCGAGATTGTCGGGATGGTTGGTCGCGGCCACGACGATCACGCCCTCGTTCGACTCGAAGCCGTCCATCTCCGCGAGCAGCTGGTTGATGATCCGGTTGCTTTCGGCTTCGACCGGACCACCGCCGGTGTCGGTTCGTTTCGCGAGACCGTCCGCTTCGTCGATGAAGATGACCGTCGGCGCATTCTTGCGCGCGAGTTCGAACAGGTGCCGCACCTTCTGGATACCGACACCGTAGTACTTCGCGCTGAAATAGCTGCCCGTGATCGAAATGAAGTTCGCGCCGCATTCGCCGGCCAACGCCTGAGCGAGCCGCGTCTTGCCGACGCCGGGCGCGCCGACCATCAGGATGCCGCACGGCGCGCGCACGCCCAGCGACGAGAACTGCTTCGGATCGGACAGGTAACCGCGAATGTCGGCGAGCGCGGCCTTCGCTTCGTTCGCGCCGATCACGTCGTCGAAACGCAGCGTCGGTGTTTCGCTGAGCAGCTTCGCGCCGCCCTTCATCTCGCGTCGCATGAACCACGCCATGCCGCCGATCAGCACGAGCGGCAGCAGCACGCTCAGCGCGTCGCGGAACTGGTCGAACAGCTGGGTCCAGCGTGCACCGTCGCTGTGGATGTCGACGTCGGGCAGCCACACGAGCTGGTACGCGGCGGCGTCGGAGCGCTCGCCCAGCAGCAGCGCGTGCGAGAAGGTTGCGTTGTGATCGGTGACGAAGTACTTCGAGCCGTCACGCAGCGACACCAGAATCGCGTTGGGACTCACGCCGATCGCCGCGACGTTGGTGTCGTGAATGTCGCGCAGCATCGTCGATGCATCCTTCTCCGCATGCGTCCACGCGGATGCATCGTGACGCATCTGGCTCGCAATGCCGCTCAGCGCCGGCGCCTGCGGCTCGGCGCGATGCTGGATATACCAGACGCCCCAACCGACCAACACCGCGATCAGCACCGTCACAGCCGCCACCGCAATTTTGCGTGCGCGCTTTTTCCCAAGCGAATTATTTCCCGGCTTCATGAGTCATTTCCAAAATGCGGACTTGAACAAGCCCTTACTTAATCAAGCTTTCTGTCAAACTTACCTGTCGAAATCGGAAGGCGGAGTCTGCGGAAAATCGGCTGGGGGCGAAGCGCCACACGGCGAGGCTCAAAGGACAATTCAGAAGGACGACGATCTGTGCATCCCGGTGAGCCGCATTAGCCGAAGGTAGTATGCCGGCGGCACGCGTCTGTCAAAGCCGCGGAAAAGGCCTATTTGTACCATCTATCCGACCATCGACACGCCGGAAGGTTACGCGGCAAGCGCGCGTAGGGCGTCGCCGCCTTGGCTCCGCGCACAGTTTATCAGCGTAAAAAGCAGCGCGTGTTTTTAATGTCTATATCTAACCGCACCCCAATTAAAATCAGTCACAATTACTGACAAAACGTGATTAGACGGACCTAAATGATCTGAAAATAGGCCACGATTAAGTCAGGATTTTGGAATCAGCTGGCAGGATGAGCGACGGCTCTCTACGGACCCGTTCGCATCATCGACACTTTCTCTCAGGTTCTGCTTTTGGGCGCCGGCGCCGAGCGGCATCGACGGTTCTTTCCTATGCTGCACTCAGGAGATTCGATCATGCAGCGGGCTGAAAACCCTTCCTTCGCGGCGTCGCTCGACGCGGGTCTGAGCGGCGCGACGCGCGTGTATTTCATCGTCGGCGATCCGATTGCGCAGGTGCGCTCGCCGTCCGGCGTGACCGCCGCGTTGCGTTCGGCCGGCCGCGATGCGCTGGTGGTGCCCGCGCACGTCGCGCCAGCCGATCTGCCGGCTTTTTTCGCGGGCATCGCGCCGATGCGCAACGTCGACGGCGTGATCATCACGGTGCCGCACAAATTCACCGCGGCGAGCTATTGCGCGACGCTCGCCGAAGAAGCCGCGTTCCTTGGCGCGGTCAACACGCTGCGCCGCAACGCCGACAGCAGCTGGCATGGCGGCATGTTCGACGGCACCGGCTTCGTTGCGGCGCTCGTCGCGGCGGGCTGCGAACTACAGGGCAAGCGCGCGCTGCTGGTCGGCGCGGGCGGCGCGGGCTCGGCGATCGGCCATGCGCTGATTCAGCGTGGCGTCGGCTCGCTCGACGTGCGCGACAACGACGTCGAACGCACCGGCTCGCTGACCGCACGGCTCAATGCGCTCGGCCGAGGCACGGCGCGCGGTGCGGCGGCCGACCTCGACCCGAGTCCGTATGACGTGGTCGTCAACGCGTCGCCGCTCGGCATGCGCGCGGGCGATTCGTTGCCGATCGACGTCGCGCGCTTGCCGGCCACGACTTTTGTCGGCGATGTCGTAACGAAACCGCCACTTACGCCGCTGATCGAAGCGGCACGCGCGCGCGGTTGCCCGACCGTGACGGGCACGCAGATGTTCGAACGCGTGTGTGATCGGATGGTGGAGTTCTTTCTGGACACGCCGACGTCTGCGTAACGGCGCGAAGGAACCAGGCGCGCGCTGCTACACTGGCGCGAAATTGCCGTGGCGCAGATCCCGCACGGCATGCACGAGGCGTGGCGCAATCCTGCGCCGCGTTCACATCGCCCTCTGCGCGCCAACCCATGCTTCGATTCGACAACCTCAGCAAGCGCTATAGCGACCGCGTCCTGTTCGAAGGACTGCACTTCGACGCGACGTCCGGCTGCGTCGCGTTGAACGATGAATCCGGCAGCGGCAAATCGACGTTACTCGCCATCCTCGCCGGCGCGCTCGAACCCGACACCGGCGACGTATGGCTCGGCGGTCATTCGCTGCGCGCCGCGCCGGATGCCGCGCAAGCGCTGCTCACGTATGTGCCGGAAGACAGCATGAGCTGGCCCGATCAGACCTGCCGCGATTATCTGCGGCAGGTTGCGGCGGCGCGGCACACCGCGCTGACCGACGACGTGCTCGCGCTCGCCGAACGCTTCGGCCTCGCGCCGCATCTGGACAAACGCTTCGAGCAGATGTCGTATGGCAGCCGCAAAAAGGTGTTTCTGACGGCGGCCGCGCTCGGCGAAACCCGCGTGCTGATCGCCGACGAACCGGCCGGCGGACTCGACGCGTCAGCGCGCGCGGTGCTCGCCGAGCTGTTCAGAACGCTCGGCACGACGCGCACGGTGTTTTTCACGAGTTACGACGAAGGGTTCACGCAGGCCTGCGAGGCGACGGGTGTCTGTTTCGCGGACCTCGCGAGGGGCATTTGAGCTAGGGCCTGTTCACGCTAATAACGGGCTTGCGCTGGCCGCCAGAAGGGCCGAGCGCAAGGATTGCGACGCAACGAATACTCGACGTATTCGCAAGGAGCATGACGCGGCGATCGGCCCTTCTGGCGGCCAGCCCTTTGAAGGTTTTTTTAAAACAGGGGAACGTGCCTTTGCGCCCGTATTGCGGCGTCGGTCGTCGCTTGTTTGGCTCGGCCAAACGGCGCTCCTCTCTCCTTGCACTACGGGCGGAAAGGCACGTTCGCAAGCCCGTTATTAGCGTGAACAGGCCCTAGCGATCGCGCGGGTCATGCGGGCCGGGCGCGAGCGTTGAATCCTCAGATCGCCACACAAATCTTGCCGAAGTGCGCACCCGATGCCTCGTGCCGGAACGCGTCGGCGAGCTTGTCCAGCGCGAACATGCTGTCGATCACCGGCTTGATGCCCGTGGTCTCGAGCGCGCGCACCATGTCGATCTGATCCTGCCGGCTGCCGACGATCAGCCCTTGCAGACGCTGTTGCCGCGCCATCAGATGCGCGGTCGGCACCGGACCCGCGCGGCCGGTCAGCACGCCGATCAGCGCGATGTGCCCGCCGATGCGGCATGCGGTGATCGACTGCGGCAGCGTGCCGGGACCACCCACCTCGACTACGTGATCGACACCGCGCCCGTTGGTGATGTGACGCACTTCTTTGCCCCACTCGGGATTGTCGCGATAGTTGATCGTATGGTCGGCACCCAGTTCGCGCAGCTTCGCGAGCTTCGCATTCGACGACGACGTCGCGATCACCGACGCCCCCATCGCCCTCGCCATCTGCAAGCCGAAGATCGACACGCCGCCGGTGCCGAGCACGAGCACGCTGCTGCCTGCCTTCAACTGACCGTCGACGACCAGCGCGCGCCACGCGGTCAGCCCCGCCGTGGTCAGCGTCGCGGCTTCGGCGTGGCTGTAGCCGGCCGGCGCGCGCGTGAAGTAGTGGCTCGGCAGCACGACGACTTCGCGCGCGTAGCCGTCGACGCCGTCGCCGGGGGTGGTCGCAAAATCGCCGATCGCGGGCGAACCGTTTTCCCAGTGTGGGAAGAAGCAGGACACGACGTGATCGCCGGCCTTGAATTCGCGCACGCCTGCGCCGACCGCTTCGACGACGCCCGCGCCATCGGCCATCGGGATGCGGCCCGCTTCGGCCGGCAGATTGCCGCAGACGACGCCGTAGTCGTGGTAGTTCAACGAACTAGCGCGAATGCGCACGCGAATCTGCCCGGCCTCGGGCTGACCGGGATCGGCGAGATCGACGACCTGCAGGCTATCGACTGTGGCGGGAGAACCGATTCTGACGGCTTTCATGTTTTCGATCCTTGGTGAGTGGTGCGCTGCCGTAAGCAGCTCGATGTCCACGCGCGATGCGCGTCGGATGTGCATGCGCCATGCCCGCGCGAGACCGCGCTATTTGACGGTCTGGATGACTTCGAAGCCTTCGAATTCCGGGTGGCCGAGATACAACACGCGGTTTTCGTTACCGGCACTTCGATGCGCGGCACGAAACGCGTCGGACTTCGTCCATGCCTCGAACGATCCATGGTCGCGCCAGATCGTATGGCTCGAATAGAGGACGTGATCGTCCTTGCGCGGTCCCTTCAGCAAATGAAATTCGACGAAGCCCGGCACCTCTTTCAGATGGGTGTCGCGCGTGGTCCACAGATGTTCGAAGGCGTCCTCGGAGCCGGGCGCCACTTTGAAGCGGTTCATCGCGATGTACATGCTGTCAGCCTCGTTGAGTGAGTGATGCTGCCAATGATGCTGGCTTGGTCATCCAGTCGCGTTTCATTATAGGCGTGCGTTGCTTTGCCTCCGCTTGACCTTACCACGGCAGGAGGCTCCACGATGTCCGACGTGACCGTTAGAATCGCGCGGATCACGTCGCCACACTCTTCAACAACGGAAAACCAATCTGAAAAACCTTCGCGCGTTGCGCGCTCTCTGTGTGTTCGGCGGTTTGGCATTCGCGGCGGCGGCTCTGCCCGCTCACGCGCAACATCAGGGCATGCCCGGCATGGACATGCCGGATTCGGCGCATACCGACGCGGGCGCATCGACGCAAGCCTTCAAGGCCGCCGACGAGCGCATGATGCATGAGATGAGCGCCCCGAATACACCGGCGACGCCGACCGGGATTTCGTCGCGCACATGATCCCGCATCACCAGGGCGCGATCGAGATGGCGCAGGCGGAGTTGAAATACGGCAAGGACCCGGAGATCAAGCGGCTCGCGCGCAACATCATCAAGGCGCAGCATGACGAGATCGCGTTCATGCAGCGCTGGCAGGAAAAGCACGGCGGCAAGTAACGCAGCGCGAGCATCACCAGCGTGGCTGCTTGCGCAACAGTGGCGTCATCGCGATCAGACCGATGATCGGCCCAGGCAGCAGCAGCCATGCGACGCGCACGTCGAGCGCGTGAAATACGCTGGTCGACCACAGGATCGAGCAGGCGGACAGGAAAAAGCCGAAGCTGTTCTGCAGCGTCAGCGCGCCGCCGATCTTGTCGGCGGGACAGGCCTTCACGGACAGCGCCGAAAACTGCGGCGAATCGGCGATCACGCTGATGCCCCACACGAGTAGTAACCCGAGCTGCGCGGCGGTGCCGAGCCCCGTGGTCAGCGGATAAATCGCGCACAGCGTGCCCGAGATCGTCAGCGCGAGAGCGGCGGTACGCGCGCTGCCGACCACCTGGCTGAGTCTGCCGCCGAACAGGCAGCCGAGCGCACCGATCGCGATGATCAGGAACGACCACAACGCGACGGTGCCCGGCGCCGCCGGCGCCCCGCTCGCGAACGCGCGCTGCACGAGCAGCGGCGTCAGCGTCCAGAACGCGTACAACTCCCACATGTGACCGAAATAGCCGAGCGCGGCCGAGCGAAACTCGCTGATGCGCACGACCTGCCCGACGCCCGCCGACAAACCGAAGCGTCGGCTGCCCGAGCGCCGCGCGTGCGGCCCTTCGCCGAGCACGAACACCAGCAGCGCGCCGATCACCGCGAGTCCCGACGAAGTGAGCACCACGGTTTGCCACGGCACGCTCGACAGCAACGCACGAATCGCATGCACCGACGCCGTGCCGAGCGTCAGCATCGCAACGAGCAACGCGAGCGTCTGCGCGGCGCGGCGCGGGTCCCACGTAACGAGCAGCTTCATGCCGAGCGGATAGATGCCGGCAAGCGCGACGCCCACGCCGAAGCGAAACACGAGCGCCGACGCGAGCCCGCTGCTGCACAGCGCGAACAGCGCATTCAAGGTCGCGCCGAGCACGCCGCAGACGGCGAACACCTTGCTCGCCGACACGCGATCCGCGAGTCCGGTGGTCGCCGACAGCAAGGTCCCGACGATAAAGCCAGCCTGCACTGCATTCGTCAGCCAGCCGATACCGGACGCGCTCAGATGCCAGGCGATCTGCAGATCGCGCATCGCGCCGTTCGCGCTGAACCACAACGACGTACCGAGCAATTGCGCAATCGCGATCACGAGCACAGCGCGTCTCGCGCGCGCGATGTCGTGCGCCGCGTCGCCGGACTTCGTTGCGTCGGCGTCCAGCCTGTTCTGCATCGTGGCTCCTCTGCGTCGGGACTGAGTCGGCCGCTGGGGAGTGGTTATGGGAGCGCGGCCGGAGCGGCCATTGTAGACGACGCGAAGGTTTGCATCGGCCGCGTTGCGCAATGCGTCGTCCGGTTCGACCGCGAGCACCGTATGCCCCCATCGCCGCGAGCGCGGCGGCCTGCTCTACGTAGCCTTCCGTGCCGCTGACGTTGGCCGACATCGGCGCCGCCTCAGCCCTGCTGCGGCACCCTGACCCACCCCTCCATCAACACGCGCGCGCTGCGGCTCATGATCGCTTTCGTGACGACCCACTCGCCGTCCTTCCGACTCGCCTGCGCGCCGACGCGCAACGTGCCCGACGGATGCCCGAAGCGCACCGACTCACGCTCGCCGCCGCCCGCCGCCTGATTGACGAGCGTGCCCGCGATCGCCGCCGCGGCGCCGATCGCGACCGCCGCCGTGCCCATCATCGCGTGATGCAGCTTGCCCATCGACATCGCGCGCACCAGCAGATCGACGTCGCCCGCGCGCACCGGCTTGCCGCTCGACGCCACGTAATCGACCGGCTTCGCGACGAATGCGACCTTCGGCGTGTGCTGCCGCGTCGCGATCTCATCCAGATGTTTGATTAGCCCCATGCGCAGCGCGCCATGCGCGCGAATCGTCTCGAACATCGCGAGCGCCTTCGCGTCGCTGTTGATCGCGTCCTGCAACTCGGTGCCCTTGTAGCCGATCGCCTCGGCGGCGACGAAGATCGTCGGGATGCCCGCGTTGATCATGGTCGCCTTCAACGTGCCGACGCCCGGCACTTCCAGGTCGTCGACGAGGTTGCCGGTCGGGAACATCGCGCCGCCCGCGCCTTCTTCGTCGGCGGCCGGGTCCATGAATTCGAGCGGCACTTCGGCGGCCGGAAAGGTCACGCCGTCGAGTTCGAAGTCGCCGGTTTCCTGCACCGCGCCATCGCTCATCGGCACGTGCGCGATGATCGTCTTGCCGATATTGGCCTGCCAGATGCGCACGATCGCGACGCCTTCACGCGGCACGCGGCTCGCCTCGACGAGGCCCGCGCTGATCGCGAACGGCCCCACCGCGGCCGACAGGTTGCCGCAATTGCCGCTCCAGTCGACGAACGCCTTGTCGATCGACACCTGCCCGAACAGATAATCGACGTCGTGATCTGGCCGGCTGCTGCGCGAAACGATCACGGTCTTGCTGGTGCTCGACGTCGCGCCGCCCATGCCGTCGATCTGCTTGCCGTACGGATCGGGACTGCCGATCACGCGCATCAGCAGCGCGTCGCGCGCGGCGCCCGGTCGCTGCGCGGCCTCGGGCAGATCCTGCAGACGGAAAAACACGCCCTTGCTGGTGCCGCCGCGCATATAGGTGGCCGGAATCTTGATCTGGGGAAGGTGGGCCATGAAGGTGTCCTGAGGTGACATGTTCTTTGATGAAGGGCGATGCGGCTCGTCAAGCCGCATCGCCCTGGTCTGTTGCGACGTTCACTGCAAAACGCGCGTCTACCCGTCAAGCCGCCGCTCTGGTCGACTCGAGAAAGTCCTGCGCGAAACGCTGCAGCACGCCACCGGCTTCGTAGATCGACCCCTCTTCGGCCGTATCGAGCCGGCACGTCACCGGCACTTCGACGCGCTCACCGTTGCGGCGATGAATCACCAGCGTCAGATCGGCGCGCGGCTTGCGCTCGCCGATCACATCGAACGTCTCGGTGCCGTCGATGCCGAGCGTCAGGCGATTCACGCCCGGCTTGAATTCGAGCGGCAACACGCCCATGCCGACGAGGTTCGTGCGGTGAATCCGCTCGAAGCCTTCCGCGACGATCGCTTCGGTGCCGGCCAGCCGCACGCCCTTCGCGGCCCAGTCGCGCGACGACCCCTGGCCATAGTCGGCGCCCGCGATCACGATCAGCGGCTGCTTGCGCTCCATATACGTTTCGATCGCTTCCCACATGCGCGTGACCTTGCCTTCGGGCTCGATACGCGCGAGCGAACCGGCCTTCACCTGGCCATTCTCCAGCACCATCTCGTTCTTCAGCGTCGGGTTCGCGAAGGTCGCGCGCTGCGCGGTCAAGTGATCGCCGCGGTGCGTCGCGTACGAATTGAAGTCCTCTTCGGGCAGGCCCATTTTCGTCAGGTATTCGCCGGCCGCGCTGTCCGGCAGAATCGCGTTCGACGGCGACAGGTGGTCCGTCGTGATGTTGTCGCCGAGCACGGCCAACGCGCGCATACCCTTCAGCGTGCGCTCGCCGGCGAGCGCGCCTTCCCAGTACGGCGGACGGCGAATATAGGTGCTTTCTTCGCGCCAGTCGTACAGCGGGTCGGCCTTCGCGCCGGTGTCGGGGGAGACTGCGAACATCGGTTCATACACTTTGCGGAATTGCTCGGGCTTCACGCTCGCGGCGACGATCGCATCGATCTCCGCATCCGACGGCCACAGATCTTTCAGCGTGACCGCATGACCGTCCGCATCGACGCCGAGCACGTCCTTCTCGATGTCGAAGCGGATCGTGCCCGCGATCGCATAGGCGACGACCAGCGGCGGCGACGCGAGAAATGCCTGCTTCGCGTAGGGGTGGATCCGGCCGTCGAAGTTGCGGTTGCCCGACAGCACGGCGGTCGCATACAGATCGCGCTCGATCACCTCCTTCTGGATCACCGGGTCCAACGCGCCGGACATGCCGTTGCACGACGTGCACGCATACGCGACCACGCCGAAGCCGAGCTGTTCGAGTTCAGGCAAGAGCCCCGCCTCTTCCAGATACAGCGTGACCGCCTTCGAGCCCGGCGCGAGCGAGCTCTTGACCCACGGCTTGCGCACGAGTCCACGCCGGTTCGCGTTGCGTGCGACGAGGCCCGCCGCGATCATGTTGCGCGGATTGTTCGTGTTGGTACAGCTCGTGATCGCGGCGATGATCACCGCGCCGTCCGGCATCAGACCGGGCTCGTTCTCGACCTTGCCGCTGACGCCGCGCGCGGCCAGCTCCGACACCGGCAAGCGGCGATGCGGATTCGACGGCCCCGCGAGCGTGCGCACCACGCTCGACAGATCGAACTCGAGCACGCGCTCGTAGTCGGCGTGCTTCAGCGTATCGGCCCACAAGCCGGTTTGCTTCGCATAGGTTTCCACGAGTTTGACGAGTTCGTCGTCGCGGCCGGTCAGCTTCAGATAGCGGATCGTCTGCTCGTCGATGTAGAACATCGCGGCAGTCGCGCCGAACTCGGGCGCCATGTTCGCGATCGTCGCGCGATCGCCCAAGGTCAAATTCGCCGCGCCCTCGCCGTAAAACTCGAGGTACGCGCCGACCACCTTCTCTTTGCGCAAGAACTCGGTCAACGACAGAACCACGTCGGTCGCGGTAATGCCCTCGCCCGGCTTGCCGCTCAGCTCCACGCCGACGATATCGGGCAGCCGCATGTACGACGCGCGGCCGAGCATCACGCTCTCCGCTTCGAGGCCGCCGACGCCGATCGCGATCACGCCGAGCGCATCGACCATCGGCGTATGCGAGTCGGTGCCGACCAGCGTGTCGGGAAACGCGACACCGTCCTTCACCTGCACGACCGGGCTCATGCGTTCGAGGTTGATCTGATGCAGGATGCCGTTGCCCGGCGGAATCACGTCGACGTTGCGGAACGCGCGCTTGGTCCAGTTGATGAAATCGAAGCGGTCTTCGTTGCGGCGATCTTCGATCGCGCGATTCTTCGCGAACGCATCCGGATCGAAACCGCCGCACTCAACGGCCAGCGAGTGATCGACGACCAGTTGCGTCGGCACCACCGGATTCACGAGCGCCGGATCGCCGCCTTGCGCGGCGATCGCATCGCGCAGACCCGCCAGATCGACGAGAGCGGTCTGGCCGAGAATGTCGTGGCACACGACGCGCGCCGGGAACCACGGAAAATCGAGCTCGCGCTTGCGTTCGATGATCTGTTGCAGCGAAGCGGTCAGCGTCACCGGGTCGCAGCGGCGCACCAGGTTTTCGGCGAGCACGCGTGACGTGTACGGCAGCTTGTCGTAGGCGCCGGGCTCGATCTTGTCGACCGCGGCACGCGTATCGAAGAAGTCGAGCTCGGTGCCCGGAAGGCGTTTGCGGTTGGCAGTATTCATGACGTAGGAACAGGACGGTTATCGGCCGCCGGACGGTATGCCGGCGGCCTCGGGCGGCGCTTCGCTCGCGCGCCGGCCGGACAGTGCGGGTAGTTTAGCTCGCGGCCTCAGCTCAAACGCGCTTCGCCAGCGGCACGAACGGCAGATCGTCCGGTCCGGTGTAATTCGCGCTCGGGCGGATGATCTTGTTGTCGACGCGCTGCTCGATGATGTGCGCGCTCCATCCTGCCGTACGCGAGATCACGAACAGCGGCGTGAACATCGCGGTCGGCACGCCCATCATGTGATACGACACCGCGCTGAACCAGTCGAGGTTCGGGAACATCTTCTTCGCGTCCCACATCACCGATTCGAGCCGTTCGGCGATCGAGAACAGCTTCGTGTTGCCCGCTTCCTTCGACAGCTTCTTCGCGACTTCCTTGATGATCTTGTTGCGCGGGTCCGAGATCGTGTAGACCGGATGGCCAAAGCCGATCACGACTTCCTTGTTCTCGACGCGGCGGCGGATGTCGGCTTCGGCTTCGTCGGGCGTCTGGTAGCGCGACTGGATTTCGAACGCGGCTTCATTGGCGCCGCCGTGTTTCGGGCCGCGCAGCGCGCCGATCGCGCCGGTGACCGCCGAGTACATGTCCGAGCCCGTGCCCGCGATCACGCGGCCGGTGAACGTCGACGCGTTGAACTCGTGCTCCGCGTACAGGTTCAGCGACACGTGCATCGCATCCACCCACGCCTTCGACGGCTCGACGCCATGCAGCAGATGCAGGAAATGACCGCCGATCGAATCGTCGTCGGTTTCGACCTCGATGCGCTTGCCGTTGTGCGAGTAGTGATACCAGTACAGCAGCATCGAGCCGAGCGAGGCCATCAGTTTGTCGGCGATATCGCGCGCGCCGGGCAGATTGTGATCGTCTTTCTCGGGCAGTACGGTGCCGAGCACCGACACGCCGGTGCGCATCACGTCCATCGGATGCGCGGCGGCCGGAATCCATTCGAGCGCGGCTTTTACGTTGGCGGGCAGGCCGCGCATCGACTTCAGCTTCGTCTTGTACGCGGTCAGTTCGGCCTGGGTCGGCAGCTTGCCGTGGACCAGCAGATAAGCGATCTCCTCGAATTCGCACGCTTCGGCGATGTCGAGAATGTCATAGCCGCGATAGTGCAAATCGTTGCCGGTCTTGCCGACCGTGCACAGCGCGGTGTTGCCCGCGGTCACGCCCGACAGCGCGACGGATTTTTTCGGTTTGAAAGCGCCTGCGTTCGGCGTGCTGTTGTCTGCTTCGCTCATCGATTGTCTCCAGAAAGGGTTGGAATTTGGCCATTGCTTCGACTGGGCTGCCTTGTACGCAAGGAACGGGCCAGCCCGTTCACCACCAGCTAAGTGCCTGATTTGGCGGGAGTCCGGCGAAGCAATGACGCGACCCCGTCCGACGCTCGATTTCATTAATGAAACTCCGGATTTCAAATCGGCAATGAATGCTCGCATAATGGAGGTCCCCAACCATCCCGTTGCGAGCCGTCCGCCTTGAGCACGCCTCTTTATGAACCGCCGCAGCGTCCGCGCGTCTGGGCGCTCAGCATTAGCCGCCTGCGCGATCTGTTCTTCGACATCGCCGGCGAATACGTGGAACGCGCGGATGTTCGCATCGTGTCGCACGCCTTCGAAGACGCGGTGCGCGAAATCGAGGCCGCGGGCGCCGCGCGGCCCGACGTCGTGCTCGCGGGCGGCTCGAACGGCGCGTATCTGAAGACGCGCGTGTCGGTGCCGGTCGTGCGGATCAGTCCGACCGGCTACGACGTCATGCATGCGCTCGCCCGCGCGCGTCGGGAAGGCGCGCGCGTCGCGCTCGTCACGCACGGCGACACGCCCGACGAAGTGCGGCGGTTCGCCGCCGCGTACGCGCTCGATGTCACGTTCGCGTCGTACCAGTCGGCGCAGGACGCGGAGAGCGTCGTGCTCGATCTTAGCGATCGTGGCATCGACGTCGTGGTCGGCCCAGGCATGGTCACCGACCTCGCCGCGAACGCCGGCATGGGCGCGGTGTTTCTGTACTCGCGCGCGTCGGTGCGGGCCGGTTTCGACACCGCGCTCGAAGTCGCGCAGGCGACGCGCCGCGAAACCGTGCGACGCCAGCGGCTCGACACGCTGCTGCAGCACCTGCGCGACGGCGTGGTCGCGCTCGATGCGCAAGGCCGCGTCGAACTGATGAACCAGCGGCTCGCGGGCGTGCTCGGTATCGATGCGGCAAAGGCCGTCGGCCGCGCGCTGCTCGAACTCGCGCCCGACCTCGCGGGCAGTCTGCCGGACGCGGAGGGCGACAGCTTCTGCACGGTGCGCGGCGCCAGCTATGTCGTGCATCGCGGGCCGCTCGCAAGCAGCGGCGCGGCGCCGGGCACCGTGCTGACGTTTCAGGAATCGCGCGCGGTCGAACGGCTCGATCGGACGCTGCGCGCGCGTCAACGCGTGCAGCAGTTCACCGCGCGCTACCGGCTCGACGATATCGTCGGCGCGTCGGAATCGATCGAACGGGTGCGCGCGCTCGTCGTGCGTTATGCGAGGTCGGACGCGACCGTGCTGATTCTCGGCGAAAGCGGCACCGGCAAGGAAATGGTCGCGCAGAGCATGCATCAACTGAGCGCGCGACGCGACTTCGCGTTCGTCGCGATCAATTGCGGCGCGTTTCCGGAGGCGCTGCTCGAAAGCGAACTGTTCGGCTACGAGGAAGGCGCGTTCACCGGCGCGCGCAAGGGCGGCAAGGCGGGGCTGATCGAGGTCGCGCATCGCGGCACGCTGTTTCTCGACGAGATCGGCGAGATGCCGTTGCCGTTGCAAAGCCGCCTGTTGCGCGTGTTGCAGGAGCGCGAGGTGGTGCGGCTCGGATCGACGGAGCCGATGCGCGTCGATATCCGCATCGTCGCGGCGACGCATCGCGCGCTGACCGACGCCGTCACAGAGGGCAGTTTCCGTACCGATCTGTACTACCGGCTCAACATCCTCAGCATCGCGCTACCGCCGCTGCGCGAGCGGCCGAACGACCTGCTGCCGCTCGCCGCCGAACTGTTGCGCCAGGCGGCCGCGCGCGAGCCGAGGCTGGCGGCGCGCGTGCCCGACGCGCAGACCGCCGCTCGCATGCTGGAGGGTTTGGGCGCGGCGTTGCGGCGCTATGCGTGGCCGGGCAATGTGCGCGAGTTGCAGAACGTGATCGAGCGGATCGCGGTTGAACTCGCCGATGGCGATGCGGACACGGATGCGAGTGCGGCGCTCGTCACGCGCGACATGCTGCGCGCGATCGCGCCGGAAGTCGTCGAGCCCGTCGCGCGCGCGAAGCCGGCGGCGCTGACGCTGCGCGAGCGCAGCCGTCATGTCGAGGCTGATGAAATCCGCGCGGTGCTCGCGGTTCACGACGGTGATCGCGATGCGGCTTGCGCCGCGTTGGGCATCAGCAAGACGACGCTGTGGCGCAAGTTGAATGCGGGGCGGTAGAGATGGTTACGGTTTCCCGGCGCGCGCAGGCTGTTGTCATAGAGCGACCTTAGCATGTCCACGTCGGCCGGTTGTTGCGCGCGCTCCGCGCTGGTCGGCTTCGTCTCGGGCGTGCCGGTCATTCACGACCTGGACACGCCCGGTTGCCGCAGCGAGACCAACGCAGCCGGAGCAGTCGTGGCGGCGGTACTCGCAAGGATGGGCGGGCGGCGGGCAGACGTGATCGTCTATCGCGACAGCACTGGGCAGTTCGAGGGGCTGCTGGTGGATGACGACGACAGCTTTGCCGGCTTTCTCCTACTCGGCGGCGCACGTTCGCTAGCGGAAGCGCTCGCGCGACTTCCTGAAGCGCTCGCGGCCCTGCGCGCGCCGGATGCGCAACAGTAGGTTTGATAATTCCCGAATGCCCGTTGCACGCACAGCGCATAAGTGCGCGGGCGGCGGGCTACGTCTGTGAAGGCTTGTCGATCGGCTCTTGCGTAACTGACATGTACTGCTTGATGTCAGGCTGACCGAGCGCAATCACGTTGAGTATTGCGACGCCAAGCCTCCGCGCAAATTCGTCGTCGAGTTTGAAATCGTACTCATCGAGAAGGATCGGCATTTCGATTTTCCCGGCCAGCAACGGGGCAAGCCTGGTTGGGTCAACGGTTTGCACCGTGAGCCGTTGACGGTCCTCTGTATAGGTTAGAACCACGGAATACGGCGGATGAGTAGCCATCAATATCCTCTGCACTGTTGATAGTTCTGGAATGCCTGCGTTTTGCATAGCGCGATGCCACGTGTACCGCCCATTGGGCCAGCAGTGCGTTGCACAGGTCTAGGTCCCGTTCGTACTGCGCGAAGCATTCGGTCTCGTGAAAATCGCTCACTCCGCGCGCCGCAATGTCCTGCACATCGTCACTCACGGCATCTGGCTGATAGTTGAACGCCTGAGCATTGCCGAGGTTCTGCGGCGCGCGCGGGCTGTTGCCATAGAGCGAACTTAACACTGGGTACAGTGTCATTTAGCATCACGGCCACTGCTTCCCGAAAGGCGCCGATTCCCGTAGTCGGAGATTCACGAGTCGAATCGCCTACTCAGCGTCGATGTCGAGCGTCTCAAATTCCACAGCTAGCTCCGCGCCGGCCGTTGCGAGGACTAGCGCTACTTGAGACCCCGGCGTCTTCGAAAACCGCTCGCTTTTAGAGAGCATGGCGCGGGCGAGATCGTAATTCGTGTCCCCCGGCGTGAGGATCTTCATCTCAAAGACGATGTTATTGGACACGCTGAAATGTTCAACGGTGCAGCGACTGGTTCCGCTAAAAGTTGCCGTTGCTCGCTTCCCTTCATCCTCCAACATGACAATAAGTTTATGCTTATCCCGAACCACGAGAGCGTTGATATACCAGTCGTGGAAGTAACCAAATTCCTTGAGTTTGTCCATCAAACAAATCCTTTACCAAGGTAGCAGCGAAAATGCATTTCCCTTATCTCTAACGCCATTTTCCCAATTATGGGAGTGTGGAACGCCAAACCCGTGATCGTGACCGAAATCAATATCGACGGCCGCGTTACCGTCTCCGTCATATAAGCGCCATTGTTTCTTGCCCGATGTGTTTTCGACCCATTGGTTAGGTGACCCTCCTTCTGAGGGAAGCCATGCCGTTTGCATTTCACCGCCCGTGGGAATGTCCTCGCTGTACTCGAACGGCTGAGCTTCGCCTAACGAACCAACACGGGGAGAATACGACGGCGTACCGGCATTCTGCGGCACCCGGGGGCTGTTGCCATAGAGCGAACTTAGCATGTCCGCGTCGGCCGGTTGTTGCGCGCGCGCGGACGCTGTCCGGGACGCCTTTTCCCGCTGCTCCCGTATCGCCTGCACGCACTTGCGCATCTCGTCCCGCTCAGGGACGAAGATCAGGCTACCGTCCTTCACTTCGTTGTAGAGGGCTTTGGCAACCTCATCGTCTTTCATCCTGTACATATGAAAGCGGTTGTCACTCCGGCCGAGCATATCGCGTAACTCGTATGGCTGGTGCGACAGCAGCACGGATGGGCTATGTTGCAGCCACGCCGCGCGCGCTTCCTCCATGCCCTGCACAATGTCATCGTGTGCTTCGCGGGCTGTGCTCGCCGGCAATGCAAAATGGAACCACCGATCCACGTCAAACAACCAGCGAGACCTGATGTGAAGGTTGAACGATCTGTAAAGGCTGACCGAGAAGAGATGTCCGTGCCGCCTTTCACGGACCTCATGGTAAGTACCCAGGGAGAGTGAAGTCATCGTGCCTCACAGTCAATAAAGGAGGCCCGATTGTGCATCAAGGTACCATCCCAAAAAACTCCTGGTTAAGCCTTGCAGGAGGGGCACGCCGCGCCTGGCACGGCATGAACGAATGCACCACGAATAAAATAACCGCCACCACATCCCCAACCCAATTCTTCAAAGGAGAAGCCCAGCATGTCGAACAAATACCGGATTGCCGTCATCCCCGGCGACGGCATCGGCGTCGAGGTAATGCCCGAAGCGCTGCGCGTACTCGAAGTCGCGACGCAACGCTTCGGCATCGAGCTCGAATATCGGCACATCGAATGGGCGAGCTGCGACTACTAAGCGAAGCACGGCAAGATGATGCCGGACGACTGGAAAGCGCAACTGCAATCGGCCGATGCGATCCTGTTCGGCGCGGTCGGCTGGCCCGACACCGTGCCCGATCACATCTCGCTGTGGGGGTCGCTGCTGAAGTTTCGCCGCGAGTTCGACCAGTATGTGAATCTGCGGCCCGCACGGCTCTTTGCGGGCGTTCCCTCGCCGCTCACGGGACGCAAGGCCGGCGACGTCGACTTCTGGATCGTGCGCGAGAACACCGAGGGCGAGTATTCGTCGGTGGGCGGCGTGATGTTCGAAGGCACCGAGCGCGAGTTCGTGCTGCAGGAGTCGGTGTTTACGCGGCATGGCAGCGAGCGCGTGGTGAAGTTCGCGTTCGATCTCGCGCAGCGCCGCGCGCGCAAGAAAATCACCGTCGCAACGAAGAGCAACGGCATCGCGATCAGCATGCCGTGGTGGGACAAATGCGCGGCCGGCATCGCCGCGCAGTATCCGGACGTCACGTGGGACAAGCAGCACATCGACATCCTGTGCGCGCGTTTCGTCCTGAACCCGGACCGTTTCGACGTGGTCGTCGCGACCAATCTGTTCGGCGACATCCTGTCCGATCTCGGCCCCGCGTGCACGGGCACGATCGGCCTCGCGCCGTCGGGCAACGTGAATCCGGACCGCAAATTTCCGTCGCTGTTCGAGCCGGTGCACGGCTCGGCACCCGATATCGCCGGCAAGCACATCGCGAATCCGATCGCGATGATCTGGTCGGCCGCGATGATGCTCGACTTCCTCGGTCATTCGAGCGGCAAGGAGCGCGAAGCGCACGACGCGATCCTGAAGGCGATCGAGGCGACGCTGATCGAGGGTCCGCACACCGGCGACCTCGGCGGCAAGGCAAGCACGAGCGAAGTCGGCGAGGCGATCGCGGCAAAACTCGCCTGATATGAACGGCGCGCCAGGCCCATCAAAGCGCGCTGCGAATGCCTGGCCGCCGATCGTTCGACATGAAGGGATGACGGCGCAACGCCGGATGCGCCGTTATCGACAGTTGCGCCGCTCGTAGAGCGACCATTCGCCCTCGTGCGTCACCAGGGCGACATCGCATTCGCTATCGCCTCGTCCTTTCTGCGGCCCGATTGCAGCGCGCCGCCTCCCACGCATCGGCGGGCACGTCGGCCACTGCGAAGCTCGGGTATTCCCCCGTTGACCGCATCGAATTCATTCCTTACAGTGGCGCGCGTTCGCATAGAGAATCACAGTTCTTTATTCGAACAAATTCCCTCGCCCGGCGCGATTCCGTCAAACCGATCCGTCCGGGATGATTCATTGCCGATGAACGGCCAGTTGGCCCGCCGCAGGCATCGTACGCCGTTGCCAGACGGCGTACAGTCTTAGAGAAGAATAGCTCGTCGTGTCGGGCCTTTCGCTGCCAGGAGACCATCATGAACCGCAGCCCCGCTGTGAACGTTCAAACCTTCATCAACGAGCATCCGTTTTCGCCGTTCCAGTGGCTGATCTTTTTCATGTGCTTCGTCATCGTCCTGCTGGACGGTTTTGACACTGCTGCGATCGGCTTCATCGCGCCTTCACTGATCACCGAATGGGGTATCAGCAAGCCCGCGCTCGCGCCGGTGCTGAGCGCCGCGCTGTTCGGCCTCGCGTGCGGCGCGCTCGGCTCGGGTCCGTTGTCCGACCGCCTCGGGCGTCGCTCGATGCTGGTCGGTTCGGTGCTGCTGTTCGGCGTCGCCTGCCTCGCGTCGGCGTTTTCGACCGGCATCGACCAACTGACCGTGCTGCGCTTCGTCACCGGCGTCGGCCTCGGCGCCGCGATGCCGAACGCGGTCACGATGATGGGCGAGTACTGCCCGGACAACCGCCGCGCCACCGTGATCAACCTGATGTTCTGCGGCTTCCCGCTCGGCGCCGCGTTCGGCGGTTTCCTCGCCGCGTGGATGATTCCGCATCTGGGCTGGCGCAGCGTGCTGATCCTCGGCGGCGTCACGCCGCTGCTGCTGTTGCTGCTGTTGCTCGCGAAGATGCCGGAGTCGGTCCGCTACATGGTCGCGAATAACAAGCCGGCCGAGCGGATTCGCGCCGCTCTCGCGCGCATTTCCGGCGACGCGGTGCAGGCCGTCGGTTTCACGATGACCGAAACCGCGCCGCAAACCGGCGGCAAGGGGCTCGGCGTCGTGCTGTCGCGCTCGTACATCGTCGGTTCGGTGATGCTGTGGGTCGCGTACTTCATGGGCCTCGTGATCTTCTACGCATCGATCAACTGGATGCCGATCCTGCTGAAGGACGCCGGCCTCACGCCGCAACGCGCGACGCTGATCTCCGCGCTGTTCCCGCTCGGCGGCGTCGGCGCGGTACTGGCCGGCGTGCTGATGGACCGCTTCAACGCGAACCGCGTCATTGCGGTGTGCTATGCACTGACCGCCGTCAGCGTGTACTTCATCGGTCAGGCGGCCGGCAACGTCGGCGCGCTCGTGCTGATCGTGTTCATTGCCGGCGTGCTGATGAACACCGCGCAATCGTCGATGCCGGCGCTCGCCGCCGCGTTCTACCCGACCGTGGGCCGCGGCACGGGCGTCGCGTGGATGCTTGGCGTCGGCCGCTTCGGCGGCATTGCGGGTTCGTTCCTCGTAGCCGAGTTGGCGCGCCGCCACTTCTCGTTCGGCGGCATCTTCGCGACGATCGCGGTGGCGGGTCTGCTATCGTGCGTCGCGCTGCTGATCAAGCAGGCGGCACGGCCGCAGGCGGCGGAAGCGGGTGCGTCGAAGACGGAGTCGTTCGGCCATTGAGCCTGCAATGAGATGTGCGCGCCAGCGGACCGGTAACGGTTCGACCGAGTGGTGACCCAGAAGCCGCCCTGCGAATCGCAGGGCGGCTTTTTGTTTCGCTGAACGCCTGGGATCTCTCGCTTACCTGAACGCGAGCAGTTGCTCGACACACAGCAGCACGGCAATCAGAACCATCGCCGCGCCTGAAACCTGGCTAAAGGATCGGCCGCTGCCGCTGTGACGCATCGACGTCACACCCGTTCGCCTGCGGCATTGTGATCCACGGCGGCGAAAAGCGCCCCGGCCTACTTCCCGATACACTACGCAACAATTTTCCGCGCGCGGCCAGGCGCGGCGATCACCGCCGCTGCCGCGCCGCCGCCGTCTCATGTCAGGACTCCGGTAATGAAACGCGTAGTCGTATCCGCGCTCGTCGCGCTGTGCATCGCGCAGCCGGCCGCTCAGGCCGTCGCGCAGACCGTCAGCGATCAATGTTTCGCGCTCGGCGATATCGCCGGCCAGGTCGCGTCGTGGCACGCACACAAAAAGACCAAAGCTCAGGCGCTCGAGCAGGCCGCCCGCTACTACAAAGATCCGTCCGACCGCGCGGCCGTCGACGCGATCATCGAAAAGATCTACAGCCCCGACGCGCCACACATGACGCCCGATCAGGCGAGCATGGCGATCACGTCGGAGTGCGTGAACCAGCACAAGGGGCAGGCATCGCCGGCACAGTGATGCCGGCGTGTCACCCGCGATGCCGCCGCTGTCGATATGCAGCATCACCTTGATGCGCCCGTCGACGGATTTGACCGCGTCGTGCCCGGCCTTCAGCAGCGCCGCGAGGTTATCGAGCTGATCGTACTTGCCGAGCGGCCACAGCACGCCACCGGTGATCTCATTGCCGATCTGCACCCACTCGGTTGACTTCCTGCCGTGACGTGACAACCACACCACGTCACGCGTCTTTCCACGCGCAGACGTCGCCGGTATTCAGGCGCGGCTCGCCGAGCACGAACGTCGCATTGCGCGGTGCTGGCGCCTGCACCGGTTGCGCGCCGAAATTGAATGCGAAGGTCAAGCCGCCGCGGCGGCGCAGCCTCAGTCCATCGGCGAGTACCTGCGTATCGAGGCCCGCATCGCGCGCCGCCTGCCGCAACAGCGTGCGATGCAGTTCATGCGACAGCCAGCCGGCCACATAGCGCACGTTGCCGTGCGTCAGCAGCGCGGGCCAGGCATCGTCGAAGCGCGCGGCAATGCGTGTCTTGCCATTGGCGCGCACATGCTCGCGCCAGTGCAGCGCGTGACCCTCGGTGCCGTCGATCGACAGCGCGGGCGCGAGCGTCGGCCGCAGCGTTTCGACTTCGAGCACCTGGATCGGCAGCGCGCGCTGCAACGCGCCGGGCGGCAGATTGCCGGCAATCGCGAACGCGTCGGTTTTCGAGCCGCTGCGTGGGCCGAACACCCATTGCGCGTTCGAACGCGCGATCTGCTCGACGAGCGCGGCGTCGATCACCGCGAGACTCGGCACCACGACTAGCTGGTAGCGCGAAAGATCTGCCCGGCTCGACACGATATCGACATCGAGCCCGAGTTCGCGCAGCGACTCGTAGTAGTCGAACGCGAGCGTCTGGTAGTCGAAGCCCTTGCCGTGACGCTGGATTTCGAACATCCACTGCGTCTCGTAGTCGAATACCAGCGCGGTGGCCGCGCGCGCGGGCGCGGCGAGCGTCGCCAGCGCCGTACTGCCCGCGATCTCACGCGCGGCCCGTTGCACCTCGAGACCGCCCGGCGACAGTTCGTCGTTCGGCAGATTGAGCCCGGAATGCATCTGCTCCTGCGCATACGGGCACTGACGCCAACGGAAATACGACACCAGCTCCGCGCCATGCGCGAACGCCTCGTACGCCCATAGCCGCACCATGCCCGGCGCCGGAATCGGATTGCACGACGCCCAGTTCACCGGACCGGCCTGCTGCTCCATCACCCAGAAGCGCCCGCCGCCAATGCCCCGGTAGCGGTCGTGATCGAACGCGGACACGTCGGGATGTCCGGTACGCGCGAAGCGCGCCTTCTGCTCCTCCGGCAACGCGATCGACTCAGTGCGCGCAACCGGATAGCTGTCCCATGCGGCGACGTCGATCGCGTTGTCGGCGGCGAAGCGATAGTGATCGAAGGTCGTGAAAAAGCCCATGAAGTTGTGCAGCAGATCCGCGTTCGGCGCATGCTCGCGCAACACCTCGATCTGCTCGCGATGGAAGCTCGCCACCTCGTCGGACATGAAGCGGCGAAAGTCGAGCAGATGGATCGGATTGGCGTCGGTGGGTGTCAGCGTCGGCAGCCCGATCGCGTCGAACGACGGGTACTCCATGCTCCAGAACACGTTGCCCCACGCGTCGTTCAACGCGCCGATCGTTGCGTAGCGCTGCTGCAGCCACGCGTGAAAGCGCTGCAACGCCGCGGCCGAATAGCTCGGCACCGTGTCGTGGCAGCCGAGTTCGTTATCGGTCTGCCATGCGACGATCGACCGATGCCGGCCATAGCGCTTCGCCATCGCGGTGACGATGCGCACGCATTCGCGCCGGTATGTGTCGCTCGAAATATCGTAGTGACGCCGCGAGCCGAAACGCCAGCGCGCGCCGTCCGCGCGCACCGGCAACACGTCCGGATGCGCGTCGACGAGCCACTTCGGCGGCGACGCGCTCGGCGTGCCGAGCACGAGTTTCAAGCCCGCTTTCGCGAGCGTTTCGACCGCTTCGTCGAGCCATTGCCAGTCAAATTCGCCGGCGCGCGGCTCCATACGGCTCCACGCGAATTCAGCGATCCGCACATGCGTGATGCCGAGTTCGACCATACGTTGCGCGTCGTCAGCCCACATCGCGCGCGGCCATTGTTCCGGGTAGTAGCAGACACCAAGTTGCATGTGAAAGTCTCGTGGTGAGTTGACGTCGAGCCGTCGTTTCAATCGTGTTTCAGGCGCCGTTTATCCCTTGCTCGCCCCGAAGGTCAGTCCGGCGACGAAGTGCCTTTGCATGCCGAAGAACATCAGCACCGAAGGCAACGCGGCCAGCACCGAGCCCGCCGCGACGAGGTTCCACGCGGTCGTCCACTGCCCTTTCAGCGCGGCGACGCCCACCGTGATCGGCGCGGCGTCGTCGCCTTGCGTGAGGCACAGCGCCCAGAAGTAGTCGTTCCACACGAACGTGAACACGAGGATCGCGAGCGCGGCGAGCGCGGGGCGGATCAGCGGCAGCACGATGCGCAGATAGATCGTCCACTCGCCCGCGCCTTCGACGCGCGCGGCCTCGATCATCTCGAACGGCAGTTGCTTGATGAAGTTGCGCAGAAACAAGGTGCAGAAGCCGGTCTGAAACGACACATGAAAGATCACCAGCGCCCACACGGTGTTGAACAGGCCGAACTTCAGCGCCATGTCGCGCACTGGAATCATCAGGATCTGGATCGGCACGAAATTGCCGGCGACGAACGCCAACAGCACGGCCGTGTTGCCCGGAAAGCGATACGTCGCCAACGCGAAGCCCGCCATCGACGCGAGCACGATCGCGCCGATCACCGACGGCACCGTGATCAGCACGCTATTGGCGAAGTAATGCAGCATCGGCGTTTGCGTGAGCGCGGTGCCATAGTTCTCGAGCAACGCGAAGTGTTTCGGCCACGTCCAGTAGTCGCCTTGCGACAACTCATCCGTCGAGCGGATCGAGGTCAGCAGCACGGCGAGCATCGGCAGCAGCCAGATAAACAGCGCCAGCGGCAGCGAGGCCTTGTAAAGCATGCGATTCAGCGGTTTCCAGCGTTCGACGGGAAGCGGATACATGAGCGGGTACTCCTGAGGTTCAGAGAATCAGCGTTCCTCGCGCAACATGCGGCGCAGATGGAACACGATATAGACGAGCATGATCGCGAACAGCACGACCGCAATCGCGGCGGAATAGCCTTCGCGGTAGTACTTGATCGCCTGGTCGTACATGAAATAGGCGAGCACGGTGGAACTGTCGAACGGACCGCCGCCACTCATCACCGCGATCAGATCGAAGCTGCGCAGTGCGCCGATCACGGTCAGCACCACCGCCATGAAGGTGGCGGGCCGCAATTGCGGGAGGATCACGTGCCATAGCAGTCGCAGCCCTTGCGCGCCTTCCATGCGCGCGGCCTCGACCACCTCGGGATTGATGCCGGTGAGCCCGGTCAGATACAGGATCATGCAGAACGGCGCCTGCGGCCACAGCGCGGCGAAGATGATGCCGAACGTGACCGTATGCGGATCGCCGAGCACCGGAATGCCACGGCCGACGATCAGCCGCAGCAGCCCGAACGTCGGATCGTAGAACCAACTGAATACGAGGCCGACCACGACGCCCGACAGCACGAACGGCGCGAAAAACAGCGACTTCACGACGCGCATGCCGCGCACCTGCTGGTTCAGATACAGCGCGAACAGCAGACCGAGAGGTGGCGCGAGTAGAAACAGCGCGAGCCAGATCAGGTTGTTCTTCAGCGCCGTATAGAACGTATCGGACTGAAACAGCTCGACGTAATTGGCGAGACCGGCGAAGGTCTTCGGCGTCATGCCGTCCCAGTGGTAGAAGCTCAGCGAAATGCTGCTGATGATCGGATAGATCACGCACAGCGCGAACAACGCGCAGCCCGGCAGCAGAAAGAAAAACGCGGCGCGATGCTGATGACGGCGCGTCGTCGAGACGCGACGGTGCCGCGCCGCGGGCAGGCGGCGCGCTGCTGTATGTGACATGGAACGGCCTCGTCGGAAATCGAAGGCGGAATTGGGACCCGCAAGGGGACCCGCAAGCCGGCCGCGCTCAGGCGGCCGGCGCGGCGGGACTTACTTCTGGTAGATGCGCTTGCGCGTCGCTTCGAGATGAGCGAGCACGCTGTCGAGTTGCGACGGATCGCTGTAGAACTGCTGCATGGCCTTCATGCCTTCGTCGGCCATTTCCTTCTGCATATCGCGATCGTAGAACTGCGCGATGCCGCCCTTCGTGTTCGCGAGCGTCTGGAAGCCGACCTTCGAGATCGCGTCCTCAGGCGCCGCCGCCTGGCTGTTCGACGGCAACTGTCCCCAGCCCTTCGCGAGTTCGGCGTTGATCTTCGGCGTCTCCATGAACGCGAGCAGCTTGCGCGCGTCGGCCTTGTTCTTCGCCTTCGCCGGAATCAGCAGCACGTTGACGGGGCCGTCCTCGGCCATCGGCACGTTCGCGTCGAGCACCGGAAAGCGGAAGAAGCCGATCTGGTCCTTGATCGACGGCGGGAAGCTCGCCGAGAAGAACGTGCCCATCAGCATCATCGCGGCTTTGCCGTTGTTGAGGATCGGGCCGATCGAATCGACGTCGTACGACAGCGCATTGTCGATAAAGTCGTGATTGTCGAGCAGCGTCTTCCACGTCGTGTAGACCTTCTTCACGCGCGGATCGGTGTACGGAATTTCGCCGGCCATCAGCTTCTGATGGAACTCGTTGCCGTTGATGCGCAGATCGAGATAGTCGAACCAGGCGGCCAGCGTCCAGCTGTCGCGTGCGGCCACCGCGATCGGCGCGACGCCGATCGCCTTCAGCTTCTTGTTGGCTTCGAGCAGTTCGTCCCACGTTTTCGGCTCGCTCCTGATGCCGGCCTTCTCGAACAGATCCTTGCGATAGAAGAAGCCGTACGCGTCATAGCCGAGCGGTGCCGCATACTGCTTGCCCTTGTAAGTCGACGCGTCCTTGACCGACGCATACTGCTGCGACCAGCCGTTCTTCGCCCAGTCCGAGCTCAGATCTTCGAGCAGACCACGTTGCGCGTAATAAGCCATCCGCTCGCCGTCGTGCCACGAGACGACGTCGGGTGGATCGGTGGCGAGCCAACCGCCCATCTGCACCTTGTAGGCTTCCTCGGTCACGTAGGTGATTTTCAGGTCGATGTCGGGATTGGCTTTCTTGAACTGGTCGAACGCATCCTGCCAGGTCGAGCGCTGATTACCGCGCGCCGATACGTTGACGTTCAGCGTGGCCGCGTCGACCGCGGCGCTGCCGAGCGCGCCGGCCATCACGGCGGCGGCGATCGACACCTGTGCGAAACGGCGAAGGCGAAGAGCAATCATCTATGTCTCCTTGTCTACCTTGTTGACCGGCTACGCAGCGTGGCCGGCGATGTAACCCGCTCTATGGCGGAATTCAGTCTGACGAACCGTTGAAGCAGGTCCGCCGTCGACGATCGTTCAGGCGGCCGCGCGTTCCGGCTCGAACGTGCTACGCCGCAGCGCGAGTCCCTGTTCGTCGAACAGATGACAGGCAGCGGGCGGAACATGGACGCGGACGCGCTCGGCGGCCGGCACGTCGTTGACGAGGCGGCCGCCGATACGCAGCTCGCCTTCGCTGAGGTCTTCGAGACCGGCGATCATCCGTAATAAGGTCGACTTGCCGCAGCCCGAGGGGCCGAGAAACACGCAGAATTCATGCTGCGCGATCTCGAGATTCACGCGCCGGATCACCGGCGGATGGTCGCCGTAGGCCTTTTGCACATCGCTCAAACGAATCGTCGCCATGCTGTCTCCGCCTCGATTTAACCCGCTTAAATTTTGGCCGAAATAAAACGCCCTAGCCTTGTGCCGACTGCATTTAATCGCTTAAATTCGAGTTCGACGGATAAAGTCATGGTGGGTGTCTCCGTTACATTTTCGAGAAAGTTAGCAATGTCGCAGGCCGTTTGCAACATTTGAATTGACCTCCCTAAATATGGGATAACCCGACATGGTCACGTTGTCCGAAGTCGCGAAACGCGCGCAGGTTACCGCCGCCACGGTCTCCAACGTGCTGCGCAATCGCGAGAAAGTCCGCCCTGAAACGGCTGAGCGCGTGCTGCAGGCGATCGCCGAACTCGGCTACCGGCCGAACCTGAATGCGCGCGCGCTCGCCGAAGGCCGTTCGTCGACGCTCGCGCTCATGCTGTCGAACATCTCGAACCCGTTTTACCCGGAGTTCGTGCTCGCCGCCGAGCGCGCGGCGCGCAAGACCGGCCACTTCCTGATGGTCTGCAATACCGACGACGATGCCGAAATCGGCCGCGCATATCTGAACCAGATCGCCGGCACGCTCGCCGACGGCGTGCTCGTGATGAACACGGACATCACGATCAACGACCTGTGCGCGTCTGCGACGCATAGCGCGCCGATTCTGCTCGCCATGTGGGAGCACCCCGAGTCGCCGCCCGAGCTACCGTGCATCGCAGTCGACTTCGCGCGTGCCGGCGAGCTGGCCGCGGGGCATCTGCTAGGACTCGGCCATCGCGAGATCGGCTTGCTGATCGGCGACGGCTGCGGCGGTTTGCAGGACGCGCGCTCGAACGGCTTTCGCGCCGCGATGCGCATGGCCGGCATCGAAGCCGATGCGGCCGCCGTGCTGCAGATTCGCGACTCGATCGACGCCGGCTTCGCCGCCTGCATGGAACTGATGGCGAACCGCCCGCAACTGAGCGCGATCTTCGCGACCAACGACCTGCTCGCGATCGGCGCGATCCAGGCGTTGATCACGCTCGGCCGCTCAGTGCCCGACGACGTGTCGGTGATCGGCATCACCGACATTCAGCTCGCGCATCAGGTGCATCCGGCGCTGACCACGGTCGCGATTCAAACCGCGGCCGTCGCGGAGTTGTCGATCAAGAGCCTGATCCGTTTGATCCAGACGCCGGAGCGGCAGCCGTCGATGGTGCTCGGGCCACCGCCCGAGCTCGTGGTGCGCGCCTCGACCGGGCCGCGCAGGAAACGCTGACGCGTTAGTTCACGCGCTCGGTCGCCATCCGCGTGACGATGTCGAACGCCTTCTGCGTCGCGCCGACGTCGGCCTTGCCCTGGCCGTGGATGTCGAACGCGGTGCCGTGCGCGGGCGTCGCGACCGGAATCGGCAAGCCGCCGTGCACGGTCACGCCGCGCCAGAAACCCATCAGCTTCATCGCGATCTGGCCTTGATCGTGGTACATCGTGACGACGCCGTCGAAGGCCTTCTGATCGCGCGCGCGCACGAAGATCGTGTCGGCGGGAAACGGTCCCTGCGCGTCGTAGCCGAGCTTGCGCGCGGCCTCGACGGCCGGCGCGATCACGTCGATCTCCTCGCGGCCGAACGCGCCGTTGTCGCCGTTGTGCGGATTGAAACCGCATACCGCGATACGCGGCTGCGGATGGCCGGCTCGCTTCAGGCCTTCGTGAATCAGCCGCACCGCGCCGACGATGCGCTCCTCCGACAGCTTCGCGCTGACGTCCTTCAACGCCATATGCGAGGTCACGCGCGAAGTCCATAGCTCGTCGAGCACGTTGAACTCGCAGAAGCTGCCCGTGTAGCCGAGCTGCTTCGCGAACCACTCCATCTCGTCGCCGGTTTCCATGCCGGCCAGATGCAGCGAGGTCTTGTTGACCGGCGCGAACAGCATGCCTTGGGTGACGTTGCTTTGCGTCAGCGCGAGCGCGTGCCTGAACGCGGCGAGACTATAGCGGCCGCCGTGTTCGGTCGCCACCGCACGCTCGAAAGCTTGATCGCCGGGCAGACGGAAATCTATCAGCGACGGCACGCCCTCGCGTTGAAACGCGGCATGCGCATCTTCGACCACGTCGTAATCGAAGCGCTGCTGCGCGATCTTCATGCCGGTTTCGAGCTCGCGCCGGTCGCCGATGATCAGCAGCTCCGCGCGCGCGCGGTTCGCCCGCTGCGCGAACAGGCGCGCGATCAGCTCGGGACCGATACCGGCGGGGTCGCCAAGAAGGACTGCGATGCGTGGCTTCATGTGCTTTCCTCGGATCGGTCCACTCATTCGACGATGTTGAAGTCGGCAAGATACTTGTCGCTCAACTTGATGCCAAGACCCGGCACGTCGTCCGACAGTTGCAGATAGCCATTTTCCGGCTGCGGCTCGCCTTCGAAGATGTAGTAGAACAATTCGTTGCCAACTTCGACATCGAACACCGGGAAGAACTCCGACATCGGGCTCGCGGTGCTCGACATCGTCAGATGATAGTTGTGCATCTGTCCCGCATGCGGAATCACCGGCACCGACCACGCTTCGGCCATCGCGTTGATCTTGCGCGCCGCCGTGATCCCGCCCACGCGATTCGTGTCGTACTGGATCACGTCGATCGCGCGGCGTTCGAGCAGATCCTTGAAGCCATAGCTCGTGAACTCATGCTCGCCGCCCGACACCGGCATCAGGTTCATCTTCTTCAACTCCTGATAGCCTTCGATGTCGTCGCCGATCACCGGCTCCTCGATCCAGCGTGGATTGAATTCGGCGAGGCGCGGCAGCATTCTGCGCGCGTATTCGAGCGTCCAGCCCATATAGCATTCGAGCATGATGTCGACTTCGTCGCCGACCAGTTCACGCAACAGACGCACCTGTTCGATGTTCTTCGCCATGCCTTTCGGGCCGTCTTTCGGACCGTAGCCGAAGCGCATCTTCATCGCGGTGAAGCCGCTGTCCAGATAGCTTTCCGCTTCGCCGAGGAAAGCGTCGCGATCATCGTTGTTGTAAAGCTTCGATGCATAGCACCAGATCTTTTCTTTCGTGCGCCCGCCGAGCAGCTTGAACACCGGCTTTTTCACGGCCTTGCCCATGATGTCCCACAGCGCGATATCGATCGCGGAGATCGCCGCCATGCCGATGCCTTTGCGGCCCCACGCGAGCGTGCGGCGATACATCTTCTGCCAGATGTATTCGTTGTCGAACGGGTCTTCGCCGATCGCGATCGGCGCGAGGTATTCGTCGATGATCTGCTTCGCGATGCGCGGCGCGAGCGCGCAATTGCCGATGCCCACGGTGCCGTCGTCGCATTCGACTTCGACGACGAGCCAGCCGTGAAAGCGGAACGACCCCATCGCATCGCCACGCTCGTACAGAATATCGACCGCGTTCGTGCAGAAATGCGCTTGCGGCGGCACGACTTTGCCTTTCCACTCGAAAACACGCGTTCGGATATGCTTGATTTTCATGTTCGACGATTTCCTTCAGAGAATCAGAGAGTCAGTGGCCCGGGCGTTCGCCGAGCGGGCCGCTGCGATGAGAGACGGAATGGGAGGCGGCAGGGGCGAAGCGGAACGTCAGCAGCAGCAATGCGCCGATCAGTCCGACCACCGCGAGCGAGAACATACCCGCCTGCGAAGAGCCGATCGCGCGCTCGGCCAACCCCTTCAGATTCGGCGCGACGAAGCCGCCCAGATTGCCGATCGAATTGATCAACGCGATGCCGCCCGCGGCCGCGGCGCCGCCCAGGTAACCGGTGGGCAGCGTCCAGAACAATGGCTGCACGCAGACGAAACCGATGGCGGCGAAACAGAAGGCGGCAATCGCAAGCGTGACCGACGACGTCATCGCCGACGCGGCAATGCCGAACGCCGCGAGCGCGAGCATCGCCGCGGCCCAGATACGGTGATGACCGTGGCGATCGGCGTAGCGCGTCACCCAGAACGTGCCGATGATCGCGGCGATCCACGGAATCGCTGTCAGCATTCCGACCTCGACGCCGACATGGCCGCCGCTTGCGAGCAAGGCGATGCGGGTTGGCAGATAGAACACGACGCCATACACGCTCATCTGCACCGCGAAGTAGATCAGGCCGCAGAACAGTACGCGCGAATCGCGCAGCGCCGCGAGCACCGAAGCCGGACCATGCGCGAGCTTCTGGCGGTCTTCCTGGCGCAACGCGTGATCAAGCGCGTCACGCTCTTCGGCATCGAGCCAGTGCGCCTGCACGGGCCAGTCGGTCAGATAGAAGTAAGCGACGACACCCACCACCGACGCCGCCAGCCCTTCGACCACAAACAGCAATTGCCACGGATGCATGCCGAACGGATTGCCCGCATCGAGCAGCAGACCCGAGATCGGGCTGCCGAGCAGGAGCGCGAGCGGGAAGCCGAAATAGAACATGCCCATCGTCTGCGAGCGCGTTTTCGCGGGAAACCAGTTCGACAGGAACAGGATGATGCCGGGAAAGAAACCGGCTTCGGCGATGCCGAGCAGCGTGCGCAGCACATAGAAGCTCGTGGCGCTGTCGACGAAGGCGGTGCACGCGGACACGATGCCCCACGTGACCATGATGCGGCTCATCCAGATGCGCGCGCCGAAGCGGTACATCAGCAGGTTGCTCGGTACTTCGAACACCGCATAGCCGACGAAGAAAATGCCGGCGCCGAACGCGAACGCCGCGTCGCTCAAGCCCGTGTCGGCCTGCAGCACGTTCTTCGCGAAGCCGACGTTCGCGCGGTCGATGAACGCCAGTACGTACATCAGGATCAGAAAAGGCAGCAGCCTCGTGCGCGCTTTGGTAATCGCGCTGTCGAGCGCGGGGCACGCGGTCATCGTCATGCGTCGTCTCCGGTTTTGTCTTGTCAACGCGAACGGCGTTGCGATTGGCCGTCCTGCGATAACCGCTAGTGTGCGAAACTATCCGATAACTGACCACTGAATAATTCGAATCGGCCGATTCGCTAAAGTTATCGCTCATGATCCCGCCCGCCTCCACCATTCGCAAACGCTTGCGCCTGCGTCATCTGCAACTGATGGTCGCGCTGTCGGAAACGGAATCGCTGCGGCGTGCCGCCGACGATCTCGCGATGACCCAGCCCGCCGCGACCAAGGCCTTGCAGGAACTCGAAGACACGCTCGGCGTATCGCTGTTCGTGCGCCATGCGCGCGGCATGGAGCCGACGATCTTCGGCGAGGCCGTGATGCGCTATGCGCGCGTCGTGTTCCAGGATCTCGACGAGCTGCGCGAGCAGTTGGCCGGCATCGAGGCCGGCGACATCGGCAAGGTGCGCATCGGCGCGGTGATGGCGCCGTCGCCCGAATTGCTGACGCACACGATCGTCAAGCTGAAGGAAGCGCACCCGCGCCTGCAGATGGCGGTCACGATCGACACCAGCGACGTACTCGTGCAGTCGCTGCAACAGGATCAGCTCGATATCGTGATTGGCCGGATTCCCGATGGCTTTCCGGCGCTCGATCTGAGCTTCGAGACGTTGGCGGAAGAGGCGCTGTCGATCGTCGTGCGGCCCGATCATCCGGCCGCGAAAACAGGCAAACAAACGGGCACGCGGCCGAAGCTCGCGGACCTCGCGCGTTATCCGTGGATCATCCAGCCGCATCCGAGCCCGATGCGCCAGGTCATCGATCAAACGTTTCGCGAGTCGCGCGTTGCGCCGCCGGTCAGCACGGTCGAGACGTCGTCGATTCTGACCACGCTGTCGTTGCTGCGCGACTCGGACATGCTCGCCGTGCTGCCGAGTTCGGTCGCGCAGTACTACGTCGCGCTCGATGCTATCGCCGCGATCGCGACGCCGCTACGCGGCCGGCTCGCACCGTATGGGCTGATTCTGCGCAGAAACCGGCGCATCACGCCGGCGATGCAACTGGTCATCGATTCGATTCGCGCGGCGTGAGGTTTTCTGCGAAGCGCAATTCGCCGCCCGCATTGATGTCCGCGAGATCCGGGTGAGCGCGAGCCGCGTCGAGCGGAATATCCGGCCGCATGAAGAAGGTCGCGACGATGCCGAGCGCGAGCAGTCCGAGCGAGCCCGCGAACGGCAGCGTCCAGCTACCCGTGCGGTCCACGATCAGGCCGAACACGATCGGCGTGAAAATCCCCGCAACCGCCGAGCCCGCATTCACGAGCCCGCTCGCGACACCGACGTGCTGCGGGCAGATGTCCATCGGCACGGCCCAGATCGGCCCGATCGTCATTTCGAGGAAGAAGAACGACAGGCTCATGCACGCTGCCATGACCGGCAGCGACTTCACGACCATCACCGGCGCGAGGAACACCAAAGCGCCGAGAAACGCGCAGATGATCACGTTGCGGCGCGCCGCGACGACGTTGCGCGTACGCTTCAACACGCGGTCGCTGAGCACGCCGCCCGCGGTATTGCCGACCACGCCGGACAGAAACACGCCCGCGGAGAACATCGCCGAGCTTTTCAGATCGAGGCCGCGACCGTGCATGAAGAACGTGGGCAGCCAGGTGAAGAACAGCCAGCCGGTCCAGCCGTAGCAGAAGTAGACGAGCATCGTTGGTGCGATGCGTTTGAGCAGACGCCACCACGGCGTGGGCTCGCGCGTCGCTTCGACCGCGGATTGACGGACCGGCGGCAATTGCGCTTCCTGCTCCGCGGTCATATGGCGATGCTTGCGCGGATCGTCGGTGAAATACCATGCGTAGACCACGACCCACACGAAGGTCAGCGCGCCGACCGCGAGAAACGACACCCGCCACGACGAATACGCGACCAGCAGCGCGATCAGCGGCGGCGTGATCGCATTGCCGAGCCGCGAGAACGAATGCGTGAGGCCTTGCACGAAGCCGCGCCGGTTCGACGGAAACCAGTTGGTCAGCGCCCGCGCCTGCGCGGGCAGCGCCGCGCCTTCGCCTATGCCGAGCAAAAGCCGCGCGCCGAACAGCGACGCGAGCCCGCCCGCGAGACCGGTCGCGACCGTCGCGACGATCCAGATGCTTGCGCAGGTCACGAGCGTGAGCTTCGCGCCGAAGCGGTCGCTGACCCAGCCGCCGATCACCTGGCACAGCGCGTACGTGTATGCGAACGCGGCGAACACGAGGCCGACGTTGGTATTGCTCAGATGCAGATCGTCGCGGATCAGCCCGGCCGCCGCCGACAGGTTGACGCGATCGAGATACAAGATGAACGACATCGCGCACATGAGTGCGAGAACCGCCCGGCTGACCTTGGGTCGCAGCATCGTCTCCTCCGGATTGTCGCGTGAGCCCGCGCCGATGCTCCGACGTTGGCGTCCGCTATGGCCTGTTTTGTGCGCACATTATCAGAAGCCGGGTGATAGTTGACCAATGAATTGTTTGGATACAGCGATCACTGGGGGTTATCGCTTTCATCCTTCGCCCATAGCCGAGCGTTGACTGTCAGGTGTTGCTTGGTGGCCCCGGATAGAAGGCGTGCCTCTGCCGGCCCACATAGCGCGGCGTGCCCATAGCCGCGCTTCACGCATCGTCCTTCCCCGTGCGCGCGATGCTCAGCAGTTCTCTAACGCGTCGCGCGAGATTCGACAACGGGCCGCCGGACCGCGCGACGGCCTGCTGTCTGTGTGGCATACATTGCAGATCGTGCCAGTCGTCATCGAGCACTCTTGCGTGAGCGTCCGCGCCATACGGCCATTCGACCACCACCGCGCGCAAGCGGGCGGCGCGCGAGCTTCTGTCGGCGCGATCGATATACGCATTGATCTGCGACGCCTCGTCCCGCGCCGATTCCTCCGAATCGACGGCAATGAAGTCGTTCAGTCCTTCGATATGGACGCACCATAACTGTTCGCTCATGTCGCGTCTCCTACTACGTTTTTTTGGCCTGCCCGATCAGCCCAGTGACAGCCGTGCAAACTCAGGTTCGGCCCTCAGCCGTTCCCAGTTCAGATCAGCGAAGCACGGGCCTTGCGTCGCCTCGCTGAATTTGACGTCGTTGTGCTTGCCGTTCCACTCCATCACCTTGACCTGGCCGTTCGCGTCGACCGCGAGATCCCAGCCGATGCAGCGCGCAAACGGAATCTTCCTGTGCAGGCGTAGCACGGTGGCCACGCATTTCTCGAAACATGGGATCTTCAGGCCCGCAAAGCGCGCGCCCGAGTCTGGATGCGCATCCACCGCGGCCCAGTCGCTCATATACCCCTCGTCGCACAGTTCGCCCGTTTCGAGTTCGACCGGCACGCATATCTCGCGATCGCTCAGCACATGCGTATCGTCCGCTCTGCCGAGTCGCAAGTAGCAAGCCCGAATGGAAATGCGACCGGCCTCGTCCACCACGGTCGTGAAGCGCAATGTCGCCACCGGCTTCGCAGCAAACGTAGCGAACAGACTGTGCTGGTTGATGAACGTCTGAATCACGCCATTGCCGAGCGACCTGATGACCGCGGGGTCGAAGTTGGCACGGTCGAAGAAGTAGACACCGTTGCCCTGTCCGGAACCGTCGAGCTTGAATACGACGCGTTCGGTATGCTCGAACACGACGTCTGTCAGATCGCGCTCGGGCACCACGACGCCTTTGTCGGTAAAGAACAGCCCATTGGCAAAGTACGCGACGTCCGGCAATTCGTCGCCGTCGAAGATCAGCCGTGAAATCGGCTTGAGGCTCGAAATCTTGCCGTACCAGCCTTGCATTTGCGGCACGACGACGATGCCGTAGTAGTTGTCCGGAATCCAGCCTTCCTTGAAGGTGCCGCAAAACGCGGTATAAACGCGCAGCCAGGGTGCGTAGACCGGGTCGCCGAACACGTCTCGCGCATAGGTGTCCGCGAGCCGCAGTTTGTTCGGATCGGTCTTGCCATACCTGCTTTCGAGTCGCTCCAATATTTTTCTCGCTTGCAAGTCGTGATCGTGGTGAAAGCGGTAAAGCGAGACCCGCTTCGCAGATCGTCTTACTATGTTTTCAACTCCGGATAGCATCATGCTCAGTACGCGTTTGGATGATGAAGCCCCTTGAAAATCGTGGCCAGAATGATCTTCATGTCGAGCCAGAACGACCAGTTGCGCAGGTAGTACAGATCGTGTGCGACGCGGCCCTCCATCTTTTCCAGACGATCGGTTTCGCCGCGATAGCCGTTGATTTGCGCCCAGCCGGTAATGCCGGGTTTGATCCGATAACGGTGGATATAGCCCGATACGATGTTCTGATAGAGATCGTCGTGTTCGAGCGCATGCGGGCGCGGCCCCACCACCGACATATCGCCGCGCAGCACGTTGAAGAACTGCGGCAGTTCGTCGAGACTCGTGCGGCGCAGGAACGCGCCGACGGTCGTGATGCGTGGATCGTCGCGCGTGGCCTGTTCGAGAATGCCCGGCTTCTGCTCGTGCAGGCGCATCGTGCGGAACTTGTAGATCGTAAATACGCGGCCGTCGGCGCCTTTGCGACGCTGCGTGAAGAACACCGGCCCGCGCGAACTCAGTTTGACGGCGATCGCGCAGCCCAGCAGTATCGGCGAGATCGCGATCAACGCGACGAGCGCGAACAGACGATCGAACAGGTCTTTTTGCACCAACGCCTTCGGCGGCAGCGGCGACGCGGCAAGATTGATCGTCGGCAAGCCGAGCAACTCGGTCATGCTGCCTTCGAACAGCGCAAGCGAGCGCACGTCGGGCATGAAGCGCACATTGATCAGGTCGTTGCGAAACTCCGCCACCAGCTTGAGAATCGCGCGCTCCTCGGTGAGCGGCAGCGCCAGCCACACTTCGCCGATCTGCTGTTCGCGCACGTAGCGAGCGAACGCACCCTGTTCTTCGAAGACCTGCACCGACGAGCGCGGCGGAATGCAGCAGCCGGGGTGCAGGTTATACAGCGCATTCGCGCGAAAGCCGGCCGCGGGCGACGTCTCGATCTTATGGATGATCTCGTCGCAATGTTCGCCGCACGCCGCCACCGCGACCTGCTGCAAGTTCATCCCCGCATGACGCATGCGCCCAAGCAACGCATGCGTGACCAGCCGGCCGGCCATCATTGCCGCGCCCGAAATGCCGGTCCAGTACACGAACCAGAGTCGCGACACGAAATCGATCCGGTGCAGCGAGAACATCAGCACCATCGCGCAGGCCTGCACGACGAGCCAGCCGAGCGCCACCTGGCTCGCCAGCACTCTCTTCGAGCGGCCACGCCACGATTGGTAGACGCCGAGCGCCGGAAAGACCGCGAGAGCGAACGCCGCGGCAAAAGCGACGAAGGCGAAATAAAAGCTCCGTTGCGAGCCGCCGTCGAAGCGGATCTGGGAGGCCGCAAATGCCCCAGCCACGATCATCGCGACGTCGAACGCTCTCGCCAGTAGACCAGTCAGCAATCGCATCACAGCCCCCTCATAGGACGTAGCAGGTCGACTCCGTCGCATCAGCCGCAACGCCCGTACTTGTCGTCGAAACGAACGATGTCGTCTTCGCCGAGATAAGTACCCGACTGCACCTCGATGATCTGCAGCGGCACGCGGCCCGGATTTTCGAGCCGATGGCGAACACCCAACGAGATATAGGTCGATTCGTTTTCGCCAAGAAGAAACTGCTCTTCCCCACGCGTGACGTGTGCGGTTCCACACACCACGACCCAATGCTCGGCGCGATGATGATGCATCTGCAACGACAGACGGCCGCCGGGCATCACGACGATGCGCTTCACCTGAAAGCGCTCGCCATGATCGATCGAGTCGTAAAAGCCCCACGGGCGACGCACTTTTCTGTGCGCATCGGCCTCCGGCGACTTCTCGGCCCTGATGCGCGACACGAGTCCCTTGATGTCCTGCACATGCGAGCGATCCGCGACGAGCACCGCGTCGTCGGTTTCGATCACGATCATGTTGTTGGTGCCGACGCAGGCGAGAAGCCTGCCTCCTTGCGAGCGTGCGTAGGTCGCGGTGGCCCCTTCGAACAGCACGCGCCCGCTGGCCGCGTTACCGCAGTCGTCCTTCTCCATCGCTTGCCATACGGCATCCCACGAGCCGAGATCGGACCAGCCTGCTTCGAGCGGCACCACGACGCCGGAAAACGCCGACTCCGGATTGCCAAGCTGTTCCATCACCGCATAGTCGATCGAGTCGGACGGCGAACCCAGGAACCCCTCGGCGTCCGGCATGATGCATTCTTCAGTCTTCTTCGCGTCGCGGTATGCCTGAACGCAGGCCGCGTGCATGTCCGGCTGAAACTGCTCGATGATGGAGAGCCAAACCGACGCTCGCACGACGAAGATGCCGCTATTCCACCAGTAATTGCCCGACGCGACGTACTGGGCCGCGAGTTCCGTCGCGGGCTTCTCGACGAAGCGCTCGATGCGGCGCGCGCCGTCTGGCAACGCGTCGCCGAGCCGGATATAACCGAAGCCCGTGTCGGGCCGTTCGGGCGGTACGCCTAGCGTGACGATCGCGCCGTCGCGCGCATGCCTCGCGGCGATGTCCAGCGCGTGGTGAAGCGCTTCGAGATTCGCGATCGCATGGTCGGCGGGCATTGCGACCAGAATGGCGTCTGCGTCTTCCGCGCATGCCGTCAACGCGGCAAGCGTCAATGCCGGCGCCGTATCGCGACGCGCGGGTTCGACCACGATCCGCGCGTTCACGCCGATCTCACGCGCCTGTTCGTAAGTGGCGAAATAATGCTCGGTTCCGCAGACGATCACGGGATCGGCCGCGACGTTCCATGCGCCATCAAAACCCGCCATGCGCCCCATGGTTGCCTGCAGCAAAGTCTGATTGCCGATCACGTCGATCAGTTGTTTTGGAAACTGTTCGCGCGACACCGGCCACAACCGGGTGCCGGAACCACCGGCGAGAATCACCTGCACGAGCGTCGGCAACTCCGCCTCGGCAGAATCCTGTCGTATCGTTTCGACATCCGCTGCGGCTGCTGCCGCGGTAACCTTGCCCATCGCTCACTCCTTCGCATTGAAACCGGCTCGGGAACGCGTTTCCCTCGAGGACACCGCATAACGCGGTGTGCCGCGATCCACGCAAATACCGTCTGATGTGATTTATGACAGGCGTCCGCGTCAAACGGACCAGACCAGTAGTTCAGTTCGCAGTGAAAGATGCATGCGCCTACGGCGAATCCGGCTCGATCGGGAAGTACGGAAACTGACTGGCCGAATCGCAATGGTCTGCTCGACAACGACGACCGGAAAACGATTGAAACGAAAGATCGAATGCGGCAAACAACCTGCATCGGATCTAGTCGACATCGTGCCCCGATGAATTCATCATAGTTAGACCGCATTGCGACGCAGCCCATCTGGCGCGAAGCGCGGAAGTTTTGGCGGTGCTCGCGGACTTGATTTAACAAGCTTGCGAACGAGCTTGCACTTCTATTGCAGGGCGCACGATGGAAATAAGCAGCGACACGTGCTACCGTTTAATGAACGTCCCGTGGCATTCATGTCAAAGATAAACAGCGGTGTGATGCCCGCGCGGCCCACACTGTGAGCTTTCCGCCGTTCCCAATCTCGCCATCATCCAGCGCATGGGCACAACGCTAACCGGCGCGCCATTCGTTTTTCTGGAGTTGCAATGGCCTATATTTCGCTAGTCGCACTTTTCCTGACGGTCACGAATTTCGTGCCCATCAGTGCGATCGGCTTTGTCCCGTTGCTATTGCTGGCATGGCGCTTTTACGGCCGCAGTTATCCCGCATTCATCGCGCCGCTTACCGCTTTCACGGTGCTCGCGACGGTCTCGACGCTGCTCTATGATCCGCAGTCGTTCCTCGAGTTCGACTTTTATCGGCGCGACGGCAATTTTTTCATTTCCTATGCGCCCATTTTTGCCGGTTTCGTGTATGCGCACCGCTGGGATCTGCACAAGGTACTGCGTGCGCTGTTCATTTTCGCGGTCGTCATCAATCTGCCGATGTACGTCTACTACATCGCCACGAACGGGCTGTTCAGCATCTTCGTTAATCCGGCCGACAGTTTCGGCAGCTACTTCATTGCGCGCAACGCAGCCGGCGGCTTCCTGGCGATGCTGTTCTGTCTCGGCGTAGCGTGCTACCTGCAAAAACGCAGCAAGCTGCTGATCGCGCTGCTCGCCTGCAATGTGCTGATGCTGTTTTCGACCTACAGCCGTGGCTCGCTGCTTGGCGCGGCGGCCGTTCTGCCCTATCTGTACTTTGGCCGCAAGCGCTGGATTCTCGGCACGCTGATAGCCGTGCTGCTGCTAGCCTCGGTCGCCGTCGCGATCTACCATACCCAGCCGAACGTCGACTACATGGGCTATACGTTCGCGATTCACGCCAATGACGCCAAGGTCAACAACCTCGACATTCGCTACGAGTGGTTGTGGCCGAGAGCGCTCGCGTATTTCGTGCAAAGCCCGCTTGTCGGTCTCGGCTTCGGCTCCTTCGACGACCACATCGGCAGCCTCACCTCGTACTTCCATCTGTTCGCGGTGCCGTCCGACATAGTGATCGAGCACAGCGACTCGCACGCTCACAACTCGTATCTGAATATCCTCGCCGAGCTCGGCGTAGTGGGCTTGACGCTGATCCTCGCGTTCTTCTGGAGACTGATCGAGTGGAGCAGGCAGGGGGCGGCGTATGCCGCGTTGGTCGAGGGCGGCCGCCAGTTCGCGGCGTTCCGCTTCGTGGAGATTTCGTCGGTTTGCCTGCTGGTGATGTCGGCAACCGAGCATCGGCTCGTTTCGCCGTCGAATGTATTGATTCTTTCTCTGGTGATCTCGCTGCTGCTAGCCGCGCGTCCGCTGGCGGCCACCGCATTCAGGCCCGGCCCGCGCGCAGCGCGCAAGGCGGGCAACGTGGGCACGCGAGCTGCACAGCCCGTACCCCAGCCCCAGCGCCCGACTCAGGGCGTAACGTCGGCAAGATGACGTTCTTCGGCCGGCAGCGACTGACTCGGCGCATAGGGAAGAAACTGTTCGACGCACGCATACGGGAGCCGCGCGTCGACGAAGCCCATCAGGGCCTTCTTGAAGTTCTCCGACGAAAACCGCTCGGCATTCTTGCGGCACACGCGTGCGTCGAATAGGGCTGCGTTGCTCTCGAACCGGGTAACGGCTTCGAGCAACGACGCGGTGCTTTGCTCACCGAAGAAAACCCCGGTGGGTCGCTCTAGCGGCAATCCCACCACCGATTCAAGCGCGCCACCGCGGCCGAAGGCGATCACCGGCGTGCCGCATGCCTGCGCTTCGACCACCGAAATGCCGAAGTCTTCTTCCGCCGCGAACACGAACGCGCGCGCGCGCCGCAAATGATCGACCAGCACGTCGGACGGCTGATGCCCGAGAATCTGGACATTGTCGCCGGCCACCGCTTTGATCTTCTTCATCTCGGGACCGTCGCCGATCACGACCAGCTTGCGTTCAGGCGATTGCGAAAAGGCCTGAACGATCAGATCGATACGCTTATAAGGCACCATCCGCGACGCCGTCACGTAGAAATCCTCTTTCTCCGTACCAATAGGCATGTTCACCAGATCGACTGGCGGATAGATCACGGTCGATTCGCGCTGATAGGCCTTTCTGATACGCCGCGCAATGAACTGAGAATTCGCGACGAGATGATCGACGCCGTTCGCGGAGCGCGAATCCCAGCCTCGAATGTAATGAAGCAGCACGCGCGCCAACGCGGAGCGCAGCCCTGTGTCGAGATGGGATTCACGCAGGTACTGATGTTGCAGATCCCACGCATAGCGGATCGGCGAATGAATGTAGCTGATATGCATCTGGTTCGGCCCGGTCAACACGCCTTTCGCGACCGCGTGCGAACTCGAAATGACGAGATCGTAGCCTGACAGATCCACCTGCTCGATCGCAATCGGCATCAACGGTAGATAGGCGCGGTATCGTCTTCGCGCAAACGGCATCTTCTGGATGAATGACGTGTTGACGGACTTCCCCTTCACGCAATCGCGGTCTTCGAGAAAATCGACAATCGAAAAGACGTCCGCATCCGGGAAGCACTCGATGATGTTCTTCAATACTTTCTCGGCGCCGCCGGACACTACCAGCCAATCGTGAACAATAGCGACTTTCACTTCGACCTCCTGTGACAATCCACCCAAACTCCCACACACTCACGCGCCACTTCAATCGTCCTTTGCGCCGCCCGCCTGCGTACTCAGCCCGCACACCACCCGCACCCGCTCGAGCGCACGCTCGGCGCCCGGCAACAGCCCGACCAGCTCGAGGCGAATCAACACGCTGAGCAGCGTCACCGACAGCGCCGCTTCGCCGATCACCCGAGCAGAGGCCATGCCAATCGCGCCAAAACGCGGCGCGAGAACGAGCGCCGCTGTGAGATTGACCAGCGCCGAGGCGACGCCGGCAATCGCGAGCACCCGGTCTCTCCTGCGCGGCACGAATACATAGAGCGCGACGAACTCGTTGAAAGCCGCGAACGGGAACATCCATGCAAACACCTGCAACACGTGCACGCTCGGCTCGAACGCGGCGCCGAGAATCAGCGGCAACACGAAAGGCGACAGCGTCAACGCGCCGCACAGCACGAGCACGCCATAGCCGAGCAGCAAGATGGCGCCGCGCCGCGTCGTGACATGCGCGCCCGCCTTGTCGCCCTGCGCGAGTTGCCGGCTTATCGTCGGAATAAAGACTTGCGCCGCGGGGGCCATCAGACTCAGTCCGATCGTCGCGAAACGCTCGGCCGCGCCGAAATAGCCTACCTCCGCGGGCGTCGAGAACAAGGTCAGCAAATACGTCGACGATGCCGTCAGCACGACGGAGCCGGACGAATAGCAGAACAGCATCGTCGACCGGCGCACGAGCGGCAGGACGCCGGCAAACGCCAGCCGCGGCCAGCCGAGTTGCCACGTCGTCAAACCGTAGGCAATGATCAAGGAGGCGATACCCGCAATCAGCAAACTCGCCAACACCCATACGGCATCGTTCGGTCCTTTGACGAGAGTCAGCACCAGCACGAGACTCAGCGCGAAGCCGAACACTTCGATCATGATCGGCGTTCGAATGTGTTGCCGCCCCTGAAACAGCCAGCCGAGATTGCATGCCGACACGATACCTAGCAAGGTCGCGAGCAGGCCGATCAGCGGCCGCTCCGACAGTAACGGTGAACAGAACGTCGCAATGATGCCGATGCCCGCGCCGATCATGGCGAGTGTCAGCCGCGCGCTGACATGCAGCGAATAGATCGCATTGCATTCCTGGGTCGACTGCGCTTTCGCCACCTCGCGCATGCCGACGAAGGTAAAGCCGAAGCCGACGAGCATCCATATCACGTTCATCAGCGACATCGACGCGAGTACCCGGCCGTATTCGGCCACGCCGAGCACCCGGCCATAGAACGGCACGACGATCATGAGGTACACGTACCTCATGAAATAACCGGCGTAAACAAATACGATCAGGTTGGCGCTCGTTCGTCTATCCATGCCGTCCTCCTTCGCCTCAGCGTCTTGCGACGCGACGGCGCGCGAGCGGGTTCGCGATATAACGCACCGCGAAATCCGACAGCGGCGAATAAGGCACGAGACACAGGCTCGACAGTACGAGCGTGCCGAGCTTCTTCTTCAGGCTCCAGAACGGATTTGCAATGATCGTGTGCAGATAGTTGCGCGAATCGAGGATCATCCAATGCCAACGCCGGAACAGGGTCGCGCGATAAACGGAAGAGCAGAATGTCGCCTTCTCGTGTGAGAAGTCGAGAAATGTTGCCGGTAGTTCTATGTCGAGCCGATCTTTGGCGATATTGCGCAGAATGGCCCAGCGCATGTTGAACGCGCGCGGTGCTTTCGTCAGTTGTTCCGAGTTCGCGAACGACACCGTTTCACTGCCCGCGTTATGCACCCGGTAGCCACCTAGCGACTTCGACACGGTAGCGATCGGTCCAGCCAGCGCGACGCCATAGATCGCATAAAAGTCCGCGCCATAGCGATTCACGCCCTCTTCGGGAACCGGGAAGATCTGCTTGAGCGCGCTCACCCGGTAAGCATTGCCAGACGCGGGCGGGGACGGATAGAGCCACCCGCCGCGCAGCAGCCTGCCGCAGTCGTGTGGCGGCTCGCTATTCGGCACATAGGCGCCCGTCAATGCGCCTTCGTTGTCCATCACGTCGAGCCGGAATTGCACCTTGGCCCACTCGCCGCCCTCGAAAAAGCGCATGACTTCGGTAACCGCGGATGGGTACAGCACGTCATCGGAATCGAGAAGGATCACATACTCGGTGGTGAGCGACGCGATTGCATAGTTGTAGGCGGATACTTGCCCGCCGTTTTTCTTGCACAACGTCAGTACGCGATCGCCATAGCTTTCGATGATCGCGCGCGAACCGTCGGTCGAGCCATCGTCGACGACCATGACGGTGGTCGCCGGATAATCCTGCGCGAGCGCCGAGTCGATCGCCGCGGCCAGATAGTGCTCGTAGTTGTAGTTGCAAATCGCAATGGTGACCTGCTTCATGATGTGTCAACGCTATCCGTCAGGTTCGATCCGCCGGCTCCCGGCGGTCGTCATGCTCGCGAAATATCGCTATGCCACTGCCTGCGTCACACGACGCACCACGAGATAAGCCAGATGTTTGGGCGGATTATTACCAGCGCCGTTCACCTGGTCGGGTACCTTGAATCGCACGTTCATCAAATCGTCGTCCCAACTCGATGCAACCTTGTCCGGTGCGCTCGCCTCGCCGCTCAGCGCATCGATGAAATCGACCTGCACCGCGTGGGAGCGCAGCGGCTGCAGCCCGCCGATGGAAATGTTCTGCCAGCCCGCGCTGCTGCTCACCTGCATCACGAGGTCGTTGCCGGAAAGCAAGGCATTTGCAGCAACACCCGGACCGCATTGCAGCGGCTTCGAAAAACTCGCCAGATGCCCACCCGCTGTTTGATGCAACACGACCAAGCTTCGACCGGAAACGTTGTAGGTTCGTTCAGGCGGGCCGGGATGCGTGAGACGAAAAGGTTCATAGCCGTCCCAGTGATAGATCATCGACAGGTACTTGTTCGGGTCGTCCCAATTCCTGCCGAGCGCCCACACCGCGAAGTCGAAGAAATAACGCGGCAAATAGTGCGGGTCTTTCATGTACTCGTTGCCGATCTCCGTTTGCCAGATGCCGCGCGCGGGACCGTTCTTCACATATCGCTGGTACAGCGATTCCATATCGGCAACCGGCAAGTAGTGCGTGTCGATGTAGTCGACCCAATCGAGCATGCGCTCTTTCAAGACCGGACTGCGATATTCGAGCCAGCGGCGGAAGTTATCGAGGCCGCCCTGGTCCGGCCAGCCGCCATACACCACATACGCGCGATAACTGCGAATGATGCGGGCCGCCGGAATATGAATCCGCTCGACGTAATCCTGCATCGCGCGTTCGTACGGTTTCGAGCGTTTTTCGTCCTTGCTGAACTCCGGGCCGTGCCAGAACACGGACTGAGGCAAGCCGCCGGACAATTTGCCGGCCGCCTCGTTCCAAACCTGGAAATAGCGCAGGTTATAAGGCGGCGCCGAATACTTGCGCACCACCGCGTCGACATACTGCTTCCATACATCCACGTCGACGGGTGCCGAATTGCTGTCACCCGGCACAGTCGCATTCCATCTCGGCGTATAGCCGAGCATCAACAGCGAACCGATTCCATTGCGTTCGTTTCGCAACAGTGCCGACGGCAGATCGATATCGAACGCCGAGCTCGTTTTGTCGATGCGCATCGCCTCGCCGGGCCGATCAGGTTGACCAGGGCCGACCGTGTCACGGCCCCAGCTAATGCCCATCGCTCGCCACATCTCGATGTCGGCTTCCGATCCGGCCCAGCCGTTCGTGCCGATCAGATCGGTCATCATGCGGGCGCGCGCGTTCGCGGGCGCTGGGTCCGGTACCAATGCGAGAGCGGGCCTGAGAGTCGACAACGGCGCGGCCGCACCCGCCGCCAACGCGGCGAGTGTGCGCAATGCACGTCTTCTGCCAGCACGGGTCTTCATGCGATCCATGTTCGTGCCCACCCATCGCTAGCTCGCGGACGCGCGCGGCGTCAGTTCGGGCAGCCGCTCGCCAGTCTTGACATCGAGGATTTCGAGCACCGTTTGCGCCGCGCGCTCCCAGCGAAACTCGCGCGCATGCAGCAGCCCCGCGCTGCGATAACGTTGGCGAAGATCGGCGTCGCTCATCATCTGCGCGATCTTTGCGGCGATGTCGTCCGCGGAGGTCGCGTCGCAGTACATTGCGGCATCGCCGCATGCTTCGGGTATCGACGTGCGCGCCGACGCGATCACCGGACAGCCGCAATACATCGCTTCCAGAGGCGGCAGGCCGAAACCTTCGTATAACGACGGAAACACGAGGCAGCCAGCGCTCTCGTACAGTGCCTTCAACTCCGCGTCCGACACGAAACCTGCCCACACGACCTGCCGCGAATGCACAGGATGCTCGACGCCTGCACCGCTGAAGATGCGCGGATACTGTTTTCCCACGATGACGAATTTGACGTCGCGCAGATGCCCGAGCCGCACGATCGCATCGAGCACGCCGCGCAGATTCTTGCGCGGATCGAGACTGCCGACGATCACGCAATAGGCGTCCTTGTTCAATTCGAGCCGTTGCAGCACCGATGGGTCGGCAACGATCCGGTCGAAATGATCCGCGCCGGGCGCCACCACTTTCACACGCGATTCGTCGATTTTCAGGTGATGGCAGATACGCATTTTCGAAAACGTCGAGACCGTCAGAACGATCGGATGCGTGCGCGGCAAGAGCGCGAAACAGATGCGATACCAGAGCCGGAATTTCCTCGAAAAGCCTTGTGGCATGTCAAGGACGGCCATGTCGTGAACCATCACGACCTGACTGTGCTTGAACAGCGGGTTCGTATTGCACAAACTCAGCAGCGTGATGCCGCGTGCGGCGATTGGCAGCGTGATCTGCTCCCACAGCGTGCCGCGCAGCCACGGAAAGCGCCGTTGCGGTTTGAGCAGCGCCCCCGGCTCGACGGCGTTTTGCGGCACGAACACTTCCGGTTCATCACCGGGCGCGGCGCGCATCTGCATGGCCCGCGTCAGCTCATACGCAACGCGTTGAACCCCCGTGATGGACTGAGAAGTAAACTTTCCGTTGATTGCAAAGGCCATCTGGTTCTCCGTTTTACGCCATCGCGAACGCGCTTTACCGCGTTGGGGTCTCCACACGCTCAGGCGCCTCGCGGCGCTTGCTGTCCGACGTCGTTTTCGCCGAAATCGCTGGCATAGTTCGTTTCGTAGCCATAGTTCTTCGTGCTTCGACGCAGCGGAATGCCGTTGAACACCGCGCCCGCGATGCGCCCTTCCGCGCGTTCCACCTTTCTGAGCGTGTCGGCGATCTCCTCCTCGCTTTGCATGCCCGAGCGCAGCACGAGCAGAGACGCGCCCGCCTCGTTCGCGACGATCGAGGCGTCGGTGACCGCGAGGAAAGGCGGCGTATCGATGATCACCAGATCGAACTGGCTCGACAGCCGCTCGAGCACATCCTTCAGGTGCGGCCTCATCAGCAGCGCGGCGGGGTTCTCCGGGCGCACGCCGCATGACAGGAACGTCAATCCGTCGATGCGGGTCGAGCGCAGCGCATTGCGGAGCGGCAGGCGTTCGGACAGTACTTCGGAAAGGCCTCCACGATTGCTCTCGTTGAATAGCGAGGCGAGATGACCGCGTCGCATGTCGGCATCGATCAGCACCACCCGTGAGCCGATTTCAGCGTGCAGGATCGCCAGATTCGCGGCGACGAAGCTCTTGCCGGCCGACGGCGTGGGCCCGATGATCATCACGATGTTGTTGCGTGCATGCGCGAGATCGCGCGTGACGGCGGTCCGTACGCTGCGCAGCGCTTCGACCGACGTGTCGTGTGGAAAGCGCGCGGCGAGAATCCTGTTCTGGACGCCGGAATCGAACTGAATCTCGTGCAGACTCTTCTGCATCGGCGGATGGCCGCGCCCGGCTGCTGCCGGCAGCGATTTGCGCCCCGCGGTCGCATCGCGGTCGAGCAGCAGTTGCTGATGGCTGAACAGAATCTCGCCAAACACCGGCACGCTCATCTGGCGCTCGACATAGCGCGGGTCGGTCACGCCGATCATCACGTGGCGGCGCATGAAGACCAACACGACGCCGGACACGATACCGAGCACCAATCCGCCGCCGAGCACGAGAATCGGCTGTGGCATGACCGGCATATGCGGTCTGATCGCGCGATCGAGAATATGCGCGCCGCCCGTCGTGCTGGCGCGGCGAACCTGCAATTGCTCGGCCTTCTGCACCATGCCGAGATACACCGTTTCCGCGACCTTCTGCGCGCGGATCAGATCGACGCTCGCGCGTTCCGACGCGGGCATGCCGTTGAAATGGTCGGAGAATTTCGCTTTCGCTTCTTTCAATTGCGCCAGTTGCTCGTCGACGTTCTGCACCCAGCGGCTCTGTCCCGTATAGCGCTCGAGCATTTGCGTGCGCTGCAATTGCAGCGCCGCGATCTGCTTGTCGAGATCGAGGCCGCCCTGCAAATAAGCTTGCGCCTCGTTGGTCGGCTGCATCGATTGCGAGCGCGACCGGAAGTTCTTCAGCGCTTCCTCGGCTTTTCGCAATTCGCCGAGTAGACGCGGGAGTTCGCCGTCAATAAACGCGAGCGTCTGCGTGTCGTTCGCTTGCCGGCTCGCCACCGCGGATGCGAGGTATTGCTCTCCCAATGCATTGGCGACGGCCGCGGCTTTGTCCGGACTCTTGTCGCGGTACTGGATTTGCATCAGCCCGGAGTCTTTCACCTTGTCGCCAATCTTGACGAGACTGGTGAAGCGCTTGATGGCATCGAGCTCATTCCAGCGGATCACCTCGAACTTCGTACCCGGCCGCGCATCGAGTTCCTTCACGAGCATCGACACGCCGTTCTGCTTGAGCGGCATGCCGACCGTGCCTCTCGCCAGCAACTCGCCGGACGGGCCGTGCAATTCGAAGGCGCCATTGTCGAGCGCGGTCAAGGTCAGCTTCTCTTCCTCGAGTTCGCGCGGCACGTCGAGCGCGGCGATCTGCACACGCTCGCCGCCCCATGCAAACGATTTCAGCCCGAGCCACGGCGCCGCGGGCTGTCCCGGTGTAGCGAATTTTTCGGCGATGTCGCCGAGAACCGGAAGCTTGTGCGGCTTCACCGAAATGTCGAAACGGAACTGGTCCATCACCGGCTGCAAAACTGCACGGCTTTCCATGACCGCCATTTCGGTTACCGACGACGGCGTCGGTGGCGGCAACAGTTCCTGGTTCTGCAACGCGAGTCCGAGGGCATTTGGCTCGGGTGGGTCCACGCGAATGATTACGTCAGCGGAATAGATAGGCGTGGCAATCAGGAGATATGCGACCGCGAACGTGAGGACGACGACCGTCGTCACCACGATCTCCCAGATGTGGTCGCGCATTAGCGTGAGCATCGCGCGGGCACTGAGTTGTCTACGCTCGGTATCAACAGCGGGATAGAGCGAGTTTTGCGGATAGTAATCCACCGGTCTGATCCTTGCAGGTTGATGAAACAAAACGATCGGCGATCGCTTTGCGTCGCCACGTCGCTATTTATGCCGCCGGCCGGATAGACCCTCGATTGGCTGGCAGCACGGCGAAGCGACGTGCTGTGTCGGGTTAGGTCGGGGAGCCGTGTTCGGGACCTCTCGAACCACGGAAGGCTACACACCTATTGCTTATCCACCGCGGTATTGCCGATTGTTCTTCTCACGAATCAGCAAATGCGAAACCCGCCATTCACGTAATCCGCGATTGACAATTTCTCTCTCGATGTTGCGCTGAAGCATAGTCCGCAAAGGATCGAGGCATTCGCCGGCGGCCCAAAGTAGGGTGCTATTGGCCGATAATGCGGAGCCCTTTACAAATGAAAAGAAGCCAGAAAGGCTTGTTGCGATCTGCAATTGCTGTAACAGAGTAATACGACAGGCATCGTACATCGCGACAGAACGCCAATTGCACGGCTCAAGTGCCAGGAATGCCCTTGTTATCCCGCAAATCGCGCCGAATCCAAGCCACTCGGCGCATTCCGCCGATGCCCCAGCATGTCGCTTGCAAGAATCGCGCTAATTGATCGGGAAAAAAATTCCGTGCAACGTTAATTAGTAGCACGCATTTCTGCGAATAGCGAGGTAAGAATTTCTTGAATCCTGACGATTACGCCAAAACACCCACGCATGCCGGCCAAGCTCGTCTCGCCCAAATCGATGCGCTAATCTCAATGCGTAGATTTTCCTGACTGGAGAAGCTCGCGTCATGAAGCACATTGGTCTATTCGTCTTTCAGGATTGTTCGATGGCAAGTACCGGCGCGATCGGCGACGCGTTCCGGCTTGCCAATGAGTTCAAGAGAACGGCTGGCGAAGAGGCGCCATACCGGTTTACCGTGGTGTCCGACGGCGGCGGTCTGGTGACCAGTTCGTCCGGCATATCGATCTGGACGCAAGGCCTCGAACGCTACTGCCTCGCGGATTTCCACGCGCTCTTCGTGGCCTGCCGCGACGTCACCGAAGTCGCGGAATCCAACGACCGCTTTCTGTCGTGGATCTCGCTGCAAGGATCGATTGCATCTTTCGGCATGCAACAGGGTGCAAATCTCGCGGTCGTCTGCAACGATCCGCTGCAATCGATCGTGCCGATTTTTCTGTTCGACGACAGCGGCGACGCCGCGCGCACGCAAAGCAATGTGACGCCGACCGATCTCGCGCTCGCGCAGATCGAACGCGACATCAATACCGACACTGCCCGCAAGATCGGCCGCATCCTGCAAAACGGCTACGCCGAGAAAAGCCGCTCCGAGTTCGACGACGTCAACATCACGACGACGACGGAGAAGATTCGCGAATCGGCGCGCTGGATCAAGGAAAACTACAGCAAGGCTATTTCGGTTGCGCAGGCGGCCGAATCGGTGGCGATGAGCAAGCGCAATTTCCAGCGCCGCTTCAAATGCGAGTTCGGCATGACGCCGCTCGAATATCTGCTGCGCACACGCTTCGAGATCGTTCGCTCGATGCTGAAGAACACCGATCTGCCGGTCGACAAGATTGCGCGCCGCTGCGGAATGGGCGACGGTAATCGGCTTGGGCGGCTATTCAAGGAGCGCTATGGCATGTCGCCGACGCAATTCCGCGCGCAACAGCATGTGGATGCGGAGGAACGCTGGCTAACGCCGGAGGAAAGCTGGAGTGCCGCGACCGAGATGTTGCGGCAAGCGCCGCTGGCGCTTTGATTTCAATTCCCGTTACTCCGAGGACGACTCGTCGACTCGACCGCAAAGGGATTAGAACATGACGATCATCAAATCCGCCGAGCTGGCCGCGCAGGATGCGGCCGTCGCGCCGAAAAACATGGCCTCCCTACACTCCGGTGACAGTGCTCTGGCCGCGCCCTGCGGGCAGCCGGGCTTGCACACCGGTGCGCATGCGGCGCACGGGCAATCGCCATCTACCGCGAGAAAAATCAAGGAAGCGGCGAAAACGCTATTGCCGGACGCCCTTTTCCTAAGCCTGTTACATCACAAATGCATTGGCCGCTATCCGAACCTGATTCGTCCGGTGACTTTCAATGAGAAGATCCTGCAGCGCAATCTTCATCCTGATCCGCGCTATATCGACCTGACCGACAAGCTTCTGGTGCGGGAATATATTGCCCGGAAAATCGGCGACAAGCATTTGATACCGCTGATCGCAGCGCCCGATGCATTCACGCCCGAAGTGTTCGACGCACTGCCGGATGCTTTCGTCATGAAAGCCAATCACGGCAGCAGCTACGTCGAAGTGGTGAGAAACAAATCAGAGACCTCGTTCGAGAAGCTGAAGAAGCTCGCCGACCAATGGTTGCGCGCCGAATTCTATTACGTTGGGCGCGAGCGGCACTATCGGACGATCGAGCCGCGCGTTTTCTTCGAGCAGTTGCTGCTCGATCGGCGCGGCCAGATTCCGGCGGATTTCAAAATGCACTGCTTTGGCGGCCGTCCTGGCGGGCCGATCATCTATATCCTCGTGATCTCGGATCGATTCGGCGACGCGACGCACGGCGACGTGTACGACGCCGACTGGAATCACCTCGATATCGCAATCGGCGACTACAAGCGCAGCGCGTTGCCCGCTCCGCGCCCGCCGCATCTACAGGCCGTGCTCGATGTCGCGGCCCGTCTGTGCGAAGACTTCGACTATGTGCGCGTCGACCTGTATGCGCCGGACGACCTCGTTTATTTCGGCGAACTTACATTTACGCCCGGCGCGGGCGTGCTGCCCTTCACGCCGGACAGTATCGATTACGAGTGGGGCAAGCTGCTGGCTTGAATCCGCTTTCATTCGTAGCGTTTTGCCTCCTCCATCCGATCGGGCGTGCCGGTCGGCGCTGTCAGCGTTTCGAAGCCGAGCATGCGCTCGCGCAAAGAGATGGAGGCGGAAAAGGCAAGGACACAAGCCTGGGCGGCGAGCGCCGCCCGCCATCAAGCCGGCGACATGCCGTTTTGCAGCTTTGCGCCGTCGGCCTCGCGCGAGGCCAGAAACGCCAGCAACGCCTGGGCTGCTTCACGCTGGCGCGCCACCGTGCAGATCGCGGCGGTGAAAGTCGTGGTGGACCGGGTGGCGGCCGGAAGCTCGCCGAGCACGTCGATGCCCGCCACGTGAATCAATTCGCTCATCTGCTGAAAGCCGAGCGCGACTTCTCCGCGCGCGACGAGCGTGCCGACCGGCACACCCGGCGGCGCCTTCACGATACGCGAAGCGATCTGCCCGCCAATGCCCCAGCGTTCGAACAGCTTCAGTAGATGCGTGCCGCTCGGCCCCGTCGAGTAACCGATGCTGCGCGCTTCGAGAATCGCGTCGCGCAGCGCTGCTTCGGACGCGATGTCCGGGTGCGTTTCTCCGGCCGCGACCGCGACCGCGATGCCCGAGCGCGCGAGCCCGACGCGGCTCGCCGCCTCGACACAACCCGTCACCACGAGCCGCTCGATCGCGTCGGCGGCAAGCACGACGATGTCGAAGACTTCGCCATCCTCGACCCGGCGCGCCGCATCGACGCCGCCGACCGATTCGATGGCGACGCCCTGCCCCGTGCGCCGCTCGTAGAACGCGGCGAGTCCGGCCAGCACCTGGCGCATGGCCATCGACGAAATGCCGGTGATCGGCGCGCGCGTGGCTTGATCGTTGATCATTGCGACCACGCCTGTCAGTCCTTGTAACGCAGTCCGGCCTGCTCGAGCGGCCCGCGCATGTTGTACATGTCGAGACCGAGCACCCCAGAGGCGAGTTTCGCGCGCTTCCCGGCTTCATTGGCCTCGCGCCCCGCAGCCTTGTCGAGCACGGCTTGCGCGGCGGCCGCCGGCACCACGACCACGCCGTCCTCATCGGCAACGACGACGTCGCCCGGTGTGACCAACGCACCCGCGCACACGACCGGAATGTTCACCGAGCCGAGCGTCGCCTTGACCGTGCCTTTCGCGGAAATCGCCTTGCTCCAGACCGGGAAGTTCATTTTGCTCAGCACGCTGACGTCGCGCACGCCGGCGTCGATGATCAACGCATGAGCGCCGCGCGCCTTGAAGCTCGTGGCCAGCAGATCGCCGAAGTAACCGTCGGTGCTCTGTGCGGTGACGCCCGCGACGACGACGTCGCCCGGCCGGATCTGTTCGGCCGCGACGTGCAGCATCCAGTTATCGCCCGGTTGCAGCAGCACCGTGACGGCCGTGCCGCTCGCGCGCGCGCCGGTATAGATCGGGCGCATATACGGTTGGAGCAGGCCCGTGCGGCCCATCGCTTCATGCACGGTGGCCGAACCGAGCGCGCCGAGTTTCGCTGCCACCTCCGCATCCGCGCGCTGGATGTTGCGATAGACGACTCCGATTTCATACATGATCACAGCCCCTTCGTTTTCAGCAACGCGTCGAGACGCGGATAGACGCGCCGCGCGTTACCTTCGTAGATCTTGTAGCGCTGCTCCGGATTCATATCCGCGGCTTCGACGTAGCGCTTCGTGTCGTCGAAATAGTGACCGGTTTCCGGATCGACGCCGCGCACCGCGCCGATCATTTCGCTCGCGAACAGGATGTTGTCCACGGGAATCACGCGCGTGAGCAGGTCGATACCCGGCTGATGATAGACACAGGTGTCGAAGAACACGTTGTTCAGCAGATGGTCTTTCAGCAAGGGCTTTTTCAGTTCCTGCGCGAGGCCGCGGAAACGACCCCAGTGATACGGCACCGCACCGCCGCCGTGCGGAATCACGAAACGCAGCGTCGGGAAATCGCGAAACAGGTCCGAGGTCAGGCATTGCATGAACGCGGTGGTATCCGCATTCAGGTAGTGCGACCCGGTGGTGTGGAAGCACGCGTTGCAGCTCGTGCTCACGTGAATCATCGCGGGAATGTCGTACTCGACCATCTTCTCGTAGATCGGATACCAGGAACGGTCCGACAACGGCGGGCTGGTCCAGTGGCCGCCCGACGGATCGGGATTCAGGTTGATCGCGACATTGCCGTACTGCTCGACGCATTTGACGAGTTCAGGAATACAGGTGGCCGGATCGACACCCGGACTTTGCGGCAGCATCGCGGCCGGCACGAAGTTCTCGGGAAACAGCCGGCTCACGCGATAGCACAGTTCGTTGCAGATCGCGGCCCACGTGCTCGAGATTTCGAAGTCGCCGATGTGGTGCGCCATGAAGCTCGCGCGGGGACTGAAGATCGTCAGATCGAGGCCGCGCTCGCGCATCAGTTTCAACTGGTTGTTTTCGATCGACTCGCGCAGCTCGTCGTCGCTGATCTGCAATTCCGACCCCTTCCGCATCCCGGAAGGACCGTTGATGCCTGCGATCTGGCGGTTACGCCACGTCTCCAACGCTTTCGGCGCGGTGGTGTAGTGTCCGTGAATGTCGATGATCACCGTGATTCCTCAGTAGATGAATTTATCCAGCGGCGCCCGCGAAACGCACGCGCGCCGCGTTGCCTCACGCCTCAATGCGCGATATTCGGCTGCGCCACCGTTTCGGCGCCGGCCACACGCTGGCTCACCAGGATGGCGATAGCGGCGAGTGTGGCGGGGATCGCGAGCATCGCCAGGATCGCGCCGAACTGCCAGCCGAAGCCGAGCAGCGCGCCGCCGATCGCCGAGCCGAAGATACTGCCGAAGCGGCCCATGCGGAGCATCCAGCTCACACCAGTCGCACGCGCAACGGTCGGGTAGCGGCCGGGTGCAAATGCGTTCAGACCGGTTTGCGCGCCGCTCATGCAGAAGCCCGCGGCAAACACCAGCAATGCGAGCGACGAAGACAGCGCGCCGATGTGGCCGAGCCCGAGCACGCACAGTGCGCCGCCGATATACGCAGCGCTGATGACCGGCGCCGGACGTGCCTTGTCCATGAGCCAGCCGACGAGGATCGCGCCGATCGTGCCGCCGATCTGGAACATCGCCGTGACGTTGGCCGCGGTCGTGACCGACAGACCCGCATCCTTCATCAGCGTCGGCAGCCAGCCGGTCAGCAGATAGATGACGAGCAGGCCCATGAAATACGTGACCCACAGCGCGATCGTCATCGAGCCATAGCCTTGCGAGAACAGCACGCCGATCGGCTTGCGCGTCGGCAGCGGCGGTTCGTTCGAGACGAACACTTCATTGCCCGCGAAGTGCGCGCCGCACACCCGGCCAAGCACCTTGCCGATACGCTGCGCGGGCGCGCCGCGCACCGCGAGCATGGGCTCCTACACGGCTTACTCAAATAACTGGCATGAAGGTACGTTTCGTCCTTCGCGGGCCAAAGCGCGGGTTAACCATTGGGTCGATGCGAGTATCCGCATTCTCAGCGTTCCGCATAGCATCGGCGAAGCCCGTCCGATTCGCGCAAAGCCCCGCTGGACAAGCGTTCAAACCAGAGCCACGGCCCTTCGAAGCGGGCTTTTCGAACGCCTGCTGGTGCACACCCCGATAAACAGAACAGATGAAGCGGGAATGAACTCGCATAGAACGGCAGTGAGACGCCCCGCTTTTCCGATCAACATGGATGCGCCGCGCTGGTAGCGAATTTGCCCCGCGCAAAAAGAGCACAAAAAAAAGCGGCATGACCGTGCTATGGCCATTCCGCTTCGGGCTGAGCCGGCCTCGCGAGACCGGCTGGTACTCAATTACCGTTGTGCGCTACCCGGCTCAGGGTGCTGCGACACCCCTTCCGCGCTGCAACCTTCGAGCCAGCGTCCGTCCGTAGTCAGGAATGTCGTATGCTGCGTTTCCCATGCGGCGGGACGGCCTTCCTGCGCGATGTGCATCGTCATTGAAAGTCGATAGCAAGAACGAAAAGATTTCAGACACGACGGAATAACCGTCGATCGATCGCGATACCGCTTCGGGCGCAATGCCAGTCAGACGCTCGCAGCGTACCTCGTCGCCCGATCCTGCCTGCGGCCCCATACCGGCGCCGACGGCATCCCGTTGACGGCTTCCGCGGCACCGGAATGATTGTCAACGAGCATGGAGTGGTCTTGAGGCACAACATGGTTCAACCCGGATGGGTGCGAATTACGCACTGGATCAATGCTGTCGCGGTCGTGGTGATGGTAATGAGCGGCTGGCAGATCTACGACGCGTCGCCGATCTTTCCCGCAATTGAGTTTCCACCTTCGATCACGCTTGGCGGCTGGCTCGCAGGAGCGCTGCAATGGCATTTCGCAGTGATGTGGCTGCTGGTCGCCAATTTCATCGTCTATCTGGCGCTGAATCTGGCGACCGGACGCTTTCGACGCAAGCTGCTGCCTGTCCGGCCGAAACAGTTGGTCGCCGATCTGCTCTCTGCGCTGAGCGGGCGCCTGAAACACGACGACCTCGCGCACTACAACTCGGTGCAAAAGCTCGCCTATCTCGTCGTGATCGCCGACATCCTGCTGATCGTGTTGTCCGGGCTCGCCATTTGGAAGTCGGTGCAGTTCCCGCTGCTGCGCACGCTGATGGGCGGATATGACAACGCGCGCGTGGTGCACTTCATGTGTATGAGCGTCCTGGTGGCGTTTTTCGTCATTCACCTCGCGATGGTTGCGCTCGTGCCCCGCTCGCTGCTGTTGATGCTACGCGGACGGTAAATCATGACGATCCAAAAACGAACCGCGCAACAAGGCACCTTCCTCGCGACGCATGGCGAATCGATCATTCGCGATGCTCAGCGCGAACTCAAATCGCCTGCGCGCCGGCTGTTCGGCCGGCGGCTGCTGACGTTAGGCGGCATCGCGCTGCTGTCCGGTTGCGATCTGACCGACGACAAGGCGGTGAATACCGCGCTGCGCCGCATCTCGTTCTTCAACGACGACGTGCAGGCACTGCTGTTCGATCCGAACAAGCTGGCGCCCACGTATCCGGCATCGATGATCACACGGCCGTTTCCGTTCAATGCGTTCTATGGCGTCGACGAGGTGCCCGAAATCGATGCCGCGACCTACCGTCTGCAGGTCAGCGGCCTCGCGCACGGCAAGCGTACGTGGACGCTCGACGAACTGCGCGCGCTGCCGCAGGAAAGCCAGATCACGCGTCTTATCTGTGTCGAAGGATGGAGCGCGATCGGTCGCTGGGGCGGCGTGCGCTTTTCCGAATTCCTGCGCCGCGCGGGCGCGGACACGAGTGCAAAGTACGTGTCGCTTCATTGCGCGGACTACAACTACTGGACGAGCATCGACATGCCGACGGCGCTCCACCCGCAGACGCTGCTCACGCTGACTTACGACGGTGACGTGCTGCCGCCGAAGTATGGTTTCCCGATGAGGCTGCGTGTGCCGACCAAGCTCGGCTTCAAGAATCCCAAGCATGTCGTCGCTATCGAAATCACGAACCAGTATCCGGGCGGCTATTGGGAGAACCAGGGATACAACTGGTTCAGCGGCTCGTGACGCAATGATGTTTTGCTCGTTCCATCAACCACGCACAGCGTCATGTTGACGTGACGCGGGCTAAGTCGTGCCAGGATCATTGCGCGCGAACCAATACGAGCAGTCGACGGGTTGACAAAATATTACGTTTTTCACTGTGGTAGATCGCGTAGCATAGTGGGGGTATGTCCTGCGAGCGCCCCCACTCGCATTCGTCATTCAACCGCGGAGATTTCGGAAATGAGTATTTTTGGTGACATCGTGCACAAGCTGTTCGGCAAAGCGAAGCCGGACCAACCTCCCCCCGCGACGGAACCCACCCCCGACCCGGCCGCCGCGCAAGCCGCGACGCCCAGCGCTCCCGCCGCGCCCGCGCCGCTGACCGACGTCGACGTGGCCGCCGTGATGGATCAACTCGTCAGCGAAAGCGGACAGACGTTGAACTGGCGTACGTCGATTGTCGACACGATGAAGGCACTCGGCGTCGACAGCAGTCTCGAACACCGCAAGCAACTTGCGCAGGAATTGAAGTACAGCGGGGACATGAACGACTCCGCGAGCATGAACATCTGGCTGCACAAGCAGGTGATGCAGGCGCTCGCGGCAAACGGCGGCAAGCTGCCGCCCGATCTGGCAAGTTAAGCAGGACGAAGCAGGCGTTTCGCAGTAAGCGAGGCGCAGTGGAAGTCGCGCAGTAAAAATCACGCAGTAAAAATCACGCAGTAAAAATCAAACCCTCAGTCCAGGTTGCCCGGTCGAAGCACGAAACCGGGCAACCGGACACTTCTCCGCTCGGCAATCAATGCTCGCACAATCGACTATCGAGAGCGCGCACTGCCCGCGACAGCACGATTGCCATCAGCCCACGTATCGAAACGCGGGTGACGGAACACATTGCGATGGAATAGACGCGGCTATTGCGCCGCGGTGAGCTTGAGTCCCGGCCGCAACGGCTGGGGAGGCTCCAGAGGAGCCTTGCGTTCGTCCGATACCTGTTCGATTCCCTTTCTCGTGACTTCTTCGAGGAAGGTCAGGCGAGCCCGATAGTAATCGGCACGCAGCTGTGCGTCGAGCACGAGCTGTTCGGCCTGAAACAGTTCCATGCGCAAGTTGTTCAGCGCGCGTTCGGCCTGTTTCTCGGGAGTAGGAGCATGTTGTGAAGCCCAGTTAGCAAGCCACCTTATCATGGTGAAGCCCTCCTTGAGTTCAATGCTCTGCTGCGACAAAGGCTATCAAATTATGGATGCGGCGTGTGTTAAATCGCTTCAGGCGTTGCTTATTGTGCGAGCTACCGTGGGTCGTCGCACGATCGACTTCACCGCCGCGCCTTGACTACTGATACCACAACACGCGCGAGGCGAAAAAAGCCCGCACAGCAAAGGCGGGCAATCCCACTCTCTTTGAAAGCGTGTCACGAGGATGACACGCCACAAGCTTAGAGCTCGTGCAACCCCAACGTCCGTGTGCTGGCGATCACTTTGCGCGAATATATCGATCTCCAATCATGCGTCGCGCGTTATTGCAGCTCTTGAAGCGCTGCCACATTTTTCGCAATGGCCCGCGCGAACTGCGCGATCTGCCGGCCCTGCTCGATCAGATCCATGGCGATCCGGAACGTGACCACGTCCGCCTTGTCCGCCAGCTGAAGCTTCGCGAGCACGACCTGACGCGCGGTCGCGGCGAGCTTGTCGATGCCGGCCTTCGCGTCGACGACCTTCGCGACCTCTTCCGGATCGCTCGTCTCGATCGTGCGAATCGCCTGCTCGAGATTGCGGATCACCGCCTCGGAAAACTGCGTGGTCGCCGCATCGCGCAGACGCAGCAGATCGATCTGCTGCGTCATTCGTTGTTGTCCGACCGTCATCAGCGTCATGCCGACAATGCCGCTGATGCTCTCCAGATGACTCGTGACTTGCGTATAGCCGACCACCTGCTGACCTTCTTCCTCCGAGTGCTGCCGCTGCGACAGGCGGCCGATATATTGAAGAATCTCGAAGGCCAGCCGGTCGCTTTCCTTGTCCTGATCGAGCATCTGATTGATCTCTTCCATCGTGCCGGTCGACACTATTTGCGAGCCGCGTTGCACAACGTCGAGCACCTGCGCGCCGAGCCGGGTCAGCTCGATACGCACGCGTTGCAGTGCAAGCGCCGGCACCGCCAGCGACGTCTCGTCGAGATACTGCGGATCACCCGCGGGTTTGGCGGCCTTCGCGCGCTTCGGCACGACCAGTTGCGCGAGCCGCGCGATCGGACCGGCAAACCAGATCAGCAGCAGCGTGTTCGCCACGCTGAACAGCGTATGCACATTGGCTACCTGACGCGGCGCTTCGGCAGCGAGGCGCGCAAGCCCTTGCAGTTCCGGATGCGACGGCGATATCCAGCGCACGACCTCCGCCATCTGCGGAATCAGGAAGAGCGCAATCACGACGCCGAGCACATTGAAGATCAGATGCACGACGCCGACCTGCAACGCTTCCGGTGGCTTGCCGATCGAGGCGAGCAGTGCCGTGCCGCAGGTGCCGACATTCGCGCCGAGAATCAGCGTGATGGCGGCTTCGAGCGGCATCAAGCCCTGGCCGCTCAACGCAATCACGACCGCGAGCGTCGCCGCCGAGCTTTGCACAACCGCGGTGAAGACCGCCCCCACGATGACGCCGACGAGCGGATTGCGCATGTCCTGCATCGCGTCGATGAACGGCTGATAGGTGCGCAGCGGATGCGTGGACTCGCCCATCAGCTGGATGCCCATGAACAGCAGCCCTAGCCCCATTACGACGCGTCCGATCTGCCGCAGCAGCTCGCGCGGGGCAAACGCGTGCAGCACGAAGCCGATCGACAGCATGTACGGCGTCAGACGCGAAACGTCGAAGGCGATGATCTGCGCGGTGATGGTCGAGCCGATGTTCGCGCCCATGATCATCGGCACCGCCTGGGTCAACGTCATCAGGCCGGCGGACACGAAACCGACCATCAGCACCGTCGTGATGGTCGACGAATTCAGCAGCGCGGTCACGACGGCGCCCGCCACCACGCCGCGAAACCGGCTTGCGGTCAGCACGCCGATCAGCGACTGCAGTTTCGATCCCGCGATCGCCTTCAGGCCGCCGGTCAAGAACTCCAGACCGAGAAGAAACAGCGCGAGGCCGCCAATCAACAGCCCGAAGATCCCAAGGAAGTTCAACCTGTCGGGATCGATGTCAGCAAGATAGTCAGCCATCCTGATGCGCCTCTGATGATCACACGAATAGAGCGGGAGCGAGGGACGGCTTCGCGCCCCGCATCGACGACCGTGCAGGCAGCCTGCCGCACGGTGTCCGGGGCAGGTACTTAAGGCTAAGGGTAAGAGGAAGACGGCGCGCAGGCAAGGACGGGAGGGCGGCCGGCAGTCTCGAGCGCCCCCGGAGTTCGCAAAGCATGCAACCCGCAATCGACGTAATTCATTGCCCCGTCAAGCAACGATTCCACCCCTGATTTGGCAGTTAACCCGTAGGTGAAAATGCCCATCGTCCCAGCCATTGGCCGCTGCCAATAATAGGTCCATCCTCCAATCAAACTTGCTCAACTCACCCAAACAAGAAGGAGGACTTATGGCAAACCGTGTTGCATACGTAACCGGCGGCATGGGCGGTATCGGAACCGCCATTTGCCAGCGCTTGCACAAAGAGAACTACACCGTCATCGCGGGCTGCGGCCCGAACTCGGCGCGCAAAGCCCGATGGCTGGAAGATCAGAAAGCGCTCGGCTATAACTTCGTCGCATCGGAAGGCAACGTCGCGGATTGGGAGTCCACCGCGAAAGCGTTCGAGAAGGTCAGGAAAGAAGTTGGTGAAGTCGACGTGCTCGTCAACAACGCGGGCATCACGCGCGACGGCATGTTCCGCAAGATGACGTTCGAAGACTGGGAAGCGGTGATCGACACCAATCTCACGAGCCTGTTCAACGTGACCAAACAGGTCATCGAGGGCATGGTCGGCAGAGGCTTTGGGCGCATCATCAACATCTCGTCGGTCAACGGCCAGAAAGGCCAGTTCGGGCAAACCAACTACTCCACGGCCAAGGCCGGCATTCATGGCTTTACGATGTCACTCGCGCAGGAAGTGGCGACCAAGGGCGTGACGGTCAACACCGTGTCGCCGGGCTACATCGGCACCGACATGGTCAAGGCCATCCGTCCGGAAGTACTGGAAAAAATCGTTGCGACAATTCCGGTACGGCGTCTCGGCACGCCGGAAGAGATTGCGTCGATCGTCGCGTGGATCGCGTCGGATCAAGCGGGCTTTGCGACCGGGGCGGATTTCTCGCTGAACGGCGGTCTGCATATGGGCTAACGGGAACGGCGCCGCGTCGCGCGCGGCGCAGCCGTTTTCCGTTATGGACGTTGTCAGGTTCCGTGATGGTGTAGCGGCCGGCGCGAGCCGGCCGCCTCAGTGAGCTTATGACCAGAAAAGCGAGCCCTACTCGCGCTGCACCCGCGAAGTCGCCGCGCACGCACCCGAAGGCTATGCTGCGCCCGATCGTACCTGCCAAAGCAGGCGAAATTTCGCTCGACTATCACATGACGCTCGAGGCATTACGCAGCGGCGTCGCCAATCAATATCACGTCGGCAGCATGGCGCAGGCCATTTACATGGCGATGCTGCTGAATCAGCGCGGCTATGGTTCGGCCGTACCCGAGCTGTTTCGCGACGCGGAGGGCGCGATTCTGCGCTGCCGGCAGGCAGGACTCGAAACGGGCCTCTGCGTGGTCGATCACGACGCCTACGCGCTACTCGGTCAGGTTCTCACGCTCTTCGATCAGCAACTCGCGGCGGCGCCAGTACGGGAGTTGATCGCGGTCAATGCGAAGCTGAAGACGCTGTTCAGCGCCGCCAATGGCCACTGCGACGGCAACGAGAACACCGCATGACGAGGCGCGTTGGCATTTACTTGCGCAATGCGCCGCGCACGCTCGACACATCGTTTCGCGTGACCGGTCCGGCCATATTTCCCCATGTGGTCCGAACAAACGTGAGCACGCGCGCCATTTCGGTGTCCGTCAGCTTGCCGGCGAAAGACGGCATCTTGCGCGGCTCCGGTCCCGACTCGGTATGCGGACTGCCCCCGCCTTCGACCAGCAAGCGCACCAATGACGCGCTCGACGCCGACAACACCGCGGGGTTGCCCGCGAGGCGCGGATACTTGTTCGGCACCCCCGCCCCATCCATCTGATGACAGCGCGCGCAATACGATGCGTAAATGCCCGCGCCGGGTCTTTCCACATCCCCGGTTTTCAGCGCCCGTACGGTTTGCTGCGCGGCGGCGGAGCGGGCGTTGAAATAGCCGCTTGGCGCGCGCGGCGGCAGGCTCTTCAAATACGCGGCGATCGCCGCGAGATCGTCGTCGTTCAGGTACTGCGTGCTGTCTTCGACGACCTGAACCATGCTGCCGAACGGGATGAGTCCGCCGCCGTGGCCGTTTCGAAGGAACTCGACGATGTCGGTCGCGGAACTGCGGCCGAGCCCCGAGCCCGGGTCGGCGCTCAGGTTCGGCGCGAACCAGTGATCGTTGGTGCCTCCCGTCAGATAGGCCGATGCCGACTCGTCATAGCCGCGCTCTTCGTACGCCGGTCCGCGCGGCGTGTGGCAGGCGCCGCAATGGCCGAGCGATTGCACCAGATACGCGCCGCGATTCCATTGCGCATCGCGTTTCGCATCGGCTTTGAACTGGCCTTTCGGCGCGAATGCCCAGTCCCAGAACATCAATACCCAGCGCTGATTGAATGGAAACGGCAAGCGCGTTTGCGGGGCGGGCGCCGCGACCGGTTGCACGCCGTGCATGAAGTATGCGTAGAGAGCATGCATGTCGTCATCGGTGATCTTCGCGAACGACGGGTACGGCATCGCCGGATAAAGCCGCTTGCCCCCAGGCGCGATGCCCTCGCGCAACGCGCGCGCGAAGTCGTCATAGCTATAGCGGCCGATGCCGTATTGCGGGTCCGGCGTGATGTTCGCCGTATAGATCTTGCCGAACGGCGAACCCATGCCGAGGCCGCCGGCAAACGGCGGCGTTGCTTCAGGCGCCGCCCCCGGATGCGGCACGCGCGGCGCGGCGGTGTGGCAACCGGCGCAATCGGCGGCTTTGGCGAGATATGCGCCGCGCGCGACCTGCGCGGCGTCGGTGGAGGCGCTGGCGGCGTTTGCGGTCGCTGCTATCGTCAGCGGGCATGCGGCCGCGATGGCGAACCTGAGCGCGTTGAGAACGTCGCGCTTCATCACCACCACCTGCACGGCGATACGATCGCGACCGCGGCATCCGTTGCGATCAATGCGAACAGAAACAGCGTGCTGCACATCACCGCGACGCGCGTCAGAAACCAGTCGAGTTCGGCACGCGTGCGGCGCTCGCCGTTCAGCGCACCGAACTTCAGTGGCGCGACGCGGCGCAAATTGCGCCACGCGACCCACGTGCCGAACGCGCCCGCGATCAGACACACGGTGCCGAGCGCGACGAGCGCCGGACGCATCCACGACACGAGCGGCGCGCCGAGCGGATGGTTGTACGGATAGCAGGCCTGCGCCGCGAGCGCTTCCGCGAGCATCATCTGCAACAGCCACGCGAACGGCGCCGCGAGGAGACCGATCAGCACGTAGGGCATCGAGATGTGCGAGTCTCTGGGCGCTGTCGTCATGACCACTCCCGAAACAGATACGGCGTCAGATACAGCGTGCTGAAAATGAACAGCCAGACGGCATCGACGAAGTGCCAATACAGCCCACCGACCGACAGCGCCGCGCAGCGTTTGTCGTCGAAATAGCCGAGCGCGGTCCAGATCGCCAGCAGCGTCAGCACGACGATCCCGACCAGTACGTGCGCCATGTGAAAGCCGGTAATCGTGAAGTACAGCGAACCATAGAGATGCGAGGTCAGCCCATAGGGGTGGTTGTGCCATTCGCGCAACTGAATGCCCAGGAAGATGCAGCCCAGCACGATGCCCACCGCCATCGACGCGACACCGAGCCGCAATCGCCGCCGACGCACGCAGCGCTCGCAGAACCAGACGAACACGCTGCTCGATAGCAGAATGACCGTATTCGCGCTGCCGAGCCCGAGCTTCGGCAATCCTTCCGGCGGCCAATGCTGCTGGCTTTGCGAGGCCAGATACAGATACGAGAAGATCAGATAGCCGAACAGCGCGCCTTCGGTCGTGATCAGCGTGAAGCAGCCCCACCAGCCGCTCGATCGCTCGCCGGCGCTGCCAACCGGCAACGCACGCGCGGTCTCGTCCGGTTCGCTCGACGAGCGATTGAGATCCAGTGCATCGCTCATGTCAGCCTCCCGCATCCTCGACCGCGACCGGCTCGCGCTGGATCAGCGCGCGCTCGGGCCACAGCCACGTGATGATCGAGACCGCGCAGCCGGCCAGCATCGCCCCCACGAACACCCAGGCGGTCAAGGCGAGCCCCGCGAACAATAGCGCGGCAAAGACCGCGAGCCAGAACGGCGCGTACGAATCTTCGGGCATCTTCAGGATCACGTCGGGACTCGCCTCGAGCGCGGTCGTGCCCAACGCTTCGCGACCTTGCGCGAGCAGATAGCCTTCGTCGAGTTGCGAGCGTGTTTGAACCGCGTCGCCCGGCTCCTCGATCCGGCCTTCCCACAACGGATGCCGGCTCGCGAGCGTCGGCACCACCGCGAAGTTGTACGGCGGCGGCGGCGAGCTGATCGACCATTCGAGCGTCGGCGCGTCCCACGGATTGTTGCCGGCGACCTTTCCGCGCCTCAGGCTCACCGCGATATCGATCAGAAACAGCAGCACGCCGGCCGCAAACAGGAACGAACCGAGCGACGTGACGAGATTCACCGTGTTCCAGCCCATGTCGGCGGGATACGTGTACATGCGGCGCGGCATGCCGAGCAGTCCCGCGATATGCATCGGAAAGAACGCGACGTTGAAGCCGATGAAGAGCACCCAGAACGCGAGCTTGCCGAGACGCTCGTTCGTCATCCTGCCGGTGAATTTTGGAAACCAGAAGTAGATGCCGCCGATCACCGGAAATACGTTGATGCCAAGCAGCACGTAGTGCAGATGCGCGACGACGAAGTACGTGTCGGTGAGTTGCCAGTCGAACGGCACCGCGGCCGTCATCACGCCGGAGACGCCGCCGATCACGAACAGCAGCACGAAGCCCGCGAAAAACAGGAACGGCACGCGATACACGGGGCGACCGGTCCAGATCGTCGCGACCCAGGCGAACGTCGCGACCGCGCTCGGCACCGCGATGACCATGCTGGCCGAGCCGAAGAACGACAGCGCGAGCGCGGGGATACCGGTCGCGAACATATGGTGAATCCACACGGCAAAGCCGACCACCATCGTCGCGACCGTCGCCAACGCGACCGGCCCGTAACCGACCAGCGGCCGGCGGCAAAAGACCGGCAACGCATCCGACACGATACCCATGGCCGGCAACACGACCACGTAGACCCACGGGTGCGCGAAAATCCAGAACAGGTGCTGCCAGAGCAGCGGCCGCCCGCTATTGAGCACGTCGAAGAAATGCGTGCCGATGCGGCGGTCCATCCACAGCATCAGAAACGCGAGGCTCACCGACGGCACCGCCAACAGATTGCCGGCCGACGCGGTCAGCGTGCCCCACACGAGCACCGGCACGCGATCGAGCGACATGCCCGGCGCGCGCATCCTCAGTAGCGTGACGACGAAGTTCATCGCGCCGACCGTCGTCGAAATGCCGAGCAGCACCATGCCTAGCGCGTACACGTCGATATTCGGGCCGTTGCTGTACTCGAGGTCGGACAGCGGCACGTAGTTGAACCAGCCGGCGTCGGGGGCCTGTCCCGTCGGAAAACTCGCATACAGGAAGATGCCGGCGAACAGGAACACCCAATACGACAGCGCGTTCAGGCGCGGAAAGGCCATGTCGCGCGCGCCGAGCACGAGCGGCCATAGATAGTTCGAGAAGCCGGACAGAACGGGCAGCGCGTACAGAAAGATCATCGTCAGTCCGTGCATCGTGAACAGCTGGTTGTACTGTTCGGGCGTCAGCACCGTTGCGTTGGGGCGCGCCAGTTGAACGCGCATGATCAGCGCTTCGACGCCGCCCATCAGCAGAAAGATGAACGCGGTCACCAGGTAGCGCAAGCCGATGGTCTTGTGATCGACCGTCGAGAACCAGCCGCGCCAGCCGGGCCGCGACTCCCAGATTTCGCGCAGCCGCTTTTCCTGCTCGCTGCCGAGCTCGACACGGCCGCGCCGCGGCGTGCGGGTCAGCGCGGGTAGCGAAGCGGAAACGGGATGATCGGACATTGAACGGGCTCCTCGAGTGCGATGCGCTTCAATGCAGCGTCGCGAGATACGCCGACAACGCGGCGGCCTCGCTGGTGGTCAGCGCGATACTGGGCATCAATGCATCGGGTTTGATCCGCTGGGCGTGCTCGATCCAGTCGAGCAGATGGTCGGGCGTGTTGCTGAGCGCGCCTGCCGCGACCGTGCGACGCGAACCGAGATGGGTCAGATCGGGTGCCTGCACGCCAGTCGCCTTGGTGCCGCGAATCGTGTGGCAGCCCGCGCAGCGCTCCTCGAACAGATGCTGGCCGGCCGCGACGGCCGCGTCGCCCGTGGGCACGGTGGCAGCGCGTCCCTGCGCGTCGCGCCACGCGTTGAACGCCGCGGCGTCCTGCGCGATCACTTCGAACGCCATATGCGCGTGCTGCGCGCCGCAGAACTGCGAGCACTGCCCACGATAAATACCGGGACGGTCCGCCTGCAGCCACTGCTCGTTGGTTTGGCCTGGAATCGTCTCCGTCTTGCCCGCGAGTTGCGGTACCCAGAATGCGTGCACGACGTCCGCGCTTTTGAGTTCGATCTTCACCGGCTCACCGACCGGAATATGAATCTCGTTCGCCGTGGTGAAGTTGCGGGCGGGGTTCGGATCGTCGCGGTAATCGGCTTTCCACCACCAGTCGTAAGCGGTCACGGTGATCGTCAATTGCGGATCCGACGCGGGCGACGCCACCGATTCGAGCGTGATCAATGCATAGACCAGCATCGCCAACAGCACGACCGACGACACCGCGGTACCGATGAACACCCAGCGGATGCCGCCGGGCTCGGCGCTCAGCGCATCCGGTTGCGCCGCGGGACGCTTGCGGACCATCGCGCCGATCAACAGGCCAGCGACGAACAGCGTGACCAGCGTCACGATCGCGGTGAAAACCCAGCCGAGGTACAGCGTCGGACGAGCGGCCGGGCCAGCCGCATGCAGGAAGTAGTTCAGCGGCGCCACCGTGTTCGCGTGTGCGGAGTTGGCGAAACCGATAGCGAGCGCCGGTAACAACGTGACGCTGCCGCGCGTGACGCGCCGGCCTGACGTTCTGGATGCTTCCGCTGCTGCCACTGAGAACCCCGCTGACAGTGATGACCTTTCGACACGCGCCGTCCCCTGCGAACGAGGCGACGTCCGAGCACATCAGCAAAAATCAGGCCGCGTCTGCCGAGGGTGCGGGCGTGAGGTTCGCACTGACTCGAACAGGTCAGCAGAAGGGTGCATTCGCTCGGTTATGCGAACGCGTAGACGAGTTGCTGCGTAGGCAGGAATTGTTGCTGCGGAAATTTTTTCAATAATGGCCTTCTCAAAATAAATTGCCTTTAAAATGGCCGCGCGGCATAACTGAACTATTTTTCTTATATCACACTTGTCAGTCGATATGGAGGACTGATGCTTCAATGCTCATTCAAACTGAATAATAAGCCAATGAGCGAATTTCGCATTGGCGCTCTATCCTTTCCTGCATACTCGGGGCAGGAGAATTATATCAATAAGGCTGTTGGAATGTGCACGCCGAAGTATGGCGCTATTCCCGTCGGCAGATATTACATCTTCGACAGAAGATCCGGAGGCATTCTCGGACCATGGAAAGATCGGCTTAACCTGAATGGCAATAACAAGAGCGAATGGTTCGCGCTCCACGCTATCGACGGCGATATTGATGACGATGAGCTCTTGTGCGACGGCATCGCTCGTGGCCGATTTCGATTGCATCCAAAGGGAAGATTGGGGAAGAGCGAGGGCTGCATAACTATCGATCAACTCGCGGACTGGCGTCATATCCGTTCAATACTTTCCGATACGCCGAAAGTCTCAGTTCCCGGATCGAAACTTAAAGCGTACGGTGAAGTGACGGTGAGATGAAAAAGCTCCTAATCTGCCTCGCGGTCGGTTTCGGCTTACTGCTCGCAATCTTTGCCAATGCGCTGTGGTGGATGATGAATCCCGAAGCGCCCTTGAACTTTTCGAATCCGATATGGAAATGGGCGGTTCGTATGTATGGGGTCACGACGGCATATCAAAAATCCGACCTGGCCTTCCTCATGTCGTCGGCCGCAATCGTGCTAGGGTTCGCCGCAGCTGTGCTGATTTTCCGGCGGAGCAGGAAGCGTGGTCAGCGAAAGCTTGACGACTAGCCATCTCACGGTGGAAATAATCGCTGTTGGCGCGGAAATTTTTTAATAGCGGTTTTCTCAAAACAAATCGCCTTTAAAATGGCCGCACGGCATCACCGAACTATTTTTTATTTCACTCTTTCCAGTCGATATGGAGGACTGATGCTTCAATGCTCATTCAAACTGAATAATAAACCGATGAGCGAATTTCGGATTGGCGCACTATCGTTTTCCGCTTACTCTGGGCAGCAAGGTTATATCAATAAGGTGGCCCTAACGTGCACGCCGGTCTTCGGCGCCATACCGGTCGGCAGATACTATCTCTTTGATCGAAGATCTGGCGGGAAGCTCGGCCCGTGGAAAGATGCGCTCAACCTGAACGGCAATAACAAGAGCGAATGGTTTGCGCTCCATGCAATCGACGGGAATATCGACGATGACTCGGTCCTTTGCGATAACATCGTTCGCGGCCAGTTTCGTTTGCATCCAAAGGGGAGATTCGGTAGGAGCGAGGGGTGCATAAGGATCGACCAGCAAAGTGATTGGCAGCGTATCCGCTCGATACTCACCGATACACCGAAAGTATCAGTACCCGGGTCTGAACTTAAAGCGTACGGCGTAGTGACGGTGGCATGAAAACAATCCTGCTCTGTCTAGCTGTCGGCATAGCTTTCGTGCTCGCAATCTCTGCTAATGCAGTCTGGTGGATTTGGCATCCGGATACGCCCTTGAACTTTTCGAACCCGATATGGAAATGGGCGGTTCGTATGTATGGGGTCAAGACGGCGTATCAAGAATCCGACTTGGCCTTCCTCATATCGTCGGCCGCAATCGCGCTAGGGTTCGCCGCAGCTGTGCTGGTTTTCCGGCGGAGCAGGAAGCGTGGTCAGCGAAAGCTTGACAACTAGCCGTCTCCCGGTGGAAATAATCGCTATCTCAGCACCACATGTTGCGCCTGAAGCCCGCCGCCCAGCGGGTTTCGCGCGGCTAGCTCCGCTCGCACGTCCGGTCGCGCAGCCTTGAAAACCGTGTCATGCGATTGACGGCGCCCAGCGCTTTCGGCAAGGCTTCTTGCACTCGTGGACTGAGAACATTCTTCAAGGCAGTTTTGCCTTGGCACGGTCCCATCATGACGGCGGTAGCTCAATTTCTCCGTCGCCGCCTTCCGCCGATGTGTCGTATATCAGATAGTCCTCTGTCCAGAACAGCCGGATTCGCTCCGGATATCGATAAACTCGCTCGGCGAGCAATTCCGCCGTAGTTGCGCGGTACAGCCTCAAGGCGATCCGGTGACGGGGCAGATATGCATACCGCGCGATGTATTTCCCGTCATCTGATTTCTGATCGTGAAATGTGGCTCCTTTTATTTGCGTGACCGCGGAACGATACTGGACCGCCCCGAGCGCGATAATCGCACTCATCGTTACGATGAACACCCTGGCGGGAAGCGATCGCAAGGCCTTGCTCCTGAAGACATTCATTGATCAAAAATGCACGACGATCGATGACACGGGGTATAGCTTCTCGCTCCAGATTCAACGTTCGTAAACTACTGATGACCGGAATGCGGGAGCACTGTTTTCTAGCCACCTGACATTAATAGCTAACTGACAGTTCGAAAGAAATCAGAGCACGCCCAATCGGGGCGTCCAGTCACAATCTTTCTTGACGCCGAGCGACACGCCCGTCACCGCTCAACGTTCGCCCAACCACAAAAGGCCATGCGTTCGAACGTCTCTCTGCTCCGCCGCCTCGCCGCCCTGCTGATCGCCCTACCCGTCGCCGCCGCTCTGCCAAGCTGCGCGAGCCCCGATGCGGACAACGTCGCGCACACCGGCCCGTATCGCGCCGACATCCGCCGCGCCGCGCTCGGCATTCCGCACATCAACGCCGACAACTGGGGCAGCCTCGGCTATGGATACGGCTACGCGCAGGCGCAAGACAATCTGTGCACGATGGCCGAAAGCTTCGTCACCTATCGCGGCGAACGCTCGCGCTTCTTCGGCGCCGACGCGCGGCCCACGCTCGGCGCGACGTTCGGCCAGCCCAACAATCTCAATGCGGATTTCTTTTTCCGTTTCATCGTCGACGATGCGACCGTCGCGCGTTACCGCAAAAGCCAGACCGACGACATGCGCGCGTTGATCGACGGCTTCGTCGCCGGCTATAACCGCTACGTCGCCGATCTCGCGCACGGGGATTTCCCGGGCGCGCATGCGGCCTGCCGCGCGGCGCCGTGGCTCGGCAAGGTCAGCAACGCGGACTTGTACCGGCGTCAGATCGCGGCGAATCTGGCCGGTGGCGAGGCGCGCTTCATCAACGCGATCGCGACCGCGCAACCGCCCCAGCCGATGCCGGTGCCGCCGCCAAGCGCGTTGCACGACGGCGCCCCCGTCGACCCACCGCTCGCGGAATTCGGCGGCCATGCGGGCATCGGCAGCAACGCTCTCGCGTTCGGCGCGGACGCGACGCACACCGGCAGCGCGCTGCTGCTCGGCAATCCGCACTGGTTCTGGACCGGCCCCGATCGCTTCTACCAGGCTCAACTCACTATTCCTGGCAAGCTGAACGTCAGCGGCGTGTCGTTTCTCGGCGTACCGCTGATCATGATCGGCTTCAACGACAACGTCGCCTGGACCCATACCGTCTCCACCGCGAAGCGCTTCGGCCTCTTCAAGCTGACGCTCGAACCTGGCGCGCCAACCCGGTATCAGGTCGACGGCAACAGCGAAGCGATGACGCCGACGCGCGTGAACGTCGAGGTACGCGCCGCCGACGGTTCGCTGCATACCGTGTCGCGCACGCTGTATCGTTCGCGCTTCGGACCGCTGGTCAATCTCGGCACGATGTCGCCCGCGCTCGCGTGGAATGCGCAGCAGGCGTTCGCGCTGCGCGATATCAATACCGACAACTTCCGCGTGTTCGAAAACTTCTGCGCATGGAATCAGGCGGCCTCGCTCGACGATTTCATCGCCATCCAGAAGAAGAACGCGGCGGTGCCGTGGGTCAACACGCTCGCGATCGGCCGTGACGATCCGCGCGTCTCGACGGTTCGCGCAGCGACTGCGACTGGCGCGACGAGCCCGGCGCGGTACAGCATCATGCGTTGCCGGTCGCGCAGATGCCGTCGCTGCTTCGGCGCGACTATGTCGGCAATTTCAACGACAGTTACTGGCTCAGCAACCCGGCCGCACCGATGACCGGCTATGCGAAGATCATCGGTGCGACCGCGACGCCGCAGACGCTGCGCACGCGACTGGGCCATACGATCGCGGCGCAATTGCAGAGCGATCCGCATGGCGTTTGCGCCGATACACTCGGTCACGCTGCGCTCGACAGCCGCTCGATGTCGGCGTTGCTGTTCAAGCAACCCGTGCTCGACCGTCTGTGCGGCAGCGACGCACTCGCGGCCCTGCCGGCCGGCCCGAACGCCGACCCGCAGCGCGCGGCGTGCAAGGTACTCGCCGCATGGGACGATACGGCCGCGGCCGACGCAGTGGGGGCAACCTTGTGGGACGAACTGTGGCGACGTCTGCTGACGATACGGCCCGCGCAGCTATACGCGGTACCGTTCGATCCCGCGAAGCCGTTGACCACACCCGCGGGCATCGCCGCCGATCCGCCGCAGCTCGCCGCCGCGCTGCATGACGCGCTCGCGGCACTGCAACGCGCCGGCATCGCGATCGATGCACCGCGCAGCGTGGCGCTCTACGTGCAACGCAACGACGAGCGCATTGCGCTATTCGGGGGTTGCGACGCGGGCGGCTATTTCACCTCGGCGTGTGCCGCGCATCCCTTCGATGCGAGCGGCTATTCGATGAACGTCAAGCCAATGGGCGACACCTATCTGCAGATAGTGTCGTTCGCCGGCGCTCAGGTGATCGCGCGCACGCTGCTCGCACCGTCAGAATCGGATGACCCGGCGTCGCCGCACTATGCCGACGGGACGCGCGATTACGCGGCCCAACGCTGGGCGATTATTCCGTTCTCCGAAGAAGCGATTGCGCACGATCCGGCGTTGAGTGTGCGCACGGTAAGTTCGTCGGATTCCGAGGGAAAAGCGCAATAAATAAGCGGTACGACGGGCAACAGGCCCGTCGTACCGCGGAAAATCACAGATCGAGCACCAGCAGCGGCGATTTCGCGCGCGAGCAGCACGGCAGGAACTGATCGTTTGCCGCGCGTTCCTCGTCGGTCAGATACGAATCCAGATGATCCGGCTCGCCGGACAGCACCCGCGTCAAACAGGTACCGCACACGCCCTGCTCGCACGACGTGATCACTTCGACGCCATGCGCGGCCAGCGCCTGCACGACCGTGCATTCGGGCGGCACGTCGATCGTCGCGCCGCTGCTCGCGATGCGCACCTGGAAGCTGCCGCCCGTCGCCGCCTGATTCGCGGCCGCGCCGAAGAACTCGTAGTGCAGCCTGTGTTCCGGCCAGCCCTTCGCACGCGCGGTCTCGAGCACGAAGTCCATGAAGCCGCGCGGTCCGCAGACATACAGGTGGGTGCCGGCCGGCGCATCGCTGAGCGTCTGCTCGATATCGAACGTCGAGCCGCCCGGATGGTCATCGTGATGAAGCTGGACCGACTTCGCGAAGCCAGCTTGTGCAAGACGCTCGACGAACGCCGTGCGTTCCTTCGAGCGCGTGCAGTAGTGCATGTCGAACGAAGCGCCCGTGGCGGCAAGCCGCTCGGCCATGCAAAGAATCGGCGTGACGCCGATCCCGCCCGCGAGCAGCAGATGATGAGCCGCATCGTCAGCGAGCGCGAAATGATTGCGCGGCGCGCTGATCTGCAGGCGATCGCCTTCGCGGACCAGATCGTGCACCGCTTTCGATCCGCCGCGTCCCCCTTCGTCGCGGAGCACCGCGATCAGATAGCGATGCGTTTCGCGCGGATCGTTGCACAACGAGTACTGACGCACGAGCCCGTTTGGCAAATGCACGTCGACGTGCGAGCCGGCGTCGAACGCCGGCAACGCCTGAGCGTTTTCGCTCGCGAGTTCGAAGCTCGCGATACCGAGCGCTTCGTCGCGCCGGCGCGCGACCACCACATTCAGCACGGGATGATTCATGTCGCCGTCCGCACGGGAATGACGCGCGTCACTTCAGCCTGCGGCGCGCCCGTCTCCGCGCGTTCCTGCGCGACGAGCCGATCGATCACGCGACGCGACATCACGCCGCCCGCATCGATATTGAGCTTCAGCAGATTGCGCTCGGGCCAGCGCAACAGGTTCTGCTGCTGACGTTCGAGCATCTCCAGATCTTCACTGAAGATCTTGCCCTGCCCTTCGCGGATGCTCGCGGTCAGCGCCGCATCGTCGGGACGGAAATTGCGCGCCATGCCCCAGAAATACCAGATCGACGTTTCCGTTTCCGGCGTGATGAAATCCACCACGATCGACGACGCTTTCTGGTCGGCCGGCGCGTGATAGCCACCCTGCCCGGCATGCGCGACGCCCACCTCGATCAGCACGTGACTCGGCGGCGTGAAGTGGCAGATCTGCCAACGGTCGACGGGCACGTCGTCGGCGAGACCATTGCCGCGCAACGCCATCTTCCAGAACGGCGGCGCCGCGACGTTTTCCATGAAACGGCTCGTGCGCACGGTATCGCCTTCGGCCACGGTTTTCGGCGCGGCTTCGTCGATTTCCTTTTGCCCGATGCTGTTCGCGTGCACATAGGTCTCGTGCGTCAGATCCATCAGGTTGTCGATCATTAGCCGGTAATCGCAGCGAATGTGATAAAGACCGCCGCCGTACGCCCATTCGGCACTCTCGGCCCACTCCAGATGATGCAGCTTGGCGGCATCGGCCTGCGCCGCATCGCCGGGCCACACCCAGACGAAGCCATAGCGCTCGATCGCTGGATAGCTGCGAATCGATGGAAAGCCGTTGACGCGTTGCCCCGGCATGCCGGTCGCCTTGCCCTGACAGCCCATTTCGAGGCCGTGATAGCCGCACACGAGCGTGCCATCGCGCACGAAACCGAGCGACAGCGGCGCGCCGCGATGCGGACAGAAGTCTTCGAGCGCCACCACGTCGCCTTCCGCGTTGCGATAGAAAACCATCGGCTCGCCGCAGATCTGCCGGCCGAGCGGCTTATCCGCGACTTCATCGGGCATACATGCGACGTACCACGCATTCTTGGGAAACATGTCAGTCTCACTCCCTGGATTATTCATTCACTGCATTCAGCCTACTCATTGAGATTCAGTGTACTCAATGCGTCTTTAATGATTAAATGAAGGTTTTCCCCTAGACGAACTTTCAATCAGGTAACACGAACGCCGGTTCGCCATTTCCATTCGCAACGAAAAGGCGCGAGGTCTTCAGAACTAATATGGTCACTTCAACCGATACCAGCACTTCCGCGATCAGCATCGATCTGTACGACCAGCCCGGCCATTTGATCCGACGCGCGCATCAGATTTCCGTGTCCATGTTTCATGATCTGATCGGACGCGAGGTGACGCCCGTTCAGTATGCGGTGCTCAGAATGCTGCAGGAATTGCCCGGACTCGATCAGGTCACGCTCGCGCAGCGAGTCGGCCTCGACACGTCGACCACCGCCGATATCGCGGTACGGCTCGAAGCGAAAGGCTGGATCGTGCGCGAAGTTCTGCCGCGCCGCCAGCGTCGTCTATTGCTGACGCCGACTGGAGAGCAGTTGCTCGATGAATTGATCCCCGGCGTCAACGCGCTCAATCACGGCCTGCTCGACGGGATGGGAGACGAGGATGCGCGAGAGCTATTGAGACTGTTGAGAAAGTTCGTGCATCTGAATAACGATCAGAGCCGCGCGCCGCTGCGCAGCGCGAGCGACGACGCGAATCCGAACTAGCAGACAGCGCGCTCTCCGTACTACGACGCCATCTCCACCACGATCTTGCCGCGCACGTGGCCTTTCGCGAGCCGTTCCAGCGCCTTGGCCGTCGCATCGAACGCAAACCGTTCGGCGACCACGACACGCACGCTGCCCTTGTCGAGCAACGACGCGATCTCCGTCAATTGCCGGCCGTCGGGTCGCGCGGTATAACGCGTGGCCCGTGCGCCATGGTTCGATGCCTCGGTCTGCGACGGCTCGTTGAGCGTCGAGACCAGCGCGCCACCGGTCGCGACCGCCGACCACGAGCGGCGCTGCGTATCGCCGCCGATCAGATCGAACACGAGGTCGATGTCGCGCGCGACGTCTTCGAAGCGCTGCGCGTGATAGTCGATCACGCGATCCGCACCGAGCGAGCGCACGAACTCGATGCCGTCGCCGGACGCCGTAGCGTACACTTGCGCGCCCTTCTGCTTGGCGAACTGCACGGCGAAATGTCCAACGCCGCCCGCGCCCGCATGGATCAGCACGCGGCCGCCGGCTTCGAGGCAGCCGTGATCGAACAGCCCCTGCCATGCGGTCAACGCGGCGAGCGGCACGGCGCCCGCGGACCCCACATCCAGTTTTTCCGGCGCATGCGCTAACGCGCTCGCGGACACGACGACGAATTCCGCGTACGCACCCTGTCCCTGGCCAACGAAGCCATACACCCGCTCGCCCGCGCGCCATTGCCCGACGCCCTCGCCGACCCGTTCGACCACTCCGGAAAAATCGCGCCCGAGCGTATAGGGCAGCTTCTCTTCGCGAATCAACGGGTACTGGCCCGAGCGCGTCTTCAGGTCCACCGGATTGGCGCTGGCCGCGCGCACGCGCACCAGCACCTGGCCGGCGCCAGGCTCGGGGATCTCGATCTTCTCGGCCTTGAACACCTCGGGACCGCCGAAGCGGTGAATGCGATATGCGAGCATCGTGCTCATGATGGCCTTCTCCTTGAAAGGTCCTGTGTCAGCGGCGCTATTTTGCCGGCTGCGCGCAATTCGCGTTCCTCGCTGGGTTCTTTTTCATCCGCACGACGTGCGCCGCTGGAAAACGCAACTCGAGCCCGCGCGCCGAGGCACGAGATATGCGAGAGGTACCGGTAGGCGCGCAGTCGTGATGTACTCATTCACGGAGGAACCATGTCACAGCACCCCGCCCATTCCCAGGATCACCGCCACCCCGGTCAGCCGAATCCCGCTGACGTCGAAAAAGCAATCAGTGATGTGAATTACCCGACCACACGCGAAAAGCTGGCCGCGCAGGCGCGCAAAAATCACGCGAATACCGACATCGTCGATCTGGTCGACCGTCTGCCCGATCACAATTTCGACAGCCCGGCCGCGGTGGCGAAGCAAATCGCGCGTATTCAATGACGCTGCGATCCGTCGAGTCGGAGCCGGACTCCGAACCCCATTCCGCCGGACCCGACGCGCGAATGAAGAAAACCGGCGATGTGCGTATCGGCATTTCCGGCTGGCGCTACCAAGGTTGGCGCGGCAGCTTTTACCCAGAGGATCTCAAACATGCAGCGGAATTAAAGTACGCGTCGGCGCTGTTCGGCACGATCGAAATCAACGGCACGCATTACAGCCTTCAATCGCTCGATAGCTGGCAGCGTTGGTACGCGCAAACGCCTGACGGCTTCGTGTTTGGCATCAAAGGCGCGCGCTACCTGACTCATGTGCTGCGGTTTCGCGATGCGAGCACACGTGTCGGCATCGCGAACTTCTTCGCGCAGGGGCTGCTCGCGTTGAACGAAAAGCTTGGTCCGATCCTATGGCAATTTCCGCCGTCGTTCCGATTCGAGCCCGAGGCAATGGAGCGCTTTCTGAGCGTGTTACCGTCCGACGTCGCGAGCGCATCGGCGCTGGCGAAGCACCATGATGCGCGTGTCAAGACGCCTTACGTCGCCATCGATCGCAAGCGGAAGTTGCGTCACGCGGTCGAAGTGCGCCACGCGAGCTTCGTCGATCCGGCGTTCGTGACCTTGCTTCGGCAATACGGGGTCGCGCTCGTCGTTTCAGATTCCACCGAACCGTGGCCCGTCGCCGAAGATCTGACGGCGGACTTCGTCTATCTTCGCCTGCACGGCAGCGAAGCCAAATACTCGGGTTCGTATGGGGACGACGCTCTGCAACGATGGGCCGAGCGAATCGATGCATGGCGCGGCGGCTCCCAGCCTGCCGACGCGCGCTTGATCGCGCCGCAACTCCGGCCGCCTCGCCGAGCCGCGCGAGACGTCTACTGCTACTTCGACAACGATGTAAAAGCTCGGGCGCCGTTCGACGCACAACGATTGATGAAAGGCCTCGGATTACGAGCGACGCACGCGCCGGCGTCATCCTGAGCGCTTGCCGCCGTGGGCCAGCTTCTGTGCGGTGCGCAACGCTGCGACGATGCGTTCGTACACCTCGCGACGCGTTTCAGGGTCCGGCGCGCGCAGCGCAAACGACGGATGGTACGTCGCGACCACGCGTTGCTCGCCGCGCTCGAGCGTTTTGTCGAACGCGTCCTGCAAGCGCGCGTGCGAGTCGTGAACAACCGCTTTCAACGCGGTCGCGCCCAGTGCCACGACCACGCGCACATGCGGCATGTCGAGTTCCTGCTCCAGCCAGTAGCCACAAGCATCCACTTCACGCTGAGCGGGCGTTTTGTGCAAGCGACGCTTGCCGCGCGCGATCCACTTGAAATGCTTGACGGCGTTCGTCACGTAGACGTCGTTACGCTTGACGCCCGCTTCTTCGAGCGCGCTGTCGAGCAACGCGCCGGCCGGCCCGACGAAGGGCTTGCCCTGCAGATCCTCCATGTCGCCGGGTTGCTCGCCGACCAGCACGATCGACGCGTGCCGCTGCCCTTCGCCGGGCACGGCCTGAGTCGCATTGCGCCAGAGCGCGCAACGGCGGCAATCGTCGAGCTTCGCCGGATGCTGATCGGGTTCGACATCCGCTGGCTCCGATTGCGGGTCGCCATGCGCGCGCTTTTTCTGCGGCCTGTCGGTCATGGGTACGACCGCGCGTGCTGAAGCAGCTTATTTCTCACTCTTCTTCGGAATCTTCGCGCCCGACTTGCGCGCCTGATTCAACGCGATCGCGACAGCCTGCTTGTGCGGCTTGCCATGCTTCGACTCGGTCTTGATGTTGTGCGACACGGTCTCTTTCGATGTCCCTTTCTTCAGCGGCATGATCTTCTCCGGGTGTAGATGACGAGAGGAAAAATCAGGACCCGCACGGAATGGCGTCCCTGCACCGAAGCTACGCAGCATATGCTGTGCCCGGGAGCCTCATCGGCCGGATCGGCCGCGTCGAAATCAACCGGAAACGCCCGCTGCCACCGCGTTCAACGCCAGCGACACGCCGCCCACCAGAATCAGACTCGACGCCCATACCGCATCGAGATTGAACCAGCTGCGCGACACGAACCTGAGCCCGAGGTAGCGATAAACGAGCCATGCGAGCACGCCGCCGGCCATCGTCATCGCGGCCGCATGCACCGCGGAGACCGACAGCGCCATGCGCAGACTCGTTTCGATCAGCGTTTGGGCGGCTTGGTGCGCGCTGTCCATTGCGTCTGCGCGGCACAGACCGAGGTAGATCGGCACCAGCATCAAGCCGGCGCCGTGCGCGATCGCCACCGCGAACGACCAGAGCGCGAGCCGCGACGGCGGAATTCTCGCCAGTACGCGCGGATGGCGCCGGCGCATCAGCAACACCAGACCGAAGCCGATCACCAGCACGCTCGCGCCGATCTGCATCTGACGCTGCCACGCGAGCACGCTGGCCAGCATCGCGAACGGCAGCATCATCAGCAATATGGCGAGCGCGTGCCCCGCCGCGAGATAAAGAAGCGCTACGACCAGCGCTTGCGAGCGCCGCTGCATCAGCGCGTTCGACACCGCGAGCGGCCACCCCATCGCCGGATTGAGTCCGTGATACACACCGCTCGCGAGGACGGCCAGCCACAGTGCCGCTTGCGGCGACACCGCGCCGCTCAAACGCCCACCGAGGGATAGCAGAACGAATCGGTCGAGCAGTCGCCGCCTTCGAGGCGAATCTGGTGCGCGCGATAGCCGGCGGGAAACTCGACGAAGTAATCTTCGGCGAGCTCGAGACCGCCATTGGGCTCGGCATGCGCCATCACTTGCACGCCGGGCACCCCATCCGGGTAGAACTGGTCGTCCCACGTCGAATAGAGCGAGTTGGTCCAGTAGATGCGCTTGCCGTCGCGACTGATCTCGACCATCTGCGGACCGCCGGCGAAAGCCTTGCCGTTCGGATGCGGCGCGCAATGTTCAATTCCACCAATGCGCACCGAGCCCGTCAATTTCGGCTTGCGCGGTTCGCTCACGTCGTACTGGCGCATCTCGCCGGTGCCCCAGCAGGAGACGTAGAGGAATTTATCGTCGATCGAAAGATCGATGTCGGTGACGAGCGGCGGCACCGCGCCGAAACCTTGCAGCAGCGGCGGCAACTCGTCGGCATGCGCGGGCTCCGGTGGAATGGTCGCGGTCTTTTCGATGTGGAAGTGGCCGCCTTCGCGCCACCAGGTCCAGATCGACCCTTCCAGATTCGTCGTATCGACCACGACGCCGATAAAGCCGTACTCGCGGCTCGGGTCGTGCGCGGGCCGCACTTCGAGCGCCATCTGATGATTCGCGCCGAGATCGAGCGTCTGCACGTTGCGCCTCGCGCGCAGATCCCAGCAGTGCACGCGGTGGCCGTATTTGTTCGCGAGCAGGTCTTCGGGCACGATGCCGTTTTCGAATTGCGGCGGCAGCGCCCATTCGGTCGACACCATGTAGTCGCGCGGCAGATTCCACCAGAAGTCGTAATGCTTTTCCTGCGCGCCGCGCTCGATTTCCCAGCGGCCCAGCACCTCGAATGTTTGGCAGTCCATGATGAAGATTCCGGGCGGCCCGTCGGTGCCGTCCTTGCCACCACCGCCGAGCGTGCTCACGTAGATGCCCTCCGGTCCGCAATGCACGGTGTGCGGACGCGAATAGCCGGTCTTGCGGAAAATTTCCTCCGGCTCGATGATCTTGTGAATCTTCGCCTGGGTCGGATGCGGCTTCGTATCGACGATATAGATGCGCGACGAGCGCATGCCCGGAATGATCAGATAGCGACGTTCCAGAAACGCGTGGCCCGTCAACGGCGACAACGCGGACGAACACGCGTTCCAGCCGAAGTGATGGAATTCGTCGCCCTTGTTCGGCACCGGCACCGTGTGGACCACCTGGCTATAAGTCGGCGAACCGGGCTTCACGTCGATCACGGCGAGCGCGTCGGGCCGCGAGGAGTCCGGACTTAGCAGCACCGTGTACGCGTATTCTTCCGCCGGCGCATCCATCGCGAGCTTCGGCGATGCATGAAAGGTAGGATCGGGGCGCATTCTCATGATGGCACTCTCCCTGTCGTTCGAACGGTTCTGAACGGAAGCCCGGCCCGCCAAAAATCGAGCCAGCGTAACTTTAGATTTGTAGTTCACGATAGCGACGGACGCAACCGGAAATATGCACCCGAACGCAGGTGCGGTCCGACTGCCGGGCCGCATCGCACGAGAACTGCCAATCTGGTGGGGGTGAAGAGGCGCGGGGAAGGAGGTATGGCGGCGTGGTATTGGAGGAATGAAAGGATGCTAGTCGCTTGGGGATATCACGCTATCTCGCACGCCGAGCCTCGACAAAGGCCTCGACATAACGCAGCGCCTGTTCGCACTGCTCGGGCGTGAACGCGTGAATGCTCGCCGGAACCGGATCGAAGCCAAGCTCGGTCGCGACCCACCGGATCGCTTTCGCGCGGGCTTCGAACGCGTTGACACCATCGCGGCGCACCTTCCCGGCAACGAGCGGTTCGAGCGCATCGTGCAGCTTGCTCTTCGACTCGCGCAACGTTGCGTCGGCGAGGCGGCCGAGCGGCAGGTTGTGTTTGCTGCGCGAATAAACGCCGATCCACGCCTGACATGCGGTGCAGATCCACAGCGGCCCTTGATCGCTGCGATAGGGGTAGGACTCGTCGCCGTAACGCGCGAGCAACGCACGGTTGCCGCAGTAGTCGCATGACGGCTGCGGCAGTGCCTTGACGGGCTTGCCTACGCGCATGGGGAGTGCCCCGGGGAAAATTCGCCGTACTTCATCGCATCGATCCGACTGGCGGAAACGGGTAAAGCCACACAGTTTAATGGAATGCCCGTATCCGCATGCAAGACTTAGCTTCTCTCCGCGATCTCCATCACCACCCGGCGCCGCGCCGCCAGGCCTTCCGCCGACCGTCGCCGGACCAGTTCCACCACCGCTTGCGGCGCCAACGCCGGATCGCCCGCGTCGAACGGCGGGGCTGGCGCGTATTCGAGTTCGAGCTGGATCGCCTGCGCCTCTTCTGCTCCCGCCAGTTCGGCCGCGACGGTCAACCCGAAATCGATGCCCGCTGTCACGCCGCCGCCGGTAATCAGATTGCCATCGCGGACCACACGCGCATGCGTCGGTATCGCGCCGAGCGGTGCAAGCAGCGAGTGAAACGCCCAGTGAGTCGTCGCGCGCCGCCCGCGCAGCAAGCCGGCCGCGCCAAGCAGCAACGCGCCGGTGCAGACCGACGTCACGTAGCGCGCGCTGGCGGCCTGTCGGCAAACGAAGTCGATCGTTTGCTCGTCTTGCAACAGGTCGGTCACGCCGCTTCCGCCTGGCACACAGATCACGTCGAGCGGCGGGCAGCTTTCGTAGGTCGTGCTCGGCGTCAGCACGAGCCCGTTACTCGACACCACGGGCTCCCGTGTCTTCCAGATCAGATGCATCGTGGCGCCCGGCAACGATGCAAGTACGTCGTGCGGGCCAGTCAGATCGAGTTGCTGTACTTTCGGAAACACCAGAAAACCGATTTGCAGGTTCATAGGGATACCTTATTCAGGGAGAAATCGAAACACGTGATCCGCCGCTTCTTCCAGGTGGACGGACTGATTCTATGCGCGTAGGCTTTGGCAAGACTGCCATTAACCCCAGTTTTTCTGCCACGCGCGCGCTCTCTCTCTTACAGCCCCTGTTACACACGATATGTCCAGCGCTCCCCCCTCCATCGTGCTGCTCGCCTTCCCCAACATGCAACTGCTCGACGTCAGCGGTCCGCTGCAGGTATTTGCGTCCGCCAATGAACTCGTCGCGCAGCGTGGGCTCGACGAACTCTACTCACCCCGCGTCGTGGCAGCCGAAGCCGGGCCCGTCACGTCGTCGTCGGGACTTGCGGTACTCGCCGGTTCGCTGCGCTCGGTGAAAGCGCCGGTCGATACGCTGATCGTTCCGGGCGGCTGGGGGATTCGTCAGGCATCGGCCGATCAGCGTCTGATCCGCTGGACGCAGCGCCATGCGCCGCATTGCAGACGCGTTGCCTCGGTCTGCTCGGGCGCGTTCCTGCTCGCCGAGGCGGGACTGCTCGACGGCCGCCGCGTCGCCACGCATTGGGGGCGCTGCGACGAACTCGCGCAGGCGTATCCGCAACTGCGCGTCGAAGCCGATCCAATCTTTATTCGCGACGGGGCTATCTGGACATCGGCGGGCGTCACCGCCGGCATCGACCTCGCGCTGGCCATGCTCGAAGAAGATCACGGGCGCGCGTTGGCGCTCGATGTCGCGCGCGAGCTCGTCGTGTTTCTGAAGCGGCCGGGGGGTCAGTCGCAGTTCAGCGCGACGCTGTCGCTGCAACATGCCGACGACCGTTTCGGCGAATTGCATGCATGGATGACGTCGCATCTCGCATCCGACCTGTCGGTCCCCGCGCTCGCGCGAAGGCTTCATATGAGCGAGCGCAGCTTCATGCGCCACTACAAGGCGCAAACGGGCCGCACGCCGGCCCGCGCGGTCGAGCAGTTGCGCATCGAAGCGGCACAGCGCTTGCTAAGCGAGACATCCTGGTCGATCAAACGAATCGCGGCGCGGTGTGGATTCGGCAGCGAGGAAACGATGCGCTGCAGCTTCGTGCGTCAGCTGCGCGTGGCGCCGCAGGTGTATCGCGAGCGCTTTTCGTCGACGTGACTCGTCGACGTGAAATGCGCGGCCGTCCGACATCACTCAGTAGCGACGTTTGACGATCAGCGTCGCGCCCGTATCGTGAGAATGCAGAACCGCGACGCGCGCGGTGCCGGAGAACACCCAGTCGTCGATCGTCAAGGACAAGCGTCGCTGCGGTGACGCGCCTATCGACAACACTGAACTGTTCATCTGAACGATGGACAATTGCGGCGCGGTAGATGGACCCAGCTGCAGAGGATTCGAAGCATTTTGCGCGGCAGGTTTTGCGCCCGGTTCGGACACCGGCGCGAACTCCGGTCCGGACGACACCAATGCCTTCGCAGTGCCGAGCTGGACATCGCGCGTCACGTCCACACTATAGTAATTCTCCATTTGCGCGAAGAACGGCTTGCCCTGATCCCCGTGATACTCCATCGCATAGCGCTGCTGCTCGAAGTAGTGCCGAGGCTCGGGAATCGGCGGCACGACCTCGACGGGCGACGCGACGATGTTGGCGACCATCATCGCTTGCGGCACATCGCCGAAGGGGCCGCCCGCAAACGCGTAGCCGCTCATCAAGACGAGTACCGCTCCGACAATCCTCTCGTTTTGGCACGTCATCGCATGCCTCCAGTGAAGGAATTGAAATGTCACATGACACGGCGCTCCCGTCGAACCGAGCGCCTTGCAGCGTCGCTTGCACTCAGACATTGTAGTCAGTCATTGGCGTACTGGTAGGTCAAAGTGAGGTATCTCGCGTGTGTGGCGAGCGCATGCGCCTTCGCGACTCAGCGCTGGAGTCGACGTCGAAGTGGACCGATTGAGAATGATTCCTGGCAACGCTCTCCGGCCTCGAAGACCGGCAAGAGCTTCTGGCGCAAGCTTCGTGAGTCGGTCGAACCCGGCAACTCTTGCGAGGTTTCGCAAGCGACTACGCTGCTCGATTGGGTACCCGCACCTTCAACCGTTGCAGCGTCAACGTTCGCGCTCGCGTGAGTCAGTCGACTCGTGTCGGCCGGCCATTGAATGCCGGCGCGATCTGCAAAACGATCGTTCGAATGCGCTTTCGCCAGGCGCGCGGCCATGCGAGAACGGCATCCGGCATGAAGCGCGCGACGAGCAGCAGCAACGCGAGCAGCGCTGGACACCAGCGCAGATCGGTCGGCACCGGTTCGCGGCGAGCGAAGCGCGCATCGAGCAGCGCATCGCCGAACGACGTCACGTTCAGCAGGCGCCGGTAGTCGAGGCCAGTCTGCCCCGCCACCGACGCAAGGTACTCGCCGCGCAATTCGGACAACTCCTCGTGCGTTTGCGCCTCGACACCGGAGCCTGGCGTCGGCGGCAGCTGGATCACGTCGTCGGCCTGCCAGTAGCCGATCCGGTTACCGTCGGCGTCGGTCTTCGGAATGGCCGCGGGCTGGTCGCCGCCGACGCCGATCAGCCAGCCCCTGATTCGCGCGGCATTGATGCCCTCCATCAGCGGGCGCGCCGCCGATACCGGCGGCGCCTCCTGACCATCGGTGACGAACGCGATCGCCGCGCCGCCGCCGACCTCCTGCGCGACCCGCACGGCCGAATACACACCGCCCTCGGCAATGCGGCTCCAGTTGGTCCAGCGCATGCGCCCGTCGATGCCATCGAGCGACACCAGCAGCGCGTCGTAGTTGCCACAGACTTCGACCGGCGCCATCAGCAGCAACACCCGCTGCCCCGTGAACACGCTCCAGCCGACCTTCGAGCCGCACGGCAAGCGCCCGAGCGCGTCGCGCATCGCGGCCCGCGCGAATTTGAGCCGGCTGACCGGAGCGCCGTCGAGCACCACGTCCTCGACGTCCATGCTCTGCGTGATATCGAACGTCACGATGTAGTTAAACGTGTTGCGCGGCAAAGTGACGTCCGGCATCGCAACCGCCGCGATCAATGCGACGAGCGCGAGCGGCGTCAACGCGTGACGCCATCTGGCGAAGCCGCGCTCGCGCGAGACGCCGCTCATGGCAAGTCCTGGCTCTGCGGGTCACGCAGCTTGACGTCGTGCTGCTCTTTCACATCGGGCCCGGCGAGCGCGGACGGCGTTTCCGGCGCAAGCCACAGCGCGCGCTCGAGGTTGTAGCGCGCGTCCCAATCGTCGGGCGCCGCGCGCAGCGCGAGCCGGTAGCGCGCCTTGGCCTCACCGATCATCGCGAGAGACCTGACCGTCTGCGCCGTGTCGCCGCTGCCTTCGCGCAGGTACAGGTTGCCGAGATCGAACAGCGCCGCGCGGCCGACTTCGTCAGGCGGGCTGCCCTCGGGGATCAGACCGTTATAGAGCCGCGCCGCCGCGTCATACGCGCCCGCTTTCGACAGCGCTATCGCGCGGGCCAGTTGGACCTCGCGCGCGTCGTCGCCGGCAGGCTGGTCGCGCCAAGCGGCGTTCGTCGCGAGAATGGCCTGATCGACGCGCTCCGCGTGCTGCAGACGAACGAAGCCAGACGCGGCCCACGCGGCGCAACAGATCGCCACGGTGCCGAACAGCGTATGGATCAGCGTGCGCTTCATGCCCAGCTCCTGACCTGCAACTGGTGCAGCAGCACCAGCAGCGCCGAACAGAACAGCGCGAGCGCGAAACAGTACAGACTCAGGTCCTGGCGAGGCAGATGCTCGACGAACGTCGTCGTCGCGTTCTGCTGCCGGTTGATCTCGGCGATCGCCGCCATCATCGCCTTCGGGTCTTCGGCCTGAAACAGCCTATACGGTGTCCTGAGCGTCAGAAAGAAGCGATGCAGCTGCGCTTCGGCCGAGGTTCCGCTGACGGGCTGCGTCGCGTTCAGATCGGGACTGAAGACGCTGCTGCGCAAGTAGATGAAGTACAGGGCGATCAGGTTGCGTCGCAGTCCCGCCTCGATGCGCCGTTGCATCGTTTCGTCGAGCATCGCGCCGCCATCGGAGACGAGCACGATCGCGCGGCGGCCCGACGACAGGCGCCCCGTCGAACTGCGCGATCGCCGCGAGCATGCCGCGATCGAGCTCGGTGTCCGGCATGCCACGGCCAATCGCCGTCGCCGCGACAGCGGCCTCGATCGCGCGATGGTTGTACGTGAACGGCATCGCCAGCACGGGGTTGGTGCCGAACATCATGAACGCGAGCCGGTCGTTGGGCCGCTGCTCGACGAAGCGCGTCAACGCGGCGCGCGCCACGTGGTTCTTGGAGTCGCCGCGCGGCGCCTCGACGCCCTTGCTGCCCATCGGCTCGTCCATGCTCGCGCTGCGGTCCATCAGGATCAGGATCTGCGCGCCGCTGCCGGTGCGCAGCACCTGCAACTGCGAGCGCCCCGGCCCCGCCAGCCCGACGACGATCGCGGCGATCGCCAGTGCCGCGCCGCCGCGTACGAGCCAGCCGGCCGCGCGCCCGAGATCGTCGGCGGGCAGCCACGCGACGCTCGAAAACACCAGCGTGTCGCTGCGTCGCCGCAGCAGCGGCAGCGCGGCGAGCGGCAGCAGCACCAGCATCCACGGCAGGGCGAAATCGAGGCTCATGGTCATCGCTGATGGCGCCTCTCCGCCCGATACAACGCACGGCACAGCGCGTGCAACGACAGCTCACCGGGATTCCCGACGGCCTTCGGCACCGGTGTGAAAAAGCGCTCGGACGACGCCAGATAGAAACGTTCGAGCTGCGCGCGCAGCGGTTGCAGATAGGGCGCGCGCGCGAGCAACGCGGATAGCGAAGCCGCATGCACGACCTGGCCGGCGGTTTCGTTCAGTGCGCGATGCAGGCAGACCCACGCATCGTTCGATGAAGCAGCGGGCGCCTCCGGCAGCCGCTGCATCTGCCGCCATGCACGCGCGAACGGCAGCCGTGCCGCCTCGCGTCGGTTGCGCGCCCACCACCAGCTCGCCCACGCGAGCAGGGTCGCGAGCAGCAGGCCGAGCGCCCACGCGATCTGCCGACGCCAGCCGGCCGTGCCCAGCATGGGTGCCTGACGATCGGGCCGCAGCGGCTGCAAATCCCCTGCGGCGAACGCGGTTTGCGGCGTCAACGGTCCGATGCTCGCCGGCCATTCGGCGACCTGCAATTGCGTGCCCGCCGCCGACGTCAACGTCAACGCGGGCAAGGTGATCTGCGTGAGCGTCTGCGGCGCGTTGACGACCTGATACGCGATCACCATCCACTTGCGGCCGTTGGCATCGGTTTCGAGCGTCACGGGCCGGCGTTCGAGCCACACGCCCGTGCGTCCGACCGAAGGCGGCGTGACCGCGCCGATGTCCCGATCGTTGGCCTCCAGCAGCACGCGCTGCGTCAGCACATCGCCGAGCACATAGCCGAACGCGCGCGGCTCCTGAACGAGCGCGGTCGCCACGGCGGCGCTGGCCGTCGCGCTCGCGGCGCCGCAAAGCGACGCGATCAGCATATGCAGCGCCGCCCGACGAGCGACGCCACCGCGCACACCGCGCGCGCTCATACCGTCATCTCCAGAAAGTAGCGCGACATCGCTTCCGGATCGAACGCGCCTTCGACATAGAACGGCCGGATGCCGCGCGCGCCGAACCCCGCGGCGAGTTCGTCGCGACGGCGCGCGACGCCTTCACGCCAGCGCTCGCGCACATCGCGGGAAAGCCACACGCGACGCTCCTCGCCGGACTCCGCATCGTTGACGGCCAGCAGCGAGGCGTGCTGCGGCGGCGTGATCTCGGCCGCGTCCCACACGACCATCGGCACCACGCACGCATGCACCAGCATGTCGAGTACCGACGACAGTCGCGCGAGCGGCCAGTGGAAATCGGACACGACGAACACGAGCGCCTGGCGTCCAGCGATACGGATCGCGCAACGCCGCAATCCTTCGACGGCCGCGGGTCCGGCCTGACCTCCGGCCTGACGTTCTGCCTGACCATTCGCCTGACGATCAGCCGTTTCACCGGCGCGTTCGCGCAGCATGCTCGCGAGCAGCGAGCCCGTGCCCCGCCCCGTGCGCGCCGGCATGAACAGATCGTCGCGTTCGCCGCCATCGAAGGCCAGCATGCCGAGCCGGTCGCCGACCCGGAACGCGCTATGGCCGAGCGCTTCGACGAAATCGGCGGCGACCTCCAGCTTCGTTTTGCGGCTGCCGAACCGCATCGACGCCGATACGTCGACGATCACGAACACCGGCACCGCGACGCGCTGCAAATGCACGCGCACGAGCCACTCGTCGCGCGCCGCGCGCAAGCTCGCGCGCAGATCGAGCCGGCGCGGGTCCGGGTAGTCGAACAACCGGCCGTGCATCGCGAACTGCTGACCCGAGCCGAAGCTCGAGCCCGGATGCGAGCCGGGCCGCGCGCCGGCCGCGCGCATCGGCAGACGGTAGTGGAATTCCGCGGTGTCGTTCATCGTGGGTGCGCGCGCCGGCGGTCAGCGAGGCACGGCGACGTTCGCGACGATCCGCGCGATCAGCGCCTCGGCCAGCTCCTGGCGGCGCAGCTCGTAGATCGGCGTGAAGAACACGCGATGCCCCAGCGCCGGCAGCAGCACTTCGTGAATATCCTCCGGAAGCAGATGCGTGCGTCCCGCGAGCCACGCGACCACGCGCGCGGCCCGCAGCAGCGCGCTCATGCCGCGCGGACTTGCGCCCGCGAGAATCAGCTGCTCCATGTCGACGCCGTCGAGCGCGATGCCGAAGCGCGCCGGCGTTTCCGTCGCCTGCCAGATGTCGTGCACGTAGCGCTCGATCGTCTCGCTCGCCTGCACGCCCTGCTGGATCGCCGCGCCGATCCGGTTCAACTGCTCCCACGGCACGATCGACGGTGTCAGTTGCGCGAGCAGGCCGTCGACGTCATGGAACCTCGTGTCGAAGACGAGGCTGCGCCGCGCGTCCTCGTCGGTCGGCGTCGGCATGTTCAGCTCGAACAGGAAGCGGTCGCGCGCCGCCGACGCGAGCTCGAAGGTCTCTTCCTTCTCGACCTTGTTGCGGTCGGCGTATACGGTCATGTGCGGAAAGCGGTGCTCGCGGTCGAACGCCCACACGGAACGTTCGGCCATCGCGCGCAACAGCAGCGATTGCACCTGTGGACGCGCGCGATTGATCTCGTTGAAGAAGAAGGTGGTCAGTTGCTCGCCGTGGCGCAGCAGCGGGCCCGGTTCGATGCGCGGCTTGCCGTCGGCATCGACATAGGTGTGATAGACGAGGTCGCCCGGCATCAGATCGATCGTCCCTTCGACGCGCTCGAAATCGCCGCCGACCACGCGCGCGAACGCCCGCAACACGGTCGTCTTGCCGACCCCGACGCCGCCTTCGAGCAGCACGTGGCCGCGTGCGAACAACGCGACGTTGATGAGTCTCAGCGTTTGCTGCTGACCGACGACGACTCTCGCGACTTCGTTTTCGATCCGCTGGGCGTGAGAACGCCAGTCCTGAAGCTGCTCGCCGGAAACCATCGCTGCGATCCCCTTCCGTGGTGGCTGGCGTTTATTTGCACGACGCTCGAACGTCGACGCGCTTCAAGCGCTCGCCAGCCTTCCGTTCAAGCATGGTTTATGCCGATCGTGCGCACGGGACCCAGGAGTTAAATCGAATGCGAAAAGTTGGCAGCCTGTCACGACAGCCGGGTACAGACTGTGCCATCGACGCTGGCTGGGACGCGTCGTTCACCAGCAAGCCGACGAGCGCATGACGCTACCGCTGCGCGCCGACCGGCGGTTTCGCAAACACCCCGGCAAACTGCGCATATTCCTGCTCCAGATGCACAGCCGCATGCTCGAGCAGAAACTGCCGGAACATCATGCTGGTCGGCGAAAGCTGCTTCGTGCGCAGATGCACGACCTGCCACGCGCGTTCGATCGGCGTGCCGTTCACGTCGAGCAGCGCGATCTCGCCGGTGCGCAACTCCAGCTGCAACGTATGCAGCGAGATCAGACTCACGCCCATGCCCGCCATCACCGCCTGCTTGATCGTTTCGTTGCTGCCGAGCGTGATGGTTTTCGCGGGTGTGAACAGATGCTGCCGGAACATCGCCTCGGCGGCCATGCGCGTACCCGAGCCCGGCTCGCGCAGCAGGAAGGTGTCGCGGCGCAACTCCTGCAGATCGAAGCGGCGCGCGCCGCACAGCGGATGATCGAGCGGCGCGATCACCACCTGAGGATGACTCGCGAGCGGCTCGGCCGTCGTATCGAGTTCGGGCGGCGGGCGGCCCATGATCGCGAGATCGATCGCGTTGTCCTGCAACAGACGCAGCAACGCGTCGCGATTGCCGACCGAGAAGTGCACGTCGACTTTCGGGTATAGATGCGAGTACATCGCCAGCAGTTTCGGCGCGAAGTAGGTCGCCGAACTGACGATGCCCACGTTGATCGAGCCGCTGTCGGCCTGCTTCAGCGACATCATCGCGTCTTCGGTGTCCTTGATTTCGCCGAGAATGCGGCTCGCGTGATGGGTCAGCACCTCGCCCGCTTCGGTCAGCGTGAGCTTGCGCGCGATGCGCTCGAACAGCCGCAGGCCGACCGCCTCTTCGAGCTGATGAATCTGCATCGACACCGCCGGCTGCGTCAGATGCAGCTCCTCGGCCGCGCGCGCGAAACTCGTATAGCGGCTCGCGACGACGAAAATCTGCAACTGCCGCAGGGTCAGCGTGCGAACGAAATTCAGCTTGACCCGGTTCGTCGCGAAACTCGCGTTCTGCATTTGATTCAGCGACTCGCTCGCGGCGCATTCGATGACGGTTTCGCCGGCGCCTTGCCCGAAGGCAACTTGTTCAGTGCGGATTGAAAGCTCAACGACTCCGTATGCGCCGGATGCGCAAAGTCGTTGTGGGGGCCCGGCACGTCGGTGCGGATCTGCACGACCTGGCCCGGCACGCCGTCTGCGAGCAGGAACGTGTAGCGCTTGCCCGTGTATTGTGCGAAGCGCTCCGCGTTCGGATCGTTAAGATAAGGCTGCACGACGATGCGCCGCGCGCTGACCGGCTTGCCGCCGACCTCGCTCGGCACGCTCTCGATCTGCGGCCCCGCGGCGAGCGCGAGACGCAGACGCTGCTGGAAATAGCGGCGCTGCCCGCCGGTGAGACCCTGCATCTCCGCAATGTCGTGTTCGAGAAAATAAATGATTGCCGGATTGCACTGCAGGCCGCCGATCGGCAGGTTCACGCTGCCGCTATGGTCGGACACCTGTGCGTCGCCTTTCGCGTTGTTCTCGCTCAGCACCAGCACCTTGACGACATCGGCGCTGCGAGACGGTTGCCCGGAATCGATCAGCGCGTAGTCGAGTTCGGTCTGCGCGGCGACGCCGTGCAGATGATCGGTCAGAAAAATCAGCCGCTCGGCCGGCGTGATCTCGTCGCCGCCCGGCGCCGACGCCGGACTCGCCGCACGCGAGGCGGCTGGCGCGAGGCACAGCACACACAGCGTCCCCATCAGCGCGGCGCGTGCCGCGCGCAGCCAGGCGCCGCCCGCGCGCGTCATTGCGACGCGTCGCCAGGCTTGCCCGCCGGCGCGTCGACCGGTTTGAGCATCGGCACCTGGTAGGTCGCGAGGATGCTGTCGATCTTGTCGTGATTCGCGCCGATCCATTGATCCACCTTGTCCTTCCAGTCCTTCTCGCCGTAGCGCACGCCCATCGAAATCGTGTAGTCGAAGCGGATGCCCGGCCCCGGCGGGAACGGCACGAGTCTGACCGAATCACCGGCGCGCTTCGCGAAGTAGCCGGCAATCGGCCCCCATAGGAACACCACGTCGACGTTGCCCGCGCGCAGGTCGTGTTCGATCATCTGGCCCGGGTACACGGCCGGATCGCCGCTTTGCACCTGGTACGACACCGCCTGGTCGATCAGGTTGTGGCCGAGCAGCCAGTCCACCGCGGGGGTTTGCGAAAAGATGCCGAAGCGCAGCTTGTGCAGTTGATCGGGCGGCAGCTTCAGCAGGTCGTCGGGCGTCTTGATGCTCGCGAACTCGGGGCGGTTCGGCAGCACCATTGCGTAGGTCGAGCGCAGATACGGCTGCGTCGTCGACGTCATGTCATAGCCCTTCGGCACCCCGATGATCAGGTCGCAGCGATAGCGCTCGCTGCCGTCCTCCTTCTCGCGCAGCGTGTGACGCACGAAGCCCATGCGCTGCGGAAAGTACGTGTATTCGAGCTTGTAGCCGAAGTCGCTCGCCATCTGGGCCGCGATGCGGTTCTCGTAGCCCTCGCCCTTGTCGTTCGACAACGGCATGTTGTTCGGGTCCGCGCACACCCTGAGCACGCCATCCGCGCCGTCGTTGTTCGGCAGCGCGGGGCCGTCCGCCCGGACCGCGGCGCTCGCGAGCGCCGCGCCGCACAACGCGGCCGCGATCACGCTGACATGCACGGACATGCTTCTCTTATCACGCATCGTGAGCCTCCGGAAGAATGACGGCACGGCGTTATTTGGCGTCGATGGCCTTCAGATCGCCCGGCTTGATCTGTCCATCGGAGCGCCCTTTCAGGTACGCGTAGAGGTTTTCCCAGTTCTTCTGCATCATCTGGCTCGTGCTGAAATCGGGCATGCCCTTGTCCACCCGGCCGCCGAACACCGTGCGATGAAACTCGGTCTTGTCCAGCGTCTTGAACGCGTCGATCAGCGACGGCCCGACCATGCCCTGCTGCTGCGCGCCGTGGCAGCGTTCGCAGGCGAGCGCGCGCCACGTCTTCCAGCCCAGCAGCGTATTACTGTCCACCTTGGTGCCGTCGACCACCTTGTACGCGACCTGCGCAATCGAAGGATTGTTCTGCGCGTATCCGACGGGCAGCACGACGAGCGCTGCGGGCAACACCGTGAGCAACAGGATAGATCGGCCTTTCATGCACATGTCTCCATCTGGGAATAAGCCGCGCCCCGATGCGTTTCATCGACGCATCCACCAACGGGCGCGATCCGGGGGTGAGTCAATGCTTGCGCGAGGCTGACGGGGCGGCCGTGCCTGTTCAAGCCGCCCCGCTGGTTCAGCCTTTCATTTCAGCCGTTCGTTCAGCTCTTTTCGCCAGGAATCGCGAACACGAACAGCGTGCCGCCGAGCGCGGTGTACTTCGCGAGATCTTTGTAGCCGCCGACCGCACCCAGACCTTCGGTCGGCTTCTCCAGACCTGCCGCCATGCCGATGCCGGCCCAGCCGCCGATGCCCGAATACACGCCGACGTACTGCTTGCCCTGATACTCATACGTGAAGACGTTGCCGATGATTCCCGACGGCGTCTTGAAGCGCCACAGTTCCTTGCCGTCCTTGATGCGCACCGCCTTCAGGTAGCCTTCCAGCGTGCCGTAGAACGCGATGCCGCCCCCGGTCGCCAGCACACCCGACCACACCGAGAACCTCTCCGGCTTCGAGTAGACGATCTTGCCCTTGCTCGCATCCCACGCGATGAAGTTGCCCATCGCGTTGCCCTCGTTCGGGCCCGGATACATCGACAGCGTGGCGCCGACATACGGCTGTCCCGATACGTAGTCGACATCGAACGGCTCGTAATCCATACAGACGTGGTTGGTCGGCACGAGGAACAGGTGCGAATTCGGATCGTATGCCGCCGGTTGCTGGTCCTTCGAACCGAGTGCCGCCGGGCAGATGCCCTTCACGTTGTGATCGGAGCCGGCCGCCTGCGTCGAGTACGCCGCGTTGCGAATCGGCAGGCCGCTTTGCAGGTCGACACGGTCGGCCCAGTTCACCGCCGGGTCGTACTTCTGCGCGACCAGCAGCTGTCCGGTTACGCGATTGAGCGTATAGCCGAAGCCGTTCCGGTCGAAGTGCACGATCGCGGGCACCTGCTTGCCGTTGATCGTCAGATCGGACAGGATCATTTCGTTGACGCCGTCATAGTCCCATTCGTCGTGCGGCGTCATCTGGTAGACCCATTTGGCCATGCCGGTATTCAGGTCGCGCGCGAAGATCGACATCGACCATTTGTTGTCGCCCGGACGTTGCGTCGGGTTCCATGTGCCCGGATTGCCGGTACCGTAGTACACAAGATTGAGTTTCGGATCCCACGCATACCAGCCCCACGTGGTGCCGCCGCCGAGCTTCCACTGATCACCCTTCCATGACTTCAGCGACGAATCCGCGCCCACCGGCACCATCTGGCCGTTGGAATACGTCATCGTCTTTTGCGGGTCGAGCAGCATATCGTTGTCGGAGCCCGTGCTGTACGCGGTCCAGGCCGGTTTGCCGGTCTTGATGTCGTACGCGATCAGACGACCGCGCACGCCGAACTCGCCGCCCGAGATCCCGGTCAGCACCTTGTCGCCGAATACGTGCGGCGCGTTGGTGTTGGTTTCGCCGGCTTTCGGATTGCCGTTCTGCGCGGTCCACACCACGTCGCCCGTCTTCGCGTTCAGCGCGACGAGCTTGGTGTCGGCCTGCTGCAGGAAGATCTTGCCGTCGCCGTACGCGAGACCGCGATTGACGGTGTCGCAGCACATCACGGAGACGACCTGTTCATCCTGTTTCGGCTGATACTGCCAGAGGAACGTCTGATCCTTCAGATTGACCGCAAAGACCTTGTTCGGAAACGGGGAGTGGACATACATCGTGTCGCCGATCACGAGCGGCGAGCCTTCATGGCCGCGTAGCACCCCGGTCGACATGGTCCATGCGACCTGCAGTTTGCCGACGTTGTTCTCGTTGATCTGCTTGAGCGGGCTGTAGCGGTGATTCGCATAATCGCCCGCCTGGGCCGCCCAGTTGGCTGGATTTTTCATCAGCGCGTCGAGCTGCGAATCGGCCTGCGCAGCCAGAGAGCCAAAGGCTGCGGATGCGAGGATCGCGAGCCCAAGAACTACAGTGCGTAAGTTCATGTCTCCTCCAGAATTGTCCTGCTGTTCAACTCACGAATGACCCACGCTACCTCATCGCATCGTGCGCGCCTTCTCGAGTGCAGGTAACGATTAACGCGCTATCCCGATTCGATGTCGGGCTTCGCGACGCATGAACGGCCGACGCACATTCCATGCCGGAATAGCGGCAACGTTTGCCGCTATTGGCTGCGCTGGCCCGGCGACTCGGCACGCGCGAGGTGTCGTGGCACTCGGGCGTTGCACGCCGATGCTTGCATGGCGGTAAGCTGAAGGGCCTGCGTCACGCGATGCGGCACATACTGTGTCACTTGCGTGATACGAATCGTGTCCTTTGCGAATCACATGCCGCGGCACGGGCCTGTCACTTGCAACGATGCTTCGTTCGGCGATCGATTCGCGCATTCGAGGAGCAACAGCCATGGCAAACACCGAGCACGTCTATACCGACGAAGAGATCCAGCAGCGCCTCGTCGGTCCGCTGCAGCACTGGTATCTGGAAGATGGCTGGCTGCGGCGCAAATACCGCACCGAGGGCTGGAAGGGAACGCTGATGGTGGTCAACACCGTGGGCCACCTCGCGGAAGCCGCCTGGCACCACCCCGATCTGACGGTCTCGTACGCATTCGTGACCGTGAAGCTGAAGACGCACAGCGCCAAGGGCATCACCGACAAGGACTTCGCGCTCGCGACGAAGATCGAATCGGTGGTCCACTGGCAGCCCGGCCTCGAGGACGGCCCGCTCGAAGGCACGCCCGCCGACGATCAGCGCTTCCGCTATATCAAGTACGACGCGCCCAAACCCGCCCAAGGCAGTTGACACGCGTTCCTGTCGCCGGATGAAACAGCGCGTGACACAGTGCGCCTTCGGCGTCACACAGCGTCCATGCGGCGGCGAAACCGCGTGGGGCGCGGCGTGCCCGTTTAGCGGTTCCAGTGGGCCGAACCCGCGGCGGCGGCCGTTGCGCGTGCCTGGTACGGCTTTCGCTTGACGTCGCCGGGCGCACTATCGCTGGAACCCGCGACGCGTTGCGGACGCCCCGCGGCCGAACCCGGTCTCGCGCACCCGCAAGGACACCTGAGGACACTCGAGATGCCGCTTCAGCTCCGCCGCCTGCCGCCACGCGCCCCCATCACGATCGATGCGCCCGCGCGGCTGCATCTGGGCTTTCTCGATCCGAACGCGTCGCTCGGGCGTGCGTTCGGCAGCCTGGGGCTCGTCATCGATACGCACGGCACGCGGATCGAAGCGCGGCTCGCCGAACGCGAGCAGATCGGCGGCGTGGTCAGCGAGGCCGAGCGCGAGCGCATCGCGCTGAGTCTCGCGCGGCTGCAGGCCGCCTATGGACCGGCGACACTCGCGATCGACGTGCTGGAGGCGCCACGCGCGCACACCGGCCTCGGCTCCGGCACGCAGCTGGCGCTGGCGGTCGGCACCGCGTTCGCGCGCCTCGTCGGCCTGCCGGCGAGGAGCGCCGAGCTCGCCAGTCTGCTCGGGCGCGGCGCCCGCTCCGGCATCGGCATACTCGGCTTCGAGTGCGGCGGCCTGCTGCTCGATGGCGGCCCGCCCGGCGATCTGCGCCAGAGCATGCCGCCGCTGCTGTCGCGCCAGCCGTTTCCGCAGCCGTGGCGCGTGCTGCTCGTCAGCGACAACAGCCGCGAGGGCTTGCATGGTACCGAGGAACGCAGCGCGCTCGCATCGCTCGCGCCGTTTCCGCAGCGGCTCGCCGCGCATCTGTGCCACCTGGTGCTGATGCAGATCCTGCCCGGCGCCGCCGAACATAACTTCGCGCCGTTCGCGCACGGCCTCACCGAGCTGCAGCAGACCATCGGCGAATATTTCGCGAGCGCGCAAGGCGGCGTGTTCGCGAGTCCCGACGTCGAGCACGTACTGCGCGCGGTCGCCGCCGAACGCACCGCCGGCATCGGCCAGACCTCGTGGGGCCCGACTGGCTTCGCGGTGCTCGCGAGCGCGCGCGAGGCCGACCGCGCGCTCGCGACCGCGCGCGCCGTCGCGAGCGCGCTGCCGCATATCGAATGCAGCGTCGTCGCGGGCCGCAACAGCGGCGCGGCGATCAGCGGCGCCGAGGCGCGCGCGCCGCACATCGACGCCGCATGATGCGCTGCACCTCTCAGGCCGCCGCTTACATAAGGCGCTGCCACGCGCGGCGCGGCCTTGCCTTGCGCCCCGTCCCCGAGATTGCCACTAAAACGAGCCCCTGCCATGTCAGAAACCCTTGAAAGGCCCTACATCCTGCACATGTTCACGGCCACGCCGCAGATGAGTCCGTTCGACGTCAACATGGCCGCCGACGCCGGCTATCAGGTCATCGTGCCGTATTGCAACGTCGAAGCGGGCATGGTCGCGAATCTGACGCAGGACGCGATCTTCTCGCGCGGCCCGAAAGGGGTGTCGCGCACCGGCATCTTCATCGGCGGACGGGACGTGATGCAGGCCGCCGACATGCTCGACACCGCGCGCCGCGCGATGGTCCCGCCGTTCGAGGTCTCGGTGTTCGCCGATCCGAGCGGTTCGTACACGACCGCGGCCGCGCTCGTCGCGCTGGTCGAGCGGCATCTGGGCAAACAGCACGGCGTGGAGCTGGGCGGCAAGCGCGTGCTGATTCTCGGCGGAACGGGCGCGGTCGGGCGCATCGCGGCGGCGATCGCCGCGTCGCGCGGCGCCGACGTGACGATCGCGAGCCACCACGACCGCAATCGCGCGCTCGGGGCCTCGGCCGAAGTCAACGAGCGCTTCGGCATCTTCACGAACGGCATCAGCGCCACGACGCCCGACGAACTGCGCGGCGCGCTCGCCGACGCGGAAATCGTGCTCGCCACCGCCGTCGCGGGCGCGCAGGTGGTCGGCAGGGACGACCTCGTGCATGCGAAGCGCCTGCTCGTCGCCGCCGACGTCAACGCGGTGCCGCCCGAAGGGATCGCCGGCGTGAATGTGATGAACGACGGCAAGCCGATCGACGGCGTGCCGAACGCGGGCGCGGTCGGCATCGGCGCGCTGGCGATCGGCAACGTCAAATATCAGGTCGAGCATCGCCTCTTCGTGCGCATGCGCACGGGTGGTAAGCCGGTCTACCTGGGATTCCCGGAAGCCTACGACGAGGCCCGCGCGGTCGCGGCCGGTCTCGGCTGAGCGCGGTCGTCATGAAGTCGCACCGCCCGCTCATGCATGCGCCGTTGGTCGCGGTCGTCGGGCAGTCCGCGCGCTTGCTCGCGCAGTCCGCGGCGCGCGCCGGCCTGCATGTCGCCGCGCTCGATGTCTTCGGCGACCGCGACACGCGCGAGGCCGCCGAGCTATGGTTCGACATCGGCCGTGGTGATGGCGCGCTCGGGATCGACCGGGCGCGGCTCGTCGATGCGCTTGCGCGTGTCGCGCGCTTGCCGGGTTTGCTTGGCTGGATCGGCGGCAGCGGGCTCGAAGCTTTGATGCCTCAGTTGTGCCGCGAATCCGGCTTGCCGCGCTTTCTCGGCAACGCTGCCGAGGCGATCGCGGCCGTGCGCGAGCCGCGGCGTTTTTTCGCGCTGCTCGACGCGTTGCGGATTGCGCATCCGGCTGTGTCGTTCGAGCGGCCCGCGACAGCCGAGGGCTGGCTGTTCAAGCAGGCGGATGGTTGTGGCGGTACGCATATCGAGGCGGCCGACTCGTTCCATTTGACGACCGACTCCGCGCACGGCTACTTCCAGCGCATTGGCCAAGGCCGCTCGCTGTCGGCGCTTTTCATCGGCGCGCACGGCGTCGCGCATCTGATCGGTTTCGCCGAGCAATTCACCTGCGCGATCGGCGATCTGCGCTTCGTGCATGCGGGCTCGATCGGGCCGATCGACTTGCCGCCAGCGTTCATCGCACGCGTGCAGCAAGCGCTCGACGCGCTGTGCGCAAACACCGGCCTCGTCGGCATCAACAGCTGCGACTTCCTGTCGGACGGCGCCTCGTTCGACGTGCTCGAAATCAACCCGCGCCCTTCGTCGACGATGGCGCTCTACGAAACCGCGTCGCCCGATGCATGGCCGGCCGGCCTGCTCGCCTGCCACCTCGACGCGTGCCGCCACGGCCGCGCGCCGTCGGCCGCGAGCCTCGCGCTCGCCCGCGCGCCGCGCTGGCGCGCCGGTCAGCGCGTGCTGTTCGCGCAGCGGCCGTTCAGCGTCTCGGCCGCGTTCTCCGACGCCTGCCTGCGCGATCCGCAATGCCGCGACGTACCGATGCCGGGCACCCGCATCGACACAGGGCAGCCGGTCTGCACGCTGCAAGTGCGAGCGGCATCGGTGGACGCGGTGCTCACCGCGCTCGACGCGCAGCACGAACGCGTCGTCCAACGAATCGAAACCTGCGATGAACCCGACCATGCCTGCCTCCACGCCCACAGCTGAGACTTCCGCGCCCGCCGCGTTGCCGAGCGTGAACGCGCTTTCAGAGCGCCTCGTAGCACGGCTCGTCGATCAAGCGGCACAGCTCGGCGTCGCACTGACGCGCACGCGCGATGGCACCGTGATCGCCGACGCCGGCGTCGACGCGCGCGGCGGCCTCGACGCCGGCGTGCTGATCGCGCGCATCTGCATGGGCGGTCTCGGCCGCGTCGCGGTACGCGCGAACTTCGACGCCGCGCCGCTGTGGCCGACGATGCTCGAGGTCAGCACGTCGTCGCCGGTGCTCGCCTGTCTCGGCAGCCAGTACGCGGGCTGGAGCCTGTCGGCGACCAGGGAGCAGACCGGTGGCAAGAAATTCTTTTCGCTCGGCTCGGGGCCCGCGCGCGCGCTCGCGGTCAAGGAGCCGCTATTCGACGAACTCGGCTATCGCGACCGCCACGAGCGCGGCGCGCTGGTGCTCGAAGTGGACCGCCTGCCGCCGCAGGTCGTGATCGACAAGGTGCTGCACGATTGCGGCCTCGCGCCCGAACACCTGACGCTGATCGTCACGCCGACACACTCTGTCGCGGGAACGGTACAGGTCGTCGCCCGCGTGGTCGAAGTTGCGCTGCACAAGGTGCACGTGCTCGGCGTACCGCTCGATGAGATCGTCGCGGGGACGGGCTCGGCGCCGCTGCCGCCGCCCGCGCCCGACGGCATTCAGGCGATGGGCCGCACCAACGACGCGATCCTGTACGGCGGCCGCGTGCACCTGAGCGTCCAGCACGACGAGATCGCGCAACGTCTCGCCGACACCCTCCCCTCCGCCAATTCGCGCGACTACGGCCGGCCGTTCGCGGACGTCTTCACGGCCGTCAACTTCGACTTCTATCAGATCGATCCCGCGCTGTTCGCGCCCGCCGAGGTGTGGGTCAGCAGCCTCGAAAGCGGCACGACCTATCATGGCGGCCGGCTCGACGGCGGCCTGCTGCGCAAACAGTGGGGCGGCGAGTCCGTCGCGCGATGATGATCACATCAGGCGTGCGCATCGCGATCATGACCGACGAGACCGGCTGGCACACCGGCCGGCTGAAAAAGGCGTTCCGCGCGCGCGGCGCCGAAGCGCGTTGCGTCGATCTCGCGGATTGCCGCATCGACACCACGTGGCTGCCGCACGGCATCGCGATCCCGGGCTTCGGCCGCACGCTGCCGGACGCGGTGTTCGTACGCGGCATCGCCGGCGGCAGCTTCGAGCAGGTGACGCTGCGGCTCGGCATCCTGCACGCGCTGCGTGAATCTGGCGTGCCGGTGTACAACGACGCGCGCGCGATCGAGCGCAGCGTCGACAAGTCGATGACGAGCTTCCTGCTGCATCGCGCGGGCGTGCCGACACCGGCCACCTGGGCCGGCGAATCCGCCGCGTTCGCGCAACGCGTACTGATGCGCGAAGCGGCCGCCGGCCGTCAGGTCGTGCTCAAGCCGCTGTTCGGCTCGCAAGGCCACGGGCTCAAACGGCTCGGCGCGCGCGGCGGGCTGCTCGCGCCGTTGCCGTCGCTCGCCCGTTATCGGCAGGTCGCTTATCTGCAGCGCTTCGTCGCGAGTGGCCGGCCCGGTTTCGACTGGCGCGTGCTCGTGATCGGCGGTAAGGCGGTTGCGGCGATGCGGCGCAGCGGCGGCAAGGGCTGGATTCACAACGTCGCGCAAGGCGCGCGCTGCGAGCCCGCCGAGCTCACGGTCCCGCTCGCACAGACGGCAGTGCGCGCAACCGCCGCGCTCGGGCTCGACTACGCGGGCGTGGACCTGATCCCGAATGCCGACGACGCCGCGCTGCCCCTCGTGCTCGAAGTCAACGGCGTGGCCGCGTGGCGCGGTTTGCAGTCGGTCGTGCCGCTCGATGTCGCGGCGGCGCTCGTCGACGATCTGCTCGATCGCAGGCTGGCCGAGCAAGCCGCTAGCGCCGGGTTGCCCGAGCAGTCTGCGCAGCGCCGGGCTTGAGCGCGATGCCCGACACTCATGCGATTCCCGTCGAGCACGCGCGCGCGGCCTTCCTCGAAGCCTGCGCGCTCGACGTCACCACGCCGAAACCCGGCAACGTCAGCACCCAAAGCCCCGGCCACGGCATGCACGCGGCCCAGTTCCTCGCCAGCGCGGACGCGTCGCTCGACGCGCTATTCGCGCGCGGCGAGCGCGTCGGACAGCGCATTCTCGACGCGGTCACGCGCACGCGCGAGGCCGTCGGCTGCAATACGAATCTCGGCATCGTGCTGCTGGTCGCGCCGCTCGCCGCGGCCCTCGACGAAACCGGCGAACCGCCGGTGTCGGCGCAAGCGTGGCGGGCGGCCGTCGGCGACGTGCTGAGCCGGCTCGACGTCGAAGACGCTCGGCTTGCTTACCGCGCGATCGCGCTCGCCAATCCCGGCGGCCTCGGCGACGCGCCCGAGCAATCGGTCCACGCACCGCCGACGATCGGCCTGCGCGACGCGATGCGGCTTGCCAGCGAACGCGACAGCATCGCGCGGCAGTACGCGAACGGTTTCGCCGACCTGTTCGACACCGGCCTCGCCGCCTACCTCGAAGCCTCGAGACCAACGCCCGAACCCGCGCCCGCCGATCCAGGCGAAATCGCGATGCTCAACGTGTTTCTCACGTTCCTCGGCGGCTGGCCCGACTCTCACATTGTGCGCAAGCACGGCCTCGCGCTGGCGCAGAGTGTCACGCTCGTGGCACGCGAACAGCGCGCGCGCTGGCGCCAAGCGCGATCCGCCGCGCGCCGCTCGGCAAGCGATCCGCAACTCGATGCTTGGGATGCCGAATTGAAGGCACGCGCGATCAATCCCGGCACCAGCGCGGACCTCGCGGTGGCCACGCTGTTTCTTGCGCGCTGCGTCGAAGGGCGCGGTTAACCCTGAATCGTCTGGACTGAAGAAGACCCGAACAGCCGCGTCAGCAGGCCCTCAGCGACAACTGGCACGGAACCTGTTAGTTAGTACCGCCGTGCATTCCCGCACCGCTCTCGCGAGGCTGATCTGGACGATCGCGGGCGGCGCCTCGTCAGCAGGTCCATACCTACTCTTTTGGAGGAACAGAATGGCCAAGATCAACCGCGTCATGATCGGTGAGTCGCTCGTCGGCGACGGCAACGAGGTCGCGCACATCGACTTGCTGATCGGACCGCGAGGTTCGGCTGCGGAAACCGCGTTCTGCAACGCCCTCACCAACAACAAGGACGGCTTCACGTCGCTGCTCGCCGTCGTCGCGCCCAATCTCATCACGAAGCCCAATACGATCCTGTTCAACAAGGTGACGATCAAAGGCGCCAAGCAGGCCGTGCAGATGTTCGGCCCGGCGCAGCACGCGGTCGCGCTCGCGGTGGCCGACAGTGTCGAGGACGGCACGATCCCGCAGGAAGAAGCCGACGATCTGTTCCTCTGCGTCGGCGTGTTCATTCACTGGCAGGCCGAGGACGACAAGAAGATCCAGCAGTTCAACTATCAGGCGACGCGCGAGGCCATCAAGCGCGCGGTCAGCGGCGACCCGAGCGCGGCTGAAGTGCTGGCGAAGAAGGGCAGCGTCGCGCATCCGTTCGCGCCGAACTGACGGCGCATGCAAGCGCAGGAGACGCGGCGCCGTTGCCGGCCCCGCCTCCTCGCGCATCCCGTCGCCTCGCGGCCGCAAGGCACGCATCTCGCGCAGCGGTTCGCGAAGCAGGCTCAATGCTTTCGCAGAGGCATTCAATGACCAACAGATGTCGCGCGCTTCTCGCCTTTACCTCGCTCCTGCTCGCCGCGCCGCTCGCGTGGGCGGGCGGCTACAACTATCCGACCGAGGGTCGCGTCGAATACGTGCTCAGTTGCATGGACGATAACGGCCACGATTTCGCGAACGTCTACAAGTGCTCGTGCGTGATCGACAAGATGGCCGCGTCGTTGCCCTACGACGAATTCGTCGACCAGTCGACCTTCTCGAAGTACGCGACGCTAGGCGGCGAAGGCGGCGCGGAATTCCGCGTCGACCACGCCAAGGCGCAAACCAGGCGCTTCCGCGCGCTGCAAACCAGCGCATATCAGGCGTGCGGACTCGGTCCGCAGAAAACGTCGACCGTGGCGAAATGACCACGGTCTGAAACGCGCCGGGCATTCTGCGCGCCCCGCTCGGCGCGCCCGGCTGGGCGCCCCCGGCTAGGCACCCCCCTCAATTCGGCACCAGCCCCTCGCCCAGCGACGCGTACCGCGCGAGACCCACGGCCGCCGCCGAGCCATCGCCGCGACGCCGCTCGATCTGCACGCCGACAGCCGCGAGGTCGGCGAACTTGGCCGGCTTCGCGAGCGACACGCGCACCCAGTGCGCGCCGAAGTCGGCGATCAGCAGTTGCGCGATCGTCTCGGCAAGCGCCTCCAGCAGCCGCACGCGATGCGACGCGAACAGATCGAGCAGCGCCCCGCGCACGGCCGCGTAGTTGACCGTATCTTCGATCCGGTCCGTCGCGCAGGCGCGGATCGCTGGCACGCCGATAGCCAGGTTCACACGCACCGGTTGCGCAACATGCAACTCGCTGCTATCGATACCGATGACCGTCTGGCCGATGAAATTCTCGATGAATACGATGTCCAGGCGCTCGGGCAACGCGCCGACTTGCGGGCCGGGATTGGCGCCGAGGCTGGAAAATGCGGCAAGGCGAATAGTATCGAAACGATCCATGATTTGATCTCCGCCGCGGCGCGGCCCAGGATTGAACAGGCTGTGATGACGAGCGAAACGATGCAACAGTAGAACAGCAGAACTGAACGACGCGCGGCACACTCTGTGCCGAAGCTGCGACAGGCATGCAACCTGCAACCCGTTTAACGCGTCGCGCATCGAGAAAAGCAAAATCCGGGCACAGTGAGGTAAACCCAGTGTGACTTTCTGTTGAACCAATCCTGCATCGGGCGTACAGTTTTCAACACCCGCCTCGTAATAGGGCCGGTCGGGAGGGCGCAGGCGAACCGAGATTGCGCCGCGCCAGGGGCAGGCAGGCTTGATAAAGCGGCATTCGCGGCGTGCGAAGCAGTCACGCTTGCGAAATGACGCAACGGAGGCAAATCCCATGTCGTTGCTCGCTGACAGCAGTACGCACGTCCGGGAAGTTCTGAACGTGGTCAACCATCAGTTGACCACCCGCCCGACAAGCGAACCCGTAGCTCAGTCGTGGACGCGCTGCATCAACGAATTCCAGCTGGACCCCGCGCGTTTCGTGCCGCCGCCGGTGCTCACCGAGTACGAACTCAGCGCGCGCCGTGAGGCGCTCGGCGATCTGATCGCGTGTTCGAAGCTCGAGATGACGACGCTCTATCAGCAACTGGCCGATCCCGAGCTCGCGGTCGTGCTCGTCGATTCTGGCGGCGTGATCGTGCATCAGGTGTCGTCCGTGCCGTTCGCCGAGGCGGTCGCCGTCGACGGCTTTCGCGTCGGCGCGCTGTGGAGCGAACGCGAAGCCGGCACCAACGGCATGGGCACCTGCCTCGCGGAGCGCGACTGCATCGCCGTCTGTCAGCACGAACATTTCTATCCGCGCTATACGTCGCTGACGTGCTCGGCCGCGCCGATCTTCGACGACGGCGGCGAAATCGCCGGCGTGCTCGACGTCACGAGCCGCTCGAAGCTGCTGCAGCAGCACTCGCTGGTGCTGGTCGGCATGTCGCGGCAGATGATCGAAAACCGTCTGCTCGATGCGCGCTACCGGCACGCCAACATGATCCATTTCCACAGCCGCCCGGAATTCGTCGGCACGCTGCACGGCGGCAAGCTCGCGGTCGGCGACGACAGCACCGTGCTCGCCGCGAATCGCAGCGCGCTGTTCCAGCTGGGCTTCCGTTCGCTGAGCGAGCTGCGCGGCCGGCGCATCGAGGAAGCATTCAACGCGTCGCTCGAAGACATGATCGCGCGCAGCATTCGCGGCTCGTTCCATCCGGTCACCGTCTACAGCGCAAACGCGACGAACCGCTTTTTCCTCGTCGCGCAGACGCCGCAGAACGCCACGGGGCGCGTGACGCGCGTGCTCGTCCCCGACTCCGCCATGCGCGCCAACGCCGCCGAAAAACACGAGAAACATCCGCCGGTACCGAAGCTCGACGAGATCGCGCACCTCGAATTCGGCGACCCGCGCATGGCCTCGCAGATCCAGTTGGCCGCGCGCGTGATCCAGCGCAAGATTCCGATCGTGCTGCGCGGCCAGACCGGCACCGGCAAGGAAGTCTTCGCGCAGGCCTTGCATAGCATCAGCCCGCACGCCGCCGGTCTGTTCGTGCCGGTCAACTGCGCGTCGCTGCCGGAGAACCTGATCGAGAGCGAGCTGTTCGGCTATCGCGCGGGCGCGTTTACCGGCGCGCAGCGCGAAGGACGGCGCGGCAAGATCGTGCAGGCCAACGGCGGCACGCTGTTTCTCGACGAGATCGGCGACATGCCGCTCGTGTTGCAGGCACGCCTGCTGCGCGTGATCGAGGAACACGAGGTCACGCCGCTCGGCGCCGAGACCACCGTCAAGGTCAATTTCCAGCTGATCAGCGCGAGCCACCGCAATCTGCTCGAACTCGTGCAAAGCGGGCAATTCCGCGAGGATCTGTACTACCGGCTCAAGGGCGTCGAGCTGAATCTGCCGGCGCTGCGCGAGCGCGTCGACAAGCTGCCGCTGATCCATCATCTGCTCGCGAACGAAACCGACGATCCGCCCGATCTGACGCCGGAAGCCGAACACGCGCTGCTCACCTACGCGTGGCCCGGCAACATCCGTCAGCTGCGGCACGTGTTGCAGATGGCCATCGCGCTGTCCGACGGCGAGCCGATCCGCTGCGAGCATCTGCCGCCCGAGGTCACGCAACGCACGTCGGCGGTCGACCTGCCGATTGCGCTGCGCCTCGCGAACGCGGACATGGACGGGCATCTCGCCGACGAGGCGGACATTTCTTCGCTGAACGCGATCCAGCTGAACGAGCGCGAAACGGTGCTGTCACTGCTCGACGAGCACCGCTGGAACGTCAGCAACGTCGCGAAGGCGCTCGGCATCAGCCGCAATACGCTGTATCGCAAGATGCGCCGGCTGCACATCCGGCTGTCGCATGAAGGCTCGCCGGCCGACGGCATGCCGTTCGATCTCGACGCATGACCGGGTCGTCCCTCAGGTCCCCTAGCGAGTCTGCTCGCAAGGGCGCCCGCGATCTCGCCGACTTCAAGCCGGATGCGCACTTCGCGTGGTGCGTGACCGGCTCCGGTCATATGCTCGAAGAATCGATCGCGCTCGCGCGGCGCTTGCCGCGCGTCGATCTGTTTCTGTCCGCGGCGGCCGAGGAAGTGCTGCCGCTCTATGGCTGGTCGCTCGACAAGCTGCGCGAACACTTTCGCGTACTGCGCGACAACAGCGCGAGCGGCGTGCCGGTCGGCATGCTGTATCACGGCGTGTATCACACGGTCGTGATCGCACCCGCCACCAGCAACACGGTCGCCAAATGTGCTTACGGCATCTCGGATACGCTGCCGACCAATATGTACGCGCAGGCCGGCAAGCAATGCATCCCCGGCATCGTCTTTGCGTGCGACACCGAACCGAGCGTGATCACGCATAGCCCGGACGAATGGGTCGAACTGCGGCCACGGGCGATCGAACTCGACAACGTCGAGCGTCTGGCGCGCTTCGAATACACGACGCTCGCGCGCTCGCTCGACGAACTCGAAGCGGCGCTCACCCAACGCCTCGCGACCCTCGACCTCGCATGGACCACCTCCTCTTCCTGACCGGCCGGCTTGCCGAACCGAGCCTGCGGCGCGTGCTCGACGGCATGGCGCCGACGCCGTTCAGTTGGGAGGTGCGCGAAATCGGCCTGCAAGTGGCCGGGTTGATGACCGCCGACCTGATCCAGCGCCGCGTGAGCGCGCCGCTCGCCGCCCAGCGCGTGATCGTGCCGGGCCGCTGCCGTGGCGATCTCGACGCGCTGAGCGCGCACTACGGCGTACCGTTCGAACGCGGTCCCGAGGAGGTCAAGGACTTGCCGCAATTTTTCGGCCGCAAGGCGAAGCCGTTCGATCTGAGCCGCTACGACACGGAGATTTTCGCGGAGATCGTCGATGCGCCGCGCCTCGACCTCGACGGCATCGCGGCAAGGGCGCGCGAGTATGCGGCCCAAGGCGCGGACGTGATCGACATCGGCTGCCTGCCGGACACGCCGTTTCCGCTTCTCGAAGACGCGGTGCGGCGGCTGAAGGCCGAAGGCTATCGCGTCAGCGTCGATTCGATGCGCAACGACGAACTGCTGCGCGGCGGCCGCGCGGGCGCCGACTATCTGATGAGCCTGAACCTCGACACGCTATGGATCGCCGACGAAGTGCCGTCGACGCCGATCCTCGTCGCGCGCGAACCGGCCGACCCCGCTTCGCTCGACGCCGCGATCGACGCGCTGTCCGCGCGCGGCCGCGCGTTTCTCGCCGATCCGATTCTCGATCCGATTCCGTTCGGGCTGGCCGCGTCGATTGCGCGCTATGTGCGTTTGCGCGAGCGCTATCCCGACATCGCGATCATGATGGGCATCGGCAACGTGACCGAACTGACCGAGGCCGACACGAGCGGCATCAACGCGGTGCTGCTCGGCATGGCGGCTGAATTGCGCGTTGGCGCGGTGCTGGCGACGTCGGTGAGCCAGCATGCGCGGCGCGCGTTGCGCGAAGCCGATGTCGCGCGCCGCGTGATGCATGCCGCGCGCGATGCTCAGGTGCTGCCGAAGGGCATCAGCACCGAACTCGCGACGGTCCACGCGAAACGGCCGTTTCCGTACAGCGCCGAAGAAATCGACGAATTCGCGCGCGGCGTGCGCGACCCGAATTTCCGCGTGCAGATCAGCGCCGACGGCATTCACGTGTACAACCGCGACGGCCATCGTCGCGGCGACGATCCGTTCGCGCTGTACCCGCAGTTGAACCTCGAAACAGACGGCGGCCACGCGTTCTATATGGGCGTGCAGCTTGCGCGCGCCGAGATTGCATGGCGGCTCGGCAAGCGCTTCGATCAGGACCAGCCGCTCGACTGGGGCTGCGCGGTCGACCGGCCTGAAGAAGATCTCAGCGCATGGTGCGCGCCGGGCGAGACGATGAAAAAGCGCTGAAACAGCAGCGCCATCACTGCATGGCGGCCACCCCCGCGGGTTCGTCGACAGTAGCCAGTTCGCCGCGCATGCCGCGGATCGCCTGCGCGCGATCGCCCGCACCGAACACGGCCGAGCCGGCAACGAACACGTCCGCGCCCGCCGTGGCGACGCGCGCGATGTTCGACGCCTTCACGCCGCCGTCCACTTCGATCAGCAAGGGCCGCCCGGTGCGCTGCATCGTCGTGTCGACGCGCTCGCGAAGCAGCCGCAGCTTGTCGAGCGTTTCGGCGATGAATGCCTGGCCGCCGAAGCCCGGATTCACCGACATCACCAGCACGACGTCGAGCATCTCCAGCACGTGATCGAGCGCCGCGAGCGGCGTGGCCGGATTCAGCGCCAGCCCCGCGCGCGCACCGTGCGAGCGGATCAGTTCGATGGTCCGATGCACGTGCAGCGTCGCCTCCGGATGAAAACTGATCAGGTTCGCGCCGGCCTCGGCAAACGCCGACACCAGCGGATCGACGGGCGTGGTCATCAGATGCACGTCGAACGGCAGCGTCGTGTACGGCCGGATCGCCGAGCACACGAGTGGGCCGACTGTCAGGTTCGGCACGTAGTGGTTGTCCATCACGTCCAGATGAATCCAGTCCGCGCCGGCCGCCGTCACGTCGCGAATCTCGTCGGCGAGCCGGGCAAAATCCGCCGACAGCAGCGACGGCGCAATCAGGAATTCGCGCATTGCGTTCTCCGTGGCAGTGGCGTTAGTGGTAGCGGCTCGCCACCGTGTCGAGCGGCAGCGGCTTGATGCGCGCCGCCTGACCCGCGCAACCGAACGCCTCGAATCGCTCGACGCAGATCGCGCTCGCCGCGGCGGTGGCGGCCTTCAATGCCGCGCGCGGATCGAACTCCGCGCGCGCATTGGCGAGCGACTTGCGCATCGCGCCGCTCATCGCGAGACGGATGTCGGTGTCGATGTTGACCTTGCGCACGCCGTTCGCGATACCGCGGCGGATTTCGTCGACGGGCACGCCGTAGGTGGTCGGAATCTCGCCGCCATATTCGCGGATCACCGCGAGCCATTCCTGCGGCACCGACGACGAACCGTGCATCACCAGATGCGTGTTCGGAATGCGCGCATGGATATCGGCGATCCGGTCGATCGCGAGGATGTCGCCGGTCGGCTCGCGGCTGAACTTGTACGCGCCGTGTGAAGTACCGATCGCGATCGCGAGCGCATCGACGCCGGTCGCGTCGACGAAGCGCCGCGCTTCGTCCGGATCGGTCAGCAGGTGCTCGCGTGTGAGCTTGCCTTGTGCGCCGACGCCGTCCTCTTCGCCTGCCGTGCCGGTTTCGAGCGAACCGAGACAGCCGAGTTCGCCTTCCACCGACACGCCGACCGCATGCGCGGCGTCCACCACGCGCCGGCTCACCTCGACGTTGTAGTCGTACGCGGCGGGGGTTTTCTGATCGGGCAGCAGCGAGCCGTCCATCATCACCGACGTGAAGCCCGAGCGGATCGCCTGCTGACACACCGCGGGGCTCGCGCCGTGATCCTGATGCAGCACGAGCGGAATGTCCGGGTGCGCTTCGAGCGCGGCGAGCACCAGATGGCGCAGATACGGCTCGCCGGCGTACTTGCGCGCGCCGGCCGACGCCTGCAGGATCACCGGGCTAGCGGTGGCCTCGGCCGCGCGCATGATCGCGTGAATCTGCTCCATGTTGTTGACGTTGAACGCGGGCACGCCGTAGTCGTGTTCGGCCGCGTGATCCAGCAGTTGCCGCAGGGTGATGAAGGCCATTGCGTGCTCCTCGATATGAAATGAAATCTTGGCGAACGGCGGGCTCAACGCGCGCGGTCGGCGACGCGCCGCGCTTCGTCGAGCGCGAGCATGCGCAGCGCGTCGGCCATCGAGCGCGTGGCGGGTGCGTGAAGCGGTTGCGCGACTGCACTCATCGAATCTCTCCTTGCGAAATGAACCTCGGTATCCGTCTGGTGCCGCTCAGGCGCGCGAGCGTCGGTCGATCAGTTGCAAAATCATCGGCGTGAAGATCAGTTGCATCGCGAGTCCCATCTTGCCGCCTGGCACGACGATCACGTTCGGGCGCGACATGAACGAGTCGTGCAGCATCGTCAGCAGATACTGGAAATCGATACCCTTCGGCCGCGCGAAGCGGATCACGACGAAGCTCTCGTCCGGTTGCGGAATCTCGCGGGCGGTAAACGGATTCGACGTGTCCACGGTCGGCACGCGCTGGAAGTTCACATGCGTGCGCGAGAACTGCGGGCAGATGTAGTTCACGTAGTCGGGCATGCGCCGCAGGATCGTGTCGACCACCGCTTCGTGCGTGTAGCCGCGCATCGTCTGATCGCGGTGCAGCTTCTGGATCCATTCGAGGTTGATGATCGGCACGACGCCGATCAGCAGATCCGCATGCCGCGCGATATCGACCTTGTCGGTCACCGCCGCGCCATGCAGCCCTTCGTAGAACATCAGGTCGGTATTGGGCGCGACCTCCTCCCACGGCGTGAAGGTGCCGCCGTCCTGCTTGTACAGTTGCGCTTCGCCCGCGTCGTGCACGTAGTGGCGAAACTGCCCGCTGCCGTTTTCGCCGTAGCGCGTGAACAGCGCTTCGAGTTCTTCGAGCAGATTCGCTTCCGGCCCGAAGTGGCTGAAATTCGGCACACCGTCGCGTTCGCGCTCCTGCATCGCCGCGCGCATGCCGTTGCGGTCGTAGCGATGGAACGCGTCGCCTTCGACGATCTGCGCATTGATGTGCTCGCGTCTGAAGATATGCGTGAAACTCTTCATGACGGTGGTGGTGCCGGCGCCGCTCGAGCCGGTCACCGCGATGATCGGATGTTTGACTGACATGCGTTTGTCTCCGGATGACTGTGTTCTGTGCGCTGAGCGCGCCGTCGGTCGCCGATCACGCCGTGAAATCCGGCAGGAACAACGAGCGCGTGCCGAACAGCGGCGACGTGAACGGCTTGTCCTCGCCGCGATCGTATTCGCCGTGATAGCGCGCAATGCGCTCGACCTCGTTCTTCGAGCCGAGAATCACCGGCACGCGGCCATGCAGCGCGCGCGGCGCGACGTCGAGAATGCGTTCCCGGCCGGTGATCGAGAGACCGCCCGCCTGCTCGACCAGGAAGCTCATCGGGTTCGCTTCGTAGAGCAGGCGCAGGCGTCCTTCCATCGCCGGCGTTTTCGAGTCGCGCGGATACATGAACACGCCGCCGCGCATCAGGATGCGATGCACTTCCGCGACCATCGACGCGATCCAGCGCATGTTGAAGTCGCGCGCGCGGCAACCGCTGCGGCCGTCCTTGCACTCCTGCACGTAGCGGCGCACGGGCGGCTCCCAGAAGCGCTCGTTCGATGCGTTGATCGCGAACTCGCCGGTTTCCTCCGGAATCCGGATGTTCGAATGCGTGAGCACGAAGTTGCCGATGTCGCGCTCCAGTGTGAAGCCATGCGTGCCATTGCCGACCGACAGCACCAGCATCGTCGACGGTCCATACACGGCATAGCCGGCCGCGACCTGTTCGCACCCCGGCCGCAGGAACGCGGCTTCGCTGGTTGCATCCTCTGCCGGGTCGCGCGTGCGCAGCACCGAAAAGATCGAGCCGACCACGCCGTTGATGTCGATATTCGACGAGCCGTCGAGCGGATCGAACGCGAGCAGATACTCGCCGCGCGGATAGTCCGGCGGAATCGCGTAGACGTGCTCCATTTCCTCGGACACCATCGCGGCCAGCAAGCCGTCCCACTCGCATTGCTGCACGAAGATCTCGTTGCTCGAGACGTCGAGCTTCTTCTGTTGCTCGCCGTGCGTGTTGAGCGTTTGCGCGGAACCGTAGTTGCCGCCTAGCGCGCCCTTGGTCAGCATCGCCGAGATCGACTTGATGGCCGCCGCTACGTCGATCAGCAGCGCGGAGAGTCCTGCAGTGTCGCGCGTGTCGTCCGTACACGGCGGGCGATCGAGCGTGTCGATCAGGAACTTCGAAAGTGTCGTGCGTCCGTCCTGCATGGCGTTCTCCGTCGATGGTGTCGTGATTCAGCCCGGCGGCGCCGTGACGGCGCGCGCGGTGGAAGGCGAATGCGAGGACTGCGGCGGCGCGTCGAACACGCGGCTCGCGCGCACGTCGGCGGCATCGATCAGCGTCAGCGTGGCGGCGTCGATCGGCTCGCCGCCTTGCAAGGCGCTCGCGAACAGGCGATTCGCCTGGCGCAGCCGCGCGCGGTCGAGCGCGTTGCGCACCGAGCGCGCGTTGGCGAAATTCGGTTGGCGGATGCGGCGCGCCAGATAGTCGGCGAACGCGCGGCGCGACGCGGCATCGAAGCGGTAATGCATGGTGCCGAGCATCCGTTCGGCGATTTCGAGCAACTCCGTTTCCTCGTAATCGGGAAACGTAATGTGATGCGCGATGCGCGAGCGTAAACCCGGATTGCTCTCGAAGAACACTTCCATTCGCGACGCGTAGCCGGCCAGAATCACGACCAGGTCGCTACGCTGGTTCTCCATCGTCTGCAACAGAATTTCGATCGCTTCCTGCCCGTAGTCGCGCTCGTTCTCCGGGCGATACAGGTAATACGCTTCGTCGATGAACAGCACGCCGCCCATCGCGCGCTTGAGCACGTCGCGCGTTTTCGGCGCAGTGTGGCCGATGTACTGGCCGACCAGATCGTCGCGTGTGACCGACACCAGATGATTGCGGCGAATGTAGCCAAGCCGGTGCAACACTTCCGCCATGCGCAGCGCAACCGTCGTCTTGCCGGTGCCGGGGTTGCCGGAGAAGCACATATGCAAGGTCGGCGCGCCGCCCGCGAGACCCAGCGAAGCCCGCGCGCGCTCGACCAGCAGATGCGCGGCGACTTCGCGAATGCGCGTTTTCACGGGCGCGAGCCCGACCAGATCGCGATCGAGTTCGCCGAGCACGTCGCCGATGCCCGAGTCGCGGTACAGTGCCGCGAGGTCGATGTGGGGCGCGGCGGCGTCGCTGTGCGCGGTGGACGCGGGCAGTGCGTCCACGATGGCGGCGTCTGTCATGGTTGCTCCTCGCTGCGGGTCGTCGTGTGCGTTGTTGTGCGATCAGCGGCGTCAGCCCGCCGCGCCGTAACGCTCGCCCGCTGGCCGGTCGCCCGCGTAGCCCGTCATGCTGTAGCGCTGCGTGCGCTCCTGCCCGTCCTGCCGCAACAGCCGGAAGCCCGGCTCCACGTCCGGCCGGTTGACGATGAACGACAGGCGCATCGTCTCGAAGGTGCGCACGGAGTCGAACGCGTTGACCTTGATGTAGTGCTGCGGCCGCGCCTCGCGGCAAGCCCTGACCTCCTGCAACACACCGGCCGCGTCGTGCAGGTCGAACATCGGCAGACCCCACATTTCCCAGTAGGTGTTGCGCGGATGCGGGTCGTCGGTGAATTCGACCGAACAGGCCCAGCCCTGGCGCAGCGCGTAGTCGATCTGCAGGCCGATTTCCTCGTCGGTCAGCTCGGGCAGAAAAGAAAACGTTCCTTGAGTAATACGCATGACGAACCTCGTGGATGGATGTCGCGTTCGGAACGGCGTCAACGGTGCCCCGCGCGGTGCCGTTGCACCGCGTTGCGGATGCGCTCGTGAGGCGCTCGCGGGAAAACCTCGGCGTGGCTAGGCCGCCGTCGGCGTGGCGGCGAAATCGGGCGTATCGGTCGATGCGTAGTTGAAGCTCACGTCGCGCCAGGTATCGAGCGCCTGCTTGAGCGGCGTGCACCAGCGCGCGGCGGCTTCGAGCACGTCGGGCCCTTCGCGCAGAATGTCGCGGCCCTCGTTGCGCGCCTTCACCATCGCTTCGAGTGCGACGCGGTTCGCGGTCGCGCCGGCCTGGATGCCGGCCGGATGGCCGATCGTGCCGCCGCCGAACTGCAGGATCGCGTCGTCGCCGAACAGGTCGAGCAGCTGATGCATCTGCCCCGCGTGAATCCCGCCCGAGGCGACCGGCATCACCTTGCGCAAGCCGGCCCACGGCTGGTCGAAGAAAATGCCGCGCGACAGATCGACCGCGTTGTGCGCGTCGCGGCACACGTTGTAGTAGCCCTGCACCGACAGCGGATCGCCTTCGAGCTTGCCGACCGCGGTGCCCGCATGCGCGTGATCGACGCCCGCCATGCGCAGCCATTTGGCGATCACGCGAAACGAGATGCCGTGGTTGCGTTGCCGCGTGTAGGTGCCATGCCCCGCGCGATGCAGATGCAGGATCATGTCGTGCCTGCGGGCCCAGCGCGACATCGACTGGATCGCGGTCCAGCCGATCACGAGGTCGATCATCACGATGCACGAGCCGAGCTCCTTCGCGAATTCGGCGCGCTCGTACATGTCCTCCATCGTGCCGGCCGTCACGTTCAGATAGTGCCCTTTGAGCTCGCCAGTCTCCGCCTGGGCGCGGTTCACGGCCTCCATCGCGAACAGGAAGCGGTCGCGCCAGTGCATGAACGCCTGCGAGTTGATGTTCTCGTCGTCCTTCAGAAAATCGAGGCCGCCGCGCAGGCCTTCGTAGACCACCCGTCCATAGTTTTTGCCCGACAGACCGAGCTTCGGCTTGACCGTGGCGCCGAGCAGCGGCCGACCATACTTGTCGAGCCGTTCGCGCTCGACGACGATGCCGGTCGGCGGCCCCTGAAACGTCTTCAGATACGCGACGGGAATGCGCATGTCTTCGAGCCGCAAGGCCTTCAGCGGCTTGAAGCCGAACACGTTGCCGATGATCGACGCGGTCAGGTTCGCGACCGAGCCCTCTTCGAACAGATCGAGTTCATAAGCGATATACGCGAAGTACTGCGGCTCGTCGGCGCGAGACACCGGCACCGGCTCGACGCGATACGCCTTCGCGCGATACATGTCGCAGGCGGTCAGGCGGTCGGTCCACACCACCGTCCACGTCGCGGTCGACGATTCGCCGGCCACCGCGGCCGCCGCTTCCTCGGGTTCGACACCGGCTTGCGGCGTGATGCGAAACAGCGCGATCACGTCGGTGTCTTTCGGTTCGTAGTCCGGTTGCCAGTACCCCATCTCGCGGTATTTCATCACGCCCGCCGCGTACCGTTCGCGCGGATTGTGCGGATCGCGCGCTTGAGGTTCGGGCTGGATCGGCGGTTGACTGAAATCGTTCATGACGTGTCCTCGAAGGTGGCAAGCGCACTGCCGGAAGAACGAAGCGCTTGAGTTGCACTGTAGGCACGGACACGCCCAAGGTGAATTCACGATTTTATTTGGCAGACTTAACGGATCGGTTATCGCTATCACATCGTGAGGTTCTTTTTCGAGCCGTGCGACGCGAATCGGAGCAGAATGTGTCGGTGAGCGAGGCGGGCGCGGCGTGACAGCGCAATCGAATTAGCGAATCGCGATGGCACACTTTGCTTCGTTTTCGCCACACCGCGCGGCTCTTTGCGTCTGGCAACCCGCGCGAGCGCCACGGCGTGGCGCAATTCGCCGGGTGCTGTATTGGCCGTCGAATGCACGCACGCCTGGCCGGCCGGAACGCGCATGGGCACGGAGCTTGCATGATGCCGGCTGCCGTCGACACCGGGCATCACGCCGGGCCGGCGGCGCAACGCTGTTCCACCCGCTGTTTCAACCGAAGGAGAAAGCACGTATGCAATGGACGACTCCGAGCTACACCGACGTACGCCTCGGTTTTGAAATCGTGATGTATGTCGCTACGCGTTAAGCCCGCAACCGGGCCGCACGCCGCGGCCCCTTTGCGGTTCCCGTTTGTGTTCGACCTCTGCTGACGGCCGGCCTTCCGGCGCTGTCGGGACACACGTTCCCAGCCATGATCCACGAAACGATCGTCACCACGGCAGCGTGCGATGGCCGTCCTCATATCGCGCCAATGGGCGCGCGCTACGAGGGTGAGCGCATCATCCTTGCGCCGTTCCGCCCGTCGGTCACGCTCGACAACGTGATCGCGACGCGCGCGGCGGTGCTGAACTTCACCATCGACGTGCGTATCTTCGCGGGCTGCGTCACGCACTGCGCGACCGATTGGCCGACCGTGGCCGCGAGCCGCGTGCCGAGCGTACGTCTGGCCGAGTCGCTGGCCCACGCCGAGCTCGAACTCGACGAGCTGCGCGACGACGCGGAGCGCCCGGTGCTGGTGATGAAATGCGTGCACCGTGAAAACCACGCGCCGTTCGCGGGCTTCAATCGCGCGCAGTCGGCGGTCGTGGAAGGCGCGATTCTGGTGAGCCGGCTCTTCATGCTGCCGGCCGACAAGGTCGATCGAGAAATGGCGTATCTGCAGATCGCGATCGACAAAACCGCCGGCGACAACGAGCGCACCGCATGGAGCTGGCTCGTCGCCGCGATCGCGCGATATCGCGCGAGCCTCGCAGACGCGGCGCATCAGGCCGCCGCTTCGGCCCATCACTGAAAACCCTTCCTTCCGCGGAGAACCCCGATGACCGCATTGCTCGCGAGCGTCCGCTCGGCTGACGAAGCATTCGACGCCGCCCGCGCCGGCGCCGAGCTGATCGACCTGAAAGAGCCGGACGATGGCGCGCTCGGCGGCCTGTCGATCGGCGCCATCACGAACATCGCGCAACAACTTCGCGCGCGCTACCCGGTCAAGCCGATCAGCGCGGCGATCGGCGACGTGCCGGCCGACGCGTTCGACGAGATCGCCGCGCGCGTGATCGACGTCAGCGATGCCGGCGTCGACTATGTGAAGGTCGGCGTCGCGCGCGGACCGGCCGCGCGCCGCTGCATCGAGCAGCTCGCGAATCTGCCGGCTAGCGTCGTGCCGGTGCTGCTATGCGACGGCGGCATGGACGACGAACTGGTCAGCCACACCGCGGCGCTCGGCTTCGCCGGCCTGATGTTCGATACCGCGAGCAAGGACGGCGGCACGCTGTTCGATCACGTCGATGTCGACTCGCTCGCGCGCTGGTTGCGGCTCGCGCGTCAGCGCGGCGCGATGGCGGGCATCGCCGGTGCGCTCGGCTGGGCGCAACTGCCGCAGATCCGCGCGCTGGCGCCCGACGTGGCCGGTTTTCGCACCGCGCTGTGCGCCGACGGGCGCCGCTCGCGGCTCGACCCCGAGCGCGTCGCGCAATGGGCGAGCGCGTTGCATCGGCCGGCTGGAGAGATTCGCGTCGATGGCGGCGCGCCGTTGCCGGGCTCGACGAACGCGACGCGGCTGTAGCAGCCGCTCACATCACCGGAATATTCAGCAAACGGTCGCGCATCAGCGCGACGTTGCTCTTGTCGAGCAATTCGACCACATAGTTCGCATCGTTCACGTAGTCGACGAACTTGCGGTCGATCACCCCCGACGCGGCCAGCGTTTCGAGCGGATCGTCGACGGCGATCGGACAGGATTTGACGACGACCAGCCGCTCCGCGTTGAGCATCGTCGATAGCCAGGCGGCGAGGCTGTCCGAGGTCGTGTCCCAGTTGCTCATCGCGTCGGGCGTGTCGCGCATCAGCGCGGTCGGCGCCCACACGGCCACATGACCGTCACGCAGGGTGCGGCGAATCTTCGCCTCGCTCGACGCGATTACCAGTTCGGGCGAAACGCCCTGCATCAGCAGCGCATATTGCGTCATCGCGAGCAGACACATGTTGTGCGCGGCCAGATCGTCGAAGTTCCACTCGCCCTGGTACTGGCGGACCTTGTCCGCGAAATCGCCGCCGCCGGGCACGATCACGACCCGTCCGCCGCCGACTTCGCATAGCTCACTGAGCCAGTGGCGCAGTGCCGGGTCGTGACTCAGGCTGCCTCCGATCTTGACCACCCACATGACTGTTGCCCTCGTGTCCAGTTGAGTGCCCGGCCGGGTCGCGTCGTTTCGCAACCTCGTTCATCACCGAACTTGTCCCGCTCGCCATATCGTGTCCCCTGCCCCTCTTTGCGCTACTCGTGCGCCGGCGCGCCGCGTCCCCGGATTGCGCGCCGCGAGCAGCGCGACCGCCACGCTCGGCGCGCAGGTCGCCGCCCATGCCGCGCAAGCATCGAGCACGCCCGCCAACGCGCCGAAGTCGATATAGCCGCGCGCCTCGTCGCGCGCCAATGCGGCGACGAGGAAGCGGCCGCAGCCGGCGCCCACCAGCGGCGCGGCCGCGAGCGCCGGCTGCGCGGCGACCACGCGCATCAGGTTCGCGCCGATTTCGCGCACCTGCAGCGCGCGCCAGCGCCGCGCAAAGTGCAGCCATTCGACGTCCGACGCGTCGTGCGCGTCGTGCCCGATCATGCGCGCGAGCCGCGCGCGGCTCGCCGCCTGCGTCTTCGGCCCCTGGTCGGCGCTCAGCTGCACGTCGTGCAGCGGGTCCAGTTCGCCGGTCAGCCGGTAGACGTCGGCGGTCGTGGCAAACCATTCGTTCATCACGTTCAGCATGGCGCCGCCGAATTCGATCCGCTGCGCGACGCCGCACAACGGCGTGCGCACGACGCCGTGATACACGAGTTCGCCGGTCGCGAGCCGGCCCGCATCGGTCGCGGCACGCGCGACGACGCGGCCGTCGACGATCGGAATGATGTCGGTGGTGGTGCTGCCGATGTCGATCAGCAGCGCGTTCGCCATGCACGTAGCGACCCAGCTCGCGGTCGCGAGCCAGTTCGCCGACGCGACGTGACGCCAGCCGGCCGCGCAGTCGGCGGCGGCGAGCCAGCCGGCGGCGCCGGCGTAGAAACGCAGTGATGGACCGAGCCGCTGCGCGAGCGCGGCCACGATCGCGCGCACGCCTTCGGCGCGATCCGCGAACAGGTCGACCATCTCGCCGGTCATCGTCACCGCATGCTGCGCGGCGTCCGTGCGGGCCTGCGGCCAGCGCTCGAAGACGAGGTCGATCGCGCGGTGCAGATGGTCGAGGCCCTGCCAAAGCGGACACGGCCATTGCACGACGTCCAGCACGGCGTCGCCGCCGTCGACGAGCGACACCTTCACGTGCGCGCCGCCGACGTCCCAGCCGAACCGCGCCGCCGGGTTCGAACGGGCGGGGCTCAAGGGCGCACCTCGTACGTCGGCGAATTGGCGCGCGCCGCGCCGCAGCGCTCGATGCGCACGCCATGCGCGGCCAGCAGCGCGCGCGTCAGGCCGCTGCCGCGCGCCGCCGACAGCCCCGCATAAGCGACCGTCAAACGCGGATTCACTTCGATCACGACCGGCCCGAGTTGCGGATGCCAGACGACATCGATGCCGACGAAGCCGCGCAAACCCGGAATGGCCCGCGCGACGCGATGCGCGAGCGTGTCGAGCGCGCGGCCCATGTCGCTGTGCTGGTCGATCTGATCGACCAGCACGCCGTCGAACTCGACGATCCGCGCAACATCACCCGACGCGTCGCCGCCGCTCAGCCCGATCTGCTGACGGTTGATGCTGAGGAGCTTGGTGGCGTCGCCGCGGCAGATCAGCGACAGGCTCAACGGCTCGCCATCGACCCACGCCTGCAGCACCGGATTGCGCGCCGCCGCCGCGCGCGCCTCGTACTCGGCGCAGGCATCGGCGAAGCGCTCGTACACGATGGTGTCGAGGCCGCCCGCGCCGTCGTCCGGTTTGACCACCCACTGGCCGTCGTGCTGCGCGGCTGGGTCGCCGGGTTCTAGCGCCGGCGTCGTGGCAATGCCATGCGCGGCAAGACACGCCGCCGTCGCGCTCTTGCTCGACGCGACGCGGATCGCTTCCTTCGCGCAGCCGAGCCAGCGCGCGGTACCGACCGCATCGTGAAAGCGCAGCAGCAGCCCGTCGCATTCCGGCGCAACGACCCACGCGTAATCGTGCTCACGCGCCGCGCGCGCGACGAACGCCGTCATCGATTCGCCGGGCGCGGCCATACAATGGGCCTCGCCCGCCCCTGGCGTTTCGAAGCGCGAGGTCGCGAACGTGACCTGCACGCCGTCGAGTTCACGCAGAGCGTCGACCAGCGCGTCGCGCATCACGCGTCCTTCGACGATCAGCGCGCTCAAATCGGCGAGACTGCCCGGGCCGGCGAGCTGGGGGTCGATGCCGCCGCCGGTGAGATACTCGTAGACAAAGATTCTGGTCAAAGGAAAGCCCCCTATGCAGGTGATACCTGTTCTCGATCTGCTCGACGGCCAGGTCGTACGCGCGGTGCGCGGCGAGCGGAGCGCCTATCGGCCCATCCAGTCCCGCCTCGTCGCGACGAGCGACCCACTTGCCACCGCCCGCGCGCTGCTCGAAGCCAGCGGCGCGCGCACGCTCTATATCGCCGATCTCGGCGCCATCCTGCAGCGCGGCGCGCATGCTTCGACGCTCGCCGCATTGCGGGCCGCGCTGCCCGGCATCGAACTGTGGCTCGACGCGGGTTTCGCGGACTACGCGTCGATGCGCGCGCTGTTCGAGCGCATCGACGACGCCATCGATCAACACGACAGCCCTGCTGCCGCTTCCCACCTCGCGACTCTCGTGCCTGTGTTCGGCTCGGAGACGCTGCGCGATATCCATGCACTGCACGCGGCTCGGCGCGCCGGCCTTGCGCCGCTCCTGTCACTCGATGAGCGGGCGGGCGAACTGCTCGCCGCGGCCGCGCTCGACCGCTCGTCGGCGTGGTGGCCGCCGCGCGTGATCGCGATGACGCTCGACCAGGTCGGCAGCTACGCCGGCCCCGATCTCGCGACGTTCGAGCGCGTGCGCGCGCAGGCCGCCGCGCACACCACGCTGATCGGCGCGGGCGGCATCCGCAATCGCGACGATCTGGCCTCCGCGGCCGGCACCGGCGCAAGCGCCTGGCTGGTGGCGTCCGCGCTGCACGATCGACAGATCGACTGCGCGCATTCCGATTCCGCGTAGGCCTTCCATACAATTTCCATGCCACGCGTTCTGACAGCGCTGTCGGTAAACGCAACGCAAGCCGGACTGTTCGCGCGTGACACTCTGCTTGACACTCTGCTCCAGAACGGCACACATTTTGTATGGCGCGGTGGGCCTTTGACGCGCGCGCCGACGCAGGATCAGGCACGCTTACCGCAGGGTCGAAAGGTCGGCATGGAGCTTGCTAAACCTGCCCCATGCATAGCCCCTCCATCGATCCATCGACCCCCAGCCCGAGCGCAACGCGCGCCGCGGCGCTCACACGCGACTGGATCTGTCCGTTCTGCCCTTTGCTGTGCGACGACCTGGCCGCCGCTGCCCACGACAACGGCACGCTCGATGTGCCGGACACCGAATGTTCGCGGCTCGCTCACGCGCTCGCGCAGTACGGCGCGACGGACGCGCAATGCGCTTGCACCGTCGATGGCGACGAAGCGGACAAGGATGCCGCGCTGGCGAGCGCCGCGCAGTTGCTCGCGAACGCGCGCCGCCCGCTATTCGGCGGCCTCGCCACCGACGTCGCCGGCATCCGCGCGCTGTATCCGCTTGCCGCCGCCTGCGGCGCGATCCTCGATCATCTGCACGGCGATGCGCTGACGCCCGCGACGCTCGCTTTGCAAGACCGTGGCTCGTTCTTTACGACGCTCTCCGAAGTGCGCGCCCGCGCCGACCTGCTGGTGTTCTTCGGCTGTCAGCCGTCGCGGCGCTATCCGCGCTTTTTCACGCGCGCGCTGGCGGGCACCGAACTCGCGCGTGAGCTGGTCTTCGTCGGCTGCGAAGCGGACCCCGCCGCGGCCGGCTTCGCGCAAACGCGGATCGACACGCTGCTGCCGGACACCGATCCGTACGACACGCTCGCGCTGTGGTCAGCGCTCGCGGAAGGACGCGACGCCGCCGCGCTGAGCCACGGCGATGGCAGCGCAGCCAACGTGGCAACCGCGCTCGCGTCGTTGCACGCACGCATCGCCGGCGCGCGCTATACGATGGTCGTCTACGAACCGGCCGCACTGCCCGCGCCGCACGCGGCGCTGCTGATCGAAGCGCTGAACCGGGTCGTGAAGGCCGTGAATCGCACGACGCGTGCGGCATGTCTCACGCTCGGCGGCGACGACGGCGCGTTGACGGTCAATCAGACCGTCACGTGGCTGTCCGGCTTGCCGCTGCGCACGCGCGTGTCGATGCCGGCGCACGCCGCGGGCACCGCGCCGCTCGATCACGATCCGTACCGCTATCGGACGGCTCGGCTGCTCGCCGAACGCGAAGTCGATGCGCTGCTGTGGATCGCGGGCTTCGCGCCGCACGCGTGGCCCGCGTCGCTCGATCCCGCGCTTGCCCTGATCGTGCTCGGTCATCCGGCGCTCGCCGATGCCGCCAGGGCACGCGGCGCGAACACCGTGTTCGTGCCGGTCGCGACACCGGGCGTCGATAGCGGCGGACATCTGTTTCGCGTCGACGGCACGGTCGTGATGCCGCTCACCGCCGCGCGTGGTGCCGCGCTGGAGTCGGTGGCGTCGATTGCCGCGAAGTTGAGCGGGCGATTGAGCGGGCAATTGAGCGAACGCTCGAGTACGCGCGAGGATCAGCCATGACTCTCGTCCGGCTCAAGGGCGGCACGTTGTTCGACCCGATCCACAACGTCAACGGCGAGCGCCGCGACCTGACGTTGCGCGACGGCCGCATCGTCGACGTGCCCGCCACCATGCCCGTCGATCGTGAATACGACGCGACCGGCATGATCGTGATGGCGGGCGGCATCGACCTGCATTCGCATATCGGCGGCGGCAAGACCAATCTGTCGCGCCTGCTGCTGCCCGAGGACCATCGCGCCGATGCGCCGCGCGAGGCCGCCTACGAAGCCGCGCGCGACGACAACGGCCGCTACCTGCGCCTGCCGTCATGCGGCGTCTGCACGCCGGGAACGCTCGCGACCGGCTACCGCTACGCCGAAATGGGCTACACGGCCGCGTTCGAGCCGGCGATGATGCCGTCCAACGCGCGCCACACGCACCTCGAAATGGGCGACACGCCGATCATCGATCATGGCGCGTACGTGATGCTCGGCAACGACGAGCTGTTCCTGCGGATGCTCGCCGCGCGCGACGACTTCGAACGTCTGCGCGATTACGTCGGCTGGACGATCGACGCGAGCAAGGCGCTCGGCGTCAAGGTGGTGAACCCCGGCGGCATCTCGGCGTTCAAGTTCAACCAGCGCTCGCTAAACGTCGACGAGCCGCATGCGCACTACGGCATCACGCCGCGCGACGTGCTGCGCACGCTGACGCGCGCGCTGACCGAGTTGCGCGTGCCGCATCCGCTGCACGTGCACACGAGCAACCTCGGCGTGCCCGGCAACCTCGCCTCGACCATCGCGACGATGGACGCCGCCGACGGCCTGCCGATCCATCTGACGCATATCCAGTTTCACAGCTATGGCACCGAGGGTTCGCGCAAGTTTTCGTCGGGCGCGCGGCAGATTGCCGAGGCCGTGAACGCGCGGCCGAACGTGTCGATCGACGTCGGCCAAATCATCTTCGGACAGACCGTCACGGCCTCCGGCGACACGATGATGCAGTTCCGCAACGCGCCGCTCGCGCGGCCGCACAAGTGGGTGGTGGGCGACATCGAGTGCGACGCGGGTTGCGGCGTGCTGCCGTTCCGTTATCGCGAACAGAGCTTCGTGAACGCGCTGCAATGGATCATCGGCCTCGAAATCTTCCTGCTCGTCGACGACCCGTGGCGCGTCGCGATGACCACCGATCATCCGAACGGCGGACCGTTCACGAGCTATCCGCATCTGATCCGCCTGCTGATGGACAAGCCGTTTCGCGATGAGCAACTGGCGAAGCTGCATCCCGAGGCGCAGGTCGCCAGCGCGCTGCCGGAGCTCAAACGCGAATTCTCGCTGTACGAGATCGCGATCATCACGCGCGCCGGTCCCGCGCGGCTGCTCGGTCTGCGCGATCGCGGCCATCTCGGCGCGGGCGCGGCGGCGGACATCGCCGTCTATCGCGACGAGCCGGACCGCGAGCGCATGTTCACGTCGCCGGCCTATGTGTTCAAGGACGGCGAGCTGGTCGCGCGCGACGGCACGCTGGTCGCGACGCCGAAGGGCGGCATCCATTTCGTCGCGCCGCAATTCGATCGCGGCATCGAGACAACGCTGCGCGCGTATAGCGACGCGAACCTCGCGAGCAACTTCGCGCACGCCGCGATCAGCGACGACGAAGCCTGCCGCTGCTGCCGCGGCGGACGGCTATTGCCCGTCGAATGTCTAACCTGACGCGTCCACGATGAACGCTCCCGCCCCGCTCGACATCAACGGCACCGCGATCGACGCGACCTTCGCCGAAGCCTTTCCGATGAAGGCGACGCGGCTCGTGATCACCGCGCACACGCCGACGTGGGCGATGCACGCGGCGAACTCGCTGGCGGGCTTCGCGACCTCGGTGATCGGTTGCGGCTGCGAGGCGGGCGTCGAGCGTGCGCTCGCGCCCGCGGCCACGCCCGACGGCCGGCCCGGCGTCGCGGTGCTGTTGTTCGCGGTGTCGTCGAAGGAGCTCGCGAAGCAGATCGGGCGGCGCGTCGGCCAGTGCGTGCTCACCTGTCCGAGCACGGCCGTCTACGGCGGCATCGATCCGGCCACGAGCCGCGCGCCGCTGTCGGACCCGGCGCCGCTTGGCAGCGGGCTGCGCTTTTTCGGCGACGGCTGGCAGATCGCGAAGATGATCGACGCGGGGAACGGACCCACGCGTTACTGGCGCGTGCCGGTGATGGACGGCGAGTTCGTCTGCGAAGACATGGCGGCGACGGTCAAGGCCGTCGGCGGCGGCAACCTGCTGCTGCTCGCGCGCGACCTGGGCGCCGCGCTCGCGGCGGCCGAAGCCGCGGTCGCCGCGATGCGCCGGCTGCCGAACGTGATCATGCCGTTTCCCGGCGGCATCGTGCGCTCGGGCTCGAAGATCGGCTCGAAGTACGCGGGCGCGACCGCGTCGACCAACGACGCGTTCTGCCCGAGCCTGATCGGCCTCGCGCGGCGCAGCGAGTTGAGCGCGGACGTTGGCTGCGTGCTGGAGATCGTCATCGACGGTCTGACCGACGCCGACGTCGGCGCGGCGATGACGGCCGGGATCGGCGCGGCCGCCGGACTCGGCCGCGCGGCCGGCGTGCTGCGCATTTCGGCGGGCAACTACGGCGGCAAGCTCGGGCCGTACCACTTTCATCTGCACGAACTGGCGGCGGGGCTCAACGGGAGTCACGCATGAGCACGACCACGTTGCGCGTGAAGACACCACCCGGCTTTCGCGTCGATGCCGCCGCGCTGTCACCCGCGGCGCTGGCCAGCATGAGCGTGGCCGAGATCGAGCGCATCGTGCTGCCGGCCGGCAACGAGCGCTGCGTGGTCGGCGACGTCTTCGAGGTTTCGCGCGACGACGCGCCTGCGTCCGGCGACGACATGGCCACGCTGCTGATCGACGGCGCCGCGCGGTGGCTCGACCGACTCGGCGCGCAGATGGACGGCGGACGGCTCGTCGCGCGCGGCTCGGTCGGCGACTACAGCGGCTTCAGAATGAGCGGCGGCTTGCTTGAAATCGACGGCGACGCGGGGCATTTCACCGGCTGCGAAATGCGCGGCGGACGCGTGACGGTGCGCGGCGACAGTGGCGACTTCGCCGCCGGCGCACTGACGGGCGATATGGAAGGCATGAGCGGCGGCACGCTGACGATCCACGGCAACGCGGGCGCGCGGCTCGCCGACCGGATGCGCCGCGGCCTCGTGCTGGTCGGCGGCAACGCGGGCGACTTCGCGGCGTCGCGGCTGGTGGCGGGGACCGTCGGCGTGGCGGGGCAACTGGGCGCGCATTATGCCTATGCAATGAGGCGTGGCACGCTGCTGCTCGCGCAACGGCCAGAGCCACTGCCGCCCCCTACTTTCACCGGCGGCGGACACGGTTTCGACGTATTCTGGTCATTGCTCATACGCAGTCTCGCGGCCGAAATCGCGCCGTTTTCGCAGTGGCGCGCGGGCCGTCTGCCGGTCCGATTCACGGGCGACCTCGCGGTCGACGGCCGTGGCGAAATACTGATCGTCGGCTGAACCAGCTATGTCAGCCGCGACTGAAACGGTGTTCGGCAAAAAAGAAACGTCCCGCAACGATGTTGCATGGAGACAGGGCATGAGGACAGCGGATTCTGCAAACGCGAAGCCTGATATCGACGTCAACGCAAATGCCAGCGCCGGCGGCCCGCGCTATGCCGGGCTGCTGATCGCGCTGCACTGGCTGATCGCGCTCGGGATCGTCGGGCTGCTCGCACTCGGGCTTTATATGGTCGGATTGCCGAAGGGCTTGCCTGTCAAGGCGACGCTGATCAATCTGCACAAGTCGCTCGGACTGTCGGTTTTCCTGCTGGTGCTTTTGCGCATCGTCGCGCGGCTGGTCCTTCACCGGCCTCCGCTGCCGCCGATGCCACCGTGGCAACGCGCCGCCGCGCGCACTACGCAGGGTCTTTTATATGTCGGCATGGTGGCGATGCCGCTTGCCGGGTATCTCGGCTCGTCGTTCAACACCTACGGCACGCGCTTCTGGGGCATCCTGCTGCCGAAGTGGGGCTGGGACGACGCGCATCTGCGCGCGCTGTTCTTCGGCCTTCACCACGCCATCGGCTTCGCGCTGATCGTGCTGATCGTGCTGCACGTGGCGGGCGCGTTCAAGCATCAGTGGATCGATCGCGACAACCTGCTCGCGAGGATGCTGCCATGACGATGCGAAGCTTATCGCGCCACACGCAGGCAGCCGCCGCGCTCGAAGTCCATACGCTGCGCACGCGCGATGGCCATCGCGTGTGGTATGCGCTGGCCGGCGCGCGCGACGGCGTGCCGGTCGCGGTGCTGCACGGCGGCCCAGGCAGCGGCAGTCAGCCCGGCGTGCTGCGGCTGTTCGATCTGCAGCGCTTTCGCGTCGTGCTGATCGACCAGCGCGGCACCGGTGCCTCGACGCCGCACGGCAGCGTGCGCCACAACCGCACCGACTATCTGATCGCCGATCTCGAAGCGATTCGCGCGCGGCTCGGCTTCGCGCGCTGGGGCGTGCTCGGCGGATCGTGGGGCGCGGCGCTCGCGCTCGCGTATGCGGGGCAGTGTCCGCGGTCGGTGACGGGCGTCGTGCTGCGCGGCCTGTTCCTGACGTCCGCGCGCGAAGTGCGCGGTTTGTTCATCGGCTCACGCAAGCGCGCGCCGCGTGCGTGGTCGAGACTGCGTGCCGCTGCTCGCTGCGAGCAGCCCGCGACACTGGCCGCGCGTTGCGGCGAGACCTTGCAATACGGCGCGAATGAAGCGCGGCAACGCGCGCTCGCGCTGGCCTGGCGCGGTTATGAAAACGCGGTGCTCGCGAGCGCATCGCCGCGAGGCGCCGCACAACGACGTGCGAACCTGCGAAACCCACGCGAACCCCAACGCCACGCGCGCAAGCTGATCGGCAAATACCGGATTCAGGCGCACTACCTCGCGCATCGCTGCTGGCTCGGCGAGACGCGTTTGCTGTCGCTCGCGCGCCGCGCAGCGGCGGCCGGGGTATCGATTGCGGCCGTGCATGGTGCGCGCGATCCGGTGTGTCCGCGCGGCAATCTGCGACGTCTGTCGCGCGCGGTTCCGGCGGCGCGCGTCGAGTCTGTCAGCGCGGCGGGTCATCTGGCGAGCCACCCCGCGTTGCATGCATGCGTCGCGCAGGCGCTCACCGCGATGTTCACGCCCACCGTCGAAGAGGGGCGCAGCAGCATGCGTCGCGCGGCATGAAGATCAAGGTACTCGGCTCGTCGGCCGGCGGCGGCTTTCCGCAGTGGAACTGCAATTGCCGCAATTGCGACGGCGTGCGTCGCGGCACGGTGAAGGCGACGCGCCGCACGCAGTCGTCGATCGCGGTCAGCGCGAACGGCGAGGACTGGCTGCTCGTCAATGCATCGCCCGATCTGCTCGCGCAGATCGCCGCGCATCCCGAACTTCAACCCGCGCGGCGCGCGCGCGACAGCGGCATCGCCGCGGTGCTCGTGATCGACGCGCAGATCGACCACGTGACCGGCCTCTTGATGCTGCGCGAACGCGACACCCCGCTGCCGCTATACGCGACCGATGCGGTCTGGCAAGACCTCCGCTCCGGCTTTCCGGTCGCGCCGATCCTGTCGCACTACTGCGGAGTCGAGCACCGCCGTATCGCGCTCGACGGCGCGCCGCTCGCCGTCGACGCGCTGCCCGGCATCCGCATCGACGCGCTGCCGCTGTCGAGCAAGGCGCCGCCGTACTCGCCGCATCGCGATGCGCCGGAGCGCGGCGACAACATCGGTCTCGTGCTGACGAACCTGCAATCGGGCCGGCGCGTGTTCTACGCGCCGGGGCTCGGCGCGATCGAGCCGCACGTGCTGGCGGCGATGCGCGAGGCCGATCTGCTACTCGTCGACGGCACGCTGTGGACCGGCGACGAAATGATCCGCCTCGGCCTGTCGAAGAAGACCTCGGCGGATATGGGCCATCTGCCGCAGAGCGGCGCGGGCGGCATGATCGAAACACTCGATTCGCTCGGCGCGAAACGCAAAGTGCTGATCCATATCAACAACACGAATCCGATCCTGATCGAAGACGGCCCCGAGCGGCGCATGCTGGGCGAGCATGGCATCGAGGTCGCGTACGACGCAATGAGCTTCGAGCTTTGAAGCGCGCAGTGAAGAGTACGGAGCGATGCGGTAACGAGGCGCGGCTGTGAACGACGATAAAACGGAGACGGCATGAACGCGAAAGACATTCAGGACACGACACCAACACGCGACGTGAGTACCACGGGAACTCAAGGCATCGACCGACCCGCCTGGAGCCGTGAAGAATTCGAGGCGCAGTTGCGCGCGAAGGGCACCGCCTATCACATCCACCATCCGTTCAACGTGAAGATGAATAGCGGCGGCTGCTCGCGCAAGCAGATTCGCGGCTGGGTCGCGAACCGCTTCTACTACCAGATCAATATTCCGCTGAAGGATGCGGCCGTGCTGTCGAACTGTCCGGACCGCGAGACGCGCCGCCGCTGGGTGCTGCGCATTCTCGATCACGACGGCTACGATGGCGCGGAAGGCGGCATCGAAACCTGGGCGCGTCTCGCGGATGCGGTCGGCCTCACACGCGACGAACTGTGGTCGCTCGAACACGTGACGCCGGGCGTGCGCTTCGCCGTCGATGCGTATGTGAATTTCGCGCGCCGCGCGCCGTGGCAGGAAGCGGTGTGCTCGTCGCTGACCGAAATGTTCGCGCCGCAGGTGCATCGCGACCGGCTCGCGAGCTGGCCCGAGCACTATCCGTGGATCGAAGCGGAGGGCCTCGCGTATTTCCGTTCGCGCATCTCACTCGCGCAGCGCGATGTGCAGCACGGACTCGAGGTCACGCTTGCCCATTTCACGCGACGCGATCAGCAGGAACGGGCGCTCGACATCCTGCAGTTCAAGCTCGACATTCTGTGGACCATGCTCGACGCGATCGAGAAGGCGTTTGCGCAATGAACGACTCGACACGCGCCGACCCCGCCACGCCGCTCGCGATCGCCAAGCCATTTCGCCTGCAATGGGAGCCCGCGCAGAACGCGCACGTGCTGCTGTACCCCGAGGGCATGGTGAAGCTCAATCAAAGCGCGGGAGAAATCCTCAAGCGCTGCGACGGCACACGCGACATCGATACGCTGATCGCCGAGCTCGAACAGGCGTTCAACACGACCGGCATCGGCAGCGAGGTGCGGGCCTTCATCGCCGACGCGCATGGGCGCGGCTGGCTGGAGTAGCGCGATGACCGATCTTTCTCAACCTGCCTCTCAACCCGGCGCGCAAGTGCAAAGCGACGCGGCCGCCGTCGTGCCGCCGCCGCTGTGGCTGCTCGCGGAGCTGACCTATCGCTGTCCGCTGCATTGCGCGTTCTGCTACAACCCGCTCGACTACACCGATCACAACCGCGAACTGACCACCGGGCAATGGCTCGACGTGCTGCGCGAGGCGCGCGCGCTCGGCGCGGTGCAGCTCGGCTTTTCGGGCGGCGAGCCGCTGGTGCGCGACGACGTCGAAGTACTCGTCGAAGAAGCGCACAGGCTCGGCTTCTACACGAACCTGATCACGTCGGGCGTCGGTCTCACCGATCAGCGCCTCGGCGATCTGAAGGCCGCCGGGCTCGATCACATCCAGTTGTCCTTCCAGGATTCGACGCAGCAGTTGAACGACTTCCTGAGCAGCACGCGCACCTTCGAGCTGAAGCAGCGCGTCGCCGTCGCGCTCAAGCGGCACGGCTTTCCGATGGTAATGAACTGCGTGCTGCATCGCTACAACCTGCCGCATGTCGACAAGATCATCGAGATGGCATTGGCTCTCGGCGCCGAATATCTGGAGCTGGCGAACACGCAGTTCTACGGCTGGGCGCGCGAAAACCAGGCGCAACTGATGCCGACGCAACAGCAGCTCGAAGAAGCCGAAGCGGTGGTCGCGCGCTATCGCCGCACGCATGGCGAGCGCTGCAAGATCTTCTTCGTCGTGCCCGACTACTTCGAGCGCCGTCCGAAGCGCTGCATGAACGGCTGGGGCGCGGTGTTCCTCGGCGTCGCGCCCGACGGCGCCGCGCTGCCGTGTCACGCGGCGCGCGGCCTGCCCGGCCTGACGCTGCCGAACGTGAAGGACATGCCGTTGCGCGAGATCTGGTACGACAGCGACGCGTTCAACCGCTTTCGGGGTTTGCAATGGATGAAGGAGCCGTGCCGCAGCTGCGAGGAAAAGGACCTCGACCTCGGCGGCTGCCGCTGCCAGGCCTACCTGCTGACCGGCGACGCGGCCAACGCCGACCCGGTCTGCGACAAGTCGCCGTTTCACGACACCGTGGTCAAGATCGTGCGGCGTGCAGCATCGGGATCTGCATCCGCAACCGGGGCGACAGCAGCGGCCCGCGAACAGCCGATCCTGTTCCGCAACGACGCCAACTCACGCAAGTTCGCGGCCGCTGCCCGCGAGCCCGACGCCGGCGGCGATAACCGGGCATCACCCGGAGTCCAATCATGAGTGCCGACACCATCTCCGTTCTGCTCGTCGACGACCATGCGGTCGTGCGCGAAGGCTACCGGCGTCTGCTCGAAGTGAATGCCGACGTCGAGGTGTGCGGCGAAGCGGGCGACGCCGCGCAGGCCTACCAGCGTTTTTGCGCGCTGCGGCCCGACGTGGTCGTGATGGATGTGGCGCTGCCGGGCGCAAGCGGCATCGAAGCGATGCGGCGCATGCTCGCGCGCGAACCGGACGCGCGCGTGCTGATCTTCAGCGTGCACGAGGAATCGATCTTCGTGCGGCGCGCGCTCGACGCGGGCGCGCTCGGCTACGTGACCAAGGCGAGCGCGCCCGACGTGCTGGTCGAAGCGGTGCGCTCGATTGCGCGGCGTGCCCGCTACCTGAGCCCGGACATCTCGCAGGCGCTCGCGCTGCGCACCGCGTTCAACGAAGGGCCGCCGGGGCGTCAGTTGTCGGCGCGCGAGTTCGAGGTGCTGCGGCTGCTCGTGCAGGGCTATACGCTGCCGAGCATCGCCGAAAAGCTGGGCTTGAGTCAGAAAACGGTGGCCAACCACCAATCGGTGATCCGGCAGAAGTTCGGCGCCGACAACGGCGTACAGCTCGCGCAGATGGCAAGCCGCCTCGGGCTTCAGTTCACGGGCTCGGCCAGCCCCGCCTGAGCGGGCACGCGCGCGCAGAACAGAAAACCGCGCTGCGGCTCGCTCGCGACGTGAAATTCGCCGCCGAGCGCCTCGACGCGTTCGCGCATACCGATCAGCCCGAGCCCGCTGCGCGGCCTGGTCAGATCGGTGCCGGGGCCGTCGTCGGCCATCGTCACGACGATCTCGTCGATCTGCGCGCCGTTGTGTTTTCGCGGCGCGCGCACCATGAACAGTTCGACGCGCGAGCGGCGCGCGAACTTCGACACATTCGTCAGTCCTTCCTGCACGAGCCGGTACAGCGTGATCGTCAACGCATCGCTGAGGCCGCTGAAATCCCCTTCGATCGTCATCGAGAACGACGCCTCGGGCAAGCGCTCGCGCCAGCCGTCAACGCAATGTTCGAGCGCGCTCGGCAAGCCGAATTCGTCGAGACCGATCGGCCGCAGGCGGCGGATCATGCCGCCGATCTCGCGGTACACATGCGTCGCGCTCTGCATCAGCCCGAGCGCGATGCGATGAATTTCCGGCTCGCGCTCGCCCGATAGATCGCGGATGCGCGCCGCGTCGAGCGAGATCGCGTTCAGGTATTGACCCAGCTCGTCGTGCAGCTCGCGCGCCAGATGGCGGCGCTCCAGTTCCTGCGCCTGCAGCGCCTGACTGGCAAGGCGCCGGTTGTCGGCGAGCAGTCGTTCGGCCTGTTCCTCGAGCATGCGGCGATGGCGCAGTTCGCGGCGCGCATCGCGATAGCGGCGCCACGCGAACCACGCGAGCGCGATCGACAGCACGAACAGCGCGCCCGGCAACTCGTCGAGCTGGAAGCGCTCCATGCCACGCGTGAACCGGTAGACCTTCTCGCTGAGATCGAAGGCGGCGCCGAGCACCGCCGCGAGCACGGTCACGGCGACGACCCAGCCGAGGTCGCGCCATATCGGCGACGATGGCGGCGCTCGGTCAGCGGAAGAGGAATGGATCGGTTCGCTTGACATGACGCTTGCATTCTACTCAGCGCCGGCACGCGCAGCGGGTTTTGCGCGAGTTTGGGAACGCTTCCCCGGCAGATCGGGAAAAGCTCCCGCGCGTCTTACAGACGCGTATGCGAAGCTTTACACCAACGTCAAACAACGCGCGACACGCGTACAAATCAAGCCGGCAGGAGACAATAACGATGAGCATGCGATCACAAGCACGCCGCAAACGCCGGCTTCAGCGGCGTGCCGGCATCACCTTCTGCGTCGGCGGCGCGCTCGCCGGTCTGTCCACGAGCGTATGGGCGCAGGCGGAGCCGCCAGTCGCGGCGTCGGCGCCGTCCTCGGCGTCTTCCGCTGCCTCTTCCGGCGCAGCCGACGACAACGCCAACAGCAACACGACACCCACCACGACCCTCGCGCCGATCGTCGTCGTAGGCACCACGCCGCTGCTCGGCATCGGCACACCGCTCACGCTGGTGCCGGCCAACGTGCAGACGGTCCACGCGGCCGATATCCAGCGGCAAGGCCGCCAGACACTCAGCGACTACCTCGCGGCGAATCTGCCTAGCGTCACGATCTCCGACGCGCAGGGCAACCCGTATCAGATGAACCTGTTCTATCGCGGCTTCACCGCGTCGCCACTGCTGGGCACGCCGCAAGGTTTGTCGGTATTCGTCGACGGCGTGCGCGTGAACGAACCGTTCGGCGACGTCGTGAACTGGGACCTGCTGCCGCAACAGGCGATCGACACGATGCAGCTGATCCCCGGCTCCAATCCGACTTTCGGCTTCAATACGCTCGGCGGCGCGCTGTCGATCACGACGAAAAACGGCAAGGACAACCCGGTCGGCGAGGCCGAAATTCAGGGCGGCTCGTGGGGACGCAAGGCCGCGCAGATCGAACAGGGCGGCACGACCGGCCAGAACCTCGACTACTACTTCACCGCCAACGCCGCGAACGACAACGGCTGGGCCGAGCAGAACGAGAGCCGCATCCGCCAGGCGTTCGGCAAGCTGCGCTATACCGACGCCGACACGACGCTGTCGTTATCGGCCGGCGGCGCGGACAACGATCTGCACGGCGCGCAAACCATTCCGCGCTCGTTCCTCGGTAACCCCAGGCAACCGTACACGTATCCCGATCAGAATCAGAACAGCGCCGGCTACCTGACGCTGTCGGGCGATCATTACTTCAACGACAACGTCGAGATGAGCGGCAACGCGTACTACCGGCACTTTCGCAATGCCAACACCAGCAGCAACGTCAACAACGACTACGGCACGATCAATCCCGACGGCACCGTCGACACGTTGCAGGCGACCAACGTACAGTCCACCGTGACGACCGACAGCTACGGCGCGAGCCTGCAACTGACGCTGCTCGGCAAGCTCGGCGGCATGCAGAACCAGTTCATCGCGGGCATGGCCGTCGATGCCGCCGACTCGCGCTTCACGCAGTCGTCGCAGGACGCGACGTTTACCGATTCGCGCGCGACAGTCGGCATCGGGAATTTCGCACAGCAGACCAACGCGAACACGCACAACACGAACTACGGCATCTACCTGACCGACACGCTGTCGCTGACGCCGCAGTGGTCGCTGACGCTGTCGGGCCGCTACAACTGGGCCGATGCGACGATCGGCGACGAATCCGGCACGCAGCCGCAGCTCGACGGCCACCATACGTTCTCGCGCTTCAATCCGGCGGTCGGCATCAACTGGAATCCGACGCCGGCGCTCACCGCCTACGCGACCTACAACGAGGGCATGCGCTCGCCGACCGCGATCGAGCTGGCCTGCGCCGATCCGAACGCGCCGTGTTCGCTGCCGAACGACTTCATCTCCGATCCGTCGTTGCAGCCGGTCATTTCGAAGACCTATGAAGTCGGCGCGCGCGGCAGGATCGGCGGCAACACGACATGGAGCGCGGCTGCCTACAGCACGACGCTCGACAACGACATCGAGTTCATCAGCAGCACCGGCGCGGGCAGTTCGCAGGGGTTTTTCCAGAACGTCGGGCGCACGCGCCGGCAAGGCGTCGAACTGGCTGGGCAGACGAAGTACGGTCCGTTCACGGTGACCGGCAGCTATAGCTACGTCAATGCGACCTACCAGTCGACATGGGTCGAAAGCAGCCCCAGTAACTCGAGCGCCGACGCGAACGGCAACATCACCGTGCATCCCGGCGATCACATCCCGAGCATTCCGGCGACGACCGTCAAGCTGCGGCTCGATTACGCGGCCACCGCGAAATGGCGAATCGGCACGAATCTGACGTGGCGCGGCAGCATCTACGCGCAGGGCGACGAGAACAACCAGGACGTGAACGGCAAGATCTCCGGCTATCTGTTGATCGATATGGACACCAGCTACCAGGTGACGAAACAGTTGCAGGTGTTCGCGTCGGTGTCGAACCTGCTCGACAAGCGCTATGCGAGCTTCGGCGCGCTCGGGGAGAACTTCTTTACCGGACCGGGCAATACGTTCAACGGCACGGCGCCGGTCAACGAGCAGTTCGTCGGGCCGGGTGCGCCGAGGGGGTTCTGGGTGGGGATGAGGTATGCGTGGAAGTAGTGGTGCTTGGCGGGGGCGGATCGCATGGCTTCGCTCCTTCCGCCGCCTGAGGCTTCGTCACGAGCGCAATGCCGGGGAACGCGGCGCGGATTTTGAGGAATATGTACGCCTCGTCGCGGCACCCGTAAGCCCGGCGTTCGATGCCTAACGACTTCGTGCTCGCGGGATCGAGTTGATAAGCGACGTGGCCGATGCTCAGTCGTGGTGGTGCCGCTTGCCTGCGTGACCCGCCTTTAAATGGCCCTGCCGAAACGGGTCGTTCAACCCGTTTTTATCGAATAGAGGTCGCGCAGGATTTCGTTTTGCTGCTTGCGAATTGAATAATGGCAACGCGCTCCCGTGACATCGTACATATCCACGTGTGTTTTTGGCGGTTCTTCAATATTCCAATCATAAGCTAGTTTAGGGGCTAGATCGCAAGCCTTTGCCGATTCATCTTGTGCGCGCATGTACCGATCGAGCTCAGCCTTGCTCGCGCCTTTGATGCCTCGTGCGGATTTAATTGAATTCGCCAGTTTCTTGTTGTCGACTTCAAGGGATCTTGCATGATGCTCATAGCAATCAAAATCTCCAAATCCGCCACCGCCCAGGTACTGCATGCAATTCGAATCGTTGATCACCTCATCGGCAAATATCGGCCGAAAGCTGCAAAGCGCCATGACTAGCAAGAAGCACCTCCAAAATTTATTCAATGTCGATACCTCTGCCATGTCGAGCATCACCTGACGATTACCAGGAATACCGGTAATGAGGGGACGCTCAATGTCCAGTCTCTCCTTACGACAAGGACCAGGGATCGACCTTGCCACCCTCGATCACGAAATGCTTCGCGTCGGGATTCGAGGGGAATAGGCGCCAGTCCTCATCATCAGGTATCGCATCCGCAAGAATGACTAGTCGCATATCTCTCGCCAGCAAAATGACGGCATCACCGTTCTCGCCCGCCTCGATATTCAAAACAGCCGTTGGGCCATGTGTCACAAGGAGATCACGGATTCGTTCCGTTGTCACTCTCGTTCTCTCTTCAGACGCTGCGAAGTCCGAATAAGACGCAACGATCACGTGTCCCTGCTCGATGCGCCAGTCGCACTGAATATGGAGCGCCCAATCGCCCAGATACTTGATGGTTCCTCTGCCGGTCTTTACCTCCCGAAGCGGACCGAACTGTAACGTAAGCATGTCGGCCGCGTGCGCCACTCCGCTAACGTTAAGCCCGATCAAGGCGGAAAGGTGAAGTCCTACCTGCTCTTTCGTATCGATCATTCCAATTTGTCTCCAAACAGGTCCAGGGCGCGCTCCATCATGCCGTGATACTCAAGATCGTCCATCTGAATATCGTAGTGAAGGCGGCGTGCTTGATTCTTGCTTAGTCCAAGTGCTTTGACCACCGCCTTAAATTGCTTGTTCTGCGCCTGATTGTTACCGGGCCGACCATCGGCGCCGGCGAGCTGCACAGCGTCGCCGTCCGGCATGTCGGGCTGATAGACGAACGACTGAGCATTGCCGAGATTCTCCGGCACGCGCGGGCTGCTGCCATAGAGCGAGCTTGCCATGCTCGCGTCGTCCGCTTGTCGTGAGCGCCCGCGACAATCGCACGCCCATGCGGTGCCCAGGGCTACGGCCATCTCGTAACCGTTTGAATACGACTTCAGCCTATCGAACGGAAACCATTTGCCGGTTTCGATGTTCAGCGCCATTGCGGATGGCATTGGCGGAAAGTTTGAGTAGATCGAATAGGTGATACGGCAAAGCAGGCATTCTTCCTCGTCCCCAGTGCCGTCCTGTTTCTGTTGTTCCATTTGACCTCTTCTGATTTTCCAGAAAACACCCGACGAATTAACCATCTAAAGGAATCACAGTCAACAGTTTTAATTTAGGATAGGTACGTTTTGACAAACATTGACAATAAACGTCAAAAAAACGGCAGACCTGTGACTCCTGGCTTTACCACGGCAAACCACTAACCGGTTCTGTCGGCATTCCAATGAAGGTGGCTTGATAGCGCCTTTTTCAATTACACGGCGAGAAGCAGACGTTTATTCGTTTGCATATCTCGTCTGCGCATATTGGCGCTTTGCGCCCATCAGACAATTCCTGTTTTTTATTTCTGTTGTTGCTTCGCACTGCATTGACAATTTTTAACTTACCCGAGCGGTGGTATGAGGTATTTTTCGGCAGGTTAAAGAAATACGCTACGCAGAATGAATAAGAACATGTTCAGGCTGGTTTTCAGCCGGTGCCGGAGTATGCTCGTCGCTGTTGCGGAAACCGCCATTGCCCACGGCAACGCAAGTCAGGGCGAGACCCATTCATCGGCCTCACGGCGCCCGATCACACTGTTCGCCATGCGTCACGCAGCTTTCGCCGCGCTGGTGCTGTGCGGACTCGCACCTGTTCTCGCGGATGCGCAGATCGTGCCCTCGGGTGCGCACGCGCCGAATGTCATCCAGACGCGCAATGGCCTGCCGCAGGTCGATATCAACAAGGCGTCGAATGCGGGTGTTTCGGTTAATACGTATTCGCAGTTCGATGTGCAGAAAAACGGCGCGATCCTGAACAACTCGCCCGTTATCACGAACACGCAACTCGCAGGACAGGTGAGTGGTAACCCGAATCTTTCGCCAGGCCAGTCCGCGCGGATCATTCTCAACCAGGTCAACAGCAATTCGCCCAGCCAGTTGCGCGGCTATCTCGAAGTGGCGGGCAACAGGGCCGAAGTCGTCGTGGCAAACGGTTCGGGGATCGTGGTCGATGGCGGCGGCTTCATCAATACCACGCGCGGCATTCTCACCACCGGCACGCCGATGCTCGATGCGGGCGGCAACCTGAGCGGTTTCAACGTAACTGGCGGCATGATTACCGTCCAGGGCGCGGGCCTGGACGCGACCAATATTGATCAGGTGGACCTGATCTCCCGCGCGGTGGAGGCTAACGCGGCCATCCGTGCCAACGACCTGAATGTTATCGCCGGCGCAAATCGGGTCAATCACGACACGCTGGCCGCGACGCCCATCGCAGGCAGCGGCGCAGCGCCAGGTGTGTCCATCGACGTGAGCCAGCTTGGCGGAATGTACGCCAACCGTATCGTTCTGGTCAGCAATGAATACGGTGTCGGGGTGTCCAATGCGGGCGTGATCGCCGCCCAGGCGGGCGACCTGACGCTCACGACGCAGGGCAAGCTGGTTCTCACCGGCAAGACAACCGCGAGCGGCAATCTTGCGGTGTCAGCGGCGGGCGATGTAGACAACAGCGGCTCGACCTACACGCAGCAGAACCTGACCATCAGTGCGGGGAACGTCACGTCAAGCGGCACCTTCGGTGCGGGCATCAATGCGGATGGCAGCGTTGGCCAGAGCGGCGATCTGAATCTCAGCGCAGCGGGCGTGCTGTCGGCCACCGGCACGAACCTCGCTGGCGGCAATGCGACCCTGCGCGGTGCGTCGGTGAACCTCGCAGAAAGCACGACAGCAGCGAATGGCAATCTTGCGCTGAGTGCGACGGGTGGCGATCTGAACACGTCAGGCGCGAGCGCGACCGCAGGCGGCGCGCTGACGGCGAGCGCAACCGGCACGCTTGACACCAGCGGCGCAACGCTCGCGAGTGCCGCAAACATGCAACTGGCAGGCAGCCAGATCACGAACACAGCCGGTCGGGCGCTCTCGGGCGGCGCGCTGGCCGTGCAGACGGCGGGCTCGCTCGCCAACCGGCAGGGCGTATTGCAGGCCGCCGGAAAAGAAAGCATCGTCGCCGGGTCCATCGACAACACGGCGGGCCGCATCGTGTCGCTCAACGGCGACGGCTTGACAGTGAATACGGCGGGCGCGCTTGTGAATGCGTCGGGTACGGCGGTGGACGGCGAACAGGGCGGCGTCATCGGCAGCAACGGCGATGTGGGCCTGACGGCGGACACGTTGACCAATCAGGGCACGGTGTCGGCGCTTGGCAATGCCACGCTCGCCGCGTGGGCAATCACCAACGACGGCGGCATGGTGACGGCAGGCGGCTCGCTCAATGCCACGGCGACGGGCGCGCTCTCCAACGTGCAGGGTCGGCTTTCCGCGACGGATACCACCGTGTCCGGGGCATTCATCGACAATACCTCGGGCCTGATTGACGGCGACCAGTTGCGCGTATCGAGCACAGGTGCGCTGATAAACCGTCACGGCACGATCCAGCAGACCAGTGCAGCGGCCCAGACGATCAGCGCGGGCGGCGCGCTGGACAACACACACGGCACGATTGCCTCCAACGCGCAGGACCTCACGGTAAGCGCGCAGTCGATCACGAACGACAGCGGCAAGATCGGGCACGCGGGCACAGGCACGCTGGCCGTAAGCTCGGCCGGGGCACTCTCTAACGTTGGCGGCCAGATCGGGACGAACGGCGCGCTGCAAACTGCCGCAGCCTCGCTCGACAATGCGGGGGGCAAGCTCGCCGCGCAGCAGGCCGCGAGCATCGCCGCCGCCAGCGGCATCGTTAACCGCGACGCCGGGCAGATTTACGGCGACGCGGGCCTCACGGTTTCCACCCAGGGCGATTTCGACAACTCGGGCGGCTCGGCACAGAGCGGCGCAGACCTGACGCTCGACGCGTCCGGCAGGGTCATCAACGCGGGCGGTGTGATTGCCGTGAACGGCGCGGCCGGGACGCTTGCCGTAGCGGGTTCGGGCATTGACAACACATCCGGCTCGATCACCAACGCGGGAACGGGACAGACCACGCTCAGCGCTGCCGGCACGATCACGAACACGGCTGGCGTGCTGGGCGGCAACGGCGATGTACAGGTCAACGCGCAGAACCTGGCGAACCGGTCCGGAGGCCAGGTGGTGGCGGGTGGCACCGCCACCCTTGCCATCACGGATACGGTCGATAACACGGATGGCAGGCTGTATGGCGGCACGGCGCTGAACCTGAACCAGCCCGCCGCGACGCTCAATAATGACGACGGCTCCATCGAGAGCGCGCAGGACGTATCCCTGCGGGTGGCGTCCATGTCGAACGCAGGCGGCGCGGTGCGCGCCAACCGCGACATCGGCATGAGCGGTACGCTCGCGGGCGACGGCGGGATCACGGCGGGTCGCGACCTCACGCTGGCGCTCCAAGGCGACTTCGCCAGCAACGCAGCGACCGCCCTGCATGCGGACAACAACCTGACGCTCGGTGTTGGCGGCACGTTCACGAACACCGCTGCACTGGAAGCAGGCAACGCGTTGACGGTGAACGCGGCCAATGTCGTCAACGCGACCGGCGCGGACATGAATTCGGCGGCGACCACCGTCAATGCCACGGGCGATATCACGAACGCGGGCGAGATCGAGGGCGATGCGGTCACGACGCACAGCGCGAGCCTGAACAACACGGGCGCGGTGATTGGCAACAACGTCATCGTGAACGCCACGGACGTGACTAATGAGGGCGCGCAGGCGGTCATCGCCGGGGCATCGTTCCTTGGTATCTACGCGGGCAGTTCGCTGACGAACGCGGACGGCGCCCTGATCTACAGCGGGGGGAACATGGAACTGGCGCGCGACGATGCGCGCGACTCCACGGGCCTGCTCGCGAACCAGACGGGCATCATCACGAACAGCGCGGCCAGCATCCAGGCGGCGGGCGATATCGACGTGGCCGCGCGGACGCTGACCAACCAGCGCACGGGCGTTCAGACCGAAGCCGGAACGCCTGTCACGACCGTGGGGCCGACGCTGACGCTGTGGACGGGGGGCATTCCGGTTGACGAAGTCGCCAGCTACCACAGCGCGATCTATGAGCAGTGGATTTTCAGCGGCGTGGGGGGCATCGGTGGTCAGGTAATCGGCAAACTGGCAAAGGCATTGGTCGTGACGTTGCCTGCTTCACAGGTGACCAACATCGACGCCACTAGCCAGACGTTCTCGCTCACTACGCCACTGACGGATACCTACAGGCTGTGCCCGACCACCTACTGTGTCGCGGACCCGCAGACCCGCACCATTACCAATAACGCGGTGCAGTATTACCAGAGTCTGGTCCAGAACAGCGACGGTACGGTCACGCTCACTTTCTATCCGGACTACGATCCGACGAAGAACATCGCGCCTGACCAGGTCAGGATCGATACGACGCTTGGCACGGACAGCCACGATTACGTTGAACTGAGCCGCACGTGTACCACCACGACCGTGACCGACCAGCTTCTGAACGCCGGCACAGCAGCAACGATCCAGGCGCAGGGCTCGATCCGCGTCAACGCAGACGGCGGCACGATCAGCAATGAATCGTCCACGATGGCCGCAGGCGGTGACCTCGTACGCCGCGCGACAGGCGGCTCGGTGAACGATACCGGCATCCTGTTGCAGCAGACCGGCACGCAAACAGATGTCTCGACCTTCTACTGGCACGCAAAGACCAGCGACAGCGACGACACGAGGCCGGATGTCAAAGACGACACTGTGCCGCTACCGTCCACGACGGTTGCCTCGCTGCCCGCGATTGCTGCGGCCAACCAGACCGTTCAGACCGACGCACAGGACATTACCATCGGCTCGGTGGATCGCGTCGGCCAGACAGTCACGGGCGCAGGCGTATCCGGTGGTGACGCAACCGGCACCCAGCTGGGTAGCACCAGTACCTCGGGTAACCGGCCGCAGACGCTCGGCGGCGCAGCAGGCGGTATTCCAGGCCTGAAGCTTCCGGCCAGCGCGCTGTACACGTATCAGAGCGCGCCCGGCGCGCCCTATCTCGTCGTCACCGATCCGCGCCTGACGAGCTATACGAAGTTCATTTCAAGCGACTACATGCTCGCCCAGCTCGGCCTGAATCCCCAGGTAACCGAGAAGCGTCTCGGTGACGGCATGTATGAGCAGCAACTGGTGATGGAACAGGTCACGCAACTGACCGGGCGGACGTTCCTCGGGCCTTACACCAGCAACCTGGACGAATACACGGCGCTGATGAACAACGGCGTGTCGTATGCGAAGGCGTTTGACCTCACGGTGGGCGTTGGGCTGACCGATGCACAGATGGCGCAACTGACGACCGACATGGTGTGGCTGGTGAGCCAGACCGTCACACTGCCGGACGGTACGCAGCAGACGGTGCTGGTGCCCCAGGTTTATCTCGCGCAGTCCAGCACCGTTGACCTTCAGGACAGCGGCGCGCTGGTGGCCGGTAACCGCGTGAACCTGAACGCGACAGGCGATGTGACGAGCAGCGGCCACGTCGCAAGCGACGTGGCGACCACGGTCATCGGCAACAACGTCGTGAACCGGGGCGTGATCGGTAGCGGCGGCGCGACGACGGTAGCCGCCGTGCAGGATGTGACGAACATCGGCGGACGCATTGGCGGCGTCGATACGGTGGTTAGCGCAGGCCGCGATCTCGTCGACCAGAGCACAACCGCCCAGGCAGCGGTGACGGGTGGCAACGCCGGCTTCACGTCCAGCGCAACTGGCATGGCGGTCCAGTCGGTCGGCACGATCTCCGCGAGCAACAGCGCGACGCTGCTCGCAGGCCATGACGTGAACATGATTGGGGCGGCGCTCCAGAGCGGCGGCGATACGACCATCGGCGCGGGCCACGACATCAACCTCGGCACGACGACGCTCACGGCCACCCAGGACGCGGGAACCACCGATGGCCTGAACGGCCACCACAGCATCACCACAACCAGCATTGGCAGCACGATCACGACCGGCGGTAACCTTACCACTGTCTCGGGCAACGATACGACGCTGACCGGAGCGCAGGTTCAGGCGGGCGGCAATGCGACGATGGTGGCGGGCGGCGACCTGACGGTGACAGCGGCGAAGGACACAGCAACGTATAGCGGCCAGTCGATGGGCGGCGATCTCGCGCATCATAAGGATTCGACCTACGACGAAACCGCCCATGGCAGCAGCATCAACGCGGGTGGGAACGTCACGCTCGCGGCGGGCCAGTCCGGGACGGGCAACCTCTCGATTCTCGGCTCATCGGTGGGCACGGGCGGTGTGAGCGGCGCAACCGGTGGCGGCGTCATCCTGCAATCGACCGGCGATATCACGGTCGGCGCGGTGACCGAAACGCACGACGCGGACCACTGGTCGCAGAACAGCCACGCCAGCGTCCTGTCGAGCAACAGGATCACCGACACGTCCACCTCGCATGCGGTGCTATCGGTCGGCTCGACCGTATCGGGCGATACCGTAGCGGCCAGTGCGGCGCACGATCTGAATATCAACGGGTCCACCGTCGCTTCGACGAACGACATGACGCTCGCGGCGGGTCATGACCTCGACATCACGACCGCTCAGAATACGAGCCAGAGCAGCACGCTTCATGAGGAGCAGGCTTCCGGCTTTGGTGCGATGAGCGGTGGCGGCGCGAGCATCAACTATGGCACGCGCGAGGAGAAGGACACGACGCACGACAACAGCGTCACCAGCAACGGCAGTCTGGTGGGCAGCACGAACGGCAGCGTGACGATGACGGCGGGCAACGACCTGCATATCACCGGCAGCGACGTCATTGCCGCGCAGAACGTGACCGGCACGGCGGCCAACGTCATCATCGATGCGGCGACGAATACGTCACACCACGACGAAACGCAGGAGATGAAACAGAGTGGCTTTACGCTCGGTCTCGCGGGAAGCGTGGGCGATGCGATCAACGGTGCTGTCCAGCAGGGGCAGAGCCTTGCGAGCGGCAACAGCGATGACCGCGCAACGGCGCTGCATGCGATCGCGGCAGGCGGTAACGCTGGCATGGCCGCACTGGGGGCCAAGGCACTGGCCGATGGCGCCAAGGGTCCGAACGCGCCGAGCATCGGCGCACAACTGAGCTTCGGCAGCAGTCAGAGCAAAAGCACGTCCAGCGAGGACCAGACCACGCATACCGGCTCGACAGTCCAGGCGGGCGGCACGACCACGTTTATCGCAACGGGTAACGGGACGGCGGGCTCGGGCAACATCACGGTCGCGGGTTCGAACGTGAGCGCGAATGACGTGGTGCTGGCCGCAAAGAATCAGGTCAATCTGCTCAATACGACCGATACCGATACCACCGCCAGCACCAACAAGTCGAGCAGCGCGAGCGTCGGCGTGTCCTACGGCACACAGGGCTTCGGCGTGTCGGCGTCGATATCGAATGCGCACGGCGATGCGAACAGCGACGCGGCCATGCGGAACAACGCGCACGTCACGGGTGCGAACAGCGTGACCATTCTGAGCGGCGGCGATACGAACATCATCGGATCGAACGTGAACGGCGGCACGGTCACGGCAAACGTGGGCGGCAACCTGAACGTTGAAAGCGTGCAGGATACGACCGTCAGCACCGTGCATCAGAGCGGTGTGAGCGGCGGCTTCAGCGTCAGCCAGGGCGGTGGCAGCGCGAGTTTCAGCGCACAGAACGGTCATGCGGATTCGAACTATGCCCAGGTCAAGGAGCAGGCGGGTATCCAGGCGGGTGACGGCGGTTTCAACATCAACGTCAACGGCAACACGGACCTCAAGGGCGCAGTGATTGCGAGCTATGCCGATGCGTCGAAGAACAGCCTGACGACCGGCACGCTGACGTTCAGCGATATCGAGAACCGGTCGCACTACAGCGCGACGAGTACAGGGGTCAGTGCGGGCGTCGGTGTCGGGAGTACCGGCAAGGCGGTTGGGCCGGGATCGGTGAGCGGCGCGGGCGGTGCGGTACCAATGGTCCTGAACGAGAACGGTGACGACAGCGCCACCACGCGCAGCGCGATCGGTGCCGGGGCGATCATTATCACGGACGGCGCGCACCAGACGCAGGATGCGGCCGCCCTGAGTCGCGATACCACAAACACGAACGGCACGGTCTCGAACACACCGGACGTGAACCATATCCTGAACCAGCAGGCGGACACGATGGCGGCGGCGCAGGCGGCGGGCCAGGTGGTGGCGCAGGGGATTGCGGCGTACGCGAATGCAAAGCAGGAGACTGCCCAGAAGGCGGCGGATGCGGCAAAGGCCTCCGGTGACATGGATACTTACGCGAAGTACCAGGCCGAGGCGAATTCGTGGGCGGAAGGCGGGACGAACCGCGTGGGGCTGCACGTTGCGGGCGGAGCGCTGCTTGGAGGTCTTGCCGGAGGCGGGATTGGCTCGGCGGCGGCCGGCGCGGCGGGCGCCGGGGTGTCGTCGGCGCTGGCTGGAAAGCTGAATGGTCTGGCCGATGAGATTGGCGGCGCGACGGGATCGATGACGCTGGGCAATGTGACGTCGAACGTGCTGGCCGGGTTGAGTGGTGCGCTGGTGGGCGGTAGCGCGGGCGCGTTCACGGCATCGAATGCGGACCTGTACAACCGCAGCACTGGTAATAGCGATGGCACGGGCGGCACGGGCAATCCGTTCGGGATGCGCAAAGACTTTCTAACCCAGGTATGCGGTGCGGGCGCGCAGTGTAGCGATGCAACGCTGAATGCGGCAATTCAGGCTCTGGGGGCGAATGCAGATGCTGCCGCTGGTACTCTCCAGCCCAACTACGCGACCGCCAACGGGGGCGTACTATCGGCTAATGGGACGCTTGCGGTGAACCTGTATGACGGCCACCGGTATGTTGGTAGTGGAGTATCAATGACTAATCCATCGGCCGTTTCGTGGATGCCGAGCGGCACCGCAACGCTGGGATGGATATTTGGCGCGCAAGACGCAGATGCAACCAATTCATTTCTGAATGGTGATGGTAGTCAATATTTTGTTTCAGTACCAATACCCTTTGGTGTCAATGTGTTCGGCGCGGTCACCCATGCGTATGCCGGTAGTACGGCCGTCGAAATTGGGTTTGGGTCACCTGGTGGAAAAACCATCGGGGTAATGCCTTGGGGTCATTCCTCCCCTGTGGGCGCCAAGTAAAGGAGATTGATATGGCAACTGGCGGAGGGCCAACGCCCGAACAGTGGGCACGTATGAGCAAAAAGCAAAAGACTTTTTACTGGGTATTTATCGCTGTAATCGCGGCAGTGATAGGGAGCGCGGTAATTGAAAAACTATTTGGATGAAGGCGGCGATAATCGCGTGCTGCTGCATCTTGCGGGCGGCGCGCTGATTGGTGCCTCGGTGGGGGCAGCGCATTCGGGGCGATCGGTGGTGCGGCTGGTGCGGGCCTGTCTTCGAAGCTCACGGGGCAGCTTGAGAGCCTGTCCAAGGGTGTCGCAGCAGATACGGGCTCGGAACTACTCGGCAACACCTCGCTGCGAATGTGGCGGCGGGCGTAGGTGGCACGCTTGTGGGCGGCACGGCGGGCGCGGCTACTGGATCGGCGGTCGAGTTGTACAACCAGATGCTCCACCAGAAAAAGAATAGTCTGCTGCCCTCGGCATGTACGGCGTTCTCACCGTGCAACGAGTCGGTAGCAATGGCGCAGGTTAATGCGATCGCTGCAAACGCTAATGCTTCTCCAATCAATGCAATGATGCCATCCGCTGCCACTATCACGGACCAGGACTCGACCGCGTTGGCGCTTGCATCTCCGTGGCTACCGCCTCCGTATGACGTTGCCGCTGCCGTTGCCTCAGCGGGCCTGCAGTCCTTAAGCAATTTTAACAATCCGCCAAGTCAAGCATCGGTCCTATACAACACGGTGAGTACAATCGGCGGTGCATTGCTTCCGCAAGGAAAATGGACGCAGACTCTGTTCACTGTGGGTACGACGGCGGCGCAACCTTATGTCGTTCCGCAGAATTGAAGTATTACTAGCGATAGTTACCAAGAGATACTATGGATAGCAATAAATGGAAGGATGAGCTGACGCCGATAGAACGAACGGTCTACCGTTGTATCTCCTATTTGGCGCAAGCGGTCGTCTTTTGTTGCATTTACTTGCTGCGCAAGCATTCGCCATCAACCGTTATTTTTGCGATTGGGATATTCGCATTACTAATAGCATTGATCTTTGGAGCGGGATACAGCAAGAGCGTCAGGGTGCTAGACCTAAGACGTTTTGATAAACAATCAGATAAACGAGACTCTAGCAAACGATAGAAGATGTCGATGTTTGGCGGTTCCTATCGTATCCTAATGAAGATACGCTGGCAAAGAAGGAGGCCAAGCTGGCTGCACAGCCGCTTGACATTTCTACGAGGCCGCATTATTGCGGAAATATCATGCATCCAGAATTTCGCCGTCCCCCGGTAGGGCCGCGCCGTTCCGCTTGGCCCTACCGCTTCGCCGAATTGTTCTTCGGTACGATCGCGAAGGCGACAATGGTCATCGCCGTTTTGCTTCTTGCTGTTCTCGAAATTTTCAGTGGGGGCGCAGGTGGGAGCTTAAGCGACCTTCCAACAACTCGCAGAGGTTGGCGAAATCTATTGCTCGTTATGCTGACGATTCTCATCGTTGTTGCGCTTGGTATTTATTTCTTTGCCCCAAAGGCGAGTCACCCACATCGCTGAGACGATCGAGCAGCACGGTGGGCATGTTCGAAGGCGCGAACGCGTATCGCTTCAACCGGCAACTGCCCGCTGAGTGGCGAACGTCCGCTTCGCCCGCATAATTATCAGAATCAGGAATTGAAGAACAATGAAAGTCAGCAAGCGGCTATCGCTTCTGCCGTTGATAGCCTCTGCCTCGCTCGCGGGACAGGCTGTCCACGCACAGCAGGCCCCGACCCCAGCCGACACGGCGGCAGCGGCACGCGCGAACGCCGAACAGATCCAGCAGGTCAAGGAACAGCACGAAGCTCAGCAACGCGACGCGACAGTCAAAGCGCCGGCCGTGCGCTCGACTGTCGAACGCGCATCGAACTGGCCTGAACTGCCAGTCGAAACGCCGTGCTTTCGCATCGACTCGTTCGTGCTCGACGTGCCCGCGACGCTGCCGGATGCAGTACGCAAACAGGGCGCATCTGCGTTGCCGCTCGACCGCTTCGCCTTCGCCCGCGAATGGCTCGACCATTACCGGGGGCAATGCATCGGCAAGGCGGGACTCGACACGCTCACCAAGGGATTGCAGCAGGCTATTCTCGGTCGCGGCTACATCACCACACGCGTACTGCTGCCTGAGCAGGACCTGTCAAGCGGCGTGCTGAAGTTCGCACTGGTGCCGGGTGTCGTGCGGACGATCCGCTTTGCCGATCCCGCCACGCGCGGCACATGGAAAACCGCCTTCCCGGCCCGCGAGGGTGACATGCTGAACCTGCGTGACCTCGAACAGGGACTCGAACAGATGAAGCGCGTCAGCAGTCAGGACGTTGACATGAAAGTCGAACCCACTGACGTACCGGGCGAAAGCGATGTGGTCGTGACGGTAAAGCGCGCGAAGCCCTGGAAGGTGGTCACCTCAGTGGACAACTCAGGCACGCGGGCCACCGGCAAGCTGCAAGGCAACCTGAGCCTTGGCATCGACAACCCGCTCGGGCTAAACGACATTTTCAACGTCGGTGTGAGTCAGGATCTCGAATTCGGCGACAAAGGTCTCGGTTCGCACGGCTGGAACGGCTCGTATTCGATTCCGTGGGGCTACTGGACCGGCACGCTATCGGCCTACACGAACACGTACTACCAGCAGATCGCGGGCGCTAACGCGACTTTCGTTTCGAGCGGCAATGCACAGACGGCGGACTTCAGGCTACAGCGCGTGCTCATGCGCAGCCAGAACAACGTACTTGGCGCGCAGTTCCGCCTGACGAAGCGCTTCGGTGAAAGCTTCATTGAAGACACCGATATCCCGCAGCAGCGGCGCAACAACACGTTCATCGAGGCCGGCCTGACCGATCGCCACTACTTCGGCAGTTCGCAGTTCGACGGTAGTCTCGCGTACCGTCAGGGCGTGGGCGGACTCGGGGCGACACCAGACTTCTACGAGAATGGCCCGACTTACCGCTTCCGCATGGCCGTCCTCGACGCGAACCTGTCAATGCCGTTCAGGATAGCAAGCCAGCCATTGCGTTACGTGACGAGCGTGCATGGGCAGTTCACGAACAACACGCTGAACTATATCGATGACCTGACCATCGGCAGCCGCTACACGGTGCGCGGCTTCGACGGCGAAACGATGCTCGCGGCCGAACGCGGTTTCTTCTGGCGCAACGAGTTGCAGCTATCGGTTGGATCGACGGGGCAGTCACTTTACGCAGGCATCGATTACGGGCAAGTGTTCGGACCGAACGCCGCATATCTCGCCGGTACGCAACTGGCAGGTGCGGTGATCGGTGTGCGCGGTAGTGCATCAGCAAAGGCTGGCGCGCTCGCCTATGACCTGTTCGCCGGGACGCCAATCTACAAGCCGTCAGATTTTCCCACTGCGCGCGTGACGCTCGGTTTCCAGTTGACCGCTCAATTCTGATATTTACCCCGCCGACGCTATCCGGGTTTTCGGCGTTTCAACAAAGAGGAAAACAAAATGAAGTTATCGAAAACGAATGGGCTTGGAGCCGTTGCTGTTGCCGTTGTGGTGGCGCTGGGCGGATGTGCAACCGAGTCGTCGCGCTCGCTGCCGGTGCCCCCCGTCGCCAGTGCGCAGAAGCCAGCAGTGGGCCAACCCATCGGCATTTCAGTCGGCAAGTTCGACAACCGGTCGAGCTATATGCGCGGCATCTTCTCGGATGGCGTTGACCGTCTCGGTGGTCAGTCCAAAACCATCCTGATCACGGCGCTCCAGCAGACTGGGCGCTTCAATGTGCTCGATCGCGACAACCTCGACGAAATCCGCCAGGAAGCAGGCTTCCTCAAAAAAGCACAATCGATCAAGGGGGCGCGCTTCGTCATCACCGGGGACGTAACGGAGTTCGGTCGCAAGGAGGTTGGCGACCGGCAGCTATTTGGCATCCTCGGCCGTGGCAAGAGTCAGGTGGCCTACGCAAAGGTCAGCCTGAACGTCGTCGACACGACGACATCGGAAGTCGTGGCGTCGAGCCAGGGAGCGGGCGAGTTCAGCCTTTCGAACCGTGAAGTCATCGGCTTCGGCGGAACCGCCGGCTACGACTCGACACTGAACGGCAAGGTGCTCGATCTGGCGATTCAGGAGGCCGTCAATCACCTGGTCGAGCAGGTCGATGCAGGCACGCTCAAGGCCGCACAGTAAGTGTGCCGGGCCATTGCGTTCCATCCACTTTCAACCGCATCTGCCATAAATATGATGACGCGATTCACGATGAAACATAGCCGCATGATGCGGGGAATCTGTCTGCCAGTAATGGCGACAGCCATGCTCCTCGCGGGATGCGCGGCGAACCGCCCCCAGCCGCTTTACCAGTGGACCGGCTACCAGCCGGCCGTGTACGACTATCTCAAGGGAGAAAAGGCTCCGCAGGAGCAGATCGATGCGCTGGAAAAGGCCCTCCAGGACATCAGCGGCAAGGGGCACACGCCGCCGCCGGGATTTCATGCGCAACTGGGCATGCTGTACGCGAGTGTCGGGAACGACACCCAGGCCATGCAGGAGTTCGAGTCCGAGAAGCAACTGTTTCCGGAGTCCTCGACCTACATGGACTTCCTGATGAAACATAAAACGAAACAGCCTTAAGCGAGCCGTCATGTCCAGATTCCTTTCTTTCAGACTTTGGTTTGCCCTCTCGACGTTCGCGTTGTTAGCTGCGTGTGCGCAACCCGTCAAGCATGCCGATTACACCGCTTTCAGGAACAGCCGGCCGCACTCAATCCTCGTTCTACCGCCAGAAAACGAGACGACCGACGTGCAGGCGACGAACAGCATGCTTTCGCAGATGACGATGCCACTCGCCGAATCGGGTTACTACGTGGTGCCAGTGGCGGTGATGGATGAGACATTCCGCCAGAACGGCCTGACCGTCCCGGCCGATATTCAGGCAACCTCCCCCGCGAAGCTTCGGGAGATCTTCGGTGCTGACGCCGCGCTGTATTCGAAGATCACACAGTACGGCTCCGTGTACCACATCGTCGACAGTGCAACAGTAGTAACGGCGTCCGCCAGGCTGGTCGATCTCAAGACCGGTGACGTGCTATGGCAGGGTAGTGCGAGCGCCAACAGCAATGAGGGCAACAACAATGCTGGCGGTGGCCTGATCGGCATGCTGGTCATGGCAGCGATCAAGCAGGTTGCGAATTCGCTGACGGACAGGGGGCACGATATTGCCGGAGTGGCGAGCTATCGGCTTCTGCATGCCGGGCCGCCGAACGGGCTGCTTTACGGGCCACGGTCACCTCAATACGGCACTGATTGAACAATCCTCGATCAGCAGGGACTGGCTGTGGCGGCAGATGGCTCGTACGGTACTACTGCGTAGAAAGTAGGACCTGGTCGGACAGACGATGTCAGATCGTCGGTCTCAGTGCGGCCATGAAGCGTCATTCGCCCGCACCATAGCTGGGACATTCGAAAGTCGGCTCCGCTCGGCGGATCCAACCGGTCGATGCAACACAATGAACGTCTCATGAGCGGCGCGAGTGTTGCAAATGAAACAGAGGCGCCGGTGCCTCTTCAGCTGCCGCAGCTCCGGTTTCGGCTTCGCGGCGCCAGGCGCGGTTCTCGTCACACAAACGGGAGACGATCAGAGATCACGGCTCGTGATCTTTTCGCTAACTGGCGCAGCCTCGGGTCTCGGCTGGCCAAAATCTTGTCGTCTTCCGACTCCGCGATTTCGACGACGTCCCTGCAACTAACATCCATTTGTCCATTTCGATTCGACAAACGGGCAGTGAGAGGTCGAATAAACCATGGGAGAAAACAATGGCAAGCGCGCCCCTCAATATTGACGATTCGGGCTGCAGCCTTGAAATCAGCGTCGACGAGACAGCGGCAAGCTCACGTCGTGTCCGGGCCGGTGACAAGCAAAATGAAGCAGCATTATTTTGCAGTGAGTTTCTCTCTGTCGACATCGATCAGATCGTCAGCGATCTAAATGTAAATGGATATTACGCCTTCCCCTCGGCGATATCGCAATACACGCTGAAAACCATCGAGCGCGACGCGACACAAACGAGAATTGGGCTGAATGAAAACTCCATCAGCGGCGTCTACTCCGAGAAACAGTACTACCTGACCAATCTTCTCGCAGTTTCGAAGACCTTCTACAACTTTGCCACCTCGTCGTTAGTGCTCAAAATCTGCGAGCGATATCTGGGCAACGAATTCCGGCTGAAAGCGCTGCGTTATTATGAAACATATGGTGGACACCATATGCAGTGGCACACCGACAACAAGACTGACAAAGCATTCGCTCATATTCCTGGAATCATCTTTATTTTTTATGTCTCGGATGTCGAGGATGGCGAGTTTCAATATATCGAAGGCTCTCACCTTTGGTCGGGCGAAAAGGCATATAGCGACTATACCGACGAGTTTATCGAAGCGAACTACGAGTCCGCGATCAGAAGCTTCAAGATGCCCAGTGGCTCCTTGCTGATCTACAACACATACGGCATACACAGAGCGAGGCCCGTCAACAACAAGAATTTCGTCAGGAAAAGCGTCTTCCTCCAGGTAGACAGCGAAATCCAAAGGTCCGAGCCGATTATCGTCAACACCGAATTCATCACCCGGTTGAATGACCAGATCTCGATGTTTTTGGGCTTTGGGCAACCGTCCGACTATGAGGTCTTTCCAAAAACCACGCTGAACTCCTTGCCCCTCGACAAGAAGATTATCCGCGTGATGACGAGATATGTTTTGTATCGCCTCTCCCGCGGGGCTTTTTCCAGGCTCCCGCATTCTGTCCGACTCGCCGTCAGGCGGCTCATCAAAAGGTAGTCGGTTGCGCCGCGGCTCGCCTGCTCTCTTATATAGGTTGCCGACTTAGGGAGTCCTTCTTCTTGAACGAGCTCGTTGCATCGCTTGCGGATGCGACGAATCTCATCTGAACGTCAAGTGACATGGAAATTTTTAGCGGGACGGTGACCTTCTGGTTCATCGACCGGGCACTCGCGGCGGCGGTGCCGCGCGCGAACGTGCTGGTATGGCAGGACCCGATAACAGCTCATTCGCCCGCTTCGCTCAATACGATTCGATCGAGCCGTCGCTGTGCGGATACGTGACGATGCCCCACGCGAGCGGCAGCTCGCCGATCTGCTTGAGCGGCTGATAGCTCTTCGCGTCGAGCACGTAGACCGCGTCGGAGCGACCGCACGCGACCATCAGCTTCGAGCCGTCCGGCGTGAAGCTGAAATGCCAGCAGCGCTGGCCGACCGGCACATCGGCGACATGTTCGTACGTGTGGCCGTCGAACACCTGCACCACCTTGTCGCGCGCGGCGGCCACGAAAAGCCGCTGACCGTTGGGACCGAACGCGACGCCATAGGGCCCGAGTTTGGTGTCGACGGTCTTGACTACCTCGAACGTGTGCGCGTCGATCACGACGAACTTGCTGAGCGACTCCAGCGTGACAACATAATGCTTGCCGTCAGGCGACAGCCGGATGCCGCGCGGCCGCCCGCCCGCCGCGAGCTTCACGGTTCGGATCGGCGCGCCGGTTCGTGTGTGATAGATCGACACCGTATCGTCGCCTTCGTTGGTGACCAGCATCATCTGGCCGTCGCGCGAGAATTCGATGCCTTCGGTTTCGTGGCCGCTCGTGACCGAACGGATCACGTGCCAGTTTTTCATATCGATGATCGCGATTTCGGCGGGCGGCTTGTTCGCGTCGTCGTCGTCCGCGCCGGGCTTGTTGCCCGCGTTCGCTGCGGGCTTATTGTCCCCCTTCGCGTCGGGTTTGGCTCCCGGCGGCCCGCCGTCCTCGCCGGGCTCGTAGGTCACGTATGCGTAGCCGTTGCGCACCCGCACATATTCAGGGTTTTTGCCGATCTTCACGCGCTGGACCACCTTGCCCGTGGCGGTGTCGATCACCGCGAGATCGTTCGTGTTCTTGTTGGCGACCAGCAGACGCGTGCCGTCTGCGTTCAGGCTCAGGCCGCGCGGGCCACCGGCGCCGACCGGAAAGGTCTGCGTGAGCGTCATCTGGTCGAGATCTATCACGCCGACGCCGGCCTTCTCACTCGTCACGTAGGCGAGCGGCGCGGCCGCGGCATGCGCGGCGCTCGCGGCCAGCACGAGCGCGCAGGCCAGCGCGAGGGAACGGCGTGGTGGTCGGGGGAAAATCCGTGTCTCCAGCATCGTTGTACTCCGGGTTGATATGGCGGCGCCGCGATGGTTCGCGTCATCGTTTCAAGGTAGCCCACCGGGCGATTGTTTGACAACGCGGATCGGCGGGAGATTTTCCCGAATTGCTTCGCGCCGGCCGGCGCGGGTTTGAAAAGCGGGGTCGGCGGGGGACAATGAGCGCGGAGGTGGCGATGATGCTGCAAGTTGCCATGGTGAACCCAGGAAGCCCTACGAATGCCGCGGCCGGTTACCGTCGCGCGGCCATCGTGCTGGGCGCCGTGATCGCCGCGCATCTGGTGCTGCTCGCCATCGCGTTGAGCGCGCGTAACCGGATCGTCGAGCGTCCGGTCGAGCCGCGCACGATCACCGCGTCGCTGCTGAGCCCCGAGCCTCCCGCTCCGGTTGTTTCACCTCCCGCGCCGCCCCCACCCGCCGCTGTCGTTCCGACGGCGCCAACGCCGCCGGTCACGCACCCCGCCGTGCGCGTCAAACCGGCGCCGCAGCCTCGCGCGCAGGTGCCGCGCAGTGTGGAAAAGCCTGTGCCGACACCGTCTCCGACACGCGAAAGCACCGCGCAGCCCGTCACGCAAGCCGCCGTGCCAACAGCCGCCGCGCCGTCGGCGGCATCGGCTTCCGCCGTCCATCCGGCGGTGCCCGCGTCGACCGAGCCGCGCAACGTGTCGCACGTCGACTGCTCGATTCCGAAGCCCGACTATCCCGACATCGCGAAGCGGCGCGGCGAGCATGGCACAGCGATCGTGCGTTTCGTCGTCGGGCTGAGCGGGCATATCGAAACGGCGCGACTGCAAACCAGCAGCGGCTCCGCGCGGCTCGACGACGCGGCGCTCGCCGCCGTCCATGCGGGCGCCTGCCAGCCGTACACCGAAAACGGCACGCCGGTGCGCGCCGCGTACTCGCAGTCGTTCGTGTTCGGACTGACCGAGTGACGCGACAGGGTGAGCGCACCGCCAAACAGACCAGGGACACCAAACGAAGGAACTCGCCATGCAACACTACGGACTCGCAAACGTCTGGGATTCAGGTGATATCGTCACGCGCGGCATTCTGAGCGTGCTCGTGATCATGTCGGTGCTGTCGTGGACGGTGATCATCGTGAAGCTGTGGCAACTGATCCGCCTCAGACGCGCAACCCGGAGCGACGCGCGCTTCTGGAGCGCGGACCGCTTCGACGACGGGCTGCGCAGCCTCGGCCATCCGGAATCGGGCGCGCACGACAATCCGCTGCTCGCGCTCGCGCTGGCGGGCCATGAAGCCGCGACGCACCATCGGCAGACGCAGCAGCATCTGCACGACCGCATCGACGTGTCCGACTGGATCACCCGGCGTCTGCAGGACACGATGGACGAGACGATCGCGCGCCTGCAAAGCGGCCTCGCGATTCTCGCGTCGATCGGCAGCACCGCGCCTTTCGTCGGGCTGTTCGGCACCGTGTGGGGCATCTACCATGCGCTCATCGTGATCGGCGAGACCGGTCAGACCTCGATCGATCATGTCGCCGGCCCGGTCGGCGAGTCGCTGATCATGACGGCGTTCGGGCTCTTCGTCGCGATTCCCGCCGTGCTCGGCTACAACGGCCTGACGCGCGCGAACCGCTCGATCGTCGCGCGCCTGAAGCGCTTCGCGCACGGCTTGCACGCGTACTTCGTGACCGGCTCGCAGTTGCCGTCGAGCGCCGGGCCGCAGACGCGCGTGGTGCCGCGCGGCACCAACGCGACGAACGCAAACCGCGACGGAGACCTCGAATGGCAATGAGCCCTTTCTCCGACGACGACGATCAAGGTTTGATGAACGAGATCAACATGACGCCGCTCGTCGACGTGATGCTGGTACTGCTGATCATTTTTCTCGTCACCATTCCGGCGCTGCAACACGCGGTCAGGATCGATCTGCCGCACGCGAGCAGTCAGCCGGAAGCGCTCAAGCCCGCGCACGTGGACGTCGCGGTGCAGGCGGACGGTACGGTGCTGTGGGACGGTCAGCCCGTGACCGACGACGCCTTGCGCGCGCGCATCGCGCAAGCCGCCCTCGCGACGCCGCAGCCGGAGCTGCATTTGCGCGCCGATCGCAAGGTGGCGTACGAGCGTGTCGCGATCGTGATGTCGGCGGCGCAGCGTGGCGGGCTGACGAAGCTGGGCTTCGTGACCGATCCGCAGTTGGGCAAATGACGCGGCGCGGCGTGCGTGTTCGGTGCGTGCCGGCACACAAAGTCCCGCTTATCGGCGGCGAAAGAATCTCTGAATTTGAATCGGCGGACGGCTCGGCTATCGTGGTGCGTGTCTGAACGGCACCCCACCCTTGCGAGGACCGCACGATGCAAGCCCTCATCTTCGACGTCGACGGCACGCTCGCCGACACCGAGACTGCTCATCTGCACGCATTCAACGCCGCGTTCGCCGAAGCGGGCCTCGACTGGTTCTGGGACGAAGCGCTCTATTCCAGCTTGCTGAAAGTGGCGGGCGGCAAGGAGCGTCTGCTGCATTACTGGCGCACGGTCGAGTGCGAGGAAGCTGGGGGCCCGCGAGCGCGAGAGGCCGTCGACGCGCTGCACGCGCTGAAAACGCGCCACTACACCGAGCGCATGCGCGAGCGCGGCGTGCCGCTACGACCCGGCATCGCGCGTCTGATCGACGAGGCGAACGAGGCCGGTCTACGCGTGGCGATCGCGACGACCACGACTCCCGCCAACCTTGACGCGCTGCTGCAAGCGCATTTCGGCGCCAGTTGGCGCCATCGCTTCGCGGCAATCGGCGACGCCGGCACCACGCCGGCGAAAAAGCCCGCCCCCGACGTCTATCGCCACGTGCTCGAACAGCTCGGCTTGCAGCCCGCGGCCTGTCTCGCCTTCGAGGACTCGCGCAACGGCCTGCTGGCGGCGCGCGCCGCGCGCGTGCCCGTCGTGGTCACGCCGAGCGCTTTTACCGCGCGCGAGGACTTCGATGGCGCGCTGGCCGTGCTGCCTCATCTCGGCGATCCGCACGCGCCGATCGTTGCGATGGTGCGCGGCGAATGGCATCGCTGGGTGGACCTGGCGACACTGCGCCGCTGGCATCAAGACGCCACGCGTCGTCCCGATTCGGCCGCGCACGGCGCACTGAACGCGGACCAGGCGAACGCGAGCGCGTCATGGCAATGAACCGCGACTACCACGCTGTCCTGATCGATCTCGACGGTACGATGGTCGATACCGCGCCGGACATCGTCGCGGCTGCCGGCCTGATGCTGACGGACTTCGGCGCCACGCCACTGCCTTACGACAGGGTGACCGGCTTCATCGGCAACGGCGTGCGCAAGCTCGTGCAACGCTCGCTGGATGCGGCGGGCCTCGGCGAGCACGTCGAACTGGAGCACGCGCAGGCCGTGTTCGAGCGGCACTACGCGGTGACCAACGCAAAGCTGGGTCGGGTTTTTCCTGGCGTGATGGCCGGGCTGCGCGCGTTGCAGCAGCACGGGTACCGCTGCGCGTGCGTGACCAACAAGCCGCAGGCGCTGGCGGCGGCGCTGCTCGACAAAACGGGGCTTGCCGCTTATCTGGACGGGCTGGTCGCGGGCGACACCGTGGCGAGCATGAAGCCGTCGCCCGAGCCGCTTTGGCACGCGTGCCGGCTGCTCGACGTCGAGCCCGAACGTTGCGTGCTGGTCGGCGATTCATCGGTCGATGTCGCGGCGGCGCGCGCGGCCGGTCTGCCGGTCTTCATCGTCAGCTACGGCTATGGCAGCGCGAGCGGCGCCGACCTGCCGCTCTGCGACGCGCTGATCGATTCGTTCGAGACATTGCCGGCGATTCTGGCGCAAGCGCGGCCGGCATTGCGGGCGTGATTCGAGCCGCTAACCCGCCGACAACAACCCCGCGACGCGCTCCGACTTCGTCTGCACCGCGATATCTTTCGCCGTCATCCCGCGATTGTCCTTCAACGACCGGTTCGCGCCGCGCGCGAGCAACAACTGGGCGGTCTCCGCGCGATCGTATCCCGCCGCCCACATCAGCGCGGTCAGTTCGTTCTTGTAGGTCCGGTTCACGTCGACGCCCGCATCGAGCAACTGACCGACGACCTTCGTTTGCCCCTGGCCCGCTGCGTATTCCATCGCGGTCTTGCCGACGCGATCGGTCGCGAGCGGCTCGGCGCCATGCGCGAGCAGCAGCGCGACGATCTCGTCGAAGCCGCCGTAGGCAGCGGCCATCAGCGGTGTATCGCCCGGCGCGTTCGCATGCTGCACGTTCGCGCCGCGCTCGATCAGCGTGCGCGCCATCGCCGTATCGCCCTTCTTGCACGCGGTGACGAGCGCGGTGTCGCCGATCCGGTTCATCGCATCGACCGACGCGCCGCGCTGCAGCGCCGCGACGACCGACTGCTGATCGTCGTCCTTCGCGGCCGCGAGCAGTTGGCGGTTGATTTCCCCCTGGTCCTGGGCGAGCGCCGGCACCCATGCGCCGAATGCGCTGGCGAGCAGAACGGCGGCCGCAAGCTGCCGAGTGAACATGTCTGTCATGGTGTCTTCCCCGTGCTAATGCAGATTGTTGATATAAGCGGCCAGATGATGGATGTCGTCGTCGGACAGATTACGCGTCACGCTGGTCATGTTGCCCGCATCGTTGGTGCGTGTGTGCGAGCGGAAGTCCTGCAATTGCTTGACGATGTACTGATACTGCTGGCCCGCGACGCGCGGAATCTCGTTCTGCCCGGAAAAGCCACCCAGGTGGCACATCGTGCACAACAGCTCGGCGGCCTTCTTGCGGCCCGCCTCGATGCTCGCGCCATCCGCGTTGAACGGCACCGATACGGGCTTCTGCGCGGCGAAGTAGTCGGCGAGGTCCTGCATGTCCTCGCTCGACAGGTTCGCCGCCATCGGCGACATGCGCGGATCGCTGCGCCGTCCCTGCTTGAAGTCCTTCAGCTCCAGATACAGGTAGCGCGCGGTTTGCCCGGCCAGAATCGGATAGTCCGGATTGGTCGAATTGCCCATCGGCCCATGACAGGCCACGCACACCTGCGCTTTCGCCTTGCCCGCCTCGGCGTCGGCGCGCGCGCCCGACGGCAGCCATGCGGCGCTCAGTCCGCCGCACAGCAGCGCCACCCATGCAGCGCGCGCCCCACCCGGCGCTCCTCGCGGCGCCGGCCGCCTCATGGCACCGCGAACACGACGACGCTATTGCCGCGCTTGAAGTCGATCTGGGTATTGCCGCCCGCCGCGACCGCGATGTACTGCTTGCCGTTGACCATGTACGACACGGCCGGCGCGTTGACGCCCGCGCCGCACTGGAACTCCCACAGCTTCTTGCCGGTGGCCGCATCGAACGCGCGGAACAGGCCGTTACCCTCGCCGTTGAACACGAGACCGCCCGCCGTTGCAAGTACGCCGCCGATCAGCGGCTGGTCGGTCTTGTAGTCCCACGCGATCTTGCCGGTGTCGACGTTGACGGCCGACAGCTTGCCCCATTGCGCCTCGGACGGAATCAGCTTGAAGGCGCCGCCCAGCCACAGCTTGCTGCCGCCCGGATAGGCGGCGTCCTCGACCTGGTACGTCATCGGCTGATTCAGGTTGGCCGCGTAGACGAGGCGCGTTTGCGGATCGAACGCGATCGGCGACCACTCGACGCCGCCGTTCGCGCCCGGCAGCATGCGCGCGCCGGCTGCTGTCGGCAGGGTCCACATGTTTTCCTGCGGAATCATCGCCTGCGAGAAGCGGATCAGACGGCCGGTCGCGCGATCATGCACGTACACGTTACCGGTCTTGCCCGCATGCACGATGCCGGGGATCATCTTGCCGTCGTTGTCGCGCACGTCGATCAGCACCGGCGGGCTCACTGCGTCGAGGTCCCAGACGTCGTGCGGCACGTACTGGTAGTGCCATTTGTACTTGCCGGTGTCGAGATCGATCGCGACGAGCGAATCCGTATAGAGGTTGTCTCCCGGCCGGATCGCGCCATACAGGTCCGGCGACGGGTTGCCGACCACGAAGTACACCGTGTGGGTTTTCCGGTCGACCGCCGGCGTCATCCACACACCGCCGCCGAGCGTCTTGTAGAAGTCGCCGCCCTTGTCGGCCAACTGCTTCTTCTCCGCGTCGATGTCGCGCTTCTCGTCGCGGCCGGTCGCGTCTTTGGTGGCCCACACGCCTTCCTGGCCGGTTTCCGGAATCGTGTAGAAGGTCCACAGCAACTGGCCGGAATTCGCGTCGTACGCCTTCACGAAGCCGCGAATGCCGTACTCGCCGCCGTTCGTGCCGATCAGAACCTTGCCGTCGACGACCGTCGGCGCCATCGTTTCCGAGTAGCCCTCGTCGGGATTGGCGATCTGGCTTTGCCACAGCACGTTGCCGGTTTTGGCGTCGAGCGCGACGAGCTTGGAGTCGAGCGTGCCCATATAGAGCCGGTCACCCGAAATCGCGACGCCACGATTGTTCGGCCCGCAACAGAACGTCGTGACCGGACCCATCTTGTGCTTGTAATGCCAGAACTCTTTGCCCGTCGTCGCATCGATCGCGTACACGTGATCGAACGACGTGGTCAGGAACATCACGCCGTCCTTCACGATCGGCGCCGTTTCCATCGACTCGTTGACGGCCGTCTGGAAGATGAACGCCGGCCTGAGCTTCGCGACGTTCGTCCGGTTGATCTGCGAGCCGGGGTAATAGCGCGTCTGCGCGTACGAGCCGTTCGGATGGAGCCAGACCGCCGTCATGCTGCCGGCGCGATCGAGCTGATCCTGGGTCACAGGCTGAAGCCTCGATGGCACCGGCGCGGCGGTGGTGGTCGAGCTGTTCTGTACTTCGTCGGCGGCATGAGCCGCAGGCAAGCCGAACGCGATGGCGAGCAGTGGCAGGCCGACAATTCCCTGAATACGGTTGAATGGCATGAGCGTCTCCTAGCTTTTTATTGTTCCTATGAATTGCAGCGCAGGAGTGCGACATGGATCCACGCGGACGACAGCGTGAAAGAGCACGATGGCGCAACCCTCGCAGACGACAAAAGCGTACGACTTCGAATCGTTGTTAGCTTTGTCAGGACGGGTCGGCTTCGCAGAGAGGGGAGAAGTGATGCACGGGTCCGCGGAAAACCGGCTCGTTTAAGGGTAGGCGATGTGTTGTGGATTTTCTAGATTAAATCGTTAAGGAGTGGCGAGCGATCAGCGTGCACCGTTGTGGTCGCTGACCGCCGCCCTGATCGTCGCGTTTTCACCTGGGTCGCTTCGCGTTGCCGCCGCTCGTTGAGCCGATCAGAACCGGCCGCCGCGCGAATCGGCCCCCTGCTGATAGTTCCGGTTGGTCTGTTCCGGATTCCGGTTCACCAGCGGGCGCGCGTAAAGTGGGTGATGCAGGCTCCGTACTTCGTGTTCGAGCCGGAAGCAACGCTCTCCGGATGACAGATCGAGCAGGTCGGCAAACCGGTATTGATGCGGCTCTTCTCCATATACCAGACCTTTTTCGGCGAGCCGTGTGAACGGCCCCGAAAAAGCAGCGGTGTAAATGGCGATATGGTGTCCGTCGTATTCAGGAATGGGCTGGGTCGTTTCCGCGTACAGCAGTTGTTGATGCGTGCCGATATCGATCACCGCGCGGTGCAATCCATGCTTCTCTTCGATGTCGACGGTCGCATCGAACATATCGCGGTAGAAGCGCGCGATAGGCAACGCGCTGCCGACCGGCACATCCATCTTCACGAACGCGATGCCCAGATCGATGTCCGACCACGGAGCCGACGCGGATCGATGGAGAGGATCGAGGCACTCGTAGCGGTTGCCCCACGGACACGTCACTTCGACACTGCCTGCGCGCTCCGTCCAGCCGAACGCGGTGCCGGCGAGCAGCGGTTCGACCGAGCGCAGCCGCCTCACCAGCGCTTCGAGCTCGCCGACCACGAGACCGACACTGCCGCGCAGACGTTGCGCCGCCCCGTGCGGCAAGTGAATCTGCGACCGGCCGACGTTGATCCACATATTCTCGACCCCGGTCATCACGAACGGATCGCGCGTGAGCCCAAGGCCGGTGACGTAGAAGGCGGTCGCGAGAATCTGGTTGGGGATTTTCAGGTTGACGTGTTCGAGCAGGATCAGATTGCCGGTATCGTCGTTAGCGTAAGAGTGTTCCATGTGTTTGCCTTGTGCATGAGCCGCGAAACGCTGGACAAGTTATGCATCAACAGGGCAAATGGTACGTGCTCGTGCAACTCGGGCGCGGCGCGGCGGCGGCGCCATGTTCGGAGGCGTATGAAGCGACACGCATGCGTTTATTGCTTCAGAATCTTCCACGGCCCATTGCCGGTTTTGCAGACGATCGGCGTCCACGTTTGGGTCTGTCCTTTCGCGACCGCGGTCAGCGTCGCGGTCCGGCAGGTTCGATCGCCGTCCTTCGTCGTGTCCTGCGGCGTGACCGTGCCCTTGATCGACACGGAATTGCCGGTGCCCGCATTGCTCCACTCGTACGATTCGCCATCCTTTTTTGTATCGAGCGCCTTTTGCGCCGCGTCGTTGAGCGCTTTACGGTCGGCCTCGCGCATGTAAGTAATGGGCGTGTCTTTCAGAAAGTTCAGGTTCGCTGCGTAACACAACATGGGGCTGGCGAGCAGCGCCGCTGCCGCAAGCCACTGCGTGATCGTGTGGGCGTACGCGGCGTCGAGTGCGGGCGCGCCCGCGCCAGGACGAAATTGACGTGACATGGGTTTCTCCTCGAGTTCATCCGCGATCCGCGTCGTCCGCGAAATCGCCGTTTTGCTGGAACGCGTCGACGACGTCGGCCACCGAGCCGCGTCGGCCGATGTGGCCGACACGAACTTCGAGCCCCTCGGCGCGCAGCATGTCGCGCACGTCCGCGTGCGCGCCGACGACCTTCATCGCGGCGCCCGCGGCCTCCAGCGCGCCGTGCATCGCTTCGAGCATGCGCGCGCCCGCCAGATCGACGACCGCCGATGCGGACAGATCGCAAATCACGAGCCGGACCGGTTCGGGTGCGGCGTGGATCATGCGCCAGATCGTCTCGCGCACGTGCTCGACGTTGAAGTACAGCAACGACGCCTCGACACGCACCGCCAGCACATGCGCAATCGTCTCGTTCTCGGCATGACGTTCGAGATCCGAGAAATAGCGCGTGCCGGGAATACGCCCGAGCATCGCGACATGCGGATGCGCAGCGCGGTGGATGATCAGCAGCATCGACACGAGCACCGCGACGATGACGCCCTTCAGGATGCCCAACAACAGCACCGCCGCGAACGCCACCATCGAAATCGCGAATTCGAAGCGGCTCACGCGCCACACATGACGCAGTTCGCCGACGTCGACGAGGCCCTTCACGGCCACGAGCACGATCGCCGCCAGCACGACGTTGGGCAGATTCGCGAGCAGTCCGGTGAGGAACATCAGACAGAAGCCGATCGCGAGCGACGCAAATACCAGCGCAAGCGCGCTTTTCGCGCCGGCCTTGTCGTTCACCGACGATTGCGAAAGCCCTCCCGCAACCGGAAAAGCCTGGAACAATCCCGCGGCCAGATTGGCCGCTCCGAGACCCAGCAATTCCTGGCGGGCGTCGATCTCGTAACCATGTGCCTGCGCGAGCGCGCGCGCGGCCGAAACGCTCTCGACGTATGCCAGCAACAGGCACGCGAACGCCAGCGGAACGATGCCGTCGACATCGCGCAGCCGCAGCCCGGGCAGACGGAATTCAGGCAAGCCTTGAGGGAGCGCGCCCACGAGCGTGAAGCCGCGGCTGGCCAGCGGCGTGACGGACAACACGACGATCGAGGCAGCGACGACGGCGAGCGCCACCGGACGCCCCGGCAAAAACTTTTCGCCGAGCAGCAGTAACGCGATGCAAACGAGGCCGAAACCGAGCACGCCGAGGTTGGTCAGCGGAAGCTGCCCCCACAGCACGGCGATCCGTTCGAAGAAGAATTCGCCGCCGCCTTTCACCCCGAACAGCTTCGGTAGCTGGGTCATCGCGATCGTCAGCGCGGCGCCCGCCTTGAAGCCGAGCAGGATCGTCTCGCTGATGAAGCTGACGAGCGAACTCAAGCGCAGCAGCCAGCCGATCACGCACATGCACGCGATCAGCACGGACGTGAGCGCCGCGATCGAAGCCCAGCGCGAGGGGTCGCCCCCGGCCATCGGCACGAGCGTCACGCCGACGAGCATCGAGATCGCCGAGGTCGGGCCGATCGCGAGCTGGCGCGACGAGCCGAACAGCGCATAACAGAGGCCGCCGACCAGATAGCCGTAGATGCCGTATTGCGGCGGCAAGCCCGCGAGCGACGCATAGGCGAGCGATACCGGAATGCCATAAGCCGCGAGCGTCACGCCGGCGACCGCATCCTTCGCGAGCCATCGAGGCTGATAGCTTCGCAGCCACTGCGCGGGAGGAAACGCGCAGCGCCACCCGCGCGCGGGTGGCGTGGAAGACGCGCGGCCGGTGACGCTCTGTGGATGGTTCAACGTAGCGCCTCGAGTACGGAAGCGGACCTGACGGAAGCACGGGCGCGCTGTACGGCCTTCGCCTCAGCCAACCCGGAGCGGCTCAGAGCGAATCCTTGACGCGCTGCCACGTGTGATCCGGATTGAACTCGGTCACAGGCGGCGCGTGCGCGCCACGGTCCTTCTGGTAGATGACGCCGTTGTTGTTGACCACGAAGGTCATCACGCCGCTCGTGCCGTACCGCGCCGGGTAAGCGACCATCGCGAAACCCGCGATCATGTGGCCGTTGATTACGTAGCTGAACGCGCCGCCCGGCGCGTTCTTGCCCTGCCGCGTCAGGATGTGGAAATGGTAGCCCCGGTAAGGATCGCCCGCCGCGTGGCCTTTCAGATATTCGGAACTCGCGGCGACGAGCGGTCCGAACGGACTCTCTTCTTCGTCACTGTTTTCGTCGGTGGGCCAGTAGAGACCGTCCTGCTTGCCGGGTGTGCTGGCCAGCTTCTGCGCGTATTCGAGCAGGCCGTCGTGGTTCCGGTCGCGCGACGCGTATTGACGCTGCGCGCCGATATAAGCCTGCAGCACCTTGATCGCTTCGAGTTCGTTGGCGCCGATCCGTCGATTGATCAGTTCTTCTTCGCCCTGCTCGGTGGCGAAGCGCCAGGTGCCGTCCTCTTTGACGATCGGTATCGGCATCGGCCACGCCTCGTCGCCGACCAGCAGAATCCGCCGGTTCGGGCCCCTGTCGTCGAGCAGGTGATAGGCCTCGATCTCCTTGCTCGCCTTGGCCCAGTTCGCCTCGTTCTCCGCCTGATCCGGCGATACCACGAGGCTCTTGTGCGCTTCGCCGAAGATCGCGACGAGCGACGCTTCGTCGTCGGTCTTCAGTGCGCTGGACAGCGCGGCGACCGCGTCTTCAGGGGTGGCGAAAGTGCGCTGCCCCGCGGCGAGCGCGGCCAACGGAATCGACAGCGCGAGCACCATCGCGCACAGCCGACGCGATGTGGCCACACGTCGCCGCGAATCGTCGCGTGGGCGCTTTCCGGTGATGCTTTGTCCGCTCATGGCTGCTCCTTATCGCCGTCCGCCGCCGCGGCCGCCACCGCCACCGCTGGGCCGCGGCGAGAATCCACCACCGCCGCCGCCACGGCCGGCACCGCCGGAGAACCCACCGCCACCGGAATTTCCGCCGCCACGCGTCGATTGACGGCTCGCCGCGCCGCGCGCGCTGTTGGCTTGCGCGTCGCGCGCCGAGCCGTAGCCGCTGAACGCATCGCCGCCGCCCCCAGGCGACGCGCGCTGACTCACCTCGCGTGTGCCCGCCGACGCCGTCGGACGCTGGGACGCCTGCGGCCGCCCTTGCGCGCCAGCACCGCCGCCCGCGAAGTTTGCGCCGGCGCCGCCACCCGCGCCGCCACCTGCATAGTTTGCGCCGCCGCCCGCGCCGCCGCGGTTGCCGCCCGCCAACCCACCGCCCGCGCCCGCGCCCGCGCCTGCACCCGCGCCGCCGCCGCGCGACGGCGGATCGCCGACCCGTTGCGTGCGCGCCGAGCGATCCGAGATACCGCTGACCTGGCCCGGCTTCTTGTCCGAGGTCCACGCGGAGGTGCCCCCTCCCTGCCCGCGTCCACCGCCGCGGTTGATGTCGCCCGTGTTGATATTGCCGCGCTCGACGTTCCTATCGCCGCGCTCGACGTTTCTATCGCCCCGCTCGACGTTTCTTTCGCGGTTGATGTTGATGTTGTTGTTGCCGCCGCCTCCGTAATGCGTTTCATAGTGCCCGCCGTTCCAGGCGGCGGTAATCGCCGCGCCCCAGATCAGCCCCGTCGCGAGCGCGGCGCCGGGCGCGTACGGATAGTAGTAGGCCGGATAGGGCGTGGGCGCGTAGGCGTAGGTCACGGGCGCGCTGGCCACCACGATGGTCTGCGGGTTGTACTGCGGCACGTAGATCACCTGCGGATCGGCCGGCTGGATCTTGATCACTTCCTTCTCGACCACCACGACCTGCTTGTCGTCGGATTTCAGATGCCCCGCCGACTGCGTTTGCCGCCGGAAGCGCTGAATCGCTTCGAGCACCGAGCCCTGGTCGGCAACGACGGCCTCGCCGAGATTGATCGTCCAGTCGAGATCGGTGCTCATGTTCTTGACGATGCTGGGGTAATTCAGCAGCGCCTTCACCGGATCGTGCCACGCGTCGTTGAGCTTGAGCGACTTATCGTTTTTGTACTGGTCGAGAAAGCGATCGGCCTGCACGATTTCGACGGGATAGGTGGAGGCAGGAAGAATGATCGCGATCAGATCGTCCGGATATAGCGCGATCGGTCCGACGAGCTTGTCGAGCGCCGCCGCGGAAACGGGTGCGTTCGAGGCCGCGTTCGCCGGGGCGTTCGCGGCCGGCGCCTGCGCCAGCGACACCGCAGTGGAGAACGCGCCGCAGCACGCCAGAAGCGCGGCGCCCAGTACATGGCTGATGCGTCGCGCGCGCTTCGCCTCGTCGTCGAGCGCCGTTGCAAACGGGATGATGCGTGTACGAGCACGCGAATCGCGGTCCATCGATGCTTCCCCTTGCGCTTTGTCAGCGGCCCCGGGCGGCATGGCCATGATCTTTGACAGACAGTTGTCCGAAGCAATGAAAACGACCTGCACCTGTCGCATGAATACAGTTTGGAAACCATGGACGAAATTGCAAATACGACCTTGGTCCGATTGCGCGCGACAGGCCCGCGACACCATGATGAACGCGAACCTGCCATTGCTGCGCATCCACCGCGCGGCAACCGGTCCCACCAGAATTCCCATTCACGGGTGCCGGTTGCGCCCTCACGCCTGAGCAAACAGGAAGCCGGCGACTCGCACCCGCGTGTGCCCACGCAAGGAGCTGTCGTGAACAAGTCTACGAAATATGCCGTGATCGCCGCGTTGAGCGCGTCGCTATCGCTGGAAGGCCTGGCGCAATCGAGGCCGATTGCCTATCCGGCCAGAGGGCAAAGCCCGCAGCAACAGCAGCAGGACGAAGGCGCCTGCTATTCGTGGGCGAAGAGCAATACCGGCATCGACCCGACCATGGTCGCCAATGCCCCGCCCCCGCCTTCCGGCCCCGCGGTGGGAGGCGGCGAGCGCGTGCAGGGCGCCGCGCGCGGCGCGGCCGGCGGCGCGATCATCGGCGCGATTGCGGGCGACGCCGGCAAGGGCGCGGCGATCGGCGCGGCGACCGGCACGATGGTCGGCGGGTCACGCGCGCGGCAGAACCGGCGCGCGGCCGCGACACAATCGCAGGCGCAAACGCAGGGCTCGATGGACACGTTCAATCGCGCTTTCGCCGCCTGCATGTCGGGGCGGGGTTACACGGTCAATTGATCGCGCAAGGAGAGCAAAATGATTAACCGCAAACTGATCATCGCGGCGGCGCTCGTGTGTCTCGCGAATACAGGATTCGCTCAGACGGAGACACCCGTCACGGTCAAGAGCGAGCCCGGCAAAGTCACTATGTCGGGCATGGTCAAAACGACCGCGACGGTCGTCGGCATCGAGCCGGCAACGCGCACCGTCTTGCTCAAGGACCCGAAGGGCAAGGTCGTGCAGGTCGTGGTCGGCGAGGAAGCGCGCAACTTCGATCAGATCAAGGTCGGCGACGTGGTCAAGGCCGAGTATTCTCAGGCTCTGACCATCATGCTGAAAAAAGGCAACGCGCCGCTGACCGCCAACGAAACGCAGACGCTCGAACGCACACCGGCGGGCGCGAAACCCGGCGGCTCGGCCTCGCGCGAAGTCACGATCATGGCTAACGTCATCGCGGTCAATCACCAGAGCGGCGCGGTCACGCTTAAAGGCCCGCAAGGCAACACGGTGGATCTGATCGTGCAGGATCCCGAACAGCTCAAGCGGATCAAAAAAGGCGACCAGATACAAGCGGTCTATACCGAGGCCGTGGCCATCTCCGTGGAGCCGGTCGCCGGCAAATAGCAGGCATGGCTCGCGTCAGATCAGGCGGTGCGCTTGCGCGAGGCCGCTAAGGGGAGGCGTAAAGTCCGCGCGTCGAAAACGCACCGTCGAGAAAACCCGTATCGCATTGGGACTCTCCGGCAGACGCGCAAGGCGAAACTCGATTTCGTGCGCGGGCCGCGTATCTCCCTCTTCCAGGACGACGTTCATCCGGTCGAGCCGGTACACGCTCCTGCGCACGTAGAAATGCGCATCCGGCGCCCCCAGTACACCGCACATCACGTCGAGATGCCGCTCCAGCGCCTCTGTCTTCAGGCCCAACTGCGCCAGAGCCTGATCGTTCTCTTCGATCTGCGCCTGCAGCTTCGCCACTTCCGCGTAATTCGACGTCGCGTCGCTACCAAGCAGCGAGCGCACGCCCGCCCCTTGCCGTTCGAGAATCGTCAGGCGCGTTTTCAGCAGCGCCCTTTCGCGTTGCAATTCGTCCTGCCGCGAGGTGTCGGCCTCGATCTTGCCGAGGGCTTCGAGCACGAGCTGATCGACGATCCGCAACACGATCTGGCGCCGCAACGCGGCTTCGGATTCTTCGCACACGCGCACCTGGTGATCGCTGAAGTTGATGGTCGTCTGCGCGAGATCGGTTTGCGTCGTTTCGCCGTGTTGCCCGACGCCGAAAATACGCCGCTCGTCCATGGCCATGCCGAGCACCGCGAATACCTGATCGGCAGCGGGATGGTCGCTGAAGAACGTGTTCAGCTCGTGTGAGCGGTTGAAGACCGGGCAGACGTCGTCGGGTGTGGCGAAAAAGGCGTGGATATACGGGTCTGTCGCCCACGCCGCCGCGTTCGCTTCGCGCGTCGGCGGCACTTCATCGGCGAGCCGGAGCAGATAGGCGGTCGTGTGTTGCACGGCGGGCCGCAGGCGCGACGCATAGTTGCGCGCGAGCCGCAACGACGGACAGAGCCCGACGATCCGCTCGACGATTTCCTTCGTCTGCTGATCGTCGCTCTCTTCGGAAGCGTTGCGCCTGGTCAGCCACCGCGACAGCAGACCCATGTCCGGCTCCCGTCGCCCGTCACGATTCGTCGCGCTCCGGCAGCAGCTGCGCGACGATCGTGTGGTTCTTCCAGAACAGGTTATGGACGCGGTTTTGCAGTATGCGCAGCCCGTCCGTGGGCACGTCGTCGAAGACGACCACCGCGCCTGGCCGCGAGCCCGTGCCGAGCACCCGCTTGATCGAGCTGAAGCGCGGGAACCCGTAGCGAATCAGGAACTCGCCGATATCTTCGTCGGAGACGCTTTCCTCGACGTTTCCAAGAAACAGTTCTGCCATGATGCTTACTCCTCCAGGCCCTATGCGACGATGTTCAATCCGCCGTCGATATACAAGGTAGAACCGGACACCCGCCGGGCATACGGCGTGGCCAGAAACGCACAGGTATAGCCGACATCCATGATGTCGACGAGTTCGCCGAGCGGCGCGCGCTGCACCGCTTCGTTGAGCAGCAGCTCGAAATCCTTCAGGCCCGAAGCGGCGCGGGTCTGCAGCGGCCCGGGAGAAATCGCGTGCACGCGGATGCCCTTCGGTCCCAGCTCGAACGCCAGATAGCGCGCGCAGGCTTCGAGCGCCGCCTTGACGGGGCCCATCAGGTTGTAGTTCGGCACGACCTTGTTCGCGCCGTAGTAGCTCATCGTCAGCATGGTGCCGCCGTCTTTCATTAGCGGCGCGGCGAGGCGCGCCATCCGCACGAACGAATGGCAGGAGATGTCCATCGCGCTCAGGAAGCCCTCACGCGACGATTGCAGCAAGCCGCCCTGCAGATCCGCTTTCGGCGCCCATGCAACGGCGTGAACGAGAATATCGAGGCTTCCCCACGTCTTCTCGATCCGGTCGAACACGGCCTCCATTTCGTCCTCGCCCGTTACGTCGAGCGGCATGAAGATCTCGGCATCGAGTGCTTTGGCTATCGGTTCCACATAAGGAAGCGCCTTGTCGTTCGCACAGGTGAGCGCAACGCTCGCGCCGAGGTCGTGAAATGCCTTCGCGCATCCGTAGGCAATCGAATGCTCGTTGGCGACGCCGGTCACGAGGGCCTTCGCTCCCTCCAGAATCAAACGCGGTTGCTCGATCGTCATGGTGATACTCCTTTATGGGGCGATAGCGCGCGTATGACGGGCGATCATCAGTTCCTCGTTGGTGGGCACGACCCAGACCGGCAGCCTGCTCGAGGTGCGGGTGATCAGCGGGCCGCCCGCCCGATTGGCCGCTTCGTCGAGTTCGGCGCCGAGCCACGCGGCATCGCGCACGATGCGCTCGCGGATCGCGACGGCGTGCTCGCCGATGCCGGCCGTCAGCACCAGTGCGTCGAGACCTTGCATCGCCGCGGCGAGACTACCGAGTTCGCGCGCGATCCGGTAGGTGTAGACGTCGATCGCAAAGCGGGCACGCGGGTCGTCGCTGTCGAGCAGCACGCGCATGTCGCCCGAGATGCCCGACATGCCGAGCAGCCCCGAGCCCTTGTAAATGAGGTCCGCGATCGACTGCGTATCCATCTTCAGCTCGTCGAGCAGATAGAGCATCACGCCGGGGTCGAGGCTGCCGCAACGCGTGCCCATCGGCAGGCCTTCCACCGCCGTGAAGCCCATCGTGCTCGCCACGCTCTTGCCCGCGACCATCGCGCACATGCTCGCGCCGTTGCCCAGATGCGCGACGACGGTGCGCCCCGCCGCCGCGGCCGGTGCGATCTCCGGCAGCACGCTCGCGATGTATTCGTACGAGAGCCCGTGAAAACCGTAGCGCCGCACGCCGCGGTCGGTAATCGACGGGGGCAGCGCATAGGCCTGCGCGGTCTCGGTCTGCGTGCGATGAAACGTGGTGTCGAAGCACGCGACCTGTGGAAGGTCGGGACGCAGCTGCGCGAGGATGCGGATCGGGGTCAGGTTATGCGGCTGATGCAGCGGCGCGAGCGGGCTCAGGCTGTCCAGCTGATCGATCACCTCGGAGGTCGCGAGGACGGGGCCGGCAAACCGCTGCCCGCCGTGCACGACGCGATGCCCGACCGCCTTCAGTTGATTGCCGCCGCCGTGGTCGTGCAAAAAACCGCCCAGATATTCGATCGCGCCCTGATGGCCGAGCCGATGGCCATCGCCCCATTCGTGCGAGCTGGCATTACCGTCGCGGTCCGTCACGCGAAAACGCGGGCTCGTGTACAGCGCTTCGATCTGACCGCGCAAAATGAGCTCGAGTTGCGCTTGTTGCGCGTCGAAGGCGCTGAACTTGAGGCTCGACGAACCTGCGTTCAATACGAGGATCACATCCGCCATGACGTCACCCGACCACCTTGCCGGCCTCGCGCCGTGCCTTGGCCACCAACGCGGCGACCGCGCACGACGCGAGACGCGTCGACAGAGAATCCGCGCGGCTCGTCAGAATGATCGGCACGCGCGCGCCGAGCACGATGCCCGCCGCGTCCGCGCCGGCGAGAAACGACAGGCTTTTCGCGAGCATGTTGCCCGCTTCGAGGTCCGGCACCATCAATACATTGGCGCGACCGGCCACCCGCGACTCGATCTGCTTGATGCGCATGGCTTCAATGCTGATCGCGTTGTCGAGTGCGAGCGGACCGTCGACGAGCCCGCCGGTGATCTGCCCGCGGTCCACCATCTTGCACAGCGCCGCCGCTTCCACCGTCGATGGAATTTTCGGATTGACGCTCTCGGTCGCGGACAGGATCGCCACGCGGACTTCGTCAAATTTCAGCGCGTGCCCGAGATCGATCGCGTTCTGCAGGATGTCGACCTTCTCTTCGAGCGTCGGCAAGATGTTGATCGCGGCGTCGGTGATGATCAGCGCGTTCTCGTACCCGGGCACGTCCATCACGAAGCAGTGGCTGATGCGCCGCTCGGTGCGCAGGCCGATGTCGCGGCGAATCACCTCGGCCATCAGCTCGTCCGTATGCAGGCTGCCTTTCATCAGGGCCTCCGCCTTGCCTTCGCGCACCAGTTGCACGGCTGCTGCCGCGGCGGCATGGCTATGCGGCGCATCGACGATCGTGAAGTTCGAAATGTCGATGCCGTGTTCGGCGGCAATCGCTTCGATGCGCGCGCGCGGCCCGACCAGCAGCGGCGCGATCAGTCCCATCCCGGCTGCTTCGACCGCGCCATTGAGCGAACTCTGGTCGCACGGATGCGCGACCGCTGTCGGCATCGCCGGCAGCGTCCGGCAGAAATCGATCAGACGCTGATACTTCGCGTGCTTTTCCATCTGCGTATTCCTCGTGTGTACGGTGCGTTGGATTCGTGACGCGTGGCACGCCATGCTGACGGGAGCCGTGCACACGGGCGCCGTGCATACGGGCGCCGTGCACACGGTTCCGTCACGCTTGCGTCCTGCCGCGCATCGCGCCGGTTGCTCACGTGCGAGTGGGGTCCGGCAAACGTGCGTTGCGCTTGCGGCTCTCGCGCGAACCCAGCACCGCGCGGATGCGTTCGAACGCCTCCTTTTGCGCGGCGTCGGGCGCGGTGTTCAACACGCGCTCGTCGCTCGCCAGCTTGTCGAGCAGTTGTAGAAAGCGCTCGCGGTCCTCGCTGTGGGAAAGCAGCTTCGGCAACGTGGCTATCGCCTCGTCCGGTTCGAAGCTGACGATGATTTCCTGCTCGCCCCGGATCCGCCGCCAGTGATCGGGGCTGATGTCGGGCAGGTACTCCACGTAACTTTCGGCGATCTCCTTGCGCATCTCCAGGCGCGCGAGCGGCAACGACCCGCCCTTGCGCGACAACAGAAAGGCCGCGCGCCCGAGCGCCTCCGTGTAGCCGCCGTCGCCGATCGCCTGCAACGCCGTGCGCACGAACGGCAGCTCGCGCGGATCGATCGCGCCGGCTTGCGCGGCCACGCCATCGGCGCCCGGCTTGCTCAGATACGTCGCATACAGATTCGCGTACACGCTGAAGAAGCTGGCCTCGGTCCCCGCGTCGCGCATCGCGCGGTAATAGTCCAGCGACGCGCTGAACATTTGCGAGCCGTTGTGTTCGAGCTTGCTCCACGGGTTATCGGCGGCGGCCCGCTGGCGATTCTCACGAACCGACTGCGCGGCCGCCGGCAGCCAGCCAAGCCACGGGTTCATCGCGGACACGGCCCAGCGCTGCCAGCGCAGCGGATGAAACTGGCGCAGCAGGCGGGCGCTCGTTTCGTTCGACATCGCCTGCACGAACGGCCGCGCGAGCAGTTCATACATGCGTTGATTCAGATTGGACACCGCGGCGACCGCTTCGAACGGCTTTTCGTCGATGCGGCCGAAGCGGTTGAAATGCGCGGAAATCTCCTCGAGCCGCCGCTCATGAAATTCGACTTCGTATTCGATCTCCCCGGCCGCGTTCCTGGCCTCGTTGATGGTCATGCCGTAGAGTCCCGGCGGGAAGGTTTCGATGGTCTCGAGCACGGACATGATCTGCTTGTGCTCCTTCTTCGCGACTTTCCCGGACACGAAAATGCCCAGATGCCCGACGTTCTGGTGCGTCAGACCGACGATCACCTGGCCGCGCGACTTGATCTCCTCGGTGCTGCCGTAAAGGTCCGCCACCCAGTTGAACGCCTGTTGAGGCGGCGTGATGTTGTCCCCCATCGACGCGAACAGGATGATCGGCGAGCGGATTTCACGCAGATCGAAAGCCTGGCCGCTGCTGTTCGTCACTCCGCCCGACCACAGCTTGTTGCCGACGAACAGGTTGCGCGTGATCCATTCGATCTCCTCGCGATTCATCAGGTAGTAGCTGCCCCACCAGCGCTCGAATTCCAGAAAGCGTGGCGGCTCGGTATCGACGTTCGAGAACAGGTGGTAGTACTTGTCCCAGAACGTGTTGGCGGGATTCAGGTTCTCGAAGTTCTCCACCAGATACGCGCCGTCGAACTTGCCGTTGCCAAGATCCGCCGCGTACGACGCGAGCCACGCGCCGCCCAGCATGCCGCCCGCGTAACGCATCGGGTTGTCGCCCTCGCCTTCGCTCCAGGCCGCGCTCCAGTACGACATCGGCGCACCGTTGATGACGATCGGGCCGGTCTCCTCGGGGTCAGAGCTGGCGAGCATCATCGCCGCCCAGCCGCCCTGGCAATTGCCGATGATCGCGGGCTTCGGACTGTCGGGATGCAGCGCGCGCACCTTGCGCACGAATAGCTGCTCGGCGTTGCACACGTCGAGGAGGGTCTGACCGGGCTCGGGGTCGCGAAAGAACACCACGAAGTAGACGGGATAGCCCGCGCGCAGCGCGATGCCCGCCTGCGAATCGTCCTTGAAGCCGCCAATGCCGGGGCCGTGCCCCGCGCGCGGATCGATGATCAGATACGGGCGTTTGCGCACGTCCACGCCCACGCCTTCGAGCGGACGAAGTTGCAGCAGCGCATAGTTGACCGGCCGTTCGAAGGTGCGGCCGTCCAGCACCATGTCGTACTCGAAATGCAGCACCGGCGCGGGACCGCTGACGCTGCGTTCGACGAACTCGTTGCCGCGCCGGTACAGCGTGTCCCAGAACAGCAGCGAGCGCTGCGCGGCATCTACCGTGTATTGCCACGCACTGAGCGGATCGAATGGCGCGGGCATCGCGCTTGCGGTCGGGGCGCCATCGTGATCGAGCCCCAGCGTTTCGGTGACCCGTTCATTCAGATGCCGCTGGGCGATTTGCGTGCGCTTCTGCAGCACGTGGGTGATTTTTGAGGCAATGTCCTGGCTTTGTGACAACAGCGTTTCAGCGTCCATCGGAAGACTCCTGAAAGGTGCGCGTCACGATCGGTGCCGAGGCACGCGCCGTGCATCGATTGAATCGTGGAGTTGGCCCAGAGCTCTAGCAATCGGACCAAGGTCTTATTGTGCGCGCGACCCGGTGCAGCGCACGGGTTCGGGCGCGGCGCGTGTCGACGTGACGCAGCGCGACGTCTCATTGAGCGGGTTTTGCCTGCACCGCTGCGGCGATATCGCGGCTCACCGAGGCGAGCGCGAGATCGTGGGCGGCGATGATCGGCTCGAATCCGGGACCGGACACGCTCTCGCGCGCGACCGAGCGGCCGGTGATGGCGCGGACCTTGCCGGGCGGCCGCACGGTCCACAGCACATCGACGGTGACGTCGCGCCCCGGCACGGACTCGAAGCGCATCACGTCGATCCGCACGCGCCAGACGACGGACGGATCGCGTACCGCATCGAATACCGAAATCTGCTGCGAGTTCAGCAGCGCGCCGAGATCGGCCGCGATTACGCGGCCGATGTCGCCACCGAGCGGCTGCGCCCAGCGGTCGAATTCGTTGACCGCGACCTCGTTGTTAGCGATCCGCGTGACGATCTGCGGCCGGTCCACGATCTCGGGTATCGTGACCGGACCGATCACCGCCGCGATCGGCCGGCTCGCGCCGGTGCTGCTCAACGACTCGTCGGGGCTCAGCGTGTAGAAGTTCGTCGCCGGCGACTTGCAGGCGCCGAGCAGAGCGCCGGCGAGCGCGAGCATCAGGCCGGCCGCGAAGCGGCGCATCACATCTGTCATGGCTTCTTGTCCTCGGACTTGCCGCGCACGAGCGATTCCGGATGCTGCGCCAGATAGTCGGCCAGCGTGCGCAACGAGGCAGCGGTGCGAGTCAATTCACGCATTGCGTCCTCCGTCGATTGCTGCAGCGACGAGTCGGGCTGCAGCGCGGCATTCGCCGAATCGAGCGTCGATTGCGCGGACAGCAGCGTGTCGCGCGCTTTCGGCACGACCTGCGTGTTGAGCTGCCCGAGCATCGCGTTGGTGGTGCGCAGCGTCGAGCGCGCGTCCTTGCCGATATCCTCGAACGGTATGTTGTTGATCTTGGCGAGCAGTCGCGTGACCGATTCCTGCAGCGATTGCAGCGTGCGCGGAATCGCGGGCATTTCGGGCGGCGTCTTGTTCCAGTCGATCGACGCCTTCGGCGCGTCGGGGAAATAGTCGAGCGCGAGATACTGCTGGCCGGTCAGCAGATTGCCGGTTCTCAACTGGAAGCGGAAGCCGTGCTCGACCAGATAGTTCGCGAGAGCGCGCGGGTCATCGGTGACGTGTCCGCCGGCGCCGTCGTTCTGATAGCGCGACGTGAACCGCTCCGGATAGAGATTGATCTCGACCGGACTGCTGAAGCGGCGGGTGTCCGGATCGAAGCGCGTGTAGATCGCCGTCACTTCGCCGATATCGACGCCGCGGAAATCGACCGGCGCGCCAACTGTCAGGCCGCGCACCGAATCCGCGAAGTTCACCACGTATTTGACGACGATGCGATCGTGCATCTTCATCGCGTCGGCGCGCGTGGTGTACAGCTCGAACCGGGTGCTGGTATCGGCGCTCGTCTCTACCTGTGAATCGGGCGGCGATTCGAACGCGATCCCGCCGATGATGATCGACACGATCGACTGCGTTTCGACCCGCAAGCCGCTGCTGTCGAACGACATGTCGACACCGCTGGCGTGCCAGAAGCGCGTGTCGGTTCTGACGAAGCGGTCATACGGCGCGTTGACGAACACCTTCACCGTGACGCCGTGGCCGTCCGGGTCCAACTGGTACGACGCGACCTGGCCCACCTGAATTCTGCGGAAAAACACGGGCGTACCCACGTCGAGCGAGCCGAGTCCCGTGCCGTGCAACGTGTACTCGTGCCCCGGCACGTCGCTCGCGATCACGGGGGGCTCCTCGAGGCCGACGAAACTGCGGCGCGCTTTTGGCGAATTGCCGACGTCGACGTCGACATACGAGCCCGACAGCAGCGTGCCGAGCCCCGACACCGTGCCACCCGAAATGCGCGGACGCACGACCCAGAAGCGCGTGTTGTCGACGAGCAGGTCCGACACGTCGCGCGTCACCTCGGCCTTGGCCACCACGCGCTTGTGGTCCGGCGTCAGCGAGACCGCTTCGACCACGCCGATATCGACGTCCTTGAACTTGAGCTTGGTCTTGCCGGCTTCGAGACCGTCGCCGGTCTTGAAGCTGATGCTGATCTGCTCGCCGCGCTCCATCACCGCCTTCACCGCCAGCCAACCGCCGATCAGTATCGCCACGATCGGCACGAGCCAGACCAGTTGCATCCGCCAGCGCGAGCGCGGCACCGGCTCCGCGGCGGGCAGCTCGGGCTCTTCAGTCGGAGTGGACACGTTCGGTCTCCAAAGCGTCCCACATCAGGCGCGGATCGAACGCCATCGAGGCGAGCAAGGTCAGCACGACGACCGCGCCGAACGCGATCGCCGCCGGCCCCGCCTTGATCGTCGCCAGCGCCTGGAATTGCACCAGCGCGACCAGCATCGTGATCACGTAGATGTCGAGCATCGACCAGCGACCGATCAGCTCGATCAGGCGATAGATCCGCGTGCGCTGCCCGGGCAGCCATTGCCAACGAAGCTGGGTCGACAGCGCGAGATACCCGATGCCGAGAATCTTCAGCATCGGCACGACGATGCTCGCGATGAACACGAGCAGCGCAAGCGGCCAGGAGCCCGATACCCACAGATAGACCACGCCGCTCAGGATCGTGTCCTTCTGTGTGCCGAACAGCGAACTCGTGTCCATCACGGGCAGCACGTTGGCCGGAATGTAGAGCACCATCGCGGCCACCAGATACGCCCACGTGCGCGACAGGCTCGCGGGCTTGCGCTGGTGCAACGGCGCCTTGCAGCGCGGACAGACGTGCTTGACCGCGCCGCTGGGCTGCTTGAGCAGCAGGCCGCATTCTTCGCACAGCACGAGCCCGTAGGCAGACGCCGTGATGGCGTTGCGGCGCACGCGGATCGGCGGCAACTGCCACGCCCGCGCGCCACGCGCTGCCGTGATGCGCGCCCACACCTCATGCGGATCGAAGGTCGCCGCCGCGGCCGCGAGCAGCAGCATCAGCGCGATGAACGACCACAGCGCAGTGCCCGGCACCACCTTGGCGATATGCGCGAGCTTGACCAGCGCGACCAGCAAGCCGAGGATCAGCACCTCGGTCATGCCCCACGGCCGCGCGAACTGAAACAGACGAAAGCACTCGGCCGGCCGCCACGGCACGCGCCCGAAGCGCAGCGGCAGCAGCAGCCACAGCATCGCCGCGGTTTGCAGCACCGGCGTGACGATCGTCGTCAGGCCGACCAGCAAGGCGAGCGGCCACGAGCCGTGGCTGTACAGCATGCGCACCGAACCCGCGAGCGTCGTCTGCACGACATGGCCGTTCAGCGACAGACCGACGATCGGAAACACGTTCGAGATCACGAGCAGCACCGCGGACGCGCACGAGAACGCGAGCGCATACTCCGGCCCGTTCGAGCGTCCGCGCCTGAGCTCCGCGCGGCAACGCTGGCAGCGCAACGCATTGCCGGCGGCCGGGGGCGCGCCGAGCTGAAGCAGGTCGCACTCTTCGCACGCAATCAGCTCGTTGCCCGTCATCTCGCCTCCACTGCACCCGACGTTCCAGCCGGCGCGGGCGCGTTCTGCGAGACCGGCGCCATCGCCGGCGAGTTTTGCTGCGCGGGCGGCGGCGCCGTCAGTTTTTCCGCCTCGGCCACCCAGCCACCGCCCGTCGCCTTGTAGAGCGTGACGTACGAGGCCAGCACCGCGCCTTGAGTTTGCGCATAGGTCAGTTGCGCGTTGAACAGGCTGCGCTCCGCATCGAGCACTTCGATGTAGCTCGTATAGCCGCCTTCGTAGCGCTGCCGCGCGAGGTGCGCATAGGTGTGCAGCGCCTCGACCTGGAGGTTTTGCGCATCGAGTGCCTGATGCGTCTTCTGCACGGAGATGAGCGCGTCCTCGACCTCCTGGAACGCTACCTGGATCGCCTTTTCGTACGAGTACAGCGATTCCTGCTGGCGCGCTTCGGCGCTGGTGCACCTGGCCGGTGATGTTGCCCGCCGTGAAGATCGGCTGTGTGACGCTGCCGGCAAACGACCACACGCGCGCCGGGCCGGTGAACAGATTCGAAAACTGCGCGCTGACCGAACCGAACAGCCCGGTCAGCGAAATCGACGGGAAGTACAGCGCGCGCGCCGCCCCGATCAGCGCGTTTTGCGCGACCAGCGTCTGCTCGGCCTCCAGCAGGTCGGGACGGCGTTCGAGCAGATCGGACGGCAGCCCCTCGGGAATCGGCGGCGTGCCCATCTGCGACAGCTCACGGCCGCGCAGTATCGCGCCGGGATTCCTGCCGATCAACACCGACAACGCGTCTTCCTGCTGGGCGATCTGCGCTTCGAGCTGCGGAATCGTGACTTGCGCGGCTTGATACTCCGACTGGCTTTGCGCGAGTTCCATCTGCGAGACCTCGCCGTAGCGGAAGCGCGCCTCGAACACGCGCACCGATTCCGCGCGGCTTTGCACGGTCTCCTTCGCGATCTCTAGCTGCCGGTCCAGACTGCGCAGATTAATGTAGGCCGACGCGACCGAGCTCACCAGCGTCAGAATCGTGGCGCGGCGGCCCTCTTCGCTTGCGAGCAGATTCGCGCGTGCCGCCTCGGTTTCCCGGCGTACCTTGCCGAACAGATCGAGCTCCCAGGACACCGCCAGCGTCGCGTCGAACTGGTTGTAGACGGGGCTCACGCCCGTCGGCACCGGCACGCCTTCGTCCTGCGAGACCCGTTGACGCGACGCGTCGGCGCCTGCCGAAAGCTGCGGGAACAGCCCGGAGCGCGTGGTCACGAACTGCCCGCGAAACTCGTCGACCCGCGCGGCCGCGACCTTCACGTCGCGATTGTCCTGCAGCGCGGCGGCGATCAGCTGATCGAGCACCGGGTCCTGAAACTGCTCCCACCACACGGCGTTGGCGATGCCCGCGGCCTCGCCCTGGGCGAAACGATAAGTGGCCGGCACGTCGACCGCCGGGCGCTGGTAGTTGGGGCCTAGCAGGCATCCGCTCAGCGCGAGCAGCATGACGGATGCGAGCAAACGCGCCGGTGCCGTGCCGCGCATCTCATTCACCTTCCTGCGGCGCGGACGGCGCCTCGCTCGACGCACCGGGCCCCGACACCGCCGAGGGTTCGCGTCCTGCGCCGCCGCTGGGCTCCACGCCCGGCGTCGGCTTTTTGCCTCCCTTCGAGCGCGACGACATGGATTCGAGCAGGTAATAGAACATCGGGATGAAGAATACGGCGATCGCCGTCGCGCCCAACATGCCGCCGATCACACCGGTGCCGATCGAATGACGGCTGTTGGCCGATGCGCCCGTCGCGATCGCGAGCGGCACGCAGCCGAGAATGAACGCGAGCGAGGTCATCACGATCGGGCGCAGCCGTTCTTCCGCCGCGGTCATCGTCGCGTCGAACACCGAGGCGCCGGTCTCGCGATTGAGCACCGCGAATTCGAAGATCAGGATCGCGTTCTTCGCGGCGAGCGCGACCAGCATCGTCAAACCGATCTGGAAGTAGACGTCGTTGGACAGGCCGCGCAGCATGATCGCGAGCAGCGCGCCGAACAACGCGAACGGCACCGCCATCAGCACGCCGAACGGCAGCGTCCACTTCTCGTACTGCGCGGCAAGGATCAGGAACACCATCACGAGACCGAATACGAAGACGAGCCCGGACGTGCCGCCCGACTGCCGTTCCTCGAATGCTTCGCCGCTCCATGCCACGTCGTAGCCTTCCGGCATCTGCGCGGCGATCTGTTCCAGCGTCGAGATCACCTGTCCGGAGCTGTAGCCCGGCGCGGCGTTCGCCGTGACCTTGATGGCCGGGAAATTATTGAATCGCGTGACGAGGTCCGGGCCCGTCGTAAAGCGGTAGCTTGCCACCGACTTGATCGGCACCATCGCGCCGTTCGTGCTGCGCACGAAGATCTGATCGAGATCACTAGGCTTCAGGCGATACCGCGGCTCCGCCTGCAGGATCACCTGCCACAGCCGGCTCGAACGATTGAACTGCGATACGTACAGCGAGCCGAACATCGTCTGCATCGCGCTATAGACGTCTTCGACCGGCACGCCGAGCGTCTCCGACTTGTCGCGATCCACGTTGACCAGCAGTTGCCGCGACGCCGCATTGAACGTCATCGTGACGCCGGTCAACTCCTTGCGCGCCCGCGCTTTCTGTACGAACTGGTCGGCCACGCCCGCAAGCTGTGTGATGGTCGCGTCGCCCTTGCTCTGAATCCACACCTCCGTGCCGCCCGTCGTGCCGAGCCCCGGAATCGACGGTGGGTTGACCGGCAGAATAATGCCCTCCTGGACGTTCGCGAAGTGGCGATACGCGTCGAGCAGCACCTGGCGCGCGTTCTGCGTCGCGCGGTTGGCGCGCGTATAGCGTTCGTCGAAGCTCTTCAGACCGACGAAGAAGGTGCCGGCATTGTTCTTGTTCTGGTTGTCGAGCAGGCTGAAACCATCGACCGTGGTGATGCTGCCGACCGCCTCCTGTTTCATGAAATAGTCAGTGATGACTTGCGACACCTGGCCGGTGCGGTCGAGGCTAGCCGCGTCCGGCATGATGACCGCGCCGAGCAGATAACCCTGGTCTTCAGGCGGCAGGAACGCCGACGGAATCGAGCGCACCATCAGCACCGCCAGCGCGATCATCGCCGCGAAGAACACGAGCCCCATGACAAAGCGCTTGATGATGAGCTTGACCGCGCGTGTATAGCCCGACGTCATGCGAGCGAACTGATTGTCGAACCAGCGGAAAAAGCCCTTCTTCTCGTGGTGCGTGCTTTTAAGCAGCAACGCGGCGAGCGCCGGTGACAAGGTCAGTGCGACGATGCCGGACAGCACCACCGAAATCGCAATCGTGATCGCGAACTGCTTGTACATCTGGCCGGTGATGCCGCCGAGAAACGCGACCGGCACGAACACCGCGCACAACACCAGCACGATCGCCACGACCGGGCCGGCGACTTCGTCCATCGCCTTCTTCGAGGCCTCTTTCGGCGAGAGCTTGTACACCGTCATGTTGCGCTCGACGTTCTCGATCACGACGATCGCGTCGTCGACGACGATACCGATCGCGAGCACCATGCCGAACAAGGTCAGCATATTGATCGAAAAGCCCAGCAGCAGCATGAACATGCAGGTGCCGACGATCGACACCGGCACCGCGATGATCGGAATCAGCGTCGCGCGAAGGCTTTGCAGGAATACGAACACGACGATCACGACGAGCACCAGCGCTTCGAAGAACGTATGGATCACGTCCGAGATCGACGCTCGCGTGAACTCGGTCGTGTCCATCGCGATTTCGTAGGTCATGCCTTCCGGAAACGACTTCTTCAGTTCCGCGAGTGTCGTGCGCACCTGCTTCGCCACGTCGAGCGCGTTGGCGCCCGGCTGCTGATACACGGCGAGCACGGTGGCCGGCTTGCCCTGGAAGCGGCTGCGAATCGAGTAGTCTTTCTGGCCGAGCTCGGCGCGGCCGATGTCCTTGAGCCGCACGATCGCCGCGCCGCCGCTCGCGGCGCGCACGATGATGTTGTCGAACTGCGACGGCTCGGCGAGGCGTCCCGTGGTCGTGACCGCGAACGACTGCTGCACCGCTGAACCCGTTGGCGACTGCCCGATGCTGCCCACCGCGAACTGCTGGTTCTGGTTCGCGACGACCCGTTGCACATCGGCAGCCGTCACGCCGAGCTGCGCCATTCGGTCGGGCTTCAGCCAGATGCGCATCGCGTAGTCCGGATTGCCGAAAATACTCGACTGGTTCGCGCCCGGAATCCGCTTGATCGCGTCAAGCACATAGATGTTCGTAAAGTTCGCGATATACGTCGAATCGTAGCGGTTGGTGGGCGAATAGATCGCGATCACCATCATGAACGCCTGTGACTTTTTCTGTACCTGAATGCCCTGCGCCTGGACCGATTGCGGCAGTTGCGGCAGCGCGAGATTCACGCGGTTCTGCACGTCGACCTGGGCCAGTTCGGGGTTCGTGCCGATCTGGAAGTACACGTTAAGCGTCATACTGCCGGTCGACGAACTCGACGAGTTCATGTAGATCATGTTGTCCGCGCCATTGACCTGCTGCTCGATCGGTGCGGCGACATTGTTCGCGACGACCTCGGCGCTGGCGCCCGGATAGGTGGCGGACACCGTGATTTGCGGCGGCGTGATATCGGGGTACTGCGCGACCGGCAGCGAGAACATCGCCAATGCGCCGCCGAGCGTGATGACGATCGAAATGACTGACGCGAAAATCGGCCGATCGATGCAGTAGCGCGAAATGTTCATGGCGACTGCCCCGTCACTCGGCGGCGGGCGCTGCCGCGGCGCCTTGCGATGCAGCCGTCGCCACCGCCGCCTGGCTTTTCCCGCCGGCCGCCAGGGTTTTGATGATTTTCAGCTGCGAATCCGCGGTAACGCGCAGCGCGCCGTCCACGACGATGCGCTCGCCCGCCTTGAGTCCGTCGGAAATAAACCAGTTATCGCCCTGCCAGTCGCCGACTTCGACGACGCGCTGATGGGCCTTCGAGTCGCTATCGACGACCCACACGAAGTTGCTCTTCGCGCCCTGCAACACCGCGCGCTGCGGCACGAGCGTCGCATTGGGCCGGATCGCGCCGGAAACGCGGGCCCGCACGAACTGGCCGGGGCGCAAGGTGCCCTTCGGGTTTTCGAAGGTCGCGCGCACGAGGAAGGTTCCCGTTTCGGTATTGAACGCCGGGTTCGCGAAGTTGATCTGGCCTTGCTCGGCATAGGGCGAGCCATCGGCGAGAATCAGATGCACGGAGAAATTGTCGTGCGCGGGAAATCGCAGATGTCCTGCCGCGATGTCATCCCGGTACTTCAGCATCTCGTTCTCGGAGATGCTGAAGTTCACCCACATCGGATCGAGCTGGTACACGTAGGTCAGCAAACCGTTCGAGGTCGCCGTCACGTAGCTGCCATCCTGCAGACGCGCGAAGCTCGACAGGCCGTTCAGCGGAGACTTGATCGTCGTGTAGCCGAGGTTCAGCAGTGCGGTGTCGACTTCGCCCTGGGCGGCGATCACCGCGGCGGCGCTCTGCTTCTCGTTGCCGACCGCGTCGTCGAGATCCTTCTTGCTCAACGCGTTCTGCGCCGCCAACGGCACCACGCGCGCGAGATTGGCCTTGGCGACTTCGAGACGCGCCTGCTGCTGGGCCAGTTGCCCTTTCGCGGTCTGCAGCGCGGCCTCGAACGGCTTGCGGTCCATCTGGAACATCGTTTGTCCCGTCTTGACCAACGCGCCTTCGGTGTACATGCGCTTGTCGAGGAAGCCGTCGACCCGCGAGCGGATCTCGACTTCACGCGAACTCTGCGTTTGCGCGGTAAATTCGAAGTCGACCGGCGTGTCCTGTTGCGTCACCGTCATCACGGTCACTTCCGGCGCGGCGGCGACCGGCGGCGGTGGCGCCTTCTTGCATGACGCGAGCAAGGTGAGCAGCGTCAGCGCCGCGACGACGGCGAGCAATGGGAGGGCGCCGCGAGAATGTGGCCGCGGCGAGGCCAGGGAAACGGGTACGGTTTTCATCGCGCACTCCGCCTGATTACAAAGGCGTGCAGTTGCCGAACAGCACGAAGGCATCGTTTCTGTTCGCGATCGTCAGCGTCATCTCGCCGTCCGTCGAATCGACGACCAGCGTCCAGCCAAAGCCCAACTCATTGCCGAGGATCAGGAGCTGATCCGCCTCCTTGGTGACCGACAGCATCGGCGTCGTGCGCGCGGGACCGACGACCGCGCGTTTGTCGAAATCGAGAGTCAGGAATTTCGGCAGACCGAGATCCGCGGGCAACGCGCGCGTGCAGGCGATGCCCGGATCGCAGGCGTGCGCGTCGATCGTCGCGCAGATCAGCCGCTTGCTGCCGTCGAAGTCCGCCGCGCCCACCTGCATCGCAGCGGTACCGAGAAGAATCGCGAGACAAACCGAAATTGATTTCATCACGTGCGCTCCCGCTTTTATCCTTGAACGCTGCCGCACTCCGCGCGGCGCATCGCACGCGCAAAGGCACGCACGCGCCGCAACCTGTCCGGTTTCGAATTCGGTGCGGCGCAGCCGGTGTTCGGTTCGACGCGTTGACTGAGTTCAGTTTGGTGGTCCGAAGAAACGGCGACAATCGGACCTTGGTCTCATATCATCCGGCGCGAAGACGCGCGTTCAGGGTGTCGGCGGACCGCCGATGGCCACCTCGACCGCCTTGAACAGAATCGCGCTGGTGAAAGGCTTGCGCAGATACGCGGCCGCACCGGCCGCGAGCGCGGTCTGGCGGACGGAGAGATCGTCATAGGCGGTAATCACGATGACCGGCACGCCCATTTGCGCGAGCTGACGCTGGACTTCCAGGCCGTTGGTTCCCGGCATCTGGACATCCAGAATCACGCAGGCAGGCCGATACGACGGAATTGCCACAAGCGCATTCAAGAACTCGTCACCGCTGCAAAACGTCTCCGCCCTGATACCTTCGGAATGCAGCAAACGCTTGATGGCTCGGCACACCGACTCGTCATCGTCGACCACCGCAACGAATTGGTTAGGGTTGACCATATGACAGCGCGAACGCGCAGTCGCTCCGGAAAGTGGACCACTGATGCCTTAGCGTACTGGTTGAAACCCCGATGAGATATAAGACTTTGGTCCACTAGCGGTATCGGCCAGCGCCGCTGAAAGTGGCGGCGCAACGCGGGAGTCGGCGCCTGGTTCGGGCGATTATTCTTCGTCGGCCGTACAAACGCCGCCCTTTCGCACCAGATGAACGAGGTCGACGATCGATCGGGCCTTCATCTTCTCCATCACGCGGGCCCGATGAATCTTGATCGTTTTTTCGGCCGCGCCCAGATCGCTCGCAACCTGTTTGTTCAGGCGGCCAGTCACGACGAGTTCCATGACTTCGCGTTCGCGGCGGGTCAGATGCCGCATCCGCTCTTCTATTTCCTCGCGTTCGTGGCGCCGCCTGCTTTCCACACACGCGCGCGCGAGCGCGCGATCCACCGCGGCGAGCAACAGCGAGTCGCGCACCGGCTTGGGCAGAAAGTCGACCGCTCCGCCTTTCATCGCGTCGACGCTCGAGCCGATGTCGCCGTGCCCGGTCAGGAATACGATCGGCAGCAGCTGATCGAGCTTGCGCTGCACTTCGAGTCCCGTCATGCCCGGCATCTGCAGATCGAGAACGAGGCAGGCTGGCATGCTCGTCAGATCGGCTCGTTCGAGAAAGGCCTCAGGACTGTCGAAGCATTCGACCTGGTAGCCGGAGGCGCGCAGCAAGCGGGCGAGCGCGCTGCGCACGCTGTCGTCGTCGTCGACGATGAAGACGCGAGTGTTGGTCTGGTTCATGATGATCGGGGCACGAGTCTCTGTCGGATATCGGTCGCGACGGGAAGCGTGACGTGAAACGATGCCCCTTTGCCCTCGTTGTTTTCCGCCCACAGCCGGCCGCGGTGCGCCGTGACGATCGTGCGGCTGATCGAAAGACCCAACCCGAGCCCCTGCGGTTTGGTGGTGAAAAATGGCCGGAAAATCCTTTCCATGCTGTCGACGTCGAGGCCCTGGCCGCGATCTTTTACCGTTATCCGTATCAGTCCGTCCGCTTCCTCACGCGCTGTCGTTTCGACGAGGCGGTCCGCGGCAGGGCAATCCTTGACCGCGTCGAAAGCGTTGAGCAGCAGGTTCAGGATCACCTGCTGAAGCTGAACCTTGTCGCCGCAAATGAGCGCCAGATTGTTCGGAATGTCGAAGTTCGTGCGCACGCTGCGCGTCAATGCATCGCTGTGCACGAGCGTCGCGATGTCGCGCACGACGTTGCCGACGTCCAGCAACTGCAACTCGACATCGCCTTTGCGCACCAATGCGCGAATCCTTTGCAGCACCTCGTTCGCGCGGCAATTGTCGGCCACGATGTCTTCGAGCGCTTCGCGCAGCTCCACTACGTTGGTCGTCTCCGCATCCATGAATTTGCGTGCGGCTTGCGCGTTGAACAGGATCGCGGTAAGCGGCTGCTTCAACTCGTGCGCGAGCGATCCGGCGAGTTCGCCCAATGAAGAAACGCGCGCGAGATGCGCGAGATCCCTCGTATTTCCATCGACTTCGCCGCACGCACTGCAATCCGATATCGCGGTGATCCGCAATTCCTGATTGTGCACGCGGCATCGCGTGGTTTCCGCCTCCGCGTGAAAGCCGCCGCCATCGCGCCGCCGCGCGATCAGAATCTGCGTGGTCGTGACGCTGGGGATTTGTATCTTCGCGCCACGATTGCCTGGGCCCGACCGATCGGCATTGATGCCGTCGATCGGAAACAGCTTGGCGGTCGGCACGCCGATCAGCTCTTCCCTCGTGTAGCCGAACAGTTGCGCCGCCCGCGCGTTCGCGAAGATGATCTGGTCCCGCTGGTCGATCGTGACGATCGGAACCGGCAACATTTCGAGCGTCTCGCACAGCGGCATGCTCGCGTCGAGGATGCGCCGCGTGCTGCTATCGCCTTCGCCTCGCAGCCACGACGCGCAAGCGGCGACACAGCGCCGCCATGCCGGCAACGCGTACGGCGGCTCGTGGGTATCGCGGGTACTCTGTCGGCTCGACACGCCGGGGATATTGCGAGCGCGCTGAAACCGGTGATGCCTGGGTGAAAACTGTCTGGAACGGTCGTGCCCGGATAGTGGAGGACCGTCGTTGCGCGCATTGTCGATCTGTGACGGGCCGCATTGACCCATGTGGCGCGGTTGCGCGTGCAGCGCCGTGAGAATTCCCGCTACCCCGATCGCCAGGTGTCTGCCGTACACGATCAGATTAATCATTGGCACCTCCGGGTCCAGTGCGAACGGATTCCGTACAACTGCGACGTCTTTATCTTTGGGCTTCGAACCACATAATCGACTTCACAATCGGTACTTCGCACGCCTGGTGGCTGGAAGTCAGTATAGGCTATCCAGAATCACTTACCGAAGGGTTACCTTAATTTATGCCGCTTACTCGGGAAACTACTCAATAGTGTTCTGCGTTGTCCGCCATCAATCGGAAAATGGCGACAGAGTTTGTTAGGCAGTTAATTATTACCGGGCGGGGCAGTGTCCGTGCCGTCCGTTTGCGCTCACAGGAAAGTTAGCAAACTGGCAGCGTCGCCGTAGAGCCGCATGTTCCCCTGCGCCGTGACGGATTTGCACTAGCCCGTGAAGTCCGGCGCGATAGCGCTTTCAGATGGAAACTTCCAACCGTAAAGCTTTCATGCATCGCGAATCGCAGAGTCAGCGGGTATAGCCAACGCTAATTCTCCAATTTAATTAATCTGCCGGCGATATTTCTTGACGCAAGTCAACGCTTTTATCGCCCGCCATTCCAGTGCGAATCATTTGCATTCATCGATCACAAAAAAATAAAATTATGCCAGGCAGATGGCTAAACGCAGCACCGCGGCGAGAACGCGTGTTTCGGCTTCTCTTTTCTACCGGTATTGAATAAACAGGAAGGTCAGTGCAGATTACAGGCAGCGTCGCTGCGAGTCGCGAGCGCATCTGGCTCGCAGCGTTTCGTGGGAACAACGGGAGGGATGATAGGGAGGCTAAGTGGGGTGAGTCCGCCAAAAACTACCCGCTGCGCGTCGCCGTGCCAAGGCATGCGTAGCGTGTCGCGCGGCTTCGCTGTAACGAAACCGCAACACGCGATAGACGCGCCACTGTGTGACAGCGCCATGACGATTCGATCGAATGCCGCTGCTTGCCGCGCCCTGCTACAGATTCATGCGCGTAACCTTGGTGCCGGCCAGCGACAGGTCGGCCATCAAGCCCGTATTGGTCAAGACCATCGCGACGACCTCGGCGGTCACCGACGAGGTATCGATCGCGCCGGTAGCGCCGACTTTCAGCAGTGAAACCGAAGCATCGACGCCCGCCGACCAGCCCTTCGCGTTGCGGAATTTATCGAGCGAATCTTTCGTCATGAACAGGAAGAACACGGCGGTCGACTGCGCGCCGGCCTGCAATCCGAACGATGCCGCAGTGGTACTGTAATAGCCCACCGTCGCTCCCCCGACGCGCAATGCCCCTTCACCGTACTCGCCACCGACGATGAACGCCGCCTTCCTCACCGAAGGAAACACCAGCACGCCCTGCGCCTTCGATACGAGCTCGTGCGAGCCTTGCACCGTATCGAACAATTTCGACAGCGCACCGTTCACGGCCGCGTCGATCTCCTGCCGTTTGGCGGCGTCGGTAGTGGCGCTCTCGCCACTGCCTCCGGTCGTCGTGCAACCCGCCAAAGCCAGACTCGCGGCCATGGATGTAAGCGCGAGCGTGTGCACAAAGTTCCGTCTGTTCACTATCGACTCCGTTCTGGTTACGATCCGAGTCGCCAGTCCTGATGGCTGGAAGCCTCGATCTTTTTTCTCCGCCGTGAAGCGGCATAGCCGCCCAAGGAACCATCAATGCCATCGCCGCGCGTCGATTTTCTTCGGTATCCGGATGCGACGACTACAACGCTTGCAGATACATGATGTCACGCTGAAACCGCCGCGGAATCGGACCTTGGTCTTACAGGAAGCGCGGTGTCGCTGATGAATGAAACGCGAAGCCAGCGAAGCTGATTGGCGGGGCCGACCTCGATCATCCGCCGAGCGCGATGATCGCTACGGTGAGCACGACGCCGACCGCCGCCATCGCAAGGCCGGCCTGCCAGCCGCGAAATCCCGCGTAATGCCCCAGCGCCATGCCGCTGCCGAATAACATCGCGATAGTCAAGACACGGGAGACGATCAGCGCCGTCGGAACGTTCGCGAACAGCACGAAGGGCAACGCGACCGGGAATGTTGCGGCTACTACGAGCACAAAGATAGCCGCGGCGGCGGTGAAATCGTCGCGCACGAATACTGCTCGCTGCGGCAGATCCGGCCGCGCCGCAACACGCCTGCGGATGGACTCGAGCTCCGTATCGCCGATCAACGGTCTGAGCCACGCGGCCATTGCGCCGCGAAGCGTCCGAACGCCCGCGGCCGCATTCGGCTGGCCTCGCACGGAATGCGCAAGCGTCACACGCCTGCCGCGAGCCACCAGCGTACGCACGAGGAACATCACCGCGTCCGCGAGGCCCCATGCGAGATTGCAGCCGAGCGCGGTGTAGAACATCTTGTGCCCCGCGTCGGCACCCGCGCCGACGGCCGAGACGGTGCCGACGAACGTCAGCGCCATGAAGAGGCCGAAACACGACTCGCACACTCGATCGACGACATCGAGAACCGGCTCCCTATCGCCGAAGTTTTCCTGCTCCGTGTGACCCGTGGCATCCATGAGGCCTCCCGTGGCGATGACGTGAACCGAGCCCGCCCTTTGCAGGCATACGGATGAGGTGCGACGAGGACAGTCGGATCGGGCAGGCGCGAGCAGACGCCCGCATCATACTGCGCGCCCTGTACCGGCGATATTGGACCAAGGTCGTATGGCCCTGCTTCGCGTCGCGCTCTACCGTGGGAATGGATCATTGCGTAGTACGCTGGAACAGTCCGCGCTGGGGAGAAGATAATGGCCAAAACGAAGTCGGAAAACGAGCAGCCCGAGCAAGACAGGACGCTGTCGTACAAGGAATATCGCAAGGCGCTTTTCGATCTGCATGTCGAGCTCGTCAAGCTGCAGGAATGGGTCGTGCAAACGGGAAGCAAGGTCTGCGTCGTCTTCGAGGGACGTGACGGCGCGGGCAAAGGCGGCACGATCAAGGCGATGACCGAGCGCGTCAGTCCGCGCGTCTTTCGCGTCGTTGCATTGCCCGCGCCTAGCGAACGTGAAAAAAGCCAGATGTATGTGCAGCGCTATGTGCCGCACTTGCCGGCCGCGGGCGAGGTCGTCATTTTCGACCGCAGCTGGTACAACCGCGCGGGCGTCGAGCGCGTGATGGGTTTCTGCTCCGAGGCGGACGTGCAGACGTTCTTCAAGGCCGTGCCGCTCGTCGAGCGGGCGATCGTCGAATCCGGGGTCATCCTCCTCAAGTACTGGCTCGAGGTCAGCCCCGAGGAACAGACCCGACGTCTCGAGGCACGCATCCACGACGGTCGCAAGATCTGGAAACTGACCGAGATGGACCTGAAATCCTATAGCCGATGGTATGACTACTCGCGTGCCCGCGATGAGATGCTCGCGGCGTCGGACACCGACTATGCTTCGTGGTTCATAGCGAATTCAAACGACAAGCGGCGCGCGCGACTGAACATCATCAGCGACATGCTTCAGAGGATTCCGTACAAGCAACCTGCCCGCAAGAAGGTCTCGCTGCCGAAACGGCAAAAGCCCGACGGATACAAGGAACCAGACTATCCGTTTAAATACGTGGCCGAGCGGTATTGATCAGGCAGGTGTTGCTCAAGCTGACTTTCAAACGTACGGCAGCGTTGCCTCGCAACCGGCTTCAACGAGGCTGCGGCGATAAGCGAAGGCCGCGAGCGGGTAGTCGAAGAAGAAGCGGCCCGTCTCCCGCTTCTCCACATAGAACGTTTCCGCCTCGCATTGCGGCGTCGCAATTCGCAGCGCGCGCGCCCATGCGAACGCCAGCAGCATCCAGCCAAGCATCGCGAGATAGTCGTCCGCGACCCGGTATGCCGTCTCCGGGTCTTGCGCGTGGCGTGCCTTGATCGACCGTGTCGTGCTCTCCACTGTCTGTGCGAGCTCTGCGAGCTTCGCGCCGGCGGCACGAACCGGCGGATCGGACTCCTGACACAGCCGCGCTTCCGCGCGCACGTGGCGAAGCAGCACATCGAACGCCACCGCCCCATCGGGCAGCACCTTCCGAATCAGCAGATCGATCGCCTGAATTTCGTTGGTGCCTTCGTACAACATCGACACGCGACTATCGCGCAACGTCTGTTCAATGCCGTACTCGTGGATGTAGCCGTAGCCGCCGAACACCTGCAGCGCGTTCGATGCAGCGCGAAAACCGTTGGCCGTAAAAAACGCCTTTGCAATCGGAGTCAACAGCGATGCGAGCTGCGCCGCCTGTTCCCGTTCGGCGACATCGGCATGACGTGCGGCGATGTCGAGCCAATGCGCGGTCCAGTAACCGATCGCGCGCTCGCCTTCGACGATCGCGCGCAGCTCCATCAGAATCCGCCGCATGGCCGGATGAAACGCGATCGGCGCAGCCTTCCCCGGTGCGACGTTCGCACCGGGCGGCACGCTCACTGCACGCATCTGCGCGCGTTCCTGCGCGTAAGCGTGCGCGCGTTGCCACGCGGTGTGCGCATGCCCGAGGCCCTGCATCGCAACCTGCAGCCGCGCCGCGTTCATCATCACGAACAGGCACGCGAGACCGCGATGCGCTTCACCGACGAGCCAGCCGAATGCGCGTTCGAAGCGCATCGTGCAGGTCGGGCTGCCTTTCAGGCCCATTTTCTTTTCGATGCCTTCGCAATACACACCATTGCACGAACGCCCACCGTCGCCGTCTTCCAGCCATTCCGGCACGACGAACAGCGACAACCCTTTCGTGCCGGGCGGCGCATCGGGCACTCGAGCGAGCACCAGATGAACGATGTTCTCCGTCAGATCGTGCGCGCCGCCGCTGATAAAGATCTTGCTGCCGTCGATGAAATACCCGTCGGTGCCCGGTGCTTCAGTCGCGCGCGAACGGATCAGCCCGACATCGCTGCCGGCCTGGGGCTCGGTCAGACACATCGTCGATAGCCACTCGCCACTCGCGACTTTCGGCAGCAATGCCTTTTTCACGCGTTCGCTGCCATACGTCTGCAAGCATGCCGTCGCGCCGTGCGTGAGCCCGGGCGACATCAACCATGCATGGTTGGCGCCCGCGAGCATTTCCTGAAGTGCGACGTCGAGAAGCTGCGGCAGGCCCTGTCCGCCGTGCCCGGTGTCGAGCGATAATGTCGGCCAACCCGCTTCGACGAATTCCGCGTAGGACTCGCGAAAGCCCGCGGGCGTCGTCACCTTGCCCGCGTCGAAACGACATCCTTCGAGATCGGCGCTCGCGTTGAGCGGCGCGATGCGCTCCTCGACGAAACGCGCCGCTTCCTCGAGCACCTGCTGCGCGGTCTGCGAGTCGAGGTCTTGCCAGTCGGGCACGTCGCGCCACCACGAAGCCGCGCCGAGCCACTCGTCCATCACGAAGCGCATGTCGCGTAGCGGCGCCTTATAAGTCAGCGTCATTTGTTCCTGTCCCTGGACTAGCTGCCTCTGCGCGCATGGATCACGGTCGCGTCGGCGACGTCGGCTTCGTGCATTGCTTCCACGAGCGCGGCCCGGTGCTGGAGCACGGCGCGCTGATTGATCGAGCCTTTGTCGGTGATCTCGCCGAGGTCGAGCGACGGCGGCACGCTCAGCAGGTGCATGCGGGCAATGAACGAGGCACTGCCTGTCGCACTCCGATTCAGCCGCGCGACGAGATCGCTGAAGAAGTCGCGCACGGCGGCCGTGTTGAGCACGTCCTCGGCGCTCGCATCCGCGGGCGAACCCGCCAACGAGCGACACGCGTCGAGGCGCGGAAAAATCATCGCGCCCACTTCGTCGCGATTCATCCCCGTAATGACGGCATCCTGAACGTAGGGCGCCCCTTCGCTGATGATGCGCGCGCGCATCGGCCCGACGCTGACGAACGTTCCCGACGCAAGCTTGAAGTCCTCCGCAATGCGGCCATCGAACATCAGGCCCAGTTCGGGACGTTGCGGGTCGACGAAACGCACGGCGTCTCCTGTGCGGTAGTAGCCTTCATCGTCGAACACGCTGCTCTGAAGCGCCGGCGATGCTCGCCAGTAACCGCCCATCACGTGAGGGCCGCGAAAGCGCGCTTCGAATTTGTCATCGACGGGCGCGACCTTGGCCTGGCACCCGGGCGGCGGCAAGCCGATATAGCCGGCGCACGATACCGGTCCCGTCGTGAACAGACACGACGGCGCGGTCTCGGTCATGCCGAGCCCGGCCATGATGCGGATGCGTTCTCCGCAATGTTCGAGCGTTACGCGCTCGAGACGCTCCCACGCCGCCTGCGACAGACCGGCGCCCGCGAAGAAATACATCTTCACGCGCGAGAAAAACCGCTCGCGCAGCGCCGCATCCTTTTCCAGCGCGATGGTCAGTTCTTCCCAACCCTTCGGCACGTTGAAGTAGATGGTCGGCGCGACCTCACGCAGATTGCGCAGCGTCTCGTCGAATTTACCGGCCACGGGTTTGCCGTCGTCGATATAGAGCGTGCCGCCGTTGTACAGCACGATGCCGACGTTGTGGCTGCCGCCGAACGTGTGATTCCACGGCAGCCAGTCGACGAGGACCGGCGGCTCGATGCCGAACTGCGGAAAGGTTTCGAGCAGCATCTGCTGGTTTGCGCCCAGCATGCGATGCGTCGTCGGCACGGCTTTCGGCAGGTTCGTCGAGCCGGACGTGAACAGGAACTTCGCAATCGTGTCGCCGTTCACGCGCGCGTTGGCAGCGTCGACGTCGCGCGGGGCCGTGTCGAGCAATGTGTCGAAGCGCGTCACTCTCGACGCGTTTGGCGCGGGCACCGCGCTGACACGTTCGACGTCGCTTCGCAGCGCGGCATCGAGCGCCGCTGTGTATGCGCCGATATCGTCCGCGTAGACCAGACCCGGTTTGAGCAGTTCGAGGACATGGCGCAGCTTTCCGTAATCGCCCGACATCAACGAATAGGCCGGCGAAACGGGTGCATAAGCGATACCCGCCCACATCGCGCCGAGCGCGAGTTGCATATGTTCGACGCTGTTGCCCGACAGGATCACCAACGGGCGTTCCGCGCTGAGATCGCGATCGAGCAGCGCCTGCCCGATCGCACGCGCGCGCTCGAGCATCTGCGCATACGTGATGCCCTGCCACGCGCCACCGGCATCGCGTCGTGCGACGAGCAGCCGGTCGGGATGCGCGCGTGCGCCGCTCAGCAGACGGTCCGTAAAGCGCTCCGGAAACGGACCCAGAGGTTCAAGTGTCTCGAGGTACCAGCAGTCGCCGCGTTTCTCGATCCGCGATGAAGGTGCTCCGATGGCGACGCTCCGGTATCCGGTCGCCAGAGAGCTTGCGTGGCTGTGCTCCGATTCCAAAACCTGTCTCCTGATTGTGCCATTTCATGCAAGGATGGGGCGGCCGCAATCGTTGCGGCCGGGAGCCGACGCCTAGATCGGATAATGACGCGGACTCGTCTGCACCGTGATCCAGCGCAACTCGGTGAACTCGGGAATCGACGCCTTGCTGCCGAAGCGCCCATAACCACTCGCCTTCACGCCGCCGAACGGCATCTGCGCCTCGTCGTGCACGGTCGGGCCGTTGATGTGGCAGATGCCCGACTCGATGCGTTTCGCGACGTTCATCGCGCGCGCGATATCGCGGCTGAACACGGCGGCCGATAAGCCGTACTCGCTATCGTTGGCGACCGTCAGCGCCTCTTCGTCGCCGTCCACGCGCTGCACCGTCACTACGGGGCCGAACGATTCATCGGCATAAAGCTTCATCTCGCGCGTCACGTTCTCGACGATCACCGGCTGCATGATCGCGCCTTTCACCTCGCAACCGAGCGGCAGCTTCGCACCCTTTTCGCGAGCGTCTTCGACCAGCGCGCGAATGCGCCGCGCGGCGGCTTCGCTCTCGAGCGTGCCGAGGATCGAGCCCGGCTGTGTCGGATCGCCTGCCTTCAGCGTGCGCGCTTTCGCGACGAGCTTTTCGACGAACGCATCGGCAACCCTGCGATCGACGATCACGCGTTCCGTCGACATGCAGATCTGCCCTTGATTGAAGAACGCGCCGAACGCGATGCCCTCGACGGCAGCGTCGAGGTCCGCGTCGTCGAGCACGAGCACCGGCGCCTTGCCGCCCAGTTCGAGCAGCGCGGGTTTCAGATGGCGCGCGGACAGCTCGGCGACGATGCGGCCGACACGCGTCGAACCGGTGAAATTCACACGCTTCACGGCAGGATTTGCGACCAGACGCTCGACGATCGCGGGCGCGTCTTCCGGCGCATGCGTGAGCACGTTGACGACGCCTTCGCCGAGACCCGCGTCGTTCAGCGCTTCGCCGATCAGCGCATGCACGCCGGGACAACCTTCCGATGCCTTCAGCACGACCGTGTTGCCGCACGCGAGCGGCATGGCGAGCGCGCGCGTCGCGAGGATCACGGGCGCGTTCCACGGCGCAATGCCAAGCACGACGCCGCACGGCTGGCGCACGGCCATTGCGAGGCTGCCCGGCACGTCGGACGGAATCACCGCGCCGTCGATCTGCGTCGTCATCGCCGCGGCTTCGCGCAGCATGTTGGCCGCGAGCATGACGTTAAAGCCGTACCAGTTCGCCATCGCACCCGTTTCGGCCGCGCCGATCTCGATGAACTCGGCCGTGCGCGCGTCCATGCGCTCGGCGGCGGCTAGCAGGCGTCTGCGTCGCTCGGTAGGCGTAAGCGCCGCCCATGCCGGGAACGCGCGCGCCGCCGCGGCGACGGCCGCATCGGCATCCTCGACGGTGGCCGCCGCGGCGCGGGTGGCCACCGCGCCCGTCGCCGGATTGATGCGGTCGAAGGTCTTGCCGTTCGACGCGGCACGTTTCGCGCCGCCAATCAACAGGTTCGTTTGATGCATGTGTTCGTCTCCTCGGTCGTCCTGCTGAAGTGCGCCGCTTAGCGCTTATAGGTCTGCAAGCCCGGCTTGATGCTCTTGTCGTCGAGGAACTGCTTGAGGCCCTGTTCGCGGCCGCCTTCCGGATCGCGATAGTTCGCCTGGTCGAGCTTCGCGTACAGGTAGTCTTCGTTCTGCTCCCATGTGAGTTCGCGCGAACGCTTGAAGCCATGCTTCGCGTTGCGTAGCACGACCGGGTTCTTGTTCAGCAGCTTCGCCGCGAGAGCGATCGTTTCGTCGCGCAGTTGCGCGAGCGGCACGCTTTTGTTCACCAGACCCATCTTCGCGGCTTGCGGACCCGTGAAGGTGTCGCCCGTCATGATGTAGTACAGCGCTTCACGATGACCGACTGTATCGGCCATCGCCTTGCTCACGAGGTTGCCCGGCGGAATACCCCAGTTGATTTCGGACAGGCCGAACACGGCTTCATCCGCGGCGATCGCGAGATCGCAGGCGACGAGCGGAGAGAAGCCGCCGCCGAAGCACCAGCCGTTGACCATGGCGATCGTCGGCTTCGAGTACATGCGCAGCAATTGCCATTGCCAGCGGCTCGCGTCGCGGCGAATCCGCTCCTGCAGCACGTCCGGGCCCGCGTCCACTTCGCGGAAATATTCCTTCAGGTCCATGCCGGCCGTCCATGCACTGCCTTCGCCGGTCAACACGAGAACCTGGGCTTCGGCGTCGAGTTCGAGCGTCTCGAGAACGTCGATCATTTCCTTGTTCAGCGTCGGGCTCATCGCGTTGCGCTTATCCGGACGATTGAACGTGACCCAGGCGATTCCGCCTTCGACCGCGACCTTGACCGTTTTCCAGCGTCCTTCGTAACTCATCTGCTTCTCCGTATCAATGCCGCCCTCGCGGCCTGAACTCAATTTAATATCAGGCGACCTGATAAGTAAAGTACAATATCGAAGTCTTGGTACAAACCCCTAACCGCCTATGCCGACGATCACGAGAAAGCCGTCAGGGTCTGAATCGACAGCGCGCGCCACGGCGCGGCGCAACCTGCGCAACCTGCGCGATCAAAGGCACGCTGCCGCTCCGGTGCGTCTCAGCTACCTGGCCGGGCAGCTCGACAAGATTCTCACGCGGCAGCTTTCCGAAGCGCTGGCCTCGCATGGTCTGACGTTGCCGCAATACACTGCGCTGTCGGTGCTGCGGGCGCGCGCACGTTCGTCGAACGCACAGCTCGCGCAGCGCTCGTTGATCACGCCGCAAGCGGCCAGCGCGGTCGTCAAATCGATGGAAGCGAATGGATGGGTGACGCGCGTGGCCGGTCCGCTCAACCGTCGCGTCGGGCTGCTGTCGCTGACGAAGGCCGGCGAAACATTGCTGGCTCAGTGCGACGGTGCCGCTGACAGGGTCGAGCAATCGATGCTCGGCGAAATCGATGAACACGATTCACAGATGCTGAAAAACCTGCTGTCGACGTGCGTGCGCAATCTTCGCGCAGCCTGACGCATCAGCTTTGATTACACATAGGAGACCCCATTGAACATCGATCAACTGAAGGCCATCGACACCCACGTGCATGCCGAGGTGTCGTGCTGCCAACCACCGGACCTGTTTGCCAAAGAATTCGACGAAGCCGCCGACAAATACTTCGGCACCGTGCTCAAACAAGGGCGCCGCCCGACCATTCCCGAAACGATCGAGCACTATCGGGAGCGCAATATCGGCTTCGTGATGTTTACCGTCGACTGCGAAGCGAACATCGGGCGCCGTCGCATTTCGAACGAAGAGGTCGCGGAGTTCGCGCAGAAAAACGCCGACATCATGATCGCGTTCGCCAGCATCGATCCGCACAAAGGCAAGTTCGGCGCGCGCGAAGCGCGGCGGCTCATCGAGGAGCACGGCGTGCGCGGTTTCAAGTTTCACCCCACGATGCAGGGTTTTTTCGCCAACGACCGCATGGCATACCCGCTCTACGAAGTGATTGCCGAGTACCAGCTGCCGGCGGTTTTTCACAGTGGACACTCGGGCATGGGCTCGGGCATGCGCGGCGGCGGCGGTTTGCGCCTCAAGTATTCGGAGCCGATCTACCTTGACGATGTCGCCGCCGACTTCCCCGACATGAAGATCGTGATCGCGCATCCCTCCTGGCCATGGCAGGAGCAGGCGCTGTCGATCGCGCTGCACAAGCCGAACGTGTATATCGATCTGTCGGGCTGGTCGCCGAAGTACTTTTCGCCCGAGCTGGTCAAGTATGCGAACACGCTGTTGCGCAACAAGGTGCTGTTCGCGTCCGACTTCCCACTGATCCGCCCGGACCGCTGGCTCGAAGACTTCGATACGCTCGACATCAAGCCCGAAGTAAAGCCGCTCGTTCTGAAGGAGAACGCCGTCCGGTTGCTTGATCTGCGGGCCCGAGGCACGACGAATCACGAATGACACATGAAAAATGGCCCGGCGCGAAAACGCCGGGCCAGCTGGGTCCATCAACGAAGAGTTAGCGTTTCGCGGCGTTGGAGCGAATGACGAGCAATGCCGTAATCGCCGCGATGATCGTCACCGGCACGCTCGCGCCGATGACGAGCGCCGAGCTCTTTCCCATCGCAAGCAATTGCCCGGCGGCTACGGGGCCGACAATCGAGCCGACGCGTCCCACCGCCACCGCGGCGCCGACTCCCGTACCCCGCACGCTGGTCGGATAGCTGGCGGCGGACAGCGAATACAGCATCGACTGCGCACCGACGACGCCCATTCCGGCAAACAGCACGGCGACGGACAGTGTCTCGATGCTGGCGACTTGCGAAAGCGCGACCAATGCACCGACGATGCACGCGTAGATTGCCGTGACTGACAGGCCTTGTCTGAAGCGGTCCATCAGCAGACCGATGCCGAGTACGCCGATCACACTGCCGAGGTTGAAAAAGATCTGGGCAATCCCGGCCTGCGAACGGCTCATGCCGCGCCCCACGGTCAACGAAGGCAGCCAGTTCAGCAGGAAGTAAAGAACGATCAGCGTGCAGAAGAAGCTGATCCAGATACCGATCGTCGCGGCGGCGCGCCCCTCGCCGAACAGGACTTCGCGCGTCGAAAGGAGCGGCTTGTCCGCCGTCGTGAATTCCCGCGATTCGGTGGCGAATTCGCGCGACTCAGGCAGCAATGCCATCAGCAGCGGAATGATGATCAGCGGTCCGACTCCGCCCACGTAGAAGATATGACGCCACGCGGTAGCACCCGCGCTCAGTACGGCGATCAATGCAGCAAGCGCGCCGCCGAGCGGCATACCGCAATACATGACGCTAACCGCCGTGTTGCGGTGACGCGCATCGACCGCCTCGGACGACAACGCGATCAGGTTCGGCATCGCGCCGCCGAGCCCGATGCCCGTCAGCACGCGAGCAATCAGCAGACTTTCGAAACTCCAGACTTGCGCGGTCGCAATCGAGAAGATGCCGAAAATCGCCATCGAGATCATCAGAACGCGCTTGCGGCCGATCCGGTCGGCGAGTCTGCCACCGATCATCGCGCCCGGCAAAAGCCCCAACATGCCGGCGCTAAAAGCGAGCCCCAACTGGCTGACCGACAAGCCGAACTCGTGCGCCATTCGAGGCGCCGCAACGCCAGTGGACTGCAGGTCGATACCCTCCAGCACCGCGACGAGAAAGCACAATGCCAACGTTAGTGCAGTACTGGAGCCCACCGCACTCGACCGATTAGCAACACTTGACATGACGTCTCCTTCATCTTTGATTGAATTGCCAGAGACGAGCCACGCTTCGTTCTTCGACGAAGCGGCCATGGGAAGGAGAAGATTTCTGACAATGATCTTGCGCCACTTATCAGAATCCTTCCCACAGCGCCCCCGGAATTGATGATGAGTCTATTCTCAGGAGGCCTGATATTGAAAGTAGAATATGATATGCCTGGTAGAAACACCTAAGGCAACCTGATAATGATCAAGACAATGGAGAAGCGGCGAACGCCCCTTGCCAAACAAGCCGGTTCAACGAAAACCGGTGCGCCACCTTCCCGCGTTTCCTATGTGGTCGGCCAACTCGACCGCCTGCTCAAACGCAGTTTGATCGATGTACTGGGTGAATTCGGGCTGACCTTGCCTCAGTTCACCGCACTCTCCGTCATCAGCGCCAGCGGCGCGATGACCAATGCGAAACTCGCCGAACGCTCGTTCATCACGCCGCAGTCGGCCAACGAAGTTGTCAAGACGATGGAAGCCAACGGTTGGGTCGGACGCGTGGGGCATCCTACCCACGGTCGACTGATTCATCTGTTTCTGACCGACGAAGGGCGTCGGGTACTACAGGAATGCGATTCGGCGATCGACGCGCTCGAAGCGTCCATGCTGGACGGAGTAACGGAAATCCCGGTCGATACGCTGCGCAAGGTGCTGCAGCGATGTGTGTCGAATCTGCGCGGTTGAATCGACGTTCCCAATGATAAAAGAGTCGCACTCGAATGGAGCGCGACTCTTTTCTTTGCTCCACCTACCGCGATCGTCTGCCGCATTCGGGCTGAATTCCGTTCAGCTCAGTGAAATCCCTGGTCGGCATTTAGCCGCGTATTACCTGGCCCACTGCGTCGATCGCTATATTGCTTCTCAACGGCCGCCGCCTTCACACCGCGATAGCGCGTCCGCCTCGCCATTTCCCACCCCATTCGAGAGGAGACGAAGCATGTCAAAGCGAATTCTTATCATCGCCGGCGATTTCGTCGAAGATTATGAGCTGATGGTGCCGTTTCAGGCACTGGCGGCAGTCGGGCATTCGGTGGACGTCGTCGCGCCCGACAAGCGCGCGGGCGACGCGATTCGCACCGCAATCCACGACTTCGAAGGCGATCAGACCTACACCGAAAAGCGTGGCCATAACTTCACGCTGAACGCCGATTTCGCGTCGGTGAACCCCGCACAATATGACGCGCTGCTCGTGCCAGGCGGCCGCGCCCCCGAATATCTGCGGCTCAACGACGAGGTGATCGGCTGGGTACGCCAATTCGCCGAAGCGAAGAAGCCGATTGCCGCGGTCTGCCACGGCGCGCAACTGCTGGCTGCGGCAGGTGTGATCGAAGGCCGGCGCATCTCGGCGTATCCGGCCTGCGCGCCCGAAGTGAAGCTCGCGGGCGCGCAGTACGTGGCGCTCGACTGGCCTGACGCGATCACGGACGAGAACTTCGTCACCGCGCCCGCATGGACCTCGCACGTGAACTGGCTCGCGCAGTTCCTTGCGCTGCTGGGCACGCGCATCGCGCATTGAAGGAGCGCGCCTCGACCGAGGCGCGGCATCGCGGGCGACCAACCGTGTTACGCTCGATCGCGACGGCATGAGCGCCCGCGCCGCGCGCTTCGCGTCCTGCGACGTCATCATTCGCGAGAAAGGCTGAACATATGTGCAACGTCTATGTCAACGCTGATCCGATCCTCTACGAGTCGCGTACGCGCGCGCTGCGCATTCATGGCGTCGTGACCACGCTGAGGCTCGAAAATCTCTTCTGGGACGTGCTTCGGGAAATCGCCAACCGCGAGAACGTGACGACGACCCAGTTCGTCGTGAAGCTTCACGACGAACTGGTCGCCTTGCGCGGCGAAGAGCCGTTGAATTTCGCGTCTTTTTTGCGCGTGTGCTGTTTGCGCTATCTATCGACGAGCGCCGCCCGCAACGAGGCCGCTGGCGACGTGCCGCTCAACGCCCCGTTTCAACCCAGAGTCGTGAAGACGGCTGTTTGACGGATTCGGTCGCCACGGCTGGCTAGCGCGGTGCGGTCCAGTCACGCGACGCACTGTCTCGACGCGTCAGTCAACCGACGCATCGCAGGCGCAATCAAGGGAAGCCGCCGTGGCCGGCCGTTCCAGTACAGCAAGCCGTTGCAGTGCCACGAGGCCCAGTAGCGCGAGTCCAAGTCCCAGCGGGAAGTCAGCGTGAACGCCCGCACGGTCGACAATGGTGCCCCCCACTGCCGAGCCCACCGCAATCGCCACCTGGATGATGCTGACGAACATGGCCGACCCCGCTTCGGGCAGGTCTGTCGTGCCGCGCTGAATCCACACGCTGAAGCAAAGCGGAAGCGCTCCGAACGCGATTCCCCACAGCAGCATCCCCGCGGTCTCGCCGATCGGCGAATGTTCGAGCAGCAACATCGACGACATCGCGCCCAATAGCAGCAGAACCATCGCGGCGACGGATTTCTTTAGATGGTCCGAAATCACCATCGATGTCAACGCATTGGAGAAGAAGCCGATCAGACCGAATCCGAACAGCAACAGCGTGATGGCGCTCAACGAGAAGTCGTGTTCGAGCAGCGGCGCAATATACGTGTAGGTCGAGAAATGCGCGCCGAAGACGAGCGCGACCATCACCATGCTCAACCTCGTATGAGGCCGGACAAGCAGGGTTTTGAAATCGGCGATCCGCAACGCCGATGCCGACGGCAACGAAGGCACGAGGAACGCCTGCGCCAGTAAGGCGAGCGACACGAGGCCCGCGGTGGCGGCGAACGCCATGCGCCACGATGCAAACGACGCGATGAACGTCCCGAGCGGCACGCCGATCACGGTTGCGCAGGTCACGCCGGTCAGAATGGTCGCGGTCGCTTTGGCGGCATCCTTTGCTTGCACGAGTCGAGGAGCCGCCGCCGTCGCCAGAGTCCAGAAGCCACCCAGCGCGCCGCCAAGCAGAGCCCGTCCTACGAGCATGATCGCGAGGTTCGGTGCGATGGCACACACGACGTTCGCGATCAACAGTACCGCAGTGAGGAGCAGGAAAACGTATCGGCGGTCCATGCGGCCCGCGCTGACTATCAGCGTCGGCGCCGATATCGCGGCCATCACGCCGGGCGTGGTGACCATGAGGCCAGCGACACCGGTCGACACGCCGAGGTCGTGTGCGATTTGTGGCAATAGCCCGACAGGCAAAAACTCGGCCGTGACGAAGGCGAATGCGCTTACTGCTACCGCTATGACGGAGAGCCATTGACCCGCGGAGGTTGAATGTCCTTCCAACGATGCCGGGATTGCAGGTGTATCGATTTGCATGATGACCTTGATGCCAGATTGAAGGCTCGTACTTTAGGCTGGGTCTCATGTCCGAAAAAGAGTCGTCCGATGAAAAGACTAGAAGGTGTGGCTGAACAATGCCTCTGCGGCGATATCTCGCTATGAGTCAGCTAGTCCCGCGAAACGACCCGTACGGCTCTTCCATATACGTCGGCACGGAAGCGTTCGCCATCAGCAATGTGATGCGCATTGGCCAAACCATCGACGCTCCTACTGTTTTCTTGACAGTCTTCCACAATGTTACGAGGTCTCGTAAGTCGCGCCGCCGTGCGTTCTCAGGGCCGCCATAGAGGTATTGCAGCGTTCGCGGCGGTTTGAGGGCTTCGTTTTTTGCAGCGTGCAATGGAGCCCCGTGATAGGTATATCAACTGATCTGATCGCACGAGGGAGGCGGATGGCGATTGACTTGAAAGTGGGGGCCCGTCGGAGCTGCACGCTCTATACGCGGCACGAATATCGCGGCAACACGTCCAGCGACGACGTGCGCACCGGCCGCCAGTTCATTACTTCGGCAAGTGCATGGGAGTTCACGCGCGACGCGAGCCAGCTAGCCCGGCTCGCCACGTTGATGCGCCATGCCCAGGGCGGCGCATATGCAAGCGGCCCCGCGCCTGAGCAACTCGTTCGAGCGCTACAGTGTGCCGTCGAGAGCGGCGATGTGATTGCTGTCGTGCCTAAGCCGCGAGCCTCTGGCGCACGCAGTTCGCCCATTGAGCAGACGGTCCGGCCGTACTATGCGACCGTCACGCCGTCGCAGCTCTTCCGGCGCGCGCTGGCCGCCGTGCCTGCCGCGCGGTCATTCGAGCGTCCCATACTGCCGCGGCTGGCCGCCGACGATGGTCTCGCGATCTGGTACGCTCGCCCCGGCGACGTGCTACCCGATGGGACCATCGCCACGCCGGTCTCAACGCCGCTGGGCGATGCGCAGCCGTTCGAGTACTCGCCCAACCAGGTTGACGAAGGTTCATTCGATGTAGCCAAGACTCCGAACCTCGGAGACCCGGGAACCTGGTACACAAACCCAGGTAGCGGGCAAATGCGGCTGTACGGGGATGATAGAAAGCCGGTCGTTGATCTCGACTTTGACCATGTACACAACGGATTGAAGCCCCACGCGCACAATTGGGACAACGGTGTGCGAGATGGCGGCGATTATGTTGTTCCATTCAGCCCCTGGAGTCCCTGAAGGAATTACGCGATGGACCTTATCAAGAAATTCAATGCGTTCCACGACTGGTATTTGATGGGCGTATCCGCGGACCGTGAGGCAAGCATCGTTGAGCTTGCCTTGATGTTCGACAATAGGAAAGACCGGGTTCGCGTTCAATTCAAGGGCGCGACGCGCTGTCTTGCGAACGATTTCCTCATCCAGAACGTTATTTATGAAGTGAAGGTACTCACGGATTTCCAGTCCCCTGATTATCAGCGCGCCCTCCATGCGCTAGAAAAATCATATTTCGGGAAAGAGAACCGCCCCAATATGCCGATTGCATCCGTAGCCGCCTCGTTGGGCGCGGAATTGCTCATCGAGTTCGATACGGTGGATGTCGTCACGGATCTACTCTGAACATTAAGGGTGAGCGTCTTGTCGGGCCGCCGCCTTTCGCTAAACGGATAAAACACAGATCAATGAACGCGTCACACGCCAACTAATAAAGACCGCTCCATCTCCCGCCAGGAAATTGCAAATTTCAGGCGTTCCCGTCCGAAATCGTCTTGTCTTGCAATCTGCGCTCAGTAACATATGCTCTTTTTCAGAGCGCTTTCCGGGTCCTTTTTTCCGGGACCACGGTGCAAAGGGTTGCGCACGGGTGCGAGGCGGCCCGGCAAACGCAAACAGCGTCGTCGGAGCGCGCCTGACGTTTCTCCATTCATCCCGGTCGAGGCTGCGCGGGCGCACACGGGCGACGTGCGCGACCTTGTCTGGTTTCCCGAGTTTTTGTCACCGACGCTTTTGTAACGTGCGCCGCTCACAAGTGGGTGAGCGGCGTGAGCGGCAATGGTGCCGACCGCACGTGTGAATGTCGCGCCCATGCGGCTCGAGTCGAGCCACCCGAGGCGAGCGTCAATGTACAAGGAGTGTTGGCGATGAAAGCTCCTCAGCGTCCTCTGCGCATCGGGTTGATGGCACCACTGTCGGGCGTACTGGTTCCTCTCGAGAGCGTGCCCGATCCGGTCTTCGCCCAGAAGATGGTCGGCGATGGCGTGTCGATCGATCCGACCTCGGATGAACTGCTGTCGCCGCTTGCCGGCAAGGTCACGCAACTCCATAGCGCTGGCCACGCCACGACGATCACCGGCGACAACGGTCTGCAAGTGCTGCTGCACATCGGGCTCGACACCGTGTTGCTGCGCGGCGAGGGCTTCATGCCGTTGGTCAAGGAAGGCGACGCCGTCGCGACGGGCACGCCGCTGATCCGCTTCGACCCAATCGCGGTCGGCGCAAAAGCAACCAGCCTGCTCACGCAAATGGTGATCGCCAATGGCGATCTCGTCACGCGCTACGTTCCCGCGAAAGGGCTCGTCGTCGCCGGCACCGACGTCGCGCTGTACGTCGAGCTGGTCGGCAGCATGGAGGACAAGGACACGGCCAGCGCCACCGGCGCGATCTTCTCCGACGAGATCACGCTGCCGAATCCGGCGGGCCTGCATGCACGGCCCGCCGCGGTCGTCGCGGTCGAGGCGAAGAAATTCAAGTCCGAGATCCGGCTGCTGCGCGGCGATGCCAGCGCAAATGCCAAGTCCGTCGTCGCGATCATGGGGCTCGCAACGAAGTTCGGCGACAAGCTGCGCGTCGAGGCCCGCGGTCCCGACGCGGCGGAGGCGGCCAACACCGTCGCGCGTCTGCTTGGCGAGGGATCGGGCGAAAAGCCCGGCGATGCGCCCGCGGCGGCTGCGCCAACCGCACCGGCTGCGCCGGTGCCAGCACCGACCGAAGCGGCTCCCGCCGACACCAACGAATTCATCGGCGTATCCGCTTCGCCAGGGCTTTCGGTCGGCAGGATCGTGCAGTTCCGCCAGCAGGTCATCGAGGTGAACGAAGCGGGCGAGTCGCCGCCACGCGAACGGGCGCAACTCGAAGCGGCCCAGCATCAGGCGCGTCAGCAGATCGAGGCGCTCAAGGCGACGCTCACCGATCCGTCGAAAGCGCAGATTCTCGACGCGCATCTCGAACTGCTGGACGATCCTGGCCTCAACGACGCCGCGATCAGCAGCATCAGCGCGGGAAAGGGCGCGGGGTTCGCGTGGCGCGATGCGTTCCAGCACCAGGCAAGCACGCTCGAAAAGCTCGACAATCCGCTGCTGCGCGAACGCGCCGGCGATATCCGCGACGTCGGCCGCCGTGTGCTCGCGCTGCTCGCCGGCGTGAAGCAGGCGCAGATCGACGTGCCTGGCGAATCGATCCTGATTGCCGAGGAGCTCTCGCCGTCCGACACCACGTCGCTCGATCGCAGCAAGGTGCTCGGCTTTTGCACGACGAGCGGCGGCGCGACGAGCCACGTCGCGATCCTCGCGCGCTCGCTCGGCATTCCGGCGATCTGCGGTATCGACGCGCGCGCGCTGCAACTCGCCGACGGCACGCCCGTCGTGCTCGACGGTTCGCGCGGCAGCTTGCGGCGCAACCCGAGCGCCGAGGAACTCGAGAAGGCGCGCGAACGCATCAGCCGCCAGGCCGCCAAACGCGAAGACGAAAAGCTCGCGGCAACCAAACTCGCAATGACGGCCGACGGCCACCGCGTCGAAGTCGTCGCGAACATCCGCAATGCGCAGGAAGCACGCGATGCGGTCGCGGCCGGCGCCGAAGGCGTGGGCCTGTTGCGCTCCGAGTTCCTGTTCGACGCGCGAGACACCGCGCCAACCGAAGACGAACAGGCCGCCGAATATTGCGCCGTCGCCGAAGCGCTTGGCCGCGAGCGGCCGCTCGTGGTCCGCACGCTCGACGTCGGCGGCGACAAACCGCTGTCGTATCTGCCGCTGCCGAAGGAAGACAACCCGTTTCTCGGCCTGCGCGGTGTGCGCGTGAGCCTGGAGCGTCCCGACATCTTCCGCACGCAACTGCGCGCGATCCTGCGCGCGGCGCCGCTTGGGCATCTGCACGTGATGTTCCCGATGATCGCCGCGATCGAGGAGGTGCGGGCAGCGCGCAAGATCCTGCTCGAAGAAGCCGGCGATCGCGCGGCGAGCGTGAAAGTCGGCGTCATGATCGAAGTCCCCGCGGCCGCGCTGATCGCCGAGCCGCTCGCACGCGAAGTCGACTTCTTCTCGATCGGCACGAACGATCTCACGCAATACACGCTCGCGATGGACCGCGGCCATCCGCAACTCGCGAAGCAGGCCGACGCGCTGCACCCGGCGGTGTTGCGTCTGATCGGCATGACGGTCGACGGTGCGCACAAGCATGGCAAATGGGTCGGCATTTGCGGCGGCATCGCGTCGGATGCGATGGCGGTGCCGGTGCTCGTCGGCCTTGGCATCGACGAGCTGTCGGTGAGCATTCCGGCGGTCGGTTCGATCAAGGCTCAGCTTGCACGCGTGACGACCGAAGAAGCCAGGAAGCTCGCCGCCGAGGTGCTGTGTCTGGGCACCGCCGCGGAAGTCCGCGCGCATCTGTCGCGCTTTGCCGAGTGAGCGGATCAACAGGAGATCAGCCATGTTCTCGCATGCCTTCGGAGTCTTGCAGAAGATCGGCAAATCGCTGATGCTGCCCGTCGCCGTGCTCCCGGTGGCCGGCCTGCTGCTCGGTCTCGGCGCCACGGACTTTCACGGTTACGTGCCGGTCGTCGTGCTCGCGCTGATGAAGAATGCGGGCGACGTGATCTTCGGCAACCTGCCGCTGATCTTCGCGATCGGCGTCGCGCTCGGCTTCACCGAGAACGATGGCGTCTCGGGCATCGCCGCAACGATCGGATATCTGGTGATGACGGCCACGTTGGGTGTGATCGGCAAGCTCCAGGGCGTCGAAACCGACACGATCATGGGCATACCGTCGATCCAGACCGGCGTGTTCGGCGGCATCCTCGCCGGTGGTCTTGCGGCATGGATGTTCAACCGCTACTACCGGATCACGTTGCCGCCCTATCTCGGCTTCTTCGCCGGCAAGCGCTTCGTGCCGATCGTGACCGCGATCGGCTCGATCGTGCTCGGCGCGATCCTGTCTTTCGTGTGGCCGCCGATCGGCAGCGCAATCAAGGCTTTTTCGCATTGGGCGGCGGTTTCCGACCCGCGCACCGCCGCGACGGTCTACGGTTTCGTCGAACGTCTGCTGATTCCGTTCGGCCTGCACCACATCTGGAACGTGCCGTTCTTCTTCGAAATGGGCAGCTACCTCGACCCGACGACCGGCAGGACGGTTCACGGCGACATCACCCGTTTTTTCGCGGGTGACCGGACCGCGGGCATCCTGGCGGGCGCGTTCCTGTTCAAGATGTTCGGCCTGCCGGCCGCGGCGATCGCGATCTGGCATTGCGCGAAGCCGGAGAAGAAGCTGGCCGTCGGCGGCATGATGGTCTCGGCCGCGCTGACTTCTTTCCTCACCGGCATCACCGAGCCGATCGAATTCGCGTTCCTGTTCGTCGCGCCGGTGCTTTACCTGATTCACGCATGCCTCGCGGCGTCGGCGCAGTTCGTGGCGAACACACTGGGCATGCGCATGGGCTTCACGTTTTCGCAAGGCGGCATCGATTTTCTGATGTTCAACCTGATCGGCGGGAAGGCCACGCACGCGTGGTACGTTTTCATCCTTGGTCCAATTTACGCGGTGATCTATTACGGCGTGTTCCGCTTCGTCATCACGCGCTTCAACCTCAAGACACCCGGCCGCGAGGACGACACGGCGGAAACAGCGGCGGTTGCCGCGAGCGGCGCGGGAGGACGTTCGCGCGAACTCGTGCTCGCCTTTGGCGGCCGCTCCAATATCACGAGTCTCGACGCTTGCATCACGCGGCTGCGAATCTCCGTGAAGGACCCGGCGGGCGTCGACGAACCCAAGCTCAAGGCGCTCGGCGCCGCGGGGGTGGTGCGCGTGGGCAACGGCGTGCAGGCGATCTTCGGGCCGTTGTCGGAGAACATGAAAACCGACATGCAGGACTATCTGAAGACAGCGGGCGCCGAAGCGGATTTGCCGGCGGCGGGGGTGCCTGGTGTGGAAGGCGCAGCGGCGGCGGCTCCAGCGGCTGTGGCCGCCTCGGTGCAAAGCTCGCCGCAGGAAACGGAGCGCGCGGAAAAGATTCGTGCGGCGCTGGGCGGCGCGGCCAACATCAGGAAGCTCGACGCGCTGGCGGCCACGCGGTTGCGTGTCGAGCTATCGGACGCGTCGCGCATCGACGCGGCCGCATTGAAAGCGGCGGGCGTGGTCGCGACGCAAGCGTTGAAGAACGGCGCACTCGATCTGATCGTGGGTCTCGGCTCGGGCAACCTCGCAGGCGCAATGCGATAGCAGCAACGAGTATCGTCAGCAACTGCCGCGCGTCGAACGCGAGGCCTGCCGGTGGAAGCGCTCGGTCGCGTTGCTTTGTCCACCTATAGGGGGCGGCATGGAAGCAGCCAGAACTTTCCTCGAAACTCAGCCGCTGTTCGCGCTTTTTCTGACCATCGCGCTTGGCTACCTGGTCGGCGAAATCACTATCAAGGGCGTGGCTCTAGGCTCGGGGGCCGTGCTGTTCGTTGGACTGGCGCTCGGCGCGTTCGCGCCGAAATCCGCGCCGCCGGCGTTGCTGGGCACGCTCGGTCTGCTGCTGTTTCTGTATGGCATCGGCATTCAGTACGGCGCGCAGTTCTTCCGCGGACTCACGAGCCGGGAAGGCATGAAGGCCAACGCGGCCGCATGTCTGGGCGTGATCGTTTCGGGTCTGGTGGCGTGCGCCTTCATCCATTTCGGCATCACGCTCGCCGATGCGCTCGGCATGTTCGCCGGCAGCGGCACCAGCACGGCGAGCCTGCAGGTTGCCATCGCATCGATGAAAAGCAGCGATGCCGCCGTGGCTTATAGCGTCACCTATCCGTTCGGCGTGGCCGGGCCGATCCTATTCCTCTATGTGCTGAACTCGGTCCTGAAAGCCAAAATACCGAAACCGCCCGCGAAGATGCTGGAGACCGCGGAAATCGCGCTGCGCAATGCCAGTCTCTTCGGTCTCAAGCTGTCGGAGCTCTCGACTCGCCTGCCTGCCGGCGTAGTGATCGCGGCCGTGCGGCGCGCGCATCACAATCAGCTGCCCAGCGACGACTTCACGCTGCGCGCCGACGACGTCCTCCTTGCCACCGCCACCGAGCGCCGCCCGCTCGACGAGGCAACGGCGCTATGCGGCGAGCTACAGCCCGGGCGTATCTCGAGTCATCGGGAAGACCTGGACTATATGCGCGTGTTCGCGTCGAGTCCGTCGGTCGTCGGCACGGCGCTCGGCAATCTGCGCTTTCCGGATGGCGTGAACTGCGCGGTCGCGCACGTGCGGCGCGGCGACGCCGATCTACTGTCGACGCCAGACCTCGTTCTCGAAGCTGGCGACCGCGTCGGCCTGCTCGTCAGTAGCGCGCATCGCGCGAGGGTCCGCGCGTTTTTCGGCGATTCGATCAAGGGCACGGCCGACCTCAGTTTCATCTGTCTGGGCATCGGCGCGGCAGCGGGGCTGCTGGTCGGCGCGATCCCGCTGCGCGCGCCCGGTCTCGGCGTGTTCAGCCTGGGTCTCGCGGCGTTGCTACTGGTCGCGCTGTGCCTCGGCAAGGCGCGCCGCAGCGGACCGTTCGTGTGGGTGATGCCGCTCTCTGCAAATCTCGTGCTGCGCAATCTCGGGCTGACGATTTTTCTCGCGCAGGTGGGCCTGTCTTGCGGACCGAAGTTCGTCGCGACCGTCGGCACTGCCGGACCGCTGCTGCTGCTTTATGGCGTGATCACGCTGCTGGTGCTCGTCGGCGTCACGGCTGTGTGCTGCCTGTGGGTCTTCAGACTGTCTTTCGATACATCGGTCGGCGTGATCTGCGGGGCGACCGGCAATCCCGCGATTCTCGCCTTCGCCAACCGCATCGCGCCGACGGATCAGCCCGACGTCATGTACGCGATGATTTTTCCGTCGATGACCATCGTCAAGGTGCTTTTCGTGCAGATCGCCATCGCGATCGCAGCCGGCTAGGCGAGACCGTTATCGCGACCTGCCGCTGTTCGACCCTAAAGCTTCGTCATCGTAGACAGCGGCGAACCGCGGAGCGGCGGACAGCCGCAGACTTCCGCGAATATCAGGAACGCCGCTTGCGCCACCTGGAGCCGCGCGACGTAGTCTGGAACCATGATGCGCGGACGCCTCGGCGATGGAGGCTAGATGAAAGGACGGGTGGCGAGTGCAGGCGTGGCCGTTGTTCTGGTTGCCCTCATGGCCGCATACGGCGGACCCACCGCGCATGCTGGGGAGCCCGCGCCGGCTGCCGTCACCGCGCCCATCGCGGCCGGCAGCGATACCGCGGCCGCGGCGCGCGGCGCGAAGCTCGCGGCCGTTGGCAATTGCGTCGCGTGCCACACCGCGACGGGCGGCCTGCCCCTCGCGGGCGGACTGCCACTGCGAACACCCTTCGGCATCATTTACTCGACCAACATCACCCCGGACAACGAGACGGGTATCGGGGGCTGGTCGCTCGACGCGTTCGCCCGCGCGATGCGGCGCGGCGTGTCCAGCGACGGCCATCTGCTCTATCCCGCGTTCCCCTATCCGTACTTCACGCACATCAGCGATGCCGATATGGGCTCGCTGTATGCGTGGCTGATGAGCCGCGCTCCCGTCAAGGCGCCTGCACCGCACAACGAGCTGATCTTCCCGCTCGGCTTCAGGCCCCTCATCGCCGTGTGGAATCTTTTTTACCTGCATACCGGTACCGAAGCAGCGCCGGCCCCGCCCGAAGCGCCGGACGTCGCACGCGGACGATACCTGGTCGAAAGCCTCGGTCATTGCGGTGCGTGCCACACGCCGCTCGACCGCCTCGGTGCCGAGCGCCGCGACCGCGCGCTGCAAGGCGGCACGATCGAAGGATGGGATGCGCCCGCGCTGACGGACCTCGCTTCACGCCCCACGCCCTGGACGCAGGCACAACTCGTCAGCTATCTGCGCACGGGCCTCGCGAGCGCCCATGGGGCGGCGGCGGGTCCGATGCGCCCCGTCACGCGCATGCTCGCCGACGCGTCCGCCTCCGACGTAGAGGCGATTGCCGCGTATCTGCTGGCGTTGTCGTCCGGGGGCCCAGGCATGCCGGAGCATCCGGTCGCCTCGCCCTCCGCTTCCGCCGCGCCCGTGTCCACCGCGCCCGGCGGCGGCGCGAATCTATTCTCCGCGGCCTGTGCATCGTGCCATGCCGAAGGCGCCCCGATGTCGAGCGGGGGCGCTCGACCGTCGCTGTCCCTTTCCACGGCCGTCAACGCCGACAGCCCGCGCAACATGGTCCGTATCATCCTCGATGGAATCGACTGGCACGAAAGCGATAGCGCGCCCTTCATGCCATCATTCGCCAACACATTCACGGATGCGCAGATAGCGGAGCTCGCCAACTACACGCGCGAACGCTTCACCGCACGCGACGCGTGGCCCTCGCTCGACGCCGGCGCGGTCGCGCACTTTCGCAAGGACGGCCTGCCACGATGATCACGCTCAACGTCAACGGAGTCAGTCATACGGTCGATGTCGACCCGTCAACGCCGCTGCTCTACGTGCTGCGCAACCAGTTGCAGCTCGTTGGCGCGAAGTTCGGCTGCGGTCTCGGTCAATGCGGCGCATGCACGGTCAGCATCGGCGGCGAACCGGTGTTATCGTGCCTCATGCCGGTCGTGGCCGTTGGCGACCGGCCAGTGCGAACCGTCGAAGGACTTGGCAGCGCGGAACATCCGGGACCACTTCAGCAAGCCTTCATTGACGAGCAAGCCGCGCAATGCGGCTATTGCATCGCCGGTATGATCATGCGCGCGCACACGCTGCTGGAGCGAATCCCGCACCCGGGCGATGAACAGATCCGCCGCTACATGCAGCCGAACCTATGCCGCTGCGGCACGCACATGCGCATTCTCGCGGCGATCCGGCAAGTCGCGACGGGTTCGCCGCGAACGGACGAGGGAGCGCAGTCGTGAGCGACGGCCGCCCGTCCTCCGTCGCTCACGGCAGCGGCCCCGATGACCCCGCGCGGCGCCGCTTCCTCGTTGGCGGCTCGCTGATGGTGAGCTTCGCGATCGTGCCCGGCATGGCCGCGCTTGCGCAAACCACCACCGAAGCGGGCACCTTCAACGCGAGCGCCCCGAAGCTGCCGGGCAGTCTCAAGAGCACGCCGTTGCTCGATGCGTGGATCAAGGTCGCCCCTGACGGCCACGTGAGCGTATTCACGGGCAAGGCGGAGCTTGGCACGGGCATTCGCACCGCGCTGCTGCAGGTCGCCGCGGAAGAGCTGGATCTCGCGCCTCATGCGATCGAGCTGATCACCGCCGACACCGCCGCAACGCCGAACGAAGGCTACACCGCAGGCAGTCACACGATGGCGGACAGCGGCACCGCGATCCTCAACGCCGCCGCTCAGGTACGCGCGCTGCTGGTCGCGAGCGCGGCGTCGCAGTTGGGCGTCGACGCAGCGGTCCTGACGACGCGCGACGGCGCCGTCATTGCCGCCGACGGAAGACGCGTGAGCTATGGCGAAGCCGTGCAATACGCGGACCTCCATCAGAACGCGCAGCCCGACGCGCCGAAAAAGCCGCCATCGGCCTACGCGCTGATTGGGCATATGCTGCCGCGCGTGGATATACCGGGCAAGGTGACGGGCAGCGCGAGCTACGTCCAGGACCTGCGGCCGCGCGGCATGCTGCATGCCCGCGTCGTGCGGCCGCCGTCTTATGGCGCGAGCCTCGTCGCAGTCGATAGCGGGCGCGTCGAAGCGCTGCCCGGCGTCATCAAGGTCGTGCGCAACGGCAACTACCTCGCGGTGGTCGCCGACGACGAATGGCGCGCGATCCTCGCGATGCGTGAGCTTGCGCTTGCCGCGCAATGGCAGGCCGGGCCGCCGCTGCCCGATCCCGCGAACGTTCACGCCTTGCTGATGAGTCTGCCTTCACAGGAAATCGCGGTGGCCGATCAGGGCGCGGCGCCGGGCGCGGCCGCGCCTGTGGCGACGCTGCGGGCGCGCTATTCGAGGCCGTATCTGACGCATGGCTCGATTGGGCCATCGTGCGCTGTCGCGCAGCTCGACAACGATGTGATGACCGTGTGGACGCACACGCAAGGCGTCTATCCGCTGCGTGCGGGCATCGCCGAAATGCTCGCGATGCCACCCGACAAGGTGCGCTGCGTCCATGTGGAAGGTTCGGGCTGCTACGGACACAACGGCGCGGACGATGTCGCGGCCGACGCCGCCCTCGTTGCACGCGAGCTGCCTGGCCGCCCGGTGCGCGTGCAATTGATGCGCGAACAGGAACACATGTGGGAGCCGTTCGGCCCGGCCATGACAGTCGAGGCGAATGCAACGCTCGATTCCGCAGGCACGCTTACCGACTGGCGTTACGAGCTATGGAGCAACACGCATAACAACCGCATCGAGAATGCGGGCCGCCTGTTGCCCGCGCAGCTCCTTGCGCGACCGTTCACCCCCGCGCCGCCGAAGCCGATTCCGATGCCGGAAGGCGGAGGCGACCGCAACAGCATTCCGCTTTACCGCGTGCCCAGCCTGCACGTGCAGCATCATTTCGTGCCGACGATGCCGATACGTGTCTCTGCCATGCGCTCGCTCGGCGCGCACATGAACGTGTTCGCGATCGAGAGCTTCATCGACGAGCTCGCCAGAGCCGCGCACGCCGACCCCGTGGCGTTTCGCCTCAAACATCTCGATGATCCGCGCGCGCATGGCGTCATTAGCGCCGTAGTCGATCAATTCGGCTGGCGAGCCCGCAGCGCGCGAACGGGCGACTCGAGCCCGCGCTCGCACGGTACCGGCTTTGCGTTTGCCCAATACAAGAACCTGATGGCCTACCTTGCCGTCGCGATGGACGTGACGGTCATGCGCGATACCGGCGAGCTCAGCATCGAGCGTGTCGTAGCAGCCGTCGATTGCGGACAGATCGTCAATCCGGACGGCGTGCGCAATCAGATCGAAGGCGGCATTTTGCAAACCACGAGCTGGACGCTCTATGAAGAAACGCATTTCGACCCGCAACGCATCACGAGCTATGACTGGAGCACTTATCCGATCATGCGTTTCTCGTCCGTACCCAAACGCGTGGACGTGCTGTTGATCGACCGGCCGGGCTTGCCATTCCTCGGGGTCGGAGAAGCAGCGCAAGGCCCGGCCGCCGCGGCGCTCGCGAATGCGATCGACGACGCGACCGGTGTGCGGATCCGCGACTTGCCGTTGCTCGGGACGAAGGGGAAGAACGTGCTCAAGGCATGAGGCTTTCGTTCCGCAAAAGTACAGATACTGGCGTGTAAAAGCCAAATAAGCCTATGGCTGGGTCTAGGCCCCTTGCCAAACGAACGCGACGCGCGCGACCTTCGGCGCGGCGTCGGGACCGCGCTCAGTGGGTGGACGGAAACGCGAACGTCGCACGCGCGCTGCCATTGCCGCGGACGTTCACGGTCTCCCTTCTGGTCACGCTGCCGTAAGTGGCGTTGACCGTATAGCGCCCTTGAGGCAGCCGCACGAGCATGTACGGCCCCTTCGACGTGGCCTCGAACACGGCCGCGCCGCCAGCCTTGGCAATCTTCACCTGGACGTCGGCCACATAGCTCGCCCCCGGACCGGTGAACTGCAGAGACAACGGCCACTGCCTTCGTGCCTGCCGCAGCGCAGTCGACTCGTCGCGACCGACTCCGCCGGTCACGAACGATATGTCGCCCTGCTGCTGCGTCTCGGGCATGCCGGTCCTATGCATATCGCTGGCGCTCTGCGGAGCAGCCGTCTGCGACACCGCGACGCCTGCCTGAGCCAGTGTGAACGCCGCGGCGAGCATCATGGACGCGATCCGGGGAGCGTTTCGTTGCATTTTCATCTTGACTGCTCCTTACAGTATTGCCGACGGTTCGTCGGACGGAAGAACGCTTGCAATAGGTTGGAAACACATCGCGCGCCGGGTATCGGCCACGAGCGAGGGTGCCTCACGACTCGAGTAAGAATACCCGTCAATTCTGTTTGGCGTCTTCATGGACCGGAGTTGGGGGGCCGCCTGCCGTTGAGGTCCCGGCTTGGGCTGGAGGGACGCGTGGCATGCGGATACCCGCGTAGGCGATCGCCACCGTCAGCAGCGGACTCCCCTCCGAATGCCAGTGCCGTGATGATCAGCCAGATAGTATTCAACATGCTGTCCATACCGCCGCGAGTGAGGAGCGTATCAAGCACTGGATTTCCAGTCGTGGACCTGTAGCCGCTCCCAAGCGCAAGCCATACACCTTTGAGCATCGCAATCGGGATCGGCACGCCCTCTCGCGCGGCGGCAAATGCGAGGACTCGCGCTGGCTCGACGAAAACGGCAACCACGCCACCCGCCAATGCGCCAAGAAAGATGGTGGTAAATGGCGGAAGCCGGAACAGCGTCAGCACGACGACAAGAATGAGCGGCAGGAACAGCACGGGCGATATGTAGAATGCGCTCTGCATTGCAGCAACCTCCGCGCTCGCATCGAAGGCGCCCGGGCGGCCAAGCAGATAAAACACGGCCAGCGTGATGACAATCGCGACGAGCGATGTCAGCAGCGTCTCGCGCACGTGTTGATACAGATCGGCACCCGCGGCAGCGGCCGCAAGATTCGCGGTGTCCGAGAGCGGCGAAGACTTGTCGCCGAAATACGCGCCGGAAATCACTGCACCGGCCGTTATGGCGGGGCTCAGGCCCATGCTGTGCGCAATGCCCATCAGGCCGATTCCGATCGTACCCGCGACGGTCCCCGAGGTTCCAATGGCGAACGAGATCACCGCGCAGATTCCAGCCGCCGTGACGTAAAAGTAATCCGGGCTCAGCAATTTCAGCCCGTAATAGACCATGGCGACGATCGTGCCGCTGAGCGCCCACGTGCCGATCAGCGCGCCGACTGCGAACAGGATGAGTCGCGCCAATACCGGAACTGACACTGGCATTCGCGGCCTCGCGCAGCGAAGCGAGCGAATGACCGCGACGCCAACCGACAAATACGGCCAGCATGGTCGCCACGACGAGTGCCACCTGGTTCGGCCCGTTCGCACCACCATCGCCGAACAGGTAGAAGGACAGACTGACGAGAAAGACGAGGCCAGCGATCGGTATCAGTGCTTCGAGCATCGTGACCGGCTGGGGCGACTCGCTCCGCTTCATCGCCACGCTCCGTTCGTTTGCCAGGTAGTCCAAACGTTGCCATCCAGACCGCCCGGTAGCCGGTGAATCATCGAAACATGCGCGAACGGCTGCTTTGATTCGATGTCACGGCGCAGGCGTGCGGCCCCCGGTCCTGCGACTCGGCAATGGCAGCTCCGGCGGGCTCGCCGTTGCTTAAATCATAGGAAAGAATCGTTGCTGCGTGAAGAATTGCAGGATTCGTGCCGAACATCCCGCCTGCGGTTACAGGCTGCCGTACCTACTCTCGCTCAGCGCGAGACCTGCAGTCAACGGCAGCTCACCAGGCGTAGCGAAAACCGACGTCGCCCCAGACGCTCCGGGACTGCTGATCTCGGGCGAGCTCGTCCCCGCGATGGCGCCGACAATCGTCTTCCCGCTGATCGTCACAGTGCCGTTGGACTTGATCTGCAAATCCGCAGTCCCGCTCGAACTGGAAACGGCACCGCCATTTGTCACGCTCAGTTGCGCAGGTCCGCTGTTCCCAATAATAAAAAAGCCCGCGTTCGTATACATCGATCCTTCATCGGCAACGGTGAGTACACCGCTGCTGCCCGGGTTGTAACCGACGTAGCTCTGAGAGGCGCTGAAGACCGTGCCGCCGGCGCTGACGTTCAGCGTTCCCGATCCGTTAAAACCGATGTAATACTGCGACTGCGGGTTTGTCGTCGTAATGTTTCCGCTATTCACGGTTTTGAGGCCACTACTGTTGGCTGCAAAACCAGCAAAAAGGCCACTCAATGTAACGTTCGCACCTGTCGGCACGATGAATGTTCCGCCTGGAACGCCGAACCGATCACGCGATACTGTACAAACGTAGTTCCCTGCATTTACGTGCACGGCCGGAGCGAATTCTTTTGCCGCAGAGTCGTGACCGGCCGCAGACATAAACGGCATTTGCGGACTCCCTTCCGACTGCAAGTCCAAGGCTTGCCGCCGCTACACCACCCAACCGAGGTTTCAACTTTTCATAACCGATCGTGGTTATTCATGCCTTGCAAGGATTATGGTTTTTCGTTAATTAACTGTGCGCTGATTGTGTGGGTCTACCCCGCGTAGACAGAACAACGACGGAAGAATCCGACACTAATTCGAGAAAAAACGACCGTTTTTTCACCGGCAGACGTGAATATCCATCCCTTCCACCAAACCGATGCGCGCTGCAGCTGGCGTTGGAGAGTCGCAGACACCGTGTTGTGCTCGCGGAGAACGAATGGGACGCACTGCAGAAGGCCCACACGGATTTTCCGGAACTCGTTATCACCGATTTGGAGATGCCGGAAATGGACCGCAAGGAGCTTTGTCGGCGTCTGAAGTGTCAGGCGGTGTTTTCCGGCTTACCGGTGGTGCTGCGGTCGGCTATGCCGGAACCTACGGAAGAGATTCGCTGCTGGACAGCGTTCCTGCGAAAGCCGGCCTCGATAGCGGCGTTGCTTGACGCCGTCGACAGGTTCATTGCAGCGCGCCTGACCTATGCGCGGGCGGCAACAGCGCTCGCTTATTGTTCGCCACTTCCTCCGGGCATGCCTCATGCTGCACGCGGGTCAGAGATGCGAAAGCAGTTCCCGAACCGGAGACGATCATGAAGTTGATAATGGCAGGAATCAGCGCAATTTCCATCATCGCTAGCACTTGCGCATTTGCGCAGACCAACACCGGCAACGCTGCGCCAGCACACCGCGATACTCAAAACGCGCAGCCGGGTGCCGCTGGCCAGAGCATGGGACGTGCTGCGGACGCCGGCAACAGCAAGCCCGCCAGTGGCACATTGATGCAGAAGCGTGAGCAGGCGATGTCGCCTCAAGGCGCGTCAAACTCGAACGCAACTGGCGCGATGAAACAATAATGGCGACGCGAGACCCCATGGCGGCGACTGTCACCTTGGTTCTTCCCGCTTCAGCCGTTGCGATCCTTGCTGCGCGGTCGGGCACTTCCGGGCCGAACGCCGTGAGCCCGAGTTCGTCCGCGCAACTCCATCCTGCCCTTCCTGTTGCCACGATGCTGCAGATTTGCTTCATGCAGTCGTGGTCGGTCTGTGAGGACCGGCGATGGAACAGGCGCGTCTCGGCAGGTGTAAAACCACCAGCAGATCCCCACATAATTCGTGGCATGCCCGTTACCAAGCCTGGCTCGCCTGCTACGCCCGGCGCGGCAGACGTACGGCGAATGCGGTCTCTTCTTTATCCGACCGCGCCTCGATCGCGCCGTGATGCGCCTTGGCGATTTCGCTCGCGATATACAGCCCGAGCCCAAGGCTGCCTTGCGCGTCCTCGTTGATTTTTCGCTCTGGACCTCGCTGAAGAGGATCAAAGATGCGCTCCAGCAACAGTCCCTCGATGGCTGGTCCGCTATTGCAGACTTCGAAGCGCACCTCGGCCTCGTCGCCAGTCACCACGACGCGAACGGGCGCGTCTCGCGCGCCATATCTGAGCGCATTCAGAACGAGATTGCCGAGCAGTTGCTGCAGACGCGGACCGTCCCAGACACCCTGAACGTCACCGTGCACCTCGAGCTCGATCTGCCGGTCTGGATGGACTGCGCGCAACTGGTCCAGCTCATCGGTGAACACGTTCGTCAGATCAACGGGAGCGGGTATGACGTTAATACCTAGCCCGAGCCTTGTTCGGTTGAAATCGCACAGATCATCCAGAAGTGCCTGCATCCGGGCGCCGCTGCGCACCAGACGGGCTGCAGCTTCTGAAACGCGCTGCCCCGCATTGAGCGCGGACAGATATGAAGCTGTCACCTGGATCGTCTGCAGCGGGCTCCGCATGTCGTGTCCGAGCATCCCAAGCAACAGATTGCGAGCCTGCTCGACTTGTGTGCTGAAAAAACTGAGTGATTCGGCCAGCGCCTGATCGATGGCCTCGTTGAAGCGGATGATGTCATCCAGATGAGGCGCATCGGGCTGACACTCATCCATCCACAAACGCAGCACGCTTGCACGCAAAGCGCGGTATTCCGCGGCCAGCTGGTTGATGTTGAAACCGCCTCGAGCGCGCAGGACCGCATGGGATTGCGCAGCTGTCTCCGGCGCATCCGTCAGCCGGGGTGCCCTCCCCAAGGATTTTTCGTGCTGCGCTTCCCTGGTCTGCGAAGTCTGCAAATCCCTGGCTACTGCTTCCAGAATCTGCTGCGCGTGGTCGCGCAACGCGAGGGTGCCCATGTTGCCAGCGGCTGGCAGCAGCGTGGCGGCAAACGCCTCCCACTGCGCCAGAATGGGCTCCATTTCCTGCACGATAAAATCGGACAGTCGCATGCCTACTCCGGCGAAGAAATTGAGGAGATTTTTAGCCGAACCGATATTACGCGTCAGTTCGTCGCGGGATCCATCGGGTTTACACCGTCTTGGACTACCTGGAGGTAGTCCATGTACTTGTAATGAACCGCCTGGATTTTCTGGACAGTGGTGAGCGTTCCTGTCCGGCCTTTCATGAAACGCCACAACGATTCGCCGCACGCCCCTGAGCGGGGAGAACTGGAGCGGCAGGTCGAATCGCTTCGACGCGATATCCGCCAATTGCAGCTTGAACACGACATCCTGGAGAAGACCAATCAATTGCTAAAAGAGACCTGGGCGTCAACCTGCAACTCCTGACCAACCGGGAGAAGACGTTGCTGGCCGGGGTGGCTCTCATGTATGCACGAGGCGAAACTGATTCGGTCGATGTCGCGCAAAGGGTGCTCGCCCGACAATGTGGCCCACGCAGTCTCCGACGGCTCTTTCTCTTTAGACCGCTTAGGTGGTCCGATGTCCGTACGGCCCCCTGCTTTTCGAGTTCTACTCTCTCGGGTACTGTGGCCGTCAAGCGGAGGCACCGGTTTACCAGAACCGATGGGCAAGCGATTGGATCGAAACGCGTGACCAACATCCCGCTGCATCTTCCTCTGATCGCGAATGGCCGGCCTGCACGCCAATCCGTCTCTCGTTGCTTCCGTAGGTGCGACGTCTGTCACCCGAAGCGCGCGTGCAGCCAGTCTTGCGCCCAGTTCTTCGCATAGGCTATCGCGTCCTCGCGTGCGTCGAAGCCTGCCAGATCGCCACTCGAATGAATCTCGTACCCGGTGCCGTCGGCACGGCTGCCGCTGATCCGTGCGTGGGCCATGTACTCGCCGTCGGCCCGCCGGGGGGTCGGGTCGATAACGATCAGGGTGGAATTGAAGCGCATGGTATTCCTTTGGGGTTATCGCTCGATTGCGACTGTCGCAGAGGGGCGTCGAAAAGCGCGACCTAGGTGCTCAGCATGGCCATGATTTGTCCGGCCTCGCGATCCGAATCGCAGCTTTCCATGCCGCGTTCGCATAGAAGCGCACGAATCGACATGAACATCAGAAACGCGCCCGCATCGATCTCGTGACGGCGGTCATGGATGAGACTATCCAGTTCGCCCTGCGCGCCGGGCGGCAGAAACCGATCGACGATGTCAGCACCGTCGCACCGAATCCATTTCAGCAGGTCGTTTCTTTCCATACCACACTCCAATGATTGCAACGGCTCTGAGTCAACCACCAGCGGATGAAGTTCGAGCCCGCGGTAGAGACGGGGAACCGGTTGTGATCGGTACCTTTGAGGCCGTCTCATTGTGTAGCGGAAAAGACGAAGCGTAGCGACGTGGCCACTGCGTCCGCGGCCCTTCAGGAGGTGGGCCACGTTTCGGTTTTGGGTGAAAGCGTATCTCCGGTTCCGTCGGGTACGCAACTTAAGGACGCGAGGACCGGTCGCAGGTCGAGTGACCATTTCATGCTACGCCCATTGATGGATTTGTACAGAAAAACCCGTGCTCCAGGCGCCGTCAGAGAAGCACAGGGAACATGCAAGTCAACCCGGCACTTACGTACCGCAGCGCCGGTAGGCGGCGGCGATCCGAAGATCCACATCGGACTGCCTTTCTTCTCCGGTTCATCATGTGACAACGCAGAATGCGCCTCCGACATGCGCGGCAAGCAGTCTCGACGTCAACAATTCAACCACGGCGAAACGAAGCGCGCGAAACTGCATTGCAGCCCCGTCCGCCCTTTTTGGCGGAAATCGATTCACCCTTTCGTCAGGTAATAAGGAGTTCCAGCGTTACCCGACCGCCTGCGAGGAGACCGATGCGGTGTTTGCGCCTCTGGCTCGACGCGGACGCACCCGCAACCACCCGATTGCCGAGCGTGACACGCAACGGCTATCCGGACCGGCTTCATTTCGGGGGTACGTGTTCGTCGCGGAACAGTTGGGAACGCGTGGCCCGATTGGGCGACGAGACGGCGTGAGCCAGCGACGCCAATTGCTGCTCGACTTGCAGGTCTGCGGTACGTTTTTGCAGCCGGCCACATCGAATCTTCGGGGAAGGCCAAATCGCGAATCGTTCAGGAGGGTGATCGCCGGCGAGCGTCCCGAGCAGCACGTCGATCGCAGCCCTGTCCCGCTATTGCGGCAGCCGCCTTTTATGTGCGAGCGGCGATCAGATCGGCCATCAGGCAGACAGCAATTCGTCGCACGATCGAGCACATCGATGGATGCTGTCCGTCAGCGGCGTTTTCATATGTCGATGACCGAAGCGCCGCTCACCTTTCCGTCGACGATGTCCTTTCCCTGCTGCCGGGCGGCTCGCCTTGCCGTACCGAAGTCAGAGAATGTATGCGTTTGGTTCAGCCTGAAGACCCGGCTTGCGGAGGGAATTGCTGTCGCCGCCGGACGACATATCCGTACTGCAATTTCGTAACCTTCCGCGTAACGGGAATGTCCGTCAAAGCGACTGAATGTGCGGGGAAAGACAAGGGGATGAAGTTCGTACCCCTTGTAGAGAAGAATCGGGTGTGTCGACATGATGGTCACTCCACAGGGTATGGCTCACTATACGCTGGAACGGGTTACATCGGGCGGCGCAGACGCAGAGGCTGTTACCAGAATTGTATTGACCGATAGTACTGTCGCGCGTACCTTGAAACGTGGGGTCGGCAAAGCGGGGCACTGCCCGGATTGTCATAGCGTTGGCTTGGATGGCCGGCGACGGCTGTCTGCCTGGTTCCACCTCTGCGCTTACGTTGCAAACCCTTCAAGAACACCACGATCAACAGCGTCTGCTTGCCACGCGCGATGAGGCTGGCCAAGGATACGGGAGCGACCCACTTCGTGAGTTCGGGACAGTGTGGTGCCCGATCGGACAAACGTGAGCGGAATGCCGGGTGAGGAAACGCTTGCGGATGTTAAGCACGAAGCTCGGGTATCCGCGTACCGGACAGCTAGCCAGGAAACTTCGTTCCGGTCGCCTCGTCGGTGTGGCTCGGGGGCGTATCTCCTTCGGCCAAACCTGCACAACGATCAAAAACGTGCTGCTTGCTGCGGCCAAAAGGAGTGACCTGATGACAACCATTCGCCATTATCGCGGCCTCGATATTTCCCTACTCGTGTATCCGCATCGCACGACTCAACCAGGATATGGTCACAATTACGAGGAAGGATTCGATGCGTCGATTCGCATCAGCGACCCGGATTCCATGACGGACAACCCGCGAAGCCGCTTATTCCGTGTGCCCGGCAAGAGGCCCTTCGTGAATGCCGGCGACGCAAGGCGCGCGTCGGTGGCCTACGCCGAAATGCTGATTGATACTGACGGCTTTGATCGCGCCATCCTGGAATCCCCCTAAGCGCTAGAGCCGGAACCCGAGTCTATGCGGAAGGTACCCGTGTTCGCGCGCGCCAGCGGCACGCCATCAACAATGTGTGTGATAAAGAAGTTGACCTTCTGATCGTCAGTCGCCACATGCTCGGCAGGCTATGCCAGTGCGACCGCATTGCTGCCAGTTCCGGTCATCGCCTCCTCAGGCGTCGACCACGAAGTAGATACCGTCATGCCCGAAGGGAAGCCATGTCCATTCCATCTCGGCCGCATAGTGACCGATGGGTGATTGCCGTCCGCCCGCGCCTGCGTTCACACTTCGACCCATTCTGAAAGCTCAAGAGCGTCGTCGACTTCCATGCCGTGCGTAGAATGCCGAAGACGTCGATAGAGAAAATCCAGAAGTTCGCACTGAGCGCGGCTCAAACCGAAAGGTAACCGATCGATCGCGCGTGATGTTTGCGCGCGCCTTATCGCATGCGTCCTGATGCCTGAGATGCGTTGAGCGTGCAGATCTGGGGCGTCGCCGTTAACCGCGCGTGTCGACCCAGTTGCGTGCCCAGCGTGTCGAGTGCTGCAACGCCTGCTCCTCACTCGTGAAGTAATCGAGCGAATAGAACTGGTAGCGGCCGTCCGCGCGCCCGCTATCGGCGCGTTCTAGCAGCAGGTTGGAGGAAAAACTGCCGTCGGGCAAACGATGCGCCGAGGGCTGGACGGCATAGCCGTTGTATTGTTGAATTTGTTTGTTCTGCATTTTATTTTAATAATGTCGAGTGCGCGCGTGCCTTGCGAAATGTGCACAGGTACGCCGATTCAAAGGCATCTCAGGCCGAATCTGAAGCACTCGGAAAGCGAAGACGTGGCGCTAATGCCAGAGGGGAAAATGAGCGCAATGAGACGTATGGCGCTTGGCAAGCTGCCGGCGAAACCGATGCAGCCAGGAGCGAACGCGCCACTTCAGGAAACAACGCTCCGTAAGGAAGTCCCTGCAACCCGGCGTCCGTCGCGGAACGCCGGGCTCTTCAAACTTTACAGCGGCTTGATGTTAGCTGCCTGCAGACCCTTCGGGCCTTGCTTCGTTTCGAAGCTCACCTTCTGATTTTCAGCCAGCGTCTTGAAGCCGTCGCCGCTGATTTCGGAGAAGTGAGCGAAAAGGTCATCACCGCCCTTGTCCGGGGTGATGAAGCCAAAACCTTTGCTATCGTTGAACCACTTAACAGTACCGGTATCCATGAAGAATCCTTGAGAAAAAACGGGAAAATGTGCTCCGTTGAAGAGCGTATGAAGCGTCAAGGAGGGAGAGGACAACGAATACCGCTGAGGAGCGAGCAATTGATGAACAGCAATCGAACTTCTTGAACTTCATGCGGCACCTTAACCGCCAAGTGGTACCAGCGTCAATACTTATCTTGTAACTGTTCCACGGGGCGGGGCCGTTTTGCAGACGAAGCGATCCAAAGACCGGGTGCGCTGCACGAAGCTGCGAACCGGCACGCCTCGATCGATTTACGGATTGGCATACGATTTCGCTGTGCCTAAATCTGCGAACGTCCCAAGCTGGACACAACGCATACACCTTCTGAATTTTTGAATTCGCGCAGTCACAGCTACTGCGCCATCTGCAGATCCACGATCGCCGCGGCGAGAAACCGTGCTGCTTCGCCGCCCGTGACGACCCGATGGTCGAACGTCAGACTAAGCGGCAAGATCCGATGCACGGCCGGAACGCCACTTACCGCCACGACCTGCTCGTGAATGCGCCCCGCTCCGAGGATCGCGACAGTGGGCGGCACGACCACGGGAGCTGCGTATTTGCCGGCGATCATGCCGAAGTTCGACAACGTGATCGTATTGCCGCGCAGTTCCTCCGGTGGAATCTTGCGTGCCCGGATGTCGACACGCATCCGGTCGAGGCCGCCACGCAGATCCGCTGCGTTGCGGTGCGCAACGTCGCGCAATACCGGTACAAAGAGGCCATCCGGTAGATCGACGGCGATGCCGAGGTCGATCTTTTCCAGTACGTGCCGCCGTCCCGCATGTCCGTCGAACCATGCGTTGAGCCCGGGTTCGGCGCTGCATCCTGCTACCAGCGCACGGATCAGGCGGATCGTCACATCGGTATGTGGCGGCCACTCATGAATGTCGGCGTCGTCGATGACGGTCGCGGCCGCCACTTCGCTCTGCGCGCGCGCCATGTTCTGCGCCATCGCGCGCCGCACGCCGCGCAGCACTTCGGGCGGACCGAGCTGAGCGAGTATCTTCGCGACGCGCTGCACGTCAGCCGCCGTGATGACACCCTCCGCCCCCGACGGTGTCACCATCGCAAGATCGACATCAAGCTTGCGCGCGAGCGCCCGCACCGCCGGGATCGCCTTGATTGTGCCGACACCCGTGCCGGGGCTGCCGCCGAGCGCCGCCGGCGCTTCGTGCACCACATGCTGGCCGACCTCCATATGACCGACCACGGTACCGGCATCGGCTTCGTCGGCCGCTCCTTCGAATGCGACGAGCGGCGCCCCCAGATGCACGATATCGCCGGGCTGGCCGAACAGCTTCGCGACTCGGCCGGATTGAGGCGACGGAATATCGACGATCGCCTTCGCCGTTTCCACCGACAGCAGCCGTTGATCCGCGCGAATGTCTTCGCCGCTCTTGACGTGCCACTCGACGATCTCCGCTTCCTGCAAACCTTCGCCGAGATCAGGCAGTTTGAAGATTTTCATGGCATCCCTACGCTTCCAGCGCCTGCCTGACCGCGCCAACGATGCGCTCAGTGCCTGGCATGTATTGATTCTCGAGTCTGTACAGCGGCACCACCACGTCGTAGCCAGTGACGCGCTGCACCGGTGCGAGCAGCGAGTACAGTCCGCGCTCGGCGATGTTGGCGGCGATCTCCGCGCCGACCCCTCCGGCATGCGAGCCCTCGTGCACGATCACGCAGCGTCCGGTTTTCGCCACCGACGCGAGAATGGTGTTCATGTCGAGCGGCTTGAGCGTCGCCACGTCGATCACCTCGGCCATTACGCCTTCCTGCGCGAGCAGATCGGCCGCGGCCTGCACGTCTTGCAACGCCCCGCCCCAACTCACCAGTGTGACGTCTGCCCCATCGCGCAACGTAAAGCAACTGTCGAGCGGCAGCGCTTCGCCGTCATCCTCCACCGGCTGCCTGAAGAGCCGGTACAGCCGCGTCGGCTCGAAGAAGATCACCGGGTCCGGGTCCCGGATCGCCGCCAGCAGCAAGCCGTACGCGCGTGCTGGCGACGACGGCGTCACGACGCGCAGCCCGGGTATGTGGGTGAACAGCGCTTCAGGGCTTTCGGAATGGTGCTCTGGTGCGTGAATGCCTGCGCCGCATGGCGCACGGATCACCAGCGGACACGTCAGTCGTCCGCGCGTTCGATGCCGCAGACGCGACGCATGATTCAGGATGTGATCGATGGTCGGATAGACAAATCCGGCGAACTGGATCTCCACGACGGGCTTAACGCCCATCGCCGCCATGCCGATCGCGCAGCCGGCGAGGGCGGTTTCGGCCAGCGGCGTGTCGATCACCCGCTGAGCGCCAAAGCGCGTCTGCAACCCGACGGTCGCGCGAAATACGCCGCCGTTCACGCCAATGTCCTCTCCGAGCAGCACGACGGCAGGGTCGTGCGCCAGTTCATATGCGAGCGCCTGATTGAGGGCCTCGACCATATTGAGGTCAGCCATCGCCGTTCCCCTTAGCCGGCGCGAAACGTTGCGCCATCGCCAGTTGCTCACGCATCGCTGGGGGCAACGCCTCATACAGGTGATCGAACATCGCGGATGGGCCCGCAGGCGGTATCGCCAGGTACGCGTCGACGGCCTGCTCGACCTGCGCACGGCACGCCTTACCGAGTTCCTCGTCCTGCGCCTTGGTCCAGACGTTCACGTGCATCAGGTAGGTGCGCAAACGAAGCAGCGGTTCGTATTCCCATTGCTTGCCGATGACCTCGGCGTCGCGATAGCGCGTCGCGTCATCGGCCGTCGTGTGATCACCAAGGCGATAGCTGAGCGCCTCGATCAGCGTCGGGCCATCGCCGCGGCGAGCCTTGGCGAGCGCCGCGTGGACAACCTGATGCACGGCGATCACGTCGTTGCCGTCGACCTGCAGCCCCTCTATTCCTGCAGCGATCGCTTTTTGCGCGAGCGTTTGCGCAGCGCTCTGGTGGCTGCGTGGTACCGAAATCGCCCACTGGTTGTTATTGACGACGAGCACAAGCGGCGCCTGCCAGACACCGGCCATGTTCATCGCCTCGTAGAAATCGCCCTTGGATGTGCCGCCGTCGCCGAAGATCGCCACCGCAACGCGCGGCTCGTGACGCAGCAGGAACGCGTAGGCTGCGCCGGCCGCATGGCACACCTGTGTGCCGATCGGCACACAGTTCGGAAAATCGTTACGGGGCACGCTGAAATCGCTGCCGCGCTCGTCGCCGCCCCAATACAGGAGACTTTCCGTCATCGTGACGCCGCGCAGCAATTGCGCAGCGTGATCGCGATACGAAGGGAACAGCACGTCGTCGGACTGCATCGCGCTGGCGACACCGACACCGATCGCCTCCTGGCCGACCGACGACGCAAAGGTGCCGAGCTTGCCGGTACGCTGCAGCGCGACCGCCTTCGTGTCGAACGCCCGTGTCAGCACCATCGCGCGATAGAGCGCAATCAGCGCCGCCGGGTCACGTGCGAAGGCTGGCAATGACTGGACAGGCTCGCCATCGGGGCCAAGGTATTGCGTATAGCCGATATGAAAGCTGACAGCCGTCGTCATGTCCGCCCCCCATGTTCTTTCAGATTTCAAATACGTGCCGGAGTTCGCGCGCGAGCGCTACCGCGCTCGTGCCGTCAGAGTTCGGCGCGTACCAACTTGAGTTTAGGCAAGGGAAACACGTACAGGGGGCCAATTCCTCGCCGCCTCAACCACACGCGGCACGGCAACCAGGAATACGAACGCCCGATTGTCGCAATGCAGCAGCGGGTGGCTGGTTGCGCGGCCCCGGAAGCAGACGGGAATTGGGCCGGCATCCCGCCGGCCGCGGCCGCTCCAGGCGAATATCGGCCGGGCAGAATCGGACGAAGACCGGAACGCGCTCGCTCAAAGCACCTTGCATCCAGCGAGGAAGATGCGGACCGCCTGACGCGCGATTCTGTTGCGCTCCGATGCGCCGGGGCGCCTCCTGGTGGCGCCAAGCAGCAGCCGCGCGCGGACCCCGCCGAGTACCAGGTGTAGAAACTGCTCGGTAGCCAGCGCAACGTCATCGAGTTGCAATGCGCCATCGGCGACTGCCGAACGAAGATAGTCCGAAAGCGGCTCCATGCCGCGTAGTCCACCCGCCTTGTTGTAATACCCGCTGATGAGTTCGGGAAAACGATAGGCCTCGGTCAGAAGCAGGCGATGCAATGCGATCATGTCAGGCCGCGTGCACACATCCAGCAGATGGAGCGCGACCTTCTCGAGGACGTGCTCCGGACGGCGCGCATCGAGCACGATATCGCCGAGCTGCGTGATCCATGAACGACGCAGCGTCTCGACGATTGCGCTGAACAGGCCCGCCTTGCTGCCGAATCGATCGTACAGCGTTTTTTTTGCAATACCCGCCTCTCGCGCGATGCCTTCAAGGCTGGTCTCGCGATATCCAGCGGCAAGAAAATGGCGCTGCGCAACATCGAGCAGGCGCTGCAGACGAATTTCGGACTCTCGCAGCGTAGGACGCCCGCCTGATCGGATAGGTTGAGTCTGTGTTTCGCGCGTCACGATCCAGGCCTATTGACAATGTCTACCGACGGCGGAAACTATACCGGCGCGTTTCCGTCAAGCTACCTGGGACTCGGGGCGAGGTCAATGGTCGATTTCTTTATCGAGCGTCCGATCTTCGCATCGTCGATCGCCATCATCATGGTGCTCGCGGGGCTCATTGCCTGGTTCAACCTGCCGGTGGAGCGGTTTCCGCAGATCACGCCGCCACAGGTTCTGGTCAAGTCGACCTATACGGGTGCGAGCGCGCAGGTCGTGGCGGACACCGTCACCGCGCCGCTCGAAGAGCAGATCAACGGCGTGCCGGGTATGAGCTACCTGTCGTCGGTGAGTGCCAACGATGGCACGTCCACGATCACCGTCACGTTCAACGTCGGCTACAACATCGACATCGGCGCGGTCGACGTGCAGAACCGCATCTCGCAGGCGACGGCGCAGCTTCCCAGCATCGTCAATCAGGCCGGCATCACCATCCAGAAGCAGAACCCGAACTTTGTTCTGGCGGTGAATCTCTATTCGCCAGACGGCTCGATCGATCCTGTCACCCTCAGCAACTACGCTTATCTCCAGCTCGTCGACTCGCTCAAGCGCCTGCCCGGCGTGAGCGATGTCACGATCTTCGGCGAGCGTCGCTACTCGATGCGCATCTGGCTCGACCCCAACAAGCTCGCCGCGCTCGGCATGACAGCCAGCGATGTCCAGCAAGCGATCGCCGAGCAGAATGTGCAGGTCGCCGCAGGCAAGTTCGGCGAGGCGCCGGCGCCGGCGGGCACGACGTTTCAATACCAGATCAACACCCACGGCCAGTTGGCGGACGCGCAGCAATTCGGCAATATCGTGCTGCGCGCCGGCACGGCGAGCGACGCAACTGTGTATCTGCGCGACGTGGCGCGCATCGATCTGGGCGCACTTCAGTACACCTCTAGCGCCTCCGTGAACGAACACCCGGCGGCGCTGCTCGCCGTCTTCCAGTTGCCGAGCGCTAATGCGCTCGACCTCGACCAGCGTGTCAAGGCCACGATGCAGACGCTTGCAAAGCGCTTCCCGAAAGGGATGGCGTGGGGCATCACCTACGACACCACCATGTTCGTATCCGCCTCGATGGTCGAGGTGATGAAGACGCTTAGCTTTGCGCTGCTACTGGTGCTGGGCGTCGTGTTCCTGTTCCTGCAGAGCTGGCGGACCACGTTCATTCCGATGATCGCCATTCCAGTGGCGCTCATCGGTACCCTCGCGATCATGCTGGTGCTCGGCTTTTCGCTGAACACGGTCAGCCTGCTCGGCATGGTCCTCGCTATCGGCCTCGTCGTCGACGATGCGATCGTCGTGGTCGAGAATGTCGAACGCCAACTCGAGAGCGGGCTGACGCCCATGGCTGCGGCCAAGGCGGCGATGCGGGAAGTGACGGGGCCGATCGTTGCCACCTCGGCAGTGCTCGGCGCCGTGTTCGTGCCGATCGCCTTCCTGCCGGGCGTGACGGGCCGCCTCTACAATCAGTTTGCGTTGACCATCGCCATTTCGGTGGCGCTCTCGGCGTTCAATTCCCTGACGCTCAGTCCGGCGCTCTGCGCGTTGCTGTTGCGACGGGACAGGCCGCCACGCTTCATCCTGTTTCGCAAGTTCAATCAAGGCTTTAACTGGGCGCGCAGCCACTACGCGAATTCGCTGCGCGGCTTGATCCGGCTGCGCTGGCTCGCGCTGGCGGTCTTCGCGTGTGGCCTGGGTGTGACCTGGCTGCTCCATTCGACGATCCCTTCCGCCTTTTTGCCGGTTGAAGATCCCGGCTATTTCTATGTGATTACGCGACTCCCGTATGGCGCTTCGCTGCAACGCACCGAGGCCGTAATGGAGAAGACCCGCGCGATCCTGAGGGCGACGCCCGGCGTGGCGAACGTGCTGTCCATCAGCGGTCTGAATTTCATCACTCGCAGCACGACGTCGAACAGTGCGGCCCAGTTTGTGATCCTCAAGCCGTGGGACGAGCGAGGTGCGAAGCAGAGCGTCGCCAACCTCATCGCCACGGTACAGCCGAAGCTCAATCAGATTCCGGAGGCGGTGGCGCTTGCACTGATTCCACCGACTATTGCCGGCCTCGGCACCTTCGGCGGCTTCGATTTCGAAATCGAGGACCTGAGCGGCCGGGGCAGTGCCGCACTCGGCGAGGCGACCCAGGCCTTTCTCGCCCAGGCGCGGCAACAGTCTGAACTCGAACGGCGCACCCTGCTCACCAGCTACAACACGTCGACGCCGCAATACGATTTCAATCTCGATCGCGTGAAGGCGAAGCTGCTCGGGCTCAACCTGAGCGATGTGTTCAATACGATGCAGATCTATCTCGGCTCGCTGTACGTGAACAATGTGACGCTGTTCGGCCGCACCTTCGAGGTGTTGCTCGAGGCCGACGACAACGCCCGCGGGAACCGCAGCGACCTGTCGCGGCTCTACGTGCGCAACGCCGCGGGAAGCATGGTGCCGCTGGGCACGCTCGGCCGGCTCGAACCGACGGTGGGGCCGGACACGGTGCCTCATTACAACCTCTACGGTGCCGCGGAGATCACCGGCAGTGCGGCGCCGGGCTACAGTTCGGGCCAGGCGATCGCGGCGATGGAGCGCGCGGCGCGCGTTTTGCCGGCGGATTTCGGCTATGACTGGACGGGCATTACCTATCAGGAGCTGCAGGCCGGCTCGGTCGCGGGCCTGGTCTTCGCGCTCGCGCTATCCTTCGTGTTCCTGTTCCTCGCCGCGCAATACGAGAGCTGGACGTTGCCGTTCACCATCATCCTCACGGTGCCGCTAGCCCTGTTCGGCGCGCTGGGGCTGCTGTGGCTGCGCCACATGCAGGTCGACATCTATGCGCAGATCGGTTTCGTCCTGCTGATCGGGCTGGCGGCGAAGAACGCGATCCTGATCGTCGAATTTGCCAAGCGGCGCCGCGAAGCCGGCCTCGATATCGTCGCGGCGGTGACCGAGGCGGCCCGCCTGCGTCTGCGCCCGATCCTCATGACCGCGTTCGCGTTCATCTTTGGCGCCGTCCCATTGATGATCGCCTCCGGCGCGGGCGCCGCGAGCCGCCGCTCGATCGGGACGACGGTGGTAGGCGGCATGCTCGCCGCCACCCTGCTCAGCCTGGGATTCGTGCCGATCTTCTACACGGTGATCGAGCACTTGCGTGAGGCCGTGCTCAAACGTATCGGTCGCGCGCCTCGCGATGGCGGCGAGGCGGCGTCCGGGGATTGATCGGGGAGCAACGGCGCAATGAGAGTCGGCAAACTTCGCGTTGTAGCCACGGGCCTGGCGATCGCCGTAGTCGTCTGCGTCCTGTCGTTCACGGGTGGCGGAGCGCGACAGGCTACCGGCAGCCCGCCCGCGCCGGACCCAGCCGCCCCCACCGAGGTGCCCGTAACCCAGGTGGTCGAGCAGACCGTGCCGGTTTACCTCGAATATGTCGGCACCACGGACGCGATCCGCACCGTCACGCTTCAGGCGCAGGTGACCGGCTACCTGGCGAAGCAGGGGGTGTCCGATGGCTCGGACGTGAGCAAGGGCACACTCCTGTATGAGATCGATCCGCGCAGTTATCAGGCGGCGCTCGATCAGGCGAGGGCGCAGGCGGCAAAGGATGCGGCGGCGCTCGAATATGCCATCGCCAGCCATCGCCGCAATACGCTGATGAGCGAGACGGGCGACGTGTCGATCGATACGCTGCAGCAGTCCGCGAGCACCGAGCATCAGGACCTGGCCGCGCTCGCGGCGGATCGTGCGCTCATCGAGACGGCGCGGCTCAATCTCGACTTTACGAAGATCCGCGCGCCGTTCTCCGGGCGTCTCAGCCTGAGTCAGGTGCATGAAGGTGCGCTCGTCAGCAGCACGGGGACCCAGCTCAACACCCTCGTGCAGCTCGACCCGATCTATGCCACCTTCAATCCGCCGGACACCGATCTCGCCACTATCCAGCAGGATCAGGCAAAGGGGACCATCGCGGCCGAGGTCATCGTCGGTCAGGGCGCGAGCCCGCAGTACCGTGGCAGGCTCACGTTTCTCGACAACAACGTGGGGCGCAGCAGCGGCACCATCACCGCGCGCGCGACCGTCGAGAACCCGGATCACACGTTGCTGCCGGGGCAATTCATCCGCGTGCGCCTGCACGTCGCGGACGCACCCAACACGCTGCTGGTGCCACAAGTGGCCGTCGGCTCCAACCAGCTTGGCAAATACGTCTACGTCGTCGGCGCAGACAAGCGGGTCGAGCAGCGCTACGTGACCCTCGGCTCGGACTACGGGCCACTTGTCGTGGTCAGGAAGGGCGTCGTTCGGGACGATTCGGTCGTGGTCGGCAATCTCCTCAAGCTCAGCCCCGGCATGGCCGTGAAACCGGTTGCGGCGAAGCCTTCCTAAACGGCCCGTAACATGACGAGCGCGCAGCAATGACATCGAACCCCGGCTTTGCGCGTCACCCCCGGGCAGCATGTTGCCGCAGCGCCGCCTGCGCGGCGCTTTCGGCGGCGACGCTGCTTGGCGGCTGCGAAGTCGGACCTGACTTCGCGCCACCCGGGCCGCCGCAGGTCAGCGGCTATACGCGGGAGCCGCTGCCGGAGCGAACCGTCGCGTCGGACGTCCACGGCGGCGAGGCGCAGCGCTTCGTGCAAGCTCTCGACATTCCGGGGCAATGGTGGACGCTATTCCACTCGGCTGCGCTGAACGCACTCGTAGAACGTGCGCTTGAGGCCAACCCGAGCCTGCAGGCGGCGCAGGCCACCCTTCGCGAGGCCAACGAAGCGCTTTACGCAGCACAAGGGGCGCTGTTCCCGACGGTGAGTGCGGACATCTCGACTGCTCGCGAGAAGATTTCGGGCTCGCCGTTCGGGATCTCGACCGCGGTGCCGGTCTTCAGGCTCAACAACGCCTCGGTGAGCGTCACCTACCTGCTCGACATCTGGGGCGGTACGCGCCGGCAGATCGAATCGCTCGCCGCGCAAGCCGAGTACGAACGCTTCGAACTCGAGGCGAGCTATCTGAGCTTGACGTCGAACGTCGCCACGGCCGCCGTACAGGAGGCTTCGTTGCGGGCGCAGATTGCAGCCACAGAGGAGATCGTCGACATCGAGACGCAGCAACTCGCGGGATTGAAACGGCAATTCGCGATCGGCGCCGTCGCCAATGCGGCGGTACTCGCGCAGGCGGCCACGCTGGCGCAAACACGCGCGCAGTTGCCGCCGCTGCAAAAGCAACTGGCGCTGACCCGCAATCAGCTCACGGCCTATCTTGGCCGCTTCCCGAGTGACGAGCTGGTCGAGACGTTTGATCTCGCGTCGCTGCAGTTGCCCGACACGTTGCCGGTCAGCCTGCCGTCGACACTCGTCGAGCAGCGTCCGGACATTCGCGCGTCGAAAGCGCAACTGCACGCCGCAAGCGCAGAGATCGGCGTCGCCACCGCCAATATGTTGCCGCAACTCACGCTCAGCGCCGCCTATGGCAGCGAGACCAACGATGCGCTGTTTTCGCCGGGAAGCGCGATCTGGAACCTGGGAGCGGGACTCACGCAGCCCCTCTTCGAAGGTGGAACGTTGCTGCACCGGCGCCGCGCCGCAATTGACGCTTTCGATGCAGCAGCGGCGCAGTATCGCAACACCGTCATCTCGGCGTTTCAGAACGTGGCTGATGCGTTGCGAGCGCTGCAATCGGATGCGGACGCAGTGGTGGCCGAGGCAGCAGCCGAGCGGGCGGCGGCGGACAGCCTCGCTGTGTCCCAGCGCGAGTTCCACGTTGGCGCGATCAGCTATCTTGCGCTGCTCGACGCGCAGCGGACGTACCAGCAGGCCCGCATCAGCCTCGTCCAGACTCAGGCCACCCGGTATTCCGATACCGTCGCACTCTTTCAGGCTGTCGGCGGCGGATGGTGGAACCGCAGCGATGTGGTGCGTGAGCGCGGCTAATGATCCTCATCGCGGGCATGCCCTTCCGTCGCCCGGAACCATGCGGCACAGTCATGGTCCTGGCAAGCCATTGCGGACCGCTCGGATTGACATCCTGTCGGCCCGCAATGAGACCGTGGCAAATCTGGTTCGAGTGCCGTAAGTGGAGGGTCGACCTTCTCTATAGCGGCCGTTCGCTGCCACGAAAGCCTGACGTTCTGCAACGGGGCGCCGGGTGCTTTCCAAGGCAGCGCCCACCTCTCGGAAGACTGGACGCATCACCGCGGACAAAAAGCAAATCGTGGCGCCCAGTGAAAGCCGAAGCAGGAACGCCATGCTCACCGCACGGCGATCCGGGAATCAAACCTCAATCGGCGTTCGTGCCATCAAACTCGACGAGTTCAACCCAGTTCGCGCCCTTGCCGACCGGATACTGTCCGATCGCACTCAGCTTGCCAGTCTTGCGATCGATGTTGTAAACGCTAAGGCTCGTCGATAATTGCCCGACAGCCAGCAAGTACTTGCCGGACGGATCGATATTGAATCCACGCGGTTGCTTTTCCGTCTGGTACGTACCGATACGCGTCAGCTTGCCAGAGGCAGCGTTCACCTTGTACGCCGCGAGCGTGCTCGATGTGCGCTCCGATGCAAACAGGAATCGCCCGTCCGGGGTCAGGTGCAGATCGGCCCCCCATGGCTTGTCGCCGGAGAAATCGGGCGGCAGGATCGAGACCGTTTCGACCGGCTTGACGGTGTCGCGGGTGCTATCGAAGGCGAGTACGTGCAGCTTGCCGTCGAGTTCATCGATCAGGTACGTGAAGCGATGATCCGGCGAGAATACGAAGTGACGTGGTCCCGATTTCGGCGGCAACGAATAGGCGGGCGCGGTGTCCTCGGTCAACTGCCCATTCGAGGCGTCGAACTTGAGACGGAGCCAGGCATCCGCGCCGAGAACCGACGCGAATACGAAACGGTTGTCCGGAGCGTTGCGGATCGCATGAGCCATCGGGCCGGTCTTGACGGTCTGCTGTACGTTGCCGACCACACCATCCGCGCCGATCTGGTTCACCGCCAGAAGGTTGCCGCCATATGACGCGGAAAAGAGGTAACGGCCGTTTGCGTCCGTCGAGATATACGCCATGCTATCCGCAAGCGGCGCCCTGCCGAGTTCGATCAGCCGGCCATCGAGCGGATTGACCGCAAAGCTCACCACGCGATAAGGCTTCGAACGCAGTCCTGCGTAGAGCCGAAGGTGATCCGGCGAAAACGCCATCGGCATCACCGTTGCACCGACAGACACAGTCTCCACGGGCGCAAGCGAGCCGTTCGACTTGTCGAGACTGAAAACCGAGATATTCTGACTATCTGCATTCGATACATATGCGTACGTCGCGGCCTGTGACATGCAGGAGAGGGAAGCACCGGCAATCAGAATTGCGGTGGCGCCCAGCACGCCTTTAACGTTCATATTCATACCCCAGTTAGAAATGATTTAGATTGTCTGAATCGACCAGCGCTTTGCGTCGGTCAATCGGAGCTTCTATTGCGCGGCGAGGCGGAATGCCGAGACTGCATCCGTCATTGACTGCGCCTGCTGTTCGAGCGCGCTCGCGGCAGCGGCGGCTTCTTCGACGAGTGCCGCATTCTGTTGAGTCACCTGGTCCATCTGCGTAACCGCCTGGCCGACCTGTTCGATGCCCGTGCCCTGCTCGATCGTTGCTGCCTTGATTTCATTCATGATGGTGGCCACGCCGCGCACGGCGCTAACAATCTGCTTCATCGACTGACCCGCCTGCGCGACCAGGCTATTGCCGTTAGCCACGTCCTCGACCGAGGCGCCGATCAAGGTCTTGATCTCTCGGGCGGCGTCCGCGCTGCGCAGAGCTAGACTGCGAACTTCGCTTGCGACCACGGCGAAGCCGCGTCCCTGCTCACCGGCCCGTGCCGATTCGACCGCCGCATTCAGCGCAAGGATATTGGTCTGAAATGCGATGCTGTCGATCATCCCGGTGATCTCGGCGATCCTCCGCGAACTCTGGCTGATTGAATTCATTGTCTCGATGGCGCGCTCGACCACTTCGCCGCCCTGCTCGGCGACATCGGCTGCGCTCGAAGCCTGTGCACTTGCCTGCTGCGCGTTATCCGCGTTCTGTTTGACGGTGGACGTCAATTGCTCCATGCTGGCCGCGGTTTCTTCCAGTGCCGCTGATTGCTGCTCTGTGCGGCTCGACAGATCCACATTGCCCGCGGCAATCTCGCGCGCGCCGCCGTAAATGGCCTCGCAACTGTTGCGCACGTTCGCCACTGTCCGAGCCAAACCACGCTGCATCCGCTGCATCGCCGCGAATAGCTGACCGATCTCGTTGCCGCTCGCCTCGGGGATGCGCGCTGTCAGATCATTCGCCGCGATTCGATCGAGCAGATTGGCGGCGTCGTTCAGCGGAGTCGTCACGATGCGCCGCAGCGCGAAATGCGCAGCGACGATCAGGACCAACGCCGCGCTCACTCCGAAAATGACCAGGCTGACGACCCACGTATATTCGCGATCGACCTGCGCGATGGCATCGTTCGACAACCTGTTAGCCATGCTCTGGAATTTCTCGACATTCACCGAATACGCCACACCGGTTGACGTAATGTCGTGATCGTTGATAGCGGCGTAGGCGTTCGTATCGCCGGCACGCAGAGCATCGGAGGCTTTCTTCAGAATCGCGGCGAGGTTGACTGACGATTCGATCAACTGCTGCTTCAACCCGTCGTCCTGGCCACGAAAAACGGCGGCGCTTCGAAACGACTCGGTTTCCGCAGCCGCCCGGTTCATCGTCGTTTCGGCGCTCTTCAATGCCGAGTCTCGCGTCGTCTCGTCGTTGCGCTCCTTTAGAGCTGAGTAGGCTCGTGTCAACGCGGCTCGAGTGCGTGTGGAGTCCTTGTATGCGTCGTTGACGAGAATTTCCTGCGTCGCAATCTGATGGATGCGGTTGAGACTGGCGTTCGCGCGGCTGAGCGTGGCGACACCAATTACGCCGCCCAGCAAAATCATCGCCGCAAAGATCAGGAAGACAGTCAGGAGACTATTTCGAACCGATACGTTTCTCATGCCGCTTTTCAACCCGGTGTTGTACGATGACCTCTTTATCGGCAGATTCCGCGATCTCTTTAGAAAATGGGCATGCAGATAGGCTTTATGCCGGGACATCAGACTTCTGGTGGGGCGCTTCAAGGGTCTTCGTTGCCCCCGTGCGGCGCTTTGACCAGCGGACCGATGACAGTGCGACCCTCCGCGTGACACCTTGAAACCCGCTCGCCCGGGTATTGGGAGGATTGACAGGCTCAGACATGGGAAAACTTCTTCAGATACCGTCTTCGGCTAACGTATGCAGTTCGTGGGAAACTGCGATGGCGACAGTCAGATACTCGTTCTCTCGTACCTGCGCAATTGCTACGCCTGATTCGCCTCGCCAAATCGACGCGAAGGGTTGCCCTGCCAATACAGGTAGCCTGTAAGCCGAGATGCGCCGTATCCCTTCGCCACTCGGCGCGCTTTTCAGCCCACCATTTAGCGCTTATCGAATCAGGATTTCATAGCCGACATGCGAAACGCGCCATACATCAAAAGCCGATTGCTGATCGTCGCGGCGTTCGCATTGCCAGCGTTCGTGTTCACCAGCGGCTGTAAGTCCACGGTGACGCCGCCCTTGACAGCGCCGGGGAAGATCGCCGCTGACGACGCTGCGCTCGCCGCCCGGGTGAAGCAGGCGCTCGTCGCGAACCCGGAACTGAGATCCTTGCCGATGAGCGTCGCGACGTATCGAGGCGTCGTGCAGTTGTCAGGATACGTGGATTCGGAGGCACAGATTCAGAAAGCGCTTGCCGTGACGCGCGGCGTGCCGGGGGTGCAATCCGTGAGCAACGATCTGCACCTCAGGCCGCAATGACGCGCGTTTGCCGGAAAGCAGATGAACCAAGGCGCGGACGACCTGGACGAACATCGACAGATCGTTCGGATCGAGCGCGATATTTATCCAGGGCCGAGCAAAGGGGCGATTGGCATGAACCGCAATTCGACGGCCATGCCAGTGCCAGACAGATGCCGTTTCCTGTAGCGCGGGTCAAATTCGGCCCCGCTAAGTTACCAGAAGATTTGGCCAGGAAAGCACAGCGGAAAGTGACGCTTTGCTGCCCGACGTACCCCGCCCGATACGGTGGCTATTGCTGGACCAGATCGTACGCTGCAAGCGCCGCAATCTGCGTCACGCCACCGTCCACGGGTAAGCACGTGCCAGTAATGAATCGCGATTCGTCGCTGGCGAGAAACAGCGCGGCGGCCGCGACGTCCCATGCATCTCCCTCCAATGGGAGGGGCGCGATCTTGCGGCGACGTTCGCGAGCCTTATCGTCAAGCATGCTTTCCACCATTGGCGTAAGAATATGCCCCGGAGCAATCGCGTTGGCGCGAACCTGATCGCGGCCGTACATCACCGCGAGTTCACGCGTAAAGCCGACCATTCCCGCCTTTGACGAGCCATACGCGGCCGACCCGTGGCTGCGGCTGCCTGCGACCGAACCGATGTTGACGATGGCCCCGCCCCCGCGCGCCACGATCTTCGGCACCGCACTTCGGCTCATCAAGAACGCACTTTTCAGATTGACGTCGATCACACGGTCCCAGGACGCTTCGTCGACGTCCTGCAATCTCCCCGGCGCGCCCGAGATACCGACGTTGTTGATGAGAATGTCCAGGCCTCCATACCGCTGAACGGTCTCTTCGACAATGCGCGCACAGACAGCGCCGTGCGTGATATCGCCGGTCGATACGAACGCTCGGCCGCCCGCTTCCGTGATCAGCGCGAGCGTTTCCGCCGCCCGCTCGTACTGCTGATCGACGAGGCAGACGGACGCGCCCTCCGCCGCAAAAAGACAGGCAATGGCCTTGCCCGTGCCAAATCCCTGACCGAGCGATCCTGCGCCGGTCACGATCGCGATCTTGCCGCTTAAACGTTGATGAAAGATTTTCGGAACAGGCATGCCGTAATCGGTTGATGAAAGTCGACTGTCATCTTGAACGTTCGAGCGAGCACCTGCACGTTCACGTTCAAGCCGTAACCCGCCAGGAGGCTGCCGATGGTCGAGCTTAGTCTCGCGAAGCCAATAATGCAACATATGGTTGCATTATTGGCCTGGATCATGTCGATTCGCGCACCGTGCCGTGATCCAACAATGCCGCGCCAAAGCGTGCCGCATACGCGGTGTTCACTGCTTCGGTCTGGAAGCGGGTTTCGTTAATCGCAAAGATGAAGTATCCATACGCGAGATCGCGTCGATAGTCGTTCCACGCTTCGTCGAAATCGGGCGCCTCGACCCCGCCAATCGCCAGCTGCGAAAGATAGTGTTCGAGCAGCGACCGCTCCCATGAGCGACGGTCCTCGATATCGAGTGCGCACCCTATGTGATAGGCAACCTCGAGGCTCCAAGGTGCCCGACTGACCTGGGCATCGAAAAAACCTGGCGTCCCGTCAGCTTCGACGTACAGATTTCCCAGATGCGTATCGCCGTGAATAAGGCATACCGGTTTGCTCTTATGTTCGCGCGCAATGCGCGCGAGAGATGCCATCATCCAGTCCCGATCGTGCAGATACCGGCTTACTGCCGCTCCTCTCGGCAGCGATATGTAGTGGGCCCAGACGTCCGGTTCGAGGTATCGGTTCTGGTATTCCAGCGACCAGTCCGAAAAGCGCTCTCCCACCCATTCGAGCCGACCGCCCTTGTCGAACTCCCGGCTGTTCCATGTTTGCGCGTGATAGCGCGCCATCGCACTCAACCGTAGGGCGACTTGTTCGTAGCCCTGCGATTGCTGGGCACGGCAAAACTGAACGTTACGCTCGCTCAGGTCTTCCATCACTACGACCGATTGCCAGGCGTCAGGATCCGTGCCTGCAAAAAAGCATCTAGGCGCGTTCATGTTGATGAACGGTAGAACGTCGCGATAAAACCGCATTTCGTTGCGGTACATGTCTCTCATCGAAGGACTGTGATCCTCGAAACCGCCCTTGACGATCATGCGCGCCGGCAGCGCCATTGCCTGTCCCGCCTCGTTGTACTCGAGTACGACGCGTACCTTGGTCGACGTACCCGGCAATACCTCCACGTGCCGGCACGAAGTTACTTCGGCGCCGGGAAAGCGGAACGCGATCGCGGAGCTTAGCCACTTTGCGGTCACTTCCTCAACAGCGACAGGCAACGCCATGTCACTTACCACACCAGATTCCGACAAGGTTCCTCCCGAAGATTGCAAACAAAAAGACGCATGCGCATCGTCGCGCATACCTGCTCCCCGTCGCAACATGGGGAAAACCACACCTCGCCTATCGTTGCATATTTTGAATGCCGTGCATATAGTTGCTTGCAAATGCAGCTACTTTTTTGGCAGGAAATCGACGCAAAGCTCGCTGCGAGCGAGCTTTCAGCAATACAGTGGGGAATCCTGAAAGCACTGTACGACGGACGTGCTCGCACACCTACCGCCTTGTGCCGGGTGCTGCTCGCTGACAGCAGCATCATGACCCGCAAGCTCGATTCGCTTGAAAAAAGAGGATTGATCGAACGAATTCGCAGCACTTCCGGCCGACGCTGTGTCGAGCTCACACTGACTGCGAACGGCCGCCAGTTGTTGCGCGGAACCCTGCCGCACATCGTCGATGCAAGCAATCGGCAGCTTCGCGGCTTCACGGTCGAAGAAGTCCGAACCGTCAAACATTTACTCGATCGGATGATCGTCAATCTGAGCTGACTAGCGATAGCAAGCTCGGAATGGACCAGCGTCTGCGCCCCAGGTCAACGCGTATCGATATTTGAAAGGAGCTTTTATGGAGCACCCCGAAACAACGGAAAGGCAACGCGGGAACCCGGCGCAGGAGCCCAGCCTCGTGCCGCTGCCGGTTCCTCACGTATACCGCGGTCGCACTGTCACCGGAAGCGCCATCAGGCACGTGTCGCGTGATCTTGGCCAAGGTTTCTGCACGCCCAGGATAGACCTTGACGACCTCGTGTGGCCGCGAGCTGAGTCAGGTCCCGCCTTCGATATGCCGATTGCGAAGGTTATCGACTTTCTTGTCGAGCTGGGGCCGCGTTTGCATCTGGACGTCAATCCGCTGATGCAGGCCGCGCTCGAGTCGATGATCAAAGTGAGTCCGCTCGGGCGACGGATTCTTGAAAACTGTTATCGCGACATTCCCAACCTTTTCGCACGCGAGGTGATCGAGGACGAGTTGCGCGTAAGTCTTGGCGACGCGCGCCTCGTCGACGGTTGGGTGGCACGCACGCTGCGCGGGCGCCCGAGTCGTCTGCGCGCGTTTCCTCCGCGCCTCGTACATGTGCTCGCAGGCAACTCGCCGATGGTGGCAGCCATGACGGTCATGCGCGCGGCGCTGACGAAAGGCGTCCACCTGCTCAAGCTGCCTTCGAACGATCTTTTCACGGCCACTGCAATTCTGCGCACGATGGCCGACATCGACCCGGATCATCCGGTCACCCAGTCGTTTTCGGCTGCGTATTGGCGCGGTGGAGACGAAAATGTCGAGTCGATTCTTTATCGTCCGCAGTACTTCGACAAGATTGTCGTATGGGGCGGCGACAGCGCGGTTCGGCACGTGATGCGCTACGCTGGCCCCGGGCTCGAGCTGGTCGCGTTCGATCCGAAGGTATCTGTCTCGCTGGTCGGCCGTGAAGCCTTTGCATCCGACGAGGCGCTGCGCAACGTCGCGCGTGCCGGCGCAGCCGATGTGCTGTCGTTCAACCAGGACGCGTGCAATGCGAGCCGGTATCAATTCATCGAAGGCGACGAAGACGACGCCGACCGCTATGCCGAGCAACTGGCGCTGGCACTCGGCCAGGACTTTCGCTATGGCGACGGCCAGGGCCCGCTGGTGCCCAGCGACATTCGCGAAGCGGTTGATGTGCTGCGTGAGATGGAGCCGCTCTACCGGGTGTTCGGCGGATACGACGGCAAGGGGCTCGTCATTCGCTCGGAAGAAATGGTCGATTTTCATCCCATTTGCAAGACCGTCAACGTCGTTCCCGTGGCAAGCCTGCGCGACGGTGCGCGCTATGCGACCGTCGCCACGCAAACGGTCGGCATCTATCCGCCGCACCGGGTCACAGAGGTGCGCGACGCGCTCGCGTGCGCTGGCGTCCAACGCATCGTGGCGCTGGGCGAGTCTATTTCAGATGGGGTTGGCGGCTATCCGCACGACGGCATGTTCCCGATCCATCGATTCATGAAATGGGTCTCAGAGGAATCGGGCCCGAATCCGGAGGAGACGCAATAATGCAAGCCCTTGCCACGCTGCTTCAACTCACGGATCTTCAAGACCCCTTCCGCAACGCGCCGGAAAGCCTCCATGCCGCGCAACTGCAAGCCGTGCGCGAGCGCTTTGCGCAGCGCCGGCAGCAGATTCGCATTCTCGACAAGCGAGCCAGCGAGGCCGGAGTGACGGAAGTGAAGAGCATGAGCGATGCCGTGCCATTGCTTTTTGCCGACTCCGTCTACAAGAGCTATCCCGATTCGTTCATCGAGCAGGGAAAATGGCGCCACCTCACGGCGTGGCTTCAAACGCTCACAACCCGCAAGATCGACGGACTCGACTACGGCACGATCGCCGATCTCGACGACTGGATCCATGCCCTGCGTCGAAACGGCCACTATGTGATGAGTTCGAGCGGGACCTCGGGCAAGCAGTCCTTCATTTACCAGAGCGAAGCCGACCGCGATCTCGGCTGGCGCCTCCTCTCCCAAGGCATTCGCTGGGCGGCGAGCGGCATGCGCGATCCGTCGCGTCGCTATCCCGTGTTCCTTCTGACGCCCTCCTCCGGCTCTTACACCGGAACCGAGCGCATGGCGAAATTCGCCGAATCGATTGCGACGCCGGGCGACCTTCATTACATGTCGAATGTGCCGCAAAGCGCCGCGCACACCACGCGCATGGCGCGCATGCGGCGGGCCATCGCGGACGGCACCGTGCTCCCGAGTCAAATCGAAGCCTTCCAGAACGAAAGTCGAGAACGCAGCGAACGCGTACAAGCCGATTTCCGGCAGTTCATCGACCAACTGCTCGAACGGCGTCACGAGCCCATGTTCATCATGGGCATGATGGGCATGCTTTATCAGATCGTCGCCACGGCGCGCCAGCGTGGCATTCCCGACGCCGACTTTCATCCCGACACGATCATTAGTATCGGCGGCGGCAAGAAAGGTGCGAACCTGCCAGAAGATTTCCAGCAACGGTGCGAGCGCTTCTTCAACTTCAACGCGACCAACTTCAACGACGGCTACGGCATGGGCGAAGTATCGGGCTTTTGCCCGTGGTTTCACGAAGCGAAGGCGTGGACGGTCCCGCCCTGGCTCGTCCCGCTGGTGCTCGACTCGACCGGCGAACAACTGCTCAATCCTGCGGACGGGAAAGGCATCGTCGAGGGACGGCTCGCTATGATCGACCTGCTCGCGGATGGGCGCTGGGGCGGCGTGATCAGCGGCGACAAGGTCACCGTGGAGTTCGGTCACGGCATCGACGGCGTGCGCACGCCCATCATTCGCGACGTGGTGCGCTACAAGGATTTGCCCGGCGGCGACGACAAGCTGTCCTGCGCGGGAACGATCGACGCCTACGTCCGCGGAGAGATCGCCGACATGACCGAGGCCCGGACCGCCAACTAAATCGATGTTTGCTACTCATCTGAAGGCCAATCGACAATGACTGAAACACAGACAAGCCCAGCCGTGTGGTTCATTACCGGCGTTTCGTCCGGCTTCGGCCGTTCCCTTGCGCAGGCGGTCCTCGCCCGTGGCGACAAAGTGGTCGGGACCGTTCGGAATGACGCACAGATCACGCCGTTCGAAAATCTCGCACCCGGACGCGCGCACGGTGTGCTGCTTGACGTGACCGACGCGGAAGCCGTGCCTCGCGCCGTCGCGCAGGCCATCGAGCGCGCGGGACCGATCGACGTACTCGTCAACAATGCGGGCTACGGTCTGTTCGGCGCATTTGAAGAGGTCTCCGACGCGGAAGCACGTCAGCTGTTCGATACCAACGTGTTTGGAACGGTCAACGTGATACGCGCCGTACTGCCTCATTTTCGCGAGCGCGGCCGCGGTCATATCGTGAACTTCTCGTCGGTCGCCGGCGTGATCGGCATTGCGGGCTGCAGTTTCTATTGCGCTTCGAAGCATGCGATCGAAGGGCTTTCGGAATCGCTCGCTCGTGAGCTGAGCCCGTTCGGGATTCGTGTGACCGTGGTCGAGCCGGGCGGCTTCCGCACCAATTTCGCGGGCGGATCGCTGAAGTGGAGCGAGGTCGAATCACCCGTCTATACGGAGACCGTGGGCAAGATGCGTCGTTACATGAGCAGCTACCACGGCACGCAAACGGGCGATCCGGCCAAGGCTGCCGACGCCATCGTGCGCGCGGTTTCCGCAGACGTCCCACCGCTGCGGCTACCGCTAGGTCCGGACGCCGTCGACCTCGTTCGGAAGAAACTTTCGTCCGTGCAACACGACCTCGAAGCCTGGCTCGACGTGTCGAGTTCCACCGACTTCGACCACTGACGCCTGGCAACTCAAGCCCTGGAGACGACATGTCCGCTTTGGACCCGTTCTATGCAATGCTGCGCGGTGAAAGCGACCCGTTTCGCAAGCACCCCGAGAACCTTCGCGAGCTTCAGCTCGCTGCCATGAAAGAGCGCTTCGCCGAGCGCCGCGAACAGATCAGGCTACTGCGTCGCAGAGCGGAAGATGTCGGCGTCAACGAGGTGACCCGCCATGAAGATATGGTGCCCCTGCTGTTCGCGCATCAGATCTACAAGAGCTACCCCGAGTCATTCATCGACAACGGCCGCTGGAAGCATCTTTCGACATGGCTGCAAACGCTATCGAGCAAACAGGTGGCCGAAGTCGATCTGGACGGCCTGGACAACGTCGACGCATGGATGGACCGTCTGCGCACAGCGGGACACCATGTTTTCAGTTCGAGCGGCACATCCGGCAAGTGCAGCTTCATCAGTCAGACGCAAGCCGATCTCGACAATGTCACCGAGTCGTGCGTGAAGCTGGGCGTCTATGGCAACGCAATGATCCGAAGAGATTTCGGCAAGCGCCCGGCTTTCCTCATGATGCCACCTGCCGGCGCGCATCGGCATATCGAACCGGTACTGAACGCAGCGCAACGGCTCGGCGCGGAAACCACGCTGATGTTCGACGAACCGGTGCTCGCATCCGCAACGATTTCGATGGGCCGCATGCGCCGCGCAATCGCCGACGGCTCCGCGAAACCGAGCGAGGTCGCGGCGTTTCAGGAGCAGGCGGTGGCGCGCCAACGTCATACCGGCAAGATGATCGACCGGTTTCTCGACAAGCTAACCGCGCAGCGCGAAGTTCCGGTGCTCGTCCAGGGCAACTGGTCGTTGCACTGGACGCTCGTCGAGCGCGCCCGTCAGCGCGGCAGCGCCGATGGCATCTGCCATCCGGATACGGTAATCACCACCGGTGGCGGCTTGAAGGGCACCTCGGCACCCGCCGACTATCGGGAGCAAATCATCCGCTTCTACGGTATTCGTGCCGAGAACGTCCAGAACAGTTATGGCATGTCCGAGATGATCGGGACCGGCCCCTGGTCGGAAGTTGCGCAGGGCTATGCAATCTGCCCGTGGATCGTCCCGTTCGTCCTCGACAAGGCGGGAGAGCAACTGCTGAATCCTGCGGATGGACTGGGCGTCGTTGAGGGGCGCTTCGCGTTTTTCGATCTGCTGGCCGAAGGATACTGGGGTGGTTTCATCACTGGCGACAAGGTCGTGGTCGACTTTTCACCAGCGGGGAACACCGACGGCCTGCAGGGGCCGCTGGTCCGTCAAGTCGGCCGCTATGCCGATCTCGAGGAAGGCGAAGACAAGCTCTCGTGCGCAGGCACGATGGAGTCGTATGTACGTGGCATGATCAACGTTTGAGCCCTGCTGCGCTCGGTCCGAGCCCCAGGGGGGCGCCATTACTGGCGCCCCCCTGGGCTCATGAGTATACTGATGTCCTGATTCCGACATCCAACACTCCCCGATGTACAAACCTATGTCAGTTCAGGCTCCCAACGGAGCCTCGCGGCTCGCTGCGGCGGACAAACCTCGAACGGCTGGCCGGCCCACCCACGACGATGCAGTTCAGTTGCGCGAGCGGCTGCTCGACGCCGCCAAATCCGTGTTCATCAGAGAAGGTTTCGGCGCCGCCAGGGTCGAGGAAATCGCATCGCTGGCTGGCGTCAGCAAAACAACCGTGTATCGCCAGTTCGGCACGAAGGAAGAGCTTTTTCGCTCCATCGTCTGGCGCGGGATGGCCGATCTGCGGGGCAAGATCTCGGAGCACCTGGAACCGGGCCGCGATTTTTCGACGAACATGGCATCCCTTATCGATGCTCTCGTCGAACACATGGCAATACCGGACAGCATGCACACTTCACGCATGGTCATTGGCGAGGCGATTCGCTTTCCCGATGTCGCAAAGCAGTTTCTGCAGTTCGTGGTGACGATGCTGGAGCCGCTAACCGGCGTTCTGGAAGCCGCCGCGCTCAGCGGCGTAATCGCCATCGACGATCCCTCGAACGCGGCGCGCGATCTTCTCACACTGGTCACAGGCGCGCCCGAAGTGCACCTCGCGGTTCAGACCACTCGTTCCGAACGGAAACGCCGGGCTGAGCGGATTCATCGCCTTCTGTTGACCGCGTGGAGGTACCGTGCGGCACTGGATAAGGTTCGAGCCCGGTCAATGCCGTAACGTTCGTGCGGCCATCCAGGTCTCGCCGACGCACTAGCTGTCAATTTCACCCATCACCTGGAATTGCCCCGACGCCTGGGCGATGCATTTCGCATTCGCCCAGATCCGGCAGTCGGAGAAAATCACCCGCTTTCCCGAACGTAGAACGTCGACGTGTGCTTCCACCCAGTCGCCCGGCTCCGCGTTCCCCATGAAATTGACCGTCAAGCCCGTCGTCAACACCCTGACGGCTGGTTGACGCGAATACTTGCTCGCCCACGTGATGGCGGTGTCTGCCAGCATGCAAACAGCGCCCCCGTGCATCATCTGGCCAAGGTTGCGATGCGCTTCGCGAACGTACATGCCGACGACGTGTCCGCGTTCGCTCTTGCGAAAGTAGGTAGGTCCGAACATCCGATGGAAGGGACCGAACTCCGGCATCAATGCAAAGCTTTCCGGGATGAGCTTTGCGCCGCTCTCTTCGAGCGCGTCTACCGCCAATGAGTCTGCTTGCTCCAATGCAATCCTCCTGTTCAACGCCGCCTGCGAGACGGCGCCAATATTGCTTTTTCATCGATAGAACATAGCGTATCATTATCCGCACACAAGTCAAATATGTGAATGCCCATGGATACCGCTTCGCTCTTTTCACCCCTCACCGTGCGCGGGGTCACGCTTGCCAACCGTATCGTCATGTCACCCATGACTCGCGGCTTTTCGCCGAACGGATTGCCCGGTAGTGACGTCGCCGCCTACTACAAGCGGCGTGCGCAGGGCGAGACAGGCCTGATCATCACAGAAGGCGTCGGCGTCGATCACCCCGCGGCGCTCGGCGAAGCCGGACTCGGGGAAAATTCGATTCCCATGCTCGCCGGAGAGGAATCAGTTGCCGCGTGGCGACGCGTGACGGACGAAGTTCACGCTAGCGGCGGAATCATCTTTCCTCAGTTGTGGCATATGGGGCCCATGAAAGAGGCGAATACGGGCCCCTTCCCGGCCGCCTCGCCACTGCGCCCAACGGGACTGTGGGGACCGGAAGGACGAACGACATCGCTCAACGCAGGTTACATGGAGCGCGTCATGCCGCCAACGCGCCCGATGACCGATGCCGAGATCGCGGACGTCATTGCAGCCTATGGTCGAAGCGCGCGCTATGCGACGGCCGCCGGCTTCGACGGCATCGCGATTCACGGAGCTCACGGCTATCTGATCGACGCTTTTTTGTGGGCGGAAACCAATCAACGCACGGATCGATGGGGCAAGGATCTCACCGCGCGCAGCCGCTTTGCCGCCGAAGTTGTCCGCGCAATCCGCGAAGCGATCGGCGCGACGATGCCGATCTCGTTCCGCTTCTCCCAGTGGAAGCAGCAGGATTTCCGCGCGCGTCTCGCCAACGACCCGCACGAACTCGAGCACATTCTCGCGCCGCTCGCGGATGCTGGCGTCGACATCTTCGAGGCGAGCACCCGCTATTTCAACCGGGCGGAATTCGCGGGCTCAGAGATGAATCTCGCCGGTTGGGTGAAGAAGGTAACCGGCAAGCTTTCGATGACTGTTGGTGGGATCGGCATTAACAAGGGCTACTACGATTCAATGGCCGGGGCCGCGACAGCGGCGCAGCCCGACCTCACTGCCCTGCTCGATCGTTTCTCACGCAGCGAGTTCGATCTTGTTGGCGTGGGACGCTCGCTTCTACATGATCCGAACTGGGCGCGGCGCGTACGGCTTGGCGAGCCGTTCCTCGGGTTCAGCAACGACTCGCTCGCACACCTCACCTGAAACGCGATTTGCAGTTGGCGCCTTGACTCGGGCATCAACTGCTATTTCCGGTTCGGAATCTTTACGTACGCCCGGTGACAGGAATCAACGCACCGGTCACCCCCGACGCGGCGCCAGACGCGAGAAAGAGAATCACCTCGGCAATTTCTTCAGGCCGTACCCAGCGGGAAAAGTCAGCGTCGGGCATATCCTTGCGGTTCTGTGGCGTATCGATGATGCCTGGCAAGATAGCGTTGACGGTAATGGAACGGCCTTTGAGTTCTTCGGCCAGCGCCTCAGTCAAACGCATCACCCCTGACTTCGAGGCCGCATACGCTCCCATGCCCGCGCCCGCCTTCAGCGCAGCGCCGGCTCCAATATTGATGATGCGTCCGCCCTCCGCGCTGTCGGCAATATGGTCGAGTGCCGCTTTCGACGCAGTCGCCGCCGTGCGCACGTTCGTCCGGTACATCAGATCCCAGGTGTCGAGACTGCCGTCCGCCAGCGTTTCCCAGCGAAAGCCTCCCGCTACATTGACGATCGCATCGAGCCTGCCAAGCTGCTCGACGACCGCGGAAAGCGCCGAGCGCGCCGCATCGAGATCAGTCAGCTCGACGCCTCCTCGCCACCAGGAAGCGTGCAGCTGCTCCGCGCTCGCGTTCTCCGGTTCGAGCGCCTTGTCGATCAGCGCGACCTTCCAGCCGTTCTCGGCAAACACGCGACCAACCGTGCGCCCAAGCGTGCCGAATCCGCCCGTTATCGCCACTACCCGTTGCATGTGCATCTCTCCCTCGCCGCGCCCGGCGCCGCCTGTACCGCTGGCGCCGGACACTGTAAAAGCTCAACGTCCCTTGAACACCGGCTCGCGTTTCTCGCGAAACGCGTTGACCGCCTCTTGATGGTCTTCCGTCAGGTTCGACAGCGCCTCGTATGCAATCGACGCGTCGAGAATGGCATGCGCAAGTTGCTTCAGGCCGATGTTGATCGACGCCTTGGTCCACTGGATGGCGCGCGAAGCGCCGGTTGCGAGACGCTTCGCCATCGCATCGACCACGGCATCCAGCTGGTCGGCCGGTACGGCATGATTGATGAGACCCAGTCGTGCCGCCTCTTCCGCGGTGACGAGATCCCCCGTCAACAGGTATTCCTTGGCCTTCGCATAGCCCACGAGCTGCGGCCAGATCACCGCGCCGCCATCGCCCGCCACGAAGCCGACTTTCACGTGCGGATCGCCAATCTTTGCGTGATTGGCCGCATAGCTCAGATCCGAGAACAGTGCGATCGTCGCGCCGAGACCAATTGCATGACCGTTGATCTTGGCGATGACCGGCTTCGGACAATCCAGCATCGAGAAGACAATTTTCTTTGCACGCTGCATGCCTTCGAGGAACAGCGTGGGGTTGTCGATGACCTGCTGCATATGCTCGATATCGCCGCCCGCGCTAAAAGCCCGCCCTGCGCCCGTCAACACCACGACACGGGTCTCAACGTCCTCGGCGACATCCAGAAAAAGCCGTGACATCTCAATGTCCATTTGCTCGTCGAACGCGTTCAACGTTTCCGGGCGGTTGAGCGTAACGGTCAAGACGCCGCCTTCGCGTTCGAGCAATAGCGCCTGATAGTCCGAAATATTCATGGCTAACCTGTTCATAATGAAGAAATCGCGCGGGACCGACAGACCTTCTGCCGCCGTCGACCGGTGCAAGGCCGATCACACGTGCAGCGGAATGAACCGGCGGCCGTTGTCGTACATGATCTTGCGCGTGTCTTCTTCCGAGAGCTCATTGCATGCTTCCGACGCGAAGTCCTTCGGTTCGGGCACGCCTTCCGCGTGCGGATAGTCGGAGCCCATCAACAGGAAGTCCGACGATCCCGTTTGAGCGATGATCTGGGCGATGTCGTCCTCCGGATACGCGACCACGAAGACATTTTCCTTGAAGATCTGGCTCGGGCGTTTCTTCAGCTGACCGCACGGCCAGTAGCCATTCTTCGCCATCCCCCGGCACTTGTCCATTTTGACCAGCAGGGAAGGCACCCATTCGGCACCGTTTTCGGCGCTGCACAGCTTGACCCGCGGGAAACGCTCGAAGAAGTTGTAGAAGATGAACGACGACAGCGTTTCCATGACCGGCCGCTCGCCGTAACCGTGCATCCAGACAAAGGCGGTCTGACGCTGGCGCGACTGCTGCACGGGCTCGCCCCACACCGCCATATGATCCTTCATGTAGATCGCTTCCGACACATGGAAGGTGACGCGCACGCCCGCTTCGTTGAGGACCGACCAGAACGGATCGAAGTACGGATCCGCAGGTGCACGGCCATTGAACGGCCCCATCGGCATCAGGATCACCCGCACACCGTTCGCAACCAGCCACCTGGCCTCGGCGACAGCCGCATCGAGATCGTCGAGCGTGACGACCGGCGTCGTGTAGATGCGGTCTTTGTAGTTGAAGCCCCAGTCGTCGAGCATCCACTGGTTATACGCATGCAACACCGCATTTGCCGCAACGGGCTCGTTGAGGTAGGAAATACACGCGACCATTTCGCCGATGTACATCGTGCAGGCTTCAACACCGAAATCGTCCATCTTCTTAAGGCGCGCGTCGCGGTTGAACATGTCCGGCGTCGGCGACACCCGCATATCGACGTTATCCTTGCCATCCTTCATCGCGCGCAGCCATTCATGCAGCTTGCCCGGCGGCGGAACGTGCCCCTCGGCCGAAGTGTAGCCCTCGCTGATTTCCACCTTCCGGTCGCCCACATACATGCAGCGGTTGCCGTCTGCCGTGACACGGCTGGTAAACGACCAGTCCTTCCTGAACTTCTCGGGCAAATGACGGTTGAACGCGTCCTCGACTTCGTAGAAGTGCGTGTCGGCGTCGTAGATCTTCCCTTGATACGTTTGCATGGTCTCGCTCCTGATTGTGGGGAGCGCTTCAGAACGTGCGCCCTTGAGAGAAGTATGGGGTCAAGCCATCGACCAAAAAACTCTCATATCGAACTCGAAAACGTCGATATCGATTTGATATCGGGCGGTGGCCTCGCGATCCTTGCGGTCGGCATCGAACTCTCCAAAAACATCAATACGAACGCCGTTCGTATATAAGTATAATCGAAACGAAGACACGCAACCGGAGACGTTTATGCAAGCCGAAGTACTCTCCCAGCCGGCACACCGAGCGCAACCCGTGGCGGGTCCACCGCGCGGGTTCACGATGGCGATCCTGCTTGCCGCGGTAGCGGCCTCGTCCGGCATCACCGTCATCTACACCGTGCTGGTCACGCTCTACAAGGCTTTTCCTGCATCGAACTCCGTGAGCTGGACCGTCACCGCGTACTGGCTCGGCTCGGCCGTCTTTGCCGCCGTGAGCGGGCGACTCGGCGACCTGTTGGGTTACCGCCGCATCCTGCTCGTGGTGATGTCGGTCGCTGCGGCCGGCGCAGTCGTGGCCGCATGCGCGACCGATGTCGGCATGCTCGTCGCGGGGTGTGCGATGCAATCGATCGCGGCAGGCATTACGCCACTCTCCATCGGGCTGGTCCGTGAGAATCTGCCACCCGCCAGGCTGCCTGCCGCGGTGGGGTTGATCAGTGCAGCAGGCATGGTGTCGGCGGGGCTGATCTACATCTGCGCGGGCGTTGTCGTGGATCACTATTCGTGGCAGGGCGGCTTCTGGTTGAAAGTCGCGCTTTGCGTCGTGGCCGTCGCGGCGTTACGCGCGTGGGCACCGCCGTCGCCACCGAATCCCGGCGTGCGGATCGACTATATTCGAGGTCTCGCGTTCGCTCCGGCACTTTGCGCCATCCTCTTCGCCGTGCAGCAAATCCGCACGTGGGGGCTCGGCGATCCGCGGCTGTGGGGCTTGATCGCTGGCGGGATGATCGTGCTCGGACTCTGGGCACGCCATCAACACGGGGCGCGTCATCCGCTCATCAATGTGCGTCTGCTGAAGACGCGCGAGGTCGTGTTGGCCAATGCATGCATGGCATTCCTCGCGGCAGGCGCCATGCAACTAGGACAGGTCTTCTCGCTGCTCGCCCAGCAACCTGCCGGCACGCACGCCGGATTCGGGTTGAGCGCGACGGCGGCCGGATTACTGATGTTCAGCGTCAACATCGTCGCGCTGGTCGCGAGCCCATGGAGCGGCCGGGTTGCGGCCCGCTACAAGGCCCGGCCCGCTGCCTTGATTGGCATGCTCATACTGGCCTTGGGCTGGGCCTCGCTGATCGTGCTTCATCGCAGCCTGCTGCTCTTCGTTCCAGGTGCGGTGCTGTGCTCGTTCGGCCTCGCCTTCGCAAGCACGGCGCTGTACAACCAGATCGTGGAAGCGACGCCTGCACATCAGACAGGCGAGGCAACGGGCATGCTCTACGTTTTCTTCTCGTGTTTCTTCGCGGTAGGCGCCCAGGCGGTATTTGCGCTGCTGCGCAGCGCGACGGCGGGACACGACGGTGCATCGTTTCCGGCCGAGAGTGGCTATGTTTCGGTATTCGTCTACATCGCCTGCAGTTCGATCGCCGGACTGCTGGTCGCCTTCCTGCTGCCGAAGCGTCGTACACACTGACGGTCGTTGCGACCGATCCGTGGCGCGCGGGTACGACGCTTCTTCGACCGCACCGCGACCGCGGCGCATTGAAGCACCCGCTTCACTGCGCCGCCGGCCGACTGGCGAGTCACTCCTCGTCTGCCTGACCCAACGCAGACGCCCGCTGGGCGACTCTGATCATGTTCTCTTCGAGCCGGTGACGTTCGCGGTCGAAGCGTTCGAGCGGCGCACCAATTGCCATCGCCGCGATGACATTGCCATTCGGTCCGAAGATCGGCGACGACACGCCGGCCGAATCCGGCAGTAGTTCACCGCGACTCACCGATAGGCCGCTTTCGAGGATGTGGTCGAGTTCGTCACGCAACGCCTTCTTCGTTGCGATCGTTTGCGGGGTGCGGCGCTCCAATTTGACCGTCTTCATGTAGTCGGTAACGAAAGCGTCCGGTGCATGGGCGAGCAGCACGCGGCCCGCAGCCGTGCAATAGAGCGGGCGACGCAAACCGATGTGCATTGAATAGCGCACCGATTGCTCGCTCTCGATCACGTCGACATAGGTGATCTCTTTGTGTTCGACGTCAAGGACACCGACATACACGGTTTCATTGGTGCTCTTCGAGAGATCCACCAGGAACGGGCGCAGTATCTTCGAAAAATTCCACGCGGCCATCACGCCTGCCGACAACCGGAAGATCGACGGTCCCAGGCGATAGCGGCCTACGTCGTGCATCAAGTACCCTTCCGCCACCAGAGGTCGCAGCAGATTGAGCAGGCTGCTCTTCGGTGACTCGAGAGCGACATTCAGTTCTGCTAGCGACATCCCGTCCGGAGACTTCGCCAGCACATCGAAAATTCCGAGGAGTCGGGTCAGCGAGCGCGGCCCGCTGACGTCCCGGTCCGCCGGCGCTGAGGTCTCTTTCAACATGATTTTCCCCATGAATTGACTGTATCGATTATACGTGAACTATTCACATAGTTTTACATCGATCAAAATTTGGCACACTTTTGCACCACCCGAATTCGGGAATACGCCAGGGCGCTCCCTCACACAGCTTGAGATATATTTGAACATCGTTCGCAAATCTGAAATGCAGAAGCATCATCTTCCAGACCATTTACGCAATACGCTCGCGCGTCGAACAGCAACATCAACCTTCACTTCTGGATTCACTCATGTACACGAAAAAACTGGCAGAAAAGGTCGCCATCGTGACCGGAGGCGGCCAAGGCGTTGGACTCGGCATCGCCCTTGCGCTTGCCACCGAGGGGGCGAGTCTGGTCCTCACTGGTCGCACGGAGGCCAAACTCACGCGGGCTGCTGAGGAACTGAGCGCCCTCGGTTCGCAAGTGCTGGTCGTGCCCGGCGATACGCGCAATCGCGCCGACGCCGTGCGGACGGTCGAGCTGGCCGTCGAGCGATTCGGACGTGTGGACGCACTCATCAACAATGCCCAAAGCAGCAACCCGGGGGTGCCGCTCGAATCCGTTACCGACGATGACTGGAGCAACACGCTCGAATCGGGCTTGTACGGCACGCTGTATTTCATGCAGGCCGCATTGCCGCGGATGAAGTCGCAGGGCCGCGGCGCCATCATCAACTTCGGCTCGCGCACCGGCATCGAAGGCCTCAAGGGATTCGGCGCGTACGCCGCAACCAAGGAGGGCATTCGTGGGCTCTCGCGTGTTGCCGCGCGCGAATGGGGCGTCTACGGCATTACCGTCAACGTCATTTGCCCGGCAGCGCTCACACCTGCCGCCGAAGCCTACCTCGAAGCCAATCCTCAGGAACGCACTCGCTATCTCTCTGAAATTGCGCTTGGCCGCTTCGGCGATCCTCAGCGCGATATTGGACGAACAGTTGCATTTCTATGTAGTGACGACGCTAATTTCATAACCGGGCAGACTATCAGTGTGGACGGCGGACAGTCAATGCTCTAGTGCGTCTGTTTGAACACGGTGCAACATATGAAACGTCCAGTTGCATTATCGCGAGCCTCGATCCGAGGAGTGAGCTTCCCGCCGGGCGCGTACCACGAAGCTTGAAGAGCGATCAGGCGTTTCTCCTCTCACACACTTCGCGAGAGCGTGTGCGCCCACGGCGGTGTACGCGTCGTCGGGATAGCTCGCGCCGGCGCCCGCGTTTCCGCGGGTATTCCGATGTGCATCAAAGAACCTCTGATTACATAAGCGTGATACGAAAATACCGACGAGGCCGCTACGGGATGCGGCAATCATTCAACCGTCGAACGAAAAGCGCGTCCAGGCAAGTTGCGCGTCGCAGGCTTTGCCCTTTCTATAGAATTTTCTTTTCGCGCAGGATATCGATATCCGACTGCGACATACTCAGCACATCACGCAGCACGTCGTCCGTATGTTGTCCGAGCATCGGCGGCGCCCCGTACGAATCGATAGGCGTGCCCGACATCTTGACCGGGTTGGCGACCATCCGAACCGCCTTATCCGTGAGCGGGTGCGCAACTTCGACGCACATCGCGCGTGCCTGCACATGCGGATCTGCGAACACCTGCTCCAGATTGTTGATCGGTCCGGCCGGCACCCCGGCGGCGTCGAGTGCTGCGAGCAGTTCATCGCTCTGCCATTGAAGGATCAGCGGCTCGAACACTTCGCCCAGCGCGCGACGATTCTTCACGCGCAGCGCAATCTCGCTGAATCGTGGATCGCTAGTGAGCTCGGGGTGCCCCAGAACGTTACACATCCGCGCATATTGCTCGTTGTTGCCCGCCACGATCATGATGTCGCGATCGGCGCAGCGGAACATGCGGGACGGCATACCACCGTTGCCCTCGGTACCGCGCCGAATGGGAATCTGGCCGGAAACGAGATACTGGCTTGCATAGTGCGATGTGGCAGCAATCACCGCGTCCAGCAACGCCAGGTCGATGTACTGCCCCTGCCCGGTACCGCCTTGCGCCGCGTCGCGATGATAAAGCGCTGCGATGATCGCCGAAGCGGCGTACTGACCACACAGGATGTCCGCAAGACTGGGCCCGGTTTTCATTGGGCCGCCGCCCGGCACGTCGTCGCCGTTTCCGGTCACGCTCATCAGGCCACCCATCGCCTGGAAAATCGAGTCGTAGCCGGGGCGCGGGCTATACGGTCCGGTCTGACCGAATCCGGTTATCGAACAGTAGATCAGGCGCGGATTGACCACCTTGAGGCTGTCGTAGTCGAGCCCGTAACGCTTGAGGTCGCCAACCTTATAGTTCTCGATCAACACGTCGCAGTGCGCCGCCAACGAGCGGATCAGCGCCTGGCCTTCGGCCGTGGAGATATCGCACGTGATCGACTTCTTGCCTCGGTTCGCGCTGATAAAAAACGTCGACTCGCGCGTGACCTTTCCCTCCCGATCCATCAGGAACGGGGGGCCGAATTGCCGCGAATCGTCGCCCTTGCCGGGACGCTCGACCTTGATGACCTCCGCGCCGAGATCCGCCAGCATCTGAGCCCCCCAAGGCCCGGCGAGAATACGGCTCAGGTCGAGTACGCGAACACCCGCCAACGCGCCTTTTGTCATAGCAAACGGTCCCCTTGAATTCACACCGGCTGCGCCGGAAGCCTTGCATCAGCGTCCGACGAACTTCGCCGTACGTTTTTCGATGAAGGACTGAACGCCTTCCTTCGCGTCTTTAGTGTTGTAGAGAAACTGCTGGGTCGACTGAATCGTCGCGTAAGCATCCTGCCAGCCTTGTCCCAGCGAAACGCGCGCGTTCTGCATCGTGGCCTGCACGGCTAGCGGTGCCTGCGCCGCGATTCGCTCGGCGATCGCGAGCGCCCGGTCGAACTCCTGCCCCGCAGGCACGACATCCTGCACGAAGTTCATGTGCCGTGCCTCGTCTGCGGTGAATTCGTCGCCGGTAAGCAGTACCTTCATTGCGTTGCCCCAGCCGGCTCGCTGCACCATGCGGAACGTCGCACCACAACCTGCCATGATCCCCCGCTTGACTTCAAGCTGGGAGAAACGGCAGTTGTCGGCCGCAACAGCCACTTCCGATGCAAGCATCAATTCGACCGCGACCGTGAAGCAGATTCCCTTCAGCGCAATGACGACCGGCTTGGTACGCAGCGGCGCGCGCAAGTTGAACGGATCGACCTCGCCTTCAGGAAGCAGCGGTTTCCCTTCGCGGCGCAACGGCGCGACCTTTGGCATGTCGAGCCCTGCCGTAAAGTGATCGCCTTCGGCGTATACCAGCCCGCAAAAAATATCGCTGCTCTTCTCGAGCTGCGTGTAAGCCATGGCAAGCTCTCCGAACATTTTCGGCGTGAAACCATTGCGCTTTTCCGGCCGGTCAATGCCCATCAAGAGCAGGTTCCCACGCTGCTCAACGCGAATCTGTCCGTCCTCGTGACGAGTGGTCATGCAGTGTCTCCTCGCGGTGTTTTCCGTTAGCAATTCTGACCTCGCGCTCAATTGACAAAGCGGGGTCACACATTCAGAATCATAAACGTCGTTCATAAAATTGGCAACGCACGATACGCTCCGACGCTGCCGCGCGGCGCACCGCAGACACACAAATCATCGGCGAGCAGGCCCCATCCGGGTCTAGGTGTTCACCCTCATTCGTTCAAGGAAGAACCATGGCCTACGAGACGATCATCGTCGAAACGCACGGGAAAACCGGCTTGATCAGGTTGAACCGTCCGCAAGCCTACAACGCACTGAACAATCAGTTGATGGACGAGCTGACGGCGGCACTCGACGACCTCGAAACCGACCCTGCCATCGGCGCCATCGTGATGACCGGTAGCGAAAAGGCGTTCGCCGCCGGCGCCGACATCAAGATGATGAACGAATGGACGTACATGGACGTGTACAAGAATCAGTTCATCACGTCGAACTGGGAACGCACGTCGCGTTGCCGCAAGCCGGTCATCGCCGCGGTCGCGGGTCTTGCGTTAGGCGGAGGCTGCGAACTGGCCATGATGTGCGACTTCATTCTCGCCGCTGACAACGCCCGTTTCGCCCTGCCCGAAATCACGCTCGCGACCATTCCCGGCGCCGGCGGCACGCAGCGCCTTACGCGCGCGCTCGGCAAATCGAAGGCGATGGAAATGATCCTCACCGGCCGCGGGATGGACGCCATTGAAGCCGAACGATGCGGCCTCGTGAGCCGCATCGTGCCCGCCGACACGCTCGTCGAGGAAGCGCTGAAAACGGCCGACGAGATCGCGCGATACTCGCAACCCGTCGTAGCGATGGCCAAAGAGTGCGTCAACCGCGCCTACGAATCGAGCCTGGCAGAAGGCATCCTGTTCGAGCGGCGTATGGCGTATTCGACCTTCGCCACAGAAGATCGAAAGGAAGGCATGGCGGCCTTCGCCGAAAAGCGCAAACCCCAGTTTCGCGATTGTTGAATTGCTCAAAAGCGCCACGCTGTCGTGGCGAACAAAGCCCGCCAGGTCACGCGCGTCACGCGCATTTCTCTGGCACCCATACTTCCTATCCAGGCTACAGGCGCGCGATGAAACCGTATGTCAATCGCATTACTGAATTACTCGGCATTCAATATCCCATCATTCAAGGCGGCATGCGTTGGGTGGCGCGAGCCGAACTGGCGGCGGCCGTGGCCAATGCGGGCGGTCTCGGCTTCATCTCCGCGCACACCCATGCAAGCGCCGATGCACTCGCGCGCGAAATCGACAGGGTGCGTTCGCTCACCGACAAGCCCTTTGGAGTCAACCTGACCGTTCTCGGCGCCAATGTCGGTCTCGACTATGACGCGTATGTGCGCACGATCGTGTCTCAAGGCGTCCAGGTCGTCGAGACAGCAGGCAGCAATCCGGCGAAATACATCGCCGAGTTCAAGGCGCACGGCGTCAAGGTCGTGCACAAGTGCGTGACGGTTCGCCACGCGATGAAGGCCGAATCGCTCGGCGCGGACGCCGTCAGCATCGACGGGTTCGAATGCGCGGGGCACCCTGGCGAAGACGACATCCCTGGACTGATCCTGATTCCCGCCGCCGCCGACAAGCTGAAGGTGCCGATTCTCGCGTCCGGCGGCTTTGCCGATGGGCGCGGGCTGATGGCGGCTCTCGCGCTCGGCGCGGACGGCATCAACATGGGAACCCGATTCATGCTCACGCAGGAGTCCCCCGTCCACCCTGCGATCAAGCAACGGCTGCTGGAAGCGAGCGAGCGCGATACGGTGCTGGTTGGCCGCTCGATCGGCGATTCAAGCCGGGTGGTCAGGAACAGCGTGAGTCTCGCCGCGCTCGAACTCGAGCGCGCCGGCAACGTGACGCGCTCGGACCTCTACGCGCTGACCGGAGCACAGCGCTGGATGGACGCATTCGTGACAGGAGAAGTGGAAGGCGGCGCCTTCCCCGCCGGTATCGTGACCGGCCTCATTCACGACTTGCCGACCTGTGCGGAATTGATCGGTCGCATCGTGAAGGAAGCCGCCGCGATTGCGCAACGCCAGCTCGGCTTCGGCGCTGCTCTGGCATGAAACTGACCGGCCTTCGCGTCGTGGACCTGTCGCAATTCATGCCGGGTCCGTTCCTCGCCGCCAACCTCGCCGATCACGGCGCGCACGTCGTCAAGATCGAACCGGTCACCGGCGACCCCACCCGCGGCGCACCCTGCACCGACGGCGCGTTCTTCGCCGCGATCAACCGCGGCAAGCGCAGCATCGCGCTTGATCTGAAACATCCGGACGCACGCGAGGTCGCGCTCAAGCTGATGAACGAGGCCGACGTCGTGATCGAATCGTCGAGGCCGGGCGTGGCCGCTCGGCTTGGCATCGACTACGACACGATCAGCCGGACGAACCCGGGAGTCGTTTATTGTGCGATTACCGCATTCGGCCAAACCGGCCCGCTCTCTCATTTGCCCGCACACGATCCGGTAGTTCAATCGCTTGCAGGCACGCTGCCGCGCGATGGCCGGGGAATCCCAATTGCCACGGGACCATCGCTCGCTGCGCTGGCCGGTTCATTGACGGCGTTGTCCGCCGTGTTGATGGCGCTGCTGCGCGCGCGGGAAACGGGGCGCGGCGACTACATCGACATGGCGCTTTTCGATGCGGCGCTCACCTCGCAGCCGTATCTGAGCGGCCGCTTGCTCAACGCGCCGGACAGCCAATTGCGAGGGCCGACTGAAGGCGACAGCGGGCTCGCGTTGCTCGACACCTATGAGACCGCCGATTCGAAGTGGCTCTGCCTTGGCGGCCGGGAACACAGCTTTGCAACCAACCTGCTGACACCACTCGGCCGTCCGGATCTCGTCGCCGACGCGATCGGCCCAGCCGGTGAAGGCCAGATACGCGTCCGGGCGTGCCTGACGCAAATCTTCCTGACTCGCACACTCGATGAATGGCTCTGCTGGTTCGAAGGCCGAAACATCAGTGTGGCGCCGGTGCTCTCGCTCGCCGAAGCGCTCGACCATCCGCATGCGCACGAGCGCGGGATGGTCCAGACGGATCCGTCCGGACGCAACCACGTTGCAAGCCCGATTCACTTCCGTTTGGAGCCTGGGTCGCCACCGCTCGCCGTTCCACACCTTGGCGAACACACAGAACTCGTGCTGCGGAGCCTCGGCTACAGCGAAGAACGGATTGCGGAACTCGTCGCGACAGGCGCAGTACGGGGGCAGCACGACGAAGCCCAGGCCCTTGCGCAACCCGCCACCTGACGCAAACAACACCATGCCCTTACAGCTAGAGGCGGACGCCGTCGATTTCGCGTCCATCATCCGCCCCGGCGATACCGTCGCATGGGGCCAATCGAACGCAGAGCCCGTTGCGCTCACGCGCACTCTACTTCAGCAGCGGCACAGCATCGGCGCGTTCCGGGTCTTTCTCGGCGCCGGCAACTACGACACGTGCCGGCCTGAGCACGCGGACTGCATCGATTTCGTTTCGTACTGCGGGAGCGGCTCCAACCGCGCACTGGCCAAGGCTGGCGCGCTTGATATCCTGCCCTGCCATTATTCGCAGTTGCCAGAGATGATGGAGTCGGCTCAGCTATCGATCGACGTCCTGCTACTGCAGTTGGCGCCACCCGACGCGCACGGCCGCTACAGCTTGTCCGTCGCGCATGAGTATCTGATCCCGGCGCTCGAGCGCGCGCGCGTCATCATTGCGGAAGTCAACGAACAGGCACCCTGGACTTACGGCGAGCGATATCTTCGCGACGACGACCTCGACTTCATGGTCCCGACGTCGCGCGCTTTGCCCGAGAGTTCGCCCAGCGCCGTCAGCCCGACGGAGCTGGCGATTGCACGGCACACGGCCGGTTTGATCGAAGACGGCGCCACCATTCAAGTCGGCCTCGGCGCGATTCCAGAAGCGATCCTCGCTTGCCTCGGCGATCGGCGAGACCTTGGCATCCATTCCGGCACGATCGGCGACAAAGTCGCCGATCTGATGGAAAGCGGCGTGATCAACAATGCGCGCAAGACCATCGACACGGGCAAGACCATTGCTGGCGTGATGATGGGGGGTCGCCGCATACACGAGTTCGCGCATCGAAACGACGCCGTGCAGTTTCGTTCGACCCGCTACACGCACGATCCGAACGTGCTCGCAAGCATCGACCGCTTCGTCGCCATCAATTCGGCGGTCGAGGTCGATCTGAGTGGCCAGATCAACGCCGAAATTGCCGGTGGCGTGTATGTGGGCGCGGTGGGCGGCGCACTGGATTTCCTGCGCGGCGCGCGGCGCTCGCGTGGCGGCGTTCCTGTCATCGCATTGCCGTCCACAGCGGGCAAGGGCGCGACCCGCATCGTCGCGTCGTTGAACGGACCGGTCAGCACGCCGCGCAGCGACGCCGCCATCGTGGTGACCGAATACGGCGTGGCCGATCTGCGCGGCCTGACGCTGCGCCAAAGGCGCGAACGCATGCTGGCAATCGCCCATCCGGACCATCGCAGCGCTCTCGATCAGATGGCGGGCGTCCCGCCTTCCAATCGCTTAAGAAGCGCGACGCTCGTCGGCTGATTGCAACCGCACCCGAATCAGAACTTCAAACTTTGCAAGGAAACGTCCAATGAAACGCGCGGCAATTGTCTCCCCTGTACGAACGCCCGTCGGCACCTTTGGCGGTAGCCTGCGCGGCGTTTGCGTCGAAGATCTCGGCGCGCTCGTCGCGAATGAAACGATCCGGCGCGCAGGACTCGATCCCGCTCGCATCGACGACGTCGTCTTCGCGCAATCGTACGCGAACAGCGAAACACCTTGCGTGGGCCGCTGGATTGCGCTGCAGGCGGGCCTGCCCGTGGAGGTGCCGGGCATGCAGCTTGACCGACGTTGCGGCGGCGGCCTGCAGGCGCTCGTCACCGCCGCGATGATGGTGCAGACCGGCGCCGCCGACGTGGTGTTGGCCGGCGGCGTGGAAAGCATGAGCAATATCGAGTACTACAGCACGGACATGCGCTGGGGCGCACGGTCGGGCTCCGTCCAGTTTCACGACCGGCTCGCGCGGGGCCGCGAGCGCTCACAGCCGGAATCGCGCTTCGGCTTTATCTCCGGCATGATCGAGACCGCGGAAAATCTGGCCACCGACTATGGCATCAGCCGCGAGGCCGCCGACGAGTTCGCGCTGCGCAGCCATCAGCGCGCGGCCGCCGCATGGGAGTCCGGCCATATGGCCGAAGAGGTCGTGGCGGTCAGCGTTCCTCAGAAAAAAGGCCAGCCGCTTCTGTTTTCCAAAGATGAAGGATTCCGCGCCGACGCCAGCATGGCAAGCCTCGGCAAGCTTCGCGCGTTGATGCCGGGCGGCACAGTCACCGCAGGCAACTCCAGCCAGCAAAACGATGCCGCTGCCGCTTGCCTCGTCGTCGCGGAAGACCGCCTCGACGCGCTCGGACTCGAACCCATGGCCTGGCTGACCGGCTGGGCCGCAGCCGGATGCGAGCCATCACGCATGGGCATTGGGCCCGTGCCCGCAGTGCGGAAGCTGATGACGCGCATCGGGCTTACGCTCGAGCAGATGGATCTTGTCGAAGTAAACGAAGCATTCGCGTGTCAGGTGCTCGCAGTCCTCAAAGGCTGGAACTGGCACGATACCGACCGGCTCAACGTGAACGGCTCTGGCATATCGCTGGGCCACCCGATTGGCGCAACGGGCGTGCGCATCATGACAACGCTGTTGCACGAGCTGACGCGCCGGAAAGGACGTTATGCGCTCGAGACCATGTGCATCGGCGGTGGCCAGGGTATTGCCGCCGTGTTCGAGCGCGCCTGATCCTGAGCGATGAAGCGCACGGCCTTGCGCCGTGCGCGCGCCCGCACGCTCAGACCTCCACTTCGAACATCACGAAGTCGGCCTTGGTCGCACCGCACTCGGGGCATGCCCAGTCATCGGGGATGTCTTCCCAGCGAGTGCCAGGCGCGATGCCCTCCGCGGGAAGTCCCGCTGCTTCGTCGTAGTAAAAACCGCAAAAAATGCATTGCCACTTTTTCATGATCGTCGATGAGTCGTTGAGGGTGGGGATACTTCAGGGCGCTACGTCCCAGACGAGCGGCAGATAGAGCATGCCGTTGACGGAGCCCGAGCCGCATCGGGGCTTGTCGCCCTCGCGAATGCGAAAATCGGGAATGCGTTTGAGCCACTCCTGGAGAAAAACCTTGATCTCCGTACGCGCAAGGAACGACCCCGGGCAGCGATGCGGGCCGTTGCCGAACGCTGCGTGCAGCACTGGCTTGCGCGTCAGGTCGACGGCGAGCGGATCGCTGAACTTGCGCTCGTCGAGGCCAAACAGGGAGTTCGGCAATTGAATCTGGTCACCCTTCCTGAACTGGATGCCCTTGTATTCCATGTCCTGCGTGATGAGCCGCGCGGTGTTCGCCACGCCAAAGCGCCGGATCAGTTCGTCGACCGACGACACCATCAGATCGGGATTCTCGATCAGCTGCCTCCGGTGCGCCGGATTCTCCGCCAGAAAGCGCGCGATGAAACCCATCATCGACGCGACGGTATCGAGGCCGCCAAACAGCACGACGATAAACATCCCGAACATGCGCTCGGGGCTGATCGGCTTGCCGTCGATCTGCGCGTTGGCGATGAGGCTCACGAGATCGCCGCCCGCCTCTGCCTTGCGCTGCTCCACCCAGGTGGAGATATAGCCAATCAGCCGGTGCTGGGATTCGTTGCGCTGCTCGACGTTGCCGCGCACGGCCCATTCCGCCCATTCGAGCAATTGTGCTCGATCGCTCAACGGAAGATCGGCAAGACGCAGGAAAATCACGATCGGCAGGATCTTCGAGAACTCCGAGACGAACTCGCATTCGCCGCGTGGAGCGATTTCCTCCATCAGCTCGATTGCGAGGCTGCGCACGTCGCTTTCCAGCGAGGCGATAGCTTGCGGCAGGAAAGCGGGCGTAATCAGGTTGCGGTACGCGGTATGTTCGGGCGGATCAAGCTCGAGCGGCACGAGCTGCGTCTCGTTGAGCGGCGGGATGTTGACACTGCGATGCGAAAAATGGGTGTGGTCCTTCTGCATCGCCTCGATGTCTTCGCCGCGCGTGGCGATCCAATGGCCGCCATGGTACGGGGACCAGACGATATCGGGCCCGGTGTGCAGCGTCTTCCACGCCATATGAACATCGTCTTGCACGCCTGGCGGATTCATATAGTCGAAATCGACCACGAGTTCTCGCGGAACATGGTCCGGCACGGTCCAGTCTTTCGTAGGGTTCATCTCGCGTCTCCTATCATTTGGTCGTCTTCGAATGGATGAGTCGTCACACTTTGCATCAACGTGCCAGCGTTCATATTATGCAACGCCGTTCAGTTTTGATATTATACCGAAGCGAGCTTTTTTACATCAACGCCTATCGAACGGAGACAAGAGTGAGCGATTTCGTCAAGGACAAGGTGGTAGTGGTAACGGGTGCGGGTGCCGGCATCGGGCGCGATTTTGCGTTGCAATTCGCGGCGAACGGCGCAAAGGTCATCGTCAACGACCTGGGTCGCAACGCCGAATCCGGCCAGTTCGCCGCAGAGCGCGTCGTCGAAGAAATCAAGGAGGCCGGCGGGCAAGCGCTTGCCTCGACAGATAGCGTCGCCGAATGGAATTCCGCGCAGAAGATCGTGCAGGCCGCGCTGGATACGTTCGGCCGCATCGACTGTGTGGTCAACAACGCCGGCATCGTGCGTGACCGCATGTTCTTCAACATGAGCCTCGACGAGTGGAAGGCCGTAGTCGACGTGCATCTGAACGGGTCGTTTTTCGTGGCACGCGCGGCGGCTCCGCATTTCAAGGCACAAAACGGCGGCAGCTTCGTTCACATGACCTCCACCTCTGGTCTGATCGGCAACATCGGACAGGCCAACTACTCCGCCGCCAAAATGGGGGTCGTCGGTCTGTCGAAGTCGATTGCCCTCGACATGGCGAAATTCAACGTGCGCTCGAACTGCATTGCGCCGTGGGCATGGACCGCGATGACGGCCTCGATCCCCTCGGAGACGCCTGAGCAAAAAGCACGCGTCGAAATTCTCAAGCGCATGGAATCGCGCAAGATCGCGCCGCTCGCCGTCTACCTTGCGTCCGACCAGGCCGCAAAGGTTTCGGGTCAGATCTTCGGCGTGCGCGCCAACGAGATCTACTTCTTCAACCAGATCCGCATGATCCGCTCGCTGCATCGCGACGGCGGCTGGACGCCCGAAGCAATTGCCGAGCAGGTCATGCCGGCGTTCGAATCGAGCTTCTTCCCGAACGTGCCGTCCATGGCACTCACGCCCTGGGATCCGGTGTAAGCGATACCGTGTCACGCCCGCGCCACATGATGCGGTGGTGGCGCGGGCGGTGCGGCGTTCACCCGCCACACCACTCACCCTTCCTCTGAACCTCGCACGCTTTCAGACAAGCCGACGATGCGTCTTGCCTTGAGCAATACCGGCAAGTCCACCATCCGTCCATCTACGGACACCGCCCCGCCTTCTGCCCGCTCATACGCGTCGACGATTCGCCGCGCCTTGGCAATTTCATTCGCACTCGGGCTGAACGCCGCATTGACCGCTGCAACCTGGCGCGGATGAATGCACAGCTTCCCGCCAAAGCCCAGCGATCGCGCCTTCGACGAGTCGTGCGCGAGCTGTCGTTCGTCATCGATTGCCACGCTAACGCCATCCACGGGAGACTGAATGCCCGCTACGCGGGAGGCCAGCACGATACGCGAACGCGCGAGCAACAACGCGTCCCATGAACCGTCACAATCCAGATCGAGCTCGAAGTCAACCGAGCCGAATATGAGTCGCTCGACGCCGGGCGTGCGCGCCACGTCCAGTGCGTTCCAGACGCCCTCGGCAGATTCGATGATCGGCAATATGGGTTTCGCCGTTGCCGCCGCGACAGCGGTCAAAGCAGCCGGGTTCTCTGCCTTGGGCAACACCACGCCATCGATACCATCGAACGCTGCTAGCGAGAGGTCCCGCTGGAACCACTGCGTCCCCGCGCCATTGATGCGCAAAAGTACCCGAACCGTCGATGCCAAAAATGTACGTACCGCGTCGGCAACATATGCACGCGCCGATGCTTTGTCCGCATCTGCAACAGCGTCCTCGAGGTCCACGATCACCGCATCGGCGCCTGCCGCGAGCGCCTTGGCGAATCGTTCAGGCTTGCTGCCCGGCACAAAAAGAAACGAACGCATAAAGTCTCCCATTCAGCGTCCGGTCCGGCTATGGCGACCCCGCCAGCGGACCGGCTCGACGATCAGATCAGAGTAGCCGTGGCTTCCATGCGCAACGATCCGTCGCTGCCGGCGATCCACAAGCTCACCTTGCTTTGGTCCGATTCGTGTTGCTTTCCGCAAACATAGAAAGGCGAAGTGTCCACCACCGGTTTGATCGCGCGGAACGAAAACGCTCCGACGCGCGCGCGCGGCAGCTCCGATCCGAGCGAGTCCATCAGTAGCGTGGCGAGCAGCGGGCCATGCACGACGAGTCCCTCGTATCCCTCTGCGCCGATCGCGTAAGACCGATCGTAGTGAATGCGATGACCATTCAACGTAAGCGCCGAGTAGCGAAACAGCAGCACCGGATCGGGATTGATCTCGCGTGCCCATTGAGCGCCCATCGGCGCGGCCTGGAATGCTGCCGGCTTTTCGCTGGCAGCCGGATGATCGCGATACACGATATCCTGGCGTTCGACGATCGCAAGGCCGGCAGCGTCGCTGATCTCGTGCTTGACCTTCACGAACACGAGATCGCCGGTACGTCCATGCTTGTGCGTAACACTCTCGATGCATGAAAGACGCGTGATCGCGCTACCCGCTTTCAGCGGCCGCAGAAACTCGAGTTGACTGCCCGCCCACATGCGGCGAGGCAAATCGACCGGCGGCAGAAAGCCGCCGCGTTTCGGATGACCGTCCGTCCCCACCATCGACTGGCGATGAACCGGCAGAAAATAAAGCCAGTGCCACAACGGCGGCAAGTCATCGCCACGTGCTGAAAGCGCGTCATCGTGGTCAAGCATGGCGCTGAGAGCCGCCATCGGCGTGGAGGTGACCTGGTCCTGCACTTCCTCAGTGCGCCCAGTCCATTGCTGCAAATACTCGATATCCATGCGCATCGTGCCAATCACTTCAGATCCAGTGCGTCGCGAATCGCCGCAGCGATCGGAAGCAGCGGATCTTCTTCCGGCGTGGCCGGGTTGAACAGCTTGTTATGGCAGATCGCGACGGCGAGCCCGGTATCCGGGTCCGCCCAGCCGATCGAATTGCCCTGCCCCGGATGGCACAAAGCGCGCGGTGAACGTGCCGCCGTCACCGGCGGATGGTTGCCGCCGAACCAGAAGCCACCGATCGTGATTGGAATCGGAAAGCCGAACATCACCGGGTCGGGTTCCTCGCTATTGGCGCGTGGCGTGTTCAGCGTGGCGACGAGCTCCTTGGAGAGGATCCTCACGCCGCCCAACTCGCCTCCGCATGCCAGCATTGCCCAGAAGCGCGCCTCGCTGCGTGCATTGAAGATCCCGCCAACGCCCGCCACTTCCGCGCGCCGCACGTCCGGGCGCTCGAACACTTGCGGCGCCAATGCGACCTGTTGCGGCATCGAGCGCAGGAACAGCGGCGGCAGGTATTCCGCGGGAACCGGCACCATTGCATCGGTGAGACGTGCGATGCGCGGCTCGACTTCGTCGGGAATGCCGATCCATAGATCGTCGATGCCGAGTGGCATTGCAATCTCCTCCCGGACAAAACGGCCCAGCGAGCGCTTCTTCGGATCGGCGCGCCGCACCAGTTCGCCAACGATCCAGCCGAACGTCATCGAGAGGTACAGCGTCTTCGTCCCCGGCTCCGCAAGCGGCTCAAGGTTGGCGATGGCGCTGGTCATCCACTGCCAGTCACACATCAGCTCCGGTGTGACGCCTTCGGGCATTTGCGGCACACACGCGCGATGAGTCAGCACATCGCGCACCGTCGTTTTCTGCTTGCCGTGGGCACCGTACTCTGGCCAGTAGCGCGTCACCGGCGCGTCGTATTCGATGAGCCCGCGGTCGGCCAGGATATGCAACGCGGTTGCTGCAACCGCCTTCGTCACCGAATACACATTGAACAGCGTTTCGCCGTCGACCAGACGGCCGGTGGACGGATCGGCCACGCCGCTCCATGCGTCGATCATCAGCTTGCCGTTCAGATAGGCCGCCACCTGCACGCCGACCTCACCGCCTTCCCGCGTGGCGCGGTCGAGCGCCTGCTGAACGATCGCGTTGCGCTCCGTTGATGCTTGCACTACCAAGGTCATATCGTGTCTCCGATTCGTGAACATTCGCGTTGACGGGCTACCTCTTGCCGGACTGCGCGGCAATGCCGGCCAGTCCTTCGAGCGCGAGCCCGTAGCCCAGTTCGTCGACCATGCGGCGCTTGAACGGCTGCGTGAAGACCGCGCGCGTGTATCGCAGCGTTTCGATCGGCTTCGCCGCGAGTTCGTGCGCCATTTGCCACGCACGTTCGAGCAAGGTGTCGTGCGCGACGACTTCGCCGACGACGCCGAGCTCCCACGCGCGCTGCGCCGTGATGCGCTCGCCGCTGAGAAGAAAGTAGCGGGCGCGGTTGTGGCCAATCAGCATCGGCCAGACGATCTGCACGCCGTCCGCCGGCACGACGCCGTGAACGAAGTGCGCCTGGTCCGAGATTTCGGCGCGACTGGAGGCCAGCACGATATCCGACAGCACGAGCAACTCGGCATGAATGAGTGCCGGCCCGTTGATCGCGCCGATAACCGGAACCGGAATGTCCAGCAGTTGCATCAGCAGGTCCTGCCCCTCGCGCTGCAGGCGCGGCCAGACTTGCACAAGCGGCTCCGCCGGCAACTCGGCGTCATTCATCGCGTCGCAGAACGAATCGCCGGTACCGGTCAGGATGACTACGCGATTATCGAGGTCGCGTGCGATCTGGTAGAACGCCTCGCCTAGCTGGCTGTGAATGCTGCGATCGAGCGCGCCCCACTTGAGCGGGCCGCCATCGGTATGCAGGCGCACTTGCAAAACACCGTCGCGTCGCTCGAAGTCGATGTTCGTAAAGCGCCCACTGTAGTCTTCAAGGCGGCTCATCGCGCGTCCTCCAGGATCAGGCCGGCGGCGCGCCATGCCATCGCCATCATGGGGCCATTCGTGTTGCCGGAGATCATCGTGGGTGTTACGGAGAGATCCATCACGCGCAGGCGTTCGACACCGCGCACGCGCAGCCGCGAATCGAGCACGGCAAGCGTGTCCGATCCCATCTTGCAGGTACCGCAAGCGTGATATCCGGATTGGCCTTCACGCCGGTAGAGGTCGAGAATCTCGTCATCGGTCTGGACGGCGGGGCCTGGGCGTGTCTCCCCTGCCAGCAGGCTGGCAAGCGGCTCGGCGGCCAGCACGCTGCGCATGAACCGGAATGCGTTGACAGCCGTCTGCCGGTCGTACGGATCGGCAAGGTAGTTCGCGACGACTTCGGGCGGCACGCGGGGGTCCGCGGACTGGATCCTGACGTGCCCTTCGCTGCGCGGGCGCAGCGGGTAGCTGAAGAGCTGCATGCCTGGGAACGACTCGAACGCGTAACCGGCCGCGCCGAAATCCATCGAGTACGGCGCCATCATCAGTTGAACATCGGGACGCATCGCATCCGCCGCGGTCTTGACGAAGCCGCCCACCTGGTACGAGCCGCGCGACATCACGCCACGGCGGAACAGCAGATACTGCATCGCGTTGCGCCATAAGCGCATGCCGCTGAACTGCCGGTTCTGCGAATCGCGCCAGTGCCGCAGGCGGGCCTGCAGCATATATAGATAGTGCTCGCGCAGGTTCCGTCCGACCCCCGGACTCGCCGCCACGACAGGAATGCCAAGCGACCGCAGATGGCCGGGATCGCCAACGCCCGACAACTGCAAAAGCCGCGGCGACTCGATCGCGCCCGCCGAGAGCACCACCTCGCGACGCGCACGGTAAGCGATCTGCTGCCCCGCGCTTTCGCCCTGCACGCCGACGGCGCGCGTGCCGTCGAACACGATTCGCGCGGCTTGCGTGCCGGTAGCGACTGTGAGGTTCTTGCGCGCCCTCGCAGGCTTCAGGAAGGCTTCGGCCGAGCTTTGCCGACGACCGTTGCGTATCGTATAGATCAGATAGGCCACGCCCTCATGATCGAGCCTGTTGATATCTTCCACGCGCCGCACGCCGAGCGACCGGCACGCTTCGAGTACGGCCTCGCCGATTCGATTGCGCTGCGCGTACGGTGACACTTTCAGCGGGCCGCCCTCTCCACGCAGCTCATCGGCGCCGAGCGCGTGATCTTCGATGCGCCGGAAGCAAGGCGCCAGGTTCTGCCAGCTCCAGCCCTCGACACCCAGTTCGGCCCATCCGTCGTAGTCCTCGGGATGACCTCGCATATACACCATGCCGTTGATGCTGCTGGAACCGCCGAGCATCTTGCCGCGAAGCCAGATTTCGTTGCGATGCCCGTTGCCGTGATCGGGCTGCACCGGAATGAACCAGGCATGAGCCGGGTCGCCCAGCAGCTTGCCAAAGCCTTTTGGCATCCGGATCAACGGATTGCGATCTTCCGGACCTGCCTCGATGAGTAGCACGGTATGGTGCCCGCTCTCCGAAAGACGATTGGCTAGCACGCAACCCGCCGCACCCGCGCCAATCACGATAAAGTCAAACTCGGTCATCTATGCGTTCTCCACCGTCCGTGCAGACCAGCGAACCTTGTTAGCCAAAGATGACGGGAATCGAATGCGGAACGCGCATCATGATCCCGTTGATCGGTGGAGCTGGCGCGGCCGGATCGAGCCGAAGTTTGGGCAGGCGATCGAGAATCGCGTTGAGCGCGCGCGTCATTTCCACGCGCGCAAGGTGCTGGCCGATGCACACGTGCGGGCCATAGGCGAATGCAAAGTGCCGGTGACCCGCCTTGCGATAGATGTCGAACCTGTCCGGATCGGCGAAACGGCTGGGGTCGCGATTGGCGCTGCCCGCCACCACGTCGAGAAATGCGCCGGCAGGAATCTCGACACCGCCGAGCGTGACATCACGCGTCGCCATACGCGACTGCATCAGCACGGGGCCGTCCCAGCGCAGAGCCTCTTCGATCGCCGCCGCGACCAGCGTGCGATCCTGGCGCACCGCTTCGAGCTGTACCGGATCGCGCAGCAACGCAAGCAACAGTACGCTGGTCGCGCGATAGGTCGTGTCGCCGCCCGCATTCACCAGCTGGCGAAGAAACGAAATGACGACCTCGTCCGGTAGCCGCTCGCCGTCCACCTCCGCGGTGGCCAGCGAGCTCACCAGATCGTCGCCGGGATTACTGCGGCGCTCGTCGACGAGCCGCGCGAAATAGGTGCCCAGCTTCGTCGATGCCTCCACGCCATGCTCGACATCGATCGAAACCAGCGTCTGTGCGATGGCGAGCTTGTGAAAGATCTTTACGTCTTCCGGCGGCAATGCCAGTTGCCGATAGATGATGTTGAACGGGTAGTGAAGCGTGAACTCGTTGACGAGATCCGCATGTCCGCGATCCATGAACTTCGACATCAGCTCGCTCACCACCGGGTCGACCAGCGTATCGCCCCATGCCGCGACGGTGTGCGGCAAAAAGGCCTTCTGGAAGATGCGGCGGTAGCGCGGGTGCTCGGGCGCATCCATCGTCGAGATACTGCGCCCGAAGCTGATACCGAGATTGCGCTCGTAAGACTTGTTTGAAAACGTTGCCGGGTCGCCAAGCACCTTCGAGACTTCGTCGTATCCGAATACGGAATAGTGCGCGACATCGGACATGGTCAGGTCCGCCGCGCCGCCCATCAGCACACGGTAGTCACCTTCCTGAACCGCAGCCTGTTCCCGCAGTTCCGCAATGCGTGGATAAGGGTCCGCATCGGCACCGTAAGCGAGTGAATCCTCGAAAAAGGGGTTGAACTCAGGATCGTCGAAGTCCTCAAGTCGCAGCGCGCCGGCCATGGTTCCTGTCTCCGTTGATCGTTGGTTTGCAGGCACCTCTGCTTTTGCGCGAGGTACCAATAGTTGAACTATGTTCTACTTTGCACAAGTGTGCAAGATCGATTTATCATTCGCGGAAGGGGATGTTGCGCGCTTTCTGGCTCGCGCCCGCCATCAAAGGGAAACCATGCCGTCCAGCACTACGCACGCCGCCAGCAGACGGGCAACTGCCGACAATGAGCCGCGTGCCACGGCGCGCAGCACGACGCCAGAGCGCATTCTCGATACGGCCGAGCGGCTGTTCGCGATGCACGGCTACTTCGGCACGTCGATTCGCGACATCATGCAGAGCTGTGGCATGGAGCTGAGCCTCGCGCGGTACCACTTCGGCAGCAAAGACGCGCTGTTTCAGCAGGCGATCGGCCGTCGCGCCGCGGTGATCAGCCGGCAGGTGATCGAATCGCTCGAGGCCGAACTGGCACCGCTGCAAGGCAAGCGTCCCAACGCGGAAGCAATCGTGACCGCACTTTCCGCACCAGCCTTCGCGCATCTGAAGAGCGGCGATCCGGGGTGGCGAAATTACTTGCGCCTGCTGACCCAGATTGGCTGTCTTCTGGAGCGCCCCGATCTCACGGCGCCGTTTTATGACCAATACGCACCTGCGGCCGCGCGCTACCGTGACGCCTTCGCCAAGGCACTTCCCCGCGTCACGCGGGAGACCGTCGAACTGGTGCAGCATTTCGTCGAGTCCGTGTTTCATCTCGTGCTCAACGAGCTTTACGCGCAGGAAGCGCGCTCCGGAGCCAAGGCACTTACGACAGCACATATCGAGCGCATGCGCACCTATTTGATTCGTTTCGCGGTTGGCGGCATCGAGGCGATGGTCAGCTCCGGCTCGGCCCAACGGGGTTCATGAGCATTGACAGGCGCAGCGACCGTCGTTCACAATTTAGAACATTATTCAGACTTACTGTGGCCGCAGCGAGCCTGCGGCCGTGCGAGATGGAGTTAGCCTCATGACAGCTGGAGACGCAGAGAACATCGCGCTGATCGTCGGGGCGGGTCACGCAGCAGGAGAATGCGCGACCGCGATCCGAGAACAGGGATGGACGGGACGCATCGTGATGGTGGGAGAGGAACCGCATTTGCCCTACCAACGGCCGCCGCTCTCCAAGGCATTCCTGTCGGGCGAATCGACCGCCGAGCAGCTGTACCTGAAACCGCTGTCGACGTACGACAAAGCGCGTGTCGAGTTCATCCCGAACACGCGCGCGCAGCACATCGACCGTGACGCGAAACGGGTCACGCTGTCCAACGGCAGCGAAATCAGCTATACGAAACTGGTTCTGGCCACCGGCGGCCGCGCGCGGCGCCTCGCGTTGCCGGGTATCGAAGCGACCGAGAAGCTGCAGAATTTTCACTACCTTCGCACGCTCGATCACGTCGCGCGGATTCGAAACCAGTTTCATGCCGGCTCGCGCCTCGTGATCATCGGCGGTGGATATATCGGGCTGGAAGTGGCCGCCGTAGCCGTGAAGCGCGGCTTGCGCGTCACCGTGCTCGAAGCGTTGCCGCGCGTCCTCGCGCGCGTCACGGCTCCCGAGCTTTCCAGGTTCTACGAGGAAGTTCACCGCGAAGCCGGAGTCGACATCCGTACCAACGCGATCGTGAGTGGGTTCGAACTCGACGCATCCGGCGACGCCGTTGCCGCCGTGTGCTGCGCGGACGGCACGCGCGTCGCCGCGGATCTCGTCATCGTCGGCGTGGGACTGGAGCCCGCCACCGAACTCGCGCAAGCGGCCGGCCTTGCTGTCGACAACGGCATCATGGTCGACGAACACACGCGCACGTCCGACCCGGACATTTTTGCGGTCGGGGATTGCACCAACCACCCCAACCCTTCCCTTGGACGGCGCCTGCGTCTCGAGTCGGTCCCTAACGCGCTGGAGCAGGCCCGCACCGCCGCTGCGTCGTTGTGCGGCAAGGAGCGTGTCTACAACAGCGTGCCGTGGTTCTGGTCCGACCAATACGATCTGAAGCTCAAGATGGTCGGCTTGTCCTTCGGCTACGACGAGTTCGTCCTGCGCGGCGATCCCAAAGCCCGCTCTTTCTCGGCGTTTTATCTCAAGGACGGCGTCATGCTCGCGGCCGATACGGTCAGCCGTGTACCCGAATTCGTGCTGGCCAAGCGTTTCGTTGCCGAGAAAATTCCGGTCCGCGCCGCCGATCTCGCCAACGAATCGATCCCGTTGAAAAGTCTGCTTCCCTAGTCCAATTCATTTTTCGGAGGTTCACAAGCCATGCCGCTCATTCGATTCATCCAGCCGGACGGCAGCGAGGCCGCCGTAAGCGCCAACGTTGGCGATTCAGTCATGCAAACAGCGGTGAACAATCAGATCCCAGGCATTCTCGGCGATTGCGGCGGCAGCTGCAGCTGCGCAACCTGTCACGCGTATGTCGACGACGCCTGGAGCAGCCACATGCCAGCGGCGGAATCCTATGAAGTCGACATGCTCACCTGCGCGATGGACGTGCGCGAAAACAGCCGTCTGACATGCCAGATCTTCATGACGCCGGAACTGGACGGGCTGGTGGTGCGTCTGCCCGATCTGACGGCGTAAGCGCGAGGAGCAGGGAGGCCTGCCGCACGACGTCGATCTCCACGATGCGGAAGTTTGCGCGGACCTCACTCCTTGCATTCCTCGCCAGTCCCACGAATGGCTACGTGGCGGGCCAGGAGCCGAAGACGAGACCGCGCTTACGGCGCTTTCGTCAACGCGTCAATCGCGTGTTGTTCGCTGTTGCTCCAGAACGCCGCCCACGTCGGAAATCCTTGCGGAAGACGCGGCTGATACCGATCGCCTTCATACTTGCCGGGCCAGTTCTGCAAGCGTGGCGCACCGGGGCGAGCGAGCCAGTCCGTCGAATACCAATGCTGTTCGTCGCGACGCTCGAAGCACCACTGCCCGTCGCGCCGCACATAGTGATCGAAGTAGCAGATCGCCATCACCACCCACGCTCCGTTGTCCTCGTGCTCCGCGCGACAATAGACGCTTCCCGTCGCATGGTCGGCATCGATGAAATCGACGACGTGGCCGCAGATCTGGTGAATGCTGCGATAAAAGCCGCGCAGAATATGCTCGGACCCGTAGAACGTCTTCAATGCCGCGCGCCCTACGCCCCATCGGCCGCAATCGACGTCTTCGGCGAACAGTTGCACCAGGCTGTCCAGATCGCGCGAATCGACCGCGAGCGCGTATCGGACGGGCAACTGCTGGATGGCGAGCTGCGCCTCGATGCGCTCGATACGCGCGAGCAGCGCTGAATCCGTCGTCATGCCTTCCCCTTCGTAGCGTTGGCCATTGCGGCCGGGCGCGCGCGGATTTCGTCGGCATAGTAAGGCTGGTGTGAAAGAAGTCCGCCATCGACGTTGAACACCTGGCCCGTGACGAACGCCGCCTCATCCGAAGCGAGATACACCACCGCGTGTGCAATGTCTTCGGGCTGCCCGAGGCGAGGCGTGAGATGGTGGCTCAGCATCATCTCTCCGGTCTCCCCCGAGTAGTACGCCTGGGTCACCGGCGTGACGATCAGGCCGGGAGCGATCGCGTTGCAGCGTATCCCCTCCTTGCCGTGCTGCGCGGCGACGTAGCGCGTCAGCGCCTCAATACCGGCCTTGCAGACGCCGTACGCGCTGTACCCCAGCGCGCCCGCCTGAGCGGCACCGGAAGAGGTATTGATAATCGAACCGCCGCCTCGTGCGCGCATCAGCGGCAGCGCGCACCGCGAGGCCAGCATGGTGCCGCGAAGATTGATGCGCATCGTGTCGTCCCAGACCCCGACGTCGAGTGCCTCGACTGCCGCATCGACCGTACTGGAAAGCGATGTGGCCGCGGCGTTGTTATGCAGGATATCGAGCCCGCCCCAAGTCTTGAGCGTCAGCTCGAACAATGCATCGATCGAACTTTCGTCGCCGATATCGACCTGCGCCGGGACCGCGTGCGCCCCCGCTTCGTTAATACGACGAACCTGTTCCTGCGCGCCTTCGAAATTCAGGTCCGCCACGACGAGCAAGGCGCCCTCCTGCGCGAGCCTGGCGGCACAGGCAGCGCCGATACCGGATGCGGCCCCGGTCACGATGGCAATCTTTTGCTTCACGCGTTGCATGATCTGCTCCCTGTCTCAGGCCGTTATCGGTGTCCGGCCGCCTGCCGCAACGCGGTCGAGATGAAAGTCGATATCGCCGAACATCTTCTCCATCATTGTCATCTTGCGGAAGTAGTGCCCTACCGGATATTCCTCGGTGAGCCCCATGCCACCGTGCAACTGGATGCCCTGCGCGCAAACGAAGCGATTGGCGCGTGCGGCAACTGCTTTGGCCGCCGAGATGACGCGGCTGCGTTCGGCCACCGGGCCGTTCAGGTGCGCGATCCCGCAGTACAGCATCGAACGCGCCTCCTGCGTGGCGACGAACATCTCAGCCATGCGATGCTGCAACGCCTGGAACTTGCCGATCGGCTGGCCGAACTGCGAGCGTCCCTTGATGTACTCCGAGGTGATCGCCATCACGGCTTCCATCATGCCAAGGCTCTCGGCCACGCTCGCGAGACTAGCGAGTTCCGTTGCCTGCGTGAGCACCTGCAGCGAGCGTTCAGGTCCGACGATCAATGCATCGTCACTGAGTTCGACGTTGTGCAGGTCGATATCCGCGGCACGCGATCCATCGAGCAAGCGGTACGACCGGCACGTTACGCCCGCGGCCCGGCGATCGACAAGAAAAACGCCCACGCCTTGCGCCGCGCCTTCGACTCGCGCGGTCACGAGCAGTTGGTCCGCCGACGCGCCGGCGATCACCAGCGTCTTCGCGCCGCTGATCAGGTAACCCGAGGCGCTCTTGAGCGCGTGCGTTTGCGCGTGGCATCCCAGCTTGTACCGGCTGCCCGCTTCGCTGTCCGCGAGCGACAGCAGCAGCGTGCCGTCGATGACGGCGGGCAGCAGCGTCTCACGCCGGCGCCGCGCATCGCCTCGTTCGATGATCGTGGCGCAAAGCAGCGCCGTCTGCACGACCGGCTCGAGCGCCATACCGCGGCCGAGCGCCTCCATCACGATCGCCGTTTCAACGAACGAGCACCCGAGACCGCCGACGTCTTCCGGCATCGTCAGCCCGAGCCAGCCAAGTTCGGCATAGGCGCGCCAATGTTCGCGGCTGAAACCCTCTTGCCCCGATGCGATGCGCGTGCGCGCCTCGAATCCATACTCCTGCTGAACGTAGCGCTCTGCGCCGTCCTTCAGCATCGATTGTTCTTCGGAGAAGTTGAAGTCCATGGCTACAGTCCAAAAGCCAGCTTGGCAATGATGTTCTTCTGCACTTCGCGCGCGCCGCCATAGATCGTGGAGGCGCGAGCGATCAGATAGCCCGACGTGCGGCCGCCCATGTAATCCGGCCAGTTTTCGTCGACCGCCAGATCACCCTGCGGCTCGCCGTGGTCGTCGAAACGCATCGCGCGGGGACCGAGTGCGTCCATTTGCAGCTGCGTCACGCGCTGTTGCATCTCCGACCCGCTGATCTTCAGCGCAGAGACGACCGCATCGAGATTGCGCTCGCTCTTCTCTTCCGCAAGGATGCGAAGCACCGACCATTCGAGCGCCATCAGGTCCGCTTCGACCTCCGCGACCTTGCGCGCGAACCTGGGTGTATCGATGAGCCGCACGCCGTCCTCCCGCTCCTGCTCCGCGATATCTTTCGCGCGCTGCAGCTCGCGTTTGTTGAAGTACAGGAACGCGCTCGCCGTGCGCTCCTTCTCCAGGAGGTACTTCGCATAGGTCCATCCCATGCCGGCCTCGCCCACGAGATGCGACTTCGGCACACGCACGTTTTCGAGGAACACTTCATTCAGGCCCTTGCCGCCCTCGATCGAAACGATCGGACGCACCGTGATGCCCGGTGTGTCCATGTTGACCAGCAGGAAGGAAATGCCTCGTTGCGGCTTGACGCTCGTATCGGTCTTGACGAGGAAGAAGCCCCAGTCGGCAATCGTTGCGTCGCTGGTCCAGATCTTCTGGCCGTTGATCACGTACTCGTCACCGTCGAGCACGGCCGTGGTCTTCAGTCCAGCCAGATCCGAGCCCGCGTTCGGCTCCGAAAAGCCCTGGCACCAGAACTCGTCGCCACGCAGAATAGGCCCGAGAAAACGCTCCCTCTGCCAGTCCGAGCCGAACGCGATGATGACGGGCGCCACCATCTGCGTCGACTGCCACCCATAGTCCATGGCATCGGCGTTGTACAGCTCTTCCATGAAGATATGCTTGCGAAGCGCGCTCCAGCCGGTGCCGCCATGTTCGACGGGCCAATGGGGCGCACCCCAGCCGCGCTCGTACAGAATGCGCTGCCATCTGCGGATGTCATCGCGCGCAGGCGGATGCACGCCGACACGCCAGCGGCGTGAAATGTCGGCCGGCGCATGCTCACTGAAAAACGTTCTGACTTCCCGACGAAATGATTCGTCTTCCTCGCTATAGCCCAAATGCATGCCTGACTCCTGAATCTCTTGCGCCCTCGTTGTCTGCTCTGTCGCGCCACTGCGCCGCGCTTGTGCGGGTGCTCCGCCTAGCGGCCTCTGAAAGCCGGGGCGCGTTTTTCTCTCGCGGCGAGCCGGCCCTCCGCGGCGTCCTCGGAGTTCACCGCGAGCGCCACCGCGTTCAGTTCCTGCGCAAGAAACTCTTCCATGCCACCGGGGTTCAACCTGAACAACTGCTTGGTCAGCCCGAGCGAGAAAGTCGGGCCAGCCGCCAGCTCGCCAGCCAGCTTTTCGGCGGCCGCGTCAAGCTCGCCGTCCTCGACGAGATGGCTGGCAAGACCCATATCGAGCGCTTCCTTGCCGCTCAGCCGGCGATTCAGATACATGATTTCCTTGGCGCGAAACTCGCCGCAATGACGCGCAAGCAGATACACCATGCCGCCTTCAGGTAAGGTTGCGCGCATCAGGAAGGCGGGAATGAACTGCGCCGTATCGGAAACGATGAGCTGGTCCGCGCACAGCGCAAAGCTCCAGGCAATTCCCACGGCAACCCCGCGTACCGCCGCGACCACTGGCTTGTTCAGGTTGTACAACCGAAGCGCGATCTTCTGATACACCGCCATCGATGCGCGCGCGTGCGCCACGCTCATCTGCGGTGGCGCGGCGCCGCTGCCCTTGATGTCGGCACCGGCGCAAAATGCGCGGCCTGCGCCAGTGAGAATCACCGCGCGAATCTCCGGATCCTTGTCGATGCGATCGAGGTGGCCGAGAATCGAATCAAGCATTTCCGGCGTCAGCGCGTTGAGCTTCTCGGGGCGGTTCAGACACAGCGTCGCAACCGCGCCGTTCAAAGTGAGTTCAACATCCATGATGTTCGGCTCTTCGTCTGAGTTTGGTTCGTCCGTTCGACGGTCTGGTCAACTGCCGCGAGCGTGCAGGCGGATCATCCCGTCGCCGAACGGCTCGTCGCGGCGCCTGAGCGCTTCCTTCAGGCCAACCGCTTCCATGTCCGCCTTGAACTGCGCGCGGCGCGGCCCCAGGCTCTGGTGAGCCCGTGAGTCGTTTTCCACCGCGAGCCGCTGAAGCGTGCGCGAACCGGCCAGCTCCAGCCCGATGTTGACAATGCGCTTGTTGGCCGCAAGCAGATCGGCATCGACAAACGACAGACGGCGTGCCAACTCGCCCACCTCCGCTTCGAGCTGCTCTGCCGGCACCGCATCCATCACGAGCCCGATCTTCGCGGCATCGCGGCCCGTCAGCGAGTCGCCAGACAGCAGCAGGCGCTTCGCCCACTGCGGGCCGACGTGATAGAACCACATGTGCGCAGGTGGCGAGCCGTTCGCGCGCGTGGCGGGAAAGCCGATCCTTGCGTTGTCGGCGGCGATCACCATGTCGCACGCCAGCGCGAGATCCGTGCCGCCCGCAAGACAGTTGCCATGCACCTGCGCGATGATCGGCTTGTGGATATCGGCCATCAGATTGACCGTCTCCGATTGCCGCTCCATCGACCAGCAGTCGTCGTCGAAGCTGCGAATCGTTCCACGATAGTCACCCGGATCAGCGGCGTCCGCGGCCCGATCCGAATACGTCGTCACCAGATCGTAGCCTGCGCAGAAGTCGCGGCCAGCTCCCGACAGCACGATCACGTTCACCGATTTGAGGTCGTCGGCTTCGAGCAACGCGGCCTTGAGTTCCTGCAGAAGCGGATTGTTGATGGCGTTGCGCTTGTCCGGACGACTCAGCGTGATGCGCGCAACGCGTTGCGCCACTTCAAACTTCACGCACTCCGATGTTTTCAGCCATTTGGCCATGGTCGATTCCCTCCAATTGAGGCGATTGCCGTTCACCGGGCAAACTGCGCGCGCAGACTGACCTTGCTGATCTTGCCCGTCAGCAGCCTCGGCAATTCGTCGATGAATGCAATGGCTTTCGGACATTTGTAGCTCGCGATCAAGCCGCGACAGAACTCGATCAATTCGGCTTCGCCCGCTTGCTCGCCACGGCGCAAAACGACGATCGCCTTGACGCACTCTCCCCACTTCTCGTGCGGCGCGCCGATCACCGCCACGTCGATGACTGCCGGATGCTGGAGCAGCGCATCTTCGACTTCACGGCTGTAGATGTTCTCGCCGCCGGAAATGATCATGTCCTTCTTGCGGTCGACGAGGAAAATGTAGCCGTCCTCGTCCTGGTAGCCCATGTCGCCCGAGCGATACCAGCCATCGCGCAGTGCTTCCACCGTCGCCACGCTGTTGTTCCAGTAGCCGCTCAACTGCGTCTGCGAGCGCAGCCAGACCTCGCCGGTCTGACCTTGCGGCAGCTCGTTGCCGTGATCGTCGACGATGCGCAGTTCGATGCCGGGGCACGGGCGCCCTACCGATGCGAGACGCCGTAGCTGTTCCGGAGACCCTTTGGGCTTGACCTCGTGCGCAGGCAACCAGCAGGCGTTGCTCTCGGTCATGCCGTACTGGACCGAAAACACCGGGCCGAGCACCTGAATGCCGCGCGACAGCAGCGGTGCAGGCACCGGGGCTGCCGCCGTGACGATGTTTTCGATGCTGGACACGTCATAGCTCGACAGTTCGGGCACATCGAGGACCGCCTGAAGCATCGCGGCAACCATGAACGTGAAGGTGATGCGTTCTTCGGCGATCGTCTCGAGCATTTGCTTCGGCTCGAAGGCGCGATGCACGACCGTCGTGCCGCCCATCCAGGCCACCGAATTAACGAAGCCAATTCCACCGACGTGGAACGCCGGGGTCGTCTGTAGCACGCGGGTATTGCCCGAAAACTCCGTCACCAGCGCGCAGCTTTCCGCGGTGACGCACATGGCATGGTGCGTGCGCACGACGCCCTTGGGACGCCCCGTGGTGCCGCTCGTGTACATCAGGTACGCGTAGTCTTCCGGTTTCGAACGGATCGGCGGCCCTTCCACTGGGCCGGCTTTCATCACCGCCTCGAACGAAACGGCCCAATCCGGTGCGTCGCCAATGCAGATGTACTGCTCGATTTCGGGCAGCTGCGAACGCAGTCCGTTCACGACATCGGCATACTGAGCCTCGAATACGAGCGCCTTAGGGGCCGCGTCCTTAAGAATATAAAGAATCTCCGCGGGCGCCAGCCTGAAATTGACGGTTGCCAGAATGAAGCCGGCCCACTCGCATGCACGGTAGCTCTCGTAGTACTCCGCGCAATTCATCGCGAGGATCGCAACCCGGTCCTGACGCCGCAGGCCGCGCTCATATAGCGCTCCCGAAAAGCGGCGTGCGCGCTCCGCCAACTGACTGTGCGTCAGACGCCGGTCGGCGTACACGAGCGCCGTGTGGTCGGCATGCAAGCGAGCGTTTCGCTCGATCATCTCGCCAAGGGTTCTCATCTCAATCCTGTCGTTGTTTTGTCAGATCGACTGTTAGCCAGCGAGCGTCTGCGGATCGGCCAACACGGTTCCAATGAATGCGGCGAACCGCGCCGCGTCGGCTCCGTTGATCACTCGATGGTCGTAGCTGAGCGACAGGGGCAGCATCTTGCGCCAGCTGACGCCGCCGTCGTCCGCCGGCGCGGCTACCAGCCGGGTTTTAGTCACGCCGAGAATCGCCACCTCCGGCGCATTGACGATAGGCGTAAAACCGGTACCGCCAAAGCCGCCGAGCGAACTGATCGAAAAGCAACCGCCCGACATCTCTGCCATCGATAAACCCTTTTCGCGAGCCTTCTGCGAAATTGCTGCAAGTTCCACCGAGAGTTCTTCGACGCTCTTCCTGTCGCAATCGCGCAGCACCGGCACGAGCAATCCGAAGCGCGTGTCCACGGCGACCCCGATGTGGAAGTACTTCTTCAGAACGATGTTTTTGCCGTCACCGTCGAGCGACGCGTTGAATTGCGGGAACTCCTGCAAAGCCCGCACCACGGCTTTGATAAGGAAGACGAGCGGTGTCAGCTTAACCGCCGTGCCCGCCTCGTTACGGGCCTTGCGATAAGTTTCGAGCGACGTAATATCAGCGTCGTCGTGGTGGGTCACATGCGGGATCGTCAGCCAGTTGCGCGACAGGAAGGCTCCTGTGAGCTTCTGGATGCGCGACACCGGCTTGACTTCCACCTCGCCGAATTCGGCGAAATCGACCTGCGGCCAAGGCGGCAGATTCGCGCCGAAAGCGGGGACTGCAGCCTCGCCGGGGCCGGTATTCACATTGGACTGCGGTCGCGTAGCAACGGATTCGACACTCATCGCGGATGCCTCTTCGAACGACTGTTGGACAGCGTGACGGCCTACGGCCAATCAGACGATTTCCGCCAGCACCGTGCCGACGGGATACACTTCGCCAACCTGGGCAACGATGCGCAGCGTGCCCGACGCGGGCGACTCGACCTCCTGAATCGATTTGTCGCTTTCGAGCGCGTAGAGAATCTGCCCCTCGCTCACGGTTGCGCCGTCGTCCGCCAGCCATTCGGCTAGCGTGCCTTCGTTCATGGAAAAGCCCAGTTTGGGAAGCAGCACTTGTGTGGTCATGACCTTGCTCTATTGATGATGGAATTCCGGGTGTTCGTGCTGGTCATTTCAGCGTCGCGCGAACCGCCGATTCGATTTCGGCCACGCCCGGTACGAACGCGTCTTCGAGCGGCTTCGAGAACGGCACGGGGCAGAATTGCGCGCCTACGCGCTGCACGGGCGCCTTGAGCTCGCGAAAGAGGGCTTCGTAGATACGGGATGCGATTTCCGCACCCACGCCGAACGGTTTGACGGCTTCGTGCACGACAACGGCGCGCCCGGTTTTTGCAACCGAAGTCAGGATAGTTTCGGTATCCAACGGAGAGACGGTGCGCAAATCGATCACTTCGCAGGCGACACCATCTTTGGCCAGCACTTCGGCAGCAGCCATGGCTTCCTGCACGCGGCGGCTGTAGCTGATCACCGTCACGTCGGTACCCGCGCAAATCACGTTGGCTTTGCCAAGCGGAATCGCCACGCCGCGCTCCGGCGCACTGCCCGGATTCCAGTAGGTCGGCATGTTCTCGATGAATAGGCAAGGGTCGTCATCACGGATGCAGGACAGCATCAAGCCATACGCATCGGCAGGATTCGACGGTGTGACGACCTTGATGCCGGCAACGTGCGCAAACCAGGCCTCGAGGTAGTCGGCGTGCTGACCACCCGTGCCGAAGCCCGCACCCGTCATGGTGCGGATGACGATCGGCACATGGGTCTGTCCGCCCGACATGAACCGCAGCTTCGCGGCGTGATTCACGATCATGTCCATCGCGACGGTCGTGAAGTTCATCAGCATGATTTCCGCCACAGGACGCATCCCGACCATCGAAGCGCCGATTGCCGCACCGATGATGGCCTGCTCCGAAATCGGCGTCGAACGCACCCGCGACGTGCCGTATTTCGACGACAGTCCCTTCGTTACGCCGACAATGCCGCCCTCCTGGCCGTCGGCAACGTCTTCGCCCAGCACGATTACGTTGGCGTCGGCGGCCATCGCGTCGTCGAGCGCGAAGTTGACCGCCTGGATGGTGTTGATGTTGGTTGGCTGCTGGCTCATGCAAGCACCTCGTCCTTGAAGATGTCGCGCCGAAGCTCCGCGACATCGGGATATTCGCTCGACAGCGTGAATTCGACCGCAGCGTCGATCTGCGCCTCGTGGTCGGCTTCCATCGCAACCAGTTGCTCCTCGGTCGCATGCTTCGCATCGATGAGCCACTGACGGAACAGCGGCACCGGATCCTTCGCGAGCCAGGCGGCCTTTTCGTGCTTGTCCATATAGGCGTCCGGGTCGCCGAACACGTGCCCCTGAAAGCGGAACGTGTTCGCTTCGATCAGCGTCGGGCCGCCGCCGTTGCGCGCGCGTTCGACCGCTTCGTGCGCCGCCTTGTGCATCTGAATCGGATCGTTGCCGTTCACCGTGATGCCCGGCATCTGGTACGCGACGGCGCGCTGGGCGATGTTCGGCACGGACGTGCCATACGCGTATTTGGTGTGCTCGGCATAGCCGTTGTTCTGGCAGACGAAAATCACCGGCAACTTCCACACGGACGCCATGTTCAGCGACTCGTGGAAGGCGCCAATGTTTGATGCGCCGTCACCGAAGTAGGCCACGGCCACGCGCGATTCACCACGAATCTGCGCGGCGAGCGCAAGCCCATTTGCGATCGGCATCGAACTGCCGACAATGCCGGTCGTCACCATGACGCCCGACGCGGGATGCGTGACGTGCATCGGGCCGCCCTTGCCTTTGCAGGTGCCCGTCACTCGCCCTCCGAGCTCGGCCCAGAGTTCCTTGAGCGGCACACCTTTGGCGATCATGTCGTGGACGCCGCGGTAGATCGTGCAGATGTAGTCGTCGTCGGTGAGACACACCGACATCGCCGACGGAATCACTTCCTGGCCGCGCGGCGAGTAGTACGGCATCACCAGCTTGCCGGCCTTGATAACGGCACGAAAGCGCTCATCGTTCTGCTTGATGAGAGCCATGCGCCTGTAGATGTCGACCAGGACTTCGCTGCTGGGCGGCTGATAGGCATTCATTCGTCACTCTCCTGTGTCACCAGATCTTTTGCGCGCCGCTCGCATGCAGCGCCGCGATGTAACCGAACACGAACGATGCGCCGATGCTGCTGCCGGCGCCCGGATAACACCGGCCAACCACGGATGCCGTGCAGTTGCCGGTGGCGTACAGTCCAGGGATTTGCGAACCATCGTCCTTCAGCACGCGCCCGTATTCGTCGGTCACGAGACCGCCTGCCGTGCCCACATCGCCTGGATACATGCGCACGGCGTAGAACGGCCCCTCCTCGATCGGCCCGAGATTGGGGTTCGGTTTGATGGTCGGGTCTCCATGACAGCGATCGAATGCGCGCGAGCCGCGACCGTAGTCTTCGTCGACGCCCGTTTCGCAGAAGCCGTTGAAGCGCTTGACGGTCTCGAGCAGCCCAGCACGGTCGATACTGCATTTCGCGGCCAGTTCTTCGAGCGTGTCAGCCTTGATCATGTATCCGCTGTCGAGCCACTTCTGCGGAATCTGGCCCGGCATCGCCGTGCCCCACGGGTAGTACTTACGCTGCCGGCTGTCCATCACGACCCATGCGGGAACGGCCTTACCCGTCTGCTTGTGGCGCTGGTACATGCGTTGACCGATTTCCATGTACGCTCCCGCTTCGTCGCAAAAGCGCTCGCCGTCCTGGTCGACCATGATCGAAAACGGCAGCGACAGGTCGAGGTGATGCATGAACGGCAACGACGAACCATCCGGCGCCCGTGCACCTTCGGGCAATTCCTCGTTGGGACCGAGCGACGTCACGACCCACCACGCTTCCTCCATGCAGTCCACTGCGCCGCCGAGCGCAATCGCGGCTTGCAGGATTTCACCGGTATCGCCCGGATTCGCATTGGTCCAGTCCGCGGACGACGGCTGCGGCTGGTACCTGCGGCGCATTTCCGCGTTGTGTGAAAAGCCGCCGGTATTCAGCAGGACGCCTTCGCGAGCGCGCACGCGCAACTCGCGGCCGCTGCGTACCGCGACGATGCCGGTCACGCGTCCGTCCTCGACGATGAACTCGCGCACCGGCGTGTCCGTCCAGATCGGCACGTTCGCGCGCAGCGCCATCTGCAGCATGCGCCCCTGAATCGCCGCGCCGTTGGCCACGAGCTCCTTGCCGGTGATCTTCTGATAGAGCATCCGGCCACCCAGTTGCATCGCCTTGCGCTTGCCGCCCCACGTCCGCTTCATCAGAAACAGTTGCGGATACTCGTCCGAGTTGGCCGGCATCGACGGGCCCTTGTAGCGCGACAGACGCGGCGCCCATTCGCCCAGTTCCTTCACGTCGAACAACCTGGCCAGCAGCGACCGGCCACGCGGCTCGCCGCCGGGCAGCGTGTCGTAGTAATCGGACCAGCCGTCCGCGTACACGAACTGCATCCCCTGCTGCTCGAGAAACTCGGCCATCTTCGGGCCGGTGCGCAAGTAAGCCTCGCGTCGCGCGTCAGAAGTCCCCGGCCCTTGATAAGTAACCGCCGCATCGAAGTACTGGCGCGCGCGCTCATAGGAATCGCTGACGCCGTGACGCTTCATCACATGATTGTTCGGAAGCCACCAGACCCCGCCCGAATATCCGGTCGAGCCGCCGACCTTCGCCTGCTTCTCGATGATCAGTGCTTCTTTGCCGACCGACTTGCAGGCAAGCGCCGCACACATCGAACCCCCGCCGCTGCCGACCACCACGAAGTCGTAGGTTGCGTCCCAGTTCGTCGACATCACTCATCCCGCGCGATGAATTCGCGCAGCGCGCGATGGAAGTTCGAAACCGACGATTCCTGCAGCGGATTGGTGCGCAAACCCTTGAAGCCGCGCGACTTCATGCCCTGCTGAACGTTGGTCATGTTCTGGAAGTCCTGCCACAGGATCAGGCCGAAGTTTTCCTGCGCGTTCTCCTTCCAGTCGTCCACGCCGTAATAGAACTCGCGCTTCAACGGCGGCTCCGCCCCAGGCGCGAAGCGCTGCAGCGACCAGATGTCGTAGATGCACGAATCCGGGTTGTCGCCATCCGGCCGCGCGCGATAGAACAACGCGCCGTCCGGGTACGGCAGGAACACCAGATTCGGAAAGACGTGCCAGTCCGCTCCCGCGCGACCCAGTTGCTCGAAAGAGACCTCTGGCCAGCCCGCACCCTCGGCGATGGCCGCCTCGCGCTGAAATTCCATCGCCTTCCCAAGGACTTCGAACTGGTTACCCGACGGCGACATTTCGGTCATCAGGCGCTTCGCGGCTTCGTAATCGCGCGCGGTATTGATCGCCTTCAGAGTCTCTTCCATTACCCGGAAAAAGTTCACGAGCCCCTGGCGGACGTCTTCCGGCATCGGCTTGCCGGTCCGCGGTGAGGGCGCGCCGATCATCCGCGTCGCCGTCGAATAACCAAACATCCCATGGCGGCCATAGGAGAAACTGCGCGTCACGTCATCGCCGGCGACGTCGAGCAGTTGCGGATGGGTTGCCGCTACGTGATAACCCTCGTTGAACGCTTCGAGTGCAACCTTCCAGTTGCACGGCAGACGAATCGACTTGTACCAGCGGTAGCGCATCTTTTCGAACTCGAAGCAGTTCGTGATCTCCGGCACCGGGTGGAGAAATTTCGCGAGCGGCTCTGCAGCCGGATCCATATTGATGAACACGAACCCGCCCCACGTATCGACCAGCACGTCCGTGAGACGAAGGTCCCCGTCAGCCATGTCCGGGCAACCTTCCCAATCTTGCCTGTCGAGCACACGCGCAAGACTGCCATCCAGATTCCACTGCCAGCCGTGATAGGCGCAGTGAAATTTCGCGGCCTTGCCACAGCCATTAGTCAGGCGCCGGCCACGGTGCTGGCAGACGTTGAAGAAGGCCTTGATCTGATCTCCCGCGGTTCGCACCACGATGATCGATTCGCCGGCCACGTCGAAGGTCACGAAGTCGCCCACGTTGGGAATCTCTTCCGGACGGCAGGCGACCTGCCAGATTCGCGGCCAGAGGCGCTCTTTCTCGCGCTCGAGAAACTGCTTCGACAGGTAACTGTCCTTCGGGACAAAATCGAGGCGGACAGTGTGCTCACACGAATCGGGACTGGTGTTACCCATTGTTATCTCCTTCGTCATATGGCCGGCGTAGGCACCGGTTCCCGCTTTTTATGTGGCGGCCGCGCGGTCGACGGCCTTATTGCAACTAGCTGTTCAATTATCTTGAACAGCGTTCTGGTCGGTGTCAATCCGGGCGAACGTCAATCGAGCGCCGCGGTCAGTGCCGGGACAGCGTCGAAAAGGTCGGCGCTCAGACCGTAGTCGGCCACCTGAAAGATCGGCGCCTCGCTGTCCTTGTTGATCGCGACGATGACTTTCGAGTCCTTCATACCGGCGAGGTGCTGAATCGCGCCTGAGATACCCACCGCGATATACAACTGAGGCGCGACGATCTTGCCGGTCTGGCCGACCTGATAGTCGTTCGGCACGAAGCCGGCGTCGACCGCGGCGCGCGACGCGCCGACCGCGGCGCCAAGCTTGTCCGCAAGCGCGTCGAGCAGTTTGAAGTTGTCGCCGTTCTGCATGCCTCGGCCTCCCGACACCACGATGTTGGCTGCCGCAAGCTCCGGCCGGCTCGATTTCGTCAGTTCCTGGCCGACGAAACGGGCCTTGTCGAAAGACGCTGCGGATGCGACGGCGCGCGACGGCGCGGCGGCCGAACCGGTAGCGGCCGCATCGAAGGCGGTCGGACGAATCGTGACGACCTTGATTGCGTCGGACGATTGGACCGTGGCGAGTGCATTGCCGGCGTAGATCGGACGCACGAACACATCGGGGGCCTTGAAAGCGATCACGTCGGAAATCTGCGCGCTGTCGAGCAGCGCGGCTACCCGCGGCATGAAGTTCTTGCCCACGGCCGTGGAGGCCGCGATCACGTGCGTATAACCGCTAGCCAGCGAAACGACGAGTGCGGCCAGATTTTCCGGCAGCCCATGCGCGTATTCGGGTGCATCCGCGACGAGCAGTTCGGCGACGCCGGCAACGTTCGCGGCCTGCTCTACCACCGCCGACGCGCCGTGGCCTGCGACCAGTACATGAATGTCGCCGCCCGCAGCGCCCGCCGCCGTGACGGCGTTGAGCGTGGCGCGCTTGAGGCTTGCGTTGTCGTGTTCGGCGATAACGAGAATAGTCATGATCAGATCACCTTCGCTTCATTACGAAGCTTTTCAATCAGCGCCGCAACATCGGGAACCATCACGCCGCCCTTACGCGCCGGCGGCTCGGTCACTTCGAGAACCTTCAGACGAGGTGCAACGTCGACCCCCAGCGCGTCGGGGCTCAGCGTCTCCAGCGACTTCTTCTTCGCTTTCATGATGTTGGGCAGCGTCACGTAGCGCGGACTGTTCAGACGCAAGTCCGTCGTGACCACCGCCGGCAGATCGAGCGCGACACGTTCGAGTCCGCCATCGATCTCACGCGTGACGAGTAGTTGTTGACCGTCCACTTCCGTCTTGAACGCGAACGTGGCTTGCGGCCAGCCGAGCAACGCGGCGAGCTTCTGGCCGGTTTGTCCCGCGTCGTTGTCGATGGCCTGCTTGCCGAGCAGCACCAGTTGCGGAGTTTCCCGCGCGGCCACGGCTGCCAGCAGCTTAGCGACCGCGAGCGGCTGCAGATCCGCATCGCTTTCCACCAGCACCGCGCGATCAGCCCCCATCGCGAGCGCCGTACGCAGCACCTCCTGCGATTGCGCGGTTCCCGCGGACACCACGACGACTTCACTCGCTACGCCCGCTTCCTTGAGGCGCACCGCCTCCTCCACCGCGATCTCATCGAACGGGTTCATGGCCATTTTCACGTTGGCCAGATCGACGCCCGAACCATCGGACTTCACCCGAGGTTTCACGTTGTAGTCGATCACGCGCTTCACCGCGACCAGTATTTTCAATTTGACGCTCCGAACGCTTTGTTGAACAATGTTCTATATTCTGAACTCATCTTTTTATAGCTGTCAACGAGAAGAATGAGGAGAACGTCGCTTGTCGCTCAATTCGACGCCCTCGTTCGACACCATGGAGACGACCAATGAAGCTCTATCGATGTGAACGGTTTGAAGGTATTGCGGGTCTGGCACTACGCGAGGAACCCGATCCGGCGCCGCCCGACGCTCATCAGGTCCTGGTACAGGTCAATGCGAGTTCGTTGAATTTCCGCGAGTTGCTGCTGATCAACGGTGCGTATCGCGACTGGATGGCGCCTAACTTCATTCCGGCCTCGGACGGCGCGGGCGTCGTGCTTGCCGTCGGCCCAGGCGTGCAGCGCTTCCGACCCGGCGACCGGGTGATGGCCAATTTCACGCAGAACTGGCACGGCGGCACCCGCCCGCAACACGCGGATACGCTGGGCCGCGGCGCTATCGTCGAAGGCATGCTGCGCGACAAGGCGGTGCTGAGCGAGGAAGAACTGGTTAGCGTTCCGGATCATCTTTCCGACGAGGAGGCCGCAACGCTGCCTTGCGCCGCGCTCACCGCATGGAACGCGCTGTGCCAGCATGCGCCGCTGCTGCCGGGCCAAACCGTGCTCGTACAGGGCTCTGGCGGGGTATCGCTGTTCGCTCTGCAGCTCGCCCGTCTGTTCGGCGCGCGCGTGATCGCGACTTCGTCGAGCGAAGCGAAGCTCAAACGGCTTGCCGAACTCGGCGCCGACGCCACGATCAACTACCGCGACACGCCGAATTGGGATGACGCCGTGCTGCGCCTGACCGATGGCTTTGGGGTCGATCTGGTCGTCGAGGTGGGCGGCGCCCAAACCTTCGGCAAGTCCATTGCCGCCACTCGCGACAGCGGGCGCATCAGCGTGGTCGGACTGCTGACCGGCGCCCCTTCTCCCGGCGAAGGATTCTTCACGCGCGGACTGTCGATCGCGCCGATCCGCGTCGGCTCCCGTCAGGATTTCGAAGCGATGAACCGCGCGATCGGACTGCACAAGCTCAAGCCCGTCATCGACTCGGTTTATGACTTTGCGCGCGTACCGGATGCGCTGCGGCACCTCGAAAGCCAGCAGCATTTCGGCAAGATCGTCATTCGCCACCGGTAACCAGCCTTCGCATGATCCACGGAGTCAGACTATGAAACTCTTTTCACTGGAAGGACAGATTGCGCTTGTCACCGGCGCGTCGCGCGGCCTCGGTTTCGCCATGGCTAACGCGCTGGCGGCAGCGGGTGCGACGGTAATACTGTGCGCGCGTTCGCGCGCGAGCCTCGAAACCGCTGCGGAATCGATTCGTAAAGCGGGCGGCGACGTCGATATCGAACCGTTCGACCTCACCGATCAGGGCGCAATCAGAAACGGCGTTCGCAACGTCCTTGCACGCCACGGACGCATCGACGTCCTGCTCAACAATGCCGGCATTTGCGAGTGGAGTGATTTTCTGCAGTCGAACCTCGACATGTGGCAAAGAACGATGGATACCAACGTTACGGCCGCCTACGTGCTCGCGCAGGAAGTTGCGCGCCAGATGATCGAACGCGGACACGGACGCATCATCAACGTCGGGTCTTATGTGTCGGTGCTCGGTCGCGAGAAGCTGCAGGCATACGTGGCCAGCAAGCACGCGATTGCCGGACTGACGAAATCGCTCGGCGCGGAACTGGGCCGACACGGCATTCGTTGCAACGGCATCTGCCCCGGCTACTTCCTCACCGAAATGGCCGAGCCTGTCACGTCCAACCCGCGGATGAAGGAAATCGTGCGCTCGCATATCTCGGTGGGACGCTGGGGGAACCCCGAGGAACTCGGCGGCGTCGCGGTTTTTCTCGCCTCCGAAGCGAGTTCCTACATGAATGGGCAAATGCTGATGGTCGATGGCGGGGTCTCGGAAATCCTGAGCTTCTCGATGTCCGTGGTGTAGCGCAACGAGCGGTTCGCCCCAACGCGCCGCGTGACCTGCAGGCAAACCGGCCCGCTATCTCCACACATAGCGGGCCAATTCTTTTGTCCTGCCAGGGTGCCGCGCGAAGAGCGGCACCCGTTCCGCGGTCACGACCGCAGCGTTGCCTCACCGCTACAGGCCTCGACCTTCGTGGAACCGGCGGCGCCGCCCTTCGCCACTGCTTTACGCGAAATGCCTTGCAGCAGGAAATGCGACAGCGCCGGAATGAGGATCAGCGCGCCGATCATGTTCCACAGGAACATGAACGTGAGCAGGATGCCCATATCGGCCTGGAACTTGATCGGCGAGAACGCCCACGTTATGACGCCGGCAGCCAACGTCACACCGACCAGCGCCACGACCTTCCCGGTGAACTGCACCGCGTGCCGATAGGCTACACGCAGCGGCTGCCCAGCGCGCTGATACGCGAGCTGCACACTCAGCAGATAGAGCGCATAGTCGACGCCGATGCCCACGCCCAGCGCGATCACCGGCAGCGTTGCCACCTTCACGCCGATGCCGAGCTTGACCATCAGCGCCTCGCACAGCACCGACGTGATCCCGAGCGGCACGACCGCCACCACGACCGCGCGCCAGTTGCGGAACGTGATGAAGCACAGCAGGATCACCGCTGCATACACCATCAACAGCATCGTGCGGTTCGCCTTGGCAACAACGACGTTCGTCACCGCGTCGATGCCCGCCGACCCGGCGACCATCAGGAACTGATGATCGGCGTCGCTATGGGTTTTCGCGAACGCCTCTGCAGCCTCCATCACGCGCGACAGCGTCGCCGCTTTGTGATCGGTCAGATAGGCGATGACCGGTGCGGTGCCGCAGGTCTGGCTCAGCAGATCAGGATGATCGAGCAGGATCTGCCACACCGTCTTGTTCACGATCGAAGGCACGCGGTCGATCGTGTACCACTTCGGGTAGCCCTCGTAGAACCCGGCCGTCACCCAGCGCGCGAGACCGCCGACCGAGGTGGTGGTCTGCACCCCCGGCACGCCCCGCAGTGCGGTTTCGAGCCGGTCCGCCTCGAGCACCAGCGGGAAGTTGTTGGCGTCGCAGGTGCCGTGCGACGACTTGCCGATCACGACGAACAGGTCGCTCGACAGACCGTAGTGCGCGTTGGTGTACGCGTTGTCGAGGTTATAACGCGACTCCGGCCTGAGTTCCGGCGCGCCCGAATCGAGGTCGCCGATCTGCAGGTGCTGACTGATCGACCAGCCGAACACCGTGAGCGCCGCCGCACAAACGATCGCACCGACAGCCCAGCGGCGCTCGGTGAAGCGATCAAGCAGATTCCACAGCGCGCCCGCCGACGAGGTGCCGCGCGCGTCGTTCTGCTCGCCACGCACGCTGCGTCGTGCAGCCGACGGACTCACACCAATGTATGACAGTAGTACCGGCAGCAGCAGCAGGTTGGTGAAGACCAGCACGCCGACGCCAACGCTCGCGGTAAATGCCAGATCCTTGATTACCGGAATGTCGATCACCATCAGCACGGCAAAGCCAACCACGTCCGCGAGCAACGCCGTGAGACCGGCGAGGAAAAGCCGCCGGAACGTGTAGCGCGCCGCCACGTAGCGATGCGTGCCACGCCCGATGTCCTGCGTGATCCCGTTCATCTTCTGCGCGCCATGCGAGACGCCGATCGCGAAAACGAGAAACGGTACGAGCACCGAGTACGGGTCCAGCACATAGCCGAGCGTGCGAATGATGCCGAGCTGCCAGACCACCGCAATCAGCGAACACCCCACCACCAGCAGCGTGCTGCGATAGCAGCGCGTATAGAGAAAGATCACGACGAGGGCGATCCCCGCGGCCACGCCGAAGTACATCGCTACCAGCTTGAGTCCGTCGATCAGGTCGCCGATCAGTTTCGCGAAGCCCACCACGTGAACCCGGACCTCGCCGCGGCCCTCCGCTTTGATGACCTCGTCGATCCGGTGCGAGAGCTTCGCGTAGTCGAGCGGCTTGCCGGTATCGGCGTAATGATCGAGCAGCGGCAGCTGGATCATGCTCGAATGCAGATCGTTCGACACGAGGCTGCCCGCGATGTTGGCGCGGGCAACGTTGGTGCGCAGCTGTTCGACTGCCTGCGCGGACCCGTCGAAGCCGTCCGGCATCACCGGTCCCCCTGCGAAGCCGCGCTCCGTGACCACGTTCCAGCGCACGATCGGCATCCAGAGCGACTTCACGCCAGGCCGGTCGACGCCCGGAATCAGGAACAACGCGTCGTTGATACGCCGCAGCGCCGCGAGATATTTCGGATCGTAGATGTCACCCGACGGATTCTCGACGACGATCCGCAGCGAATTGCCGAGTCCTTTCAGATCCGCCTTGTTGGCGAGGTAGTTTTTGATGTACGGATGCGACAGCGGAATCATCTTCTCGAAGCTCGCATTCACATCGAGCCGCAGCGCCTGAAATCCCAGCACCGCCGTGATGATCGCGCAGATGATGATGAGCCACGGACGCCGGTTGAAGATCAACCGCTCGAGCGCGTTACCCGAGCGCGTATCGAAGCTGGCAAGATCCGCCACCACGGGCATCTTGTCGAATTGGGCATTGTTGCCGCCAGCCATGTCCTGCTCCCCCTTAGTGCAACTTCGACAATGCGATCCGCGACAGGCCGGCCGCACCGGCCAGCACCGCGGTGTCGCCGCGCAGCGCCATGGCGAAGATGCCGCCCGGCTGGCTCGCGCCGAGTGTATGAAACGTTGCCCCCTGGTCGACGCTCTCGAGCAGCTCGCCCGCCTGGGTCGCGAGAATAAGGTGGCCGTTCGGCAGTTCAGCCGAAGCGAGAATGCTCGCGCCGGTCGGCAGCGTGATCTTGTCCCACGTCGCGCCGCCGTCGGTGGAGCGATACGCGTTGCCGAGCAGACCGTAGACGATCAGCGCATCGCCCGACGAAGCGAGACCGAAAAAGCTGCCCTTCGAAGGCGTCGGCACCGCGACGAAACGCTGCTTGTCGGGATCGAGCTTGAGCAGCAGCCCCTGTTCGCCCGCAATATAAAGCGTGCCGTTGATACGGCGCATCGCATGCAGGTTCAACGCGTTGGGATTGTCGACGCGGTCGAACCAGGGCACCCAGCTCTTGCCGCCGTCGTCGGTATGAAAAATGATGTTGAACGAACCGATGACCCAGCCGGAACGCTCGTCATCGAACCAGACGTCGAGAAACGGACGGCCTCCCTGGTCTGCTTCAAAGCGCTCGGCCTCTTCGCGCGATGCCTTGAGATCAGGTGAATCGCCTTGTTGCTTCGCGTAGTACTCGCTCATTAGCCTGGCCGCCTGCTGGCCGTCGAGCTGTCGCGTCCAGCTATTGCCACCGTCGGTGGTATGGAGCACCTCGCCGTCGTGTCCGACCGCCCAGCCCAGCGCGGCCGACTTGAACGTAACGGCCACCAGATCGGAACTCACCGGCACCTGTACCTGGCGCCAGTGCACGGCGGCGTCGTCCGATACGAGAATTGCTCCGCGCGGACCTACCGCGACCAGGCGCTGTCCGGCCTGCGCCAGCGCCATCAGCGGTTCATGCGCGGCCTGCGGGTTGATGACGGCGGGCGAGCGCATCGGGTCGGCGAATTCGGCGTAGACCGACCCGCTCGCGGCGCATGCCGCGGCGACGATTGCCAGCCAACGAAACAGAGTCTTGCGCATTGTGTCTCCTTCACAGTAACTGGCGATCGATCACGCGAACAGTCCTGAGCTTTTTTATGAAAACTTCTTTGTGCGCCATGCCATAGCCGGCACGGCGCACGTGCTGCGCCCTTCCTTGTGCCCGCCAGGCAAGCCCGGCAGGACGCATCACTCAATACCTCATCCTCAACTCGGCCCGCAATTAGCGCACACCCGCGGATTGCATACGCTCCGGCGTGAAGTAGTCATTTGGGAAATTCACGTTGAAGAAAATCCCGGGCGAGTCCGCCGGATGGCTGCCGAAGATATAAATGCCGCTGTTGAAGTCGTAGAACCAGTTACCGAGCGAATACGGCACCTTGTAGTCGTACGCTGGAACCGTGGTCTCAAAGCCGGCGCGATAGAGCTTGCCGGACTGGTCGTAGGCATCCATCATTCCCCCGCCGCCATCCTCGTCGAAGTACAGCGTCTTCCTGCTGTAGATGTGACGCGCGCCCGGCTTGAGCGTCAGATCCACGACCCATACGCGGTGCAGTTCCCACCGGACATAATCGGGATTCACGAAATGCGGCGTGGTGATCTTGCTGGCCGGCGTGTCGTACTGCTGCTTGTAGTCGTTGTACGGAATGTACATTTCCTTCTTGCCGACCAGCTTCGCGTTCCAGCGATCGATCTTGCCGTAGAACAACTGGATGTCGTCCATCGTGATCGCGCCCGAATAGCCGGGGTTCGGCGTGTCGTAGGCGAGATCGGGCGCCACGCGCACGCGGCGTTGGCCCGGGTTGTATTCCCACGATTGCTGATCGTGATCGGCCGAATCCGTGAAGTACCAGAAGAGCGTCGTGTCGCCAATCAGGCGGGCCGGTGACGCGTAGTCGTTATATACCTCATACCAGATCGCGAGGGGGCCCTTCTTGCGAAACTCCGCTTCGTCCTTCGGCTCGAAATACGGATAGAGCAGCGAACTCTTGAACTGCGCAGCAAGAATCGGCGTGCCGCTCGAATCGACGAGCCACGTCTTCACGTTGTTTTTCTGGGCCGTTCCGACGTAGCGTAATTCCCAGTCCCACAGCGCCTCCTGACCGTTTTTCGGCACCGGGAACGGCTTGCCGCCGAACGCCCCATCGATATAAAGGCCGTTTTTTTCGAGCTTGGCACTTTCCGCGTCCTTTTCCGAGTTCTGGAGATACCAGTCCGGATACGAAACCGAGCGGTGCGTCGGGTAAACGTCCATCCGGTAAGTCGGATAGCGCTTGAACAGCTCGATCGAGGCGGCGCTCAGTTTGTCGGCGTATTGCTGATAGTTCTGAGCCGTGATTTGCAGAACCGGCTTTTCACCAGGAAACGGGTCGGCCCATTTTCCGGAGTCGGCCTTGAACCCGGTCGGAAAGTCCTTGATGCCCCCCGTGTATGCCGGAATCGTGCCGTCCTTGTTGCCGGCAATTTCCGCGCCGAACGGCGTGATCCCACTCTCGATTGCCAGCGTATACGGCGAGGCCCAAACCGCGGCGAGTATCGCCAGCGCCTTAAGAAGCTTTGGGAATCTTTTCACACGTGCCTCCATCATCAAAACGTTGTCTGATAGGTGATGCCGATCCACGACTTGTCGCTGTACGGTGCACCGAGCGCCGTCGCGGCTCCCGCCGTCGAGTACCCCTTCTTGTTCATGTAGTAGGTGTAGGTAATGTCCACCTCATGCTTGTTGTAGATCGTGAAATCAAGCCCGACCACGAAAGTGTTCTGCCCCTGTGCTTCGGCCGCTGGCGCGATGACAGATGAGTAGCCCTTCAGATTCAGATTAACGAACAGCGGCATCGTCAAATCAACCCCAGGGAATACCTGATACCACTGCGGGCTCGCACCAATGCCGATCCCGGCCCAGAAGCGCGTCGAGCAGTTGTTAAACGCGGAGTTGCCCGATGCCGAACATTGGCCCGTGGTGTCATAACTGGAGTTGGCAAAATTCCGCGCATTCGATTGCACGCTTAGCAGCTGGTTGAACGCGAATTCCGCCTGCAGGAACATGTTGTCCCACATGGGCGTCTTGCCGAACGACTGCGTCACGTTCAGCAGACCATGCAGCGTGCGACCCGTCGGCGCATCGTTGACCGTCGTCGTGTTGACGGCATTGAGTGGCATGTTCCAGCGATATGACAGCTCGCCTGCCACTGCCGAACTGCCGATCGCACTGTTGAAGCCAGCGCCGATCAGGTTCACGTCGTTGCCGTACTTCGCCGTAACACCGGGAAGGTTGGTGCCCGGGAAGAGTTCGGGTCCGGCACCCGGGAGTAGCACCGCCGCCCACGGCATCTTCATGGCGAAGTGACGGTACGTAAATTCATAGGTCGTTGCGATCGAATCGACACGCCACTTGCCGTCGATGCCGATATCGCCGATCTGGCCTTTCGTCGGCGCGATGCGCGGAATCGCGAATGTGCCCAGCCCCGGAATGTTTTGGTAGCTGGCGATCGGAGGGCCGTAAAGAATAGGATCGGCACCGCCGAAATACGTGCCGCCTTCAGGCAGCCGATCGTGATTCCATTCGAACGTGTACTGCGCGCCGAGAGAGAACGTGTCGGTAATGTTCGTCGTCACGTCGGCCTGAGCCGTCGGCAACACGATTTCCTTGAGCGAAGCGCTCGGGCTCTGCGTCAGTTTCATCAGGTCGAGCGGCTGCTGACCGATGGCCACCGAGTTCGCGCCACCCAGCGTAGCAAACGCCGACTGCCCCCAGGTGACTGCCGTCCGGCCGAGCTTGACGTTGACAGAGTGACCACCGAGGTCAAAAGTGTGGAACACGAACGCATCACGCAGCTCCGCGCTCGGCCCCTGGTAGTACTTCTTGATGTAGCTGGTGTACTCGTTGTTCGGATAGTTCGGAGGAAATGCAGGATTGCTCGTATTGTGATTCTTGAACGTCGGGTCGTACCACGCGTCCATACTGATGCGGAAGCCGGACGTGTCCTTGTACTTGAAATCGAATTCGCTGTAGAGGTTCAGCATCGACTGGATCGTGCTGAACTTCGGCGTCGATAGATCGCCTTCGTCGTAGGTCGGGCTGTTCGTGTAGAAGTGGCTCGGGTTCTGAAGCCGGATGCCGTAGTCCGCACGCACCGTGTTGTCCCATTCCATGTCGATGTCCGGGTTCGGCACATCGAAGTGGAAGGCGTTGGCGTTCGCGCTCCACAACCCGCACGCTGCAGCGATGCAGGTCGCGTGCACGCCAAGGCTGATCGCACTTGGCTTTAGACTCTTCTGTTTCATGCGTCTCCTCTTGTCTTTGTCGCGCTGCCGCAGAAAAGGCCCAGGCCGTTGGACTGCCGCAGACTTTTGCAATGAAGCGAAACCGGCCTCCCTACCTCGTCAGCATCGCGCCTCGGATACCTCCGACAGCGTCACCAGAATGCGAATGCTGTTCGGAAAGATAAACGCTCGAAACTCGACTGTCAACGCTCGCTCACCCCTAAGTGATGCAATTTTCCGAACGACGTTCAAAACGCGGGGTAAACGTGGATTTGAGTTTGGTGATGAACTCGAAGCGGTCCGCGCATGGCCGCGTGACGCTGACGAGACAGTGGCGACGCTTGCATTTGCGAGGTGTCCGATTCGACTGCGCAGATTGACGATGCAAACCATGGATGGCTTTCGGAAAACCGTCCGAGCCGATGATGAATCAATAGCTTGTGCGATCGGATCAGTTTCCTTTGCAGTCCTTTTGTATAGGCTGGTCATGGACCGCGATCAGACGAATCCCTTATCCCGTTCCTGCGTAGAAGTGCCTTTCTGGTTTGCGGGGAGGAGGCGGGAACACGCGCCATGCCCCGTCGTCGTGCCGAAAGAAGAATATCGCGAGGGAGTTCTCAGCGGCGGACGACCGCGCAAGTACACACCTCGTCTGGCCTGAATTTGCGAAAGTACATCGGGTGATGTGCACCGAGCTGGTTGCAGTGGGCGCAATCCACTTGTCGATCAGCCAACGCAAAGAACCTTCCCCAACCTTCATGTCCAGCTCCTTCTACGACCTGTGCGCGCTGCTGACATCACAACCACGAACGCAAATTGGCGACTCTAACGGGCCAACCCCAAACCCTGCGAATCCGCTGCTTCGGCTTGCGATACAGCGGGAATGGTCGGGTTCGGGCGTAATGTGTCGATTGACTAAATAGTAGTAGTCAGCCGACCCATTATCAAGCCCAGATGACACTAGGGGAAGTGGGGGAATGCTGGTATGGACAAATCTACCCTTTATTCGGGTAGGATATGTGATGTCGCGAGTGACTGGATCAGACTTTATCTAAAAGATAATTAGTCAGCAGACGCATATTTATTCGTCATCTGACTATCATCAGATTAATGCCGGCGCTGCCCGATCAGGATCGAACGGCGCTCGTATCAGGCGGGGTATAGCCCGCAGATACACATCCCGGACTGACAACGAGCGAGAGGACAGCAGACGCCAAGGAGAGCACAACAGATGAAAGACCTGACCATCTCATCGGCAGACCTCGGCAACACGGCAGCAGACGGGCCCAAACGGCGCGGGAACAGAACGACCCGCGTGCCCGCCATCATCGAAGTGGCGATCGAGGTCTTCGCAGCCGAAGGTAACGCTGGTTTCACTCAACGCCGAATTGCCAGCGAGGCAGGGATTCGACTGAGGACCTTGCAGCACTACTTCAGCACCCGCGAAGAACTATTGCGGGCCACGATCGAGGCATACACGGATCGCTATTTCGAGCACTATCGGGCGATCGCCCAAGACAAATCCCGGTCACCGGAAGCGCGACTGGATGTCATCGTCGACGAGGCGTTCTCCGTACTGACGGCGAGTGGCGGAAACCGCGTTAGCGCCTTCGTGCTGGAATGCTGGAGCCTCGCAGAGCACGAGCCCTTTCTGCATGCCCTGATGGCGAAATCTACCGCGGATTTTCAGGGTCTCCTGGCGGAACTGATCGCGCAGATCAACCCAACCTTGCCCTCGGGAGAATGCACGTTGCGCGGCGCCCTGCTCCTTTCACATCTGCACGGTCTGGTCGTCTTTCTTCGCCGGTCCGGCGCGGACACAGTGAATGCGGACTCGTTCCGTCACGCCATGAAGGTCGTCTGGCGAGCGTTGAGCAAGGCATCTCCATAGAACTGCAAGGCAGGTTCTTGTGCCAGAATCGCGCCCGGATGGAGCGGTCGGCGCGCCATGTGGCGGGCGCACCGAGCCGCAGATCGCCTTCTACAGACGCACATGATCACAATTGCCAGCTCAGGCCATCGTGATCGATCCTCAGCGGACCACGTCCCAGACAAGAGGCAAGTGGTATAGCGTGCCGTTCACACCTCCGTGGACACCCGCTTTCTCGCCAGGCTTGATCTGGAAATCGGGAATCCGCTTAAGCCATTCCTGAAGGAAAACCTTCAACTCCACGCGCGCAAGGAACGAGCCGGGACAACGATGCGCGCCATTGCCGAACGTCGAATGAATCGGCGTGGGCCGAGCGAAATCGACGCTCAGCGGATCGTCGAACTTCCTCTCGTCCAGACCGTGCAGTGTGGTCGGCATGATGATCATGTCACCCGCCTTCATCTGCACGCCCTTGTACTCGAAATCGTGTGTGATCCGCCGCCCTTGATTGACCACCGGGAAGCGCCGCAGAAGCTCGTCCACGGCCTTCTGCGTCAGTTCGGGGTTGTCGATGAGCTGCTTGCGGTGGGCGGGGCTGCCGGCGAGGAATCGCGCGATAAAGCCCATTGCCGAGGCAACCGTGTCGAGGCCGCCAATCAGCACGAGACCACAGAGCCCCCGCACTTCTTCGTCGGTGAGCGCGCGCCCGTCGATCTTCGAATGGACAATCTTGCTGATGAGATCGTCACCCGGGTTCGCGCGGCGTTCCGCAATCTTCACCCCCAGGTACTGAAAAATCGCACCGAGCGCCTTGAGCTTCTCGTTGGCATCGACCGGGCGGACCATCTTGTCAGCGAGGCCGAGCAAGTACTCGCGATCCTCGGCGGGCAGCGCCACCATGTTCATGAAAATGCCGATCGGAAGATGCTGCGCAAACCCCGATACGAATTCCACCTCGCCCTTAGGATAAAAGCCGTCGATCAGTTCGATCGCCATTTCGCGCGCCTTCTCCTCGAGCTTGCCGATTGCCTGTGGCATGAACGCGGGCGCGATCAGCGCGCGATAGGCGGTGTGCTGCGGAGGATCGAAGAAGATCGGCGGCAACGGTTGATGCTCGACGAGCGGCACTGTCAGCTGCTTCGACGAGAAATTCTCGTAGTCCTTGAGGATGTGATAGATGTCATCGCCGCGCGTCGCGATCCAGTGTCCGCCGTTGCGGGGTGTCCAGAGAATGTCGGGAATGCCTTCGGCGTGCAACTGCTTGAGCGAGAGATGGTAGTCGTCTTCGGCACCCGGCGGATTGTAGATATCGATGTCGAACACCCGTTCAGGCAATACGTGCGCGGGAATTGGCGCCAGATCCGGAGTCCCGCCATGAGCAGCTACTGACATTAGTTGTCTCCTTTCTTCGAATCGACCGGCATGGGCGGTCGGGACCATTCTCGTCGTCTGATTAACTGTAATTACAGGAACGCACCGTACAGTTCGAGATGGTGTTCGGTGTTTCCCCAAGTCATGTCGATGCAGGTGAGCCGCTTCACGTACCACCCCACCGCCAGTTCGTCCGTCATGCCCATTCCGCCGTGCAGTTGCACCGCTTGCTGAGCGACGAAGCGTGCACTACGGCCAATCAGCGCCTTTGCGGCTGTAACAGCACGATGGGCTTCCAGGTCATCGTCCTCGCCAAGTTTCGCGGCAGCAAAGAAGACCATCGATTTCGCCTGCTCTACCGCGGTCAAAATATCGGCGGCGCGATGCTGCAGCGCCTGGAATTTGCCGATCGGCGAACCAAACTGCTTTCGCGTGCGCAGGTATTCAAAGGTCAGATCGCTCAGCCGCGACATCGCGCCGACCGCTTCCGCGCACAGCGCGAAAATGCCTTGATCGACGGCCCATTCGAGCAACGGGTAGCCCTGATCGACGGCGCCGATGACAGCAGTTACACCGACGTGTACGTCGTCCAGCACTACCTCGGCAACACGCTGCCCGTCGAGTGCCGGAAATCCTTTGACGCTCACGCCTTGCGTTCGCGCATCGACGGCGAAGAGTGTGATGCCGTGCCTGTCGGTCTGCTCGCCTGCGGTACGCGCCGAAACCAGCAGAATGTCCGCGCTGTCGCCGTGCAGTACAACGCCTTTGCGTCCATTCAGGATGAACCCGTCACGCGTTGGCTCGGCCCTCGTCGCGACGTTCCACAAATCGAAACGCGCACCAGGTTCGAGCGTCGCGAGCGCGGTCTTCAGGCTGCCGTCGGCGATACCGGCCAGCCACTCCGCCTTGCGCGACTCGTGTCCTGCGCGCCCGATCAGCTTCGCGCCGATCACGGCCGTCGAAACAAACGGCTCCAGTACGAGCCCACGGCCGAAGGCCTCCATCACGAGCATGGTCTCGACCGGGCCCGTGCCAAGGCCGCCATGATCCTGCGGCACGTTCAGTGCCAGCACGCCCATTTCGGCCAGCGTCGTCCAGTGCGCAGCCGACCAGCCCTCGGGAGTAGCGGCGAGACGGCGCCTCGCCTCGAAGTCGTATTCCTTTTCGACGAAACGGCCGACCACGTCGGCCAGCATCTGTTCCTCTTCAACCAGCGTGAAGTCCATGGCGTGTCCTCAGATGCCGAGCGCCTGCTTGGCGATGATGTTTTTCTGCACTTCAGTCGAACCGCCGTAGATCGAAATCTTGCGCCAGTCCAGGTAGTGCGCGGCCAGCGCGTTGAGCAGCTCGCCGTTCGCGGTTTCGCCGCGCCAGTGCGCCTCCAGCGCTTCGCTTACAAAAGGCACCGCATAGGGGCCTGCGCATTCCATGATCAGCTCCGTAAGCTCCTGCTGAATCTCCGAACCGCGGATTTTCAGCACCGAAGCCTCCGGTCCGATCGGACGTCCTGCAGTTTCGGCTGAGACGACGCGCAGCAGCGACCATTCGTGCGCGATCAAATCGATTTCCACCCTGGCGATGCGATCGCGAAAGCGAACGTCCTCGATGAGAGGCTTGCCGTGCTTACGCTCGGTGCTGGCAATCTCCTTCAGACGTCGCATGAAACGCTTGCAGTTGCCGAGGCCGGCGATATTGGTCCGCTCGTGGCCGAGCAGATACTTGGCGATCGACCAGCCGCGATGCTCCTCGCCGACGAGATTGCTCACTGGCACTGCCACATTGTCGAAGAACACTTCGTTGACGTCGTGGCCGCCGTCAAGCGTGCGGATGGGTCTGACCGTAATGCCGGGCGTGGACATATCGATCAGCAGGAACGAGATGCCTTCCTGTGGGCGGCCGCTGCCGTCCGTGCGGACCAGGCAGAAAATCCAGTTCGCCCATTGGGCAAACGAGGTCCAGATCTTCTGGCCGTTGACGACGTAGAACGGTTGACCGTCGCGCTCGACACGGTCCGCACGCGTCTTGAGCGACGCCAGATCGGAACCCGCACCCGGCTCGGAGTAACCCTGACACCACCAGTCCTCCATCGAGATGATGCGCGGCAGAAACCGTTCGCGCTGCGCGTCGGTGCCGAACTTCTGGATTACAGGTCCAACCATCGAAAGGCCAAACGGCATCTGGCGCGGCGCGCCGGCGGTAAAGCATTCCTCGTCGAAAATGTTGCGCTGCGCGGCATTCCAGGCGGCGCCGCCGAATTGCGCGGGCCATGCAGGTGCGCCCCATCCCTTCCCGGCCAGAATGCGTTGCCAGCGCACGTAGTCTTCGCGCGGCACATGGCGGAAGTTCAGCACCCGTTCACGAATGTCGTCGGGCAAATGAGTCGCTACGAATTCGCGCACCGTGGCGCGAAATTCCTTGTCGGCGGGACTCTCTTTCAGGTCCATTTCAGCCTCCCGCCGGGCCGCCCCCAAGGGAGGCTGAAGCCCCCCCGGGGGGCCGCGAACAACAGTGAGCATGGGGGTCGTTTCATTTCAGGCTCCAGTCGCGGCCCGGCAAAGCACGTCGGCGCTGCCGGGCGCGGTTTCAGGCAATCTCCACGATTCCGTTGTTCAGCACCACCACATCGCGTGCGTCGACGCGCGCCCGCAGATGCAGACGCGTGTCACTGTCCCGCCAGAACTGGAAGCGCACTTCTTCGCCGGGGTACACCGGCGCAGTCAGGCGCAAGGCGAGTCGCTTCAGACGCTTTGCGTCGTTGCCCGCGAAGGTGCGAATCGCGGCGTAACCCGCCATGCCATAGGTCGCGAGGCCGTGAAGAATAGGCCGGTTGAATCCGGCTTTCGACGCCACCTCCGGGTCCGCGTGCAGGGGATTGGCGTCGCCCGAAAGGCGGTAGATCAACGCTGCATGCGCGCCGGTCGAAAACACGTATTCCGCGTCCGGGGCGCGCTCCGGCACAGCCGGAAGCGCTTCGGGCGGCGCGTCGCTCGCGCCCGACCCGGCGCTGAACCCTCCGTCGCCGCGCAGAAAGGACACCTGCCGGACTTCGGCAAGTTGTTCGCCCGTCGAGGCGTCGATGATGTCACGCTTGAGCTCGACGATCGCGCCCTTGCCCGCGCCCTTGTCCGAGATGCGGCTCACCCGCGTCTTGCTGACGATGGTCGCTGCAACCGGCATCGGGCGCATGAAGCGAACGTCCTGCTCACCGTGCACGAGCTTCAGGTAGTCGATGCCCGTACGCGAATCGCGCATCCACGATTTCGGCCACGCGAACGCGGCCGCGCAAGTCGGCATCGCTTGCAGGTCCTTTTCATAGACGTAGCGCAGCTGTTCTGCGTCCAGCGGGTCTGCGCCCAACCCGAGACCCAGCGAATACAGCATCACGTCGCGCTCGCTATATGTCTGCGTGACATCTTCGATCGGCCAGTTCTTGACGACTTCGTAGTTCAGCATGAGGTGGTAGTCCTATGTGTGCTCAGTAGTCCGTGAAGTTGGGCTTGCGCTTCTCGAGAAAGCTCGCCATGCCTTCCTTGTAGTCATCGCACTGGTTGGCGAGCGGCATGTCCAACCCGGCGTGTATCACCGCCTCGTGGGGCGTCTGGAACGGCACCTCCCAGACCTGCTCCTTCATGATGCGCATCGAGCGCGGCGAGCAGTACTCCGCCATTTCTCGCGCGTACGCATAGGTCTGCTCGACCAGCTTGTCCGCCGGGATTGCCCGATTCACGAGTCCCATACGTTCGGCTTCGCGCCCCTTGATCTTGCGTCCCGACAGCAGCAGGTCGAGCGCGTGCGCCTGGCCGACGTGACGCGCGAGTATCCAGGCCATGCCGTATTCCGCGCTCAGGCCGCGGCGCGCGAATGCCGTCGTGATGGTCGCGTCTTCGGACGCAAAGCGGATGTCGCAGAAAAGGGCGTGGATCAGGCCAATGCCGACCGTGGCGCCGTTGAGCATCGCGATCACCGGCTTCGGAATGGCCGGGTAGTAAGAGCAGCGCGTTTGCCAGTCGGCGCGCTCGCGCATATCGAACGGACGCGGGAGCTTCGTCATGAGCGCGGCGGGATCACCGCCGAAGCTGTGAATATCGCCGCCCGCGCAAAACGCCTTGCCCGCGCCGGTGAAAACGATGACGCGCACGCCACGGTCCGAGCCGGCCGCCTGCATTGCCTCGTACACCTCGGTCGCCACCTGGTCGTTCCAGGCGTTCATGTGTTCCGGGCGGTTCAGCGTGATCGTCGCTACCCGGTCCTTGACGTCGTACAGAACGGTCTCGAAGCGCATCAGATCCCTCCAAAGCTCAGAATGAACGCGGCAGGTCGAGCACGTGCTCGGCGACGTAGGACAGAATCAGGTTCGTCGAAATCGGCGCCACCTGATAGAGCCGGGTCTCGCGGAACTTGCGCTCGACATCGTATTCGCAAGCGAAACCGAAGCCGCCATGGGTCTGCAGACAGGCATTCGCGGCTTTCCACGAAGCCGTGGCCGCAAGATGCTTCGCCATGTTCGCTTCCGCGCCGCACGGTTGATGGTTGTCGAACAGTTCGCAGGCCTTGTAGCGCATCAGATCCGCCGCGCGCACGTCGATGTAGGCCTCGGCGATCGGGAACTGGATGCCCTGGTTCACACCGATGGGCCGGTCGAACACGATACGCTCGCTGGCGTACTTCGACGCGCGCTCGACGAACCAGTAGCCGTCGCCGATGCACTCGGCCGCGATCAGTGCGCGCTCGGCGTTGAGTCCGTCGAGGATGTACTTGAAGCCCTTGCCTTCCTCGCCAATCAGGTTCTCTTCAGGAATCTCCAGATTGTCGAAGAACAGCTCGTTCGTCTCGTGATTGACCATGTTCGGAATCGGCCGCACGGTCAGGCCATTGCCGATAGCCTGGTGCAGGTCCACGAGAAAGCACGACAGCCCATCCGACTTCTTCTTCACGTCCGACAACGGCGTGGTGCGTGCGAGCAGGATCATCATGTCCGAATGCTGCACGCGTGATATCCACACCTTCTGGCCGTTCACCACGTACCGGTCGTCTCTTTTTACAGCAGTGGTCTTCAGCTTCGTCGTGTCCGTTCCGGTGGTCGGTTCGGTCACAGCCATCGATTGCAGACGCAATTCCCCGCGCGCGATCTTCGGCAGGTATTTGCGCTTTTGCGCCTCCGAGCCGTTTCTGAGCAGCGTATTCATGTTGTACATCTGGCCATGACAAAAGCCGGAGTTGCCGCCGTTGCGGTTGATCTCCTCCATGATCACGGACGCCTCGGTCAACCCGAGACCTGAACCGCCATACTCCTGAGGGATCAGCGCGGCCATCCAGCCGGCCTTCGTCAGCGCGTCCACAAACGCCTCGGGATAGACGCGCTCATGATCGATACGGCGCCAGTACTCGTCCGGGTACGCCTTCGAGAGGTCGCGCAAGGCGTCGCGCAGTTCCTGATATTGATCGGGTGGGGAAATTCGGCTCATGAATGGTTTCCGTTTGCTTGGCTGGACGCGCGGCTCACGCTGCTGCATCGATCAGTCCGCCTGCATTGGCGAGCTGGGTCAGATGATGTTCGGTCGAGCCGAACTGGATATCGATCACGCTCAGGCGTCTCAGGTAGTGACCGATCTTGCACTCCTCGGTCATCCCGATGCCGCCGTGCAATTGCACGCCTTGTTGACCGACGAAGCGGCCCGAGCGCCCGATCTGCACTTTCGCCGCCGACATACTGCGATCGCGTTCCGCCGCGTCCGGGCTCCTCGCTCATCATGGTCGCGAAGAGCGCCATGCCGCGCGCCTGCTCCACCATGACGAGCATGTCGACTGCACGATGCTGGAGCGCCTGGAATGATCCGATAGGCACCCCGAACTGCTTGCGGACCTTCAGGTACTCCACGGTTTCTTCGTGCGCAGCTGCCATTGCACCTACGGCTTCCGCGCTCACTGCCGCGATCGCGTGCGCAACGACCGTTTCTATCAGCGGCAACGCGGCGCCCGCGGTGCCCAGAACGTCGCTATCTGGAACGCGCACCCGCGACAACTCGACGTCGGCCGCACGCAGCCGGTCTTGCGTCGGATACGGGTGGCGCGTCACGCCCTGCGCGTCGGCCCTGACCACGAACAGCCCGATGCCGTCACGCTCGCGCCTACCACCGGACACGCGCGCCGACACCACGAGAACGTCGGCGCTGCCGCCGTGGAGCACGACGCGCTTGGCGCCGTCGAGCACCCAGCCGGCGGCTTCGCGTCGTGCGGTGGTCGCAACGTCCGCGAGGTCGTACCGCGCCTGCGCCTCGCTGTGTGCGAACGCCATCTGCAACTCACCCTGCGCAATCTGCGGCAGAATCGCCGCGCGTTGCGCCGCGTTGCCGCCAAGCCGCACCAAGCCGCCGCCCAGCACGACCGTCGCGAGATACGGTTCGACCGCGAGAGCGCGGCCCAACGCCTCCATCACGATCATCGTTTCGACAGGGCCGCAGTTGCTGCCGCCGTATTCCTCGTCAAACGAAAGGCCCAACAGACCCATGTCGGCGTAATGCGCCCAAAGCTCGCGGCTGAAACCGTCCGGCTCAGCGAGATACTTCGCGCGCTGCTCGAACCCGTACTCGTCTTTGACGAGCCGGTCGACGCTGTCCTTGAGCATGCGTTGCTCATCGGTGAAATCAAAGTCCATATCTGATGCTTCTCCGCAGTTCGCCCGTCGCTCAAAGTCCGAGTACGGACTTGGCGAGAATGTTCTTCTGAATCTCGTTGGAGCCGCCCACGATCGAAACGTGGCGCGCGAAGTAGTGATTCGGCGCAACGGTGAGCGCCCATTCGGGTTCGCGAACCGGATCGGCAAGCCCACGCAGGAAGTCGAGGTCGAGCGGTAGAGCATCCGGCCCTGCCACCTCGAGGAGCAATTCAGCTGCGAGTTGCTGCAGCTCCGAACCCTTGATCTTCAGGATCGAAGTCTTCGGGTCGGGCACGTGGCTCTGCTGCGCGCTGCTCTCGGCGATCACGCGCATCTGCGTCATCTCCAAGGCCTTCAGTTCCACCTCGACAGCCGCGACACGTTCACGAAAACGCGAGTCGTCCCACAGCACACCGTCGCCGCAGGGCACGCGCTTCGCAAGATCCTTCGCGTGACGCACGCGCATCTTCGAAACGCCCACGCGCGCAATGCCGCTGCGTTCGTTGCCAAGGAGATACTTCGCGTAGTCCCAACCCTTGTTCTCCTCGCCAATTCGGTTCGCAACCGGCACGCGCACGTTGTCGAAGAACACCTCGTTGGTTTCATGGTGGCCGTCGATCGTGACGATCGGGCGGACGGTCAGGCCCGGTGCCTTCATGTCGATCAGCAGGTATGTGATGCCCTGCTGCTTCTTGCCGCTCGAATCCGTGCGTACGAGACAGAACATCCAGTCCGCGTGATGCGCCGTCGAAGTCCAGAGCTTCTGGCCGTTGATCACGTAGTGGTCCCCGTCGCGCACCGCCTGGGTTCGCAGCGCGGCCAGGTCCGAACCGGCTCCGGGCTCGGAGAATCCCTGGCAGAACCAGTATTCGAGGCTCGCGATGCGAGGCAGGAAATGGCGCTTCTGCTCTTCGCTGCCGAACGCGATCAACACCGGACCGATCATGTTCACGTTGAATGACAGCGTCTCGGGCGCCGGGGCCATGTGCAGCTCTTCCTTGAAGATGTATTGCTGCACCGCGCTCCAGCCCGTCCCGCCCCACGCCTTGTCCCACGCTGGCGTCGCCCAGCCACGCTCGTAGAGCATGCGTTGCCAGCGGCGCAGGTCGGCCGCCGAATAGCGCTGCCCCAAGGTAGCTTTGCGTCGGATGTCGGCCGGCAGCGCTTCCTTGAAGAAGGCTCTGACCTCATTGCGGAACGCCAGCTCTTCGTCGGTATATCGCAGATCCATGAGTGTCTCGTTTCGTCTTTATGGGTCACCTGTCGGGTGCGGCTCAGGCCAGCGTTCCCGCTTCTTTCAACTCGCCAATGCGGCCCGGTTCGAGCCATGCCGCCAGCGCGGCGTCGATCGTGGTCGCGTCGGGCGCCTCGGGCGCCGTCGGCTTCGCGGGCACCGTGGCGGAGAAGCGCGGCGCCGGCGCGGGCTGCACGATGCCGTCCACTTCGATGAACGTGCCGCGCGCCTTCAGATGCGCATGCTCGGGTGCCTCGGTCCACGACAGAACCGGTGCGAAGCACGCGTCCGTGTGTTCGAGCAAGGTGGTCCATTGCTCGCGTGTGCGTCGCTTGAATTTCAGCGCGAACAGTGCGCGCGCGGCGGGCCAGTTGCTTGCGTCGAGCTGCGTACCCAGCGTTTGCGGATCGATGTCGAGCAGGCGGAGGAGTTCGAGATAGAACTTGTCCTCGATGGGACCGACCGTAATCCACTTGCCGTCCGCGCATTCATAAACGTCGTAGAAGTGCGATCCCGAATCCGTGATATTCGTCCCGCGCCCGTCGCGCCAGATGCCGGCAGCCTGCATGCCGAAGAACGTGGTAGCAAGGTTGGCCGTGCCGTCGACGATCGCGGCATCCACGATCTGTCCCGCGCCGCCGTTGCGCGCATGCAGGATCGCCGCCAGGAGCCCCATTGCAAGGTACAGCGAACCGCCCGCATAGTCGCCGATCAGATTCAGGGGTATCGACGGCGGCTGATCGCGGCGGCCAATTGCGTTGAGGACGCCGGTGATCGCGATGTAGTTCAGGTCATGCCCGGCGTACTGCGCGAGCGGACCTTGCTGGCCCCATCCCGTGATGCGCCCGTAAGCGAGCTTCGGATTGCGTTCGAGGCAGGCCTGCGGACCTAGCCCGAGTCGCTCGGTCACGCCGGGTCGGAAACCTTCTATCAGGGCATCGGCGCGCTCCACCAGCGTGAGCACGAGTTCGACGGCCTCCGGGTCTTTCAGGTCGAGCGCAATCGTCTTCCGGTTGCGCAGCAACAGGTTGTAGCGCAGCGGACGCTCGATACCGAGCTTGACCGGCTGGCGACGTTCGATGCGCAACACCGTCGCACCCAGATCGGCGAGCAGCATCGCCGCCATGGGCCCCGGGCCGATGCCGGCCAGCTCGATGATGCGAACTCCTGCAAGCGGACCCATGGTTCAACCCTTGCGAGCGTGGGCGCGCATGGCGTCCCATTGCTCGTCGGTCCAGTCCTGCATCGCGCGGAAGGTCGGGCCGCCCACCCCCTGCATCCAGCGGCCGCCGTCGATCACGATCATGTCGCCGGTGATGTAGCCGGAGCCATTGGACGCCAGATAAGCGTAGAGATTGGCAAGTTCCGCGTGATCGCCGAAGCGCCGCAGCGGCACCGAGCGCTCCTGCGGCTCGACCTGCGAGCCCGGCGGGTACAACTGCTCCCATGCGCCCGGCGTCGGGAACAGTCCGGGCGCCACCGCGTTCAGGCGAATGCCCTTCGGGCCCCACTCGACCGCAAGGCTGCGGGTCATGGCGAGAATACCCGCCTTCGCGGCCGCGGACGGCACGGTAAAGGCCGAGCCGGTCATCGTGGGCGTCGATACGGTACTGATCACGTTGCCCGGGTGACCCGCGTCGATCCAGCGCTTGCCCGCCGCGATCGTGCAATAGAAGCTGCCGTGCAGCACGATGTCGAGCACCGCATCCACCGCGCGCGCCGACAGGCTTTCCGTGCGCGCGATGAAGTTGGCCGCCGCGTTGTTCAGCAATACGTCGAGCGGACCATCCCGCCAGATCGTCTCCATCATCGACTCGACGGACTCGGCGCTGCGCACGTCCGCCTGCACCGTCGTGACACGCGCGCCATGCACGACGCCGCGAAACTCGTCGGCCGTCGCGTCCAGCACTTCCTTGCGGCGACCGCAGATGACGAGATCGGCGCCCAGTTCGAGGTAGCGCAGGCCGATACTCTTACCAAGGCCGGTGCCTCCCCCGGTGATGAGGATTCGTTTGTTCTTCAGCAGGTCAGGCGTAAACATATGCGTTGAACTTCCAGTAGGGACAGCAACGGAGAATGGCGGCGTCAGGCACCCGTGAAAACCGGCTTGCGTTTTTCCATGAAGGCCGTCACCGCCTCCGCGTGGTCGCTCGTTTGACGGGTCAGCGGATTGAGGTCAGTTTCGAGGCGGCATGCGTCTTCGATCGAATTGCCCGCATTGACGAGGCTCGCCTTCAGGAGCGCCAGCGTCACTGGCGGATAGCTCGCGAAGCGCGCCGCGGCCTCGATCGCCGCATCGAGCGCGCCGCCGCTCGCGACCACCTCGCTGACCAGGCCGATGCGGCGCGCCGTGGCCGCGTCGATGACATCGCCTTTCAGCATCAACTCACGCGCCTTGCTGCCGCCGACCTTTTGCGGCAGCGTCCATAGAATTCCCGTGTCGGGAAGCAGTCCGACCTTGCCGAACGCACATGAGTACTTCGCGGTATCGGCACCGACCACGACATCGCATGCAGCCGCCAGCGACAGCCCCGCTCCATAGCACGTGCCCTCCACCGCCGCGACGACCGGCTTCGTGCCCGTATAAATCAGCTTGAACAGACGCACGCCCACCGCGATGCGCTCACGAAGCGCCAGCAACTGTAGAGTGGTCGCGTGCATTTCGGACAGGTCGCCGCCCGCGCAAAAATGGCCGCCCGCGCCTGTCAGCACAATGGCGCGCGTTTGCGGATCGTCGTGCATCAGCCGGTGCAAGACCTCGGTCAGCGCAACGCGCATCCTCATGGAGAACGCGTTACGGCGCTCGGGATAGTTCATCGTGACAATGCTCACGTCGCCTTGACGGCGCACCTGCACGATCTCGTCGGCGCCCGCGGCTTTTTCCTTCTGCTCGATACTCATCGCATTGCTCCCCGCGCTCACTCACCCGTGAAGACCGGTTTGGTCTTTTCCATAAACGCCTTACAGGCAGCCTGATGGTCTTTCGACCGACGCAGGATGGGCTGATAGTCGATCTCGGCTCGCAGCGCGCCTTCCATCGTCGTCGCGGCGTTGGTCAGCGCGTCCTTCAGCAGCGCCACGCCGAGCGGCGGCAAGTCGGCAAGACCGCGCGCAACTTCGATTGCCTTTGCGCGCGCAGTACCCGGCCCGACGACTTCGTTGGCAAGGTGAATCGTGCCGGCCTTCTCCCCATCGATTTCAGTGGCGAGCGAGAGCATCTCCCTCGCGCGAGCCATGCCGATGCGCTTCGGAAGCGTCCACAGAATACCGGTGTCCGGAATCAGGCCGACGCGCAGAAACGCCGCGCAAAAGCGTGCATTCGACGCAGCCACGACATAGTCGGTCGCGACCACGAGCGACAGCCCGGCGCCGAAGGCTACGCCTTCCACGGCCGCCACGACCGGCTTGGGTCCCGCCTGCATTTCACGCACTACCACGCACGACTCCGCCAGAATCTCGCGGCTTTGCAGGATCGTGCGCTGCGTCATCTCGGAGATGTCGGCGCCGGCGCAAAAGTGCTCGCCCGCGCCCGTCAGGACGATTGCCCGCGAGTCCGGATCGTCCACCATCAGCCGATGCATCGTGTCGCGCAACAACTGACGCATCTGACGTCCCATCGCGTTGCGGCGTCGAGGATTGTTTAGCGTCACGATCGCGACCGGTCCCTCGCGGGTCACCTCGATCAGCGACGTCGTATCGTTTTCTGCCGTTTCTTTTTCGCTCATGTTGGCTTCCTTCAGTCGGCCACGAACACCGGCTTGCGCTTTTCCATGAAGGCGCTCACGGCCTCCTGGTGTTCGCGGCTGCGGCGCAGGATGGGCTGCAGGTTCACTTCCGCTTCGATGGCGTCGTCGAGCGTACGGATGCCCGTCGCGAGCGCGGCCTTCAGGTGCGCGGTGGCCACCGAGGGCAGTTCCGCGTACTGTTGCGCCACCTTCGAGGCCGCGTTCAGCGCCTCCCCAGGCTCGACGACCTGATTGGCAAAACCGGTCTCGCCCGCTTCGACGCCGTTGAACTCACGAGCACTCAACATGAGCTCGCGTGCAAGGCCACCGCCCACGCGCTGCGACAACGACCAATAGAGCCCCGTATCGGGCAGCAGCCCGACCTTGACGAACGCGCTCGCATAGCGCGCGGCCGACGATGTGACGACATGATCGCAAGCAGCGGCGAGCGACAGACCAGCGCCAAACGCAAACCCTTCGACGGCGGCGACGATCGCTTTCGGGCCTTCCACCATCAGTCTAAAAATATCGAGCGGCAGTTCATTGCGCTGTCGATATTCGAGCACCTTGCGCGTCTGCATCTCCGAGATGTCGCCACCCGCGCAAAACGTATTGCCCGCGCCGGTCAGTACGATCGCACGGCAGGCTTCCTCATGATGCATCAGGCGATAGAGCTGCGCGTACAACGTCTCGCGCATCTTTAGCGAAAACGCGTTTCGCCGTTGGGGATAGTTCAATGTGACGATCGCGATTGCACCGTCTTGCCGGACCTGTACGATCTCTGCTGCATCGCTGCTGGTCTCTTCGCTCATCTGTCCGTCTCCTGTCGATCGGGGTTAGCGTTTTAGCGCTTACTCCGATCCCATGCAAAGCTGTTGACAGTGACCCTGGCGGGCGGCGTGTCTCACAGCGTGTCTTTACAGGGTTTCCTGCGTCCCGAGAATCACCGTGGCCTGGCTCGAGAGCACACCACCGTTACCGTGCGCGATTGCCAGCTTCGCACCGGGTATCTGGCGCTCACCAGCGCGGCCCGTCAATTGCCGCATCGATTCTTCCATCAGGAACAGCCCATACATGCCGGGGTGAACGCACGACAAACCGCCGCCGTTCGTATTGACCGCGAGCCGGCCGCCCGGCGCGATGCCGCCGTCCGAAACGAAGCGGCCGCCTTCGCCTTTAGGGCAAAAGCCGAGGTCTTCGAGAAACAGAATGGTGTTGATCGTGAAGGCGTCGTACAGCATCGCGACATCGATATCATTCGCCTTCACGCCGGCCATTTGATACGCACGCCTGCCCGATTCCGCTGCGGCAGTCACCGTGAGATCCGGCATGCTCGCGATTTCGCGGTGCGAAGTGGCCGAGGCCGCGCCGAGCAGATACACCGGCTTGTCGGTGAGATCACGCGCTCGATCGGCGCGCACCATGACGATCGCTGCCGCGCCATCCGTCACGAGGCAGCAATCGCGCACGGAAAGCGGATCCGACACGAGGCGCGCGCCCATCACGTCGTCGATCGACATGGGCGTGCGCATATACGCATCCGGATTCAGTTGCGCCCACTTGCGCGCGGCGACGGCCACCTCGGCCAGATGCTCACGCTTCGTGCCGTATTGATGCATATGACGCGCCGCCGCAAGCGCATACGACGACACCGGATTCATCGGCTTATACGGGCTCTCCCACGGCGAAGGACGCGACGACTGCACGAGCTTGCCCGCCGCGCTGCGCTGATTGCTCCCATATGCAATCAAGGCAACATCGATCTGTCCCGTACACAACGCCATGGCCGCCGTGTGCGCGTAGATTTCGAACGCCGATCCGCCGCTTCGGTTGTTGTCGGTGAACTTCGGGTTAATACCGAGGTATTCGGCAAACGTGAGACCCGACAGCATGTCGTCCGGCGTGCACACGAAAAGGCCGTCTACATCGCCAGGCGTAAGTCCCACCTGGGCGAGCGCGTCAACGGACGCACGCGCAGCAAGGTCCAGCGACGACAAGCCAGGTGCTTCCCCCATCCCATAGGTGGCGCCCGCCACCAGTGCGGTACGCCCGCGCAAGTTGAATTCCATTCGATCTACCTTTCATCGGTGTGACCGGCTGTTGACGGCCGGCTGCGGGTTAGCGGGCGTCAGGCTGGTTCGAACACAAGCAATGCCGCTTCCCCTCGGTACACGATCTTCGCCTGCACCGGCATGCCAATGCGCACGGCCTCCGGCTCGATGCCCTCCACACAACTCAGCATGCGCACACCTTCTTCCAGATCGATCACTGCGACGTTGTAGCTGGGCGTGGGCGATTTCTGGCGCACCACGGTAGTGGAATAAACCGTACCCTTCCCGCAGGCTTCGACCCACTCCAGATCGCGCATCCCGGTAACCGGCTCAGCCACCCGCGGGTAGAAGACATAGCGGCCGGTGCCGCGGCTGCGCTGGATCATCAAGCGGCCCTCGGCCAGGAATTTCTGATAATCGACTTCAGGACAAAGAGAGTCCATTCCCCGCTCCTCCAAATTGTTTTGCCATGGGCTCGCGCCGAATCGAGCCGTTCTGTCGGGCCAAAATGGAACAAATAACCGAACACTGTTCCAAATCTTAAACGCACTGGGAGCGCGCTGTCAACGGCGGGAAAGCCCTGCCGTGCCCCGCCGCGCAAGGCTGAAACTACATCCCGACCAAATTCCCGACGCACCTCGGACAAACCCGCGGGAGCCGGTTTCAGCGCTTGACGATCACCCGGCCCTTCGTTTAATTTATCGAACATCGTTCATAAAAGTGAAGACTTCGAATGTGATCAGGAAGTGGTCGGCGGGGGCGACGTATCCCTACTCCGGAGACGAATCCGCAGGGCCGGCCCGAAAAAACCGTTAGCAAGAGAGCTCGAAGTGACATACGAACTAACAGACGACCAGCTTCAGATCCGCGACCTCATCCGTCGCGTCGCACGGGAGCGCGTGGCGCCGCGGGCCGACGAGATCGACCGTACGGCCGGGTATCCGCACGACATGTACGCACTGCTCAAGGAACTCGGCCTCTTCACGTTGCCGTTTCCTGAAGCGTATGGCGGTGCCGGCAGCGTGATGTCGGCGTGCATCGCGGTCGAGGAGTTCGGGCGGGTTTGCTACAACACGGGCTATCTGCTGGTCGTGCAATGGACACCGTTCGGAGCCATTCTTGAAGGCGGCACGGAAGAGCAGAAGGCCCGCCTTCTGCCGGGGCTCGCCTCCGGTGACTTACGCGGTGCTCTCTCCATTACCGAAGCACAAAGCGGCTCCGACGTTTCGGGCATTCGCACGACAGCGCGCCGCAAGAACGGCGGCTATGTGCTCAACGGCTCAAAGATCTGGTGCACGAATTCGCATATCGCCGACTTCATTCTCGTCGCCGCCAGGACGCTCGACGAGGAAGGACAGGCGCTCGGGATCAATCTTTTCATCGTCGATCGCAACACGCCGGGCCTGACGATCGGCAACGAAGAAGACAAGATGGGCGCGCGCGGCGTGGCGTCGTGCCCCCTTTATTTCGACGATGCCTTCATCCGCGCGGAAGACCGTCTCGGGCCGGAAGGCGGCCAGGGGTTCAAGGTGGCAATGGAGGCGCTCAACACGAGCCGCCCCATCGTGGCCGCGCGCGCGGTTGGCATCGCGCAGGGCGCGATCGATCACACCGTCAAATTCATTCAGGACCGCGTTGCATTCGGCCAGAGCATCAGCAACTTTCAGGGTGTGCGCTGGATGATCGCTGACATGGTCACCCAGACCGAGGCCGCGCGCCAACTCGTCTATCGCACGGCGTCGCTCGTCGATGCGGGCGTTAGCGGCCGTGAACTCGCCCCAATGGCGGCGATGGCGAAGATGTTCGCGTCGGATGTCGCCATGAAGGTCGCGACCGATGCCGTGCAGCTGTTCGGCGCCGCAGGCATCTCCAACGAGTACCCGATCAACCGTTATTTCCGCGACGCGAAGGTGGTGCAGATCATCGAAGGCACCAACCAGATCCAACGCAACATCGTCGCGGACAGCGTGCTAGGCCGCATCAAGAAGAACTGACAACGACAGCTCAGCTAACAGCCGAGCCGACAACGACAGAGGACAGGCAATGGAAGAAATCGAAACGGTTGGTCTGGGAATTCACTGGGAGGACCTGCCCATTGGACGCAAGTTCAAGACCGTGGGCCGCACGGTGACCGAAACGGATGTCGTGAATTTTGTTTCGGTGACAGGCATGCTGGAAGTTCTGTTCACCAACACCGAGTTTCTTCGCGAGCAGTCGGCCATCAAGGGACGCGTCGCGCCGGGCGCGCTGGTCTTCACGTTGATGGAAGGGCTGCTCACGCAGGCCACCATGCAGGGCGTCGGCTTCGCGTTCCTCAACATGGAGCTCGACATCAAAGGCCCGACCTATGTGGGCGACACGATTCACGTGGAATGCGAGGTGATCGAATGCAGGCCTAGCAAGGGGCGCCCCGGACTTGGGCTGGTGCGCACCCGTAACCGCGTGATCAGGCAGGACGGCACGGAAGTGATGGTGTACACGCCGCTCAGACTCGTTAAAGGCAAGGACTACAAGGCCTGAGCATGGAAAATCCCCAACAACCCCTCGAACCGGCGACCGGCCCGTTAGCCGGTGTCCGCGTGATCGACCTGACCATCAACGTGCTCGGTCCGGTCGCCACGCAGCTACTCGGCGACATGGGCGCGGACGTCATCAAGATCGAACCGCCCGAAGGCGACCAGAACCGCAAGAATGGCCCTGGCCGCAATCCCGACATGGCAGTGTTCTATACGATCATGAACCGCAACAAGCGCAGCGTGATCCTGAACCTGAAGCAGGCCGAATGCCGCGAAGCGCTGCTCAAGCTCGTCGAGACCGCCGACGTCATCGTGCACAGCATGCGCCCGAGTGCCGCCGAGCGCCTCGGCATCGACTATGAAACCGTGCGGGCGCGCAACCCACGCATCGTGTACGCGTCGGGTGCCGGCTATCGAATCGACGGACCCTACAAGGACCGCCCCGCTTTCGACGACGTGATTCAGGGTGAAACCGGCATTGCCGCGATGAACCGCGACGCGGACGGCTCGCCGCGATACTTCCCCACCGTGATCGTCGACAAGTTCTGCGGCTACGTGCTGGCGTCGTCAATCGGCATGGCGCTCTATCACCGCGAGCGGACCGGTGTCGGCCAGCTCGTCCATGTGCCGATGTTCGAAACGATGCTGCAATTCAATCTGTTCGAGCATCTTTGGGAAGGTGCGCTGGGCTCCAATGACGGAACCGGCCTGGGCTATCCGCGCATGTTCTCGCCGCACCGCCGGCCCTACGCGACAAAAGACGGGCATATCTGCCTGCTCGCCGTGAATAACGAGCAATGGCGCCGCGTGCTGTGCGCAATCGGTGCAGCGCATCTGCTCGACGACCCGCGCTTCCAGCACATGGCCGAGCGTATGCGCAACATCAGCGAGCTGTATCGCATCGTCGGCGACGCCATCCGCAACAAGACGACTGCGGAATGGAATGTGATCTTCGCCTCGGCGGACGTGCCGCACGGTCCCGTGCGCGACCTGAAAGACCTGATGCACGACGCGTACATCAAGGAGACCGGGTTCTTCCAGCGCTTCGAGCACCCGACCGAAGGCGACATGGTCATGACCTCGATACCGGTGCACTTCTCCGAGTCGCCCGGCAACGTTCGCTATCTGCCGCCGAATCTCGGCGAGCACAGCATCCAGGTTCTGGTCGAAGCGGGATATAGCGCGGACGAAGCGAGCGCGCTCCTCGCCCTGGCCACAGGAAGGGGCGAAGCCGTATCGGAAGCGCTGAGCAAGGATTAACTGGCGCGGCAGCGCCTCGCACATCACGGAGGGAATCAATGAAGGGGCTCAAGGAGAAGGTCGTCGTCGTCACTGGCGCGGCAGGTGGGATCGGAACCGCCATCAGCAGACGATTCGGCGACGAAGGTTCGACCGTCGCGCTGTTCGACCTGAACGAAGAAGGCGCCGTGCGTGTCGCGGCGGAAATCGAGGCGGCGGGCGGCAAGGCGCGAGCCTACCGCGTCGACATCACGGATCACGAAGGTGTGCATGCTGCGGTGGCGAGAGTCGAGGAAGAACTGGGACCGATCGAGGTTCTCGTGAACAACGCCGGCTGGGACATGGGTGCGTTCTTCCTGCAAACCGAGAAACCGTTCTGGGACAAAGTGGTGGCGATCAATCTGTACGGACCGCTGAACATGCACCATGCCGTGCTGCGACGGATGGCCGAACGTGGCCGTGGCCGCGTCGTCAATATCTCGTCGGATGCGGGACGCGTGGGCTCCTCGATGGAAGCGGTGTACTCGTTCTGCAAAGGCGGCCTCATCGCCTTCACGAAGACGATGGCACGCGAAATGGCCCGCCAGATGATTCCCGTCAACGTCGTTTGCCCCGGCCCGACCGCGACCCCGCTTCTCGACAACCTCGCGCAGGGCGAGAATGGCGAGCGCATCAAGGCCGCCCTCGTGAAGGCCGTGCCGTTCGGCCGCATGGGCGAACCTGGCGACATCCCGGGCGTGGTGGCCTTTCTCGCGAGTGACGACGCCGCGTTCATCAGCGGTCAGGTCATCAGCGTGTCGGGCGGTCTGACGATGGCTGGATAAACGGCTCCGCGAACGCAATCAATCAACAACATTGGAATACGACATGGAATTCAAGGACATCGGCTATCAGGAGGCGGACGGGGTCGCGACGATCACCATCAATCGCCCGAAGGTGTACAACGCATTCAGCGCCAACACCGTCGAGGAGCTCATCAAGGCCTTCGCCGCCGCGGGATGGAACAAGGATATCGGCGTCGTGGTGCTCACGGGCGCCGGCGACAAGGCGTTCTGCACGGGCGGCGACCAGTCCGGCGACGGCTACAACGGGCGCGGCACCGTCGGTCTGCCGATCGAGGAACTGCAAAGCATCATCCGCGACATTCCGAAGCCCGTGATCGCACGCGTGAACGGCTATGCAATCGGCGGCGGCAACGTGCTGGTGACGCTCTGCGATCTCGCCATCGCTGCCGAGACCGCGGTCTTCGGTCAGGTCGGCCCGAAGGTCGGGTCGGTCGATCCGGGCTTCGGCACCGCCTACCTCGCGCGCATCGTCGGTGAGAAGCGCGCGCGCGAAATCTGGTACCTGTGCCGCAAATACAGCGCGAAACAGGCGCTCGACTGGGGTCTCATCAACGCCGTCGTGCCCGCGGAACAACTCGACGCCGAAACGAAGAAGTGGTGCGACGAGATTCTGCAGATGAGCCCTACCGCTATTGCGCTCGCCAAGCGCTCGTTCAATATCGATACCGAGAACATCCGCGGCATCGGCGCGTTCGCGATGCAGGCGCTTGCGATGTACTACGACACCGACGAATCGAAGGAAGGCGGCAATGCGTTCCGCGAAAAGCGCAAGCCGGAGTTTCGCAAGTACGTGAAGTGACCGGCGGAAATGCCGGCCGGGCGACGCTCGGCTTCGGCGTCGCCCTTTGCGCATACGCGCGCCGAAGTTCAGTATTTGCGGAAGTTCACGCCGACACGCGTGCCAAGCCCCGGGAGCCGGTTGATGGGGCGGCTGCCATGCTCCGGGGCGGCTTCGCCCCATGCGAACCACACGTCAGGCTCGCGCGCGTCGCCCACGCGCCGCCAGCGGCCGTCCACCTGCGGATTCCTGAGCGTCCCGAGACCGACCAGACGCCCGCGCGGATCGGGCATGAACTCCCACTCTTCGCCGAACGCTGAGTAACGGATGCCTTCCTGCCAATACCCATTCGCGCCGAAATCGATGGTGCCCGTCACGTCATAGGTAAAGCGCACCTCGCCCTTCTCGTTGCCGAGAATCGCGAAGCCGAACATGTCGTTACCGAGCGTGAAGTGCCCGAAGTCGATGCTGCCATCCTTATAACGCGTCGCCCACGTGTACCAGACGAGTTCCAGCTTCTCCTGCACCAGCGCATCTTTCGTCTTGTAGATCTCGCCGCCTGCGTTGACGACTGCCGCGACATACCGTGCGTGGGACACGCGCGGCCCAAGACCGCCGCAAAGTAACGGGTGACGAATGCCGAGCGCACTGGCATAGCCAATGCCGCGACTCGATCCGGTGACGATTGCGACCTTGTCCGTGAGGTCAAAAAGCGATGAGGGCATACGTACTCCACAAAAATGGAGGCTTGTCGATGAAAGCCCTCGCGTCGCGCGCTTCGCTCGGGCAAGCGATTATTTCCCCACCTGCCACGCCATGCCGCCGCTTTGCTTTCTTTGCGCCAATGCCGCCTTCTCGATCCGCAACGCCTCTTCCAGCGAAGCTAGCGCACCCTGATCGATCACGCGCTTGACCGTCGCGACGAGCTCGGGTCGGCGGCTCGCAATCGTCTTCGCTAGTGACGCTGCCCGCTCCATCAGTTGCTCGTGGCTGACCACCTCGTTCACGAGGCCGATGCGCAACGCGGTGGCCGCGTCAATCGGATCGCTCGTCAAGCTGAACTGCTTCGCCCACCGCGGACCCACGATATACGGCAACCTCGCGGTCATGCCGCCCCCCGCGAGCGCGCCGATTTTCGTGTGCGTGTCGGCAAAGCGCGCACGCTCGGACGCGATGATGAAATCGCACCCCATTGCAAGTTCCAGCCCGCCTGTAACGGCAGCGCCGTTGACCGCCGCGATTACCGGCTTGGTGATGCGTGGCCACATATCGATCATGTCCGCGACCCGCGGGCGCGGCGCATCGGGCACGGAAAAATCATTCAGGTCGAGCCCAGCACAAAAGGCCGGATCGGCGCCCGTCACGATAAGGACGCGCAGACTTTGGTCCGCTTCGAAACGATGCAATGCGTCGACCAGCGCTTCGGTCAATGCGAGGTTCAGTGCGTTGCGGGCCGCGGGCCGGTTCAGTGTCAACGTGAGAACCGTTCCGTCACTCTGCACGCCGAGCAGATCGGTTGCTTTTGCGTTCATGGCAATGCCTCGAAAGGGTTCACGCCGCCGCGACCATTGCCTCGTGCTGAATCTGGCGTGCGTAGCGATTCAGGTGATAGTCCGCGTTGCCGAACAATGCGTCGAGCACCAGATGACGGCGATAGTGATGGCCCACCTTGTATTCATCCGTGATGCCGTAGCCACCGTGCAACTGGATACCCTGTTGCGTGACGAACTTCGCGCCACGAGTGGTCTGTGCCTTGCAGCCCGAGATTTCGACGCTCCGGTTCTCCCTGTCCTCGCTGATAGAGAGCAACGCACGGTGCAGTGTTGCGCGCGCCTGCATCGCTTCGATCGCCATGTCGGCCATCCGGTGTTGCAGCGCCTGGAAGCTGCCAATCGCCACCCCGAACTGCTTGCGCGTTTTCAAGTACTCCGCCGCGAGCTCGATAGCGTCTTCCATATCGCCCACCAGTTCGGCACAGATCGCAACGACCGCTTCGTCAACGGCGGCCTGCAGTCCTTCGAACGCTCGCCCAGCCTCACCCAGAACATTCGATTCCGCGACGATCACACCATCGAGCAGCAAGTCGGCAGATGGCGTGCCGTCGAGCAACGCGCAAGTCTTCAGCGTCACGCCTGCCTGCTTCGGATCGACGACGAAAACCCCGATGCCGTCCGTGGCATCGGCTGCACCCGCCGCGCGCGCGACAACAAGCAGACGGTCTGCAACGGGCGCTCCAACCACGAGCGTCTTATAGCCGTCCAGCCGCCAAGACCCGTCCTCTGTCTTCTTCGCGGCGGCCGTCACGTAATGCACCTGACCCCGCGCTTCACGTTCACTGTGCGCGACTGCGTAGACAGTCTCGCCCGAAACGATCTCGCCAAGTATCGCCTCGCGCTGCCCGTCTCGCCCGCAGCGCGTGACAAGCGACGCAGGAAACACACCACACATCACGTATGGTTCCAGCACCAGCGCGCGCCCGATCTGCTCGGCCACGATGGCGCTTTCGACTGACGAGAAACCGAGCCCGCCCAATTCATCCGGCACCGCGACACCGAGCCAACCCATTTCGCCGAACGTATGCCACGTCTCGCGCGAAAATCCGCCTCCTTGCGAAGCAAGATTGCGGCGATGTTCGAACGTATAACTCTTTTGCAAGAAACGTTGCGCGCTTTCCTGCAACATCCGCTGTTCGTCGCTCAACTCGAAGTCCATGCTGCACCCTCTTTATGCCGGCAATTGATGCGATCCCACGTCTCGGGGATCGAAGACCGTCGTGACTCGATACGGCGTCAAAGATCGAACAGTGCTTTGGCGATGATGTTTCGCTGAATTTCGGCCGTCCCGCCATAGATCGAGCAAGCCCGTCGATAGAAGACCTCTGCCGCCAGGCCTGGCGCGTATTCAGGTCCGATGAACCGGGCCTCGCGCAGCTCTCGCTCTTCATTCGGATCGGGATAGAACACGGCGCCGTAATCGCCGATCACCTCAAGCAGCATCTCCGTGAGCTTCTGATGGAGTTCAGATCCGCGCACTTTGAGCATGGATCCGATCGCCATACCGCCACTGCGCTCGTCGATCCCTTGATGCAGGATTTTCTGCACCGCCATGTCGATAGCGCGAACCTCCAATTCGTGCTGCGCCAAACGTGCCGCAAACGTCGGATCCTGGATCAATGGCTTGCCGGCCATCCGTTCGCGCGAGGCGTAGTGCCGGATCTTGCGCAGATAGCGCTTGAGGGCAGGCGCTTCAGCGCCAAGAAACGCCCGCTCGTTAAACAGCAGAAACTTGGTGTATCCCCACCCCTTGTTGACCTCGCCGATAAGGTTTTCAGCGGGCACACGCACGTTGTCGTAGAAGACTTCCGCCAGGTGATGGCAGCCATCGAGCGACGCGATCGGCCGTACGGTAACGCCCGGCGACGACATGTCGAGCAGCAGGAAGGAAATGCCCTTTTGTGGCTTCGCTTCGCTATCCGTGCGGACCAGCACGAAATTCCATTGACCGTAGGCGCCGAAGCTGGTCCAGATCTTCTGTCCATTGACGATGTAGTGGTCTCCATCGCGAACCGCCGTCGTACGTAGCGATGCAAGATCGGAACCCGAGCCCGGCTCTGAAAAACCCTGTACCCAGAACACTTCACCACGCTGGATAGGAGGAAGAAAGCGGCGCTTCTGCTCTTCGTTGCCGAACTCGCAAATCACGGGTCCGACGAGCGACACGCCCGCCTGATTCTGTATCGGTGCGCCTGCCAGATAGCATTCTTCCTCGAAGATGTAACGCTGCATCGCGGTCCACCCCGTGCCGCCGTCAGCAACCGGCCAATGCGGCACTGACCAGCCGCGCGTTTCGTGCAAGATGCGAGTCCAGCGCTGTGAATCGTCGTCACCTGCCAGAAAGCCCTGCTGCCCGCGAAAGGCCAGGTCGGCAGGCAAATGCTCGTTGAGGAACGCACGAACTTCTTTGCGGAACGCGATGTCCGCGGGATCTACGCGAAAATCCATGGTTTAGCTTCCAGCGTTTTCAGTACGTTGAACCGCGGCGCGCGCCTCGATCTGCGCCCGCTGCTGCGCCAGCGTTGCCGACCAATGTGCGCGGCGTGGGCGGCACGCAATAAAGCTCGTCCACGACATCGCGCCGTCGCTCGAGCACATTGCGTTGGCTGATTGCGCTCTTTGCACTCAACTCGCCGTTATCGAGCGTCGGCTGCTCGCTTTCGAGCACGATGCGCGCAATGCGCGTAGAGCTGCCGCCAGGCCGCGCGGCGAGCTGGTCGAGTCCGGTCTGGAAGAACGCGCGCACGCCGCGGCTGTTGATGATCTGGTCGACGCCCGGCGTCGGATCGTGAAGGTCGTCGCAAAGCGCACGGCACGCTTCGATGTCAGGGAAGACGAGCGCGCTCAGGTAGTCGCGGTCGTGCCCGGCAATCACGATATCCCGCGCATACGGGCCCAACACGTTCAGCGCGTACAGTCGCAACTCGGCGACGTTGACCCAGGTGCCCGAGGACAGCTTGAAATTTTCCGCAATGCGTCCGTCGAAGCGCAGTCCCAGTTCGAGGCGCTGCGGGTCGATGAACGTTGCTGCGTCACCGGAGCGGAAATAGCCTTCCTCGTCGAACGCGGCGGCGGTGCGCTCGGGATCTTTCCAATAGCCGGGCGTCACACAGTCGCCGAGGAAACGGATTTCCAGCTTCGCGCCGACCGGCGCCACCTTCACTTTGACGCCGGGCACGGGCAACCCCGCAATCGCTTCCCGTCGCGGATCCCAGGCCGCCGATAGCGGCGTTGGGCCTGCTTCCGTGCTGCCGATGCCCGACATGATGAGCACACGCTGGCCGATGGTACGCACCGCGAGCTCGTCGAGTTGAGCCCAGATGTATTTCGGCAGACTTGCGCCGCCGTAGTAGATGAGCGCGAGTTTGCTAAAGAATTTCTCGCGCAGTGCCTTGTCCGCCTGCAGATGCGGAATGAGCGAAGCCAACCCTTGCGGCGTATTGAGGTAGACCGCCGGCGCGATTTCACGCAATGCCTGCACCGTCGGGCCAATTTCCTCCGGCGTTGGCTTGCCTGGGTCCAGGTAGTAAGTCCCCCCGCCGTACAGCACCATGCCGAAGTTATGCGTGCCGCCAAAAGTGTGATGCCAAGGCAGCCAGTCGACGAGATCCGATGGCCCGTCCTGAAGAAACGCGAACACCTGGGCGACTTGCTGTCGATTGCTGCACAACATGCGCTGCGGGTAGATCACGCCTTTCGGTGCGCCTGTCGTTCCCGAAGTAAACATGATCTTGCCCACCGTATCCGGGCCGACTGCCTTGAACGCCTTGTCGACGTCGGCTGTAACCGGCGTCTTCAGCCACTCCGCGACGCGCGAACCGCCACGACCCTCCGGCAACGGACCGACGACGACACATTCCACGTCGCCGAACACCTCACGCAATGCACGGCCATACTGCGCGCCGTCCTCCGCGAAGACGAGGCCGGGCGTGCATACCGCCGCGAGTTGCCTGAGCTTCGAAAAGTCCTGCGATAACAGCGAATACGCGGGTGTCACCGGGATATAGGGAATCCCGACGTGCAATGCGGCGAGCGCGAAGAGCGCGTGTTCAAAGCTTCGATCGGAAAGAATCATCAACGGACGAGACGGCGACAATCCTCGATCGAGCAGCGCCTGCCCCAGCGCACGCGCACCGTCGAACGCCTGGCGGTAGGTCAGAGACTCCCATGACTTGCCGTCCGACGTCCGCCGCGCGAGCAACGCGCGCTCGGGCGTGACGCTCGCCCAGTGTTCGAGCCGCTCCGTCAAGCGGATCGGATACGCCTGGAGCGGTTCCTTCAGTTCATACACAACGCTTCCGTCTGGCCTTCGCTCGACGATGGCATCCATGCTGCCGACGCGAATCGGGCGAAACGGCACATCCATCAGGGCGTCGTGCGAAGCCGTACCTGCATCCATCTGAGTCGTCCTGTTGTTATCTGGCAAGTCATGTCCCGCGAGCGCTCGCATCGCCTTCCGATACCTGGAAATGTTGCGGGCCAAGTTCAACCAATAATTGAACGTCGATCATATTTCTGAACCAGAATAACGCGAAATCCCAACCACGTCTATCCGTTGTCACCCACGAGGAAGGCCTGATAGCACACACGCAATCTGGCGCGAATGACGCGCGCAATGTCCGGCACGATCGCAGCCTTGCGCATCGCACAACAACGTGGACAGAAAACAAAAATTGCGCTAATTTCTGAACGCCATTCTCATTGTTAAACACGACACCGGAATTGCTCGATGGCGATTTGCTGACACTGCCGACCGGTTCGATCGACGACTGGCTGCGTCTTGCTTATACCGATGTTCCCGAAAGGCTCTGGCCAGCGGCATCCCGGTCGCTGCTGGCGCATCTCGAACGACTCGACGAACAACGTCGTCCGACTTCGCAGGCCTGATTGCGATCGTCATGCATGCATCGGCTGCCACGCCCGCTAAAACCGAGGGCGCGGGCGGCCTTGTTCGACGGCCGTCTTGTTGCGGACTCAGCTCTCTTCTACAAGCGCGGCCAGCCGGCCATGAATGAGTGCGCGCGCCTCGCCGACCATCCGACTCACGAGTTCCGCGCAGGTGGGAATATCCTCGATAAGCCCGATTGCGAGGCCAGCCGGAAACGTTCCGTCTTCGGTGTCACCCGTCTCGTACACTCGCGTTACCGCGCTCACCACTCACCAGCGGCTTGAGATCCGCAAACGTCACACCCTCTTTTTGCTCGAGTTCCAACACCTGCTCCGCTACCGAATTCCTGAAGATACGCGACGTGTTCTTCAGCGTGCGGAAGATCAACGCCGTATTGCGCTCGTCATGCTCTACGAGCCTGCGCTTGACGTTCTCGTGAATCGGCGCCTCCCGCGTTGCCATGAAGCGCGTACCCATATTGATCCCATCCGCGCCGAGCGCGAGCGCGGCGACCATGCCGCGCGCATCGGCAATGCCGCCTGACGCAAGCATCGGAATATGCAGTTTCGCGGCCGCGGCCGGCAACAGGATCAGATTGGGCACGTCGTCCTCGCCCGGATGTCCGGCGCACTCGAATCCGTCCACGCTCACGGCGTCGCAGCCCAACGCCTCCGCTTTCAGCGCGTGACGCACCGACGTGCACTTGTGGATGACCTTGATTCCCGCAGCCTTGAATGCGGGCATATATGGCTCGGGATTGCCTCCCGCCGTCTCGACGATCTTCACACCGTTCTCCACGACCGCTTGCACGTACTCGTCGTACGGCACTGGCTTGATGGTCGGCAGAATGGTCAGGTTGACGGCGAACGGCTGATCCGTCATTGAGCGAACCCGAGCGATCTCGTTGCGCAGCGCCTCGGGCGTGGGCTGCGTCAGAGCAGTGATGGTGCCGAGCGCACCGGCGTTCGAGACGGCGGCGGCAAGTTCAGCGCGACCCACCCACATCATGCCCCCTTGAACAATGGGGTATCGAATCCCAAGCAGCTCTGTAATGCGCGTTTTCATGTGCTGATCCCTGTGTAAGTGCAACCTGATCTTTCGACCGGCAATGGGTCGAACGCCGCGTGTAAGATGCGCCGGTAGTTTGTATTTACGAACACTGTGCAATTATATACACTTCCTCCACATCGCCGACACTCGTGTGCCGCACTCGCGGACGCCGATGCGATTGCACGAGGCATGAATGATCAGGAGAGTTGATGAACAAGCGAGACAATCAGATTGGCGCTGAGGAAGTGTCGATTCGCCCCACGCCGGACGAGGCGGAACAAGCCGTGCGCACGCTGATCCGATGGGCCGGTGACGATCCCGAAAGGGAAGGTCTCATTCAAACACCTGCACGCGTCGCGCGCGCATACCGCGAGTTCTTCTCGGGCTATGACTCCGATCCGATGCAGATTCTCGCCACCACGTTTTCCGAAGTGGATGGCTACGACGAGATGGTGGTGCTAAAGGACATCCGTTTCGAGAGCTACTGCGAACACCATATGGTGCCTATCATCGGACGTGCGCACGTTGCCTACTTGCCCGAGCATCGCGTGGTCGGCATCTCCAAACTCGCCCGCCTCGTCGATGTCTATGCCAAGCGCCTACAGATTCAGGAGAAGATGACCGTTCAGATCGCCGATGCGCTGAACACCGTGCTGCAGCCGAAGGGAGTCGCTGTCATTCTCGAAGCTGCGCATCAGTGCATGAGTACGCGAGGCGTGCACAAGCCCGGCGCATCGCTGGTGACGAGCCGAATGCTGGGCGCATTCCGTGACGATCCTTCCACCCGCCGCGAGTTTCTGTCGATTGTCGGTCACAGCACGATTGCTCCATTACCCAATAGCTGAATGCCAACGTCGGCTTGCTGCCGACGTTGGCTTTCATGGCAAATCGATGCTGGTATCCGTGGCAAGCGTCGTTGCCGGCTTGCGTCTGGCCTTAAACCTCGCTGGGTTGGCGCGTCTTTAAAGGCCGTTCGTAAGAGACGTCTTCACGATTTCGTGCACTGACGCCATTGCCCATCAGGATTTCTCGCCACGCAGTAGGCACTTCCGCAGGGGTCAGTTCGTTGATCGCTTCGGAGATGCAGACACGGGCGGCAATCGCCCACACGCCATCACGCTTTTCGAAGCGGTCGATATAGCGCCCCACCGCTAGCGTGTCTGGCTTGACGCGATTTTCTCCGAAGAAAAGCCAGTACGTCTCCCCGTGCGCCTCGTCGCCCTGCAATTCGACGCTGTGATTGAACACCATATGGTGGTGCGACAACTGATGCTCGGTATGATACGCAAAGGCCCAGTCGACGAATTCCTCTGCATCCCCGACGAATGCGCCGTGGTCGTCGATTGCGTCCGGATGGTACGCCGACAGCGTCAACTTCCGGTCCATGCGATCGACCCCGCGGCAATAGCAGTGTACGCATTCGAGTATGTCCTGCTTATCCAACAGTGCTTCGACGCGCGCGCTCAGTTCTTCATTCATGGCTTCTACCGTTAGATAGTCATGGCGACAAAAAAGACGACCGCACCGATCACGGCGCCAATGAAGCAACAACCCTCGCCTGTCGACAAATCGGCTTCCTGCGCTCGCGCACGGCTCGCAATCGCACATCCGATCATGCCCGCCAATGCCGTCGCCCCGAGCACGGCAAACATCATCACGATGTCGAAGAGTGCGGACCGGCCTAGCTCTTCCATGCGCAGATCGCGTTGCAGCAGCCAGACTGCCGCCGCCGAAATCGACAGGAGAATGAGTGGGAGCCATACTCTACGCGCTTCCCGAGCGCTCTCGCGAGTCAGCGTTTTCATCGCGCCCGGCCCTCCGTCCGCAGCTTGCCCAGAGCACGAGGCGCCACTGCGCCCAACACGCGCGCCGCCCAATTCGATTGTTTTGCGCGAGCCGATTCGTCCGACGACGGAGCGCCCTTTTCAGCGCGCTGGCGACGATAGTCGTACGTATAGTCTGCAAGAGGACCACGTAAATCGCTGTCGAGAAAGTACATCGCATGTCTCCGATCAGGCTTATGCTCTCGGGCGCTTGCGTGGCGCCTCTTGATGGACATCCTAGGCCATGGAATATGGTTATGCAACAAGTCGTTCAATTAATGGCGTCGGTGTTTTCACTACCCGACAAGGCACAGACCGACGCGCATGCGCGAGCGCCCGCGGCACACATGGACGTGTGTGCGAACGGGTCGGCAATCAATCGGGGAAAGGGAATGGCAGCGCTAAGCCGCGTTCTCGACGCAGCTTGGCGATTCGAACATGACACGCAGACGAGTGATCAGGAGACCTGGAAGCCGCCGTCGACAGCGAGAAGCTGACCGGTGACGTAGTCCGATGCCGGCGACGCGAAAAACAACACTGCCCTGGCGATATCGGAGGCAACGCCGATGCGGCCCAGCGGCATGCGGCCAGGTTGGGTGATCGGCCCGTGAGCCTGATGAACCTTCGTCGATGCGGCCGCGCCCTCGGTTGCCACGCCGCCGGGCAGCACTGCGTTCACGCGAATTCCGTCTGCTGCGAATTCGAGCGCTGCCACCTTGGTGAGGTTGTTGACGCCCGCCTTCGACGCGCCGTAGTCACCGTTGTCGAAAATCACCGGCTGCAGCGAAGCCACCGACGAAATATTGATAATGGAACCGCCGTTTTTGGCACCTTGCATTCGCTTGATCGCTTCGCGCATGCAGAGGAAGGTGCCGCGCAAGTTGATGCCGAGCACCTTGTCCCACTTTTCTACCGACGTCTCGACGAATCTCGTCTTCGGATAGATGCCCGCGTTGTTCACGAGAATGTCGAGGCGCCCAAGTTTGGCCTGCACCGTTTCGTACATCGCAAGAATCGACGATTCATCGCTGATGTCCACTTTGATCGCGATAGCCTTGCCAGACGCACTTTCGATTTGGCTGGCCGTCTGCTGCGCCGCTTCCTCATTCAGGTCCGCCGCGACCACCGCCGCGCCGGCCGACGCCAGCAGCAAAGCCGTCTCGCGGCCGATGCCTGAGCCTGCCCCTGTTACCACCGCCACTTTCTGATCGAGATTGAAAAGACTCGCCACATTCGTGCTCATTGCTCCTCCTTTGGCTCGCCGCGCGAGCGGGTTATTTTCTGAACGTCATTCGCAAAGATAAACACACCACTTTGGCGTGTCAAGATGAACGAGAAGCGGATGACGGAAGGAGCAGCATGGACGAAGCTGTCGAGCAGTGCGATTGCGCGTATCACCCCGCCGTCGGCGACGCGATATCGCGCATGATGTCGAGCATCGAACGGTGGTAGGGCTTGTGAGGTCTATCGGCCCACACCAGCGACACCTCAGTTTCGCCTGAAGCCGGAACATCCTCGATGTCGACGAAGGCGACACCCTCCACGGGCAGGTATCGCGCCGAATCCAGCATCAGACCGATGCCCAGTTCATGAGACACGAGGTTGAGCATCGTGTATGGATGGCGCGCTTGCTGGGTCACCCGCGGCGACAGCCCCGCCTCGCGGCGCGCTGTCTCGAACGCAGCGAACAGCGGCTGCGACATCTGCTGAGGGAACATGATGAGCGGGTATCGCGCGAGATCCGCGATACGAATTGAAGGCTGCGCCGCCACGGGCCACTTCGCCGGAACCGCGGCCACCACACGCAGACGCTCGATGACCACGCTTTCCAAACCGGAGACGTCCGCCGAACTGGTGACTACCACGCCCAGGTCGATGCTGCCGTTTTTCACGCTGGCGACGGTCAAAGCACTGCCGCGCTCGATCAACCGAACGTCAACGCCCGGCCATTGCTTGCGAAGCCCCTGAATGGCTAGCGGCATGATTCGCAGTGCACACATCGGCACGAACGCTACGCTCAGGCTCGCCAGTTCGTCGGCGGCTTGCCGCACGCGCCGTTCGGCCAACTCCGCTTGCGCGATCAGCGGCTTCGCTTCCGCGAGCAACGCGGCTCCGGCGGCTGTGAGCGAAACGCCTCGCGGTGTACGTTCGAGCAGCTTGATACCGAGCTGCTCCTCCAGCCGCATGATCGACTGGCTGAGCGGCGGCTGCGCCATGCCCAGGCGCGCAGCCGCACGGCCAAAGTGCTGGGTCTCCGCGACCGCAACGAAGTGTCTGAGATGCCGCAATTCCATGACGTGATATGGCTTTGATATCGGGTGTCCCCAGCATATTGCCTTTGTCCCGTTGCGGTGCACTACGGACGAACCCTGGTCATATCGGGTGCGCACTATCTTGACGTCCAGCACCGTTCAACATACATTTTAGAATGTCGTTCTACAATACGAATACCGACCACGGCGGCTCGGGTGAGTCGCATCCGCTATCAATAGCCGCGCCGCCGCGGTTAAACAGGAGACACAAGTGAAGAGCCTCGAAGAAAAACTTGCCTATGGTTTAAAGGTATTCGGCGAAATCATGGGTGAAGACAAGGCAGCCGGCTTACGGGCCGCAAGCGAGTCCACCGGCTTCGGATCCGACATTTCACGCCTTGCCATCAACTACGCGTTCGCGGATGTCTGGGGCGACGACAAACTCGAGCGCAAGCAGCGCAGCCTCGTCACGCTGGGCATTCTCATCGCGAGCCGGCAGACGCTCGAACTGAAGAACCACGTCCGCATTGCCGTGCGCAACGGTCTGAGCGCACGCGAACTCGAAGGGGTGCTGATTCAGGCGCTTCCGTATGCCGGGTTTCCAGCCGTCGCCTCCGCTACCACGGCCGTTCTGGAGACACTGCGGGAACTTGGCATCGACACCACGACCCGCACTTCGGAAGAACGCGGATTGCTGTGAGCCGACATCAGAGCGCCCCCGCGACCAAAGGAGACAATTTATGAGCACACCAGGCGTGGATATCGTGCCGACGATGCGCGAATTCAACGTTTCCAATGACCTTCTCGACAATCACGCCGAGTTGCAAGAACGCTGGAACGAAGACGGCTACCTGTTCTTTCGCGACGTTCTCGACCACGAGCCGCTGGAGCGCATGCGCGGTCTGCTTGTCGATCACCTCGACAGCAACGGCTTCGTGGACCGCAACGACCGAGACGTGCGATGGACTGGCAAAGACCGCGAAAATTTCAGCTTTTTTCCCGTGAAGGCGATGAACGAGCAGCGTGCGGCACGCACCGTGATGGAAGACCCCGCAGTTCGTGCATTCTTTCAGCGGCTCTTCGGCGTACCGCTTTATTGGGTACCTTTCACCGAATACCGCACGTCGCCGCCCGCTATCGACAAAAGCCGCACACGGTTCGACTTCATTCATGAAGATGCGATCTACAGCGACCGCCTCGATTTCATCATCTGCTGGATTCCGCTCAGCGATATCGATGCGCAAGTCGGCGGATTGGCCATCGCGGAAGGGTTGCATAAGCTCCCGTGCCTGCACAGGAAGGACGGCGACAAGATCGTTCCCATCGATCTCGCGAGCGTGCCAGAAGACGCATGGCGCCGCACGAACTACCGCTTGGGCGACGTCCTGTTGATGAGCCGACGCACGCCGCACTCTGGTCTCAGCAATCATTCGGACCGTTTTCGTCTGTCACTCGACACGCGCATCCTGCCGCACGGCGGAAGTTTCCCGTTTGAGCCCCGCCTGCCCTATGTGGGCACGCTGACGTCGATGGCATCGGACCAGATCGTCGTGCGCGACGCGCATGGTGAACATGTGTTGCGACTCGACGACACGAGTTATCTGCGCGGCCTCCAGGGCAACCGCCTGCGCGCAGACGAAATTGCCGGGGTTTATCAGCCGGGATCCGAGGTGATCGTTGCACATGAAGGCGGCCTCGTTCAAACGCTGCGCCCGCAGCATTGATCGTGGTGTCAGGCGCAAAGACGAAGCTTCGTCTTTGCGCCTCGCGCCATTCGCCTTGCCCTTTGGCCTGGCAACTCTGAAGCATCGATCACTGGCATCCTTTGCTCGCGGCGTTATGAACATCGCGCTAATATCGGAACGATACGCTTGTGAACAACCAGGCCGCGAGCCTGCAATGGCTGTCACAGGGTTAGCGGCATCGCGCGCAAGCCGCCAAGGCGTGACACGCCTGGCCAACGTCTACATTCGACCTCGGGACAAGTCATGATCGATTCATCCGCCGCGGTACTCGTCATCGGCGCCACTGGCGCACAAGGAGGCGCCGCGGCTCGCCATCTTCTTGCGGCTGGACGCAAGGTACGCTTCCTGACACGAAATCCAGACTCGCCGGCTGCGCGGGCACTCGTCGACATGGATGCGCAGGCGCTACGGGGAGATCTGGACGACCGCGACTTGCTCGCAAAAGCGATGGAGGGCGTCGGTTCCGTCTTCTCCGTTCTCCTGACTGATTTTGATCGCAGCGACAGGGAGCGCCGCCAGGGTTTTGCGCTCGTCAACGCAGCGCGCAACGCGGAGGTCCCGCAGTTCGTTCACACCTCCGTGGCGCAGGCCGGCAATCATGAGACGTTTCCTGGCTGGAGTGAGAAACGTTGGAACCGAAAATACTGGACGGACAAATGGGAAGTGGAAGAGGCCGTTCGCGCCGCGGGTTTCGAATCGTGGACGGTCTTGCAGCCTGCATTCATGATGGACAATCTCGCTGAGCCGAAAGCGGGCGCGATGTTTCCGCACCTGCGCGAAGGCTTGTTGCTCAGCGCGTTGCTACCCGACGCCCGACTCGACTGGATTGCCGCCGACGACGTGGGCGCGCTCGCGGCCAGCGCGCTAAACGATCCGCAACGCTGGCACGGTGAGACCGTGCCGCTGGCGTCGGAAAAGCTCACGATGTCTGAAGTTGCGAATCGCCTGAACAACGTTCTGGGCGCACAGATCAACGTTTCGCACGTGTCACCGGATGAAGCCCGAGCAAAGGGTCTCGCACCCGGATGGGTGAATGCACAAGAATGGATCAACGCGGTCGGGTACCGCGTCGATATCGATTCGCTTTCCAAACGTGGTGTCCAGCTCACCCCGATGGTGGACTGGATCGATGCGAATCGACAGCACATCGTACTCGTATAGCTGGTCGGTGGACCGCGTGTGCAAGCCTCAAGTAATGGAAAATCCGCAATGAATGATCGTGTCCCCTCATGGTTCGATCACGCCATGGTCCAGCCGCGTCGATCTCACTTCACCGAAGGCGGCGGGGTGACTGTCCATTATGTCTCGTGGAACGCCGCAGACACCGGTAAGCCGCCACTTGTCTTCGCACACGGTTTTCTCGGGCACACGCACTGGTGGGACTTCATTGCGCCCTTCTTTACCGATCGCTTTCGCGTCTTTGCTCTGGATTTCCGCGGCATGGGCGACAGCGCCTACAGGCAGGAATACAGCGCCGACGTTTTCGTGCGCGACCTCGTCGCTGTCGTGGATGCAATCGGCTCTGGACCGTGCGTCGCGGTGGGCCACAGTTTCGGCGGATCGCGTCTGCTCCAGGCGTGCGCGACCTTTCCCGATCGTCTCTCGCATGCAGTCGTGCTCGATTCGTATTTCATGCTACGCGGCGAAACCTTGCCTGCAGTGGAACGACGCCCGCCGCCCCGCCCCTATCCGGACTGGCATACTGCACTCAGTCGCTTTCGACTCATCCCGGAACAAGATTGCGAGCCGTGGCTGCTCGAGCATCTCGCGCGGACATCACTTCGTCAAACCGCCGACGGCTGGGTATGGCGCTTCGACCCGAAGTTGCGGAATCTCCAGCCGGTCGAAGGCGAAGAAGACCTGCTGACCCGCATCGCGGTTCCGGTCAGCTACGTTCACGCCGAGTGCAGCAGCGTGGTCAGCGCCGATCGCGCGCGCCGCATCGTAGCTGCGATTCCCGGCGCGAAGGGTCCCATCACGATGCCACGCGCAGGCCATCACATGATGCTTGACCAGCCACTCGCGCTGGTGAGTCTCTTGCGAGCCTTGCTAGCATGAATTCCAATCTGCGCGAATCGAAAACTGCGCCGTGGTCGAGCGGTTTGCCTCTTGCGGCCCTGATTGCGCGCGCCGTCGCAAAGCACGGCGCGACGCCACTCCATTTTCATACCCAGGCCGGCGCCTACACTTGCACCACCGAGTCCCTGCTGCACGACGCGCAAGAGATTGGCAAGGCACTCACAGCCCTCGGTCTGCGTCGAGGCGATGTGATCGCGATACAACTTCCCACACAGCGCGAGACTGCGCTTCTGTATCTGGCTGCACTGGAGATCGGTGCGGTACTCGTGCCGATCGTACACATCTACGGTCCCGCCGAAGTCGGCTTCATCCTTCGACAATCCCGCGCCCGCGTTCTGTGCGTGCCCGGTTTCTGGTCCCGAACCGACTACCTGGAGCGTGTCGCCGCGCTCGGCGACACGCCCGACCTCGAGCGCGTGATCGTCGTTGGCGATCGGGCGCCCTCGAACGGCATCACGTTTGGCGCGCTGCAACGACTCGCCGCGACAACGCATGAACACCGCCCTGCCGACCCGCCAACGTCGGAAGACATTTGCCTGCTGCTGTACACGTCAGGAACGACAGCTTCGCCCAAAGGCGTGCAGCACTCTCATCGCACAGTAGGCGCAGAGTGGCAGATTCCGTTCATCGACGGGCCTGGGCCGTATCTCACGCCCTTCCCTGCTGGCCATATTGCAGGCTTCAATTTCCTGTTGCGTCCATTCATTACAGGCACCGAGATGGTGTTCATGGACCGATGGGACGCCTCGCTTGCCGCGCGACTGGTCGATGAGTATCGCGTGCGCCTTTCGGGCGGCACACCGTTTCATCTCCAGGGGCTCCTCGAAGCCGCCCGCCGCGACGGGCGCAGCCTGGCGTCCCTCGCTTCTTACAGTCTGGGCGGCACGGGTGTCACGCCGGAGCACGTCGCCATGGCCGATCGGGCCGGCTTCGCGGGAACCCGCGCGTACGGGCTGACCGAGCAATCGACAGTGAGTGTCGGCTGGGCCGATTCGCCTTTTGATATCCGGGCCTGCACGGACGGTCGCATTCAACCCGGCTCGCAGGTGCGCGTTGTCGACGAGTTGGACAGCGACCTGCCTGCCGGACGCGACGGCGAGATTCTGATCAAAGGACCGGAGCTGTTTGTCGGCTACACCGACCCGGCGCTCAATGCGGCCGCGTTCACTCACGACGGATGGTTCCGGACCGGCGATATCGGCCGTCTCGACGAAGACGGTTGCCTGACCATCACGGACCGAAAGAAGGACATCGTGATTCGCGGAGGAGAAAATATATCGTCGCTCGAAGTAGAGCGAGTACTTGCCACTCACCCGGCCGTGCGCGATGTCGCCGTCGTGGCGCAGCCAGACGCACGATATGGAGAAAGAGTCTGTGCGATCGTCGTCTTGCACGAACGCACGTCGCTCGACCTGATCGCAGTCCAGACCCACTTTGCCGGCGCGGGCGTGGCGAAGCAAAAGACGCCCGAGCAACTTTGCATCGTTGCAGAGCTGCCGCGCACGCCTTCGGGAAAGGTGCGAAAAGGCGATCTGCGCAAGCAACTTTCCGCGTAGTAGCAAATCAGCTGGTGCTTATCGAGCGGAGCCGTCCCGGCGCGACTTGAAAAACCGGCTTGTCGCTCGCCTCGATCACCGGATGAACGTGCAGCGACAATGCCGGCGAAGCTGTGGCAGCGGAAGTGCCGAACTCGCGAATATCACCTCCCGCGGAAAAGCCGCGTCCACTGCCATTGAGTACGATCGCGCGAACCCGCACGTCGCACCGGGCCGCTTCAAACGCGGCAACGAGTCCGCGACGGATTCCCAGACCTAATCCGTTGACTGGCGGATGGCTCATCGTGACGATAGCGATTTCGTCTTCTACACGATACTCGACGTCGGCGAAGCGATGCGGCTTGCAATGCGTCATCGGTTATCCGCTGTGGCGTTTGACGATGGCGGGCACTGTTCGCCTAACGGTTGTTAGCAAGCCAACTCGGCATATCCGCCGGCCACGGATCGGCATACACCGCGTGCACACCCATCGCGCTCGTGTAGGCCAGATTCAATATGTTGCAAAACGCGATGAAAGCCAGCACCCGAAGCGCCGTGCGCACCGGCGGATGGCAACCGACACGATCGACACCTCGCTCGATGGCCGTATATCCGCCCGTTAATTTCCGCCGTTGGTCGAGGTTTTTCGGAGGTCGCTTGAGGGTCCGAGTGCAGCCAGTTGTGATCACGCGTGGCCGCTCCAGCCCCGGAGAATACTATCGCGCGAAGAAAGCTACTGCGGCGCTCAAGCCACCTTGCGTACGCTACTCCAGGACCGCAATTCGGTAGGCGACAATGCTTTCGAGAAGAGGAAACCTTGCAGTTCGTCGCAACCAATGTTTCGCAGGATCTGAGCCTGATGCTCGCTCTCGACTCCTTCGGCGACCACTCGGAGGCCCAGTTCGTGGCCGAGCTCGATGATTGCCCGAATAATTGCGAGGTCGGCCGGCGCATCGAGCATGTCTTGCACGAACGCGCGGTCGATCTTGAGGCGATCAAGCGGAAATCGGTTCAGATAGCTGAGGCTTGAGTAACCGATACCGAAATCGTCGAGGGATAGCTTGACTCCAAGCTTGCGGATCGCCTGGATCGTGGTGAGATAGTTCTCCGCGTTGTCCATCAACACCGTCTCAGTGATCTCGAGTTCGAGCCGATCGGGAGCCACGCGGTACCGCTCGAGACTGTCTGCGAGCGAGCTTATCAAGTCTGGATCGCGCAGCTGGATCGCGGACACGTTGATCGAGACGCGCAAATGCATCAGCCCGCCAGCGTCCCACGCGGCGACCTGTCGGCATGCTTCGTCGATTACCCAGGCACCGATCGGAATGATGAGTCGTGTGTCTTCGGCGACCGGAATAAACTGCGCAGGCGACACCGTGCCGATCTGCGGGCTGTTCCAGCGCAAGAGCCCCTCAACGGCAACCGGTTCGCCCGTGCGGGCATCGACACACGGCTGGTACGCGAGCCGGAACTCCTGCCTGGTGATCGCCGTGCGCAGGCACGCTTCGAGCGTCAACCGGTAGCGCGCGCGTTCGGCCATATCAGGTGCGAAGAACTTGACGAGGTTACGTCCCGCGGCCTTCGCCTGGTACATCGCGGCGTCGGCGTTCTGCATCAGGGTATCGATGTCCTCGCCATCGTCCGGGAAAAGTGCCACGCCGACACTGCATGACACCGGCAATGCGGCGCCGCCTAGTTCATGCGGCTGACGAACGAGCGGCAACAGACGATCCTCGATCGCACGGGTAACATCCGCCACATTGCTGACACCGTTGAGGATTACCGTGAACTCATCGCCACCGAGGCGGCTGACGGTGTCATTGCTGCGCACGGCTTGCAGAAGGCGCCGCGCGACCGAGCGCAACAGGTTGTCGCCGATGTGATGGCCAAGCGAATCATTGATGTTCTTGAACCGGTCCAGATCAATGAAAAGCACGCCGACGCGTTGGCCGGAGTGGCGCGCATTGCCGAGTGCGACGCCAAGGCGCTTGGTGAACAGCTCGCGGTTCGGCAGTTCCGTTAGCACGTCGTGTTCGGCTAGGAACTGAATGCGCGCCTCGCTCTTCTTGCGGTCCGTGATGTCGATCAACGTGCAGATATAGTGCGACAGGTTCGCCCGCCGGTCGCGCACCGCGCTCACCATTAGCCATGCCGGATAGTCGTTGCCGGCCCGCCTTCGCACCTGCGCTTCGCCATGCCACCCGCTGAGGCGATCGACAGAATCGATGACGGCCGGAAAAATGTCATCTTGCTCCTGCGTTCCAAAGAGGAAAGCAGGCTTCTTGCCCGCCACGTCGTCAGCGCAATATCCAGTCGCTCGATAGAACGATGCATTGGCAGTGACGAGCCGTCGTTGCTCATCCAGAATCAGAATCGCCTCGGATGATGCCTCGAACACCTTGCCCCACAATTCGAGGCGTTGCTCCATCAGCTTGATCTGGTTGATTGGAGTGAATGCAGTCAATACTGCGTCGCGCCCCTGGAAGTCGAGGCGTCGCGCCGACAGCATGGCCCACGTAGGTTCGCTGCCGGCCTTCCAGCGCACCTCGAATTCGTCTACGGCATCTCGGTCCGAGAGTTGCTGGAAAAACCGCGCGCGTACCTCCGAGTCGAGACCGAAGCCCCAGGGGTCTACCGTGCAGCCGTTGAGCCAGGCAAGCGCTGGCCGGTTTGCGTGCAGGATCTCATGCCCCGGGATTGACGTGACGACCATCGGCACTGGAGTCGCCTCTACAAGAGCGTATTGCGCGGCCGACGCACGCGCTGTCGCGGCAAGCTCCTTCTGCACGACGCGCTCGCGGTCAAGCTGCGCGAGCATGTCGTTGAAGCCGCTCACGAGCTGGCCGATCTCGTCCTGACTATGCCACCTGGCGCGCAGCGAGTGGTCTCCTGTGCGGCGCACGGTATCCATCACGCGCGCCAGCTGGCGCAAGGGGCGGGAAATCTGCTGCGCGACGAAGTACACCATGCTCAGGATCGCGCATAGCAGAAAGAATGCCGTTCCAAGGTGCAGCCACATTCGCTCAAAGAGGCCGCGCACGCGCTTATGCAGAAGACTTTCGAGCTGGCTGCCGGTGTTACTCCACGCGTCGCTTACGCTCGTTACCAGGCGCTGCTGTGCGGAATCGAGCCGGTTCAGCGCGGCCGCATCCGCGCCAGCGTCAACTGCGGCTCCAGCCATGCGGCGATACGTTTCGACGGCGGCGAGCATGCGTTCGACCGACGGTCCAATCGTGCCGGTCAGTGTGCCGTTCGCGGCCGAAGCTTCCGCATAGTCCGAGCGCAGCCCCTGCAATACTGCGTCGAGCTGTCCCTCCAGCACGAGGTAGCGGGTACGCATCTCATCGTGGCTCATCGATGCGGCGTGAGGGTTCGCGCCGGCATCGTGCAGGTGGCGGCCGATCCGGTTGACGTCGCCGAGCAGCTCCGGGTAGCGCAGAATCGACAGTGACATTGAATAGTAGCTGTCCAGGTCCGGATCCAGAATCAGGTTCGACTGGTTACCGACCCGGGTCACCAGTGCGCGCGTCGCGTCGAGGCCGAGGTCCACCGTCGATGCGCTCGCATGCGGCGCCGAACTTGCTTCGAGTGCATCGCGGACCCGTTCGTTAATAACTGCGCTTTGCATGTTCGCGCCAAAGCGGCGCTCTGCGTCGTCGAGTCTGCTAGCAGTGCTCTTCAATTGGACCGCAGTCTGCGGCTGCCCAGCCCCCGCGAGTGCGAAGTCGATAAGCGCGTCATGCACGGCCGCGACGTAGGCATTCCCGATCAGCTCCTTGTCGGAGAAGTCAATTGCGATGTACTTTTCGCGGATCAGGATGCCGCTGATGTAAAGGACTGCGCTCAAGTCGAGCAGATAAATCAGCAGCAGCTTTCGGCCGACGCGGAGACGTCCGAGAAACCGGAAGAACAGGTTGCGTTTCATGGGCGTGGTCGCTCTATCGCAAAGTTTTCGTCCCACGTGCGGCAAGCCAGGCGTTTCACTGAGTTTCTCCGTGCAGGGAACGTCGGACCTCTGGTTTAGATCCCACGGCGGGAAGAGCCCCTGATCAAGCTATCGACCGGTTGAAGAACTTCTTTAGTCTTTGCTTAAAACGCCCCATAACGGTGCTAGAAAAGCGGCAACACGGTGCGAACATTTCGAAGGAGGGTGCCTTTTGGGCAGTCGTGCAATGGTGCCAGGACTTTGTCATGGCGAGTGCCTTTGGCAGGGCAGCAGTCAATATGCGAACTTTTCGCTTCCGCGGCCAAGGGGGCGACCATTCGGACGTTGAATCCGCCTCTGCTTCCGTACGTTCGATTGTGAAAGACGGACGGTCCTTCATCGGCCTTATGCGAAGCTTTCCATAAAGCAGAGATTTTTTGGTTGGCGATCGCGGCTGCCGACGCGTGTACAGGCTGGTCGGGGCCAGTCCGCGATCGGTAATCAAAAAAATCTCTGCTTAAGCCGACGCTCGTACTTCAGGAACCGTGCGGCGGCTGCACGTCCCTTTGCTGTCATTCGCGAAGCGGTGCGGTCGAATGTCAGCTTCCCAGCACCGCGGTTGAGTCTTAACGACCCACTCCGGCCCTTGGATCCCGCGTTATCTCAACGAATTAGTAAGGACTTTCCCGATCTCGTGGCATAGCGATATGCCAGGATGGTTGGTGCTAGACAACTCATCTGGGAAGGGGAAAGTCATGGACAAGATTACTCGTATCGGCGTGGATCTGGCCAAGAACATCATCCAGGTACACGGCGTGGACAGCATGGAACGCGTGGTGGTCAGGAAAGCCATTTCACGGCAGAAGTTTCTCGAATGGTTTGCCAACCTCGAGCCGTGCCTGGTCGCAATGGAAGCGTGCAGCGCAGCCCACTACTGGGGGCGCAAGCTGCGCGCGCTCGGCCACGAGGTTCGGCTGATCGCGCCGCAGCTCGCCGCGCCCTACCGCAAGGGCGGCAAACACGTGAAAAACGACAGGCTCGATGCCGAGGCCATCTGCGAGGCCGCGGGCCGACCGCACATGCGCTTCGTGGCCGTCAAAACGGCAGAGCAGCAAAACGTGCTGCTGCTGCACCGGATGCGGGACGGTTTCGTTGAGGAGCGTACCGCGCTCGTCAACCGGCTGCGCGGTGAGCTGGTCGAGTTCGGCGTGTTCCTGCCGCAAGGCATCAATGCATTTCGTGCCCACTTCGTCGAGGCACTGGAGGACGGGGCCACCGAACTGAACGGTGTCGCGCGCACTGCGCTGCTGCGAGGCTGGGAGCACCTGCAGGGCCTCGACCAGCAAATCGCCTGGTGCGACGCGCAAGTCGCCACGCACGTGAAGCACGACAGCAACGCGCAGCGCGTGATGGCGGTCATCGGCATCGGGCCGCTCACCGCGTCGGCCACGGTGGCTACCGTCGGCGACGCTCGCCTGTTCAAAAACGGCCGCCAATTTGCCGCCTGGATCGGCACGGTGCCCAAACAGAAGAGCAGCGGCGGCAAGACCCACCTGGGCCGCATCACCAAACAGGGCAACACGTATCTGCGCACGCTGCTGTTCCAAGGCGCGCGCTCGGCAGTAACGAGCGCCCATCGACGAACCGACCGGCTCTCGCGCTGGATCGTTCAGCTCCAGGCACGCGTGGGTTGGTATCGAACGCTGGTGGCTGTCGCCAACAAGCACGCGCGCATCCTCTGGGCAATTCTGGCCAAGGGCGAGCGCTTCGATCCCTCGTATGTCTCCACTCCCTCAACACCGGCCCAGCCACGGTAGGACAACAGCATGAACAGGTAAATTCGCAGCGTCACCTAAAAGCGTGACTTCGTAATCCAGGACGCAAAGGCAAGGATAGCGACAGGTCAGACCGGCAGCGGGCGAACTCGAAAAGCTGTGAGGCGCTACACGAAATGTATTCGCCGTCCAACGGATGGAGTCCTGCTGCGCGGTTACTATCCGGGCCCGGGCACCCGCAATGATAGTGCTCAACAAGGCCGTTTATAGGTGTGCAGTCTGTCTCGCCGCTGAATGCCGAATGTGTACCCCGATGACATGGCAATCGAATGGATGGACGAGGATGGATGGATAAATCAACCCCAGCTTGCAAAAAAAGGGAAGTCCTTATAGGCAGCTTTGAAGGGTACAACGGCCATGTGCGCGGTCTCGTCGCACGGCAAGTGCTCGGCGCTCATGACGCTAAAGTACCTCGCCGCCGCTCCATCCATCAACCATTAGAAATGCTGTCTCATGCCTGCGTACGACACGCTTACCGTGACGGCTCCCGTCACATCGCCGCCAAGACTCGAACACTCGCCCATGGACGCCTCTATGCATCCGAAGTATGAGCGCGTTATGCCCACGGAGGACTGCAGCGACCGTTCGTACGATGGTTTTATTTTCGTCGTCCGTCTACCTTGATTCCATGGAATTTGAGATTTCATTTCGCATCTGTATCCCGTGAAGTTCACGATGAGCAGGAGCGGAAGGAGAGTTGGTCCAGCTGCGTCGAGACGATCGGATGTCGGCGGTAGCGACCAGCGTCTTCTACGCGGCCGGCGTCGAATGTGGCTACCTAATTCGTCGCACACTGCACAAGGAATTCCTCGCTACGTACTCAGGTAAACGAACAACAGAGTCTGACACAACGCACCCAATGGAATCAGTTGCTTAGCGATGCCGTAATCACCTCCCGATGAAATACAGTTTCCACACAAAACGCAGCTCGACCCGATTCGCGCAGAGATCTTGCGACAGGAGGGTTTGACACAAGCGGTGGCGCTACAAGGGGGACATGGGCGCCGACACTTTCACCCACTGCCGATCCCGCACGCTACTCAACAAGCAGGAAATCCTTACAACCGCAAACCTTCAGAAACGTAACAATGTGCCGTAAGCACATATGCAAACGTTTGCTTAACGCTTCACCGAACCTTAGAGCATTCCTTGGAGTTCCGTCCGGTTATATGCGGCTCCCCTGGCGCCGCGCTCGGAAATCGCCTTGCGCCGATGAGCAAAGCGAGGTGTCATTCTGCGATCTGCGCACCATCGCCGCACCGGCGCATGAGTTTAAGTCGCTTTGCGAACGTTGGCAGTCGTGCCCACGACCGTATGCGCCAGCCCCAAGTCGGCGTCCACGTCAATACGGCACGTCGCGCCGAAGCGCCAGGTCTTGGTCTGATGCATCTCAGGGCCGCGCTCGCCGCCCTTGTTCGTCGTCGAACACGGCGTGGCAATCAGCATCGCATCAACCGCCGTGCCTTCCTTAAGCGTATAGGCGTCAGGGCTCAGTGGCGTGTGCTCATTTATGCGCATCAACGCTCCGACGGCAAACGGCGGGGTGGCCCTTCGCCCAGGCTTGCGCGTGCGGTGCAATCAGCGCCATCAAATCTTTCCACGCGCGATGTGCGCCTTATCTCGTCGAGAAGCGCGCTTGTGCGTGCTGTGCGTCGATTGGTGAGGTCAACATTCGGGTCGGTTTGTCTCACACGTCCTTTCGTGCCCGGCATGCGCCGGCTCCAACATCAAAGTCCAGGCGAGCTTTGAACTCTATCTATCGCTGTCCCACTGCATCACCACAAGGAAGGTGTCTATGAAAAAACCGAATCAAGACGCGACTCAAACGATAACGGAATACGCAGCGGCAGAAATCGGTCGGGGCGACGAGGGAGGCGCGCTTTTCGACGTGTTGTCGTCCCTAAAAAGCAACATGTCGCGCCGCAACTTCCTGCAGGGACTCGGAGCGCTTGCTCTGACGGGATGCGGAGCCGGCTCGGGGTCCGACAGCGGTACGGGAGCAGCGAGTGCAGCGCGCAGCCAGCAGGCAGTCGCAAACGCACAGGCAATCGTAAACGCACAGTCTGGAAGCAGTTCATTCGTCCATCCCGGGCTGCTCCACACACAGGACGATCTGAACCGGATGGCCCAGAAGGTGGCAACCAAGGCTTCGCCGTGGATCGACACCTGGAACTTGATGCTCACAAGCCCGTACGCCAGCACATCATGGAAGCCCAGTCCCCAAGCGGTCATTTACAATGCCATGCCCGGCTACTCGGACAATTGCGGGTATCTCTATAACGACATCGCCGCCGCCTATGCCAACGCGTTGCGCTGGAAGATTACCGGAGACACGACGGCTGCCAATACGGCGGTGGCCATCATGAACGCCTGGGCGTCGAAGCTGACGCAAATCGCCTGGTCCAACGGTAACTACGGCGGTTTCTTGCGGGCGGGGCTCCAGGGTTACACGTTCGCTAACGCCGCAGAATTGATGCGCGACTACCCGGGCTGGGCGCCGGCGGACTTCTCGGCGTTCCAGAACATGATGCTCAACGTGTTTTATCCGATGCAGGTGGCTTCGGGTGCGCAATTAGTTGAGGGCATCGCCGACGGGACTGGCTGGGCTCTCGCTGTCTACTCAAACTGGGATCTCATGACCGCCGCAATGGTTCTAGCGGTGGGTGTCCTATGCGACAACCAGACGATCTTCGACCAGGCGATCAGCTATTTCAAACAAGGCCTTGGCAACGGCGCTATCGAGAATCTGGTCGTTCACCTTCATCCTGGCTATCTGGGCCAGACCCAGGAGGCTGGGCGCGACCAGGGACACGATACACTCAGCATTGCCCTGTTAGGTTCGATCTGTGAAATGGCGTGGAACCAGGGCACCGATCTGTACGGCTACGACAACAACCGGGCCTTGGCCGCCAGCGAATACGTCGCGAAGGGCAACCTCATCCAGTCAGGCACGACCTACTACTCCGTGCCGTTCACTCCCTATTACTGCCCTACCACCGGTGCGTACGACAACGTCTTTTCGACCTCCGCTCAGGGCAACCTCCGGCCGCAGTGGGCGCTCATTTACAACCATTACGTCAACCGGAAAGGTATAGCCGCTCCATACTGCCAGAAATTTGCGACGTCGCACTCACCGGAAGGCGGACTTGGCACTGGCGGCAATTCTGATCAGTTGGGCTATGGCACCTTGACCTTCCAGCGCGACCCCATTGCTCAAGGGACTCCGCCTTCCGGCCTGATCGCGCCAACGATTGCCGGCCAGATCGTCCTGTCCTGGTGGGGAACCGCCTATGCGACCAGCTACAACGTCTACCGGAGCACGACGTCCGGCGGCCCCTACACGCTTGCCGCGAGCGGTATTTCCGATCTTCTGACGTATACCGACGCCAACCTGCCCGCAGGCGCTTACTACTACGTGGTGACCGCGATCACGCCCTCCGGCGAAACGACGCAGTCGAACGAAGCGATGGGCGTGAGCGGCACGCGGATGTATACCAACCTCACCTTCGACGAGGGGAGCGGCACCACCGCCTCCGATGCGACGGGCAATGGCAATAACGGCACGCTGCTCGGCGGCGCAACATGGGCGGCCGGCAAGCACAACACCGCCGTGCAGCTCAACGGGAGCGGCGCCTATGTCACCCTGCCGGCCGGTTTCATCTCAGACATCAACGACTTCACCATCGCGGCCTGGGTGTACTGGAATGGCTCCTCGAATTGGCAGCGTATTTTCGACTTTGGCAACAACACCACTCGTTACATGTTTTTGACACCGCGAAGCAATCTCGGCACGGTGCGGTTTGCGATCACGGAGAGCGGCACTGGGAATGCCGAGCAACGTATCAACGGCACCGCGGCGCTGCCGATGTCGCAATGGGTGCATGTCGCGGTGACGCTGTCCGGTGCGACTGGCACGTTGTACGTCAATGGAGCCGTTGTCGGAACCAATGCCTCGATGTTCCTTTCGCCGTTCCAATTGCGAGGTACGACGAACAACTGGCTCGGACGTTCACAATCTAATGACCCGTATTTCAGCGGTCTGATCGACGACTTCCGTGTCTATAACGGCGCCATGAGCGCCAGCGACATCGTCACGCTCGCCTCGTCCTGAGGTAGGTAGCATCGCACCGGCTTTTCGCGAGCCGGTGCGATCGGCTTCAGGAGCATGCGCCTGTGGCGTGCGCTCATATCCGTGGTCGAGGGCAGGCATCCTACAAACCTAAACAGTAGCGGACGTACGAATGTCCTCGTGCAAGACCGGGCGAACGGCGCTTCCTGGCCGACAGTACTCATCCACAGAAGCCGCCCGAAAGCGGCCGTCGACGATTTTCAACGGTCGCTCTACAGGACCTTGATTGAACTGGTGCTCTCGGCCAGCTACTGACGTTGGTCGGCACCTTCTCGCGGACGTTCCGACGTCTGCTACCCCGCATTACCCGCCGCTCGGGCAGGCACGCTCCGTCTTGTTGTACTGCAATATGTTTGTTCGACGCCCGACCCGCTTCATCGTCTCGATGATATACACGAGTATAAGAGCCCGACGCTCGCGTACGACTGCGGCAACCGTTCGTAGAATGGCCGTCTTGGGAGCATCCGCATACCATGGTTCCATGGACGGTGCGATTGTCATTTAGGAGGCGAGGATCGAATCGGCAGGTCTTAGTTTGGACGCTTGTGAACTGTTGTAGGACATCACCCGGCCAACGCGTTGACACAATGAGTCTCCTCAGGTTCCTACCTCCGCACCCCTGGGAAAAACGGAACCTGCTTCGAAGCCGGCTTCCGCCGGCTTTTTTTTACCGAGCGGTCAGCGAGCGGCGGAACGCGCCTGCCACCGGTAGCCAGGCGCAGACCCCGGCCAAGTACGGCGCGTCGACCTCGACCTCGGGCCGAGGTTTCACCGTCGGCTGAGGTACAAGCCGTTGATTTGTTGCACATCGACGACGGCCAGAGCCAGGTACTTGCCGGCCGGGAATGCCCAATGAAGTTCGGGCTGCGGGTCATAAGGAGAGGAAGACGATGAAAAAGATCGGATACCCCCGCTTCACCGCCATCGAGCTGTGGATCCTCGCCGTCTCCATCGTCATCGCAGTCGGAGTACAGATATGAGTGTAGCGCCCACGCCGGCGCATCGCTCGCGCCTCCCTCCGAACGACTTTTCCGACTGTCTGCTCCGCAGCTAAAGCTCCCGTTGAGATACCGTCGGTCGAGGGGCAGAAGTGGGTCGTTAGCTGACTTTGACACGCACCTTGGCTGAGCCGCTCGGACATTCTTGCTGAACGCGGTTCCGCGCCGATGTAATCGGGCTGTTCTCACCCAGTGTGGGCCCGTTCTCATCGAATGGGGTCCGGAGTACGGCGAGATTCTCAACTAATGCGGTCCCGACGTCAGGACGACCCGAACTGGTATCAGGGGGCGCCCTACATCGCGGAGGTGGTCGTGTTCAATGAGCGTGAGTTGGCGCACTGTCATCCTCACGAAAGCAATACATTCACACTCGGGCTTGCCATATTCAAGACGGGATGCACTGACGCTTACCGAATACGAGTCCTGACAGAATCGGATGCGGGTGGGGAGACGGAAGCTGCAACAACTTTCCGTGTCGACTCACCCGGCAGCGGAGCTATAAAGCCCCGCGTGGAACGCCCGCATCTTCAGATTTGCCTGGCAGCTTGCGATCAGGGGGCGAGAACTTGCCACTGCTGGCTTTGCAAACCTTCGTATTGCCAAAGGTCTGCATTTGCACCAGAAGCCGTCGAGCCACCCTTGACATCGAGGCACGAACCGGGCGCGTGGGCCGGACACAGACGGTAATACTGCGAGCCGGTCGAGATGACACGCCAGATCTGATTGGCGGCACCGTGGTAATTCCACACCAGAACCTGCGCCCCGTCTCCGGTACCCGCTCCGCTCACGTCCATCGCCAGGCTGCTACTGGCGGCGGCGACCTCATATTCGCCATTGCCCAGATTGACGAAGCTCCACAGTTGGCTTGTCGACCTCGTATAAGGAGTTTGCGTCAGCAAGCTGCCGTTTGCCTGGCCGGCCGGTGCCAGCGCCAGCCCGCTCGATCGGGATACGATCTGATATGTCCCGTCCGGAATCGGCCCGACGCCTCGTGCACTACCATGACCCTGCACTGAATAGTTCGCACCGACCGTGTAGGAGCCGAAATTGTCGATCTGCCACCAGCTATTGGCGAGCGCCGTATTGCCGGCGAGCGTGCCGGTTCCACTGCGGGTGATGATGCCTTCATTGGTGTTGCCGATGGCTGTATTGCCGACTATCGTTCCAGTCGTGGACTCCATGTCGAGACCGCTCATGGACAGACCGTTGTAGTTCGCAGTGCCGGGCGCGGTCGAGCCGTTGAAACTCAGGTCGTTGTTCGAGACGGTGAGATTGGCAGGAGTTTGCTGGGCATGAATACCCAGCCGATAGTTGCCGACGAATGTCGAGTTATCGACAGTGATCGCGTTGCTCCCCGGTCCGTTGATATGCAAGCCATCGCCCGCCCACGAGTTCAAGAAGCGCGAGTTGGTAATCGTCACATTCGTCGAGCCCCATAAATACGCATTGTGCCAGGCAAGGCCGTCGTTACCGTGCACCATAATGCCGCTATCGTGAAAGTAGGAGCGATCGATGGTCAGTCCATTGATGGACCCGGTTGCCATTCCTTCCGCCGTGTTCCTCACCTCGACGTTCAGAATCTTCAGGTTGCTCGCGTCGACAAGCTCCAAACCCTTCGCGGCTTCGTTGAGGCCACCGCCCGCCACCGAGTAGGCGTTGTTAGGATCAAAAGCCGCCGATTTCGGAACCTGTCCGTCAAGCACAAGGTTCGAGATGGTAATGTCGTGCAGGCTCCTCTGGCCATTCACAAGGATCAGGTTCCATACATAGGGCGTCGATGGTCCTTGAATCACCGTTGCGGCACCTTGGCCCGTCAACGTGATGTTGCTGCCCGGGATCTGGATCGAACTGCTCAAGGTCCAGACGCCCGCGCCGAGCGTAACGGTGCCGCCACCCGCTGCCGCTACCGATTGAAGCGCGCTCTGAATGCTCTGCCCGGGCTGAACGGTGGCGTCCAGCGCGTGCGCGCCCTGCGTCGGCAACAAAGCAGAGAGAGCCAGAGACGTTACTAGACTAATTGACCATCGTTCACTTTTCATGGAGAGTTCTGAAAAAAATCGACGTACTGAGATGGAGGCGCCGTGGGGTGGCGGCAGAAGAGGCCAGGAGAAGGAGCACGATTGGGACCGTCAAGAGCCATGCTTCGTGCTTGATGCGTCGTCGCGATCAAGCGGTTTATCGTCATCCGCGGGCCGGACTTGAGGGGCCTTTCATAAATTTTGTGTTCAAGGCATAACATGTAGCTCAAGGAGCATGTATGCCACGCAAACCCAAAACGGCCCCCCAGGCCCAGCCGGCCTTACCGTCAATTCCAAAGGAACTAAGGAAACACTGATTTATCTGGCTCGGTCGCGACAGCATTGCGTTGCGCGCCATTCCTCGCTGACCCCTGATAGGGCTGAAGATCCGCTGTATTGGCCGGTCATTGCAGTGAAGCACTTCCCACAGCAGACGGCAGTAATATTCGGCCAATAGTTCACGCGCTTCTGAACGTCTTCCTTCAACTCGCCGCATTCATCGCAGCGATCCAGGACACTGACCTGCAGCGGTCGGGAGCGCCACTGTTCGAGCGCGTTCATGTCAGCAGCCCTCGTGTTGATCTGCGACGCCGACGGCGATGATGTTCGCGGCCATCTTCCGCAGTTCTGACGACGTTGGATCATCTCGGTGCAGCTCGAGTAAATCTCTTGCGTTCATGCTCATCGTGGCTCTCACTGGATACAGGTCCATGGAATCAAGATAGACGGACGACCCAAAGAAAACCATTCTACGAACGGTCGCTGCAATCCTCCGTTGGCATAGCGCATTCATACGTTTGGATACCTCGATGGCATCCAGGAAGTGAGTGTTCGAGTCGGCGATGTACCGGGAGCCAGTCATACGCAGGTGACCGTGTCGACGTTGCCGGGAGACAGCATGCCACTCACGAAGTCTGAAGGCGACGTGGTTGCCGATCTTGATGTTTGGGCCTGTCAGATCTGTTGTCCAGTGTGGCATTTTCCGCCAGCGGGCAATCGACATTCGCATGTTGCTCGAGACGCAGATCACCGACAACACGATCCGATTCAAGCCGTCAAAGACGGCCGGCACGAGTGGCAAGGTGCTGGACGTTGAGATCACGCTGCAGATCCGCACGGTGATCGATCGCGCGAAGGCGATCAAGAAGAAGTACTTGATCACCAGCCCATACCTGTTCCCCACGCAGAAAGGCGGGGCGTATTCGAAGACCGGGCTTCATTCGATGTGGCGCCGCGCAAAGGATCGCGCCAACGTCACTGACAGCATCCAGTTCAAAGAGCTGCGGGCGCTCGGTGCAACAGACGCCGCAAAGGCCGGGAAAGGTGGGTGACTGTCACGCTGACAGCATCCGACGGGCCGACATCATGTCCGTGCTGGATACCGTCAAGGCGCGCGGTGCCGCGCGTCTGGCCAACCGGCTGCTCGCCGAACTGAGGCAGATGTTCGGCTTTGCACTGGTGCGCGAGATTGTGGCGGCCGATCCGACGACCGGCATCGAAAAGAAACACGTTGGTGGTCAGGAGGAGGAACGCGAACGTGTGCTGTCGGAGGCCGAAATCCGCGCGTTGTCAGCCAGACTCGCCGACGCCAATCTGCTCAAGTCGACGCAGCACGCTGTATGGGTCATGCTCGCGACGCTCACGCGGATCGGCGAACTGACCCGCGCGCGCCGTGCCGACATCGATCTGGCAGCGGGCACCTGAATCATTCCGGCGGACCACTCGAAAAACGCGAAGGAGCACACGATTTACCTAAGCGAGTTTGCCAAGACCCACATGCGGGCGCTGCTCGAACTCGGCGGCGATGAAGTCTGGCGCTTCCCGGCCGCCCGGCACGACGGGCCAGTGTGTTCCAAGTCCATTACGAAGCAGATCTATGACCGCCAAGGCGCGGCAAGCGGCACGCCGTTGCAGCACCGCAGCCAGCACATCGACGCGCTCATCTTGCCAGGCGGACGGTGGACCCCTCACGATCTGCGCCGAACGGGCACGACGCTGATGGGCGAGCTCGGCGTCCATGGCCACGTGATCGAGAAGTGCCTGAACCACCTCGAACAGAACAAGATCAAACGCACCTATCAACGGGCGGTCCGGCAGCAGGAACAGGCGGACGCATGGCGCCTGCTCGGCGCACGCCTGGAACTCCTGATGGATATCCCGTCGAACGTCGTGCCACTCCGGCAGGACGCCGCGCTCTCCGTGGCCGCATAAAACCTACGGCGAAAGGTGTTCTGCGCGCCGTACGCGCGGACGCTTGCAGTCTTCGTCTCGCGCTCAGGCGATTCGCCGCTCAGCCCCATAACGGCCTGCCTAGTGCTCAGAGACTTGCGAACGAATTCGATAAAACCTTTGATGACGCGGAACCGAATAAATTGGACTTGCCGGATTTGCGACGCGAATTTGTTGGATTCGCAGAAGGGTGAGATTGGCACACGTTGCGCCCGTTGCGAATGGCTGCCGTCGCCAATTGTTGCCGCTCCGCGTCAATTCACTGGTTTCCGATGCTCAGTACCGTTCCGCACCCATACGCGGGAATATTGCCGAGCCCACGAAAGCAACATCGGAGATCTCTTATGCTTGAAGAGTTCTTTCAGGGCCTTAGGCAAGGAGAATGACCATGCGCATGCTTCTCAACATACGGATTTCCCACGAGCCATTCAATGCTTTTGTGCGCGATGGCACCATCGAGGAAGTGATGGCAAAGATACTTGAAGCGATGAAACCGGAAGCAGCCTATTTTACGGAGCAAAGCGGAGGACGCGAAGTCATCCTCGTCATCAACCCTGATGAGCCATCGCAGATTCCCGCATTTGCTGAGCCGTGGTTTCTCACGTTCAACGCCGACTGCGAGTTTCGCGTTGTGCTGCTACCGGAAGACCTGCAGAAAGCCGGGTTGGAGATGCTCGGATCGAAGTGGAAATAGCAGGCGCTGCATGCCGCGGAGCCAGGCCGCAGCACCGCCAATGAAGCCTTGCGGTCCGCCTTGTCGCGTCAAGAACAGGCTCTCTTACCAACCTAACGCTGACGGATCGCCGAGTACAAGTTCGCTACCAATCGCGCGGCGACCATGTGCAGGGACTGAGCCGTGGACAAGGTGCGGAACCCTTCCTGAAAATCCCATGAAGCAATGAGGGGGTGCCCGAGCGTCCTGACGAATGCTCTGCGCATTCTTTCGGTATCGCCAAATCCGGTCTCTCTGGCGATCACCGCAAGTGAGAGTTCCCCGGTATCGACGAGGCTGCGGGCGGCATCGACCCGCAGGATGAGCAAGATCGACAAGGTTTTGTACACCAGCAAGACGCGTACGTCGTCGGGCGTCCGCGACGGCGAAAGATAGCCGCCCGCGCCCGTGCCGAGATCCACCTCGGCGTCGACCGTCAGGTCGGCCGGCAGCGCAACCTACAACATCGACGTCGCGATCGACATCGTCTGAACGCCGTCTCCATTACGAAATGCGGTGCCTGGAGCGCGAGGGATGTGCGCTACTCGAATGCAACGAGGGCTTGCGGCGAAGGTGGCAGCGGCGTCACCGTTACGTTGGAAAAGCCGGCTTCGCGGCCCATTTGCTCGAGTTCGCGCGCGGTGTACGCGTCGCCTTGCGGCGTGGACGCAAGCATCATAAAGGAAAACGCGGCGGCGAACGGCGGCGACACGCGATCCTCGTCGGGAACAAATTCCACCGCGAGCGCTCGCCCTGCGGGACTGAGGCTCCTCCGGACTTTCGAGAGTAATTCCACGCAGGTTGGCGGATCGAAGTGGTGCAGGAAGTTCGTGATCAGCGCCAGATCGAAATTCGTACCCCAATCGACTTCGAACGCACTGCCGGCGACCGTGCGGTAACGCGAACTGACACCGGCCGCTGCGGCGTTCTGCGTCGCGACCTCGAGAACCGGTTGCCAGTCGGTCGCCACGATTTCCGCGCCGGGGATCGCTTCGGCGATCGCGATTCCGAACAGCCCATGCCCGGCTGCAATGTCCAGCACGCGCTTCGGTGCCTGAGGCCGCGCACTCACGTGTTGCGCGATGCTCTGTGCGGTTTGTGTCACGAACGGTGCCATCGCACGCGCAAACTTCACCCAGACGGGATGCTCGGGCGCGATGTTGCCCAGCCCCACGGCTCCTCCGTTGCGAACGAACGCGGCGGGGTCGTCCAGCCACAGTGCCGTCATTTCAGGAGCCGCCAGGAAATCCACGATGCTCCCCATCCAGGCCGGCGAGGAAGTCGTCAGGAATGCGGTGGTCGACGGCGTCAATCGGTACTGTCCCGTTTCCTTCTGCAGAAACCCGTGCACAGTCAGAAAGTCGCAGAGTATGCGCACACCGCGCTCGGCGGCCTTTACCCGCTCGGCTATACGCTTCAGGTCGCCGTGCTCGTCCGCTATCGCGGTGAACAGATCGAGCTCGACGGCGGCTTTCACCGCGGCAGTCTTCTGATAGGCCATCGCGGCATCGACGAAGGCCTGCGGAGAGATGTCGTCCATGGTCGGTAGCCTATCGTGAGATACCCTGCAAACAGGTGTTTGAATCGAATCTTTCTTGGCGGTTTTCAACGCGTTTGTGCAGCATGGGGCTTCTGATAAGCCTAGTCGAATAATGGCTGCGCGTCGAACCTCTGATTGGAGCGGGGGCGAGCGGCCACTCCGCGGGCCTGCGCGGATTCGGCGAAATCCCGATTTCGTGGCGCTGGCGCGCTCCGTTAGTCTCGGCCGGAACCCGAATTTCTGGGTTCGGCCGTCTTCAGCCCTTCGACCGCGCGCCGTGGCGGACATTCGGATGTCGGCTCGGAGCCGGACATCGGAGGCTCGCCGGCCGGCCATCATGTAACTCGTAGCCATTGATCGAACGATTACCCCGAGATCAAGGCAGGCACGCCGGCATGTAATCGCGCGCGGTTAACACACGGCTTGAGTGCGCTGCCGGAGTCGATAGGCTAAACACCGGCTGGGTTTAAGGTCTGTCTTGGTCGAGAAGAAGTTACGACTCTCATTGCGCGCCTGTCCGGAACAATCAGGCAACGAATCAAGAGGATCTGACTAACATCCCCTTCCTGCATGTGCCATCGTAAACGGAGCACTTTTCGATGGAGGAGCAGCATGCTTAAGACTCGGAAGCTTGGACGTGAAGGACTTGTGGTGTCGGAGATCGCGCTGGGCTGCATGGGCATGTCCTTTGCATACGGCACGCCGGACGACGAGGAATCGGTCGCAACGATCCATCGGGCGATCGAACTGGGTTGTACGTTTCTCGATACTGCGGAAATCTATGGCCCGTTCACCAACGAAGAACTGCTCGGCCGTGCGTTGAAGGGGCGCCGGCACGAGGTCACGATAGCGACCAAGTTCGGTTTTGCCTTTGAAAATGGTGTGCGCGGCCTCAATAGCCGCCCCGCGCACATCAAGGCAGTGATTGATGCTTCGCTAAAGCGCTTGCAGACCGATCACATCGATTTACTGTATCAGCATCGGGTCGATCCCGATGTGCCGATCGAAGATGTTGCGGGCACGGTGAAGGATGCGATCGCGGCCGGCAAGGTGCGCTTTTTTGGCTTGTCCGAAGCGAGCGTCGATACCATCCGGCGTGCGCACGCGGTGCAACCGGTTTCCGCCCTGCAGAGTGAATATTCGCTGTTCGAGCGCGGTGTCGAAGACAAGGTCTTGCCGGCGCTTCGTGAATTCGGCATTGGTTTTGTGCCATATAGTCCGCTTGGCCGCGGGTTTCTAACCGGCGCGGCGAAGCGGGCGGAAGAGTTGCCCGCCGATGACTGGCGTGCTGCCAACGATCCGCGCATTCAGGGCAGCAATTTCGACGCGAACATCAAGCTCGCCGACCTCGTCAAGGCGCTGGCGAAGGACAAGTCCGTGACGCCGGGCCAGATTGCCCTCGCATGGCTGCTTCATCAAGGCAACGATCTGGTGCCGATCCCGGGCACCAAGCGGCGCAGGTACCTCGAGGAAAACCTTGGGGCGGCTTCAGTGACGCTCACGGCCGCCGAGCTGGAAAGCATTCGCGCTTTCCTCTCGCAGCACAAGACGGCGGGTGCGCGCTACCTGCCGGCGATGCTATCGAATCTCGATCGGTAGCGCAGCGCGGACGATCAGGCGAGCTCCGCGAGGCAAGCCTCGAGGGTGGCGATCAGGCGGTCGACGTCAGTCGTAGAGGTTTGGTTTGTTTTTATTGAGCGCCTTGTAGTACCTTCGGCAGTTCCACATTCTGATGCATTGGCGCTGGATGATCGTCAGGTCATCCAGTCGCTCCTGACGAGCGACTACGCAAATAGCAGCCTTGGCCAAGCGTGCTTGACTCGTACACCGTGAACGTCTGCTCTACCTTGGGGAAGAGCCGTAGATGGCTCGCCATGTCGAACGTCGGTTCAGGGTCGACCTTCGCCTGTCGGCGAGCCGACCGTGCCGGGTTGCTGCCGGTGCGGTGGCCCATGATAGTCTCGGCGTCGAGGATGGCCTTGATACGGCCGCGCACCCGGCGCGCGGTTTCCGCCTTTTTCGTCCAGATCGGCTGGAGAATCCGCACGATCATCGCGGTGTCGATATCGCGCACCCGGACCTCGCCGATCACCGGGTATGCGTACCTCTTGAGCGTATGACCCCACTGTTGGACATGCTTGCGGTTTCGCCACTCGGGCTCCCGCGCGCAGATGAACGCTTCGGCTGCCTCACGGAACGACACGTTGGCATCCGCCGAGATATCGAGCAACTGTCGGCGCTGCTGCTCGCGCCGCGCGAGGATGGGATCAATCTGGTCCCTGACCATCTCGCGGTAGCTGGCGGCCAGTTTCCTCGCCTCGCCAAGCGAGACTCGCGAAACCGGACCGAGGCCCATCTCCCTCAGGCGGCCGTCAAGCCTGAACCGGAACACCCACGAACGCGCGCCACTGTCCGCGATCTGCATGTAGAGACCACCGCCGTCGGCGTAATGGCCCGGGGCCACCTCCTTCGCGATCCGCAGTGCGCTGAGCCGGTGCAACTGTCGTCCTGACATGATTCCCTCCTACCCACTTACCCATCTTCCTACCCATACTTCGTGTGTAAATTGTGTGGGACCTTACCGGAATCAGCAAGCACGCCGTTACCCATAAACCGCTTTAAAATCAGCCGCCTAGAGGACGTTTTCGGAAGATATCGGAATGCCCGGGAAGGCCTATGGGGCGGAAGGCAGCCGGAGTCGAACCGACCCGAGAGCGTCTGACGCCCCCAACTGGGTTTGAAGCCCAGCCGCACCACCGGATACGAATGCCTTCCTACGGTGATTGAATGACGCGAGCCCGATAGAAACAGACCGCCAGCCAGATCAGGGCAGATCGAGCCAGCGGCTATCCGTGCGCACGAGGTGCAGGCCACGGTGGAAGCGAGTATACCCAACCCGGTCGAAGAACTCCAAAAGCTGGATCGCGCGTTTTCGGCCGAGCCCGGTCGCGTCGCGAAACGGCGCGGCCGCCACGGTGCCGCCGTTCTTGTGCGCCTCCGCCGCCGCGATCGACGCAAGTTCGCGAATCACCTGCTGGTGGTAGAACAGGTCATGCACGACCTGGAACAGCTCGCCCTGACGCGCGAGCTTGCGCAGCAACTGACGCACGCGCTCCTCCGGCACACCGTGCGCGTTCGCGAGCTCGCGCACCCACGGCGGATCGAAACGCCCCGCCTCGATCTCGGGCAGCAGCGTCGCGGCAAGCGCCTGATCGGCGGCGTCGAGCGTCACGGCGTGGCCAGGCAAATGCAGCCACGGTCCGAGTCTGACGAGCTCGCCACGCGCCGCCGCATCGTCGACCAGCGCGCGCCACAGCGCGTCGTCGACCAGTGGCGCCGCGATGCGCCGCAAGCGCGACACGTCCGGGCCGAGTTCGTCGGGCGAGCGCTCGTGATATTGCGCGAGCGCACTCGTCAGGCGCCCCTCGAGCGTGTGCCATGTCGCGTCCGCGACCAGCAGCGCGTCATGGCCCGGCAGTTCGATCGTGCGTGTCGCGGTGGGCAACGCGAGCGCGGCTGCCGGCATCCCAGTGAGGCGCTCCAGCAACGCCCGCGACAAACCGTGCGGCGCGCGCGCGAACAGCGCGTCGAGTGAGCCGGTGTCGAGCAGCGACTGCATCGCGTCGAGCCAGCCGAAGCGCTCCGGCGAGCGCCGCTTGCGCGCCGGAGCGAACGCATCGAGCACGTGCCCGCCGCCCACCGTGCGATTGGCCTGAGCGTTACGCACGACGAAGCGATCGCCCGGCACCGTGCACAGCGGCAGCTCGAACACGAGTTGCACGCGCGCGCGCTGACCGGGCGCGAGCGTGTCGCCTTCGAGCAGCGCGACATGCGCAACCTGATGCTGCGTGCCGAGATGCACGTGCAGCGGCTCCCAATGTTCGAGCGCGTGCGGCGCGTCGGCGAGCAGCGTCAACGCGACGTCGATGCGCTCGCTCGCTTGCGACAGTCGCGGATCGACGATCCAGTCGCCGCGCTCGATCGCACTCTTCTCGATGGCCGCCAGATTCAGCGCGCAACGCTGGCCGGCGCGACCGGTTTCGGCGGGGCGATTCTGCGCGTGGATGCTGCGCACGCGCACCGATTCGTTTTTCGGCGCGAGCAGCATCGTGTCGCCGACGCTCACGCTGCCCGCCACCACGGTCCCGGTGACGATCGTGCCCTGCCCCGCGAGCGTGAACACGCGATCGACGGCGAGGCGGAACAGGCCGTCGTCGCGCTTCATGCGCCATGCGGCGGCCTGCTCGCGCAGATGCGCGTTCAGCGCGGCGACGCCCGCATCGCCCGCGCGCGTTGCGCAGGTATCGAATACCGGCGCGTCGCGCAGCACGCTGCCAGCGACGAACACACTCACTTCATCGCGCACTTCGCGCAGGCGCTCGTCGTCGACGCGATCCACTTTCGTCAACGCGATTGCGCCGCGCCGGATGCCGAGCAGTTCGACGATCGCCAGATGTTCGCGCGTTTGCGGCATCACGCCGTCATCGGCGGCGATGACGAGCAGCGCGAAGTCGATGCCGCTCGCGCCCGCGGTCATCGTATGCACGAGCTTTTCGTGGCCCGGCACGTCGATCAGACCGAGCACGTCGCCATTGTCGAGCGGCACGTACGCGTAGCCGAGCTCGATCGAAATGCCGCGCGCTTTTTCTTCCTTGAGCCGGTCCGTGTCGACGCCGGTGAGTGCCTTCACGAGGCTCGTTTTGCCGTGGTCGATATGCCCAGCAGTACCGACGATCATGCGTGCCCGTCCTTCAGTTGCTTTTCGGTTGCGCGATCAGCTGTGCGATCAATTGCGCCTCGTCGGCGGCTTCGAGGCAGCGCAGATCGAGCCGCAACGCGTCGTCCGCGATCCGGCCGAGCACCGGCCGCACCATCTCGCGCAACTGCTTTTCGAGCGCGAGCAGATGACGGCCGCCGCGCTTGCCGTCGCTCATCCTGATGACGAGGCCATAGCTCGGCAGCACGTCGACGGGCAATGCGCCGCTGCCGATCTGGCTGAACATCGGCTCCGCGGCCACGGTGTAGCGCGCGTCGATCGCCTGCTGTAGCGCCGGTAACATGCGCTGCGCGGCGCCGTGAATATCTTCGGCGGGCCGCGTGAGGAGCCGTAGCGTGGTCAGCCGCTCCGTCAACTTCTCCGGCGCGCGATACAGCTGGAGCACAGGCTCCAACGCCGCGAGTGTCAGCTTGCCGACCCGCAGTGCGCGCTTCAGCGGATGCTTCTTGATCTTCGCGATCAGGTCGCGCCGCCCGACGATCAACCCGGCCTGCGGGCCGCCGAGCAGCTTGTCGCCGCTGAACGTGACCAGATCGGCGCCGGCCGCGACGGTCTCGCGCACCGTCGGCTCGCGCGGCAAGCCCCATTCGGCGAGATCGACGAGCGTGCCGCTGCCGAGATCGACGGCGACCGCAAGCCCGCGCGCGTGCGCGAGCGGCGCGATCTCTTCGATGCCGACTTCCTTCGTGAAGCCACTGATCGCATAGTTGCTCGCGTGGATTTTCATCAGCAGCGCGGTACGCGCGTTGATCGCCTGTTCATAGTCCTTCAGATGGGTGCGGTTCGTCGTGCCGACTTCGCGCAGCTTCGCGCCCGCGCGGCTCATGATGTCGGGAATGCGAAACGCGCCGCCGATTTCGACGAGTTCGCCGCGCGACACCACCACTTCCTTCTTCGCCGCGAGCGCGGAGAGCGTGAGCAGCACCGCGGCGGCGTTGTTGTTGACGATGGTCGCCGCTTCGGCTCCGGTCAGCTCGCAGATCAGATCGTCGATCAGATCGTCGCGGTCGCCGCGCGCGCCGGTGGCGAGATCGAACTCGAGGTTGGCCGGTTGCGTGAGCGCGCTCATCACCGCGCGCACCGACTCATCGGGCAGCAGCGCGCGGCCGAGGTTCGTGTGCAACACGGTGCCGGTCAGATTGAACACGCTGCGCAGCCGCGACGCATTACGCGCGAGCAGCGCCGCGGCGACCGTCGCATGCAGCTGCGCGGTATCGAGCGCGCTCACCGCCGGGTTGGCCGCCGCATCGCCCGATTGCGCGCTGATGCGCCACGCATCGAGCGCGTCGCGCAGCGCGTTGAGTACCTGGGTGCGGCCGTATGCGCCGATGAGCGGCACGAACTCTTCCGACGCCAACACCTTGTCCACCGACGGCACGCGCGCCATCAGCGCGCGCAATGCCGAGCTGCTCACATCGCTCACGAGCAATCCTTATGTCGTTTTGAACTTGGCTCCGGTCAGGTCGCCGTCAGGCCGACTCGTCGCCCTCCGTTTCGGCCGCGCCGGCCGTCTGCTCCGGCCACAGCCATGGATGCGGCGACGCGCGCCGGTAACCTTCCGCGCCCATCAGCAGATCGAGCGTGAGGCTCGCGAGGTCGTCCGCGAATGGATCGAACTCGTAGTCGTTCGCCTGAATGCCGATCTTGCGATAAGTATGGCATTCGTCGCACGACTCCGCCTTCAGCGCGGCGTTTTTCGATTCGGCTTCGCGCGCGGCTGCGTCGGCGTCGGGCGAGCCGGCTACCTGGTACGCGATGCCCTTCGTCGAATCGCAGTTCGAGCATTTGCTACGGACCATATGCCATTCGGTCGCGCACAATCCGCATTGCAGATAGCGATAGTTGTCGTACGCGCCGCCGATGCGCAGCGTGCTCGCCACCGGATGCGAGCCGCACACCGGGCACAGGCCCGGTGTGTCGAGGTACGGTACGGCGCGCTTGTCGATGTCGGCGGCGAGGTCGGTCCATACGACCTGCAGCGCGGCCATGATGAACGGCGCGCTCGCCGGCTCGACGTCGGCGAAGCGCTGCGCGAAGATCGCGTCGGCCTGCGCTTCGAGCGCGGCGACGTCGAGCGAGCGCAGGCGCGCGAACAACGCCACGAGCGGCGGCGTCAACGGGGGAGCCGCCGCTTCGATCCTGTCGAGCAGTTGTAGCAGCACGTCGCGCCACGCCGGATCGCGCGCGCCGGACAGCGCCGGAATCAGCGGCATCGAATACTGCTGCGCGCTCGCGATCAGCTCGGGGCTCGGTGGCTGGGCCTTGAAGTGCGCGAGCACCGCCTGCTGCGCATCGGCGAGCGCCGCCATCAGCCGCAGGTAGCCGGCGATCGGATTGCCGCGCGAGGCGAGCTGACGCAGGCGCGCGGCGCGCGGCGCGAACACCGCGAGCCGCTCGGGCATGCGGATGCGGGGTATTGCCGAGGGATCGAGCGACTCGATGTCGGCGGCTTCGAGAATGCGTTGAGTCAAGATATCGACCTCTGAAAACTGAAAGGCCGCCGCCCGTCATCGACGAGGCGCGGCGGCCCGGTGCGAGGGGCGCTGCGTCCAGTGCATTAGAGTCCGCATCGGAGCAGCGTCTATGGAGCGTTTACTTGCCGATGATTTCCCTGAACCAGTTTGGATGATGCTTGCGCGCCCAGCCATAGGTAACGGTGCCGCGCGTCATCGCACCTATGGAGCCCTTGACCCACAGCGCCGCATAGATATGCACGATGATGCCGACGATCAGCAGGAATGCCGTCACGGCATGCACGAGCGCCGAGAGCCGGATCACACCAATCGGGAAATAGAACGAAAAGTAGCGCCGCCAGATCACGATGCCGCTCAGCAACAGCAGCAGCATACAGATCACCATCACGAAGAACAGCAGCTTCTGCCCGGCGTTGTACCTGCCGATTGCGGGCAGGCGTTCCTCGCGATTGTTCAGCACGTCGCCGATCTGCTTCATCCACTGGATATCCGCCTGGTCCAGATAGTTGTGATGCCAGAAGCGCAACGCAAGAATCAGGAACGAGATGAACATCACGCAGCCGATGAACGGGTGCAGAATCCGCGTCCACTGCCCGCCGCCGAGTACCACGTACAGAAACGCCATCGACGGATGGAACAGCGCGAGACCGGACAGCGCAAGCAGGATGAAACAGATCGCGGTGATCCAATGATTCGTGCGCTCGTTCGGCGTATAGCGCACGATCAGTCGGTTGCCCTTTACGTCCGTGAAGTCGGTGTGCTCAGAGTGGTTCATTGCCTACCCTCCCGCGAACGGCGTGCTTCTTCGGCTTCCTTGACGGCTGCGGCTTCGTCGGCCTCGGACACCTCGTTCGGGCCGACGCGCGTGTAGTGGAAGAAGCCCGCGAGCGCGGCGATCCCCATAATGGCGAGCCCGATCGGCTTGGCGATGCCCTTCCACAACGAGACCAGCGGACTGATGCGCGGATCGTCCGGCAGGCCGTGATACAGCGACGGCCGGTCGGCGTGGTGCAACACGTACATCACATGCGTGCCGCCGACCTTGTCCGGGTTATACAGGCCAGCGTTCTGAAAACCGCGCTCCTTCAGATCGACGATGCGGTCCTCGGCCTGCTGCTTCATGTCCTCCTTGGTGCCGAACATGATCGCGCCGGTCGGGCAGGTCTTCACGCACGCCGGCTCCTGGCCGACCGCCACACGATCCGAACACAGCGTGCACTTGTACACGCGGTGATCCTTCTTCGACATACGCGGGATGTCGAACGGGCAGCCGGCGATGCAGAAGCCGCAGCCGATGCAGTTCTCCTGGTGGAAATCCACGATGCCGTTCGTGTACTGCACGATCGCGCCCGGCGCCGGACAGGCCTTCAGGCAGCCCGGGTCCTCGCAGTGCATGCAGCCGTCCTTGCGGATCAGCCATTCGATATCGCCGGCGGAATTCTCGTACTCGGCAAACCGCATGACGGTCCACGAATGCTCGGTGAGATCGGGCGGGTTGTCGTAGACGCCCACGTTCACGCCGATCTCGTCGCGCAGATCGTTCCACTCCATGCAGGCCGTCTGACACGCCTTGCAGCCGATGCACTTCGACACGTCGATGAGCTTCGCGACCGTGCCCGTGGCCGGCTCGCGAATCACCGGCGGCTGCGTGGTGGTGGCCGAAACGCGTCTGATGTCCAGTGATTGCAGTGCCATCTCTTTTCCTTATGCCTTTTCGACCTTGACGAGGAACGACTTGAATTCCGGTGTCTGCGAATTCCCGTCGCCCACCGGGGGCGTCAGCGTATTGATGAGATAGCCCGGCCTCGCGATCCCTTTGAAGCCCCAATGGAGCGGCAGCCCGACGGTCTGCACCTTCTTGCCCTCGATCATCAGCGGTTTGATCCGCTTCGTCACGACCGCGACGGCCACCAGGTGCCCGCGGTTCGAGCTCACCTTGACCCGGTCGCCGGCTACCACGCCGATCTCCTTCGCGAGGTCTTCGCCAATCTCGACGAACTGCTCGGGCTGGATGATCGCGTTCAGACGCGCGTGTTTGGTCCAGTAGTGGAAATGCTCGGTCAGACGATAGGTGGTCGCCGTATGCGGGAAGTTCTCGTGCGTGCCGAACGTGGCCTTGTCGTCCGGGAACACGCGCGCCGCAGGATTGCTGACGACCAACTTGTTGTCCGGATGCAGCGGGTTGTAGCCGAGCGGCGTTTCGAACGGCTCGTAGTGCTCGGGGAATGGCCCTTCCACCAAAGCTTCGCGCGCGAAGAAGCAAGCCACGCCTTCCGGATTCATGATGAACGGATTCATGCCGTCTTCGGGCGGCTCGTCGACCTTGAAGTCCGGAATGTCGGCGCCCGACCACCTGCTGCCGTTCCACGCGATCAGCTTGCGCGTCGGATCGAACGGCTTGCCGCTGAGATCGCACGACGCGCGGTTGTACAGAACCCGCCGGTTCACCGGCCATGCCCAGGCCCAGTTCAGCGTGTTGCCGATGCCGGTCGGGTCCGAGTTGTCGCGGCGGCCCATCTGGTTGCCCGCCTGGGTCCACGCGCCGCAGAAGATCCAGCAGCCGCTCGAGGTCGAGCCGTCGTCGCGCAGCAGCGCGAAACTCGCGAGCTGCTCGCCCTTCTTCGCGAGCACCTTGGTCGTGTCCTTCGGATCGGTGACGTCCGCGAGCGCCTTGCCGTTGTACTCCATCGCGAGTTCTTCGGGCGTCGGGCTTTCCGGGTTCGCATACGGCCAGCTCATGTTCAGGATCGGATCGGGATACTTGCCGCCGTCCTTGCGATAAGCGTCGCGAATACGCAGCCACAGCCCCGCCATGATATCGAGGTCGCTCTTCGCTTCGCCGGGACCGTCCGCGCCCTGCCAATGCCACTGCAGCACCCGGCTCGAACTAACGAGCGAGCCGCGTTCCTCGGCGAAGCAGGTGGTCGGTAGACGAAACACCTCTGTCTGGATCGAGCCGCTGTCGACGTCGTTTAACGGGCCGTAGTTCTTCCAGAACTCCGACGTTTCGGTCGCGAGCGGATCCATGATCACGAGCCACTTCAGCTTGGCCAGCGCCGCGCCGTTCTTCGCCTTGAACGGCGCGGCGGCAAGCGGATTGAAGCCCTGCGCGATGTAGCCGGTCATTTTGCCCTGATTCATCAGCTCGAAGACCTGCAGCAGGTCGTAGGACTTGTCGAGCTTCGGCAGATAGTCGAAAGCGAAGTTGTTGTCGGCGGTCGCCTTGTCGCCCCACCACGATTTCATGAAGCTCACGTGGAACGCGCGATAGTTGCGCCAGTAGCTCAGCTGGTTCGGCCGCAGCGGCTGTTTGGCGCGCTTCGCGATGTAGGCGTCGAAGTCCTGCTCCGCTTCCATGGGCAGCGTCATGTAGCCCGGCAGCAGGTTCGACATCAGGCCGAGATCCGTCAGGCCCTGGATGTTCGAATGGCCGCGCAGCGCGTTCATTCCGCCGCCCGCGATGCCGATGTTGCCGAGCAGCAGCTGCACCATCGCGCCGGTGCGGATGATCTGCGAGCCGACCGAGTGATGCGTCCAGCCGAGCGCGTACATGATCGTGGCCGCGCGGTTCGGCACCGACGTCGACGCGAGCATCTCGCACACGTGCTGGAACTTCTCCTTCGGCACGCCGCAGATTTTCTCGACCTGCTCGGGCGTGTAGCGCGAGTAGTGCTGCTTCATCAGCTGATAGACGCAGCGCGGGTCCTGCAGCGTCGGATCGACCTTGGCGAAGCCGTCGTCGCCGCGCACGTAGTCCCACGAGGCCTTGTCGTAGCTGCGCGTGTCGGCGTGGTAGCCGGAAAACAGGCCGTCCTTGAACGCGAAATCCTCGCGCACGATGAACGGCACGTCCGTGTAGTTCTTCACGTACTCGTGCTGGATCTTGTCGTTCGTCAGCAGGTAGTTGATCACCCCGCCGAGGAACGCAATGTCCGTACCGGTGCGGATCTGCACGAAGTAGTCCGCGACCGACGCCGTACGCGTAAAGCGCGGGTCGACCACGATCAGACGCGCCTTGCGGTGCGCCTTGGCTTCGGTGACCCATTTGAAACCGCATGGGTGTGCCTCGGCCGCATTGCCGCCCATCACGAGAATCACGTCCGCGTTTCTGATGTCGACCCAATGGTTCGTCATCGCTCCACGGCCAAACGTCGGGGCAAGACCTGCCACCGTCGGGCCATGTCAGACACGCGCCTGATTGTCGAATCCGAGCATGCCAAGACTGCGAATAGTCTTGTGCGTCAGATAACCCACCTCGTTGCTGCCGGCCGATGCCGCGAGCATGCCGGTAGTCAGCCAGCGGTTGACCTTCTTGCCGTCCGCAGTCGTCTCGACGAAGTTCGCGTCGCGGTCTTCCTTCATCAGCTTCGCGATGCGGTCTAGCGCGTCTTCCCACGAGATGCGCTTCCACTCGTTCGCCCCGGCCGCGCGGTACTCGGGATAGCGCAGACGGCTCGAGCTATGGATGAAGTCGATCAGGCTCGCGCCCTTCGGGCACAGCGTGCCGCGATTGACCGGATGGTCGGGGTCGCCCTCGATGTGGAAGATGCTCGTCTTCACATTCTTGGCCTCGTCGCCAAGACCGTACATCAGGATGCCGCAGCCCACCGAACAGTAGGGGCAGGTGTTGCGGGTTTCAGTCGCACGCGACAATTTGTACTGACGGACTTCGGCCAGCGCGGGTGTCGGCGAGAAGCCCATCAGGGCCAGGCTCGATCCGGCAAGTGTCGTGGCAGAGACCTTCAGGAATTGTCGCCGAGTCATTTGCGTCATTGCATGGCCTCGGCTCTTTTGGGGACAAAATTGATTATAGATGCCGTTTCGCGACATGCAGCATAGTGCATTCGCCACCCCGGTAGATGGGGCATGCGAAAGTCACTTGAAAGGGGCCGTTTATCGCTCGGCAAAACGGGGGGCGAAACGGGTTCGGCATAGAGCCGGTTTGTGCCCGTGCCGACGCTGCACAGGGTGAAAACAACCCTCATAATGCGGTCATTCGACGAACCCCAACTCTCGCCCCCATGACCCAAGTCCAAGCAAGCCAGTCGCCCCGCCTGACGAGCCTGTCGCACGGCGGCGGCTGCGGCTGCAAGATCGCGCCCGGCCTGCTCGCCGATCTGCTCAAGCGCAGCGCGCCGCTGCCATTCTTCCCCGACCTGCTGGTCGGCAACGACACCGCCGACGACGCCGCCGTCTACAAGCTCAACGAAGACCAGGCGATCGTCGCGACCACCGATTTCTTCATGCCGATCGTCGACGATCCATTCGACTTCGGCCGCATCGCCGCGACCAACGCGATCTCCGACGTCTACGCGATGGGCGGCAAGCCGATCATGGCGCTCGCGATCGTCGGCATGCCGATCAACGTGCTGCCGCACGACGTGATCGCGGCCGTGCTGAAAGGCGGCGAATCGGTCTGCGCGGAAGCAGGCATCCCGCTCGCGGGCGGCCATTCGATCGATTCCGTCGAGCCGATTTACGGCCTCGTCGCGCTGGGCATCGTCGATCCGAAGCGCGTCAAGCGCAACGCGGGCGGCCAGGCCGGCGACGTGCTGATCCTCGGCAAACCGCTCGGCGTCGGGATTCTGTCCGCGGCATTGAAGAAAGACCGGCTCGACGAGGCCGGCTACGCGGCAATGATCGGCGCGACCACCAAGCTGAACCGGCCGGGCGCCGAGCTGGCGCGGCTCGACGGCGTGCATGCGCTGACCGACATCACCGGCTTCGGCCTGCTCGGCCACACGCTGGAACTCGCACGCGGCTCGAAGCTGACCGCGCGTGTGCGCTACGCGGACCTGCCGTGGCTGCCGAACGTCGCGAGCCTCGCGCAAGCAGGCATTTTCACCGGCGCATCGGGCCGCAACTGGGATGCCTACGGCCACGACGTGGTGCTGCCCGCCACCTTGCCGTCCGCCGGCCGCGCGTTGTTGACCGATCCGCAGACGTCGGGCGGGCTGCTGGTGTCGTGCTCGCCCGAAGCGGTAGACGAAGTGCTCGCGCTGTTCCGCGCCGATGGCTTTGCCGACGCACGGGTGATCGGCGAGCTGGTGAGCGGGGAAGCGCGGGTCGAAGTCATCTGAGGTAGGCGGCCGAAGGACGTCACTGGAGAACCCCGGGAAGGACGCATATAACCGGCCCGAACGAGCCGCCCATGCGATAATTTCGGTCTTCCCGCGGTCCGTTTGGTCCCTACTCCCTTGAAAAGTCTTCTAGTCAGCCTCGACAAAGCCGGCGATTTCGATGAAATCGTCGACGTTCGCACTCCGCTAGAGTTCGAGGAAGACCATATTCCGGGCGCGACCAACGCGCCAGTGCTGAGCAACGAGGAACGCGTGCTGGTCGGCACGACCTACACGCAGGTGTCGCCGTTCGAGGGCACGCGGCTCGGCGCGGCGTTGGTCGCGCGCAACATCGCGCATCATCTGGAAACCACGTTCGCCGACCGGCAGCGCAACTGGCGCCCGCTGATCTACTGCTGGCGCGGCGGCAAGCGTTCGGGCTCGGTCACGACGCTGTTCAACATGATCGGCTGGTCGGCGCGGCAGCTCGACGGCGGCTACAAGAGCTACCGGCGCGCCACGCTGGAGAGGCTCGAAACCCTGCCGCGTCGTTTCAGCTATATCGCGCTCGTGGGCCCGACCGGCAGCGGCAAGACCCGGCTGCTGTCGGCGCTGCATGAGGCCGGCGCGCAGACGCTCGACCTCGAGGCGCTCGCCGCGCATCGCGGCTCGCTGCTCGGCGCGTATGCGGGCGTGGCGCAGCCGTCGCAAAAGCGTTTCGACACGCTGCTCGTCACCGCGCTGCGCGACTTCGACGTGAACCGGCCGGTGTTCGTCGAGGCGGAAAGCCGGCGCATCGGCTCCGTCACGCTGCCGCTCGCGCTGCTCGAAACGTTTCATCGCGGCGCGTGCGTCGAGGTGCGCTCGAGCAGCGAGGACCGCGCGGCGTTTCTTTTGCAGGATTACGCGCATCTGTTCGAGCATCCCGATTACTTCAAGGGACAGCTGGAACGGTTGATCGGTCTGCACAGCCGCGAGCGGGTCACGGGCTGGCTGCGGCTCGTCGACGAGAACCGGCGCGCCGAGCTCGCGCGCGAACTGATCGAACGGCACTACGATCCCGCATACGCGCGCAGCAGCGGCCAGCATTTCGAGCAGTTGCCCAACTCGCTGCAACTCGATTTCCGCCCGAACGACGCCGACATCGTCGAGCAGGCGAAAACGCTGCTCGCGCAGCTCGATACCCGCACGCTAGTCGTCGGTTGATCCACAACGACATTCAACAACCATCATGCAATCAACCCTTCGGCAACCCCGCGTCACGCTTGGCTGGATCGTGTTCCTGCTGATCGCCGTCGTCGGCCTCTTCTATGTGAAGTGGTTTCCGTACTACAACCGCGCGTTCGTCGCCGCGAGCCAGCATTCGATCGGCAAGTCGATCCTGATGGGCACGTCCGCGAGCGCGCCGGCGGCCTCATGGCAGGCCGCGATCGACTTCGCGCTCGCTTACGGCAAGGCAATCTGGCAGGCGATGGTGCTCGGCCTGCTGCTCGGCTCCGCGGTACAGGCGCTGATTCCACCGCAATGGGTCGCGCGCGCTCTCGGCCGTGCCGACTTCAACAGCGTCGTCAAAGGCGGCCTGATGTCGTTGCCGGGCATGATGTGCACCTGCTGCGCGGCGCCGGTCGTCGCGGGCCTGCGCGCGCGTGAAGCGGCGCCGGGCGCGGCGATTGCTTTTTGGCTCGGTAATACCGCGCTGAATCCCGCTACGCTGATCTTCATGGGCTTCGTGCTCGGCTGGCAGTGGATGGGCCTGCGCCTCGCGCTCGGCATCGTGATGGTGCTCGGCCTTGGCTACGTCGTGAATCGCATGGTCACGCCACAGGAAGCGCAAGCGTCGCGAGAGGCCGTCGCGCAACTGGTCAGCGCCGACGATCCAGGCACCGCGTTCTCGCGCTGGATCACGATTCTGGGGCGCATGACGCTGCGGCTCGTGCCCGAATACATCGCGCTCGTGCTGATTCTCGGCGCGGCGCGCGCGTGGCTGTTTCCGCACATCGGCCCGGACGTCGACAACAGCCTGCTGTGGATCATCGCGCTGTCGATCGCCGGCACGCTGTTCGTGATTCCGACCGCGGGTGAAGTGCCGATCATTCAGGCTATGCTGTCGTTCGGCATGGCCGCCGGCCCCGCCGGCGCGCTGCTGATGACGCTGCCGCTCGTCAGCGTGCCGTCGCTCGCGATGCTCGCGCGGTCGTTTCCGCGGCGCGTGCTGACGGTGGTGACCTGTGCAGTGGTGGTGGGCGGTGTCGTCAGTGGACTGCTGGCCGTTACGCTGGGCTTCTGAGTCGGTTTTTGAGTTCGAGTCGTAGAAGAAGAAAGCATGAAACGTATTGCCGCATTCGCTGTCACGTGTTGGTCCGCTGCCGGGCTGCTGTACCTTGGACAGCACTCGGTGGCGCTGATCGCACTGAGCGGCGTCGTGGCGTTCGCGGGATTCGATCTCCTGCGGCCGTGACGGCGGCGTAGTTTTTCCCTGCTGCGAAAGTGCGCTCGTCCCTTGCGTTCGCCGTATCGTTCGCGTCAGGCTGCGCCTAACCGGGAAGCGCGTCGCGAATCGCCGCGAGCCACAACGCGACCGCATGCGCGCCCGGGTCCATATGACCGAGCGCGCGCTCGCCGACATAGCTCGAACGCCCGCGCCGCGGATGCATCGATGCGGTACGAGACGTGCCGTCGCATGCCGCAGCGACGGTGGCCTGCAATGCGGCATCCGTCGACGCTCCCTGAGCGAGCGCGTCATGCAGCGCGTCGGCAGCGGGCCTCAGCGCATCGACCATCGTCCGATCGCCCGGCCGCGCGCCCCCCAGTTCCATCAACCCATCGACACCGGCGCTGAACGCCGTCGCCCATTGCCGTGCGGTGGTCCCGCCCGACTGTTCGAGCGCGGCCGCCGCGCGCAGCAGCATCACCGCGTACAGCGGACCCGACGTGCCGCCCACCACGCGCCGCAGCGTCGCCGACATGCCGCGCAATACCGCGCCCGGCGTGGTTGCGCACGCGTAGGAATCGAGCTCGAGCTGCACCGCGCGTGCGCCGCGCGCGAGGCTGATGCCGAGGTCGCCGTCGCCGACGCGCTGGTCCATTTCGGTCAATGTCGGCTCGGCTGCCAGCAGGCACTCGCAGACCGCTTCGAGCGCGCGCCGCAGCGTCGCGTCACGCGCGAGCGTCGCGCCGCTCGCGCTTTGCGGCGCGGGTGGCGCCGCACGCACCGCGACCTGCGCGACGCGGCCGCTCAGCGCAGGCCATGCGCTCGTCTGTGAGGCGGCGTCGAGCAGGCTCAGCCGTTCGTCATCGATACGCAGCAGCGTCAGCGAGACGCCGGCCATTTCGAGCGCGCTCAGGAACGTGCCGGCCCACGCGCGCGCGACTGCGATGCCGCGCCCGGCAAGCTCGCGCAGCGCGGCACCAGCCACCACGTTGAGTTCGCTCGGCGGCGTGCCACCCAGATTGTTGACGAGCAGCGCGACGCGCTCGCCCGCCTGCAACGCGAGATCGTCGACGATCTTTGCAAGCAGCTTGCCGACGATCGCGTCGGCCGGCTCCAGCGCGCCGCGCGCCACGCCGGCTTCGCCATGAATGCCGAGGCCCCATTCGATTTCGCCATCGCCCAGCGCGAAGCCCGGCTTGCCCGCGGCCGGCACCGTGCACGGCGTCAGCGCGACGCCCATCGTGCCGAGCGACGCGGCCGCTTCCCGAGCGAGCCGCGCGACCTCGGCCAACGGCAAACCGCGCGCGGCCGCCGCGCCCGCGATCTTGTGAACCAACACTGTGCCCGCGAGTCCGCGACGGCCCGCGTGATCGCCGCTCGCGCTCAGCGCGACGTCGTCGGCGACGATCATCATCTCAACGAGGATGCCCTCGGCGCGCGCGATTTCGGCCGCGAGGCCGAAGTTGAAGCGGTCGCCCGTGTAGTTCTTGACGATCAGCAACGCGCCCGCGGGGCCGGCCACCGCGCGTATCGCGTCGAGCACGGCGTCGGTGGAGGGCGAGGTGAAGATCTCGCCGGCTACCGCCGCGCTCAGCATGCCGTGGCCCACATAGCCGCCGTGCGCGGGCTCGTGGCCCGAGCCGCCGCCCGAGATCAGCGCGACCTCGCCGCGCGCGGCCACGGCCTGGGCATCGGCGCGCAAGACGATCGTGCCGCCTTGCAATAGCGAGAGTTGGGGATTGAGCGCGATGAGCCCGTCGAGCATCTCGGGGACCACGGTGGACACATCGTTGATGAGCTTCTTCATTGCGTCAGCTCCGTTGGATGCTGCCGGCATCGCATGATCGAAGATGCGATGGGAACGGCAGTCGGGTCGGCGGCGAAAGCGGAAGGTCTAACTGTACCGCGCATTGTCGAACGACGACGCAACGGCGAGAGCGCGCGTGAATGTGCATGAGCTTCGGGCCACGAGCGGACAACAACAACGAAGGGGACGTGATGCCGAACGGCGAAACTGAGGGAACGACTGGATCGATTTGACAGGACCGTAGACGAAAGCGGAACCGCTTTCGTCTACGTCACAGATGCGTTGGTAGGCTCGATTGGATTCGAACCAACGACCCCCACCATGTCAAGGTGGTGCTCTAACCAACTGAGCTACGAGCCTTTAGAGGCGCGAATTATAGAGACTCAATGCGGACTGCACAAGCCCTTGCCGCGACTTATCGAAACGCATGCATGTCGATCAGTTCGTCGCGGTCCATTCGGTGTGAGGGTCCAATGGATAAACCGGCCGCTTCACGTGCTCGAAGCTGAACAGACCATAGTCCGAACTCGTGACGCCGCGGCTATCGCATTCGACGAGTGCCTCCGCGATCGGCACGAAAACCGGCCGGCAATACATGCGTGATTTGAGCAGCAGAAAACGCGCGCGGCGCGGATCGATGCCGACGCTCTCGAACACGCCGAGATCCCACGGCTCATGCGTTCGTTCGGTCACGACGAGTTTCACCGTGCCGGTGTCGAGCACTGCCGCGCGCCCCATGTACGCGCGCTGGCCGGTGTAGGTCGGGCCGCTGATCACGTATTCGCCGTCGGTCAGCGCGCGCACGACGCCGGTCAGGGCAAGCGGCGAACGCGAAGGCAATGCATCGTTTGTGAGCTTGTTGCCGATCGCGAGCGTGACCCTGCTACCGACGCCCGAGGCCGCCAGGGCCGCGACCGCCTGCGGATCGCACAACGGCCCGCTGACGATGCCTTCGAGGCCCTGCCTCAACGCTTCCTCGAGCAAATCCATCGTGTCGCACGTGCCGCCCGACATGCAGTTGTCGCCGTGATCGAGCATTAGCACCGGTTTATCGGCGGCGCGTGCCAGCGACGCCGCCCGCGCGACCGATTCGGCAAGCGGCGCGCTGCGATAGACAAAATCGTCGCGCTCGTCCCAGATCTGCCGCGCGATGCGCTCGGCGACCGCCTCCGCATCCGCGCGCTCGCCATTGCCCACGACGACGACGCTAATGCATGGCGCTTCGATATCGGCGAGCGAGAAGCCCGCCAGCACCGACACCGCGAGCATGCCGTCGGCCTCGGCGGCGCGCGCGGCATCGAGCGCGCGTTTCATCGCGCCGTCAACGCTCGCGCTGCGCAGCGTGTGCGTGAGCAGCGGCGGCTGACGCCACGCGATCACCGGCTTCGCGTGGCCCTCGATCATGTCGAACAGCAAGCGCGCTGCATGTGCGCCAGTCTCGTACATGTCGACGTGCGGATAGGTCTTGAAGCTGACGATGACGTCGGCGTTGTCGATCATTTTTTGCGTGACGTTGCCATGCAGATCGAGCGCGACCGCGATCGGCGCGTGCGGCAGCGACGCACGCACGCGCCCGAGCAGATCGCCTTCACCGTCGGTCGAGTTCTCGGCGACCATCGCGCCGTGCAGATCGAGCATCACCGCGTCGCAGCCCGTCGCGGCTGCCACGATCGCGTCGCAGATCGTATCGTAGGCGGCGGCGTCGACCGGCCCGCTCGGATTCGCCATGGCGGAGATCGGCGTCACGATTTCGGCATCCACGCGCTCGGCGGCGTCGATGAACGCGGCCATCGCGGTTTGCATGCCCTTGTTTTCGTCGAACGCGGCGCGGCCGTAGCTCGGACCGTTGCGGCCGAATGCGGCCAGCGGGGTCTCTACTGGCGAGAACGTGTTGGTCTCGTGGTTCATTCGTGCGATCAGGATCTTCATGCGCGCATGCTCCCCGTTCTCGACGCCGCGCTCGGCATCACCTGCAGCAGCATATTGCAGCCGGCTTCCAGATGATCGGCGCGCGCGTCCTCGATTTCGTTGTGGCTAATGCCGTCCTTGCAGGGAACGAAGATCATCGCGCTGGGTGCGCCGCGCGCGAGGTAGGCGGCGTCGTGTCCCGCGCCGCTGATCACGTCCATCGACGACACACCGAGCCGCTCCGCGCTCTGTCTGACCTCGGCGATCCATTGCGCGGCGAATCGCTGCGGCGGGAAGTAGACGACCTGCTCGATGTCGGTAGTGACGGGGGCGTCCAAGCTGCTGCTCGCGCGGGTGGCGGCGGCGTTGATGGCGGCGTTGCCCCCATTGCTGCCCGCCTGCGCGCACGCTGCACGCCATGCGAGGTCCATCGCAGTGAGCGATGCGTCATCGGCTGCGCGCAGGTCGACGCTGAATTTCACGCGGCCCGCAATGACGTTGCGCGAGTTTGAATGCACGTCGAGCCAGCCGACCGTGCTACGGCCATGCGGCGCGTGATCGAGTGCGATACGGTTCACCGCATGGATCGGATCCGCGGCGACGAGCAGCGCGTCGCGGCGCAGCGCCATCGGCCCCGCGTGCGCTTCCATGCCGTGCGCGGTCAGGTCGTACCAGCGCTGCCCGAGCGCTCCCTGCACGACGCCGATGACCTTGTCGTGCGCTTCGAGCACGGACTCCTGTTCGATATGCACCTCGAAATATGCGCCGACAGCGTGCGACTTGCGATGCTCGCCGGCATAGCCGATCGCCGCTAGCGCGTGGCGCACCGCTACGCCGTCGCGATCGCGTTGCGCTAGCGCGTGCTCGAGCGTGAATGCGCCGGCGAACACGCCGGAGCCCATTATCACCGGCAAGAATCGTGAGCCCTCCTCGTTGGTCCACATGGCAACCTCGAGCAGCGCGATGGTCTGCACGTTGGCCTCGGCCAGCGGGCGCAGCACCTCCAGCCCTGCCAGCACACCATAATTGCCGTCGAATTTGCCGCCGGTCGGCTGCGTGTCGAGATGGCTGCCCGTCATTATGGGCGGCAGATCGTCACGCAGCCCCGTCCTCCGCGCGAAAATATTGCCGATCGCGTCGACCGGCACCGTGCGGCCGATCCCCTTCGTCCACGCGATGAACTAATCGCGTGCCTCACGGTCGAGTTCGGTCAGTGCTGGACGGCAGACACCGCGTTTGTCGGTCGCGCCGATCCGCGCGAGCTGCATGAGACAGTCCCACAGCCGCGCGCCGTCGATCCGCAAATCGGCGGGCGTCGAGACAACGTTGGATGAATGAGTCTGCATCGATGCATCCTCGGGTCGAAGACAGCTGGATGGCGCTTGCCGGCGGGACTTGCTCCGTTCCGGCTTGCTGGCCGAGGTTGTTCCAATCGTCATGATAGAGAGGTTTCGCCGAGGTAGATGGCCGGACGCGCGCGAGGTGGCAATGCGGCGCGACGCCTTTCCGTGGGCAAGCATAGAAAGCAAAGCCGCTGGGTTCGTGGGGAGTGAACGGCGCATCGCGGGCGATGCAGGTGCCAATTCGCTCGACGACGGACGCCGCGACGTGCCGGCAATCTGCGCGCAAGTGGCCGCCAGCAAACGTTTTCGTCGAAGGAAGCGGCTAAAACGCAATGAAGGCTCAACCTTTTGCGAAGCGCGCCGTTATTGCATGTGCTCAGGCAAACCCCTCGGATCTCCATGGCACAACCAATTCCTTTCCGCAACACTGGCGCCGCCCGCGCGCGGCATGCCAAAGCCATGCTGTTGCCCATCGCGCGCCAGATCGCCGACGATCTCGCGTTGCGAGTTCATCTGTCGCTCGACGCACTGCGCCGTGGCCTCGGTACGAAGAGCGATGCGCAGACGGTCACGCAGATCATGCTGTTGACCAGCTACCTCGCTGATGCCGGCTTTGGCTCGATGAGCCACGAAGAGCTCCACGCCGCGGACCGCGCCTCGGCGATGATGTTCGACGCAGGTCGGGAACGCAACGAATGGAAACTTGACGAAGCGGGATTCGCGCTCTTTGCATCGATCGCAACGAGCTACGATCGGCAGCTGCATCGCGCTCCGCTTTGGGCGATTACGGAGGCCAGCGAAAGACTCGACTGCTTTATCGCAGGGGGATCCGATCGAGCGCCGGCGCGTAAGCGGGCTTAGCGTGTTTGGAGGAGGTGCTGGCCGGCCGAGCCGGAAGGACATGGATTTTGGACGACCGCGTCGGAAGTCGCCGGGTTACGCGGATGCGTTGCGGATCGGAAAGTAGTGAAGCGCGCAAAGTCGGCCGCGTAAACGCAAAAACCCCACCGCGGCGGGTGGGGTTTCTGACTGGAGGGGAGCCTGACGATTACCTACTTTCACACGGGCAATCCGCACTATCATCGGCGTGGAGTCGTTTCACGGTCCTGTTCGGGATGGGAAGGGGTGGGACCGACTCGCTATGGTCATCAGGCATGACGGGTTGCTGCGTCGCAGGGCTGGAGTCAACCGGTTGCGCCACAGCCAATCGGGAAGAAGCGTAAAGGATTCGAGTGTGGGGGTTGTGTTGTTTCTGGCACAACACTGAATCCCAACCGTGCGTTTCTGTTAGCTCCCGCGGGAGGTCACACAAATCCCCTTCGGGGATCGGACCCGCGTAAGTGCTGAAGCACTCACGCGGGTCGAGACACACCTGTTATAGGATCAAGCCTTACGGGCAATTAGTATCAGTTAGCTCAGTACATTACTGTACGTGCACACCTGACCTATCAACGTCCTGGTCTTGAACGACCCTTCAAGGGGCTCGAAGCCCCGGGGATATCTCATCTTAAGGCGAGTTTCCCGCTTAGATGCTTTCAGCGGTTATCTCTTCCGAACATAGCTACCCGGCGATGCCACTGGCGTGACAACCGGTACACCAGAGGTTCGTCCACTCCGGTCCTCTCGTACTAGGAGCAGCCCCCTTCAAATATCCAGCGCCCACGGCAGATAGGGACCAAACTGTCTCACGACGTTTTAAACCCAGCTCACGTACCTCTTTAAATGGCGAACAGCCATACCCTTGGGACCGGCTACAGCCCCAGGATGAGATGAGCCGACATCGAGGTGCCAAACACCGCCGTCGATATGAACTCTTGGGCGGTATCAGCCTGTTATCCCCAGAGTACCTTTTATCCGTTGAGCGATGGCCCTTCCATACAGAACCACCGGATCACTATGACCTGCTTTCGCACCTGTTCGACTTGTCAGTCTCACAGTCAAGCACGCTTATGCCATTGCACTATCAGCACGATTTCCGACCGTACCTAGCGTACCTTCGTACTCCTCCGTTACACTTTGGGAGGAGACCGCCCCAGTCAAACTGCCTACCATGCACTGTCCCCGACCCGGATCACGGGCCAAGGTTAGAACCTCAAACAGATCAGGGTGGTATTTCAAGGACGGCTCCATTGAGACTGGCGTCCCAACTTCATAGCCTCCCACCTATCCTACACAGACCGGTTCAAAGTCCAATGCAAAGCTACAGTAAAGGTTCATGGGGTCTTTCCGTCTAGCCGCGGGGAGATTGCATCATCACAAACACTTCAACTTCGCTGAGTCTCGGGAGGAGACAGTGTGGCCATCGTTACGCCATTCGTGCAGGTCGGAACTTACCCGACAAGGAATTTCGCTACCTTAGGACCGTTATAGTTACGGCCGCCGTTTACCGGGACTTCAATCAGGAGCTTGCACCCCATCATTTAATCTTCCGGCACCGGGCAGGCGTCACACCCTATACGTCCACTTTCGTGTTTGCAGAGTGCTGTGTTTTTATTAAACAGTCGCAGCCACCAGTTTATTGCAACCCTTTCACCCTTCTGGCGCAGGCCAGTCAGGCTATGAGGGCGTACCTTATCCCGAAGTTACGGTACCAATTTGCCGAGTTCCTTCTCCCGAGTTCTCTCAAGCGCCTTAGAATACTCATCTCGCCCACCTGTGTCGGTTTGCGGTACGGTCACTGTGAAACTGAAGCTTAGAGGCTTTTCCTGGAACCCCTTCCAGTTGCTTCGCCACCGAAGTGGCTCGCCTCGCACCCTTGAATTCTGCGCCCGGATTTGCCAAAGCGCCTTCTCCAATGCAAGGACCGGGACTTCCAACACCCGGACAACCTTCCGCGATCCGTCCCCCCATCGCATTTCACAATGGTGCAGAAATATTAATCTGCTTCCCATCAGCTACGCATTTCTGCCTCGCCTTAGGGGCCGACTCACCCTACGCCGATGAACGTTGCGTAGGAAACCTTGGGCTTACGGCGAGGGGGCCTTTCACCCCCTTTATCGCTACTCATGTCAGCATTCGCACTTCCGATACCTCCAGCACACTTTCCAGTGCACCTTCGCAGGCTTACGGAACGCTCTCCTACCATGCACATTACTGTGCATCCGCAGCTTCGGTATATGGCTTAGCCCCGTTACATCTTCCGCGCAGGACGACTCGATCAGTGAGCTATTACGCTTTCTTTAAAGGGTGGCTGCTTCTAAGCCAACCTCCTGACTGTTTTAGCCTTCCCACTTCGTTTCCCACTTAGCCATATTTGGGGACCTTAGCTGGCGGTCTGGGTTGTTTCCCTCTTGACACCGGACGTTAGCACCCGATGTCTGTCTCCCGTGATTGCACTCTTCGGTATTCGGAGTTTGCTATGGCGTAGTAATCCGCAATGGACCCCACAACCATGACAGTGCTCTACCCCCGAAGGTGATACACGAGGCACTACCTAAATAGTTTTCGGAGAGAACCAGCTATTTCCAGGTTTGTTTAGCCTTTCACCCCTATCCACAGCTCATCCCCTAACTTTTCAACGTTAGTGGGTTCGGTCCTCCAGCACGTGTTACCGTGCCTTCAACCTGGCCATGGATAGATCACCTGGTTTCGGGTCTACACCCAGCGACTGGACGCCCTGTTCGGACTCGCTTTCGCTACGCCTGCCCTAATCGGTTAAGCTCGCCACTGAATGTAAGTCGCTGACCCATTATACAAAAGGTACGCCGTCACCCCTTCGCAGAGGCTCCGACTGTTTGTATGCATGCGGTTTCAGGATCTGTTTCACTCCCCTCCCGGGGTTCTTTTCGCCTTTCCCTCACGGTACTGGTTCACTATCGGTCGATCACGAGTATTTAGCCTTGGAGGATGGTCCCCCCATCTTCAGACAGGATTTCACGTGTCCCGCCCTACTTCTCGTACACCCAGTTCTTCCATGCTGTTTTCGTCTACAGGGCTATCACCTGCTATGGCCGCACTTTCCAGAGCGTTCGACTAACAATACAGATAACGTGTACCGGCTGATCCCATTTCGCTCGCCACTACTCTGGGAATCTCGGTTGATTTCTTTTCCTGCGGTTACTTAGATGTTTCAGTTCACCGCGTTCGCCTCACGCAGCCTATGGATTCAGCTACGGATACTCCATTAGGAGTGGGTTTCCCCATTCGGACATCTCCGGATCAATGCTCGTTTGCCAGCTCCCCGGAGCTTTTCGCAGGCTACCGCGTCCTTCATCGCCTGTGATCGCCAAGGCATCCACCACATGCACTTGTTCGCTTGACCCTATAACGGGTGTGTCTCTGTGTCGACCCACGCTAGCGCTTTAGCGCTTACGTGGGTCCCATCCCCGCAGGGGATAGACGCACTCGCTACAGGTTGAGTATTCGTGTTGCGCCGTATTCCAAAGCGATCTCTCGATCACCTTTAAAATACATCGATACAATCACAACCCTGATTCACCTACTCACACACCCATCTCCAGGTATGCTTTCGTGAATCTCTTTACTACTTCTTCCTGATTGTTAAAGAACGGCAGCCGGTATGAAGCCTGTGCCTCATACCGCTCTGACTGGCTCAATCGCCAATGCGCAACGCTCTGCCTTCATGCAGAACCCTGCGCATTGAGGATTGGTGGAGGATGACGGGATCGAACCGACGACCCCCTGCTTGCAAAGCAGGTGCTCTCCCAGCTGAGCTAATCCCCCAGTCTCACAGATACTCCAGCGGCCCCAGCCCTTCAGCTCACCAGACAAGACACTGGTGGGTCTGGATGGATTCGAACCATCGACCCCCGCCTTATCAAGACGGTGCTCTAACCGGCTGAGCTACAGACCCCTGAGCCTGCCTGCGTTTCTTCTAACCACAGCCGATAAGCGTGAGCACTTGAGTGCAATGAATGCACAGCTCTGGAAAGGAGGTGATCCAGCCGCACCTTCCGATACGGCTACCTTGTTACGACTTCACCCCAGTCATGAATCCTACCGTGGTGACCGTCCTCCTTGCGGTTAGACTAGCCACTTCTGGTAAAACCCACTCCCATGGTGTGACGGGCGGTGTGTACAAGACCCGGGAACGTATTCACCGCGGCATGCTGATCCGCGATTACTAGCGATTCCAGCTTCACGCACCCGAGTTGCAGAGTGCGATCCGGACTACGATCGGTTTTCTGGGATTGGCTCCACCTCGCGGCTTGGCAACCCTCTGTTCCGACCATTGTATGACGTGTGAAGCCCTACCCATAAGGGCCATGAGGACTTGACGTCATCCCCACCTTCCTCCGGTTTGTCACCGGCAGTCTCCCTGGAGTGCTCTTGCGTAGCAACTAGGGACAAGGGTTGCGCTCGTTGCGGGACTTAACCCAACATCTCACGACACGAGCTGACGACAGCCATGCAGCACCTGTGTTATGGCTCCCTTTCGGGCACTCCCGCCTCTCGGCAGGATTCCATACATGTCAAGGGTAGGTAAGGTTTTTCGCGTTGCATCGAATTAATCCACATCATCCACCGCTTGTGCGGGTCCCCGTCAATTCCTTTGAGTTTTAATCTTGCGACCGTACTCCCCAGGCGGTCAACTTCACGCGTTAGCTACGTTACCAAGCCAATGAAGGCCCGACAACCAGTTGACATCGTTTAGGGCGTGGACTACCAGGGTATCTAATCCTGTTTGCTCCCCACGCTTTCGTGCATGAGCGTCAGTATTGGCCCAGGGGGCTGCCTTCGCCATCGGTGTTCCTCCACATCTCTACGCATTTCACTGCTACACGTGGAATTCCACCCCCCTCTGCCATACTCCAGCGCTGCAGTCACCAATGCAGTTCCCAGGTTAAGCCCGGGGATTTCACATCGGTCTTACAGCACCGCCTGCGCACGCTTTACGCCCAGTAATTCCGATTAACGCTCGCACCCTACGTATTACCGCGGCTGCTGGCACGTAGTTAGCCGGTGCTTATTCTTCCGGTACCGTCATCCCTCACGGATATTAGCCACGAGGTTTTCTTTCCGGACAAAAGTGCTTTACAACCCGAAGGCCTTCTTCACACACGCGGCATTGCTGGATCAGGCTTGCGCCCATTGTCCAAAATTCCCCACTGCTGCCTCCCGTAGGAGTCTGGGCCGTGTCTCAGTCCCAGTGTGGCTGGTCGTCCTCTCAGACCAGCTACAGATCGTCGGCTTGGTAGGCCTTTACCCCACCAACTACCTAATCTGCCATCGGCCGCCCCTTGAGCGCGAGGTCCCGAAAGATCCCCCGCTTTCCTCTCCCGAGCGTATGCGGTATTAATCCGGCTTTCGCCGGGCTATCCCCCACTCCAGGACACGTTCCGATGTATTACTCACCCGTTCGCCACTCGCCACCAGACCGAAGTCCGTGCTGCCGTTCGACTTGCATGTGTAAGGCATGCCGCCAGCGTTCAATCTGAGCCAGGATCAAACTCTTCAGTTCAAACCTGTTACTGTGTTCGGGCTCTCTCGAACCCGGTCGCTCACTCAACGTACTGACGATGATTGATCCGTCTTTCGACAGACAAACCTTCCTCTAATACTGTGTGAGGCTTCTGATACTTCTGCCTGACAGCAGACTCCGGAGAATCCGCCGCCGCATTCCGCATCAAGCGCCCACACTTATCGACTGTTAGTTTTTAAAGATCGGTCCGCCAAACCCGCCGCGCCTGAACCACCACTACCCGGCACTGCTTCGTTTGCGTCGCTGCGTCTGCAGCAGAGAAACGAGATTATGGAGAGCGGTCGACAACACGTCAATACCCTTCTGCGAATTTCTTTTGGGGACAGCATGCGAGGATACGACTCCATATACAGGAAAACGACATGGAGCCCCCTTGCGCAAGGAGCAACTCGCCCCTATCTAGGTTAGGTCGCGCGTCTGGCCACGGACTATGCACCTGCGTAGCCTCACGCAATGCCTGCGACAACAGCGACGATGATTTGATGTGCACCCATGAGCGCGAACCCCCAAGCTCGTATATAATGCGAGCCGCGCAAAATTTCGCATGTCCATCGGCCCGCTTCGAGCGGGCTCATCTTTTTTGCTCCCCAGAGCACAGCCCAACAACCGCGTTGAGTCACATCAGGTGATGCTGAGCCCTGCTCGAAACGCCTGACGGTAGCGTCTTGCGTCTCATAGCGAAGCCTCTAGAGGAAATTACGTGAACCCTTTCGATCGCGAAGATTCGCAACACGACACCGCCTTCACTGCCAAAGTTCCGTCCGGCCGTTCGGCCAAAGGCAAGGGCGCCGGCAAAGCGATTCCCGTGGCAGCCGAGCTGCTGCCGCAACAAGCCGAAGAACGCCAGCGCCTGATGCGCGCACTGATCCAGCTGGGTAAAGAGCAAGGCTACCTGACCCACGCGCAGATCAACGACCACCTGCCCGACAACTTCACCGCAACCGCCGCGATCGACAGCATCGTCAGCGCGTTCAGCGACATGGGCGTGCAGGTCTACGAGCAGGCCCCGGACGCGGAAACGCTGCTGCTCAACTCGAATTCCCCCGCCGTGGTGTCGGACGACCAGGCGGACGAGGAAACCGAAGTCGCGCTGTCGACCGTCGACTCCGAGTTCGGCCGCACCACCGACCCCGTGCGTATGTACATGCGCGAAATGGGCGCGACCGAGCTGCTCACCCGCGCAGGCGAAATCGCGATTGCGAAGCGCATCGAAGACGGCCTGCACGAAATGGTGCAAGCGATCGCCGCGTGCCCGCTCGCGATCTCCGCGATCCTCGCGAGCGCGCAGCAGGTTGTCGACGGCGAGCTGCGCATCGACGAACTCGTCGACGGCCTGAATGAAGAGACGGCCGCCGCGGAAGAAGTCGCGAGCGCCGACACGGATGCCGATGAAGACAGCGACGCCGACGGAGACAGCGAAGACGAAGAAGACGACGACGTCGGTCCGGAAGATTCGTCGGCGGCGGACGAAGCTCGCCTGAAGCAGCTCACGAGCGACTGCCTCGAAATCTTCGCCCAGGTCGGCATTCTGTACGACCAGATGAACGCGTCGCACGCGCGCGGCGACGTCACGTCGAAGGCCTATCTGCGCGCACGCGAAGACATTCAGCAGCACCTCGCGAAGATCCGCTTCACCGCACGCACGATCGACCGTCTGTGCGGCGACGTGCAGCGCCAGGTCGCGCAAGTGCGCGCGATCGAGCGCAACATTTTGCAGATCGTCGTCTCGAAGGCCGGCATGCCGCGCGAGAAGTTCATCGAAACGTTCGCGGGCAGCGAGGCCGACCTCGGCTGGACCGAGCGTGCCGCGCGCACCGGCGCGTCGACCTATGGTGCGGCGCTCGAGCGTCACCTGCCGGCCATCCAGTCCGAACAGCAGAAGCTGATCGACATCGAAGCGACGGTGTCGCTGCCGCTCAAGCATCTGAAAGAAATCAACCGCCAGATGGTCGCGGCCGAATCGAAGATGCGCAAGGCCAAGAGCGAGATGATCGAGGCGAACCTGCGTCTCGTGATCTCGATCGCGAAGAAGTACGTGAACCGCGGCATGCTGTTCCTCGACCTGATCCAGGAAGGCAACATCGGTCTGATGAAGGCCGTGGACAAGTTCGAATACCGTCGTGGCTGGAAGTTTTCGACGTACGCGACCTGGTGGGTCCGTCAGGCCGTCACTCGTTCGCTCGCCGATCAGGCGCGCACGATCCGCGTGCCGGTGCACATGATCGAAACGATCAACAAGCTGAACCGCATTTCGCGCGAGATCCTGCAGCAGACCGGCCAGGAAGCGCATCCTGCGGTGCTCGCGGAACGCATGGAACTGTCGGAAGAGAAGGTGCGCGGCATTCTGAAGATCGCGAAGCAACCCGTATCGCTCGAAACGCCGGTCGGCGACGACGGCGATGCGACGCTGGGCGACATGATCGAAGACGCTGGCGTATCGTCGCCGGCGGATGCCGCGATGCAGGCCGACCTGCGTGCCGCGATCGACGACGCGCTCGACTCGCTGTCCCCGCGCGAAGCGAAGGTGCTGCGCATGCGCTACGGCATCAACACTAAGTCGGATCACACGCTTGAAGAAGTGGGCAAGCAGTTCGACGTGACCCGCGAGCGGATCCGCCAGATCGAGAGCAAGGCGATGCGCAAGCTCATGCATCCGAGCCGCGCGGACCGTCTGAAGTCGTTCCTCGACCGATAAGCGTTTGCCACGCTTGCCGTGCGCGCTGCACGGCAAGCCGCCCACATCGTCATACACAGCAGCGGGATGAACCGGTCGACGGTGAGTCCCGCTGTTTGCTTTTGTGCTGTACCTTTCCACAATTCTCCAGGCGCGAATTTTCCGCTTCGCTTCCCCCTGTTGTCCACAGATTTTGGGCACAAGCTTGTGGACAACCTGCGCATGACTGCGCTAACTCATTGAGCGTACTGCGTTTCGCGCTCGCGCCTGAGATGAGTCGCGTGTCCCATTACTTGTCGCACATCGTGCGCCCTCCGCCCATTGCCGCGCTCTCAACGCGAGTCCAATCTCAGAAGGCGCCACCATGATCGAGCAGATTCAGCATGCCCTCGCCAGTCAGCGGCGCCGCCACGGTGCTTTGCCCCAGCATATGCGGATCGAGGTAGCCGGAAACCTGCAGCGTGTCGACGGCAAAGCGCATCAGCCGATGCAGCACGATTGGTGTCCCAAGGCCGAGGGTGAACACGATGATCGCAAGGTTGCCGCACTGCAAACTGAGCAGACGCGCCACGCTGACGTTACTGCCGAAATGCAATTGCGAGCCGAGCGACGTATTGCCCATCACGTGGCGCGTCAGCGCGGCGACATAGAAGCCGCGGATCAGCATCGTGCCGATGGAGAACAGCGCATAAAACAAAAACAGCGATCCGAGCGCGGCCCGCGACGGCGCCGTACTCGCCCCCGGCACCTGGCCGACATGCATCGATGCGAGAGCGCCCTTCAGAAACACCATGAACAGCACCGCGAACAACACGACCACGCCGACGAACGTAACGAGGAACAGACCGTAGACGACCCACGCGCGCCCCTTGAAGCGAAACGCCAGGCTACCGAAGCTGCTCGCGTTGATGCGGCACTCCATTAGACGCATCGATGTCCACGGCATCATCTGGCCAAGCGTGACAACGCACAACAGCGCGTACAGCAACGCGCGCACGCCGAAGCCGAGCGCCGAGCCGGTCATGCCGCCGCGAATACCGCACCACTGCGTCCGGCTCAGCCGATAGCGCTGCGCGCCGAAAAACGCACCCGCCGCGAGCACGACGATCAGCAGATACAACGCGATGACAGGCAGCGAACCGAGTGCCGCGCTTTTCGTCAGCATGCGCAAGACCACGCTTAGCGCGCCAGCCGCGAACACCGCGCTGAACACGACCACGATCGCGAACAGAAAGCCCTTGAATAGCTCGCCCCCGGTGCCCGTGTACTCGAAGCGCTCGTCCTGAAACCGCATGCGCGACCAGACATATCGGCGGTTGTTCGTGGTCGCCCAGAAGCGGTAAATACCGAGCGTCACGATTTGCAGCACAAGGTTTCTGAAAAAGATGCCGTAGAGGTCGCCGAGCGTGCCGTCGTAGATCAGCAGCGGCCGCTTCTCGTCGAGTGAATTCATTGCGTTGCCCCCTTTTCCTCATTTAACGTTTTTGTGGCCCACTCACGCATTCTCCTGCGGCACTCATATGCGGCATGCATGGGCGAACGCGACGGGCGACGATGCTTTCCCGTGCGAAAGCCGACTCGTATGGCGCGAACCCGTGTAAAACCTGTCTTTCAGACATTCCGGGAATCACGCAAAACGGAAGCCGGCCGGCAAGCACGATAATTACACGGTTTCTTATCTTTATAAATGGCATTTCCGCATATAAATCGACCACTTCCATTACAAGATTTGGCAACGCCCGAATTTATTCGAATTGCATAATCTTGAGATTAAGACGTGCAATAACGATTTCATTGGGGGCAATCATTGGAGGGTCCACTCGCGCGTACGCGCCGTTCGACGTGGCAATCCCGAGCGGTTTCATCTGCGGCTTGCCACGATCGGTCTCATAGAAGGCACGCGCGGACGAAAACGATTGCGTATTCGAACTCAACGCGATTCGCGATTAATCAGGAATGCGGTGAATTCTGTTAAAGCACCACAATTTTTGGCATTTGGATAAAAAAACCCGGCTGCACATTAGATGCTCGCCGGGTAATCTGCCGCATTCCACTGATTGTGTTGATGCAATCAGGATTTTATTGCTCGTCGAAGTACTGCTCGAGCGCGCGGTTCATTCGGTGCACGCCGGTTTCAATCTCCTCCACACCCGGCACGAACATCACGTTCTGTTCGATGCACGCGCGCAGATAGTCGGACGCATCGCGTGCCGCGTTCAGACGCGCCCACACGAACATGCCGCCGGCCGGACGATGAAATGCGATGTGCCGCGCGAGATGCGTGTCGAGCGCATCGCATAGCGCGCGGCATTTGACGGAATACGCATCGACAATGCGCGGCAGATGCCGCTCCAACCTGCCGCTCGCGAGGTACTCGGCGGCAATCGCCTGGGTCCTGGGCGCGCTGCATAGATCGACGGTCTGCTTGGCGACCACGCATCGAGCCATATAAGGCGCTACACCACGTTCTTTTCGACGATCGGCCGGTTTTCGAGCACGCGCGCAAAGCTTAGTGAACTGAGATCGAGCGTCGCATAGCGGCCATGCAGAACCAATTCGCTGATGCCGCGTCCGGTTGCCGGCCCTTGCTGCAAACCGTGGCCGCTGAAGCCGTTCGCGAAAATGCAGTTATCGATATCCGGGTGATGGCCAATGATCGCGTTCTGATCGAGCACGTTGTATTCGTAATAGCCGGACCAGCAGTTCTGCACGCGCAGCGCCTCGAATTGCGGCACGCGATTGGCGAGCGTCGGCCAGATCACGTCGTCGAATAGCACGTGATCGACTTCATCGAGCGGTAGATCGTCGGGATCGTTATCGGCCGACGGCGACGTGCCGCAGATATACGAATTGCCTTCAGGCCGGAAGTACACGCCGCTCGGATCGATCAGCAGCGGACAGCGTTCAAGCTTTGCCGGCGACGTGACGTTGAAGATACTGCGCCGCCGCGCATAGACGGGCAGATCGATGCCGGCCATCTGTGCGACCTTGCGCGACCATGCGCCGGCCGCGTTGACGACGACGTCGCAAGCATAGGTCTCACCGTCCGCGGTTTGTACCTGCGTGACGCGATTGCCCTCGCGATGCAGCGCGGTGACGTCTGCCGCGACATAGCGCGCGCCGAGCGCCTGCGCTTTCTTGCGCAGCGCCTGTACTAAACCGTAACCGTCGAACCAGCCCTCGCCGCTTTCGCCATAAGCGCCGGCAACGAGGTCGTCGGTATTGAGCCAAGGGAAGCGCGTTTGCAAGCCATGCGTGTCGAGCAGGCTGATATCTGCGCCGAGGCTTTTTTGCAGCGCGTGATTCTCGCGCAGCGTCGCTTCACCGGCAGGTGTCGCGAGAAACAGGTAGCCGCCTTCGTGCAGATCGATCGAGGGCCGGGTGCCGTCGACTTCGAGCCGCTCGCCGATCGAGCGAAGAAACTCGATGCCGAACAGCGACATCTGAATGGAAAGCGGCGTAGAAAACTGCTGCCGGATCGACGCCGCCGACAAGGCCGACGACGAACGCGCATAGGTCGGGTCGCGCTCGATTACCGTGACGCCGACTGTCGGATCGGACAGCCGCAAGAAATACGCAATCGAACTGCCGATCACCCCACCGCCGACGATCACGACTTTCGAACTCACGTCTTACTCCACGAGTAACGTGGCCGCTCCGGAACGCCGGGCGGCGCAAACGGATTGCTATCTGGAATGCGCGGCCGTGGCGCGCCGGACGGCGACGGCGGCGCACCGGCATCAACGCGATGCGCCGCCAACGTTTACGACGTCACACTTGCGCGCTCAGTCGAGATTGAAGTCGATACCCTGCGCAAGCGGCAACGCCGACGAGTAGTTCACGGTATTGGTCGCGCGACGCATATAAGCCTTCCACGCATCCGAACCCGACTCGCGCCCGCCGCCCGTTTCCTTTTCGCCGCCAAACGCACCGCCGATCTCCGCACCGCTCGGTCCGATGTTGACGTTCGCGATGCCGCAGTCGCTGCCCGACGCGGACACGAAGCGTTCCGCTTCGCGCAGGTCGCTCGTGAACACGCACGACGACAAGCCGTGATGCGCTGCGTTGTTCGCCTCGACCGCATCGGCGAAATCGGCATAGCGCAGCACGTACAGAATTGGCGCGAACGTTTCCTTCAGCACGACCGACGTTTGCGACGGCATCTCGACGATGGCCGGACGCACGTAGTAGCCGCCCTCATAACCCTTCACTTCGACTCGCTCGCCGCCGAACACGTTGCCGCCCTCGGCCTTCGCCTGCTGCAGCGCTTCCTGCATGCGGTCGAACGATTGACGGTCGATCAGCGGCCCCATCAGCGCGCCCTTTTCGAGCGGATTGCCGATCGGCACGCGGCTATACAACTGCTTCAGACGCTCGACGGTCTTCTCGTACACGCTGTCGTGCACGAACAGACGCCGCAGCGACGTGCAGCGCTGACCGGCCGTACCGACCGCCGAGAACAGGATGCCGCGCATCGCGAGTTCATGGTCGGCCGTCTGCGTGACGATGCCGGCGTTGTTGCCACCGAGTTCGAGCAGCGAGCGGCCGAAGCGCTTCGCCACTTCGACGCCAACCTTGCGACCCATTTCCGTGCTGCCCGTCGCGCTGACGATCGACGCGCGCGGATCGGCCACGAGCTTTTCGCCCACGTCGCGCCCGCCGTTGATCAATGCGGCCAGGCCGGCTGGCGCGTCGCCGAATTCCTTCAGCGCGTCTTCGAGAATCCTGTTCACAGCCAGCGCCGAGAGCGGCGTCTTTTCCGACGGCTTCCAGATCACCGCGTTGCCACACACCAGCGCGAGCGCCGCATTCCATGACCAGACCGCCACCGGGAAATTGAACGCCGAGATCACGACGCAGGTGCCGAGCGGATGCCACGACTCCGCCATCCGATGACCCGGGCGCTCGGACGCGATCGTCAAACCGTACAGCTGACGCGACAGACCGACCGCGAAATCGCAGATGTCGATCATTTCCTGCACTTCGCCCATGCCTTCCTGCAGGATCTTGCCCGTCTCCAGCGAGACGAGGCTGCCGAGCGCCTGCTTCTGTTCGCGCAGCCGATTGCCGAGCAGCCGCACCAGCTCGCCGCGGCGCGGCGCCGGCACGTTACGCCACACGGCAAACGCGTCTTTGGCCCGGGCGAGCGCCGCGTCGACCTCGACCGCCGTCTGGCTGGCCACACGGCCGATGAGCTCGCCGGTGATCGGCGAATGAACGGCGATATCGCCGGCTTGCGCGGCTTGGGCAATGCCGAGATCCGCGAGGATAGTGGACGCGTCCATGTGAACCCCTTTAATTTCCGATACGAAACAAGAGTAAGTTCGGAAACTATACACGCCGGTTTTTGTGACGGCAAGAAGATGGTTGGGAATGAAATACCGGTTGACAAAAGGGGGCGCGATGTTTCCAGAAGGAAACTTCGTCAGACTTCGGGCGGGTGTTACGCCCGCGCGTCAAGCATCTGACCCGCCATCCTCCTCCAGCACCGCCATCAACCGGTCGACCAGCACACGCGCGAACGGCGGCAAGTCCTTCAGACTGCGCACGCAGATCTTCAGCTTGCGCACGGCCCACGGATCGGTCAGGCCGACGATCGCGATCTGCATCGTCTTTCTGTGCCGCAGCGCGACCGACTCCGGCACGATGCCGATTCCGACACCCGCCTCGATCATCCGGCACGCGGCCTCGAAGTTGCCGACCTGGATGCGAAGTTTGAGACGCGCGCCGAGCGCATCGGCGGCACTCGTGATGAACGCGTGAATCGCGCTCGACGTCGGCAGGCTCACGAAGTTCGCGTTCAGCACCTGCGAAAAATCGACCGACGCTTGTCTCGCGAACGGATGCTCGCACGACGTAACCAGCACGAGCCGATCGTCGCGATATGGCAGCATCTGCAGATGCTCGGCATGCACATTGCCCGCGACGATGCCGATATCGGTCGCGCTGTCGGCGACGCCCTTGACGATCTCGCCGCTCAGCACTTCGCGCAGATCGATGTTCACGTCCGGGTGATCGCGCAGGAAACGGCTCAGCACGGCCGGCAGAAACTCGCTGATCGCGGTCGTGTTGGCCCAGATGCGCACGTGGCCCTTGATGCCCTCGCCATACTCCTGCATGTCGCCGGCCAGATGCTCGACGCGTTCGAGCACGAGCCGCGCGTGATGCACGAAGGCTTCGCCCGCGGGTGTCGGCGTCACGCCCTGGCTGGTTCGATAGAGCAGCTTGATGCCGAGTTGCTCCTCGAGATTCTTGACCCGGTTGCTGGCGGCCGGCGCCGACAGGTGCGAACGCTCCGCCGCACGCGCGAGGTTGCGCGTGTCGGCGATATGCAGGAGCAGGCGTAAATCGACGAAATCGAAGTGCATGATGAAAGCTGCTAGCGAAGCATGCGCAAAGCAAACTTTCATCTTAACCAGGTGAAGTGAAAATTTAGCCGGGGAAAGATCCGAATCGACAGATCACCTTGATGCGCGCACGGCTCAAGCCGACTCTCGCATCATCTCCGCTTGCGGTATCAGCTCGGCATCGGGCGAAATCTCTTCGAGCGTCTGCTGACTCGTTTCGATGCGCAGCGCGAGAATCGCGATACTCAGCAACAACAGCACGCCACCGACCATCGTCAGCACACCCGTCACGCCGAACTCCGTGTAGAGCAGCAGCGCGACGTAGGGTGTCGACATCGACGCCGCGCGGCCGCACGTGCCGGCCACGCCGGTGCCGCGCAAGCGATGCGCGGTCGGAAATAGCTCGGGGATATAGCCGAACAGGCCGAGCGTGCAGACCGTGTAGATCGTCGTGACGAGCGCGAAACCGACGACCGCGATCGGCACTGGCGCGCGCATCTGCACGTAGACGAAGCCGAGCACGATCGTTGCAAGCGAGAACAGCACGATGCCGTTGCGTCGCCCCAGGCGGTCCGTCACGAGATAACCGACGACAGCGCCGGCCGGCGCACCGAACGACATCAGCAGCACGAAGCCAAGCGACTGCACGATGGTCAGGCCTTCCTTGACGAAGAACGTCGGCAGCCACGCGACGAAACCGTACAGCGACATGTTGATCGCCATGCAGGTCAGCGCGGCGACCAGCGTGCGGCCGATCATGCCGCGCGCGAACAGCGCCGAGAACGGCGCGGCCGGCACCTCGTGACTGACCACGCGCGAAACCGGCGGCAACTTGCCGACGCGCGCCTCGACCTGTCGCTCGATTGCCGAGACGGTGGCCTCCGCCTCTTCGAGCCGGCCGACCGTTTCGAGCCAGCGCGGCGACTCCGGCATCCGATGCCGCAGGAACCACACGACCATCGCGCCAACCCCCGCGATCGCGAACATGTAGCGCCAGCCGAGATGTGGAATTACCCAATAGCCGACTGCGGTCGCGCCGAGCAAACCGGAGTTGATGATCAGCGCGAGCAGCGCGGTCCAGCGGCCGCGTGTGGCGGGTGGCACGAACTCACACAGCGTGCCGGCCGCGACCACGAGTTCGGCGCCAAGGCCAATGCCCATGACGAAGCGCAGCAGAATCAGCCAGTAGATGTTCGGCGCGAAGCAGGCGGCGAGCGACGCGATGCCGAAGATCGCGAGATTGGCCTGATACGAATAGCGTCGACCGAAGCGGTCGCCGAGATAGCCTGCCAGCCCCGCGCCGATCATCATGCCCATGAAGGTCGCGGAGATGAAGAACGAGCCGAGGCGGAGATCGGTGAAGCCGGTTTTGACCATCGCCGCGAGCGCGCCGTTGGCGAGATAGATGTCGAAGGCGTCGAGGAAAGCACCCGCGCCGATCAGGCCGAGGATGTTCCAGTGGAAGCGGGTGATCGGCAGGCGGTCGAGGCGTGCGCCGGAGTTGATGGGGGCTGGCAAATTGTGTCTCCTGTCTTTTTAGGCTGCGCGCGGGCGAGAGGCGCGAGCGCGGAACAGTTCTGCGAGACCGCCTTCGTTCGATGTGGCGGCTCGGGGCAGAGCGCTGAACGGCCGTTGTCGGATCGTGCAGGGCCGTTGGCTTCAAGAGTGCGACAGGTGACGTGGGCTGGGAATTGGGCTTTTTGGAGGTGAGTGTTCCGGTTTGCTTAAGGGAATGGTAAAGAAGCGATTTGCATACCCGAAAGGCGGCAGCGCCGAACCGCAGCGCGAGGTCAAAGCCCTCGAGAACGAGATCGTCGAAATGGTCGCGCGCGATGAACTCGATTTCGAGTTCAGGATGCGCATCCATGAACTGATCGAGTCGTTGCCCAAAGCCGGTGACTGAGCCGGAATTATCGCCGGCTCAAGCCCCGTCGCGCCATTTATCCCGCTGTCCGGTTCTGCACGGGCACGTCTGCGCCGGCGCTGCGTGTGACAGAGTCGCTGAGGTCCGTCCTCGTATTGATGAACCAGGCGGAGACCGAAGCCAACAAGAAGCAGCCGACGAAGAGGTGGAATACGACATTGAAGTCGTCATTCGTCCTGGTCAGGATGTAACCGACGATCAGCGGGGAAAGAAATCCTGCCAGCTGACCCGCCGCATTGACAAAGCCGATTGCCGACCCGACGACCTTGTTCGGCAGCGCGACGTTCGGGATGGTGTAGAGCGAACAGCCGGCCATGGTTGAGAAGAAGTAGCCGATCGTCTGAAAGAATACCGCCGTTTCCGCGGTCTCCGCATGGGCCGTCAGATAGGCAAAGATGGCGGCCACGACGCAGCCGAGGACGACAAGCAATTCGCGACGATTGCGGAAGAACTTGTCGGAAAGAAAGCCCGTGATGCAATAGGCAATCGTGCCGACGAGAAATGGCACCGACGCCATAATGCCCATTCTGGCCGTCGAAAGGCCGCGCGCTTTCAGCAGATACGTCGGGAACCAGCTCATGATGCCCCACGAGGCGATGCTGAAAACGAACAAGGTGACGAAGCACCACCAGACCAGCGGCGTTTTCACCAAACCAGCAAAATCCGCTTTGCCGGCAGAGGCAGACAAAGACTTTTCGCTGGTACCGATTTCCTCCAATTCGATCTTCGAAACGTGCTTGCTGTCTTTCGGGCTGTTTCTGATATAGATCCAGCCGAATACGGCCATCGCGACACCGGGTATGAACAGACTCGTGAAAATCGCGCGCCATCCCCACGCGGCCATCACGGCCGCCACGAACAGCGGCGCCAATGCGGGTCCCAGTGCATTAGTGGTCATCATCAGCCCGGTTGCCCGTCCCACTTCGCGCTTTGGGAACCACGCCGACAGTGCCTTGAACGCGGCGGGAGGAAAAAGCGCTTCGCCGATGCCAAACGCGACCCGCACCACCAGCATCAAGCCGAGCGAATTGCACAGTCCGGTAAGCGCGGTGAAAATCGTCCACCAGGTGATGCCGATCGTCGTCATCAGCCGCGGACCGAATCTGTCTGCAAGCAGGCCAGCCGGGATCTGACATAGCGCGTAGCTAAAGAAGAACGCGCTCAGGATTCCACCCATTTCCATCGCGGACAGATGAAACTCGGACGCAATGAATGGAATAGCCGCTGCCATGATCATTCTGTCCATGTAACAGAGCAGATAGATTGCGAACAAAATAAACAGCACGAGGTAGCGATGTCTCCAACGAAAGCGCATGAGATCTTCCTTATTATTAAATGACAGCGATGACACGAAATCCGAGCTTTAGCCGATCAATTGGCGGTACGAGAACGACTTGAAATCGGCAGGCTCGCGAAAGCCAAGCATGTCGTTGACGGTGATACCCGCGAATGCCCCCGTGAAGCCGATGGGGGTTGCATATTCATCGCTGAGTTTCGTGAAATCCTTTTCCAGTTCAAGGTCCTTCCAGTCACCGTGCGTCAAGCGATAGAAGAAGCGCAGTTTCGCGTCCACGACGCGAATCCGCAGTTCGATCCCGGTGGCCTCGGGCAGCGTCGCCAGTCGATTGCTGTAGGCGAAGCTGCCGGCATCCATTTCCATGTAGGACAGGATTTTTGTGCCGTCGTCGTCGCGCGTGACGAACAGATAGAAGAAGGTGTTCTCGTCGTAACGCGCCATGAGCCCAGCCATGTGCAGATATGACCTGGGTGAAAATTCCAGCGCGGTTTCGACTTCGAACTGCCAGTCACGGATGCGACAGGCCAACAAGCTTTGATGGAACCGCGAAGTCGGCGACTCTTGCCCCCTTATCCGCAGATAGCCCGGACGTTCGTGAAGATTGCACCAGTCGTCGCCGATGGGGATGCGCAGACTCTGCAGTTCCAGGGGCAGCGCGGCACGTTGTCCGAAATCGATCGTCCAACTGCTGTCGAGCCTTTGCTCGATATCCGAGCCGATCGCAAAAGATTCGGCGGGAACCACTCCGCCACTGGCGAGGCGGGGCCAGTCGGCATGCCATTCGATAGGTGCGACACAGGTTTCACGGCCTAGCGGCGAGCGCTTCGTGTGCGCATCGATTGGTCTCGATCCGAGGTACGTCATGTACCACTGGCCGTTGGGACCCTCGACCAGATTGCCGTGGCCGGTCCGCTGAATCCGTCCATTCGCGTCGCGCGACGTGAGCATCGGCGTATCAGGATGAAACTCGTATGGACCGAAAATGCCGCGGGACCTGGATACACACGTTGCATGTGTATAGCCTGTGCCCCCCTCCGCTGTGATCAGGTAGTACCAGTCTCCCTTCTTCAGCAAATGCGGAGCCTCGTAGATCTGACATTTCATGAAGTAATCGGTCTTGAGGTTGGCGCCTTTATAGATGACGTGCTCTTCGCCGATCAGCTTTTCCTCCTGCACCGAGTATTCCCGCAGAACGATTCCGACGAACAGGTCTTCGTAGATACCTCTGAAATCGCGCCGGATATAGGCGAGCCACTTTTTGCCAGATTCGTCGTGGAACAGGGATGGATCGTATCCACCGGACACGAGATGCACGGGCTCCGACCAGGGTCCGGTGATGTCCGGGGCGGTGACGAGGTAGTTGTGCATGTCACGAAGCGGAGAGATCTTCTGCTCGCGCTTTCCATGCCTTGGTGTCGGTATAGACGAGCCAATAAAGACCGTCGTGATAGGAGAGGGCTGGCGCCCATATGCCTCCGGAGGGCTGCTCTCCGATCAGGTTCAATTGCGATAGTCTGTCGAGAGGCGTGGCCTTGAGTTCCCAGTTGACGAAATCTTTTGATTCGTAAATGAGAACGCCCGGATACCATTCAAACGTTGAAACCGCGATATGCCACGCATCCTTGCCACGGCACACGCAAGGATCCGGGTTGAAGCCGCGCAGAACTGGATTTTGAATAGTACTCATCGGGAGGGTATTTTTTGACGTGCTGAGAGGAACAGATCTTCTTCATCGACAACGTTGCGAACGGAAACTTTCTGTCGAAATGTGTTACCGATAACAATTTAATCTAGCATGTGACCTGCTAACTATTCAAGTGCGACGATGGGGGGTAGGGGCGACGGAAAACCGCATTGTCAGAAGCTTTCGGAATCGCCCACAACCTTCCGCGCCCGCAGAATCACCGGCATATCGACCATCCTCCCATCCACGGCAACCGCGGCGCCATGGCTCGCCTCGACAGCCGCAAGCACGCGTTGCGCCCACTCCACCTCGGCGTCACTCCATGCATACGCGCGATGCACCGGCTCGATCTGCTTCGGATGAATGCAAAGCTTGCCGCCGAAACCGAACCGCCGGCCGCGCCGCGCATCAGCTTGCACCGCATCAGCATCGGTAATGGTCGTCGACACGCCATCCACCGGCGCACCAATGCCAGCCAGCCTCGACGCAAGCACGATCTGCGAGCGAAACAGATGCAACTCCTCGCCATCCCCATCGATGCCGAGATCGATCTGAAAATCCAGCGTACCGAAGACGATACGCAGCACGCGCGGCGCGCAGCATAACTCCGCAAGATTCGCGAACCCGCGCGCAGTCTCGACAATCGGCAGCACGCTCAACGCCGGATGCGCGTTCGCCAGCACCGCGTTGATCTGTTCGCGCGTCTGAGCCTTCGGCAGCACGATTCCGGCCACGCCGGTCTGCCCAACGAGCGCCGCAACGTCATCTGGAAACCATGGCGTATCCGAGCCATTGATACGCACCCAGGCGGCCCGCGATGCGTTAGCCGACACCGCGGCCACAACCGCCGCACGCGCCGGCACCTTCTGATCCGGCTGCACCGCGTCTTCCAGATCGAGAATCACCGCATCCGCGCCGGCCGCATAAGCCTTGTCAAACCGCTCAGGCCGATTCCCAGGCACGAACAGATACGACCGGGGCAACGCGCTCATGCCGCCACCATCGTGCGCGAAGTTGCATCGAATACCGAGCCAATCTGCTTCTCTTCGGCAATCTGCCATGCGCGGCGAAGCAGTTGCGCCGCCTCCTCTTCGCTAGCCGCACCCGAAAACGCCGCCAGCCGATGCAGCTTCGTCGCAATCTCGTCGCGCGACAAGGTATTGCCTGGATCGCCCTTCGGCTCATCGACACGTCCATCGAACACGCGGCCGTCGGTCGTCGTCACCGTGACCTTGCCGATCCAGCGTGCGGGATAGGCGGCGTCGACTTCAGCGTCGAGCGCCATTGTGACCTTGTCGCGAAACGCGGCGATCTCGCTCGCGTCGAAACCCTGCTCGAATTCGGTCACGCCGGCATAGCCGTGATGCGCGACCAGCCCGAGCACTGTGCCCATGTTGAACTTCGCCTGATGTACGGTGCGCGGCGCGACCACGGGACCGAGCACATCGATCGCGCCTTGATGCACGTGCGCGACGACCTTCGCGATGTCGCGCGGCGCGAAACGATGCGTCTGCACGACGGCGAGCAGCGCATCGGCGGCCGGATGCGTATGGCGGCACGCCGCGTGATACTTGAACGACGTCTCCGCGGTCGCCCAGCGGCTGCCAAGCCGATCGACGAGGCGCGCCGGATCGGCGTCGCTCGACATGCCCGCGGCCATGCCCTGGGCGCCTTCGAGAATGTGCGTCGCGCCCTTGAAGCCGTCGGCGGCGAGTTGCGCGGCCATCAGGCCGTTCGCGGCGGCCATCGCGGTGTGCAGTTGCTTCGAGTCGGCGGCGTCGCGCAGAAATTCCCATAGGCCGCTCGCCTGCGTGCCCGCCGAGCCGAACGCATCGAGCATTTGGGACGGCAACAAACCCAGCAAGCGTCCTGCCGTTGCCGCGGCCGCGACCGTGCCGACCGTGCCCGTGGTGTGAAACACCTTGTAGTGCGAGCGCCCGAGAAATTCGCCGATGCGAATGCCGACCTCGTATCCCGCCACCGCCGCCGCGATGAAGTCGCGCCCCGACGCTCGCTTTGCCTGTGCCAACGCAAGCGCAACCGGAAACACCACGGTCGCCGGATGAAACACCGAGCCATTGTGCACATCGTCCTGTTCGGCGAAATGCGATGCGGCGCCGTTGATCATCGCGGCGAAATACGGCGTGGTTCGACCGCGGTCGATCAGCACCTCGCAGAGGCCCTCGTTCGTCGCCCCGGCTGCCGCGCGTGCGAACCGCGCGATCGTCTCGACCGGGCGCGCGCCTTTGCCGGCCAGCGCCGAGCCGAGCCAATCGACGTACAGGTTGACGGTACGCTCGACGACCCCGTGCGGGATGCGGTCGAAGTCGAGTTGCGCGGCGAAAGTGGCAAGCGTGAGACTGGGATGGTCGTTCATGGGGTCGTTACCGAATCAGATCGTGCCCGCCGCGCGCAGCGCGTCGATACGCCCATTGTCGTAGCCGAGCTCACGCAGAATTGCTTCCGTATGTTGACCAAGCGTGGGCACAGGGTCCATTCGCGGCTCGAGGTCGGAAGGCAGACCGGGCGGCCGCAATGCGGGTATCGTCCCCGTTGCCGTGCCGACTTCCTGCCAGCGCTCGCGCGCCTTCAGTTGCGGATGCGCCCACACGTCGGCGAGCGTATTCATCTGCGCGTTCGCGATGCCTGCCTCATCGAGTCGATCGATCACGTGCGCCGCGCTCTGCTTCGCGAACGCCGCGACGATCACCTCGCGCAGGGCGTCGCGCGCCGCAGTGCGTTTCGAGTTCGATGCGAAGCGTTCGTCGGTTGCCAGTTCAGGGTGTTCGAGCACGCGCTCGCAGAACAGCTTCCATTCGCGTTCGTTCTGCAGGCCAAGCATGACCGTCTTGCCGTCGCCAGCGGGAAACGGGCCATAAGGATAGATCGTTGCATGCGCGGCGCCCGCAAGCGCGGGCTGCGACTGACCGTCGATCGCGTAGTAGAGCGGATAACCCATCCACTCGACCATGCTCTCGAGCATCGATACATCGATGCGGCAACCGCGCCCTGTGCGCCCACGCTGCAACAGCGCGCTCAGGATGTTCGAATACGCGTACATGCCCGCCGCGATATCGGCGATCGAACAGCCCGCTTTCGCTGGCGCGCCGGGCGAACCGGTGATCGACAGGAAGCCGGACTCGCTTTGAATCAGCAGGTCGTACGCCTTCTTGTCGCGATACGGACCGTCCGCGCCGTAGCCGGAAATATCGCAGACGATCAACTTCGGATACTTGTGGCTCAATGTGCCGTAGCCGAGGCCAAGCCGTTCGGCCGCGCCTGGCGCGAGGTTCTGCACGAGCACGTCGGCATCGGCAACCAATGCATCGAGAATCCCGGCCGCCGCGGGCTGCTTCAGATCGAGCGAAAGACTCTCCTTCGAGCGATTGGTCCACACGAAGTGGGACGACAGCCCATGCACACGTTCGTCATAGCCGCGCGCGAAATCGCCGACGCCGGGCCGTTCGATCTTGATCACGCGCGCCCCGAGATCGGCCAGTTGACGCGTGCAGAACGGCGCGGCAATCGCGTGTTCGAGCGTGATGACCTTGATACCGTCGAGTGGTCTCATGATGTCCGTCAGCGGGTCAGAACGAACGCGGCAGCCCGAGGATATGCTCGGCCACGTACGAGAGAATCAGATTGGTCGATATCGGCGCGACTTGATACAGACGCGTTTCACGAAACTTGCGCTCGACGTCGTACTCGCACGCGAAGCCGAAGCCGCCGTGAAATTGCAGGCACGCATTGGCCGCTTCCCACGACGCATCCGCCGCGAGCAGCTTCGCCATATTCGCCTGCGCACCGCACGGTTGATGTGCGTCGAAACGACGTGCCGCTTCGAAGCGCATCAGGCTCGCTGCCTCGACGTTGATGAACGAGCGCGCGATCGGAAACTGCACGCCCTGGTTCTGTCCGATCGGCCGGCCGAACACGACGCGCTCCTTCGCGTATTCGGTGACTTTATCGACAAACCAGTAACCGTCGCCGATGCATTCCGCGGCGATCAGCGTGCGCTCCGCGTTCAGGCCATCGAGAATGTATTTGAAGCCTTGCCCTTCCTCGCCGATCCGATTCTCGGCCGGAATTTCGAGGTTGTCGAAAAAGAGCTCGTTGGTCTCGTGATTGACCATGTTCAGAATCGGCTGCACGGTCAGGCCATGACCGATCGCCTCGCGCAGATCGACGATGAAGATCGACATGCCCTCTGATTTCCTCTTCACGTCCGCGAGCGAAGTGGTGCGTGCGAGCAGAATCATCAGGTCCGAGTGTTGCACGCGCGAGATCCACACCTTCTGACCGTTGATCACGTAACGGTCACCGCGCCGCTCCGCGGTCGTCTTGATCTTCGTCGTATCGGTGCCGGTGGTCGGCTCGGTCACGCCCATCGATTGCAAACGCAGGTCGCCGTTCGCGATCTTCGGCAGATACCTGCGCTTCTGTTCTTCCGAACCGTGCCGCAGCAGCGTGCCCATGTTGTACATCTGCCCGTGGCACGCGCCCGAGTTGCCGCCCGCGCGATTGATCTCCTCCATGATCACCGACGCTTCCGTGAGCCCGAGCCCCGAGCCGCCGAAGTCCTGCGGAATCAGCGCGGCGAGCCAGCCGGCCTTCGTCAGCGCCTCGACGAACTCTTCCGGATAGCCGCGCGCCTCGTCGATCTTGCGAAAGTACTCGCCGGAAAACTGCTGACACAGATCGCGCACGGCCTCGCGAATGTCCTGGAACGAATCGTGTTGCGTGGTTTGCATAGTCGGGTCTCGCGGAATTCAGGCGAGCGCGGCGGTCGCGCGCATGGTCAGATAACCTTCGTGGTCCTTCGCCCACAGGTCGATGGTCTTGCCGTCGGCGGCGGGCTTGCCGCATACCGTGAACGGCTGGTCCGCGAACGTGGGGCGAAGCGCGCGAAACGCGAAGCTTTGCAGCGTCGCTTGCGGCAGTTCTCGGCGCACGAGATCGACCAGCAGCGTCGCGATCAGCGGGCCATGCACGACGAGGCCCGGATAGCCTTCGACCTGCGTGACATAAGGATGGTCGTAGTGAATGCGATGGCCGTTGAAAGTCAGCGCCGAGTAGCGCAACAGCATCACGGCATCGGCGTCGATCGTGCGGCGCCATGTTTCGTCTTCGGGCGCGGGCGCCGGCTGTTGCGGCCGCGCGCCCTCCTGGGGCGCGTCGCGATAGACGATGTCGTGCTCCTCTTCGAGCTTCAACTCGCCATCGACTTCGATCGTATGTTGCACGGTGACGAACACGAGGCGGCCCGAGCGGCCGGTCTTGTCCTCGATATTGGCGATCGTCGACGTGCGCCGCGCATGCTCGCCGATCTTCAGCGGCGCATGAAACGTGAGCCGGCCGCCAGCCCACATGCGGCGCGGCAGTGGCACGGGCGGCAGAAAACCGCCACGCTTCGGATGTCCGTCGGGACCGACTTCGGAGAGCGGCGCGACCGGCAGAAAGTACAGCCAGTGCCACAACGGCGGTACGGTGTTACCGCTTTCCTCGCGATCGAGCGTGGCGGCAAGCGCCTTCAATGGAAACGCGGTGATGTCGTCTTCGGCCACCGCCTGCTTGTTGAGCCAATCGTCGAGTTTCTCTGGGGCAGCGGACATGACAAAGTCTCCAGATTCAGTGTGTTGGTCCTCGTTAGGACCCACTATGACCGACGCGCTGCGTTCCGCGAAGTTCGATTTTCCGAAGCGGGCCTTTGTTTTTCGTTAAGACGTTGAGCCCAGCGAGGGGCGCTGACGATCTGTTGTCAGCGCGATCGGCGGTTCGATGTGGCTTGACCTTCGTGCCGGGCCGCGACGGCACCCCTGCGCCTGTTCGCTCATTTGAGCCCGAGCCGTTTAGCCAGCCGATTCAGATTCGCCCGGTCCAGCCCCAGCTCGCGCGCGACCGCCGCCCAGTTCTGCCTGTTGCGGATCAGCGCTTCGAGAACGAGATTGCGTTCGAACTCGGTGACCGCGCTGCGAAAGTCTTTCGTCTCGCTTTCCTCGCTCTGCGTGGCGATTTGATTGGCTTCATGATCTCGTGCGTCCGACAACGCGAAGTCCGCGGCCGTCAACGTCAGAATACGGCGGCGCTCACGATTGGCCGCCAACGCTTTCAGCGCACTACGTCCGATCAGATGCTCCAGTTCGCGCACATTGCCGGGCCATGTGTAGTGCAGCAATGCGGCCTGCGCGTCAGCCGCAAGACGCAGGCTCAGCAAACCGAGCCGGGAGCGATTGTCTTCGAGGAAGAAGCCCGCCAGCAGTAGCACGTCGCGGCCACGCTCGCGCAACGGCGGCACGCGCAGCGGATACACGCTGAGGCGATGATAGAGGTCGGCGCGAAAGCGGCCCGCGCGCACTTCTTCGGCGAGGTCGCGATTGGTTGCGGCGATGAGCCGCACGTCGACTCTGTGTTCGTGGTCCGAGCCGATGCGCTGCAACTGGCCGTTCTGCAGCACGCGCAACAGCTTTGCCTGCACCGCGAGGGGCAACTCACCGACTTCGTCGAGGAAAATGGTGCCGCCGTGCGCGAGTTCGAACTTGCCGCGTCGATCCGCCGAGGCTCCCGAAAACGCGCCGCGCACGTGCCCAAACAGTTCGCTCTCGACGAGCGTATCGGGCAACGCCGCGCAGTTCAGGCTGATCAGCGGCTTGTTCGCGCGTGGCGACAGCGCGTGGATCGCATTGGCGACAAGTTCCTTGCCGACGCCGGTCTCGCCGGTGACGAGCACGGTCAGATCGCTGGCGGCCACTACCTCGATCTCCTTGATCATGCGGCGATGCGCGTCGCTGCTGCCGATCAGCTCGCGCCGGCTCTCGCTGCTCGCCAGCCGATACGCTTCCGCGCGGCGCTGCGCCTCCTCGCCATTGCGCGCCAACGCGTCGATGCGTTCGACGACGCTCACGGTCGCGGCCGCGAGGCCGAGAAACGCCTGCAGCGAGGCCATGTCGAGTGTGTCGAAGCGCGCCGGGTCGAGTGCGTCGAGCGTGAGCAAGCCCCAAGGCTCGCCGCGGATGAACAGCGGGCACCCCAGACAGTCGTGCACTTCGAGGTGCCCGGGCGCCATGCCTTGCACGAGGCCATCGTAGGGATCGGGCAGATCGGAGTCGGCGGCGAAGCGCGTCGGCCCTGGCTGGGCCAGCAGCTCCTGAAAGCGCGGATGCTCGGCGACGCGAAAACGCCGCCCGAGCGTATCGCTGCTCAAGCCGTCGATGGCGAGCGGCACCAGCGTATCGCCTTCGAGGCGTAGCAGAGCCGCCGCGTCGCCCGGAAATAGCGAGCGCAGCGCGCTGAGCAGCCGCCGATAACGCTCGCGCTCGGACAGCTCGCGCGACAGGTCGAGAATCAGCGGGGTAAGAACATCGAGGACCGCCCCTGTAGTCAGATCGACTGCGGATTGAGTCTTTTCGACTAGGGTCGAATGAACCATCTTAATTGCCAGATCGTTGATCTAAATGCATTTTATACCTGGCACGAATCGTGGGTAGTAGACGCAGTCTGCCGAAACCGGCTGTGACATTCGCTGATAGGCAGACGCTCACTCAGACTCTCACCAGGACTTAAAAACATGCTATCCGCCGAACACCGCGCCATCATCAAAGCAACCGTGCCGCTCCTGGAAAGCGGCGGCGAGGCGCTCACCACGCACTTCTACAATCTGATGCTCAGCGAGCATCCGGAAGTGCGCCCGATGTTCAATCAAGCCAATCAGGCAAGCGGCGCGCAACCGCGCGCGTTGGCCAACGGCGTGCTGATGTATGCGCGCTATATCGATCAGCTCGAGCAGTTGGGCGGGCTCGTCGCGCAGATCATCAACAAGCACGTGTCGCTGAACGTGCAGCCTGAGCACTATCCGATCGTCGGCAAGTGTCTGCTGCGCGCGATTCGCGAAGTACTCGGCGCGGACGTCGCAACCGACGCCGTGATCGAAGCGTGGGCCGCCGCGTATCAACAACTCGCCGATCTGCTGATCGGCCTCGAAGAAAAGATCTACGCCGAAAGCGCAGCAGCGCCCGGCGGCTGGCGCGGCACGCGGTTGTTCCGCGTCGCGCGCAAAATGCGTGAAAGCAACGAGATCACGTCGTTCTATCTGCGTCCCGATGACGGCGGCGAATTGCTCGCGTTTCAGCCGGGTCAGTACATTGGCGTGCGTCTGGTGATCGACGGCGAAGAAGTGCGTCGCAACTATTCGCTGTCCGCAATGAGCGATGGCCGCGAATATCGCATCAGCGTGAAGCGTGAACCGAATGGCACCGTGTCGAAGTATCTGCACGAGCAGATCAAGGAAAACGACTCGCTCGATCTGTTCGCGCCGTCCGGCGAATTTACGCTGCAACCTGGCGACAAGCCGTTGGTGCTGATCAGCGGCGGTGTTGGCATTACGCCGACGATGGCGATGCTGGAGGCCGCGCTGAAGACCAATCGTACGGTGCATTTCATTCACGCGGCCCGTCATGGTGGCGTGCATGCATTCCGCGGCGCAATCGATGCATTGGCCGCACGCCATCCGCAACTGAAGCGCTTCTATTGCTACGAGGAGCGCCGTGATGGCGATGCCGAAGCGCACGCGCTCGGTTACGTCGACGAAGCGAATCTGAAGAAGTGGTTGCCGGAAACGCGCGATGTCGAGGTGTATTTTCTCGGGCCCGTCGCGTTCATGAAGGCGATCAAGAAAGGCCTGAAGGCGATCGGCGTGCCGGAATCGCAGAGCCGTTATGAGTTCTTTGGGCCGGCTGCCGCGCTCGAATAACGCACTCGAGTAATCGACGGGTACTTGCCCACTTTGAACCGCTGCGAAGCGTATTCGAAGACGGGCATGTTCGGGCTTCGATCACGCCGGCGGGTTTGGCCTCGTAAAAAGCGGGCCAAATTTGCCGCGCCTTCTAGCGCTCCCTCCTGCGGCGAAACGCCCACCAGCCCGTCAGCCCGGTAAAGCCGGCGACCAGCACCACCATCAGCCAGAAGCCATGCTTGTTCTCGGCGAGCGGAATGCCACCGACGTTCATGCCGAAGAAACCGGCGACGATATTGATCGGCATCACCAGTACCGTGACTAGCGTCAGGGTAAATAGCGTCCGGTTGTTCTGCTCCTCGAGGCCCGAGGTGATTTCTTCCTGCAGCAATCTGACCCGCTCGATCAATCCCGCTACGTCCGAAAGCACGACCGAGAACTCCTCCGTCGATTCACGCAGATCTTGCACGTCTTCCGCATGAAGCCACCGAGGCGGCCTCGCCAGCAAGCGGAAAATCGCGCCCGGTTCGGGTGCCAGCATGCGTTGCAGGCGTGTCAGCGTGCGACGCATCGCGCCGAGGTCCAGGCGGTTTTGCGTCGGCCGTTGCGACAGAAAGCGATCCTCGATTCGATCGACGTCGGCACTGGTTCGGCGGACGATCTGCACGAGCAGGTCGGCCTGGTCGCGCATCAGATGAACTAGCAGTTCGGCAGGTGACCTGAATATTTCACCTTCGCGCACCGACGCGCGCAAACGGTCGACCGAGCGCAGCGGCTTCAGCCGCGCCGTCACGATGAGCCGCTTATGTGCGTAGATCCACAGCGTCGCGATTTCTGACGGGAGGAATTCGAGGTTGAACATGACGTCGTTGACGACCGCGCGCAGTGCGCCGTCCGCATGCTCGATCCGCGTCGAATGCGAGCCTTCGCGCAAGGCGTCGAAAAAGGTTTCGGGCAGATCGAGTTGCGTGCGCATCCAGCGCTCGCTCGCGCTATGCGCGAGATTGAAGTGAAGCCATAGAAACTCGCCAGCGTCCGTCGCGCTAGTGCCGGCATCGTCCTCGCGCTCGCGGTACCACTCGATGACTTCGTCCGCGTCGATCGGCCGCCCGGCGAGCGTCGGCGAAAACCGGAAACCGCAGACCATACCCGACGAATCCGCGCCGTAGGTTTGCATTGCCAGATCTGATTTCATAGGTCGTTCGATGCCAGCGCTTCCGAAAGGAATACGTGAGCATAGCGCGAACAATTGAAAGAGAGTTGACGCGCGCACTTTCCGGCGTCGTATTGTCGAATTGTGGCGGCTGGATTGTCTCCGAAACGTCATCTCTGCCGATGACGGCCGCGTAAACGCAAAAACCCCACCGCGGCGGGTGGGGTTTCTGACTGGAGGGGAGCCTGACGATTACCTACTTTCACACGGGCAATCCGCACTATCATCGGCGTGGAGTCGTTTCACGGTCCTGTTCGGGATGGGAAGGGGTGGGACCGACTCGCTATGGTCATCAGGCATGACGGGTTGCTGCGTCGCAGGGCTGGAGTCAACCGGTTGCGCCACAGCCAATCGGGAAGAAGCGTAAAGGATTCGAGTGTGGGGGGTTGTGTTGTTTCTGGCACAACACTGAATCCCAACCGTGCGTTTCTGTGAGCTCCCGCGGGAGGTCACACAAATCCCCTTCGGGGATCGGACCCGCGTAAGTGCTGAAGCACTCACGCGGGTCGAGACACACCTGTTATAGGATCAAGCCTTACGGGCAATTAGTATCAGTTAGCTCAGTACATTACTGTACGTGCACACCTGACCTATCAACGTCCTGGTCTTGAACGACCCTTCAAGGGGCTCGAAGCCCCGGGGATATCTCATCTTAAGGCGAGTTTCCCGCTTAGATGCTTTCAGCGGTTATCTCTTCCGAACATAGCTACCCGGCGATGCCACTGGCGTGACAACCGGTACACCAGAGGTTCGTCCACTCCGGTCCTCTCGTACTAGGAGCAGCCCCCTTCAAATATCCAGCGCCCACGGCAGATAGGGACCAAACTGTCTCACGACGTTTTAAACCCAGCTCACGTACCTCTTTAAATGGCGAACAGCCATACCCTTGGGACCGGCTACAGCCCCAGGATGAGATGAGCCGACATCGAGGTGCCAAACACCGCCGTCGATATGAACTCTTGGGCGGTATCAGCCTGTTATCCCCAGAGTACCTTTTATCCGTTGAGCGATGGCCCTTCCATACAGAACCACCGGATCACTATGACCTGCTTTCGCACCTGTTCGACTTGTCAGTCTCACAGTCAAGCACGCTTATGCCATTGCACTATCAGCACGATTTCCGACCGTACCTAGCGTACCTTCGTACTCCTCCGTTACACTTTGGGAGGAGACCGCCCCAGTCAAACTGCCTACCATGCACTGTCCCCGACCCGGATCACGGGCCAAGGTTAGAACCTCAAACAGATCAGGGTGGTATTTCAAGGACGGCTCCATTGAGACTGGCGTCCCAACTTCATAGCCTCCCACCTATCCTACACAGACCGGTTCAAAGTCCAATGCAAAGCTACAGTAAAGGTTCATGGGGTCTTTCCGTCTAGCCGCGGGGAGATTGCATCATCACAAACACTTCAACTTCGCTGAGTCTCGGGAGGAGACAGTGTGGCCATCGTTACGCCATTCGTGCAGGTCGGAACTTACCCGACAAGGAATTTCGCTACCTTAGGACCGTTATAGTTACGGCCGCCGTTTACCGGGACTTCAATCAGGAGCTTGCACCCCATCATTTAATCTTCCGGCACCGGGCAGGCGTCACACCCTATACGTCCACTTTCGTGTTTGCAGAGTGCTGTGTTTTTATTAAACAGTCGCAGCCACCAGTTTATTGCAACCCTTTCACCCTTCTGGCGCAGGCCAGTCAGGCTATGAGGGCGTACCTTATCCCGAAGTTACGGTACCAATTTGCCGAGTTCCTTCTCCCGAGTTCTCTCAAGCGCCTTAGAATACTCATCTCGCCCACCTGTGTCGGTTTGCGGTACGGTCACTGTGAAACTGAAGCTTAGAGGCTTTTCCTGGAACCCCTTCCAGTTGCTTCGCCACCGAAGTGGCTCGCCTCGCACCCTTGAATTCTGCGCCCGGATTTGCCAAAGCGCCTTCTCCAATGCAAGGACCGGGACTTCCAACACCCGGACAACCTTCCGCGATCCGTCCCCCCATCGCATTTCACAATGGTGCAGAAATATTAATCTGCTTCCCATCAGCTACGCATTTCTGCCTCGCCTTAGGGGCCGACTCACCCTACGCCGATGAACGTTGCGTAGGAAACCTTGGGCTTACGGCGAGGGGGCCTTTCACCCCCTTTATCGCTACTCATGTCAGCATTCGCACTTCCGATACCTCCAGCACACTTTCCAGTGCACCTTCGCAGGCTTACGGAACGCTCTCCTACCATGCACATTACTGTGCATCCGCAGCTTCGGTATATGGCTTAGCCCCGTTACATCTTCCGCGCAGGACGACTCGATCAGTGAGCTATTACGCTTTCTTTAAAGGGTGGCTGCTTCTAAGCCAACCTCCTGACTGTTTTAGCCTTCCCACTTCGTTTCCCACTTAGCCATATTTGGGGACCTTAGCTGGCGGTCTGGGTTGTTTCCCTCTTGACACCGGACGTTAGCACCCGATGTCTGTCTCCCGTGATTGCACTCTTCGGTATTCGGAGTTTGCTATGGCGTAGTAATCCGCAATGGACCCCACAACCATGACAGTGCTCTACCCCCGAAGGTGATACACGAGGCACTACCTAAATAGTTTTCGGAGAGAACCAGCTATTTCCAGGTTTGTTTAGCCTTTCACCCCTATCCACAGCTCATCCCCTAACTTTTCAACGTTAGTGGGTTCGGTCCTCCAGCACGTGTTACCGTGCCTTCAACCTGGCCATGGATAGATCACCTGGTTTCGGGTCTACACCCAGCGACTGGACGCCCTGTTCGGACTCGCTTTCGCTACGCCTGCCCTAATCGGTTAAGCTCGCCACTGAATGTAAGTCGCTGACCCATTATACAAAAGGTACGCCGTCACCCCTTCGCAGAGGCTCCGACTGTTTGTATGCATGCGGTTTCAGGATCTGTTTCACTCCCCTCCCGGGGTTCTTTTCGCCTTTCCCTCACGGTACTGGTTCACTATCGGTCGATCACGAGTATTTAGCCTTGGAGGATGGTCCCCCCATCTTCAGACAGGATTTCACGTGTCCCGCCCTACTTCTCGTACACCCAGTTCTTCCATGCTGTTTTCGTCTACAGGGCTATCACCTGCTATGGCCGCACTTTCCAGAGCGTTCGACTAACAATACAGATAACGTGTACCGGCTGATCCCATTTCGCTCGCCACTACTCTGGGAATCTCGGTTGATTTCTTTTCCTGCGGTTACTTAGATGTTTCAGTTCACCGCGTTCGCCTCACGTAGCCTATGGATTCAGCTACGGATACTCCATTAGGAGTGGGTTTCCCCATTCGGACATCTCCGGATCAATGCTCGTTTGCCAGCTCCCCGGAGCTTTTCGCAGGCTACCGCGTCCTTCATCGCCTGTGATCGCCAAGGCATCCACCACATGCACTTGTTCGCTTGACCCTATAACGGGTGTGTCTCTGTGTCGACCCACGCTAGCGCTTTAGCGCTTACGTGGGTCCCATCCCCGCAGGGGATAGACGCACTCGCTACAGGTTGAGTATTCGTGTTGCGCCGTATTCCAAAGCAATCTTTCGATCACCTTTAAAATACATCGATACAATCACAACCCTGATTCACCTACTCCGCACCCATCTCCAGGTGCCTTTCGTGAATCTCTTTACTACTTCTTCCTGATTGTTAAAGAACGGCAGCCGGTATGAAGCCTGTGCCTCATACCGCTCTGACTGGCTCAATCGCCAATGCAAAGTACTCAGCATCACTTCGTGCTGAACCCTTGGCATTGAGGATTGGTGGAGGATGACGGGATCGAACCGACGACCCCCTGCTTGCAAAGCAGGTGCTCTCCCAGCTGAGCTAATCCCCCAGTCTCACAGATACTCCAGCGGCCCCAGCCCTTCAGCTCACCAGACAAGACACTGGTGGGTCTGGATGGATTCGAACCATCGACCCCCGCCTTATCAAGACGGTGCTCTAACCGGCTGAGCTACAGACCCCTGAGCCTGCCTGCGTTTCTTCTAACCACAGCCGATAAGCGTGAGCACTTGAGTGCAATGAATGCACAGCTCTGGAAAGGAGGTGATCCAGCCGCACCTTCCGATACGGCTACCTTGTTACGACTTCACCCCAGTCATGAATCCTACCGTGGTGACCGTCCTCCTTGCGGTTAGACTAGCCACTTCTGGTAAAACCCACTCCCATGGTGTGACGGGCGGTGTGTACAAGACCCGGGAACGTATTCACCGCGGCATGCTGATCCGCGATTACTAGCGATTCCAGCTTCACGCACCCGAGTTGCAGAGTGCGATCCGGACTACGATCGGTTTTCTGGGATTGGCTCCACCTCGCGGCTTGGCAACCCTCTGTTCCGACCATTGTATGACGTGTGAAGCCCTACCCATAAGGGCCATGAGGACTTGACGTCATCCCCACCTTCCTCCGGTTTGTCACCGGCAGTCTCCCTGGAGTGCTCTTGCGTAGCAACTAGGGACAAGGGTTGCGCTCGTTGCGGGACTTAACCCAACATCTCACGACACGAGCTGACGACAGCCATGCAGCACCTGTGTTATGGCTCCCTTTCGGGCACTCCCGCCTCTCGGCAGGATTCCATACATGTCAAGGGTAGGTAAGGTTTTTCGCGTTGCATCGAATTAATCCACATCATCCACCGCTTGTGCGGGTCCCCGTCAATTCCTTTGAGTTTTAATCTTGCGACCGTACTCCCCAGGCGGTCAACTTCACGCGTTAGCTACGTTACCAAGCCAATGAAGGCCCGACAACCAGTTGACATCGTTTAGGGCGTGGACTACCAGGGTATCTAATCCTGTTTGCTCCCCACGCTTTCGTGCATGAGCGTCAGTATTGGCCCAGGGGGCTGCCTTCGCCATCGGTGTTCCTCCACATCTCTACGCATTTCACTGCTACACGTGGAATTCCACCCCCCTCTGCCATACTCCAGCGCTGCAGTCACCAATGCAGTTCCCAGGTTAAGCCCGGGGATTTCACATCGGTCTTACAGCACCGCCTGCGCACGCTTTACGCCCAGTAATTCCGATTAACGCTCGCACCCTACGTATTACCGCGGCTGCTGGCACGTAGTTAGCCGGTGCTTATTCTTCCGGTACCGTCATCCCTCTCGGATATTAGCCACGAGGTTTTCTTTCCGGACAAAAGTGCTTTACAACCCGAAGGCCTTCTTCACACACGCGGCATTGCTGGATCAGGCTTGCGCCCATTGTCCAAAATTCCCCACTGCTGCCTCCCGTAGGAGTCTGGGCCGTGTCTCAGTCCCAGTGTGGCTGGTCGTCCTCTCAGACCAGCTACAGATCGTCGGCTTGGTAGGCCTTTACCCCACCAACTACCTAATCTGCCATCGGCCGCCCCTTGAGCGCGAGGTCCCGAAAGATCCCCCGCTTTCCTCTCCCGAGCGTATGCGGTATTAATCCGGCTTTCGCCGGGCTATCCCCCACTCCAGGACACGTTCCGATGTATTACTCACCCGTTCGCCACTCGCCACCAGACCGAAGTCCGTGCTGCCGTTCGACTTGCATGTGTAAGGCATGCCGCCAGCGTTCAATCTGAGCCAGGATCAAACTCTTCAGTTCAAACCTGTTACTGTGTTCGGGCTCTCTCGAACCCGGTCGCTCACTCAACGTACTGACGATGATTGATCCGTCTTTCGACAGACAAACCTTCCTCTAATACTGTGTGAGGCTTCTGATACTTCTGCCTGACAGCAGACTCCGGAGAATCCGCCGCCGCATTCCGCATCAAGCGCCCACACTTATCGACTGTTAGTTTTTAAAGATCGGTCCGCCAAACCCGCCGCGCCTGAACCACCACTACCCGGCACCGCTTCGTTTGCGTCGCTGCGTCTGCAGCAGAGAAACGAGATTATGGAGAGCGGTCGACAACACGTCAATACCCTTCTCACAATTTATTTTAAAAAGTTGAAGAGCTTAAAAATTGAGCAGTGCCGCGTGCAACCTGAATTAGTTAGGCTTCCAATTGAATTCTCCGGAGCGCCGCGGCGAAAGGGAGAGATGAGTGGAGTTGCGAAAAGCCGTTAAGCAGCTTTTCCACAGAAAATGTTCGCAAGGCTGTGGATAACCACTCCACAACTGCGCCAAGTACTTGATGCAAAACCATTCTCGCGCGTTGCGCGCGAGAATGGCCGCTTGCGCGGCCGCGTGTCACCGTCACCATCAGGCGGACTTCATCGTCACCCGCGCATTCGTACGCATAAAAGCGCTGCGCTCGACCATCGCGCCAAACAGCAGCCCGATCGTCGTCCACATGACCACCTGCATGCTGATCGCCGCGACGCGGAACTTCCACAGCAGCACAGCCGGGAACGCGGCCGGCACTTCATTGATGACCGGCATCGACAGTTGCACGGCCGCGATGACCACGACGAACACGAGCCCCGCGACGATCGAACCGTTCCACGCACCCAGCTTCGCCGCCGCGCGACGCCGCACCTTCAGCGAAAACACCATCGTCGCGAGCGAAATCGCGATCATCAGAAAGAACAGGCCCGTGCGCGTGCCGATCGTCTCCGGATCACCGACCGACGGCGGATTGGCCGGATACTTGATATTCGGCACGATCACGAGCGTGATGAACGCGCCAAGCGCGAGCCACGCGGACAGCGCGCGCACGCTCAACGTCCCCGCGCGTCCATACGCATACGCAAACACCAGCGAGAACAGGCCGCCAAATGCCGCGCCATACGTGACCACGCCAGTCAGCAGGCCGAGGCCAGCCTGCGTCTGACGGCTCACGATTTCGGGCTCGGGCGCCTCGCCGCGCGCGGCGGCCGCTTTTTCTTCGAATGAAATGGCCTGATCGACCTGTGGTTCGCCGACGATTCGCGCGAACGCGAACGTGAGCAAGCCCGCGACGATGCCCGCGAGCATCCCGCGCACCAACAATTTACCTACCATGTCGAACTCCGTTAGTGGCAGGGAAAGCCGAGCAGATGGCGGCCGTCGTGCACGAACTCATGCACGTACATGCCGGGCACGAGCGACGTCGCGCCCTGTTCCGCACCAACGAAGTAAAGCGCGAGCAACAGCAGCAAGCCGCCGAACACGACCCACGGCAGCAGTTCGCGCAAAGGAATGGGAGTGGGCTGGGCCGCCGGTTGCGCGGCGCGATCAAGAACAGCTTCGGTCATGATGGACATCTCCTGGGGTGACGCGCCCCGAAAGTCGATTGCAGAGGAATGGTGCGAAGCTCGGGTCTGGCTTTCGGCTCTTGTGGATTGCAATGCCGATTACAGTGGCGCGACCGCGCCGGGCTCTCACCGGCTTCCGTGCTTCGCAGTGTCGGTATTCTACGCGCTAAACTGCGGCTTCCGTGACGGCGAGGGCTACCTCGCAACGCGCGCCGCGAGCCGCGAGGCGATGAAACCACGCAGGCAAGTACGAATGAGGCGCCAACGCAAAGAATGGATACGCGACTATTACTGGTGAGCCACGCGGCAACGGCCGCGCAGCGCGCGGGCCGCTTCCCTGACGACGATCCGCTCGACGCGCGCGGTCGCGCCGAAGTCGAAGCGGCGCGACCGCGTCTCGCGCTTCCCGCCCACGGCGCGGTGTTCACCAGCCCCGCCGCCAGCGCGCGCGAAACGGCCGCCGCGCTCGGTCTGAGCGCCACGCCTGCCGACGCATTGGTGGATATCGACTATGGCAAATGGCGCGGCCAGCGCCTCGCGGCCATTGCCGACGCAACGCCCCGCGAACTCGCCGCCTGGACACGCGAGCCCGACACCGCGCCGCCCGGCGGCGAATCGTTCGGTCAACTCGTGCAGCGGGTTGGAGAGTGGCTCGACGCGCAGCAGGCAGACGTGCGTTCATGCAATGCCGTCAACGAAGCAAGCTTCGCGGCCTCTGCGCAAGGTCGAACCATCGTCGCCATCACCCACGCGACTCTACTGCGAGCGGCAATCGTGCACGCCCTCGGCGCATCGCCAACCGTGTTCTGTCGCATCGAGATCGCGCCGCTGTCGGTCGTCGAATTACGCCACTCGCGACGCGGCTGGTCGTGGCGCCCGGCCGCCACCGCCTGAACGGCACCGCCGCTTACCTGCCCGACACCACAAGCCGCAACCGGTTGGACCCCTCGGGCGTCAGCGTGATTTCGGTGCGTCGATCCTTCGCGCCGAGATAAAAGTGCTGACGTCCCGGCGAATTCTGATCGTGCGTTGCATCGGGCAGGCACGACGCGACGTCTGCCGCGACGGCTTCCAATGCATCCGCGTTCGAGCCCGCCGCCTGATGCGGCGTCCACGTGCACTGGAAACTTCGATGCGCGGCCGAACATTGCGCGTCATCGCCATAAGGTTGCGCTACGCCTTTGCCGTCGTCGGGTGTCAGCGAGGCAAAGCCGTCCGGCGCCGCGGCCACGATCCGTTTGAGCGCACCGCAAGGTCTGGGGCTATCGTCGGCGGATGCACTGACCGGCAGCAGCGCAACGAGCGATGCCGCGGTAAGCGCGATAGCCGAAAGTCGACAGGTTTTCATGGTGTGCGTGAAGCTTCCAAAGTGCTGCTGAAGAAAAACTCGCAGCGAGCCACCTTTAATAGCACGCTTCATGCCCATGCGCGCGAGGCCCGAGCACGCGGGCAATGCACGACGGCACACAAATTGCGTAGCGCCATACCGGCCGCGACATCGCGCCCGTTTCGATCAAAGCCACTGCCGACGTCAATTCAACCATCATGTCGACCACTACCGCCGCCCCTACCCCCGCCCGCATATCGTCGGGCATCGAAGGCATCGACGACATTCTCGGCGGTGGTCTTACGCCGAACCGCATGTACCTCGTGGAGGGTGTGCCAGGCACGGGTAAGACCACCCTCGCGTTGCAATTCTTACTCAAGGGCCTGCACGAAGGGCAGACCGGCCTTTATATCGCGCTGTCCGAAACCCGTGCTGAACTGCTCGCGATCGGCGCGAGCCATGGCTGGGATCTGAGCCGTTTCACGATACTGGAGCAACTGCCCGAAGAAGGGCTCGAACCGCAATACGAACAGACCGTGCTGCACCCGGCCGAAGTCGAACTCGGCGAAAGCGTGCGCAACGTAATCGAGCACGTCGACGAACTGAAGCCGGCGCGCGTCGTCCTGGACAGCCTGTCCGAACTGCGTCTGCTGGCGGAGAACCCATTGCGCTACCGTCGGCAGATTCTCGCGCTCAAGCACCATTTCTCGACGCGCGAATGCACGGTGCTGCTGCTCGACGACACGTCGGCCAGCACCTCCGGCATTCAGCTTCACAGCATCGTGCACGGCGTGATCAGCCTCGAAAACGTCGCTCATGATTACGGCGGCAATCGCCGCCGTCTGCGCATCGCGAAGATGCGCGGCATCAAGTTCCGCGAGGGCTATCACGACTTCACGCTCAACACCGGCGGTCTGCGCGTCTATCCGCGTCTGGTCGCCGCCGAGCATCGCAGCGAATTCGGCACGAGCCCGATGAGCACCGGCACGCCCGGCCTCGACGCGCTGCTCGGCGGTGGCCTCGTCCCCGGCACCAATTCGCTGATCATCGGCCCGTCGGGGGTCGGCAAAACCACCACCGTCGTGTCGTGCCTGCTTGCCGCACTCGAACGCGGCGAGCGTTGCGCGTACTACGTATTCGACGAAACGCTCAGCACGCTGGTCACACGCTGCGCGACGCTCGGCATGGATCTCGCGCCGCACGTCGAAAGCGGTCTGCTGATGCTGCGCCAGATCGATCCCGCGGAAATCTCGCCGGGCGAGCTGTCGAGCGACGTGCGCAACGCGGTCGAAAACGAGCACGTGCGCTATGTCGCGGTCGACAGCCTGAACGCCTATCTGCAGGCGATGCCCGGCGAGCGCTACCTGCTGCTGCACATGCACGAATTGCTCGGCTATCTGAATCAGCAGGGCGTGGTCACGATGCTCGTGCTCGGGCAGCACGGCATCATCGGCGAAGTGCAGACCGAGGTCGACGTCAGTTATCTGAGCGACGTGGTCGTGCTGTTCCGCTATTTCGAGCACCACGGCGAAGTGCTGACGGCAATTACCGCCGTCAAGAGCCGCGCGAACGATCATGAGCGCACGATCCGCCAGTTCCGCCTCGGCACCGAAGGCGTCGAGGTCGGCGAAGCGCTGCGCGACTTCGAGGGCGTGCTGTCGGGCCTGCCCTCGTATCGCGGCAGCACCACGATGCTCGGCGCGACGAACCATCTGATCGATATGTCAGGACAGTGAGCGATGGAGCAGCGTGTCCTCATCCTCGCACCGTTCGGCCGCGACGCCGAAGTGATCACCGCCGTTCTGCACAATGAGGCACGCGCCTGCGTGACCTGCGACGACGCCGACGCGCTCACCACCGAGCTCGACGTCGGCGCGGGCACCGCGCTGCTCACCGAGGAAGCGCTCGCGAACGGCCACGGCTCGAGCCTGTATGCGTGGCTCGAACGGCAGCCCGCATGGTCCGACTTCCCGTTCATCCTGCTCGCCGCCCGCAGCATCGGCCATCGATCCGCGCGCGGGCTCGAAGTGCTCGAACGGCTCGGCAACGTAGTGGTGCTCGAACGTCCGCTCAATTCGGAAACGTTGCGGCGCGCGGTCGTGTCGTCGTTGCGGGCCCGCGGACGGCAATATGAATCGCGAAGGCTGCTTGCCGAGCGCATCGAGGCACAGGACGCGCTGGAGCAGCTGAACGATTCGCTGGAAAGCCGCATCGCCGCGCGCACGCACGAACTTGCGTCAGCCAACGACCGGCTGATGGCCGAGATCCACGAACGCGCGAAGGTTCAGGCCGTGCTCGTGCAATCGCAGAAGATGGAGGCGCTCGGTCAGCTGACCGGCGGCATCGCGCACGACTTCAACAATCTGCTGAACGTGATCATGGTCAACGCGGAACTGATCGCGCGCGTGAGCGGCGACGAACGCCTGCGCGGCATGGCGGCCACCGTCAAGCGCGCGACCGAGCGCGGCGCGAAACTGACCGGCCAGTTGCTGACTTTCTCGCGCAACAGCAACCCGAATCTGAAAGCGATCGACGTGGTCGCGCTGCTGCAGGGCATGCGCGACATCATCGCTGTGTCGCTCGGCTCGAGCATCCGCTATGACAACGACTTCGAGCGCACCGAAATGTGGACCCAGGCCGACGCAAATCAGCTCGAGCTCGCGGTGCTCAATCTCGCGATCAACGCGCGCGACGCGATGCCGGCCGGCGGGCGCCTCGACATCCACGTGACCCTGCGCGACGCGCCCGACCAGACGCTGAAGCATGGCCGCTACGTCGTGATCGAAGTCGCCGACACGGGTGAGGGCATTCCGCCAGACGTCGTGTCGCGCGTGTTCGATCCGTTCTTCACGACCAAGCCGATCGGCAAGGGCACGGGGCTAGGCCTGAGCCAGGTGTATGGCATCGCGAGGCAGGCGGGCGGCGCCGCGCGCATCTTCAGCGAAGAAGGTACCGGCACCACGGTGCAGATCTGGCTGCCGATGCGCGAGCGAGTGGCCGCGCACAGCGAAGCGGAGTCCGATGCGGAAGCGAACGCGGTCGGCGACAAGCGCGTGCTCGTGGTCGAGGACGACAGCGAAGTGCGCGCGATGCTCGTTGAATCGTTGCGCATGCTCGGCTACACGGTGACCGAGGCCGCCGACGGCCAGGCCGGCCTTGACCGCCTCGTCGACGATCATCCCGATCTGCTGATGGTCGACTTCGCGATGCCGGGCATGAACGGCATCGACGTGATCGCCGCGGCGCGCAAGCTTCGTGCCGATCTACCGGTGGTCCTGGCGACCGGTTATGCGGACGTCGACATTGCCGATCTCGCAGTCAAGCATTGCACGATCCTGCGCAAGCCGTTTCAGCTCGACGAGCTGGCGCGCACGGTGCGGATCGGGCTGCTCGCGTGAATCAAGCTCGAGTGAATCAAGTAGACCACTTGCATCAAAATGCCCATTGAATCGCGGCGCACCGCACACCCAACGATTCTGTAAGCCCACCTCCTGGCCACCGATTTAATGCCGCTGTCGCATTCGCGCCGCACGCTCCTCCGGTTCGGTCACGATTTCCAATTCAATAGTTTGCTAACGAATATTTTGGAAATACAATACCGGCCATGTCGAATCTCGATGCCCTGCGCCGCACCGTCAGCAGCACGCTGGTCGTCGCCGCCAGAAAGTGGCGGCGCACGAGTCACGGTGTGCTCGCGGCCTTCAACGTATCCGAAGCGTGCGCGACGCCGCTTCTGACCGCGAGCCGGCTCGGCTCGGCGGTGCGTCAGGTCACGCTCGCCGATCACATCGGCATCGAGGGGCCGTCCCTCGTGCGGCTGCTCGACCAGTTGTGCGCGGCCGGCCTGATGCGCCGCGACGAAGATCCCGAAGACCGCCGCGCGAAGACCGTCGTACTGACCGACGAAGGCCGCGCCATCACCGCGAAGATGGAAGAGGAGCTGGTCACGTTGCGCGCGCAGGCGCTCAAAGGCGTATCGCGCGACGATCTCGAAGCCGCCCTGCGCGTGCTCGGCGCATTCACGGCCGATGCCGCCGGACGCGCCGAACCGGGAAGCGTCGAGCGCGACACGCGTCACGAACGCGCGCAGCCGGTGCGCCCGGAATCGGTCAGGCACGAGGCGACGAAGCGCACCTCGTCGGCGAAGCGCGAGCCCGCCAAAGGCGAGGCGCTTGCCAGCAAGGTCAAACGGACGAGCGGCAAAAGCGCTGCCAAAACGGCCGGCAAATCACGCGGCACCGCCAAGGCGCGCAAGTCCACCAAGAGCGGCGCGCGAGCCACCGCGCCGCACAACGCCGATTCCGCGTAACGGTTCATGGTCTATCCCACTCTCCGCGACTGGCTGTTTTCCGTCAAAACGTTCGCCGCGGCCATGCTCGCGCTTTACATCGGCCTCGCGTTCGAACTGCCGCGGCCGTACTGGGCGATGGCGACCGTCTACATCGTGTCGAACCCGTTCGTCGGCGCGACCCGCTCGAAAGCGATCTATCGTGCGCTGGGCACTGCGCTCGGCGCGTCGGGCGCGGTGCTGCTGGTGCCGCCGTTCGTCGAATCGCCGTACCTGTTCAGCGTGGTCGTCGCGGCGTGGATCGGCACGATGCTCTACCTCGCGGTGTCCGACCGCACCGCGCGCAGCTACGTGTTCATGCTGGCGGCCTATACGATGCCGATCATCGCGCTGCCGTCGGTGACGAATCCGACCGGCGTCTTCGATCTCGCCGTGAGCCGGACCGAGGAGATCATTCTCGGCATCGTGTGCGCGAGTATCGTCGGCAGCGCGGTGTTTCCGAGCCGGCTCGCGCCGACGATCATCGAGCGCACCGACGCATGGTTTCGCGACGCCGCGTTCTACGCGACCGAAACGCTGTCGGGCCGTATCGCAAGCTCGGCGATTTCCGGTGCCCGGCAACGACTCGCGAGCACGATCAACGGTCTCGAACTGCTGCTGAGCCAGCTCGCCTACGATCACACGCGGCCCGACGTCCTCGCGCGCGCGCATGAACTACGTGGCCGCATGCAACTGCTGCTGCCGATCATGTCGTCGCTCGCCGATCCGCTGCTCGCGCTCTACAACAACGGCCCGCAACACTGGCCCGAAGGACTTCAGACGCTGATCGACGACGTCATCAAGTGGTTCAACCAACCGCTGCCCGCGCCGAGCGAGGGTTATCACGCGGACGAGACCGCCAACGCGCTGCGCGCGCGCATCGCCGCGATGCACCCGCCCGCCGCCGCGCTCACGCATTGGGACGGCGCGCTGCTGTCGAATGCACTATGGCGCCTCGCGCAAGTGATCGACGTGTGGCAAGACTGCCGCTCGCTGCGCATCATCATCACGCGCGAGGAAGGTTCGTGGCGGCCGCATTTCCGTCACTGGCGACTCGGCGGCACCGAGCGCTTCTACGATCGCGGCATGATGCTGTTCGCGACCGTGTCGGCGGCCGCGGCTGTGGTGCTCGCGTGCGCGCTGTGGATCGGCTCGGGCTGGAACGACGGCGCGAGCGCGGTCACGCTCGCGGCGGTCGCCTGCTGCTTCTTCGCCGCGCTCGACGAACCCGCGCCGTTCGTGTTCCGCTTCTTCCTCGCGACTGGCGTCGCCGTGGTGGCCGCGGGCCTCTATCTGTTCGTCGTGCTGCCGCAGGTGCACGACTTCCCGATGCTGGTGATCCTGTTCGCCGCGCCGTTCATTCTGGTCGGCACGCTGATTCCGCGCCCGCAGTTCAACATGGTGACGGTGCTGGTCGCGGTGAACACGGCCACCTTCATCAGCATTCAGGACGCGTACGACGCGAACTTCCTGACGTTCCTGAACGCCAACCTCGCGGGCCTCTCCGGCCTGCTCTATGCATACTTGTGGACCCGTGCAACGCGCCCATTCGGCGCCGAGCTGGCCGCGGCGCGCCTGTTGCGCTCGAGCTGGGCCGACGTCGCGCTGAGCGCGTCGACGCGGCCGATCGAAGACCCGCGCAATCTCGCCGCGCGCATGCTCGACCGGCTGATGCAATTGATCCCGCGCCTCGCTGCAACCGACGACTACCGCCATCCGTCGATCGAGAGCTTCCGCGATCTGCGCATCGGCTTCAATGCGCTGGACCTGCGCCGCCTCACACGCAAGCTCGGCGGCGAAGCGGCCGGCGCGATCGACCATGTTCTCGATGGAGTGCGTACATACTACGAGAGCTGCATCGATCGACGCCACCGCGAGCCGGTGCCGGACAGCCTGATGTCGTTGATCGACGTGGCCGTCGCGCGCGTCACCGCGCAGGGGCTCGCCAATGCCGCGGCGCCGACCGAGACCTCGCGGACCTCGGCGCGTCAGTTGCGCGATGCGCTGCACGCGCTGGTCGGCTTGCGTCTTTCGCTGTTTCCGGCGACCCTCACGAAACCAACGCCGACCGAACCGGAGGCCGCCGCGTGATGCACCCATTCTTGCGCCCCTGCTTGCGCCCCTGCTTGCGCCCGCCTTCGCACCCCGCCTCCCCCTTTTCCCAGTTCCCGCGATGATCGGTGAAATCGATATCTTCGGCGTGTTCGTACCGTCCGTGCTGGTGCTGATGTTGATCGCGTATCTGATCAACCTCGGCATTCGCACCGCGCTCGATTACACCGGCTTTTACCGCTTCGTCTGGCATCGCTCCATCTTCGATCTCGGCGTCTATGTGCTGGTGCTGGGCCTTGTCGTCGTCGTTTCGCACAGACTAATAACGTGAAAAAAACCTGGTTCTCCGTCGGTCAGATCCTGCTGACCCTGATCGTCGTAGTGGTCGCAGCATTGGTGCTGTGGAAACTCGTCAACTACTACATGTTCGCGCCGTGGACCCGCGACGGGCGCGTACGCGCCGACGTGATCCAGGTCGCGCCCGACGTGTCGGGACTGATTTCGTCGGTCGAGGTCATGGACAACCAGCAAGTCAAGCAGGGCCAGGTGCTGTTCAGGATCGATCAGGCGCGCTACACGCTCGCATTGCGTCAGGCCGAGGCAACGGCGCAGCAGCGCCGCGCGACGCTCGATCAGGCCCGCCGCGAATACGCGCGCAATCGTCAGCTCGGCAATCTCGTCGCCGCCGAAGTACTCGAAGAAAGCCGCTCGCGCGTCGAGGCGGGCGAAGCCGCGCTTGCCGACGCGAACGTCGCGATCGACACCGCGAAGCTGAACCTCGAGCGCTCGACGATCAAAAGCCCGGTAGACGGCTATCTGAACGACCGCGCGCCGCGCGCCGGCGAATTCGTCGCGGCCGGCCGCGCGGTGGTCGCGGTGGTCGACATGCATTCGTTCCGCGTCGACGGCTACTTCGAGGAAACCAAGCTGCGCGGCATCGACATCGGCCAGCCGGTCGACATCATCGTAATGGGCGAGCCGAAGCCGCTGCGCGGGCACGTGCAAAGCATCGTCGCCGGTATCGAAGACCGCGACCGCACGCAAAGCGCCAATCTGCTGCCGAACGTGAACCCGGCGTTCAGCTGGGTGCGGCTCGCGCAGCGCATTCCGGTGCGGGTCGCGCTCGATGAAGTGCCCGCTGATTTCCGCCTGATCGCGGGGCGTACCGCGACGGTGTCGGTGCGTGACCTGTCGCCGCTCAGGAGACGAGCCGTGTCGGGCACGGGTGGCGCATCTGGCACGGTCGCCGCTTCGGTTGCGCCGGTGGCGCCGGGTTCGTCGGTGGCGTCCGGGTCCGCTGGGTCGGGCACCGCACCGTCGGGCGCGTCGCAATGAAGTTCGTGCGTACCTTGTCCGCGCTGGCGCCGCGCTTGCCGCTGCTGCCGCTGCTGCCGCTGCTGCCGCTGCTGCCGTTATTGCCGCTCACCGTCGCGCTGAACGGCTGCATCAACGTCGGGCCGAACTACACGCTGCCGAAACAGGCGCTCGTCAATGCCCCGCTCGCGAACGGAGCGCTCGAGGGCGCCGATCCCATGCTGACGTCAACCCTCAATCTGCCGACCGTCTGGTGGAAGCTGTACGACGATCCGGTGCTGAACGGTCTGGTCGACCAGGCGTTGAAATCGAATACCGACCTGCGCGTCGCGACCGCGAATCTCGCGCGCTCGCGCGAGGCGCTGGGCATAGCGCAAGCGCAGGGCGGTTTTTCGGGCAACGCGTCGGTGGCGATCCAGCGCGCGCAGGAATCGGCCGAGCAATACCTGCTCTTCGAGAAACTGCCGGTCGCCAACCTGGGTGACATGGGCATCAACGTCTCGTACGAAATCGACCTGTTCGGCAAGCTGCGCCGCGGCGTCGAAGCGGCGGCGGCGGACACCGAGGCCGTGGAAGCCGCAGGCGACCTCGCGCGCATCACTGTCGTCGCGGACGTGGTGCGCTCGTACGTCGAACAATGCTCGGCGGCCGAGGAGCTGCGCATCGCGCAGCAATCGCTCGCGCTACAGAAGGAGCGCGTGGACGTGTCGCGCCGTCTGCGCGACGCGGGACGCGGAAACCAGACCGCGGTCACGAGCGGCCAGACTCAGGTCGAGACTCTGACGGCAGACATTCCGCGCTACACCGCGCGCCGCAAGATCGCACAATACCGGCTCGCGATGCTGCTCGCCCAGGCGCCATCGCAATTGCCGCCGGCCGTGCTCGCCTGCGACCGGCTGCCGCAAATCCACCAGCCGATTCCGATCGGCGACGGCGCCGGGCTGCTGCGGCGACGCCCGGACGTGCACGAAGCCGAGCGTCAGCTTGCGGCGTCGACGGCGCGCATCGGCGTCGCGACCGGGGCGCTTTATCCGAGCATCAGCATTGGCGCGTCGGCGGGCTTCACCGGCATTCTGGAAGACATTCCCACCTCGCCGACGGCGCGTTGGGCCTTCGGTCCGCTGATCAGCTGGACCTTCCCGACCAACGGCGCGCGCCAACGGGTGCACGAAGCCGAAGCGTCGAGCCAGGTCGCGCTCGCGAAGTTCGACGGCGTGGTGCTGACCGCGCTGCGCGAAACCGAGACCAACCTCGCGACCTACGCGTCCGATTACGCGCGCGCCGAATCGCTGCGCGCGGCGCTGAAGTCGGCGACGCAATCGGCGGATGAAACGCATCGGCTGTATCGCGCCGGGCGCGAGTCGTTCATCTCCGATCTCGACGCGACGCGCACGCTGACGGCCGCGAAATCGCAGCTCGCGGCGGCGGAGGGCCAGGTGGCGATCGATCAGGTCAATCTGTTCCTGTCGCTGGGCGGCGGGTGGGAAGTTGGCGGGCAAAGCACGCCGGGTGAAACGCGGCCGCAGCTGAAGGCAACACCTGTCGCGGCCAAGCCGTCCGCGAAGTCGGGAGCGTCGGCGGCCGCAACTGCGAAAGCGCCTTGATCGGCCGTCTTACGATTTATTTTTGACAATCTTTCTTTTTGCTTTCACTTTCGGTTAAATACGTGACACCACTTCACGCTACGAGGTCTCGTATGTCGCCATTCATGCAGGGTGTAGTCACGTTGGGCGGATGCATCGGTATCTTCACCGCGGTGGTTGCGGTGGTCGAAATGTTGGCGAATTGAGTTGGGCGGGCGGTGGACCGAAAGAGTGGCTAGCTGTTCCGCACTTTCGCCGCCGCCTGATGTATCGCCGCCCGCACCCGCGGGTACGTGCCGCAACGGCACACCACCGGCGTCATCGCCTCGTCGATGTCGGCATCGGTCGGATCGGACTTGTGCTTCAGCAACGCGCAAGCCGCCATCAATTGCGCGCTCTGACAATAACCGCACTGCACCACGTCGAGTTCGATCCACGCGGCCTTCAGCGCCTGCGCCTCGCGTCCCTGCAAACCCTCGATCGTCGTGATCTTCTGCGTATGCAGGCTCGACATCAACGTCTGGCACGCGAAGCACGCGGCATCGTCGAGATTGATCGTGCATGCGCCGCAGATGCCCACGCCGCAGCCGAACTTGGTGCCGGTCATGCCGAGATCGCAGCGCAGCACCCATAGCAGCGGCATGTCCGGATCGGCATCGACCTTCACCTTGCGTCCGTTGATATTCAGTACCGCCATGCTTGCCTCCTGAGTCGCCGCGCTACACCGCAAGCTTTTGCTCATCCACCGTCCGTCATGCAAGCCGCAACGGCAGCGTCCGCAAACGCTGCCCCGTCAGTGCGAACACCGCATTGCCCACCGCCGGCGCGATCGGCGGCACGCCCGGCTCGCCGACACCTTGCGGGTGCAGCTGGCTCGGCATGATGTCGACTTCGATCGCAGGGCACCCGTTCATCCGCACGACCGGAAAGTCCACGAAGTTCTTCTGCTGCACCTGGCCGTTGACGATCGTGATCTCGTTCTGCAACGCGCTCGACAACCCGAACACGATGCCGCCTTCCATCTGCTGACGGATCAGGTTCGGATTCACCGGCAAGCCGCAATCGATCACGCACACCACCCGATGCACGCGAATCTGCCGGTTCGCGCCGATCGACACCTCCGCGACCTGCGCGACCACGCTGCCGAACGCCTCGTGCAACGCGACGCCATGAGCGCAACGCGCGCCATCGGCGGCGGGTTTTAGCGGACGCCCCCAGTCGGACAACTTCTCGACACGCTTCAGGACCGCCAGATGACGCGGATGCTGCACGAGCAGCATCGCGCGAAACGCGATCGGGTCCTGGCCGGCCGCGGCGGCGGCTTCGTCGGTGAAGCTCTCGGTGAAGAAGGCCTGATGCGAGTGGCCGACCGAGCGCCAGAAGCCGATCGGCACCGGCAATTCGACTATCTTGTGCGACACGCGCGCGGCCGGCCACTCGTAGGGCTGATCGAACGCGCCTTCGCAGGTGGTCTTGTCGATCGGGATGTGCGGCACGCCGTAGTAACGCGCGAGCGCATCCGGCACGATCGCCTGACCCGCCGACTTCGCGTGCCAGGCGACCAGCGTGCCGTGCTCGTCGAAGCCGGCCTGAAGCCATGCCGCGCATGCGGGCCGGTAGAAGTCGTGCGTGAAGTCCTGCGCGCGCGACCAGATGGTTTGCACCGGACGGCCATCGGCCTCGCGCGCGATCGCCGCGGCCTGCGCGACGAAATCGAGTTCGAGGCGCCGGCCGAACGCGCCGCCCAACAACTGCGTCTGTACATCGACGAGATCGACGTCGAGGCCGAGCACTTTCGCCGCATGATGCCGCGCGAGCCGCGGCATCTGCGTCGACACCCAGACGGTCGCCGCGCCGTCCGCGACCTGCACCGTGCAGTTCAGCGGCTCGACCGCGCCATGCGCGAGATACGGTGCGTGATAGACCGCTTCGATCGTGCGCGCCGCGCGACTCATCGCGTTGTCGACGTTGCCGACGTGGTAATACACGTGACCGTCCGTATGGTCGAGCGCCTCGACGAGGCGGCAGTCCACCGCCGCGCTCGACACCTTCGCGGCCGCGCCGTCATGCCAGGTCACGTTGATCGCCTCGACCGCGCTCATCGCGCGAAACGCGTTGTCCGCGATCACTGCCACGCCGCCGGTGCCGCCCGCGTACGGCGGCACGGCGAACGCCTTGATGAAGCCCCGTATCTTTTGCGCGGGCGTCGCGTCGAAATGCGCGACCGTGCCGCCGAGCGTCGGACACATCACGACGCTTGCATAGACCAAACCGTCGGGCAACACGTCGATGCCGAAGCGCGCCGCACCGTCGATTTTCGACGCGGCTTCGATGCGCCGCACGGGCTGGCCGATCAGCCTGAAGTCGGCCGGCTGCTTCAGGACGACGCTGCGCGGCAGCGGCTGGCGCGCGGCCATCGACGACAACTCGCCGAACGTCGCCTTGTGCCCCCACGGGTGCAGCACGCAGCCCTTTTCCGCGCGGCATTCGCGGACCGGCACGTCCCAGCGCTCGGCCGCCGCCGCGATCAGCATCACACGCGCCGACGCGCCGGCTTCGCGCATCGGCGTCCAGAGATCGTTCATGCTCGAGGAGCCGCCCGTCATCATCGTGCCGATCTCACGCACTGCCTTGCTCGTGATCCACACGGTGCCGCGCCGGATGTAGCTGTCGTCGTCGGGGCGAAACGGCAGATCGTCGACGATGCTCTGCACCGCGTTGTAGATCCGGTCGATCGGCGCCTCTTCGACTTTCACCTGCGGCCAGTCGGCGTCGAGCTCCTCGGCGAGCAGCATCGCAAGCCCCGTATGGATGCCCTGCCCCATTTCGGCCTTCGGCACCATGATCGTCACGCGGTTGTCGGCGTCGATCTTGACCCAGCCGTTCAGCCCAACCTCAGTGCCTTGCGTCGGCAGCGGCGTCGACGTCATCAGGCGCTGGCGCGGCGGCACTACGGCCCAGCCGACCAGCAGCCCGCCCAACGCACTGGCGCCGCCAAGCAGAAAGGTTCTGCGCGTCAACATGGCATGGCTCGCCCGGCTGGCTCGATGGTAGGAAAGCGGCGACAGCGCCGATGCACCCGTCTTTGTCTGCGAATAGTAATAAGACGAATCGGCGAGCGTGAGACTTAAATGCGCGCGTGAGCCTCGAGCGGCCGCGCGGCGTGGGAAGGCGGGGACTGAAAGCGGCGGGGGAAAGTCGTGGGGTGTTTCATTAACTGCGACCGCGCAGAGGCGGCGGTGTGCCGGCGTAAGTCACCGCCGGCACACCGCGAACCTTGCGCTTGATTCAATCAGGCGATCATGCGACCGGATCAACGGCGGTTCGAACCCGACACCACGTCGATCCACACGGCCAGCACGAGGATGCCGCCCTTCACGATCATCTGCCAGTACGCGTCGACGTCGAGCATGGACATGCCGTTGTCGAGGCTCGCCATGACGAGCGCGCCGATCAGCGCGCCATACACGGTGCCGGAGCCGCCGCGCATCGAGGTGCCGCCGATAAAGCACGCGGCGATCGCGTCGAGTTCGCCCATCGAGCCCGCCGACGGCGAACCGGCCGCGAGCCGCGCCGTGTTGACGATGCCGGCAAACGCGCACATCAGCCCCATCAGCGCGAAGATCGCGAGCTTCACGCGGTCGGTGTTGACACCCGACAGCCGCGTCGCTTCGAGGTTCGAGCCGACCGCGTAGATGCGGCGTCCGAACACGGTCTGCGTCGCGATCCATGTGAAGACGCCGAGCAGCGCGAGCAGCAGCAACACCGGCACCGGAATGCCGCCGTAACTGTCGAGCATCGCGATGAAGCCGGCGAGAATCGCGCCTGCGCCGATCACCTTCGCGACGTCCTGCCAGAACGGCACGACGCGCAACTGATAACGCTGCCGATTCGCGCGCTGGCGGATCGTCAGGAATGCCAGCAGCAGGAACAGCACGACGGCGAGCGTGTCGCCGGCGAGCCGCGGCAGGTAGCCCTGGCCGACGAACACGAAGCTGTCCGACACCGGCGCGATCGTCGACCCTCCGGTAATGCCGAGCAGAATGCCGCGATACGCGAGCATGCCGCCGAGCCCGACGATAAACGACGGCACGCGCCGATATGTCGACCACCAGCCGTTGAACACGCCGACCGCGATGCCGAGCAGCAACACGACCGGAAGCGTCACGCCGATCGGCCAGTGCCGGTTCACGTCGAGAATCGCCGCAACGCCGCCGAGCAAACCAAGCAGCGAACCGACCGACAGATCGATTTCACCGGCGATGATCACGAACACCATGCCGCACGCGAGCATGCCGGTAATCGACATCTGCCGCAGCAGATTCGACAGATTGCGCGGCGTGACGAACGCGCCGTGCGTGAGCGCCGAAAAGAAAATCCAGATCACGGCGACGGCGATCAGCAGCGCGAGAATCTTGTAGCGCGCGAACAGTTGCTGGATCCGTTGCGTGCCGCCGAATGCGCCTCGCGGCACAGCGTTGTCGGTGCGTTGGGAAGTTACTTCGGGAGTCATGCGGCACTCGCTGCGGTTGGGTTCGAAGATAGATGCACGGGGCGGATCGCGGCGCCGAGAATGTCTTCCTGCGTGAGACCGTCGTTGATGAAATCGCCTCGCAACTCGCCTTCGCCGATCACGAGCACTCGGTCGCTGATGCCGAGCACTTCCGGCAATTCGGACGACACCATCACGATCGACATGCCGCGCTGCGCCAGCTGGAAGATCAGCTTGTAGATCTCGTATTTGGCGCCGACGTCGACGCCGCGTGTCGGTTCGTCGAGAATCAGCACGGTCGGGTTGGTCAGCAGCATGCGCGTGAGCACGGCCTTCTGCTGATTGCCGCCCGACAGACTTGCAATCGATAACATCGGATTGGCGGCGCGCACGGAAAGCCGCTTCATTTCCGTCTGAATCGTGTCGAGTTCGGCCGCGGAATCGATACGTCCGCCCGTCGCGAAACGCTGCAACACCGCAAGCGTGATGTTATGACCGACGCTCATGCCCGGCACGATGCCGTGGCGTTTGCGATCCTCGGGCACCATCGCGATGCCGGCGCGAATCGCGTCGATGGGCGCGCGAATTTTCAGCGGCTTGCCGTCGAGCACGACGTGCGCCTCGCTGATGCCTGCATACGCGCCGAAAACCGCCTGCATCAGTTCGGTGCGGCCCGCGCCGACGAGCCCGGCGACACCGAGAATTTCGCCGCGCCGCAACGAGAACGACACGTCGTCCACGCGCTTGCGGCGCGGATTCGTCACGTCGAAACAGGTCACGTTGCGCGCTTCGAAGATCACGTCGCCGATCGGATGCGGCTCGCGCGGAAACAGGTTCTTGATCTCTCGGCCGACCATCAGCGAGATGATCCGCTCGGTCGTCAGGGCGTGCATCGGCTCGGTCGCGACATGGCGGCCGTCGCGAATCACGCTGATCGTGTCGCAGACGGCCGCGACTTCGTCGAGCTTGTGCGAGATGTACACGCAGGCAATGCCGCGCCGCTTCAGATCGCGCACGATATCGAGCAGAATCGCGATTTCGGAGGCGGTCAGCGACGACGACGGTTCGTCGAGGATCAGCAGCTTTGCGCGCTTGTTCAGCGCCTTTGCGATTTCGATCAGCTGCTGATGGCCGCCCCCGTAGTTCATCACGGGCTGCGCGGCGTTGATGCCGCTGATGCCGAGGTCGCGCAACAGTTCGTCGGCGCGCTGATACATCGCCGCGTAGTTCATGCGGCCGCCGGGCAGCGTGATTTCGTTGCCGAGAAAGATATTTTCCGCGACCGACAACTCCGGCACGAGCATCAGTTCCTGATGGATGATGATGATGCCCGCGCGTTCGGTGTCGCGTACGCTCGCGGCCTTTAGCGTCTCGCCTTCCCAGGTTATTTCGCCATCCCACGTACCGTGCGGATACACGCCGGACAGCACCTTCATCAGCGTCGATTTGCCCGCGCCGTTTTCGCCGCACAGGCCCACGCATTCGCCCGGCGATACGGTCAGATCAATGCCGTCGAGCGCCTTCACGCCGGAAAAAGCTTTGACGATGCCGCGCATCGTCAGAACAGGTTGGGTCATTCGCTATGCCTCGCTGCAAGTTGGGCCAATGTTCGATCACGCTCCCGGGCGCGATGACCCGGGAGCGTGGCGTTCACATAGCCCGTCTCTGTGTTATTTGCTCGCGAGTTGCTCTTGCGTGTAGAAGCCGTCCTTCACGACGGTGTCGAGGTTCGCCTTGGTCAGCTTGATCGGCTGCAGCAGCACCGTATCGACCTTCTTCTTGCCGTTGTCGTATTGCGCGTTGAACGCCGGCTTGTCACCCTTGGCAAGCGCGACCGACAGCTTCGCCGCTTCGCTCGCGATCAGCTTCAGCGGCTTGTAGACCGTCATCGTCTGCGTGCCGGCCGCCACGCGCTTCACGGCAGCGAGGTCGGCATCCTGACCCGAGATCGGTACCTTGCCCGCGAGGCCCTGCGCGGCGAGCGCCTGGATCGCGCCGCCCGCGGTGCCGTCATTCGACGCGACGACTGCGTCGATCTTGTTGTTGTTCGCGGTCAGCGCGTCTTCCATGATGCGCAGCGCGGTCGATGCGCTCCACTCCGGCACCCACTGCTGGCCGACCACCTTGATGTCACCCTTGTCGATCGCCGGTTGCAGCACCTTCAGTTGGCCTTGGCGCAGCATCTTCGCGTTGTTGTCGGTCGGCGCGCCGCCGAGCAGGAAGTAGTTGCCCTTCGGCCGCACGTCATAGACGCCCTGCGCCTGCATCTCGCCGACCTTCTCGTTGTCGAACGAGATATAGGCGTCGATATCGGCGTCGAGAATCAGGCGGTCATACGACACGACCTTGATGCCCGCTTTGCGTGCTTCGGCCACGACGTTGCCGAGCGTCTTCGAGTTGAACGGCACGATCACAATCACGTCGACGCCGCGCGAGATCAGGTTTTCGATCTGCGAGATCTGGCGCTCTTCGCTCGCATCGGCCGATTGCACCGACACCTTCGCGCCGAGCTTTTCCGCCGCGGCGACGAAATAGTCGCGATCGCGCGACCAGCGCTCGACGCGCAGATCGTCGATACAGAAGCCGATTTCCGGATGAGCCTTGCTGGCGTGCGCGAGCGGCGCGGCGAGCGACAGGCTGGCGAGTACCGCGCCGCACAACAGCGAACTCAGGACGTTACGACGCATTGCAAATTTCATTGATGTCTCCTTTTTGTGTAGTGATAGCCGGAATACCGGACATATCGGTCTGCGCTGCGAGCCGCAGACTCGGACAAGCGACAACCCACAGCTTGCTGGTGCGCGCGGTCGACGTGGCCGCGCGATCTTTATTCAACGTCCGCTATAAATCGCCTGATTTACGATGTTTTCCATGTGTTCCTGCTGCCCGCTCACATGCCGCGGATTCAGATCGCGCGCCAGCGTGTCCGCGGCGAGCGTCGACAGCGAATACCCGCCGGACAGGATCTTGCGGCCGAACTCGCCATCCCAGCCCGCGTAGCGTTGCCGCTTGAACTGCTCGAGGCGCTCGTTTTCGACCAGCACCGCGGCGCGTTCGAGGCCTAGCGCGAGGTTGTCGATCGCGCCGACGTGGCCATAAAACAGGTCTTCCGCATCGACACTCTGGCGCCGCACTTTCGCATCGAAGTTCATGCCGCCGCTCGTGAAGCCGCCGTGGCGCAGGATTTCGTATAAGGCCAGCGTGAGTTCCTCGACGCTGTTGGGAAATTGGTCGGTGTCCCAGCCATTTTGCGGATCGCCGCGATTCGCATCGACGCTACCGAAGATGCCGAGCGCAAATGCGGTCGCAATCTCGTGATGGAACGAGTGCCCCGCCAGCGTCGCGTGATTCGCCTCGATGTTGACGCGAATCTCCTTGTCGAGGCCGTGCTGCAGCAGAAAGCCGTGCACGGTCGCGACGTCGTAGTCGTATTGATGCTTGGTCGGCTCCTGCGGCTTCGGCTCGATCAGCAGCGCACCCTTGAAACCGATCCGGTGCTTGTGTTCGACGACCATGTGCAGGAAGCGCGCGAACTGCTCGCGCTCGCGCACGAGGTCGGTGTTCAGCAGCGTGTCGTAGCCTTCGCGGCCACCCCACAACACGTAGTTTTCGCCGCCGAGGCGCAGCGTCGCGTCGAGCGCATGACGCACCTGGGTCGCCGCAAAGGCGAATACCTCCGGATTCGGATTGGTCGCGGCGCCGGCCGCGTAACGCGGATGCGAAAACAGATTCGCGGTGCCCCACAGCAATTTGACACCGGTATCCTGCTGCTTGCGCGCGAGGTAGTCGGACACGCGCAGGAAGTTCTCGCTGTATTCCTTCACGCTCGCGCCTTCGGGCGCGACGTCGGTATCGTGGAACGTGTAGTACGGCGTGCCGAGCTTCGAGAAGAATTCGAACGCGGCGTCGGCCTTTTGCTGCGCCCGCTCCATTGCGTCGCCGGGTTGCTGCCACGGCCGCCGGAACGCGCCCTGACCGAAGATATCGACGCCGGGCCATACGAAGGTATGCCAGTAGCAGACGGCGATACGCAGATGTTCCTCGAGCGTCTTGCCGAGTACCTTCCTCGTTTTGTCGTAGTGACGGTACGCGAGCGGGTTGTCCGATTGCGGGCCTTCGTAACGGATCTCTGGAATGTGTTCGAGGTAGGACATCGGCGTCTCCAATGTATGGTGCATTGCAACCCACGCGAGAAGCCGCGCAGGCCGACAAAGTGACGCCATGCTGCCGCTTGCACGATGTGCCGGCAATTGCGAAATTGCGCAGCGCGCTTGATGTTTCTTACCGCCCGCGCGTTTGTTTACTGCCGCCGCGCGATTCGGCGCCTAGAATAACCAGACGCTTAAAAACGGGGCTGCTCCCAGGCACCCGACACAATGGAGACAAAGGCGCGTGGTCCATCGAGCCACCCGCCGCTCACCGCCATGACCCGTCCACAAGCACCTCAGACAACCCATCGCATCGCGCTGCTGTTCAACGCGAACAAGGTCTACGATCGCGAGATCATCACCGGCATCGGCAACTACCTGCTGTCGACGCGCGTCGCATGGGATCTCTTCCTCGAAGAAGACTTCCGCTGCCGGCTCGCGGGTATCCAGCGCTTCGACGGCGACGGCATCATCGCGGACTTCGACGATCCCGCCGTCGACGAAGCCCTGCGCGACTGTCCACTGCCGGTGGTCGCGGTCGGTTCGTCGTACGAGGATCCGACGCAGTACCCCCCGGATTTACCCTATATCGCGACCGACAACAGCAAGCTCGTGTCGCTCGCGTACACGCACCTGATCGGCGCGGGCCTCGAAAACTTCGCGCTGTACAGCCTGCCGCAGGCGCAGGAAAACCGTTGGGCGCAACAGCGCGAACTCGCCTTCGCGCATCTGCGCAGCGCGGACGGACGCAGCGCGGCGCAGATCGATAGCGAGATCTATCGCGGTCTGTCGACGAGCGCGCCGTCCTGGAACCAGGCCATCGAACAGCTGACCACGTGGCTGCGGCAACTGCCGAAGCCGGTCGGCATCATCGCGGTGACCGACGCGCGTGCGCGGCATTTGCTGCAGGCATGTCTGATCGCGGGCATTCCGGTGCCCGAGGAAGTCGCGATCATCGGCATCGACAACGATCCGCTCACGCGGACGCTGACGCGCATTCCGCTGTCGTCGGTGATCCAGGGCACCGAGGAAATGGGCCGTACCGCCGCGCACATCCTGCATCAGATGCTGCACGGCGCGCGCTTTCCGGGGCGCCGCATTCTGGTGCCGCCGGTCGGCATCAACGTGCTCGAATCGACGCGGCATCAGCCGCTCGCGAGTCCTTACGTGATGCGCGCCCGCCATTTCATTCGCCAGTACGCGTGCCAGGGCATCCGCACCGAGCAGGTGGCCGACTATGTGGGCGTGTCGCGTTCGTCGCTCGAAGAGTATTTCCGGCGCGAACGTCAGTGCACCGTGCATCAGGAGATCCTGCGCCACAAGCTCGACGTCGCGAAGTCGCTGCTCGCGAAACGCGATGCGTCGAGCGCGGAAGTCGCGATCCGTTGCGGCTTCACGTCGCTGCAATACATGTACGCGGTATTTCGCCGCGAACTCGGCTGCACGCCGCGCGAATACCAGGAGCTCGTGGGCCCGAAGACCAAAACCGCTGGCTGAGCATGCTTTCTATTTTTTCTTCGCACTGACCACATGATCAGCATCGCACAACTCTCTTCCGAGCCGTGGGGCACGCTACAGGGCGGCGATCGCGTACGGCTTTACACGTTGCGCAACGCGCACGGCATGAAAGTCGCCATCAGCGACCTCGGCGCGACGCTGGTTTCGTGGCACGCACCGGATCGCGCCGGACGTCTCGGCGATATTCTGCTCGGTCACGACACGCCCGCCGAATACGTGGCGGCCTCGACCTACATGGGCGGACTGATCGGCCGCTGGGCCAATCGCATTGCGGGCGCGCGCTTTTCGCTCGACGGCATCGAGTACACGCTCGATCGCAACGAAGGTCCGAATCTGCTGCACGGCGGCACGGTCGGTTTTCATCGCGCGTTGTGGGAGGTCGCCGAGGACGACGGCGCGTTGCTGATGCGGCTCGAGTCGCCCGAAGGCGATGCCGGTTTTCCGGGCAACGTGACGGTGCAAGTACGCTATTCGCTCGACGACGACGGCACGCTGACGATCGGCTACGAAGCGATCACCGACGCGCCGACGCCGCTCAATCTGACGAGCCATCCGTACTTCAACCTGACCGGGCGCGCGGGCACCGACATTCGCGGCCACGTGCTGTCGATCGACGCCGAGCGCTTTTTCGAAGTCGACGCGACGATGATTCCGTGCAAGCTCGCCGACGTCGCGGGCAACGCATTCGACTTCCGGCAGAGCGCGCCGATCGGCGGCCGGCTCGACTGGCCGCACGCGCAACTCGCGCGCGCCGGCGGCTTCGATCATTGCTACGTGCTGCGCGAGGCGCCGGCAAACGCGATGCAGGGCAACGAGGGCCACGCGCCGCCGCTGCGCGAAGTCGCCTGGGCATACGATCCGGGCAGCGGACGCGAACTGACCGTCGCGACCGATCAGCGGGGCTTGCAGTTTTACACGGGCAACGCGTTGAACGGCAACCCGGGACGCGGCGGTGTTCGCTATCAACGGCACGCCGGCTTGTGCCTCGAGGCGGGCGGTTTCCCGAACGAGGTCAATATGACCGGGCAGAACGAAGTGATCGTGCGACCCGGAGATACTTATCGGCAAATCACGAGTTATCGCGTCGATGTGCGCAAAGGTGTGTGACCAGATTGACGGCCGCTTTTGCGCTGTTTTACGAGAACCCGCGACGGCGAGATTACAGCTCGCCGACTACCCGTTCTTTGCAATACTGAATTAGTCGGCTAGTGGTTTTCCCCAAGTTCACCCCCCTCTAGACTGCGCTTATGGCACCGGTATCGCTGCGGTGCCGGATAGACAACTACGGAGGGAAACATCATGAAATCGCTTATCCAGGCAGTTGCGCTTACGGCCCTGATCGCTGCGCCGGTCGCGTCGTTCGCGCAATCGGAACAGCCGATCACGCGGGCCGAAGTCAAGGCACAGGTGCAGCAACTCGAACAGATTGGCTATAACCCGGCCATCGTGCTCGATGCCCAGTATCCCGCGGACATCCAGGCGGCCGAGGCACGCGTCTCCGCGATGAACGCGAAGGGCCAAGGCGACACGTCTGGCTATGGGTCGTCGATGGGCGGATCATCGCAAGCGGGCCATCATCCGATGTGGGTCAATCCGGACGGTCAGTGACGAGTCCCGAACGTATAGCGAATGTCCGTAGCGAGGAAAGATTCTCGAGTTAACGGCCCTTTCCCCTCTTTGCGGTTTTCACCGTTTCGAACCGATATGAAGCGGGCGCATGTTTTCAAGGCATGCGCCCGCTCTTTACGTTTATGCGGCACTAACAACGTACCGCCAATTCTGACGCCGCGGCAGATTCACCCAGCCCGTGCCTGCGGGCATTCCGCCTGATACCAGATGTCCACCTGCCTCTGCGCGCGCTCGAGACTCGCCGGATAGTCAGGATCAAAGCGTCGTTCAGGGTGGTAGCCCGCTTGCCGCAGCGCTGTCAGTTCGCTCATGCTCCGCTGGTGCGTGGCCGGTGCCTTGTTCCTGAGGTCGGTCAGATCGCGGCATTGCGTTGCACTCAGATGCGTTTGCGCGCCGCCATTCCCGCCGCCCGCCGCGCAGCCAACGAGCGTGAGCACCAACACGGCAGGGATCGACCGCATCCGGGTCGCGATGTTCATGTTGTGCCTCCTTTGGGGAAATGACCTCGTCGCGAATGCCGACTGCCCACGCGGCCCTTCGCATCTCAGAACCGGCTTCTTCGCCTGTCGTCATTTTGAATTATTGGAAACGTCTGTGAAAGTCGCCACCCATTTCATCAACCACGGTTTCGATACGGACATAGACTTTCCCCTGGTGAATGCCGATTCGCCTGCGCAACAGTTGGCCCGGCGTTTTCCTTTCAACGAGGGAGCCGCTCCCTCACACCAAGGAGACATGCGATGCCCCGCACCGCCGCTGAAAAACGCGCCGCTTTCCGCGCGCTGCACTCGTCTGGCTGTTTCGTGCTGCCCAATCCGTGGGACGCGGGCAGCGCCCGTTATCTGCATACACTCGGCTTCAAGGCGCTCGCGACGACGAGTTCCGGTTTTGCGTGGTCGACCGGACATGCGGACAACACATTGCCGCGCAAAACGATCCTCGCGCACCTGCGCGCAATCGTCGACGCGACCGATCTGCCGGTCAACGCCGACTTCGAAAACGGCTTCGGCCGCGACCCGGAAGAAGTCGCCGAGAGCGTGACGCTCGCGGTGGAAACGGGCGTCGCGGGCCTGTCGATCGAAGACTCGACCGGCAACCCCGCCGCGCCGCTGTTTCCGGTCGACGTCGCCGTGCAGCGGCTCAGCGCGGCGCGACGTGCGATCGATCAGAACGGCGGCGACACGCTGCTCGTCGGCCGCGCGGAGAATTTCTTCGCCGGCAAGCCCGATCTCGACGATGCCATTGCGCGTCTGAAGGCCTATGCGGCGGCGGGCGCCGACTGCCTGTATGCGCCCGGCATCCAGACGCGCGAGCAGATCGAAGCGGTGGTCGCGGCCGTCGCGCCGAAGCCCGTCAATCTGCTGATCGGCTCGACATCGACCCTGACGTTGCAGGACGTGGCCGCGCTCGGCGTGCGGCGGATCAGCGTCGGCGGCGGGCTCGCGCGCGCGGCGTGGGGTGGCTTCATGCACGCCGCTCAGGCGCTGGCCGATGGCCGCTTCGACTTCACCGGCGCGACGGCGGGCATGCAGCTCAATGAGCTTTTCAATCGCAGCGTGTGAAAAACGCCGCGCAAAGGACGCCTCATCAACCTGAGATCGCCACGCTGCGTCGAACTCATCGGAAAAGCCACGACGTTTCCGATGAGAAAAGCGCACGAACGCCTGAATCGGCGCACAAAGGCCGCGGCCACGCCAAATGTTATGATCGGAAACATTATTCGCCCGATCAAGCGCATACCCGACCAGCAGCAAGCCTCATGGACACCCACCTCACCAAATCCGCCGACACGTCCTCCACCGATCTCGGCCGGCGCGTGCGCGCCGCCCGTCAAGCGCAGGATCTGACGCTCGAAACCGCGAGCCGCCTGTGCGGTGTCTCGCGCTCGACGCTGTCGAAGGTCGAAAACGGCCTGATGTCCCCCACGTTCGACGTGCTGCAAAAAATCGTGCTGGGCCTGAAGATCGAAATTGGCGAACTGTTCGGCTCGACGCCGAAAGTCAGCGCGAGCGGCCGGCGCGCGCTGACGCGCAAGAACGAAGGCCAGCGCCACGCTTATCGCGGCTATCAGATGGAGTTGCTCGCCACCGACCTGGCCCACAAGGCGATGCTGCCGTTTCGCATCCGCATCTCGGCGCACACGCTCGATGCATTCGACGACTGGGGCCGCCACGAAGGCGAGGAGTTTCTCTACGTGATCAGCGGCAGCGTGTGCCTCTATTCGGAGCTGTACGCGCCGACACATCTGAACACGGGCGACAGCCTCTACTTCGACAGCCGCACGGGTCACGCGGCGGTGTCGACCAGCGAAGAAGACGCCGAAGTGTTGTGGATGGCGACCAATGCGGACCTTCCGCATACACCGCCTGCCGCGAACGAGTCAGCGAAGAAATAAAATAGCGCGCCCTGCACTCAGCGCGCCGCCAGCGCCCGTTGCGCGAGTTGCGCGATATGCAGTGCGTGTCGCCCTGTGCCGTGCTCGATCTGCTCGCGACAACTGAAGCCGTTGGTCAGCACGATCGTTTCCGCATTCGCCGCCATAGCGTCGCGCACGGCCTCAAACATGTCCTCGCCGATCTTTTCCGACAACGCGTGGTGCTCGATGTTGAAGCCGAACGATCCCGCCATCCCGCAGCAGCCGGTATCGAGCAGCTTCCATCTGACGCCGAGCTTGTTCAGCAACGCCGTGTCGCCCTGCATGCCGAATAGCGCCTTCTGATGACAATGGCCATGCACGATCACATCGGCCGCGAGCGTCGGCCACTCGAACGGCTGACGCGCGACGAAATCGGCAAACAGATATGTTTGCGCGGACAGCTTCTTCGCCAACGCATGATCGGGGAGTTGCTTCAGCAACTCGTCCTTGAACACCGATAGACAGCCAGGCTCCAGACCGACCAGCGGCACGCCGGCGGCGATGTCGTCCGCGAGGACGTCGACGATATGCGTGAGCAGCTCGCGCGCGCGTTCGAGCAGGCCGAAGTCGTACAGCGGACGCCCGCAACACAAACGTTTCTTCGGCAATACGACGTGCCAGCCGAGTTGCGTGAGCACATCAGTGGCGGCCTGCGCGATCTCGGGCGTGAAGTGGTCGTTGAATGTATCGACCCACAGGATCACCTTCTTTGCGTCGCCGCCGAGCGCATGAATCGCGGATGCTTGCGACGACGCACTCCGTCGATAAGTTGCAGCGGCGAACCGCGGCAACGCACGCGTCTGCGCCACACCCGCGATCCATTTGCCGAGCGCGGACAAACCGGGCGCCGTCGTCAGAAAGTTCGTCGCGCGCGGAAAACGCGCGGCCCACGGAGCCCATTCGCCGATCCGCCCCATGAACAGCGCCTGACGCGGCCGACGATTGTTCTCGTAGTAGTGGGAAAGGAACTCCGCCTTGTACGACGCCATGTCCGTATGCGTCGGGCAATCGGACTTGCAGCCCTTGCATGCGAGGCAGGTATCGAGCGCTTCTTTCACTTCGCGGCTGTTCCAGCCGTCGGCGATCACGTCGCCTTGCAGCATTTCCCAGAACAGATGCGCGCGCCCGCGCGTCGAGTACTTTTCCTCGCGGGTGCCGCGATAGCTCGGACACATCGTGCCGCCTTCGAGCGAGCGGCATTTGCCCATGCCGATGCAGCGTTCGATCGCACGCTGAAAGCCGTCGCCTTCCTGGCTCGCGAACGCGAGCTTCGTATGCAGCGTCACCGGCTTGTACGCAGGGCCCATGCGCAGGTTTTCGTCGGCGCGGTATGCATGCACGACTTTGCCCGGATTCAGACGATTCGCCGGGTCCCAGATCGCCTTGAACTGCTCCATCGCCTGCATCAGCTCGGGGCCGTACATGATCGGCAGAAACTCGGCCTTCGCCTGGCCATCGCCGTGTTCGCCCGACAGCGAGCCGCCGAATTGGACCACCAGTTCTGCCGCTTCGCGCAAGAACCCGCGCCACGTCGCGATACCTTCCGCGCTGCGCAGATCGAACGTGATGCGCGCGTGCACGCAGCCGTCGCCGAAATGGCCGTACAGGCTCGTCTCGTAGCCATGGCGATCGACGAGCGCCTGAAAAGCGCGCAGATAATCGCCGAGCCGCAGCGGATCGACCGCCGCGTCTTCCCAGCCGACCACCGGATCGGGCTTGTCGCGATCCACTGACAACGCGACCGCCGACGCCCCCGTCTCGCGAATCGTCCACACTTTCGCCTGCAAGGCGCGATCTTCGACGAGCATCGTCGAGATTTGCGGCCCAGCCGCGCCCGATTGGAAATACGCGGCGGCGTCGCGTGCCTGTTGCAGCACCTCGTCCTGCGTGTCCGCACCGAATTCGAGCACGACCCACGCATCGCCTTCAGGCAGCAGTGCGATCTCGTCCTTCTTCAGGCCGCGCGCCTGCAAGCCGCGAATGATCGCGCGGTCGAGTCCCTCGACTGCGATCGGCCCGCAGCGCATGAAATGCGGCACCGCGTCCGCCGCCGTATAGATGTCGGTGAAGCCGACCACGACGATCACGCGCCTGGCCGGACTCTTCACGAGCCTGACTTTGGCCTGCAACGTGACCGCGCACGTGCCTTCGCTGCCGACGAGCGCACGCGCGACGTTGAAGCCGTTTTCCGGCAGCAGTTGATCGAGATTGAAGCCCGACACGCGCCGTTTGATCTGCGGGAATTTCGCGCGAATCCGTTCGGCGTATGTGTCGCGCAGTTGCTTGAGCGCCGCGTAGATTTCGCCTTGTCGGCCACCCGCCGCGATGATGCGTTCGAGTTCTTCCCCGGAGGTCGGGCCGACCCAGAAACGCGCGCCGTCGAAGGTCGCGATTTCGAGCGCTTCGATGTTCTCGACGGTCTTACCGGCCATCACCGAATGCGCGCCGCACGAGTTGTTCGCGATCATGCCGCCGAGCGTGCAGCGGCTATGCGTGGCGGGATCGGGCGCGAACGTGAGGCCGTGCTGTTCGGCGGCATCGCGCAAGGAGTCGCACACCACGCCCGGCTCGACGACCGCGACGCCCGCAAGCGGATCGATCGAGACGACGCGGTTCAGATACTTGCTCGCGTCGGCCACGACCGCGACGTTCACGCATTGGCCGTTCTGCGACGTGCCGCCACCGCGCGCGAGAAACGGCACGTCGTTGCGACGGCATGCGGCGAGCGTTGCGAGCAGATCGTCGATATCGGCCGGCACCACGACACCGAGCGGGACTTGCCGATAGTTCGACGCATCCGATGCGTACAATGCTTTGGAACCCTGATCGAATCGCACCTCGCCGCGCACGTGCTGGCGCAGGTCGCTTTCGAGCGCCTGCAATAGCTCCGGGCTGGCCGAGAAAGGCGTGGCGACACGCGGTTCATGCAAAGCGCCCCGCTGCGCGCCAACCCGCCGCTCTTCATCCAATGACAATGACGTCCCCACTGCGCACCTCGTCTGCGATGCCGGCGCTCGCGCCGCCGTCAGCGCTCAGGCCGCCTGGCTCGCGGTCATCCGGAAGATGCCCTGTGCGTTGCCCGCGTCGAAACGCAGGTCCGTTTCCCAGCGGCGCGCGTCCTGATCGAAACTGCGCTTGCGCGTAATGAATTCGAAGAACGAGCCCGGCACGTCGCGCGTGACGACGCTGCCGTCGGCCGCGCGAAATTCACGCCGCACGACATCCGCGCGATACGCGGTCTGGAACACGCGCCCGGAACGCGAATGCTCGACTTCGGGCTTCATCGGCCGCCCCTTCGCCTTCTGTTCGTCCGACAGCTTGAAGACGTCCGCGACGCGATCGGTCGCGTGATTGAACGCATTACCTTCGGTCGCGATCCACGCCATCTCCGCCGATTCCTTCAACAATACTTCGTAATCGGCTTCGCGTGGCATCTCGTGCTGACGCGCGAACGCACCGACGATCACCGGTAGCAACTCCTGCGCCGCATCGAGCGGCAGCACGCCATTGCGTTCGAGTTCCCACAAGAGGCCATGGGCGCGCGGCGTCAACGGATCGCGCGAGGCACCGATCACGTTCGTCACCGCCTGCTGGAACGCCGCGGAAAAACGCTCCGGGTGCAGTTCGCTGACGAAGAACTGCGCGATCTCGTCGGCGGCGTCCTCATGCGCCCACGCGCGGCCGGTCATGCCGAGACGATCGAGCGGGTAACGGCCGTTGATCCGAAAGCCGAGCGGCCGCAGGATGCGCGCGAACGCGGCCTCGCCGGGCGGCAGCGCGCCGCTGTGCGGCCAGCGCACGGTGCGCAGCGCGCCATGATCGAAGTACACGCTGCCGCCGGCGGCGACGGTTTCCTCCGTATAGCGGCGGCCGTTTTCCGAGCGCGCGAGCAGATCGTCGAACAGCGCCATGTTCATCGCCTGTGCGACTTCGGCGCGCGTGACGCTGCCGCTTTCCCACTCGTTCAACACACGCGGATGATTCAGCGTCGCAAACAGGCGCGCGGCTTTCTGCGCGCCCAGCAGCTTCACCAGTAGTTGTTCGACGTTCGCATTCTTCAGGTTTCGCATCCGGCTTCTCCACGCTATACGTTGAGCGCTGCTCGAGCGCCTCATAACGGGCGAGATTATTCGAAATGCGCTGTGCCCCGTAAAGCGAGATAAACTCGCCACTTGATGCGTTTTTGGAATTAACGTGCGAAAGTTCAAGATTCCCAACATGGGCGCGCTGCTCGCGTTCGAAGCCGCCGCGCGGCACCAGAGCTTCACGCATGCGGCGCGCGAACTGTTCCTCACCGAAAGCGCGGTGTCGCGACAGATCAATACGCTCGAAAGCAATCTCGGCGTGCGGCTGTTCGTGCGCGTCAAGCAACGCGTGGTGCTGACGCGCGCGGGCAAGGTCTACAGCGCGCAGGTGCGACGCTCGCTCGAACACCTCGATCGCGACACGCTATCGATCATCGCGCACGGCAGCGGCGGCGGCTATCTGGAACTCGCGGTATTGCCGACGTTCGCATCGCAATGGCTGATTCCGCGCATGGCCACATTCAATGAACAATACCCGGACGTGCGCGTGAACATGGGCGTGCGTACCGCGACGTTCCCGTTCGCCGAGACGCATTTCGAAGCGGCAATTCATTACGGCAAGCCGACGTGGCCGGGTACGTCGGCCGATTTTCTGTTCCGCGAGGAAGTGGTGCCGGTCTGCGCAGCGAGTCTGCTGAACCGGCCGGTCCGCAACGTCGCCGAATTGCTCAACTATCCGCTGCTGCATTCGACGACGCGACCCGACGGCTGGGCGAACTGGTTCTCGAATCTCGGCGTCGACGAAAACCATACGATGCAGGGCGTGCGCTACGAACTGCACACGATGCTGATCAGCGCTGCCGCGGCCGGACTCGGCATCGCGCTGGTGCCGCGCTTTTTCGTCGACACGCAGTTGCAGCAGTTCGGTCTCGTGATTCCGTTCGACACACCCGCGCTCGCCGAGGCGGCGTACTACCTCGTCTATCCGACCGAGTTGAGTCACGGCAAGCCGCTCGCGAGTTTCCGCGAGTGGCTGCTGCGCGAGGCCGCCGCATACGGCGCGATTTATCCGGAGTTGGTGGAGCGGCCCGAGGGGGCGTGACGCGACGAAAACCGCATGCGTGAGTGATCCAATCACGCATGCGACTACGCGCAGTGTTCAGCTGCCGGTGCGCGCCTGGGCCAATGCGGCGAGATTGCCTTCGCCGAAGCCATGATGCCCCTGGCGTTGCACGATCTCGAAGAAAATCTCGCCGGCGCGACGCCGCACGAAGGTCTGGAAAAACAGCAGCGGCACGCCGTCCGCGCCGATCTCGCCATCTACGAGCACATGCGTGTGCCGCAGTCGCTCGACATCGAGCCCGTGGCCCGGCAAACGTGCATCGAGCTGCTCGTAGTAGCGCGGCGGCGGCTCGACGAATTCGACGCCGTTCGCGAGCAGACGCTCGACGCACGCGAAGATGTCGTCGGTGGCGAGCGCGATGTGCTGCACGCCTTCGCCGGGATGATCGGGCAAATACTCGTGCATCAGGTTGGTCCGGCCCGTGCCTTCCTCGTACAGCGGCACGCGGATCGCGCCGCACGGCGACACCATCACGCGCGATTCCGCCGACACATGCCAGTTGGCGTGCAGCTCGTGGATCTCGCGGAAATTCAGCAGGTCGCGATAGAAGTCGATCCACTCCTGCATGCGGCCTTCGCCAACGGTTTGCGTCAGATGGTCGACCGCGATCAGGCCGCTGCCCGCGTGATTCAGATCGGCTGCGGCCGTGTCGATTTCGATGGGCCGGAAGTCGATGTCGAAGATCGAGATATCGCCGAGGCCGCCGCGCTGACCGCCTCGCCCGCGCCAACGATCGACGAAATAGATGTGCGAATCGCCGATGCCTTGAATGGCCGGAATCAGCAGTTCGCCGGCACCGAGGCGTTCGCCTTCGAACGCCCACGCGCCGAGTTCCACCGCGCGTTCGAACGCGCGCTGTGCGTCGGCGACGCGGATCCCGATCGCGCAGATGCCGACCCCGTATTCTTCCGCGTAGCGCGCTGCGAACGAATCGGGCTCCGCGTTGATCAGGAAATTCATCTCGCCCTGGCGATACAGCGTCACATCCTTGCTGATATGACGCGCGATCGCCTTGAAGCCGAGCCGCGTGAAGGTCTCGCCGAGCGCCTGCGGATCGCGCGCGGCGAACTCGACGAACTCGAGGCCGGCCGTGCCGAGCGGATTGTGCTGCGGCGCCAATACGGCGCGCTGCGCGGCCTCTGGAGTGGGCAAGTCGCTGGGCATGGCAATCTCCTTGTACGGTCTTTCGACGCGGGGCCGGTCTTTCCGGGTTCGGCGCGAAGTGTTCCGGTCGTTCGCGAGGGGCTGCGTGGTGCGTGCTCGCTCGTGGCGCGCACGCGGCGTGCCGCAGGAACAACGGTCTGTGGCGGCTTTCGCACCGTGTTTTTACACCGGGTCGCGGGGCGTTCGCAACCGTCTGCCCCGCGCGACCTCGCGCACCGCCTCGATGAACGCGCGTCCCACCGTCGACGGCTGCGTATCCGAGCGACGAATCAGCCCCACCGGCTCGCCGGTGCCCGCAAACGGCAGCGGCAGGCGCACCAGCATGCCGTGCGCGAGTTCGTATTCGACCGCGCTTTGCGGCACGAACCACACCGCGCCGTTTTCGAGCGTCAGCGCGCGCCCCGTGGATACCGACAACACCTCGACGAACGCCGACAACGGCGGCACGCCCCACGCGCCGAGCAGGCTCTCGGCCGATTGGCGGATCAGCGTGCCGAACGGCGGCAGCACGATCGGAAATTCCTCCAGCGACGTGGCGGGCAAGGCCTTCCCTTGCGCCAGCGGATGCCCGGCGCGCACGACCGCGATCAGCGGCTCGGTAAACAGTTGCTCGAAACTCAGGCCGACCATCCGCTCCGGGTCCGCGAGGCGGCCGATGGCGAATTCGATCGACCCCGCTTTCAGGCGTTCGAGCAATTCCGGATTTGCGCCGGTCGCGAGGCGCACGATCACGCGCGGCCACTGCGTCGCGAACTGTCTCAGCACGGGCGGTACCAGCACCGCGGCGACAGTGGGCAGCACACCGACTTCGAGCGTCGCGGCGGCCGCGCCCTCGGCCCGCGCAAGCAGATCGACGCCCTGGCGCAGCGCGCTCACGCAGGCGCTCGCGTGCGGCATGAAAAGCTGCCCCTCGCGCGTCGGCACTGCGCCGTGACGGCCACGCTCGAACAGCTTCACGCCGAGAATGGTCTCCAGCTCAGCGACCGTCTTCGATACCGCCGGCTGCGTGATGGACAAACTGTCCGCCGCCCGCTGGACGCTGCCGAACTGCGCGACGGCCAGAAAGCACTGGAGATGACGGAATTTGACGCGGCTATCCGCGAGACTGCGTTGCATAACGGAAGGTTATACGAAACGGCCAAAAACGTCATTTTTCATAACCGCACGCTTTGTATAAAGTGCGAGTCATAACGTCGCATCCCCGATTCCTCCAACGGAGACACCTCATGGAAGATTCAATTCTTTCGCCGCGAGATTTCGCGTCCCATCCCGAGTACATCTATCCGCCGTACGGTTCGTCGGTCAAACGCGGTCCGTCGCGTCCGCTGATTCCGCTGAAGGAACGGCTGCGGGACCAGCGCGTGCCGGTCTACGGCACCGACGACCTCGACCCGCTCGACAGCGACCTGACCCGCAACGCGGTGCGCAATGGCGAACCGCTCGGCGAGCGCATCATCGTGACGGGCCGTGTGCTCGACGAAGGCGGCCGCCCGGTGCGCAACACACTGGTGGAAGTCTGGCAAGCGAACGCCGCCGGCCGCTATGTGCACAAGGCCGACCAGCACGACGCGCCGCTCGACCCGAACTTCCTCGGCGCGGGCCGCTGCATCACCGACAACGAAGGCCGTTACCGCTTCATGACCATCAAGCCGGGCGCGTATCCGTGGGGCAACCATCCGAACGCCTGGCGTCCGCAGCACATCCATTTCTCGCTGTTCGGCGACCACTTCGGCTCGCGTCTCGTCACGCAGATGTACTTTCCCGGCGATCCGCTGCTCGCATTCGACCCGATCTACCAGGGCACGCCCGAGCACGCCCGTGAGCGCATGGTCTCGAAGTTCTCGCTCGACACCACGCAAGAGGCCTACGCGCTCGGCTACGATTTCGACATCGTGCTGCGCGGCCCGAACGAAACCCCGATGGAGCGCTAAGCCATGACGACTCTCAAGCAAACGCCTTCGCAAACCGTTGGTCCGTACTTCGCCTACGGTCTTTGCCCGCAGCAATACGATTTCGACTTCAAGAGCCTGTTCACGAACGTTCTGGCCGACATGGAAGCGGCCGGCGAGCACATCACGATCGTGGGTCAGGTGTTCGACGGCGACGGCAAGGTGATCGGCGACGCGATGATCGAGATGTCGCAAGTCGACTCGAACGGCCACTATCCGGAATCGCGCGAAGAAATTTTGAAGACCGGCTTTCACGGCTTTGCGCGCGTCGGTACGGGCACGGATCCGCACAAGCGTTTCATCGTCGAGACGGTGAAGCCGGGCCGCGCGAATCCCGACGAAGCGCCGCACATCGACGTAATCCTGACGATGCGCGGCATGCTACTGCACACGTTCACGCGCATCTATTTCGAGGACGAAGCGCAGGCGAACGAGCAGGACACCGTGCTGGCGTCGGTGCCGGCCGAGCGCCGTAATACGCTGATCGCGCGCCGCGTTGCCGGTACGGCCAACCTGTATCGCTTCGACATCCACATGCAGGGCGATCAGGAAACCGTGTTTTTCGACCTGTGATGCGCGATTCGTCGCGAGACTCCGAGCAGTAAAGATCGAGCCCGCCTTGCGCGGGCTTTTTTTCGCGCGGGCGTTTCGCGGTGCGCCTGCGCGCGTTCAGCAGCGGAAATGATCGATGCTTTGTCCGGCGTGAATCGCGCGCGCGAGCCATGCCGGTTTATCGCCGCGACCGTCCCACGTGTTACCGAATGCGTCGCGATACAGCACCGCGGCCACGGCGTTCGCATCGGCTTCGAGCGATTCGGCCAGCGCTTCGAATGTGATGCCGTGGTCGTCCATGCGTCGGCGGATCCACGCGATCATGCGCTCGCGCAGGCTCTCGTCGCGTTCGAACAGGCGTTGTTGTCCTTCTCGTTGTTTCATAACGTATTGGTGTCGCAGCTCTTGCTGGCATTAGACAAACGGGCAACTCGCATAGCAACGCGAGGCTCGTGCGTAATTCAATTTGAATGGAAGCAATTCGACGAATTCACGCGATCCATGCAAATGCGTGAAAACCCGCGTTTGCAAGAGATGCCTGTCAGATCCTGAATTAAAGCGCCTGAAGTAAAGCGCCTGAGTTGAAGCGCTGGAATCAGGCGAATCGGCTACTCGAAAAATCGGCGTGGCTCGAATTGCGCCCGTGTTTCGCGTCGTGCGTCGCCTCGTCGTGACGAGGGAGCTTCCGCGTATGGAAAGTCATTCTAGCATTCGATGTATTTGGGCCGCAGCAAAGAACTTTTTCTAATTTCACTGATTGCGCGACTTCCGAGTTTTCGGTATTCGTGGCTTCCGCCGCGCGACTGGCGGACAATGCGAGACTCTGTATTCGCCAGAACATCTGGCATCGGCCCGACATCAGGAGACACGACCATGCCCGCCTCGACCGCCATCCTCACGATCCTCGCCGCGCTGCTATTGGGCGCGATGAGTCCGGGGCCCAGCTTCGTCATCGTCGCGCGCAATGCGATCGGTCTGTCGCGCGGCGACGGTCTCGCGACAGCGCTCGGCATGGGTATCGGCGGTGTGTTTTTTAGCGGCATCGCGCTGCTCGGGCTCTATACGCTGCTCGCGACGGTCGAATGGCTCTACGTCGGGCTGAAAGTGGCCGGCGGCGTCTACCTGGTCTATCTGGCGTCGAAAATCTGGCGCGGCGCCGCGAAGCCGCTCGCGTTCAGCGAAACGCGAACCGGCAGCGGCGGCAATCCGCGCAAGTCGTTCTGGATCGGCTTGAGCACGCAGCTCAGCAATCCGAAAACGGCTGTCTATTACGGCAGTATCTTCGCTGCGCTGCTGCCGCAGCATCCGCCGGTGTGGTGCTATTTCGCGCTGCCGCCGGCGATCTTCGCGATCGAGGCGGGCTGGTACACGATCGTCGCACTGTGCTTTTCGAGCCAACGGCCGCGCGAAATCTATCTGCGCTGGAAGGGGTGGATCGATCGCATCGCCGCGAGCGCGGTGACCGCGCTGGGCCTGCGGCTGATTTTTAACGCGCACAAGGTGGGAATTTGACGGCAACCCGAAGCGGCGCGCACCGTCGTGACTCGATGCGCGCCACTCGCGCCGCCCTGAATCAGCGGTAATCGCGGCGCGTTACCCTTTTCCCTCCGCCTTGATCCGCGCGCGCAACTCGAACTTCTGGATCTTCCCCGTCGACGTCTTGGGCAACTCGCCAAAGCGCACCGCCTTCGGCAACTTGTAGCCGGCCAGAAACAGCCGGCAGTGCGCGATGATTTCCTCCTCGGTCGCCTGCGCGCCTTCCTTCAACTCGATGAACGCGCACGGCACCTCGCCCCACTTCGGATCGGCCATCGCGACCACCGCCGCCACCGACACCGCGGGATGCCGGTACAGCGTGTCCTCGACCTCGATGCTCGAAATGTTCTCTCCGCCGGAAATGATAATGTCCTTGCTGCGGTCGCGGATGCGGATATAGCCGTCGGCCGAGCGCACGCCGAGATCGCCGGTATGGAACCAGCCGCCTTTGAAAGCCGCTTCGGTCGCGCGCTCGTTCTTCAGATAGCCCTTCATGCAGATGTTGCCGCGAAACATGATCTCGCCGATCGTTTCGCCGTCGTCCGGCACCGGCGCGAGCGTGTCCGCATCGAGCACCGCGACCGCCGCCTGCAGGTGATAACGCACGCCCTGGCGCGCGGTCAGGTCGGCGCGGATTTGATCGTCGAGCGCGTCCCATTCGTCCTGCTTTGCGCAGACAGCCGCCGGCCCGTAGGTTTCGGTGAGCCCGTACACGTGCGTCAGATCGAAGCCGATCTGCTTCATCTTCGCGATCACCGCGGGCGGCGGCGGGGCGCCCGCGACCATCGTCGACACGCGATGCGTGATGCCCCCGCGCCATTCGGCCGGCGCATTCACGAGCGAACTCTGTACGATCGGCGCTCCGCAGTAATGCGTGATGTGTTCGCGACGAATCAATTCGAACACGATCTTCGCGTCGAACTTGCGCAGACAGACGTTGACGCCCGCGCGGGCGGCCACCGTCCACGGAAAGCACCAGCCGTTGCAGTGAAACAGCGGCAACGTCCACAGATAGACCGCGTGCTTCGGCATGTCCCATTCGAGGATGTTGCTCAGCGCGTTCAGATACGCGCCACGGTGATGGTAGACGACGCCCTTCGGGTCACCGGTCGTGCCCGATGTGTAGTTCAGCGCGATCGCGTCCCATTCGTCGGCGGGCGGAGTCCACTCGAAGGAAGGGTCGCCGGTTTGCAGGAACTGCTCGTAGTCTGTCGCGCGAATGAACTGCGCGGCGTCGGCGGGCTGCGCGTCGGCCACGCTGATCACGCGGAGCTCCGGGAATTCTAGCGCCGCGCGATGCGCGAGCTCGCCGTATTCGGTGTCGACGATCAGCGCCTTCGCCTCACCGTGGCGCAGCATGAACAGCAGCGTCGCGACGTCGAGCCGCGTGTTCAGTGTATTCAGCACGGCGCCGGCCATCGGCACGCCGAAGTGCGCCTCGACCATCGGCGGGATGTTCGGCAGCAGCGCGGCGACCGTGTCGCCGCGGCCGATGCCGGCCTCGTGCAGCGCGCTGGCGAGCCGCCGCGCACGCTCATAGGTCTCGCGCCAGTTGCGGCGGATCTCCCCATGGACGATCGCGAGCCGCTCGCCATACACTTGCGCTGCGCGCACGAGGAAATCGATCGGCGTCAACGGGACATAATTGGCCTCGCGCCGCCCGAGGCCTTCGTCGAACATGTGCTGTGTCATTGCTTCGTCTCCTGAGGCGCGAGCCGCGCCGCCGATTGTTGACCGTGTTCTGTGAATGAACCAGGGCCTAGCCTAGCAATTGTCGTCATGAACTGTCTGTCATTCAAATGACAGAGTGGCGCGATTGTTCGTCGCGTGCGCGTGGTTTCGCGCGCTCGCCGCCGATCATCAGGCGATGGTGCTCGCCAGCGCACACGCCGAGCACTTTGAAGGCGGTGCGTGGATCGCCCGCCGCCAGCAACCGTCCGACTATTGGATCGGCGTGCACTCGGGGCTCATCAGGCTCGCTATCTACAACGCGTCGGGCCGCAGCTGCACGCTGTCGGGCGTGCCGCCGGGCGGCTGGTTCGGCGAAGGCAGCGTGATCAAGCGCGAATTGCGCAAATACGACCTGGCCGCGATCCAGCCGTCGCTCGTGATGTTCGTGCCGTCCGCGACCTTCCATGCGTTGCTCGAATCGAGTCTGCCGTTCACGGGCTTCGTGATCCGGCAATTGAACAACCGGATGGGGGAATTCATCGCGTCGATCCAGAACACCCGGCTGCTAGACGTGGACGCACGCGTCGCGCAATCGCTCGCGCAGCTGTTCAATCCGGATCTGTATCCGGACACGGGTCGCACACTGGCGATTTCACAGGAAGAAGTCGGTCTGCTCGGGGGAGTGTCGCGGCAGCGCATCAATCAGGCGCTGCAGAACCTCGAGAAGCTGCGGATTTTGCGACTGTCGTATAACCGGATCGAGGTGCTCGATCTCGAGCGGCTGGCCGCGTACGGGCGGGAACAGATCTAGCGACGCGACTGGCGCTCGCTATCCGGCGCGCACGCCGCCCTTGCGCGTCGCGCGCGTTTCGAGAGCGTCGTCGGTCTTGAACAGCGCGAGCATGATCGCGCTCAACACGCCCGTTTTTTTCCAGCGCAGATAGTAGCGATGCGCGGTCTGGTACGGGACGTAGTGCTCGGGCATTGCGCTCCACGGCGCGCGCGCGTGCAGCACCCACATCACGCTATCGAGCACGTGGCGAATTTCGATCGGCGGACGACCACGGCGCGGGCCGTCATCATGCAAGGTTTCAGGTAACAGCGGCGCGACCCGCTGCCATTGCTCGTCGGTCAGCTCCTGAACGACTGGCGAGGTCTCGATGGATTCGCAAGATGGACTATTCATGCGTGAAAGCGCGCGCGTAAAACGCGTGCTGGCGTCGCTCCGAAAGTCGTGTCGATACGTCAATTCGCTCGAGACTACTCGCAGCTTGCCTGGGAGAAAGTCAACTTTTGTCACAGGAACGGCGCGATCACCAACAGCCGCTGGGGCCTGCGCGGCTCGGAAGACCTCTGCTCGGCGATACCTACGACCCGCTCACGGTCGGCAACTACAACGAGAACTCGTGGCTGCCTGGCGCGCTCGGCGCGGGGCTTTACGCCGATAACGCGATCAGGTACACGGGCACGTTCAAAGGCCTGACGGTGGCCGCGATGTACTCATCGGCACGAACTCGGAATCGACCGGCGACGGCGGCTTCTTGGGCCAGGTGCCAGGCCATCTCGGCGCGGGCAACATGTACGGCTTCACGCAGTCGTACGCGGCGGGTCCGCTGCCGGTCGCGGCCGGCGTGCAGCAGAACAGCGACAACAGCAATCACAAGCAGACCATCTTCAACGCGAACGCGGTCTATGCGTTCAGCTCGACGAAACTGTACGTCGGCTATCTGCATTCGAAGGACGACACCGGCTTCGTCGACAACGCGCTCGCGCAGCAGACGCTCGTGCCGGGCGTCGATATCGTCAAGGGCTCGGGCCGCATCGACAACGGACCGTTCGCCGGCGTCAGGTGGCAGGCCACGCGCGCGCTGACGCTGACGGGCGCCGCGTACTACGACCACATGTCGAACGCGGCGATCGGCGCTGGTCAGCTCGGCAGTGGCTATCGCTACACGTTCGTCGCACTGGCCGAGTACGCGCTGTCGAAGCGCACCGAGGTGTACGGCACCGTCGATTTCGACAAGGTGTCGGGCGCGGCGTCGGTCGAACTGCCGGGCCGCGACAACCAGACCGGCGTTGCGCTCGGTTTGCGGACAATTTTCTGAATCGTTTCACGTCGTCATGGCAAAACGGGCGTCCCAGCGACGCCCGTTTTTTCGCCCCGCATACGGAAACCGGCTCACCGGTCTGCCGCCCGCATAAAAAAAGGTGCCGCGAACGGCACCTTTGTGTACTACAGGCAGCTTCTGCTGAAGCTTAGAAGCGGTGACGCAGACCGACCGTAGCAGCCGTCTGGTTCTTCGACGACGAGGTCGGAACCGTGTTGTCGCCGCTGTAGATCGAAGCCACGCCGCCGTCACCCATTGCGTGCTGGTACACAGCCTGAGCGTAGACGTCGGTGCGACGCGACAGCGAGTAGTCAGCCTGCAGGCCGATCTGGTGGTAACGGGTCTTCATGTCGTTACCGTCGGCGTTGATGCCGTAGCCGCGCGCGTCGGTGAACGTGTACGCGACGCCGAGAGCCATAGCCGGGGTCACGTTGTACTTGCCGTTGATTTCGTAGTTGTTGGTGTGGCCTTGACGCTGACCAGGAGCTTCACCAACCAGGTTGTCGACGCGCGATTGCGTCCATGCCACGCCAACCAGCGCCGGGCCGAAGCCGTACGAAGCGCCTGCGCCGAACTGACGCTGACGGAAATCGCCTTGCAGCACGCCCGCGGTGTTCGCCAGAACGCCGTCCGATGCGCCGCTTGCGTTAGCAGCCGGGTTGTTTTGCTGAGCGTAGGCAGCACCGAGGTGCAGGCCTTGCCACTGGTATGCGGCGCCCAAGCTGTACTGACGGTTGTTTGCGAAGCCACCAGCCTGGTTCGAGAAGCCGTACGTGCCGCCGAACGTGAAGCCAGCGTAGTTAGCGCTCGAGTACTTGACCGAGTTGTTGACCGACAGACCACCGTTGGTGTTCAGGTTGTCGTTGTTGAACGGGTGCGCGAAGTACGTGCCGCCCCAGCTGCCCGTTGCGGTCAGCGGTGCGAGGTAGTCCTGCGCTGCGTCGTACTGGCGACCCAGCGTGACCGTACCGAATTGCGAGCTCGACAGACCGACGAAGGCCTGGCGGTTGAACATGCCGTTGTTGTTAGCGTACTTGCCGTTGTTGATGTTGAAGCCGCTTTCCAACGTGAAGATTGCCTTCAGACCGCCGCCCAGATCTTCCGAACCACGCAGGCCGAACATGCTCTGGTTGATGCCGCCGCTACCTGCTGCCCACTTGGAGTTGTGGGCAACGTTGCTGGTGTACGTCAGACCTGCGTCGAGCAGACCGTACAGGGTCACGCTGCTTTGTGCGTGAGCGACCGAAGCGAACGATGCGGCAGCCGAAACGACGATGAGACTCTTTTTCATGGGAACTCCAATTCGAAAAATTTATACGGGGAGCAGGACCTGCTTCAGCAGCCGATGCATCGCATTTGCCGCCGCCCGCTTGGCCGAACTGTGGGGATCGACCGGGCACCCTTGAAGCGAAGCGTGAGTGTAGGGGGACACCCTGGTACCGACGCAGGCAATTCCCGCAACAAGATCTTTCGAAATTCGCAACAATGTTAGAGCCGATGGGGATAACTTCTTGTTTTTCCACCGTTTATTGCAAGATCGAGGGGCCGGATCGACAGCTCCAGCCAAAACGAATTTGCAACGCCTCAATATCCTGAGTTGCGCGTTTGCAACAGTGCTTTAATACGCGTGACGTAATCGGGTCGGAGCAAATTGACGAAAAGACCGGCCGATATTTTTGTAATCAAATGGTTGAAGTGACGGTTTTCCGCGTCGTTTGAGATTTATTTTTGGAGCGCCGGAACTTAATAGAGTTAAATGCAGTCATCCTCGCGCACCCGCCAATTAATGGTTTCCGGCGGGGCGATTAACTCGTCGAATCACCAAGACGGCTCATTCACCTAATCTTTATTGACCGACGCAAGCAATCGCTGCCGCCCCCGGGCGGCGCAACGGTCCCAGCCCACCGCGTCGAATCAGCATTCACTATTGAGACACTGCCATTGCGGCGGTCTTCTGATTTCTCGCTTTAGTGAGCACCCTCTGTCACGTCTTTATAAGATGCGCGCGCGATTCGAAAAAGCCTTCAGCACGGGCGTTGCCCGGAGGTGAATTGCGACGCCGACCGCCGCGTGACAAGACCCGCGCTGAAAGCGGACGGCATGCATCAACAAGCCTTCCGCATTCAATTAATGGCGGGGTTGCGCCCGCTTTTACACGGAGTTTCCCTGATTACGCGTGATCACCGCTTATGGTTGGCGCGGAGCGCGCTTAAGCGCCTCCTCGTCCGCCGGCGAGGCCCGGCGCGAGCGGGTCGGTGTCGGGTGGTGTGTGGGGCAACGGACGCGGCTCGCCGGGGTTGAGGCTGGGCACTGGGTCGCCCAGCCGAGGCAGCCGAAGGCCGCCCAAAAACAAAAAAGGGTTCCGGAATTCGGAACCCTTTTTTCGATACTTTGGTGGGCCGGGTGGGGTTCGAACCCACGATGTCCTTTCGGAGGTGGATTATGAGTCCACTGCCTGCAACCAACACGGCGTCCAGCCCAAGAAAAAAGACCCGGTCGTGAAGGCCGGGCCCGTTTCGTCGATTGGCCGACATACTACACGAAAAAGGAGCCTCCGCAACCGCTTCGCTTCGCTTCAGCGAAACGACCGGGAGGCCCCCTTTGATCGCATCATTTGCGGCCAACCGCGGCCGTCGCCGTCAATTCCCTTCGAGGAATGACTTCAGCTTGTCCGAACGGCTCGGATGACGCAGCTTGCGCAGCGCCTTCGCCTCGATCTGACGAATTCGCTCACGCGTCACGTCGAACTGCTTACCGACTTCTTCGAGCGTGTGATCCGTGCTCATCTCGATACCGAAACGCATGCGCAACACCTTCGCTTCGCGCGGCGTCAGCGAATCGAGCACGTCCTTCACGACGTCGCGCATACTCGCGTGCAACGCCGCATCCGCCGGGGCGACCGTGTTCGTATCTTCGATGAAGTCGCCCAGATGAGAATCGTCGTCGTCACCGATCGGCGTTTCCATCGAGATCGGCTCCTTCGCGATCTTCATGATCTTGCGGATCTTGTCTTCCGGCATTTCCATCTTCTCGGCCAGCGTCGCCGGATCCGGCTCGAGACCGGTTTCCTGCAGGATCTGACGCGAGATGCGGTTCATCTTGTTGATCGTTTCGATCATGTGAACCGGAATCCGGATCGTGCGCGCCTGGTCGGCGATCGAACGCGTAATGGCCTGGCGGATCCACCACGTCGCATACGTGGAGAACTTGTAGCCACGACGGTATTCGAACTTGTCCACCGCCTTCATCAGGCCGATGTTGCCTTCCTGAATCAGGTCGAGGAACTGCAGACCGCGGTTCGTGTACTTCTTCGCGATCGAGATCACGAGACGCAGGTTGGCCTCGGTCATTTCGCGCTTCGCCTGGCGCGCCTTAAGCTCGCCGGCCGCCATCTGACGGTTGGTTTCCTTCAGGTCCTTCAGCGGCAGCACCACGCGCGCCTGCAGATCGAGCAGACGTTGCTGCTGTTCGCGGATCGCCGGAATGTTGCGCGTGAGGATCGCGCTATACCCGTGACCTTCGGCGACGATCTTGTCGGCCCATTCGAGGTCCGTCTCGCTGCCCGGGAAACGCGCGATGAATTCCGCACGCGGCATGCCGCACTTGTCGACGACCGTATGCAGGATCTGACGCTCGACCTGACGCACTTCATCCACCTGCGCGCGCAGCGTGTCGCACAGACGCTCGACGGTACGCGCGGTGAAGCGGATCGTCATCAGCTCGTTCTGGATGGTTTCCTGCGCCTTCAGATACGACTTGGACTTGTAGCCTTCCTTCTCGAACGCGCGACGCATCTTGTCGAACCATTCGCTGATCGACGCGAATTTTTCGAGCGACGCGCGCCGCAGCGCTTCGAGCTGCGCGGCGTTGGCGGTGGCTTGCGCCGCGCCATCGTCTTCTTCCTCGTCCTCTTCGTCCTCTTCCTCGGCTTCCTCGTCTTCATTCTCGATCGCTTCCGCCTCCTGCGCGGAGAAGCCGTCGGCGTCTGCCGCGTCGACGTCGATCAGACCGTCGACGAGTTCGTCGATGCGCGCTTCGTCGTTGGCGACGCGCTCGGCCATCGCGAGAATGTCGGCGATCGTGGTCGGGCACGCGGAGATGGCCATCACCATGTGCTTCAGGCCGTCTTCGATGCGCTTCGCGATTTCGATTTCGCCTTCACGCGTAAGCAGCTCGACCGTGCCCATTTCGCGCATGTACATACGCACGGGATCGGTGGTGCGGCCAAATTCGGAGTCGACGGTGGACAGCGCGACTTCAGCTTCCTCTTCGACTTCGTCGTCTGACGAAGCCGCGGGCGCGTTGTCGTTGAGCAGCAGCGTTTCAGCGTCCGGGGCCTGTTCGTAGACCGCGACGCCCATGTCGTTGAACGTGCTGATGATGCCTTCGATCGCCTCGGTCTCGGTGAAGTTGTCCGGCAGGTGATCGTTGATTTCAGCGTACGTGAGGAAGCCGCGCTCCTTGCCGAGCTTGATCAGGGCGCGCAGCTTGGAGCGACGCTCCTCGAGTTCCTCCACCGTGCCAGGCTGCGACGACGCGAACGCATCCTTCAGCAGCGCTTTTTCCTTTGCACGACGGTCGCGAGCCTTGACCTTCTCCGGCTTGCCCGGTGCGGCAGCAGCGGTTTCTTCGGTCTGGGTTGCATCGTCATCGACGGGTACTTCATTCAGCTTTTTCGTCATGGAGTTCGCCGTACCAGGCTGTAGTCTCGACCCCCGGCTGTTGGACAACAGCCGGTTGAACCGTGGATACTGAAGTCACGCGCGCTACCGCATCGTCCTGAACGGCAGCCGCTTCCCTTGCGCTTCTGACACCCGCCCGCTTGGCAGCCGGCGGTGCTACAGCTTTCGCCGCCCGAACCGGTGCGGCCTGCGCGGCCGCAGTGGTCGACGACTTCTTCCCGGCAGCCGGTGCAACGCTGACAACAGACGTTCTTCTGGCGGATGCAGTCAGCCTGGCTTCGGTAACTTTTCCGGTGCGCTCTTTAGCGCGTGAGCCCGTTGCATGATTTCCGCCTGTCGTCTTTGCCATCGCATCGCCTTTCGCCTTTGCTAGGAAAACCCTTGAAAAAACAAACCGCTAGAAACTTTTGATTATACCACCCGAGGTTTCGGCCTCTCCGCTACAGCCCGAGTTGACGCTTCATGTCGGCCCGCTTCCGGTTGAGCTCCGAAAACTCGGCAAACTCTTCCGGCGTATGCCGCGACTGTCGCGAAAGCTGCTCGAGACGATCGCAATAAGCGTCGTATCGCATCTTCAAAATCGCGGCTTTCAGCTCCTCGCCGACAATTCGTTCCTGCTCGCGCCGTTCCTCGATGACGGCCGCGTCCTGCGGGTCTTTCAGCAGCAAATCCCGGACGTTTTCATCATAGTCTAGAATTTTGCGAAAGATTTCCTCGAAAGTTGGGGCGTTCGCGCCATTTCGCAAGAGATCGGACAACAACTGGAACGCTGCCGAATCGCCTAGGGCTCGCGCGTGCGTCGTCACTTCCGCGAACAGTTCGCCGTGCCGGGTCACGGTGAGCAGCGCCTCTTCGGCCGCTTCGTCGAGCATCGCGACCGTGCGCGGATACATCACCAGATTGCGCAGCGTCTTTTCCTCGATGCCGGTCACGCTGCGCCGGTCCTTGCGGGCCGGCGCCCTGCGCGACGCGGCCGCGATCCGCGCGTCGACTTCGCAAAGCGCCGCGACTTCGCTGAATGGCACATCGAGCCGGTCTGCGAACATATGCATGATCTGCGCGCGCAGCGCATTGGCCGGCAACGCCTGCAGCAGCGGTTTCGCGTCGAACAGCGCGCGGGCCTTGCCTTCGGGCTGATCGAGCTCCTTGCCGGTCAACACCTCGTTGAGCATGAACTGCGACAACGGCATCGCCCGTTCGACCTGCTCGGCGAAAGCCTCGGTGCCGAACTCGCGCACGTAGCTGTCGGGATCATGCTCGCTGGGCAGGAACAGGAAACGGATCGTCCGGTTGTCGGCGGCGTGCGGCAGGCACGCATCGAGCGCGCGACGCGCGGCGCGCCGGCCGGCCGCGTCGCCGTCGAAACTGAAGATGACCGTATCGGTCTGGCGCATCAGTTTCTGCACATGAATCGGCGTGCAAGCGGTGCCGAGGGTCGCGACGGCGTTCTGGAAGCCCAATTGGGCCAGCGCGACCACGTCCATATAACCTTCGACGACCAGCACGTAATGTTGCTCTCGAATCGCAAGGCGCGCCTCGAACAGCCCATACAGCTCGCTGCCCTTGTTAAATAGCGGCGTTTCTGGTGAATTCAAATACTTTGGCTCGCCGCCGTCGAGCACGCGGCCGCCGAAGCCGATCACCTGCCCTTTGACATTGCGGATCGGGAACATGATCCGCTCGCGAAAGCGGTCGTAGCGGCGGTTCTGACCCTGCGCGTCCGACTTTTCGCTGACGATCACGAGACCCGCTTCGACCAGGGCGTCGTCGCGATAGTTCGGGAACGCCGCCTCGAGGTTTTGCCACCCGTCCGGCGCATAGCCGAGACCGAAGCGCGCGGCGACTTCGCCGGTCAGGCCGCGCTTCTTCAAATATTGGATCGCGCCCGGCGCACCGCGCAGTTGCTTACGGTAGTAGTCGCAGGCGGTCTGCATGAGATCGGACAGCGCGGTTGTCACGGCCTTCGATGCCGCCGGCGCGTGGCCGCCGCCAGCTCCGCCACCACCGCCGCCGCCATATCCGGGAGAAGCCTCGTGCGGTACGGTGAGACCCACCGATTGCGCGAGCTCGTTGACCGCTTCGGGAAACGACGCGCCCACGTGTTCCATCAGGAAACCGATGGCCGTACCATGCGCACCGCAGCCGAAGCAGTGATAAAACTGTTTAGTCGGACTAACCGTAAACGAGGGGCTCTTCTCGTTGTGAAACGGGCACAGCCCCATGAAGTTCGCGCCGCCCTTTTTCAGCTGCACATACCGGCCGACCACGTCGACGATATCGACGCGGTTGAGCAGGTCCTGCAGGAATGACGGTGGGATCACAGTAAATGACGCTGCCTGGAAAGCTTCAAAATCCAAGCCCGGAGCGCGGGCTCGACACCGCGCCCGGGTCCCGCGCCTCGCCTTCAGGAGGCGCGCGACCCGGACAAATCGACAGAGTTACTTAGCGAGCGCGGCCTTGACCTGTGCGGAGACGGCGGTCATGTCGGCGCGGCCGGCCAGCTTCGGCTTCAGCACGCCCATCACCTTGCCCATGTCCTGCGGGCCGGCAGCGCCGGTTTGCGCGACCGCCGCCTGCACCTCGGCAACGATTTCCGCTTCGGACATCTGCTCAGGCATGTACGCGGAAAGAATGGCCAACTCGGCCTTTTCCTTGTCCGCAAGATCCGTACGTCCTGCGGCCTCGAACTGGCTGATCGAATCCTTGCGCTGCTTGATCATCTTGTCGACGACGGAGGTTATGGCGGCATCGTCGAGCGTGACCCGCTCATCGACTTCACGCTGCTTGATCGCGGCGAGCAGCAGGCGGATCGTCCCGAGACGTTCGGTCTCGCGCGCCCGCATGGCAGCTTTCATATCGTCGTTGATCCGGTCCTTGAGACTCATCACTCACCTGAATTGCGTTGAAAAGTTGAAAAACCGGCCGGTCGACGGCGGCGACACCGCCGCATCAGCACAAAAACCCGCTTGGGACGTCTTCCTCAAGCGGGTTGGCGCAATTTTGCGTAGTGGATGCGACCCTGCCGGTTGGCCCGATGGGCCAGGTTTGCCATGATGACACCTGTCGTGCCGCCATCGGCTTGGATGCTGCCGCGCCGCGTACAGCGGGGCAACGCCAGAATCAGTAGAGCTTCCTTGGCAGCATCTGGCCACGCAGACGCTTGAAATGACGCTTCACCGCCGCCGCTTTCTTGCGCTTGCGTTCGGCTGTGGGTTTCTCGTAAAACTCGCGAGCGCGAAGTTCCGTCAGTAAGCCGTTTTTCTCCATGCTGCGCTTGAAACGGCGCATGGCGACTTCGAACGGCTCATTGTCTTTTACGCGGACGGTCGTCATTTTTCAATAACGGAACTTTGTAAAGGTTCAGGAGTATAGCAGAGCTTTCTCACAAAGCCATTGCGCCGTCAAGCCCCCGGGCATATTCGGCCGCCGCCTCGCCCGCCGCGACACCCGACGCCCACGCCCACTGGAAGTTGTAGCCGCCGAGCCAACCGGTCACGTCGACCGCCTCGCCGATGAAGTAGAGGCCCGGCACCCGCGCGCTCATCATCGTGGTCGATGACAAACCGCGCGTATCGACCCCGCCGCGCGTCACTTCGGCCTTGCGATAACCCTCGGTGCCGTTCGGCGTGAGGGTCCAGCGCGACAGCGCCTCACCGATGCCGCGCAGCGCCTTGTCCGGCAGATCGGCGACGCGGGCCTCGGCGGCCACCTGGTGAGTGTCGAGCCACACATGCGCGAGCCGCTGCGGCACCCATTCCGATAGCAGATTGGCGATCTGCCGCTTCGTGCCGCTTTTCGCGTCGATGAGCGCAGTCGCGGCGTCGCGCTCCGGCAGCAGATTGATGTGAATCGGCTCGCTGGGCTGCCAGTAGCTCGAGATCTGCAGCACGCCTGGGCCCGACAGGCCGCGGTGCGTAAGCAGCAGATCTTCGGTGAATTCGGCGCCGGTCTTCGTATTGCCAGTCGACAGCTGTACTTCAAGCGACACGCCCGATAGCGCCGCGAACGGCTCCCAGTCGGCCGGAGCGAAGGTCAGCGGAACCAGCGCGGGACGCGTGTCGATCAACTTGTGGCCGAACTGCCTGGCGATCCGGTATGCGAAATCGGTCGCGCCGATCTTCGGGATCGACAGACCGCCCGTCGCGATCACGAGCGCACAGGCGGCGATCGTGCCCGCCGTCGTGCCGAGCAGGAACTGTCCTTCGGCGTCCTGGCGCACCTCTTCGACCGACAGCGGCGTGCGCCATGCAACCCCACCGGCGTCGCACTCGTTCTTCAGCACGTCGATGACCGCGTCGCTCGACTGATCGCAGAACAGCTGGCCCTTGTGCTTCTCGTGCCATGTCACGCGATGCTGCTTCAGCAGCGCCATGAAATCGCGCGGCGTATAGCGCGCGAGCGCCGAGCGGCAAAAATGCGGATTTGCCGACAGATAATTGGCCGGCCCCGCATACAGATTCGTGAAGTTGCACCGGCCACCGCCGGAAATGCGGATTTTTTCCGCGAGACGCTGCGAGTGGTCGATCAGCGCCACACGCCGGCCGAGTTGACCGGCCACGGCCGCGCACATCATGCCGGCCGCGCCCGCGCCGATCACCGCGATATCGAAGGATTCCATGGGGCCGCATTGTACCTGCCGGGCCCTCGCATCCATGCCCGTGCTCAGGCGGCCGCCTGCGGCCGCCTGTCCGCGCTGGTATACTTTCGGGCTTACCTTTCACTTCCGGACGCGCGTCGCGCGCGCCCGTCTCAAGCGATTCATCATGCTCGTTCTCGGCATCGAAAGCTCCTGCGACGAAACCGGTCTCGCGCTCTACGACACGGAGCGCGGCCTGCTCGCGCACGCGCTGCATTCGCAGATTGCGATGCATCGGGAGTACGGCGGCGTCGTGCCGGAGCTTGCATCGCGCGACCATATCCGCCGCGCGCTGCCGCTGCTCGAAGAGGTGATGGAGCGCGCCGGCGTCGCGCGCGGCGACATCGACGCGATCGCTTACACGCAAGGGCCCGGGCTCGCGGGCGCGCTGCTGGTCGGCGCGAGCGTCGCGAATTCGCTGGCGATGGCGTGGAACAAGCCGACCGTGGGCATTCACCATCTCGAAGGGCATCTGCTGTCGCCGCTGCTCGTCGACGAGCCGCCGCCGTTCCCGTTCGTCGCGCTGCTGGTCTCGGGCGGCCACACGCAGTTGATGCGCGTGACGGACGTCGGCTTCTACGAGACGCTCGGCGAGACGCTCGACGACGCCGCCGGCGAAGCCTTCGACAAAACCGCCAAGCTGCTGGGCCTCGGCTATCCGGGCGGCCCCGAAGTCTCGCGCATGGCCGAGTTCGGTACACCCGGCGCAGTCGTGCTGCCGCGCCCGATGCTGCATTCCGGCGACCTCGATTTCAGCTTCAGCGGCCTGAAGACCGCCGTGCTCACGCACGCGAACCGGCTGGGCGGCGCGAACATCTGCGAGCAGGCCAAGGCCGACCTCGCGCGCGGTTTCGTCGATGCCGCCGTCGACGTGCTGGCCGCGAAATCTCTAGCGGCGCTCAAGCGCACGAAGCTGAACCGGCTGGTGGTGGCGGGCGGCGTCGGCGCGAACCGGCAATTGCGCGAAGCGCTGTCGGCCGCCGCGCAGAAGCGCAATTTCTACGTCCACTACCCGGACCTGTCGCTGTGCACGGACAACGGGGCGATGATCGCGCTGGCCGGCGCGCTGCGTTTGCAACGCTGGCCCGAACAGGCCGGCCACGACTACGCGTTCACCGTGAAGCCGCGTTGGGATCTGACGTCGCTCGCGCACTGAACCGCCGCCCCAAGAGGACAAAAAGCCGCTTTACAAGCGGCTTTTTTGCTTCAATGCTTTCGCAACGACACGGCGTGGAGCGATCAGGAACGTATCAGGCGAGGCGCTTGTCCCGCTCGATCACCGCATACGCGCTGTGATTGTGAATCGACTCGAAGTTCTCCGCTTCGAGCACATACGCGACGATGCGCTCGTCGGCATTCAGACGCTGGGCAACGTCGCGCACGAGATCTTCGACGAACTTCGGATTTTCATACGCGCGCTCGGTGACGAACTTCTCGTCCGGGCGCTTGAGCAGGCCCCACAGTTCACACGACGCTTCTTCCTCGGCGATACGGATCAACTCTTCGACAGCGACGTCGCCGTTCAGCTCGGCATCGATCGTCACGTGCGAACGCTGATTGTGCGCGCCGTACTGCGAGATCTTCTTCGAGCACGGGCACAGGCTCGTGACCGGCACCAGCACCTTCAGGAACACCCGCGTCGCGCCATGGCGGGTCTCGCCGGTCAGCGTGACTTCATAATCGAGCAAGCTCTGCACGCCCGACACCGGCGCGGTCTTGTTCACGAAGTACGGGAACGACACTTCGATGCGGCCCGCCTCCGCCTCGAGTTTTTCAAGCATAGCCGCGAGCATCGTGCGGAACGTGGCCGGTTCGAGCGGCGCCTTGTTCTCTTCGAGCAACGCGACGAAGCGCGACATGTGGGTGCCCTTCTGCTCGGCCGGCAGATGCACGTCGAGATTCCACGTGCCGACCGACGGCTGCACTTCGCCACCTTGCGTGCGAATTGTCAACGGATGACGCACGCCCCTCACGCCGACCCGCTGGATCGGAATCTGGCGCATGTCGGGGGTGCTTTGCACGTCGGGCATCACGAAAGCGGGATTCATCTGATTCATTCTTTTGTCCTTTCTGGAAAGCGCCGGGCTGCGCCAAGGTTTCGCTGCATCGGCGACTATCGCGCAGCGAGTGCGAGGCACCCAACGGCCACGCGGATCAGTGCGCGCAACGGCGAACGCCGGCTCGCGCCGGCGTTGGGTGACGGCCCACAACACCCGTCGGTTCAAACTGGAGATTGCCGAAGCCGCCGTCGCATGACGGCGGCATGAGTCGAACCTACGACGGCACGACAGCCGACAGCGCTTTACGCGACGCGCTTCACGGACGACTGACCGCCGACCGCGCCGCTCGCAAGGAAGCGTTCGCGGATCGACCGGGCGATACCCGCGGCGTCGAGACCGCACGCGGCGAGCAGCTTGGCCGGGTCCCCGTGATCGATGAACCGATCGGGGAGGCCCAATTGTAGTACGGGGCGCATAACCCCACTCGCGAGCAGGGCTTCGACGCACGCCGAACCCGCGCCACCCATGATGGAGCCTTCCTCGACGGTGACGATCGCGTCGTGCGTCTCGGCCAGCTTGCGCACGAGTTCGGTGTCGAGCGGCTTCACGAAGCGCATGTTCGCGACGGTGGCGTCGAGTTGCTCAGCAGCCGCGAGCGACGGCGCGACCATCGTGCCGAACGCGAGAATCGCGATGCGCTTGCCGGCCTGCGCCGACGTCTCGCGACGCACTTCGCCCTTGCCGAGCGGCAACGCGGCCATCTGCTTGACCGTTGCGACCCCGGTACCCGCGCCGCGCGGGTAGCGCACAGCGGTCGGATGCGACTGCTGCAACGCGGTGTACAGCATCTGGCGGCACTCGTTTTCGTCAGACGGCGCCATCACGGTCATGTTCGGAATACAACGCATGAACGCGAGGTCGTACGCGCCCGCATGCGTCGCGCCGTCCGCACCAACGAGACCCGCACGATCGATTGCGAACACCACCGGCAGGTTTTGCAGCGCGACGTCGTGAATCAGCTGGTCATATGCGCGTTGCAGAAAGGTCGAATAGATCGCGACGACAGGCTTCATGCCGTCCGCGGCAAGGCCGCCCGCGAACGTCACCGCGTGCTGCTCGGCGATGCCGACGTCGAAGTAACGATCCGGGAAGCGCTTTTCGAACTCGACCATGCCCGAGCCTTCACGCATTGCCGGCGTAATGCCGATCACGCGCGAGTCGAGCTCGGCCGCGTCGCACAGCCACTCGCCGAACACCTGCGTGTAGGTCTTTTTCGACGGCGTCGCGGCCGGTTTGATACCCTCGGCCGGATTGAACTTGCCGGGGCCGTGGTACAGCACCGGATCAGCCTCGGCCAGCTTGTAGCCCTGGCCTTTCTTCGTGACCACGTGCAGGAATTGCGGCCCGCGCAGTTCCTTGATGTTTTGCAGCGTCGGAATCAGCGAATCGAGATCGTGACCGTCGATCGGTCCAATGTAGTTGAAGCCAAACTCTTCGAACAGCGTCGCCGGCACGATCATGCCCTTCGCGTGCTCCTCGAGCTTGCGCGCGAGATCGAGCACCGGCGGCGCGACGCGCAGCACGCGCTCGACGCCCGCGCGCGCGGCCGCATAGAAGCGCCCGGACATCAGACGCGCGAGATGGCGATTCAGCGCGCCGACCGGCGGCGAGATCGACATGTCGTTGTCGTTGAGGATCACGAGCAGCGGCACGTCGTCTTCGACGCCCGCGTTGTTCATTGCCTCGAAGGCCATGCCGGCCGTCATCGCGCCGTCGCCGATCACGGCGATGCCCATGCGGTTGTCGCCTTGCAGCTTGCTCGCGATCGCCATGCCGAGCGCGGCCGAAATCGACGTGCTCGAGTGCGCGGTGCCGAAGGTGTCGTATTCCGATTCGTCGCGCTTCGGGAAGCCCGAGATGCCGCCCAACTGACGCAGCGTGTGCATCTGGTCGCGACGACCGGTCAGGATCTTGTGCGGATAGGTCTGATGGCCGACGTCCCAGACGATCCGGTCATGCGGCGTATCGAAGACGTAGTGCAGCGCGATGGTCAACTCGACCGTGCCGAGGTTGGACGAGAGATGGCCGCCCGTCTGCGATACGCTGTCGAGCACGAAGGCACGCAACTCGTCGGCAAGCGGTTGCAATTGGCGGCGATCGAGGCGGCGCAGGGCTGCCGGGTCGTCGATGGTTTTCAGCAAGTCGTACATCGTCGTTCCATTGTAGGAAAACTTACGCGCCCGCACTTCATACATGCACCCCGGGGATGGAGGGTGCGCGGCGGCGGGCTTTCGCGTTCAGCTGACCCGGTTCACCACCAGGTCGGCCAGTTCGGCAAGACGCTGCGCGCGCGCGCCGAACGGCGCGAGCGCGGCGTGCGCGTCGCTGCGCAGTTGCGCCGCGAGCGCGCGCGACGCGTCGAGCCCAATAATCGACACGTAGGTCGGCTTGCCGTCCTTCGCGTCCTTGCCGGCGGTCTTGCCGAGCGTTGCGGAGTCGGTCGTGACGTCGAGAATGTCGTCGACGACCTGAAACGCGAGACCGACCGCGGCGGCGTAGGCGTCGAGCGACGCCAGACCCTGCGCGTGCGGCGTCTCGCCGGCCAATGCGCCCATGCGCACGGCCGCGCGCAGCAGCGCGCCGGTCTTCATGCGATGCATGGTCTCGAGCTGCGGGCGGCTCAGCGTGTGGCCGACGCTCGCCAGATCGATGGCCTGGCCGCCGCACATGCCGATCGAGCCGCTTGCGAGCGCGAGTTCGCGTACGAGCGAGGCCTGCTGCGGCCGGCCGAGTACGTCGGACGTGAGCACGATGAATGCTTGCGACTGCAGCGCGTCGCCGACCAGCAGCGCGGTCGCTTCGTCATACTTGACGTGGACCGTCGGCTTGCCGCGGCGCAGTTCGTCGTCGTCCATGCAGGGCATATCGTCGTGCACAAGCGAGTACACGTGAATCATTTCCAGCGCCGCCGCCGCCGCATCGAGGCATTCGGCACGCGCGCCGGTCAGCTCGCCGGCCGCGTGGCACAGGAGCGGCCGCACCCGCTTGCCGCCGCCGAGCACCGCATAGCGCATCGCCTCGTGCAGCCTGGCGGGTTCGGTCGTCTCGGCCGGCAGATAGTGTTCCAGAGCCGTTTCGACGCGTTCGAGCACCGAGCGCGTCCATTGTTCGAATGTCATAGGTCGTCCCCGCTCTCAGTCGCGGCTGTTCCTGCGGTATTCATGGGCAGCGGCTTGAGGGTCTCGCCATCGAGGACCCGCACCTGCTGCTCGACCTTTTCGAGCTGCTGTTGACAGAATGCGACAAGTGCCGCCCCGCGACGGTAAGCGGCCAGCGATTCCTCGAGGCTCAGACTGCCGCCTTCCATGCGCGCGACGAGCTCTTCCAGTTCGGTCTGCGCGGCCTCGTAGTTCTCCGGCAGCGGCGCGCTATCGCCGCTTTCGGCTGGTGCGGCGGCGGAATCGTTCGATGCGGTCTTCGCCATGAATAGTCGCAAAATTAAAACAAGTCGGACATTCTACGGCAAAAGCGACATTTTCGATCCGCCCGCCGGCCTGCGCCCCGCCGTGCTGTCTCGCTTCGAGCCTGTCCGATGCACACCCTTGCCCCGCTTCGACCCTGAAGTCTCGCAGAAAAAAAGCTCGAGGTCTGCGGCGAAAATGCCGAACTTTCTTGACATTTTTAACCCAAATCAGGGACTTAAGTGCCCCTGTCACAGGGAAACGGGTATAATTGCGGGCTCCCTAAATCGAATCTTCGATGGTTGGGTTGTTCACTGCTTTCACGTCTTCATCGGGAGTGGGAATGTCCAATCTGAGCAATGCATTGCAGTTGCGGTCTGTTCATAGCCAGCTGCCAGTCACGGCTTACTTTGACGAAGCGCTTCTTACGCGCGAAATCGACACCCTTTTCAAGAAAGGTCCTCGCTACATCGGCCACGATCTCATGGTGCCCGAAGCGGGGGATTATTTTGCCTTGCCCAGCGAACGCGAGGGGCGGGTACTCGTCCGTAACCAGCAGTCGCAAGTCGAGTTGCTGTCGAACGTGTGCCGCCACCGGCAAGCCATCATGCTCAACGGCCGCGGCCAGACGCAGAACATCGTCTGTCCGCTGCATCGCTGGACGTACGACCTGAAGGGCGAGCTGCTCGGCGCGCCACATTTCGCCGACAACCCGTGCCTGAATCTCGGCGCCACGCCACTGCAGAACTGGCAGGGTCTGCTGTTCGAGGCCCAAGGTCGGGACGTCGCGAAAGATCTCGCACGCCTCGGCACCAAGCGCCATTTCGATTTCTCGGGCTTCATGTTCGATCACGTCGAAGTCCATGAGTGCAACTACAACTGGAAGACCTTCATCGAGGTCTATCTGGAGGACTATCACGTCGCACCGTTCCATCCGGGCCTCGGCAGCTTCGTCAATTGCGACGATCTGACGTGGGAGTTCGGCGACTGGTACAGCGTGCAGACGGTCGGTGTGCACAAGGCGCTCGAGCAACCGGGCAGCCCGACGTATCGCAAGTGGCACGACGAAGTGCTGCGCTTTCGCGACGGCAATCCGCCCGAGTTCGGCGCGATCTGGATGGTGTACTACCCGGGCATCATGATCGAGTGGTATCCGCACGTGCTGGTCGTGTCGTGGCTGATTCCGCGCGGTCCGCAGAAGACCACCAACGTGGTGGAGTTCTATTACCCCGAGGAAATCGCGCTGTTCGAGCGCGACTTCGTCGAAGCCGAGCGCGCCGCCTATATGGAGACAGCCCGCGAAGACGACGAGATCGCCGAGCGCATGGACGCCGGCCGCCTCGCGTTGATGGAGCGCGGCGAATCACAGGTCGGACCGTATCAGAGCCCGATGGAAGACGGTATGCAGCACTTCCACGAGTTTCTGCGGCGCGAACTCGGCACGATCTGATCCGCGCCGCGTGGCGCATCGATCGACTCAAGGAAAGACGGGCTTCGACCCGTCTTTTTTTGTTTAGACTACCGATATAGACCGGCCATGCGCCAGCCGCGTGAACCACGCGGCCCGCAGCCGCCATCGCCCGTATCGAGGAGACGCTCATGCCCCACACTCATTACACCACCCTGATCTCCGCGACCAATCTTGCCGAGCGGCTCACGGCCGCGCCGGGCAGCGTGTTCGTGATCGACTGCCGGTTCGACCTCGCCGATACCGACGCGGGCGAGAAAGCCTGGCTGGCCGGCCATCTGCCGGGGGCGCACTATCTGCATCTCGATCGCGATCTGTCCGGGCCGAAGAACGGCTCGAACGGCCGGCATCCGCTGCCCGATCGCGCGCGGCTCGTCGAAACGCTGGAGTCGCGGGGACTGAAGCAAGGTCAACAGGTCGTCGCATATGACGCACAAGGCGGCATGTACGCGGCGCGCGTCTGGTGGCTGTTGCGCTGGCTCGGTCACGACGCGGTCGCGCTGCTCGACGGCGGGCTGCAGGCATGGGAAGCGGCTGGCCAACCGCTGACGCAGGACGTGCCCGCGCAGAACACCGGCGACTTCAAGGCGGCCGCGCCGCTCGCCGTGACCATCGATACCCAGGCGGTCGAGCGCAACCTCGGTTCGAAGGAGCGAATCGTCGTCGATGCGCGCGCGGCCGATCGCTATCGCGGCGAAAACGAGACGCTCGACCGCGTCGGCGGCCATATCCCGGGCGCGCTGAACCGCTTCTTCAAGGACAACCTGACCCCCGACGGCCGCTTCAAGCCGGCGCACACACTGCGTGAGGAATTCCACGCGCTGCTCGGCGACACGCCGCCCGAACACGTGGTGCTGCAATGCGGCTCGGGCGTGACCGCCTGCATCAATTCGCTTGCGATGGAGGTTGCCGGCCTGCATGGTTCAGCGTTGTACGCGGGCTCCTGGAGCGAATGGAGTTCCGACCCGAAACGGCCGGTGGCGACGGGGGCGAAACCTTGAGCGCGAGCCGCCGCAAGTCGTAACCAGACGCGAGGAATTCGAGCAGCGCTTCAAGCCACGCCGTGCTGCTTGAACCACACGAGCGCGCGACGCCAGCCATCCTCGGCATCGGCCTTCTTGTAGCTCGGACGGTAATCGGCGAAAAACGCGTGACCTGCGTCGTCATATACCACGAACTGCGAGCCGCGTCCCGCTTGCGGCCCTTGCGCGATCGCCTGCTTCATCTGCTCGAGCGTGTCCTGCGGAATGCTTTGATCCTGGCGTCCATACAAGCCGAGCACAGGCGCATGCAGGTCGGGGACGAGATCGAGCGGATTGGCCGGCGTCATCGCGTTCTTCGCGCCGGTCACGCGACCATACCAGGCGACGCCTGCCTTCACGCGCGGATTGTGCTCGGCATACAGCCACGAGATGCGCCCGCCCCAGCAGAAGCCGTTCACGCCGAGCCGGTTGAGGTCGCCGCCATTCTCGCCGGCCCACGCGGCGGCCGCGTCGAGGTCGGCCAACACCTGCTCGTCGGGCACCTTGCTGACCAGTTGCTCGTTGAGTTGCTGCATGCTCGTGTAGACAGTCGGATCGCCCTCGCGCTCGTACAGGTTCGGCGCGATCGCCAGATAGCCCTGCTTCGCGAAGCGCCGGCAGACGTCGGCGATATGCTCGTGCACGCCGAAGATTTCATGCACGACGAGGATCACCGGCAGATGCGTCTTGCCCTTCGGCTGCGCGCGATAAGCCGGTATCAGCGTACCGCCCGAATGGAACGCCACTTCCCCTGCTTCGAGACCGTCGCTATCGGTATGGATGGTTTGCGCCGAGACTGGCAGCACCGCCGCCGCGAAGCCGGAGCCCAGCGTCGCCTTGATGAAGGTGCGCCGATCGAAAGGAACGTGCGGGATCAGACAGTCGACTTCAGGCTTCAGCACGGGGCGCTCCTCGAAGTACTGTTAGAGGCAACAGGATACGCCTTGCGCGCATCCCGTTGCACATTCAACTGAGGAGATCGTCCGCGCGCGTCAGTGCAACTTGACGCGCGGCAGCGTCGTACGGTGCAACCAGTGCGCGAAGGTGTCGAGCACCATGCGCGGATAGCCGTGCAGCGCCGCGATATGCAGCCGGTACAGCGACATGTACATGAAGCGCGCGAACAGCCCTTCGATCAGCATATTGCCGCCAATCACCCCGCCCATCAGATTGCCGACCGCGCTGAAATGGCCGAGCGAGACCAGCGAGCCGAAGTCGCGATAAGTGAATTCTGGTTGTGGCCTGTTGTCGAGGCGCGCCGCCAGTCCTTTCATCAGAAAGCTCGCCTGCTGATGCGCGGCCTGCGCGCGCGGCGGCACGTTGCGCTCGTTGCCCGGCCACTCGCAGGCCGCGCAGTCGCCGAGCGCGAAGATGTTGTCGTCGATCCCGGTTTGCAGCGTACGGCGCACGACCAGCTGGCCGAGCCGGTTGACCGGCAAGCCGTCGAGCTGACCGAGCACCGCCGGCGCCTTGATGCCCGCCGCCCACACGGTCAGATCGGCCCGCACGGTGTGACCGCTCGCGGTGCGGATGTAGCCCGGCGCGACCTCGGCCACCGTCTCGCCGATCATCAGCTTCACGCCGAGCCTGGTCAGCAATTCGGCGGTGGCCGTGGAAACGCGCTCCTGCAACGCGGGCAGAATGCGCGGCCCCGCCTCGATCAGCACGATGCCGACGTCATGCCGCGGATCGAGCTTGTGCAAGCCATACGCGGACAACACCTGCGCGGTATTGCGCAACTCCGCCGACAACTCGACCCCCGTCGCGCCGCCGCCGACGATCGCCACCTGAATGCGCGGCTCGCTGGACGTCCACGTGCCGGGTCCCGGTCTCGACTCGACGGGTTCGTGCGCCTGATGCTCGGCGCGCATGCACGCCGCGATCAGGCGCTTGCGGAAACGCTCTGCCTCGCTAACCGTATCCAGTGCGATGGAGAATTCGGCCGCTCCCTTGACGCCGAAGAAGGCCGTGGTACTGCCGATCGCGATGATCAGCGTGTCGTACTCGAGCTCGCGTTCGGGCAGCAGTTCAGCGCCGTCGTCGTCCAGCACGGTGCCGAGCGTAATGCGTCGGTTCGTGCGGTCGAGTGCGGTCAGGTCGCCTTGCTGGAATGCGAAGCCATGCCAGCGCGCCTGCGCCGCGTACGGTAGCTCCTGCGTGAACGGGTCCATGCTGCCCGCCGCCACCTCGTGCAGCAGCGGCTTCCAGACATGCGTCGGATAGCGGTCGACCAGCGTGACCTGGGCCTGCGCGCTGCGCCCCTTCTTGTCGGCCCCATAGCGATCGCCAAGACGCGTCGCCAGTTCCAATCCTCCCGCACCTCCGCCAACGACGATAAATCGATGCATTGCACTTCTCCGTGTAGCCGATGAATTATCTGTCGCGACGCTGCGCATGAATGCGCCGTCCTGAACCGATTGTCCTCGACCCGCCTAAGAAGTCACAAGTCGCCAAAACCCATGTGTCACATGCGCACGACGTTATCGTGCGCATGTCACGGGCATGTCAATGCGCTTCCTCCCAGTTCAGGCCCGCACCGACCTCGGCGACGAGCGGCACCTTCAGCGCGGCGACGCCGCACATCAGTTCTGGCAGGCGCTTGCGGACTTCGGACAACTCAGCGTCGGGCACTTCGAGGATCAGTTCGTCATGCACCTGCATGATCATCCGCGTGCCGATCTTCGAGCCTTCGATCCAGTTCTGCACGGCGATCATCGAAAGCTTGATCAGGTCGGCCGCGGTGCCCTGCATCGGCGCGTTGATCGCGGCACGCTCCGCGGCCTGGCGGCGCGGACCGTTGCCGCCGTTGATCTCGGGCAGCCACAGACGACGGCCGAACACCGTTTCGACGTAGCCCTTCGCCTTCGCGCTCAAACGCGTCTCGTCCATATAGCGCGCGACGCCGGGATAGCGCGCGAAGTAGCGGTCGATATAAATCTTCGCCGCATCGCGCGTGATGCCGAGGTTCGAAGCGAGTCCGAACGCGCTCATGCCGTAGATGAGCCCAAAGTTGATGACCTTCGCGACGCGCCGCTGATCGCTCGACACTTCGAGCGGCGTCACGCTGAAGATTTCCGACGCGGTGGCGCGGTGAATGTCCTCGCCCTGCGAAAACGCGCGCAACAACGATTGGTCGCCCGAGATGTGGGCCATGATGCGCAATTCGATCTGCGAATAATCGGCGGAGACGAGCTTGTGCCCGAGCGGCGCGATGAACGCCTCGCGGATGCGCCGACCTTCGCCGGTACGCACCGGAATGTTCTGCAGGTTCGGATCGTTCGACGCGAGCCGCCCCGTCACCGCGACGGCCTGCGCGTAGTTCGTATGCACGCGGCCGGTGTGCGGATTGACCATGCGCGGCAGCTTGTCGGTATAGGTCGACTTCAGTTTCGACAGGCCGCGATGTTCGAGCAGAATCTTCGGCAGCGGATAGTCTTCGGCGAGCTTCTGCAACACCTCTTCGTCGGTGGAAGGCGCACCGCTCGGCGTCTTCTTGATGACCGGCAGTTCGAGCTTCTCGAAGAAAATCTGACCAATCTGCTTTGGCGAGCCGAGGTTGAATTCGCCGCCGGCCAGTTCGTACGCCTTGCCTTCGAGTTCGATCAGACGCGTGGCGATCTCACTGCTCTGCTGACGCAGCTTCTCCGCGTCGATCAGCACGCCGGTCCGCTCCATCTTGCGCAGTACGCGCGAAGTCGGCACTTCGATCTCGCGATACACATGGTCGAGCGACTTCTCCGCGGCGATCTGCGGATACAAGGCCTGATGCAAACGCAGCGTGATGTCTGCGTCTTCGGCCGCATATTCGGCGGCTTTGTCGAGCGCGACTTCGTCGAAGCCGATCTGCTGCGCGCCCTTGCCCGCGACCTCTTCGTACTTGATCGTCTTCACGCCGAGATGACGCAGCGCGAGGCTGTCCATGTCGTGCGTGCGATGCGATTCGAGCACGTACGACTCGAGCAGCGTGTCATGCTCGACGCCGCGCATTTCGATGCCGTAATTCGCGAGCACCTGTTCGTCGTACTTCAGATGCTGGCCGACCTTCTTGTGCTCGGCGCTTTCGAGCCACGGCTTGAGCTTCGCGAGCACTTCGTCGCGCGGCAGCTGCACCGGCGCGTCGGGGCCGCGATGCGCGAGCGGCACATACGCGGCGCGGCCCGCTTCGACCGACAGCGACAAGCCGACGATCTGCGCGATCATCGGATCGAGCGACGTGGTCTCGGTATCGAACGAGGTCAGCTCGGCCGCATTGATCCTGTCGAGCCACGCATCGAGCTGCTCCCATGTTTGCACGGTCTCGTAGTGGCGCTCGTGATCGACGGACAACGCGGGGGGCACGTCGGTTTCCGGACCTTCGACCGCATCGGCGATTTCGACTTCGCGCAGCCACGTCTTGAAGCCGTGGCGCGTGAACACCTCGCGCAACTCTTCGCGCGATTCGGGAAGGCTCGGCAAACTCTCCTCGATCGACACGATGTGCCCGGTCAGATCGCAATGACGCTCGACTGTGACGAGCTTGCGCGCCATCGGCAAAAAGTCCAGCGCGCGGTGCAGATTCTCGCCGACCGCGCCCTTGATCTCGCTCGCATGCCCGACGATGCCATCTAGCGACTCATATTGCGTCAGCCATTTGACCGCGGTTTTCGGACCGCACTTCTCGACGCCCGGCACGTTGTCGACGGTATCGCCGATCAGCGACAGATAATCGATGATGCGCTCCGGCGGCACACCGAACTTCGCGACCACGCCGTCGCGGTCGAGCGTTTCGTTGGTCATCGTATTGACGAGCGTCACGCGGTTCGACACGAGCTGCGCGAGGTCCTTGTCGCCGGTCGACACGACCACGTTCATGCCGAGCTTTTCCGCTTCGGTGCACAGCGTGCCGATCACGTCATCCGCTTCGACGCGATCGATCATCAGCAGCGGCCAGCCGAGCGCACGCACCGCGACGTGAATCGGCTCGATCTGACGGGCAAGATCTTCCGGCATCGACGGACGGTTCGCCTTGTATTCCGGATACCAGTCGTCGCGAAACGTTTTGCCCTTGGCGTCGAACACGCACGCGCTATACTCTGCTGTGACTTCCTTGCGCATGCGCCGCAGCATGTTGATCATCCCGTAGAGCGCACCCGTCGGGCCACCCTCGGGACCGCGCAGATCAGGCATCGCATGGTAGGCCCGGTACAGATAACTCGAACCGTCGACCAACAGCAGGGTCTTACCTTCAAGGCTTCGTTCTTCAGGCATTATGACTAAGAGAAAAGTGATTCCGAGTCTGCGATCGCTCGCAGATCAAGAGCGCGCAACGGCCAAGAAAGCCCGCGCATCGTGGCAGATGTTCACGATTATGGCAGAGTTTATCGAGGCGACCGAGTACCTGTCGGAGATTCGCCCGGCGGTCAGCATCTACGGTTCGGCGCGCCTGAAACCGAACTCGCCGTACTACAAACTCGCCACGCAGATCGCGCGCAAATTGTCGGATGCTGGCTTCGCGGTGATCTCCGGCGGCGGCCCCGGCATCATGGAAGCGGCCAACAAGGGCGCGCATGCGGGCAAGGCGCCTTCGGTCGGTCTGAACATCGAGTTGCCGCACGAGCAGTCGGGCAACCAGTGGCAGGACATCTCGCTGCGCTTCCGCCATTTCTTCACGCGCAAGGTCACGTTCGTGAAGAACTCGGACGCGGTGATCGTGATGCCCGGCGGCTTCGGCACGCTCGACGAACTGGCCGAAGTGCTCACGCTGATCCAGACCAAGAAGTCGCGCCATGTGCCGATCATTCTGGTCGGCGCCGAGTTCTGGGAAGGTCTGCTCGCGTGGTTCAAGAGCGCTCTGATTCCGATGGGTTTGATCAATCCGACCGACATCGATCTGATGCAGGTGATCGACAATCCGGACCAGGTGCTCGAAGCGGTGCTCAAGTTCTACGAAGACCGCGAGGAAGGTGAAGTTCATCCGGTCAAGTCGGAAGAAGACCGGATGTTCTACCTGTGATGGCAAGAGGCTGCGCGCCTCGCATTGCGCGTAGCACGATGCCTATCGTCGCGCACATGGCGGGCAGCCTTCGGGCTGCCCGCTTTCGTTTAGCAGGCCAGTTTGCGCGCGCTGACTGTCAACCGGATTGGCGAACAAATCGTTTGCACGCTTGCCGTCCGGCGCTAACGTGCTCAGCTGGTACTCGAAGCTCGCAATCTGAACGAACTCACCTCACCCGAAGCCGCGCTCGCGCCCATGCCGACGTTGCGTGAGATCTTCAGCGGCTTTCTCGACCTCGGTCTCATTTCATTCGGCGGCGCGTTGCCGCTCGCGAGCCATCTTCAAAGCGGCACATCCAGCGTAAGCGGGCTGTTTATCAGTGCCTCGGCCTGAGTTACTGAAACGCGACTTCCGCGAAACTGCGCAGCTTGCGGCTATGCAATCGATGCAGCCCATTCATCCGCAGCAGTTCCATCGCCTTCACGCCGATCTGCAGATGCTGATCGACCTGCGCGCGATAGAACTGATCGGCCATGCCCGGCAGCTTCAGCTCGCCGTGCAGCGGCTTGTCCGACACGCACAGCAACGTGCCGTAAGGCACGCGGAAGCGGAAGCCGTTCGCGGCGATCGTCGCGCTTTCCATATCGAGCGCGATTGCACGGCTTTGCGACAGCCGCTGCACCGGCTCGCGATGATCGCGCAGCTCCCAGTTGCGATTGTCGACGCTCGCCACCGTGCCCGTGCGCATCACGCGCTTCAGCTCGACGCCGTCGAGCTGCGTGACCTGCGCGACCGCGCGCTCAAGCGCGACCTGCACTTCGGCGAGCGCCGGAATCGGCACCCACAGCGGCAGATCGGCATCGAGCACATGATCTTCGCGCACATAGCCGTGCGCGAGCACGTAGTCGCCGAGACGCTGCGTGTTGCGCAGTCCCGCGCAGTGGCCGAGCATGATCCACGCATGCGGACGCAGCACCGCGATGTGATCGGTGATGGTCTTCGCATTCGACGGCCCGACCCCAATGTTGATCATCGTGATGCCGCTGCCGTCCGCGCGTTTCAGGTGATAGGCCGGCATCTGCGGCAGACGTGGCGGCAGCGTGCCCTCCTGCGCCTGCTCGCCGAGATTCTCGTTGTAGGTGATGACGTCGCCGGGCTCGACGAACGACGTGTATTCGCTGCGATAGGCGCGCAATTCCTCGTCGTCGGTACGGGCCATCATGCCCCGGCCGAGCTTGACGAATTCGTCGATATAGAACTGGTAGTTGGTGTACAGCACGTAGTTCTGCACATGCGTCGGCGAGGTCGCCGTGTAGTGCTTCAGCCGATGCAGTGAAAAATCGACGCGCGCCGCCGTGAACAACGCGAGCGGATGCGGCTCGCCCGGCAGCGGCTCGTACGTGCCGTTGACGATGCGGTCGTCGAGCAGCGCGAGGTCCGGTATATCGAAGATGTCGCGCATCAGGAACAGGCGCTCGCGGTCCAGATCGCCTTCGAGGTGGATGCCCTCGGCGAACGCGAAATGAATCGGAATCGGCTGGTCCGACACACCGACCTCGATCTGCACGTGATGATTCTTCGCCAGCAGCCGCAGTTGCTCGCGATAGTAGTTGCCGAACAGGTCTGGCCGCGTGACGGTCGTCTCGAACACGCCCGGCCCCGCGACGAAACCGTACGAGCGACGTGAATCGACGTGCGTGTTGACCTCGGTACGCACGCGCACGAACGGATAGCAGGCGCGCACGCGATGGTCGAACTGCTCGTTGCGGCGATAGCGCGCGAACGCATCGCGCAGGAACGACGTGTTCGCCTCGTAGATCGCGGCGAGGCGGGTGACGGCCTCGGCCGCGTCGTCGAAGCCTTCGGTTGGGAAGCTGTTGGCGGGAGTCTGCACCGTGCGCTGATTGATATCGTTGTTGATCATCATCGTTCACCCTTTTTGATGAGACGACATTACCACGGAACCCGCTGTTGCCAAATGTCGGCGGCGACGCTTGCAACAGCGCCCGCGAGAACGCGCGCAGGTTGCGCGAAAGCGGCGCAAAATAAGGCTTGGCGCCCGTGCGTCAGGCCGGATTTGCTAGAATCTGGCACCCAATCGGAGAATCACCATGAAGCTGCTCCTTCCCATCGCTGTTGCGCTGGCTCTGGCCTTCGGCAACGCCGCGATGGCTGCCCAGCCCGTCGACGAACCGCCGGCCGCCGGCGTGCCCCAGTCCGGCAATGAACGGGCCGGTCTGCCGGACCTGGACAAGATCAATCGTCCGGCCGCAGAGGTCAGCTCGAAGGTCGACATCAACGTTCCGCGCACGCCGAGCTTTCACGAAGTCAGCCCGAACGGCACCGAAATCACCGAATTCCGCGACAAGGGCAAGCCGGTCGAAATCGACGTGCATTCGAATTTCGGCACCCGCTACCAGATGAGCGCGTCGCCCGACACGTCGCCCACCGTCCACGACAGCGGCAAGCCCAGTACGCGCTTGCCATCGGTGAATCTCCACTATTGATCGTTACGAAAGCGGCACGCCGGCAACGGCGGCCGCGGCGCGACCGCGCCCCCGCTCAACCCGATCGCGGCCGCTGCGCGATGAACCCGCGCTGAATGCGGCGACGCTTGCACTTCGCCGTTCCGCATTCGTCGCCCGCTCCGCCTCATTCGTTTGTCTCACCTCGCACTGGCCGCACCGCGCCAGCCCGAACAACCTGATCCGACGTTTCCGCATGGCCGTCTTCACCGCTGTCAACGAATCCCAACTCGCAGAATGGATGAGTCACTACGATCTCGGCGATGTCGTCGAGTTTCGCGGCATTTCGTCCGGCATTGAAAACAGCAACTTCTTTCTGACGACGACGCGCGGCGAATACGTGCTGACGATTTTCGAAAAGCTGACAGCTGAACAACTGCCGTTCTATCTGAACCTGATGCGGCATCTTGCCGCGCATCGCGTGCCGGTACCGGATCCGATGCCGCGTCTCGACGGCGCGCTATTCGGCATGCTGCTCGGCAAACCCGCGACCATCGTGACAAAGCTCGAAGGCGCACCCGAACTCTCGCCGGGCGTCGAGCATTGCGTCGAGGTCGGCCAGATGCTCGCGCGCCTGCACCTCGCGGGCCGCGACTATCCGCGCTATCAGCCGAACCTGCGCAGCCTGCCGTGGTGGCGCGAAACCGTGCCGACGATCCTGCCGTATCTGGAAGGCGAGCAGCGCGATCTGCTGGCCTCCGAGCTTGCGCATCAGGAAGCGTTCTTCGCCTCCGCCGATTACGCGGCAATGCCCGCGGGCCCGTGCCACGCCGACCTGTTCCGCGACAACGCGATGTTCGCTCACGCGGCGCCCGACACCGGCCACGAAGTGCGGCTCGGTGGTTTCTTCGATTTCTATTTCGCCGGCTGCGACAAGTGGCTGTTCGACGTCGCGGTGACGGTCAACGACTGGTGCGTCGACCTCGCGACCGGCAAGCTCGACGCCGAGCGCACCGAGGCGCTGTTGCGCGCGTATCAGACGGTGCGGCCGTTCACCGTCGAGGAAAACCATCACTGGGGCGACATGCTGCGTGCGGGCGCATACCGTTTCTGGGTCTCGCGCCTGTATGATTTTCATTTGCCGCGCGCGGCCGAACTGCTGAAGCCGCACGACCCCGGTCATTTCGAACGCATTCTGCGCGAGCGCCTGCACGGCGTCGCGAATCCAGGCATCCATACCTCATGCAACTGATCGAAGTCCCCGCGAAAACCGGCTATGTGTGGTTCCGCCAGGGTATCTGGCTGTTCCGCAAGAATCCGCTCGCCTTTCTGACGCTGTTCTTCACCTATTTGCTGGTGATGACGCTCGTGTCGCAGATTCCGGTGGTCGGCGGCGTGTTGCCGCTATTGTTCATTCCCGGTGTCGCGGTCGGCTTCATGGCCGCATGCCGCAACACGATCGCGGGCAAACCGGTGTTTCCGACCATCCTTGTCGACGGCTTTCATTCGTATGGCCCGGTGGTCGCGCGGCGGCTGCTCGTGCTCGGCGTGCTGTATGTCATCGCCATGGCGCTCGTGCTGGCCGGCTCGGCGCTCGCCGACGGCGGCATGCTGCTGAAGGTGATGCTCGGCAACGCGTCGATGGACGAGAACACGATCGCCAACAGCAATATCCCGCTCGCGGTGATCACCGCGCTCGCGTTCTACATACCGGTCGCGATGCTGTTCTGGTTCTCGCCCATCCTCGCCGCCTGGCACGACGTGCCGCCCGTCAAGGCCATGTTCTTCAGCGTCGTCAGTTGCTGGCGCAATCGCGGCGCTTTCGTCGTATTCGCGGCGCTGTGGTTCGCAGTCGCAACGGTCGTGTCGATCGGGCTGTCCGTGCTGATGCAGGCGCTCGGCGCGGCCGACTTCGCGTTCGCGATCCTGATGCCCGCGACGATGATCGTCACGACCATGCTGTACTGCTCGTTCTACGCGACCTATCGCGGCTGTTTCGGCGTGCAGACGCCGCAAACGCCGGATCTGCCGACCACGCCGGCGGCCTGATCCGTCGTTCCCGCGCGGGAGCCGTTCTGGCGCCCGCGCGCACTTTCCCGACGTCTCTGTCGACACACCTGTTCCCGACGCTCGGCATCCTGAATCGACTTGCGGCACAATGGTTTGCGTGCAATCCATTTGCACGCTCTTTTTGCCGAGATGAATCATGACCCAGCGCCCCGCTCTCCCCTTCACGCTCGACGAGCAACTGTGCTTCGCGCTCTACTCGACCTCGCTCGCGATGACGAAAGCGTACAAGCCGCTGCTCGAAAAGCTCGGACTCACGTATCCACAGTATCTGGCGATGCTCGTGCTGTGGGAAACCGACGACGTCACCGTCAAGGACATGGCCGCGCGCCTGAATCTCGATCCGGCGACGGTCACGCCGCTGCTCAAGCGCCTCGAAGCGCAGGGACTCGTCGAGCGCGCGCGCGGCACCGACGATGAGCGCCTCGTCTACATTCGCCTGACGGGCGCGGGCAAGGCGCTCAAGCGTCAGGCGCGCGACGTGCCCGGCGAGATCTTCTGCGCGACGCAGCAGACGGCGGACTTCCTGCTGCGTCTGCGCGACGACCTCACACGCCTGCGCACGACGCTCAACGACTTTATGGACCAGTAGCGCGATAGTTGAAAAGGACTAGTTCCGGTTCCATCGAAAAATTAATTTGTACACAAATTATTTTTGTACTGTCTTGGTCATCTGTCGCTTCGCTAGCGCTTCGCCAGACCGGCGAACCGGCAGCCAGCGGCAAACAAGCCAACCCTGACACCCCAGACTAGGAACCGCACCATGAACATCCTCTACAAAGCAAGCGCAAGGAGCACCGGCGGCCGCGACGGCCGCGCCGTATCGTCGGACGATGCATTGGACGTGAAGCTGGCGGCACCGCGTGAACTCGGCGGAAATGGCGCAGCAGGCACGAATCCCGAGCAGCTGTTTGCAGCCGGCTACTCGGCCTGTTTCCTGAGCGCCATGAAGTTTGTCGCCGGCCAGCGCAAACAGGCCCTGCCGGCCGACACGCAGGTTTCCGCCGACGTCGGCATCGGTCCGAACGACAAGGGCGGCTTCGCGCTCGACATCGACCTGCGTATCACTCTGCCGGGTCTGGCTGCGGACGCTGCCAGGGAACTGGTGGATGCAGCGCACCAGGTCTGCCCGTACTCGAACGCTACGCGTAACAACGTCGCGGTTCGTCTGCACGTCGCTTGAGGTCAGGTCGGCCGTTGCGCCGATCAGCAATGCTCAAGAAGAACCGCTCACGGCGCATTACCCGGTGCCGTCGCGAGCAGCGCCCGCACCCTGCACAATAGGGCCGGGCGCTGATTGTTTTCGCGCGCGCGGCACGCATCCTGCGTTGCCGGTCCTCGACCACCTTCAGCCCGACTGCCTGTCCCGATGACACGCGCCCGCCGCCTGCACGACAGCTTCGACTCCGGCCTCGTCTGGTTCCGCCGCGATCTGCGCAGCACCGATCATGCCGCGCTGTACTACGCGCCCAAGCATTGCGAGCGTATCTGGTGCGTGTTCGTGTTCGACACGACCATCCTGCAGCCGATTGTCGATGCCCGGCAGACGCGCCATCCAGGCGAGCCGGTGCAGGATCGCCACACTCGACCAGTTCGGCTTCGCGCCTGGCAACCTGACGGACTTTCAACTGCCCGCCGGCATGAGCGGCGCCCAACAGCTGCTCGACGATTTCCTCACGCGCATCGACAGCTACGCGGAACGGCGCGATTTCCCCGCTGCGAAAAGCCGAGCTATCTGCCGGTGCATCTGCGCTTCGGCACGGTGTCGATCCGCACATTGGCGCGGCTCGCGTACGAGATGTCGCTGCAACCCGACGGCAAAGGCGCCGCGACGTGGCTGTCGGGACCGATCTGGTGGGATTTTTACTTCATGGTCCTCGCGCACCACCCGCGCCTCGCGAAAGGCGCGCCGTTCAAGCCGGAATACGAGCAGTTGCACACTGGGAAAAAGGCCGCTCGGCCGACGCAGCGTTCGCCGCCTGGTGCGACGGCCGCACCGGCTATCCGCTCGTCGATGCCGCGATGCTGCAGTTGAACCAGACCGGCTATATGCACAACCGTCTGCGGATGGTCACGGCAAGCTTCCTCGCGAAGGATCTCGGCATCGACTGGCGGCTCGGCGAGCGATACTTCGCCGATTTGCTGAACGACTTCGATTTCTCGGCGAACAACGACGGCTGGCAGCGGGCCGCCTCGACCGGCTACGGCGCGCAACCTTACTCTCGTATTTTCAATCCGGTCACGCGATCCGAAAAATTCGACCCCGACGGCGCTTTATCAAACGATATCTACCGCAGCTCGCGAACTTGCCGGCAAAATGGATTCGCGCGCGGTGGCTGGCCGGCGCGGAGCGGCTCGCGGAATTCGGTGCATGGTACTGGGCGGGAATTTCCCGAACGGATCGTCGACCAGGCACAGGCCCGCGAGCGCACACTGGCCTGATACGGAAAGTGAGTGCCTGCTCACATTATTGAATAAGAAAGTCTGAAGGGGGCGAAGATGCGCCGTCTGCCGTCGCTGCTCGTGTTTTTGATCCTGACGCTGGCGGCCGGCTGGGCCGCGAGTCTGTCTCTGCCGGACGCGTGGTACACGGGCCTGCAAAAGCCTGTGTTCAATCCGCCGAACTGGGTTTTCCCACCGGTCTGGACCGTACTTTACGTGCTGATGGCGTTTTCCGCGTGGCGCGTGTGGAAGCGCGACGGCCTGACCGCGGCGATCGTACTGTGGGTCGTGCAGCTGGTGTTCAACGCCGCGTGGATGTGGCTGTTTTTCGGCCTGCATCGGCCGGAGACGGCGCTGATCGACATCCTGATTCTGCTGCTACTGATCGTGATGCTGACGTATGTGTTCTGGCGGCGCGATCGCCTCGCGGGCATTCTGCTCGTGCCGTATGTCGTGTGGGTCGCGTACGCCGCGCTTTTGAACTACGCGTTGTGGCAGCTGAATCCGGCTGCTTGAGTGGAGTCTGCCGAGCGGTCGCGAAGGCCGCGCGATGAGAAAAGGGGAGTGCGCGACACGGGCACTAGCCTGATCGCCAACCCCAAACACCAGCGCCTCACCACGCGCCGATGTTCCGATTGCTGACGGCCTGATGCCGATTACAGGCAGTCGGCTTAGCCGTAGTGCTGGCTCATCCACGACGGACGCGCGTTCGTCTCTTGATCGAGCTTGCGCATGCGGAATTCGAGATCGTAGAGATCGGTCGCTTCAGCGAGATAGGCATCAGCGCGCTCCTTCGCGAGCTGGTCCGGCGACTTGGTCAGAAACAGGAACAGGCGGCTGATCAGATACATGGTTCACCTCGGCAATGATAGCTAGGCGGTTACGCCTAAGGGATAACCCGTATTATAGGGAAAACCCTGATTTCATGCCACTGCTCATTTTCGAGGTGTTGCTCGGACGTCACCGCCCGACCGACGATGCCGCCAATCCTTCCGCGATGCGGCCCGCATCCGCACGACGCTGATGCCGGAAAAACTCCCACAGCATGGCGCTCGCGTCCGGGCCCTTGGACGAATGGAAGGGCAGCGCATCGTCGCCGCCAGCCCACGCGTGACCCAGCCCCTGCACACGACAAACCCGTACCACGCGCCGCCCGCCGCGCAGATAATCGCGCATCACGACGCCATTTTTGCGGTCCTCGCGCGTCTCGCCGGCTTTGCGCGCGCCGTTTGCGTCAATGAGGCGGTTCAGACGCAGAAACTGTGTCGCCAACTGGTCCGCGTTGACCGGCGCCACCACATGGTCGGCATCGCCGTGGACGATCAATGCCGGCATGCCCGGGTATTGCGCGACGTTCGTGGTTTCGTCGACGAGTTCCGCCGGCTCGCGACGCGCGCCGCGCCGCATCACGTCCATCGCGGTAATGCCGGAGCGCGCCTCGCCGAAAGCGGGGCCGGAATGCAGCGCGACCGCGGCGAAATGCCCGGGGTACTTGACGGCCAATAGCGCGGTCAGCCCGGCGCCCGCCGAAATCCCCGCCACGTAGACACGCGCGCGGTCAAAGCCGTGCTGCTCGACCAGCGAATCCACCAGCGACACGACCGCGCGCGCTTCCGCGCCGCCCGCGTTATCGCCGGCATCGTACCAATGCCAGCAGCGGTGCGAGTGCGCGTGCTTCGATTGCTCCGGATACACGACCGCGAAGCCGTGGCGGTCGGCGAGCAGGTTCATGCGCGTACCCTCGGCGAATTCGTCGATCGACTGCGTGCAGCCATGCAGCATCACGACCAGCGGCATCGCCTCATGCGCGTGCCCGGACGGGATATAGAGCCCGTACTGCAGGTGATTGACCAGCCGGCCCGGCGCGGCCGGCGCGGAATGGAACGAGCGCGTCCACGCGCCGCTCGCCCACGCGGCCGCGCGTGGACGCACGCGCGACTCGCGCGGCACTTCGCGTTTCATCGGCGTGCGTAGCGCGGCAGCCGGCTTCAGTGGATGAGCCTTGCTCGACGGTTTGGTGGTGGCGGCGCGAACCGGTCGCGCCTGCGCTCGCTTGGCGGTTTTTTGCGCGTGTTCGGTTTGGATCGCGAGCAGACGCTTGAAACCACGCAGCCAGATTTTCGACAGGCTTTTTGCCATCGGCGATGACCTCGCAAAAGAGACAAATGCGGACCCCAAAACTGCGGATCAGATGAAGTTGTGCAATGCACAATAACATCATTTTTCCTGCGGTGCTGAACACAGCGCCGCTCTTCGTGCCCCATTTCGATCGTCGCAAACCTTGCCGGGGCCCTGTCGTCAAACCACGTCGATAGCCGTTCGGCAGCCCACATTCGGCGTGCAAAAGCGCTGTGCGCCGCAAGACCGTCGCGCGACACCCGACTATACTGGCGGTTGATCTCCCGACCTGTCGATCCGGGCCGCATCGGCGTTTCGTGCCGGCCGCGCGCCGATTTCCACCAACCCGATTTCACGCGACCCGCGTCGCGCTCCCGCCATGCCCGATTTACCGATCCACCTGTGGTATTCGATCACCAGCCTCGGCGGCGCCGGCTTGACGCTGCCGCTCGCGCTCGCCATCGCGCTGTGGTTGGCGGTCGGCTACTCGTGGCGGCTCGCGGCCTGCTGGCTCGCGCTGCTCGGTACGGCGATCGGCGTCGTGACCGTGACCAAGCTCGCCTTCCTCGGCTGGGGCGTCGGCGTGCGCGAGCTCGATTTCACCGGCGTCAGCGGTCATTCCATGCTGTCCACGGCCGTCTATCCGGTCGCGCTGTTTTTGATGCTATTGCCCGCGCGCCGCGCCGTCCGGCTGCTCGGCGTGCTCGGGGGGCTTGCCGCCGGCCTGGCGGTAGGCTTGTCGCGCGTCGTGCTGAGCGCGCATTCGCCGTCCGAAGCCGTGACTGGCTGCCTCGTCGGCGCGCTCACCGCGCTCGTGTTCGTGCGCATCGCGTGGAATGCGGAGCCGGGCCGGCTGTCGGCGCTCCCGGTCACCGTCAGCCTGATGGTGCTGGCAATCCTGATGCACGGCGTGCACGTGCCCACGCAGCGCTGGGTCACGCATATCGCATTGAAGGTGTCCGGCCACGACCGGCCGTTCATTCGCGCGAAATGGCTGTCCCCACGCGACATTCGACCGTCGGCCGCGCCGCTGTCGCAAACGCGCAATACGCTCGAGCCGATGCGCGCGTCGGACATCTGAGCACGCTGCGCCGGCCCTTCCGCCGCGTTTTCAAGCTTCCTTTTACAGTTTCGTAGCACTTCCCTCGCTTCACGCCATACGTGAAGCGCTGCGCCGAATCGACCGTTTCGCCCACCGCTATAACCGCGCATATATTACGATAGCGTTTTTAAGCCACGGCTTCCCGTTCACGTCAGACTCCAGGTCCTTCATGACACGCTCTTGCCATCTGAAGCAGTACGCGCTGTGCGTCGCAGCCGCCGCCGCCCTCGTGGTCAGCGTGAATGCCCACGCCGATGAACTGGTGGTCTCGGCCGCCGCCAGCCTGACCAATGCGTTCAAGGCGGTCGGCGACGCGTTCGAGCAACAGCATCCGGGCACCAAGGTTCTGTTGAACTTCGGCGCGTCCGACGTGCTGATGCAACAGATCGTCAAAGGCGCGCCCGCCGACGTATTCGCGTCCGCGGATCAGAAGGCAATGGACAAGGCCGCCGCCGAAAAGGCGATCGTGCCGTCGACGCGGCGCGACTTCGCCGCCAACTCGCTGGTGCTGATCGTGCCAGCCGACAGTCATTTCGCGCCCGCCAACCTCAACGCGTTGACGACCGCGAACGTCAAGCGCGTCGCGTTCGGCGATCCGGCCTCGGTGCCGGTTGGCCGCTACACGCAAGGCGCGCTTCAGGCCGCCGGCGTGTGGGACGCGGTCAGCGCGAAGGCGGTGCTCGCGTCGAACGTGCGTCAGAGCCTTGATTACGTCGCGCGCGGCGAAGTCGACGCCGGCTTCGTGTTCGGCACCGATGCCGCGATCATGCCCGACAAGGTCAAGATCGCGCTGAACCTGCCGACGCAAACGCCGATCAGCTATCCGATCGCGCAGGTCGAAGGCAGCCATCACGCGGCCGACGCGCAAGCCTTCATCGACTTCGTGCTGTCGCCGGCCGGCCAGGCGGTGCTCGCGAAGTACGGCTTCAAGCCGGCGCATTGATTCACGGGGAGAGCACACGCTCATGCAACAGGCCTGGGTTCCGCTGCTGCTATCGCTGAAGGTCGCAGGCTGGGCCACCGCGCTCACTCTCGTGCTCGGCGTCGCGGCCGCGTTCGGCCTGTCGCGCTGGCGCTCCGGCGCGCGCGACGTGATCGATTCGCTGCTGATGCTGCCGCTCGTGCTGCCGCCCACCGTGCTCGGCTATTACCTGCTCGTGCTGCTCGGCCGACGCGGCGTGATCGGCGCGTGGCTCGACCGCTTCGACATCCAGCTCGTCTTCACGTGGCAGGGCGCGGTGATCGCGTCGACGGTGGTCGCGTTTCCGCTCGTGCTGAAGTCCGCGCGCGCCGCCTTTGAGGGCGTCGATCCGCAGTTGGAGCGCGCGGCGCGCACGCTCGGCGTCAGCGAAGCCGCGGTGTTTTTCCGCGTGACGCTGCCGCTCGCCGCGCGCGGCATCCTCGCAGGCGGCCTGCTCGCGTTCGCGCGCGCGCTCGGCGAATTCGGCGCGACGCTGATGATCGCGGGCAATCTGCCAGGCCGCACGCAGACACTGTCGGTCGCGGTCTATTCGGCGGTGCAGGCCGGCGACGACAGCACCGCGAACTTCCTCGTGCTCGTGACATCGGTCGCGTGCGTGACGATCCTGCTGCTCGCGGGGCGTGTCGTGCCGCAGCACACGCTTCTGAGAGCCCGCTGACATGCCGCTCAACGTCGCCATCCGCAAGACCTTCGAGACCGCCGAGCGGCGCTTCACGCTCGACGTCGCGTTCAGCGCGAGCACGCAGCGGCTCGTGCTGTTCGGGCCGTCGGGCGCGGGCAAGAGCCTGACCTTGCAGGCGATCGCCGGCTTGCTGCGTCCCGATGAAGGGACCATCACGCTGCACGGCACCACCTTGTTCGATAGCGCGGTCGGCATCGATCAGAAGCCGCAGGCGCGCAAGATCGCGTATCTGTTTCAGGACTACGCGCTGTTTCCGCATCTGAACGTGCGGCAGAACATCGGCTTCGGGCTGCGCCGGGGCTGGCTCAATCCGCGTGCGCGCGGCGCGCATGCGCAGGTCGATTACTGGCTCGATGCGCTCGAATTGAGGGGCTTGGCGGGCAATCACCCGGCGCAGCTGTCGGGCGGGCAGAAGCAGCGTGTGGCGCTCGCGCGCGCGCTGGTTTCGCAGCCGCGCCTGCTGCTGCTCGACGAGCCGTTTTCCGCACTGGATAGTGAGTTGCGCCAGCGCATGCGACGCGAGCTATCGGACCTGCAAACGCGGCTCGATATTCCGATGGTGCTGATCACGCACGATCCGGACGACGTCGCCGCATTCGGCGATCAGGTCGTGCAGGTCAGCGACGGACGCGTGCGCGAGGATCATCCGTTCGCAGGATATGCGCGCAGCGAGGCGTCGCCTCGTTGAGCGGGTGGCATTGCGCCTTCGTTACGCCCCGGCAACCTCAATCCTTCACGCCAAGTATCACGCTCGACGCCTTGAACACCGCGACCGCGCTCGCGCCTTCCTGCAAACCGAGCATGTCGACGCTGCCATTGGTGACGACCGCCGTGACCACCGCGCCGCCTTCGAGCCCCAGCGACACTTCCGCGTTCACCGCGCCGCGCTTCACGCTGTGCACGGTGCCACGCAACTGATTGCGCGCCGACAGGTTCAACGGCGCATCGCGATCGCCATCACCCGGTACGAGCAAAACGACCCACGACGCCTTGATCAGCGCAAACGCCGCCACGCCGACCGCGAGCCCGAGGGCTTCGGTGCTCTCGTGCGTGAGCACGGCGACGATCGTGTGGCCGCCGGGCAGCGCGAGCGACACTTCGTCGTTGACGGTGCCGCGCTCGATCGCCGACACCGTGCCGTAGAACTGATTGCGCGCGCTCGTCTTCACGCCGATGCGGCCGATCAGGTCCCAGTCCGTCGCGAAGCCTTCGCCAATCGCCGCGCCCGCGCGTTCGAGAAAGCGCCGATGCTCGCGCTCGACCGCGCGAAACGTCTCGATCAGCTTCACCGCGCGCGGCGTCAGCGTCGTGCCGCCGCCGCCCTTGCCGCCGGTCAGACGCACGACGAGCGGCTCGCCGGCGAGGTTGTTCATCGTGTCGATGGCATCCCACGCGCCTTTGTAGCTGATGCCGACCGCCTTCGCCGCGCTCGTGATCGAGCCGGTCTCGCCAATCGCCGCAAGCAGCGCGATGCGGGCCGCGCCGCCGAGCGTCTGCGTGCCCGCCTGAAACCAGACGGAGCCGCCGAGTTCGAGGGCATCGCGGGGAGGATCGGGGCGCTCGATGGTCATGGCAGAGAGTGATTGAGGGTACGTGGCAGGGCGGCGAATCATTATAGCGACGCGCTCTTCCGCCGCTGGCCCCTACGCTTGCCGTTCACCACGGCACGACTCTGCCGAGGTAATCGAGGTAATGCAAACCGGCACGGCCCTCGTAAGCGTCGATCGTGCTGACCAGGTTCGGGATGCTTTCGTCGATGCTCAGACGCGCGTCCGGCCCGCCCATGTCGGTTCGCACCCAGCCGGGCGCCATCAGCAGCAGGGTTCTGGTATCGCTTCGATGACGCGCGGCAAAGCTGCGCATGAACATGTTGAGCGCGGCCTTGCTGCCGCGATAGACCTCGTAGTTGCCATTCTCGTTGTTGGCGACGCTGCCCTGCCCCGACGACATCACGCCGATCGTGCCAGTCGGCCGAACGAGATCCTGCAGCGCCTCGACGACCCGCATCGGACTCAACGCGTTCGTCACCATCACGCGCACGAATTCGTCGGTCGATACATCCGCGATCGTTTCACTATCGTCGTTCTTGACGCCGGCGTTGACGAACAGCAGGTCGATCGGACGTCCTTCGAGGCGGCCCCGCAACGCGGCGACCTGTTCGGGCATCGCGATGTCGACCGTTTCGACTTCGAGTGCGTCATGTGACGCCGTCGCAAGCTGAAGGAGCCTGGTCGTGGAATTTTGCCTGCCGGTCGCGATGACTCGCCAGCCGCGCTTCAGATACTCCTCGACCATCGCGAAGCCGAGGCCGCGCGAGGCGCCGATCAGAAGCACGGTTTTTTGCTGGTTTGCGGGTTGCATGGAACGTTTCCTGTCGATGGACTCGGGTTAAAGCCGGTCCAGGAAATATAGTCCCGGGTGATACAGCGCGGAAGATGCAATGCTTGCACTTACCGACCGTGAATCGTCGACAATGAGCAAGCGCCCGAACCAGGAGACCGCGCGATGTCACCCTCTCGTGAATACTGGTTCCCAGCCAAACGCTATGGCTGGGGTTGGGGCCTTCCCCTGCGCTGGCAAGGATGGCTGACGCTGCTCGCGTATTTCGTGTTGCTCGGGGTGGTCGTTTTCCGGTTTCTGGAGTTGACCCGCTTTCGTGGACACCTATCCTTTGGAACAGGAGGTGTCCATCGGTCAAGGCCGGGCGCACACCTGCATCACAGCCAGCGTGCGCCCTTGGGTCGGCCGTATTCCCGCGCTTTCGAGCGGCAGCCGGTCGATCTGATTCTTGAATACGGCCGTGAGATTGCCGTGGCGTTCCGGGCTGCACCAAACCTGCCCCTCCGACCACTCGGACAGCTTGCGCAGTTCGACGACCTTCGGATGATCTGCCGGGACGCTATCGGCGAGCGGCAGGCCGTGCGGGTCGAATACCCGCGTTTGCGCTCCGAAATGACGGAGGATGCACTCGGCTTCGAGCGTCAGCAGCCGGCTATAAGACGTTGCTCGCAGCGACCCGTAAAGCAGCAGGATGCGTGGCGGATGCGTTGAAATGGTCACGGGTGCCAGCTTGTCCACGTCCGGTATATCGAGGTGAATAGGGCTGACGTTCGGCAGATCACTCGTCACGATCCGTTTCTCCCCAAGTTGGGCGCGGCGTTCCGCTGCCCTGATTCGTACCATGCTTGCGAACGGTTCACGACCCCCACGACGAGCAGCATCACGGGGACCTCGATCAGAACCCCAACCACCGTCGCCAGTGCGGCACCCGAATGAAAACCGAACAGGCTGATTGCCGTGGCCACGGCGAGTTCGAAGAAGTTGCTTGCGCCAATCAGACTCGACGGGCCAGCGACGCAATGTGCGACGCCCAACTGGCGGTTGAGCAGGTAGGCCAGTCCCGAGTTCAGAAACACCTGAATGAGGATTGGCACGGCGAGCATCGCGATCACCAGCGGCTGCTCAACGATCTGCTGACCCTGAAACGCAAACAGCAGGACCAGCGTCACGAGCAAGGCGCAGATGGACCAGGGACCGAGACGGGCAACGACGCTACGGAAATGCTCTTCCCCCTTTCGAAGAAAGCGTTGGCGCAGCAGTTGCGCGAGGATGACCGGGATCACTATGTAAAGGCCAACCGAAGCGATCAGTGTGTCCCAAGGCACTGTAATCGCGGACAGCCCGAGCAGCAACGCGACGAGTGGCGCGAACGCCACGACCATGATCGAGTCGTTCAGCGCGACCTGCGACAGAGTGAAATACGGGTCGCCCTTGCACAGCTGCGACCACACGAAGACCATTGCCGTGCACGGCGAGGCGGCGAGCAGGATGAGACCTGCGAGGTAGCTGTCGAGTTGCTCGACGGGCAGCCACGGCCTGAACACGTGACGAATGAACACCCAGCCCAACACGGCCATCGAGAACGGTTTGACGAGCCAGTTGACCGCGAGCGTCACGCCGATGCCGCGCCATTGGCTGCCGACCTGCTTCATCGCCGAGAAGTCGATCTTGATGAGCATCGGGATGATCATCACCCAGATCAGCACGCCGACGGGCAGGTTGACGTGCGCGACTTCCATGCGCCCGAGCGCCTGAAATGCGCCCGGCAACAACTGGCCGAGTATCACGCCTGCCACGATGCACAGCGCGACCCACACCGTCAGATAGCGCTCGAAGAAGCCGATAGCCGGGCGCGCTACTGCACGAGCCTCAGCGCGACTCATTGGTTTCCTCTGCCGGACGCTCGCCAATGGCACGCATTTCGCGCCGGATTGCGTCGTGGTTGAGCGCGTGCAGCGGCAGGTTCACGAACTGGCTCACGCGATTCATGATCTGTCGATAGATCTTGTCGAAAACTTCGCGCTTCTCGTCGTCGGTTCCCTGCCAGGCTGCGGGATCTTCAAAGCCCCAGTGTGCGCTGATCGGCTTGCCGGGCCAGATCGGGCAGACCTCGCCCGCGGCCTGATCGCATACGGTAATGACGAAGTCCATCTGCGGCGCGTCGGGCGTTGCGAACTCGTCCCAGCTCTTACTGCGCATCCTGGCGGTGTCGTAGCCCAGTGCCGCGCATTTCTCGATCGCGAACGGATTGACTGCGCCGGATGGATGGCTGCCCGCGCTGTACGCGCGAAACTGTGCTTTGCCGAGCACGTTGAACAGCGCCTCGGCCATGATGCTGCGTGCGCTGTTGCCGGTGCAGAGAATCAGTACGGAATACGGTTTGCCGCTCACGTGCGGCTCCGAAATGAAATGCTTGTCTGGGACGGAGCGCAGCAGGCTGCCGCGGATTCGTTTGCTGCCAATGCCTGGGTATGAGATTGCCCATAGATGGGAGCCGATTCGAGGGTCAGGAAGGTTTCCCAGGCCACGCCTTGCGGATCGACGGTCCACGCCTTGTCCGACTTCGCGTAACAGCATGTCGTGCCGCTCTGGTGCTGCACGGGAACTTCAGCGGCGGCGAAGCGCGCGTTCATCTCTGCCAGTTCTTCATCGGTTTCGACCTGGATGCCAATGTGATCGACGCCAGGTTTCGCCCCGCGTTGCGAGATCGCGAAGTTCACGACGGGGTCGCTCAACTCCCACTTGCAGTAATCGCTCTTGATGACCGTCGGCTCGACGCTGCCAAACATCGCGCTGTAGAAGCGGATGCTGTCGGCAAGATTGTCCACAGCCACGTGAATGTGCATGCGTTTCATGTTTCGTCTCGGCAGCAGTTGGAAAGGTCGCTCGCGGCGCACGATGCACCGGAGCAGCAGTTCTCTGTGAGGAAGCCGATCAGCGACGTCATCGCGTCGAAGTTTGCGGTGTAGATGACGAAGCGCCCTTCCTGTCGCGGACTCACCAGTCCGGCGTGTGTCAGGTCTTTCAGGTGGAATGAAAGGCCGGAAGGCGAAATGCCTAACTGCTGCGCTATTTCGCCAGCCGCCATGCCTTCGGGGCCGGCAACGACGAGCTGGCGAAAGATCGCGAGACGGGATTCGTGAGCGAGCGCGCCGAGCGCGCGTACGGCATTGATCGTGTCCATAAAGACACTATATAGACACTATATCCACTTCACCGTTATATTTCAATATTTGTTGAAATGTCGCAATTTGGTCGGTGGTTCGCTCTTTGATGACGCATTTCGCTAGTCGGGACGGCTTGCGTACTGTGCAATCCCATTCCCAAACGACCAGTTCTCCTTCTCGACCTCGACGAGATTGATGAACACATCCTCGGGCCGCACGCCCGGCGACTTCCCGAGTTCATCGACGATGCGCCGGTAGAGCGCCTTCTTCTGCTCGACCGAGCGCGTGTTGCTAACGGTCAGCTGGATCACGACGAGATCGTCGCCGCGCTCGATATTCTGGTACTGCCGGTCATAGATCATGTTGTCGGGCGTGTGCTCGGTGATCAGCATGAACATGTCGTCCTTCGGCACGTTGAACGTGTCCACCAGCGAGCGCTGGATGCCGGCGCTCAGCGCCTGGCGGTAATCGGCCGGCTTGCCGGCGCGCAGTGAGATCCGGGTGAGCGGCATGATGGGGCTCCTTGTTTGCGGTGTTGGCTTGAACACAGCTTAGGCGCGCCCCGTCATAATAAACAGATATCTCCGTCTATTTCATCTATTTCCATCCGAAATGAAAGTCCTCGATCTCGATGCGGTGCGCGCCTTCGTGCTGGTCGCCGATCTGCGCAGCTTCACGCGCGCCGCGGACGCGCTCGACACCACGCAATCGGCCGTCAGCCTGAAGCTGAAGCGACTGGAGGCGCACCTGGGCAAGCAGTTGCTGGAGCGCACGCCGCGCATCGTGCGTCTGTCCGCCGACGGCCACGCGTTTCTCGGCGCCGCGCGCGAGTTGCTGAACGCGCACGAGCGCGCGCTCGGCGCGCTATCGGTGGAGCGGCGACGGCTCGTGCTCGGGCTCAGCGAGCACGTTGCGGGCTCCGATCTGCCGCACCTGCTCGGCCGGCTCAACGCACACGATCCGGGCCTCGTGGTCGAGTTGCATATGGGCACATCGGCGGCGTTGCTCGCGCAGTTCGACGAACGCCGGCTCGATGCGGCGATCGTCCGCTACGGCGCCGACGAACCGCCGCGCGATGACGCGCAGACGCTGTTCAGCGAACCGCTCGGTTGGCTCGCGACGCCGACATGGCTGCCGCGAGTCGGTGAGCCGCTAGCGCTCGCGCTATTGAGCCCGCCGTGCAACGTGCGTGAGGTCGCGTTGCACACGCTGACGGCGGCGGGGATCGCCTGGCAGGAGGTGTTTGTGGGTGGTGGCGTCGCGGCAGTGGGCGCGGCTGTGGCTGCTGGGCTCGCCGTGTCGCCGCTCGCGCGTCGGGTTGCGCCGCGCGGTCTGATCGACGTCGGCGCGCGGCTCAGCCTGCCGGCGCTGCCGGAATCGCGTGTGACGCTGCATTCGCGCGTGCGCGAGGCCCGCTCGGCGGAAACGCTGCGGCTGCTTGCAAACGGCCTCGCCACGGCGTGACGCCACGACCGATGCCACACCGCGCCGCGCCGCTCGAAGCAGCCTTAGTGGATGATCGGCGGCAGCGAACCGCTGCTGGCGGTCGCCGGATTGGGCACGGAGCCCATCGGCGCGATGTCGCTAACGTTTGCGGATGCGTCCGACGAAGTCCGCACGGGCGGTTTGATCAGATTCGCACCGGAAATCGCGGGCTTCGCCGCGACCTTGTCCACATGGGGACGCGCGGTGTGAACCGCCGCGAAATCGGCGTGCACGACCTTGCCCTGAGCCGGCTTCGCGTGCGCCAGTTGCACATGTGGCTGCGCGTGCTTCGCGGTCTGCGCGGTCACGGTGGCGTGCGACCGGTTCGGGCCCGACGCCGCGACTTTCGTACCGCCTTTCACGTTCCCGCCCGCCACGAGATGTTTCTCGCCGTTCCCATGCGCCGCGAGTTTGCCGCCGTGGGCCGCGCCGGCCGACGCGACATGGGTTGCCGCGTGCCGGGCGCTCGCCGTCTGCCGCGCATGCGCACCAGCTTTGGTCTTGATTCCGCCCTTGGCGCCCGCCTTCACTTTCACCGCCTCGGGTTTTTTCCGCGCATGCGCCTGCCGGGTAACGTGTCCGCTCGCGATATGCCCGCTCGCCTCCGGCGGATTCCACACTTCCCCATAACCGGCAGCCAACGCCACCTCCGACACACACCACACGGCCAGCGCCGCTGCTACTGCTCGAACCCGCATCTGCTGCTTCTCCTGATCGACGACTGCCAAAACGAGCCGGGATTATATTCTCTTGCTAAAATCCACTTTTGGACTAATATCATTAAAAAGTACACATAGGGACCTACCCGCAATGACTCACGCTGCCCGAATTTCCTCGCCCGAGGCATCGCCGCGACAATCGCTTTCGGAACCCACGCTGACGCAGATGTCCGCGGCCGGTCTGCGTGCGTTCTTCAACATCGCGCGCGACTGGGACCTGAGCGCCGACGAGCAGATCGTGCTGCTCGGCAAGCCGGGCCGCTCGACGTTCTTCAAGTGGAGGGCGACGCCCGAGACCGCGCGCCTCAGCCACGACACGCTGGAGCGATTGTCGCTGCTGCTCGGCATCTACAAGGCGCTGCAGATTCTGCTGCCGCAGCCGAGCGCCGCCGACACCTGGGTCAAACGTCCCAACAGCGCGCCGCCGTTCGGCGGCAAACGCGCGCTGGACCGCATGCTGGCGGGCAACATCAGCGATCTCGTGGCCGTGCGCCAGTATCTCGACGCAATGCGAGGCGGCTGGGCGTGACGCAACCGCAATGGCAGGACCGCTGGACCAGCGCAGCGCTCGATTGGTCGCCCGCGTATCGCGTGATTCCGACGCGCTTTCCGGCCATCAACCTGTTCGATCGGGTCGCATCGCCGGAGGATTTCGACGCGCTGTACGCGCTCGAAGCGATGACCAACGACCGTCTGCGCACCGAAATCGGCGAACTCGATCTGGTGCCGCGCGAGGAGCGCCGTTTCGGGCCCGGCTACGGGCCGATCATGGCCGCGCTCACGCATCTGAATCCGCTCGGCAGCCGCTTTTCCGACGGCACCTACGGCGTGTTCTATTGCGCGCGTTCACGCGCGACGGCGATCGCGGAAACACGTTATCACACGGGTCAGTTTCTCCAGGCGACCGCCGAGCCGCCGATGCGTCAACAGATGCGTCTCTACACGGTAGTCGCACAAGGCAGCGTGGTCGACTTGCGTCGCGACCCCGAGTTCGATCCCGCCGTGCTGTCGCCCGACGACTACCTTCCCGGACAGGCGCTCGGGCGCGCGGTACACGCGGCGGGCGCGCCGGGCATCGTGTATCCGTCGGTGCGCGACAGCGCTGGCGAATGCCTCGCGGCGTTCCGCACGATGCTGCTGCGCGACTGCCATCACGCGGCATACCTCGAATACAACTGGAACGGCAGGAGCGTCGATATGGTGTTCGAGTTGAATCAGGTCGGGTGACAGAAGAGCGGCGAAGCAGCGCGGGGACTTCAGCCGTTCAAGGCAAGGCCAATTCCGCCGCCCCTTCCGCGCGCGCGGCCTCGACCGAGATCGACCAACGACGCAACGCCTGCGGCTGCACGATCGTCAACGTGCCGTCCGGCCCGAACGCGCCCGTATCGATGAACACTTGCGAGCCGATCTGCGTGATGTCGCGCACCGGCGTATGGCCGCAATAGGTCAGCGACAGCCCGCGCTGCCGCAGCGGATCGCCGTTGCCCAGCGCGAGCTCGCGACCCCACAGCAATTGCTGGCGCGTTTCGGCCGAATAATTGCCCGCGTCGAGCTCGGCGTCGGAGCCGAAAAATTCGGCGTGCAGAACATTGAAGCGCGCCTTGCCGCTGCCGATCACGCGCACGAGCGGCAGCGTGCGCAGATGCTCGGCGTAATAGCGCAGACGCTCGTCGGGCACGTCGGCCGCCCACGCGCCGCCGATGCCGTACCACCACTGCCGCCGCAAGCGGCCGTCGGCGACCGCGCACAGCGCGTCCTCGTGATTGCCGAGCACCGCATGGAACCACGGCTTCTCGAGCAGCGCGAGCGCCTGCTCCGAGTGCTCGCCCCGATCGACCAGATCGCCAACCGAAAACAGCCGGTCGCACGTCGGATCGAACGCGATCTGACGCAGCAGGTAGCGCAAAGCGTCGACGCAGCCGTGCAGATCGCCGACCACGAAATCGCGGCCGGCCTCGTTGGCGTCGTGATGCTGAACGAAGTTGGCGGGGGTGGAATTCATTCCACCATGATAATGCGGCCGACGCGCACGCGTATGCGGGGTGCCTATCGTATCCGGACGCTTCATCGAGCAAGAAAGACATCGAACGACGCAAAAATGACGCTGAAACGCCACATTTGCGGTATGCGTTACCGGAAATGCACCTTTGCGCGAGTCACTCCTGGCGCGCGCCCGAGTCGTCCCGCGCGTTATTGCAGCGTGCGCAGCTTCGCCACCTGGTCGGCCGCGATCGTCGCCTGCGGATTGCCGAACTGTTTCGTCACGTAGTTGGTGATCGCCGCGATCTGCTCGTCGTCGAGATGGCCGCCGAACCCGGGCATCAGCACGTCCGCGTGCGCGGTCGTGCGATTCACGCCGTGCAGAATGACCAACGCGAGATTGTTCGCGTCGTTCGCGCCGACCGTCGAGTTGTGGATCAGCGACGGATACGCGCCCGGCGCGCTCGCGCCCACGCCCTGCCCAGTCCAGCCATGACAGGTCGCGCAATTGGCGACGAACAGCTGCGCGCCGTTCACGCCGGTGATCGCGGTGCCGCGCATGGCGGTGACGTCGCTGGCCGGCTTGCCCCATTGATGACGGGGACGCGCGTCGCCGCCGCTCACGGCCGGCACCGAGCGCAAGAACACGACGATCGAGCGCAGATCCACCGGCGTCAGATACTGCGTGCTGTTCGCGACCACTTCGCCCATCGGGCCGGCCGCGTTTGCGCGGCTCGGCGCCGCGCCGGTCGACAGATACGCCGTGAGTTCGTCGTCGCGCCAGTCGCCGACGCCGCTCAGCTTGTCCGGCGTGATATTGAACGCATGCCAGCCGGCCTGCACCGCACCGGAGAAACGCGCGCTCGACTTCAGCCCCTGCATGAAATTGCGCGGTGTATGGCATTCCTCGCAATGCGCGAGCCCTTCGACCAGATACGCGCCTCGGTTCCATTCGGGGCTCTGTTTCGGGTCCGGCACGAAGCGCCCCTCGGTGAAGTTGAACAGGTTCCAGAACACCATTAGCCAGCGCTGATTGAACGGGAACTTGAGGCTGTTCGAGGGCGGCGTGTAGTGAATCGGCGCGAGCGTGTTCAGATACGCGCGAATCGCGAGCACGTCCTGTTCGGTCACGCGTGTGTAGGCGGTGTATGGGAACGCCGGATAGAGCCGCTCGCCGCCTTTGCCGATGCCTTCGTGCATCGCGCGCATGAAATCGGCGTCGCTCCATTGGCCGATGCCGGTGTCGGGATCGGGCGTGATGTTCGGCGTCACGATCGTGCCGAACGGTGTGCTGATCGGCAGGCCGCCCGCGAATGGGCGCGACTTGTCCGCCGTATGGCAGGCCGCGCAATCGGCAGCACGGGTCAGGTATTGGCCGCGCTTCACGAGTTCGCCATTCGCGGCCTTGCCGGCGAGCATGGCCGGGCCGCCGACCGAAGCCTGCGCCGCGTCGTCGGCGCGCGCCTGGGTGATCGGCATTTCGTCGGTCGAGTCTGCGTCCGGGCCGTGCGACTCGTGCCACGCTATCGACAGCGCAAGCAGCGAAAACGCGGCCGCGAGCGCCGCGCCGCCGAAGCGGCGGCGCTGGTTGATGTGCATCGGCACAGGGTCCGGCTGCGCGCGACAGGTCTTCTTCGTCATTGTGGCTCTCCGGTCGGCGCTCAGATTTCGCGCTTCAGCTTGTCGCCCAGTTTCAGCGACAGTGCAGCGATCGTCAGCGTGCAGTTCACCGACGCGGCGGTGGGCATCACGCCGCTACTGGCGATGAACAGGTTCGAATGATCGTGCGTGCGGCAGTCCGCGTCGACGACCGAACTCGCCGCATCGCTGCCCATGATCGTCGTGCCCATGATGTGATTGTTGGGCGCGAAGCTGTCGTCGAACGAGACCTCGGTGCCGCCGAATAGCGTCGCGATCTGCGCATACAGTTCGTGCGTATTGGCGGCGCTCTTCTTCACGTAGTCGTTGATCGAGTAGTAGATCTCGGGCTGAGGAATCCCGAGCGCGTCCTTGTGATCTGCCGACGGCACGATGCGGTTCTGCGGCTCCGGCAGATGTTCGTGAAAGCTGTTGATGTTCAGCGTGCGCGCCGCGCGGTCGCGAATCTGCCGGTCGAGTTCGGCGCCGGTCAGGCCTTTTTTCAGCAGGTCGGCGGTGACCCCCATCGTCGGCACGCCGTTCGACAAATGCAGCTTCTTCGCCGCGTGATCGGAGCGGAACGCGCCGTCGCGGAAGTTGACGATCGAGGTCATCTCCATCGGGCCACGGCCGGGCCACAGCGGTTCGTTGGCGAGAAACGTGACGCCGGTGCCGGGATGGTCCATCAGGTTGCGGCCCACCTGATCGGAGCTGTTGCCGACGCCGCGCGGGAATTTGTCGGAGGTCGACATCAACATCAGCTTCGGCGTTTCGATGCCGTTCGCCGCGAGCACGAACAGCTTGCCGGTGACGCGTGTGCCATTGCCGTTCGGGTCCTTGTAGTGGACCGCGGTGATGAGCCCTTTGTCGTCCGCTTCGATGCGATACACGACCGCTTCGGGAATCAGTTTCGCGCCGGCCTGCTCGGCCTTCTCCGCGTGAATCACGCCGTTGTACATCGCCGCGATCGGGCAGATCGGCATGCAGTTGTTGTTGCCGCAGCAGGTGGGCCGCGCATCGTACGGACGGCTGTTGCGCGCGACCGGTTCGGGCACGACCTTGAAGCCCTGCGCGTTGAGCACGTCGCTGAACCGCTGATCCATGTACGACAGTGGCAGCTGCTGCATCGGATAGGGCTTCGAGCGCGGCGAACCGAGATCGATCGAACTATCGGGACCGGACACGCCGAGCTGCACTTCGGCGGCCACGTACCACGGCTCGAGCGTTTCGTACGGATACGGCCAGTCGCGCCCGACGCCATACAGCTTGCGCAACTGGAAGTCCGACGGCAGCAGCCGCCACGCGGCGGCCGCCCAGTGCCAGGTCGTGCCGCCAACCAGCCGCACGTATTGTGAGTTGTACGGATAATCGCCCTTCTGGATCAGGTAGTTGTTCGCGGGCGCGTACTCGGGATGCGGCGCGTAAGGCGTCGACGGATACGGCGTCGCGAAGTCGGACTTGGCCGGCGAGTTGCGGAAGTTCTCGACGATCTGCCAGCGCGGAATGCGCGGCCCCGCTTCGAGCAGGATCACCGACGCGCCCGCCAGCGCCAGCTGATGCGCAACCAGACTGCCGGCGACGCCGGAGCCGACCACGACGATATCGGCGGATTGTGTGTTTGCCATCGTTTCTCTCTTCGATGCCCTGCCTGTTGCGGGCTTTGTTCGTGCGACGCTTGCGGGTCCGGCGTGCTGGTTGCGCTGCTGGCGTGGCCCGCTCGCGGGCTCGCGCGGCTCACGCGGCTCACGCGGGCGTCGGCTTCTGCGTCCAGTAGAACGGCACGTCGCGGCAATAGGAGGGAATCGTGAGCACGTCTTGCACGGGCTCGAACATCAGCGCCTTTTCATACGCGATCACCTGGACGTGCGGCATGTCGCCGACGAGGCCCAGGTACCACGCGCGCATGATCGCGCCGACCGTTTTCGCGAGCGCGGGCTGGTCGGTCTGCAGCGCCTGCGTGACCGTATCGGACGGCACGCCGCCGTGGCCTTGCAGCCATGTGTTCAGCGCCGCGACGTTCTGCGCGAACTGGTTATCGGCACGCGCCAGCGCATCGTAGACACGTTGGCCAAGCACGGTATCGAAACTGCTACGACCGGTGAGGTGTTGCGAAACCGCGAGGAAGGCATCGAGTCCGCCCCCGGCTGGCCGCGTATCGGCGAAGGCGGGCGCGATCCACGACAGCGAACGGCTCGCGCCGGCGAACGCGAGCGCCGCGGCCGTCGCGCACGAGCCGAGCACCCAGGCCCTGCGCGAAGCGGAAAACGACGGCGGCAAGCCGGTGAAACGTGTGGCATTGCGATAAGACTTCGCTCCTTGCCAATGCGTCACGTGGGGATGCGCATCGTTATCCTCAGGAACATCTGTCATGGGGGCTCCAGATGATGAGTCGTTCTCGACGAGCAGCGCGGCGAGGGCATGATGCCGTTCGCCTGCCGCTTCGTTTGCTCCTCCCCAAACCTGGTCTTACGCCGCTTCAGCGGTCTCGTATCCGTGCGCGTGATTCACGCGCGCCGCATGTGCGGTGTTGCATGCATGACCGCAACGATTGCTGCCGTTATCTACCAATCGCCTTTCAACTGAAAGCGGCGCGCAAGGCCGCCGCGAAAGACTATAGCCTGTGACCCACCATTCGACAATCGGTCCGCGTTGCACGCGTAGAATCCGCGACACCGACTGCCCTACACTTCGTCGTTCATCGAGTCCATGTCCATCAACTACTATCCGCAGCTTCTTCGCAATCGGCCCCGCACGGTGATCGGCCTCGTGATCGGGATTGTCGTCGCGTTCCTCGTGCCCGGTCACACGAGTCCGATCGCCCGCACACTGATCGGCTGGGACGCGGCCATCTGGAGCTACCTGCTGATGATCTGGGTGCATATGGCTTTTGCCGACGAGCACCGCGTGCGCGCATACGCGATGCGCGACGACGAAAACGCGGGCGTCGTGCTGGTCGTCATCTGCGTCGCGACGATCGCGAGCGTCGCCGCGATCGTGCTCGAACTCGCGTCGGCCAAGGGCGCGGGCGGCGCAACGACCGTCTGGCACTACCTGCTGACCGGTCTGACGCTGATCGGCGCATGGTTTCTGATTCCGACGATCTTCACGCTGCACTACGCGCGCCTCTACTTCGACACGGACTCGCAAGAGACCGCGTTGAAGTTTCCCGATCACCATTTGCTGCCGAACTACTGGGACTTCCTGTACTACTCGTTCACGATCGCGGTCGCGTCGCAGACTTCCGATGTCGTGTTGCGCTCACGCGAAATTCGCCGCGCGACGCTCGCCCAATCGGTCCTGTCGTTCTACTTCAACGTCGCGGTGCTCGGCCTGTGCGTGAACATCGCGGCGGGGCTGCTGGGTTCGTGACAAGGCCGCTGCGCGGCGTTCGGATGAATTTCATGCGAATGCCACGCGCGTGCCACATGGCTGCCACGCGAGCGGCACCCAGGCTTCACGCGTCCGCTTGAACCGCATTCCGGGCAACGCGGGGCCGCCCGTGTAAAACCCGCCCCACACCACCCCGTTTTACATGCCGGCCAGCCGCGGCGTGCGTGACAATGCCCGCATTTTTGCGCGCGCTCCGTGCGCGCGCGCACCTTCGGCACCCGCCATCTCACCGTAACCTCCCGTTTCCGCGCTAGCGCGGTGCCCGGCTGCCCGCGTTGGCACACGGTTTGCTCCTTTCCGCGACGAGTGACGACCAGTCCCGCGAGACCGGCGTCTGGCGTCAAAGCACCCGCGACTGGCCAGCGGCGCGACGATCTTTGCACTACATTGACCAGTACGTGCCCCCGCTGACGCATCGCGCGGTATCCGGCTCGGGAAGCCCAATGAGCGCTGTGATCGCATGCCAAGTGCATCCACACCGCAGCAGGACAACTCTGGAAACGACCGATGGAATCTCCAAACGGGTACGCGCCGCGGATTTACTTTTTTCATTCTCTTCTCGTCGGGCCCCTCGATGCCTGGCCCGCGCAGTTCGCTCATGCGGCCGGGCTCGGCTTCGATCATGCGTTGATCGGCGGGCTGTTCGAGCCCGGCCACGCCGGCCATGGCCAGGTGGTCGGCAATCACGCTCGGCTGCATCCGGTGTTCGAGGCGCAGCATTCGGTGCACGACGCCGTACGCATGCTCGCCGATGCCGCGCGCCGCAACAACCTGACGCTGCTGGTCGATCTCGTGATCGACCGCATGGCCGCCGACGGCGTGCTGTACAGCGAGCATTCGGACTGGTTTCACGCGCGTGAGTCCGAGCTCGCACGGCTCGATCCGCGCCACGTGCATCGCGAAGACAACGTTGCCTACGCGAATTTCGACGACCCCGCGACGAGTGCCTCGCTGAGCGTCTGGTGGACCCAGCAACTGCTCGCGCTCGCCGAGGCCGGTGTCGGCGGCTTCCGTTTCGATTCGCCGCATCGCGTGCCGGCTGCCGTATGGCGGTACCTCGGCGATGAAGTGCGCGCGAAGCATCCGCGCGTGCGCTTTCTCGCGGCAACGCCGGGCCTGTCGCGCGGCGATCTGCCCGGTCTCGAAGCAGCCGGCTTCGACAGCGCGTTTTCGTCGGTGCGCTGGTGGGATTTCCGTTCGAGCTGGATGGCCGAGGAGCATGCGGCGCTCGCGCGCGTTGGTGCGCCGATCGCCTTTCCCGAAGCGCCGTACGGTACGCGCCTCGCCGCCGAGCTGAGCGACGTGCATGATGCGGCGATCGTCGAGCGGGCGTATCGACGCGCGCTGTTCACGTCGGTTGCATTGGGCAGCGGCTGGATGATGCCGATGGGCTTCGAATACGGCATCGCCGAACCGATGTCGCAAACGCGCGGCGACGCCGCGCAGTTCGCCCGCGCCGCGCAGTCGCGCCGCTTCGATCTGAGCGCCGCCGTCACCCAGGCCAACGACTTCGCGCGCAACACGCCGACACTGCACGCGAACGGTGAATTGCGCCCACTGAGCGGCCCCGGCGCTTCGGCCGCGGTTCTGCTGCGCGGCGACGCAGCCGATCTGCGCGACGCCAGCGAAGCAGTCCTGATCGTCGTGAATCCCGAACTCGGCGCGCCAGTGCGTGTCGATCCCGCGCGCTTCCTCGCGGGCGTGCCGGGCAGCTTTACGCGCTTCGCGCCGCTCGACGCGCGCGGCCGAACCGAACCCGCGGCACTCGCGCCGTTCGCGCTCGCGCCCGGTGCGGTGCGGCTGCTGCGCGCGTTCGCGGAACAGCCGATCTGCCTCGCGCCGCCGATCGACAAGGCGAACAGCAAGCGCAGCGGCCGCAAGACAGTGCTCGACGCGATCGAAGCGCCGCGCGTCGCGATCGAGAGCGTGTCGCCGTCGGTGGAGAACGGTCGCTTCGCGGCCAAGCGCAGCGTCGGCGAGCGCGCGGAAATTCGCGCGGCGATCTTCGCCGAAGGTCACGACAAGATCGCGGCTGCCGTGCTGTGGCGCGCGGCCGACGAAACCGCGTGGCACGAAGAACTGATGTCGCCCGCGCCGCCGGCCGGGCTCGACTTGTGGAGCGCGCGCATTCCGCTCGAGCGGATCGGCCGCTACGAGTTCACCGTGATCGCGTGGCGCGACGAGTTCGCGTCGCTCGTCGAGCACATCCAGAAGAAGCTGAAGGCGAACCAGACCGTCGAGATAGAACTCGACGAAGCCGCGCATCTGTTCGCGCTCGTGCTCGCCGAAGTCGAGACGACCGAAGGCGCCGACAAGGAGCCGCTCGAACACATCGTGCGCGACTTCCAGAAGGCCGACGCCGAACAGAAGCTCGCAGTGATTCTCGCGCCCGCCACAGCGAAGGCAATGACCGCCGCGCGCCATCGCCCGTTTCTGAGCCGCGACCCCGTGATCTACAAGATCGACGCGGAACGCACGGCCGCCTATTTCGCGAGCTGGTACGAGATCTTCCCGCGCTCGATGAGCGACGACGAGTCGCGCCACGGCACGTTCGCGGACGTGAGCGCGAAGCTGCCGCGCATCCGCGACATGGGCTTCGACGTGCTGTACTTCCCGCCGATCCACCCGATCGGCCTCGCGAACCGCAAAGGCCGCAACAACACGCTGACCACGCAGCCGGGCGATGTGGGCAGTCCCTATGCGATCGGCGCCGCCGAGGGCGGTCACACCGCCGTGCATCCGCAACTCGGCACGCTCGACGATTTCAAGGCGATGCTCGCCGCCGCGCATGCGCATGGCCTCGAGATCGCGCTCGACTTCGCGATCCAGTGCTCGCCCGATCACCCGTGGCTGAAGGAGCATCCGACGTGGTTCGCGTGGCGCCCTGACGGCACGCTGCGCTACGCCGAGAATCCGCCGAAGAAGTATCAGGACATCGTCAACCCGGACTTCTACGCGCACGACGCCAAGCCCGGCCTGTGGCTCGCATTGCGCGACGTGATCCTGTTCTGGGTCGACGCGGGCGTGCGCATCTTCCGCGTCGACAATCCGCACACCAAGCCGCTGCCGTTCTGGGAATGGATGATCGCCGACGTGCGTGCGCGCCACCCCGACACGATCTTTCTCGCCGAAGCCTTCACGCGGCCGCGCATGATGAACCGGCTCGGCAAAATCGGCTTCTCGCAGTCGTACACGTACTTCACGTGGCGCGAGTCGAAGCGCGATTTCACCGAGTACATGGGCGAACTCACGCAGACCGGCGCGCGCGATTTCTATCGGCCGAACTTCTTCGTCAATACGCCGGACATCAACCCGCGCCATCTGCAATCGCAGGGACGCACGGGCTTTCTGATCCGCGCGGCGCTGGCCGCGACCCTGGCCGGCCTGTGGGGCGCGTATAGCGGCTTCGAACTGTGCGAGGCCACCGCGCTGCCGAACAGCGAAGAGTATCTGGACTCCGAAAAGTATCAGTTGCGGGCGTGGGACTGGCACCGGCCCGGCAATATCGTCGGCGAGATCACCGCACTGAACCGCATCCGTCGCGCGAATCCGGCGCTGCAAACACATCTCGGTCTCACGTTCCTCGCCGCGCACAACGACCACATCCTGTGCTTCGAGAAAGCGACCGAATCGCGCGACAACGTGATCGTCGTCGCGATCAATCTCGATCCGTTCAACGAACAGGGCGCGGACATCGAGTTGTCGTGGGACACGTTCCAGCGCTGGCATCTACACGATCACGCCACGCTCGAAGTGATCGACCAGATGACCGGCGCACGCTTCGAATGGCACGGACGCTGGCAACACGTGCGGCTCGGCTCGGGCCAACCCTTCTCGATCTGGCGAATCGCGCCGCTAGGCGGCCTGCCCGCCGATCGCCCCGAGGACAGCGACCACGATCCCGACAGCGCTCCTCACGCAGACGCTGTCAACCCAACCTGGATGGAAGGTGGAACATGAAGCGCGACGATCCAGCCCAAACCGCGCACGAGGCGCAAACGGCGGTGGCCGTCGGCACCGCGGCGAAGGTACGCACGCGCCGCCGCGGCAAACCCGCGGCCCTCAGCGACGATCCGCTGTGGTACAAGGACGCGATCATCTATCAGGTGCACATCAAGTCGTTCTTCGATGGGAACAACGACGGCGTCGGCGATTTCCCCGGTCTGATGGCCAAGCTCGACTACATCGCCGAGCTCGGCGTCAACGCGATCTGGCTGCTGCCGTTCTATCCGTCGCCACGCCGCGACGACGGCTACGACATCGCCGACTACCGCAACGTGCATCCCGACTACGGTCAGCTCGCGGACGTGCGGCGCTTCATTCAGGAAGCGCACGCGCGCGGCATCCGCGTGATCACCGAGCTCGTCATCAACCACACGTCGGATCAGCACCCGTGGTTCCAGCGCGCGCGGCGCGCGAAGCCCGGCTCGAACTATCGCAACTACTACGTGTGGTCCGATACCGATCAGAAGTACCCGGAGACTCGCATCATCTTCATCGACTCGGAGCCGTCGAACTGGACGCACGATCCGGTTGCGGGCGCGTACTACTGGCACCGCTTCTACTCGCACCAGCCCGATCTGAACTTCGACAATCCGGCGGTGTTGAAAGAGGTGCTGCACGTGATGCGTTTCTGGCTCGACATGGGCATCGACGGGCTGCGGCTCGATGCGGTGCCATACCTCGTCGAACGTGAAGGCACCAACAACGAGAACCTGCCTGAGACGCACGAGATCCTGAAGCGGATTCGCGCGACCATCGACGCCGAGTACCCGAACCGGATGCTGCTCGCCGAGGCGAACCAGTGGCCCGAGGACGTGAAGGAGTATTTCGGCAACGAAGACGAATGCCATATGGCGTTCCACTTCCCGCTGATGCCGCGCATCTACATGTCGATCGCGAGCGAAGACCGCTTCCCGATCACCGACATCATGAAGCAGACACCGGAACTCCCCGAATCGAACCAGTGGGCGATCTTCCTGCGCAATCACGACGAGCTGACGCTCGAAATGGTCACCGATTCCGAGCGTGACTATTTGTGGAACACCTATGCGAGCGATCGCCGCGCACGTTTGAATCTCGGCATTCGCCGCCGTCTCGCGCCGCTGATGGAGCGCGACCGCCGCCGCATCGAGCTGATCAACTCGCTGCTGCTGTCGATGCCCGGCACGCCGGTCATCTACTACGGCGACGAACTCGGCATGGGCGACAACATCCACCTCGGCGACCGCGACGGCGTGCGCACGCCGATGCAGTGGTCGTCGGATCGCAACGGCGGCTTCTCACGCGCCGACCCTGAGCAACTGGTGCTGCCGCCCGTGATGGGTACGCTGTACGGCTTCGACGCGGTCAACGTCGAAGCGCAGAGCCGCGACCCGCATTCGCTGCTGAACTGGACCCGCCGCATGCTTGCGACGCGGCGCGCGAAGCAGACCTTCGGACGCGGCACGATCCGCTTTTTGAAGCCTGAAAACCGCAAGATTCTCGCGTATCTGCGCGAGATGCCCGGCGCGGCGCCGATCCTGTGCGTCGCGAATCTGTCGCGCGCGCCGCAGGCGGTCGAGCTCGAACTGTCAGAATTCAAAGGCTTCGTGCCGATCGAGATGACCGCCGATTCGGTGTTCCCCGCGATCGGCCAGTTGACCTATCTGCTGACGTTCCCGCCCTACGGCTTCCTGTGGTTCATGCTGTGCGAAGGCGGCGGGCGTCCGACATGGGCGCAGGCGCATTCCGAGCCGCTGCCCGAGTTCGTCACGATCGTGATCCGCGAAGGACAGTCCGGGCCGACACCCGAAAACGTGCGGCTGCTGGAATCCGAGGTGCTGCCGTCGTGGCTGAGCCGGCGCCGCTGGTTCGCGTCGAAAGATCAGAAGATGCACGCGGTGCGGCTCGCCGCGCTGACCACGATCCCGAACGGCGGCTTCGCGTTCACTGAAATCGAAGCAGACGTCGGCAACCACACCGAGCGCTACGTTGTGCCGATCGCGATCACATGGGGCGGCGAAACCACCACGCCGCTGTTTCTGCAACTGGCGCTTGCACGCGTGCGGCGGGGCCGCAACGTCGGCCATCTTACCGACGCGTTCTCGCTGCCGATCTTCGCGCACAACGTGCTGCGCAAGATGCGCGAGCGCGCGGTCGTGCCGACCGTGCAGAAAAGCGAGATCAAGTTCCTGCCGACTGAGCGCTTCGCCGAACTCGACGCTCTCGGCGAGCGGCCCGAGATTCGCTGGCTCGCGGCCGAACAGAGCAACAGCTCGCTGATCGTCGCCGATGCCGCGGTGCTGAAGCTGGTGCGACGGCTCGTCAGCGGCATCCATCCGGAAGCGGAAATCAGCCGCTATCTGACGCAGCTCGGCTATGCGAACACCGCACCGCTGTATGGCGAAGTGGTGCGCGTCGATCCCGAGGGCGTGCCGCATACGCTGGCGATCCTGCAGGGCTTTATCGACAATCAGGGCGATGCGTGGAACTGGTCGCTCGACTATCTGCGCCGCTCGGTCGACGAACTCGCGATCGCGATCGACACCGAGACGCAGAGCGTACCCGATCGCACGAACGAGTCGATTCTGCTGGACGGTTACGGCGAACTCGCGGGCATCATCGGCCGCCGGCTCGGCGAGTTGCACGTCGCGCTCGCCACGCCGAGCGACGACCCCGCGTTCGCGCCGGAACCGGCCAACGCCAAACAGGTGAAGGCATGGGTCGAGGCGGCGCAGACGATGCTCGCGGCCGCGCTGGATCTGCTCGCGCCGCGCATCGCGGGCATGAGCGACGCGGACACGAAGGGGCTTGCGCAAAGTCTGATCGATCGCCGCGCCGCGCTCGTCGAGGCCGTCGACAAGTTGGTGCCGGGCGACGCGGGCGCGTTGCGCATCCGCATCCATGGCGACTTCCATCTCGGCCAGGTACTGGTCGCGCACGGCGACGCGTACCTGATCGACTTCGAGGGCGAGCCCGCGCGTTCGCTCGACGAGCGTCGCCAGAAATCGAGCCCGTTGCGCGACGTGGCCGGTCTGATGCGCTCGCTCTCGTATGCGAGCGCAGCCGCGCAATCGACCACCGAAGGCGCGCCGCAACAGACCGCCGATCGCAAGCGCGCGCTGTTCGAACGCTTCCGCGCGCACGCGACTGGCGCGTTCCTCGCCGAATACCGCGCGGCCGCCGCGCAGTCGCCGACGCCGCTCGTCGCGCCCGAATCCGAGGAGGCGCTGCTCGATCTGTTCCTGATCGAGAAGGCCGCCTACGAAATCCGCTACGAAGCGGCCAACCGACCCGCGTGGCTCGGCTTGCCGGTGCGCGGCCTCGCGGCGCTCGTGAGCCGGCTGCTCGGCGACACCGGCAGGCCGCCGCACCACGATCCGTCAACCCAGGCGCCTGGCGCGGCCACGCCGCCTAACCCGGCCGAGGGCGACTATGAGTGAGCATGATCCGGCCGCAGGCCTTCAACCCGTCGATATCGACGCGCTCGTCGAAGCGCGTCACCCCGATCCGTTTTCGCAGCTCGGGCTGCATCAGACGGACGCGGGGCCGATCGTGCGCGCGCTGCTGCCGAACGCCGCGCACGTCACCGTGATTTCGCGCGCTGATGGCGCGACGCTCGGCGAACTCGAACAACTGCGCCCTGGCCTGTTCGCGGGCCGCATCACGTCGGCGATGCCGTATCGCTTGCGCATCGACTGGCATGGTGTGGTGCAGGAAGTGGAGGATACCTATTCGTTTGCTCCGGTGCTCGGCGACGAGCCGCTCGAACGTCTCGCGCGCGGCGATCCGTACGCGGTGCTCGAATGTCTGGGCGCGCGGCCGGTCGACGTCGACGGTGTGCCGGGCGTGCGCTTTGCGGTGTGGGCGCCGAATGCGCGGCGCGTGTCGGTGGTCGGCGACTTCAATGCATGGGACGGCCGCCGCCATCCGATGCGGCTGCGTCACCAGGCGGGCGTGTGGGAGCTGTTCGTGCCGCGTGTCGGCGCCGGCACGCGCTACAAGTACGAGCTGCTGTCGCGCGACGGCCATCCGCTGCCGCTGAAGGCCGACCCGTGCGCGATGCAGACGGAAAAGCCGCCGGGCACCGCATCGATCGTCGCACACGTCGACGAGATCGAGCAGTTTCCGTGGAGCGATCACGAGTGGATCCAGTCGCGCGCCGACAAGCAGACCGCGCGCACGCCGATCACGATCTACGAAGTGCACGCGGAGTCGTGGCTGCGCGTCGCCGAGGAAGGCCAGCGTGGTCTCGTCTGGGAAGAGCTCGCCGAGCGGCTGATTCCCTACGCGAAGAGCATGGGCTTCACGCACCTCGAATTTCTGCCGATCGCCGAGCATCCGTTCGGCGGTTCGTGGGGCTATCAGCCGCTCGGGCAGTTCGCGCCGTCCGCGCGCTTCGGCAAGCCCGAGCAGTTCGCGCGTTTCGTCGATCGCGCGCACGAAGCAGGGCTCGGCGTGATTCTCGACTGGGTGCCCGCGCATTTCCCGAACGACGCGCATGGCCTGATCGATTTCGACGGCACGCCGCTCTACGAGCATGCCGATCCGCGCGAAGGCTATCACCAGGACTGGAACACGATGATCTACAACCTCGGCCGCAACGAGGTCAGCGCGTTCCTGATCGCGTCGGGGCTCGCGTGGTTGAAGCGCTATCACGTCGACGGCCTGCGCGTCGATGCGGTCGCGTCGATGCTGTATCGCGACTACTCCCGAGCGGCCGGCGAGTGGGTGCCGAACATCTATGGCGGCCGCGAGAATCTCGAATCGATCGCGTTCCTGAAGCGGTTGAATCACGAAGTCCGCTATGTGCCGGGCGCGCCCGGCGCGATCACGGTCGCCGAGGAATCGACCGCATGGCCAGGCGTGACCGCGCGCCTCGCGGACGGCGGCCTCGGCTTCGACTTCAAGTGGAACATGGGCTGGATGCACGACACGCTGCACTACATGCACGAAGACCCGGTGTATCGCCAGTATCACCACCACAACATGACGTTCGGCATGGTGTACGCATATTCCGAACGCTTCGTGCTGCCGCTTTCGCACGACGAGGTGGTGCACGGCAAGGGCTCGCTGCTCGGCAAGATGCCCGGCGACCGCTGGCAGCGTTTCGCTAATCTGCGCGCGTACTTCGGTTTCATGTGGACGCACCCGGGCAAGAAGCTGCTGTTCATGGGCGGCGAATTCGGCCAGATGGCGGAGTTCGACCATGACGGCTCGCCGCATTGGCATCTTCTCGACGATTCGAACCACCACGGCGTGCAATTACTGGTGCGCGACCTGAACCATCTGTATCGCAACGAGCCCGCGCTGCATCTGCTCGACAGCGAACCGGGCGGCTTCGAATGGTTGATCGGCGACGACAGCGGCAACAGCGTGTTCGCCTATCGGCGCACCGACGGCGCGGGCCAGGAGTTCGTCGTGGTGTGCAACATGACGCCGGTGCCGCGGCTCGGCTATCGGCTCGGCATGCCGCGCGGCGGACGCTGGGTGGAAGTGCTGAATACCGATGCAGGCGTGTACGGCGGCTCGAACACGGGCAACGGCGGGCTGATTCATTCCGACCATGTATCGAGCCACGGCAGGCCACATTCCGCCGCGCTGATCTTGCCCCCGCTCGCGACGATCGTATTGCGCGCGGACTGAGAAAACGTGCCGTAACCCGGGCGCGCGGCGCACAGGCAGCCGCCGCGCGCCCGTTGCATGAAGACCCAGTCAGACCCGAGCTCCAGCTCGACAATCAGAACAGGAAAGGGAAATCATGTCGCATGCGTTGCCCGAGCGGTTGCTGCCCGGCTCGCCGTATCCGCTCGGCGCGAACTGGGATGGGCTGGGTGTCAACTTCGCGGTGTTCTCGGCCAATGCGCAGAAAATCGAGCTATGCCTGTTCGATTCAACCGGCCGCAAGGAGATTCGCCGCTTCACCATGCCCGAATGCACCGACGAGATCTGGCACGGCTATCTGCCGAACGCGCATCCGGGCACCGCGTACGGCTTTCGCGCGCATGGGCCGTATCAGCCGCATTTCGGGCATCGTTTCAATCCGCACAAGCTGCTGCTCGACCCGTATGCGCGCAAGCTCGTCGGGCAGTTTCGCTGGTCCGACGCGCTGTTCGGCTATCGCGTGCATTCGAATCGCGCGGACCTTTCGATCGACCGGCGCGATTCCGCGCCCGCGATGCCCAAGTGCGTCGTGATCGACGAGGCGTTCGACTCGTCGCACGACAGGCGGCCCGACGTGCCGTGGGGCGAGACCGTGATCTACGAAACGCACTTGCGCGGCGCGTCGATGCTGCGCTCCGACCTGCGCCAGCATGAACGCGGCACGTTCGCGGCGCTCGCGTCGCCGGAGTTCATCGAGCATTTGCTGAAGCTCGGCGTGACCGCGGTCGAGCTGCTGCCCGTGCACGCGTTTCTGAACGACCGCTTCCTCGTGGAGCGCGGCCTGCGCAATTACTGGGGCTACAACACGGCGGCGTTCTTCGCGCCGGAGCCGACCTATCTGAGCACGCACCGGCTCGACGAAATGCGCATCGCCGTACGCCAGCTGCACGCGGCCGGCATCGAGGTGATTCTCGACGTGGTCTACAACCACACTTGCGAAAGCAATGAGATGGGCCCGACCATTTCATGGCGCGGCCTCGACAATGCCAGCTATTACCGGCTGATTCCCGGCGACGAGCGTCACCATATCAACGACACGGGCTGCGGCAACACGGTCAATCTGCCGCATCCGCGCGTGCTGCAGATGGTGATGGATTCACTGCGCTACTGGTCGACCGCGTTCAATATCGACGGCTTCCGTTTCGATCTCGGCGTGACGCTCGGGCGCGAAAGCCACGGCTTCGATCCTGGCTCGGGCCTGTTCGACGCGTTGCGCCAGGACCCGGTGCTATCGCAACGCAAGCTGATTTCCGAGCCATGGGATCTCGGCCCTGGCGGCTATCAGCTCGGCAATCATCCGCCGGGATTCAGCGAATGGAACGACCGTTTCCGTGACACGGTGCGACGTTTCTGGCGTGGCGATGCCGGCCTGCGGCCCGACCTCGCCGCGCGCCTGACCGGGTCGGCCGATCTGTTCAACCGGCGGCATCGCAAGCCGTGGGCGTCGATCAACTTCGTCACGTCGCATGACGGCTTCACCTTGGCCGATGTCACCGCGTACGAGCAGAAGCACAACGAAGCCAACCTGGAAGACAACAACGACGGCCACAACGAGAATTGCAGCCGCAATTGGGGTCTCGAAGGCGCGACCGACGACCCCGCGATCCTCGCGACCCGCCGTCGGGTGTCGCGCTCGCTGATCGCGACACTGATGATCGCGCTCGGCACGCCGATGCTGCTGGCCGGCGACGAAGCGCTGCGCACGCAGCGCGGCAACAACAATGCGTACTGTCAGGATAACGACCTATCCTGGATCGACTGGGACCTCGCGGATTCGCCGGAAGGTCAGCGCATGACCGAGTTCGTCGCGCGCGTGATCGGGTTGCGCAAGCGTCATCCGCTGCTACGTGAAACGCGCTTTCTGTTCGGCGACCGCGAAGTGCTGCCCGGCCTGTTCGACGTCGGCTGGTTCGACGAACACGGCGATCCGCTGACGATCGAAGCGTGGCAGGACCCGGAGGGACGCGCGTTCACGTTGCGTCGCGCGGGTCCGGGCCTGAATGGCGAAACCGAAGTATTGTTAATGATGCTCAACGCTCACGAGGAACCGCTGCAGTTCGCGCCTCCCGCGCCGCACCTGGAATGGCATGTGCTGTTAGACACGGCCGATCCGGAACGCGCGCCGCAGCGGCTCGCGACGGCCGAACTCGAGGTCGCCGCGCACGGCCTCGTGATACTCGCCGCGCAACCGACCGGTGAAGCGGATTGGCAAGCCGGCTGGGTGGCTGGCGCGCAGCACGGGCCGCGGCTGTTGACCGCGCTGCCGCCCGATCCGGGCGCGCAGACCGCAAACGATGTTGGTTCGCAATGAACGATGCACTGCGGCGACCTCGTTCGAGCGTGGACAAATCGCGCCGCAGCCGGGGTGGCAAGAATGTTGCGACGCAATGCCTGCTTGCGTTGCGTCGCATTGCCGTCCAGGCTCGTTAGCAGATTCGAATGGTGAAGACATGTCTGAAAGTCCGATTGATCCTCACACGCATCATCACGCGCACTGCCTGCCGTTCAGCGCGCAGTTGATCGGCGCGAGCGGCCCGCGACCGCGCACGCGGTTCCGTTTTTGGGCACCGTCGTGCAACAGCGTGCAGGTGGTCGTCGAAAACGGCCCCGCGCAAGGCACGCACGACATGGCTCCGACCGGCAACGGCTGGTTCGAGACCACCGTGGAGAGCGGCGCGGGCACGCTGTATCGGTTCCAGCTCGACGACGGGCAGGCGGTGCCCGATCCGGCCTCGCGGTTCCAGCCGCGGGACGTGCACGGCCCGAGCGAGGTCATCGATCCGCGCGCCTACCATTGGGAACACACCGAATGGCACGGCCGGCCCTGGGAAGAAACGGTGCTGTACGAATTGCACGTCGGTGCGGTGGGCGGGTATGCGGGCGTGCAAAAGCGCCTGCCCGAGCTCGCCGCGCTCGGCGTCACCGCCATCGAACTGATGCCGTTGAACGACTTTCCCGGTCGTCGCAACTGGGGTTACGACGGCGTGTTGCCGTACGCGCCCGACTCCGCATACGGCCGCCCCGACGAACTGAAGGCGCTGATCGACGCCGCGCATGGTGTGGGCCTGATGGTGTTTCTCGACGTCGTCTACAACCACTTCGGACCGGACGGCAACTATCTGCATACTTACGCGGAGCCGTTTTTCCGCGCAGGCGTGAACACGCCGTGGGGCCCCGCGATCGACTTCGAGCGCAGCGAAGTCAGCGACTTCTTCACCGACAACGCCGTCTACTGGATCAACGAGTACCGTTTCGACGGACTGCGCTTCGATGCGGCGCATGCGATCGACAATCCCGGGTGGCTGCGCGAGTTGTCGGACCATATCCGCGCGCGCGTGCAGCAGGGCCGTCAGGTGCATCTGGTGGTCGAAAACGAGCACAACAGCGCGAGCCTGCTCGACGCGCATTTCGACGCGCAATGGAACGACGACGCGCACAACACGCTGCACGTGCTGCTGACCGGCGAAACCGAAGGCTATTACCACGCGTATGCCAACGAACCGATTCGCCGGCTCGCGCGAGTGCTGGCCGAAGGCTTCGCGTATCAGGGCGAGCCGTCGCCGCTGCACGATGGTGCGCCGCGTGGCGAAGCGAGCGCGCATCTGCCGCCGACGTCGTTCGTGATGTTTTTGCAGAACCACGATCAGATCGGCAACCGTGCGTTCGGCGAACGTCTGCGCAAGCTGACCTCGGATGACGCGCTGCGCGCCGCGACCGCGTTGCTGTTGCTGTCGCCGCAAATTCCGCTGCTGTTCATGGACGAGGAGCACGGTTCGACGCAACCGTTCCTGTTTTTCACCGATTACACCGGCGATCTCGCCGACGCCGTGCGCGAAGGGCGCCGCCGTGAATTCGCGCGCTTTGCCGCGTTCAGCGATGAGAAACGCCGCGCGCAGATTCCCGATCCGAACGATGCCCAGACCTTCGCCGCCTCGTCGCCACCCGCGCCCGATGTACAGCCGACGCCGGATCGGCTCGACTGGATGCATTACTACAAGTCCGCGCTCGCGGTGCGCGCGAAGCTGATCACGCCGCGCCTGAAACATACGAAGGCGTGCGGCGCGACCGTGCTGCGCGATGCCGGTGGCGGCGACGCGAACGCGCTGATCGCGCGCTGGAATCTCGGCGATGGTGAGACGCTGTCGATCGCGCTGAATCTGTCGCAGCAGAACGTCGCGTTCGACGCCATCCCCGACGGCAAGATCATTTTCGAAACACCGCCGCGCGCGCGCGAACAGGCCGACGCGCGGGTGTTGCCCGCGCATGCGTGCATCGCTTGGCTGACCGGCGACATCAACGAATTCGCGAGCCGCCACGATGCGCGCATCGCATCGCACGAGGAGCAGCGCGCGTGACGACCCGACGCCCCAACGACAGGCTCGCCGCGCTCGCCACCCGCGCAGGCTTCGAGGTGGAGTGGCAGGACGCGCACCATCATACGCAGCACGTGCCGGAGAAGACTCTTGGCACGCTGCTCGAACGCATGGGTCTGCCGTGCGGCAACGTCACGGATATCCGCCACAGCGCCGCTGCTCTGGAGGCCGAACTATCGGGCCGTAGGCTGCCGCCGCTGATGACCGCGGTGATCGGGCGTGGCATCGCGCTGCCCGCGGCCGCGGTCAGGTCGGGCAGCCATTACCGGATCGAGCTGGAGAGCGGCTCGATCATCGACGGCCGCTTCACCGCGCCGAAAGGCGAGGAAGCGCTGCTCGCGCCGATCGACGAAACCGGCTATCACACGCTCGTGATCAACGACCAGCGCATGACGCTCGCGGTCGCGCCGCCGCGCTGCTACACCGTCGCCGACGCATGGCGCACGCTGCACGGCGGCGGCGGAGAAGGCGAACGCGAAGCCGCGCCGCCCGCGCCGCCACTGTGGGGCATCGCCGCGCAACTGTATGGCTTGCGCCGCACCGGCGACGGCGGCATCGGCGACTACACGGCGCTCGCGCAGCTTGCGCGGCACGGCGCGCAGCGCGGCGCGCACGCGCTCGCCGTCAGTCCGACCCACGCGATGTTCAGCGCGCAGCCCGAGCGCTTCAGCCCGTACGCGCCGTCGTCGCGTTTATGGCTCAACGTTACGCATATCGATCCGGCCGCGGTGTTCGGCGCGGATGCGTCCGCGTGCGCATCGGCGCAGGCCGGCAACGCGTGGTCCAAATATGAAGAGCTGCCTCTGATCGATTGGCCGCACGCGACCCCGCTGAAGCTCACGGTTTTGCGCGCGCTGTACAAGCAGTTCAGCGCCAACGAGCGCCCGCAGCACTCGCCGCGGGCGCTCGAATTTCACGGCTTCTGCGAACGCGCGGGGCGCGCGCTCGAAGATCATGCGCGCTTCGAAGCGCTGCAGGCCGCGCAGCTCGCGCAAGGCGGCGACGGCCATTGGCGCAACTGGCCCGATGCGTTGCGCGACCCACGCAGCCCCGAAGTCGAGGCGTTCGCCGCCGCGCATCGCGACGAGGTCGACTTTCATCTGTTCCTGCAGTGGCTGGCATCGCGCGGGCTGTTGCACGCTCAGCACACCGCGCGCGAAGCCGGCATGGCGGTCGGCCTGATCGCCGATCTCGCGGTGGGTTGCGACAGCGCCGGCAGTCATGCATGGTCCTATCCCGACGACATGCTGCAGGGCGTGTCGGTCGGCGCGCCGCCCGATCTCTTCAACCAGGCCGGCCAGTCGTGGGGACTCACGACCTTTTCGCCGCGCGCGATGCGCACACAAGGCTTCGCCGCGTTCATCGACATGCTGCGCGCGGCGTTCGCGCATGCCGGCGGCATCCGCATCGATCACATCCTCGGCTTGCGGCGTCTGTGGCTCGTGCCCGAAGGCGAAAGCGCGCGCAATGGCGCGTATCTGCGCTATCCGTTCGAAGACCTGCTGCGGCTGATCGCGCTCGAATCGTGGCGGCATCGCTCGATCGTGATCGGCGAGGACCTCGGCACCGTGCCATCCGGGTTTCGGGAGCGGCTCGACGAGCACGGCATCGAGGGGATTCGCGTGCTGTGGTTCGAAAGCGCCGCCGACGGCAACGGCTTCAAGGCGCCGGCCGATTGGGACCGCTACGCGGTCGGCACGACGACCACGCACGATCTGCCGACCGTCGCCGGCTGGTGGCGCGGCAGCGACATCATGTGGCGCAACCGCATCGGCCAGACGATGGCGCGCGCCGACGGGCGCGATCCCGAGGAAGCGGCGCTCGAAGAGCGCGCGCAGCAGCGCGCCGACTTGTGGCGCGCGTTCCAGCAAGCGGGCGTGGCCGCGCCCGAGGTCGCGCCGCCGGACGCCGACAACGCGCCGGTCGACGAAGCGCTCGCATTCGTCGCCGCGACACCCGGGCCGCTCGTCACGTTTCCGCTCGAAGACCTGCTCGCGCTCGACGAGCAGCCGAACCTGCCGGGCTCGATCGACGAACATCCGAACTGGCGCCGCCGCATGACGCTGCCCGTCGACGCGATGTTCGACGACCCCGTGTTCACCGACCGCCTGCTGGCCGTCGACGGCGCGCGCCGCGCCGCCGCGCGTTCATCCAACACCTCCGCGGAGCCTGACACGCCATGACCGTTCCACGCTCCACACTGCGCCTCCAGTTCCATCGAGGCTTCACGTTCGACGACGCCGCGCGGCACATCGACTACTTCGCCGCGCTCGGCATCAGCCACCTGTACGCGTCGCCGATCACGACGGCCGAGCCCGGCTCGATGCACGGCTACGACACCGTCGACTACACCCAGGTCAGTGCCGAATACGGCGGCGAGGCGGGCCTGAAGCACCTCGTCGACAAGCTGCGCGCGCACGACATGGGGCTCATCGTCGACATGGTGCCGAATCATATGGGCGTCGGCGGGTCGAGCAACGCGTGGTGGCTCGACATCCTCGAATGGGGCCGCCACAGCGCGTATGCGCGTCATTTCGACGTCGACTGGCATTCGCCCGATCCCGCGCTGCGCGGCAAGGTGCTGCTGCCGACGCTCGGCGCGTCGTACGGCGAAGAACTGGCGGCGGGCCGCATCGGGCTGCATTTCGCGGCCGACAGCGGACGCTTTCATATCGGCTACGGTCCGCACGTGTTCCCGATCTGCCCGGTCGATTACGCGGCGATCCTGCAAGGCGCCGACCGCGCCGATCTGAGCGCGCTCGCGAATCGCTTTCAGGGGCTCACCACGCAGCCCGCCGATCAGCCGCGCGCCGCCGAGGCGCGCGACGCGCTGCGCGAGTTCGTCGCGCGCGAAGGCGAGTCGGCGATCGAGTTCGTGCTGGAGACTTACGCGCCTGAAGATCCGGTCACGCGCGACCGGCTGCATCGGCTGATCGAGCGGCAGCATTTCCGGCTCGCGTGGTGGCGCACCGCCTCCGACGAAGTGAACTGGCGGCGCTTCTTCGACATCTCGACGCTCGCCGGCGTGCGCGTCGAGCGGCCCGAGGTGTTCGAGGCGGTGCACGCGCTGATCTTTCGCCTCTATCGCGAAGGGCTCGTCGACGGCTTGCGGATCGATCACATCGACGGGCTCGCCGAGCCGCGCGAATACTGCCAGCGTTTGCGCCAACGGCTCAGCGAGTTGCGCGACACCGCGCCGTATGTGGTGGTGGAGAAGATTCTCGGCCGTGGCGAGCGGTTGCGCGACGACTGGCCCGTCGACGGCACGACGGGCTACGACTTCATGAACGACGTCGGCGCGCTGCTGCACGATCCGGCCGGCGCGGACCCGCTCGCCGGTACGTGGGCCGAGCTCACCGGCCGCAGCGCGCGCTTCGCCGATGAAGCGCACGCGGCGCGGCGCAAGATTCTCGCGGAAAACTTCTCGGCGGAACTGGACCGCGCGGCGCGCGCGCTGCATCGGATCGCACGCGATTCGCTGAGCACGCGCGACTTCACGTACCCGGCGCTGCGCCGCGTGCTGACCGAACTGGTCGTGCATTTCCCCGTGTACCGCATGTATCCGCTGGGCGGACTGCGCAGCGCCGCCGACAACGTCTATTTCGAGGAGGCGCTCGCGGGCGCGCGCGCTTCGCTGCCGCGCTCGGACCATGCGGCGCTCGAGCGCGTGAATGCGTGGCTCGGCGGCAGCGCCGAAGAGGCCCCGCCCGCGCGGCCCGGCGCGCAGTCGCAGCAGCAGGCGCAAGGCGGCGGAGCGCCGCCGCATGCGGGCTCGTCCCGGCGCAGCGCGCAAACGCTGTTTTCGCAGCTGACCGCGCCGCTGGCCGCCAAGGCGATCGAGGACACCGCGTGCTATCGCTACGGCCGTCTGCTGTCGCGCAACGAAGTCGGCTCGGACCCGGGCGAGTTCGCGCTGTCGGTGGAGCAGTTTCATGCGGGCAATCTCGAGCGCGCGCAACGTTTTCCTCATGCGATGCTTGCGACCGCCACGCACGATCACAAGCGCGGTGAAGATGTGCGCGCGCGGCTCGCGGTGCTCAGCGAGATCGCCGACGAATGGGGCGCGACGTTGCGTGCATGGTCGACGTTGAACGCGCCGCAGCGTCGAGCGCTCGACGGCACGCCGATCAACAGCGTGAGCCAGGACAAGAGCGACGCATGGGCTCCCGGCCCCGCCGCCGAGGCGATGCTGTATCAAACGCTGGTGGGCTGCTGGCCGCCGCCGCTGCGCGCCGACGACGAAGCCGGCGTCAAGGAGCTGGCCGAGCGCGTCGCGCAATGGCAGTTGAAGGCTCTGCGCGAGGCGAAGCTGCAAACCAGCTGGATTGCGCCCGACGAAGCCTACGAAGCCGGCTGCCGCGAATTCCTGTTCGGCATCCTTGCGCCGCAGCGGCGCGACGCCTTTCTGAAGGAGCTGTCGGCGTTCGTCGAGCGCATTGGTCGCGCGGGCGCGCTCAACAGCCTGCAGCAGACGGTGTTGCGCGTCGCGTCGCCTGGGATCCCTGATCTTTATCAAGGCACCGAGCTGTGGGACTTCAGCCTCGTCGATCCGGACAATCGGCGGCCCGTCGATTTCGCGAAACGCGAGGCGTGGCTGCCGCAGACGCAAACGCCGCCGTCGGAATTTCTGGCGGACTGGCGCGACGGGCGCGTAAAGCTCGCGGTGATCCAGCGCGTGCTGGCGTTGCGCGCGCATCTGCCGGAGCTACTGAGTCAGGGCGCGTATCTGCCGCTCACGGTGCGCGGCGCGCATGCGTCGAGTGTGATCGCGTTCGCGCGGCGGCATGGCAATGCGTGGGCCGTGGTGATTGCCAGTCGTTTGGCCGCGCGACTGCTTGGCGATGATGCTGGTCTGCCGCTCGTCGAGCCGGCGCAATGGGCGGATACGGCCATCGAAATGCCGCCCGATCTGTCGGCGCGTGCGCTGTTCGATTGGCTGAGCCCCGCCGCGCCGAAAGTCGACGATCACGGGCTGCTATATCTGCGCGACGCGCTCGCCGCGATGCCGGTCGCGGTGTTGGTTGAGGATGGGGTGCCTCGAAGCTGAGGCGGCTAAAAAGGGTTGAGGCTGCGGCTTGGCTCGACCCTCAACCGCCCTCGTCGTCGAACAGCTTAGGATACACGCGCACGAGCACGATGCGCGGTCCCTTCATCTTCTTGACCACGACGTCGAAGTCTTCGAACTCGACGCGCTGCCCTTCGCTCGGCAGATCGTTGAGCGCCTGGATCACGAGCCCGCCCACCGATTCGGCCTTGCCTTCATCGATGTCGATACCCAGAGCACGTTCGAGCGACACCACCGGCAAGCTGCCCTTGCCCATCAGCGTGCCGTCGTCCATGCGGGTCCAGTCGGCGTCGCCCTGGCGGAATTCATCGTGGATCTGCCCGACCAGCGCGCCGAGCAGGTTGTCGAGCGTCAGGAAGCCGATCGGTTTCGCGTTCTTGTGGCCGACCAGCGCGAAGTGCGGCGCGCCCTTGCGAAAGCGCCGGAACAGTTCGAGCGCCGGCATGTCCGGCTTCACGTACTGCACGGGGCGGACGTAGCGCGACAGGTCGTCGAGCGTGCTGCCCGCCTGGCGCGCGAGCAGCAGGTCCTTCAGATGGATCATGCCGGCCACGCGTTCGCCGGATGCATCCTCGAACAGCGGATAGCGGCTGAAGCGGTGCCGCGCGACCACCTGCATGTTGTCGCGCAACGGCAGATCGCGTCGCAGGCACACCATTTCATGCGACGGCCGCATCAGGTCCGATACGGTCATTCGCGAGAAGTCGAGCGAGTGCGCGATCGTGTTCCATTCGTCCTGGCTGTACGCGCCGGTCGACGCACCGAGTTCGCTCGCGACGTTCGCGCGGCGGCCGCGCAGGATCAGCTTGAGTTCCTCGGTCGAGTAACGCGAGTCGTGACCCTGGTCGGTATCGAGCCCCGCGGCCTTCAGCACCGCGTTCGCGCTCGTGTTGAGCAGCCAGATGGCCGGGTACATGGCCCAGTAGAAACCGTACAGCGGCGTCGCGGTCCACAGCGAAATTTTCTCCGCCTCGCGAATCGCGAGCGACTTCGGCGCGAGTTCGCCGACCACGATATGCAGGAACGAAATACACGAAAACGCGAAGAACAGTGAAATGCCATGCATCAGCTTCTCGGACTCGACGCCGATCACGGTGAAAAGCGGCATCAGCAGTTGCGCGAACGCCGGTTCGCCGATCCAGCCGAGGCCGAGCGACGCGAGCGTGATGCCGAGCTGACACGCCGACAGATACGCGTCGAGCTGTCCGTGCACCTTCGCGAGCAGACGCCCGCGCATGCCATGCTGGGTGGCAAGGCTTTGCACACGGGTCTGCCGCAGTTTGACCAGACCGAATTCGGCGGCGACGAAAAAGCCGTTGAGTGCAACCAGAAACATTGCACCGATAAGAGCGACAACCTGGATCAAAGCGACGGGCTCCGGCAACAAAAGTTGTCAGTATAGGGGCTGAAAGCTCGATGAATTCTTGATTGTGCGCCAACGCATTCGCGCGCGACGCTCATTTCGGCCCCGCCGCGCTGAATGGCACGCGCAGCACGAGCGTGGCGGGGGTCGCGGTGACGCCGTCCGCTTCCGTCGTATCGCTTTGCTCGAAGCTTCCGCCGTGCGCCTCCGCGACGCGTTTGCACAACGCGAACACCCACGCGATGCGCTTCGCCTCGTGCGGTTCGCCCGCCTGCTTGCGCGCGAACGCTTCGAGCACATGCGGCAGCGCGGCGTCGTTCAACGCGGCCTCGTTCGGCTCGTACGTGACGCTCGCATGCCATGTGCCGTTGTCCGCGCGCGCGGCCAGTGCGACCTCGGTGCCCCGCGCGCTCGCTTCGACGGCGAACGTCAGCATCAGCCACACCGCGGCGGCGAGCCGAGCGCGGTCTCCGTTCAGTTGCTCGGTGGCGATCTGCGAGTCGAGCCGCACTTCGACGCCGCGCGCGCGGGCGAGGCCGGCGCGGACTTCCTCGACGGTTTCGTCGAGCAGCGGATGCAGCGGAAAGGGTTCATACGTGAGCGCGAGCGATTTCGTTTCGGCGCGCGTCGCATCGACGATCGTCTCGAGCAGCTTCACCTGCTGATCGACGCCGCTGCGAATGCCGGTGATCGCGCGCTGCGAATTGGGATCGTTCGCGTCGAGCTTGCGCTCGAGCACGTACGCCCAGCTATGAATCGCATTCAACGGACCGCGCAGGTCGTGCGACACCTGCGACAGCACGTGATCGCGCATGAACAACGCGGTTTCCGCGCGCAGCAGCGCGCTGCGTTCGGTGATGACGAAGCCGGCCGACGCCGGCTGGGCGCCAGCAGTCCCGTTGGGTGACGTAGTCACGATCGAGTCCTCTCAGGCAACGCTGGATGATGGGGGGAAGCCTCATTATAGGCATCCCGTTCGGACCGGCCAGTCGAGGCCGAATCGCGACGCGGGACGCAATCCGCATGCCATGCGCGGAACCGGACCAGACTCGGCGATCGACGTCAACGCGCCTACAATGTCGGTTTTACGTTTTGATCTGAGGAGCAACGCATGTCGACTGTGACGACCGAATCCGGCCTGAAGTACGAAGATCTCGTGGAAGGCACCGGCGCCGAAGCCGTGGCCGGCAAGACCGTGACCGTGCATTACACGGGCTGGCTGACCGACGGCCAGAAGTTCGATTCGAGCAAGGACCGCAATGACCCGTTCGCGTTCGTGCTGGACGGCGGCATGGTCATCAAGGGTTGGGACGAAGGCGTGCAAGGCATGAAGGTCGGCGGCAAGCGCAAGCTGACCATTCCGCCGCAACTCGGCTACGGCGTGCGCGGCGCGGGCGGGGTGATTCCGCCGAACGCGACGCTCGTGTTCGAAGTCGAACTGCTCGAAGTCTGAGCCACGCCTGAGTATTGTCGTGAGCCACGCCGCCGTCACCGCCCCCAACGTTTCGCTGCGCTGCTATGGCGCGATCGAAGCGTCGGACGTGCACGACTTCCACCAGGTCGTGCTGGGGCTCGACGGCGCAATGGTGATGGCGGTTGACGGCGTCGCCGAGCAGATCGACGCCGGCTCCGCATGGCTGATCCCGGCCGGCGCGCGGCACGATTATGCGGGTGTCGGCACCAACCGGCAGCTCGTGCTCGATTTGCCTGCGGCGTCGCTGGCGGTGCCCGAGCGGTTGTTCGAGCGCGCGCGCGCCGTGGCCGTCGATCCATCGCTCGCACAGCTCGTGCACGCGATTGCCGCGCATGCTGCGGGCAGCGTGGGCGAAGCGCAAGGTAATGCCTTCGGTCACCGTCGCTTTCATTGGGATGCTGCGGCACGCCTGGGCGCCGCGCTTGTCGCCGATTCCGGGGCGCTTGCCGGTGTGCAGAGCGAAGGCGTTCGTCTCGATTTCGCGCGCATCGACCGCTGGCTGCGCGCGCATCTGTCCGAGCCGCTGAAGATCGCGGACCTCGCCGCGCACTGCGGCTTCGGCATGCGGCGTTTTCATCAACTGTTTATCGATGTGTTCGGCGAGACGCCGCATCGCTATTTGCAGCGGCTGCGGCTCGACACGTCGATCACGCTGCTTGCGGAAGCGCGTCTTTCGTTGACCGATATCGCGCTCGAGATCGGTTTCGGCGATCAGAGCGCTTACACGCACGCGTTCACGCGGCGTTTCGGGCTGGCGCCCGGGCAGTGGCGCGCGTTGCGGCACTGAGCGCGGCGGAGGTGGCGCGGAGGCGCTTTGAGGCCTTTGAGGCCTTTGAGGCCTTTGAGGCCTTTGAGGCCATTTGAAGCCTGTATGCCGCGAACAGGTTTTGCCCTGCCTGTCAGCTTTCGAGCCCACATTGCAGATCCGCACGGATATCGCCCGCGTTTTCAAGCCCCACCGCAAATTCGAGCCCCGGATAGAACACGCGATTGACGGCCGGATGCGAGTTGAGCCAGCGCTGCGTACGAACGGAAACACCTTTTCCATGATGATTTTCTTCGAACCGACCAGCGCGCCGCCGAGCACACGGCCCTAGCCGTCGAGGAACCTGGTCGCAGAATGCATGACGACGTCCGCGCCGAGCTTCAGCGGCTGCTGCGACGCCGGGCTGCAGAAGCAGGTATCGACGACGAACAGCGCATTCGCGTAATGCCGAACTTGCTGAAGATCTGCGAGAACATGCCGAGCGTCGAGCCGAACAGCGCCCGCGAGCTGACGAGGTGATCGCCCGTCTGCAACGTCGACATCACGACCGACATGATCGCGGCCATGCCCGAAGCCGTCGCGATGCAGGCCTCGCCGCCTTCGAGCGCGGCCAGACGGTCCTGGAACATCGACACGGTCGGGTTCGAGAAGCGCGAGTACGTGAAATAGTCCTCGGAATTCCTGAAGCGCTCGGCGGCGTCCGCGGCGCTCGCGAACACGAAGCTCGAGGTCAGGAAGATCGCTTCCGAGTGCTCGTTGAAATCGCTGCGCACGGTGCCCGAGCGAACGGCCAGCGTGTCGAAGTCAAAGTCGTGGAAGTCGTCCATGTGGGTTCTGGTCTCCAGGTTTCCGTGGCTGCTTCCGTGGCTAAATGAGGCAGCAACAAAAAAGCCCGCTTTTGCGTCGGCATAAGCGGGCTTCATGTACGGGGAGAGGCTGGAGCCAGGGCGGACGACTGTCGCGTTCCGCCCTTCGCTTTAGCTGTTTCGGGTTGCCCCGCGTCCGCAAGCTGAGATCAAATCGACGCAAGCCAACATGTTAATGCGCTCGGGGCGCGGTGTGTACGCTCAACCCACCGACAGTTGCAGATGCAGCTGCGAACGCGCCGGGCCGCCACCGTCGATCGCTTCGCTCGCGGCATCGCGATCCGATTGCGACGACGGCGCGAGACGCGCGCTTTCGATGCGGTCGAGGTATTCGGTCGTGATGTCGCCGGTCACGTAGTTGCCGTCGAAGCACGAAGCCTCGAACTCCTTCAGCGCCGGATTGATATCGCGCACCGCCTGCTTCAGCGCATCGACGTCCTGATACACGAGGTGATCCGCGCCGATCATGCGCGCAACTTCCTCGTCCGAGCGGCCGTGCGCGACCAGTTCGCCACGCGTCGGCATATCGATGCCGTAGACGTTCGGGAATTTCACCGGCGGCGCCGCCGACGCGAAAATCACCTTGTTCGCGCCCGCATCGCGCGCCATCTGTACGATTTCATGCGACGTCGTGCCGCGCACGATCGAGTCGTCGACGATCAGCACGTTCTTGCCCTTGAACTCGATGTTCATCGCGTTCAGCTTCTGGCGCACCGACTTCTTGCGCACCGCCTGCCCCGGCATGATGAAGGTACGGCCTACATAGCGGTTCTTGAAGAAGCCCTCGCGATACTCGACGCCGAGCTTCTTCGCGACCTGCATCGCGGCCGGGCGCGACGAATCGGGAATCGGCATCACCACGTCGATTGCGACGTCGGGCAGCTCGCGCCTGATCTTCTCGGCGAGGTAGTCGCCCATGCGCAGACGCACGTTGTAGACCGGCACGCCGTCGAGCACCGAATCCGGACGCGCCAGATACACGAGTTCGAAGATGCAGGGGTTCAGGCTGGTGGTCGTCGCGCATTGCTGCGAATGCAGCTGGCCTTCGGCGTCGATGAAAATCGCCTCGCCCGGCTGCACGTCGCGCACGAATTCGAAACCGACACCTTCAATCGCCACCGATTCCGACGCCAGCATCCACTCGACGCCGTCAGCCGTTTCCCGTTTGCCGAGGCACAGCGGACGGATGCCGAACGGGTCGCGGAGACCAAGCAGGCCGTAGCCAGCGATCAACGCGACGATCGCATACGAGCCGCGCACCCGCCGATGCACACCCGACACCGCCTTGAACAGCGCGGCCGGATCGAGCTGCAGACCCGAGCTCGACAGTTGCAGCTCGTGCGCGAGCACGTTGAGCAGCACTTCGGTATCGGAATTGGTGTTCACGTGGCGGCGGTCGATGCGGAACATCTCATCTTTCAGCTGCTGCCAGTTGGTGAGGTTGCCGTTATGCGCGAGGATGATGCCGAACGGCGCGTTCACGTAGAACGGCTGCGCTTCTTCTTCGCTCGACGCCGAACCGGCGGTCGGGTAACGGACCTGGCCGATGCCCGTCGTGCCCGGCAGGCTGCGCATGTTGCGCGTGCGGAACACGTCGCGCACCATGCCGTTGGCCTTGTGCATGTGGAAATTGCTGCCGTTCGCCGTCGCGATGCCGGCGGCGTCCTGACCGCGATGCTGCAGAAGCAGCAGGCTGTCATAGATCAGCTGGTTGACCGGGGAATGGGAAACTACGCCTACGATGCCGCACATGGCATGTCCTTCAAAGGTAGGAAATTCGTGATGGCGACCGGTGCCTGCGACCGCGCCCGCGCTTTCATGCGACGGCACGCGCTACGACGTCAAGGCAGCCGGTATGCGCCGGAGTCCTGTTGCGCATTGCTCGGGGCGCCCGAATCGTCCACATGGACGTAAGCGGCGAGCGCCTCGGGGAGCAGCGGTTTCATTGCGCGTACGCCCGCAACCGCATACGGACGAAGCAGCGCGTTGCGCCAGAATTCCTCTTTGGGCAGTTCGGTCAAGCCTGCGAGGGCGACCAGAATCAGCACCAGAACGACCCCACGCACGAGGCCGAACATCAAACCGAGCGAGCGGTCCGCACCACCCAGTCCCGTGACCTGCACGAGGCGGCTGAGCAGCGCGCTCACTACGCTCGTGACCAGCACTACGCCGATCACCACGAGCGCAAAAGCCAGCAGCCACTGCGTCAACGCGCCGCCCGGCCAGGTAGACGGGATATACGGGACCACGTAGCCCACGAACTCGCAAGCGATGAAAAACGCCGCGACCCAGCCGATCAAACCAAACACTTCCGACAGCAAACCGCGCCAGGCGCCTCGCAGCGCCGACAAACCGATCACCGCCATTACAGCGTAGTCGAAGGCAGTGAACATCGCTCGCTCAGTGAACATCGCTCGCTTACTGTGCTCTGCCGCCGTTCGAGCCCGACACGAGGCCCGCCTCGCGGACCTTCGCGACAGCGGCGGTGGCCGCGGCGCGGTCGGCGAACGGGCCTGCACGCAGCAATGTCAGCGTCGAGCCGTCGGCTTGCTTCCTATGTTCCGTATATGTGGGCACGCCTGCCGCTTTCAACTTCGCGGCCCAATTGCGCGCGTTCGCTTCGTTCGAGAAGGCGCCGAGCTGCACCGCGAAACGGTTGCCCGGCGGCGAAGCCGGCGTGCCGGAGTTCGCGTCGGCGCTGGCGGTGGCCGTGTTCGCTTCGTCGTCGGTCGACGCCGACGGTGTGGTGGCGGGTGCCTTCGTCTGTTTGGCGGGGACAGCAGGCGCGGTGTTGGCTGCGAGCGATTGCGTTTGCGGCTTCGCGGTGGGCTTCGGCGTCGCGGCGGTAACAGCGCCAGTTGCGGCGGAGGGGGTCGCGCCTTGTTTCGCTGCGGTCGATTGCGTCGATTTGGCGGCGAAGACCGAGGCTGCCGCCGTGGTCGCCGCGCTCGTTGCCGGCGCGAGGCCGGACGCAGCCACGCCCGTGTCGGCGGCCGGCGGATTGTCCAGCGCGACGCCGGCCTGCACGTCTTCGTTGGCGGTGGATCTGGAGAGCTTCGGCGCGGGCCGGTTCGGAATGTCGATCGAGATGTCGTCGGTGACGGGCTTGGGGTGCGAGTCCAACACCATCGGCAGGATGATCACCGCCGCGACAACCAGTGCGATTGCGCCGACGAGCCGGCGGCGCGCGCGCTGCTTTTCCGGCAGCGTGGGGTCGAGCAGCATTGCATCTGCATCGACGGTGCGCTCGGTGCGGCGGGTGCGCCGCTCGACGCGTTCACCCCGGGTGGCCCGATTGGAACTGGTGTTTGCGCCGCGCCGGCTGGGCGCGTCGTCTTTCTTGCCGAACGAGAAAATTCCCATGAATCGCTTGGTTCGAGCCTGGTGCCCGCTCAGTGTTGCTGCGATTTCCGGTAGGCCATCACACCCGCTACCGTATAGAAACTGCCGAAAACCACGATTCTATCATTCTCTGACGCACGTTTTAGCGCGTCCTGGAAAGCCTGCGCCGGCGTCGCGTAATGCATGACGCTGCTGTCGGCGCCGTCTTCCACGCCCAGCTCGCGCAACACGGTTTCCAGCTCTTGCGCGGACGCGGCGCGTGGGGTCGGCAGATCGGTCACGCACCAGTGATCGATCTCGCCTTTCAGATGACTTAGCACGCCGGCGATGTCCTTGTCGCGCATCGCGCCGAACACCGCGTACGTGTACGGGAAAAAGCCCATGTTGCCGAGGTTCTGCCCGAGCACCGCGGCGGCATGCGGATTGTGGCCGACGTCGAGCACGATGGACGGCTTGCCCGGCAGTACCTGGAAACGGCCCGGAAGATCCACGTTGGCGATGCCGAGCCGGATGTCCTGCGCGGACACCGGCAGACGGTCGCGCAAAGCTTCGAGCCCGGCCAGCGCCGCCGACGTGTTGATCAGCTGATTCGCGCCGCGAAGCGATGGATACGCGAGCGCCGAGCGCCGCAGCGTCGGGCCGACATAGCTCCACTGCTGTCGCTCGCTGCCGGCCTGGCCTTCGTAACGGAAATCGCGGCCGAACAACCACAATTGCGCCCCGATCTTTTCCGCGTGATCGATCAACGATTGCGGCGGCACCGGGTCCGCGCAAATCGCGGGCTTGCCGGGACGGAAGATACCGGCTTTTTCGAACGCGATTTTTTCGCGCGTGTCGCCGAGATAGTCGGTGTGGTCAATATCGATGCTCGTGATGATCGCGCAGTCGGTATCGAGGATATTGACCGCGTCGAGACGGCCACCGAGGCCAACTTCGAAAATCACCGCGTCGAGGCCGCGCGACCCGAACAGGCTCATGATCGCTAGCGTCGTGAATTCGAAGTAGGTCAGCGTGACCGGTTTGGCGAGGCTCTGGCGCGCGGCCTCGACGGCTTCGAAGTGCGGCAGCAGATCTGCGTCGCTTGCCATTGCCCCATTGATACGCGCGCGCTCGTTGAACGACAGCAGATGCGGCGACGTGTGGCAGCCGACCGTATAGCCCGCGCGCAGCAGGATCGCTTCGAGAATCGCGCAGGTCGAGCCTTTGCCGTTCGTGCCGCCCACCGTGATGATCGGGCACGCAAACGATAGCTGCATCGCATCGCGTACCTGGGAGATGCGGCCCAAACCCATGTCGATGCCGACCGGATGCGCGGATTCAAGGTGCGTGAGCCACGCGTCGAGAGTGGGGAATGTCGTCATCGGGTGAATCTTGAGTGAGTCGCGGTAGTTCGGTTCTGCAGTGCTGCGAAGGGTGCTGGTCAGGCGGTTGCGGTCGAGGGTCGCGGGTCGCCGGTCATGGGCGTAGGCCGTTGCGCGGTTTATGCGCACAAACCCGCGCCTTGAGCCGCGCCAGCTTCGGCTTCGACCGCTGCCGCATCGCAGGCGACGGTAATTATCCTGGAAATGACAGCGCGCCGCTTGATTGCTCACGCGGCGCGCTATTTTTTGATTGCTTCTCTGGCTCCACCGCGTCTTCGACAGCGCGGCGAAAGAGCGGCAAATGCGGTGCTGCCCGGCTTTTACGCGACCGCGTCCGCCGGCTGATGGCTCAACAGCGCCAGCAATTGCGCGATCTCTTCGCGCAGCTTGCGACGATCGACAATCATGTCGATCGCGCCCTTTTGCAGCAGAAACTCGGCGCGTTGGAAGCCTTCCGGCAGTTTCTCGCGCACGGTCTGTTCGATCACGCGCGGACCAGCAAAGCCGATCAGCGCCTTCGGTTCGGCGATCACGACGTCGCCGAGGAATGCGAAACTCGCGGACACGCCGCCCATCGTCGGGTCGGTCAGCACCGAGATGAATGGCAGCCGGGCTTCCGCCAGCTTCGTGAGCATCGCGGTGGTCTTTGCCATCTGCATCAACGACAGCAAGCTTTCCTGCATCCGCGCGCCGCCCGAAGCGGTGAAGCAGATGAACGGCACTTTCTGTTCGAGCGCGTTCTGCGCGCCGCGCGCGAAACGCTCGCCGACCACCGAACCCATCGAGCCGCCCATAAACGAGAACTCGAAGTTCGCCACGACGACCGGCAGCGTGTGAATCGCGCCGCCCATCACGACCATTGCGTCGGTCTCGTCGGTTTCGTCCATCGCCTCTTTAATGCGCTCAGGGTACTTGCGGCTATCTTTGAACTTCAGCGCGTCGACCGGAACGATTTCCTGGCCGATTTCGTAGCGGCCTTCCGGATCGAGCAGGCTGTCGAGCCGCTCACGTGCGCCGATGCGCATGTGATGGTCGCACTTGGGGCAAACATGCAGATTGGCCTCGACGTCGTTGCGATACAGCACGGCTTCGCACGACGGGCACTTGATCCACAGGCCTTCCGGAATTCCCTTGCGGTTTTTCGGATCGGTTTGTTTGATTTTCGGCGGCAGCAGCTTATCGAGCCAGCTCATAGGGAATCCTTCTGGGTCAGCAGTCGCGCGAACGGCGGGACGAGCCCGCCGCTCACGTTACCGCGACAAAAAATAACTGTTATCGGGCAGTCGCAACGCTATCGAGCGCCTCGCGCACCTCGGCAACGAAACGCGTGAGCGTCTCGGCAGCGGCGTCGGGCGCTGCCTGTTCGAGCAATTGAACGATACGGCTGCCGATCACGACGGCATCGGCCACCTCGCCCACCGCACGCGCCGTTTGCGCGTCGCGAATGCCGAAACCGACGCCCACCGGCAGGGGGACGCGCGACTTGATGGCCGGGATTTTACTCGCGATGCTGGAAACGTCCAGATTTGCGGCGCCGGTGACCCCTTTCAGCGACACATAGTAGACGTAGCCGCTAGCGATGCGGCCGACTTCGGCGATACGTTCGTCGGTTGAAGTCGGCGCGAGCAAAAAGATCGGATCGATCCCGGCAGATTGCATCTGTTCCGCGAAGTTTGCGCACTCTTCAGGCGGATAGTCGACCACCAGCACGCCATCGACACCGGCTTCCTTCGCGGCTTTCGCGAAGGCCTCGGCGCCCATTCGCTCGATCGGATTCGCATAGCCCATCAGCACGACCGGGGTTTTGTCGTCGGCTTCGCGGAAGCGTTTGACGTCGGCCAGCACATGGCGTAGCGACACGCCCTTCGCGAGCGCGCGTTCAGACGACTGCTGAATGACAGGACCGTCTGCCATTGGGTCGGAAAACGGCACGCCTAGTTCGATCACATCGGCGCCGCCGGCGGCGAGGGCGTGCATGAACTCGACCGTGCGAGCCGGGTCCGGGTCGCCAGCGGTCATGAACGGGATCAAGCCTTTCTTACCTTGGGCGGACAGCGCGGCAAACGTGTTCTTGATACGGGACATGGAAGTACTCTCGAATTAGGGCTATTGCGCGCCCATTGCCGCGCGCTTTTCAGCGAACTTAGCGGCGCATCTCGCGCTTTTCACTGCACTTCGGTCGGCGGCTGCACTTTTGGCCTGGCTCGGGTCCGACGGGGCGCAGCAGGCGTAGCGGCGGCGCTGACGCGCTCGCGCGCTATCGCACAATAGCTCTCGTTGATCTCATAGCCGACGAATTCGCGCTGATGACGGACGCAAGCGACTGCGGTGGTGCCGCTGCCCATGAATGGGTCGAGCACGCGGCCGCCCTTCGGGCAGCAGGACAGTACCATCCGCTCGACGATTTCCAGAGGTTTCTGGGTTGGGTGCGCAACGCGCTCGGCATGCTGCCGATGCAGACGCGATACCGACCAGACATCCTTCGGATTATAGCCAAGCTCCAACCACTTGCTTCCTTCGAACAACTTTCGCGAACGCGCCTTCTTCGTGACTGCATCGTACGGGATGCGGACGGGATCGAGATCGAAGAAGTAGTCCTTCGACACGGCGAAAAAACCGATGTTGTCATGCACTGACGTGAAGCGGCGCGTGGTGCCGCCCATACTCGGCACGCGCCGGTCCCAGATGATTTCGTTGACCATCGTGAGTTTCGTCTTCAGGAAACTGAAGATTTCCGGCGCGTATTGCCAGGTGCAGAAGATATAGAGCGACCCTGTTGGCTTGAGCTTCGGTACAGCGAGCTCGAGCCAGCCGCGCGTCCAGACGAGAAATTCCTCGCCCGTGCGCATGTCCGAGTCGTTGCCATAGTCCTTCCCCAACCCATAAGGCGGATCACAGACGATCAGGTCGATCGACTCATCGGGAATGTTCGCTACATCGGTTAGAAAATCGCGGTTCAATAGCTGAATGCCCGCAGGCACCTGCGCCAGCAGCGGTGCGGATGCCGCGGCCGCCGGGACTTCGGCGGCCGGATTCGTGGATTCAATCGCCGGCTGCGGCTCGTCGAACTCGTCGCGCATCGTCGCGGCTCAGAACTGGATACCCGATCGCTCAGCGACCGTGTGCATGTCCTTGTCGCCGCGGCCCGACAGGTTGACCAGCAGAATCTTGTCTTTCGACAAGGTCGGCGCGAGTTTCGTAGCGTAAGCGAGCGCGTGGCTCGACTCCAGCGCAGGAATAATGCCCTCGATGCGGCAGCAATCGTGGAACGCCTTCAGGGCTTCTTCGTCGGTGATGCCTACGTATTGAGCGCGATTGCTCTCTTTTAGCCACGCGTGCTCGGGGCCGACACCCGGGTAGTCGAGGCCTGCCGACACCGAATGCGTCTCGATGATCTGGCCGTCTTCGTCTTGCAGCAGATACGTGCGGTTACCGTGCAACACGCCGGGACTACCGCCGATTAGCGATGCCGCGTGACGACCCGTTTCGAGGCCGTCGCCGGCCGCTTCGACGCCGATCAACTGCACGGAACTATCGTCGATATACGGGTAAAAGATCCCCATCGCATTCGAACCGCCGCCAACACACGCGATGACGGCGTCCGGCTGGCGGCCAGCGAGTTCTGGCATCTGCACGCGGCATTCGTCGCCGATCACTCGCTGGAAGTCGCGCACCATCATCGGGTACGGATGCGGACCCGCAACCGTGCCGATGATGTAGAACGTGTTTTCGACGTTGGTGACCCAGTCGCGCATCGCTTCGTTCAGCGCGTCCTTCAGCGTGCGCGACCCCGATTCGACCGGCACGACCGTCGCACCGAGCAGTTTCATGCGATAAACGTTCGCGGCCTGGCGGCGCACGTCCTCGGCGCCCATGTAGACCACGCACTCCATACCGAAGCGCGCGCAGATTGTCGCCGTGGCCACGCCGTGCTGACCGGCGCCGGTTTCCGCGATCACGCGCGGCTTGCCCATGCGCTTGGCGAGCAGCGCCTGGCCGATCACGTTGTTGATCTTGTGCGCGCCGGTGTGATTCAGGTCTTCACGCTTCAGATAAAGCTGCGCGCCGCCGAGCAATTCGCTCCAGCGCTGGGCGTGATAAATCGGGGACGGGCGACCCACGAAATACTTCAATTCGCGCTCGTATTCGGCGACGAACTCGGGGTCTTTCTGATATTTCTCGTACGCTTCACGCAACTCGTTGAGTGCGGAAAACAGCGTTTCGGCGACGAACACACCACCAAATTGGCCGAAGTGGCCTCTTTCGTCAGGCAAGTTGTACATGGTGATCACTTTTCTCAGGATGGCTCGCGGCTTTCATCGGAAAGCGCCCGCGAGCCTGAATCATTCAGCGTCCGCAGCGCGCACCGTGCGTACAAACGCCGCCATCCGGGCGTGATCCTTCACGCCCCGGGCGCCCGCTACTTCGATGCCGCTCGAGACATCGACCGCGTACGGGCGCACGCGATGGATCGCATCACTGACGTTTTGCGCGTTCAACCCACCACTCAAAACGGCCCGACGCGCGAGCTCTGCTGGAATAAGTGACCAATCGAAAACCTTCCCACCGCCGCCGTAGCCTTCGACATGGGTGTCGAATAGAAGACCACTAGCTGCTGAATAGTTGAATGCCGATTTTACCAAATCGGCCGCTCGAGTATCCGCCGCAACTCGCAACGCGCGCAACCAAGGCAAACCCGCAACGCCGGCGAGCGCCTCGCACTGCTCAGGCGTCTCGTCGCCGTGGAACTGCAACAGCGTCAGGTTCACGTTGCTCGCGACTTCGTGAATCCATTCCGCCGTCGCGTTGACGAACAGACCGACGACCGACACGAACGGCGGCACCTCGTGCACGAGTTCGACCGCTTGCGCGACGCTCACCGAGCGCGGGCTCGGCGGATAGAACACGAGGCCGATCGCGTCGGCGCCGAGGTCGATCGCGTGTGCAATGTCGACGGGTTTCGACAGTCCGCACAGCTTGATGCGCGTGCGATGTGGCACGCCTTGCAAGGCGGTGGCGTCGGTCTGAATGGCGGGGTTCTCTGCTGCTTTCATGTTTCCGGTTGTTCGGTCCATACGCTGCTCCACGGCACGCTGCCCGTCGCCGGGTCGGGCACGCCGAATTGCTCAGGATAGCCCACTTGCGCGAGGTACAAGCCGTCGGGCATGAAGGTCGGCGCCGCGCAATCGCGGCTACGGCTCGCGAGCACGTCGGCCATCCACGCGGCCGGGCGGCGGCCGCTGCCGATTTCGATCAGACAGCCCATGACGTTGCGCACCATGTGATGCAGGAACGCGTTCGCGCGGAAGCGGAAATGCACGAAGTTACCCTGTCGTTTGACGTCGATCTGGTACAGGTGCTTGAACGGCGTCTTCGACTGGCATTGCGACGAACGAAACGCCGAAAAGTCATGCTCGCCGATCAGGTGCTCGGCGGCCGAGCGCATCGCGTCGACGTCGAGTGGCGTGTGCACCCAGCCGGCGCGCGTCGTGAGCATCGGCGAGCGAACCGGACTTACGTACAGCACGTAGTAATAGGTCCGCTCGAATGCCGAAAACCGCGCGTGAAAATCGTCGGGCATCGGCTTGGCCCATTGCACGCCGATCGTCTTCGGCAGAAACGCGTTCGGGCCGCGCACCCAGGAGATCTCGAGACGATCGAGGTCGGTGTCGAAATGCACGACCTGACCCAAGCCATGCACACCGCGGTCGGTGCGGCCGGCGACCACCGTCTGCACGGGCCTGCGCATGAATTCGCGCAGCGCCCGTTCGAGCTCGTCCTGTACCGTGTTGCCGTGCGGCTGCGACTGCCATCCAGTGAACGCGGCGCCGTCGTATTGCACGCCTAATGCGATGCGCTTCACGACAGCGGTGCGAGAGTCGAAAGCAACGCGCGGGCTTCGGTGCGCGTGGCTGGATCGTTTGCTTCGATCACTTCGTTGATGAGCGCGCGGGCGCCCGCCAGATCGCCGAGCTCGATGTACTCGGAGGCCAACTCCAGCTTGTTGCGCGCGATGCGGCCGAGATCGGCCGGTGTGAAGGCCGGCAATGGCTGAGCCGGGCTCGGCGGCAACTCGAGGTCGAAGTCGAGCTTCAGCGCGCCGAAGCCGGCCGCGCCGAGGCCCGCGACGGCGCCGTGGCCGGCTGTGCCGGCGGCGATCTGGTCGGCGATGTGCGGGGCGTCGTCGTCCGCGCCATGGACGCCGAAGGCCTGCTGCGCGGTCGTGTCGGGCGATGCGACCGGTTGCGTCGAAAGCGACGTGGAAAGCTCCGCTTCGCCGAGGGTGGGCACGTCGATGCGCGGTGGCAGCGGCATGTTGAGGCTGCCGAACGCGTCGACGGCCTCGCGCGGGAACTCGGTCGGCGCGGACGGCGCGCGTTCCGTCGGCACGGGGATGTCGCTGAACGGCTGACCGAACGACGTAGTGGCGCGCGGTTCGATCTGATGTTGCGTGAAATCGATCACTGGGGGTGGAACGTTCAAGGGGGACTGCGGTTCGGCCGTCGCGGTGTGCGACGCTGTCGAGGGCGGTTCCGCGGCGCTTGGGCTCGGGGTTGTCGTCGTGCCTGTTGTTTTCTCTGCGGTCGGACTTTCTGTGGGTTCCTCGTCCCATTGCAGGCGATGCGCGTTCTCGTCCTGCGTCGCGGCGCCAACCGGTTCGAGCGGTCCCAACGGCAACGCGTCGGCGCCGAGTTCTGCCGCGGCGGCGAGATTGGCGGCCGTCGCGGCGGAGCGCAGCGTCTCGTCATGGGCGGGTGCGACCGCCGGTGGATCGCTGGACAGTTCGCTTTGGCTGGGTAGCGGGATGCTGGCGAGTGGCGCCGTCGGTGCAGTAGGTTCGGGCGTGCCTGCTTGCTGTGCCGCCTGTTCTTCTGCGGCGCGCTCGGATGCGCTGCGTTCTGCTGCTATGCGTTCCGCTTCCGCAAGTTCGGCGGCGACGCGTGCTGCTGCTTGTTCGGCTGCTGCGCGTTCCGCCGCGGCGTGTTCTCCGGCCGCTGCTCGCTCTGCTGCGGCTCGCTCCGCTGCCGTCTGTTCGGCTGCTGCACTTTCCGCTGCGGCTTGCTCGACTGCTGCACGTTCGGCTGCCGCGCTTTCTGCTGCGGCTTGCTCGGCTGCCGCACGTTCCGCAGCCGCATGCTCTGCTGCTGCGGCCTGCCGTGCAACCTCTTGATCTTGCGCGTCCGATCCTTCCGTGACCGCGGCCTGCCCCGCCGCCGCGCTGCCATTGCGCGAATCGGCCTCACGCGCGGATCTCGCCATTTCCGCATCAGTTGCCTGGGCAGCCCGTGCCGCGGCCTCTTTATCGCGCTTGCGGCGACCCATGCGCAGAGCAGCGAGCAGAACGATCAGTGCCGCGCCCACGGCCGCCGCGATGCTCAAATCGCGCTGAGAGATGCCGCCTTCATTCGACGGCGACGTCGTCACATTCGCATGCTCCGGCGCCGCGGCCACGGTCGCCGCGGAACCTGCCGGTGCCGGCTGCGCAGCGCTCGTCGGCGTTGGGCCTGAAGCGACGGGCGCCCCGCCGATACCGTGCTTCTGCAACTCCATCAGCACGCGGTTTTTCAGCGCCAGCAATTGCTGCAGACTCGACACCTGCGGATGCGGCTGCGAAGCCGCCTGCGCGGCCGCGGTCGCTGCCGACGGCGCTTGTCCGGCGGGCGCGCTCGCCGCCGGTTGAATCGATCCGGCCCATTCCCGCGTGCCACTCGTCGCCACCGGCGCCGAACCGGCCACTGGCGCGGACGAAACCGCACCGCCCGCCGCCGCGCTGGCCGCGCCGGAAACCGTGGATGCGGCTGGCGTCGTCGCTTGAGCCGCCGCGCTGGCCGCACTCGCGGCGGCGGCGTTGACCTGCGCGACTGCACTCGCCGTGCTGGCGGCAGCCGCCGCGGCCGGCGCGGCAGTCGGCGCGGCAGCGGGCGCAGCCGCCGTGGACTCCGACGCCCCTGCCGCGGCCCCAGTCGACGAAACCGCCAAGGCCCCCGACGCATCGAGCGCCGGCACGATCAACACCGCTCCTACACGCATCCGGCTCGGATCGTGATTCATGAACGCGGCCGGATTCGTGTCGAACAATGCGTGCGTAGCGCGCGCGAGTACCGCCCGGTCATGCGACTGCGTAATAGCGATCGCGACATCGTTCAGCGACTGCCCTGCGTGTACGGTGTACTGAGAGCCCGCAGCGACAGCAACGACAGCGGTAGTGGAACTGACAGCGAAAGCGGCATCCGGCGCGCTCGTGGCACTGGCCGGCGCGGCAAGCGCATTGCCCGCGCCACCGCCGAGCAGCGCAAGGGCGAAAGTGGCACAAGCGGCCATCGCCGCCGGACGGCTGCTGAATCGCACCTTCTCGTGACGAATGGACATAGCCCGAAGAGCGGAGCGTCGAAAGTTCATCGGGACTCCTGGGCGCGTCAGCGCGCAGCCTTTTTTGCGAGTGGAAAGAGACAAGATGATCGGAGCACACAATGAAAAAGCGCCGCGCAAGCGCGACGCTTCTTGAGTTGTCTACGCGTCGTGAGCGCGTAGTTTACTTTACTTGTCGAGCACAATGCGAAGCATACGACGCAGCGGTTCAGCCGCGCCCCACAGTAGCTGATCGCCGACAGTGAAGGCCGACAGATACTCGCCGCCCATCGCGAGCTTGCGCACGCGGCCGACCGGCACCGTCAGCGTACCGGTGACAACCGCCGGGGACAGATCGCGCATCGACGCTTCGCGTTCGTTCGGCACAACCTTGACCCAGTCGTTGCCCGACGCGAGGATGCTGTTCACTTCGTCGAGCGGCACGTCCTTGTTCAGCTTGATCGTGAGCGCTTGCGAATGGCAGCGCATTGCGCCGATCCGCACGCACAGACCATCGACGGGAATCGAACCCGGCGTGCCCATGGCCGGCTTGCCGAGGATCTTGTTGGTTTCCGCGCCGCCCTTCCACTCTTCCTTCGACATGCCGTTGCCGAGATCCTTGTCGATCCACGGAATCAGCGAGCCCGCGAGCGGCACGCCGAAGTGGCCGGTCGGCATGCTGTCGCTGTTCATCGCTTCGAGCACGCGGCGGTCGATGTCGAGAATCGCCGAAGCCGGGTCTGCCAGTTCGTTCTTCACCGCGCCGTGCAGCGTGCCCATTTGCGACAGCAATTCGCGCATGTTCTGCGCGCCCGCGCCGGATGCGGCCTGATAAGTCATGGCCGTCATCCAGTCGACGAGGTTTTCGCGGAACAGGCCGCCCAATGCCATCAGCATCAGGCTGACCGTGCAGTTACCGCCGATGAAATTCTTCTGGCCTTTGACGAGCGCGTTCTTGATCACGTCGAGGTTGACCGGGTCGAGAATGATGACCGCGTCGTCCTTCATGCGCAGCGACGATGCCGCGTCGATCCAGTAGCCGTTCCAGCCCGCCGCGCGCAGCTTCGGGAACACTTCGTTCGTGTAGTCACCGCCCTGGCAGGAAATGATCGCGTCGCACTTCTTCAGGTCGTCGATGCTTGTCGCATCTTTGAGCCTGGTCTCGTTTTTGGCGAACGAAGGCGCGTTGCCGCCCGCGTTGCTGGTGCTGAAAAACACCGGTTCGATCAAGTCGAAATCGCCTTCCTGCTGCATACGTTGCATCAGGACGCTGCCGACCATGCCGCGCCAACCTACGAGACCTACGTTCATGACTTCATACCCTTCGAATGGAAACTTCCCCGCGTCTTTGCCCGCAGTGACCGCGCGGGGAAGATGGGCGGGCACGACGGACGATCAGCGCTTCGTGATCGTTTTCGGGGTAATGGTTTTGACGGTAATGGCGAACTCGATCGCACGGGCCGTTGTGCCGTGCATTTTGGAAATCGAGGAGATTTGGGAGATCTGAGCCATCAAAACAATATACACGAAAACGGAAAACCGGCGGGCGTTCTTCGCCGTATGACGCGCAAATCGGCCTGTTTCAAGGCCCGATTCGCGTTTTTAAAAGGCCAGTATCGTTGACCTGACCACCGCATGCCCTCGCTCTGCGAGCGCATGCGGTACACGCGTTTTACAGCGCGGCCACGACGGCATCGCCCATCGCGGCGGTGCCGATCTGCTTGCAACCCGGCGTGAGAATGTCGCCGGTGCGATAGCCCTGTTCGAGCACCTTCTTCACCGCGGTTTCGATGCGATCGGCCTGCTCCGCCTTGTTCAGCGAATAGCGCAGCATCATCGCGGCCGACAGGATCGTGGCGAGCGGATTGGCCACGCCCTTGCCGGCGATATCCGGCGCGGAGCCATGCGACGGCTCGTACAAGCCCTTGTTGTTCTTGTCGAGCGATGCCGACGGCAGCATGCCGATCGAGCCGGTCAGCATGGCCGCCTCGTCGGACAGGATGTCGCCGAACATGTTGCCGGTCACGATCACGTCGAACGACTTCGGCGCCTTCACGAGCTGCATCGCGGCGTTGTCGACGTACATGTGCGACAGTTCGACGTCCGCGTATTCCTTCGACACGTCGATCATCACGTCCTTCCAGAACTGCGACGTTTCGAGCACGTTGGCTTTATCGACCGAGGTGAGCTTCTTGCCGCGCTTTTGCGCCGCCTGGAATGCGACGTGCGCGATGCGGCGCACTTCGGGTTCCGAATAGCGCATCGTGTCGAAGCCTTCCTTTGCGCCGGCGAACAGGCCGTCCGGCGACGTACGCACGCCGCGCGGCGCGCCGAAGTAAATGTCGCCGTTCAGTTCGCGCACGATCAGGATGTCGAGACCCGAAACGATCTCTTCCTTCAGCGACGACGCGCCCGTCAGTTGCGGGTAGCAGATCGCCGGACGGAAGTTCGCGAAAAGTTCCAGGTGCTTGCGCAGACCGAGAATCGCCTGCTCAGGGCGCAGCGCGCGTTCGAGCTTGTCGTACTTCCAGTCGCCGACCGCGCCGAACAGGATCGCGTCGGCTTCCTTCGCGAGCGCGAGCGTCGAGTCCGGCAGCGGGTGGCCCTTCGCTTCGTAGCCTGCGCCGCCGACCGGCGCTTCTTCGAGTTCGAACTTCTCGCCGAGCACGTTCAGGACCTTGACGGCCTCCTTGACGATTTCGGGACCGATGCCGTCGCCCGGCAACACTGCGATCTTCATGCGAATTCCTTGATGATTTTTTCGGATCTTTCTGGCGCAAACCGACATTGGCGCGCGGACTTCACGCCCCTAACGCCCTCACGGTTTTGCTTAGCGGACGAGGCGATGGTTCAGCCACGGTTGCTTCGCGAGACGCTCCGCTTCGAATTGGCGGATCTTGTCCGCGTGACGCAGCGTGAGGCCGATGTCGTCGAAACCGTTCAGCAGACAATACTTGCGGAACGCAGCGACTTCGAACGGATATTCGGTGCCGCCGTCGGCCGTGCGCACGACTTGCGCTTCGAGGTCGATCGTCAGCTCGAAGCCGTTGAACGCATACGTCTCGTTGAACAGATGATCGACCTGCTGTTCGGTCAGCACGATCGGCAGCACGCCGTTCTTGAAGCAGTTGTTGTAGAAGATGTCCGCGAAGCTCGGCGCGATCAGCGCGCGAAAGCCGTATTGCTGCAACGCCCAGGGCGCGTGTTCGCGCGAGCTGCCGCAGCCAAAATTCTTGCGCGCGAGCAGCACCGAGGCGCCCTGGTAGCGCGGCTGGTTCAGCACGAAATCCGGGTTCAGCGGACGCTTCGAGTTGTCTTGACCCGGTTCGCCGTGGTCGAGGTAGCGCCATTCGTCGAACGCATTCGGACCGAAACCGGTGCGCTTGATCGACTTCAGGAACTGCTTCGGAATGATCGCGTCCGTGTCGACGTTCTCGCGATCGAGCGGCGCCACGACGCCGGTGTGTACGATGAATTTATCCATGACGCTTGCGCCTGTTCAGGACCGGGCGATGCGACTGGCGGCTGGAACCCCCGCGCCGTATCGCCGGCAAAAATCAAAAACCGCTTATTTCTCAGCGTGATTGCTGATCGAATTGCCGAGGTGCGACATGTCCTGGCCGAATCCGTGCACCGTGTTGCAGCCGGCAAGACCGAGCAGGAGCCCGGCGAACGTGCCGAGTGCGAAGCGGCGCAACAGAGTGATGCGATTCATGTTCTTCATCATGCGATTTATCCGAGCTTGCGAATGTCGACGAAATGCCCTTCGATGGCCGCAGCCGCGGCCATCGCGGGGCTCACCAGGTGCGTGCGGCCACCAGCGCCCTGACGACCTTCGAAATTGCGGTTCGACGTGGACGCGCAACGCTCGCCCGGCTCGAGCCGGTCGGCGTTCATTGCCAGACACATCGAGCAGCCCGGCTCGCGCCATTCGAAACCGGCCTCGGTAAAGACCTTGTCGAGGCCTTCACGCTCCGCCTGCGCCTTCACGAGACCCGAACCCGGCACGACCATCGCCAGACGGATGTTCGGCGCGACCCGACGGCCGAGCTTCTTCACGACATAAGCCGCGGCGCGAATGTCTTCGATGCGCGCGTTGGTGCACGACCCGATGAAGATTTTATCCGGCTTGATCGACTCGATCGGCGCGTTCGGCTCGAGCGCCATGTACTTGAGCGCGCGCTCCATCGCGTCGCGCTTGACCGGGTCCTTTTCGCGCTCCGGATCCGGCACGCGGCCGTCGATCGGCGTGACCATTTCCGGCGACGTGCCCCAGGTGACCTGCGGCACGATTTCGGCGGCGTTCAACTCGACCACGCGATCGAAATGCGCTCCGTCGTCCGACTTGAACTGCTTCCAGTACTCGACCGCGTGATCCCACTCGACGCCCTGCGGCGAGAACGGACGGCCTTTCAGGTATTCGACCGTGGTGTCGTCGACGGCGACCATGCCGGCGCGCGCGCCCGCTTCGATCGCCATGTTGCAGACCGTCATGCGGCCTTCCATTGTCAGCGAACGGATCGTCGAGCCGCCGAATTCGATCGCGTAGCCGGTGCCGCCCGCGGTGCCGATCTTGCCGATGATCGCGAGCACGATGTCCTTCGCGGTACAGCCGCGCGGCAATTGGCCCTCGACCTTCACGAGCATGTTCTTGCTCTTCTTCTGCAGCAGCGTTTGCGTGGCCAGCACGTGCTCGACTTCCGACGTACCGATGCCGTGCGCGAGCGCGCCGAACGCGCCGTGCGTGGACGTGTGCGAGTCGCCGCAGACGATCGTCATACCCGGCAGCGTGGCGCCCTGTTCCGGCCCGATGATGTGAACGATGCCCTGACGCAGGTCGTTCATCTTGAACTGTGTGATGCCGAAGGCGTCGCAGTTGGCGTCGAGCGTGTCGACCTGCAGCTTCGACACCGGATCGGCGATGCCGTGGCTGCGGTCCGTGGTCGGCACGTTGTGGTCGGACACGGCCAGGTTCGCGCTGATGCGCCACACCGGACGCTCGGCCATCTTCAGGCCTTCGAACGCCTGCGGGCTGGTCACTTCATGCAGCAGGTGACGGTCGATGTAGAGAATCGTGGTGCCGTCGTCTTCCGTGTGGACCACGTGCGTGTTCCACAATTTGTCGTAGAGAGTCTGTGCCATGGTATGCGGAGTAGTAGTGACTGCGGGCTGACTGTGTCGATTGATTATGCCACGCTGCACACCGCGATGGGCTGCTCAGCCGACGAAAAAACCGATAAAAAACATGGAGTTGGCTGGTAGTGGCAATACCTGTATCGTCGTTACCCGGCAAGCGTTGGCCCCAGCGACGCCAATGCGCCGCATGCGCGACGCGTAGCTGCCGCCGAAACGGAAAACGCCCCAACGGTAAACCCGTCGAGGCGTTTTATTCACTCCAATTTCGCGCTTTTGCACGGCACGAATGCCGCTGCGAAGCGCGCGTATTGAGGTCGATCAGCGATCAGCGCTGTGCGATCGGCTTCGCTTCACGCAGCGTCTCGCCGATGAACAGCTGACGCGGACGGCCAATCTTCTGCTCGGGATCGGCGATCATTTCGTTCCACTGCGCGATCCAGCCGACCGTGCGTGCCATCGCGAAGATACACGTGAACATCGACGTCGGAATGCCCAGCGCGCGCTGCACGATGCCCGAGTAGAAGTCGACGTTCGGGTACAGCTTGCGCGACACGAAGTATTCGTCTTCGAGCGCGATCTTTTCGAGTTCCATCGCGAGCTTGAACAGCGGATCGTCGTGCAGGCCCAGCTCTTCGAGCACTTCGTAGCAGGTCTCGCGCATCAGCTTCGCGCGCGGGTCGTAGTTCTTGTACACGCGGTGGCCGAAGCCCATCAGCTTCACGCCCGAGTTCTTGTCCTTCACCTGCTTGATGAACTCAGAAATGTTGTCGACCGAGCCGATTTCTTCCAGCATGGTCAGCGCGGCTTCGTTCGCGCCGCCGTGCGCCGGGCCCCACAGACACGCGATACCCGCCGCGATACACGCGAACGGATTCGCGCCCGACGAACCGGCGAGCCGCACGGTCGACGTCGACGCGTTCTGCTCGTGGTCAGCGTGCAGGATCAGGATACGGTCGAGCGCGCGCACCAGCACGTCGTTGACCTCGTACTCTTCGCACGGGTTCGAGAACATCATGCGCATGAAGTTCGCGCTGTACGACAGGTCGTTCTTCGGATACACGAACGGCTGGCCGATGCTGTACTTGTACGCCATCGCGACCAGCGTGGGCAGCTTCGCGATCATACGGATCGCCGACACTTCGCGGTGATGCGGGTTATTGATGTCGAGCGAGTCGTGATAGAACGCGGACAGCGCGCCGACCGCGGCGACCAGAATTGCCATCGGGTGCGCGTCGCGGCGGAAGCCGCGGAAGAAGAACTGCATCTGCTCGTGCACCATCGTGTGCTTCGTGACGGTGCCGACGAATTCGACCTTCTGCTTCTGGTTCGGCAGCTCGCCGTTCAGCAGCAGGTAGCAGGTTTCGAGGAAATCGGCGTTTTGCGCGAGGTTGTCGATCGGGTAGCCGCGGTAGAGCAGTTCGCCCTTGTCGCCGTCGATGTAGGTAATCGCCGAATTGCACGCCGCCGTCGACATGAAGCCCGGGTCGTACGTGAATTTGCCGGTCTGGCCGTACAGTTTGCGAATGTCGATCACATCCGGGCCAATCGTGCCCTTGTAAATCGGCATTTCGACGCTCGGCGAATTGTCGCTGAACGATAGCGTGGCTTTAACATCTGACGGGGTCATAGCACATCCTCAATCGAAGTATGGATACAGGGTTTCGATAATTGCACGCCTGGAACAACGGACTGGCGGCGCTCAAGCGTTGCGCAGCAACTCCAGAACCCGGACCACGTCCGGGTCGGCCAGATCGCCTTCAGGTTCCTTGCGCGCGAGCAGCAAGTCCATCAGGTCGTTATCGCTCAGCTCGAGCAGGCGCGTGAGTGCGCCCACGTCGGCATCGCTGAGGTCATGCTCATATCGGCTGAAAAAACGCTCGAAAATCAGGTCGTTTTCCAGCAGGCCCCGCCGTGCGCGCCAGCGAAGACGCGCGCGGCGGAGGGGGTCGGACTGATGCGATGTTTCGGTCATGTCGGTACACCCCGCGCCGCGCCCGGGCGCACTGACCGCCCTCTCGGGGACAGCGCGCGCCAGGGAGCGCGGAGCTCATTGATACTAGACAGCGCGGCGAACCATCAATTCCTTGATCTTGCCGATTGCCTTGGTAGGGTTAAGGCCCTTCGGACAAACGTCGACGCAGTTCATGATGGTGTGGCAACGGAACAGACGGTACGGATCTTCCAGGTTGTCGAGACGCTCGCCGGTTGCCTCGTCGCGGCTATCCGCGATGAAGCGGTAGGCTTGCAGCAGACCAGCCGGGCCGACGAACTTGTCCGGATTCCACCAGAAGCTCGGGCACGACGTCGAGCAGCTCGCGCACAGAATACATTCGTACAGGCCGTCGAGCTCGTCGCGTTCTTCCGGCGACTGCAGACGTTCCTTTTCCGGCGGCGGCGTATCGTTGATCAGGTACGGCTTGATCGAGTGATACTGGTTGAAGAACTGCGTGAAGTCGCAGATCAGGTCGCGCACGACGGGCAGGCCCGGCAGCGGACGCAGCACGATCTTCTGCGGCAGGTCGTTCAGGTTCGTCAGGCACGCGAGGCCGTTCTTGCCGTTGATGTTCATTGCGTCCGAACCGCACACGCCTTCGCGGCACGAGCGACGGAACGACAGGGTTTCGTCGAGCGCCTTCAGCTTGATGAGCGCGTCGAGCAGCATGCGTTCGTGCGAGTCGATTTCGATCTCGTACGTCTGCATGCGCGGAGCGGCGTCCTTGTCCGGATCGTAGCGGTAAATTTCAAATGTACGCTTGGCCATTTCTCTGAATTCCTTTGACTTGTGCCTTAGAAGGTACGCGCTTTCGGCGGAACCGATTCGACGGTCAGCGGCTTCATGTGAACCGGCTTGTAGTCGAGGCGATCGCCTTCGCTGAACCACAACGTATGGCGCAGCCAGTTTTCGTCGTCGCGATGTTCGAAGTCGTTCTGCGCGTGCGCGCCGCGGCTTTCCTTGCGCGCTTCGGCGGAGACCATCGTGGCGCGTGCCACTTCGATCAGGTTCGCCACTTCGAGCGCTTCGATGCGAGCCGTGTTGAACACCTTCGACTTGTCCTTCAGATGGATGTTGTCGACGCGTGCCGCCACTTCACGGATGGCCTCGACGCCTTCGGACAGCAGAGCCGAGGTACGGAACACACCAGCGTGCTTCTGCATCGTGCCGCGGATGTCGTTCGCGACCGACTGTGCGTACTCGCCCGACGACGAGTTGTCCAGCTTCGCCAGACGCGACAGCGCGAAGTCGGCTGCATCGGCCGGCAGCGGCTTGTGTTCCTTCAGTTCCTTCACGTGCTTGACGATGTGGTTGCCGGCAGCGCGGCCGAACACCACGAGGTCGAGCAGCGAGTTCGTGCCAAGGCGGTTTGCGCCATGCACCGACACGCACGAGCATTCGCCCACTGCGTAGAAACCGTTGACGACTTCTTCGGGGCCGCGCGGCGTCCCGACGACCTGGCCGTTGATGTTCGTCGGAATACCGCCCATCTGGTAGTGGATGGTCGGCACGACCGGGATCGGCTCCTTGATACAGTCGACGTTCGCGAACTTCAGCGCGATTTCGCGGATCGACGGCAGACGCTTCATGATCGTCTCGGCACCGATGTGCGACAGGTCGAGCAGCACGTGATCCTTGTTCGGACCCACGCCGCGGCCTTCCTTGATTTCCTGGTCCATCGAACGCGAAACGAAGTCGCGCGGCGCCAGATCCTTCAGCGTCGGCGCGTAGCGTTCCATGAAACGCTCGCCGTTCGAGTTACGCAGAATACCGCCTTCGCCGCGCACGCCTTCGGTGATCAGCACGCCCGCGCCGGCCACGCCGGTCGGGTGGAATTGCCAGAATTCCATGTCCTGCAGCGCGATGCCCGAACGGGCCGCCATGCCGAGGCCGTCACCGGTGTTGATGAACGCGTTGGTCGATGCCGCGAAGATCCGGCCCGCGCCGCCCGTGGCGAACAGCGTGGTCTTGCCTTCGAGGATGTAGACGTCGCCGGTTTCCATTTCCAGTGCGGTCACGCCGAGCACGTCGCCGTCGGCGTCGCGGATCAGGTCCAGCGCCATCCATTCGACGAAGAATTGCGTCTTGGCAGCAACGTTCTGCTGGTACAGCGTGTGCAGCAGCGCGTGACCGGTACGGTCAGCCGCCGCGCAGGCGCGTTGCACCGGCTTTTCGCCGTAGTTCGCGGTGTGCCCGCCGAACGGGCGCTGATAGATCGTGCCGTCTGCGTTACGGTCGAACGGCATGCCGAAGTGTTCGAGTTCGTAGACGGCGTTCGGTGCTTCACGGCACATGAACTCGATCGCGTCCTGGTCGCCGAGCCAGTCGGAGCCCTTGATCGTGTCGTAGAAGTGGTAGTGCCAGTTGTCTTCGCTCATGTTGCCGAGCGAAGCGCCGATGCCGCCTTGGGCCGCGACCGTGTGCGAACGCGTCGGAAACACCTTGGACAGCACGCAGACCGACAGACCGGCACGCGCGAGTTGCAGCGACGCGCGCATCCCCGAGCCGCCCGCGCCGACGATGACGACGTCGAAGCGGCGACGCGGCAGAGAATTCTTGATTGCAACCATGCTTTTATACTCTCCAGAGAATCTGCGCAGCGTAGCCCGCACATGCGAGCAGCCAGAGGATCGTCAGCACCTGGAGGACGAGACGCGTGCCAACGGGCTTCACGTAATCCATCCAGATGTCACGGATACCAACCCACGCGTGGTAGAACAGCGAGAGAAGCGTGACGAACGTGGCGAGCTTCATCCACTGCGTCGCGAAGATCGACGCCCAGCCGTCGTACGAAAAGTCGCGCGCGAGGAAGAACCACGCGAGCAGAATCACCGTGTACACCGCCATCACGCACGCGGTGACGCGTTGCGCGAGCCAGTCGCGCAGACCGTAATGCGCGCCGACGACGAGACGCTTCGAACCGATTCGGTTATTGGCTGACATTTTTTAGAATGCTCCGAACAGTTTTGCCGCGAATGCGATGGTAAGCAGCGACGACACGACGATCACCACGATGGAGGTCGATTTGCCCTTCTCTTTCGACACGGCATCATGATTCGTATCCATCACGAGGTGACGGATGCCGGCGCAGAAGTGGAACAGGAAGGCCCACGCGAGAACCAGCGTGATCAGCTTGACGATGATGTTGGAGAGGAAGCCTTTGAATACTTCGAAGCTCAGTTCGGAAGTCAGGCTCTGATCGAAGAGGAACAGCAGGAACGGAAGGAAGAGAAACAACAAGGCACCGCTCACGCGATGCAGAATCGACACGCGCCCCGCCAGCGGGAGACGGTATGCCGTCAGTATTTGCCCAATACCGATGTTCCGGAATTCCGGCCTCGGTTTTTTTACGGCTTCTGCCATGCTAGACCCCTACTATGTAGTCACACTAATCCGCAATTTTAGCGCCTTTTTATATCGCGCTGCAGCGAAAACCACGCTGGGTCCTTTGCGGCGCGCGCATTAAAAGCGCCTTCCGATTGGCACGCGTGTGGGACGCCGCGCCTCGTTTCAGCCCGATTCAGCTCAGATCGTTCTGATAGTAATACCCGGTTGTGACATACCAACCTCGCCGGACTTCGACCGGCCGGTCCCCATAGGTATAGGACACGCGCTCGACCGACAGCAACGGAAAACCCGCCGGCACATGCAGCAGGTCCGCCACGGAAGGCTCCGCCGCGACCGCGCGGATTTTTTCCGTCGCGCGAATCATGCGGGTACCGAATTCCGTCTCGAACATCGCGTAGAGGGGACCCTTGTACTCCGACAGCCGCTCGAGCGTGAGCCCGCGGAACACGACGCCGGGCAGCCAGATTTCGTCGAGCACGGTGACTTCGCCGTCGAACTGCAGCAAACGCTTGATCAGCACGACCGGATCGGCCGGCTTCAGATCGAGCTGCCGCGCGATTTCCGCCGATGCGCGCAGCCGCCGGCATTCGAGCAGACGGCTCACGTGCGGATGCTCGGCGCCGTCGTCGGCGAGCAATCTCAGGAAACGGAACTGCGCGCGCTCTTCGTTGTGCGTTGCAACGAAGGTGCCCTTGCCCTGGCGGCGCACCAGCAGGTTGTCGGCGGCGAGTTCGTCGATCGCCTTGCGCACCGTACCCTGACTCACCTTGAAACGCGCGGCCAGTTCGACTTCACTAGGAATGATCTCGCCCGGCTTCCATTCGCCGCTTTCGAGGCTCTGCGTAATCAAGCCCTTGATCTGCTGATATAAGGGGCTGAAGGTAGGCGACGCGGCAGCGGAAACAGCGGATACGCCTTCGCCGGCGGCCCCTTGGCCATTCGGGTTCACAGGATTCGCCGGGTTCGAATTCATGCGCGCATTTCATCATAAAGGGCTGGGACACGTCTAGGGTTTTCCCCGCGATAGATGTGTCTTATATAAGACATAAGATACTGTTGACTTTGTCTGTTTCGACTCCTACACTCCTTGTCGAGCAAGGGTTTGCGGGATTTTGCGGCGGCTGTTTGATGCAGCGCCGCGACGCTCCGGCAGCCACTCTGCACCATGCCGTCCCCTACGCAGTCCAGGTTTCGATTCGCCGCCATCCGTTGCATTCGCGCGCTGTCTCCGTGTTGCACCCGCTGGCCCGACGCTTGCCGAAACGCGCTGTTTGCAGGAGCCCGCACCGTGCAGTTGCGGCCCCGGCCCGGCGTAAGCCCTGGGCCATCCCGTCCCGCTCCGCAGTACAGCTTTCCGGCACGGCGGTCTTGCCGTAACGCGCCGCCCGGTCTCGCCAATTCCGAGCCCGCACGCGAACAGTGAATTCCGCCGTGTTTCATCACGCTTCGCTGAACGCGCATATAGAATGGCGTTTTCCCTAGCGTCTAACGCATCGTCCTGGAGATTTCTCAATGGCTAAGCCCGCAAAGCGCGTTGCCGTCACCGGCGCCGCAGGTCAAATCGCTTACTCCCTGCTATTCCGCATCGCCAATGGCGACCTGCTCGGCAAGGACCAGCCGGTGATCCTGCAACTGCTCGATCTGCCGCAAGCGCAAGCCGCCGTCAAAGGCGTCGTGATGGAACTGGATGATTGCGCATTCCCGCTGCTGTCGGGCGTCGTGATCACGGACGACCCGAAGGTCGCGTTCAAGGACGCCGACATTGCACTGCTGGTCGGCGCGCGTCCGCGTTCGAAGGGTATGGAGCGCAAGGATCTGCTGTCGGCCAACGCCGAAATCTTCACGGTTCAGGGCAAGGCGCTGAACGACGTCGCCAGCCGCGACGTGAAGGTTCTGGTGGTCGGCAACCCGGCCAACACGAACGCATACATCGCCATGAAGTCGGCGCCGGATCTGCCGAAGAAGAACTTCACCGCGATGCTCCGTCTGGACCACAACCGCGCGCTGTCGCAACTGGCCGCCAAGTCGGGCAAGCCGGTCGCGTCGATCGAAAAGCTCGCAGTGTGGGGCAACCACTCGCCGACCATGTACCCCGACTTCCGCGTTGCAACGGCTGAAGGTCAGGACCTGACCAAGCTGATCAACGACGAAGAATGGAACCGCAACACGTTCATCCCGACCGTCGGCAAGCGCGGCGCGGCGATCATCGAAGCGCGCGGCCTGTCGTCGGCGGCATCGGCGGCTAACGCTGCGATCGACCACGTGCGTGACTGGGTGCTCGGCACGAACGGCAAGTGGGTCACGATGGGCATCCCGTCGGACGGCTCGTACGGCATTCCTGAAGACATCATCTACGGCGTGCCCGTGACCTGCGAAAACGGCGAGTACAAGCGCGTCGAAGGTCTGGCAATCGACGCGTTCTCGCGCGAAAAGATGGACGGCACGCTGCAGGAGCTGCTGGAAGAGCGCGACGGCGTTCAGCACCTGCTCGGCTAAGCTATCTGATGCCGATGAACCGGAACTCCGAAGCCTCAGCGCGGCGGGTTCCGGTTTTTTTCGTGTGAATGGCCGTGCGATCATCGCCATTCGCCTCTGATTCGAACGTGCTTTGCCGTTGCCCGACGGCACTCGCGCAGAGCACGCCCGAATCCGACATCCTTAATTTTCACCACGCCCCACACGCCGAAGATGCGCGTTCTCACACCCGCCGAAGTGCTGTTTGAGGGCGAAGCGCCGCCCGCTGTGCTGCCTGCCTGCGATCACTACGCGGGCAGCGAAAAGCTGATGCTGAAGTCGCTCGCGTTACAGCAGCAACTCGGCCCGGTGTTCGATATCACGCTCGATTGCGAAGACGGCGCGCAGGTCGGCCGCGAGGCCGAGCACGCGGAACTGGTCGCATCGCTACTGGGCAGCGAGCGTGACCGCTTCGGCCGCGTCGGCGTGCGCATCCACGACTTCGCTCACGCGCACTGGCGCGACGACGTACGCCTCATTCTGCGCGCCGCAAAGCGAGCACCCGCTTACATCACGCTGCCGAAAATCCGCAATGTTCACGATGCCGCCGAAATGATCGCGTTCATCGAGGCGACGCGGCGCGAGCTCGGCCTCGCGCAGCCGGTGCCGGTGCAGTTGCTGGTCGAAACCCACGGCGCGCTTACGCGTGTGTTCGAACTCGCCGCGCTGCCGGGCGTCGAGGCGCTGAGCTTCGGCCTGATGGACTTCGTCTCCGCGCACGACGGCGCGATCCCCGATACCGCGATGCGCTCGCCGGGCCAATTCGATCATCCGCTCGTGCGGCGCGCGAAGCTCGAGATTTCGGCGGCCTGCCATGCGTTCGGCAAGGTGCCGTCGCACAACGTCAGCACCGAAGTGCGCGACATGAGCGTTGTCGCGAACGACGCACAGCGCGCCCGCAACGAGTTCGGCTACACGCGCATGTGGAGCATCCACCCCGCGCAGATCGAGGCGATCGTCGCCGCGTTCGCGCCGCGCGACGAAGAAATCGCGACGGCCGCCGAAATCCTGCTCGCCGCGCAGTCCGCGCATTGGGGCCCGACGCGTCACGGCGATACGCTGCACGACCGTGCGAGCTACCGCTATTACTGGTCGGTGCTGCGCCGCGCGCAAACCACCGGCCGCGCTGTTCCACAAGAAGCGGCGTCGCTTTTTGCGCAAGTGGGCGCCAACGGACAGTCGGTGGCATAAGCGACGCGTTTTTCAAACGGCAGCGATGAGCCGGCACACAGGAGAAGGCGGAACATGAGCGAGACGACGCAAGCCGCTGGCGCAACAGGCGGCAACGAAACGCAAAGCGGCTTCAAACCGAAAAAATCCGTCGCGCTGTCGGGCGTGACTGCGGGCAACACCGCGCTGTGCACGGTCGGCAAGACCGGCAACGATTTGCACTATCGCGGCTATGACATTCTCGACATCGCCGAGGCGTGCGAATTCGAGGAGATCGCTTATCTGCTGGTCCACGGCAAGCTGCCGACCCAGGCCGAACTGACCGCGTACAAGACGAAGCTGAAGTCGATGCGAGGCCTGCCCGCCAACGTGAAGGCCGCGCTCGAATGGATTCCGGCCGCCGCGCATCCGATGGACGTGATGCGCACCGGCGTGTCGGTGCTCGGCACCGTGCTGCCCGAGAAGGATGACCACAATCTCCCCGGCGCGCGCGATATCGCCGACAAACTGATGGCCTCGCTCGGCTCGATGCTGCTGTACTGGTATCACTACTCGCACAACGGCAAGCGCATCGAGGTCGAAACCGACGACGATTCGATCGGCGGGCATTTCCTGCATCTGCTGCATGGCGTCGAGCCGTCGAAGGCGTGGGTCGATGCGATGCACGTGTCGCTGAACCTGTACGCGGAGCACGAGTTCAACGCGTCGACGTTCACCGGCCGCGTGATCGCGGGCACGGGCTCGGACATGTACTCGGCGGTCACCGGCGCGATCGGCGCGCTGCGCGGCCCGAAACACGGCGGCGCCAATGAAGCCGCGTTCGAAATCCAGTCGCGCTACCAGACGCCTGACGAAGCCGAAGCCGACATCCGCCGCCGCGTCGAGAACAAGGAAGTCGTGATCGGCTTTGGCCATCCGGTCTACACGATCTCGGACCCGCGCAACAAGATCATCAAGGAAGTCGCGAAGAAGCTGTCGAAGGAAGCGGGCAACACGAAACTGTTCTCGATCGCCGAACGGCTCGAATCGGTGATGTGGGACGCGAAGAAGATGTTCCCGAACCTCGACTGGTTCAGCGCGGTGTCGTATCACATGATGGGCGTGCCGACCGCGATGTTCACGCCGCTGTTCGTGATCTCGCGTACGGCAGGATGGAGCGCGCACATCATCGAGCAGCGCGTCGACAACAAGATCATCCGCCCGAGCGCGAATTACACCGGACCCGAGAATTTAAAGTACGTGCCGCTAAATAGGAGAAAATAGCGATCGCTGCGCGCTCCACAGCGCGTGCAGTTCAACCCGCGCGGCCGCCGGACCGGTCGTCCGCGCACTGTTTAACTGATTTTGATAGAAAGGTTTTCTCCATGAAAAAGCTGATGATCGCCGCCATGATTGGCGCCCTGTCCACGACGATGCTGACCGTCGCGACTGACGCCACCGCTGCGGACACGGCCACCACCACGAAGAAGCCGGCCACCAAGGCCGTCGCGAAGCGCCCGGAGCCGCGCCGCCTGATCAAGCGCAAGCCGAATCCGGCGAAGGAAGCGAAGGTCGATCCGATCCCGGAAGGCGCTGAAAAGTGGGCGTGCAAGGACGGCCTTGCTTTCGAAATGAAAGGCGACATGAAGCGTGACCAGATCGTCACGGTTCACTGGGCGAACAAGAACTACAACCTGCCGCGCGAAGCGACCACGACGGGCGCCGACCGCTTCCACGACGCAGCATCCGGCATGGACCTCGTCGTGATCCCGACGAAGGCCATGCTGTTCCAGGACAAGGACAGCTCGCGTCTCGCCGACGAGTGCAAGACGGTCGCCATGGAAGAGGGCGCGCCGGCTGCAACGCAATCGAACGCGATCAACAAGACCGGCAACTGATTTTCGCCGCCAGGGAAGCCCCCGATGTCCGCCCCGATCTCCAACGTACGACCCGCCCCGGACGCCGTCCTGGCCGATATCGTCGACTACGTGCTGGATTACCGGATCGACAGCGCGCTCGCGCTGGAAACCGCGCGTCATTGCCTGATCGACACGCTCGGTTGCGGACTTGAGGCGCTTACCTACCCAGCCTGCACCAAGCTGATGGGACCGATCGTGGCAGGCACGATCGTCCCCAACGGCGCGAAGGTGCCGGGCACGTCGTTCCAGCTGGACCCGGTTCAGGCGGCCTTCAACATCGGCGCGATGATCCGCTGGCTCGATTTCAACGACACCTGGCTCGCCGCCGAATGGGGCCATCCGTCCGATAACCTCGGTGGCATTCTCGCGACGGCCGACTGGCTCTCGCGCACCGCCATCGCAGCCGGCAAAGCGCCGCTGACGATGAAAGACGTCCTGATCGCCATGATCAAGGCGCACGAAATTCAAGGCTGCATCGCGCTCGAGAACTCGTTCAACAAGGTCGGGCTCGATCATGTGCTGCTCGTCAAGCTAGCGTCGACCGCGGTGGTCGGCCAGCTGATCGGCCTTACGCGCGACGAGCTGATCAACGCGGTATCGCAGGCGCTCGTCGATGGGCAGGCGCTGCGCACCTACCGTCATGCGCCGAACACCGGTTCGCGCAAATCGTGGGCCGCCGGCGACGCGACCTCGCGCGCCGTGCGCCTCGCGCTGATCTCGAAGACCGGCGAGATGGGCTATCCGTCGGTGCTCAGCGCGAAAACGTGGGGCTTCTACGACGTGCTGTTCAACGGCAACGCGTTCCAGTTCCAGCGTCCGTACGGCTCGTACGTGATGGAAAACGTGCTGTTCAAAATCTCGTTTCCGGCCGAGTTCCACGCGCAAACCGCCGTGGAAGCCGCGCTCGCGCTGCATGTGCAGCTCGCCGCGCAGGGCCGGCGCGTCGAAGACATTCGCCGCATCACGATCCGCACCCACGAAGCGGCGATTCGCATCATCGATAAAAAGGGTCCGCTAAACAATCCGGCTGACCGTGATCATTGCATCCAGTACATGATCGCGGTGCCGCTGATTTTCGGCCGTCTGACGGCTGCCGATTACGAAGATTCAGTCGCGCAGGACTCGCGTATCGATGCATTGCGCGCGAAGATGGAATGCGTCGAAGACCCACAGTTCACGAAGGACTATCACGACCCGGAGAAGCGGTCGATCGCCAACGCACTGACGATCGAATTCAACGACGGGTCGAAGTTCGGTGAAGTCGTAGTCGAATACCCGATCGGTCATAAGCGCCGTCGTGAAGACGGTATTCCGTTGCTGGTCGAGAAGTTCAAGACCAACCTCGCGCGGCGCTTTCCGGTCAAGCAACAACTGGCGATTCTCGACGTATCGCTCGACCAGGCCAAGCTCGAAGCGACGCCGGTCAATGAATACGTCGATCTGTACGTCATCTAGGTTGAGTACTGTAGTTCCGCGATCCAAACCAAGGAAAACACCATGGCCCACAACCTCCACAAAACGCTCAAGGAATTCGACAGCGGTTCCGGCAAAGGCAAGTTCTACTCCCTGCCGCAACTCGGCAAGGCTCTGAACCTCAAGATCGACCGCCTGCCGGTCTCGATCCGTATCGTGCTGGAATCGGTGCTGCGCAACTACGACGGCAAGAAAGTCGCCGAAGAACATGTCACGCAACTCGCGAACTGGAAGCCGACCGCGGCGCGCGTCGACGAAATTCCGTTCGTCGTGTCACGCGTCGTGCTGCAGGACTTCACCGGTGTGCCGCTGCTCGCCGACATCGCCGCGATGCGCGGCGTCGCGAAGGCCATCGGCAAGAACCCGAAATCGATCGAGCCGCTGGTGCCGGTCGATCTGGTCGTCGACCACTCGGTGCAGATCGACCACTTCCGCGAGAAGAACGCGCTCGACCTGAACATGAAGCTGGAATTCCAGCGCAACAACGAGCGCTATCAGTTCATGAAGTGGGGCATGCAGGCGTTCGACACGTTCAAGGTCGTGCCGCCGGGCGTCGGCATCGTTCACCAGGTGAACCTCGAGTACCTCGCGCGCGGCGTGCACAAGAAGGCCGACGGCGCGGACACCGTGTACTACCCGGATTCGCTGGTCGGCACGGACAGCCATACGACGATGATCAACGGCATCGGCGTGGTCGGCTGGGGCGTGGGCGGTATCGAAGCCGAAGCAGGCATGCTCGGCCAGCCGGTGTATTTCCTGACGCCGGACGTCGTCGGTGTGCACCTGAAGGGCAAGCTGATCGAAGGCGTGACTGCGACCGACCTCGTGCTGACGATCACCGAACTGCTGCGTAAGGAGAAGGTCGTCGGCAAGTTCGTCGAGTTCTTCGGCGAAGGCACGCGCTCGCTGTCGGTGCCGGACCGTGCGACGATCGGCAACATGGCGCCGGAATACGGCGCAACGATGGGCTTCTTCCCGGTCGACGAAAAGACCATCGACTTCTTCCACGGCACGGGCCGCACGGACGCGGAAATCGCGGCTTTCGAAAACTACTTCAAGGCGCAGGAGCTGTTCGGCATTCCGGGCGAAGGCGACATCGACTACACGAAGGTCGTCACGCTGGATCTCGCGACGGTCGCGCCGTCGCTGGCAGGCCCGAAGCGTCCGCAGGACCGCATCGAGATCGGCCACGTGAAGTCGACCTTCACCGACCTGTTCTCGAAGCCGGTCGCCGAAAACGGCTTTGCGAAGAAGGCCGCCGATCTCGACGCGCAATACACGACGAGCAACGGCGTCGACGTCAAGAACGGCGACGTGCTGATCGCCGCGATCACGTCGTGCACGAACACGTCGAACCCGAGCGTGCTGCTGGCCGCCGGTCTGCTTGCGAAGAAGGCTGTCGAAGCTGGCCTGACGGTCGCGCCGCACATCAAGACCTCGCTGGCGCCGGGATCGCGTATCGTCACCGAGTACCTGACGAAGACCGACCTGCTGAAGTACCTCGACAAGCTCGGCTTCACGCTGGCCGCTTACGGCTGCACGACCTGTATCGGTAACGCGGGCGACCTGACGCCGGAACTGAACGACGCGATCACGAAGAACGACATCGTCGCGGCAGCGGTGCTGTCGGGCAACCGTAACTTCGAAGCGCGTATCCACCCGAACATCCGCGCGAACTTCCTCGCGTCGCCGCCGCTCGTCGTGGCATACGCGATCGCCGGCAACATCACGCGCGACCTGATGACCGAGCCGGTCGGCAAGGGCAAGGGCGGCAAGGACGTCTACCTCGGCGACATCTGGCCGACCAGCGAAGAAGTCAACGCGCTGCTGAAGTACGCGATGGATGCCGACGCGTTCCGCAAGAACTACTCGCAGCTCACGAAGAAGGGCGATCTGTGGAGCAAGATCGAGGGCGAAGAAGGTCAGGTCTACGACTGGCCGAAGTCGACCTACATCGCCGAGCCGCCGTTCTTCGGCAAGGACTTCTCGATGACGCCGGCTTCCAGCATCGCGCCGGTCAAGGGCGCACGCGCGTTGGGCATCTTCGGTGACTCGGTCACGACCGACCACATCAGCCCGGCAGGCTCGATCAAGGAAGACTCGCCGGCAGGCCGCTGGTTGAAGGAAAACGGCGTGCAAAAGGCCGACTTCAACAGCTACGGCTCGCGGCGCGGTAACCACGACGTGATGATGCGCGGCACGTTCGCAAACGTCCGTATCAAGAACCTGATGATCCCGGCGAAGGCGGATGGCTCGCGCATCGAAGGCGGCCTGACGATTCACCAGCCGAGCGGCGAACAGCTGTCCATCTATGACGCAGCGATGAAGTACATCGCCGCCGATACGCCGACCGTCGTGTTCGCGGGCGAAGAGTACGGCACGGGCTCGTCGCGCGACTGGGCGGCCAAGGGCACGCAACTGCTGGGCGTGAAGGCTGTGGTCGCACGCAGCTTCGAGCGGATCCATCGTTCGAACCTGGTCGGCATGGGCGTTCTGCCGCTGCAGTTCAAGGGCTCGGATAGCGTGCAGTCGCTCGGCATCACCGGCGAAGAAACGTACGACATCGAAGGCCTCGGCGACGACTTCAAGCCGCAACAGGAAGTCACGCTCGTGATCCACGGCAAGGACGGCGACAAGCGCGTTCCGGTGCTGCTGCGTATCGACACGCCGATTGAAGTCGACTACTACAAGCACGGCGGGATTCTGCCGTTCGTGCTGCGCTCGCTGCTGGCTGCTTAAGCCTCGCGGCAACGCATACAGCCTCGCTGTTTTGCAGGGGCTGCGTCCTGTGGAGGGCGCAGCCGACTTTGAAGCCCGACCTCAGGTCGGGCTTTTTTTTATCGGCTCGCCGAACGCCACGGCTCGCGCGCCGCGCCGCGCCGCGACTCCTCCATCACTTCAAGCCGAAATCGACCCGCGTCGTCGCACCCTTGTCCTTGATGTCGTCGGCATTCATCTTCGGCGCGACGATAAACACGCGGCTGCTGTCGACCTTGCCTTGCAGGTACTGCTGCACACTCTGCGCGCGCCGCTGCGCGAGTTGCCGCAAGCTCGCGTCGTCGATCGGCGCGTTGGCCGCGAGCGCGCTCTTCATGTCGTCGTCGGGCAGCGTCTTCGTCATGCCGATGAAGTTGTGCGGCTTCTTGAAGTCGGAGGACTTGTAGGCCTTGGTCAGATATTTGTCGTACTCTTTCTGATCGACCGTGACCGTCGACGGATCGACGCTCTCACCATTACCCACCGCGTCCTTGATCTTCTGCCGCTTGACCATCTGATCGACGTACTGCGTGCGCAGCGCCGGCTCGTCGACCTTCGGATCGACGCGTCCGATCAGGTCCATGCGGATCGACGGCTTGTCGGTGAGTGCCTTCACGATCGTGTCGAGTTTCTGCTTGTCGGCATCGGTGAGCGTCGCCGAGCCGGCCTCGAATTCGACGTAACCGAGGTCCTCACCATTGCCGCCGAACGCGTGCGCGATCAGCGAGAACGGCGCGGTCACCGCCTTTTCGAGCAGATTGAGCACCGCATGCCAGATCAGCCCGCCGATGCTGAACTCGGGGTTCGACAACGAGCCCGACACTGGCAGGTTCACGTCGATCTCGCCGCGCGAGTTCTTCAGCAGCGAGATCGCGAAACGCACCGGCAGTTTGGTCGCGGTGTCGTTGTCGATGTGATCGCCGAACGTCAGTTGATCGATGAACAGGTGGTTGTTCGCGTTCAGCTGGTCGTTCTCGAGCTTGTAATGCAAATCGACGTTGAGCTTGCCCTTCGTGATCGGATAGCCCGCGTATTTCGCCGAATACGGCGTCAGGTTGGTCAGCTCGATGTCGTGCGCGCTCGCGGTCAGATCGAGCGCCGGTTTCGCGATCAGCGGATTGATGGTGCCGCGGATCGTCAGCGGACCGTTGGCCGCGAGCTTCGCGGCCACGTCGACCGGCGCGGGCGTCGTCGATTCCGTACCGAACGCGCCGATCGTGCCCTGAATGGCGACAAGGTTCGCCGTGTAGTTCGGCTTGACGAAGTTGTCGGTATAGGTCACGCGGCCCTGCTGCAACACCAGTTGCCCGACGTGCATCTTGACCGGGTTTGCTGGCGGCGTCGCGGCCGTGGCGCTGGCGACGGCCGTGGCGGCAGGCTTGCCGGGCGTTGCAGCAGATGCCGCGACCGGCGCCGACGCCGCGACTGCCTCAGACACCGCCTCGGGTGTCAGCGGAATCGGGTGCGAGCCGCTCTTGTCGCGCGCGTCAGCGACTGCGTCGTACCGCCCTCGTGCGCGACCACATCCTTCAGATTCAGCTTGCCTTGCGCGTCGAGCAGTACACGGCCATAGAACTTCGAGAACGTCACGCGGCCCGCGTCGACGACGGTGCCGTGCTCGTCGTAATCGGCCTTCAGGTTCGACAGCGCGAGCGAGCCCCAGCCCGCGAACGGGTCCGACGTCACCTTGTCGAGCATGCGCACGGCGACGAGCGCCATGTCGCCGCGAAAGTTCGCTTTCAGCGACTTAGCCTGGGTGACCGCGAGATCGCCGTTCGCGTTCAGCAGCGCGCTTGCGAGCGTCGCGTTCAGCTTGCTGCCGAAGTACGGCTCGAACGCGGCCGCGTCGAGCTGGTTCGCGTTGATCTTGACGGCCAGCTTTAGCGGCGTCGCGGTCACGTCGCCCTTCACGGCGAGCGTGCCCTTCTTGTTCAACGTCGCCTGCAGGTCGACCGGCAGCGGACGGCCCAAGTCGTCGCTGATCTGCCGCACCTTCAGCTGCACCGGCGTAAAGCTCAGCTTGACCGGCTGCGGCGTCGTGTTGTCGGTGAAATCGGCGGTCGCGTCTTTGAGCGTCAATTCGGCGATCTTGTAGCGCCATGCGGGGCCTTCGGCCTGCGCTTGTTTCGCCGCGTGGATCGCCGTGCGCTCCGTCGCCTGTTGATGCGCCCTCGCGAGCGCATCCAGATTGATGGTGCCGTCCTTCAGGCGCTGCGCGTCGACCGCGAGACCGGTTACGTCTACGCTCGTCACGTCGGCCGTGCGCGCCGCGACGTCGACCTGTTTGACTACCACGTTGCCCTGCGCGAGCGAGATCACCGGCGTCTTGCCGCCGCGCGCCGCGAGCTTCACCGCCTGCATGTCCAGCTGCGTGTCCGCGACCGTCAGCGCCATCGGCGACTTCGCCCAGTTCGCGTCGATATTCGTCGTCGCGGACAACGCACCGTCGAGCACCTGCGCGGACGTCGCGGTATCCAGATACGGCTGCAACGGCGGCAGCTTCAGCGACTTCAGATCGAGCTTCGCGCTCGCCGTCTTCGCCGCGAGGCCGACCGTGCCATCGGCGGCGAGCGAACCGCCGTTGTTCTTCAGGTTCGTGTTCAGCGTGTAGTGCGCTGGCGCCGACGCGAGCGTCGAGAAATCGGTCAGCGTAACCGCGAGGTTTTGCAGCCCGGCTTCTACCGGATGCGACACGGCTTCGTCGTGTACGTTCACGGTGCCGTCGTTGAGTGTGAAACGTTTGATCGCGACGTCGAACGGCGGGGCCGCCTTTTCGGCGGCGGTGGTTTTGGCGTTGGCATTCGCGTCCGCGGTTTCCTTTGCCGTGGTTTTTTCCGGCGCGGGCACGAACATATGCTCGACGCTCAATACGCCGTCCTTGTCGCGCGCGAGGCTCGCGCTCGGCGCGTCGATGCGGATATCGTCGAAGTGATAGATGCTCTTCAACGGTTCGAGCGATGCCGCCGCCACATGCACGGCGCGCGCCGCGAAAAACGGCGCCTTGCCCTGATCCTGCACGTTGACGTCGTTCAGATCGACGGTGCCGGCGACGCGCAGCGACGGCGTGTCGTTCGACATCTCGAAGTTCAGCTTCAGGTCGGTGGACAGCTTGCCCGACTGCACGATCACCGGCAGCTTCGACGGCGCGTAAGACACCAGCTTCGGCACGTCGAGCTCGCTGAAGCGCAGCGACACTTCCGACTCGCGCGATGCCGCGAACGGCTTGGTCCTGCCGTCGATCGCGAGCTGACTGTCGCCGTCGATGCGCGCGCGCAGCAACGGCTCGACGAAGATATCGGTCTTCGACGGCAGCGTCGCGATGAACGGAATGCCCAGCTTCCATTGATCGATCACGTGGCTCGTGCCGAGCAGCCGGTCGTCGAACCTGATCTGGCCGTTTTCGACACGAATGTTGGAGACGGAGAACTGCGTCGGCTTGCTATTCGGTTTTGCCGGCTGATTCGCGAATTTCTCGATCAGGTCGCTGAAATTGAAGTGCTGCGCATCGAGGCGAACGATATGAAAGCGCGGCGAATCGACCTGCACTTCGTCGACGATGGGCGCGCCGCGAAACAGCGAACTCCACGACGGCTTCACGATGAGCCGCGAAATATCGACGAAGTCGCCCGCGCCGCCGCGCTCGCCGATATGCACGTTGTCGGCCTCGAAACGCAGTGTGTACGGATTGAGCGCGATGCGGCCGATCGACGCCGGCCGGTCGAGCTGCTTGCTCAGTTGCTGGCTGGCGATGTGGCGAATCAGCGGCGGCGCCGCGAAAAAACCGAGCAGGCCGAACAGGACGACGAAGATCAGCAGACCGACGAGAATCCGTCGCGTACGGCGCGACTGCGCGACTGCGCGCACGGTCTGTATGGAGAAGGCTAACGATGCTTTATTGAGGCTTGCCATGCTCGATGTGGAGGAATGCGGCGGCAAGCCCGCCGCGAAAAACAGAGATCCCGCAAGCGGCAGTATAAGGCGTGAATCAATGGTTAGACAGGAATGTCAGGCCCGCCTTGACGATTCGTGCTGCTGACTGACTGGCTTTCCCGCGAACGAGATTTTCGCGAGCGTCAGATAACGAAACCGGCCGGCGCGCGGTTTGCCCGCGCGCCGTTCACATCATTGCCGCACGACCGGCGGCGGCTGCCAGCTGCCGTCGGTGGCTTGCGGCTTCGGCGCATACAGGCGTAGCACCAGCTGCATGTCCGCGCGCGGTGCGGGCAGCCAGTTACCGGTCCGGCTGCGCGTCGACGACACGACCACGTCGAGCGAACCATCGCGATTGCGGCGCGCGCCATTGCGATCGCCAACCGCGAGCCGCGCCGGCGCGTTCTCGCTCAGCGCGCCATCCTTCGTATACGCGGTGATCGTCCAGAAACCGCGCACCGGCGGCAGCTGGTTCGCCGCGAAGTGGATCACATAGCGATTCGCGCCGTTCAGCGTGTTGCCGTCGCTGTCCTGCGTGACGAACGCGCGTACTTCGTCGTCCTTCGTACCGAGGCCCAACTGTGTGCTCGCCGCATACGCGCGCAATCCATAGTCGGGACCGTAGTTGCCGACGGCATCGCCGAACCAGCTCCAGCCGTTCGCACTCAGCAGATTCGACGGCGGCGTCGCGACGCGATCGCGACCGTCGGCGAGACCGGCCGCGAGCGCATCGGATGACTTCGGCAGCTTCACAGGATCGCCCGGCGTCACGCCGAGATCGGCGAGAAATTTGAGCGCATGCGGATCGGCCGGTGTCGGCGGATTGTCAGGCAACGCGTCGGCGAGACGGCCGAAGAAGCCGCTAGCGTCGAGCGCGGCGACCTGCTGCGCCGGCGTGCCGCTCGGGCCCGCGACGCCGCTTGCGTACCCGCGCGGCGGCACCGCCGGCTCCGCGTCGCCGACGAACACGCTCAGCGGCTCCAGACGGATCGCGTGCTGCAGCTTGCGCACCGCGTTCAGATCGTGCGCGCCGTTCGACTGGATGCGCACGCTGATCCATGCGTTGCGCGTCGGCACTTCGACGCGCTTTGCGCCCTTCGGCAGCTCGCCCTTCCAGCCCGGTGCGACGAACGCGATCGTCTGCGCGCGCAAGCCCTTCACGGTGCCCGTGCCCGCGGCGAACTGCGGCCCGGTCGACCACGCGACGTTGGTCCACATGTCGAGCACGCGCGCATCGACATAACGGCCATGCGAATCAGGTAGCGCCAGGATCACCGGCTCGGCGGCAAGGTCGAGCCAGCCGGTCGAGTCGAGCGTGTCGAGGCTCGGCTGCGGCGGATTGGTCGCGCCGATCGGCGGCAGCGCCTGCGCGTGACGCAGCGTGTTGAACGGCGCCTGACCCGGCTCGGTGCCGACCGCCGCATCGCGCGCGGCGCTCATCAGCACGAGCGGATAGCCGAATACGTAGGAGTCGGCGACTTCGTCCTTGATCCAGCCGGTGCGTTGTTGCGTCGCGATGGGGGTCGACGCACAGCTGGCCAGCAGTGCCAGACCCGCGAGCGACGCGCAGGTTCGTTGAAGCCAAAACAGTTCTCGGAGATTTTTTATCATTCGTTCAGAGTGCGGAACGTGCAGTCCTATGGGGGATGCCGGTGTGCAGCGCCTGGTGCATGCGCGGTTCTCCCGAAACACTGCGCAGCGAGTCCGCGGATTGCGATTCCGACAACATCGCGTTGTATCGTATCCTTGCTAGTCAGGCAAGCACAAAGCAGGGAATTGTGGCTGACAGCGCGCAGGCGCGTCACCGATGTGACAATCGGCGTCGCTGTCACATTATGTTCCCGCGCCAACGGCTCGCGCGAGCGCGCCATGCTTTTTTGATTCGCGCATTCGTCGATCCGCCAGCCTGGCCGTTCGCCTCCACTCTTTCGTCCTCCTGCATTCGGAATACTTCAATGTACATGCCCGCCCATTTCGAAGAGAACCGTCCAGGGGTTCTTCATCGCCTGATCGCCGAGCACCCGTTCGGCGCGCTGATTACGCACGGCCCCAACGGGCTCGATGCGAATCATCTGCCGTTCGAGGCGCAGGCGGATGCGGCGGATTCGTCACGTCTGGTGCTGCGCGCGCACGTCGCGCGGGCGAACCCCGTCTGGCAGGAAGCCGCGACCCATCCCGAAGCGCTCGTGATCTTCCAGGGGCCGGCCGCCTATATTTCCCCGAGCTGGTATCCGAGCAAACACGAAACGCACAAGCAGGTGCCGACCTACAACTATATGGTCGTGCATGCACATGGCAGGATCGTGGTGCATGACGATGAATCGTTCGTGCGCGGTCTCGTCGCGCGACTCACGCGCGAGATGGAAGCCGGCGAGCCGGTGCCATGGAAGATGGGCGACGCGCCCGCCGACTACATCGCGCAGATGCTCGGCGCGATCGTCGGTATGGAGATCGAGGTAACGCGGCTCGTCGGCAAATGGAAGCTCGGGCAGAACAAGGCGGCCGAAGACCGGCGCGGCGCCGCGCAAACGCTGCTCGCGCGCGACGGCGATCAACAGAAGGCGGTGGGACAGGCGATGCTCGATGCGCCGCCGGCGTTCTGACGGCGGCCGCATAATCAGCCTTGACCTTCCCGTCATGGGAAGGTCGATACTGGATTCACGATGCGGCCCAATGCCGCCACGAGCCTCGCCTGCCATGACCGCACTTGCCAACCCGCAGCGCGCCGCCGACGCTGCCGCTTCTTCTTCGCCCACGCGCGTCGTCGAACTCGATATCGGCGGGATGACTTGCGCGTCGTGCGCGAGCCGCGTCGAAAAAGCACTGACCAGGCTGCCGGGAGTGGCGCGCGCGTCGGTGAATCTCGCGACCGAGCGCGCCCGCGTGGAAAGCGACGCGACGCTCGGGCCTCAGCAACTGGCCGATGCCGTGCGCAAGGCCGGATACGAAGCGACGCCGGTCGCGAACGCCGAGCTTGCCGCGCCAAGCGCGACGCAAACCGCGACACCCGCCGCGACGCCGGGAACCATTGAACTGGAGATTGGCGGCATGAGCTGCGCAGCCTGCGCGTTGCGCGTCGAAAAAGCGCTCGCGAAGGTGCCTGGGGTCGCGCGCGCGTCGGTCAATCTGGCGACCGAAACCGCCACCGCTCATCCGCAAGGCACCGCATCCGCCGATAGCGGCGCGCTGATCGCTGCCGTCAGGAAAGCCGGCTACGAAGCGACGTTGAGCGCGCCGCCCGCTGCAGCCGCTCCAGCCGAGACAACGGCAGCTATCGCCGCGACCGGCGACGAAAGCGACATCCTCGACACGACCCACGCCCCCGTCGTCGACCGCAAACGGATTCAAACCCGCCGCGACCTCGCGAGCGTCGTTGCGTCCGCGCTGCTGACGCTGCCGCTCGTCGCACCGATGTTCGGCGAATGGTTCGGCCTCCACGCGATGCTGCCAGCCTGGCTGCAATTCGTGCTCGCGTCGATCGTGCAGTTCATATTCGGCGCGCGCTTCTATCGCGCAGCCTGGCGCGCGGTGCGCGCCGGCGCGGGCAACATGGACCTGCTGGTCGCGCTCGGCACATCGGCGGCGTACGGCATCAGCGTCTACGAACTCGCGATGCATCCGGCCGACACGATGCATCTGTACTTCGAGGCATCGGCGGTCGTGATCACGCTGGTGCGCTTCGGCAAGTGGCTCGAGGCGCGCGCCAAGCGCCAGACCACCGACGCGATCCGCGCGCTCAACGCGCTGCGCCCCGAACGCGCGCGCATCCGCGACGGCGCCGGCGAACGCGAGGTGCCGCTCGCGCAGGTGCGGGTCGGCACCGTCGTGATCGTGCGGCCGGGCGAGCGCGTACCGGTCGACGGCGCGGTGCTCGAAGGCCGCACGCATATCGACGAAGCGCTGATCACCGGCGAAAGCCTACCGGTGCCGAAACAGACCGGCGACGCCGTCACGGCCGGCTCGATCAACGGCGAAGGCGCGCTCGTGGTGACGACCACCGCGATCGGCGCGGAGACCACACTGGCGCGCATCATCCGGCTCGTCGAAAGCGCGCAGGCCGAGAAGGCGCCGATCCAGCGGCTCGTCGACCGCGTCAGCGAAGTCTTCGTGCCGACGATTCTCGCGCTCGCCGCGCTGACGCTGATCGGCTGGCTGCTCGCCGCCGCGGGCGCGCAAACCGCGATCCTGAACGCGGTCGCGGTGTTGGTGATCGCCTGCCCGTGCGCGCTCGGCCTCGCGACGCCCGCCGCGATCATGGCCGGCACCGGCGTCGCCGCGCGCCACGGCGTGCTGATCAAGGACGCGGAAGCGCTGGAAATCGCGCATCGCGTGTCGATTGTCGCGTTCGACAAAACCGGCACGCTGACGCTCGGCCAACCATCGGTAACGGCGTTCGAGCCGATCGGCGGCTTGAGCCGCGACCAAGCGCTCGCGCTCGCGGCGGCGGTGCAGCGGCATAGCGATCATCCGCTCGCGCGAGCGGTGATGCGCGCGCACGAGGCTCAGCTCGGGCAAATGGCCGGCGAACACAAGGGCGGGCCAAGCGCCACCGCCGCTCGCGCCGTCGCTGGCCGGGGCGTCGAAGCCGACGTCGACGGCCGCACGCTCGCCCTCGGCAGCACGCGCTGGCTGCGCGAGCTCGACATCGCGCTGCCGAGCGCGCTTGCCGCGCGCGCGCAGGAACTCGAAGCGGCCGGCAACACGGTGTCGTGGCTGATGACGCGCGCGCCTCACGCCCCCGAAGCGCTCGCGCTGATCGCGTTCGGCGACACGGTGAAGCCGACCGCGCGCGCGGCCGTCGCGCGGCTCGCGCAGATGGGCATCCGCAGCGTGCTCGTGACTGGCGACAACCGCGGCAGTGCGGCGAGCGTCGCACGGGCGCTCGGCATCGACGAATTCCACGCCGAGGTGCTGCCCGACGACAAAGCCCGCGTGATCCGCGACCTGAAGATGCGCCACGCCGGCATCGTCGCAATGGCGGGCGACGGCATCAACGACGCGCCCGCGCTCGCCGCGGCCGACATCGGCATCGCGATGGCGAGCGGCACCGACGTCGCCATGCACGCCGCCGGCATCACGCTGATGCGCGGCGACCCGGCGCTCGTCGCCGACGCGATCGACATCTCCCGCAGAACGTGGCGCAAGATCCAGCAGAACCTGTTCTGGGCATTCGTCTACAACCTGATCGGCATTCCGCTGGCCGCGTTCGGCTTGCTGAATCCGATGCTCGCGGGCGCGGCGATGGCGATTTCGAGCGTCAGCGTCGTCACCAATGCGTTGTTACTGCGGACGTGGCGAAGCGCGCCCGGCCGAACCGTCGATCCGGTGCGCTGAGCAACGCAGCAACACCTTTCGCATTCCGCCTCGTCCTTCTTTCGGGGGCCCGTTGTGGCCCCTTTCATCCCATTACGGGCGGCTTTCAGTCGCCCTAAAGCCGCCGTCTCCCGAGCCGTAAACCAGTAAATCGATGCCGTTCGCGGCCATGCCCGCCCCGCGCGTCGCCTGTCCCCTTTTCGCGCCTGCCCATGAACTCTCTCTTCTTGCGCCGCGCCAGCGTCGGCGCGCGGCTTGCCGTGCTCTCGTGCGTGCTGGTCGCGTTGATTTTCAGCACGTTCGCGTGGGCGCTCGCGCGCGCCGCCGGCGACCAGGTGCGCGACCAGGTGCTCGCCCGCATCGCCGAAAAAGACCGCTCGATCGCCGCGATGATCGAGCTGTTCGACAAGGCGCTGTCGGCCGAAGTCGATCGGTCGATGGCGCTGTTCGCGAGCTTCCTGCCCACCGACTTCTCGCTCGACGACACGCAGAAAGTCGACATCGGGAGCACCGCGACGCCGACTTTCAAGGCCGGCGGCAAGATGCTGAATCTCGACTTCACGATTCCCGACCAGTTCCTCGAACGCAGCGGCGCGGTCGCGACCGTGTTTGCGCGCAGCGGCGACGACTTCGTGCGCGTGACCACCTCGCTGAAGAAGCAGGACGGCACCCGAGCGGTCGGCACGCTGCTCGACCGCAAGGGGCCGGCGTATGCGCCGCTGCTCGCGAACCGCTCGTACACCGGCCTCGCCATGCTGTTCGGCAAGCGCATGATCACGCAGTACCGGCCGATCGCCGACGCGAGCGGCCGCGTGATCGGCGCGCTGTTCGTCGGCGTCGACGTGGACAAGGAGATCCAGTCGGTCCAGGACGGCATCCACGCGCTGAAGATCGGCACGAGCGGCTATTACTTCGTGCTCGACGCGTCGAGCGGCGCGGAGCGCGGCAAGCTGCTCGTGCATCCGGCCGCCGCGGGCCAGAAAGCCGACGACGCCAACGCGCCGTATCAGCGCATGCTCGACATGAAGCAGGGCGAGCTCGACTACCGCTCGGCCGACTCGACGCTCGGCGAGAGCGACGCGCGCGACAAGTTCGTGTCGTTCGTCACGGTGCCGGAGTGGCAGTGGCTCGTCGGCGGCGTCGCGCCGCGCGACGAAGTGATGGCCGAGGTCGTGCGCGCCCGCAACGCCTTCCTGCTGCTCGGCCTCTCGCTGGTCGGCCTGTTCGCGATCGTGTTCCTCGTCGCGGTGCGGCGGCTCGTCAGCCGTCCGCTCGACGAAGCCGCGCGTGCGTCGGAGCGTCTCGCCGCGGGCGATCTGAGCGTGCGCGTCGCGCAGCACGGCCGCGCGCGCGCCGACGAGATCGGCCGCCTGATGCTGGCGATCGACGGCATCGGCGAAGGCCTCGCGCGCATCGTCGCGCAGGTGCGCAACGCGTCGGCCGACATGTCGGCGGGCACCGAGAAGATCGCCACCGGCAGCGGCGACATCGCGATGCGCATCGCGACCCAGGCGAGCAGCCTCGAAGAAACCGCGGCGAGCATGGAGCAGATCACGTCGACCGTGCAGCAGAATGCCGATCACGCGACCGAAGCGAACACCCTCGTCACCCACGCCGCCGACGCCGCGCTCGAAGGCGGCCGCGCGGTCGAGCGCGTGGTGTCGACGATGGGCGAGATCGGCCGCTCGTCGCAGAAGATCGCCGAGATCACGACGGTGATCGAGGGCATCGCCTTCCAGACCAACATCCTCGCGTTGAACGCGGCCGTCGAAGCGGCGCGCGCGGGCGAGCACGGCAAGGGCTTCGCGGTCGTCGCGTCGGAAGTGCGCGCGCTCGCGCAGCGCAGCGCGGCGGCGGTGAAGGAGATCGAGGGGGTGATCGCGGCGTCGAGCGCGAACGTCGACAGCGGTTTTCGCATTGCCGAAGAAGCGAGCGCGACGATGCAGGGAATCGTCACTCAGGTCGGTCAGGTCCGCGCGATCATGAGCGAGATCAATGTCGCGTCGCGCGAGCAGTCGGGCGGCATCGAGCAGGTCAACCTGGCGGTCACGCAGATCGGCGAGGCGACGCAGCAGAATGCGACGATCGTCGTCGATGCGCAAGCCGCGGCGGCCGAGTTGCGCGAGCAAGCTGCGCGGCTCGCGCAGCTGGTCAGCGTGTTCAAGCTCGAAGGCGAGCGCGGCTGACGGATCTGCTTAATGTGGACGGCGGCGGACGGCGGCCGCCGCGCTCAGAACTCGACGTCCAGTTCATCGATCTCCTCGACCTCCTGACGCGCGAGCGCGATCCACTCGCGCATTTCGGGCAGCGCCATGATGCGCTGCCCGTATTCGACCATATCCGGATCGAGTTGCACGTCATAGGTCACGAAACGCGTAACCACCGGTGCGTACATCGCGTCCGCGGCGGTCCGCTCGCCGAACAGGAACGGGCCGCCGTACTCCTTCAGACATTCACGCCAGATCGTCACGATCCGCTCGATATCCGATTGCGCGCGCGCCCATACCTTGAAGCCCGGGAAATGCGCCTTCAGATTCATCGGCAGCGCCGAACGCAACGACGCAAACCCCGAATGCATCTCGCCGCAGATAGAGCGGCAATGCGCGCGGGCGCGGATCTCGTGCGGCAACAGCGCGGCTTGCGGCTTCAGCTCGTGCAGATATTCGGCGATCGACAGCGTGTCCCAAACCTTGACGCCGTCGTGCACGAGGCATGGCACCAGAATCGACGGCGACAGCAGCAGTAGTTCGGCGCGCGTCGCGGGGTCGTCGATCGGCACCACGATTTCTTCGAACGGCAAGCCGCTGAACTTCGTCAGCAGCCAGCCGCGCAGCGACCACGACGAATAATTCCTGCTGCTGATCGTGAGCGTAGTATTTCCCATACGTGTGTCCTCCAGATCGGGCATCGCGCCGCGCGTGCCTGCACCCATGCACGCCGCGGTGCGCGCGCGCACCAAAACGCGGCAAGGCCGGCCCATTTCGCCTACGCATGCAAGTGATATGCCGACCCACGCAGATATGACGCGATACAGGGCAACGCGCGCCAGCGCCTGGCGCACCACTTGCTTTTATTCGAGTTCCTGTCTTTCTGGCGCATTCGAGTGAAAGTATGAATCTGTTCGCCTATCCTGCCTATCAGGCCTGCGCCGACCTGCTGCTACCGTTGCGGCACGGCGCGGCGCTGGCGAACCGTTCGCTCGATGCGTGGTCCGCATTCGCCGCTACGCCGCACGGACGCTCGCTGCGCGCGACGTGCGAACTTCTGATGCTCGGCGGACTCACGCCGAAGCGGCCGCCGTTCGGCATCGATAGCGTCGTCACCGAAGGCGAGCCGGTCGCGGTGGTCGAGGAAGTCGTCGCGCGCACGCCGTTCTGCTCGCTGCTGCATTTTCGCAAGGACGCCGTGCTTTCAACGCCGCAGCCGCGCGTGCTGATGATCGCGCCAATGTCGGGCCACTTCGCGACGCTGCTGCGCGCAACCGTGCGCACGATGCTGACCGAGCACGACGTCTATATCACCGACTGGCACAACCCGCGCGATGTGCCGCTCGGCGAAGGCCGCTTCGGCTTCGACGAATTCGTGCGCCACGTGATCGACTTCACCGCGGCGATCGGGTCCGGCACGCATCTGCTCGCGGTCTGTCAACCGACCGTCGCGGCGCTCGCCGCCGTCGCGCTGATGGCCGCCGACGACCATCCCGCGCAGCCGGCCAGCATGACGCTGATGGCCGGCCCGATCGACACGCGCATCAATCCAACGCGCGTCAACGAACTGGCCAGGAGCCGGCCGATCGAGTGGTTCGAGCGCAATCTGATCAGCGCGGTGCCGTTCGGGTTTGCCGGCGCGCAGCGTCGCGTGTATCCGGGTTTCGTGCAGCTGGCCGCGTTCATGGCGATGAATCCGAGCCGCCACGCCGACTCGTTCGAAACGATGTACTACGAGCGCGGCAAGGGCGATCCGCAGAAAGCCGACACGATTCGCACGTTCTACGAAGAGTACTTCGCGACGATGGATCTGACCGCCGACTTCTATCTGGAGACCGTCGACACCGTGTTCCAGCAGCATGCGCTGCCGTTACGCGCGCTCGAAGTCGAGGGGCGTCTGGTGGAGCCGTCGAAGATTCGCCGCACCGCATTGCTGACCGTGGAAGGTGAAAAGGACGATATCTGCGCGGTCGGTCAGACGCTCGCCGCGCAGGACATGTGCGATCGTCTGCGGCCGTATCTGAAGACGCATCACGTGCAAACGGGCGTCGGCCACTACGGCGTGTTCAGCGGACGTCGCTGGGAGCGGGAGATTTATCCGCGCGTGCGGGCCGTGATTTACGACAATGAACCGCGCGCGGTGCTCGTCAGCTCGCGTGCGCGCCCGATCCAGCCGGTGCCCGCGGCGATTGCGGCGGAAGTCACGGCGGCCGCGCCGGTCGCGGCTGCGGTCGTCGAGGTTGAAGTGGATGCGCCCGTGGGCGGGAGCGGCAACAGTGACTCCGCGGCAATAACGTCCGCGCAGTCCCCACGCAAGCCGCCGCCGGTGACACCCTGAGCGATCCGCTACTCAGCGGAAGCCGCTGAGGGCCAGTTCAGGCCGTTGGCCGGATCATCTGGAACATCTCGCCGATCTGCGCATAGTCGGCGCGATAACCCGCGCGCATGATCGGCTGCGCGGCGTGCGTATCGAACAGGCCGTCCTTCAGATACGCGCCGTCGATATGCACGCCGACCACCTGGCCGAGCGACAGATAGTTGTCCATCGGCTTGCCGTCGACATCATGCAGACGCACGATCTGCAGCAGCTTGCATTCGAGCGCCGCCGGCGATTCGGCCACGTGCGGCACCGCCACGTTGCGGCCCGGCGCCGGCGTGAGCCCGGCCAATGCGAACTCGTCGACGTGCGGCGCGACCGGCGCCGACGAGCGGTTCATCTGCTCCGCGAGCGGCCGGGTGGCGAGATTCCAAACGAATTCGCCGGTCGCCTCGATGTTGGCGAGGCTGTCCTTGCGGCCCTCGCTGCTAAAACCGATGATCGGCGGAAAGGTCGCGAACGCGCCGAAAAAGCTGTATGGCGCGAGATTGAGCGTGCCTTCGGCATCGCGCGACGAAATCCAGCCGATCAGCCGCGGCGCGACGATCGCCTTGAAAGGATCGTGCGGGAGGCCGTGACCGGCGGCGGGGTCGTAGAAGTAGTGAGGCATGAAGTGGCTTGGGGCTGGCTTGGAGTTGATTTAGGTTCGCTTGCGACGCGTGTGGCAGTTAGCGCGAAAAGCGGCGGAGTACCAGGCACGGAACGGCTATTTATACCGCACTAGCCGCGCCCGATCACGCACTTGCGCCCGTCCTTTACCCGCGCGATGCGCGCTTCATCCCAGTCATGAAACCCCGCGCCGCTGCGCACGCCGACACGCCCCGCGTCGACCTGCGCGCGCAGCAGATCGATCACGTCCTCGTCTTTCGCGAGTTTCGGCATCAGATGCGACGCGATGTCGACGAACGTGTCGAGTCCGCCCATGTCCGCGCCCTCGAATGGTCCGAAAGCCCCGAAGCATAGCGCAGCACGCGCAATACCACGGTCGGACTCGCACGCCCAAATGCGACGAAGCCGGCCTTCCCCTCGAGGGAAGACCGGCTTCGTGGACTTACGCCGCCTGTTGCGACGCCATCAGGCGCGCTTTAGTAGCGCGGGGGCGGGGTGCGGTGATCGTCGCCGCGGTGGTGCGGATCGTAGTCGTGCGGATGATGGCGCATCCACTCGTCGTGCTCCCAGTAGCGGTGGCCGTCCCAGTAACGATCGCCGTGCCAGCCGATGTTGATCGACACGCCCACCGGCATCATATGCGGTTGGCCGTACACGACTGGTGCCGGACCGTGTTCGACGATCACGCGGTCTTGCGCGAATGCGCTACCAGCCGCGACGAGTGCGCCGCCCGCGAGCAGCGTTGCGATCAGCGAGCGCGATGCCTTGCCAAAGTTTTTCATAATGACCTCCCGTCAAAGTTTTATTCCAGGCCAGCGTCCGTGTTTGCTCGGATCGTGCGATTCGCTTCGCTTGTGAGCCGAACCAGACGCCGTACGCTTGAGACTCACTTTAGCGGCCCGAATCGCGCGAAGACGTTAGCACTTGTAAGCGAGCATTTCATAGATGGGGCCTGTTGATGGAAGCGCGGTGTCGCTTTCGCGCTTCATTCAACAAAGGTTTACGGGCAATGCCTTCATTCGACTCGCTGAATCAGCGTGAAAGCCGGTTACATTCATTTCGGCCCCGAAATAATTCGCAAGGAGTCGGACAGACACTGGAGGCCTGGCGCTGGTACGTCTGTCTCGTCGCGCAATGGTGCATTGCGACAAGAGAGCCCCGAAAAACAAAAAGCCACGATCCGCATTTCGCGAATAGTGGCTCAATGAGAAGCGCACTCGAGGTGCGCGCCCCGGCGCGTTGTCGCGCGCTCGGGAGGTGCGGCTGGTTTTTAGTCCGTCAGCTTGATGCCGAACAGCGTGGCCTGCGCGCGGCGCAGACGCTCTGCTTCACGGGCGCGCGCTGCGTACGAGTAGTCCGAATCCAGCGGCAGATGGGGCGACGCAAAGAGGTCGCTGACCTGTTGGAACAGTGCAAAGATGTAGCTCATGGCGACTCCCGGTTAGTGACTGCGTTGCTAGGGTTTTCCCTTAGTTGTGATTATAGGGGTTTTCCCTAGAGAAAAGCTAGTGCACTGCAGCAAATTTTCGCTGCGGCGGGTTGCCGCGATGTCATTGGGCCGGGAGGCGTTGCATCGCGACAACGTCCCCGATTTAGTGACTCGGCGGCCGCCGGTGCGAAGCGGGAGCGTGCCTCGCGCGCGTCGGCGTCGCGCTGGGCTGTAGGGGCGCGGCGGGGGGCGCTGCGGTGGGGGTCGTGGCGGCGGGCGCCGAGGCGGCGTTCGCTGTCGCCGTATGCACGTCGAGCAGGCTCACCATCGCCGCTTGCTGGTTCTGCATCATCTGTTCGATGCGGTGTTGCTGCGCCGTCGTCTCGCGCGTGAGGCGCATCAGCAGCAGCGTCTGCGCGATGCCGATCGCCACTGTCACCAGCAGCGCACCGACCACGATCGACAGCATCCATTTCACGCGCCGCGAATGATCGGTCGCGGCGCGGCGTTGATCGGCGATCACGCCATAGAGCGCATCGACCGTATCGGCGAACGCGGTGGCACGCGCGCGGTCGAGTTCCGGCTCCGAGCGTAGCGCGGCGGCGGCCGCGTCGGTGCGGCGCGCGTCACGCGAGGAAGTGGCGAATCCGGCGTGGTTGTCTGCGGACGAGGACCGGGGTGTCGTCAGCAGCGCGGTGGCGGAGAGCTTGTCGTCCTGTTTCGTGGTCACGGCCTCTGGCGAGGCGGATTGCGTACGCGTCGCGGGCTCGTCGGCGGACTGGCTCATGCTACTGCCGTCGGTCGCAGCGGACGTTGCAAGGGAAGCCGGGGCGGTAGCCGCTGCGGCATCGCGCGATGCCGTCGCGGCTTTCGCGAACGTCGCGGCGAAACGCTGCTGTGGCTTGCCCGCGCCCGCCGTCGCAGCCGACTCCGCTTCGGCCGCCTGGCGCAACGCGGTCACGCTGCGCGCGACGGTCGCGGCGGCCATCGCCGAACTGGGCGGCGCGGATGGCTCACGCGACGTTGCCGCGGGCTTGTGGTCGGTGTTTGCTGCGGCGTTCGGCGCTGAGCCGTCGGGGGCGCCGTTCGCGGGCTCGTTTGCGGGCTTGTTTGCAGACGCATCCGCAACCGCCATCACCGGCTCGACGTCAAACCCGCTCAACTGCCCGTTCACCGGCATCGGCGCATCCAGCTTCGCCGCACGCGGTGCGCGGCGCGCAGTTTTGTCGAGCAACCCGTGTTCATCGAATACGCCGACCGCCTGCAGCACCACGTCCGGCAGTTCGAAGCCGTGCAGCGTGCCTTGGCGGACGTCGATGTTCATCGCCTCGAGCGTCGCGCGGGTCGGATCGTCGGGGAACAGGTCGAGCGTGCTGTCGTCGCGCGCGACGCCGCTCAGTTGCGCGAGGCGTTGCGCCGAGCGCGCCGCGCGCGCCAGCTTGTTTTCGGTTTCGGTGGAGACGGCGCCCTGGCGCTGCTTCTTCGAAGCGACGCGCGGGGGCATGGACTGCGGGGATGCTACGGAATCTGCCATAGAGGAAAAAGCGGTCGTCGCCAGGAACGGGGCGCCGGATGCCGCTTGTCATTGCCATTGGAATATTTAGAGCCAGCATTGTCGCATGGCGCTCCGCCCGTGCCGAAGCCATTCCCCGACGATTTGCGCCCTTTCGCGCGCCTCGCGCCTTTCACGACCTCGCGTCGTCGCCCTGGAATTCCCGCACGCCCTCTCATTGCCGAAGGCGAGCGCAGATCGACTCGCATTCCGCATTCCGCATTCGACACGCGATGCAGCGTGATGATCACTTCGTCGCACTCGTTCACATCGTCGCTTTGCAGCATCACGAATTACGCGGACACGATCATGATGAGCGCCGAGCCCACGCAGACCAACATGTGCGTGCGCAAGCCCGCCGCCCACGACAACCGCTCCCGCTCGTAGCCGATCACGCTGCCGAGCATCGCGGCCAGCACGAGACGGGAAATGAGTTCGAGATTACCGGGCATCGTTGTTCCTCCTTATCCGAAATGAGCGGCGGAGGCAGCTCAGTGCGCCTCGCGTTGCGCATTCCATGCGGCTCGTGCATCTGTCGCGCCTGATGCGTCTGTCGCCCCGCGTCGGCGTCGAGCATTTCGGATGCTTGACCCAAGCTGTCAGCGCGAGGCGTTTGCTTTATGCTAGGCCGCACACCGCAGCAGTCTCGGCGAGCGGAATCCTGAACCGCCGCCCTGAACGCTGCCTCGACACACTGCGCGCGTTGCGCGCCCGAACCAACCGACGATGCCAAGCACGCCCCCTCCCCCTGCTTCGACGACCACCGCCGCGACCGCGCTGCGCGAGCACTTCGCGAACGTGGTGCTGCCGATGTGGCGCGGACCCGGCTTCAATCACGCGTTGCAGCTGCCCTACGAAGCGCTCGACGCCACCGGAGGCGAGCCGCTGCCCGCGCAACGCTATCGGGCGATGGCATGCGCGCGGCAGCTGTTCACGTTTGCACAAGCGGGCGACATGGAACACGCGCGCGTGCTGTTCGATTCGCTGACCCGCACCTTTCGGGACGCCGACCACGGCGGATGGTTCTACAGCGTCGACGCGCTCGGCCTGCCGCTCGACACCACCAAGGACCTCTATACGCACGCGTTCGTCGTGTTCGCGTGCGCGGAATACGCGCGGCGCTCCGACGACCTCGACGCGCTGAAGCTCGTGCACAGCACGACCGCGCTGATCCAGTCGAACTTCGCGGCCGACGGCGATCTGTTCAACGCCGCGCTCAACCTCGACTTTTCGAAGGTCACCGCCACGCCGTTGCAGAATCCGCTGATGCACCTGACCGAAGCGTGGCTCGCCGCCTGCGAGGCGACGCGCGACAACGTCTTCGGCGCCGCGTTGCGCCGCCTCGCTGGCGCGGTCGCGCGACACTTCGTGCATGCGCCGAGCGGCTGTATCGCCGAATTGCCGATCGGCGCGAGCGGCAACCGCCTGGAGCCGGGACATCAGTTCGAGTGGTACTGGTTGGTCAGGCAGGCGGGCGCGCTGCTCGACGGCACGGGGCTAACCGACGCGCTGGCGCGCGCCTTCACCTTCGCGCAGCAGCATGGTGTGGACCCGGACAACGGCGGCGTGTGCGCATCGCTCGACGAGGCTGGCAAGGTCAGCGACGCGACCCAGCGGATCTGGGCGCAGACGGAATATCTGCGCGCGCTCGCCAGTCACGACGATCCGGTTGTGCGCGCGGCGCTGCCGCAACAGATCGCACGTTTTCAGCGATGCTTTTTGCATGAACACGGCTGGTTCGAATGCAAGACATCGAGCGGCGAAATTGCACGTACGGATATGCCGTCAACGACGCCTTATCATCTGGCCACCGCCTACGCGGCGCTGCCTGTGGACGCCGGATTTCGAGCGGGAACTTAGCCGAATTTGGCCAGTGATAGATGAAGTTCCACGCTTGATCGCCTCAACAAAGTGCGGCACGCACGGACGAATGTCCGCCGCCGGGTCGCGAGAGAAATTTGATGTTGCTGGTAAACCCTGGCGCAAAAAAGTTCTCGTCAGACGTTCTCAAAGCGCGAAAAAACATCAAAACCGGGGAATACCCGGACGCAGGTTGATTGGCGTCTGTCATAAAGACGTGATACAACTCTCCCCTCGCGCTCGCTCTCGCATTGGTGCGATCGCGGTCGCGATGCAATACACAACATTTATTTGGATCAAAAATGGCAACAGGTACTGTTAAGTGGTTTAACGATGCAAAGGGCTTTGGCTTCATCACCCCGGACGACGGCGGCGAAGACCTGTTTGCACACTTCTCGGAAATCCAGTCTTCGGGCTTCAAGTCCTTGCAGGAAAACCAGAAAGTGTCGTTCGAAGTCAAGCAAGGCCCGAAGGGCAAGCAGGCTGCAAACATCCAGCCGGTCTAAGTTCCTTCGGGTACTTTGAGACAGACTTGGACGTCACGATAGGCGCCTCTACAGGCGCTTGCGTCTAATGCAAAATGGCTCGCTTTACGCGGGCCATTTTCTATTTCTGCGTCCGTTTTCAAGCGTCGCCGCTTTAAAGCGCATGCATTCCGGTTAATGCGAATTCTGCGTTTGCGACGGACAGTGCTCCGCGCTGTTGCGTACGCAACACACTTTCAGAAATTTCGAACACGGAAACGGCCTGTTTCAATTGCTCGGTTTGCTGATGTAGTGAAGCCGCCGCCGCCGCGGCCTGCTCGACGAGCGCCGCGTTCTGCTGCGTCATCTCGTCCATCTGCACGACCGCCTGATTCACCTGCTCGATGCCGGTGCTCTGCTCGAGCGACGACGCGCTGATTTCGGCCATCATCTGCGTGACGCGCGAGATCGACGCCGACACATGACTCATCGCTTCGCCGGCGCGCTCGACGAGCGTCGAGCCGCCCTGAATCTCCGCGACCGATTCGCTGATCAGCGTCTTGATTTCCTTCGCCGACTGCGCGCTGCGTTGCGCGAGGCCGCGCACTTCGCCGGCCACGACCGCGAAGCCGCGGCCCTGCTCGCCCGCGCGCGCCGCCTCGACGGCGGCATTCAGCGCGAGGATGTTGGTTTGGAACGCGATGCCGTCGATCACAGAGATGATCTCGGCGATCTTGTCGGAGCTCTGCGCGATGCCGCGCATCTTGTCGACCACCTGATTGACGACTTCGCTGCCGCGCGACGTCGCGTCAAGCGCGGTCTCGGCGAGCGCATTGGCTTCGCGCGCATGATCGGCGTTCTGGCGCACGGTCGCTGTGAGTTCCTCCATGCTCGATGCCGTTTCCTCGAGCGATGCCGCCTGGTTTTCGGTGCGCGCCGACAGATCGGCGTTGCCGGTCGCGATCTCGTTGGCGCCAAGATGGATCGAGTCGGCCGATTCGCGCACGCTCTTGACGGTGCGTGCGACGCTTGCCTGCATCGTCGCGAGGCCCGAGAACAGACGGCCGATTTCGTTGCTGCCGCGTGCGGCGATCGGTTGATCGAGACGGCCTTGGGCGATGCGCTCGAAGTGGCGGCCCGCTTCCTCGAGCGGTGCCACGACGCCGCGGCGCAGCGCCGTATAGACGGCGAGCGTGCCGGCGACGAGCACGAGCAAAATCACCACGCTGACGATGCGAAACGCCGCCACGCGCGCATCGATCGAATCGAGCGACGCGCGGCTGGCGGCGTCGCCGAATTGCCCGAAGTTGTGCACTTCCGCCAGATAAGCGTCCTGAAACGACTGCGTCGGCTGATCGAGGAAGGCCTGGATGTTGTTCGAGGCGAGATACTGCGCGAGTTCCGCGAGCGCGCCATGCAGCGTCTTGTAGCGTTCGGCGAGCGCGGCGGCGCGCGCGCTGTTTTCGTCGCTGGTCTTCTGCGCGCTCATGAAGGCCGCGAAAGACTGATCGGCGGCGGCGAGCTGTTCGCGAGCGTGCTGCACGATGTCCGTGGGCTCGGTGCCCCCGCGCACCATGCGCGTGCCGGCACGCGACAGGTTGATGCGCGCGTCCATCAGGCGCTGCGTCGTCTGGTTGACCGCGTCGACCTGCTTCAGCGCGATGTTCGACAGATCGCCGACGTCGTCGTGCGTGCGCGTCAGTGACCAGAAGCCCAACCCTACCGTGACGAGCTGGAAGACGCAGAACGCGGCCAGAACACATAGCAGGCCGGATGCGACCTTGATCTTGCTGAACATCGTGGACACCTGGGAACAAAGGATAACGGAGGCAAATCAGGGTTAACGGCAGGCCGATTGGCGGCTTGAGGCCAATTCCCGCAAAAAGCGCTCTACGTGCAGGTTTCATCGTCGATCGTCGCGATTGCGGTTGCTTTGCGCAACAATGCGCCGCTGGTCGCGACGAATCACCTTGCGCAGCGCAGCGGCACTTCCTAGAGTGGGTAGGGACCGCATGGCACGCGCCGCGCGGATGTTTTGTTGCACCGATGCACTACCCAGACCCTGCACGAAGGAACCACGATGACCGACCTACTCGACCGGGCGCGCGGCGCACTGCACGCCCAGCCGTTCAGCATGCTGCTAGGCGCGGAGCTGATGCACGCCGGCAGCGACGAGCTCACCCTATGTCTGCCGATTCGCGACGAACTGCGGCAGCAGCATGGCTTCGTACATGGCGGCGTCATCAGCTATCTCGCCGACAATGCGTTGACGTTCGCTGGCGCGCTGTCGCTGGGTCCGAGAGTCGTGACCGGTGAGTACAAGATCAATTATCTGCGCCCGGCAGTGAAGGGCACGCTGATCGCGCGCGCCAGTGTAGTCTATGCGGGCAGGCATCAGGCGACCTGCCAGTGCAGCGTGTTCGTGATGGAGGGGAACCGCGAGAAGCTGGTGGCGGTCGCGCAGGGGACTGTGAATCGGATTGGAGAGAACGGGGAGCAGGAGGCGGGGAGTTAAAGCCGGGACGCCATGAAAAAAGCCGCTCCTGCTCGAAACAGGAACGGCCTTTCATTCACGGCGATATGACGGAAAGAGAAAGCGCGTTACTCCGCCGCGTAAGTCTTCTGCGTCTGCTCGCCCAGCCCTTCGATACCCAGACGCACCGTCTGCCCCGGCTTCAGAAACACCGGGTTCGGCTTCACGCCCATGCCCACGCCCGGCGGCGTGCCGGTCGAGATAACGTCGCCCGGCTGCAGGCTCATGCACTGCGACACATACGACACCAGCTTCGCGACACTGAAGATCATCGTCTTCGTGCTGCCGTTCTGGTAGCGATGGCCGTCCACTTCGAGCCACAGGCTCAGGTTCTGGGGATCGGCGACTTCGTCGCGCGTGACGACCCAGGGGCCGATCGGGCCGAACGTATCGAAGCCCTTGCCCTTGTCCCACGTGCCGCCGCGCTCGATCTGCCATTCGCGCTCCGACACGTCGTTGATGACGCAGTAGCCGGCCACATGCTCGAGCGCGTTTGCTTCGTCGACATACTTCGCCGCCTTGCCGATCACGACGCCGAGTTCCACTTCCCAGTCGGTCTTCTTCGAACCGCGCGGGATCTCGATGTCGTCGTTCGGGCCGCTGATCGCGCTCGTCCACTTGTTGAAAATGACCGGTTCCGCCGGTACCGGCAGATTCGATTCCGCCGCGTGATCCGCATAGTTCAGGCCGATGCAGATGAACTTGCCGATCTTGCCGACGCACGGTCCAACGCGCGGATTACCTTCGACGACCGGGAGCGTTCCCGGATCGAGCGCGCGCAGTTTCGCGAGACTTTCATCGCCGAGCCCAGCGCCGTCGATATCGCCCACCACCTTCGACAAATCGCGAATCTTGCCTTGCGCGTCGAGCAGGCCCGGCTTTTCCTGGCCTTTCGGCCCATAACGAAGCAGTTTCATCGTTGCACTTCCCTTTACGTTCAGTAGTGTCCGGTTCGTCAGTCAATCAGAATCAGTTCGACCATCCGCCGTCGATTACATGGAGTTGGCCCGTCGTGAACGACGACTCGTCGGACGCGAGATACAGCGCGAGCGCGGCGATCTCCTCCGGCTTGCCGATGCGGCCCATCGGCTGACGCGCGACGAAGGCGGCCTGCACCGCATCGAGCGACGCGCCCTGCGCCTGAGCCTGCGCGGCGATTCGCTGTTCGAGCGATGGCGAGGACACCGTGCCCGGGCAAATCGCGTTACAGCGTACACCACGCGTGACGAAATCCGCAGCGACGGACTTCGTCAGCCCGACCACCGCGGCCTTCGACGCGCCGTACGCGAAGCGATTCGGCACGCCCTTCACGCTCGACGCCGCCGACGACATGTTGATGATCGAGCCGCCGCCCTTCTCCAGCATGGCCGGCAAGAACGCGCGAATCATACGGTACATGGCCTTCGCGTTGAGGTCGAAGGCGAAATCCCAGTCCTCCTCGCTGCATTCGAGGATATTGCCCGAGTGTACGAAGCCCGCGCAGTTGAACAGCACGTCGATCGTGCCGACTTCCGCGGCGAGCGCCTTGATCGCCGCGCCATCGAGCACGTCGAGCTTGCGCGCCTCGAGCGGCTTGCCGGCGAGTCCGTCGATGCGGATATCGGTGGCGATCACACGCGCGCCTTCGCGCGCGAACAGTTCGGCGGTGGCGAGACCGATACCTTGTCCCGCTGCGGTGATCAGGGCCGTTTTGCCGGCCAGTCTTTGTGTCATCTATGACTCCAGTTGAATGGGCTGCTAACGAAATCAAAGCCGATAAAACGCGGCGGCGTTCTCGCCGAACACGGCGTCGCGCTCGGCGTCGCTCAACGACGCGACGAGCGTGGTCGCCACTGAATGCCACAGCAAATAGTCTCCGTTCAGTTCGAGCACCGGCCAGTCGCTGCCCCACATCAGCCGCGCGGGACCGAACGTGTTCAGCAGATGCTCGACGTAGGGCCGCAGCGTGTCCTCGGTCCAGCCGGGCGAGGCCTCGGTCGCGAGACCCGACAGCTTGCAGTGCACCTGCGGCAGCGCGGCGAGCCGCGTGATCGCGTCGCGCCATACCGGGTAGCCCGCCTGGCCGTAGCGGATCGGCGGCTTCGCGCCATGATCGACCACCATGCGCAGCGCCGGAAAACGCTGCGCGAAGATCTCGACGTATTGCACGTGACGCGCGTAGATCAGCGCATCGAACGCGAGATCGTGCGCGATCAGCGCCTCGATCGCCGGCGCGAGATCGGGGTTGGCGATCCAGCCGTCGTCGGGCAGATCCTGAAGCATCGGCCGCACGCCCTTGAACTTCGGCTCGCGCGCGAGCACCTCGATCAGATCAGGCGCGTTCGGCAACAACAGCGGCACCCAGCCGACCACGCCCGCGATCGACGGCTCGTGCCGCGCGATGTCGAGCAGGTAGCGGGTTTCGTCGAGCGTCGGCGCGGCCTGCACGACCACGGTCCGCTCGATGCCGGCCTGTTCGCGCAACGGCTTCAGATCATCAGGCCCGAACGGCCGGTAGAGGATTTTCAGTTCCGGCGTCAGCCACTCGTAGTCACCCCGCGCGGGGTCCCAGTAGTGCTGGTGAGCGTCGATCGGCATGGTCGGATCAGTCCTCGGGCGCGGGCGCACGGGGGTCGAGCAGGCCCGCGTCGCGCAGTGCGGACCACAAGGCCGCGGGGATCGGCAGCTCGAACGACGCGACGTTCTCGCGTAATTCGTCGGCGCTACGCGCGCCGGTCAGCACGGTGGCGACCGCCGGGTGCGCATACGGAAACTGCAACGCGGCGGCGGCGAGCGGCACGTCATGCGCGCGGCATACCGCCTCCAGACGCGCGACGCGCTCGATCACCTCGGGCGGCGCGGCGCCGTAATTGAACTTCAGATCGCCTTCGACGCCCCGCGCCAGAATGCCCGAATTGAACGCGCCGCCGAGCAGGATGCTGACGCCGCGCGCCTCGCAGGCGGGCAGCAGGTCGTCGAGGGTGGTCTGCTCGAGCAGCGTATAACGGCCCGCGAGCAACGCGCAATCGATATCGCACTCGGCCATCGCGTCGAGGATCACCGCGCCCTCGTTGACGCCGAGGCCGAGCGCCTTGATTGCGCCCGTCGAGCGCAGGCGCTCGAGCGCACGGAAGCCGCCCCCTTCGGTCAGTTGCCGCCAGTAGTGCGGATGCTGGTCGCCGTGCGTGACGCGACCGATGTCATGCACGAGCAGGACGTCGATATCGATGATGCCGAGGCGCTGCTGGCTGTCCTCGAACGAACGCAGAATGCCGTCGTGCGTGTAGTCGTAGATCGCTTCGAACGGCAGCGGATTCTGCCAGCCTTCGCGGTCGTCGAATGGCGACGTGCGCGGCACGAAGCGGCGGCCGACCTTGGTCGACAGCACATACTCGCCGCGCGGATAGTGGCGCAGCGCGGCGCCGAGCCGATGCTCGGCCTTGGTGTTGCCGTAGTGCGGCGCGGTGTCGAAGTAGCGCACCCCCGCGTCCCAGGCGGCGGCGATCGTCGCTTGGGCCTCCTCGTCGGACAGGTCGCGGTACAGGCCGCCGAGCGGCGCCGTGCCGAGCCCCAGTCCGCTCACCTGCAACGAGCCGCGGCCGATACGGCGCCGCTGCCCGATTTTCGATACGATCGATGCCGACATGAGCGTGTCTCCAGATTTGTGGTCTTTTTACCATGCGGCGGCGAGGGTGCGGCGGTCACACTCCGCGCACCGCTTGGGAAGTGCATTCATTCACCAATAAACGTATTATTCATATTCGAATTTTTCCAAGTCAAGAAAACTACGCGGCGCGGATGCCTGGGTTTTCCCTGGACAAAGGCCATCCAGTTCGCGAAATGCTACGCACTCGCCCGCGCACACCAGATAATCAGAACTCCACACGGAATTCCCGGACCCTCACGATGGACGCCGAAGACAAGGACGACGACCGCTATCGCGCCCCCGCGCTGGATAAAGGCCTCGACATTCTCGAGCTACTGTCCGAGCAGAAGGAAGGACTCACGCGCGCCGAAATCACGCGGCAGTTGGGCCGCAACGCGAGCGAGATGTACCGGATGCTCGAACGCCTCGTCGCGCGCCAATACGTGGTGCGCTCGGCGGCCGGCGACCGCTACTCGCTGAGCCTGAAGCTGTTCGCGCTCGCGCACCGTCATCCGCCAATGAACCGGCTGATCGCAGAAGCGCTGCCGCTGATGCAGCGTTTCGCCGACGCGGCCGAGCAGTCTTGCCACCTCGTCGTCTACGACCGCGGCAACCTGCTGGTGATTGCGCAAGTCGACGGACCGGGCACATGGGGCATGTCAGTGCGGCTCGGTTCGCGGGTCGGCCTGATCGACACCGGTTCGGGGCGCGTGATGCTCGCGTTCCAGAGCGTCGAGCAGCGCCAGCAGATGCTGGCGGAGCACACGAAGGTGAAGGGCGAAGTGACGCTCGATCTCGACGCGCTGGAGGAGGCCTGCGAGCGCATCCGCGCGGCGGGCTTCTGGCAGAAGGACAGCCAGCAGACCTTCGGCGTCACCGACGTGACGTTCCCGATACTCGCGCCGTCGGGACAGGCGAGCGCGGTGCTGACCTGCCCGTATCTGCGGCGGATCGACGAATACGTCGCGCCGACGCTCGAAGCGGCCACCACGCTGCTGCGCGACACGGTGCAGGCGCTGTCGATGTTCCGCGAGCAGGCCGCGTGACAGGTAAGTTGCGCGGTAAGTTGCGCGGCGGCGTGCACGCGCACATGGTTTAGAATGGCGGCCCTTCCAAAATAACGCCGCATGACGGGCTCATGCGCGCGCATCGATTGAGCAATGGCCAAACTTCTGACCGATTCCGAATTCCAGCGTTTTTCCGAACTCCAGCAGAAGCAGTCGAGCTTCACGATCTCCGCCGAAGAAGCCGACGAGCTGCGCGACATCGTCGCCCACGCGCAGAAGCGCCGCGACGACCGCGCCGCCGCGATGCAAAGCATCGAGACCTTCATCCAGCAGTTCCACATCACGCCCGACGAGCTGTTTTCGCCCGAGCAGATCGGCGAAGCGGCGCGCACCTACGGCCTGATTCCGGCCGCGCGCAAGGAGCGCGTACTGCCGCCGTCGCTGACGTTCAACGGCAAGCCGTACCAATGGACCACCCGTGCGCTGCCCGACGAAATTCACGTGCCGCTGTTCGACGCGTTCAAGGGCGGTGAGTCGGTGAAAGCGTTCATTTCGACGCTGAAGGACGCGAACCGCTGCGCCGCGACGATCGCGCGGCTCGAACGCGAAACCGGCGCCGTGTATGCGCAGGCATGGCTCGACGAGCTGTCGGTCACGCGCGCGCAGGTCGATGAGGCGGCACAGAAGCTGGCGGCGTGAGGCGGTGAAGCCATGCGTTGAGCGGCTCGCGACGTCAGCCGCTCAACGCGCCGGCTGGTTCTGCGCGGCGGACTTCGGGTCCGCCCCCGCCGTTTCGTCGAGCGCCATCCGCAAGCCGACCACACCGGGGTCATCGGTCCGCGTGATCGTGAAGCCGCTGGCCTTCGCGAGCGCGATCATCGCGGTGTTCTCGCGCAACGCTTCACCGATCAGCCAGTGCGTGTCGCGCGCCCGCGCGTACGCGATGATCCGCTGCATCAGCAACTGGCCGAGACGCCGCCCTTTCTGATCCGAGCGCACGGTCACCGCGAATTCGGCCGTCTCGTTGTCGGGATCGGCCACCGCACGCACCACGCCGAGCGTCTGCGCGACGCCGTCTTCGTTGTCGACCGTCGCGATCAGCGCCATTTCCCGGTCATAGTCGATCTGCGTCATGCGCGCGAGTTGCGAGTGGTCGAACGCGCCGACTGAAGCGAAAAAACGCAGCCGCAAATCTTCCGGCGTCATCGCCTGCACGAACTCGCGATGCGCGTTTTCGTCTTCGGGGCGAATCGGCCGCACCGTTACACGCATCCCCTGCCAGTCGATCGTTTCCTCGAAGCGGCGCGGATACGGCACGATCGCGAGACGGCTGCGCTGCGCGCCGAGCCGCAACACGGGATCGACCACCGTCACGCGGTCCCGGTAGACCCTGAGCTTCAACGACAGGCCGACGATCTCGCGCACGTCGCAAACCGCTTGCGACACCGCCGTCAACGCCGCGAGCGTCGGCTCCGGCGCGACCAGCCTCGCGTAGTGCGAACGCGTGACGATGTCGCGCGCGAGCATCGGATTGAGCGGCGGCAGGCCGTACACGTGCAACCCGCTGGAAACGCCGTCGATCGGCGGTGCGGCGAAGCGGAACACGGGGCCGAAGTTGTCGTCGTCGTGCAGTTCGACGGCGACGTCGACGATGGGTTTTGCGGCGCCGTCGGCATCGGCGCCCGGCGCATCGGAGCCCGACGCGTGGGCGCCCCCTCCTTGCGCACCCTCCACCCGCAACCCGAACCGCGACAGAAACCGCGCCGCCGCCGCCCCGGCCAGCTCGCTCGCGCCCGCCGCCAACGCTTCGCGAGCCTGCGCCAGAGCGGCGTCGATCGACTCGGGAATCTGCGCAGGCAGGCCTTCCGGCGTTTGCATCAGCAGTTCGCGGCCCAGCCGGTAATCGACCAGACGGGCGAAGGCGCGCGCGAGCCGCTGCGGCGTCGTGTGCACCGGGATGCCCTGCGCATGCAGCGCGTCGCGCCTCGTCGCATCGACACCGCCGAAAAAGCACGCGAGCAGCCCGCGATACGCAAAGCGCTGATGCTCGATCAGCGCCTGCGCGACGTCGTCGACGGGCGCGCCATGCGTCGATGCGTGCACCACGACGGCGGTGCCGGTCTCGCGATACTCGCCGAGCAGCTTCAGCGCGGTGCCGAAGTGCTCAGGACGCGCGCCGTCGCCGAGCAGCAGCGGATTGCCGCCGACCGCGAGCGGCAGCGCCTCGCGCAGCGCGTCCGACGCCGCGGCCGGCCACGGCGCGAGCAGGCCGCCGGCGGCGGTGAACGCATCGCGCGCGAGCGTCGCGAGACCGCGGTCGCTAGTGATCAGCGTGGCGCTGGCGCCCGCCGCCACGCGGCCGACGCCGAGCGTTTCGATTTCGTCGAGCAGATCGTCGAGCGCGTCGACGCGCACGAGGCCCGCGCGCCGGAACGCCGCTGTGTAGAGACCGTCGGCGGGATCGTCGCGGCCGGAGCGCAGCGCGAGCACCGGCTTGTTGCGCGCCGCCGCGCGCGCGGCCGACATGAACTTGCGCGCCGCCCGCACGCTGTCGAGTTCGAGCAGGATCGCGCGGGTGCCGGGGTCGCTCGCGAGGTAATCGAGCACGTCGCCGGCATCGACGTCGGCCTCCGCTCCGAGCGCCACCGCGTGCGAAAAACCGAGCCCGCGCGCTCGTGCCCAGCCGAGCACTGCGTTGGTCAGCGCATTCGACTGCGACACCCACGCGACGCCGCCCGCCTTGACCGTGCATGACGGCGCGCCCAGATGCGCGCCGAGCGCCGGCGACACCACGCCGAGACTGCCGGGTCCGACGATGCGCAACAGATGCGGCCGCGCCGCCGACAGCGCGTGCCGCAGTTCGAGCCGGTCTTCATCGCTGCGCACCTCGCCGACGATGATTACGGCGCGCGTGCCCATGCCACCGAGCTTATGGATCAGCGAGGGCCACGTCGCGGGTGGCGTGCAGATCACCGCGACGGTGGGCGCCTGCGGCAGATCGCCGACGTCGGGAATCACCGGGTGGACGCCGAGCGTGGCGTGCTTCGGATTGACCGGCCACAGCGGGCCGTCGAAGCCGCCTTCCAGCACACGCGCCCAGACCATCGCGCCGGTGCTGCCCGGCCGCTCGGACGCGCCGATCACGGCGACGGATTTCGGGCGAAACAAGGCGTCGAGGTTGCGAACGGTCACGGGCGCTCCATGCGGTTGGACAGGAATTGGAGCCGGCTTCGCGGCGAGGCGGGTGGTTCCGTCAGCATAGGCGAAGTCGCGCGCTGGCGCGGGACGTTGTTGCGGCGGAAAAGTAAAAAGCCGCGTCGAACGACGCGGCTTTTTTGCTTCGAAACCAGCGGACTCGCGGTTTTACATCGCCTTTCTGAACGGCGCCCCCGAGTGCTCGCGCAACTCGTTGAACACGATCTTCGGCCACGCCTTCTGCGCGACTTCGATCTCCGATACGTGCGAGGCCAGATAGGTCGGCGCATCGGACGCATCGAGCGCGATCCGCGCCGAGTACGAGTCGGTGAAGCGGCGCAGTTCGGCCGCATCGTCGCAGGTCACCCAGCGCGACAGCCGGTAACGCGCCGGCGCCATGCGCACGACGACCTTGTATTCCGTCGACAGACGGTGCGACACCACTTCGAACTGCAGCTGCCCGACCGCGCCGAGAATCATCAGACCGCCGGCTTCGGGACGGAACACCTGGATCGCGCCTTCCTCGCCGAGCTGCTTCAGCGCTTCGCCGAGCTGCTTCGCGCGCATCGGATCGACCACTTCGACGGTCTGGAAAATTTCCGGCGCGAAGAACGGCAGGCCGACGAACTGCAGCTGCTCGCCTTCGGTCAGCGTATCGCCGAGACTCAGCGTGCCGTGGTTCGGAATACCGATGATGTCGCCCGGATACGCCTCGCTCACCGTCTCGCGACGCTGCGACAGGAACGTGACCACGTTGTTTGCCCGGAACGTCTTGTTCGAGCGCGTGACCTTCACCGCCATGCCGCGCTCGAAACGTCCCGAACACACGCGGATGAACGCGACGCGGTCGCGGTGCGCGAGGTCCATGTTCGCCTGCACCTTGAACACGACGCCGGTGAACTTCGACTCTTCCGGCTGCACCGGACGCTGTACGGTCATGCGCATCGACGGCGGCGGCGCGAGGTCGACCAGCGCGTCGAGAATCTCCTTCACGCCGAAGTTGTTGATCGCCGAACCGAACAGCACCGGCGACTGCTGGCCGGCGAGGAACTGCTCACGGTCGAACTCGGGCGTCGCGCCGCTGATCAGATCGATTTCTTCCTTCGCACGCACCCACGCGTGGCCGAAACGGCGCTCGCCTTCCTCGTTGCTCAGTGCCTGCAGCGTTTCGACCGCGCCGCCGGCCGTGTCCTGACCGGCGCGGAACACCCGCACCTGATCGCGCTGGACGTCGTAGACGCCCTGGAAATCCTTGCCCATGCCGATCGGCCATGTGAAAGGCACCGCCGCCACGCCAAGGTGCTGCTCGATCTCGTCGAGCAGTTCGAGCGGCTCGCGCACTTCGCGGTCGAGCTTGTTGATGAACGTGACGATCGGCGTCTTGCGGCTGCGGCAGACTTCCAGCAGCTTCAGCGTCTGCGCTTCGACGCCGTTCGCGCCGTCGATCACCATCACGGCGGCGTCGACCGCGGTCAGCACACGGTAGGTGTCCTCGGAGAAATCCTCGTGGCCCGGCGTGTCGAGCAGGTTGATCACGCAATCGCCGTACTCGAACTGCATCACCGAGCTCGCGACCGAAATGCCGCGTTGCTTTTCGATTTCCATCCAGTCGGACGTCGCGTAGCGGTTGCTCTTGCGGCCCTTCACGGTACCGGCGATCTGGATCGCGCCCGAGAACAGCAGCAGTTTTTCGGTGAGCGTGGTTTTACCCGCGTCCGGGTGGGAAATGACCGCGAACGTGCGGCGGCGTTTGAGTTCGGAGACTGACATCGGGTCTGGCGGTCACGGAAAGGGGTTCAGGCGGTTCCCGGCGGCCGTGGGCGGCCGGTATGCCGCGCGTGGCGCGGCGGCGTCGAGCTGCGAGAATCGGGCGCGGGCCCGGATCGGCCGGCGCTCGCGCCGCGTCCGAAAACGGGTGGCGAACGGGTCACGACCCAGCGTTCGACAATGCGGGAATCGCTGGCGCAAAAACGGCGCGAGGTGCGAATGATACACGTCTGGCGCGACGGCCGGGGGAAAGGGCTCCGGCGCCGGACGGGGCGACGGCGCGAGCGTCGGCGCGCCGCGCATGCTTCTGGCAAAGGTGAGCGTTTTCGGGACTTACGGCGGCGAATATCGATTTGCGGTCAAAGGTGAGGATCGCGAAGCGCATGCACGCACCTGCCAGGTCGCGGGCGCCACCAACGCGATGCGCGGGAAAACGGCGATAAAGCTTCGCGCCGCTATAAACGGGTTCCGGCTCGACGCCTGGAAACGCCCGCCAGAAAAGGCTGTCGCGGGTTTACGGCGAGCGGCGCGGGGCGGTGCAGCACGATGGCGATTCGCACCCGCGGAGGTGCGTCGCGCGACAAAGCCTGGCTCACCGAAGCATCCCGCGAGGCTCGAACGCATCGGTAAATATCGCCGTGTAAGTTCAGGCGTCACGCAAAGGTGAGCGTTTTCGGGACCTCTGCAACGGTGCGGAACGGATCAAACCACGCATCACTTCAGAGAACACGGACGCATCGGCACCCACGACGAAGCTCAACCTTCGATCAGAAACCGCTCGCGATTTTTGCCGACGAGCCAGGCCGGCGAGCGCCCACGGCCGCTCCAGGTTTCGCCGGTCTTCGGATTGCGGTACTTGGCGACGGACGTCGTCGTCGACGACTTGCGGCGCGGCTTCGGCGAGGCGCTCGTCAAGCCGAGTTCTTCGGCGGTCAGGTCGTATTCGGCAATCTTCTGCTTGATATCGGCGATAGCTTGCGAGACTTCTTTTTCGCGCGCGGCTGCGACTTCCTTGTGGAGTTTTTCGAGTTGCGCAGTCAGCTGTTTGTAAGAGGCCATGCCGGTGTTCCCCCCTCGGTTGGACGCACTGCGATGAATCGCGATGAATGGTTGGCGGACACTATCAGACGAATAAATCACAGGATAGTGAATCGCGCGGCCGAGCGCATGCGCGACGGCCCCGCTCAATCGTCGATCGCATCGTAGACGCGGCGTTCGAAGTCGATGGCCATCGGGAAGGGGTCGATCGAGCGGCGCTGGATCAGCATCAGGCCGATCATGTTCTCGACCGGATCGGCGAACCAGCTCGTGCCGTACGCGCCGGGCCAACCGAACGAGCCGAGCGAGCGGTAGCCGAGCGGCAATTGCTGCGCCGGATCATCGACGATTGACAGGCCGAGGCCGAAGCCTTGCGCCGCCCAGATCACGTGACCGAAGGCAGGCAGGCGGCGCTGGTCGCGGCTCAGGAAATTGCTGCGCATCAGGTCGACCGAGCGATGCGACAGCAGCCGCGTGCCGCCGACGCGGCCGCGCCCGAGCAGCAGTTGCGCGAATCGCAGATAATCCTCGGCGGTCGAGACCAACCCGCCGCCGCCGCTCTGAAAGCGTTGCGGATTGGCCCAGCGGCTCGCCGCCGCATGATCCTCGACCACACGACGCCGCGTGCCGGGATCGATGTTGTACGCGGTGGCGAGGCGCGCAAGCTGTGCGTCGGGCACCCAGAACGCGGTGTCGCGCATGCCGAGAGGCGCGAAAATGCGCGTGCGGAAAAACTCCCCAAGAGTCATGCCGCTCACGCGTTCTATCAGCACGCCGAGCACGTCGGTCGCCACGCCGTAGTGCCAGCGCGAGCCGGGCTGGAACATCAGCGGCAACGCGGCGATGCGCGCGAGCCACGCGCTGTTGCCGCCGCTCGCCTCGAAGCCGTTGAACGCGGCTGCGTAGGCTTCGGCGAGCGGACCCGTCGCCGTGAAGTGATACGCGAAACCCGCGCGATGCGTGAGCAGGTCGAGCACCGTAATCGGCGCGCGTACCGGATCGGTCCGGTCGAGCGGGCCGGTCGGGTCACGCAGCACGCGCGGCGCGGCAAGCTCGGGCAGCCACCGCGAGATGGGCGCATCGAGCGCGAGGCGGTCTGCCTCGATCAGCATCATGATCGCGGCGCTCGTCACCGGCTTCGTCATCGACGCGATGCGAAACAGCGTGTCGCGCTCCATCGGCAATTGCGCGGCTTCGTCGCGTAGGCCTGCGGGTTCGAAGTAGCCGATTTCGCCGCGCCGCCATACGAGCGACACCACCCCCGCCACTTCGCCCCGCTCCACGTAGCCCTGCATCGCGTTGGTCAGCGTAGCGAGCCGGGTCGCGGCAAGTCCTGCTATCTGCATGTACATCCTGTGTCGGTAAAAGGAAACGTGCGCGCGCCCAGGTCGCTTTGGGCGATCAAACCGAAAGATAGAACCTGTCCGGCGAAAGCGCACACGACAGCTTTCCTAATTGCCGATCCCGATTGGCGGACACAATGACGACATTCAGGCTTTTTGCCGTTTTTCCAATGCGCAAAGCGCGGCATCGAGGCGTTTGACGCGGGTTGCCTGCGCCGGTACGAGAACCGCGCCGGAAACGTGCTGAAGGCGGTTACGCCAGTAAGACAAAGGAATACGGTCTTCTGCGGAAATATGGGAAATTATCTGCTCGAGATGCTCGATGTCTTTTTCGAGTTGCTGATGATTCATTGCTTTCCCCGGATTCTATTGAATTAGTGTTGAAGCAAAAAAATCGAAAGCATGAAGCCGCGTTGGCCCGCGCGGCCCAAAGTAATGCCCGCCAGTAGCGGAAAAACCTTCCTGAACTTCTTCTGCGTCGGAAAAAACCGGCAATTTCTGCTCGCCGGGTTAAATCCTAACGGTTTAAAAAAGAATACTGCCGTCAAATTTCACGTTCCGTTGCCTGCCGCACTGACTGCGTTCGACGCCCCGAAGGTAAAGATAAACCATGGTCCGGGCGCAAAGGATAATCGGTGCGCGGTGACTCAACGTTGTAAAAATGCCGCATGCGGCTTACTTATCCCAATTCGCATGCAAACCGCTTATCGGGCACACATTAGACGCATGAATTTATGACGGCCATGTGGTAACCGGAATGGCACGAGCGTGGTCAGCGAGCGTATCGGGAATTGGCAGGGATTAACTGCGAACAGGCGAAAAAAACCGAAGGCCGCCAACGGATCGGCCAGCCGCGCGCGCCGGCATTGCATCGGCACGGCGTCAGGAGCTTACTTCGCAGTCGCGCGGCAGGCGTAGATCAGGCTCAACGTACCGCCCTCGCTAGACTGGCGCACGACGTCGAACGCGCCATTGCAACTGGCGGCCGCCTGTTGCGAGCACAAGTCGGAACCGACCGGGCATTGCACGAGCGTGGTCGCACGGCCGTCCGGCAGGAACAGCGGCGCGCTGCTGCTGCAACCGCCAAGCGCGACGATCGCGGCGACGGCCAGTATGTCGCGCGAGCGGCGCGCGAAGAAGGAATGGCATTTCATGGAGACCCCGGTCACGTCTTGTTTTTCGATCTCTCGATTGTGCCACGCTGCTCTCGTGCTGCGTCAGTTGGCGTGGCGCGGCTGGCCGGGCGCGGCGAGTCAAACGTCGATGCCGTGCGCGGCGATCTTCTTGTACAGCGTCGCGCGGCCCATGCCGATCTGTTTCGCCGTGTCAATGACGCGGCCGCCGTTCGCGCGCAACGCGTCGCAGAGAAAGCGCTTTTCGAACGCGGCCATCGCGTCGCTCCACGAGGTGGGTTCGGCGGTGGCGGCCACGTCCACGCCGGCGGCCGCGACAGACGGGGTCCGCGCCGGTACCACCGCACCGCCCTGCCCCGAGCCGATGAACGGCGCGAGCACACGCGCATCGATGCGCTCGCTGTCGGACAGCATCACGGCGCGCTCCAATGTGTTGCGCAGTTCGCGCACGTTGCCGGGCCAGTCGTACGCGCACAGCAGGCGCAACGCGTCGTCGTGCAATTCGAAGTGGCTGCCGCCGCCTGCCTGCGCGGCCAGCTCCTCGAGCATCGCGTAGGCAAGCGCCTCGATGTCGGACGGACGCTCGCGCAGCGCCGGCGCATGGATCGTCAGCACGTTGAGCCGGTAGAACAGGTCCGCGCGAAAACGCCCGGCCGCGACGAGCGCCGGCAAATCGGCCGATGTCGCCGCGATGATCCGCACATCCGCGCGCACGATCCGATTCGAGCCGAGCGGCTCGAATTCCTTGTCCTGCAGCACGCGCAGCAGCTTGCCCTGCGACGGCAGCGGCATATCGCCGATCTCGTCGAGAAACAGCGTGCCGCCGTTGGCGAGCTCGAACTTGCCGACCCGGCCCCTGCGATCCGCGCCGGTGTACGCGCCGGGTGCGGCGCCGAAGAACTCGACTTCGAGCAGCGTGTCGGGAATCGCCGCGACGTTGACGCCGACGAGCGGCTTGTGCGCGCGCGCCGAGCCGCCGTGAATCGCATGCGCGAGCAGCTCCTTGCCGGTGCCGGTTTCACCCAGCAGCAGCACCGGCGCTTCGAGTTGCGCCGCGCGCCGCGCCTGGCGCTTCACTTCGAGCGACGCCGCGCTCGTGCCGACGAAGCTGCTGAACGTATAGCGCGCGCGGCGCGCCTGCGCGAGCGACTGACGCGTCGCGATCAGCTCCTGCTGCAACCGCGAGTACTGCGAAAAGAGGGGCGACAGCGCTTTCAGCTCGTCGAACAGCGCAAAGCCGACCGCGCCGATCGTCACCCCGGCATCGTCCTTGAGCGGCAGGCGCGTGACGACGAGCGGCTCGCGATCGGTCTCCATGATGTCGAGCAGGATCGGCTTGCCGGTGTTGACGACCTCGCGCATCAGACTGTTTGGAATCACCGCTTCGCAATCCCGGCCGATCGCCTGCTGCGGGTCAGCAAAGCCGAAGCGCGCCGCATACCGCTTGTTGATCCAGACGACGCGCGCCTGCCCATCGACGATGAAGGTGCCTTCGCTGAAGTTTTCGAACGTGCGAAACAGCGAATCCATCGCCCGACGAAGCACGTCGTCATAGGTGGCGGGCAGGCCCGTCCAGTCGGTCAACATGCTGTCGCTGTCTCCGCTTATCGTTTTGATTGCATCAATCTCAATCGGTGGATGAATTTATCTCCAAATTGAGACACCCGATAGGCCTTACGCATCATGACTTACCCTGGTTTCAGGTGTTCTTCACCGGATGGAAGTCCCGTTTCGGAGACGCTTGGGTACAATCCGCCCACGATGCCTCGGCCCGCCGCTGCGCGGCCGCGCCATGCGCCACGGCGGGCCAGCAGCAAAACGACAGCCATGGCATGGAACCTGCGTTCCGACCGCGCCGCGCCGTCGCTCGATCGGGACGGCAAACATGTAGAACAACCGGGCTATGGAGATTCAATGACCTTTCTCATCGTTATCGCCGCGCTGGCGTTTCTGATGTTCGCTGCGTATCGCGGCTACAGCGTGATCCTGTTCGCGCCGATCGCGGCGCTCGCCGCCGTCCTGCTCACCGAGCCCGCCGCCGTCGCGCCGGTCTTCACGAGCATCTTCATGGACAAGATGGTCGGCTTCGTGAAGCTCTACTTCCCGGTGTTTCTGCTCGGCGCCGTATTCGGCAAGGTGATCGAGCTGTCGGGCTTCTCGGAGTCCATCGTCGCGGCCGCGATCCGCTATATCGGCCGCTCGCGCGCTAACGCGGTGATCGTCGCGGTGTGCGCGCTGCTCACCTACGGCGGCGTGTCGCTGTTCGTCGTCGTGTTCGCGGTCTATCCGTTCGCGGCCGAGCTGTATCGCCAGAGCAACATTCCGAAGCGGCTGATGCCCGGCGCGATCGCGCTCGGCGCGTTCTCGTTCACGATGGACTCGCTGCCCGGCACGCCGCAGATCCAGAACATCATCCCGACGACGTTCTTCAAGACCACCTCGTGGGCCGCGCCGACGCTCGGCGTGCTCGGCGCGCTGTTCATCATCGTGGTCGGTCTGTCGTATCTGGAATGGCGCCGCCGCGCCGCGATGGCGACCGGCGAGGGTTACGGCACCGACCTCGTCAACGAGCCGGAGCGCGTCGAGTCGAAGCAGTTGCCGCATCCGCTGCTGGCGGTCGCGCCGCTCGTCGTGGTCGGCGTCTCGAACTTCCTGCTGACGCGCTGGATTCCGACCTGGTACGGTCCGTCCTTCACGGTCACCCCGGACATCCTGCCGGGGCTGCATGCACCGGTCGAAACGAGCGTCAAGGCTCTCGTGGGGATTTGGGCCGTGCTGGGCGCGCTGCTGCTCGGCATCGTGATGGTCGTCGTGACGGCGTTCAGTCGCGTCAGCCAGCGCTTCGCGGTGGGCACCAAGGCGGCAGTGGCGGGCGCGCTGCTGGCGTCGCTCAACACCGCGTCGGAATATGGCTTCGGCGGTGTGATCGCGGCGCTGCCGGGCTTTCTCGTCGTCAGCAACGCGCTGAAAAGCATTCCGAATCCGCTCGTCAACGCCGCGGTGTCGGTCAGCACGCTGGCGGGCATCACGGGTTCGGCATCGGGCGGTATGAGCATTGCGCTCGCCGCGATGTCGGATACGTTCGTCAAGGGTGCGGAAGCCGCGCATATTCCGCTCGAAGTACTGCATCGCGTGGTCGCGATGGCGAGCGGCGGCATGGATACGCTACCGCACAACGGCGCGGTGATTACGCTGCTCGCCGTGACGGGTCTCACGCACCGGCAGTCGTATCGCGACATCTTCGCGGTCACCGTGATCAAGACGCTCGCGGTGTTCTTCGTGATCGCGGTGTATTACGCGACCGGCCTCGTGTGAACGCCGAACCGGAAAACAGTACTTTGATCTGATAGATCCGCATTACCCCCACCTCGACAGTCGGCCAACGAAGCACGAGGATGGAGTCGTCAGCGCCCAATGTTGCAAGGGCAGGCTGACCCGAGTAACAACGGCGTTTAACGGCCCGTCCCTGTCCGGACGGGCTATTTTTTGCGCGCGCCGAACGCTTCCTAGCCCGCCCCCGCGTCACCCGCATGACAAAATCCGAACGCACGTCGCGCCACTGTGGGGCATGAAAAATGCATTCGTCGCGACGAGGAGTCGCGTTAAACTGGTTGCTCGCTCCGCAACCGCGAATCCGCTAGCGGCAGCGTCACACTCGACTAAAACCCCGGCGAGACAGAGGCAGACGCGACACGGCACGACGACGCGGCAGACGGCACGCCGTCCGCCCCGTACAATGGTTCCATCACCAACGCAACAAGGACAACTTCGATGCGCATCACCGGGTCCTCCGGGTCAATGGCCCTGCTCACCGAATACGACGACGCAACGGCGCGCGAACTTCGCTCGCTGCGCCTCGAATCGACCGAAGACGGCAAAGGCATCCTGCTGATCGAGGTCGATGAGCGCAAGCCGGGCATACATCGCGAAGTGCGCTACGAAATCACGCCCGCGGAGCTGATCGCCGCGATCCGCGCGCATGGCGCCGAGTTGCCGGGCGAGCAGCACAATCATCGTCAGTGAAGCAGGCGCGCGGCGGCTGTGACCGTCGCGTGACTCGGCAGCCTCTCGCGCCGGTTGCGTCGCGCTTCGACGCGTCAGCGCGGGATTATTCGCATTGGGCGCGCCTACGCGCGTCGCCGTGCTTCCGTTTGTTCCGTTCACGCCGCCAATCCCCGCTTTCCTACGGGTTTTTGCAAGCGCCTTCGCGTCTCGTCGAGCGCGCTTACCCGGCCTTCCGCAACTTGTCACAAGCGGTTGCCACGCTTGTGTATCGAGGCATGCGGCCATATAGGGCGACCTGATCGCAGCCGAAGACGGGCCAATTTCCGGGCCGGTTGCACGTCTCGAAAATACGTCCATAATCCTTGAATTGCCCTTTGCATTCCTTACCGCGCTGCGCCCGCAAGGGCCGCGGATGTTAAACCGATGCTACATGACCTCGTCGCGCAATATGGACCGGCGCTCGTCTTCCTCAATGTGCTGGCCGCCGCGCTCGGGCTGCCGGTGCCGGCCATGCCGTCGCTCGTGCTGTTCGGCGCGATGGCCGCGATGCACCCCGGCTCGGTCGGCACGCAACTGCTGCCGGTCCTCGTGCTGTCGATCTTCGCGACGCTGATCGGGGACAGCGCGTGGTACGTCGCGGGCCGCATCTACGGGGGCAATACGCTGAAGACGATCTGCCGGCTGTCGCTGTCGCGTGACACCTGCGTAAAAAAGACCGAGCGCTTCTTCGGCCGCTGGGGCGTGCGCGTGCTCGCGCTCGCGAAGTTCGTGCCGGGGCTGTCGATCGTGTCGATCCCGATGGCCGGCGCGATGGGCACGCGCTACCGCACCTTCCTCACCTATGACGGCGTCGGCGCCGCGCTGTGGTCCGGCACCGGGCTGATCATCGGCGCGCTGTTCGCGCGGCAGATCGACATGCTGTTCGCGATTGCCGGGCGGCTCGGGCGCACGGCGGCGCTCGTCGTCGTCGCGTTGCTGGTGCTGTATGCGGTGTACCGGTGGATCCGGCGCCGTCAGTTGATCGCGAAGCTCGCGTCCGCGCGCATCGAGGTCGACGAACTCGCGAAGCTGTTCGCGGCTGACCGGGCGCCGGTCGTGTTCGACATCCGTTCGGAGGAGAAGCGCAAGCTCGATCCGTTCGTGATCCCCGGCGCGCAATTCGCCGATGAACGGCAACTCGACGACATCGTCGCCACCTACGCGCACGATCAGAAGCTCGTGATCTACTGCTCCTGCCCGAACGAGATTTCCGCGGCATGGATGGCCAAGCAGCTCAACGAAGCCGGCTTCTCCGACGTGCTGCCGCTGCGCGGCGGCATGGAAGCCTGGCGCGATTCGGGCAAGCCGGTCGACTCGCTGCCCGCGATGCCGCCGCCGGAAGTCGCGGTCGACGACATCGCGCCCAAAGCCGTTTAGCCGTAATCAGCGGCGGCATCGTCCGCCTGACGCGCGCGGCACGGCTCGTCCCGGCGTGCGAGCGCGCATCGCGTTGCCTCGCGTTCAATCGTGCAATGAATATCGAAGGAGCGGTTCAATGCTTTCGACTCAGGACGTTTCGATTCAAGAGGTGGAAGGACAGCAGGGGGTCGTCGCCGACGCGCCGTTTTCGTCGCTATCGACGCGTATGCACCAGATGTTTCCGGAGCTCAGTTGCGCGGAGATCGACCGGCTGCGCCGCTTCGGCGAGGTCGGTCACTGGAAGTCCGGCGAACTGCTGTTCGAGACCGGGCGCACCGGGCCCGGCATGTTCGTGCTGCTCGAAGGACGCGTGAAGGTCTATCAGCGTGACGGCATCGGCCGCGAAGTCTTGATCGGCGAGCATGGCGCCGGACATTTTCTGGCCGAGGTCGGGCAACTGTCGGGCAAGCCCGCGCTCGTGAACGGCCTCGCGATCGGCCCCGTCGAAGCGCTGCTGATTCCGCCCGAGCGCCTGCGCGCGCTGATCGTCGCCGAAGCGGAACTCGGCGAGCGCATCATGCGCGCGCTGATTCTGCGGCGCGTGTCGCTGATCGAAAAGGGCGCGGGCGGGCCAATCCTGATCGGCAATAGCAGCGACGCACGGCTCGTGACGCTGCAAGGCTTCCTGTCGCGCAACGGCCATCCGCATTCCGTGATCGACGAACGCGACGAAGACGCGCTGCGTCTGATCGAGCAGTTCGCCGCGCAGCGCGAGGACCTGCCGCTCGTGATCTGCCCGGACGGCTCGGTGCTGCGTCATCCGAGCATGCCGGAGCTTGCCACTCGCTTAGGTATGCTGCCCGATCTCGACGACACGTACGTGTACGACGTCGCGATCGTCGGCGCGGGGCCGGCGGGACTTGCCGCCGCGGTGTACGCGGCCTCCGAAGGACTTTCGGTGATCGTGCTCGACAGCCGCGCGCCGGGCGGCCAGGCGGGCGCGAGCTCGCGCATCGAAAACTACCTCGGCTTTCCGACCGGCATCTCGGGCCAGGCGCTCGCCGGCCGCGCGTTCGTGCAGGCGCAGAAGTTCGGCGCGCACGTGGCGATCCCAGTCAACGTGAAAGCGCTGCATTGCGGGCAGTCGCCGTATCGGCTCGAGCTGAAATGCGGCGGCCACATCAGCGCGCAGGCGATCGTGATCGCGAGCGGCGCCGTGTACCGGCGCCCGGCGCTCGACGGGCTCGAGCGCTTCGACGGACGCGGCGTCTACTACTGGGCGTCGCCGGTCGAGGCGAAGCTGTGCAAGCGCCAGGAGGTCGTGCTGGTTGGCGGCGGCAATTCGGCCGGCCAGGCGATCGTCTATCTGGCGACGCACGCGGCCAAGGTTCACGTACTGATCCGCCGCAGCGGTTTCGAGGCGACCATGTCGCGCTATCTGATCGACCGCATCCGCTCGCTGCCGAACGTGTTCGTGCATCCGAATTCGGAAGTCGGCCGGCTCGAAGGCGATGAGGACGGGCTCGTGTCGGTCGCGCTGAAGCGGCCGCTGCCCGGCGGCGTCGATCACTTCGACACCCGGCATCTGTTTCTGTTCACCGGCGCGGACCCGAACACCGAATGGCTGCGCACCTGCGGCGTGCAGCTCGACGCGAAAGGCTTCGTGCTGACCGGCATCAGCGCGCATGGCTCGGCCACCGCGTGCGATCTCGGGACCACGGTCGAAGGAGTCTATGCGATCGGCGATGCGCGTGCCGGGTCGACGAAACGCGTGGCCGCGGCGGTCGGCGAAGGCGCGGCCGTGGTCGCGCAGATTCACCAGTTGCTGGCGCAGACGAGCGGTGAAGAGGCGGCGCTCGGGGCGTGAGCCTCAGAGAGCATGAAAAAAAGCACACGGTGAGTTACACAGTGCGCTTTTGTATAGCAGACGGCACGATGGCTGCGCCGGAGCGGACCCGCGTGTTCAGCGGTCCAACTTCGCGCGCAACTCGCGCGCGGCCTCCAGCAGTCCCTCGTAACCCGAACGCGCGTGCTCCGGCAGATCGGGATCGCCGACCAGCGCGCCGAGCGTTTCGATCAGACTGTACACAATGCCTTTCGCGGCGCCCGACGCAATGCCGCCTGACGACACCTGTTGATCGACGTGACTGAGCGCCGCGTCGAGCTGCTCGATCTCGGGACGATCGTCGGAGGGCGGCTTGGGAGAAACGTCTTGCGTCATGATCGAACATCGCTCCATTGAGTGCATCGGTAAAGTTGTTATATACCGATCGTGCGCCGCCGTCTATTCGTGTTCGGCGCGACAGCGATCCACGTCAAGGCGTCCAGCGATATATCAGCAGCTTCGCGCGCGCGTCGTCTTCGACCAGCACCACGTACTCGCCGTTATCGCGCTGCACCGCGCTGATGCCGAGATACACGTCGACCCAGCCGCTCGTGCCGCCGACGCTCGCGCCCGGCGTCATGTAACCGACCGCCGTGCCGTTGCGCGCGTCGTAGACGTCGATGCGATCGGTGTACAGCTCGGCAACGAAGATATAGTTGCCCGCCACCGCGACGCCGACCGTGGTGGTCTGCGGATCGCTTTGCGTGTTCCACGGCAGCGAGACCGTGTATGTCAGCGTCGGGTTGCCGCTGCTCCAGTTGTCGTAGCGGGCCAGCACCGGACCCGCTTCCTTCCAGTGCGTCGGGTCCCACGGAATCGCACTCGTGAAACCGGACAGATACATCGTGTCGGTCGCTGCGACGTAGACGAGCCGCGCGAGCCGCGTGAATGGCGCGGGCATCGCGAACATCTTCGCACTCGCGTACGTGTAGATCGGATTGCCGGCGGAGTCGAGACCTTGCAGCGGCATCTCGCGCACGCCGCTCAATGGCGTGGCAAGCCACACGTTGCCGGGTTCGTCGACCCACCAGAAGCCGTCGCCGACCGTGCTGCCGGTCGACGGATTGCCGCTGATCTCGCTCGCGTCGACGGCGCCATTGCCATTGCTGTCGCGCCACAGCCATTCGCCGTACGTCGGTTGCGCGGCAGGCCATGCGCCGGGCAGCGGATTCTGCGCGAGCATCCCCGACGGTATCGCGATCTCGCCATGCGCGGCATCGAAGCGATAGACGTTCAGATAGTGCGCGCCCGGATCGAGCGTATAGAGAAAGCGCTGGCCATCGAATCTGCGCACCATCGGTTCGCCACGCACGCCGCGCGGCTCGTGAAAGGCGGGATCGTCGGGGTAATCGAAGCGATCGAGCGTGAACGCCGCATATGACCATTCGTGGCCGACCGGCTGCCTGTAATCGAGCGTGAAGCGCTTCGAGCCCGTGTAGATGGAAGCGGGCGTGGCCGGGTCGAACGCGCCGCTATCGACGAAGCTCAGACCGTAGAGCCGCCAGTTGAGCACGCGCGTGCCGTACACGTAGCTCTCCAGCACTGCGCCCTGCCCTACGGATGCCGAGCCGAGCGCGCGCGGTCCCTCGCCATTTTGCGCGACGTACAGATTGCCGGCCGCGTCGACGCCGATGCCGGTGATGCCGTTGAAACGCGTATCGCCGGGCACGCCGCGCACGGGATGGAAAATGCCGTTGCGCGTGCCGATCGACGCGCCCGCCTGCATCTGGCCGCCAGCGCCCTTGTTGAACACGAGGATCTGCTGCGAAACGCCGTTGTCGGCGACCAGCAGTTGGCCGGATGGCGTCACTGTGAGGTCGCTCGGCACGGTGCCGGCGGGCAGTGTCAATGGACCGGCGAGCGCGGTGCCGTCGGCGCGGTAGTGCAGGATGCTCAGATTGCCTGTGCCGAAGCCGCTGATGATCCACAGCGTCGAGTCGGTGTCGATCGCGATGCGGGCCGGCGACGCGACGCTCCACGAACGCAGCGGCTGCATGGACTGCGCGTCGTACACCGCGATCCGGTTGCCGTACGTGTCGGCCACGTAGAGCTCGCTGTCGGTTGCGGCGAGGCCGCGAATGCTCGCGTCGGTGCCAGTCTTCACCGTATCGACCGCGACGAAACTGTTCTTCGTCGCGTTCGCGCTATTGCCGATGCCGCCGGAAAACGGCGCGCCGGTCGCGAGATTCGCAAGCGTGCGTCGCGTGACGCCGTACCAGGTCTGATTGGCCGGCGGATAGTCGGCGCCGACCAGCGCATTGTTCTCGTTGCCGATCGACATCGCCGCGTACAGGTACGTGTGATTCACCGTCACCGCGTCGCCTCCGGCCGCGCCCCAGCCATGCGTCGAACCGGCCACCGCGAGCTTGTGGCCCGCGCGATAGGCGGCGATTTCACTGCCGCTTTCGTCCCACGGCGCATTGGTATAAACGGTGCCATTGGCGCCGACGCTAATGGCCTGAATATCCTGCTGCATCCATTTGCCGTCGCCAAATCCGAAACTATTACCGATCCATGAGGTCGTGTAATTCAATTGGGATTGCGCGGAAACATTCGGCGAGATCAGGCTGTGGATTAACACCACGGCCAAGCCAAGGCGGGAGAAAGGCTTCACGGCAGTCGGTCCTTGCTAGGCGCGAGACGCGCACATCAGATTTGGCGTTTTATCCTCTCATATAAAAATAGTAAATTTATTGATGAAAAAATGATTATTGAATGCCGATTCATCCAATTCATTCGATTTGCATCGAATCATGTTTCCGACACAATCTTTCCTTCACGAAACCGGTAAAAACCGGTTCCCGTAAAGACTCACCGATCAGAGATTCAGTTGCTTTTTCTGCTCCTGTAAATCCTCACCTTGAGCGAGACGCTCATCATGTCCGCGCCGCCCGGCGACGCTCGAAAATCCGCCGCGTCAGATCGAACGCCACCAGATTGCCGGCCACCACGAGCAATAGACCGACCACCGCGAGCGCTGACCACCGATAGCCCTCGAACAGCGTCGATGCCGCGAGCGCGACGATCGGAAACAGCACCGTGCAATAGGCGGCCCGCTCCGGGCCCATACGGCCGACGAGCATCAAGTACGCCGTAAAGCCGATCACCGAGCCGAACACCACGAGATACGCGAGCGCACCGAGATAGCGCGCCGACGGTTCCACCGCGAACGAATAGCCGGCGAACAGACTACCGAGCGTCAGGACGGCAGCACCGATCAGCATCGCCCAGCTGTTGGTCGCGAACGGATGCAGGCCCATCGACTGCATGCGGCTCGACAGCAGGTTGCCGGCCGAGAAGCACAGCGTGCCGAGAAACGCGACGCCGAGCCCGAGCCAAGCGGTGTGGTCGCCGAGATGCCCGGCCATCTGCTGCACGAACAGACAGACGATGCCGACGAGCCCGAGCAACGCACCCGCAATCGCGCTCGGCTGCAGAGGCCGGCCCATGAACAGCCGCCCGTTGATCGAGTTCAGCAGCGGCGCGGTCGAGAACACCACCGCGACGAGCCCGCTCGGCACGAGCTGTTCGGCGTAGTAGAAGCACAGGAAATTCAGGCAGAACAGCGCGAGACCCTGCGCGGCGAGGTAGCGCCATGCGTCGCGCGGCGGCCAGATCGGGCGGCGCATGATGCGCGCCAGTGCGAACATCAGCAGCGCGGCGATCCAGAAACGCCACGCAATCGATACCGGTGGCGGCACCGCGCCGAGTTGCCATTTGATTGCGATCCACGTGGTGCCCCAGATCAGCACGGTGATGGCGTAAAGGAGGAGATTCATGGTCGGGCCTCAGACTGCAATGACGAACTGCGATGACGCGCAGCATGGAAGAAAGCCCGACTATGGAACCGCGCCGCCGCCCGCAATTGTCCAAAATTGCGCACTTTTTCGCGCCGATGCGCAGGCTGACGGGACGCGCCGTATACTGGCCGCTCAACCACCACCGTACACCGGAAAACCTCCGCGCGCCGCCGTGAACCCCACCCCGTCCGTCCCCGTGATATCCACCGCCGGCATGCCTTTTGGCCTCCAGTCGGTCTGTCACACGCTGGCCAGTGCGAACGCGCATCTGGACCGCTTCGCGTGGCTCGGCGACGGACTCGCGATCGCGCTATGGACGCGCGACACGAAGGAGGACGAGACCGTCTACGAACGGCCCGGCCATCACACGCTGTCGTGCTATCTGGACGGCGGCTATCGCACCGAGCGCCAGAAAATGCCGGGCCACTACGGCGCGCCGTCGCGGCTGTGCGCACTGCCCGGCGATCACGAATCGCGCTGGTGGGTGCGCGGCCACATGCACTTCATGCATCTGTACTTCCTGCCCGAGCACTTCACGCGACGCGCGGTGCAGGAGCTCGACCGCGAACCGCGCGAACTGACGCTCGCCGATCGCACCTATTTCGAGGACCCGCGCATTGCGAGTCTGTGTCAGTCGCTCGTCAACGAGGAGTGGGAAAGTCCCGACGGTCTGCTGCGCACCAACGAGACCGCGCACGAAGTGCTGAGCCTGCTATTGCGCGGCCAAGGCGTACGGCGCGCGAACGTGGCGCTGAAAGGCGGGCTGTCGGCCGCGACGCGGCGCCGCCTGCGCGACTATATCGACATTCATCTTGCGCAGCCGTTGACGCTCGGGGAGTTGTCGGGTGTCGCGGCGCTGTCGGAGTTTCATCTTGCGCGGATGTTTCGCGAGTCGTTCGGGTTGCCGCCCGCCGCCTGGATCGCGCGGCAGCGGCTCGATCGCGCGCGCACGCTGCTGCGCACGACGACGTTGCCGCTCGCGCAGATCGCCGGGCAGTGTGGCTATGCAAACGCGAGTCACTTTAGTCACCGGTTTCGCGAGGCTGTCGGGGTGACGCCGAGTGGGTTCCGGCAGGCCATCGGTGTTTGAGATTCGCGTTTGAGTTTCGCTTTGCGGTTAGCTCCGCGTCATCGCAGCGCCATCGCCAGCACGCGCGCGACGTGGATCGCGTCGACGCCCGCGCCGTCGTGAATCTGATGCCGGCAGCTAGTCCCGTCGGCGACCATCAGCGTGGCCGCGTCCAGCTTGCGCACCGCGGGTAGCAGCGACAGCTCGGCCATCGCCTGCGAGCTCGCGTAGTGCTCCGCTTCATAGCCGAAGCTGCCGGCCATGCCGCAGCACGACGATTCGACCGTCGATACCTTCAATTCGGGAATCCACTTCAGCACGGTCTGCACCGGCGTGAATGCGTCGAACGCCTTCTGATGGCAGTGGCCGTGCACGAGTGCCTGCTGCATCGGCAGCGGCTTCAATTCGAGCTGCAATCGTCCGGCCTTTTCTTCGCGCACGAGGAATTCCTCGAATAGAAACGCGTGCTGCGCGAGGCGCTGCGCCTCTTCGCCGAAGCCGTACTGCAGGAATTCATCGCGCAACGACAGCAGACACGATGGCTCCAACCCCACCACCGGCACGCCACGCTCGACGAACGGCCTGAACAGCTCGAGCATGCGCCGCGCTTCCTCTTTCGCTTCGTCGACGAGACCCGCCGCGAGAAACGTGCGGCCGCAACACACGGGACGCTCTCCCGGGCGTGCATTGAAGTGGACCGTGTAGCCCGCCGCTTCGAGCACCTGTTGCGCGGCGCGCGCGTTGTCGGGCTCGAGGTGATTGTTGAAGGTATCGACGAACAGCAGGACTTCTTTCAGCGCGCACGCCTGCGCAGCGTTGCGTGCAGGCTTCGCGGACACCGCATCGGCCAGAAACGCCTTCTTGAACCGCGGCAAACTCCGCTCGGTCGCGAAGCCGACCGAGCGCTTGAACCACGTCGACAGCACCGGCACGTTGTCCGCGAGCGCCAGCAGCCTCGGCATGCGGCTCGCCGCGCCCGCATAGCGCGGCATGAACGCGACGAGCCTGTCGCGCAGCCGCACCCCATGCGTCTTGACACGCGCCGCCCGCGCCTCGATCTTGAACTTCGCCATATCGACGCCGGTCGGGCAATCGCGCTTGCAGCCCTTGCACGATACGCACAGGTCGAGGGTTTCCTTCACGTCATCGCTCGCGAGCCCGCTTTCGCCGAGCTGCCCCGAAATCGCGAGCCGCAACGTGTTGGCCCGCCCGCGCGTCAAATGTTGCTCGTCCTTCGTCACGCGATAGCTCGGGCACATCGTGCCCGCGTCGAACTTGCGACAGTGGCCGTTGTTGTTGCACATCTCGACCGCTTTCGCGAGGCCGCCGCTCAGATCGTCGCCGCTGCCGGGCGCGCTTTCTTCTCCCGTCAGCGGGTCGCGCTTCACGTTCCACGTCGACCAGTCGAGCGCCGTTTCGATGCGCTGTTCGCGATAGCCCGGCGCAAAGCGGAAATTGCGCGCGTCGTCCATCTTCGGCGGACGCACGATCTTGTCGGGATTGAAGCGGTTGTCCGGATCGAACAGCGCCTTGATCTCGCTGAACGCCTGGTTGAGCCGCGGCCCGTATTGCCACGCGACCCATTCGCCACGGCATAGTCCGTCGCCATGCTCGCCGGAATACGCGCCCTTGTACTCACGCACGAGCGCGGCCGCTTCCTCGGCGATCGCGCGCATCTTCGTCGCGCCGTCGCGGCGCATGTCGAGAATCGGCCGCACGTGCAGCGTACCGACGCTCGCATGCGCGTACCACGTGCCTTCGGTGCCGTGGCGATGAAACACGTCGGTCAGCCGGCTCGTGTAGTCGGCCAGATGTTCGAGCGGCACCGCGCAATCTTCGATGAAGGACACCGGCTTGCCGTCGCCCTTCATGCTCATCATGATGTTGAGACCAGCCTTGCGCACTTCCCACAGCGCTTTTTGCGCATTTGCGTCCGGCATCTCGACGACCGCATCGGGCAGGCCCAACTCGCCCATCAACTCCGCGAGCTGCTTCAGCGACGCGAGCTGCGCGTCGCGATCCTCGCCCGCGAATTCGACGAGCAGAATCGCCTGCGGCTCGCCGACCAGCGCCTTCTCGATCACCGGACGAAACGCGGGATTGCTCAACGCCAGATCGATCATCGTGCGATCGACGAGTTCGACAGCGACCGGCTTCAGCTTGACGATGTGCTGCGTGAGCGCCATCGACTGCCGGAAGGTCGGAAAGTTGACCACGCCAAGCGCCTTGTGCGCGGGCAGCGGCGCGAGCTTCAACGTGATCTGCCGGCTGAATGCGAGCGTGCCTTCCGAGCCGACCAGCAGATGCGCGAGGTTCGCGCTGCCGTCATCGGTATAGGCGCGCGGATTCTGGCAATCGAACAGATCGATGTTGTAGCCCGCGACGCGGCGCAGCACCTTCGGCACGCGCGCGATGATTTCGTCACGCTCGCGCTGCGCGATCCGCGTGACGCCCGCGACGATCTGCTGCAAGCGCTCGCCTTGCGGCGGCTCGCGCAGCGACGCGAAGCGCGCTTCGCTGCCGTCGGCGAGAATCGCGTCGATCGCCTCGACGTTGTGCACCATGTTGCCGTACTCGATCGAGCGCGAGCCGCACGAGTTGTTGCCGGCCATGCCGCCGATCGTGCACTGGGCAGCCGTCGATACATCGACCGGGAACCACAGTCCATGCGGCTTCAGCCACGCGTTCAGATGATCGAGCACGACGCCGGGCTCGACCGTCACGGTGCGCGCGTCGGCATCGAACGCGACGATGTTGTTGAGCCACTTGCTCGTATCGACCACCAGCGCTTCGCCGACCGTCTGCCCACACTGGCTCGTGCCCGCGCCGCGCGCGAGCAGCGGTACTTTCTCGCTGCGCGCGATCTCGAGCGCGATGCGCAGATCGTCCTGATCGCGCGGCACCACGACGCCGACCGGCGTGATCTGATAGATCGACGCATCGGTCGCGTAGCGGCCGCGGCTGGCGAGATCGAACAGCACGTCGCCGCGCAGCGCTTTGCGCAGATGCTGCGCGAGCGGACTCGTTGCGCGCGCGGCAAACGGGACCAGATGGATCGGCTTGACGAGCAAGCCCGCAGTGGGATTCGTCATTTCGTCGGCCTGTGAGGAGCGCGCCTGAACCGCGCAGCTCGAATTACCTAGTACAGCGTCAGATGCACCGGCGCGAGTCCTTCGATATGCCCGCTCACCTCGCCCGCCTCGCGCGGAAAGAACATGCCGGTGTACGAACCGGCGGTGATCACCATCTCCGGCGTCACCGCAATGCCGCGCGAACTCGCGTGATTGACGAGCCACGTCAACAGCCGCCGCGGATCGCCGGCCGGATTCGCGGGCGTCGTTTCGACGACATTGCCTGCGTTGAACGCGAAGCGCAGCGACGGCGCGACGAACGGAAAATCCTCGCGATACCGTGTGAATTCACCGACGATTAGCGCACCGTGATTTTGCAGGTCCGCGAGCTGCGCGAGTTTGTCGATGGCGGGCCACGCGGCATGGCGGCTCGCGACGATCTCGATGGTCGCGCCGATCGAGCCGATGCCCGCGAGCACTTCGTCCTCGCAGTACGGTTTCGTGGACGGCTCGAAACGCCGGCCGAAACGGAACGCGACTTCGAGTTCGAGCCCGAGCGGCGCGAAGCCTTCGCGCGACAGACGCGCGCCGTCGGCGTGCAGATCGGTGTCGGGCAATGGCGCGCCTTGAATCGGTCCACTCGCCGATTTCGCGCCGATCTTCCAGCCGCCGATTCGCGCGCCGCACGCGCTCAAGATTTCGTGCTGGATTGCGTAGGCCGCGTCGGCATCGGAAGGAAGCAGCTCCGGCGGCAATGTATCGAGCACCGTGCGATTGCGACGCGCATCGGCAAGCAGCTGACTCAATGATGAAGTCATGTTTTACACGCCCATCCGGGTGGAAACGTGCGCCTTCTCCGACGCGCCAACTTCGAAGCGGCTCTCGGGCTGCATGCGGAACGCGAGCACGACGCCGATGCCCATCAGCAACATGCTGCCCACGAACGGCAGATCCCAGTTGCCAAAGCGGTCGATCAGAAAGCCGCCCATCACCGGCGAGATGATCGCGGCGAGCGCCGAGCCCGTGTTCATCATGCCGCTCGCGGTGCCGGCGAAGTCCGGCGCGATATCCATCGGGATCGCCCACATCGGGCCGATCGTCATCTCGGCGAAGAAGAAGCCCGACGCGAGACAGGCAATCGACAACGTCAGGTCATGCGTGAACATCAGAGGAATCAGCGACAGCAGGCAGAACAGCATGCACACCGACACCATCCAGCTGCGCGCGCGTTTGAGGCTGCCGGTGCGCTTGAAGATCGCATCGGTGACGATGCCGCCGAGCGTGTCGCCAATCACGCCCGCGAAGAACACGACCGACGCGAAGATCGCCGACTTCTTCAATTGCAGATGGTGGTTATGCAGGAAGTACAGCGGAATCCAGCTCAGGAACAGCCACAGCGTCCAGCCGTAGCAGAAGTAGACGATCGTGACCGGCGTCATGCGGCGAAACAGCTTGCCCCACGGCAGGCCGGAGACCTTCGGCTTCGGCGTGGGCAGCACCGCGAGTTCCTCGAGCGTGATGCGCGGATGATCTTTCGGATGCTCGGTGAACGTGAGCGCCCACGTGACCACCCACACCAGACTCAGCGCGCCGCAGATAAAGAACGATTCGCGCCAGCCCCAGTTGGTCATCACGATCACGATGAGCGCCGGCGCGACCGCGTTGCCGACTCGCGACGCCGCGTGCGTGATGCCCTGCGCGAAGCCGCGCTTTTCTTTCGCGACCCAGCGCGACATCGCCGACGTCGCGGCCGGGAACGTCGCGCCTTCACCGAAACCGAGCACGAGCCGCGCGGCAAGCAACGAAGCGAGCCCGCCCGCGAAGCCCGTGAACACCGTCGCGAGCCCCCAGATGGCGCCGCAGAACAGCAGCGTGCGTCGCGCGCCGAAGCGATCGCTGACCCAGCCGCCGATCACCTGAAACAGCAGATACGGATACGCGAAGGCCGAGAACACGAGCCCGACCTGCGTATGCGTGAGATTGAATTCCTTGCCGAAACCCGCCGCCGCGGTGCTGACGTTTACGCGATCGAGGTACGTGATGAAGTACATGATGCAGAGCATCACTAGAACGATACTGGTCGCACTGGTCAAACGAAACCGCTTCATCGTCTCTCTCCATGGCATGTGTCGACGGCGCGCCTGAAGTGGCGCGCTGCGTCGTCGCCCGTCGGCCGCGAGAGCCGCTATGGACGCATTGCATGTTGTTCTGGCCGCGTTCTGCGCGCGGCTCGATGAGGGAAGCGCTCCCTGCGCCCGACAATCAAGCCGCGGCCTTCAATCCCGACGTCTTCGGTGCCTGGCTCAGCCACTCCATCGCAGCCGGCATGCCGCTTTCCTTGAGCGGCACGCCAGCAAGCCGCAGACCCATTTCGCAGCCAGCCAGTGTCGCGAGCAGCATCAGATCGTTGCAATCGCCAAGATGGCCGATGCGGAACATGCGGCCTTTCATTTTGCCGAGGCCCGTACCAAGCGACATGTCGAAGCGTTCGTAGATCAGCTTGCGCACCGCATCGGCATCGACGCCGTCGGGCATCATCACGCCCGTCAGCACCGGGCTATAGACGGCGGGATCGGCACACTGGATTTCGAGCCCCCACGCGCGCACCGCGCGGCGCGTCGCTTCGGCAAGCCGCTCGTGGCGTGCGAACACGTTGTCCAGCCCTTCGCCGAGAATCATTTCGATCGCTTCATGCAGCCCGTACAGCAGGTTCGTGTTCGGCGTGTACGGCCAGTAGCCGGATTTGTTCATCTCGACGATTTCCGTCCAGTCCCAGAAGCTGCGCGGCAGCTTCGCGTGCTGGCCGGCGGCCATCGCCTTCGGCGAGATCGCATTGAAGCTGATGCCCGGCGGCAGCATCAAGCCCTTTTGCGAGCCCGACACGGTCACGTCGACACCCCATTCGTCATGACGATAATCAGCGCACGCGAGACCGGAGATCGTATCGACGAGCAGCAGCGCCGGATGGCTCGCGGCGTCGATCGCGCGACGCACGGCGGCGATGTCGGACGTGACGCCGGTCGAGGTTTCGTTGTGCACCACGCAGACCGCCTTGATCGCATGCTGCGTGTCCGCGCGCAGACGCTCTTCGATCATCTGCGGCTGCACGCCGCGCCGCCAGCCTTCGATGCCTGGCAGCCCCAGGAATTCGGGCTTCAGGCCGAGCTGCTCGGCCATTTTTTTCCACAACGTCGCGAAGTGGCCGGTCTCGAACATCAGCACGTGATCGCCGGGGCTCAGCGTATTCGACAATGCGGCTTCCCATGCGCCCGTGCCGGACGCCGGATAGATGACGACCGGCTGCTGCGTCTTGAAAATCTTCTTGATGCCGTCGAGCACCTTGAGACCCAGCTCGCCGAATTCGGGTCCGCGATGGTCGATGGTCGGATAGCTCATCGCTCGAAGGATGCGATCCGGCACGGGACTCGGCCCCGGAATCTGCAGGAAATGACGGCCAGCGGGATGAAAATCTAGCTTCAGCATCGGACCCCTCCAATTGAATTTTGCATGCAAAAAACTATATCAGACGAACCGTGATGCTCCCAAGACGAAAATTGGCCTTTAAGGCCCGTGTTTACCCGCGTGTGCGCATGGATTAACTAATTGATATGGTTCCGATAAAATCCAGTTCATGTGAAGCTGAGGATTTTTGTATGCAAAATTCGGATTTCGACGCGGGTCTGACCGCTGCCCCGCTGATGCCGAAGGTCGAGCGTCAGCGCCTGCACGACACGGTGGTGGAGCACATCCGCCGCTTTATCGTCGAGGGAGCGCTGGAGCCCGGCAAGAAGCTGAACGAGCGGGAGTTGTGCGAAACGCTCGGCATTTCGCGCACGCCGCTGCGCGAGGCGCTGAAGGTGCTGGCTGCCGAAGGTCTGATCGAGATTTCGCCGAACCGGGGCGCGTCGGTATCGAAGATGTCGGAAGCGGAGGTGCGTGAGACCTTCGAGCTAATGAGCGGCCTCGAAGCGTTTTCCGGCGAACTCGCGGCCGAGCGCATCACCGCGGCCGAACTCGCAGAGATCAAGGCGCTGCATTACGCGATGCTGGCGTGCCGTGCGCAGAACGATCTGCCGGGCTACTACAGTCGCAACCAGGCGATCCACGACAAGATCAACGAAGCGGCGAGAAATTCGGCGCTGCGGCAGACGTATGTGTCGGTCAACCGGCGGCTGCAGGCGCTGCGCTTTCGCTCGAACTATCAGACGCCGAAGTGGGACCGCGCGATTCACGATCACGATGAAATGCTGAAGGCGCTCGAGGCTCGCGACGGCAAGAAGCTCAGCGCGATTTTGCGGCAGCATCTGCTCGATAAGCGGGATGCGGTTTTGCAGGTGCAGGTGCAGGAGGAGGTGGTCGCTTCGGCCTCCGGGTTGAAGGCGTGATGCGGACAACTGATGCCGAATCCCGCTCCTCGCCACTTCGTCGGCAACAAAACTTGTCCACCTAAATTGTTGGCAAGCCTGTGGACAACCTTCGCACAGCGAGCTTAAGTGCTTGAAGCGTGAGAACTATCCGCGCGCGGTGCACGCGTAGGCAGTGAGCGTCGCTACGGAGTCCGTGATACTGGCGAGTGGGCTTCGTAAGGATGCCGTTTCACTCGCGCCGACCTCGAAGTCCAGTTGTCCACATAATTTGGGAACAAGCTTGTGGACAACCTGCGCACAGGCCTGCCAAGTGTTTGATACGGCAGGCCTATCGTGCGCGGATGCGGGAGCGGGCAGCGGCGCGGCACCTCACGCGATGCAAGCCAACGGCCGCGCCCTCCAACTTCGATTTCACTGCGTCGTTTCACGACTGCGCAACGACTCCGGCAACCCATACAGCACGATCAGCGCGCACACCACGCTCATCGCGCCGATCACATACAGCGCCGGCGTCGTGCTGCCGGTCAGATCCTTCACACGTCCGACCATCACCGGGCTCACGATCCCGGCGCGAACGGGCAGCCGCCAAGCCCGCCGAGCGCCGCGTCGAAACGGCGCACGCCGGTTTCATACGCGGCGAGCACGTTGGCGAGACCGAGGCCGCGCGTGTTATGAAAGTGCAGCGTGAGCGCGGCGGCCGGCAGCCGCTCGAGCGTGCGCCTGACAAGTCGCGCCACCTGGCGCGGATTCGCCATACCGGTGATATCGGCGACGGTGATGCCCTCGATGCCCATCTCGCGATACGCGTCGAGGATGCCGATCACGCGGTCTTCGTCGATGCGCCCTTCGAACGGACAGCCGAACGCGGTCGCCACGGTCGCGTTGAGCCGCACGCCCGCGGCCATCGCGCAACGCACGATGTCGTCGAACGCCGCGAGCGACGACTCGCAGCTCATGCGCATGTTCGCGCGGTTATGCGTCTAACTCGCGGACATCACGAGGTTCAGTTCGTCGGCGCGCGTGATGCGACAGCGTTTCTCCGGCCGGCGTCAGCGTCATGCCGCGCGCGTTGCGCTGGAATAGCGACGCGCCGACCGCCTGTTCGAGTTCGACCAGCCGCTTGCTGGCGGCGGACACGGCGATCGCCTCGCGCTCGGCGGCGCGCGTGAGCGTGCCCTCTTCGAAGACGGCGAGAAAAAGCTGCAACGTGGTGAGGTCGAGCTTGCGGAGAAGATTTTTGATGACCATGGCGCGGCGACGAAAGTTCGGTCAGTGATAATCATCCTCTAGCTGATGGCGCACCGCCAACACGGTCACGGTTTGGCTGTCGTCGATTTCGAACAGCGAGACGTAGCCCGCGCGACCGAATGGGATCAGCAGCTCGCGCAAAAACGGCGTATCGCGCTCAACCTTTCGGCAAGTGAACGGCGACGTACGCAGCGTGGCGATACCATCGCGGATGGCTTGCAACGCGCGTTCGGCGAGCGGGAAATCCGTGTCGTCCCGCTCGAGGATGAAATCGTACAGTCTCTGCAGGTCCGCCGCCGCTGCGCGTGTGAAACGAACCTGATACGTCATCGGTGCTTCTTCGCGCGGGCCTTCGTTTTTGCTTCGCGGAGCCGCGTTTCAAGACCGGCGAGCACGTCGTCGGCCGATACGTAGTCGCCGCTTTGCTTCGCTTCAGCACGCGACTCGAGCCCTCGCACGACGAATTCACGCACATTCAGGCGCCGCGCGATGTTGTCGCGGATCGCCTGCTCGACGAAACTGGAGAGGCTTTCGCCGTCCTGCAGCACGTCCTCGGCCGCGGCCCGCAGCTCGGGCTTGACCCGAACCGACGGGAAAGTAGCGCTTTTCATCGTTCTCTCCATGCATCGCATTAGCGATGCATTATCGCGCTACCTCATGTCTGCCGCAAGCAGCCCTTCACGACTTCCACGCCGAACCCAGAATCATCGTGCAGAAATTCTCGCGATGATAATGCGGGTCTTTCAGCGCGAGCACGTCGGCCTTCACGTTGCCGAACGTCGTGTGCGGCTTGTGGATCGTGCCGTGCGCGAACGCATCGATGATACCTTCCTTGAAGTGCGCGCCGCGCGGATGCGCATGCGTGACTTCCTCGCGCCGCTGCTCGCTAAATTCGTCGTAGGCGAGACCGAGCACGTCCATTTCGACACCCGCAGTGACGAGCGCGATCACCGGCTTCATATGCTGCGGAATGCCTGGTGTCGTGTGCAGCGCGATCGCGGTCCACACCTGCTCGATGTCGTCCTCGCCGATCCGATGCCGCCGCAGAAATTCACGCGCGGCATTCGCGCCGTCGACTTCGAAGCGCTCCTGCTCGCTGCTGTATGGCGCGACGAGACCCATGTCGTGAAACATCGCGCCGATGTACAGCAGTTCGGGGTCGTACTTCAGCTGCTTGCGTTGCCCGGCCAGCGCGCCGAACAGAAACACGCGCCGCGAATGGTGATACAGCAACTCCGTTTCCGTGTCGCGCACGAGCTCGGTGGCTTCACGCGCCATCATGCTGTCGGGAATCTGGATACCTGCGATCGTCGTAGTCATGCGGCGTACTCCTCCGTATGCGAACGTGAATGTGAAAGTAATCAACGGGACGCGCGCCGCCGCTTCAGAGCGCGTTTTGGTATGCTGGTCCGCGCCGTGATGTCGATGCCTGTCGCCTGCCTGTGAGACCGCGCGTCCGACCGATCCAGTATTGGCCAGCGCGGCGCCACGAACAATTGCCGCGAGCCGTTGAACACTGCCAAACGCACAGCGTTGACTGCCGCGGCGTGCCCTTCACGTTCCCCGTCAAAGGAAGTCGTCCGATGCCCACCGTCGCGATCGCGATCTTCCCAGGAGTGCAGGCACTCGACGTCGCCGGTCCCGTCGACGTGTTCTCCGAAGCGAACCGCTTCGTCGCGCCCACGCGGCACTACGAGGTCAAGCTGCTGGCCGCGGACCCGGCGCCGCTGCGCGCATCGAACGGGATGACGCTGGTGGCGGACGCGACCTTCGAGCAGTCGCGCGAACCGTTCGATCTCGCGCTCGTCGCCGGCGGCCCCGCGCTACCGCGCAACGAAGTGCCGGACGCGCGCCTGCTCGACTGGCTCGCCAACGTCGCGACACGTTGCGCCCGCTACGGCTCGATCTGCACCGGCGCTTTCGCGCTCGGTCACGCGGGCCTGCTCGATGGGCGCCACGTGACGACGCACTGGCAGCACGCCGCGCAACTCGCCGCGCAGTTTCCGCGCGCGCGGGTCGACTTCGATCGCATCTATCTGCGCGACGGGCCGCTGGTCACCTCTGCGGGCGTGACGGCCGGCATCGATCTGTCGCTCGCGCTGGTGGCCGAGGATCACGGTCCGCATACCGCGCTCGCGGTCGCCAAGCGGCTCGTCGTGTTCGCGCAGCGGCAAGGCGGTCAGTCGCAATTCAGCCCCTATCTGACCGCGCCCGCCGACGACACCTCGCCCGCCGCGAAAGTGCAGGCGCACGTGATGGCGCGTATCCATGACAGCTTCACCGTCAAGCAGCTCCCCGACGTCGCGGGCATGAGCGCGCGTAACTTCGCGCGCGTGTTCGTGCAGGAAACCGGCGTGACGCCGCATGAATTCGTCGAACGCGCGCGCGTGGATGCCGCACGCAAGCTGCTCGAAAGCAGCGCCGCGGCGCTGAAGACGATCGCCTACGATTGCGGCTTCGGCACCGCCGACCGCATGCGCATCGTGTTTACGAAGCGGCTTGGCGTGACGCCGATGCAGTATCGCGAGCGCTTTCGCCCGGTGTGAATACGGCGTGAGAAAATCGTCGACTTTGCACGTCAACGATCACCAGGAACGACATGACCTCCTCTTCTCCGATTCGCGCGATCGTCACCGGCCATACGCGCGGCCTGGGCGCGGCGCTCGCCGAACAACTGCTCGCGCGCAACGTCACGGTGCTGGGTATGTCGCGCTCGCGGCATGCCGCGCTGAAGGCGCGCTTTGCCGCGCGGCTCGAAGAGATCGAGTTGCCGCTGGCCGAGCCCGCACGCGTCGCGCAATGGATCGCCACCGACGCACTGAGCAACTTCGTGCGCGGCGCGCAGACGGTGCTGCTGATCAACAACGCGGGCATGATGCAGCCGATCGGGCCCATCGAAGGACAGGACGCCGCGAGCGTCGCGGACGCGGTGAGCCTGAACGTCGCGACGCCGCTGATGCTCGCGAGCGCGCTCGCCGCCGCGGCCGTCGACGCAACCGACCGCCGCATCGTGCACATTTCGAGCGGCGCGGCGCGCAACGCGTATCCGGGCTGGAGCATCTACTGCGCAACCAAGGCCGCGCTCGATCATCACGCGCGCGCCGTCGCGCTCGACGCGAATCGCGCGCTGCGCATCTGCAGCCTCGCGCCGGGTGTGATCGATACGGACATGCAGGCGCAAATTCGCGGTAGCGGCGAAGAGCAGTTCCCGATGCGCCAGCGCTTCGACGAGCTGAAGCGCAACGGCCAACTGTCGACGCCCGAGCAATGCGCGGCGCAGCTGATCGACTATGCGCTCAGCGATGCGTTCGGGCAGACGCCGGTCGCGGACATTCGCGAGATCGCGAAATCGGCCTGAACGGGCTATTGCTGCCGGGTATTTGCGCTCCCGAAAATCCTCACCTCAAGCACGGAGCAGTGGCGGATCGGCGTCAGCTACCGTCGTCGTTTCTCCCGAAAAGCCTCACCTTTGAGGTGAAAAGAGGACTCGAGGAGGCATTTCAGCGAGCGCATTGCGGCGCTCACACACCGCTCCCGAAATCCCTCACCTTTGATCGAACGCAGCCGGATCGCTTCGCCGATGCCGGCCGCGCACGCGGCAGATCGCCTGGACATTCAACGACTTACGTTACACAGCCGGCGCACGGTCACCGCGACGGATGCCATGATTGGCGACTGCATGAAGCGCGTTTTGTACGTCAGCACGACGGGCCGTCGCCCGATACAGCATCGACGGCTCCCGAATATCCTCACCTATGGCTGACAGGCATGAATGCGCGCATTCCCGCGAGCCTCTTGCCGCGCGGTTTGTGCGGTTCCTGGCCCGGCCGGTTAGTTGCAAAAGAACCGCCCGCGCGCGACTCCCGAAAGTCCTCACCTTTGACGCGATGCACGCGCCACGTTCATTCGATCGGCACGTTCTTCAGCCCCACGCACCGCGACGACGTTCTTCATCGCGTCGACGAACCTGACGAGAAGGAAGCAACGTTGGGAATGCGATATGAGTTTCAGAGGAAACCATTCGCAATTTGTAGCGCCGTCCGGGCGACTCCCGAATTCCCTCACCTTCAATTTTGAAGTGCGCGTACAGGTGCGCATATTCTCACCTCGGCGGCTCCCGAATCTTCTCACCTATCAGTATCGGCGCGTGCGCCGCAGAATATAATCGGGGCCGACGGTCGATGACTCGTCGCGAGGCGGTAGTGCGTTGCGCCGCCTCTTCCCCGCTGGCAGCACGCGGCTCGAACGGCAGTTCCTGACAAACCGGCAAAGGAGGAAGAATGAAAACAAACGGCGCGAGCAGAATCCTCGGTGCACTGTTCGCGGTGGCCATCGCGACTTGCGCGACCTGTGCAAACGCACAGACGCGCGAGATGCCGAACGATGCGTCGATGCAAAGCCAGTCGGTCCCAGCGGCTTCGAACCGGAACAACAACCGGTCCGACAGCGCAATCGTCCGCGACGTCCGCCGCGCTTTCACGCGCACCACGAACCTCAATTCGGCGAACATCCGTGTCGAAGCGCGTCACGGCATCGTTACGCTGACCGGCACCGTGCCGCGGCAATCGCAAATCGCGCGAGCCGGCAACGCCGCGCGATCGGTTCGCGGCGTCAGAAGCGTGCATAACCGGCTGACCGAGCGACGGCGCGCCAATCAGTGAGCACGGCGTGGTGGCATCGGCCGGACGGATCGGTGCCGCCTGTTCGACCTCCCCCCTATATCGGCCTCGACCCGCATGTCATTCAAAGTGCCCACCGTCGCGCGCCGCACATTTTTTTTGCTCTGCTTAAGAAACAGGTTGACCTCGGCGGAAGGCGAACCCTAGAATTCAAAAATCATCACCGATGGGGCTCGTGCCTTGGACACCTGCAGTAGCCGACTTTCGAACAGATTCGCTGCCTGACCGGCAGGACGTCCGCGCTCTCTTCATCAGCCGCCGTCTTGCCAGTTGGCAGACGGTGCGCGCCGCAGTTTCTTCCCGTGCACCTAAAGTAACGTCGTATCCGCATGACAGGAACGCCGCGTTCACGCGCGTTCCCGCGCCGATACGGCGTCGCATCGCGAGCCTTGCGCTTGCGGTCGCGTTTGCGCGCGCGTTGTCAGTCAACGCAAACAGTTCAACGCAATGCGCGCCGAACGCGTGGATAAACACGTGCGTAGCGAACGTGTGTAGCGAGCGTGCGTAGCGAACGCTTCAGACGCTCGAACGCAGTCCCCGCTACACACCGACAAGGAGCCGCCATGCCCGACAGTGACAGTTATCCCTTATGCCGCTTCCCCGTTCTATCAACTGAGGAAAGCGAGTAGACCTCCACCGCCGCGCCCGGACATACGCGGCCTCCGTGTCTGCTGGCTTTCCACCAGCGCGTCGAAACCGGCGCCCGGAGATCCCTCATGCAATTCGGCCTCCTTCTTTCGCAGTTCCCGCGTGTGCAGGAATCGCGCGCCCATTACGACGGCATGCTCGTGCTGCACGCACCGCATCCGTTCATCGCCTTCTGCCGTCGCGTGATGTCGCGCGTGGCATAGCGTTTCGCGATCCGACCTTCGACAAATACAACCAGGAGAGAACGACATGTCTACTCCGACGAACATTTCCTCCGCGCGCAGCGCCGTGCTCGATTCGGCACACGTCGGCGATATCAAGGGCGCGCTCGGCACGATCGCTCACCATGACATCGCGCCACGCACGAGCTGGTGGGCGCGCCTGCGCACGCTGCTCGCGATCCTCGGCCCCGGTCTGATCGTGATGGTCGGCGACAACGACGCGGGCGCATTCGGCATCTACACGCAGGCCGGCCAGAACTACGGCACTACGTTGCTGTGGACCATGCTGTTGCTGGTGCCGGTGCTGTTCGTCAATCAGGAGATGGTGTTGCGGCTCGGTGCGGTCACGGGCGTGGGCCACGCGCGGCTTATTTTCGAGCGCTTCGGCAAGTTCTGGGGCGCGTTCAGCGTCGTCGATCTGTTCCTGCTGAACGCGCTAACCATCGTGACGGAATTCATCGGCATCACGTTCGTGCTCGACTTCTTCGGCGTCTCGAAGATCGCGGGCGTGTGCATCGCCGCGGCGCTGACGATGGCCGCCGTCAGCACCGGCGACTTCCGCCGCTTCGAGCGTTTCGCGGTCGCGCTGTGCGTGTTGAGCCTGCTGCTCGTGCCGGTGCTCGTGTCGATTCACCCGCCGGTCGGCCAGATCGCGCGCGACTTCTTCATTCCGAACTGGCCCGCGCACTCGAAGCTGTCCGACGTGATGCTGCTCGTAATCGGCATCGTCGGCACGACGGTTGCTCCGTGGCAGTTGTTCTTCCAGCAGAGCTATGTGGTCGACAAGCGCATCACGCCGCGCTTCATGAACTACGAAAAAGCCGACCTGTGGATCGGCATCGTGTTCGTACTGATCGGCGCGGTCGCGATGATCTCGTTCAGCGCGGCGCTGTTCGACGGACGGCCCGGGTTCGGCAACTTCACGGACGCGGGCGGTGTGATCGCCGGTCTCGAGAGATACGCGGGACGTACCTCGGCCGTGCTGTTCGCGATCGCGCTGTTCGACGCGTGCGTGATCGGCGCGGCGGCTGTGTCGCTATCGACCGCCTATGCGATCGGCGACGTGTTCAAGATCCGCCATTCGCTGCACCGTAGCGTGTCGGATGCGAAGGGCTTCTACGTCGTGTACTTCGCGATCGTCGCGGCCGCCGCGGCATTGGTGCTGATTCCAGGCAGCCCGCTCGGTCTGTTGACCGAAGCGGTGCAGACGCTCGCCGGCGTACTGCTGCCGAGCGCGACCGTGTTCCTGCTGCTGCTGTGCAACGATCGCGCGGTGCTCGGTCCGTGGGCCAATTCGAAGAAGCTCAATCTGTTTACCGGCGCGGTGATCTGGGTGCTCGTGATGCTGTCGATCATCCTGACCGCGTCGGTGATCTATCCGGACATCGCGGCGGAAACGATCATCGAAGTACTGGCGGGCGGCACGTTGCTCGCGGTCGTCGGGTATGTGGCGAGCTTCGGGATGCGCGAGCTGCGCGGCGAGTCCGCGGCCGAGCCGGCTCCGGTCTATGCGAAGGACGCGCGCAACACGTGGCGCATGCCGCCGCTCGACGAACTGCCGCCGCCGCGTCTGACGCTCGCCAAACGCGTATGGATGGGCGTGCTGCGCGGCTATCTGCTGCTCGCGATCGCGCTCGTGATCGTCAAGGTCGTGCAGATGGCGTTGCTGAAGTAGTGCGAATGGTGAGGAGTTCCAGGAGGTCCGGGCAATGGTGAGGTTTTACGGGAGCCATGTCCGGAGCGACAACTTAAGCGCTGCCGGAGCCCGAGCTGGCCGGCAGCGCTTCAAATGACTCATTGCCCCTTCCACGCGCGCGGCACCCGGTGAAAATTCCGGTCGAAGTAAATCAGGCTGTCGCCGTCGGCGCGCACGCGAATCTGCGTGGTCTTCACGAACATGACCGAGTCCGAGCCGACTTCGTCGAGAAGCCGTACAACTCGCAGCAGATGCTCGAGCGCATTCAACGCGCAATGAAACTCGCGTCCCAGCGTCACGCGAAACACATGCGCCAACTCGAACTGCGTGAGCGGATCAACTCGCTCACGTCGCGCGAGAAGGAAGTGCTGCACGGTTTGATCGAGGGGAAGCCGAGCAAGGTCATTGCGGCGGACCTGTCGATCAGTGTGAAAACCGTGGACGTGCATCGCGCGATGCATCAAGAAAAAGCTCGGCGCTTCGTCGATTCCGACCCTCGTGCGCGGCGTGCTCGAAGTATTGAGCCCGTTGGACGAGCGGCCGGAATGACCCGGCCGCCTCGGCCCTTGCAGACGCATCAGCGCATGTACAGGCCTCCGTTGACGTCCCAGCACGCGCCATTGGCGAAATAAGCGTCACCGGAAGCGAGCATCACCGCGACATCGGCAACATACGACGCGGCCCCGAGCTTGCCGACCGGTATCGCTTCGATCACTTTTGCCAGCTTGTCCGCCGCCACGCTCTCGTGAACGATCGGCAAATCGAGCGGCCCCGGCGAGATCGCGTTGACTGTCACACCGCGCGCGGCGAGATCGCGCGCGAAGACCTTGGTCAGCGTCAGTACGCCGCCCTTCGCGGCCGCATAGTGCGCGCCCGTTGCCGAGCCGCCATTCTGCCCCGCCAGCGATGCGATATTGACGATGCGGCCCACGCCGCGCTGCGCGAAGTACTGCCCGAATACCTGGCAGCCGAACAGCACGCTGCGCAGATTCACGTTGATCAACTGATCGAACTGCTCGGCGGTAATGTCCATCACGGGCACGACCTTCGAGGCGCCCGCATTGTTGACGAGCGCGTCCACGCCGCCCCAACGTTCGAGCAACGCGTCGCGCGCCGCTTCGAAGTCCGCCTTGCGCGTGACGTCGAGCCGGATTGCGCAGGCGCTCGAGCCGTCGCTGCTGAGTTCATGCGCGAGCGCTTGCGCGGGTTCGATCGCGATATCGGCCAGCGCAACCCTGTAGCCTGCTTCGTGAAAACGACGCGCGACAACGGCGCCAAGTCCGCGCTCGGCGCCCGTCACGAGCGCGATTCTGTTCGACATGTTGCTGACTCCTTGATTGCGTTCAGGCGGATTGCCCGAGGCGCGCTTCGAGGTGCGCGGCGACCGCGCACACCGTTTCGTCGTCGTTCTTGCGACCGATGATTTGCAGGCCCGCCTTCAGCGTCGAGCGTTCGATCGGAACGGGCAGGCTCAGCGCCGGATGCCCGCTCAGGTTGAACGGCCGGATCAACGACGACATGCCGATCACCGACGTGCCGGCGCGTGCCGCTTCGAGCGTGATCGGCAATGCAGGCAGCGTCGGCAGCACGAGTACGTCGACCCGGTCGAGCGCGCGGTCCACTTCGTCGGTGAAGGTGCGGCGCACGCGTTCCGCCGCGTCGAGATCGGCGGCGCTCGTGGCCGCGGCCGCGCGCAGGCGCGCTTCGATATCGGCGCCGAGCTTGCCGCTTGCCACCAGATGGCCGAATGCGCGCGATGTCTCCGCGTTGATCACCGCGAGGCCGGCCGTGAATGCGTCCTTCAGCGACGCGAGTTCGATCGCTTGCATGGCGAGTTCGGACTTTCCGACAGCGTCGGCGATTGCTTTGGCGATGTCGTCATCCGCGTCGACTGCGACCATGCCAATGCGCAACTGCGAAACGTCTCGACGCGCATCGTCAGCGCGAAACGAAGGATCGATCGCCGTCATCACGCGAATCAGCGTGTCCGTCTCGCGCGTAAACGGTCCAACGCAGTCGAGTGTCGTGACGCGCGGCGCCACGCCGTGCCGCGACACGCGGCCGAACGTCGGCTTCAGCCCGATAACGCCGCAGCATGCGGCGGGACCGCGGACCGAGCCACCGGTGTCGGTACCGAGCGCGGCGTCCACGAACTTCTGCCCGACCGCCGACGCGGACCCGCTCGACGATCCGCCCGGAATGCGTGCCGCGTCCTGCGGATTGACCGGCGTGCCGGAAAAGTCGTTGATGCCGGTCATGCCGAACGCGAGTTCGTGCATGTTGGTCTTGCCAGTGACGCGCCAGCCGGCGTCGAGCAAACGCCGCACGACTTCGGCGTGCTCCGATGCAAGCGGTGCGTCGGCAAGCGCGCGGCTTGCCGCTGTCGTCGCGTAGCCGGCGACGTCGATGCTGTCCTTGATCGCGATCGTCGGCGCGTCGGCGTTGTCCGCCGCGCTCAGATCGAATGTCTGCAGAAATGCGCTCATGCCGAAACTCCCTGGGCCGGGTTGACTTGCCACGGTGCATCGAAAAGACGCTCGGTACGGAAATGGCGGATCAGCCATGTCGCGCCCGCATCGTGAGTGGCGGGCACGAAGTCGACTTCGAGGCGCGCCGCGATCAGTTCCGCTTTCGCATCGACATAACCCGAAGCCTGCAACATGATCCAGCGACCCTTCGCCGTGTCGCCGTTCGCCTCGATATGCTCCGCAGTCAGAAAGTGGACATTGCTCGCGAAGTGCGGCGTGGGCGGCAGATAACGCTGCAGCATCGCGACGATCTGCGCCGGCCCTTCGAGACGCCCGAACTTGTCCGCGTACTGCGGGCCGATGCCTTCCCAGATCGCGTCTTCGGCGAACAGCGCGGCGAGCGCCTCGCCTTCGAGCGCGCGCATGGGCACATCGCACAGCGCCATGTAGCGCGCGATCGTCTTACGCACCGCGTTCTGTGCTTCTAGCGCTTTGACGCGCGCGAGCAGCGCGTCGATAGCCGGATCGGTCATCGCGTCACGCATGGTTGGCGACCGCTGGCGGCACCGTCAGCGCACGGCCCACGCGCGCCTCGATCTTGCCGTAGCGCCACAGGTTGTAGTCGCCGACCGGCGTCGTCCGATACAGATTGCACACGGCCACCGCGGTATCGAAGTCGGCGACGTCGGCCATGATGTAGAACGTCCACGGCGCGCCATCGGCGTTGCCGACCACGAGCCGATCGTCGTCCATCACGCCCAGCACGCGCACGTTTTCCATCGCTTCGATCGCGTTCAGCATCTTGCCGTACGCTTGCCACACTTCGCCGATCTGTTCGCGCGGCAAGTCGAAGAAGTTCTGCGAGACGCCGCAGCAGAACAGCACACGCAAAGGCAGGTTTCGGTTGTCGCTCATAGGAACGTTCCTTGGTTCGGTTGATAGCCTTCGAGTGTCGGCATGATGACCGGTCAGAGCAGGAAGCCGATCGCGCTCAGCGCATCGGTGGAATCGATCAGGCGGATCACTTTCTCGACGAGACGCGGCTCGCCGCTCGCCATGCTGATCTTGTGCGTCAGATCGGCCGCGAAGATCGTCGACGTGCCGCGCTTGTACGCGATGATGATCTGCGACGACTTCACTTCGACCACGTCCGCGCTATCGCTCGCGAGCGTGAAGCGCGACACCGTGCGCACCGTGCGCGCGGCATCCGACGCGGATGCCGAATAGCCCGACGTCATGCGCTGCACGCGCAGCTCGCGCATGTGCTGATCGTCGTACGCGTAGTTCAGCGTTGCCGCGTAATCGGTCGTGTTCGGATCGATCGGCACCACGTAGTGGCCCGCCGGGTCCCACAACTCGAGCCACTCGCGATAGTCGCGTCGATCGAGCAATTCGGCTTCGCGCCAGATGAACTCGATCGCGCGCGCAAAGGTCTGATGGGAAAAGAGTGCGTTTCTGTCGTCCATCATGCCTGCTCCATCATTGCGCGCCATTGCTTGTAGGCTTCGCGCATGCCGGTTTCATCGGTTGCGTGGGCGGTTTTCTCGCCGTTCGCGGCGGTCGTTTCGCGATTCAGACCGCGATTGACGAGGATCGGTACGTCCGGTCCCGCATGCGAGCCGCGCTGCACGCGCTCCCACGCTTCGGCGTCGTCGGGACTGCCGAAGCCGAAGGGGCCCTGGAAGTGCTCGTGAATGCGCAGGCGCACGCGGTTCGCTTCTTCAGGACCGCCGTCCATCGCGAGCGCGACGTGGCGAATCTCCGTTTCCTCGGCGGAAATCGGCCGCAGCACACGGAAGAACGCCATCGACAGCGCGAGATTCGGGAACAGGTTCAGGTTGAAGCCGACGCCCATCAGCGAGCGCACGATGCGGCGCACTTCTTCCGGCGGGTGCTTTTGCGCGAGTTGCGCGGCGAGTTCGCTGAAGCGCTCGGGCAGCGGCGCGCCATCGTCGCGGTCCAGATCGACGATCTCGGGCATCAGCACCGCGAGGCTGTGACCGTTGCCGAGCGAGCGGCAGAACGCCTGGTCGCTCGTCATGAAGCTGGTGATCGCGGCGGCGGTTTCGTCGTCGATGGACTTCATCCACGACTTGTGCACGACCGGAAAGTGGTACAGATCCGTCGTGTTTTCGAGCTGGATCTTCCAGTTGCCCTTGAACTTGAACTTGTGCTCGCCGTTGGCCTTGATCGGATAGCCCGCGCCCTGCTTCATGAACAGGTCGATCCACGGCTTCGCGCCGCCGAGGAAGTCTTCGAGCGGTTCGATCGTTTCGTTGAAGCTGGCGAAAATGAGGCCCTGATAGACGCCCACTCGCAGCTTTTTCAGCGGCAGATCGCCCTTTTCGCATACGCCTTCGTAACCATCGCCGTACGGCAGAGCGCGCAGCGTGCCGTCGAGCGCATAAGACCAGCTGTGATACGGGCACGTGAAGCCCTTCGCATTGCCCTTGTGCTCTTCGCACACGGTCGCGCCGCGATGCCGGCAGCGGTTTTGCAGCACGTTGACCGCGCCGCTCTTGTCGCGCACGACGATCACCGGCTGCCGGCCGATCGTCGTCGTGATGAAATCGCCGGGCTTCGGCAGCTCGCTGTCATGCGCGACCCAGAGCCACGTCTTGTAGAAAATGCGCTCCAGTTCGACTTCGAACAGCTCGGGATCGTAGTACAGCGAAGGCGCGATGCGATCGGCCTCGGCGCGCCTGGCTAAGGCGCTGGTGTCGATGGTTTGATAGGTCGGCGTACTCATTGTATGCGGGGAACAGTTGCGTGGTTGGAATGAAGACGCACATCGACGCGACGAGTCGCGTGCAACACATCAGCGCATCCTCTCGTTGACATCAGTCTCGCTTTGCGACGATCATGCGTCAAATCGATTAAAAACAGGTTGCCGAATAAGTTCGGCTGATATCACAAGAGACCCCATGACCTCCATCGACCACGTCGATCTCAATCTGCTGAGGGTGTTTCAGGCGATCGTCGAGGAGCGCAGCCTGACGAAAGCGGGCGAACGCCTCGCGCTGTCGCAGCCCGCGGTCAGCTACTCGCTCGGCCGTCTGCGCACGATGTTCGACGATCCGCTCTTTATCCGCACGCGCGCGGGTATGCAGCCGACCCCCGTCGCGCTCGAGCTCGCGGAAATCGTCGGCCACGCGCTCGACACCGTGCGTCAGGCGCTGCGTTACGCGGAGCGTTTCGACCCGGCGACGAGCACGCGCACGTTTCGTCTGTCGCTATCGGATGCGGGCGAAATGGCCTATCTGCCCGCGCTGTGCGCGGCGCTGCAGAAGTCCGCGCCGCGCGTGAAGCTGGTCGTCGAGCCGTTGCCGGTGGAGGAGATCGAGGAGGCGCTGCGCTCGAGCCGGTTGGACTTCGCGATCGGCAATCTGCCGTCGCTGCTGCCGCGCACGCGGCATAGCCTGCTGTTCGAGGAATCGTATGTGTGCATGACGCGCAAGCGCCGCGACCTGCCGAGCGGTGACACGCTGAAGCTCGAACGGTTTCTGGCCGCGTCGCACATTCAGGTGCGCTCGCTCGAACATAGCCACCATGCGCTCGACGACGCGCTGCGCGCGCAACGCGTCGGCCGCAATATCGCGTTCGCGTTGCCGCACTTCGTCGCGGTGCCTGGCGTGCTGGCCGCGACGGATCTGTTCGCGACGCTGCCCGAACGGCTCGCGCATATCCTCAATCGCGGCGACGCGTTCCGGATCTATGCACTGCCCGTGCCGCTGCCGAAGGCCGCCGTGACGATGCACTGGCACGAGCACTTCCACGAAGACGAAGGCATCGCGTGGATGCGCGGCCTCATCACCGAGATCCTCGCGGGCTTCGAGAAGATGTGATTGCGCGCAGGTGAATCAGAGGTCGAGCACGAGCACGGGAGTGCGCGAGCGCGACACACAGCAGCAGATCACGCTATTGCTCGCGCGCTCGGCCTTGCTCAGGCAGTGATCGCGATGCTCGGGCTCGCCGCTGACCACATCCACCATGCAGGTGCCGCACACGCCTTCGCCGCACGATGTGTCCACCTCGATACCGATCGACGCGAGCGCATCGACGATCGACGTGTTCGCATCGACTCGCACCGTCTGACCGCTGCTCGCCAATTGCACGTCGAAGCTGTCGAGCGATGCTTCGGCCACGGGAGCCGGTTCCGCCTTGAAGCGTTCGAGATGAATCGCTTCCGGGGGCAAGCGTTGCTGAGCGCTCGCTACGACAAAATCCATGAACGGCGAGGGACCGCACGTGTAGACATGCGCGTTCGTGCCTGCATCGAGCAGGCACGCATCGAGCGCGGGTTTCAGCTCCTCGGGCTGCACGCCGAAATGCAGCTTCACGTGCCGTGCGAACGGCTCGCGCGTGAGCAGCGTCATGAAGGCCGCGTGCGCCTCGCTGCGGGCGAAATAGTGCAGCGTGAAGCGCGCGTGCCGCGCGGCGAGCCGATAAGCCATCGACAGCAACGGCGTAATGCCGATGCCCGCGCCGATCAGGATGTGCTCGTCCGCGCTTTCTTCGAGACGAAAAAGGTTGCGCGGCGCGCCGACCGACAGTTCGGTGCCGACGCTCACCTCTTCATGAAGCGAGCGCGAGCCGCCGCGCGATTGCTCCTCCTTCTTCACCGCGAAAATCTGCGACTCGATACACTCCGGGTCGCCGCACAACGAGTATTGCCGCGTGACGCCCGAAGGACTCGTGACGTCGATATGGGCGCCGGGTTCGTAGCGCTCGAACGGCAGCCCATCGAGCCGCGAAATGCTGAACGAGCGGACCCCGTGCGCTTCTTCGCACAAGGCATCGACGCGGACTTTCAGGGTTGAAGCTTGCATGATTGCCTTCCGATGTATTCCTGGGGGGACGATATGCCGAGATTAGCGCCCCGCATCGGATAAGCAAAATAGATTAAAAAACCGTGCTTGCATCAATGCAATTTATTTTATGCTGAAGTGTCAAGCGCCCGACAGCGCGTCCTCCTTGCGTTGCGATTCGCTGCGCGGCTGCGTCGCGTCATTCGAGAACGGTATGTTCGGCTTCGTGAAGAAGCTCAGCACGATGCCGAAGAGCATCACGCCGATCGACAGTACGAACGTCAGATCCCAGCTGTGCAACCGGTCGGCGACCAACCCGGCGATGACTGGGCTCACGATCGCCGCAGTGAAGCCGGTGCCGCTCATGATGCCGCTGGCCGTGCCGGAGCGGTCGTAGGCGACGTCCATCGGAACCGCCCACATCGGGCCGACGTTCATTTCGTTGAAGAACATCGCCGCGGCAAGGAAGATCAGCGAAATCATCGGATCGTGCAGCAGCACGACGGGAACCAGCGACAGCGCGGTCAACGCCATACACGAGGCCATCGCGCTGGTCGAGGCCGGAAACGTCGCGCCTTCGCCGAGACCCAGCAGCAGGCGCGCCGCGGTCAGCGAAGCGAAACCGCCCGCCATGCCGGTCAGCGCGGTCGCCACGGCCCAGATTGCCGCACATGCAAGCAGCGTGCGGCGCGCGCCGAAGCGGTCGCTGACCCATCCGCCGACAAACTGGAAGATCACGTACGGATACGCGAATGCCGAAAAAATGATGCCGAGCTGCGTATTGCTGAGGCCGAACTCGCTCTTGAACTGCCCCGCTGCCGTACTGATGTTGACGCGATCCACATAGGTGATGAAATACATCAGGCACAACATCACCAGCACGGTGGTGGTGGCCTTCAGCGACATGCGTTTCATGTGTCGTCCTCCAGATGTCATTTATTTTTTTGCGGTGAAGCCACGCGATTGCGCGTGCGATCCGGGACGCTCAGCCCTTCGGCGTTCCCGAGCCGAAGGCCGCGACGGCGTCGCGGAACCGCTGGCTGCCGTACACCTGCTCGACGAGATCCTCGTCTGCGAGGCTTTGATCGATCACGATGCGCCGCAAGCTCTCCTTGACCGCATGCTGCGTCACGGGCGATAGCGCAACGAGCCGCTCGGCGAGCGCGCACGCCGCGTTGCCGACCTGTTCCTTCGCCGTGACGTCATACACATAGCCGCACGCGTGCGCTTCGGCGGCGCTGAGGAAATCGGAGAGCAGCAGCATCTTCTTCACGCGCGGCACGCCGAATGCCGCCACGAGCCTCGCGAGATTGCGTGACGACAGCGTGTTCGATAACGTCTTTGCGATCGGCGCGCCGAAGCGCGAGCCCTGCGCACAGATGCGGAAGTCACACGCGGTAGCGATGGCGAGTCCGCCACCCACGGCCCAACCGTCGATCGCGGCGACGGTGGGCACCGCAATGCGTTCGACCGCGTCGATCACCTGTTCGACGAGCGCTTCGTATTCGACGCCCTGCGAGCCTGCCGTAAAGTCGCGGAAGTAGTCGATGTCGGTGCCCGAGATAAAGGACTTGCCGCCCGCGCCGCGTAGCACGATGCAACCTACGGTTTCGTCCGCGCGGCATTGGTCGATCAATGCCAGCAAGGTCTCGTACATCGGAATCGACATCGCGTTGTGCCGCTCGGGGCGGTCGATCACGATCTGCGCGACCGACTCCGTCAGACGTTCGAGCCTGACTTTCTCACTCGTCGCTTCGCTCATTTCGCGGCCCCGTTGATCTCTGCGTAAAGCTCGTCGTTGTGCTCGCCCAGCCGCGGCGGATGGCGTCTTACGCGCTGCGGCGTACCGAGCATCTTGACCGGAAAGCCGATGTTCTTGACCTTGCCTTCAACCGGATGGTCGATCTCCATGCACATGCGGCGATACTGCGCATGTTCGCTGCTGAAGGCTTGCGGATACGACAGGATCGGTCCGGCGGGAATGCCCGCGGCCAGCATCGTCTCGATCCATGCCTCGCAGTCGCGCTGGCCGAACGACTTCTCGAGCGATTCGATCAGCGCTTCGCGGTTCTTCAGGCGCAGGGAAACGGTCTCGAACTCGGGATTCGTCAGCAGATCGGTCCGCTCCAGCAGTTCGCAAAGACGCGACCACAGCTTCTGGTTGGTTGCGCCCATCACGAAGTAACCGTCGCGCGCCTTCACGGCCTGATACGGCGCGCTCATCTTGTTGCTGGTGCCAAGCGGCGTCGGCTCGACACCCGTTCCCCAGTAATCCGACATATCCCAGATCGAGAAGGCCATCGCCGAATCGAACAGAGACGCGTCGACGTGTTGCCCCTGCCCGGTCTTCTGCGCGCCGATATAAGCGGAAAGCACGCCGTACACGGCGAACAGCGCACAGCCGATGTCCGCCACCGGCACGCCGGCCTTCACGGGCTTGCCGCCTTTGTAGCCCGTCACGCTCATGACGCCGGACATGGCCTGCGCCATCAGGTCGAAGCCGGGGCGCTGCGACCACGGGCCGCTCTGACCGAAGCCCGAGATGCTCGCGTAGACGATCTTCGGGTTGATTTCACGGATCGTCTCGTAATCGATCCGCAGCCGCTGAACCACGCCGGGCCGATAGTTCTCGACGATCACGTCGGCGGTCTTGGCCAGCTTGTAGAAAAACTCGCGCCCTTCGTCGGTCTTCAGGTCCAGCGCGACCGAGCGCTTGTTGCGGTTCATGTTCAGAAAGCCCATGCTGTCCGGGCCTTTCATCTTGAAGCCCATGGCGCCGCGCGTCTGGTCGCCTTCGAGGGGTTCGACCTTGATGACGTCCGCGCCGAGATCGGCGAGCATCATGCAGGCGAACGGGCCGGCCATCACCTGGCTGACGTCGAGCACACGGATGCCCTGCAGCGGCAACGGCCGGTTGTCCGTATCCGCGTCGTCGCTGGATGGTGTTTGTGCGTGGCTTTGCGTCATGTCGTCTCCTGTTTTTCCTGCCGGGCCGCTGTCGCGCGAAGCGCGTCGCGCGGCCGGCCGTTGCAGCACCGTGTTGGCGTGCGTCAACTGTCGCGCACGCGAGGGTGCCGCCGCAAGAATGCGGCGGTCATACCTGGTTTCGCAAAAGACGAAGGGGGAGCTTTGCAGTCGAGGGCGTCGAGCGCAGGAAGTGCTGCGCCTGCGCTTCAGCGGCCGGCCACGCGCCGTCCGGCCGTGAGCGCGGCTTCGACGTTGCGCAGCGTCTGCGCCTGCGCATGTCCTTCCACACAAGACAGTACGTAGCTACGTTGATGCCAGTCACCCGCGAGCTCGACGACGCCGAGGCCGTCCTCGGGATGGAAGCTGCGCAGCACGTCGGGCGGCATCAGACCCACGCCGAGCCCGTGGCGCACGACGGCGAGCATCGTGTCGAAACCATTGACCAGATAGTCGCAATCGAAGCGGCGGCCGCGGCTGTGAAACGCGCGCTGCACGGCGGCAAGGATTGCCGAGCCCTTGCCGAGGCCGACGAGCGGAAGCTCGAGCAAGGCGTCGAGCGTGATCGGCTGCGGATCAAGATGGAAATGTGCGCGGCTATAAACGAGCACCAACCGGTCCTCGCGATAGCGCATTTGCGGCAGATCGAGAAAGCCGCTCTTCTTTTCGTAGATGCCGATGTCGATCATCTTGTCGCGCAACATCTGCTGCACGATGCGGCTGTTCTCTTCGACGATCTTCAGCGAGATGCCCGGATAGGCATTCCGGATCGCGGCGATATCCGCGGCGAGAAACTCGATGATCACGGCTTTCGGCGCGCCGATCACGATGCGTCCGTCGAACCCGCTCACGAGTGCCTGCGCCTCGCTCGCGAGCCGGTCCACCAGCGTGTCGACCTGCTGCAGATAGCCGAGCAGCTTGCCACCCGACTCGGTCATTTCCACGCCGTGCGGTACGCGCCTGAAGAGCTTCGTGCCGAGTTGCTCCTCGAGATCCGACACGCGCCGCGACGCCGCCGCCACCGCGAGCCCCAGCCGGTTGGCCGCCCGCGAGATGCTGCCCTCTTCGACCATCGCGACGACGAGACGAACGGTGGTGGTGTCGACTTTCATGCGCTGACATGAGGACCGGGTCGTGGGGGAGTGCCATGTTACCGCACTCCTTTACCTCAGACTGCGCGGGCCAAAGCGAAGCCTTCGCGCGATACACGTCACCGCGCGAAGGCTTGCACGTTAGGCTTGCACGTTAGGCTTGCACGTTAGGCTTGCACGTTAGGCTTGCACGTTAGGCAGGCGAAGCATTACGGCTGACGCGTTTCGTGCGTGAACTTCAGCGTGACGACGGTAACGAGACCGAGCACGATCAGGAACACGGCAACCGGCCAGTAGGCCTGGTAGTGCGCGAGCAGCGCGGTCGCGATCAGCGGCGACAGGCCGCCCGCGAAGATCGACGCGACTTCGTGACCGAGCGCCACGCCGGAATAACGGACTTCGGTGCTGAACAGTTCGCCGACGAGCGCTGGCAGCGTGCCGATCATCGCGCCGTGGCAGACGGCCGTGCCGAGCAGAAGCGCGAGCCAGATCAGCGGCGTGGACTGCGTGTTGAGCAGCCAGAAGAACGGAAACGCCATCACCACGAGCGACACCGCGCCGATCATATACACCGGCTTGCGCCCGATGCGGTCCGACAGCTTGCCCCACGCGAGCATCGCGCCCATTTCGACCACCATCGCGAGCATCACGCCGGTCAGCATCACCGAATTCGAAATGCCGACGAACTTGCCGTACACGAGCGAAAACGCGAGAAAGATATAGGCGCCGCCGTTTTCCGCGACCCGCAGACCCATCGCCATCAGGATCTCTTTCGGGTGACGCTTGATCGCTTCGAGCACCGGCATATGCGCGGTCTTGCCGGCTTTCTCCGCGTTCTCGAAGTCGCGGCTCTCCGGCAGGTTGTGACGGATGTACACGCCGAGCGCGAAAATCACGATGCTCGCGAGAAACGGCAGACGCCATCCCCATGACATGAACTGATCGTGCGGCAGCGCTTGCACCGCGAGGAACGCGCCCGCCGACAGCACGAAGCCGCCGCCCACGCCGAGCTGACTCCACGCCGCGAAATAGCCGCGTTTTTCGGGCGGAGCGTTCTCGCTGATCATCAGCACGCCGCCGCCCCATTCGCCACCTGATGCGATGCCTTGCAGCAAGCGCAAGCCCACGAGCGCCGCGGGGGCGGCCAGACCGACGTGCTCGTAGGTTGGCAACAGCCCGATGCCGAAGGTCGCAAAGCCCATGATCAGCAGCGTCCAGACGAGCGACGCGCGGCGTCCATAGCGGTCGCCGATATGCCCGAACACGATGCCGCCCAGCGGACGCGCGACGAAGCCGATCGCAAACGCGGCAAACGCCCCGATCGTGCCGATCAACGGGTCCGCGTGCGCGGGAAAGAAAAGTTGCCCGAGCACGAGCGCAGCCGCGGTGCCGTACACGAAAAAGTCGTACCACTCCATCGCGTTGCCGGCCACCGACGCAATGATGATTTTCCTGAGTGCGCGATCCGACTCTTCTGTGGCGCGCCCGGCCGCGATCGGGGATTGAACGGAGGACATGTCTGCTCGCATTTGAATTGGGGGGATGGCGGCCTTTCAGAAAAGGCTTCGCACGATACGCAGTGTCGAGGCGACAGATAGTGGCGTCAAATTAGCCGAAAAGCAGGGCGGGTATCAGTGCAGCTAATATGCCCGGCGTGCCCGGGCACCCGCGGGCAAGCTCACGGGCGCTCAGCGTGCCGGCTGATGAAACATCGTATGGATGGTCTCGCGCAGCCACGCGATGCCGGGGTCCGCCGCGAACTGCGAGTGGCAGTGCACCTGGATTTCGATCGGCGGCAGCGGAAACGGCAGCGGCAGAATCCGGAACGCCTTGCCGCGGTTGAAGCGCTTCGCGATGCTTTTCGGAAAGATCACGGCAAGATCGGTATTCATCACGATCTCGGGCGCGACGACGAAATGCGGCAGCCGCAGCACGACCTCGCGCTTCAGGTTCAGCTCGTCGAGCCATTGCTCGACCATCCGATGCCCGGTCGCATTGGTGCTCGCGTACACGTAGCGTAGCGCGGTCAGATCTTCGCGGCTCGGCCTCGTCTTGCGCAGCGGATGACCGGCGCGCACCACGCACACGTGCTCGTCGACGAACAGCGTCCGGCTCACGCAGCCCGCGTCGAGACCCGGCACATAGCCGAGCGCGAGATCGACTTCGCCGGCGCGCATCGCCGCGCTGACCGACTCGACCGGCACATTGGCAACCTCGATGCGGATGCCGCGCGCTTCGCGATCGAGCAGCGCGGCGAGCGGGGGCAAGAAGTAGAACTCCGACATGTCCGACATCGACACGCGAAACACCCGTCGCGCGGTCGACGGCTCGAACTTCGCCAGCTGCTGCACGGCTTCGTTGATGATCGCGAACGCTTGCGCGAGCGGCGGATAGAGGCGGTACGCGGCATCGGTGGGGACCATGCCATTGGGCGTGCGCGAAAACAGCGGGTCTTCGAACAAAGTGCGCAGGCGGCGCAGCGCATGACTGACCGCCGGTTGCGTGAGACCGAGCCGATCGCCGGCCGCCGTCAGACTGCGCAGGTCCCAGATCGCGAGGAACACGCGTAGAAGATTCAGATCGGCGATGCCGGGATTCAGCTTGTTCATGCGCAGCTCTCGCAAACTAAGGCATGTCGCTGGCCGCGCGACGCGCCGGTCAATATGCGGCGAGGTTACCGTAGATGCTGCGCATTGCAAAATGCGGCGTCGCCCCGCTGTATGGCGGCAGCGCGTGGAAGTCGCGGCGCATCGCATCGCGCACCGGCGACGCGAGCGCATCGGTGAGCGCGCTCGCATCGTCGAACACGACCTTGTTGCGTTGCATCGCGCTCGCGCGCGCAAACGGCAAACCGCTGCGGCTGTCGATGCGCGTGTAGATCTCCATTTCGCGCAGCGCCGGCAATTGCAGCATCAACGGCGGATGATGCGCCAGATAGTGCGTAAGCCACGCGTTGAAGTCTTGCGCGACGCCTTCGTATGCGACCAGATAGGTGCAGCGTTGCGCGTTGTCTTCGACCGACGCAGCCTGCGGTGGCGCGAAGATGCGCACGGCCATCACCTGCTGCATGAAGCTTTGCGGGCTGAATTCGGCGCGCATGGCCGAATGCAACGCGTGGGCGATCGCGCCGTCAGGTTCGAGCGCGGCTTCGAGCGGCTCGAGTTCGTCGAAGTACCACTGCAGCACGCACGACGGCGCATCGGCCGCCGGCGCGATACGCGCATCGACCTGTCCCGCGATCGGCTCGTGCACGATCAGCTTGCGCAACCCCGCGACTTGCGTGGCGGCCCGCAGCAGCGCGCGCGGGTCCGTGAGCGATTGCCGCGCGTCGCTCGTGCCGATCAGAAAGAGACAGACCTGCATCGTCATGCCGCCTCGCAAGCCGCGACACCGGCACGCGCAAGCCGGTGGAACTGCCTGCCGAAGTAGACGAGGCCATCGCCGTCATCGCGCGTGGCGATCCGCTCGATCCGCACGAACATCACCGAGTGCGAGCCCACCGTCTTGCTGTCGACGATCTGTCCTTCGAGGCTCGCGAGCGCGTCGCCAAGCACCGGAGCGCCGAGCGCTCCCGGCTGCCACGCGCATTGATCGAAACGCGCGTCCATCGTGCAACCCGTCATGCCCGCGAACACGCGCGCCAGGTCCTGGCAGTGCGCGCCAAGGATGTTGATGCACAGGTTCGCGTTTTCGTGCATCACGTCATGCACATAGCTCGATTGATTGATGCATACCAGCATGGTCGGTGGCGTATCGGTCACCGAACAGACCGCGCTCGCGGTGATGCCGCAGCGCCCGCGCGGACCATCGGTCGTGATGATGTTGACGGCCGCGCCGAGGCAAGCCATCGCGTCGCGGAAGTGCGTGCGCGTTTCGTCGTGCGTCATGACAGTCGCTCCTACGTCGCTCAGGGATAGGGCGTGACCGGCGGTATGCCGACGAACAGCGCGCCCGACGCGTCGTAGGTGCCTTCGCCGAGAAACGCGTGCTGCGTGACGACGATCGAATCGCGCACCATCCGCTGCATGCGGCTCTCGCGATAGATCGCGCCGATGCCAGCCATCTTGTACGCCTGCATGACCACCTCGGCGCACGTATGCGCGGCATGCGTCGCGGAGAGCCGCAGCAGATTGGCCTCGCTGGGCGACACGGGGTCGCCCGCCATGACCGTGCGCCACGAAGTTTGCGCCGACTCGAAGAAGAACGCGCGCGCGCTGCGCAGATTCGCTTCCGCCTGCGCGAGACCCGAGCGATAGTACGCGCGGTCGGCAAGACGCGGCGCGCCGGTCGTCGTTCTGGTTACGCCGGACATACCGGCCAGCAGGTCGAGCGCCGCGCGCGCGAGCCCGAGGTTCACCGCCGCATGCACCTGTGCCTGATATGCGACGGCGGGGTAGCGGTAGAGCGGCTCGTCGATCAGCGGCGCACCGCCGCGCACGAAGGTCCATTGCTCGTCGACGAACCTGTTTTTCAGGCGCAGATCGTGGCTCCCGGTGCCTTGCATGCCGACCACGTTCCAGTTGTCGACGATCTCGACTTCGCTCGCCGGAAACACGGCCGTGAACGGCTTGCCCGCGTTCGCGTCGCCGACCTTGCCCGGCGCGCCACCGATGCCGACGCCGAGCCAGTCCGCGCCCTTGCAGCCGCTCGCGAAACGCCATTGACCCGACACGACGTAGCCGCCGGGCGCACGCTCGGCCGGTTGCAGGGGATACAGGCCGCCCGCGAAAACCTGGTCCGGACCGGACGCGTAGATGCGGGCCTGAGTCTCGACCGGCAGCGACGCAAGATACGTGTTCGCGGAGCCAAAGGCCGCGACCCATGCGGTCGAACCATCGGCGATCGCGATGCGTTCGAGCATCGCCAGAAACTGTGGCGGCGGCAGCGCGTCGCCGCCGAAGCGTTTCGGCGTGCTCGCGCGGAAGATGCCCGCGCGCTTCATCTTCACGATCATGTCGCGCGGGACGTGTGAAACCGCATCGAACTCGTCGCGGCGACGCTCGACTTCGGTGATCAGGTCATCGAGCGACAGCGGGCCCGTGTATTCAGGGTAGTCCTCCTGCGTGTCGATGATGGGTGCGTCGGCGGTGCAAGCGCGGGCGCTGGCGGTATGAACGGCGTGCATGCGCGTTACCTCTTGATTCAGTGATGTGAACGATGTCATTCGGTTTCCCGATGCGCTTCGATGCGCATCGCTTTCGGATAGGTCTCCCGGGCGAGCAGCGTCGCGATGACGGTGATCAGACCGAGCACGCCGAGATACAGAGCGACCGGCGTCGCGCTGCGATAGTGCGCGAGCAGCGCCGTGGCGATCATCGGCGACAGGCCGCCGCCGAGCACCGAGGAGATTTCGCGCCCGATGCCAAGCCCCGAGAAGCGCAGATGTACCGGCAACAGTTCGCTGATGAACGCGGGCTGCGCGCCTTCGAGGATGCCGAGCGTGAGGCTGTTCGCCAGCACGAGGGCCGTGATCACTTTCCAGTATTCGCCGGAGCCGAGCAGCGCAAAGTACGGCCATGCGACAAGCACCAACGCAATCGCGCCGGCGAGATACACGGGCTTGCGTCCGACCTTGTCGGTCAGGTAGCCGAAGAACAGCGAGAACGGAATCATCAGCAGCATCGAAAGAGTCAGGCCGCCGAGGATCCAACTCGATTTGATGCCGAGGAACTGGCCATACGCGATCGATTTGATGCCGAGGAACTGGCCATACGCGATCGAGAACGCGAAGAAGATGTACGACGCACCGCCTTCGCCGAAGCGCAAACCGAAGATCGTCAGCACTTCGCGAGGACATTGCCGCAACACTTCGATCACCGGCATGCGGGTGTCGCGACGCGTTGCCTTCGCTCGAGCGAACGCGGCGCTTTCGCCGACCGAGCGGCGCATCCACAAACCCAGTGCGACGAGTGCGGCGCTGCAGAGGAACGGAATGCGCCAGCCCCAGCTCAGGAAATCGGCAGACGACAGGTTCCGCACCAGCAGGAACGCACCGGTCGACAGCACGAAGCCGAGCGCCGCGCCGCACGGACTCCATGCGGCGAGCGCGCCGCGCTTCGATTGCGGCGCGTTCTCATGGATCAGCAGGATGCTGCCGCTCCATTCGCCGCCCGCGGCGAGCCCCTGCACGATGCGCAGACACACGAGCAGCGCCGGCGCGGCGAGGCCGATCTGCTGGTAGGTGGGCAGCACGCCCATCAACATAGTCGCCGTGCCCATCGCGAACAGCGTCAGCATCGTCACGAGCTTGCGCCCGTAGCGGTCACCGAGATGTCCGCACAGCACACCGCCGATCGGCCGCGCGATGAAGCCGACCGTGAAGCCGCCGAACGCGGCGATGGTGCCGGTGAGCGGATCGCTGCCGACGGGGAAGAACAGCTTGCCGAATACCAGCGCGGCGGCCGTTCCATACAGGAAGAAGTCATACCATTCGAGGATTTGACCCAGCACGGCGGTCGTGACCGCGCGTCGTACGCCGCTCGTCGCGGCGGCGGATCGGCGTGATGCGAGCGGGGCGCTCAGATCGGAATTCACGGCGTCAGAGTTCATGGCTCAGGGAGAACGAAGATTGAGGTTCCCGCATGACGATGGCTCTACGCAGCGGGGCGAATCACATCCGGACGACATGGCTGCACGATATGAGCGGCGATAAACGCGGTCAAATTCGGGCCAAAAATGGTCGATATGAATGGCGTGCATGGGCGAGGCCCGGATCGAGCGACGCGCGAATGGTGAGGAATTCCAGGAGGTGGCGCTACGGTGAGGGTTTACGGGAGCGGTGGGCGGGATGCGCGACGGCTCACGCGGTGTGCGTCGGAACGGCGATGGGGATGAGGTGCGTCGAAGTGCGCAGCGCGTGCTTCGCTGGCTTCAGCGTTGCGGTGAACGATTGCGTTTCGGACCAGCGAGCGCGGAGCGCGTCGGCGTCCAGTGCGCGAAAAACACGCTCGAATGCAGGGCTAAAAGTTGAAGCGCGCCTGTTGAGGTGAGGTCTTCCAGGATGGTGAGGATTTCCAGGAGTCGAGAGAACGACGCTTTGTGCGCCATGGTGAGGAGTTCCAGGAGGTCGACCCCGCATTCGAGACCTCGCGCTCGTGGCAATTGCTCAATCCGGGTAGAACGGAAGCCTTTGGCTCCCGAAAAACCTCACCTGGGGGCGATCGCTCACGTTGCTTACGGCTCCGTCAGAACTTTACCTTCAGCTGAAAACCAATCGTAAAGGGCAGATTGTCCGATGGGATCGGCGGAATGACGATGAAGTTCGCGCCGACGCGCTTGTATTCGAGCATCACGATCGGCGCGACCACCGGGCCGATCGTGTGATTGCTGCCAAGCCCCCAGTTGCCATAGTTATAGCCGGAGATGATCCCGCCGATCGCCGCGATCCGCACGATTCCCCAATGCGCGAACTCCGGCGCCCACACGCCGCCGCCGTAGTAGGACGGCCGACGCAGCGAGTTGCGAAAGCCGCCGGCCGTCAGCGCCCACTGGTTGTTCAGCCAGCATTCGACGCCAAGCCCGGGATTGAACTGCTCGAAGTGCGTATCGGGATCGGGGTTGATGTGATACGAGCCGAGCATCGCGTCGACCCATACACCGCCGTCACACCAGTTGCCCGCGTGCGCCGCGGAGAGCGCCGCGAAGCTGGCGAAAAGCGCCACCGCGGCGCGCCGGATATTCTTGTTCATCTGCCTGACGTGCATTTCTTCTCCGTCACCGGTCGAGCGCCGGTGTCATGGTGTTCTGGCGATCCGCGTGCCGCCCGTCGCGCACTGTATCTGAAGCCGTGCGGTCGATGTTGAGGACTCGCTCGGCCGGCCGGGCACGCGACGTGCCCCCGCAGCCGGAACCGCCACCATAACGGAGAACCGATGGCGCCGTGATGAACAAGCGGTGAAGAAGTTCGCGACGCGCATCAGGTGCGCCGCCGGCGATGAATGTGGTGGGAACGTCTACAGACCGAGATCGGACAGGCTGGGGTGATCGTCGGGCCGCCGGCCGAGCGGCCAGCGATACAAGCGGTCGGCTTCGCGGATCGGCAGGTCATTGATGCTTGCGTGACGATGCGCCATCAGACCATGCTCGTTGAACTCCCAGTTCTCGTTGCCATACGAGCGGAACCAGTTGTTCGAATCATCGTGCCATTCGTACGCGAAGCGCACCGCGATGCGGTTGTCGGTGAACGCCCACAGTTCCTTGATCAGCCGATAGTCGAGCTCCTTCGCCCACTTGCGGCGCAGAAAGCCGACGATCTCCGCGCGGCCATGCACGAATTCGGCGCGGTTGCGCCACACGCTATCCGTCGTGTACGCGAGCGATACGCGCTCGGGTTCGCGGCTGTTCCACGCGTCTTCCGCGGCGCGCACTTTCTGGATCGCGGTATCGCGAGTGAATGGCGGCAGCGGCGGGCGGGCTTCGATCGTATCGGTCATGATGGTTCCTCAGTCAGGTGGTGGTGCGCCGCGATGGCGGCCGTTTGGTTGCGGCGGGTTTCACTGCCGCATCGAGCAAGGTCTTGCCAACCGCCTGCGCGTCGAGCGCCGCATCGGCTTCGCCGCTCACGAGCGCCACCGCGATCGCGCCGTCGAGCAGCACGAGCCATTGCCGCGCGAGCGGCGACGCGCGACGCGCATCGATTTCGGCTTCCACGACGAACGCGACGCATTCGGCACGCACGAAACCGAGCAGCCGTGCCTTGTGTTTGCGCGCGACGACGCGGATCGGATCGTCGGCGGATTCGATCTCGCCGGCCGCGTTCAGAAACGCGCAGCCATGAAAATCCGCCGATGCGAACCACTCGCGCAGCACGTCGAACATGCCGAGCAGGCGTCTGCGCGCGCCCTTGCCGCGCCGTTGCGTGCCGGCGATAAACCAGTTCATCCAGCGCTCGTCGCGCCGTTCGAGCGCGGCCGCGATTAGCGCATCTTTCGACTCGAAATGCGTGTAAAAGCTTTTGCGCGCGGTGCCGGACTGCCGCACGATCGCATCGACGCCGGTTGCATGGATGCCGCCGGCGTAGATGAGCGCCTCGGCGGCATCGAGCAGCCGCTCGCGCGCCGTGCCGGACTGGGCCGCGTCGTTTGGATCGGTCGGAATCGTTTCGTGTGTCATGGACGAAAAGGTAGAACGATCATTCTCCATCGTCAAGTTTTTCTTCGAGCTTCGGCGCTGTGGGTGCGCTTGCTGCTATCGTGATGGAGTCGCTTGATCACCGCTCAACCAGAATCGCTTCGATGAAACCATCCTCCGTTCGCACCGCGTGGGTGCGCGCGCTGCTCGGCGCAACGCTGCTGGGCGCGGTGGCCTGCACGCCGATCCAGGTGCTCACGCATTCGGTCAGTCAGAACGAGGCGCGCGTGCCGCCCGGACGCTACGACATCGATCAGGACCATACGAGCATCACGTTCGATATCGATCACCTCAAATACACGCGCTTTACGATGCGTTTCGATCGCAAGCAGGGGGAGCTCGACTGGAACGACGGCGGCCTCGACCGCAGCACGGCGTCGGTCGCGATCGACGCCGCGAGCATCGACACGAACGTGCCGCTGCTCGACAAGATGGTGAAAAGCGACAGCATGCTCGACGTCGCGCGCTATCCGCAGATCCGCTTCGCGAGCACGCGTTTCGAGCGCACCGGCGAAGCGCGCGGCACGCTGAGCGGCGATCTGACGATCCGCGGCGTCACGCAGCCGGTCACGCTCGACGTCACGTTCAACGGCTTCGCGCCCGATCCGCTAACGAAGAAAGACACGCTCGGCTTTTCCGCGGACGGTCATTTCAGCCGCGCGAAGTTCGGTCTGTCTACCTGGTATCCGGCCGTCGGCGACGATATTCACGTGCGCATCCAGGCCGAGTTCGTGAAAACGCCCGCAGGCGCGTAAGCGCGCTGCGGGCGTCAGCGTTCAGACGGTGAGGTGCCGACTCAGGCAGAGGTCCAGTCGAGAATCACCTTGCCGCTTTCGCCGGAGAGCATCGTCGCGAAGGCTTCCTGATAGTCGTCGACCTTGAAATGGTGGGTGAGGATCGGCGACAGATCGAGGCCGCTTTGCAGCATCGCCACCATCTTGTACCAGGTCTCGAACATCTCGCGCCCATAAATGCCCTTGATTTCAAGGCCTTTGAAGATCACCTGGGTCCAGTCGATCGCGGTTTGCGCGGGTGGAATGCCGAGCAGCGCGATCTTGCCGCCGTGGTTCATCGCTTCGAGCATGCCCGTAAAAGCACTCGGCACGCCCGACATTTCGAGTCCGACGTCGAAGCCCTCGGTCATGTGCAGATCGTGCATCACGTCGCGCAACGATTCGCGCGACACGTTCACCGCGCGCGTCGCGCCCATCTTGCGCGCGAGTTCGAGGCGATAGTCGTTGACGTCGGTGATCACGACGTTGCGCGCGCCGACGTGCCTGGCGATCGCGACCGCCATGATGCCGATCGGCCCAGCGCCGGTAATCAGCACGTCTTCGCCGACGAGGTTGAACGACAGCGCCGTATGCGTCGCGTTGCCGAACGGATCGAAGATCGCGGCGAGATCGTCGGAGATTTCAGGCGGGATCTTGAACGCGTTGAAGGCCGGAATCACCAGGTATTCGGCGAACGCGCCCTCGCGATTCACGCCGACGCCGATCGTGTTGCGGCACAGATGCCGGCGGCCCGCGCGACAGTTGCGGCAGAAGCCGCAGGTGATGTGTCCTTCGCCCGACACCCGATCGCCGATCGCAAAGCCGCGCACTTCCTGCCCCATCTCGACGATTTCGCCGACGTATTCATGGCCGACGTGCATCGGCACCGGAATCGTCTTCTGCGCCCAGTCGTCCCACTTCCAGATATGAATGTCGGTGCCGCAAATCGCGGTGCGCGTGATGCGGATCATCACGTCGTTATGACCGACTTCGGGCTTCTTCACGTCGGTCAGCGTGAGGCCCGGTCCGCGTTCGAGTTTTGCCAATGCTTTCATCTGCTTCTCCATTCGAATCACGCGGCGATCACGTGGTGATGACGCCGAGCTCGCGGCCGACGCGCGCGAACGCCTCGACGGCACGGTCGATCTGCTCCGGCGTGTGCGCGGCGCTCATCTGCGTGCGGATGCGCGCGCGGCCACGCGGCACCACCGGGAACGAAAAACCGATCACGTAGACGCCTTGCTTCAGCAGCGCATCGGCCATCTTTCCCGCGAGTTGCGCGTCGCCGAGCATCACCGGAATGATCGGATGTTCGCCCGGCACGAGCGTAAAGCCGAGCGCGCTCATCGCGCGGCGGAAATGCGCGCCGTTTTCGCGCACGCGTGCGCGCAGCAACGCCCCTTCATCGCTGGCGAGCAATTCGAGTACCTTCAGCGACGCCGCCGCGATGCTCGGCGTGAGCGTGTTCGAGAACAGATACGGGCGGGAGCGCTGCCGCAACAGTTCGACGACTTCCTTGCGCGCCGCGACGTAGCCGCCCGATGCGCCGCCGAGCGCCTTGCCGAGCGTGCCGGTAATGATGTCGACGCGCGCCATCACTCCGCAATGCTCGGGCGTGCCGCGACCGTGTTCACCGATGAAGCCGACCGCGTGCGAGTCGTCGACCATGACCAATGCGCCGTACCTGTCGGCCAGATCGCAGATGCCGGCGAGGTTCGCGATGATGCCGTCCATCGAGAACACGCCGTCGGTCGCGATCAGTTTGAAGCGCGCGCCCGCCGCATCGGCTTCCTGCAGGCGCGCTTCGAGATCGCCGAGGTCGTTGTTCCTGTAGCGAAAGCGCTTCGCCTTGGACAGACGCACACCGTCGATGATGCTCGCGTGATTCAGCTCGTCGCTGATGATCGCGTCGTTTTCGTCGAGCAGCGTTTCGAACAGGCCGCCGTTCGCGTCGAAGCAGCTCGAGTAGAGAATGCAGTCGTCGGTTTGCAGGAATGCGGCGAGCGCCGCTTCGAGTTGCTTGTGCACGGTTTGCGTGCCGCAGATGAAGCGCACCGACGCCATCCCGAAGCCGTCGCTGTCGAGGCCTTGCTTGGCGGCTTCGATCAGCCGCGTGTCGTCGGCGAGACCGAGATAGTTGTTTGCGCAGAAGTTCAGCACGTCGCTGCCGTCGGCAAGACGCACGTCGGCCGACTGCGGACTCGCGATCACGCGCTCGCTCTTGTAGAAGCCGTCGGCGCGGATCTGGTCGAGGGTGCCGCGCAAATGGGCAAGGTATTGGTCACGCATGAACGGGACTCCTGAGAGTGATGGCGCCCGCATTCGCATGCGTGCGGGAAGGGCGGCCTGTTATAGTCGGTTGTCAGCTTTATCGGATATTTTCGTTTTTCCGAACTAAAATCCGGTATATCGAACAACTCTAAACGATGGGTCAGGAAATGGCAAGTTCGGGTACACGCCGCACCGCGTCCAATGCGGCGCCCACCTCCGCCAGCGCGGCATTACCGCCGAGTGCGGCGCCGCCGCGCGTCGGCGAACAGATTCAACGGCTGCGCGCCGAGCGGCGCATGACGCTCGACGATCTGTCGCGCGCGGCCGGCGTGTCGAAATCGATGCTCTCGGAAATCGAGCGCGACAAGGCCAATCCGACGATCGCGGTTGCATGGCGGCTGACCAATGCGCTCGGCATAAGTCTCGATTCGCTGTTTGCGCCGCCGAAGTCGCCTGAGGCAATCGCCGTTTCCGGACCGCGCGATATTCCTACGCTAAGCGGTCACGAAGCGAAATACCAGTTGCGTGTGTGGGGACCGATCGAGCTGGCCGGCAAGTTCGAGTGGTACGAGTTGACGCTGCAGCCAGGCGGGGCCCTCGTGTCGAACGCGCACGAGCCAGGCACGCGCGAGCATCTGACCGTGCTGCACGGCTCGATCGACATCGAGGCGGCCGGCGCGACGAAGCGGCTCAAGGTCGCGGACACCGCGCGCTACGTCGCGGATGTTCCGCATGCGATCCGCAACGTCGGCAAGAGCGAGGCGAAAGCGCTGCTGGTCGTGATTCACGGTTAGGCCGTTCGGCCAGGTTGCGCCCGGTACTGTATGTTTGTACAGTATCAGGTGTCGATTGGAGCCGAGAATGAACAACCTGAAAACCGACCCTACCGATCAAACTCTCGCCGCGCTGCGCTTCCAGACCGCCGCGCGCGATCTCGAACATATCGTGCGCAGCATCGCCGCGCGCTACATCGTCAGGCAGGTGCCGCTCACGTGGCGTCTGCTCCATGCCATCGAAGCCGAGGCGCTGGCCGATCTCGGTTTTGCCAGCCGGCACGACGCGCTGATGCTCGGGCTGTTCCAGCGCCCGTCCGATCTGCCTTATCCAGAAACCGATGACGGCGTGGATTTCGGCACCTCCAACGCATTGCCGGCCGTTTTTGCGTTTGCCGTCAATGCGTACGAGGAAGCGGCGCGCCGGGCGGCGCTGCCACGGCCGGCCGATGCGCCCTTAAAGCGCGCCCGGGCGTGGGGCGGCTAATGGCGGCACCACGTCGGGATGGCTCGGATCCTCATCCATTCCTCGCGGTCGGCCTCGCGGCGGTCAGCGCCTACAATACGCGGACCAAACGGTGCAACTAACGGAAGGATTGCCCATGTCACCTCCTCATCTGTCCGACCCCGTTCCCCGTCCCGCGCCCTCTACCGATCTGTTCGATCAGCAACGCGAAGACTGGCGTCGCGACCCGCAGGTCGCGTTCGATGCGTGGCTCGCGAAGCAGCACTTCCGTCGCTCTTCGGCGTTGGTCTATCAGGCGCAGTGGGGTCAGTTTCTCGATTGGCTCGGCGCGCGGCAACAAAGCCTCGCGACGGTCGACACGCCCGCGATCGCCGAATTCGTCGCCAGCCTCGAGATTCGCAGAACGCAGCGGATCCGCTATTTGCGGCTTATCGAGCGCGTGCTCGATCACGTGCGCGAGATCGAATCGGCGTCGACCAACCCGGCTCGTTTCATCGCTCAGGACGGGGAAGCCGCGTGGCGCAATGCGCGCGACAATGAGCCGACCGGGTTTCTCACGCATGCGGAACGCACTGCGTTGATCGCGCGACTGTTCGCGCCGTTGCCGGCGTTGTCGACCGCGCAGCGCTGGAGAGAGCGACGCGATCGCGCATTGATCGCGGTGTTTCTGGGCGCAGGACTGAAGACGGGCGAAGCGGGAGCGCTTACGGTTAGTTGCGTGAGAGAGGGCTCGCCGTGGGTCACGATCGAGTCCGCGAATCCAGTGCTGACGCGGCGCACGCGACTCGCGCCGTTCGCAACGGCGATTCTCGACGCCTGGCTAGCCGAACGCCGGCTGACGCAACTGGCCGGCAAGCTTGTGTTTCCCGCATCGCCGTCGGGCAGGCCGATGCATAAGGCCACGATGCTGCGCGCGGTGGATGCGCTCGTCGATGCAGCGGGGATTGCCACGTCGCGCCAATCGCGCGCGAGTCCGCAGACCTTGCGCAACACGTTTGCGGCGGACCTGTTCGAAAGCGGGGTAGAAGCCGAACAGGTCGGTCAATGGCTCGGCTTCGTGCAGGCGGTGTCCGCGAACCGGCTATATCGCGCGTGGCAAACCTGGATTGATCAGCAGGATTCGCCCGCGACAGAGGAGCCGGATCCTGCTGCGGCACCGTTGGCCGAGCCCCGCCGTGACGGGCGTTTGACGAGGAAAACGGGAGCCGGCGAACCCTGAAGAACCCCACCATTGAGGTCCCGAATTTCCTCACCTTTGACGTTTTTCCCGTTGGATTGGCCGCCTCTGGTTAACGCATCGCGTGGACGGAGCGGGACGACGGCGCGGTGGCGCCATCGTTCGACAGGAACTGCTTCACCGCCGCGAGCCTCGATTCGCCGAGGCCCGAAGAGTGCTCGCATTCCGGGCAGAACAGTTCGAAACGGTGATCGACCTGCGACAGCTCCGGCTCACCTTCCTCGCATTTCGGGCATCTCGCGGGCAGCGTCACGTGGCCGTCAGCCGCGGTGCCGATCATGCTCAACTCTTTGCTCGTGAGCCGCCCCTCAGTAACCAGCGAGCACAACAGTACGGCGATGGCCGGATCGATGCCCTGCTGGCCACGCAGGGTGGCGACTTCTTTCGTCAGCGCGTCGACTTCGTCCGACTGCTCGCGCAGCTGCGCGTCGAGCCGATCGGCGCGCGCCTTGGCGGCGGCAATCTGCTGAATGAACTCGAATTCCTTGCGGCTCGCATCACGCACGCCGGACTGATACGTCGCGGCCATGCTACGCAGCGAGTCGAGTTCGACTAGCATCGGCTTGACGCGCCGCTCGGCCTCGGCCACCGCATCCTTGATCTGCTGTGCATAGTGCTCCGTGCTTTGCCGCAATTCGACGTGCAACGCGTCGATCCGGTCCCGCAACGCAGCATTGGCAGTCTGTTCGTTTTCGAGCCGTTGCCGCAGCGCCTCGTTCTCCTGGTCGAGCCGGCGCGTGGTTGCCTGCATGCCTTCGAGGTGAACGCTGCCGTGCGTAGTCGCGCTCGATAACTGGGTTTCAAGTGCGCGAACCCGCTCCCACGCGGTTTCGGCGCGCGCTTCGCTGCGCCTGATGGCGTCGTCGGCCGCATCCCGACGAATTTCCGCCTCGCGTACGCGTAGATCGGCGGCGCTGATCTGCGCGCGGATCTCTTCACGTTCGCCATCGAGCGACGCTTTGGCCTGCACGACCGCTTCTTCGAATAACGCGCCCAGCAGTTCGCCGGCGCGATCTTCCAGTGCTTTTGGTATCGCGCCCGCTCCGACCTTGACGCGCGACACGCTGCGGATGCGCTCCCAGAAATGATCGATGTCCTTCGGGATGTCGCTTGCGCTGCCGGTGTGCGTGAGATCGCGAACGGCCGCCATCGATGGCCGGATGCCGAGATCGAAAAAAAGCCGTTTACATGCATGCAGCGACAGATCCTGGCGGCGCACGCCCTGCGCACGCATCGATTCAAGCTCGTCGCGAATGGCTTGCCGCTCCTGATCCAGATTCATGTTTACCTCGATGTGGCTCGAATTGGATGGATCATAACAATTTACGTAGTGTTTGCTACCGATTTATCGGTGGCGAACGGATTGGCGTATACCGACGGGCTTTTGCGTGCAGATTGCGATGGTAAACACGCGCCTGCCGTTTTTCTCCGTGAAACAAAACGAAGAATAGCTAATAAGCCATTGTATTAGAAGAATTTTGTTTGATTTCCGCATGGTCGCGCACTGTTTCACGATGGATCGGCAATGGCTGCGGGGTGTTGGGCCTGTGTTTCACGGGGCTCGCGGGTGTAAGGCTTGAGAGTAATAAAAATAAACACCTTTGAACCCTTGTTAAAGACGTTAACGACTCGGCAAACCCTTATCTGGCGGGGCTTTCCGGCGAGCAAGGTGAAGCTTTGCGGGAGACTTGGTGAGGATCTGCGGGAAACTCGAGTGATGGGGTTCGGGAAGCTCGGTGAGCGGCTCCGGGACGGAACGTGAGCGGGTTCAGGAACCGCCGTATACGTGGGGTTTGGGCAAAGGTGAGGTTTTGCGGGACTTCGCAGCCGCGAAGCGCCCGACACCCCTCGAAAGTGTCTGTTCGGTTTGGTCTGAGCAAGGTGAGGGCTTTCGGGAGGCTCGCGAGCATGGTTTTTTGCCGGTTTTTTGGGGTGGTTAACCGCTTTGGTGAGCCGGAGCGGGAGAAAACGGAAAACGAAGGTGAGATTTTTCGGGGCGCGGGGTCCAGTTTTGCTTTCTTTTTGAGCATCGATACTGCTGAGGTGAGGTTTTACGGGAGCCAGGATGGAATTCGACGCATCGATCGCCCGAAAGACTGGTCGGCGGGAAACGCTGGCGATTGGAAAGGTGAGGGGATTCGGGGAACTGGCTGATCAGCTAGATCCGGGAGCCGATTTGGCCGGCGATTCCGTCAAAGGTGAGGCTTTTCGGGAAGGTCTGGATAGGCTTTTACGCGTTAAGGTGAGGAGATTCGGGACTAAAACGCGGGCTATCGGCTGGAGATGCCCGGCGGATGGCAATTTGCGAGCGAAGGTATACCTGGTCGCTGATTGCAAAGGTGAGTCTTTTCGGGAGGTCCGCGGGGACGCAAGGAAAAGTGCTGCGGTGCGAAAAACTGGCTTAAGGTGAGATTTTACGGGAACACCGATGGTTCGAGCGCTAGATGGGATTATCGCAAGTCACGGAAATCATTGATTTTTTTCCTGTCCTCCAGCAAAGGTGAGACTTTTCAGGAGTTCTTTGGGAGGGGGCGCCGGGGCCTCCGTAAAGGTCAAAGGTGACGCTTTTCAGGAGGTTGCATTGGGGAAATGCGGTACTGGCGCGCCATGAGCGCGTGTCGTGTTGTGCCGTTCTGCGGTGCTACGGTGAGGTTTTTCGGGAGCATTGGAGCGGTGAGGATTTGCCTGTGGTTGAATCTCCCCTTTTTCGGCGGCTTCGGACCAGGCTCGAAGTCGAAACAGGTGATTAACTCCGGCAGGTTCTCGGTAGTGAGGGCTGAATTGTCAGCGGAGGTACCAAGCAGTCGAATGGCGCGCCCGGCGATAGGAAGCTTGATGCACCGACAACAGGGCTGACGGGGCGCCCGTCGCTGGCCCGCGCCGCGTTGCGGGCCCAATATCGTGCGGGCATTCCATCTATCGATCCGGGACTGTGCATCGGCCGGCAGCACGCGACGGTCGACGAAACGATCGCGAGGCCGCACGACGAAGTCATCAGCCGCCCCGGACGCCATCCGTTTACACGAGGTTCTCGAAAAAATCCGCGAAAATTTTTGAGGTGAGAAGATTCGGGATCACATGCTCCCCGTTGCCGCACGCGGCGAAACAAGCCGGATTCGCAGACGCCGCGACCGGCAAGGAGAGCCCGATCCTGGCGGCACGCACACGAGGTGAGGGTTTTCGGGAGTTGCTCGAGGTGAGTTGCGCTTCGTAAAGTCGCTTCACCGGCAATGGTGAGATGGGCGCTATAGACGCGTATCACCACAGCCGGTATGCTCTCGCGGAATCCCCTCCTCACCTCGACGCATGGCCACGAAGCGCGCGAAAAAGACCGATGTTGTCAGCCCGAGCTCGGCTGAGCTGCGCAAAGCCGTCGAGGCGATCGCGATCCAGCCCAAGAGCGGCAAGATCACGCTGCTCACGCGCAAGCTTTTTAACGTGTTACTCGCAGTGGCCCAGCAAGCGGATGAGTCGGGCGACACCTATCGGGCGCTGCTGTCCGACATCGTCGCCAATTCCGCGTTCGATTCCAATGACACCGCGCTCGTCAAGGAGCATCTGCGCCGCATGGTGTCGGTGCAGGTCGAGTGGAGCACCGGCACGTCGAGTCAGAAGCCTGGCCGCAAATGGGGTATTTCGACGCTGATCGCGGACGCGGAAATTCTCGAAGATCCGACCACGCGTCGCGTCTGGGTCGAGTTTTCGTTTGCGCCGAAGATCAAGAAGAAACTGCTCGATCCGGTTCAGTATGCGCGGCTGAGTCTGCAGTTCCAGAGCCAGCTGCGCAGCAGCGCGGGCCTCGCACTCTACGAGATCTGCGTGCGCTACCTGACCAACCCCAGCCACCTGACGATGCGCGAGACCTGGGAATGGTGGCGGCCGATTCTGTCGGGCACGCCGGACACTGAAGCCGGCGACGAGGCGAAGCGCGAGTACAAGTATTTCAAGCGCGACTACCTGCGCCCGGCCATCGCCGAGGTCAACGCGGTCACGAACATTTTTGTCGAGCTGATCGAGCATCGCGAGGGTCGGCGCGTCGCTGAAATCCAGTTCCGCGTGACCGAGCGCAAGCAGCCGATGCTCGCGCTCGACGAACATCCGAACGTGTTCGACAGCACGCTGGTCGACCGGATGGTGAAGATCGGCATTCCGCTCAAGGAGGCGCAGACGCTTTATGCGGACAGCGAGGAGAACCGGATCCGCGCGGCGCTGCAGATGACCGAGCAGCGTATGCGCAGCACGTCACTGCCGCCGGTGCGCAGTGCGCCGGCGCTGTTCAAGGATGCGTTGAAGAAAGGCTATGCGCCGCCGGTCGAGGCGCTGCCCGCGGGTGGCGGCACCAGCAAGGCCGCGGCGTCGCCGGCCGACGATCTGAAGGCGCGTCTGCTCGGTGAATACTCGGCTTACCGTCGCAAGCAGGCCTACGAGTTGTACAACGAACAGGGCGAGTCGGAGCGCGATATCGCGCGACAGTCGTTCGAGGAAGATGAATTGCCGGGGCTCGGCACGCACATGCGCGACGACTGGCGGCGTCGCGGGCTCGACTCGAAGATCGTCGAAACGGCGTTCTTCGACTGGCTCGCGCGCAGGACCTGGGGCGAACCGACCGACGGCGACCTGCTCGCCTTTACGCTGAGCCAGTCGCGCGCGGCCTGATGGGTCGATAACTGCCTTTGAAATCCAGGCTGCGGTGCATGCGCACCGCCCTCACGTCTTACTTCAGCATCTTCTCGATCTGCCGCAGGATGTCGTCGCGCTTTTCACGCGTGAGGCCTTTCAGGCGCAACTCGAGCCGGTCGTCCCCATACGACTTCAGATCGCCGACCGACACACCACCAAGCTTGATTTCCAGACGTTGCGCGTAGCGCTGCCGGCCCGCCGGTTTGACGCTTTCCTGCGAGGTCGCTCGGCCTTTGACGATGTCGGCGACCTGGCGTGTGCTCAGATCGTCGGAAAGGATCCGGTTGATCAGTCGCAGTGTCGCCTCCGCGCCGCGAGCCGAATGGTAGCGGCCCACCTGATACGCCATGTTCGAGCCGAAGCGGTCAGGGCGCGCGACCATCTCCTGCATCACGGTTTCCGGGAGTTTGGCGATGGACAGCGCGACTGCGACCGTCGATTCGTCGAGGCCGAGATGTTCGGCCAGTTCCTTCTGGCTCTGGAAATGCCGCTCGTCGAGAAAGCGTCGCCACACGACCGCGTTGTCGAACACCGTCTGCGAGTCGCGCTGCACGTTGAGGTCGTAACCGAGCTTGTAGCTCTGGATGCCGATCGGCAGATCGATGACGATCGCTTTCACCGACTCCTTGTTCGCTTCTTTCAGCGCACGCACCCGTCTGCCGCCGTCACTGACGAAGTAGGTGCCAGGGTTGTCATAGTCGGGAATGACGTGAATCGCCTGCTGCTGCCCCTGCTTCGCCAGATTGACGGCAAGCTCCGCAATCGACGACTTCACATAGAAGTACCGTGGATTGAACGGGCTCGGCTTGATCGTCTTGAGCGCCAGTTCGATGATCTGGCCGGGACGATAGCCGTGTTCGAGCCTCCAGGCGCGGTAGGCCGCCGATTCGTTGTCCGGATCAGGAATCTCCGCGTCCTGCAGACGCGACGGCAAGACGGCCGGAATCGGACGCCCGGCGATCGTGGGAGTTTTCGCCTCGTTTCTGACCAGGCCGTCGATCGCATTCAGCCGGTCGAGCGCGGTGCGCTTTTCGCTGCTGGTCGTGTCAGGACGTGCTTGAAAGCCTTTGGCGAACTGGGACGGTTTCATTCAGGGTCCTTTATGCGCATAAATTCACGGGAGCAAGGCGGCGATCTCGTTGGCGCACGCCCGTACTTCGAGCGCGGCGAGCTTCGCGCCGCGGTCGTTCATCTGAAGCACCGTTTGCCCTAACGCCATTGCCTGCTTGTAGGCTTCGCGCGTGGGAATCTGGGTCTTGAGGAGAGGGAAGCCGAGTTCTTCGAGCGCGCGCTTCAGTTCGCGCGTCAGCATCCGTTTCTCTTCAGTCTTGTTGAGCAGGAACACCGCTCGCAGGTCTTCGTTCATGACCTGCGCTTGCTGGACCAGCTTGACGAGGCCGATGCTCGACCAGTAATCGGCTGGGGACGAGGAAGTTGGGATTACCGCGACGCTCGCCGCGAGCAGAACGACGCCCGAGACTTTTTCGGTGATGGAGGGCGGGCAGTCGACGACGATGATGTCGTAGTCAGCCACGAACTTCTTGATCTCGCGATGGATCTGGCTGCCTGCTTCGGACAGGTTGACGACGGCGAATGGAATACCGATGTCGCCGTCGGAGGCAGCACTGGCCCAGTGAATCAGAGTGTTTTGGCCATCCGCGTCGACGACGAGAACGCGTTTGCCTTTCTCGTGAAATGCAGCGCCGAGATGCATCGCGATGGTGCTCTTCCCGACCCCGCCTTTCTGCTGTGTTACCGCGATGATTTCTGCCGCCAAATTTCACCTCCTCTTTTTAGACGCAAATGGATTTTACCTGGTTGAATTGCGATTTCAAATGATTTGCGTAAGCGCAGTTCGGAAATTGGCCATTCGGCAAAGGGTTTATGCGCATAAAGAGGCATCGGACGCGTGTCCGGGGTCTTGCGGGATATCAGGGCAAGCGTGGACTGGGGCTTAAGCGTTGCTGATCGCTGTCCGGCGGCGGCAAAGGGAAAGTAACGAGTGCTCGCGCACTGCGTGCACAGTCGTCGGTGACTGTTCGCGATTCTCGGGCTGATGTGTAGAGAAAAGGAGCGCACGCATCTGAGCGACCAAAGGGGTGAGAGGTGCCAGACTTTATGCGCATAAAGTTCGCGTGCCAATTGGCCCGGAGGGACCATTCGTCATGAATTCGTCCGACGCCGATTCTCCCCAGACATGGCGGCAAGCGGCAAACGTGCATCCGGCGCCTCATCAGCGGGGGATATAGGTTGTCGTTTGAATCGCGCCCGCGCGAGCAAATCTCAGGTGCGACTAGAACTCAGGGTGCCAGTATTAAACTATTCCCACTCGCCTCGAAGGCAGCGTCGGTTTATGCGCATAAACCGACCCACCTCGCCGATGGTTCAAACAACGCGGATGCCGCGCAGTCATCCCGCGCCACGTCATCAAGTCACCCGCTAAAATTCCCGAATCGTTCTAACCGTCGCAGCAACCTTCAACGGCGTAGCCCCCGAATCCAGCCATGATCACCATCTACCACAACCCGCGCTGCTCCAAATCTCGCACCACCTGCGAACTCGTCGCGAACACCTACAACTCCGCAAACGAAGCGACGGAAATCGTCGAATATCTGAAGAAGCCACTCACCGTCGCAGAGCTTGAGAAGCTCAATGCTCAACTCGGCTGTCCCGTCCGCGAAATGATCCGCGACACCGAGGCCGAATATAAAGAGCTCAATCTTGCCGACACGTCGCTGACGGACGCCCAGCTCTATGAAGCATTGGCGAAGCATCCGATTCTGTTGCAACGACCGATCGTCGTCAGAAACGGACGGGCTGTCATCGGCCGCCCGCCGGAAAATGTCGCCGCGCTTTTCGCCTGATCGCGCGACCGTCGAAGTAAAACGATGTGGGCAATGCGGACTCGAACTGCTGCGCTACGCTTTGCCGGACAGCGCGGCATCCTTGGTCACGATCTTCGTCGGGATCAGATGCAGTTCGGTGAACGTATCCGCGATGCGCTGTTGTTCCGCAAGCACGTTCGCGTCGACGGGCTTGTAGATATGCGCGTAATGCCGCAAGCCTGATTCGATCACGCTCGCGTCGAGCCCTTGAATCGGCGCGAGTTGGGCGGCGGCCTCGCTGTAATGGCCGCGCACCCACTCCCCTTCCTTGCCGACTTCATCGATCACGATCGCAAGGACGTCGCCGTTCTGTTGCGCGAAGGGCCGCGCGCTCAGAAAGAACTGGTGGTGACTCACGATACCCTCGGCATCGGCGAGCTGCCGCGCGTTCGTTTGCCGCCTGGCGGCTTCGAGGAACGGATCCCAGATCGCCCACGCATCGACCGCACCGCGCTCGAAGGCCGCGCGTGCATCGGCGGGCGGCAGATACACGGGTTGGATCTCGCTGAACTTCACGCCGTTCTTCTGCAACGCGGCGACGACAAACCAGTGCACATCCGAGCCCTTGTTCAGCGCAATCTTCTTTCCCTTCAAATCGGCCAAGGTTTTGATTGGCGCGTCCGGGTGCACGAGGATGCCTTCGGCGTGCGGCGTCGGAATTTCATACGCCGTGTAGACGAAATTGGCACCCGCGGCCTGCGCGAACACGGGCGGCGCTTCGCCCGCATAGCCTAAATCGATCGCGCCGACGTTCAGCCCTTCCAGCAATTGCGGCCCAGCCGGAAACTCGGTCCATTTGACCGTGATGCCAAATGGCGCAAGCCGCTTTTCGAGCGTGCCGTGCGCCTTCAGCAATACCAGGGTGCTCGCGGCTTTCTGATATCCGATGCGAAGTTCTTTTGCATGTTCGTCGGCGGCAAATGCGGCGGTGGAGAAGACCGGCAACGCGGCGGCGGCCAGCGTCGCGCCTACGCCGGCCAGAAACGTACGGCGCGTCAGCAGCGGATCACGGGACATGAGAATACTCGTCGAAAAAGAATTTAACGGACGCCAAAAGATGGTCCGATTGGCTCTGACGATAATTCGTCTGCGGGCCTGGACGAACCGATAAATTCGCATAAGCAAATCATGCGGCAGTCGCGAAGCATTGCCCAAAGCCCAACCTATCCCCTCCCGCTACCATCCACCGGCAAAACAAGCGCCCGCGACCACCAGCTCGCGGCTGCATCGATCGACTGCAAACGAAGAGAGGAAAAAAGCCGCCGTGCCTGTAACGACAACACTGACACCGTGGGCCGCGCACGACACCCAACTGATCCTGTCGTGCGCGCTTGGACTAGCACTGATCATCATCTTCATCAGCGTGCTGAAGCTCGCGCCGTTCCTGTCGATAATGGTCGGCACCTTCGCGGCGGGCTTCACGGCCTGCCGCTCGAAGCAGTCGCGAGCGCGTTCAGCAAAGGCGCCGGCGCGTTGCTCGGCGACGTCGGCATCATCATTGCGCTGGGCGCGATGCTCGGTGCGTTGATGGCCGAATCGGGCGCCGCCGACCGGCTCGTGTCGACGATCCTCGCGCACTCGACCCCGCGCACGCTGCCGTGGATGATGGCCGTCGTCGCGCTGCTCATCGGCCTGCCGCTGTTCTTCGAAGTCGGCCTCGTGATGATGGTGCCGATCATCTTCGTCATGGCGCGTCGCGCGCAGCAGCCGATTCTGCGCATCGCGATTCCCGCGCTCGCCGGTATGACGACGCTGCATGCGCTGCTGCCGCCGCATCCGGGTCCGCTGATCGCGGTGAGCGCGTTGCACGCCTATCTCGGTTTGACGTTGGGCCTCGGCCTGATCGTGGCCCTTCCCCGCGGTGGTCCTCGCCGGTCCGCTGTATGGCATCTGGCTGTCGAAACGCATGCACGTCGTCGAGCCTGAAGAAATGGGCAAGCTGTTCACCGCCGAGCAGAACGGCTTCGAGCCGCCGGGCTTCGCGATCTCTCTGATCACGATCCTGCTGCCCGTCGTTCTGATGCTCGGCCGCACGGTCGCGAAGCTGCTGCTCGAGCCCGAAACGTTGCTCTTCGATACGCTGAATTTTCTTGGCGAGCCGCTGATCGCGCTGGGCCTCACCGTGCTGTTCGCGGTGGTCGCGCTCGGCTGGTCGCGCGGCATGGCGCGCGAGCGCGTCGGGGGCATTCTGCGCAGAAGCCTGCCGCCGATCGTCGCGCTGTTGCTGACGATCGGCGCGGGCGGCGGCCTGAAGCAGGCGCTCGTCGCAGCGGGCATCAGCGCGACGATCGGCAAGATCGCGGTCGGGGCGCATATGCCGCTGATCTTGCTCGCCTGGTTGATCGCCGTCGCGCTGCGTCAGGCCACCGGCTCGGCGACGGTCGCCACGACGACGACGGCCGGCATCGTCGCGGGCCTCGGCGCGACGCACAATTCGCTGATGGCGCTCGCGATCGGCGCCGGCTCGGTGTTCTTCTGCCATGTGAACGACGCCGGCTTCTGGATGGTCCGCGAATATTTCGGACTCCAGCTTAAACAGACTGTGCTGGTGTGGTCGGTCTTGCAGACGATCGTATCGGTCGTCGGTCTCGCGTTGACGCTCGTGCTGTGGAGCGCGTTGACGTGAGCACGGCGCGACAGCCTCACCCATTTGGGCAGCGTATTGACGCGCGCACAGCGGAACACGCGCGCAGAACCTCACGCGACGCCAGGCAGCAAGCCGCGCCTCGCGTCATCAACAACAGGAGCCACCGTCATGCTCCAATTGCGACCAACCTGCGAAGGCTGCGGCAAGTCACTTCCGCCGAACGCGCCCGACGCAATGATCTGCACCTACGAATGCACGTTCTGCGAGGTCTGCGCGCTGACGAGGCTGCGCAACGTGTGTCCGAATTGCGGCGGCAATTTCGCGCATCGGCCGATTCGCACCCGCGCGCAACTCGCCAAACATCCGGCGCGTGCCGATGCGCATCCTGTCGGCATCGATGAAGCATCGCATGCCCGCTTTTTCGAACGCTATCGCGACGTGCCGATCGGCGAGCGCTGAACTGCGGTGTGGCAAAGCGGCAAATCACTCGTCGCCGCTCACCTCTCCATCCACGTTCGCCGCTCCGCTCGCCACATGCGCGGCGACCCGCAGCAGGCGGATCTGTTTGCGATAGTTCCGGCACCCGCTGCAGGTCGGCAGATGCAGGCGGATCGCGAGCCATTCGCCAGTCGACAGGGAGCGGTCGAGCGCATCGGATAGCAGCCGCGTGATGTCCTTACATTTCCCCATTCGCATCCTCGCTGGATAGGCCTTTTTCGCTCAGGCACGTGCGTAGCCGCAGCCGCGCGCGATAGATCAGCACGCTGCAATGATTCGCGTTGATCTGCAGTTCGGCGCAGATCGCCGCGATGTCGAGGTCGAGAAACTCCCGCATCATGAACACGCGTCCAATGTGCTCGGGCAAATGCTCGAGGCACATCTCGAACAGCGTCCAGAATTGCTGCTGGCGCAATGCAGTTTCGGGTGTCGGCCACGGACGCGGTTTGGTCTCGCGCGACCAGTGGCCGTTGTCCTTGAAGAGCTCGCGATCAAGCAGCGCCTCGCCGTCGAGTTCGGCTTCGAGCGCCGACAGATTGACCGTGCGTTGGCGCGCGCGCAGCGTGTCGACGAGCTTATGGCGCAGGATGCCGAACACCCAGGTCTTGTGCTCCGACTGCGCGGCGAAACGCGTGGCCTGAGTCCACGCGGCGGTCAGCGCTTCCTGCACGGCGTCCTCGGCGGCCGCGGCGTCGCGCAATTGCAGACGGGCGAAGCGCATGAGGTCACGCCGCAATTGCGCGAGATAAATGGGATCGTCCAGCGAGGGAGCGCCTGGCTGCGTCACGGCATGCTCCGTCGCTGCGCGTGTCGTCCTGAAACGTCGTGATTCATGAGCGGATGGTCGTCCTCGCACGGTTTGCGGATGCGTGCGCCATTCTCCCTCACGCTCCTGCCCTAGCGAATCGGTATTGAACATATGCCCCTTGGCAATCGATGCCTGAGGAGCTTCGTCGCGCGGCGCGGCCGCTTATGACGCCGGAAATTAATTGTTGCAAGAAATGATATTTCGAGTCTGCGCGCGACGAGGCTGTTGGATCGCCATACGGGCCGATCAACGCGTCGCAGTCGACCACCAATTCAACGCATCGCACAATAGCGATTATTTCAATTTATAAAATAATGTCTTCTCATCTTCGCTGTTTGTGGACGCGGGCTCGCTCGCTATTCTTCACGCCATCGATCGCATCAGATCGCGCAACCCACACACAAACGAGGACGCACACCATGAAACGCATTTTCTCCGCCCTGATCGCTTCGGCCGCGCTGTTCGCAGCGGCTTCGGGTGTCGCTCACGCCGACGCTCCGGCTTCGACCTGCAACGGCCCGGCGTCGTACTGCAACGTATTTTTTGGCAACTGACCGGCACGTCGAAATACGCAGCAAGGAAGCATGAGAAAAGGGCGCCGGCAACGGCGCCCTTTCGTATTCCAGCATTCAGCATTCGGCCTGCATGGGGAGACGGCGGCGTCAAGCGGCCCCTTCTAGCCACGGCCGACGGACAAGCCGCGAGTCCTAGCGGCTCGGCGCCTTCCCTCCGCCATCGAGTCCGGCGCCCGTGCGCCACACCTGTTTGCCTTGTTCCGACAACTCGCCGCAGCTATGCGTGGCATCGGCTTCGACGCCGTCGACGGCCATCTCGCCGCCCGCCGGCTCCTGCGCGCGCTGCCGCGCTTTCTTGCGCGCGGCGACCGCTTCGTCGTGGGATTTTCCTGCATAGTCGAGACTCATGATCCGGTCCTCCAGAATGTCGATGGTGTCCCATTTGCCTCAGATCGCCCTGGCCCGAAGGCATGCTTGATTGGCAAGGCAAAAGTTCCACTTATCCACAAGGTTATTCAGCGAATCTGTGGATAACTTTTCGAGCCGCGAGGTTATCCACCGTTAGGTGCCGCAAGAATCCTTCCCGATCCGCTATGAGCTGGCCAAATCCGCCAGGGCCTGGGCGTTTCGCGCGGCTTTTGCCTATGATGGACAGTTCGTACTCTCTGCGCGTCGAGCGCCTTACCTGAGGAAGCGAACATGGCCTATCACATTGCAGTGGTCGTCGGCAGCCTGCGGCGGGATTCGTTCAATCGTCAGCTGGCTCAGGCGGTGATTTCCCTCGCTCCAGCCGATTTCACCTTCGAATACATCGATATCGGCTCCTTGCCGCTGTACTCCCAGGACTACGACGCCGACTATCCCGAAGCCGGCAAGAAGCTCAAGGCGCGCGTGCAAGCCGCGGACGGTCTGCTGTTCGTGACGCCCGAATACAACCGCTCGATACCGGGCGTGCTGAAAAACGCGCTCGACTGGGGCTCGCGGCCGTGGGGCACCAACTCGTGGGCCAACAAGCCCGGCGCGGTGCTCGGCACCTCGGTCGGTGCGACCGGTAGCGCGCTCGCTCAGCAGCATCTGCGCAACGTGCTCGCCTATCTCGACGTCGCGGCGATGGGGCAGCCCGAGGTGTTCATCAAGCACGATCCAGCGGTGATCAACGAAAAAGGCGAGATCGTCAACGACGGCACGCGCAAGTTCCTGCAGACGTTCATGGACCGCTACGTCACGTGGATCAAGCGGCACGGGGCGGTGTAGCCAAGCCTAAGCGCCGTTGACCGCGTCCTGACCATCCGCCGAAGCAACGCGAACACAGCGCGCGCCGCGTAAGGCGGCCGCGCTCGTGTCGCTCGGCGCATCGCCTACACGTGGTGATGGCCGGTCGCCCGCTCCCAGCCGTGACGCACCGCGAGCTTGAAGCGCTCCCACGTGCTGTCCGGCGACGTGGTTTCCCAATGGCGGCGTGCTTGGGGCTCGATCTCATCCCACGGACGATTGCGGAATCGCGCGTCGCGAGCGATCTCCGTGCCGTAGCGATAGGCCGGCACATAGTCTTCGTAGCGCGCGTTCGCGGCGGCGTACTGCTCGTCGTAGTGCGCGCGGAAATCTTCTTCGTACTCCAGATATTCGTTCGGCATCTGCGCGCCGGCACCGGTGCCCGGCTGCCCGCCTTCTGGGACGATGTCGGACGGTTGCATCACCGCGCCCGAACCTGGTACCGAGCCGGCGGCGATCGCGCGGCGTCCCGCATCGCCGGCGAGCGGATCGACGACGGGTTCGTTGACCGGATCGCTCATCGGCCGTTCGCTGATCGGCGGCGGCGCGAACGGCTTGGCGGCGGCGCCGATGTCCGCCGGCGGCATGGCGGCCAGCGGATCAGGGCGCGGGGCGGCGGGAGGGGGCATGGTGTCGGGTGCGGTCGTACCGGTCGCCGAAGTGGCGCCCGTCGCGCCGGCGATTCCGGTTGATTCGGTCATGGCCGCCGCACCCGCTGCGCCGCTGCTCGAACTCACGCCCGCTGCACCCGGTGTCGCAGTGGCGTCGCGCATCCCGGGCGTCGCACCCGCCTCGGTCGTTACGGTCGACGTGCGCGGCGTTCCCGGCATCACCGCGCCGATGCCCAGCTCATCGAGTATCGAGTGGTCGCGGTCGGTGGCGGCCGGCGTGTCCGCCTCGGGCGGGCGGTCGCCGATATCCGTCGCGCCGAGCCGTACGAGCGTATTGCGCGCCAGCTCCGCATGCGACTCGCTCGCCGCGTGGACGCACACGAGCACCGCGCCGCGCCGCATCGCCTCGGCATAACGCGCGGTGTCCGATGGGCGCGGCCCGGTCGAGAACAGGCTGGCGAGAAAGCGCTCGATATTCGCGAGCACGCCCGCGTTGGCGACTTCGCTGGTGGCCGAGCCAACCGAAGGTTCGGCGTTCGCCTGCAACTCGATCTTCTCGCGCGCAAAGCCGGTTTGCACGAGCGTGTCGCGGGCGGTTTCGGCCTGCATGTAAGTGTCGAATAAACCAATCACGGTATGTTGCATGGTTGTCTCCCGACATGTTCTGCTGGAAAGGGCGACGCACGCGGCGTCGTCCCCTTGCCGTGTGCAGGCAAGCAACCTTCATGCCCCGCACCGCCGCGCGGCGCCGCCGCGTCCCATGCCCAGCCGCGCTGCCCGGCGTGCTACGCATGACGCGGGCTCACGATGAAAAAAGCGCGGCGTGTAAGCGCCGCGCTTTTTACAAGGCCCGGTAAATGACGCCGGCACGGCGTGGACATCAGGTATCGGCCGGATGCGTGGCGGCATCGTTGTTCGTTTGCACGGCGTCGTGCTGGATCGTTTCGAGCAGTTGCTCCAGCAGTCCGATATCGAACGGCTTGGACAGCACGCGCACGTTCGCGTGCCGCGCGCGGTCGAGCTCTTCCGCGTAGCCGGTGACGAGGATGACCGGCAGCTGTGGGTCGAACCTGAGCACCGCTTCGGCCAGATCGATGCCGTTCATCTTGCCGGGCATGTGGATGTCCGACAGCACCAGATCGAACGGCAGCGGCTCGCCGGTGCTCGCGCGCTTCGCCCGGGCGTCGTCGAGTACATGCAGCGCCGTGTCGGCGTTGAACACGCAGGTGACCTGATGACCCATCATCTGCAGCAGCGCCTCGGTGCCGGCCGCGACTTCTTCGTTGTCCTCGACGAGCAGCACGCGCAGGCCCTGTGGCACGCCGCTTTCGGTCGCTAGCGCTTCTGCAGGCCCGGCCGTGTGCGGCTCGGTCGACGCGCGCGGCAGATAGAGCCGCACCGAGGTGCCCGCGCCGATCGCGCTGTCGATTGCCGCGAGCCCGCCCGAGCCCTCGCAGAACGCGAAGACCTGCGGCAACCCGAGTCCCGTGCCCATGCCTTTGGGCTTGGTCGTGAAAAGCGGCTCGAACGCGCGCGCGAGCACGTCGGGCGCCATGCCGCCGCCGGTGTCCTCGAGCGACAGTTGCACGAACTCGCCGGTCAGCGGAAAGCCGTCCTCGTGACGGAACACGACATTGCTCGCGCGCACCGTGAAGCGTCCGCCGTTGGCCATCGCATCGCGCGCATTGACGGCGACGTTGATCAGCGCGAGCTCGAGCTCGGCGACGTCGACGCGCACCGGCCAGGTATCGACGCCGCTATTGATCACCAGCGACACCTTCGCGCCGAGCGACGCGCGCAGCAGTTCGCGGCACGACGGCAGCCAGCGTTCGAGCGACAGCGTCTCGGTGCGCAGCGGCTGCTTGCGCGCGACGCCGAGCAGCTGCCGCGTCAGCGACTGGCCGCTCTTCAGCGCGCGCTCCATCGCCGACAGTTCGCGCTCCAGTTCGCCGACGCCGCGCCGTCGCACGATCTGCACGTTGGCCGACAGGATCATCAGCAGGTTGTTGAAGTCGTGCGCGACGCTGCCGACCAGCCTGCCGAGCGCTTCCATCTTGCGCGACTGGCGGTACGCGGATTCGATCGAGCGGCGCATCGATGCCTCGGCCTGCCAACGCTGCCACGCTTCCTCTTCGGCGCCGAGGCGGCGCAGCGACAGCCAGATCACGCACCACAGCGCGATCGACGGCGTGAACATCGACAGGACCAGCACGCTCAGGTGCTTGTACCAGGCGGCCCAGATCGCCGACGTGCGATAGCCGCACAGCACGTAGACCGGATACGAACCGACGTGCCGGAAGGCGACGATCAGGTTGCCGCCGGCGAAGCTCGAGCGCATCCGCACGACGCCGGAGCGCTGCCCCTGCCTGACCGCTTCGGCGAACGGCGAATCGGACCCGAGCGCGGTCGGCTCGCGTGGGCCGCGCGGGTAATGCGCGAGCACCGCGCCGTCGGTGCGCACGAGGCTCATGATGATCGGCGTAGCGTCGCTGCTGCCGAGCAACTCGCGATAGAACGCGTCGAAATAGCTGGGCCGCAGCGCGATCGACACGACGCCCGCGAACGAGCCATTGGGCGCCTGGCGCTCGACGCCCATGTTGAACACCTGCTCGCCGCTCACATGTCCCGTCATCACTTTCGACACGCGTTCCAGCACGTTGCCGTCGCGGATGCCGACGAAATCGTCGCGCTGGCCGACCGAATTTTCCGGCGACGGATACAGGCGGCTGCTCACGAGCAGCGCGCCCTGCTGGCCGAAGATCGACACCGAGGCTACCTGCGGATAGCCGCCGCCCATCGTGCGCAACTTGTCGTGAATCGTGTGTTCGCGCGCGCGAATGCCGTCGTCGTCGAGGCCGTCGGTCAGTTCGACGATGCGCGAGTTCAGCGTCTCGTTCATGTCGAACACCTTCAACGCGTGTTCTTCGGCGACCCGCACCGTGCGCAGCGCCAGATCGCTCGCGTCGGCCTCGCGCGAGCGCAGATCGGCGAATGCCATCGCCGCGACGTAGACGAACGGCAGCACGATCGCCGCGACCAGCAGCGCGATCAGCGTGATGCGACGCACCTGGAAATTCTGTTCCGGCACGGTGGGAAACGACGCGTCGTCCTGCTCGCGGGCAGGACGACGCGAAAGACGGCCCGCGCGGGCGGAGTCGACCCGGTCTGATGTCATTGTCGTTGACGCGAAAAGTCGTTCGGATGTGGCAGCCCCGTATCGGGCCGTTGCCGGCACCATGCCGCCCTCAGAACAAGCATAGACGCAGGACGGAATAATTTGCCGCAACGCGTTGGAGATGGGCGTCCGCCGTGCCGGCCGTTCTTTAAGAGCGGCTTTAAAACAGCGACGAATCGGGAAGCGCAAACGTACACAAAAGGATAAAGATAAAAGAATGTCGGCCCCGACGATAGATCTATTTCTGAAATTCGCCTAGCAGAGAAACAGATCGTTACCGTCAGCGATTCTGGCGAGTTGCTTTTGCGCGACTTTACTTCGACAATCCTCGTCACGATAAAAAGGGCCGTTGCCACCTCTGTGCGCCGGATCGTCAAGGTTAGCCAAACGCGTCCTGCTGCATTCGCGCCCCCTCTCGCCAAAGGCAATCGCAATTCGACAGGCGCCACTGTACCTGGTCGCGCATCGGTCGGCATCACGCGAAGGTGTGCCGCCCTCCGCTGTCGCGACGAACGAAATACGCACACAACCAGGCGCGGAAAGCGCGCAGACGAACCAGCCGATTCCTTTATCCGACCCGCCCAAACCGCCCGACCCGCCGTTGCCATGCTCCCCATTGTGATCGCCGACGATTCGCTGCTCGCCCGCAAGTTGCTCACGAAGGCACTGCCGCCCGACTGGGCAGTCGACGTGTCCTACGCGACGAACGGGCACGAGGCGCTCACGCTATATCGCGAGGGCAAGGCATCGGTGATGTTCCTCGACCTGACGATGCCGGACATGACCGGCTACCAGGTCCTCGAAGCGTTGCAGCAAGAGGACCTCAACACCTTCGTGATCGTCGTTTCCGCCGACGTGCAGCCGCTCGCCCAGCAGCGCGTGCGCGAGCTCGGCGCGATCGCGTTCATCGCCAAGCCGGTGACGCCGGAGGCGGTCCTGCCCATCCTCAAGGAGTACGGCTTGTATGTCTGAGCCCGCCTTCACCGAAGACCAGCGCGACGCGCTACAGGAAATCGCCAATCTCGCGATGGGCCGGGCCGCGACGCGGCTCGCGGGCCTGCTCGATTCGTTCATCGAACTGTCGGTGCCGCGCGTGCGGATGGTCGCGGTGAGCGACGCGGCGCGCACGCTGCGCGAGATGACCCATATCGACGACACGGTCAGCGCGGTGCGTCAGGGCTTTCGCTCGGACATCAAGGGCGAGGTGCTGGTGATCTGTCGCAGCGACAGCATCGCGCAGCTGTGTTCGCTCGTCCGCGACCCGTACGCGCGTTCGAGCTACGAGGAGGTCGGCGAGCGCGAACTGATGCTCGACGTCGCGAACCTGCTGTCCGGCGCCTGCGTGTCGTCGATACTCGACCAGCTCGGCCGCACGCCGGTGTTTTCCGCGCCGGGCATGCTCGGCGACACGCTGACGCTCGACGAAGTGTTCCAGCCCGGCGTGCTGCAATGGCAGGTGGCGCTGCTCGTCGAAGTGAATTTCGCGCTCGAACATCAGAGTTTTCGCGCGCATCTGGTGATGCTGATGGCCGAAGAATCAATCCGTCACATGAACGAAGCGCTCGATGCGCTGCTGTCCAGTATATGAACGTCTCCGTGGAATCGTTGAGCGACCTTGTGGTCGAGCGGGTCGGTTTTGGCATCTTCGTGCTCGACCGTGAACTGAACGTGCTGATGTGGAATCGCTTCATGCAGGACCATAGCGGCCTGTCGGCGGAGCAGGTGGTCGGCCACTCGATCTACCAGAACTTTCCGGAGCTGCCGCGCGTGTGGCTGTCGCGCAAGATCGAGAGCGTGTTTCAGCTCGGCAGCTTTGCGTTCAGCTCGTGGGAGCAGCGCCCGTATCTGTTCAAGTTCGATCACGACCGGCCGATCACCGGTGGGGTCGACTTCATGCAGCAGGACTGCACGTTCATGCCACTGATGCGCGGTCGTGAAGTGGTGGCCGTGTGCGTGACGATCTCCGACGTGACGCATGTGAGCATCGTGCAGCGCGAACGCGAGGAGGCAGTTGCGAAGCTGCAGGAGTACGCGAATCGCGACGGACTGACCGGCATCGCGAACCGGCGCTTTTTCGAAACGCGGCTGCGCGACGAGTTCACGCGCTGGCAGCGCTACGGCGGCGACATCTCGATGTTGCTGTTCGACCTCGATCACTTCAAGAAGATCAACGACCAGTTCGGTCATGGCGTCGGCGATACGGTGCTGCGTGTGATGGCGCAGCGCGTCGCCGGCGTGGTGCGCGCACAGGACACGTTCGGGCGCTTCGGCGGCGAAGAGTTCGCGCTGCTGCTGCCGTGCACGCCGCTCGACGACGCGATGCTGGTGGCCGAGAAGATCCGTCGCGTGATCGAGGAAACGCCGGTGGAGCTGATCGGCACCAGCGTGCCGGTCACGGCGAGCCTCGGCGGCGCGACGGCGCGCGCCGGGGTGCCCGCCTACGACGTGCTGATCAACGAGGCCGACGCGGCGCTCTATAGCGCAAAGCGTCAGGGCCGCAACTGCGCGGTCGCGTTCCGGCTCGCGGGAGCCTGATTCGCCAGCGGGGGCGGCGCGGTCGAGGCCGCCGCGCCCGGCGGCCTTCCTTCCCGTCCCCCTATTGACCGGCGAAACTGCGGTCACCGGCAAAGATTGCTATACTTTTCGCCGTTTCCGGCCGCCCAGCCGGATGTTTCGCGCGTGTCCGCGCGCGCGGGCCCACTGCCCTGCGGGTCGGCATAAAAACCTCTTTGAACGCCTTTCAGCGGGCGCCTCCAGCGGAGATCGTCTTGGCTGTTTCCAATCTTGTCGTGGACGATACTGAAACCGACGCCGCTGCCGCCACGTCCGGCAGCTCGTTTTATCTTGCGATGCGCATCTTGCCGGCGGCGCAGCGCGATGCGATGTACCAGGTCTACGCCTTCTGCCGCGCCGTCGACGACATCGCCGACAGCGACCGGCCGCGCGCCGAGCGCGCGGCCGGGCTCGAGCAATGGCGCGCCGAGATCGACGCTTGCTACGCCGGCCAGCCGCGCGCGTCGCTGCGCGCGCTGACGCGGCACATTCACACGTTTCATCTGCAACGCGAGGATTTTCACGCAATGATCGACGGCATGGCGATGGATGCCGCCGCCGACATCTGCGCGCCCGACGACGCCACGCTCGACCTCTATTGCGACCGCGTCGCGAGCGCGGCCGGCCGTCTGTCGGTGAGGATATTCGGGATGCGTGACGAGCCGGGCCGGCTGCTCGCGCACCATCTCGGCCGCGCGCTGCAGCTCACCAACATCCTGCGCGATATCGACGAAGACGCCGTCATCAACCGCTGCTATCTACCGCGCGAGCTGCTCGCGCGCGAAGGCATCGCGGCCACGGACCCGCGGCAGATCGCTGACGATCCGACGCTGCCGCGCGTCTGCGCGACGCTCGCCGAGCGCGCGAAGCAGCACTTCGCCGCGTCCGACGCAATCATGGATCGCGAGCCCCGCGCTCAGGTGCGCGCGCCGCGCATCATGTCGGGCGTCTATCGCGTGCTGCTCGAGCGCGCGCTGGAGCGCGGGCTTCGACGTTCCGCGCACGAAGGTCCGCAAGCCGAAGCTGCGCCTGCTGTGGATCGTCGCGCGTTACGCGCTTTTCTGAGCTGATGCCGAAGGTCGTCCACGTGGTCGGCGCGGGCGTGGCCGGGCTCGCCGCCGCCGTGCAACTGCAGCGGCGCGGAGCGCGGGTCGTGCTGCACGAAGCGCAGGATCACGCGGGCGGCCGCTGCCGTTCGTACTACGACGCGAAGCTTGGTGCGACGCTCGACAGCGGCAATCACATCGTGCTGTCGGCCAATGCCGCGACGCTCAACTACGTGCGCGCGATCGGCGCCGCCGACGAACTGGTCGGCCCCACGCAGCCCGAGTATCCGTTCGTCGATCTGGCCACGCGTTCGCGCTGGAGCGTGCGTCTGTCGCCGGGGAGTTTGCCGTGGTGGATTTTCGATGCGCACGCGCGCGTGCCGAACACGAGCCCGACCGATTACCTGTCGCTCGTGCCGCTGCTGTTTGCGAAACCGGGCCGCAGCGTCGCGCAGACGATGCGCTGTCACGGTCCGCTGTGGGAACGGCTGCTGCGGCCGCTGCTGCATGTGCTGCTGAATCTGGAGCCGCGCGACGCGTCGGCCGAACTGACCGGCGCGCTCGTGCGCGAAACGCTGCTCGCGGGCGGGCTCGCGTGCCGGCCGCTGGTCGCGCGTAATGGTCTTGGCAGCGCGTTCGTCGATCCGGCGCTGCGTCTGCTGCAACATGGCGGCGCGACGATCCGGCTCGGTTCGCGTCTGCGCGACATCACGTTCGCGGCCGACCCGGCCCGTGTGCAGACGCTGCATTTCGACGATGAGAGCATCGCGCTCGGCGCGAACGAGGCGGTGATTCTCGCGCTGCCGCCCGAAGCCGCGGTGGCTCTCGTGCCGGGCCTGCGCGCGCCGACGCGTTTCGCGGCCGTGCTCAACGTGCATTTCGCGGTCGAGCCGCCGTTCGGCTTGCCGCAGATCACCGCGCTGCTGAACGGAACGGCCGAATGGCTGTTTGCGTTCGACGACCGCCTGTCGGTGACGCTCAACGGCGCCGAGCGGCTCTTCGACACGCCGCATGACGTGCTGGCGGCGACCGTCTGGGCCGAGGTCGCGCAGGCGGTCAATCTGCCGGCCGCGCCGCTGCCGCGCTGGCAGGTGGTGATGGAATCGCGCGCGACGTTTGCCGCGCTGCCCGCGCAGGAGACATTGCGGGCGGGCACGCGCACTCGCTGGAACAATTTGCTGCTCGCGGGCGACTGGACGGCCACCGGCCTGCCCGCGATGCTCGAAGGCGCGGTCCGCTCCGGCCAGAAGGCCGCGGATACGCTGCTGAATCAACCGATGGAACGCAGATGAACGACTTATCTCACACCCAGCCGCTCGACGCGGCGCTGCCCGAAGCCGCCGATGCGGCGCCGGACCTGGCCGAAGCTGCCGTGGTTGCCAACGCGCCCGCCGTGGCGGACGCATTGGCAACCGCAACGCCGGCGCCCGTGCGGGGCGCGAGCCCGCTCGACGCATCGATCACGCGCGCGACCGATGCGATCCTGGCCGCGCAGCAGCCGGACGGCCATTGGGTCTACGAACTCGAAGCCGACGCGACGATTCCGGCCGAATACGTGTTGCTGGTCCACTATCTCGGCGAAACGCCGAACCTCGAACTCGAACAGAAGATCGCGCGTTATCTGCGCCGCATCCAGTTGCCGAGCGGCGGCTGGCCGCTCTTCACCGACGGCGCGCTCGACATCAGCGCGAGTGTGAAGGCGTACTTCGCGCTGAAGATGATCGGCGACCCGGTCGATGCCGAGCACATGGTGCGCGCGCGCGACGCGATCCTCGCGCACGGCGGCGCGGAACACGCGAACGTGTTCACGCGAATCCTGCTCGCCCTCTTTGGCGTGGTGTCGTGGCGCGCGGTGCCGATGATGCCGGTCGAGATCATGCTGCTGCCGGTGTGGTTCCCATTCCATCTGTCCAAGGTGTCGTACTGGGCGCGCACGGTGATCGTGCCGCTGCTGGTGCTCAACGCCAAGCGGCCGCTCGCGCGTAATCCGCGCAAGGTGCGCATCGACGAGCTGTTCCGCGGCGCGCCGGTGAACACCGGCATGAACGAGCGCGCACCGCATCAGCACGCGGGCTGGTTCGGCCTGTTCCGTTGTGTCGATTCGGTGCTGCGCGCGGTCGATGGGCTGTTGCCGAAGGGGACCCGCGAGCGCGCGATCCGCGCGGCGGTCGCGTTCGTCGACGAACGGCTGAACGGCGAGGACGGCCTCGGCGCGATTTTCCCGGCGATGGCCAACTCGGTGATGATGTACGACGTGCTCGGCTATCCGGCCGATCATCCGCATCGCGCGATCGCTCGCAAATCTCTCGACAAGCTGCTCGTCATCAAGGACGACGAAGCGTATTGCCAGCCGTGTCTGTCGCCGGTGTGGGATACGTCGCTCGCGGCGCACGCTTTGCTCGAAACCGGCGAAGCGCGCGCCGAACAGGCGGCCGAACGCGGGCTCGCATGGCTGCGTCCGCTGCAGATTCTCGACGTGCGCGGCGACTGGATTTCGCGCCGCCCCAACGTGCGGCCGGGCGGCTGGGCGTTCCAGTACAACAACGCGCATTTCCCGGATGTCGACGATACCGCGGTGGTCGCGATGGCGATGCACCGCTCGGCGGCGCTCACGCAATCCGATGTCGATCGCGAAGCAATTGCCCGCGCGCGCGAATGGGTGGTCGGCATGCAAAGCAGCGACGGCGGCTGGGGCGCGTTCGAACCGGAAAACACGCAGTACTACCTGAACAACATTCCGTTCTCGGACCACGGCGCGCTGCTCGATCCGCCGACCGCGGACGTGTCGGGCCGCTGTCTGTCGATGTTCGCGCAGATCGGCGAGCTGCCGCAAAGCAGCGAGCCGGCGCGGCGCGCGTTCGACTACATGCTGCAGGAGCAGGAGTCGGACGGCAGCTGGTACGGCCGCTGGGGCCTGAACTACATCTACGGCACATGGACCGCGCTGTGCTCGCTGAACGCGGCCGGCATGTCACGCGACGACCCGCGCATGCGGCGCGCGGTGCAATGGCTCGTGTCGATCCAGAACGACGACGGCGGTTGGGGCGAGGGCGGCGAGAGCTACAAGCTCGACTATCGCGGCTACGAGCGTGCGCCGAGCACCGCGTCGCAGACAGCCTGGGCGCTGCTCGGACTGATGGCGGCGGGGGAGGTCGATCACGAGGCGGTGGCGCGCGGTATCGACTATCTGCAGCGTGAGCAGCGCGAGCATGGGCTGTGGGACGAAACCCGGTTTACCGCGACCGGCTTTCCGCGCGTGTTTTATCTGCGCTACCACGGCTATCGCAAATTCTTCCCGCTGTGGGCGCTCGCGCGCTTCCGTCATCTGAAGCGCAATGGGCTCACGCGCGTCACGGTCGGGATGTGACGGATGTCCGTGTCGATGACGCCGTCCGTGGGAACGGGCGATAGCGGCTTGCCGGTGATCGTCGTGACGGGCATGGCGTTCGAGGCGCGCATCGCGCGCGGCGACGGCAGCGAGCGCGTCGAAGTCGTGTACGCGGCGCGCGCCGATCTGCTCGAGCGCGCGCTGAACGCCGCGGTCGCTCGCGGCGCGGCGGGGATCGTCAGTTTCGGCACGGCGGGTGGGCTCGCGCCGGATCTGCAGCCGGGCGCGCTGATCATCGCGGATGCCGTGCATGGGCCGTTCGGGCGGATCGACACGGATCGGCAATGGGCGGAGCGGATTGCCGCCGCCGTGACCAACGTCAGGACGGCCGAAGGGCTCGCGGGACGTCTGCGCCGTGGCGCGATGGCGGCGGTCGCCGCGCCGCTGATCACTGCTGAAGACAAACGCGCGCTGCACGAATCGACCGGCGCGCTCGCGGTGGATATGGAATCGCACATCGCTGGCGCGACCGCTGCCGCGCACGGTCTGCCGTTCGCCGTGTGTCGCGCAGTCGTCGATCCGGCCTGGCGCACGCTGCCGCCGGCCGCGACCGCTGGTTTGCGCGACGACGGCAGCACCGCCCTCGGGCCAATTCTGCGCGAATTGCTGCGGCAGCCGTCGCAACTCGGCGCGCTGCTGCGCCTCGCCGGCGATGCGCGCGCCGCGCGGACTACGCTGGTCGAGGCGCGGGAGGCCTTGGGGAAGGGCGGCGCGCTGCGGATCGCGGGCGTCAGCAGTTGAGCGACGGGGATGGCGGTTAGCCATCCCGACTGCGTCTGGGGCCGGCAGCAAGTCGCTAGCGTGGGCGTGACCTACCCCTGGAGCGGCGACTCGAGTCTTCGCCCAGGTCCCTTAGGCGGTTGTGCAGCCGCTGGTTATCTGCGTAAAGCCCCGCAAATGCCAGTATGAACAGTAGCAGCGGAAACCACTGGCCGCTGTAGCGAATCAGCGCCCATGCGATCGCCGCACAGGCGATAGCGGCGAGCAGAAGCGCCACTTTATCGACGATCCAATTCATACCAATTCCGCTCGATGGAGCGCCAGACAGGCGTAGTGCCGGCGCGCTGGCCTATTTGTCAGCACTTCCGGATGGCGATGGATGAATGCCAGCATGGTCTGTGGAACGACCAATCCGAGGCGATCAATTGTAGTGAGGCGGCGCGTTCGCTGATTCAATGGCTTTGGTGTCCCATGTTCCGAGTCGCACGTCTTCTGCCCGCATGCGTAGGGTCAGCGGCACCAGGTCCGCCTGCACGGCGGTCCCAGATATTGGTGTCAATCACGGCAGCCTGTCCTCGGGTAGCACCAGGCGGCCGAATGAATACCGGTTATTGCTCACAATGTTCACCGGTTAAATAGGGAAAATTCTAGCCGATGAATGCCCGTTTTTATTTTGGGATAGCATTCTCCATAATAAAAATGGTGAATCTAATTGTAAATTCTGGTCACATTCCGTATTAATAATTGACTTGCCCATCGAGTGGCGATAGTTATCAGGCTCCTCTTCTTAAGGAGCCTGATAAAAATGGCATGGGACAAAACCGGCGCGGTACGATACCTGCAAGCTAACGCTAGGCTATCGAGCCAGAGCCGATGCGCGGAGTACACCAGGCGTGCGATTGAAGCGGGAGGACTGCGGATTACGCATACGGCGTCCGCGAAAGATTACGGCTCGTCGCTCGTGGGAGCGGGGTTTCACGAGGTGGATGGCACTCCGCAGCGCGGCGACGTGGTAGTTATTCAGGCCATTACGGGTCATCCATACGGCCACATGGCAATGTTTGACGGCCAGATATGGATATCGGATTTCGACAATTGCATGGGTTTTATCCGGGTCAGGCCTATCGAACCATCAAACCTGCATACAAAATATTTCGGCACGACTGACAATGAGTAAATTTCTTTTGCGCGTTTTTGCCTCACTGGCTCTTGCGTTGGTACTCGAGCCGGGTGTAACCACCGCAGCGACTCCGGATACACCAGAAGCCGCAGTGAAGGCGTTTTACACTTGGTATTTGCAGCGGGAGGGCAGCGTTTATCAACTGACGGATAGCCACATTTACAACTATGTGGCAAAACCGACGGTCGATAATCTGCGGGACGACTATCGCCACAAACGCTTGCCGGGCGGTGCGGACTACTTCACGCGGGTGCAAGACCTCGATCCGCAAATATGGCTCACAACGATGACTTTGCATCCGGCAATCGCGCTCGGCGGGACGGCGGTAATTCCAGTGACGTTCGGGTTAACGGAAAAACAGAATCTCGTCGTGTTCGTCGCAAAGGAAAACGGGCATTGGCGGATAACCAAGGTAGAGGACACAACCGGCTATCAGGGATTCCACCAGTATGACCCGATGGATTAGGGAATACGTTCCCAACCTGCCCGCCCGCTGTCGAGCGGGCTTTTTTCCGTCGGCGCTGCATGGCCGCACGAGTATCCGTTCCGCGGACGAGCAGTTCGCTCACTATCGCGCGAACTCCAAGCCGGTACCGCAAACGGCACCCGTCAGGGCCGTCGAGGAAGGGTGACGTTTGGCTGTACTTCAGCGTGGGGCGCCCATCTAGGGCGCCCCGCTGTGCCTTGTAGCGCTGGACTGAAGCGCCAGGGCACGGCGGCCGGCCCGGCGGCCGGTTCCCAGATCCCCTGGAGCGCTATTGCGGGGCCGACGCCGGCTCAGCAGGCACGGCTGGCGTAGCGCCCGCGCCACTGTCACCCGGATCGGTGTAGTTCGGCAGATCCCCGCTGGGCGCGTTGGTCGCTCCACCGGAAGCCCCATTGGGCGCCGGCGAGGACTCACCCGGATCGTTGTAATTCGGCAGCGCACCGGGCGCGCCCTTGGCCGCGCCGCCCGCTCCCGAAGCGCCATTGGGCGTCTCGCCCACATCGCCCGGATCGGAGTAATTCGGCAGGCCGCCCGCCGGCGCGCCTGCCGCTGGGGCGGCAGCCGGGCCCGTATCGCCCTGATCGTCGTAGTTCGGCAGCGGCGGAGGGTTATTGCTCGTGCCGCGCAGCCGCGCGAGGCGCTGCTGCACATAGGCATCACGCACGAACGAGTACTTGTCGAGCGCAGCCTGCTCCAGAAGGCTGGTCGCGCCGAGCAGATCCGCACGTGTGCTCACGAACTGCAGCACGTACAGCGGATTGCGGGTCGCGGGTTCGATATAGTTCAGCGGATTGAACTTCACATCGACGACGAGCCCCATGCTGTCGCGCACCGTGCTCGGCCCGAACAGCGGCAGCACCAGATACGGACCCGACGGAATGCCCCAATGCCCGAGCGTCAGACCGAAGTCCTGATGATGCTTGGGCAGACCGGCCGGCGTCGCCCAGTCGAGCAGGCCGCCAATGCCAAACACCGAGTTGAACGCGAAGCGCATGATGTCTTCGGTCGCATCGGTGATCTTCAGTTGCAGCAGCGCGTTTGCGGCGTTGGTGAGGTCGCCGAGGTTCGAAAAGAAATTGCTGACGGCGGTGCGCAGCGGCTGCGGCGTCACTTTCTGGTAGCCCTTCGCGACCGGCACCGCGATATAGCGATCGACTCCGTCATTGAAGTTGAAGATCACCCGGTTCACCGGCTCGAACGGATCGCCCGGCTTGCGATCCGGAGCGGTCGCGCAGCCGGAAATGAGACCCGCGGCGGTGAGCGCCAGCGCGGTGTTACGCAGCTTCATGCTTATATTCCTTTTTGCTTCCCGCGACGTTGACGCGGCTTGCCCATCAGCACCGGCTGGAAAACCACCGCTCCGATCAGCGTGCAGAACAGCGAAAGCACGAGCAGCCTCCCCATGCTGGACGTGCCCGGATGGTGCGACAGCCACAGGCTACCAAACGCGGTGGCCGTTGTGGCGGCGCTGAACAGCACCGCATGCGTGAGGCTCGACTGCAACAGGCCGGTCTGGCCGTGGCGCCACGCCATCACGAAGTAGATCTTGAACGCGACGCCCACGCCGAGCATCAGCGGCAGCGCGATGATGTTCGCGAAGTTCAGCGGCATGCCGAATACCACGCACAGTTCGAGCGTGACGATCGCCGACACCAGCAGCGGCACCAGCGTGCGCAGCACGTCGCCGACACGGCGCAGCGCGATCCACAGCAGCACGGCGATCGACAGCAGCGCATAGACGGCCGCCTCCAGGAACGCCTTGATGATCGTGTTGGCCGAATGCAGGATCGAGATCGGTCCGCCGATCGCGCCCGGCTCCGCCCTCTTCACCGCGTGCGCGAAGCGCGCGAGCATCTGATCGTCGTTTGGATCGACGCCGGGCGGCACCTTCGGCGCGATATCGACGAGCGCATGACCGCCCTTGCCGATCCACATCGCGGTGATGCCTGGCGGCAGGGTCTGCTGGGTTATTTCGGTCGGCTGCAGAAGGTTCTCAAGCTGCTTCAAGGCGATGCGCAGCGTGTCGGACATCGCGACTTCGGCGCGGTCGCGCGTGGCGGCGTCGGCGGCGGCGAGCTTTTGCAAGGTCGCGGACAGGTGCTGCGCATCCGCCGCGCCCGGGCCCGGATGGTCCTCGGCCGCGAGCGACAACTGATTCGCCGCGCGCTTCAATGCGGCGACGCGCAACTCGTCGGTGGCTTGCGGCGCGGGCTGCTGTTGCAGCGCCGGCAGCAGCTGTTGCGCGGCGCTTGCGATCAGCATCATCTTCTGCTGCTGGTCGGCCGGCACGAAGGTGCTCAACGTGTTGACGCGGCCCACTTCCGGCAGCTTGCGCAGTCGCTCGGCCATCGCGTCGGCGTCGGCAAGCGACGGCGCCAGCGCCTGCACGTTGTTCACCGCGGCTTCGGGCGAATCCTTCAGCGACAGCAACGTTGCCATCGACTCGGTGTGCGGGTCCTTCAGATGCAGCGGATTGAAGTCGAAACGCAGGTGCGTGAGCAGCGGTGTCGCGCCGATCACGATGAGCAGCGTGCCGATCAACACCGGCTTGCGATGGCGGTCGAGGAAGTCGTCGACGGGCTCGAGCTGCTTGAAACCGGGCGAGGCGACTTCGCCCGGCGGATTGAAGAGCTTCAGCAGCGCTGGCAGCAGGGTCATGTTGGTGAAGTACGCGACGAACATGCCGACGCCTGCGATCTGGCCAAGCTCCGACACGCCGCGATAAGCGGTCGGCAGGAACGAGAAGAAGCTCAGCGCGACTGCCACGGCCGCGAGCGTGAGCGGCACGCCGATGCTGTGCGCGGTGTGCATCAGCGCGGCCGACAGCCGGTCGTCGCGGTTGCGCTCCTCGCGATACTTGACGCCGAACTGCACGCCGAAATCGACGCCGAGCCCGACGAACAGCACCATGAACGCGACCGAAATCATGTTGAGCGCGCCGACCATCAACAGGCCGAGCGCGGCCGTGATCGCGAGGCCGACGAACAGCGTGATGAACACGGCCGCGATCATGCGGCCCGAGCGCAGCGCGAGCCACAGAATGATCAGGACGACGATGAAAGTGCCGATGCCGTTCAGCACCGCACCGTCCTCCACTGACGCGAACTCCTCGTCGGCGAGTGGCTGCTCGCCGGTCAGGCGGATCGTCGCACCGTAGCGCTGCTGGAGATGCAGCGAGACCGCGGTTGCGCGAATCGCCCTCGACGCGCTCGCGCCCGGCTCCAGCGCGTCGTAGTTGACGACCGGATGCACGACGACAAACGAACGCGCCGGATTGGTGGCGGCGCTTTTATCGACGAGAGCGCGCCACGAGAACGCGGCGGGCTGGCCGGCCAGCACGCGATCGAGCGTGTTCGCGCTTTGCGCAAGCAGCCGGCTCATGTCAGGGAGTTTGACCTGGCCGAGTTGCAGCGGCAGCAGCAGGGTCGTAGTCAGCGTGCCGGCGAGACCGGTCAGGCTCGGATCATGCGCAAGTTGATTGACGAGCGGGCGCGACTGCACGAGTTGCGAGGTGGTGGACATCACCTCGTCGGTGGACAGAAACAGCAGGCCGTTGTGTTCGAAGAAGGGGCCGCCGGCGGGCTGCGAGACCGACGTGAACTCCTTCGGATCGGCTCTGAGCGCGGCGGTCAGCGCGTCGGCGGCGGCGTCGGCGAATTCGGGCGCGCGCGCCTCGACCACCACCAGCACGGTGTCGCCACGGTCGGGGAAGGCGGCGTCGAGCGCGTTCTGGACTGCCGCCCATTGCTTGTCGGTCTCGACGAGACGGCTGATGTCCGTGTTGATCTTGAAGTTATGCGCGACGTATATGCCGCTCAGGACAGCGAGCACGATCGACAGCGCGATGATCCTCAGCGGATGACGCACCGAATACGCGACGAGACGGACGATAGATGACTTCAGCATGTAGGCGGACGTGGCCTTATCACGGGTGTTGTTTTTGACGAAGGTGCATAAGTATACAGAGCCCGGGCAAGCAAGCCCGACTTCGGTAGCAAGTACGGCTCCTGACGGCTTCGTCCGGATGGGAACGTAATCCCCGCTATACTGGTGTACCCCTCTTTAGCCGCGGGGCTGCGGCCCGTCGGCGCTACTTCTTTCGAGTCATGACAAGCGTATGAAACGATATCTGACTGCTTTTGTGGCTGCGGCCGTGGTATCCACGGCGGCGTTTGCGCAGAGCGCACCCGACGCGGTGGTAAAAAGTGCAGTCCAGGGCACGGTGGCTGCAATGAAGGCTGACCCGCAGGCGCGCGGCGGCGACATGGCGCAGATCACCCAGGTCGTCCAGACGCACTTCCTGCCCGCCACCGACTTTCAGCGCACCACACGTATCGCGGTAGGCAAGCCGTGGGCGACCGCGACGCCGGAGCAGCAGAAGCAACTGTACGAGCAGTTTACGCTGCTGCTCACGCGTACCTATGCCGCATCGCTGTCGCAACTGCGCGACCAGGACGTGAAGTTCCAGTTTGCGCCGGTCAGCGTGCAAGGCGGCGCGACCGACATCGTCGTGCAATCGCACGTGATCAGCAACGGCGGCGATGACGCGATCGACTACCGGCTCACCAAGGGGCCGTCGGGCTGGAAGATCTATGACATCAACATGATGGGCGCGTGGCTGATCCAGGTGTATCAGACGCAGTTCGCCGACCAGATCGCCAAAGGCGGCATCGACGGGCTGATCAAATTCCTGACCGCGCATAATGCGCGCGGCGCGTAAGCGGGTCGGTCGACAGAAGTTTCAATCGGTAAAAGCAAAGCGCGGTGGCCTTGATTGGCCACCGCGCTTTTTTTCGAGTTGCTTGCGCTAACGATCTGGCGCAATACAGAGGCGGCGCGCGGCCGCTCTCCTGTCGAACGCCTCAGTGCGCGGCCGTCGCGGTCTCCACCTTCTTGCCCTTGCCGGCGCGCGTGATTTCTTCGAGCTTGATCTCGACGTGACGCGAGAACACGAACTCGGCGGGACGCTGCTTGTCGAGCGGAATGTCCTGCGCGAACGCGCCCGTGGTTTTCGGGCCGCGCATGCTGACCTTCAGCGCCTTCAGCGGATGCGCAACCGTGTCCATCACGGCCGTCGCTTCGAAACCGCAGTGGACCATGCAGTCCGCGCACTTCTCGTAGTTGCCGGTGCCGTACTTGTCCCAGTCCGTGGTTTCCATCAGTTCCTTGAAGGTCTTCACGTAGCCTTCGCCGACCAGATAGCACGGTTTTTGCCAGCCGAACACGGTACGCGCCGGGTTGCCCCACGGCGTGCATTCGTAGGTCTGGTTGCCCGCGAGGAAGTCGAGGAACATCGCCGACTGGCTGAACGACCAGTTCTTGCCGTTGTTGCCGCGCTTGAAGATTTCGCGGAACAGCTGCTTGGTCTTGTCGCGGTTCAGGAAGTGCTGCTGATCCGGCGCGCGCTCATACGCATAACCCGGCGATACCGTGATGCCGTCGACGCCCATCGGGCCCAACGTGTCGAAGAACTTCGCCACGCGTTCCGGCTGCGCGTCGTTGAACAGCGTGCAGTTGATATTCACGCGGAAGCCGCGGCGCTTCGCTTCGCGGATCGCGGCCACGGCCTTCTCGTACACGCCTTCCTGCGACACCGAGTGATCGTGCGCTTCCTTGTCGCCGTCAAGATGAACCGACCACACGAAGTACGGATTCGGCTCGTAGTCGTCCATCTTCTTTTCCATCAGCAGCGCGTTCGTGCACAGGTACACGAACTTCTTGCGCGCCATGATGCCCTTGACGATCTGCGGCATTTCCTTGTGCAGCAGCGGCTCGCCACCCGCGATCGACACGACCGGCGCACCGCATTCGTCGACGGCCTGCAGGCATTCTTCCAGCGACAGACGCTGGTTCAGAATCGGATCCGGATAGTCGATCTTGCCGCAGCCATTGCAGGCGAGATTGCAGCGAAACAGCGGCTCCAGCATCAGGGCGAGCGGATAGCGTTTGTTGCCGGAGAGATGCTGGCGCATGATGTATGCGCCGACGCGGACTTTCTGTAGCAGCGGAATAGACAAGGCGTCCTCCTTAAACTTCGCGTGCAGCGAGTGGTTGCATCAGTTTCGATGGCAACTTGAATTCGACTTTTTCTTCACGGCCCGCCATCGTCGTGACATCGACGGGCCCCAATGCGCGTAGCGCATCGATTACGTTTTCGACCATTTCTTCGGGCGCCGACGCGCCGGCCGTGATGCCGACCGTGTGCACGTTGGCGAACCATTCCGGCTTCACTTCAGAGCCGTCGGCGACGAGGTAGCTCGCCACGCCGCTCTCGCTGCCGATTTCGCGCAGCCGGTTCGAGTTCGAGCTGTTGGTCGCGCCGACCACCAGCAGTACATCGACCTCTTTGCTCAATTCGCGCACCGCCGCCTGGCGGTTCTGCGTTGCATAGCAGATGTCGCGCGTGTCGGGACCGACCATGTCGGTAAAGCGGCGCAGCAGCGCGTCGATGATGCCGCGCGTGTCGTCGACCGACAACGTGGTTTGCGTCACGTAGGCGAGCGGCGCATCGACCGGCAACTCGAGTTTCGCGACTTCTGCCTCGCTCTGCACGAGCATCACCGTGCCGGGGATCTGGCCGATCGTGCCTTCCACTTCTGGATGGCCGGCGTGGCCGATCAGGATCAGCGTGCGGCCGGCGGCCACGTACTGACGACCTTGTACGTGCACCTTGGTCACGAGCGGGCAGGTTGCGTCGAGCACGTCGAGGCCGCGCGCTTCGGCATCACGTTCGACGGTTTGCGCAACACCATGCGCGCTGAATATCGCGACGGCACCTTGCGGCACTTCATCGAGTTCCTCGACGAAACGCGCGCCCTTCTGGCGCAGATTGTCGACCACGTGACGGTTATGGACAATCTCGTGGCGGACATACACGGGCGCGCCGTGTTGCTGTAACGCACGATCGACGATTTCGATTGCGCGGACAACGCCCGCACAAAAGCCGCGCGGCTGAGCAAGGATGACTCGCATAAGTTGGCGAACTCCGACTAACGCGGGTTTCGAAGAAGTCGTGAAACTGACTTTATCGCCGCGCTCATCTTGATTAGTTGACGTCTTGAGCCCCGGCGACCGGCCGGTACAGCAAAACCAAACGCGCATTCTAACGCTATCGGGGCCACTTTGCTTTTTGCTGCGGCCCCTGTGTTGGCCGCTTGCCGCACCCGCTGGGCCGTGCGGACGACCGGGGCGGCGAGCGTTACAACGATGTAAGGAGTCAGCGTGGGATTGCCTCGTAACGCGCCCGACCATGACCGCACACTGCACCGTCACGGCGGAACCCTTAAACTACCGATCCTTGCCGCGCGGACATCGCGCTGTATTACAGAATGGTTTCGAGGCTCGCTGGATGGACGTCGATCAGCACGAAAACTTTCCGATCGCGAGCGTGTTGCTGCCTAAGGCCCTACGCGCGCCTGTCGGTATTATCTATCAGGTCGTGCGCACTGCGGCCGATATCTCCGCCGAAGGCCAGTGGAGCGCCGCCGAGCGGCATGCCCGGCTGGCCGATTTCCGCGCCGGGCTTGACGCGATCGCGCAACGGCGCGCCGCGCCCGTGCATGCGCTGTTGTTCGGCAAGCTCGCTGGCGTGATCGCGCAATACGAGCTGCCGCTCGAACCGTTCTACGATCTGCTCGAGGGCTGCGCGCAGGACATCGATACGAATCGCTATGCGGATCGCGCCGCGCTCGTCGACTATTGCCGCCGCTCGGCGCATCCGGTCGGGCATCTGCTGCTGCGTCTGGTCGGCGCGGCGACGCCGCACAATCTTGCCGACGCCGACGCGATCTGCACGGCGTCGCAGCTGATCAGCTTCTGGCTCGACGTCGCCGCCGACTGGCAACGACAGCACGTGTACCTGCCGCAAGCCGATTTGCGCCGCTTCGGCGTGACCGAGGCGCAGATTGCCGATGGTGTCGTCGACGATGCGTGGCGCGCGCTGATGGCGTATGAAATCGCGTTCGTGCGCGCCACGCTGGTCCGCGGCGCACCGCTCGCGCTGCGCATGCCGGGGCGGCTCGGCATCGAGCTGTGTGGCGCGGTGCATGCAGGCTTTCGGTTTCTCGAGCGCATCGAGCGCGCGGATTACGATGTATTCCGCGCGCGCCCGGTCCTCAATCTGTTCGACTGGTGCGTGGTGGCGGCGCGCACCCTGAAAATGCGACTATCCAGACGCGTCGGCATGGCGGCGCGCTCAATCGAGGGTAATGCTTAATGGCGGCGGTCCTGTTCGTTCTTTCGTGTGTTTCCCTGCTGATCTGGTGCGTGCTGCTGTTCGCGCGTGGCGGCTTCTGGCGCGCGCGTCCCGCCGCGCCGCTGGCCATCGCGGCGCGCGACGCATGGCCGGCCGTCGCGGCCGTCGTACCGGCGCGCAATGAAGTCGATGTGATCGCCGAGGCGGTCACGTCGCTGCTCGAGCAGGACTATGCAGGCGCGTTCCACGTGATCGTCGTCGACGATCACAGCACCGACGGCACCGCCGACGCCGCGCGTGCCGCAGCGCTGCGGCTGCAATGTCCGGAGCGCCTCACCGTGCTGAGCGCGAAGCCGTTGCCGCCAGGCTGGTCCGGCAAGGTGTGGGCGCAGTCGCAGGGCATCGAGGCGGTGCGCACGCTCGATCTGCCGGCCGAATTCCTGTTGCTGACCGATGCCGACATCGGCCACCCCGCCGAGGCGTTGACGCAGCTCGTCGCGCGCGCGGATGCCGAAAAGCGCGACCTCGTCTCGCTGATGGTCCGGCTGCGCTGCTATTCGTTCTGGGAAAAGGCGCTGATTCCGGCCTTCGTGTTCTTCTTCGCGAAGCTGTATCCGTTCGCGTGGGTCAACAATCCACGCAACCGCACCGCGGCCGCGGCGGGCGGCTGCATGCTGGTGCGCCGCGCGGCGCTCGAGGAAGCGGGCGGCATCGAGTCGATTCGCGCCGAGCTGATCGACGATTGCAGTCTTGCCGCGCGCATCAAGCATCGTGGCACCGGCCGTCATCCGATCCGGCTCGATGTGGCGGCGAAGAGCGTGTCGCTGCGTCCCTACGATAGCTGGCGCGACATCTGGAACATGATCGCGCGCACTGCGTTCACGCAGCTGCGCTACTCGCCGCTACTGCTCGCGGGCACGCTCGTCGGCATGGCGATCATCTATCTGTTGCCGCCGGTCGCGGCGTTGATCCTCGGGCCGCTCGGCTGGCCGGCCTGGATCGCGTGGGCGGCAATGTGCTGCGCCTATGCGCCGATGCTCGTCTACTACCGGCGCTCACCGCTGTGGGCGCCGTTTCTGCCGCTCGTGGCGCTGTTCTATGTCGGCGCAACGTTCGCATCGGCGGTGCGCTACTGGCGTGGCAAGGGTGGGCAGTGGAAGGCGCGCGTGCAGGCACCAGTGCAGGAGCGCTGAAGTCTGTCGATGGCCGATGCGCTCGTCGGATGCAGAAGGCAGACGTAAAAAAAAAGCGGCTCCAGGCCGCTTTTTCTACGTAGCGCGTTTCATCACGCGTTCGTCAGCATCATGTACATCTGGATCACGATGTCCGGCGAGAACGTGAACGGCACCCAGCCGTGGCCGGTGTGGCGCATCACCAGCAAGCGGTCGCCGTTCGATTGCTTTTGCACGGCCATCATCGGATTCTTCGTCGAGACGAATTGCCAGCCCGGCGGGATGCCTTGCGGCTGCTCCGGCGTCATCGAGGCCCGTGCGTTCGACAGTTCCTCGATCAGCCGGCTGATCTGGTCCGGGCGTAGCGCGACGGTCTGATCGCCGATCGTCATCGTGATTTCGTCGCGCGCGGGGCGGTTGATTTCGAGCGTCGGCTGTAATTGCGGGGCGGCCGGCGTATCGATCGCTTCGGCGTGCGTTTCTGCGTTTGCTTCGGTGCTCGCGGGCTGTTCCGCTGCTGCTTGCGCCGCCGCTTCGTGCGCCGCTGCTTCGTGCGCGGCATGCTCCACCGCCGCGGGCAATGCCGCAGCGTCAGCGCTTGTCTCGGGAGTGTTCTCGGCCTGCGTGGCCACGACAGCCTGAATGAGCTGGTCGACGCCCATTTCCAGCGCGCCGAGCTGTTCGTGAAGGTTCATGCGAGGTTTCTCAGGTAGGACCCGCGATTTTACCCGCTGCGCGCAGGCTTGGACCCGTCGCCGGCGCGGGACTTGTAACAAAATGCTTACGGCCGCTGTTCAGCCCTTCACTTGACCGTTCACTTATCCCTTGATCACCGCTTCAGATACCCCGCCTGCCGGAACCATTCGAGCGCATCGGCGAGCCCCTCGCGATAAGGCCGCGCCCGATACCCCAGCTCGCGTTCCGCCTTCGCCGACGCGAAATACATCTTGTTCTTCGACATCTTCAGTCCGTCGACGGTGACGAAAGGTTCGCGCTTCGTGAATTTGGCGACCGCTTCCGCGCCCATCGCGAGCGGATACAACGGCCAACGCGGCAGGCTCAGTGTCGGTGCCTTGCGGCCGGTCAATGCCGCGATATCGGCGAGCATCTGCTGCAACGGCAGATTTTCGCCGCCCAGAATATAGCGCTCGCCGATCTTGCCGCGTTCGAGCGCAAGGAAATGACCGGCGGCGACGTCGTCGACGTGCACGAGGTTCAACCCCGTATCGACGAATGCGGGAATCTTGCCGAGCGCCGCCTCCAGAATGATGCGCCCGGTGGGCGTCGGTTTCACGTCGCGCGGGCCGATCGGCGTCGATGGATTGACGATCACCGCGGGCAGACCGTCCTCGGCGATCATGCGCTCGACCGCGCGCTCGGCGAGCACCTTGCTGCGCTTGTAGACGCCGATCGCCTGGTCGGCGCGAAGCGGCGAGGTTTCGTCGGCGGACTGGCCGGAGCTCGTCACCTTCAGCGTGGCGACGCTGCTCGTATATACGATGCGTTCCACGCCTTCCTTCAACGCCGCGCGCATCGTCGCCTCGGTGCCTTCGAGATTGGCGCGCTCGATCTCGCCGGGGTCCGGCGCCCACAGCCGATAATCGGCGGCCACGTGCAGCAGATAGCGCACGCCGCGCAGCGCGTTGCGCATCGATGCTTCGTCGCGCATGTCGCCGACGACGATTTCCGCGTCGAGCGATTCGACGTTCTTGCGCGGACTCGTCGCGCGCACCAGCACGCGTACGCGAAAGCCCTTGCTCTGCGCGATGCGCGCCACCGACGATCCGACGAAGCCGGACGCGCCGGTCACGAGCACGAGATCGCGATTCTGTTCGGTCATTCTGTTTCCATTTCCGGCGTGACGGTCGACGGATTGTACGTGGCGCGCGCAAAGGATGGGCGTTGCCGAGCGCGCTCGCCGCGACGCGACTAGAATGCCGGCTTGAAAGATTGTCAGGCATTAAAAGGAGGTAGCGGCATGGCCCCGGATCTGGATGAGCGGATCGAAACGTATTACGCGCGGGTGCGCGGCACCGTGCAGGGCGTTGGTTTTCGCCTTGCGACGGTGCGCCAGGCGCACGCGCTCGGCATCAAGGGATGGGTCGCGAATCTCGACGACGGTTCGGTCGAGGCGATGTTGCAGGGACCGGCCAATCAGATCGACAGGATGTTGTCTTGGCTGCGTCACGGACCGCCGGCGGCGCGCGTGACCGAAGTGAGCGGCGAGGAGCGCGTGACGGACAGGCGTTACGAGCGCTTCGAGCAGCATTGAGCTCAAGCTGCGCGAGTTAAAAAAGCGGCGCGCCGTCCAGAGGAGGGCGCGCCGCTTTTTCGTTTATGCCTTTATCGGCCGTTATTGGCCGCGTGGTCAGCGCTTACCGGGCCACCAACAAACTCTCCGCGAATCCCCACTCATCCTCGATCCATTGATGGCTGCACACGAAGCCGGCGCCATCGACGATCGCGGGCAATTCTTCCGCGCGATACTTGTGGCTGCTTTCGGTCCAGATCGTCTCGCCTTCCGTCAGCGACACCGTCAGCTTTGCGGCGCGCACGTGAGCGGTGATATCGCGCTTCGCGCGCAGATGCATCTCGATGCTGCGCGCGTCCGGATTGAAGCGCGCGACGTGCTCGAACTCATCGAGCGGAAAGTCGCCGTCGAGTTCGCGGTTGACGCGCGCGAGCAGGTTCAGATTGAACGACGCGGTCACGCCGATCGCGTCGTCGTAGGCTGCGACCAGCACCGGCGTCGGTTTGATCAGATCGGTGCCGAGCAGCAGCGCGTCGCCGGGCGCGAGCATGTTGCGGATCTCGCGCAGAAAACGCGTCGCCGCGAGCCTGCCGAAGTTGCCGATCGTGCTGCCGAGGAACAGCACGAGCAAGCGGTCGCCGGGCGCGCGCTGCCGGCTCACTTCGGCCAGACCGGCCAGATAGTCGCGCTCATAACCGACGATCGAAATCCGCTCGATGTCACCGAGTTCGCGCCGGCACAACTGCAACGCACTGCGCGAAATTTCAATCGGGCAGTAGGAAGTAGGGCGTTTTTTACACAGCGCCTCGAGAATGCGCCGCGTTTTACGGCCGCTGCCGCTGCCGAGTTCGGCGACCGTGACGTCATGCGGCAAATGCTCGACGATGTCGGCCGCGTGCTTCGCGAGCAGACGTTCTTCGGCGCGCGTGACGCCATATTCGGGTAATACGGTAATCACTTCAAAAAGTGCGGAACCGACCTCGTCGTACAGATACTTCGACGGCAGCTCTTTTTGCGGCGTATGGGTGAGGCCGGCGTACACGTCGGCGGCGAAGGCGCGACGCAGTTCGGAAGGCGAGTTGCTGAGCGATAGGGCTGGCTGGGTCATGCTGGCTCCAGTAGTCACATTCGATGAGCGGGATTGCTGGCGGGTGGTGGCATGCGCGACGAAACGCAGTTGAGGCATGCCGTGGGCGAGATGCGCGGGCGGTGATTCGTGGCGGCCTGACAGACTGCGCTCGAGGCTGCATTCGCCGACCCGGCTCGTGGTTGCTGCTCGTTGCGTGCCGCTGGGGACGTCGTTGTTGCGAGTGGTGCGGCCACAGCGTGCAAAACTTGGGTAGCAAGATTCGCGCGAGGCGAGGACGAGCCGGAAATGGCTTCGCCGGCCGCGGCGCACGAAGTTATGTTCTAGTGCATCGACGCGCGACGCGCACGACTAATTGCAGCCGACTGACGAAAAAGCGCAAGCCCGTTGGCGAATAACCCGTCTAGAATGCCCGTTTTCCTACGGTTTTGCACCGCCGCTTCAGAACGACAACGCAGCGTCTGCCGCTTTGCCCGCGTGGCCGCCTGCTCACGAGACATCAGATTCATGACGACAACGAACGCCGCGAGCCTGCGTCGCGCGCCGCAAGCCCACGCGTCACACCGAGCCCCGACCGCGCAATGAATCACAACGACTTCAGGCGCGGGATCGCATTGTCGGTCGGCGCGTCGGCGATGTTCGCATTATTGTCCGCTTACGCGACGCTGCTCAAACCGCTGTCGGGCCTCGACATCTTCGCGTGGCGCATCGTGTGGACCGTGCCTGGCGCGCTGCTGCTCGTCGCGGTGCGCAAGCGCCTGCCGATTCTGCGCGCGCTCGTTGTTCAAATGATGACGCAGCCGAAGCTCGGTGTCGCGATGGCCGTGGCTGCGGGCCTGCTCGGCGTACAGCTGTGGCTGTTTCTGTGGGCGCCGCTGCATGGGCGCATGCTCGAAGTGTCGCTCGGCTATTTCCTGCTGCCGCTCGCGATGGTACTGGTCGGGCGCTTCCACTATCGCGAGCGGCTCGACGCGTTGCAGTGGCTCGCGGTCGCGTGCGCGGCGGTTGGCGTCGCTCACGAACTGTGGGTGACGGGTGCGTTCTCGTGGCCGACGCTCGTCGTCGCGCTCGGTTATCCGCCTTATTTCGTGGTGCGTCGTCAGATCAATCAGGATTCGCTTGCAATGTTCACCGTCGAGATGGCGTTGCTGCTGCCGGTGGCCGCCGTGTGCATTCTCAGCGGCGGCTCGCTGCAAGCGATCGCCGGCCGCGCCGAAATGTGGTGTCTGCTATTGCCGGGGCTCGGTGCGTTGAGCACGCTCGCGCTCGCTTCGTATCTGAAGGCGAGCCGACTGTTGCCGGTCGCGTTGTTCGGCATTCTCGGCTACGTCGAGCCGGTGCTGCTCGTGTTCGTGTCGATCGCGCTGCTGCGCGAAACGCTGAGCGTCGCGCAACTCGCGACCTATGTGCCGATCTGGATCGCCGTCGCGCTGACCGCGCTGCACAGCGTGCGCTTCGTTCGGTTCGCGTCGAACTGAACTACGGCGCTCGCTCAGCGATGCGCGTCGGGCCTACCTCAGCCTCGATCGCATCGCGCAGTTCGGGGCGCCAGCCGACACCGAACAGCGCTTCGGCGAGCACGAATAGCGGGCCGATCAACAGGCCGATCACGTCGTCGACGAATGCCGGCTTGCGATGTTCGTAGGCCACGTGGCCGACGAACTGGAACACCCAGCCGACCACGAACAGCCCAATGCCGGTCGCGAGCCACACGAGCGTCGTTTGCGCGGCGATCCACTTGCCGAACGCGACGCAGAGCGCCGAGACACAGGCCATCAGCACGCCGAGCGGCACGTCGAGCGCGAGGTAGTAGACGGTCGCCGCCACGAACAGCAGCCACGCCGGCGACAACGTGACCGGGAACATCCCGGCGCCAAACGACGGGCGGCTCAGCAACACCGCGAGCGCGAGCACGATCATCGGAATGCCGACGAAGTGCGTGGCGATATTGCGCCGGTCGCGATGGTAGGCCGCGTATTGCGTCAGTTGCTGCGTCAGCGTTCTCATCAGTGCCGCTCCTGTGTCAAAGCCAGCATAATCGCGGTGCTGCTCGCGCACAAGTTGCGTCTGGCGTTCGAGGCGATCGAGGAAGCCGCGCTATTGCCGGCCGCACCGCGTGTCGCGCGGCGCCTGTTGCTGATGGCGGGCGGCTATGGCGAACCCGGCGCATTGCGCAACGTGCTGAAGGTCCCGCAGGAAGACCTGGCGATGATGCTCGCGTTGTCGCGGCAGACGATCAATCAGGTGCTCAAGCACTTCGAGACGCAGGGCGCGTTGAAGCTGCGTTATGCGGAGATCGAATCGTCGATGCCGACAAGCTGCGTGAACAGTCTCTCGTCGAGCGCATTTAACGCGCGCTCGGATGGCTGACGCGACGTTTCAATGGACCGATCGTCGCGGCGGGCAACATGGTGAGCAGCATGTGCAACGTGAAGTGGAGATCTTCGCGCGCGATGTCGAGTTGCACGCGGTCTTCTTCGCGCACGGTTTCGGTGTTGATTACATAGACGCCGAGCGGCGAATGAAGCAGTGCGCGCAAGTGAGCGTGCGGCAGCGTCACGAGTAGAGCCGCGCGCGCCGACGGAAACGCAATGACGTTGCTGTGTTGAACCTGCTTGCTGGCAGGTTGCGGCGAGAGCTTGTCGAGCGATTGGGTAAGAGCCATGTGATGCGGCGTTGGTGCGACGCGATGGTGAATTGGAACAATTCGAGAGTAGTCGGCCGCGAGTAAAGACGGTGCAAAAATTCGCGCGTTTGTCGGCAAAAAGATACGACGGGGAATGACACGCGGCATAAAAAAAGGCGAGTCATAAGACTCGCCCTCCCAGAACGGCACAGTCCGGCTTCGATCAACTTCTATTTGAACAGCACCTGCATGGCCGGTCAGCGCCGAAACCGATCACGTGTTATTGCGTTTTGGTCGTGTCGGCTTGTGCGCCGTCGGCTTTCGCCGGGGCAGTGCTGGCCTCTTTCGCACTCTCCGTTTTAGTCTTCGCGGCACTCGTTTCGACGGCATTTTTGGCCGTGGACTTGTGAGCCTTCTTCGTATGGGCGGAAGTCTTTTTCACGTGCTTTTGCGTAGCGGCTTCGGCAGGCGCTTTCGTTGCGGTCGCGCCGGCTTGTACCGCGGTGCTTGCCTTCAGATTCGCCTGGCCGGTGGCTGGCAACTGCGTGGTTTGCGCGGGTTGTGCGGCAGACGGTGCGGCCGTTTGAGCAAAGGCGGTCGACACGAGCAGTGCGGAAGCAACAGCGGCGAAAAGCGTCTTCATGATGTGACTCCAGGTTGAATCGGTGGATTCGTTTGTCGCGGCTGAATCATTTCAGCGCTGCCGGTTTAACGTAGGGCGGAATACAGGAGTTGACGCCGCGCTGGTGACAAAACGTAAGTAGTGCGTCAGCGCGGATACATGTTGCGACTCACCAAGCGAATCCCCGGAAAGGCGCCACGCTCAATGAAGACGCGACCGCGGTCTTGCCGAGCAATTGCGCTAAAGCCTCCGGCGAGACCGCTGGGCTAAACAGGAAACCCTGGGCCACCGTGCATCCGTGACGGACCAGAAACTCGCGCTGGACATCGAGCTCGACCCCTTCAGCGACGACATCGAAGCTCAGCGTTTCAGCAATCGCGATGATGGCAAGCGACAGAGCTTCGAGTTCCTTGTCTCTGCCGATTTCGCAAACGAAGGCGCGATCGATCTTGATGCGATCGACGCTAAAGCGTTTCAGATAGCTGAGGCTCGAATAACCGGTGCCGAAGTCGTCGATAGCGATGGACACACCGAGTTCGCGCAGTTCGCGAAAAGCCCGTTGCGCTTCTTCAGCGTTGCGCATCAACGTGCCCTCGGTGACTTCGAGCTCCAGCAGTTCGGCGGGCCAATGGGCATCGTCGAGTGCCGAGCGCACTACGCCTGGAAGGTCTGCCCGTTCGAGTTGAAGTGGCGAAACATTGACCGATATGCGCCACGGGCGGAAGCCCCGAGCGTACCCATGCGCTCGCCTGCAGACACGCCTGCCGCAATACCCACGTGCCGATGCTCTGGATCAGACCGGTTTCTTCGGCAAGCGGGATGAAGACGGCCGGCGAAACTTCACCGAGTTCGTCGTCGTGCCACCGCAAAAGTGCCTCGGCACCGACGATGCATCCGGTTTTCATGTCGATTTGCGGCTGATACGCCAGATACAACTCATTGGCTTTCGCCGCGCGCCGCAGTCGCGTCGTGAGCCGCAACTTCTCGGCGGCCGCCCGGCTCAGCTCCGGTTCGTAGAATTGATAGCCGTTTCTCCCGCGCGATTTCGCCACGTACAACGCGGCATCGGCATTTCGCGTGAGCAGTTCCGGCTGGGCGCCGTCTTGTGGAAAAGTACTGACGCCGATGCTTGCTTCGAGATAAAGCTCGTGCTCGCCGATGCGATACGGCTCGCTCATCTCGTGAATGAGCGTGTCCAGCATTTCGGTGAGTTGCTTCGCGTCGGCCCGTTCCGCGACGATGACGAATTCATCGCCCCCGTAGCGCGCGACGAAATCCGTCGCGCGCAGCAGACGCTGAAGCCTTCGCGCCACGGCCTGTAGCAGCAAATCGCCAATGCGGTGTCCGAGCGAATCGTTGACGTCCTTGAAACGATCGAGATCGAGGAACAGGACGGAAACGTTCTGACCTGTCGCTGCCGCGCGTACGAGCGACTCTGAAAGATGTTCGCCGAGCAGCACCCGGTTGGGCAGATCGGTCAGGGCGTCGTATCTGGCTTGATGCTCGAGTCTTGTGAGCGAACGACGAAGATGCGCTCCGATGCGCCCGTTCCAGTGAATCAGCGAAAGCAGCAACAAGGCCGAAGCGACGCCGCAGCTCAACAGCATGCGCGTAAACCACTTCCCATCCAACGAGGATTTGCTGACGACTAAAGCGACCTTGGCGTCGGCCGCGAGTCGTACGTCGACGACCCGCCCGAGAACGCTATAGAAATAGGCGTCGATTTGTTCGAGTCTGGGGTCGCCCACTGCCACACTGCCGGGATGTTCCGCGATCTTGCGCGCAAGACCAAAGCTCAGCTCGCTAAGTCTGCCGATCATGTCGTCCAGATCCGACAGCCTCGATATGCATTCCTGATTCTCGCTGCAGCTCTCGCGCGCGTCGCGCGTCAACGCGAGCAGTTCCAGCATCGGAAAGCTATAAGCGGCGCGGTTGTAAAGCGGCACCGTTGCGATCGAGGTGTAGAGCGTCGCATGCTCATCGAGCATGACTTGCTGAACCCGGTCGAGGTCGTGGCGCAGCCGCCCGGAAGCCTGGATCGTCCGAAGCGAACTGTCCTGCTCGCTGCTCTGGCGGATTGCGAGGAAGGTACTCGTCGCAATGACAGCGAGAATGGCAAGTACGGCTATGACAGTACCGGCTTTGCGCGTTGCTTCCTGTCCCAAGGCCCTTCCCTTTCCGTCAACCCGGCGCGGGCGAACACCGACCCGCCCGCGATAGTGAATGTTTAGGTGGCTGCATGACTTGCCTTAGGGCGCTGCGGATCTGCCTGTAACGGCGCGCGATGGGTCTGCTTATCCGCCTATCGATCGGCAAATTCCACGCGGTTGCGCCCGCTTCGCTTGGCGCGGTACAGAGCCGCATCGGCGAGGCCATATGCGGTGTCGAAACAGGTTCCGACCTCGTTGATGCTGACGCCAAAGCTGGCCGTGATGCGGCGCTCGACGGGTGGAACGACCAGCGAGTCACCGATGGCTTCTCGCATGCGCTCGGCAAGAATGGCACCGCTGGCCGGTTCATGACCGGGCAGCAGCACGGTGAACTCCTCACCGCCCACTCGCCCGATGAAGCCTTGTTCCCCGACGATTCTGCGCAGACAATCGACGACCCCCGAAATGACCGCGTCTCCGGTGGGGTGGCCGTAGTCGTCGTTGATCCGCTTGAATTCGTCGATGTCGAGGATGATCATCACCGCGCTGCTGATGCGCAAGACCTTGGTGGTCCGTTCGATCACGGCACTGCGGTTCAGTACGCCCGTCAACGCGTCGTGCGATGCGCGATACGCCAACTGCTGGGCCAGCGCCTGCATCTCGCGTTCGGCCCGGTCGCTGCGGCCGATCAGGCGCCGTGTCTCGCGCATCAGGCGCTGGAAGTGCTCGATCAGTTCGCCCAACGACTGGCGATAGTCCGCGGGGTCCGCATCGATGATCGAATGCATGGCCCGAGCCTTTGCCAGCGCGGTGCTTTCGTTCTGGAACAGATCGGGTGCGCCGCCCGAGGACACGTCAAGGGAAGAGGTCGAACGCACTTTACTTTCCCTGCTGCGCAATGGGACGATCGGTGAACTCGATCGCGCGGAAATCGGCTTTCAGTTCTTCGCCGAATTCGGCAATGGTCTCGTCTTCCTCGTCGCGATACCAGTTCATCGACACGCGGCTTCCCGATTCCGCCGCCTGATCGAGCGCGTCGAAGATGCTGAACAGCATTTTGGTACTCGAGCTATTGAAGTACGTCAGCGCGACGTCGATGGTGATCTCGGCCCCGGCGTTCGCGGCGAGGTATTTGCGCATCTGCTCGATGATCGGCGCGTAAAAGGCGGCTGCGTTTTCGGGGTAAGACTCTCCCCTGATCGACAACGCGTGTTGGTCGAAGCGAAAATCGACTTCGGGCGACGTCGTCGTCGCCGGGATGTGTAGGTTTTCCATTGTTCGTGTGCCTTCCTGCTCAGATGATGGCCATGAGGCAAAACAGCGTGGTGCCCGGTTCGTCGGCACGCGGATGAAAAGCGAATTCAAGCGGCGCGCTCGCATCGCGCGCCATCGTCAGGAAGCCGAGCCCGGCGCCCTTGCTGTCTTTCGGAGCATCGGTGCGCAATGAAACCTTGTATGCTTGCTTGATTTCTTCAAGTGACATGTTGCGCAGAGGCTCCAACCTGCTTCGCAGGTCCTCGACTTCGGCGGTCGCGATGGGATTGACGCACAACATTACGTGATGTTCGCCGTGCCTGGAGATGCACACCGCGCCCTCGCGTATCTCGCCTGCCCGTTCGCCACCGGGCTCCAGCGCGTTCGACGAGTAATGAACGATGTTCTGTGCCAGCTCGATAAAGGACGAGAAGAGTTTGCGGCGAGTAGGACCGCTGACGCCGGCAACTTCGAGCTGCAGTTTCACGACTTCGCCCATCGACGCGACGATGTTATGGGAGAAGTAGCCCTTGTGATAGAAGAGCACGTTGCGCCGCTGCGCGAGTTCGAAAAAGGCGCTGTCTTGTTCTAGTAGTTGGGACATTCTGGGAATTCGCTAAATACGGGCACAGAAAAGCGTGACGTCGTCACGGCGTGGTTGCTTGCCTTGCCACTCCGCGAGCGCGAGCCGGACGCGCTCGCAAATCGTCGCCGGAGTTTCGGCGCGGTTTTCGAGTATCAGGTCGAGCGCACGGCGCCGGCCGAAAGAAATGTTGCGCGGGCCGCCGATCTGATCGGCGAGGCCGTCGGTATAGATGAACAGCAGGCTGCCCGCCGTGACCGGAATCGAGCGCAAGCTCCACGCATAGTCGGCGCGACTGTCCACATAACCGACACCCATGCGGTCGGCGCCGATCGTTTCGAACTCCGCGGCATCGGGTGACAGGATGTGCAGAGCGATCCTCGCGCCGGCAAAATGCAGCACGCTCTCCGTGGCGTCGAACCAGAAGAGTGCGGTATCCAGACCGTCGTTGGATTGGGTTCCTTCGTCGGCACTGTTCACTTGCCCAAGCAAGCCCTTGACGTTTTGATTGACGGCCGCCAGTAGCGCGGCGGGGTCGCGCGGACCGATCTGTTCGAGCGCCTTCGACAGTGACGCCGAAGCAAGCAAGGTCATGAAGGCGCCCGGTACGCCATGGCCGGTGCAATCGGCAACAGCGCCAAACCAGCCGTTCGGAAAGGCCGCGAAATGATAGAAGTCGCCGCCGACGACGTCGCGAGGTTCCCAGACCATCGCCGCGTCGCGCAGCTTCATCGACAGGGTCTCGCTGGAAGCACGCAACATGGCGCGCTGTATCACGCTGGCGTACTCGATACTCTGCATGATCTGGCGGTTCTTCTCCGCCTGCATTTCCGCGACCGCACTGATGAGCTGCAGACCACTGCCGAGACCCGAGAAGAGTCCGTCACGTGTCACGATGAAACCATCGACCAGCGCTTTTTCTCCCGCCTCGACAGTCCTGAAGGTCAGCGCTTCGATGCTCACGTCGGCGTCGACGACGAGCGGTTCCTTGTCCATGAACGCTATGCAACTCTTCTTGTCGTAAAGCTCTCGATGGAACGGCTTGCTCATTTGCGACATGAAGATATCGCGGTTGATCAGGCCGATGGGACGGTGGTCGTCGATGACAGCGAGACTCTGCATGTCGCGGCGCGCCGAGAAGATCTCCATGACCACGGAGTTGGGATCTTCAACGTCTACGGATGGAACTTCCTGGCACAAGTCTCCGGCAGTGCGCGGATTACCCTGTGCGGAAGAACGGCGAAATCTCGAGAACGCAGCATGCATGGCGACGCCAGTCGATGTGTGAAGAAACCTCGCACGCTAAGGTTTCTCTATGTACATTATGTGACAGAGGGGGGCGATCCGCTCTATTGGCGCGAGATTAGAAAAACTAGCGGTCACGCAAAGGTTTGCGTGACCGACATCAGTAAAACTTACGATCTGCGAAGTTGCGCAAATGCAACGCCGCCGAATCCGTTATTGAAACGGGTTCTGCACGATACCCGGTTTAGCATCCGGCTCGTCCTGCACCTTTGCCGGTAAATCCTTCTGCGCCTGCAGGCTCGCGACGATCGCATCGAGCGCTTCCTTCAACGCGAGCGCCGCCTTCAGTCCGCGTTGATCGCGCGTCAATTCGAGCGTGCCGTTGAGCACGACACGCGTCGTGCCATTGCTGAGCGTGAGCGCATCGCCTTGAATGTTGAGCAGGCCGTCATCGTTCGAATAGGGCTTAAACACCTTTCAGTCCTCCTGGCCGCTGGTCCTTGAGGTTGTCCGGAATGCCCGGAAAGCGGATGCCCGACATCGCTTCGAGTTCGTGAATCGTGCGGATGTCGTAGCGGTTGGTCTCTACATTATCAACCACGACTGCGAAGGCCAGTTGACGCGACGGCACGTAGACGACCTTGTACAACTGGGTGGGCACGAACACGCGCGTCGGTCCGATCGTCTGCAATTGCTGGCCGGTGAACAGCGGGCCGGTGACGACGTACGTGTCGTCGTAGGCGAGTGCGATCTTGCGCACGGCAGTTTCGATGCGTGCCCACAATCGTTGGTTATTCTGACGATTTTGCGGCACGATGTTCGCGAGCGAGAACGATTGCGCCATCGCCTCGTCGTTCCACCGATTACCCGCCGGACTCATATGACCGCGATCGAAGCCGCTGCGTTTGTAGTCGGCGAGTGTCGCGCCTTCGCCTTCGGGCAGACGCGCGTCTTCGAAGAACTTGTTGGTGCGCACCATGTCCTTCGCTTCTTCGATGTGCTCACGCGTCAGATGCTCGGCAGACCACAGCGGACCGTGCGTGATACCCGAATGGAGCACCGCGAAATCGCTATAACAAAGCAGGCGCGTTTTCGGCGCCATCTTCTGATTGGTGGGGACGGGCCATTGCGCATTCGGCGTGAATCCGGTGCAGGAAGGCGCCGCGCTCGCATGAGCGGCGACGGCGAGTAACAGACAGGCAAGCCACTTCTTCATGGGTCGGTGGTTCGATGAACGGGGACGCAAGTATAGCGTCGTGGCCCGCATCGAGCGACTGCACAATGCGAATCGAAGGAAGGGAATTGGAAACGGCAGAGGCGGCGTGCGCCGGACAAAAAAGTGGGCCGCTTTGCAGCGACCCGAATGCGTGGACTTCCGAATCTACGGACGCAATCTTAAGAATGTCTTAAGGCTTTGCGATATCGCGGCACGTTATGTTCGATTGCGCACGAACAGATTTACGCGTACGAACAGTGCTCGTGCAATGAGTCGGAAGTTTCGACCGGAAAAGAGAAGCGCGACGAATCGCGCCAGAACTTAGTTACCGAACACGCTGTTTTCAGCGCGCACTTTTTGACGATCCACCGCCTGCAAACGCCAGAAGCCGCTAGTCGCCTTGCGTGTTTGCAGCGCGGTCCATGCAGCGGCGCCTTGCGCGGCGCTCACTCGCTCCTTGCGATCGACGTGCAGACCGCGCAACGTACAAAGCGGCGCCTCGGCGCTCGGTGCGCACAGCGTGGTCACGCCGTTTTCGTCGCGCAGTTCGCCCCATGGGGGCAGGTCGATCCCTTGATGCGCTTCTCTCGACCACCGATGTTCATCGGTATCGAGCCAGAGCACAGCGTAATCATGGCTTACGGTGGGATCGGAACCGTTAATCAGGATGGTCAGTCGCATATCAGTTCCGTTCATAAATTGCGAAGCGCTTTATCAGTCTAGGCGGCGCGGCGCTTTATGCAAGACAAAGGCATGATGTGCGAATGGAAAATCAGGTCGCCAAAAGGTGTGGCGAGGTACGGTGAATCCTTACTGCGCCGCGGCGTACGCGATATGCATGCAGTAACGACCACATGCAGACCGCGAGCCGCGACAAATCAACGCAGCCGAGAGGCGCTCAAGCGAGATCGAGCGAAGCGGTCAGATCGCCGAGCGGCGCGAGTCCGTTGCTTGCGAATGCCTTGTCGCGCGCGACCACGCCATCGAGTGGCGCGAGTCCATGCACACGGTTAATGAAACGCAGAATCGAGTTCGTGTCGTACACCGTGTGATCGACATAAGCCTTCTTCGCCAGCGGCGAGATCACGAGCGCGGGAACGCGCGAACCCGGACCCCAGCGATCGCCGATCGGCGGCGCGACGTGGTCCCACCAACCGCCGTTCTCGTCGACGGTGACGATCACGACCGTGTTCTGCCATTGCGGGCCGCGCTGGATGTGCTCGATCAGCGTCGCGATGTGGCGGTCGCCCGAGGCGACGTCCGCATAGCCCGCGTGCATGTTCAGGTCGCCCTGGGGTTTATAGAACGTCACGGTCGGCAAACGTCCCGCGTCGATGTCGGCAATCAGGCGATTGGTCGACGCGTCGTTACCCATGCCGCCGTCGCGCAGATAGCGGCGGCGCGCGGCGGTGCCCGGCGCGTAATTGGCGAAGTAGTTAAACGGCTGATGGTGGTACTGGAAGTCGGGCATCGACCCCGTATCGCGATGATCGAGCGCGAATTGCCACGCGCCGCTGTACCACGCCCAGTCGATGCCCTTGCCGGTCAGCCGGTCGCCGATCGTCGCGTAATTCTGCGGCGGCATCACCCGCGGGTTCGACGGATCCGCGAAAGCCGGGTCGCCGCCTTCGGCCGGACGCACGCTGCTCGGCTGATACGGCGGCGCCATCGTGTTGACTGCGTAGCCGTCGGCGGTGAAAGCGCCGTCATTGACGAACTTCGGCGGACCGTCGAGCGCCGACGCAGGCGAATTGGGCGCGAGCTTCAAACGGGTGCCGGTCGGATCGTCGCCTTCCACGACCGACACCATCTTCTTCGCCGGACTGTTGTGGATGTCCGGATAGTAGGGCGCCTGCGCCGAGATCAGGAAGATATGGTTCAGCCAGGAGCCGCCGAAGGCGGCCATGAAGAAGTTGTCGCACAGCGTGTACTGCTGCGCGAGATTCCACAGACGCAGCGTGTCGGCGGAATTGCGGTAGTGCCCCATCACAAGGCCGCCGGAATCGCCCCACGCGGCGAACTGGTTGTTGCGCCCCGCGTTGATCTGCATCTGGTTCTGATAGAAGCGATGGATGAGGTCGCGCGTGATCACGCCGGTCGGCAGCGGCGCGCCGTGCGCATCGACGATGCGGAACGGCCGGTTGCGCAGATGATCGAGATCCTTTTCGCCGATCATGTAGCGCTTGCCGTCCACTTCCTGCGCCTGCGGCACGAGCCCGCCCCAGATGGCCGGCAGCCGCGGCAGCGGCGTCTTGCCGTCGCGGTCGAGCTGGACGTATTGCTGGGCGGTGAGCGCGTCGAGCGGATGCTGGACGCCCGGGTAGTTGCCGTACAGGTTCGCGAAGCTGCGATTCTCCGCGTAGATGACCACGATGTTCTTCACCTGATCGTGCAGCGCAGCGTCGAGCCGCAAGTCGGCGGCGCTGCGCGGCGGCCCGTTGCCAGCGAGTCCCTCGCCTGTTTTGCAGCCGGTCAGCGCAAGGCCGAGGCCGACCGCCGCGAGACCGGTCAGTACGCGCCGGCGTTCGGGATCGTCGGGGGCGTCGTTGGTGTTATCGATTGAATCGGGGTTGTCCAGTTTCGGCGGCAGGTGAGGATCGTGGTCGGTCATCGGTGAGTTCCGAAGGAGACGTGACGGTCGCATCGGCGCCGCTCGAAGCGGCGCGCGCGACACCGGTTACGGGTCCGCCGAGGGCGGCAGGCCTCGCGGCTTTACGGCAGCCGACGCTTGACGCGCCAACTGTGATGCGTGGCATCGACGGCCAATAGTAGCCAGTGCCGTGCGTCGATCGGATGACGTTTTTGCGTCGCATAACGCTCGACGGTCAATTCGAGTTCGTCATGTGCGCGCCGATGGCAGGTGGCGTGCGCACCGGAACCGTCCGCGAATTCGACGCGCGCCTCGGCGACGTTTGACGCGCAGGCCGGCTCGGGAAGATTCGCGATGCGCACCGCGCAGCCCGGATAAAGATGCGAGTCGGCAACCTGAATCTGGACCGCGCTGGACATGACGTGGCCTCCTACGCTTGGGCGGCGCGAGCGAGCGGCTGGAATACACCGCGCCGCCGGACCGGATCAAAGCATAGCACCGCCCATGGCCGATTCGCCGCGTGCTTCGCGCTATCATCCTGAATTGAACCCGATGAACCGCATAGAGACGGCAGCCAAGATGGCAAAAGAAGAGCAGACAGGAGTGGGACGCAGGCAGGCCAAACCCCGTGCGGCGGCAGCCTCCGCGGCACAACACGAACCGGCGCAGTCGCACGCGCAAAGCGCGGACGTGTCCGCTTCCGCCAACGACGACGACAGCGCCGGCGGATCCACATATCTGGTGCCCGGCCTCGAACGCGGCCTGCGCATCCTCGCCGAATTCAGCGCGCGCGAGCCGGTGCTCGGCGCGCCGGAGTTATCGAAGCGGATCGGCATCCCGCGCACCACCACGTTTCGTTTATTACAAACGCTCGAGGCGCTCGGGTTCCTCGAACGCGTCAACGGCGACCGCTATTTCCGGCTCAGCGTCGCGGTGCTGCGGCTCGGCTTCGAGTATCTGAGCTCGCTCGAGCTGACCGACGTCGGCACGCCGATTCTCGAACGCCTGCGCGACGCGACCGGGCTCAGCACGCATCTGCTGATCCGCGATCAGCGCGACGTCGTGTTTGTCGCGAAGGCGCAGACGCACGAGCCGATGTACAGTTCAGTCAAGGTGCACGTCGGCACGCGCCTGCCCGCGCATGCAACGGTGCATGGCCAGGTGCTGATGGGCGATCTGAGCTTCGAAGAGTTGCGCCAGCTGTATCCGGAACCGCAGCTCGAACGCTTCACCGAGCGCACGCCGGCGACCGTCGAAGAACTGTATGGACGGGTGCGCGAGAGCGCGGCGCTTGGCTATGCGGTCAGCGAGGCGTCGTTCGAGCGGGGGATTTCGGTGGTGAGCGCGCCGGTGCGTGACCAGAGCGGTAAGATCGCCGCCGCGTTGACGGTGACGATCCCGCGTTCGGATATCGGCGAGACCGCCGAGCGCGAGCCGCTGATCATCGCCGTATGCCAGGCGGCGTTGGAGCTGTCCGAGCGCCTGAGCTATCGCCCGAGGCCGGACGATCCGACCGCGATGCAGGCACGCCGCAGATCGGTTGCCGCGCATTGAGTGCGCGCTGACTTCACGGCGCTACTACTTCCAATACTTATTTCATATCTGTCGGCGAGTCCTGCTGCATTGCACAGCCGGACTCGCCGTGTCACGTCGTCAAAATCATCAGAACGAGTGATGGATGCCGCTCAGGACGATCGCCTGATTGCGGCCGCTCGATACGCCCGCGGTGAAGAACGCCGCGTCGGTGTTCGAACCCGCGCGCTGATACAGCGCGTTGATATACACCTGCGTCGACTTCGACAGCGCATAGACGTTGCCGATCATGAACTGCGTCCAGCGATGGCCGGCCAGCGTCGTCGTCGCGGCGCCGCCTGCGATCGTGTTGAACGGCGTGACCTGCCAGTTCGCGCCAGCGTCGTAGCTCTGATAGGTGTCCGAGTGACCGGCGCTTTCGAGCTTCACGCGGGTGTACAGGCCGTGTACGAGCACACTGCCGAACTGGTACGACAGGCCCAGGCCCATGTTCTGCAGGTTGTCGGCCGTGTAGGTCGCGGCGGGCTGACCCTGGAAGGTCGTGATGCCGGTCGTCACGATAGACGGCGTGCGGTTGTTCTCGTTCGAATAGCTTGCGCCTGCCTTGAAGCCGCCGTTGGCGTACGTCGCCGCAAAGCCATACGAGCGGCCGATCGCGAAGTTGGTCTGATTGCCGAGGCCCATCATCGCGCCGAAGGTGAAGTCGTCGAACGACGCCGAACGGAATTTCGCCGAGTTGTCGTACGGCACGACCGCGGTGTTGGCGAGCGCGTCGATGTTGCCCGGGTGGAACGCGTACCAGCTCGCCGCCTGGTAGCCGGTGCTGAACGGGCCGAGCACGTCGAAGCTGAACGGCGTCTGATGACCGAAGCTCAGCGTTCCGATCCGGTCGGAAGCGAGACCGACGTAAGCCTGACGGTTGAACAGCACGCCCGCTTTCGCCATCGCGCCCGTGTTCGTATAGAAGCCGTTTTCGAGCTGGAACACCGCCTTCAGGCCATTACCCAGATCTTCGACGCCCTTCAGGCCCCAACGGTCAGGCTGCATGTTGCCCTGTTCCTGAATCCACTTCGAACTGCCGCCCACGTTGCTGATGTACGCGACACCTGCATCGAGGCTGCCATATAGCGTCACGCTGCTCTGCGCCCACGCGCCCGTGGTCATGCAAGCTGCCGTCAAACCGGCCGCAATGATTTGCTTCACCGTTGGTCCTCCTGATCAAACGACGTAGACACTCGCCGAATGCGCCGTCCCTGATCTGTTCTCTGGGGTTAATTCCGTTCTGGTTTCTGCGCCAGAACCACATCGGCTTTACTTCTGCGTTCCACCTATGAACACATGTATCGCCTATGGAAAGTATAGTGAAGCTGAGATCATCCAAAATAAATTTTGAGATCAGTACAAACCCGCTGTTGCCGATCGTCCCACGTCGGGGATTCCGGCTAGGCCATGCTTAGCAAAGGCCCGCGTGGTTAAAGGTTGTGCGCCCGGCACGGCGCGCCGATGTGTGCCAAAAAACGACAGTCGGTGTTTTCCCCTAAGAGCTCATTTTTTTATTTTCTCGGCGTAGACCGACTCCTATAATCGACCATACACGAACTGCTGTTCCTTATATGGAACATAAAGGTCCAAGGAGAACGTGAGAAATGACCGAACCATGGCGCTGTGCCGGACATGCCGGTGACCTGTCCGAAGACTCCCCGCTCGAGTTCAAGCTCGACGGCACGGAGATCGGCATCTACAAGGTGGGCGACGAGATCTACGCGATGGAAAACGTCTGCCCCCACGCGTACGCGTTGCTGACGCAGGGCTTCGTCGACGGCGACACCGTCGAATGTCCGCTGCACGAAGCCGTGTTCCATATCCCGACCGGCAAGTGCCTGAAAGAGCCGGGCGGCCGCGACCTGAAGATGTACTCGGTACGTCTCGCAGGCGAAGAAATCCAGATCAAGGTGGAATGACATGCGAGAGGTAGCCGTGAATTTCAATCCCTTCCTGCAGCCGTGGCTCGCGCCGCAACCGAACAACGTCGCAGGCAAGGGCGTGATCGAGAAGCCGGGCGAGAGCAGCAACATGGTCTGGCAGAACCGCAAGGCCGAGCCGACCCAGTACGAAAACGACTTTGGCGATGCGCTCGAACGCGTTTTCGAAGCCGGCGCAACAGAACTGCAGGAGGTCGTCGAGGGCTTGAACCGCGACGGTTTCCGCACCCCGGAAGGCACTCAGTGGATCGCCGAGCGCCTGGCCGCCGAATTCCGTCAGCTCGCCGACTAGGCGCGCCTTTCCGAACACGTTTCACCGCATTCGTACTGGAGTCTCTTCATGACGTCCCCCACTACAACTGAAGGCACGGCTGATCCGGTCAAGTCGTATCTGGACCGCGGCCTGCGCAACTACTGGTATCCCGTCGCGCCGAGCTGGCAGGTCGGCAACGCGCCGATCGGCGTCACGCGTCTCGGCGACCAGATCGTGCTGTGGCGCGATAGCGAGGGCAAAGTCCACGCACTCGAAGACCGCTGCCCGCACCGCGGCGCGCGTCTGTCGCTCGGCTGGAACCTCGGCGATCGCGTCGCGTGCTGGTATCACGGCGTCGAAGTGAACGGCAGCGGCACCGTCATCAACGTGCCCGCCGTGTCGAGCTGTCCGCTCGAAGGCAAGACCTGCGTGAAGTCGTACCCGGCCGAAGAACACGCCGGCGCGATCTTCCTGTGGTTCGGGGACGACGCGCACCAAGAACCGGCGCCGCTAGTGCTGCCTGACGAACTCGTTGGCGAGGAATACGCAAGTTTCCTGTGCATGTCGAACTGGAAGTGCAATTACCAGTACGCGATCGACAACGTGATGGACCCGATGCACGGCGCCTATCTGCACGCGACGTCGCACTCGATGGCCGAAGGCGACAAGCAGGCCGAGATGCGCGTGCGCAAGACCGAAACCGGTCTGATCTTCGAGAAGATCGGCCAGCGCGACGTGAACTTCGACTGGGTCGAACTCGGTGACACCGGCGCGCTGTGGATGCGTCTCGCGATTCCGTACAAGAAGAAGTTCGGACCGGGCGGCAACTTCGGCATCATCGGCTTCGCGGTTCCGGTCGATGGCGACAACTGCCAGGTTTACTTCTGGCGCACCCGCAAGGTGCAGGGCTGGCAGCGCGACGCATGGCGCTTCCTGTATCGCAACCGCCTCGAAGGTCTGCACTGGGACGTGCTCGAGCAGGACCGCTACGTCCTCGAAAGCCTCGCCCCGAACGCGCGCGATCACGAGTTCCTCTATCAGCATGACGTCGGCATGACGCGTGTGCGCCGCATGCTGCGTCAACGCGCACAGCAGGATCTCGCCGCGCTCGGAACGCATCGCGCGGCCAACGCGACGGCCGCCGCCAACGAAGCCGGTCACAGCCATGCATAACGACGCACTCGCAGCGCTCAAGGGCCGGCGCGTCCTCGTGACGGGCGGCGCGCGCGGTCTCGGCGCGGCGTTCGTCCGTGCGCTCGTCGAAGCTGGTGCACAGGTCGTGTTCGGAGACGTGCTGCACGACGAAGGCCGCGCGCTCGGGGCATCGCTGCGCGAGCAGGGCCACGCGACGACCTATCTGCCGCTCGACCTCGCCGATCCGGCCAGCGTCAAGCAGTTCGCGGAGCAAGGCGCGGCACAGCTCGGCGGTCTCGACGCGCTGATCAACAACGCGGCGATCACGAATTCCGGCGGCAAGTTCGCCGACGAGCTGTCCGTTCAAACGTGGGACGCCGTGATGAACGTCAACGTGCGCGGCACCTGGCTGATGAGCACCGCCGCGCTGCCGTATCTGCGCGAATCGGGCCGCGGCGCCGTCGTCAACATCGCGTCGGACACGGCGATGTGGGGCGCGCCGAAACTGCTCGCGTATGTGGCGAGCAAGGGCGCCGTGATCTCGATGACCCGCTCGCTCGCGCGCGAATTCGGCGCGTACGGCGTGACCGTCAACGCGATCGCGCCGGGCTTGACCGAAGTCGAGGCAACCGCGTACGTGCCCGCCGAGCGTCACCAGTACTACCTGCAAGGCCGCGCGCTCACGCGCGCACAAGTGCCCGACGATGTGACCGGGCCGGTGCTGTTTCTGTTGTCCGATGCCGCTCGCTTTGTGACTGGCCAGCTGCTGCCGGTCAACGGCGGCTTCGTGATGAATTGATCTTGTCGAATCGAAAGGAGAAAGAGATGGCGGACGCCGACAACGAACGCAAATCCTGGGACCAACCCGCGGACGCAAGCTTCCAGCAATGGCTGGACAGCCGCGTCGCACGCCTGGAGACGCGTCGCTACGACTGGGACGCGCTGAAGTTCCAGGCCGACTACGACCCGAAGTATCGACGTGCGCAGATGCGCTATGTCGGTACCGGCGGTACCGGCGTCGCGAAGGACATGAACACGGTGCCCGCAGGCAACTTCACGTTCTCGACGATGGTGATCCCGGCCGGCAACATCGGCCCGAGCCATATTCATACAGACGTCGAAGAAATCTTCTTCGTGCTGCGCGGCAAGATGAAAGTGATCTGCGAGCGTGACGGTGAGACGTGGGAAGCGGTGCTCGGCGAGCGTGACCTGATCTCGGTGCCACCCGGCGTGTACCGCACGGAAGTCAACATCGGCGAGGAAGACGCGCTGATGTGCGTGATGCTCGGTTCGCCGAAGCCGATTACGCCGACGTATCCGCCGGATTCGCCGCTCGCGAAGATCAAGCGCGGCTAACGCGCTGCCACGCCGTCCACGTCGTTCCACTTCACCCGCGAAGGAAATCATGTCCGCAGTCCCGTCCGGCAACGCCGAACAGCTTGCCGCGCTCGAAGCGCGTCTCGCACGCTATCCGGCGCAGCAAGGCAGCCTCGCCGCGCAACGCGTGCTCAGCTATCGCGAAGTCGATCGCGCTGGCCACGACGCGCTGCCGCTCGTGTTGCTGCACGGCATCGGTTCGGGCGCGGCTTCTTGGGTGCAGCAGTTCGACGCGCTCGGCGCGACGCGTCGTGTGCTGGCCTGGGACGCGCCGGGGTATGGCGCTTCCTCGCCGGTCGCGGCAGCTTCGCCAGTTGCGCAGGATTACGCAGTCGTACTGAAGGAATGGCTCGACGCGCTCGGCATCGAACGCTGCGTGCTGGTCGGGCACTCGCTCGGCGCGATCGTCGCCGGCGCGTTTGCCGCCGCGCATCCCCGCTATCTGGCGGGTCTGTTGCTGCTGTCGCCCGCGGGCGGCTACGGTGCGGCCGCGCCCGAGGTGCGCGACGCCAAACGCGATCAACGGCTCGCGATGCTGAACGAACTGGGGCCCCAGGGTCTCGCCAACACGCGCAGCGCAAACATGCTGTCCGCCCACGCGAGCGACGACGCACGCGCATGGGTCCGCTGGAACATGTCACGAGTGATGCCGCATGGCTACGCGCAGGCCACGCACCTGCTCGCCAACGCGGATCTCGCGGCCGACCTCGCGCGCTACGACGGTCGCGTGAACGTCGCGGTCGGCGCCGAAGACACGATCACGACGCCCGAGGCCTGCGAAAAGATCGCTCTGGCCGCGCGGAACCGTCTGCAGATCGTGCCGCGCGCGGGACACGCCGGCTATATCGAAGCACCCGCCGCGTACACCGCGATCGTCGATACGTTCTGCCGCGTAAGCGACAGCCCACTGAGCCAAAGCGGAGCCAAAGCATGACGCCCGACACACTTGACCCAGAGCGCGATCTCGCCGCAGAGGGCAACGAAACGAGCAGCGATTCGGGCTACCGTGTGCCCGGTCTCGAACGCGGCTTGAAGATCCTGATGGAGTTCTCGCCGCGCGAGCCGGTGCTCGGCGCACCGGAATTGTCGCGGCGCCTGAGCATTCCACGCACGACGGTGTTCCGTCTGCTGCAGACGCTCGAATTCCTCGGCTTTCTCGAACGCGCCGACAAGGACCGCAACTATCGCCTCGGCGTCGCGGTGCTGCGGCTCGGCTTCGAATATCTGAGCTCGCTCGAACTGACCGATCTCGGTCTGCCGATCATCGAAAAGCTGCGCGACGAGACTGGCCTCACGAGCCACATCGTGATTCGCGATGCACGCGACGTCGTGTTCGTCGCGAAGGCGCAAAGCCATGCGCCGATTTTCAGTTCGGTGAAGGTCAACGTCGGCACGCGCCTGCCCGCGCATGCGACGACCCATGGCCAGGTGCTGATGGGCGATCTGACGTTCGAGGAACTGAAGAAGCTCTATCCGGAGCCGGAACTCGAGCGCTTCACGAGGCAGACGCCGGCCACGGTCGACGAACTGTACGAACGGATTCGCGACGACGCGCGGCGCGGCTTCGCGATCAGCGAGTCTTCGTTCGAGCGTGGCATTTCGGTGGTCAGCGCGCCGGTGCGTAACGACTCGCGCCGCATCGTCGCGGTGATCACGACGACGATTCCGCGCCGCGAAATCGATGCATCGCTGCTCGACGGCGGTCTCGTCGACAAGGTGCGCCGCGCGGCCGACGAGCTGTCGCAGCGGCTCAATTACAGGCCGAAGTCTGGGCCGAATAGCGGCAACAAGTACATGAAGGCACTGGGGCTCTGATGATCCAAATCGACTTGACCGGACAGGTAGCGGTGGTGACGGGCGGTTCGTCCGGCATCGGCCTCGCAACCGCCGAACTGTTTTTGCGCGCCGGCGCTTCGGTCGCGATCTGCGGCCGCGACAGCGAGCGGCTCGCACAGGCGCAAGCCGCGCTCACGAAGAAGTATTCCGGCGCGCAACTGCTCGCGCAGCGCTGCGACGTGCTCGACGCCGACGAAGTCAACGCGTTCGCGCAGGCGGTGCAGCAGCGCTTCGGCCGCACCGACATGCTGATGAACAACGCGGGCCAGGGCCGCGTGTCGACCTTCGCCGATACGACCGACGAGGCCTGGCGCGAGGAACTCGACCTCAAGTACTTCGGCGTGATCCGCCCGACCCGCGCGTTCCTGCCGATGCTGCGCGACACGGCCGGCGCCGGCTGCAACGCGGCGATCGTCAACGTGAACTCGCTGCTCGCGCTGCAGCCGGAGCCGCATATGGTGGCGACGTCGTCGGCGCGCGCGGGCCTGCTGAGCCTGACGAAGTCGCTCGCGGTCGAATTGGCGCCGCAGCGCGTGCGCGTCAATTCGATCCTGATCGGCATCGTCGAATCGGGTCAATGGCGCCGCCGTTATGCCACTCAGGCCGAGCCCGGACAGAGCTGGGAAGACTGGACCGGCGAACTCGCGCGCAAGAAAAACATCCCGCTCGGCCGCTTCGGCCGTCCCGAAGAAGCCGCACAGGCGCTCTTTTATCTGGCTACCCCGCTGTCGTCGTACACGACTGGCAGTCACATCGATGTTTCTGGAGGCGTTGCACGACATGTCTAACAAAACCACCGTTGGCGAACTGATCGCCGCCTTTCTCGAGCAATGCGGCGTAAAAGCCGCCTTCGGCGTGATCTCGATCCACAACATGCCGATCCTCGACGCAATCAACACGCGCGGCAAGATCCGTTATGTCGGCGCGCGTGGCGAAGCCGGCGCGGTGAACATGGCTGACGGCCTCGCGCGCGTTTCCGGCGGCCTCGGCGTCGCCTTCACGAGCACCGGCACCGCGGCAGGCAACGCGGCGGGCGCGATGGTCGAAGCGCTGACGGCGGGCACGGCACTGCTGCACGTGACCGGCCAGATCGAAACCGATTATCTCGATCAGGACCTCGCGTACATCCACGAGGCACCGGATCAGCTGTCGATGCTGCAATCGATCTCGAAGGCCGCGTTCCGCGTGCGCTCGGTCGAAACCGCGTTGCCGACGATCCGCGAAGCCGTGCGCGTCGCGCGAGCCGCGCCGAGCGGCCCGGTCAGCGTCGAGATTCCGATCGACATCCAGGCCGCCGAAGTCGAATGGCCGAGCGATCTCGGCGCCCCGCACGTGAGTACGCTCACGCATTGCAAGGACCGCGTCGCGCAACTCGCGCAGCACCTGACGAAGGCGAAGCGCCCGCTGTTGTGGCTGGGCGGCGGCACGCGCCACGCGCGCGCGGCGGTCGAACGTCTGGTCGCGCTCGGCTTTGGCGTCGTGACCAGCGTGCAGGGTCGCGGCGTGCTGCCCGAAGATCACCCGGCAACGCTCGGCGCGTTCAACGTGCACCCGGCGGTCGAAAGCTTCTACAAGACCTGCGACGCGCTCGTCGTGGTCGGCTCGCGTCTGCGTGGCAATGAAACGCTGAAGTACAAGCTCGCGCTGCCGCAGCCGCTGTATCGCATCGACGCCGACGCGCTCGCCGACAACCGCGGCTATCGCAACGACATGTTCATCCACGGCGACGCCGCCGCGGTGCTCGACGAACTCGCGACGCTGCTCGAAGGCAAGCTGAAGATCGATCCGGCGTTCGCGCAAGACCTGGCCGCCGCGCGCGAAAGCGCGGTCGCCGACGTCAGCAAGGGTCTTGGGCCCTACAAGCGTCTCGTCGACGCGCTGCAGGAAGCCGTGGGCCGCGACTACAACTGGGTGCGCGACGTCACGATCTCGAACAGCACGTGGGGCAACCGCCTGCTGAAGATCTTCACGCCGCGCGCTGGCGTGCACGCGCTCGGCGGCGGCATCGGCCAGGGTATGCAAATGGGTATCGGCGCGGCGCTCGCGGGCAATGCGGCGAAGACCGTGGCTCTGTGCGGCGACGGTGGCCTGATGGTCAACGTCGGCGAACTCGCGACGGCCGTGCAGGAAAACGCCAACGTGATGATCGTGCTGATGAACGACCAATGCTACGGCGTGATCCGCAACATTCAGGACGCGCAGTACGGCGGCCGCCGCTGCTACGTGCAACTGCATCAGCCGGATTTCGCGCAGTTCTGCGAAAGCCTGAAGCTCCCGCACTACCGCATCAAGTCGCTCGACGACGCCGCCGCGATCATCCGCGAAGGCATGGCGAAGACGGGCCCGGTGCTGGTCGAAGTGGACATGCTGTCGGTCGGCTCGTTCGCCACCGCGTTCGCGGGCCCGCCGGTCAAGAAAGAGGAGCCGCAACATGCATGAGGCCGGCTACGCGGGACATCACGCGCCCATCGACATCGCGATGATCGGCTTCGGCGCGATCGGCCAGGCGGTGTACCGCTCGGTCGCCGCCGATCCGGCGGTGCGCGTGTCGCATGTGATCGTGCCTGAAAGTCATGTGGCGTCGGTGCGTGAAGTGGTGGGCGCGAGCGTCGACGTGGTGTCGTCGGTGGCGGCGCTGAGCACGAAGCCGCAGTTCGCGCTCGAATGCGCGGGCCACAGCGCGCTCGTCGCTCACGTCGTGCCGTTGCTGAAGGCGGGCACCGATTGTGCGGTCGCGTCGATCGGCGCGCTGTCCGATGTCGGGCTGCTCGATGCGCTCGCGGCCGCGGCCGATCAAGGCGACGCGACGGTCACGCTGCTGTCGGGCGCAATCGGCGGTGTCGACGCGATCTCGGCGGCGCGCTTCGGCGGTCTCGACGAAGTGCTGTACACGGGCCGCAAGCCGCCGGTCGGCTGGCTCGGCACGCCGGCCGAAGCGGTTTGCGATCTGGCCACGCTCGCCGAAGAGAAAGTGATTTTCGAGGGCAGCGCGCGCGAGGCCGCGCGGCTCTATCCGAAGAACGCGAACGTCGCCGCGACGATCGCGCTCGCGGGCCTCGGCCTCGACAACACGACAGTGCGATTGATCGCCGATCCGAACGTGACGCGCAACGTGCATCGCATCGTCGCGCGGGGCGCGTTCGGCGAGATGGCGCTCGAAATGAGCGGCAAGCCGCTGCCGGACAACCCGAAGACGTCCGCGCTGACCGCCTATAGCGCGATCCGCGCACTGCGCAATCGCGCGGCGCGCTGCGTGATCTAAGACCCGTTAAGCCCCTGGCTTGAAAGAACCGGAACGACCGACATGACTCACTTCGATACCAGCCTCGTGCCCAACGGCGATATTTTCATCGGCGGCGAATGGCGGCAGGGGCGCGGCAACCCGTACAAAAGCCTGTATCCGGCGGATCAGTCGGTCAACATGGAAATCTCGACGGCCAGCGCCGACGACGCGCGCGAAGCCATCGAAGCCGCCGACGCGGCGTGGCGCAAGTCCAACTGGTCGGGTCTGAAGCCGCATCAACGCGCATTGATCCTGTATCGCATCGCCGATCTGATCATGGCGCGCCACGAAGCGCTCGCGAATCTGCAGCGCCGCGACAACGGCAAGCCGATCGGCGAGACGCGCGTGCTGGTCGCGAGCGCGGCGAACACGTTCCGCTATTTCGCGGCCTGCCTCGAAACGCTCGATGAAGACGTCACGCCGTCACGCGGCGACTATCTGACGATGAGCATCTACGAGCCGATCGGTGTGGTCGCGGCGATCACGCCGTGGAATTCGCCGATCGCGTCCGACGCGCAGAAGCTCGCGCCGGCGCTCGCGGGCGGCAATGCGGTGGTGCTGAAGCCCGCCGAAGTCACGCCGCTGGTGTCGCTCGCGCTCGCGCGCATCTGCGAGGAAGCGGGCGTGCCGAAGGGTGTGGTCAGCGTGCTGCCGGGCAAGGGCTCGGTGATCGGCGACGTGCTGGTGCGCCATCCGCTCGTGAAGAAGGTGTCGTTTACGGGCGGCACCGAAGTGGGCCGCGGCATCGCGCGCATCGCGGCGGACAAGCTGATGCCGGTGTCGCTCGAACTCGGCGGCAAGTCGCCGACCATCGTGTTCGACGACGCCGATCTCGATCATGCGGTGAACGGCGTGCTGTACGGCATTTTCAGCTCGTCGGGCGAGGCGTGCATCGCGGGTTCGCGCCTGTTCGTGCAGCGCTCGATCTACGACACGTTCATGCAGCGTCTGGTCGAAGGCGCGCGCAAGCTGCGCGTCGGCGATCCGTCGCGCGAGAACACGCAGATGGGTCCGCTGATCACGCAGGCGCATCGCGAGACGATCGAACGCTATGTCGCGCTCGGTCTAGAAGAGGGTGGGTGTCTGCTGTGCGGCGGCGAACGTCCGGTCGGCGATAACCGTGAAGCCGGCACCTACTTCCAGCCGACCATTCTCGAAGGCCTGACCAACGACGCGCGCATCTGCCAGGAAGAAATCTTCGGCCCGGTGCTCGTCGCGATGCCGTTCGACGACGAAGCGTCGCTGCTGAAGGAAGCGAACGACAGCGTGTTCGGCCTCGCCGCCGGCATCTGGACGCGCGACTACAAGCGTGCCTACCGGATCGCGCGCGGGCTCGAAGCCGGCACCATCTGGATCAACACCTACAAGCTGTTCTCGATCTCCACGCCGTTCAGCGGCTGGAAGGAGAGCGGCATGGGACGCGAAAAAGGCCGTGTCGGCATTCGCGAATACATGCAACAGAAGAGCCTCTACTGGGGCTTGAACGACGCGCCGTTGGCGTGGGCGAACTGAAGCGGGACGAAGAGGCACGTTATGACGATTCTCGGCATTGAACAGATTATTTACGGCGTGACGGATCTCGCCACCTGTCGGCAGTTTTTCGCGGATTGGGGTATGACAGAGACCGCCCACGACGAAACCCACGCGCGCTTCGAAACGCTGAACGGCTGCACGGTGCTCGTCGTCGAGGCGAACGATGCGTCGCTGCCGCCCGCGTTCGAAGAAGGCCCGACCTTGCGCGAAGTGACGTGGGGCGTCGCGACGAAGGCGGAGCTCGACGCGCTGCGGGGCCGCTTAGCCGGCCAGCCGGGTCACTACGAAACCGACGACGCGGTTGGCTGCATCGACCCGAACGGCATGGCGGTGCGCGTCGAAGTCACGCGAAAGTGGGCGGTCGACGTGCACGGTTCGCCGTCGAACGTGTGGGGCCAGACGCTGCGCGTCGATCAGCCGTCTCCGGTCTATGAGCGCGCGGAGCCGGTCGAAGTGGGCCACGTCGTGTTCTTCACGAACAGGCTCGCCGAACAGGAAAAGTTCTATCACGAACTGCTCGGCTTCGAGACCTCGGACCGTTATCCGGGCCGCGGCGCGTTCATGCGCTGCGCGCCGCACGGCGGCCATCACGACCTGTTCCTGCTGGCGCTGCCGAACGGCAAACGCGGCCTGAACCACGTCGCGTTCACCGTGCGCGACATCCACGAAGTGTTCGGCGGCGGCATGCACATCAGCCGCTGCGGTTGGGAAACGCAACTCGGCCCGGGACGTCATCCGGTGTCGTCGGCGTACTTCTGGTACTTCAAGAATCCGGCCGGCGGCCTGATCGAGTACTACGCCGACGAAGATCAGCTGACGCCCGATTGGCAGCCACGCGATTTCGAGCCGGGCCCGACCGTGTTCGCCGAATGGGCGATCGACGGCGGCATCGACGGCAACACGCGGCGCCAGAAAGACGCGAAGGCGCCGGAAGGCAAGTTCATGACGGAGCGCAAGAATGACTGACGTTGCCGCGGAAAAGGCCCAGACCGCGCATGCGGGGCTCGAGGCGCCGCGCACGATCGTCGTGATCGGCGGCGGCCAGGCGGCCGGCTGGGTCGTGAAGACATTGCGCCGGGAAGGCTTCGACGGCCGCCTCGTGATGATCGCCGACGAAGTGCATCTGCCGTACGAGCGTCCGCCGCTGTCGAAGGCCGTGCTGGCCGGCGACGCGGACATCGACACGGTGCGGCTCGTGAAGCCCGACGATTTCGACGCCTTGAACGTCGAGGCATGGCAACCGGATCGCGCGACGTCGATCGATCGCGAGCAGCGCATCGTACGCACGAAGTCGGGCCGCGAAGTGCGGTACGACCGCCTCGTGATCTCGACCGGCGGCGCGGCTCGCCGTCTGCCCGACGCGCTCGTGAAGACCTCGCATATCGCCTATCTGCGCACGCTCGACGAAGCGGTCGCGCTCGGCGAACGGCTGCGCTCAAGCAAGCGCGTGCTCGTGATCGGCGGCGGCTGGATCGGTCTCGAAGTCGCGGCGACCGCGCGCAAGCTAGGCGTCGAGGCGTGCGTGGTGGAAGGCGCGCCGCGTCTGTGCGTGCGCTCGCTGCCGCCGCTGGTATCCGATTTCCTGCTGGAGCTGCATCGCGCGAACGGCGTGGACGTGCGTCTGAACGCGGCGTTGGTCAAGCTCGAAGATCATCCGAACGACGCGAACCGGCTGCGCGCGACGTTTAAGGACGGCTCGACGCTCGACGCCGATTTCGCGGTGGCCGGCATCGGTCTCGCACCGCATACGGCGATTGCACAAGCGGCGGGCGTGAAGGTCGAGGATGGCATCGTCGTCGATCACTTCGGCGCCACCGACGACCCGCGCATCTTCGCGTGCGGCGACGTCGCGAATCATCCGAGCGCGTGGCTGAAGCGCCGCGTGCGGCTCGAATCGTGGGCCAACGCGCAGAACCAGGCGATCTCCACGGCGAAGGCCTTGCTCGGCACGTTCGAACCGTACGCGGATATTCCGTGGTTCTGGTCCGATCAGTACGACGTGAACCTGCAGATTCTCGGCGACATTCCGGCCAACGCGGAACTCGCGGTGCGCGGTGATCTGCCCGGCAAACGCGCAACGCTGTTCTATCTGGAAGACAACACGATTCGTGGCGTGATCGCGATCAACACCCCGCGTGAGCTGAAGCTTTCGCGCAAGTGGATGAACCAGGGCCGGACCATCGACCTTGTCACCCTGACTGACGCCTCCACGGCGCTTGCCTAATCATTTCTACGGACGGCACCTCGGCATGAGAACCATCGAAAACACAACAGGAGACCGCAGCAGCGCCGGTGTTTCAGGCGCTGTGACGCAAGGCTCGATCATCGCGCGTCTGGAGCGCTTGCCGAGGAACCGGATGCAGGTGCGGGCGCGCATACTGATCGGTCTCGCGACGTTCTTCGATGGCTTCGACGTCATCGCGATCGCGGCGACGCTGCCCTTGCTGATCGCGAAATGGAATCTGACGCCGTGGGACGTCGGCTTCCTGCTTGGCTCGGGCGCCGTGGGACAACTGATCGGCGCGTTCCTGTTTCCGTGGTACGCGGAACGCGGCGGACGCGTGAAGGCGATCGCGCTGAGCTCGGGCATTATCGGCATCACCAGTCTCGCGTGCGGTTTTGCGCCGACCTTCGCGGTGTTCGTCGCGCTGCGTATCGTCCAGGGCCTGGGCCTCGGCGGTGAGTTGCCGGTGGCCGCGACCTATATCAACGAGATCAGCCGCGCGCACGGCCGCGGACGCTTCGTTCTGCTGTACGAAATCGTGTTCCCGATCGGGCTGCTCGCGTCGAGCGCGCTCGGTGCCTGGATCGTGCCGCGCTTCGGCTGGCAGGCGATGTACTTCATCGGCGGCATGCCGTTGATTTTGTTCTTCGTGCTGCGCAAGCTCGTGCCGGAATCGCCGCGCTGGCTCGCCGTGCGCGACCGGATGGCCGAAGCCGATTCCGCCGTGCTCGCGTTCGAACGTGCCGCCAAGGTGCCGCTGCCGCCGGTCGCGCAGGCGTCGGAGTTCGACGAGATGGTCAATCGCCATCCGAAGCGCCGCGTCGCGGACCTGTTCGGCCCGGCCTATCTGAAGCGCACGCTCGCCGTGGCGATGCTGTGGGTCACCTGCGGCTTCATCCAGTACGGCCTGTCGACCTGGCTGCCGACGATCTACCGCACGATCTATCACGCGCCGCTGCAACTCGCGCTGAACCTGGCGGTCGCGGCGTCGGTGCTCGGCGTGCTCGGATCGCTGGCCTGCGCGTTACTGGTCGACAAGGTGGGACGCAAGCCGATCATCAGCATCTCGTTCGTGCTGTGCGCGTTGTCGCTGGGCATGGCGGGTGTGTTTCACGGCTCGTCGGTGTATGTGGTCGCAACCTTCTGCGCGCTGGCGCTCGGCTTTCTCGCCAGCGGCTTCATCACGGCCTATGTGTACACGCCGGAGCTGTACCCGACCAGCATCCGCGCGATGGGCTGCGGCGTCGGCGGCGCGTGGCTGAAGGTGGCGGCGATCTTCGCGCCGGCGATCGTGTCGAAGACGATGATCGGCGGCAACCTGGAAGTGGCGTTCTATATCCTGGCCGCCGTGCCGTTCCTCGCGGCGGTCGCGGTGCACTTCCTCGGTATCGAAACCAAGGGCAAGGTGCTGGAGCAGCTCGAGGCTTGACCGGGACTGCGTGATGACCGCTCGAGCAGTAAAACGAAAGGCGCACCGGGTAGTGCGCCTTTCGTCTTTGATGAGCCTTGATGACGCGCTGAGCGCTAAAGCGCTTTGCGATATACCACGAAGCCGGACTTATCCGCGACCTTGTCATAGAGCTGCATCGCGGTGTGATTCGTCTCGTGCGTCTGCCAGTAGACGCGTTGCGCGCCGTCGGCTTTTGCCCGCGCATAGACGGCCTCGATCAGCGCACGGCCGACACCCTTGCCGCGCTCGCTATCGAGCGTGTACAGGTCCTGCAGATAGCAGATCGGCCCCGCCATCGTCGTATGACGGTGATAGAGAAAATGCACGATGCCCTGCAATTGGCCGACGCGTTCCGCGACGAATGCATGCATCGGCTCGTAGCCATCGAAAAAGCGATTCCACGTGATTTGCGTGATCTCGCGCGGCAACGCGGTCTCGCCCGAGCGGCCATAAAACGCGTTGTAGGCGTCCCATAGCGGGAGCCATGCATCGAAATCGTCACGGGTGACGGCGCGAATCTGCAGCGGGGCGGACATGTGGACGGCTCCTTTGAAAAGCTGTGGAACCGCCAGCATAAAAAATTTGCGACGCGATTGTTAGCTCCACCATGCTCGCAAAATCTGGAGCCACGACGCGTGCGACAGTGCGGTGAGCCGATGCATCACCGCATGCCGCGAGTCAGTGCTCGCGACGTTGCTTGTGACGCAACTCGTTGCGGACCTTCTTCGCGGCGAACAGCGGCACGTAGTCGAACACGCGCGCCTCGTTCCGGAATTCGGCGAGCGTATCGGCGTACATGCGCGACACCGTTTCTGCCGGCGTGTCGGTTTCCTCGGCGATGCTTCGGACCACTTCGTCTACATTCGGCTCAGGCTGGGACATGGTCTCTCTCCGGGTAGGACGGCAGGCTGGATGGACGGTACGCGGACGGCAGGAGTCCATTACAGGATGCGAATCGCGAGCGCGCCAATTGAATCGACCTATCGTCCGACTGATTCCACAGAGATTTTTTTCTTGCGCTGCGGCAAGCACCCACGCGGTGAGGCCGTGCGGAAAATCAACCGGCTGCGCGGTGGTGAATACCCGGGAAACGCACAGGGCTAAGCGACCGCCGCCTCTACCTCTGCACTTTCTGCGCTACATGCGCGATCCGGTCGCGCACGACGCCGATCGCCTGCTTCAGCGCGTAAACATCCTGAAAGTAGCGGTACGGAATTCGGATCTGACTAGCGTTCGCGTCGATGCTTTCAATCTCCTCACTCCACTGCGCGATCTGCGCGCGAGACGGCTCGGCGTTCTTCCATACTTCGTCCTCGAGCGCCTTGATCGCGCGGTACCAAACGATCAGGCGTTTCTTCATCCGCGCTTCGAGCATGCGCGGCAGCGCCTGCGCGAGGCCGATCAGCAGCGCGAGGAACGGCACCAGAATCAGCAGCCGCCGTTCGATCAGACTCGCGAGCCAGAACGGCAGGTAGCGATACAGAAACGGCCGGCCCGATTTGAAGTACCGCACGCTTTCGTCGGAGATCGGGAATTCTTCGGTGTTCAGGTTGGGGAACGTGCCGAGCGGCGTGAAGTAGTCCTCGCCGCCGTGCACCGTGCGCGCCGCGTCGAGCAGCAGATAGACGAGCGCCGGATGCAGCGTGTCCTTCGACACGAGCAGCGCCGTCGCCGCGAGCAGCGTGACGTCGCTGCGCGGCAGATCGTCGGCGACGCTCGTCGAGGCACGCGGCAAGGTGATCTTCGACAGCGACGGGAATTTTTGCGCCAGTGCATCGGCCTGCGCGAAGCTCATCAGCTTCAGGTTGCTGGTGAGCAGCGTGTGCTGCATGTCGGCGTCGGGCCGGCCAATGAAGAATGCCGCGTCGACCTGACCGCTTTCGAGCCCCTGGTATGCGGCGTTCGCATCCATCTGCAGCAGGGTCGAGTTCTGACTCGTGACGCCGCTATAGCCGAGCAGCACCTGCGAGACGTTGAGCAATCCGCTGCCTGGCACGCCCATCGAAATGCGCTTGCCGCGCAGTTGCGACAGCCGGTCGATCGTCGCATCGCCGCGATAGAACACCCAGATCGGTTCGTACGACACGGCGGCGATGGTTTCCAGATTGTCGGTGTCATTCGGACTGGTCGTGCCCGACTGGATGAAGCCGACCTGATAGGCGCTGTTCGGGTCCGCGAGCCGCTGGTAGTTTTCGACCGAGCCCGACGAGCTACGGATGTCGAGCTTGACGCCTTCGCGCTTGAGCAGCGGCGCGTAGCGATCGGCGAAGCCGCGATAGATGCCGCCGTCCGCACCGGTGGTGATGACGATCGTGCGCTGGAACGCGGGCTCGAGCACGAGCGCGAGCATCCAGCCGAATGCGGCGATGAGCACGATCGCGCCGACGATCAGAAGACGCCGGCGCCGCCGCGTCATCGGGGTTGTCGGGCTGCGGTACAGCGCGGGGTCTGGTCTCGGCATCGTTACCCGGTTTGGTCAGGTCCGGCCTTGGTGACTGATGGGATGGAGGTGGTCTCTATTTCCTCAACTTTACGATATCAGAGGGTTTTATTGGATAGTCAGTGATGTGCATTGAAAAGGTCTGGCTGACACTGTCATCGGGGCACAGGTCGGTTGGCCCTGATGTCGAAGATTCCGGTAACTACGCCGTTGCTGCCGCCTTGGGCATTTTGAACGATGTATTCCTGCTTGACCCTGGCAAAAGAGAGGCGAACCTGTTCGTGTTGTGCGGTCATCTCTACGCCCGTGATGAATACATCGTTCATTGTGAGCCTGAGGAAATCGAGGGGGCTGCCACCCGCCCTGCGCATGGTAAGAACCGCTTTCGAAACGTGCGTGCCGGTCAGGCAATAGGACATCAGGCTCGGACTCGCCCGGTCCACGTTGTGGAAGAACACGAGGTCGTCGACCGAGGCTTTGCTGACGCCGCTTCCTGGTCCGGACATCATGGAGAGCCGCTGTGCCATCTTCCATGTCCAGTTGATCACCTCGATTTCGTCCGGGTGTGTCGCGTCCTGCGACTCGCCCGTAATCCCGTCGATTTTTATGAAAACGTCATTTGACATCAAGGCGACACCTCTTTCTAACAAAAAGCACGGACCCGCCCCACGAGAGCCCCCAGCATAGTAGGAAACTGACTGCGAGCAGCAGCGTAACCACCACGTCCTCTTCGCCCTCCACACCGACGGCGCCAACGAGCTTGAAGAGGGGGCGAAGCATTTCTAACGTGGATTCGCTGCCCACCCAGCGCGCAAGCGGGTCGATCGTCGACAACGCAAGGCAGACTGGGACAGTCAGCACGAAGGCCGTAAAAATCCGCAGCGCAGTTTTCATTGCACAAGTACCGTACCGTAGTACTGCAGTGTGGTGCCGGGTATCTTCCGGGTTGGGTGCGACAGCAAGAACGAGCGTAAGCGATCGAACTGGGACTGGTCCGTGACCGTGATGCATCCCTCACTTTCTCCCCAGCGACCAGTCGGATGCAGGCGGAAGTTGCCTCGCTTCACGCCATTGATAAATGTCCAATCGTCAATCACGCCGTCGTTTCGATAAAGCGCGAACCAGATCGAATGATCGACATCGGACCATGCGTCCTTGACAAGGTCATACAGCCATCCCAGATGACCGCCACTCTGTCGGTCTACGATGTAGTACAGGCCTTGCGGAAGCGGACCGCTTTCGGCGACCGCTGTATCTGCGGGGTTGTTGACATGGGCTGGTTTGCCCGAAAAAGCAGACACGTTGCCAAAGCCTTTGCAGGTCAATACAGAGATGAGTCGACGGTTAAGCGTGAAATAGCACTCGGCGGGCATGGTTTACACATCGAAAAGGCGTTCACTCCGTGGTGGCGACGGAAGCGAGAAGACGGGTGACTCGAGGTAACGTTCGTGACACAGTCAGCTTCGGCGAAGACGGAACCATGCTCAATCAGACGACTCGGAAAGCGAGGCAAAATTTGGCCGATGTGCTGCTCGCTCTTTTGATGACATCATGAGTGCGCACGATCGCTGTGCTGCACTACGCCCCCGCCCCCACCTCACCCCCCCAACTCCCGCGCAATAAACTCGACGAACGCGCGAATACGATTCGACATCTGATGCCGCGGCGAATACACCGCGAAGATATCCGCATTCGGTGTGTCGTGATCGGGTAGCAACTGGACGAGCGATCCTTCCGTCAGATACTGCCGGATGTCCCATTCCGCGCGCATCAGGATGCCGTGTCCTTCGAGCGCCCATTTGACGGCGATCTCGCCGTCGTTGGTGGTCAGGGTGCCCTTGATCCGCACCGCCTCGGTCTTGCGCGCGGCGCCGCGTCCCGAGGTCAGCCGCCACACGCCGTACGCTTCGTCGCCCTGACGAATGCCGATGCAGTTGTGGCGCGTCAGATCGTGCGCCGTGAGCGGCATGCCGTGCGCCGCGAGATACGACGGCGCCGCGCACAGCAGACGCCGGTTCGGCGCAAGCCGGCGCGCGACCACGCGGGTATCGGGCGGCTCGCCGAAGCGGATGCAGACGTCGAAGCTGTCGTCGGTAAGCGGCGGGGGCGTGACCGACAACTGCAGTTGAACCGACACCTGCGGATACCGCGCGACGAAGCGCGAGATCGCCGGCCCGACATGGCTGCGCCCGAAGCCGAGCGTCGCGTTCACGCGCAGCAAGCCCTTCGGTGTCTTTTTCGCCGAGCCGAGCAGTTCGGCCAGTTCGTCGATCTCGTCGAGAATCCGCCGCGCGCGCTCGAGGTATAGCTCGCCTTCGGGCGTCAGCATCATGCGGCGCGTCGTGCGGGTTACGAGTGCGACGCCCGCGCGCTGCTCCATCTGGGTCAGGCGCTTGCTGACGGCCGCCGCGGTCAGCCCCAGTTCGCGTGCGGCCGCGCTGAGGCTGCCGCTCGCGGCGAGCGTCGAGAAAAAGCCCAGATCGGCTGGCTGGACGGTGTCGCGCATCGTCTTTTCCGCGTCTTCGCATTTGTGAATGCAAGTTAAAGATGCTTTGAGTTTAGCACCGGTTTTTACCGGTGGGATCGCGCTAGAGTCCACTCACGCCATTCACCAAGCACAGGACGCAGACATGAAGACCTATTGCATCGCAACCATCCCCGGCGACGGCATCGGCAAGGAGGTCGTGCCGGCCGGCGCGCAGGTGCTCGAGGCGCTCGCGAAGACCACGCGTGCCTTCACGTTCGAGTTCGAGAACTTCGACTGGGGCGGCGACTACTATCGTCAACACGGCGTGATGATGCCGGCCAACGGGCTCGACGCGATCCGCGACAAAGATGCGATCCTGTTCGGCTCGGCGGGCGACAAGGACATTCCCGATCACATCACGCTGTGGGGTCTGCGACTGAAAATCTGCCAGGGCTTCGACCAATACGCGAACGTGCGCCCGACGCGCATCCTGCCCGGCATCGACGCACCGCTGAAGTACTGCAAGCCCGAGGATCTGAACTGGGTGATCGTCCGCGAAAATTCGGAGGGTGAATATTCGGGCGTCGGCGGCCGCGTGCATCAGGGCCATCCGATCGAAGCCGCGACCGAGGTGTCGATCATGACGCGCGCCGGCGTCGAGCGCATCATGCGCTTCGCGTTCCGACTCGCGCAGTCGCGTCCGCGCAAGCTGTTGACCGTGATCACGAAGAGCAACGCGCAGCGTCATGCGATGGTGATGTGGGACGAGATCGCGCTCGAAATCTCGAAGGAGTTTCCGGACGTCACGTGGGACAAGGAACTCGTCGACGCGGCGACCGCGCGCATGGTCAACCGTCCCGCGACGCTCGACACGATCGTCGCCACCAATCTGCACGCCGATATTCTCAGCGACCTCGCGGCCGCGCTCGCCGGCAGCCTCGGCATCGCGCCGACCGGCAACATCGATCCGGAGCGCCGCTATCCGTCGATGTTCGAGCCGATCCACGGCTCCGCGTTCGACATCATGGGCAAGGGGCTCGCGAATCCGGTCGGCACGTTCTGGTCGGTCGTGATGCTGCTCGAACACCTCGGCGAATTCGACGCGGCCAGGCGCGTGATGCAGGCCGTCGAAGCGGTGACCGCGAACAAAGCGCTGCACACGCGCGACCTCGGCGGCACGGCCACGACCGCGCAGGTGACGGCGGCCGTGTGCGCGTTCATCGAGCAGGCGGCGACGCCCGCGGCGAACGCGGCTTGAGCGCCGGCTTCGCGCGAACTGAACCGGACTGAGCGGAACCGCGCGCAAATCAGGCGCGCGGTCTGCGCCCCGGCCACGACGTGGCCGGCACACAACCTTGACTCGATTAGCTCGGCCCAACGTCGGCCGGCGCGAGGCTCGCGCGCGGTCAATAGCCGCGCGCCGCAGGAGGAGACAATGACTTCGGAACTCGAAAGCCGGGTGTCCCGCAAGCTGATGCTGCGGATCATCCCGTTCGTCATGCTGTTGTACTTCGTGAGCTTTCTCGATCGCGTGAATGTGGGCTTCGCCGCATTGTCGATGAACAAGGCGATCGGTCTTTCGCCGACCGCGTTCGGCCTCGGCGGCGGGCTCTTTTTCATCGGCTATTTTCTGTTCGAAGTGCCGTCGAACCTGATCCTGCACAAGGTCGGCGCGCGGCGCTGGATTGCTCGCGTGATGGTGTCGTGGGGGCTCGTGTCGCTCGCGTCGGCGTTCGTCGTCGGGCCGAACAGTTTCTACGCGCTGCGCTTCATTCTCGGCGTCGCGGAAGCGGGCTTCTTTCCCGGCGTCATCCTGTATTTGAGCCTGTGGTTTCCGGCGCGGCAGCGTGCGGTCGCGGCGGCATGGTTCATGGCCGCCGCGCCGATCTCGACTGCGATCGGCTCGCCGATTTCCGGCGCGGTCATGAAACTGCCGCCGATTGCCGGACTCGTCGACTGGCAAATGCTCTACCTACTCGAAGCATTGCCCGCGATTATCCTCGGCTTCTGCGTGCTCAGGTATCTGACCGACAAGCCCGCGCAAGCCGAGTGGCTGCAGCCCGAAGAGCGCGACTGGCTGATCGCGAGGCTGAAGCTCGAAGCCGACGCGCGGCACGCGCATGCGGGCCACACGGCCGGCGCGCTCAGCGCGTTGCGCGATCCGCGCGTGCTAGCGCTCGCGCTGATCTACTTCGGCACCTCGGCGGGACTTTATACGCTCGGCTTGTGGGCGCCGCTGATCATCCGCCAATACGGTTTCGGCACGTTCGAAACCGGGCTGCTCGCCGGCGTGCCGAGCGTGCTGGCGGTGATCGCGATGGTGCTATGGGCGAAGCACTCGGATCGCACCGACGAACGTACGTGGCACGTCGTGATTCCGTGCGCGCTTGCGTGCATCGGCTTCGTGTTCGCCGGTAATGCGACCACCGCGTTGATGATCGTGCTTGCGCTCGTCGTCGTGAACGTCGGAATCAGCGCCGCGAAGGCGCCGCTGTGGGCGATGCCGAGCATGTTCCTGTCGGGCGCCGGGGCGGCGGCGGGCATTGCCATGATCAACTCGATCGGCAATCTCGGCGGCTTCGTCGGGCCGTTTGCGATCGGCTGGCTCAAGCACGTCACGGGCGGCTATACGGCAGGGCTTTATGTGGTCGGGGCGACGTTGGCGCTGTCGGCGGTCGTGACGCTGATGTTGAGCCGGCAGACGAAGCATGCCCCGGTCGCAGTGGGCGAACGGCCGGGGCATTGAGCGAAGCACCGATGAAGCGAGCGCGCCGCCGGTTGAAAAGCCGGCGGCAACCGCGAATTCATCCGATACGTCAGTCCCCCACTACCGGAAGCCGTAGACCAGAACCTTCTTCCCTTCGAACGCCTCCTGCACACCTTGCACGCAATCCATCGGGCAGCTGTAGCCGTCGGGGGCCGACGCGGCCGACGGGATGCTCGCCCGATAGACGACGGATTCGACCTGCGTGCCGTCCGAAGTGACCACGATGTTCAGGTCGGTCACGACGCCGGCTGGCACGGGTCCTCCGGCGGTATAGACAACCGACATGGTGCCGGTGCAATCGGAGTTCACCGAATAAGTGCCTGTCTGCGCCGGATTGAAGGTTATCTGTCCACCTTTCGGCACGCCGTTGATGCTCCCGAAATCGGTGCGGGTAAATTTGCCGTTGCCGTCGAATGTCACGAGAGCGACGTCATCGAGGATCGACTGGGTGGCGAACGGATGCAGCACGTTGCTCGAATCCAGCAACCCAAGGATCACGCCGTGACCGATGAACCCATAGGGTCCTTTTAGCGTTGCGTTCGAGCAAAGACCGCCGCCACCGCCGCGGCCCCGGTCGCCGTCATCACCACCGGCCTGCGCGGTGCCACTCAGCGACAGAAGTGCAACGGCTACAGCCGACCAAATGCTCAATTGGCGGGTCTTCATCTTCATCTCCTTGTCAGCGAATCAGGCGCGTGAAATCGCGCCGTGCAAGGGGCCTATCGGCTGCCGGATCAGGCGCCTGATTCAATCAAGCGAAAATAGTCGATGTGAAATGGCCGCAGCGATACCTGGTCGCCGTCGTGTGAGGGACCAGGGGCGGGCCAAAGTGGTGAATGGCGAAACGCTTTCACCAAGCAGTCGTATTTCGCCCGGTGTCGGCGGATACGTGCGGAAGGGATGCACGAAAGTCCGCGCAATGGTGACTTCGTGGGTCAGCCACGCCTGAAAGTCGCATAGCGAAAACCAGTGTAATCGATGCTACTTGCGGCGACCTGATGAATATCGGACAAAAGGAAGGCACATTCAGATCGCGCGCTGCGAGTCGTCGCGCTGTCTTTCGGGAGCCCCTCACCGAACCTTGTCCTCGGAGTACGCTCGCACCCGTCGACGCCGCACCACCATCAACAAACAAACCCCACTTGCCGCCACGATATTCACCGCCGGATAAAACGCCACGGCCAACTCCATTTCGGCAGCGCAAGAATCGCGAGCGCGTATTTAAAAACACAGAGCGCAAAGTACAAAAGACTCTCACTCCACGGATCACGAATAGTCTTGCGAACCGTCGGCGAGAGGCCGACGAGTTCGATCAGCGTCACAAGACAGATGGACAACGTCGGATCATTGGTGAGTGTCCAGAGCGGAATGGCCGACAGCCGCGATCGCCGTGACGACCGACCAGATCAGCCACGTGAACAGATGAGGGCGTACGGTGCCGCGCCAGATCGCAAGTCCATAAGGCAGAAACGCGACCAAGGATACGATCGATCCCATGACACCGAACAGTCGAGTCATGTCCTGATCGATGCTCATCATGGGACGATCAACACCCGGCATCGCCCCCGATACCGCGCCGGCGGCGCCCCACATGCACGCGTAAAAAACCGCGTAAACGCCGTCGTCGAGGCAAAGCCGACCCGTTCGCTAATCTCGCTGATCGACATCGGCGTATGCGCGAGCAGCGTGCGTGCTTCGTCGATACGCATTTGCATCAGCACCTCGCTGAAGGTTTTGCACTCCGCCGCGAGCTTGCGTTGCAAGGTCCAGCGCGTCAGCGACAGCCGCTCGCAGACGATCGTCTGCAGGCTCTTCGGCTCGATCGCATCCGCGTGCTCGCGCAGCACGTCACGCAGACATCGCTCGACCGTCGGAGAAAAGCGGCCCTGCTCGCGAATCCGCTGCAAGATTCCATGCGCGGCATGCATGTGAATCTTCGCGAGCGGCGCGTTGTAGACCTCGAACGCGCGATCCAGCGCGGACGACTGCAACACCATCCGATTGCGAGCCTGATCGAGTTGAACGCGCACGCCCAACGTCCCGCTCAGCGCCGCGATCGCACCGAGCCGCGCATCGGTGATACCCGCGTCGCGCACGCGCAGTCGCACGTCGTAGAGCTTTGCCACACCCGCTATCAGCGCGAAGTTGCCGAGCGCGCTCGATGCGTTGCGCCCTTCGCCTTCCGTCACGTATTCGAATGCGACTTCGTCGCCGTGCTCCTGCATGACGAGCCAGTCGACATTACCGATCAGGTCACGATACGTGACGTAATTGCGCAATGCATCGCGCAGCGTCGGGCTATTGCAGAGCACGCCCGCAAGCTCGGGGAAATACAGCAGACCATCGAACACGTCGCCCTCCGGCGCGCCGCGCATCAGGCAGCTTTCCGCAAGCTGGAGCATTGCGACGTGCTTGTCGCCCGGCACTCGCGCATCGGCCGCGGCGATGTCGGCCTCGTCGATGCCGATATCGTGGGCCACTTTGCTGCGATCGAGGCCCTCGCGCTCCGCCGCGTCGAGCAATCCTCGATAGATGCGCGCTGAAACGGACTTCTGACGCAAATCCACTTTGCCTCCTCCGGTCGAAACCTGTCTGCGGGTTTTCCTGACTCTTCATCGGTCAAGTGCTGCACCTATCGGTCAAGCGCGTTTCGGGCGCATCCCTAGAATTTCTTTCGGCGCATTACCACGAGCGCTTAGCGTAGCAGGACGCGTCGCGTGCCGGTAGCGCGTCGATACAACGTTACGCAATGCAAATCACATGACCGACAACGACAACACGGAGCGAGATGATGAGAAGGAAGCTGACGATACCCTTTGCCGCAAGCGCCATCGCCTGCGGTGTCGCGCTGGTACTCGCCGCCTGCGGCAATGGCAGCAACATCAGTGACCCGCCGTTGCCGTCCGATCCCGATGCGCGCGCCGATGCGCGTGCCGCCGCGCTCGTCCAGAAGATGACGACCGCCGAAAAGATTCAGCTCGTGCACGGCGTGGGCATCCCCAACGCGGGACTCGGCGGTCCGTATCCGGCCGGCGTCAACGGAGCCGGCTATATTCCCGGCATCGCGCGGCTCGGCATTCCGGGCCTTGCAATGGCCGATTCGGCCGGCGGCGTCAATGTCGTCAACTCGAACGCGACGGCGCTGCCCGCGCCGGTGGCGCTCGCGGCAAGCTGGGACCCCACGCTGGCGAACCAATACGGCGCGCGTATCGCGACCGAGCTGCGCGTGCTCGGTTATGGCGAAGGTCTCGGCGGTGGCGTCAATCTCGCGCGCGAACCACGCAATGGCCGCACCTTCGAGTACATGGGCGAAGATCCGGTACTGACCGGCACGCTGAGCGCCGCGCGCACGATCGGCACGCAGGCGCAGAACGTCATCGCGACGATCAAGCACTACGCGATGAACGATCAGGAAACGAACCGCATGACCAGCAACTCGGTCGTCGACGAACGCACGATGCGCGAAACCGAACTGCTCGCGTTCGAGCTCGGCGTCACGCAGGGAACGCCCGGCAACGTGATGTGTTCGTACAACCTGGTGAACGGCGTGTATGCGTGCGAAAACCCGTATCTGCTGACCACCGTGCTGAAGAACGAGTGGGGCTTCAAGGGCGTGGTGCAGTCGGACTGGACCGCCACGCACAGTACGGTCGCCTCGGCATTGGCCGGCCTCGATGAAGAAGAGCCCGGCGATCTCGGCGGCGGAGCGTCGATTCCGGGCTTTACGCTGACGTCGTATTTCAACACCGCGCTGACGAGCGCGGTCAACGCCGGCAGCGTGCCGATGTCGCGACTCAACGACATGGTTCAGCGCAAGCTTCGCACGATGATTCGCTATGGCGTCTTCGATTCGCCGCCCGCCACCGGCGGCAGCGTCGATCAAACCGCGGGCAATGCGCTCGCGCTGCAGGTCGCGCAACAATCGTCGGTATTGCTGAAGAACGCGGTGGCGAGCGGCGATTCGCAGCCGGTGCTGCCGTTGAACGCGGCGGGGCTGTCGTCGATCGTGGTGATCGGCGCTCACGCGGATGCGGGCGTGCTGTCGGGCGGCGGCTCGGGCGCGGTGCCGGCGGCCGCGGGCAACGCGGTGTCCGGTTGCGTGTCGCCGTCGCCGCTGTTGAGCACCTGCGCGACGTGGTACAAGTCGGCACCGCTGGCCGCGATCCAGGCGAAGGCGCCGAGCGCGAGCGTGACCTTCGTCGACGGCACGAACGCGGCGGCAGCGGCGACCGCCGCCGCGAAGGCGGACGTGGCGATCGTGTTCGCGACGCAATGGGAAAGCGAGGGCGCGGATCTGCCGAGCCTGAGCCTGCCGAGCAATACGACTGACAGCTATAACCAGAGCTACGATCAGAACGCGCTGATCAGCGCGGTCGCCGCGCAAGCGAAGCGCGTGATCGTCGTGCTCGAGAACGGCAGCCCGGTCCTGATGCCGTGGCTATCCAACGTGCACGGCGTGCTCGAAGCGTGGTATCCGGGCGTGCAGGGCGGTCAGGCGATTGCCGATCTGCTGTTCGGCGCCGTGAACCCGTCCGGCAAATTGCCGATCACGTTCCCGATGCAGGACGCGGATCTTCCGCAACCGACGATCTCGGCCACCGATACCACCGTTACCTACAGCGAAGGACTCTTCATGGGTTATCGCTGGTATGACGGCAAGCAGATCGCGCCGCTGTTCCCGTTCGGTTATGGGCTGTCCTACACGAGCTACAGCTACTCGGGCCTCAACGCGCAAGTGGATGCGAGTGGCAACGTGAAGGTGAACTTTACCGTCAAGAATACGGGCTCGCGCGCGGGCGCGGAAATCGCCGAAGTTTATGCCGCGTTGCCGAGCGGTCTGGGCGAACCGCCGAAGCGTCTGGTCGGCTGGCAAAAGGTCGCGCTGCAGGCGGGGCAGTCGCAGCAGGTCAGCGTATCGATTGCGCCGAAGCTGCTGTCGACGTGGGACGCGACCAACCACGTGTGGAAGCTCAACGGCGGCGTCTATCAGATGATCGCGGGGGCTTCTTCGCGCGATCCGAATGCGTTGACGGCGTCGGTGACGATCGCGGGGCATTGAGCGCTGAGGTTTTGAACTGGAAAGCCGGGTAGCCGGGTAGCCGGGTAGCCGGGTACGGGGTCGAGCGCCGTATCCCGCCGGCACGCGTTCGGCATGTCAGTCGCCGGGCAGACGATAAGCGAACTCGTACGAATGCGCGCCGTCGACGATGTCGATCCTGAACTCGCCTTCAATGCCGCTCAGCTTGCCGGTGCCTGAATCCGGCACGACCGTCACCGCCAGCGCCGCTGCGCCGCGATTCATCACGCCGATATGCTGCAGCACGAACGTGCCCTGCTTGCCCGCCAGCGTGCCAGTGACCTGTTCGAGCGCGACATAGCCGGCCGAGCCTTTGACGTTCGTCATCGCGCTCAGCATTTGCCCTTGGGTGGTCGCGGCGAGATCGCCGGAGATCTGCTTGTCGATCGACATGCGGCCGAGCTTCGATTCGGCCTCCGCGTTTTCAAACGGCATCGGTTGAAGGGAGACGATGAAGGTGCCTTTTGCGAGGTGGTGAGTCATCGGAATTTCCTCCTGGCTTGAACGGGCGACGGCGAAGCGGCGAAACGAAACGTGACGCTTGCGAACCGTAGCACACGTCGCTGTCAGGGCGCTGCACGCGCAGTGCCGTCGCTCGTGCCGAACGCGTCCGCGAACTCGCGCTTCAACCACGCGAGCGCCGGGTCCTGGTCGTGCGCCGCGGCCCACATCAGCGAAACCTCGTAGCCCGGCACCTCGAATGGCAGCGGACTCAGCGCGAGACCGAGCGTATCGCGCCAGACGCGGCCGATGAACTCCGGCACCGTCGCGATCGCCGCCGTGCGTTGCACGATGAACGGACTGGTCGCGAAGTTCGAGCTCGAAAACACGACGTCGCGCTTCAGTCCCTGCATCTCGAGTCGTTCATCGATGAAGCCGCGCAGCTCGGCGCTGAACGAAGTCAGCACATGACGGTGGCGCAGAAACTCGTCCATCGACAAATGCTTGCGGCGCGTCCTGACGAGCTGGGGGTTGTAGATGCTCACGAAGCGCCATGAAAACAGCGGCGTGAATCGCTGCCACGGCACGCATTCGCGGAATACGCCGACCGCGAGTTCGATCGCGCCATCGTCGAGCATCGCGGCGGCGCGCGTCGAATCTGTGGAGCGCGCGATCAGCTTCACGCCGGGTGCGGTGTCGGCGAGGCGCGCGATGATCTCGGGCATCAGCAGCAGTTCGAGCGAATCGCTGAGGCCGATGCGGAACACCCGCTGCGCGCGGGCCGGATCGAAGACGGATGGCTGCGTGAGCGCCTGATGCAGCGATTGCAGGAACGGCTCGATCTGCCGCGCGAGTTCGAGCGCGCGCGGCGTCGGCGTCATGCCTTGCGGCGTGCGCACGAACAACTCGTCGCCGAACGTCTCGCGCAAGCGCTTGAGCGCGCCGCTGACGGCCGGTTGCCCAAGAAACAGCCGCTGCGCGGCCCGCGTGACGCTGCGCTCTTCCAGCAGCGCGCGGAAGGTCAGCAGCAGGTTCAGGTCGAAGCGCCGAAAATCATTTTCAATGATGTTGGCCATGACATTAAACGATTTGAGTGATGGGCTCGCACCGCGCATTCTACTGCCACGGGGTCTCCCGTTCACACTCAGGAGCAATGACATGGACTGGCAAAATCAGAAGGTCGTGGTGCTAGGTGGCTCGTCGGGCATTGGGCTCGCGCTGGTGAAGCGGCTCGTGGCGGCTGGCGCGAGCGTCGTCGCGGTGGGGCGCGACCGCGCCAAACTGGACGATGCGCTGCTTGGCATCGGTGGACAGGTGACGAGCGAGGCGCTCGATTGCGCCGATCGGGCGGCGCTCGGACACTTCTTCGGCGGCCTCGGCCGGATCGATCATCTGGTGATGACGCTGTCGGGCGGTGAAGGCGCGGGGCCGTTTGCTGAACTGGATCTGGCCGCGCTGCGGCGTGGCTTCGAGGCCAAGTTCTGGCCGCAGCTCGAAGCCGCGCAGACCGCGCTACCCACGCTGCGTCGCGACGGCAGCCTGACGTTTCTGACCGCGATTTCGGCGCGCATCGCGAATCCGGGCACGGCGGGTCTGGGTGCGATCAACGGCGCGCTCGAAAGCATGATCGGCACGCTGGCGCGCGAGCTTGCGCCGCTGCGCGTGAACGCGGTGTCGCCGGGTGTGATCGATACGCCGTGGTGGGACAGATTTCCCGCGAGCGTGAAGAGTGAGCTGTTTCGGCAGCAAAGCGAAACGCTACCGGTGCGGCGCGTCGGGCAGGCCGACGATGTCGCGCACGCGCTGCAGTTTCTGCTGGAGAACACGTTTATGACGGGGGCGGTGATCGAGTGTGATGGCGGCTTGCGGCTACTGTGAAGTACGGGCGCGGGAATCCGTGGTCAGGCGTTCTTCGCCCGCTGAACGCGAACCGGCAGAAACATCGCCGCCGCGAAGCACAACAAATGCAGCCCGGCCAGCAGCACGAACGTCGGCAGAAAGCGGCCGGGCTGTGCACCCGAAACACCGTGCAACGTCGACGCTATCACCATCGAAAGCAGCGTCGTCGCGAACGGACCGCCCACTCTCTGCGCGATGTTCAACGCAGTATTCGCAACCGCGAGCCTTTCTCTCCCGATCGACGAATACGCGGCCGAGATCGACGGCACGCTGATCGTCCCTTGACCGACGCCCGCAAAGAACAGACCGACCGCGGCCCATCCGGCGGAGAACGAATCAACGCTCAGCCACAGAAACACGAGCGTGCTCAGAAACGCCAGCAATGCGCCGCCCGCCGCGAGCGCGCGGCAGCCGAGCCGCTCGGTCAACCATCCGAGCAGCGGAAACGAGCACATCATGCCGACGCCGGTTGCCGCGAGCAGGCCGCCCGCGTGCGTGGCCGACAAACCGCAGCCCGCGATCAGAAAAAGCGGCACGGCGAGCTGCCGTCCATACATGATCGCGTTCGCGAAGAACTGGGCGAGTGCGGCGACCGAGAACGTACGTGTCGCAAACATGCGCACGTCGATCAGCGCGGTGTGGCCTTTGCGCGCCGCGTACAGCGCGAAGCCGGCGAGAAACGCGACGCCCGCGAGCAGACACGCCAAGCCCACCGCTCGCGACGCGTCCTGAAGTCCATAGACAAGCGCGACGAGCCCAGGGGAGATCAACGCAAAGCCGGTGAAATCGAACGGTCGCTTCTGCGACCCGGCGGCATCGCGCGGCAGCAGCAACACCGCCATCGCGACGCCGAAAGCGCCCACCGGAACATTGATGAAGAACAGCCAGGGCCAGCTCGCGTGCGCGAGCACGAGGCCGGCCAGCACCGGGCCGAGAATCGGACCGAGCAGAATGGGTAGCGCGGTGTAGCCCATCACCCGCTCGAGGTTCTTGCCGGCCACGCGTCCGATCATCATTTGTGCCATCGGCCCGAGCACACCGGCAACGAGGCCCTGGAAGATGCGCGCGCCGATCAGCTCGCCGATCGTCTGCGCCGCACCGCACAGCATCGACGCTATCGTGAACGTCGAAAAGCAGAACAGGTACAGCCGCTTCGCGCCGATGCGGTCGACCAGCCAGCCGTTGAGCGGCAACATCAACGCCGTCGCGAGCAGGTAGCCGCTGACGATCCACTGCGCGGTAGCGATCGACGCATCGAGCGTATGGCCGATCGCCGACAGCGACACGTTGACCAGCGTCGAGTCCATCTGCGACATGAACGAGCCGATCGACACGACCGCCGCGACTTTCCACACGGTCGGATCGATCCGCGTGGAAGCGGATGCGCAGGCGCGCTCGCGCATGCCGCTCATCGGTCCGCGCGTGTACAGATGAAGGTCTGGCGTTCGGTCGAGCTCATGTGCCGGCTCACGCTGCCTTGCCGCTCGCGCTCGCCGCGGCCGCAGGCTGTACCTGCTCGAGATGGCGCAGCAGCTTCGTCACCATCACGACGACGACGAACGCGAGGACCACGAAGAACAGCGCGAGCGGCGTGAGCACCTGCACCGACACGAAGCCGGCCAACCCCATCATCGCCGATGAAACCAGCAGCAGCGCGCAGCCGAGAATCGCGCTCGTCAGACCCGCGATGTGCGGGAACAGCGAGTTGCCCTTCGCCATCAGTGTCGGATACATCGCGCCGGCGCAGAAGCCCATCACGAGCACAGGCGTCGCGAGCGTCCACACGCGCAGACCGACCGTCAGCGCGAGCAGCAGCATCGCAAGCGACGCGGCCGCCATCAGCCGTGCGCCGATGCGCAGCCGCTGCTCGGCGCTCGGCAGGCCCGGACCGTGCAGGCGATTCGACAGACCGCCAAGAAAGTACATCATGCCGATGCCGAGCGCGAGGTAGCCGAAGAAGGTCGGCGGCTTGTGCAGCGTGGTCTGCACCATGAACGGCCCGACGATGTTGAACACCAGCAGGATGCTGTAGCACAGGCCCTGCGCGAGGAAGCAGCTCTGGAACACGGGGCTCGCGAGCACCTTGCGCGCGTTCGCGGTCAGCGTGCGCGGTTCGAGATGGACGGGCTTCGGCAAGGTCTCGCGATAACGCCACAGCAGCGCCCACATCACCAGCGAATAGATCAGCAGAAATACGAGGCACGCGCGCCAGCCGAACGCGGTCTGCAGATGCGCGCCGATCACCGGCGCGACGATCGGCGCGAGCCCCCACGCGATCGACATGTACGTGAACGCATGCAGCAAGGCCTGACCCGCGAACGAATCGGTGATGATCGCTTTCGCCAGCAGGTTCGTGCTCGCGATGCCGAAGCCCTGCAGTGCGCGGGCGAGGATGAACGTCTCGAGATTGGGCGCCGCGAGCGACAGCAGGCAGCCGACCGTGTAGACCGTCAGACCGAACGCGAGCACGCGCTTGCGGCCATACGCGTCGGCGATCGGACCGAAGATCAGCTGACCGAACGCGCAGGCGGCCATGTAGCCGGTGACGCTGGTCTGGATCGCTTGCGGCGAGGTGCCGAAGTAGCGCGCCATCGCGGGCAGCGCGGGCACGTAGATGTCGATGGCGAGCTGTCCGGCGGACGCGAACAGGCAGATCAGGAATAGCAGGAAGCGCGGCGAGTTCGGGGCGGAGTCGGCGGAAGCGGGGTGGTCGGCGGTGGCGTGGCTCATGGGTGCATCGAAAGGGAACACTGGCGGCGCGGGCATCGATGCGTTCGGATATCGAACGGAAAAGGCGCGAATGCCCCCGGCATTATCGCCGGGTATTGTGCCCGTGGTATGGCAGGAAGTGGGATAGTCCCTGGCGGGGTGTGGAATGGCGCGGCCGACGAGCGCGCTATCCCGCCGCAACGAGGCTCATTTCGCGCAGTCCTCGATCGACCGCAGCAACGCGCCCTGGTCTGCCGGGTCCTGGAAGAACGCGACGAAGCTCGCATGCTCGTCGTTTGCGATGCGGCCGGAGCAGTCCTTGCCTTTGAGCGGGGGGCGAGACGCCGTCCAGATCATCGCCATCACGGCGAAAGCCAGCACGACGCCTGTAAAGACGAGCCCGAGCAGTAAGGACCTGGCGTTGTCCGATATTGCGTCTAGCCGATGCGAAGCCGCCCGCGGCTCGCAATGCATATCGCGGATCTCGAGAGCCGCGTCGGCGCGCCGCTGTTGTCGCGCAAACGCGGTCAGGTGCGGGCCTCGGCGATCGGCGAGACGCTGGTGGCCTATGCGCGTCAGATGCTGGCCAATGCCGAGCAGGCACTGGAGGACGTGCGGCGACAGGTGGAAGGGCTCGGCGGACGGGTTCGGCTCGGCGCTTCCACCGCGGCCATCGCGAATCTGCTGCCGCAGGCGTTGGAACGACTGGCCGCCGGGCATCCCGGCATCGATGTGCAAATCGCCGTGCTGACTTCGCAGGAAACGCTGACGCGACTCGCCCAGAAGTCGCTCGACGTGGGCGTCGTGGCGCTGCCGCAAGCGCCGCTACGAGGGCTATCGATCGAAACATGGCGCCGCGATCCGGTGGTCGCGTTCATGCCGGCCGGGTGGACGTGTCCAGCTCGCATCACGCCGCAATGGATCGCCGCGAAGCCGCTGATTCTGAACGACGCGACCACACGGCTTTCGCGTTTGACGACGGAATGGTTCAGCGCGGCGGGGCAGCACCCCACGCCGCGCATCCAGCTCAACTACTCGGATGCGATCAAGCGTCTCGTCGCAGCGGGATACGGCGCCGCGCTGCTGCCGCAGGAACCGAGCCGCTCGTCGGCCGACGCGCGCATCGTCACACGGGCGCTGCGCCCTGCGTTATGGCGACAGCTGGGCCTGGCCTTTCGCGCGGGTCCCGTGGAGCGTCCGACTCAGCATGTGCTCGACGTATTGCGGAGTTTGCGGTTGAGCTAGCGGGCTGTGTTACGTCGCCGACGCTTTCCGCCTCTCCTGCTCCTCGCGATAAAGCACGAACTCTTCCGCCAACGCTTTTGCAACGGAAGCCCTACGCGTGATTCAAGGCGGTGTCGCGGCGTGCTCAATACTCAGGTCTCGATCAGATGCAGAAACTGCCTTACCCGTGGACTGCTGCCTTCACCAAAGAAGGCTTGCGGTGTCGTGTCTTCGGCAACCACGCCGCCGTCCATAAAAACAACCCGATCCGCTACATCTCGCGCAAACCGCACTTCGTGCGTGACGATCAGCATCGTCATGCCCGCTTTGGCAACGTCGCGCATGACGGTCAGGACATCCTCCCGCAGCGCTGGATCGAGAGCAGACGTGGGCTCGTCGAAGAAGATGACCTCTGGATCCATCGCGAGCGCCCGCGCGATCGCTACGCGCTGCTTCTGACCGCCGGACAGCCGTGCCGGATATTCGTTGGCTTTTGCGGCCAGCCCAACCTGTGTCAGCAGGTGAATTGCGCGCTCCGACGCTTGCGCACGAGGGACACCCTTGACGCTGACCGGACCTTCCATCACGTTTTCCAGTGCTGTCCTGTGCGGAAAGAGGTTGAACGACTGGAACACCATCGCGGTGCGCTGGCGGATCGCGCGGATCTTCTTCTGATTCTGGCGTGACGGTTTTGACAAACCGTTGCATTCGACATCAATGCCGCATACTGTCACGCTGCCGGCATCCGGTACCTCGAGGAAGTTCAGCGAGCGCAGCAGCGTGGTCTTGCCCGACCCGGAGGGACCCATTACAACGACAACCTCGCCTTTCGATACGCTGAAATCGACGCCGCGCAAGACATGGTTGTCGCCAAATGCCTTCGAAAGTCCACGGACTTCAATCGTCCTGATATCAGTATTCATACAAAACGCCTCGAAATGCGATTCTCGAGGACGGTCTGGACGATCGTGAGAATCTGGTTGATGCCCCAGTAGATCAGGCCGACCATCAGGAACATTTCCATGTAGCGGAAGGTGGAGGCGCCGACCTGGTCGGCGACGCGGGTCAGTTCTACCACCGTAATTGTCGAAGCGAGGGATGTATCTTTGATGAGTGCAATCATGCGGCTGCCGACAGGCGGAATGGCGATGCGTAGTCCTTGGGGAAGAATAACCCGCGACATGGCTTTCCAGTAACCCATGCCCAGCGACATCGCAGCTTCCCACTGGCCCTTGTCCACCGCGTTGATGCCGGAACGGAAGTTCTCGCTCAGATACGCGGCCGAAAACAGCGTGAGCGCGAGGAGCGCGGCGGGAACCGGGTCAAGTGTCAGACCGTACCGGGGCAAACCGAAATAGATCAGCAGTATCTGCACGAGCAGCGGCGTACCACGGAAGATGGATACATATGCGAATGCGAAGGCGCGTAGTGCGCCTATGCTGGAGATACGAGCCAAGGCGACAAGCAACCCTAGCGTCGAACCGAGCACAAACGACAACAAACCGAGAAAGAGTGTCATCAGCACCGCACTCTTTAACAGCGGAAGGCGAGCGCATGAAAAGCTCGATCATGACTACTCCTTGTGTGCCTTCGCTTTGGTGATCGTGCCGGCCATATCGTAATCTTGCCCGACCCACTTCCTGGCAAGGGCCTCGATCGTCCCGTCAGCCATCATGTCTGCAATCGCCTTATCGACCGCTGCGAGCAGGGCCGGTTGGCCTTTCTGCAAAGCCGGCGCTGATAGCTGGTAGATCAAGGGTTCGCCCACTTCCTTGACCGGTAAATGGTTGACGTTGGCGTACTTCATGCCGCCGAAGTGCGAGATGATGACTGCGTCGATACGTCCATTGCCCAGATCGCTGAAGACGAGTCCCCCGTTATCGTACGAACGAATGTCGGAGTCATGCAGGTGTGCTCGTGCCCAAGTTTCATTGCTCGAGCCAGTGACCACTCCCACTCGCTTGCCTTTAAGGGTTTCCTTGCCCTTAATGTCTGTGTTGCCGGCGGGTACGAAAATGCGGAAATCCTCCACGCCGTATGGTTCGCCGAAATCAACCTGTTGTTGCCGTTCAGGTGTAGGCGTGAGATCGTTCATCACAAGGTCGTACTTGCCCGTCTTCAACCCTTCCACGAAGTTCTTGAACGAATCGGCGACGAATACTACGTTCGGCACGCCAATGCGCTTGCCGACTTCCTTTGCAATTGCAACGTCATAGCCGACAGGTTGATTGTTTTCGTCAAGCATGCTCCATGGGGGACTACTCTGGGTGTTGGCCACGCGCAATGTGCCATTCGCCTTCACCTGCGCGAGAAGATCCGCTGCCTGCACAGTAGCGGGTGAACTGAATGCCGCGGAAAGCGTCACGAAACTCGCTACCGTGGCAAAGCGTCTCCATCCATTGATTGATTTCATCTCGTACTCACTCATCCAGGTAAATTGAATTAAAAAATCTACGCAGCGGTTGCCCGGGCGCGTCCGAATGCGTCAAGACCGGCATTCAGATCCGCAAGCAGCATCGCCGGGTCCTCCAACCCGATCGAAAGGCGCACGATAGGCTGGTCGGTAAGCGGGAACGCACGCTCGGCCTGCAACGGGGCCGGGTAGTAGGCAGCGAGGCTATGCACGCCTCCCCAGCTCGCCCCGATGGGGAAATACTGGAGCGTATCGAAGAATGCGTTGAACGCGTCCTCCGCCGCGGGCTGGAGGATCAGGGAGAAGAGACACCCGCTGCTCGCAAAATCCCGCTTCCAGATGGCATGACCGGCATCGGACGGCAGTGCCGGGAACAGCACCTTGCTCACTTCCGGGTGACGTTCTAGTTCCCTCGCAATCTGCAGCGTTGAGGCGCTCTGGGCAGCGAAGCGGACCTTCAGGGTTTGCAGGCCGCGCATGACGAGGAAGCAGTCATCAGGGCTGGTCTGCTGGCCGAGAACGCTCTGCGTCTCGCGCAAGGTCGCGTAGTAATCCGCGTCGTTCATGCTGATGCAGCCCGCCAGTAGATCCGAATGACCACCAAAAAATTTCGTCGCGGCTTCGACGCTGAAATCCACACCATGTTCGAGCGGTTTGAAAGCGAGCGGGCTTGCCCAAGTGTTGTCCATCATCGTCAATACGCCGTGACGTTTCGCGACTTCGACGATCGCCGGAATGTCGGGCATCTCCATCGTCACCGTCCCCGGCGACTCCATGCAGATCATGCGGGTGTTGGGCTTGATGTACTTTTGAATCGCAGCCCCGATTGCCGGCGGATACAGTTCGACCTCGACGTCGAAGTGCGCCAGCCACTTATGCGCGAATGTCTTGAGCGCGCCGTAGCAGGCAGCGGACACCAGCAGGTGATCGCCGCCGCGCACGAAGCCCATCACGGTCGTCATCAGCGCGGATTGACCGGAAGGCGTCACCACGCAATGCGCGCCACCTTCGAGCTCGGCGATGCGGTGCTCCAGTTCACGAGCCGTTGGCGTTCCGGTGATGCCATAGCTGTAACCGTCCGGTTGCCGCTCCTTGCGGCGCGAAAACTCGGCCAGAGAATCGAATACAACTGTCGATGCCCGCATGACAGATGGGGACAGGCTGCGGAACGGCTGCGGCGCTTTCTGGGGATTGCTTGTCATCTTGCTCCCGGCGATGCCTCGTGGTGGATTGATGATCGAAGTTTACTTTTACCCGGGATTGCATCAACATCGGAAATAATTAGGTCAATAAGTGTAGGTTATGCGGATCAGGGATATCGAAGTATTCAGGGCGGTCATGAACGCAGGAAGCACGAGCAAGGCGGCGGCCCTGCTCGGCATTTCGCAACCGGCTGTCAGTCAGGCCATCAGGCGTCTGGAAACCATGGCGGACTTCGGCCTGTTCGAGCGGATACGCAGCCGGCTCGTTCCCACCCCGGAAGCCGTCGCCCTGATGCGTGAGGTTGACCAGTACTTTCGCGGATTTGAGGTCATCGAGCATCGAATCCGTAGTTTGCGCTCCTACGGATTGGGCCGGATGGCGATCGCCTCTCTGCCGGCACTGGGCACAGGCTTTCTGCCACGTGTCATTGCGGCGTTCGATGCCCCGTCCAGAAACGTGCAAATTTCGCTACAGGTGATGAGTTCGCGCGAAGTGCATGAGAAGGTCTCGGCTGGACAGGTGGATTTCGGCCTGATGTCCGACGAGATGTCGATGGCCGGCCTCGAACACTCGGTGTTCGCGCGTATGCGGGCTGTCGCAGTGATGAACTCGCATCATCCTTTGGCCACGCGTCCTGTCATCGCTGTTGCGGACCTGCCTGAATTTCCTTTCATCGCGCTGAATCCCGAAGACAGCACCAGGCTACGCCTGGAAACGCAACTCACGGCACGCGAAATCCGTCTCAAACCGGTCGTCGAGACGCCGTATTCGCACACGATCTGCGAACTGGCGCTCGCGGGAGTCGGTATAGGAATCGCTCATCCGCTCGTGACGTTGGACTTCGCAGAGCGGGGACTCGTCGTGAAGCCGATCGACATCGAGGTAATGTTCACAGGAGTGCTGGTGTTTCGCCCTGGTACCCCACTCACGGAAACCGCGAGGCAGTTCATGCGGCACATGAGAATGCAGCTCGAACGTGACCAGAAGGCGCTCAAAAGGGCGCTGGCGAATTGATCGGATAGAAATCGGAGACGCTTGATCGCTACATCGCGCCTGGCCTTGTCACGTTCGACACCGCGTTCGAGCGACGGCTCGAACGCGCGCAAGCGCAAGGTGAACACGATGCTGCCGGGCGTCCCGCGCTGATCTGCGGGACGCCAGCCAGAACATGGGCCAAAACACCAGCTAAAAAGCAGCCACGCGAGTGCGATTTGCGCGCGTGTCGTGCCTCCAAAGCTCGAAACAAACTGAAACACGCAGGTTAAGCGCTTTGCGGAATAAAACGGCACACTTGGGCGTTTGCCTGATACCAGTAGCGTCGATTTTCAAACAGCTTTCACGGCATTCATCGCCCTCGCGAACGGAACCCCCATGAACACCCAAGCGAATTCCCTGACCGATTCGACCGATGCCTCTCGCCCGCCGCGCTATACGCGCACCGCGATGACGCTGCACTGGCTGATCGCGTTGCTGATGTGCGTCAATGTCGTGCTCGCTCTGTCCGCTGATTCGCTGCCCGACGACTGGGTGCGTCCGGTGATCGACACACACAAATCGATCGGCATCACGGTGCTCGGGCTCGCGCTGCTGCGCATCCTGTGGCGCGTGTCGCACAAGCCGCCGCCGTTGCCGCGCGAGTTTCCGTCGTGGGAAAAGATTGCCGCGCACCTCGCGCACTTCGCGCTGTATTTGCTGATGATTGCGTTGCCGCTGTCCGGCTGGCTGCACGATTCCGCTTGGAAAGACGCGGCCACGCATCCGATGCAGTGGTTCGGCCTGTTCCAATGGCCGCGCTTCGGCTATGTGATGCATCTCGACCCGACGCTGAAAGAGACGTTGCACGATCGCTTCGGCGCGCTGCATGCGTGGCTCGGTTATGCGCTCTATGCGTTGCTGGCGATGCATATCGGCGGCGCGCTCAAGCATGAGTGGCTCGATCGCAAATCGGTGTTGAAGCGCATGACGCCGTGAAGCCGCCGCGTGTTTTTGATGGCGCGAACACAGCTTCGCCAACTAACCGCAACCCAGTTGAACCTGAAACACTCACCTTGAAGAAGACCCTAGAACAGGCACTCGCTGTCGCGTCGCCGCGCATTCTGCCGCGTCGCGCGACGCTATCGAGCACGCTGATCCATTCCAGCGTCGTCGTGCTGTGGGCACTGCTGTTCGCGCGAGCATTCTTTCTGCGTGGCGCGCTCGCGTGGTCGACCGGTATTGCGTATGTCGCATACGACACGTTGCTGCTCGCGTTCGTCACGTGGAAGTCGTTGCCGCTCACGCGCCGCGCGGCGCCGCTCGAAGCCGACCACGAACGGCGCGAGTTGCCGGCCATGGGTGTCATCGTCGCGTCGCGTAACGAGGCGGCCGTGTTGCCGGTCACGCTCGCCGCGCTGCTGCGGCAAACGCACGGCCCCGCGCAGATCGTGATCGCCGACGACGGCTCCACCGACGCCACCGCCGAGCTGCTCACGCAACGCTTCGGCCTCACGCCCGCCGCCGACGGCGTGCTGAGCGCGCCGAGCTCGCAGCATCCGAACCTGTTCTGGCTGCGCGTGCCGCACGGCGGCAAGGCCCGCGCGCTGAACGCCGCGATCACCGTGATGACGACCGACACCGTGATGACCGTCGACGCCGACACGATGCTCGACGACGACGCCACCTACGCGATGCGCGCCGCGTTCGCGAGCGAGCCGTCGCTCGTCGCGGCAGCGGGCATTCTCGTGCCGGTCTGCGGCAAGTCGCTGTCGGGCCGCGTGTTCCAGTGGTTCCAGACCTACGAGTACATGCGCAACTTCATCGCGCGTTTCGCGTGGATGCGCGCGGACAGCCTGCTGCTGATCTCGGGCGCATTCGCGTCGTTCCGGCGCGATGCGCTCGTCGCGGTCGGCGGCTTCGATCCGCAGTGTCTGGTCGAGGATTACGAACTGATTCACCGGCTGCGCCGCTATTCGGTGGATCACGAGCTCGGCTGGGACGTGCGCGTGGTCGGCGAAGCGCATGCGCGCACCGATGCGCCCGACACCCTCGCAAGCTTTCTGCGCCAGCGCCGCCGCTGGTTCGCGGGCTTCCTGCAGACGCAGTACTGGAACCGCGACATGACCGGCAATCCGCGCTACGGTACGCTCGGCATGCTGATGCTGCCGGTCAAGGCGGTCGACACGATGCAGCCGATCTACGGCCTTACGGCATTCGCATTGCTACTCGGTTTTCTGTTCGGCGGACACGGGGCAATCGTCGTGTCGATCTTCAGCGTGATCGGCCTGAAAACGGCGATCGATCTGGCGTTTTACCTGTGGAGCATCCATCTCTACCGGCGCTGGACCGGCGAGCGCAGTGGCAACAGTCTCGGCATGGCGATGCTCGCGGCCGTTGCGGAGCCGTTCTCGTTCCAGCTCGCGCGTCACCTGGGCGCCGCGCTCGGCTGGCTGCATTTTCTGCGCGGCGGCCGCGCGTGGGGCGTGCAACGGCGCGCCGGGCTCGTCGCGGTCGACGAGGATTGAGCAGCTCGAAGTGCAGGTCAATGTTTCCGTAGGGCGGGTGTGGTAAAGGAAGCTCGTCACCCTGATGCGCGCTGCCGCGCAATGTGTGCTGCGATGCATCGCGCATGCCGGCGAAAGTGCCATGCGGCGGCTGCATCAAGTAGACTGATGAAGATGCCGCACTGCCCTGCAGCGCGGCAACCTTCCATCCGCTGGTGCACGGAGGCTTGGTCTATGCATGCAGTTCCCCCGCTCGAACAGGAACAGGAATCCGCAGGCGCAACGCTCGCTGCCGCGCCTGCTCAAGCCACTCACGAGGCGCCGGTGCGCGATCTGCGCCGCGTCGCCATTCATCCGGATTACTGGTACCCACTCGCGTGGTCGCATGAAGTGAAGCGCGGCAAGACGCTCGGCGTGACCTTCGCCGGCGATCCGATCGTGCTCGCGCGCACCGGGAGCGGCAAAGTGTTCGCGCTGGAAGATCGCTGCGCGCATCGGCAGGTGCCGCTGCATCAGGGCGTGGTCGACGGCGAATCGATTCGCTGCGGCTATCACGGCTGGACCTACGACTGCTCGGGCAAGTGCATCGACGTGCCGTACCTGGGCCGCGAGCGTCTACCGAACGGTGTGCGCTCGTATCCGTGTCAGGAAGTGGAGGGGCTGATCTTCGTGTTTCCCGGCGACGCCGCGCTCGCGGAGGAGCGGCCGTTGCCGGGCTTTCGCTCGGTGTCCGACCCGAAGTACAAGACGCGCCGTTTCGGCCGTCCGGTCAAGTGTCATTATTCATTCATGCACGAGAACCTGATGGACATGAATCATCAGTTCCTGCATCGCCGCCAGATGGGGCGCATGCGCGCGCGTTCGCTCGGGCGGCGGCGCGGTGAGGGCTGGGTCGAGGTCGACTACACGTTTGCGCGCATGGAGGGGCAGCAGCCGCTAGGCGAGGCGATGGTGTTCGGCGAGAGGCGCAAGACCGGTGGCTCCGGCGACAAAGACGTCATGACGATCCGCACCGAATACCCGTTCCAGACGCTGCAAATCCGCAACGACGAGCAGACGCTGGTGATGGACCTGTGGATCGTCTATGTGCCGCTCGACCGCGAGCAGCGCACCAACCGAACGTTCGGGCTGCTGTCGATCCGCAAGCCCGGCATTCCGGGTGTGATGAATCTCGCATGGCCGCTGCTGGTGTGGTTCACCGAACGCATTTTCAAGGAGGATCGCGAGATCGTCGAGGCGGAGCAACGCGCCCACGATTCGCAGGGAGCGGACTGGAATCACGAGGTGTTCCCGGTCATCAACGACTTGCGCGCGCTGCTGCGCGAGTGCGGCGCGCCGGACCAGGTGGTCGGCGCGGGCACCGGCGATACGGCGGTGATCCGTTTCTGGGATTCGCGTCACGGCGATCCGCTCGCCAAGACCTGAGCGCGGCGCGGGTGTGTTCACCGGCGCCGCGCACCCCGTCCCGCCACGGCTTTCCCCCTCGCCGGGAATTAATCCATCTTCCCACGGTAGACAATGCGCGGCGCGCGAGCGGCGATAATATCGCCCGGTACTTTGATTGCGCGCGAGTTTGCGCCAATCGACATTCGTCGCGTCCGCACCCGTGTACCATTGCGCTTTTTCCGAACTTCAAGACTCGCTCGTGACCTCGCAACAAACCCCCACCAACTCGCGTAAATCCCTCACTTTGCTGCAGTTGCTTGGCCTGATCGGCGCCGCTGGCCTGATCGCCTCGATCGCGCTGAATCTGCTGGTCCACGCGCACTGAAGCAGCGCCCGCGTCGCGCGGGCGGCCATATGCCGGCGCGTCGCCGGCATTCTCGAGATTTTTGATTGCCATGTACAAGAAGGGCGTAGCCGTAGAAATCCAGTTTTCCCCCGAGCGGCTCAACGACGGCGCCGGCGATCCGTACTGGATCGATCTGACCCGCGACGAAGCGCAGCGCCTGCTCGACAGCCTGAAGGCGCGGCTCGCGGGAACCGGTAGCGGCACGGTCGCGCCGCTCGTCGTGAGCCTCGATGCGACGGCGCGCACGTGCGCGGCGGATGCCGCTGCGACCGGTACGCCCGATGCGCCGTCGGCCGCGAACGTCGCCACAGCCGACGACTTCAAGCAATGGGTCTGCGTGATCTGCGGCTGGGTCTACGACGAAGCCGCAGGCGTGCCGGAAGAGGGCATCGCGCCGGGCACGCGCTGGGCCGATGTGCCGGCCGATTGGCGCTGCCCGCTGTGCGATGTGGGCAAGGAAGATTTTGCGCTGGTGGAGTTTTAAGCGGCGGGCCGAGGCTCGCCTGATAAACCCGCTCTACGCCGTCCCTTCCGGATAATCCGCCCCCTCGCTCGTCGCTCGCCAGGTGTCGAAATCGCCGCGCAGAAAGTCGAGCTTCCTGTACGCGAGATCGAGCGCGGTCTTGCCGAGCAGCAGACGCAGCGGCGGCGCATCCGACAACGCCGCATCGATGATCGCCTGCGCGGCTCGCACCGGGTCGCCGGCCTGGTTGCCGCTGCGCGCTTCGGTCTGCTTGCGGCGCTCGCCGGCGGTCGACGCATAGTCGTCGATCAACGTTGCCGACTGCTTGATCGACGGACCCGCCCAGTTGGTGCGAAACGGCCCAGGCTCGACGATCAGCACGCCGATGCCGAGTGGTTTCACTTCCAGCGCGAGCGATTCCGACAGCCCTTCCACTGCGTACTTCGTCGCATGGTAGTAGCCGGTCGCCGCGAAACTCGCAATCCCGCCAATCGACGACACGTTGACGATCAAACCGCTGCGCTGCTCACGCATGATCGGCAGCACGGCCTTCGTGATGTCGACGAGGCCGAACACGTTGGTCTCGAACATCGCGCGGACTTCGCTGTCCTCGCCTTCCTCGATCGCGGCCAGATAACCGTAGCCCGCGTTGTTGACGAGCGCGTCGACGCGGCCGAAATGGCGCTTCGCCTGCGCGACCACGGTTTCTATCTGCGCGCGATTGGTCACGTCGAGCGGCAGCACCAGCGCGCGCTCGCCGTGCCCCTCTGCGATGTCCTTCACTTTCGATGCATCGCGCGCGGTGACGACCGCGCGCCAGCCGCGTTCGAGCACGAGCTTCGCGAGCTCGCGGCCGAAGCCGGTGGAACAGCCTGTGATCAGCCAGACGGGATTGTCTCGATTCATCATTTGGAACACTCCTGTTGAGGGTCTATGACGTGAAGACTGGAAAACGGCGCTAAAAACGGCGCCCCGATGCAGCGCAGACGCGCGGCGCGTCGGTAATCGGTATGCGGGTGATGTCAGCTCGAAGCGTGCCCGGTTCGCGCGGCGAACGGTTCGGGCGGTGGCCCCGCGCGAACGCGCGTGGCGCTGCGCGGATTCGCCCGGCGATGAAGCGGGGACGCCGCCGTGACTGCTATGAATGCGATGACCGCTTGGGGCTGGTGTGGCGCTTCAATTGTAGCCGCAGCGCGGCGGCTTCGCTTTGCAGCGCGCCGACGAACGCGTCCGCGAGCGGATGCGCGGGCCGGTGCTCGGGACGGATCACGCTGACGCGAAACGGCAGCGACAACGCGAGCGCCCGGATATGCAGATTGTGGCCCGCGAAATCGAGCGCGGTCAGCGGATTGACGATCGCAATGCCGAGCCCTTGCCGCACGAAGCTGCACACGGACACCGCGGTCGGCGTTTCGATCAGCAGGCGGCGCGCGATGCCGGCTCGCGCGAACGCTTCGTCGATTTGCAGCCGGTATGGATCGTTCGCGGACAGGCTGATGAACGCCTGATCGGCGAAATCTTTCAATGCGATCACGCGTTTCGCGAGCAGCGGGTGAGCGTCGGGCAGCACACACACTTCATCGACGGCGATGAGTGGCGTGAGCCGCGTGCCGGGCGGCGGCGCGTCGTGCTCGGTGAGGCCGAGGTCGTAGCGCTGCGCGCTCAGCCATTCTTCGAGAAACGGCGACTCCTGCGTCGCGATCGATACGCTGACGCCCGGCTGCACATCGTGAAAGCGTTTGACGGCGCCCGGCAGGATCGAATGCGAAAACACCGGCAGCGCGATCACGGACAGCTGGCCACCCTTGAATTCGCGCAGCGCGGCCGCGGTCGACGCGACGCGTTCGAGCCCGACATACGCGCGCTTGATCTCGTCGAACAGCGTCAGCGCGGATTGCGTGGGACGTAGCCGGCCCTGCACTCGCTCGAACAACGCGAAGCCGATGCTCTGTTCCATGCGCGCAAGTTCGCGGCTTACGGTGGGCTGCGACGTGAACAGCATCTCGGCTGCCTTGGTCACGCTGCCGGCCGTCATCAGCGCGCGGAAGATTTCGATGTGCCGGTGCGTGAGCGCCATGGTGGGTCCGTGCTATATCAAAAGTGAATAGGCGAGCAATAGAGGGGTATTTTACTGAATGATCGCCACGGATCATCATGTCGGCTATCGCTTTCGCAAAGCTTCGACATGCAACCGACCATGACGCCATTCGACTCCCATCAACTCGCCGACCTCGCGCGCCAGCACGGCACGCCGCTATGGGTCTATGACGCCGACACGATCCGCCGGCGCATCGCGCAGTTGCGCAGTTTCGACACGATCCGCTACGCGCAGAAGGCCTGTTCGAACGTGCACATCCTGAAGCTGATGCGCGACGAAGGCGTGATGGTCGATGCGGTCTCTTTGGGTGAACTCGCGCGCGGTTTTGCCGCGGGTTATGCGGCTCAACCCGCATCGAACGGTGGGCCCGAAGGCGTCGTCTTCACCGCCGACGTGCTCGACCACGCGACGCTGGCCACCGTGCTCGACGAGCGAATCACGGTCAACGCCGGCTCGCCCGACATGCTCGAACGGCTCGGGAGACACGCGAGCGAAGGCCATCGCGTGTGGCTGCGGATCAATCCCGGCTTCGGTCACGGCCAGAGCAGCAAGACCAACACAGGCGGCGAGCACAGCAAGCACGGCATCTGGCGCGATGAACTGCCACGCGCGCTCGAACTGGTGCGGCGCTATCGGCTGAAGCTCGTCGGGCTGCATATGCATATCGGCTCGGGTGTCGATTACGCGCATCTCGCGAAAGTGTGCGATGCGATGGTCGATGCGGTGTCGCAACTCGATCAGGATATCGAGGCGATTTCCGCGGGTGGTGGTTTGTCGGTGCCGTATCGCGATGACGAGCTAAGTGTCGATACCGCGCATTATTTCCGGCTGTGGGACGACGCGCGGCGCCGCATCGAAGCACGCGTCGGGCATCGCGTGCGACTCGAAATCGAACCGGGGCGCTTTCTGGTCGCGCAGGCAGGTGTACTCGTCGCCGAAGTGCACGCGCTGAACCGGCGGCCGTCGCGGCAATTCGCGTTGCTCGATGCGGGCTTCAACGACCTGGTGCGGCCGTCGTACTACGGCAGTTATCACGAGATCAGCGTGCTTCGGCGCAACGGCACGCCGAGCGATGCGCCGGCCGGCTCGTTCAGCGTGGCGGGGCCACTGTGCGAAGCCGGCGACGTGTTCACGCAGGCGCAAGGCGGTGTCGTCACGAGCCGGTCGATGCCCGCGCCTCGAGTGGGCGACCTGCTCGTGTTCCATGACACAGGCGCGTACGGCGCGTCGATGTCATCGAACTACAACAGCCGGCCGCTCGCGCCCGAGGTGCTGATCGAGCGCGGCAACGCGCGGCTGATCCGGCGCAGGCAGCGCATCGAAGAACTGATAGCGCTCGAAGCAACGGCGGCTTGAGCGGCGCATTGGAGCTCAACACTCAACACTCAACGCTCAACGCTCAACGCTCAATGCGCCCGCACCGCGCGCGTGTACGACGCCATCATCGTCGCGAACTCCTGCGCGGCTGGGGTCAGCGGAATCGCGGCGCGTTGCAGCAGACAGACGTTCTGCTGCAACGCGCGCTCGCGCACGGGGATCGTCGTCAGCACGTCCGCGAACGGCCCGCGCTTCGCGATGACCGATGATTCGAGCGACAGGCAATCAGTCGCGGCTACCAGGTGCAGCGTCTCGTACAAGCCCTCGACGGTCGCGACGATCTTCGGCGGCGCCAAGCCGTAGCTATCGAACAGATGGCTCAACCGGTTGACGTGCGGCTCCTCGGTCAGATTCGGCGAGCGCGTTGTCACCCACCTGCAATCGACGAGTTCGGCGAGCGACTTCGCGCGCGCCTTCGGATGACCGCGCCGGCACACGATCACCGGGTCGGACGGATAGAGCGGCGTGACAGACAGATCGGCGGTGTCGGTCTGCTTCGATACGAGCGCGACAGCGAAATCCAGCGTGCCTTCGCGGATCCACGAAATCATCATGCGCGACGTGCCCGTGCGCAGATGCACGGCGACGCGCTCGAAGCGCGCACGAAATTCCATCAACACGGGCGCGAACGCGTCGACGAGCGGCTCTGTCGTCATGCCGAACGTGACCTCGCCCACGTAGTCGCCGCGCAGTTGCCGCACGTCCTCCTCGGCACGCTCGCATTCACCGAGGATCGCGCCGGCCCGCTGCAGCAGCCGCTGGCCCAGCGCGGTCAGCGCAATGCCGCGATTGGTGCGCGTGAACAGCGTCGCGCCGAGCATCGATTCGAGGTTCTGCAACTGCTGCGTGATGCCGCTTTGCGCGATGCCGAGCGCGCGCGAGGCCGCGCGGATGCTGCCATGCTCGGCGACCGCCGTGAACGCGCGCAGCTGGGAAATCGTCAATGCCATGGCGACAGGGTTTGCTGATCGGTAAAAGTGATCATGATAGTCCGAACGGGACTTCTTTGAGGCGCCACAGCGGCTTACGATCACGCTGTCCTGATCCGCTCATCGTCGCCTTCCATGAAAACTCCACTGATGACTCTCTGCGCCGCGCTGGCTTTCAGCAGCGGCGCGTTCGCCGCTGACGCCAACACGTTGCGCCTCGGCATCGATCCGACCTATCCGCCGATGGACTCGAAGGCGCCCGATGGCAGCCTGAAGGGCTTCGACGTCGATCTCGGCAACGAGATTTGCCGGCGCATCCACGCGCATTGTCAGTGGGTCGAACTCGAGTTTTCGGGCATGATCCCGGCGCTGCAGGCGCGCAAGATCGACGCGGTGCTGTCGTCGATGGCGATCACCGAGAAGCGCGAGCAGCAGATTCTGTTTTCGTCGAAGCTGTTCCAGTTCAAGTCGCGGCTGATCGCGCGGCAAGGCTCGTCGCTCGCGCCTACGGCGAGCGGACTTGCCGGCAAGCAGATCGGCGTGCAGTCGGGCACGCAGTTCGAGAGCTACGCACTGAAGAACTGGACGCCGCTCGGCGCGAACGTGGTCGCCTACAAGAGCCAGGACGAGGTGTTCGCCGATCTGCAGAACGGCCGGCTCGACGGCGCGTTGCTCGGCACCGTCGAGGCCGATTACGGCTTCCTGCGCACGCCCGCGGGCAAGGGCTTCGCGTTTGTCGGCGAGCCGCTTTCGATGGGAGATCGCGGCGTCGGCATCGGCTTGCGCAAGGACGAAACCGCGTTGCAGGCATCGATCAACGAGGCGATCGCGTCGATGCGCAAAGACGGCACCTATGCGCGGATCGCGAAGAAGTACTTCGACTTCGATCCGTACGGCAATTGATGCAGATTTCCAACATTATCTTCACGGCTTTCCATTCATGAACAGGCAATCGATTCCGCTTGTGTCGCCAGCCATCGGCACGCACCGCGAACTGGTGTCGTTTCATTTCGGCCCGGCCAATAGCGGGCAGAAGATCTACATCCAGGCGTCGCTGCATGCCGACGAAACGCCCGCGATGCTGACCACGGTGCTGCTGAAGCGGCGTCTGCGGGAGCTCGAGGAAGCCGGCGCGCTGAGCGCTCAAATCGTGCTCGTGCCGGTGTCGAATCCGGTCGGGCTCAGTCAACACGTGCTCGGGCAGTTCATCGGCCGCTTCGATCTCGGCAGTGGCAAGAACTTCAACCGGCATTTCGTGCAGTTCGCAAAGCTCGTCGCGAATGCGAAAGAGGCGCTCGGCGCCGACGCGAACCAGAACCGCCGCATCGTGCGCGAGCTGCTCGCGGCCGAACTCGCGCAACAGAAGCCGCTGACCGAATTCGAGTCGCTGCAACTGGCGCTCTTGAAGTTGTCGTGCGACGCGGACGTCGTGATCGATCTGCATTGCTCGCTCGAAGCGGCGATGCATGTGTACACGAGCGAATCCGCTTGGGCCGAGTTCGAGCCGCTGTCGCGCTATCTCGGTGCAGAGGCGTCGTTGCTCGCGACCGATTCGGGCGGCGGCGCGTTCGACGAAACCCACAGCCTGCTGTGGTGGACGTTGCAGCAGCAGATGCCGGCGAGTAAGCCAGTGCCGACCGGCTCGATCGCGGTGACGGTCGAATGCCGCGGCCAGCGCGACGTGTCGTATGAAGTCGCGCAGCAGGATGCCGACGCGCTCGTCGACTATCTGGTGTGGCGCGGCGCGATTCGGGGCGAGGCCAAACCGTTGCCGCCGCTGCTGTCGCCGGCGACGCCGCTCGCGGGCAGCGAGCAGTTCTATGCGCCGGTGAGCGGGATTCTCGTGCACCGCGCGAAGATCGGCGACAAGATCCGCGTCGGCCAGCCGCTGTTCGATATCGTCGATCCGCTGACCGACAAGACGACCACGATCGCGAGCAAGACCGAAGGGGTGCTGTACATGCGGCGCGCGATCCGTTTCGTGACGGCCGGTGCGCCGCTCGGTCGCGTGACCGGCACGCGGCCGATCCGAACGGGCGTGTTGCTGGGCGCCTGATCGCGTAGCGGCTATGCCGGACTCGGCATCCAGGGGCCGCCTCGACGCCTCGCGCGACGGTGCTGACGTGCGCCTCAGCCGCCTTGCTGCGAAGTAGCCGGCGCCGCCCGGTCGGCGATCCGGCGCCTCGCCTGTTGTGCGGATTTAATCTCTTTCAGCCACGAAAAAGCCCAAGCCCGCCTTCGGATAAAGGCCGATACTCGTCGTCATACTCAACGTGTGTGTCGGCGCGGCCGGCTTTTTGAAGGAGACGGACAAAGTGAGCAAGGCTATCCAATGGAGCGGGGTGTTTCCCGCCGTCAGCACCCAGTTCAAGCCGGATTTTTCGCTCGACATCGACGCGACGCACCGCGTGGTCAGCAATCTCGTCAAGGACGGGGTGTCGGGTCTGGTGGTCTGCGGCACGGTTGGCGAAAACACCTCGCTGAGCACGTCGGAAAAACTGCAGGTGATCGAGGCCGCGCGCGACGCGGCTGGCGGCAAGGTGCCGGTCGTCGCGGGTGTCGCCGAGTTCACGACCGAGTTCGCGCGGCAGACGGTGCGTGAAGCCGCGCGTGTCGGCGTCGATGGCGTGATGGTCATGCCGGCGCTCGTCTATTCCGCGAAGCCGCACGAAACCGCCGCGCATTTCCGCTCGGTCGCGACCAGCACCGATCTGCCGGTGATGATCTACAACAACCCGCCGATCTACAAGAACGACGTCACGCCGGACGTGCTGATCGCACTGCAGGACTGCGAGAACATCGTCTGCTTCAAGGATTCGTCGGGCGATACGCGACGCTTCATCGATCTGCGCAACGCGGTGGGCGACCGCTTCGTGCTGTTCGCCGGCCTCGACGACGTCGTCGTCGAAAGCATCGCGGTCGGTGCGCAAGGGTGGGTGTCGGGCATGTCGAACGCGTTCCCGAAGGAGGGCGAGACGCTGTTCCGCCTCGCCACGCAGAAGCGTTTCGATGAAGCGCTGTCGCTGTACCGCTGGTTCATGCCGCTGTTGCACCTCGACGCGCGCCCCGACCTCGTGCAATGCATCAAGCTGTGCGAGGAACTGCTCGGCCGCGGCAGCGCCGTCACGCGTCCGCCGCGCCTCGCGCTGCAAGGCGACGCGCTCGCCGAAGTCAAAGACATCGTCGCCAAGGCGCTCGCCACGCGTCCGGCGCTGCCGGACGTCGGTCTCTAAGCACCGCGTTTCAATACGAGCCTTAAAAAACATCGGCACCCTGTCCGCCACGTAGGCGGGACAGGAAGCCGAATCAGGCCGCAAGTAAGCGGGGCTGGCGGTGGTTGCCTCAACTCGCGGTCAGCACCGGCGCAACCGCAGCCGGATCGCTGATACTCGGCCGGCCGTTCTCGACGTGACCGGCAAAGCGGCGCGAGAAGCTCGCGTCGTCACTGCTCGTCACCGTCAGGTCGTACCAGTGATGGCTCGACGCAAGCACCCAGCCTTCGTCGATACGCGCATTGGCCGGCACGACCACGGTGCGCGGGCGCGCGCCGTACGCGTTGTCGATCACCGTCAGATGCGCGATGCCGCCGCCGCTGTTGGTGAACTTCAGGAACACGTTGCCATTCGCGACGTCGTATTGCACGGTCACTTCAGGCCGCGCCGGCTGGTTGTCGCCATGACCGTTGCCATGGCCATTCTGTGTGCTTTGCGTGCTCGCCTGGGTGTTGCCCGCGAACTTGCGCACGAAGCCGTTCGGGCCGAACACGTCGAATGCATACACGCCGTTCGTCGTGCTCAGGTCGAACGTGTCGCTGAGCGACTTGCCCGCTTCGACCGTGTAGCGCCACGGACCGTCGGTGCGATTCGTCGCGTACACGTAGAAGTGCGCGCCCTGGTCGCCGGTGTTGCCGATCGTGATTTCGAACGTGTCGTTGCCCGCGTTCGCCGCGCCGTTCGCATGCAGTTCGTACGGCAACGCACGCGCGAAACGGATGCCCGCTTCCTGCGCATCGACCGGAGTCGGCGTCGTCGGCACGGTCGGCTTCGGTTGCGTCTTGCACTGGTTGTCGGCCATGCTGATGTAGTTGCTGGTGTCCGGCAGCGACGGCATCTTCGCATCCGGCGTGCGGAAGTCGAATGCGGTGGTCAGGTCGCCGCACACCGCGCGACGCCATGCCGTGATGTTCGGCTCATGCACGCCGAAGCGCGTTTCGATGAAGCGGATCACCGACGTGTGATCGAACACCTGCGAGCACACGAAGCCGCCCTTGGTCCACGGCGACACGATCGTCATCGGCACGCGCGGGCCGAGGCCGTACGGATAGCCGTCGGCGGTGTAGCTGCCGCCGCGCAGCGGATTGACGACATTGTGGATTTCGCCGTCGGTCGTGACCGTCGACTTGCCCTGGGTGGAGGTCGTCGGCGGTTGCGGCGGCACGAGGTGATCGAAGAAGCCGTCGTTCTCGTCGTACATGATGAAGAGCACGGTCTTGCTCCACACCTCGGGGTTCGACGTCAGCGCGTCGAGAATCTGCGACGTGTATTCGGCGCCGTACGCGGGCGTGTAGCTCGGATGCTCCGAGTAGGCGGCCGGCGGGCACAGCCACGACACCTGCGGCAGCCGGTTCGCGAGCACGTCGGCTTTCAGGTCGTCGATCGTGCGCACGGTTTGCGCGCGCTCGTAGAGCGGCGAAGCCGGCTGCGCGTTGATGAAGTTCGTGAAGTTCTGCAGGATGTTGGTGCCGTAATTGCCGTTCAGCGGATCGACGCCCGACGTGCCCTGCTGATAGATCTGCCACGAAATGCCCGCGGCCTGCAGACGCTCCGGATACGTGGTCCACGACAGCAACTGATAGTTCGGCGGACCATCGCCGTCGACCCAGTCGTTGTTGTCGAGCAGCGGACCACCCATCGTGCCGGTCGGGTCGACCATGCCGGTCATCAGATACGCGCGGTTCGGGTGCGTCGGTCCCGGCAACGAGCAGAAGTACGCATCGCAGATCGTGAAGGCGTCGGCGAGCGCGTAGTGGAACGGGATGTCGCTACGCAGGTGGTAGCCCATCGTCATGTCGGTCTTATTGGCGGGCCACTGGTCGTAGCGGCCGCCGTCGATCGCGTACTGGGTCTTGTACCACGAGTGATCGAGATCGCCGACGCACTGCGCGCTCGTCGTCGCGGTGTCCAGATGGAACGGCAGCACCGGCTTGGTCGGATCTTCCTTCGACGGTTGATTCCACACCGGCAGGCCGCTCGGCAGCGGAATCGGGAAGCGGTCGTTGTAGCCGCGCACGCCGCGCAGGTGGCCGAAGTAGTGGTCGAACGAGCGGTTCTCCTGCATGAACACGACGATGTGCTCGACATCGCGAATCGTGCCCGTGCGCGAAAACGCAGGCACGGCGAGCGCGTTGCGGATCGACTCGGGCAATGCGGTCATCGCGGCGGCGGCGCCCGCGGATGAAGCCACGGTTTGCAGGAAACGGCGACGGCTAGTTGATGTCATCGAATATCACCTTCTGCGTAGGGGAAGAATAGCGCGCGTGAGCGTGCCTTGGGGTGTTTCGTGGTCGGTTACGCGTTGCTCTTGCTGATCAGTTGCGAACTAGTTGTTCGCGCTGTCGCCGGGCGCGTAGCGCATGACCGGCGCGACCTGCTGGCTGTCGGCCGCGAGACTGGCCTGCATGTTTTGCGTGATCGCGTCGGTGGCGGTTGCGCCACTTGCCGCGTTGCTCGCCGTGTTGTTCGCCGCGTTGTCCGCGAATGGCGCTGAGGCGTTGGGAGTCGCCACTGCCGCTGCCGCTGCCGCCATTGCGGGTCGTTGCGCCGCGTCGTTCGGCGCAAGGCTCGTGGTCGTCGCGATGCTCGTGGAAGAGGAGTCGTCCACGCCGCAACCGTTCAACGCTATCGTGGCAAGCACCAGCAATGCGGCGCTCGCGATGCAACTGATTGTTCTCATGTCTGCATCCGGTTCGATGAAAGCGGGTGCAGTCTCCATTCCTTTCAAGAAATAATTGTGAAACGTTTGCGCCCGGCATAACTTTCGATAAATCGTCGGTTGATCGAAAGAAAATGGAAAGTATTGGGAAGGTCAATGTTCATGGCGCTGCCATCTGCGCTATGTTTGCTGCTTTATCGTTCGCGCATGGGCACGATTCAATGACTCGCATCGATTCACCCATCGACATCTCGCAACTCGAAGACGAATGGCTCGAAGCCGACGGCTTCGGCGGCTTTGCTTCGGGCACGCTCGGCATGTTGCGCACGCGCCGCTACCATGCGCTGCTGCTAGCCGCGACGCGCGCGCCGGGCGGGCGCATGGTGCTCGTCAACGGTATCGAGGCGTGGGTCGAGGCGGGCGGCGAGCGCTTCGCGTTGACCATGCAACGCTATGGGCCTGACGTGATCTATCCGGATCTGCGCGGCCGCCTTGCCGGCTTCGACACCGCGCCGTGGCCGAGGTGGCGCATTCAACTCGGTGCGCACGCGGCGATGATCGCCGACGTGTTCGTCAGCAAAGCGACGTGCGAAACGGTATTGCGCTGGCGGCTCGAAGGCGGCGAACTCGATGCGCCCGTGCTGAAGATCAGACCGTTGCTGTCGGGCCGTGACTATCATGCGCTGCATCACGAGAATCCGGCCTTCAACTTCGGCGTGCAAGTCAGCGCCGATCAATCGTGCGCGAGCTGGCAACCGTATGGCGGACTGCCGGTCGTGCGAGCGGCGACGAACGGTGCCTATACGCATGCGCCCGACTGGTATCGCAACTTCTGCTACGTGCGCGAGCAGGAGCGCGGTCTCGATTGCAGCGAAGATCTCGCGACGCCCGGCGTGTTCAGCTTCGATCTCGCGGAGGGCGACGCGGTGATGATTCTGAGCGCGTCTAGCACGTCCGCCACCGAATGCGCGAACGACAAAGCCCAAACCACCGCCCACGCCGCCCAACTCGCCCACACCGAACAACAACGCCGCGCCGCACTCGGCTCGCGCCTGCAACGTTCGGCCGACGCCTACGTCGTCACGCGCAACGAAGGCCGCACGATCCTCGCGGGCTTTCCGTGGTTCACCGACTGGGGCCGCGACACGTTCATCGCGATGCGCGGCCTGCTGATCGAGTCGAACCGTCTCGACGATGCCGAAGCGATCCTGCTCGAATGGTCGGGCACGCTGTCCGAAGGCATGCTGCCGAACCGCTTCCCCGACTACGGCGACGCGCCCGAATACAACTCGGTCGACGCGTCGCTATGGTTCATCGTCGCGGTTCACGACTATCTGGCGACGCCGCATGCGGGCGCGCAAACGCGCGCGCATCTGCAGCAGGCCGCCGAAACGATCCTGACCGGCTACACGAACGGCACGCGCTTCAACATCGGCGTGTGCGCGGACGACGGCCTGCTGCGCGCCGGCATGCCCGGCGTGCAACTGACGTGGATGGATGCGAAAGTCGGCGACTGGGTCGTCACACCGCGCATCGGCAAGCCGGTCGAAGTGCAGGCGCTGTGGATCAACGCGCTGCGAATCGCGTCAGCATGGAACCCGCAGTGGCGGCAAGCTGCCGAGCGCGCGACGCTCGCGTTTCGCCGGCGCTTCGTCGATCCGGCCACCCAGGCGCTGTTCGATAACGTCGACGTCGATCATGTGCCGGGCACGGTCGACCGCTCGATCCGGCCGAATCAGATCTTCGCGGTCGGTGGCCTGCCGTTTCCGCTGCTCGAAGGCGCGGCGGCGCGCGCGGTGGTGGGTCAGGTCGAAGCGCAATTGCTGACGCCGCTCGGCCTGCGCACGCTCGCGCCGTCCGATCCCGCGTATCGCGGCCGCTACGGCGGCGCGCCGCGCGAACGCGACGGCGCCTATCATCAGGGCACCGCGTGGTTGTGGCTGATCGGCCCGTTCGTCGAAGCGTGGCTGCGAGTGAATGGCGCGAGTGCCGATAATCTCGCGCAGGCGAGGGCGCGCTTTCTCGCCCCGCTGTACGCGCATCTCGATCACGCGGGCCTCGATCACCTGTCCGAGATCACCGCCGGCGACGCGCCGCACGCGCCCGCCGGCACGCCGTTCCAGGCCTGGTCGCTAGGCGAATTGCTGCGCGTCGAAAGTCTGCTTGCCCGGTTCGAGCACAACGGCGCGTAAACCGCGCTACGATGTGGGTCCCACCGCCAGGCCTGTTGCAAGGACGTTTCATGCCACCGCTGCGCGCTGCCAATCTGCTCGCCACGATCGAAGGTTCCCGGCTGCATTCGCCCGAATGCGGCCACTGGCAGCGCTGGGGGCCGTATCTGAGCGAGCGCCAGTGGGGCACGGTGCGCGAGGACTACAGCGCGAACGGCACCGCCTGGGACTCGTTTCCGCACGACCATGCGCGCAGCCGCGCCTACCGCTGGGGCGAAGACGGCATCGCCGGTTTCGGCGACGACCGGCTCAGCTGGTGCGTGTCGCTCGCGCTGTGGAACCGCAAGGACCCGATCATCAAGGAGCGCCTGTTCGGCCTGACCAACTCGCAGGGCAATCACGGCGAGGACGTCAAGGAGTTGTACTTCTATCTCGACGGCACGCCCACGCATTCCTACATGCGCATGCTGTACAAGTACCCGCATGCGGCCTATCCCTACCAGGACCTGATCGACGAAAACGCGCGCCGCGGCGGCGATATGCCAGAGTACGAAGTACTCGATACCGGCGTGTTCGACGATCAGCGCTATTTCGACGTCCAGATCGAATACGCGAAGCACACGCCCGACGACATCGTGATGCGCGTGACGATCGAAAATCGCGCGGACGAAGCGGCGTCGCTCGATGTGCTGCCGCAGATCTGGGCGCGCAACTCGTGGTCGTGGAAAGAGAACAAGGACAAGCCGAAGCTCGTCGCCGGTACCGGTCATGACGGCTCGGTGCGTCTGCTTGGCCATCACCATGTGCACGAACCGATCGTCGTGACCGCGTGGTCGAAGGACGCGCCGCAACTCGCATGGCTGTTCTGCGAGAACGACACCAACGTGAAGCGGCTGTTCGGCATGGACGGCGCGGGCCCGTTCAAGGACGGCTTCAACGACTACCTCGTGCACGGCGACGCGAACGCGATCCGTCACGACGCGGGCACCCGGGCCGCCGCGCATGCGGCGCTCGAGTTCGGGCCGCACGGACGCGCGGTCGTGTATCTGCGCTGGCACCCGCAATCGGCGACCGATGAAGCGCCATTCGATGCCGACGCGTTGATCGCGCGACGCCGCGCCGAAGCCGACGAATTCTATGGCGCGTTGCAACACGAGATCACCGACCCCGATGCGCGTCTCGTGCAACGTCAGGCGCTCGCCGGCATGCTGTGGTCGAAGCAGTATTACCAGTACGACGTGCAGCGCTGGCTCGACGGCGATCCGCTGCAACCGAGCCCGCCCGCCGCTCGCAAGCACGGCCGCAACACCGACTGGCGGCATCTGTGCAACGCGGACATCGTGTCGATGCCGGACAAGTGGGAGTACCCGTGGTACGCGTCGTGGGACCTCGCGTTTCACGCGGCCGCGTTTGCCCTGATCGATCCGGCGTTCGCCAAGAAGCAGTTGCTGCTGCTCGTGAAGGACCGCTATCAGCACCCGAACGGCCAGTTGCCCGCTTACGAATGGGCATTGAGCGACGCGAACCCGCCGGTCCATGCATGGGCCGCGTGGCGCGTGTACGAGATCGACCGCGCGCTGACCGGCAAGGCGGACCGCGATTTTCTGGAGCTCATGTTTCACAAGCTGCTGCTGAATTTCTCGTGGTGGGTGAATCGCAAGGACGCCGACGGCCACAATATTTTTCAGGGCGGTTTTCTCGGGCTCGACAACGTCGGCATCTTCGACCGCTCGTCGCCGCTGCCCACCGGCGGCCACATCGACCAGGCCGACGGCACCGCGTGGATGGCCGCGTATGCGCTCGACCTGATGCGTATCGCGCTCGAACTCGCCTACGCGAATCATGTGTTCGTCGATATTGGTGTGAAGTTCTTCGAGCACTTCCTGTACATCGCGGAAGCGGTCAGTTGCGACGACGGCTGCGACACGGGCCTGTGGGACAGCGAGGACGAATTCTTCTACGACAAGCTGCGCCTGCCCGACGGCAGCAGCATGCCGATGCGCGTTCGCTCGATCGTCGGACTGATACCGCTGTTCGCCGTGCACGTGCTCGAGGAGCGTCTGCACGGCGGCTTGCCGAGCTTGCGCGAGCGCCTCGTGTGGTTTCTCGAGCATCGGCCCGATCTCGCGAAGCTGGTGTCGCGCTGGAACGAGCCCGGCAAGGGCAACGCGCTTTTGCTGTCGCTGCTGCGCGGGCATCGGATGAAGGCGTTGTTACGGCGCGCGCTCGACGAAAGTGAATTTCTTTCCGATCACGGCGTGCGGGCGTTGTCGCGTTGCCATCGCGATCATCCGTTCGTGTACCAGCACAACGGCAACAGCTTCTGCGTCAAGTATCTGCCGGCCGAATCCGATACCCGTGTGTTCGGCGGCAATTCGAACTGGCGCGGGCCGGTGTGGATGCCGGTCAACTATCTGCTGATCGAATCGCTGTACGAGTTTCATCGCTATTACGGCGATGATTTCCGCGTCGAGTATCCGACTGGGTCGGGCCAGAAGTTCTCGTTGAGCGAAATTGCCGACGAACTCGCGCGCCGCGCGACCACGCTGTTCCTGAAGGACAAAAACGGCGAGCGGCCGGTGATGGGCGCGTACCCGCTGCTGCAGGCGGACCCGCGTTCGCAGGATCTGATCCTGTTCCATGAGTATTTTCATGGCGATAACGGTCGTGGCGTCGGGGCTTCGCATCAGACCGGCTGGACCGGGCTCGTCGCGTTGCTGTTGCAGCCGCGCGCGATGGCGGCATCGGGCAACGTGCCGCTGGCGGGGGAACCGGCGCTGGCGCCCGCGCCCGCGCCGATTCCGGTGCCGGCGGCTTCTGCATCCGCGGTAACGCCGGCGGTGGCGAAAGAACCGGTACCGTCGCTCGCGGCCACGACGACGAAGTAAGCACGCCGCACGCTCACGCGCGAACGCAATTGAACTGTGCGGCAGCGCCCGTGGTCTTTCATGTATCGCCGCGTTCGTTCTATTGGCTTACCGAGGTCCAAGTGAATCCCATGTCGACCACACCGAACCCTTCCGCTTCTCCCGCTCAACCCAACGCAACGCCCGCCCTGAGCTGCAAGCTCAGCGCGAACCGATACGACGCCCTGTCGTCGCCGGCCGGCAAGAAGCCCGCGCCGCCGTGCACGCTCGTGATCTTCGGCGCGGGCGGCGATCTGACCAAACGTCTGTTGATGCCGGCGCTCTACAACCTCGCGGTCGATGGCCTGCTCGACGACAGCATGAAGATCATCGGCGTCAATCACGGCGAGCGCGAAACGCGCGAATGGTGCGACGAACTGCATACCTCGCTGCAGAAGTTCGCCGCCGACAAGGCCAGCACCTTTCACGCCGGCAAGCTCGACGACAACGCATGGAACTGGGTCGCGCAGCGCCTCGAATACATGGCGGGCGAGTTCGAATCCGACGATACGTTCGCGAAGCTGAAGCAGAAGCTCGATCAGTCGAAAGGCGGTAACGCGATCTTCTACCTCGCGGTCGGCGCGCGTTTTTTCAAACCGATCACCGACCGGCTCGGCAAAGCCGGCCTGCTGAAGGAAGGCGACGGCGCAAACGGCGGCTTTCGGCGTCTCGTGATCGAGAAGCCGTTCGGCACCGATCTCGCATCGGCGCGCGATCTGAACGCGCACATCCTGTCGTATGCGCGGGAGTCGCAGGTGTACCGCATCGATCATTTTCTCGGCAAGGACACCGTGCAGAGCATCCTCGCGGTGCGCTTCGCGAATGCGATGTTCGAGCCGATCTGGCGGCGCGAGTACATCGATTGCGTGCAGATCACGGCGGCGGAAACGATCGGCGTCGAGGGGCGCGGCAGGTTCTACGAGCAGACCGGCGCGTTTCGCGACATGGTGCCGAACCACCTGTTCCAGCTGCTCGGCATCGTCGCGATGGAGCCGCCGAATTCGTTCGAGGCCGAAGCCGTGCGAAACAAGAAGGCCGAGCTGTTCGACGCAATCCAGCCGCTGACGTCCGCCGACGTCGTCTTCGGCCAGTACGAAAAAGGGCCAGCCGGCGTGGGCTATCGCGAGGAGCCCGACGTCGCGCCCGGCAGCACGACGGAAACCTACGCGGCGGCGCGCGTGTTCGTCGAGAACTGGCGCTGGGCCGGCGTGCCGTTCTATCTGCGTACCGGCAAGCGGCTCGCGGTGCGCCGCACCGAGGTTTCGGTGCAGCTGAAGCCGGTGCCGTTCCGCCTGTTCCGCGATACGCCGGTCAACGCATTGACGCCGAACGTGCTGACCATTCGCATCGATCCCGAGCACGGCTCGAGCTTCGATTTCAACGTGAAGGTGCCGGGGCCGGTGATGCAGGTCGGTCCGGTACAGTCGTCGTTCAACTATGGCGACTTCTTTGCGGAAAGCGCGAACGTCGGCTACGAGACGCTGCTGTACGACTGCATGTTTGGCGACGCGACGTTGTTTCAGCGCGCCGACAGCATCGAGACGAGCTGGTGCGCGGTCGACGACGTGCTGCATCCGAGGAGTGGCGGCGCGGTTGCCGTGCGCGGCTATGCGGCCGGCAGCGACGGGCCGGCCGAAGCCGACGCGCTGCTCGCGCGCGATGGCCATGCGTGGCGCCCGTTGCAGCAGAAAGCGCCCGGTGGCAAGTCGTAGCGGCAACTTTGAACCAACCCGCAGACCCGCATCACAACCGCCTCAACACAATCGGGAGACATCGTGGCAACACACAACAAGAACGCAGTGAAACGGAATGCGCCGACAAGCGGCGGCGAGCACATCCTCGCGATCGATGTCGGCGGCACCGGCCTGAAGGCCGCGATCATCGACGCCGACGGGCAGATGAAAACCGAACGCGTGCGCGTTGCGACGCCGCATCCGTGCACGCCGGATCAACTGGTGGACGCGCTCGCGCAACTCGTGGCTCCGCTCATCGAGCAGGTGCGGCCCGTCCGTATCTCGATCGGGTTTCCGGGTGTCGTGCGCAACAACCGCATTCTGACCGCGCCGCACTTCGGCATCGAAGGATGGCACGACATTGCGCTCGCGGATTCGCTCGCGCAGCGCCTGGGCGGACTGCCGGTGCGGATGATCAACGACGCCGAAATGCAAGGCTTCGCGGCGATCGAAGGCCACGGCCTCGAATTCGTGCTGACGCTCGGCACCGGCGCCGGCACCGCGATGTTTCGCGATGGCGAACTGATGCCGCATCTGGAGCTCGCGCATCATCCGGTCAGCAAGAAGGGCGTGGCGTACGACGAATACATCGGCGAGGCCGCGCGCGAGCAGATCGGCAACAAGCGTTGGAGCCGGCGTGTCGAGAAGGTGATCGGCATTCTCGAGTCACTGGTCAATTACGACAAGCTGTGGATCGGCGGCGGCAACGCGGCGCGTATCAAGTTTTCGCTGCCGGCGAACGTGGCGACCGTATCGAACGACGCGGGGATCGAGGGCGGCGCGAAATTGTGGCATCCGCTGTCGGTGTGCGAGACGCGACAGTATCCCGAGGCGACGCAGAAGACGGGGCGGTTCAAGCCGAAGTGAGGGGGGTGGATTGCCGCTGCCATCAAGTATCCAGTGCTGCGGCTCCACGTCCAAGGGTTCATATCAACCCCTCAACGATTGCCAAGGCGATCCGTGCCCGAGCACCGGTCAGCGCTTCGACGCTGGACGTGCTCATAACTACTTCGGCTTTGCTGGCAACGGATTATCTTGCCGGTAAGTGCGCCTGGGGTTAATGACCAAACGCTTGACCTGTGCGTCCAATTCCTTACTGTGATACAGGTCCAGACACTTCAGGAAATCGAAACGGACACCTTCAGTTTCCGATTCAACCAGCGGGTTTTGATAATTTCGCGCCAAATAATTGTCCACCAAGGTTTTGATTGCGTCTGGAGCCTTCTCCAAGTCGTAGTAAGTCCAGTCTCGCAATGCACTGACGCTGCTTCCCGCATCCATAGCAGCATCTTTGTCGTTCCTGTAGGCGGTCGCTATGCAAGTAGCCAGAACCATGTCTTTGTAATTCTGTGCATAAGTACGTGCTCCAGCTTGAGGAGTCGCACGTTGATCGCCTTTTGCATAGCAAGCAGACATGCCGAAGATGAGGGCAAAACCAGTTAGGATGCCAACCCCGACCTTCTTCACGGTAAACTCCAGAAGTTCGCGCGGTCAGTGCGATACTTCGCCTCAGGTTCGTTGAAATAGCAGTGGTCGTAACAGTAGTTTTCGCGCAATCCAGTTGTCCATCACGGGGTGACGGTCTCGTTCACTGCTTCCGCGGTTTGTCTAACGCCCGACGTTTGTCGTACTCGCGCGCAAGGTAAATGTTTTGCCGTCGAACGCGTAGTAGTAGGTTCCGTGCTCGGCGTTTTCATTGCGGCTACCGTGAGCGATCAGCAGGCAACTGTCTGCGCGATAGGCAAGCGGATCCGTGATGTCCAGCGGCCAATCGGAAACCGTGAACGGCAGCGAAGTGACGCGGCCCGAGTTCGTATCGATTGCCGCCGCCATCACGCAGCCAGCACCGCATCCCCACGTAGCGAGAACGTAGTGGCCCGCGAAGTTAATCGGCTCCTTTGCGGCTTCACGAAGAATGCTGCGGTAATGACGTGCCGTCGCGTCCGTGAATATCATGCGTGGCATCGCAGCGTGCCTGGACTCGACAGTGGCGGGACAATCCTCAAACCTGAGAACCGATTCCGCAAGGGCCAAACCGGATACTGCGCCGAACATCAATGTGGCAATAAGCCAGGACGAAAGACGCATCGTTTTAATACCAGTGGTGTTGTTGCCAGAATCCCCTAGCCATATTTGCGGAATGGTAGCGGCCATAAATGTAACGGATGCCGCCTTGGCACTCCTCCTTCGCATTACCGAATGATGCCTCTCCGCGCGGGTTCAAGCTGTATTGCGCGCGCAGCAGTTGAAACAGGCCACGTGCTGTTGAAGTCCCGTTGCGCGCATCGACGACACCGGCGGATTCCTGAGCCATGATCCATAGCAGATCGCTGAAATCCGTGTCTGGAATGCGCTCGGTGCGCATGGCGTCTTTCAGCGCATTCTGAACCGTGAGCGGCACAATGCTTGCCGGCTTCTCTTTCCATTGCGGCGGCGCAGTCTTCGTCGGGCGATGCGAGTGGGCGTGTTTTGTAGACATTCAGGCAACTCCATTTCTTTCTTTGAACGACAAAGGGGCGAGAACGAATTAATCAATCGATCACGTAGGATCGCTATCTGTTTGATTCGCGTAGCCCCATGCGCAATATGCCGCTTCTTCCATCTCAAAACAACATTCTCGTTATAGTTGCTCTCTGAACTGCAAAGCTCTCAACGGCACGTCCAACCCTGGAGACTCCCAATGACTCGCATCCACCTGAACCTCGCGCGGCGCCTCCTCTCCGTCGGCGCGTGCGCGCTGCTCGCTTACGCGTGCGCGCATGCGTATGCGGCACAGGCCTTCGCGGTGTCGTCGCCGGGACTGGCCGATGGCGGCACGCTCAACGCAAGCCACGCGGCGAGCGCGAACAATTGCGGCGGCGGCAACGTGTCGCCGGCGCTGCAATGGCATAACGCGCCGGCCGGCACGAAAAGTTTCGCGGTGACGATCTTCGATCCCGACGGCGCGAAAGGCCTCGGCATCGTGCACTGGATCGTCTATGGCATCGCGCCTACCACGACCGGACTCGCCGAAGGCGAAGCCGCGCCGGCGGGCAGCGTCGCCGGCACGAATCGCACCGGCGGCCCCGGCTATTACGGCCCGTGTCCGCCCGTCGGCGAGGTACCGCATCACTACTTGGCGCAGGTCTATGCGCTCGATCTGCCGCCCGACGCATTGCCGGCCGGCTTGACGCGCGACGCGTTCCACGCCGCGATCAAGGATCACGTGCTCGCCGCGACGAGCACCGTGCTGCGCTACGGACGATGAAGACGCGCGGCCGAACGCTGGGCCGCGCCTGATCTGCCGGCGGGCGCCTAGCGCGCCGCGTCCCCCCAGCGATACTGCACGCTCGCTTCATCGAGCTGGGTCTTGATCGCGGCGTCGAGCGTGAGCCCGGCCGCCGCGAGCGTATCGCTCAACTGCTCCGCGCGGCTCGCACCAATGATCGCCGACGTAATCAGCGGATTCGCGAGCACCCACGCAAGCGACACCTTCGTCAGCGCTTCGCCGGTCGGCGCGACGATCGCCTTCAGCCTTTCGATCGTGTCGAACTCGCGCTCATGCCAGTAGCGCTCCTGATACATCGCGCCAGCCTTGCCGACGCTTTCGGTGAAGCGCCCTTCGGCGGGCGTCGCGTCGAGCCGGTGCTTGCCGCTCAGCAGTCCGCCCGCGAGCGGGTTATATGGCATCACGGCCAGTTGCTCCTCGGCGGCCAGCGGCAGCAGCTCGCGCTCGATCTGGCGAAACAGCAGGTTGTAGCGCGGCTGGACCGACACGAAGCGCGCGACGCGGAGTACGTCCGCGCGCCCCAGTGCGCGCGCGAGCCGGTAGGCGAGAAAGTTCGACACGCCGATATAGCGCGCCTTGCCCGAGCGCACGATCGCATCGAGCGCTTCGAGCGTTTCGTCGAGCGGGGTCTTCGCGTCGTCGGAATGGAGCTGGTACAGGTCGACGTAGTCGGTGCCGAGGCGCTGCAAGGACGCGTCGATCGCATCGAGCAGGTGCTTGCGCGACGCGCCCTGGTCCCACGCGGCGGGCCCCATCTTGCCGACCGCCTTGGTCGCGACGATGAAGCGCTCGCGTTTGCCCTTCAGCCAGCGTCCGACGATTTCCTCGGTGCGCCCGGCCAGATTTTCGTCGCCGCCGAGCGGATAGACGTTCGCGGTATCGATGAAATTGACACCGGCGTCCGCGGCCGTGTCGAGGATGCGGTGCGATGCGGCTTCTTCGGTTTGCAGCCCGAAGGTCATGGTGCCGAGACACAGGCGAGAAACGGTCAGGCCGGTGCGGCCGAATTGGCGATATTGCATAAAGTCGACTCCAGAGGGAAGGAAAGCGCTGCCGAAGCGATGAAACTACATTGTTGTAAAAAGGATAAACCGAGTCGCGATTCGATGTGCCTGACGCACGCCGGGATTGCTGACATCCAGTAGATGTGAAATGATATCGATTCTCATTTAAACCTAGCCAGCCATCCCGTCATCTCCTTCTCACACTACGGAGAGCGGCAGCCAGCCATTTGCGGCTTTGTCATGAATTCGACGTCAGTGATGCGGATCTGACAAACGCATTTCTGACGGGATTTCCATGCTCAATCACACGCCGCTCGCGACAGCGCTAGCGCTCGCTTTTGCCATTCCTTTGTCGGCCCCGGCGCTCGCGCAAAGCGCGCCGCAGAACGCACAAACGAGCGCACGGAACGACACACCCGCCGCCGCGCCGACGCTGCCGACCATCGGCGTGCAGGCTCAGGCCGTTCAGCAGGACTTCCAGGCCGACCGGGCGACCGTCGGCGCCAAGACGCCGACCGCGCTGCGCGACATTCCGCAGACCGTCACCGTGATCAATCGCGACCTGCTCGCCTCGCAGGGCGCGACGTCGTTTGCGGACGCGCTGCGCAACGCGCCCGGCGTGACGATCGGCGCGGCCGAAGGCGGCCAGATCGGCAACAACATCAACCTGCGCGGCTTCACCGCGCAGAACGACATCTATCTGGACGGCTTTCGGGACCGCAACCAGTACTACCGCGACACGTTCAATCTTGAATCGCTCGAGGTGCTGTACGGTCCGTCGTCGATGCTGTTCGGCCGCGGCTCGACCGGCGGCGTGATCAACCAGGTCAGCAAGAAGGCGAACCTGACGGACTCGGCGGAAGTCTCCGGCATGATCGGCACCGACGACCGCTACCGCTCCACCGTCGACGTGAACCACAAGCTCACCGACACCTCGGCGATCCGCCTCAATGCATTCGGCCAGAGCCTCGGCTCGACGCGCGACGTGATGAAGAACAAGGACTTCGGCGTCGCGCCGGAACTGCGCTTCGGCATCGGCACGCCGACCGAGATCACGCTGTCCGCGCTGATCCAGCACAACCACGACATGCCCGACTACGGCATCCAGGCGCTGAACGGCCGCCCGTCGCCGGTACCGAAGAACACGTTCTACGGTTTTACCAGCGACCGCACGATCCAGGACGTGCAGATCTTTACCGCGGCGATCAAGCACAAGTTCTCCGAGGACCTGACGCTGACGAACCAGACGCAGATCTCGCACTCGACCACCGACGCGCGCGAAACCGCGCCGCAAGCGGTGCTGACCGGACCGCTGTCGTCCAGCACAGCGTTGACCAACGGCAACTTCACGACGCTGTCGCCATCGCAGCTGTTCATCAAGCTGCAGAGTCATGACCGCGTGATCCAGAATCATGCGATCTACAACGACACGATGCTCGAATACAAATTCGACACCGGACCGATCAGGCACGACCTGATCGTCGGTGTCGAAGTGGGCCACGACAGCTATACGAACCAGGCGTACACGCGCAACAACCTGCCGATCGTGCCGATGCTCAATCCGCCGATCATGGGCACGCCGTCGAACGTGACGACGACGGTCGGCAACTACGCCGATTCGAGCGCGAACGAAATTGCCGCTTACCTGAACGACACGATTACGCTGACGCCGCACTGGAAGCTGATCGGCGGTGTGCGCTGGGATCGTTTCTCGGCGGGAATCCGCAATACGATTAGCGCGCCGGCTTACGCGAGCCAGACCAACTACTTCACGAGCGTGCGCGCCGGCGTCATCTATCAGCCGACCGACTGGCAGTCGTACTACGTGTCGTACGGCACGTCGTTCAACCCGTCGCTCGAAAACCTGACGGTCACGAACCTCACTCAGAACCTCGCGCCGGAATCGACGAAGTCGTATGAAATCGGCGGCAAGTGGGATCTGTTCGGCGGCAACATGTCGGTGACCTCGGCGATCTTCCGCGAGGAAAAGGACAACGCGCGCACACAGGTGTCACCGACCGAGTACCAGCTGGCCGGCAACATTCGCGTCGACGGCTTCCAGGCGGGCGTGACGGGGCACATCACCGACAAGTGGCAGATTTTCGGCGGCTACACGTACATGGACGCGACGATCCTGAAAGCGGCCGACGGCACGCAGGGCCACACGCCGGCCAACACGCCGCGCAACACGCTGACGTTCTGGACCACGTACGCGATCACGCCGCATTGGGAAATCGGCGGCGGTCCGATCTACATGTCGCCACGTTATGCGTCGAATACGAACTACGTGAAGGTGCCGGGCTACACGCGTTGGGACGCGACCGCGGCCTATCACGCGAAGAAGTACGACGTGCGCCTGAACCTGCTGAACCTCACCAACAAGTACTACTACGACGCGTTGATTCCGTCGGACGGCGGACGTTCGGTGCCGGGCATCGGCCGCACGCTGCTCGCGACGTTCAACTACCGCTTTTGACACGCGCTTTTGATACGCACTGAGCGCATGCGTACGGCTTGCCGCTTCTGCAAACGGCAAGCCGACGCGAAGGACACACTATGTTGCTGCACATTCCGAAGGTACTGGACGCCGGGCAATTGCGCTTCATGCGCGAGCGGCTCGATCGAGCCGGCGACGCGTGGGTCGATGGCCGCGCGACCGCGGGCTATCAGGGCGCGCCGGTCAAGCGCAATCAGCAGATCGCTGAGCACTCGACGCTCGCGCGCGAACTCGGCGATGTGATTCTCGCGGCGATCGAACGCAATCCGCTGTTCATCAGCGCGGTGCTGCCCAACCAGGTCTATCCGCCGCTCTTCAACCGCTACGAGGGCGGCATGCAGTTCGGCAGCCACGTCGATGGCGCGGTGCGCGTGCTGCCGAACGGCGTGAAGCTGCGCACCGACGTGTCGGTGACGCTGTTTCTCAGCGCGCCCGACGAATACGACGGCGGCGAACTCGTGATCGAGGACACCTACGGCGTGCAGCAGGTGAAACTGCCGGCCGGCGACATGATCGTCTATCCGGCGACGAGTCTGCACCAGGTGACGCCGGTCACGCGCGGTGCGCGGGTGGCGAGCTTCTTCTGGGTGCAGAGCCTCGTGCGCGGCGACACGCATCGCGCGCTGCTGTTCGACATGGACACCGCGATTCAACGGCTCAATGCCACCCATGCCGACGAAGCTGCGCGACGCAGCCTCGTCGGCTGTTATCACAATCTGCTGCGCACCTGGAGTGAAACGTGAGCGTCTCGGACACCCTCGACATTCAACCGCCCGCGGCCGCGCGAACATGACGCGCAGGAGCCGCGTCGGCTCGATGACCATAAACTGAAATCGCGCCGGCAGCGCTCGCGTCGCGCGACCTTCATCAAGTGGCTGCGCCAGGTGCATGGGTGGGTTGGACTGTGGGGCGCGGCGCTCGGTCTGCTGTTCGGCACGACGGGCTTCTTTCTGAATCATCGCGGCGGCCCGCTGCGCGTCTCGACCGGCGAGCCGCAGGTGTCGGTGATGCAGGTGCCGCTGCCGCAACCGGCGCCGCAAACGCCGCGCGAGCTCGCGAAGTGGCTCAAGCAGGAGCTGAAAATCGCCGGCAATCCGGGGCGCGTGCAGAAGGAAGCCGAGCATCCGGTGGCGTGGGGCGATCGCAGCGTCGTGCAGCCCGAGCACTGGCAACTGAGTTTCGGGTCGCCGAAGGAAAACACGTCGGCGGAATACTGGGTCGGCAACCACACCGTGACGGTCAAGCGCAGCGCGAACACCTTTCTCGCGATGCTGACGAACATGCACAAGGGTGTCGGCTTGGGCGTCGGTTGGGTGCTGCTGATCGATACGCTCGCGGGCAGCCTGATCCTGCTGTCGTTGACGGGCGTGCTGTTGTGGACCGAGTTGAACAAGCGCAAGACGGTGGGGCTCGCGCTCGTGGTCGGATCGATTGCGGCGGCGGTGGTGTTGGGGACGATGTAAGGGCGCAGCGCAACGCTTCGGGCGACGCCTGCGCGCTGGCGGGCAGGCTTTGAGCGGTACGCGCTAGAATCGTCGCAGACCTACTCCGCAGGCTCTGCCGCCATCCGCCGATGACCTCTCCCGCGAACCCCGTCGACACCGCGCTGACCACGCGGCGCTCGGTGCGCGCCTTTCTGCCGACACCGGTGCAGCGCGCCGACATCGAAGCGATTCTCGAAGCCGCCAGCCACGCACCGTCGGGCACCAACACGCAGCCGTGGAAGGTGTACGTGCTGACGGGCGAATCGCTCGCGCGTCTGTCGCGCGATCTGCTCGCCGCCTACGACGATCCGCAGCGCGACGAGCTGTACCAGGAGGAGTACGCGTACTATCCGCGCCAGTGGCAGTCGCCGTTCATCGACCGGCGTCGCAAGATCGGCTGGGACATGTATAGCCTGCTCGGCATCGAGAAGGGCGACAAGGCGCGCATGCACGAACAGCACTCGCGCAACTTCCGTTTCTTCGACGCACCCGTCGGCCTGCTGTTCACGATCGATCGCAGCCTCGAGCGCGGCAGCTGGCTCGACTACGGCATGTTCCTGCAGGCGATCATGACGGCCGCGCGCGGGCGCGGTCTCGACACCTGTCCGCAGGCCGCGTTCATGCAGTTTCATCGACTGATTGCCGGACATCTCGGCTTGCCCGAAAACGAGCAATTTGTGTGCGGCATGTCGCTCGGTTTCGGCGACCCCAACGCGCCGGTCAATACGCTGCGCCCCGAGCGCGAACCGGTCGAGCGCTTCGCGCGCTTTCTCGATTGAACGCATCCCTCAGTCCCCACCCAGAGGCAAACGACAATGAAAACATCGCGGCGCCATTTCCTGTTGGTCAGCGCGGGCGTCGGCTCTTCGCTCGCGCTGTCTCGGGTCGCGTTCGCCGCGACCGTTCCCAATGCGCTCAGCGAGAGCGATTCGCAGGCGCAGGCGGTCGGCTATACCGAAGATGCGTCGAAGGTCGACAAGGCCAGATTTCCGAACTTCGCGGCCGGGCAATCGTGCGCGAACTGCTCGCTGTTCCAGGGCAAGGCATCGGACGCATACGGCGGCTGCACGCTGTTCGGCACTAAACAGGTCGCGTCGCGCGGCTGGTGCAGCGCGTATACGAATATGTGAGCACGCCGCCGTAGCGTTCGCAGCGGTGCTATAGCAGCGCCTTCAGCACGAGTTCGTGCGAGTGCCCGATCCACACGGCGGCGTCGCGATGATCGCGCAGCGCGTCGCCGGTGTTCGGATGCAGGAAGACATCGAGCGCGCCGTGATTGAGCGTGAGCCAGCCGACCACGTCGGCGAACTGCGTGTGCGCGAAGGCGAGCTGATACGACCACATCGGATGCGGCCCGACCGGCCGTTCGTGGAAGCGCCCGATCTGCAGTTTGTCGCCCCAATGCGCGTCGATCTGCTCGCGAAACGCCCAGGCGGCATCGCGGCTCGCCGGGTCGAAGTAGATGTGCGCGTGCCAGCTTTGTATCGCTGAAGCAACGCGAAAAGTCATATCAGAGTTCATTGCCAGGCTCGTTCCGTATCAGTCTTTATCCGACATTCGTTCTGCTTCGCTTTCCGCCGGCGCGCGCGCTGCAAGTCGCATGTGAAACTGTGTCTGATCCTCGCCGACGATCTCGAAGCCAAGACGATCGTACAGCCGTTTGGCGGGATTGCCCTTGAGCACCTGCAAGCTGACCGGCAACGCTTCGGCCGCGGCGGCGCGCAGGATCGTGCGCAGCGCTTGCTCGCCGATGCCGCGACCCTGCAGCGCCGGCGCGATCTGCAACTGCACGACGAACCATTCGTCGTCGTTGCGATGCGCCTTCAACAAGCCCGCGGGCGCGCCGTCGATACAGACCACCTGCGCCGCGTCGTAGCGATGCAACAGGCGCGCGCGATGGGCGTCGTCGTCGGTCGGCTCGCCGGCGCGCGCCAGGTGTTCGGTCATCGTCGTCTTGCGCAGTTCGAGCAGGAAGGCTTCGTCGTCGGGTTGCGCGGGGCGCAAGGTCAACCCGGATCGTTGGTCGGGCAGTTGGGCGGACATGTCGGCAAGGTGGTGGCGCGCGATGATCGTGCGAAGCGCTAGTAAGAATTGTCGTCGATTGTCGCGCCGGCTGCGCTTTTTTACCACGCGGCTATGTTGCAGTCTTCTCACTTTGCGATGCAGGGCGAACGCTCGATGCGGCGAGGCGCCGCTTGCTGCGCTGTGTGGCATGCGCATTGCTAAAGGTTGATTCGCTTTTCGCGGGCACGGTCGTCGACCCATCGCGGCCGCGCTTATCCGGGGACGTTCGCGTGATGCGGCGAACGTCGTAATCAACGTTGCGAGGTGGGCTATGACGATGATCGAGGTGGTACCCAGCGTCTCGGCAGATGGACGCGCGGTGATTTTCCAGCTTTCGTCGCAGGGACGAGACCTTGAATGCGCGGTCACGCGCGAGGCGCTCGAGCAGCACTTCTGGCTGCAACGCGGCGCGGGTGAGGCGCGCGTTCTGAAGACGTTCGCGGATGGGCGCAAACGTATTACGGCGATCGCCGAACGAAAAATGCTCGCGCGTCCCGGCGAGAAGGTCTTGCTGACGATCGACGATTTCTCCACACGCGGTTGACGTGCTTGGCGTGGCGCGCGTCATCGCTCGAAGCTGCACACGCGATGACGCCGGCGCGACGGCACCGGCTCCGCTCGGCCTGAATGCGGCCGGCTTCGCACTTCGCGTTTTTCTCGCAGGCTTTCGCAGCACCGTTTCGGTGCAATCGCTGATTTCACATCGAGCGCTCCGTGGGGCCGCTGTTACATCGATTCGCCAAATTAACCCACCAAAGCGCTTCGGTTCGCTGAATTGCTTTCGCGCGTGCGCGCATACACTCTTTTCCATGGAGCGAGGAATCACCGCCCTCCATCGATGCGATCTTCCCCTCGTGTCGGATTTGAACCGTACCGTTGATAAGTAGTCTGCAGTTCGCAGTGCGTATCTGGCAGTTGGCAGTCCGCAGTTGACGCAATACAAGCGCGCAATGCATCGAGCACGAGCGCGAAGCAACAGGGGTAGCGGCCAGAAGTAGCAGATAGCGAGGACCGGCCCACATGCAGTCGCAATTGAAGTGGTGGTTTGAATCGGCAGTTGAAGCTTGCTGTCGAGCGGTAGTAATTGCCGGTGCAGTACACGTAAGCAATAGCTTTGCAGGTTAGGTGGTTATAGGTTGGCAGGCATCCACGCGCCTGCTCGGCCGTTCCATCCTGTCAGCCCTGTTCCTCGCGGACCAGGGCTTTTTTTCGTCGCAACGAAGCGGGCTTCTTGTTTCTGGCGGCGTCGAACCGATATGCGGACATTGCGTTCTTCGATACGTTCGAAGCACGGGCGCGTCCGCATGGGGTGAACTGTCGGGCGCGAAATACGTCGGACGTTTGAGCGCGGCGTTTGCCGCCGTCGCGTGCCGAAGTCCGGGCGCGCTGCCGAAAGAAGGAGGTTGAATCGATGTCCAGCAAGTCGCGAGTTCGCAAGCCCGGCCGCACGGCCATGTCCCCGTTGTTGCGTTCTCTGACCCAGAGCCGCACCGCGCACGCGCCGGTCACGCAGACCATGCTGTTGCAGGCCTACGCCGCGCTCGATGCATTGCGCCGCGGCCACGGCGCGCGCATTCTGCACACGACGCTGAGCCGGCATTTGCTGGTGTCGCAGGAACTTGTGCATGCCGGATGGGGCGCCGACGCGCGCGCCGATATCGAAAGCGCGCATGCGGCGATGGTGCGGCTCGATGTGCGCGAGCGCCAGACTGGCCGCTGGTCGCTCGAAGACGACGACTACGCAAGTCTGTGCGCGGCGCTAGCGATTTTCGACGGACAGTTGTCGGCGGCGTCGCTGAGCGAGCTGGCGAGCGCGGAAGCGAAAATGATCGAAGGTTTGATGCGTTCCGCGCGACTGCGGGCGCTGGCGGAAGCGGCGGTTTGAGCGGCACGCATCTGGCGGCGCGCATTTCGAAAGCGTCGCGGGTCACCGGCGCTTCGCTCAATGCGCTATCGGCGAGCCCGGGCGAGTGGCTGCCCGCTGCGCTGCGTTTCGTCGAACGGCTGATACGACCATTTCAGCGCGGACGTAAATGGATTACGGACACATTGAAAGCGGCATCGACGTGTCGCGCGAGGCCGGCTGGTGCGCGTGGCGCGGCTTGTTACGAGTGTCCGTAGAAGTCCCGCCGGGCGCGTTTGCCGCTGCGATTCCCGCTTGCTAGACTGGCTGCGCCTGCTTGCCGCCTACCTGCTCGCGTACCTCCCGCATACCGCCGAGGCCAGGCGTCGCTGGCGTCGTTGCGATGCCGACGCGCGCGTACAACCGAGCCCTATCGGAGACATCATGTCCTACATGCTGCTGATCGTCGAACCCACGGACCAACGCGAGGAGCGCGCCGAAGCCGCGGGCCGCGACCTCTACGACCAGATGGTGCGTTTCTCCGAGAACCTGAAAGCGCGCGGCAAGCTGCTCGCGGTCGAGTCACTGACTTCGCAGAAGGACGCCGTGCGCGTGCAGGTCCGCCATGGCCAATCGAAGCTCGTCGACGGGCCGTTCGCCGAGGCGAAGGAGATGATCGGCGGCTTCTTTCTGTTGAACTGCGACAGCCGTGAAGAGGCCGTGGCGATCGCGCAAACCTGCCCGGCGGCGTCGTGGTGCACGGTCGAGGTGCGCAAGCTCGGACCGTGCTTCATCTAGGCACGCGTGACTCCCGCTTCACCAGCTTCGGTGTTTTCCCTGGGATGTGGGGACCGCCGCGCGTGTCGATCGGACCGTGCATCGTGCGTCGTGTGAGTAAGGGGCGAGCCGGCGTGGCCTCGCCAGGCGATTCACAGGAATCCACTCACGACCAACCACTAACAACAAGGAGCAACGACATGCGATTCATGATCATCGTCAAAGCCACCGCCGCGAGCGAAGCCGGCGAGATGCCCGAACCGTCGCTGATCGCCGCCATGGGCGCCTACCACGAAGAACTCGCGAAGGCCGGCGTGCTGCTCGACGCGACGGGCCTGCAGCCGAGCTCGAAAGGCTGGCGCATGCGCTATAGCGGCGGCAAACGGAGCATCGTGGACGGGCCGTTCGTGGAGACCAAGGAGCTGATCGCGGGCTATACGTTGATCCAGGTGCGCTCGCGCGACGAGGCGATGGAATGGGCGCGGCGTTTTCCGGCGCCGTTCGGTGAGCACGCCGATGGCGAAATCGAAGTGCGGCAGCTGTTCGAACTCGACGACTTCGAGCCGGGGCCGGAAGTCGAGCGCTTTCACAAGCTCGAAGAAGATCGCCGCTGATTTGATGGACTACGCCTGGGAGCCCGCATACATGGTCCTGAACGCGCAACCGCCGGCAGCAGGTGAAGGCTGACGCCGTGACGATACAGGCCACCCATCGTGCGATCGACGCTGTCTGGCGGATCGAATCCGCGAAGGTCATCGCTCACGTCGCGCGGATCGTGCGCGACGTGGGACTCGCCGAGGAACTCGCGCAGGACGCGCTGGTGGCCGCGCTCGAGCATTGGCCGGACGCGGGCGTGCCCGACAACCCCGGAGCGTGGCTGATGACCGCCGCGAAGAACCGCGCGCTCGATCGCCTGCGCCAGGAAGCGCTGCATGCGCGCAAGCGCGAGGAGCTCGGCCACGATCTCGACGCGATCGAAGCGCACGTGGTGCCCGATTTCGTCGATGCGCTCGACGCCGCGCGCGCCGACGACATCGGCGACGATCTGCTGCGGCTCATCTTCACCGCGTGCCATCCGCTGCTGTCGACCGATGCGCGCGTCGCGCTGACGCTGCGCCTGCTCGGCGGCCTCACCACCGACGAAATCGCGCGCGCGTTTCTCGTGCCGGAGCCGACCATCGCGCAGCGGATCGTGCGCGCGAAACGCACGCTGTCGGCGGCGCGCGTGCCGTTCGAGGTGCCGCAGGCGGACGCGCGCGCGGGGCGGCTCGCGTCGGTGCTGCAGGTGATCTACCTGATTTTCAACGAAGGTTATTCGGCCACGGCCGGCGACGACTGGATGCGCCCGACGCTATGCGAGGAGGCGTTGCGGCTTGGGCGCGTGTTGAGCGGACTCGCAGCCGACGAGAGCGAGGTCCACGGTCTCGTTGCGCTGATGGAGATTCAGGCGTCGCGTACGCACGCGCGCACCGACGCCCAGGGGCGTCCGGTACTGCTGCTCGATCAGGATCGCAGCCGCTGGGACCCGCTGCTGATTCGCCGCGGCCTCGCCGCGCTGGACAACGCGCATGCGCTCGGCGGCGAGAGCGGGCCGTATGCGTTGCAGGCGGCGCTCGCCGCGTGCCATGCGCGAGCGCGCCGCGCCGAGGACACCGACTGGGCGCAGATCGTCGCGCTCTACGATGCGTTGGCGCAGGTCGCGCCGTCGCCGGTAGTGGAGTTGAATCGCGCGGTCGCGGTGGGGAAGGCGTTCGGGCCGGCGGCCGGACTCGAGATCGTCGATGCGCTCGCCGCCGGTTCGGCGCTCGCGAATTATCACTGGCTGCCGAGCGTGCGCGGCGATCTGCTGGTCAAGCTTGGACGCGTCGACGAAGCCCGCGCGGAGTTCGAGCGCGCCGCGGCGATGACGCGCAATACGCGCGAGCGCGAGTTGTTGCTGGAGCGTGCGCGCGGGCTCGCGGATTGAGGCTGGCACATTGGTGCTGGCACATTGGTGCTCGCGCACACGTCAGTGCCGCCTCATCGAATCAGCTGCCGCACCCCCAACGCAACGATCAAGCCGCCGCACACACGATCCACCCACCTCTTGCCGCGCCGATAAGCCGACGCGATGCGCTGATGCGACAGCGCCAGCGCGACGAACCCATACCAGCTGCTCGCGACGACGAACACCATGCCGAGCATCGCGGCGAACGTGCCGGTGCTCACATGCGCTGGCGCCGCCGAAGCTCTGGGTGAAAAGTAACGCGAGCATTCCGCTCATAGCCCGAAAAACGCCGCGCCCGCGGTCAAGACGCCCACTCCCGCGACGAGGTACGACAGATTGCGCAGCCAGTTCTTGCGCGTGAGCAGCGTGATCGCACACAGCGCAATCGCGACCTGAATCAGCAGCGTCGCCTGAGCCCAGCGGTGATGGCCGTGCAACAGCGTTTCGCTGCGCGTATCGGCGGCGACGACCTGTTTTTCGATCGCTTCTGCGTTCGCGCGGATCGGCTCCTTCTGCTGCTTGTATTTCTCGACGTCGGCGACGAACTTCGCGTGCGCGTCACTATTGGGCGCCGACAGCGCCGCGCCGAGTTCCGCGAGGTTTTCCTTTTCGCCCTTCGCCTGGTAGTAGCTCCACTGGTTCGACGCTTCGGTCTTCTTGATCGCGGCTTCGTTCTTGTAGAACAGCGCGAGGTTTTCGGCGTTGCCGCTCTGGTACGCGCACAGCGCGCCGATCGTCGCGAGGATCGCGGTCATCACGGCCATGCGGCTCGCGAACGGATCGGCGTCGTGATGCGCGGCGTGGCCGGCGTGTTCGACGGCATGGTCGTGCGGACCGTGCACTTCATATTCTTCAGACATCAGATTCTCCGAGGCAATGCTTTTGTCGTTCTCGCCGGACGGGGCGGGCGCCCGGCGGCCTCAATCTTAGCGTGTCGCGGAGGCCCGGAGGCCGCACCTTCAATGCACGGTGTCAGAGGGACGGTTATTGCATGCGAATCACGACGCGCCCGCGCGTGCCGGCGGCGACCGCCTCGTAGGCTTCGCGCGCGCGGGCGAGCGGGAATTCCTGCGCGATCGCCGGGCCGCTCAGCTTGCCGTCGTCGAAGCCCTCGACGAGCGCCGTCATCAGCGGCGCCGATTCCGCGACGCCGAGCTTCGCGCTGTCGACGCCGAGCAATTGCGTCTCGTTGTGATAGAAGTCGATCAGATCGAACTCGACGCGGCGCTTGCCGGTCCCGCTGATTTCGAGCACGCGGCCGCGCCGCTTCGCGAGACTCAGCGCGGTCTCGAACGCGACACCGCCTACCGTGTCGTACACGACTTCCGCGCCCGCGCCGCCGGTCAGCTCGCGCACGCGTGCGGCCGCGTGTTCGTCGAACGCCACGTAGGCGTCGATCAGGCGGCCCGCGGGCGTGGCGGGATCGAGCGGCCGGCGGTCGACGGCGATCACGCGCGCGCCGCGTGCTTTCGCGATCTGCACGACCGCGCCACCGACACCGCCGCTCGCGCCAAGCACGGCAATGGTCTCGCCGGCCTGCAACTTTGCGTATTCGACGCTGCCGAGCCACGCGACCACGAAGTTCACGCCAATCGCCGCCGCCTCGACGTGGCTCAACGCCACGGGCTTGCGCGACAGCGCCGCGACCGGAATACCGAGGTACTCGGCGTGCGTGCCGTCGCGCGTGAAGCCGATGTCGCCGCCGGTCCCCCACACCTCGGCGTCGAGCCACGCGGCCGGGCCGTCCACCACCACGCCGCTGAAGTCGCGCCCCGGCGTGCGCGGCAGCACCGTATGTTCGAAATGGCCGGACACGTTCTTCACGTCGCTCGGATTGACCGAGGCCGCCATGACCCGCACGACCGCATGCTCCGCGTCGGCCTGCGGCGTCGGCAGATCGACGTATTCGAGCACTTCGGGGTTGCCAAAAGATTTGAACTGAATCGCTTTCATCGTGCGTGGCTCCGGTTGGTCTTGCGCCGCGTTGCGCAGCGAATGCACCGTAGTCTAAGTGATGCGAGTAAGGGCATCAGGACGACGGCTTTCAGATTTCGGACAACAACCCGCGCGCCGGGTACGCGATCACCCACGCTCTAACCCGCCTGACCCGCCTCGTCGGCCTTCGGCGCCTGAGCATGCCGCTGGTGTTCGGCGGCCAGAAACATGTACATCGCCGGCACGACGAACAACGTGAACAGCGTGCCGATCGACATCCCGGTGAAGATCACGAGCCCCATTGCGTTGCGGCCCGCCGCGCCCGCACCCGACGCGATCACGAGCGGCACCACACCGAGCACCATCGCCGCGGTCGTCATCAGGATCGGGCGCAGCCGCACGCCCGCCGCTTCCTCGACCGCTTCGCGCTTCGCGCGGCCCGCGCGCTGCAGTTCGTTGGCGAACTGCACGATCAGAATGCCATGCTTGCTGACGAGCCCCATCAGCGTGACGAGGCCGACCTGCGTGTAGATGTTCAGCGTCGTCAGGCCGATGTTGATGAAGATCAGCGCGCCGAACAGCGCCATCGGCACCGAGATCAGGATCACGATCGGATCACGGAAACTCTCGAATTGCGCCGCGAGCGCGAGGAACACGATGATCGTCGCGAGCAGCAGCGTGATGACGAAGCCGCCCGACTCCTGCACGAACTGGCGCGACTCTCCCGAGTAATCGGCCGAGTAGCCGGCCGGCGCGACCTGCGCGGTCGCCTTGCGCAGAAAATCGAGCACCTGGCCTTGCGACACGCCCGGCACGATCACGCCGGAGATCGTCGCCGAGTTCAACTGCTGGAAGTGGTTGATCGATTCTGGCACGACGCTGTGCCGCAGATGCGCGATCGTCGACGCCGGAATCACGTTGCCGTCCGGCGTGCGCAGATAGTAGTCGAGCACTTGCGACGGATTGAGCCGGTCGATCTGCAACACCTGCGGAATCACCTTGTACGAGCGTCCCGCAATCGAGAAGTAGTTGACGTAGCCGCCGCCCAGCGCCGACCCGAGCGCCTGTCCGACGTCGCTCTGCGACAGCCCGAGCGAGGCCACCTTGTCGCGGTCGACGACGAGCGTCACTTCCGGCTTGTCGATTTTCAGGTCGCTATCGACGAAGAAGAACATGCCGCTCGCACGCGCTTTTTCCAGCACTGCTTGCGACACCTCGTTGAGGTTTTCGAACGGCTCGGTCGTGCTGATCACGAACTGCACCGGCAATCCCTGCGCGCCCGGCAGCGGCGGAAACTGGAACGCCGCGACGCGCGCGCCCGCGATCTGATTCCACTTCTGCTGCAACTCCTGCTGCAGCACGGTCGCGTTCTTGCCGCGCTGATCCCAGGTCTTGAACAGCACGCCGCCGATGCCCCGGTTGACAGTCGGCGAGCCCGTGAGCTGGAACATCTGCGAATATTCGGGCAGTGTCTTCGAAGCATCGAACACCTGGTCCGCGTAGGTCTGCATCTGCTGGATCGTCGCGTTGGGCGGCCCGATGATCTGCGAGAGCACGATGCCCTGGTCTTCCTGCGGCGCGAGTTCCGACTTCGAGGTCATGAACAGATACACGGTGCCGCACAGCAGCAGCGCGCCCATGATCACGAACACGGGCCAGGTGTCGAGCGTCGCGTGCAACAGGCGGCCGTAGCCGCGATGCACGCGCTCGAACTGGCGGTCGACGAAACGCGCGAAGCGGCCCGACTCCTGCGCGGCGCGGAAGAAGCGCGAGCACATCATCGGCGACAACGTGAGTGCGATCACGCCCGATACCGTCACCGCGCCCGCGAGCGTGAACGCGAATTCGGTGAAGAGCGCGCCCGTCAGCCCGCCCTGGAAGCCGATCGGCGCGTACACGGCGATCAGCACGACGGTCATCGCGACGATCGGGCCACCCAGTTCGCGAGCGGCGATCAGCGCGGCGTCGAACGGTGTTCTGCCTTCGTGCTTCATGTGCCGATCGACGTTCTCGACGACGATGATCGCGTCGTCCACGACGAGCCCGATCGCGAGCACGAGTGCGAGCAGCGTGAGCAGATTGATCGAATAGCCGAGCACCTGCATCACGAAGAACGTGCCGATCAGCGACAGCGGCATCGCGATCAACGGCACGATCACCGCGCGGAAGCTGCCGAGAAACAGGAAGATCACGACGGTCACGATCACGAGCGCTTCGACGAGCGTTTTGATCACTTCCCTGATCGCGGTGTTGACGAAGTCGGTCGCGTCATAAACGATGTCGCCCGTCATGCCGGTCGGAAACTGCTTCTGCAGATCGGGAAACACGGTTTTCACGCGCTTGGCCACATCGAGAATGTTCGCATCCGGCGCGACCTTGATGCCGATGAACACCGACCGCTTGCCGCTGAACGCGACGTTGAAGTCGTAGCTGTCGGCGCCGAGCACGACGTTCGCGACATCCTCGAGGCGCACGAGCGAGCCGTTCTTCTGCTTGACGACGAGCTGCTTGAAGTCGTCGACGGTATGCAGGTCCGTGCCCGCTTCCAGGTCGACGCTGACCATTTGCCCCTTCGTCGTGCCGAGCGTGGCGAGATAGTTGTTGTTGCCGAGCGCGGTGTACACGTCACTCGCGCTCACGCCGTGCGCGGCGAGCCGCGCCGAGTCGAGCCACGCGCGCATCGCGAACTGCCGCCCGCCCAGCACTTCGGCGGTCTGCACGCCCTGGATCGAATCGAGCTTGGGCTTGACCACGCGCAGCAGGTAATCGGTGACGTTGTTGCTTGGCAGCACGCTGCTGTAGAAGCCCATGTACATCGCGTCGGTGGTCTGCCCGGTCTGCACTGTCAGCACCGGCTGCTGCGCCTGCGGCGGCAACTGGTTGCGCACCGAGCCGATCTGCGTGTTGATCTCGGTCAGCGCGCGGTTCGCATCGTAGTTCAGACGCAGCGTCGCGATGATCGTCGACACGCCCGTGATGCTCGTCGACGACATGTAGTCGATGCCCTGTGCCTGCGCGATCGCCGCTTCGAGCGGCTGCGTGATGAAGCCGGCGATGGTGTCCGAGTTCGCGCCATAGTAGGCCGTCGTGATCGTGACGACCGCGTTCTCGGTCTGCGGATACTGGCTGACCTTTAGCACCGCGAGCGCGCGCAACCCGAGCACGAGGATCAGCAGGCTCACGACCGAAGCGAGTACCGGCCGGCGAATGAAGATGTCCGTGAACATGATCGGGCGGCCTCGCTTATTGTTCCTGCGGCGTCGGATTCGGACTGTCCGACGGCTGCACGCGGTTGTCGATGATCAGCGGCGTGCCGTTCTTGAGCTTGATCTGGCCGCTCGTCACGACCTGCGTGCCGTCGTCGATGCCCTTCAGAATCGCCACCTGGTCGCCGCGCGTCGGCCCCGGCGTTACGAACACCTGCTGCGCGACGGGCAGCGTCTTGCCCTGCGCGTTGGGTTGCGTGCCGGGCTTCACGATGAACACGGTCGCGCCGTACGGGTTGTAGGTGATCGCCGTTTGCGGCAGGGTCAGGTAGCGCTGTTCGGCGCCCGAGTCGATCTTCACGTTCGCGTACATGCCGGGCAGCAGCTTGCGCTCGCGATTGTCGACGCTCGCTTCGATCTGTACGTTGCGCGTCGCGCTGTCGACTTTCGGGCTCACCGACTGGATCTTGCCGGTGAAGGTTTTCCCGCTGTACGCGTTGGTGTCGACGCTGACGGTCGCGCCGATCGCGAGCTGGCCGAGCTGTTGTTGCGGTACCGAGAAGTCGGCGTAGATCGGATCGATGGCTTGCAGCGTGACGATCGCGTCGCCGGGATTCAGGTATTGCCCCGGATTGATCGTCGTGATGCCGAGGCGCCCCGCGAACGGCGCGCGAATCGTCTTCTTGTCGACGAGCGCCTGCTGTTGCGCGACCTGCGCCTTCTTGCCCTTGAGGTCGGCCGCATCGGCGTCGAGCTGCGCCTTCGCGATCGCCTTGATGTCGTACTGCGCGCGGTCGCGCTCGTAGACCGTCTGTGCGAGTTGGGCCGCGGCCTGCAGCGATTGCAGCAGTGCGACGTCGCTGTCGGCGTTGAGTCGCACGAGGATCTGTCCGGCTTTCGCTTCCTGCCCCGACACGAACGCGACCTCGCGCACGAGGCCGGCGACTTCGGTCGTCACGTCTACGCCGCGCACCGCGCGCAGGCTGCCGACCGCCGCGAGCTGCGGCTGCCACGACTGATAGTGGACCACCACCGCCGAGACCGTGGCGGGCGGCGTAGTGTTGGCCGCCATGAACTTCGCGAACATGTGCGCGCGGAACAGGTTGAAACCGACCAGCGCGGCGAGCAGCACGCCGACGCAGATCAACATGATCACCATCCGCTTTGTCATCGGTTTTCTTTCGGCCATCGTGATGTCCTTGCTCGGCTTGGGGCGAGGGCTGGGGTTGCGTCAGGGCACGGTCAATGTGGCGTTGCGGCGGTTGCCGTCGTTGCTGATGGCGACGACGTGTTCGACGCGCTCGCCGAGTCGGCGGCCGGCGCGGCTGCGGACTCGGGCGCGGCGGCATTCCACCAGCCGCCGCCGAGCGCCTGGAACAGCGCCGCGGTATCGGCATAACGCGCGGCCTGCGCCTGCGCGAGACTCACGACCGTTTGCTGATACTGGCGTTGCGCGTCGAGCAGCGCGAGGTAGCTGACACCGCCGACGTGATACTGTCCGCGCGTCAGTTCGAGCGAATCGCTCGCGGCGCGCGACGCGTCGGTCTGCGCCTTGAGGCCGGTTGCGTCGTGTTCGAGCGCGCGCAGCGTGTCCGCAACGTTCTGGAACGCGAGCAGCACCGTCTCGCGGTATTGCGCGCCGGCCTGCTCGTAGGCGGCCTCGGCCGCGCGCTTTTGCGCGCTCAGCTGGCCGCCGTGAAAGACCGGTTGCAGCAAGCCCGCGCCGATGCTCCAGATCGTGCTGCCGGCCCTGAGCACCTGCGCGGGCGTCAACGCTTCGGCGCCGTAGCTCGCGGACAGCGTGATCTGCGGATACATCGCCGCGGTCGCGACGCCGACCTGCGCGCTCGCCTGATGCAGCGTGGCGTCGGCGGCAAGGATGTCGGGGCGCTGGTGCACCAGCGACGACGGCAGGCTCACGGGCAGCGTGTCGGGCAGCGAGAACATGTCGAGCGTGAAGTCGGGCACCGAGGTATCGCTCGGCAGCTTGCCGGCGAGTACCGCAAGCTGATGGCGCGCCTGATCGAGCTGCTGTTGCAGCGGCGGCAGCGTCGCGCGGGTCTGCGCGAGCAGCGTTTCCTGCGCGAGCACGGCCGTGCGGCTCACGCCGCCGAGTGAGAATTGCTGGTCGAGCACGTTCAGTTGCTGCTCTTCCTCGGAAGCGATCCGCTCGGTCGCGTCGATCTGCGCGCGCACCGACGCTTCCTTGACCGCCGCGGTCACGATGTTGGCCGATATCGTGAGATAGGCGGCCTGCAGCTGGAAGCGCTGATAGTCGATCTGCGCATGCAGCGCTTCGAGTTCGCGCCGCGCGCCGCCGAACACGTCCAGCTTGTACGAGACGTTGACCGACGCGTTGTAGAGATTGAATTCCTCGACGAGGCCGGGCTCGCCGAACGCGATGCCGTTGATCTTTTCGCGCGTGGCGCTCAGTTGCGCGTCGACGCTCGGCAGCAAGGTGCCGCCGGCTTGCGCCGTGTAATTCTCGCGAGCCTGTCGCAACGCCGCCTGCGCGGCGGCCATGTTCGGACTGTTGGCGATCGCCTCGCGGATCAGCGCGTCGAGCGGCTCGCAATGAAACAGCGTCCACCACGCGGCGGGAATGTCCTGGGCCGGCGCGAAACGCTGCGGCAGGCCTGCGGGGCCGGGCGCGGAGGCGGTCTGGTCGGGCAGCGGCGTGGTGGTGAAGGTGTCGGTGGCCGGTGCTGGCGGCGCGTGGTAGTCGGGGCCGACCATGCAGCCGGCCAGCGCGACGCAGCTGCACAGCGCAACGTAGAGGCGCCCCCAGACAATACGCTGACTCACGTCGATCATCGATCTACCTTGTATCGCCAATGGCGGGTGGACCGGACGAAGATGTTCAGGGCACCCGAACGTTCTTGGAGTTGTCTTGCCGACGCTGGAATTTACCATGCACGGCGCGAACCGCGCTTGGCCTCGCGTTCGCTGGCGGACGAAGGTGGATACGAGATCACGTAGGAGGGCGGTGATGGCAGGCGGTGCTGCCGCTGTCTGCCACGCCCGGCGCGGTATTCACGACAATTTCACGGATTCGGGCACGCGGTTGGCTCGGCATCGCGCTTGGCGAACTGGTCGAGCTGTTGCCTGGTTATCGATCGTCTGGTTTTACCGGGCCTCGTCCGCCGCTCGGCGCTGCGCGATCAGATCGGCGAGCCGCTCGACCTGCTGCCCTTGCGCATCGAAATTGCCCGCGTCGAGCCACCGCTCATAGCACGAGCGCAATGCCGGCCACTCGCTGTCGATGATCGAAAACCACGCCGTGTCGCGATTGCGCTCGCGATAGACGATCGCCTGCCGGAAGATCCCCTCGAACGTAAATCCATAGCGCAACGCGGCCTTGCGCGACGGCTCGTTGAGCGAATCGCATTTCCATTCGAAGCGCCGATAACCGAGCTTGTCGAACACTTCGCCTAGCAGCAGGTACATCGCATCGGTCGCGATGCGCGTGCGCTTGAGCCGCGGCGAATACGTGACGTGGCCGACTTCGATCACGCCGTTGGCCGGATCGATCCGCATCAGCGAGAGCGTGCCGACCGGCTTGCCCGTCGCCAGGTCGATGACCGCGTAGTGCAGCGGATCTTTCGATGCCGCCATCTGCGTCAGACGCTCGCGATAGGCCGCGAGACTGTCGAACGGGCCGACCGCCAGATAGGTCCAGTCGCGGCCGTCGGTGGCCGAGCCGTACGCGTCGAAGAGGTCGGCCGCGTGGCGCTCGACGTCGACCCCTTCGAGCCGGCAATAGCGGCCGCCGAGCGGCTCGCGGCCCGGCGGCTGTGCGCCGTGCCAACCGGGCAGGGGTGCGCCGATTGGCTGGCCGTAGGCGTTACGTGTGGGTTCCATGTCTGTTCTCCCGTCGATGAATGAGCGATGCCGGAGGATGCCGATGCGTGTCGATGCAGGAACGATACGGCAAACGTGGTATGTTCAAAAGATCCAAGACAAGCTTATTCGATAGATCCAGCCACCATGATCGAAATCATCGGACCGCTCGTCCATGCGGACGACGCGTTCGCCGCGAGCGGCGCCAGCGGGGCCAAGCGGCCCGCGCCGCTGCAAAAGCAGCTGATCGAACGTCTGCAGCAGGCGATTCTCGCCGGTCGGCTGCCGGCCGGGTCACTGCTACCGTCGTCGCGGCTGCTCGCCGCCGAAATGGGCGTGTCGCGCAACACGGTCGTGATCGCTTACGAGCATCTTGCCGCGGTCGGCTACGTGATCGCGGATCGCCAGGGCACGCGCGTGAGCCCGCTGTCGAGCCCCGCCGCGCGCGGCGAGCGGGCGGCGGCGTCGGCCGCGCCGGAGGTCGTATACGCGGCGCGCGTCGAGCAGTTCGCGGCGTCGCACAAGCACGCCGACAACGGGTACGCGCTGACCCCCGGCACGCCCGCGCTGGACCGTTTCCCGCTTGCCGCGTGGCGGCGCGCGCTCGAACGTGCGATGGAGCGCGCATTACCACGCGCGCTCGGCTACGGCACGCCGGCCGGCGAGCCCGCGCTGCGCGACGCGATCGCCGCGCATCTGCGGATGGCGCGCGGCGTGCGCTGCGATGGCTCGCAGGTCGTGATCACCGAGGGCGCGCAGGAGGCGCTGAACCTGTGCGTGCGACTGCTGACCAATCCCGGCGATATCGCATGGATCGAGGACCCCGGCTATCGCGGCGCGAAGGCCGCTTTCAACGCGGGCGACTTGCGCACGCTGCCGATTCCCGTCGACGCCGAAGGCATGGCCGTGCCGGCCGACGCGTGGCACACGCATCCGCCGAAACTGATCTACACGTCTCCCGCGCATCAGTATCCGACCGGCGCGGTGCTGTCGGTGGCGCGGCGGCTTGCGCTGATTGCCGAGGCGCGGCGCTGCGGCGCGTGGCTGATCGAGGACGATTACGACGGCGAGGTGCGTCACACTGGCGAGCCGATCGCGAGCATGCAGGGGCTCGTCGACGCGGCGCCCGTGCTGTACGTCGGCTCGTTCAGCAAGACGATGTTTCCGGCGCTGCGCATCGGCTTCGTCGTGCTGCCTCGCGCGATCGCCGCGCACGCCGCTGTTGCGCTGCAAGAGATGCTGCGCGGCGGGCATCGGCTGGAGCAGCTGGCGCTCGCGCATTTCATCGAAAGCGGCGAATTCGGGCGGCATCTCGGGCGGATGCGGCGGCTGTACCGCGAGCGGCAGCAGGCGCTGCGCGACGCACTGGCCGAGCATTTTCCGGCAGCGACGATTCTTGGCGGCGATTGCGGCATGCATCTGACGCTGCGGCTACCGGCGTCGCTCGACGATCGCGCGCTCACTGCGCGGGCGCAGGCGTTGGGGTTGAGTCCGCGCGCGCTGTCGGGGTTTTCGATCGGGGCGTCGGAGCGGACGAACGGGCTCGTGATCGGGTATGGCAATACGGAGGCGGAGCGCTTGGGACCCGCGGTGAAAACGCTGGCGAAGATGGTGCGGCAGATGGAGGGCGAGGCGCGACCGGCTGCGAAGCGCGCGTCAAAACGGGGCGGAAAAACCGTCGTCCGGTCCCGCAAAAAACCCACCCCGCCACGCCGTACTCCCGCCACTCCGGGCATGTAAGTTTTACGTCTGTCCGCCTGGCCCATGTCGCGCTATCGTGTCGTATGCGCGGCGACTTCGCAGGTCCGATGTGCTGGTTTGCCCGCATGTGCCGCGGTTGCCCGTCCCGTCGCGCGGCGGGTGTGGCGCCAGCGATGGGCACGAACAATGCATTCAGTGTGGTTATCGATGACGATCTATCCGACCGGAGAAGACATGAAGGAAATCGAACCGACCCCGTGGTTTGACCTTGCCATCCATACGCCCGTACGCGAAGGCTGGTACGAAGTGCAGTTGGCGAGCGGGGACACGGCGTTTGCGAAATTTGGCGACGGCGTGTGGACCGAAAAGCCGTTGCTCGTATTCACGCACTGGCGCGGCCTGTGCGCCGATCCCTCGAAAGCCGCGGACGGCGCGGCCGAGTCGGTCGGCGCCGAAGCCACCGCGGCGCAGGGCGTGCGCGCCGCCTGGAACGCGTTCTTCCCGGGACTCGGCGACGAGCAGCACAAGCCGCTCAATGCGGTGCCGAACGGCAAGGCGCCGCATTGAGGGTCCCTTGAAATTCGTTTGAAGTCCGGTCGGGCGGCGGCTTGTGGGCCGCCGCCCGGCAGCTCGATTCGGCCGCCATCCGCGCGTGGTTCGAATCGCTCTCGTATCGCTCGGCCCTGCGCCGCACCGCATTTGTCCCGCCCCGCTACAATCAGCGTCATCCTTTCGACGCCATCACGATGCTATGAACGCCACCCGAGAAACCGTGGAATTGTCGCGCGCGACTCAACTGCTCAATCACGGACCCGTCACGCTGATCACGAGCGCACACGATGGTCGATCGAACGTGATGGCCGCGTCATGGGCGATGCCGCTCGACTTCAATCCGCCGAAGGTGGTGGTCGTCGTGGATAGCCGCACGCTGACGCGTCGCCTGATCGAAGCGAGCGGCGTGTTCGGGCTGCAGTTGCCGAGCCGCGGTTTCGCCGCGCAAACGCTCGCGGTCGGCACGCACGCGGGCGTCGAACTCGACAACGACGATCCCGACCTGCGCACATGCCATTACGTGGCCGGCGGTACCTTCTTCGCGACGGGCGATGCATTCGAGGTGGCGCCCGTCGCGGCGTCCGCGCAGTGACCGGGCTTAGGTGCTCCGTTCGGTTTCGCCTTCGGCGAATGCTTTGAGCGCGTCGCCGGCGAGACGATAACGTACCCATTCGCTTTGCGGATTCGCGCCGATCGACTTGTAGAAGCCGATGGCCGGCTCGTTCCAGTCGAGCACGCTCCATTCGAATCGACCGCAGCCCGTTTCGCAGGCGATTTGCGCGAGATGGCGCAGCATCTGTTTGCCCGCGCCGCTGCCACGCGATGCGGGCGATACGTACAGGTCTTCCAGATAAAGCCCCTGTTTGCCGAGCCACGTCGAATACGAAAAGAAGTACACGCAAAAACCGACTGGCTCGCCGTTCATTTCGCAGATCAGCGCTTTCGCGGCCGCGCCCTCGGAAAACAGGCTCTTCTCGATGTCTTCGACGCCGGCGACGACTTCGTGCTTGGCTTTTTCGTAGATCGCGAGTTCGGTGATGAAGCGCAGGATCAGGGGGGCGTCGGAAGCGGTGGCGGGGCGGATGTGGATCGTCAAGGTCTAGTGCTCGGTGAGTTCGGTGATGACTGCCGGCCGGCGGGCGCTACGCGCCAAATGCGCCGGCTTCGGAACAGACTCACATCGTAGCAAAGAGCCAAAGGTCCCGCCGCGAACGGACGGGGCCTCGGGCGTTTCCTACAGACCGAAGGCGAACAATTTCAGCGGCCCCGGTCCACTCGTCGAGCCAGAGCCCCAGAACACCACGCCGTCCGCAATGGCCGGCCCGGCATTGCATGCACCCCCGCTATTGAATGACCACAGGACTTTTCCGTTGGAAGAATCGAGCGCGTACATCGTGCCATTCGTGTAGTCGAGATTGCGTCCGAAGACCACGCCATTGGCGATACTGACGGCTGCCTCCGCGCGGCTTCAGAGCGGGTCCGGCGTGGTCCACGTCACTGCGCCGGTCGCGACATCGAGTGCGACGACGCTGCCGCGGAAACTCCACTGCCAGGCAGACGGAGGGACATAGGCGGCCATCAATTCTTCGTTCGATGTGGTTCCTACGAAAGCCGTACCGTTCGCGATGACGGCAGACTGCGTGACCATTGAATAAGTGATTGAATCGATTTGCGTGTGCCAAAGCCGAATCTTATTTCCGGTCCTTAAGCCCGACCGCAATTCGCGTAGTCACCAATGAAAGCGCGGCAACTCCACTTCAATCGAATGCCCTTCTACATCCCTGCCGGGTTCGCCGGCGAGAGTATGACGGGGTGGTGCGATTCGCGGCTGATTGGATGATTGCCCGGCATGAGCGCGCGTTCGGACAGGAAGAGAGACGAATCGGCACTGCCGCGCTTCAACCCTCCGGCAACACCGACTTACCGCGTCGCTTTTTCGGCTTAGGCTCGACACCCACTCGCGGGTCCCGCTCCAGCACGAGTGCCGTCAACTGCTCGACAGTGTCTTCAAACGCAGGATCCTCCTGCGGCACGTAAAGCCATTTCCCAAGCACCGGGTGAGGCTGCAACGCAGGCATATCGGTAATCAGAGCAGCATGGCGTTCCCGCGACGTACAGACGAGCAGCCCATTCCACGGCTTATCGCGATCGACGGCAACCAGGCACAATAGCCCATCGATATACGCAGCGTCGCTACCAAACATCCGCCGACGCATATACGTCGGATCGCGTTCGAACGCGTCGAAGATCCACAGGAGCGAATTGCTGATCGAAGAGGGCATCGGCGGACAATCTCAGGAAGCGCGGGTGAACGAAGATAAGTTTACGTAAATTCTCCAGGCTCGGCAGCGAGCCAATTGAAGATCGAGCAAGTCCCGCTAGGTAAGATGTGTCCAACCTCGGCGACCATATCGAAACTCGCACGATCCAGACCATGTTAGCTCACACAGACGCCGCCGCTGCCTACGTGCCCGTCGCACGCTACGTGCAGTTGATGCGCTTGCGTCGCGCGGGCCGCCGCCTCGCGTCGCAGGCGTCGTGCCCGGTTCTCGATGCCGCGCTCGAACATTGTGGTTCGCTCGGACTCGTCAACGAGAGTGCGCGCAAGTTCATCGATTGGCGTATTCAAAGCGGACAATCACCGGTGGCGTCGAGCCGAACCTTCGGCATCCCGCACGGCAATCCAGACACCGTGCCAGAGGATGAATTCCGTTTCGATATCTGCGGAGAGATCGACGAGCCGGTCGCGCCGAATCTCTATGGCGTGCGCGAACTCGTGATGCCCGGTGGTCGGTGTGCGGTGGTTCGGCACACGGGATTGACCGACCACATCGGCGAGACGATGTACCCGGTCTATCGCGACTGGTTGCCTTCGAGTGGGGAAGAGTTGCGGGATCATCCGCTGTTTTTCCACTACCTGAGCGTCTATCCTGAGACGCCGCTGGATCAGTGGCAGACGGATATCTACATTCCGTTGGTCTGATTGGGATGGGTGTGATGAGCATGTGAGATGCCTGCTAGCGCGGAGCAAGTCGCTCCCCATTCTTCGCAAAAGCTCATGTCCGAAGCCGCGGTTCGTTCGAAGTCCAATTCGATTTCGGCATCGGTATCAATTGCATTGAGCGAGGGTTGCCGGATTGCTAATTCGGCAAAAAATGCAATTTCGAAATGTTTCTGTTTTCGCTGCAGGTACCTCGCGTCCTCGCTGGAACCACGCAATACCTCAAATGTCAAAAAAAGATGTCACCCGTCCATTTTGGGGAGATATCAAATGGCTGCCACGCAATCAGGGGCGGTGCCCCTCTCGGATGAGGAGGCTCGGCGCCAGTTGCGCCGTGCTGTCATCGCCAGCACGATTGGTACCACAATCGAATGGTATGACTTCTTCCTGTACAGCATTGTCACGGGTCTTGTATTCGCGAAACTGTTCTTTCCTGAATCGGACCCGCTCGTCGGCACACTGCAAGCTTTTCTGATTTACGCTGTCGGCTTTATCGCGCGGCCGGTGGGCGCGGCGATTTTCGGCCACTATGGCGATCGCATCGGACGTAAAGCCACGTTAATCGTGACGCTGTTGCTGATGGGACTCGCGACGTTCGCCGTGGGCTTTGTTCCAACCTATGCGACGATCGGTATCTGGGGGGCAATCCTGCTCACGGCGCTGCGCTTCATTCAAGGTGTGGGCGTTGGAGGCGAGTGGGGCGGTTCGGTGTTGATGTCGATGGAGTGGGCACGTACCAACAAGCATCGCGGTTTCATCGCGTCCTGGCCGCAGTTCGGCGTACCGGCGGGATTGTTCGTCGCGAATCTGGTGGTGCTTGCCATCAGTCAGATCTCCGGCAGCGCATTTCTCACCTGGGGCTGGCGGGTGCCGTTTTTCCTCAGTATCGTGCTGGTCGCGATCGGCCTTTATATCCGCTTGAGTATCCTCGAGACGCCTATCTTCGCGAAGCTGCTCGCTGAGCGCAGGATCGAAAAGGCGCCGATGCGTGAAGTATTGCGCCGGCAGCCGAAAGACATTCTTCTGTCGGCTCTTGCGCGTATGGCGGAACAGGCGCCGTTCTATATTTTCACGGCCTTTATATTCACCTATGGTGTGATGAGTCTGGGCGTCACACGCGATCTGTTGCTCACGGCAGTGCTGGCCGCTTCGGTGCTGGAATTCTTCACGATTCCGCTGTTTGGTCACGTGTCTGATCTGATCGGACGTCGACGCATGTATGTGTTCGGTGCCGCTGCTGTCGGGCTATTCGGCTTCCTGTACTTTTTCATGGTTGGAACCCATAACCCGATATGGATCTTCGCGGCCATCGTTCTTTCGCTGGTGCCGCATGCGATGATGTATGGTCCCCAAGCCGCGTTGATCGCCGAATCGTTCACGGGCCGCTTGCGCTACAGCGGTGCGTCGATGGGCTATCAGTTGGCTTCCGTCATCGCTGGCGGTCCGGCACCGTTGATTGCGACGGCGCTTTATGCTTACTTCCATTCGGGATTTGCGGTGGCGTGGTATGTCTTCGCATGCGCTGTGATTAGCGTGGCCGCCGCCATGCGATTGGGCGATTACACGAATAAGGACATTTCGCGGGAATACGACGACGCGCATGCATTGCATGACAGCAGACATGCCACTCCGTGAACGATCAGGCGGACGGCCGGTCACAACGGCCATCCGCAACGGCCATCCGCAACGGCCATCCGCCGAATCGACCATCAACTTTTCAGCGGCAACCAGACTTCGACTCCACCCATCCCCGTCACTGGGTCGAACTGCTCGCCATACCGTTCGAAATGCGGTGCATCGGCAGGCACGTGCCCTGACGCGGGCAACCACTGATTCCAGATCGTATTCATCGTGCGACGAATGCCTGAGATGTGCTCGCGATGAGCGAACACCGCATACCGTTGCGCGGCGATGCGCACACGACTCAACTCTGGCGGTAATGCGGAAAAATCGCTGACTTCGACGCCGCACATGTAGTCGAAGTTACCCAGTTCATCGGCGTTATAGCCAACGCCATAAGCCACCTTGCCGACCTGTCCCGGCACCCTGCCGTACCAGGCGCCAAAGCGCTGCCATTGGGATGGGATCGCCTTGCTGCTGTCGCACGTATAGCGCTCGCTCAGTCCAGCGACGAGAAACGCTCGCGCGTCTTCGAAGCGCGGCGGGTCCAGATGGGTGAGAAGGGTTTCGTCCATTTTGATCGGCTCCACGATGGTCAGGTTGTCGAGATGACCCCGCGCGCGCAGCGCGTCGGGCGTGAGCCCGAACTGTTCGCGAAACGCGCGCGTGAATGCTTCGTGAGAGCCGTAGCCGGCGTCGAGAGCGACCGCGAGGATGTCGGGCGCACCATCGGCCAGACGTCGTGCGGCCTCGCTCAAACGCCGTGCGCGAATGTAGCGCATCACCGGCATCCCGGTGGCCGCTTCGAACGCGCGCGCGAGGTGAAAGCGCGATACGCAGCCACAGCGGGCGATGCCGTCGAGCGTTAACTCGCCGGCGAAGTGGCTTTCGATATACCAGAGCGCTTTTCCAACCGGGTTCATCTCGGCTCTCATGTCAGCATGAAGCCAGCATAGTCAGCGGCGAACTCACGCATTTGATCGCGCTTGCGGTTTTGCAGCCGCGGCGGAGGGCCGAGACGATTCCGCCGCCTCACCATGCACGCCCGCGGCGCCACCCGCCTGCCCCGGCCTCAGCAACAGCCCACCCAGCACGCCGGCCGCCGCCGCAAAAACCGCCCCAAACAGAAACGCGACGTGATACCCGCTGTTCAGCGCAGCCGCCGCACTCGACGACGCCTGCATCGCCTCGCTACGCGCGGCGGCAAGACTCGCGAGCACCGCAAGCCCGAGCGCCCCGCCCATCATGAACGATGTATTGACGATGCCCGACGCGAGGCCCGAATCGGCGGGATCGACGTCGCTCATCGCGGCGAGCAGCAGCGGATTGAACGCGATGCCCGCGCCAAAGCCGAGCAGCAACATGCCGGGCAACACGTCGGGTACGAAGCTGCCGTCGACGGGCGCACGCGCGAACAGCGCAAGCCCGCATGCCGCGATCAGCAGGCCGGCCGCGAGCGGACGACGCAGCCCGAAGCGCATCACCACGCGCGCCGACAATCCCAGCGAAAAGAGTCCCATGATCAGGTTCGCGGGCAGAAACGCGAGCCCCACCTGCAATGGCCGATAGCCGAGCACGCGCTGCAGATACAGCGCCGAAATAAAGAACCATGCGAACATCGCCGCCGCCCACAACACGCCGACCAGGTTCGCGGTCGCGACATTGCGCAAACGCAGCAGAGCGAGCGGCATCAACGGGTGTTCGATTCTCGCCTCGATTGCGAGGAACACGGCAAGCAGCGCGAGCCCGACGAACAGCAGGCCGAGCGTTTGCGCCGAAGTCCAGCCCGCTTCGTTGCCGTTGACGATCGCATAGACTGCCAGCATCAGCGATGCGGTCACGCTGAGCGCCCCGGCCACGTCGAGCCGTTCGCCGTGCGCGTGGCCGCGCGCAGCGGGCAGTAGCGCGAGGCACAGCGCGTACACCGCAATGCCGATCGGCAGATTGACCAGGAAGATCCAGTGCCAGCTCAGCAGGTTGGTGAGCAGTCCGCCGAGCAGCACGCCGATGCTGCCGCCGCCCGCGCAGACAAAGCCATACACGCCCATCGCCTTCGCGCGTTCGCCGGCTTCGGTGAACAGATTCATGATCAGCGACAACGATACCGCCGAGACGATCGCACCGCCCAGGCCCTGCACGGCGCGCGCGGCGACCAGCAGCACCTGCGAATTCGCGAGGCCGCAGGCGAGCGAAGCGAGCGTGAAGAGCGTAATGCCGCTGAGAAACAGCTTGCGGTGTCCGTACAGATCGCCAAGCCTTCCGCCGAGCAGCAGGCAGCCGCCGAACGTCAGCATGTAGGCGTTGACGACCCACACGAGCGAAGTTTCGCTAAAGCCGAGATCGGCTGCGATGGACGGCAGCGCGACGTTGACGATGGTCGTGTCGAGCACGATCATCAGTACGCCGAGGCAGAGCACGATTAGCGCGAGCCAGCGTTGCTTGCCGTGGAGGGAATGGGTCATGCGGACGCCCCTTTACGCGGATTCGGTCGATCACCGACGATGGGTTTTCGAGTCTAGCACCCGCACATTTAGCGTCCAACTACGAAATCCTGGGCGGCGGCGCTGCGCGAAGCCGTATTTTTCCTATCCCGTTGCACTGGGGAACCCCGAAAGTCAGGGGCAACGTGTACTACCCGGTTCACAATAAGGACTTTAGAGAGTGGGCAATAAAACACCAGCGAGGAGGTGACTTCGTGATCTATTCGGATCGAAAGCTTGTTCGAATCGACCCACCGATCAAGGTGTATTTATGAAACCGGGGCGATCGATCGGATGGGGCGCTGTAGTGCTCACAGTCGCGTTTGCCGTGCTTCTTGTCGCGACGCACACCGATCACAGGAATGCGAGCGAATGCATCAAAAGCACGTCAAAAAACGGCCGCTACACTGCAGAGCGATGCCTGCTCCAATGGAGAGGCGGCAACGACCCGGCTTATCTCGGTCAGGTCTACGACGCCGCGTCAGGCAAACTGCTAGTGCGCAGAACCTTCAGCACACCGGTTCCTGAATTGATTTGGGTGGACGACGAAGGCGTTTCATTTTCCCGCGGCGGCGGCGACGCGTCGTTTATAAAGCTGCCGCCGTCATTCTATGACCGCATGATCGCCAGATTTTCGTCGATTGGATGATGAGTTTTTCGGTCTTGCATGCCGCGATTAATACGCGCTGCCGGCGCGAGTCATTCGGATGATGCACAGCGACGGCAGCACCACTTCTTTAAACCTTCGACTTACCCCCCATCAACCCATTCGACGGCAACGTCTCATCGAGCAACTTCCTCGCACTTTCAATCCCCGCCACCGGCAAGCCCTCCGGATCGAGCAGCCCCACCTGCACGAGCACCGAAGCCTGATCCCAATAGATATGCTCGTTATAAAGCTTGTCGCCGCGGAAGCACACCACGGCGAGCATCGGCACCTCGAAGTACTTGCCGGTCGGCGCGACGCCCGGCAGCAGCCAGTCGATTTCGCAGCTATGCGTGCAGCTGAAAATGAATTCATCGACGACGCGATCCGAACCGATCGTGCGCGAAATCGGAATCAGCTTCGTGTCGGGCGGATTCGAGTTGACGAAGTGATGCGTGTAAAAGCGCTTCAGATTGTCATGCCCGACGCCGCCTGTCATCGTCGGCACGTGATTGACGTAGGGCTCGGCGACCATCGTCGGCATCACCGCGTCGACGTCGCGTGTCGCGAACTCGTGATAGCAGTGCGCTTCCCACAGCGCGTTCAGATCGTAGACCGGACCGAGCACCTTGCGCAGCAGCGCGAGCGTGCGCGAGTACGCCATCATCGCGGCGGGCTTGTCGTACTGTTTGCGCTGCGGCGCGGCGAACGCGTGATCGCAGCCGGGGTACACGTATTGCTCGATTTGCGCTCGCGTGCGCAGCGCGGCGCTGATGCGCTCGCGCGTTTCGGGTGGGCAGTGCGCGTCGTTTTCAGGGAAGTGGAACACCATCGGGCAGTTGATTGCCGATACTTCGTCGAGATGCGCTTCGAGGCCCACGCCGTAATAGCTGACCGCGCAATCGACGTCGGTGCGCGCCGCGCTCAGAAACGCGAGCTTGCCGCCGAGGCAGTAGCCGACCACGCCCACCTTGCCGGCCTGCTCGGGCAGTTCGCGTAACGCGGCGACGGTGGCGGCGATGTCCTTGACCGCGACATCGGCGTCGAACTGCCCCAGATAGCCGAGCGCCTCTTTCATGTCGGCGTCGCCGTAGCCAAGCGCAATGCTCGGCTTGATGCGCCAGAACAGATCGGGCACGAGCACGACGTAGCCTTCTTCGGCGTAGCGATCGGCGCTCGCTTTCATCGTGTCGTTGACGCCGAAGATTTCCTGCAGCAGCACGAGCCCTGGGCCCGAGCCCTGCGCGGGCCGCGCGACGTATGCGTTGAAACGGCCGCCATCGTGGGCGACGACTTCGATGAAAGAGCCGGCCATGCAGTCTGCCTCCAGTCTCACGAAAGATAGGGGTTACGTCATCATGCGCAACTCGAAACGTTTGAGCTTGCCGGTTTCGGTGCGCGGCAGCGCGCCGACGAACGTGATGACGCGGGGATATTTATACGGCGCGACGTTATTCTTAACGAAATCCTGCAGCTGCGCGACCAGTTTATCGTCGGCGGCGTAGCCCGGGTTCACCACGACGAAGGCTCGCACGATTTGCCCACGCGTTTCGTCGGGCACGCCGATCACGCCGCATTCGGCCACCGCCTCGTGCTGCATCAGCACGCTTTCCACCTCAGGACCGGAGATGTTGTAGCCGGCCGACACGATCATGTCGTCGGCGCGCGCCTGGTAGAACACGTAGCCGTCCGCGTCGAGATAGACCGAATCGCCCGGCAGGTTCCAGCCGTCGCGCACGAAGCGCGACTGCCGTTCGTCGGCCAGATAGCGGCAGCCGGTGGGGCCGCGCACCGCGAGTTTGCCGATCGTGCCGGGCGGCACGGGTTGCATGTCGTCGTCGACGGCTTGCACGACGTAGCCCGGCACCGCGCGGCCGATCGCGTTCGGCCGGATCTCCGCGCCTTGCGACGAAACGAAGATGTGGATCAGCTCGGTGCCGCCGATACCGTCGATCATGTCGATGCCGGTCGCCTCGCGCCACTGGCGCCGCGTCGAATCGGGCAGCGCCTCGCCGGCCGACACGGTCTTCTGCAGCGACGAAAGGTCATGTTGCGCGACGAGCGGCGCCATCTGCCGATAGAACGTCGGCGCGGTGAACATCACGGTCGCATGAAATCGTTCGACCACCTCGAGCAAGGTCTGCGGCGTCAGCTTTTCGACCAACACCGTCGAGGCACCGACGCGCAGCGGAAAGCACAGCAGCCCGCCGAGCCCGAACGTGAACGCGAGCGGCGGTGTGCCGCAGAAGATGTCGTTCGCGCAAGGCTTCAGCACATGACGCGGGAACAGGTCGCACATCGCGATCATGTCGCGATGGAAATGCATGCAGCCTTTCGGCGCACCGGTCGTGCCGCTCGTGAACGCGATCAGGCAGATGTCGTCCGCGGCGGTGTCGCTGGCGGTGAAGTATTCGGGCTTGTTGACGGCGAGCGTGTCGAGCGAATCGGCGGAGTCGTCGTGAAAGCGGCGGGTCTGTTTCAGCACCGCGCAGTAGAACTCGTCCCGCGGATTCGTGCAGCGCTCGAGTTCCGCGCTCAGGCGCGCGTCGCAAAGCGCGGCGCTGACCTGCGCCTTCTCGATGATCTGCTTGAGCTCCTTCGCGCGCAGCAGCGGCATGGTCGGCACGACGACGAGCCCGGCCTTCAGCGCCGCGAGTGTGGCGACGGCCATCTGCAATGTGTTCGGTCCGCGCAGCAGCACGCGGTTGCCGGGGCGCAAGCCCATTTCATCGACGAGCACATGCGCGCTGCGGTTGACCAGCGCGAGCAGTTCGCCGTACGTGGTGGCTTGCGGCTTGCCGTCCACGTCGGACCAGATCGCCGGCCGGTCGCGATGCCCCGCCTCGATGGTCCGCTCCAGCAGTTCGGTCGCGCAGTTCAGCCTCGGCGGATAGGCGACGTCCGGATTGTCGAGCAGCAAGACGGGCCATTGATCCTGCGGCGGAAGATTGTCGCGCGCGAAAGTATCGACGTGTGCTGACGGTTCCATCATGGTCTCCCGAGGCGTTGAGCCGGAAAATGCGCTTCGTTCGGTGTGAAGGGCTTGCCTGTGCGTTCGGTACCTGTACGACGTTCAGTACGGAATCACCGCGGTGGCTTCGATCTCGACCTTCGCGCGGTCTTCCATCAGCGCGACGACCTGCACCGCGCTCATCGCGATGTCGTAGTCGCCGATCAGCTCGCGAAACGCGCGGCCGATGTCCTTCAGCGATGCGAGATACTCGCGCTTGTCGGTCACGTACCACGTGAGGCGCACGAGGTGTTCGGGCTTGCCGCCCGCTTCGCGCAGCACGGCGAGCAGATTCTTCAGCGCCTGCTCGGACTGCTGCGCGAAGTCATCGGACTGGAACTGCGCCTGTTCGTCCCAGCCGATCTGGCCGGCGATGAACACCTGCGTGCCGCTCGCAGCGACGCCGTTCGCATAGCCGCGCGGTTTGACCCAGCCGGCGGGAAGGAGAGCCTGTTTCATGAGCGATGCGCCTCGATGGAGGGGGCCGATAGAGCGTACGCCGCGAGCGCGCTCGCGACGTCGCCGGGAATATCGATGGATTTGCCGCTGTCGAACGATATGAACACGAGCACCTGTTTAGAGCGGAAACGCGTTTCGCCGTTGCAATGACCGTGAATCTCGATGCCGATCGAACTGCGGCCGATGGTTCGGACCTTGAGCGTGAGCAGGATCGTTTCGCCCATCTGGCTCGGCCGCGAGAACTCGCAGTCGAGCTTGACGATCGGCAGTCCGATGCGGCGCCGCGCGATCATGTGCGCGTAGTCGATGCGCAAGCCCTCGTTGAACCAGTCTTCGACGAGCACGTTGGTCATCACGAGGTACTGCGGAAAGAACACGATGCCCGCGGGATCGCAGTGCGAAAAGCGGATGCGTATGGGCCGCTCGAACGAAGTGCTCATTGCGCATTCCCGTTCGCGGCGGCATGCGCCCTCAACAGATCGCGGCCGACGATCAGCTGCTGCACCTCGGTCGCGCCTTCGTAGATGCGCAGCGCGCGGATCTCGCGGTACAGCATCTCGACCGCGCTGCCGCTTTGCACACCCATGCCGCCGTAAAGCTGCACTGCCGCGTCGATCACCTGCTGCGCGCCTTCGCTCGCGTGCCACTTCGCCATCGCGGCTTCGCGCGTGACGCTTTCGCCCTGGTCGCGCAGCCACGCGGCGCGATAGACGAGCAGCGCGCTGCTGTCGATCGTCAACGCCATCTGCGCGAGCTTCGCCTGGGTCAACTGGAAGTCGCCGAGCGTCTGGCCGAACATCTTGCGCGACGCCGCGCGCGCGAGGCCCTCGGCCATCGCATGACGGGCAAAGCCAAGCGATGCGGCCGCCACCGAGGTGCGGAAAATATCGAGCGTGCGCATGGCGATCTTGAAACCTTCGCCTGGCGCACCTAGCATCTGGCTCTTCGGCACGCGCGCGTTCGTGAAGCGCAGGCGCGCGAGCGGATGCGGCGCGATTACGTCGATGCGCTCGGCGATGTCGAGGCCCGGCGTCTGCGCATCCACGATGAACGCGCTGATGCCGCGCGCGCCCGGCGCTTCGCCAGTGCGCGCGAACACCACGTAGAAGTCCGCGATGCCGCCGTTCGAAATCCACGTCTTTTCGCCGTCGAGCACGTATTGCTCACCCTCTTCGCGAGCCGCGAGCGCCATCGCGGCGACGTCCGAGCCCGCTTGCGGCTCCGACAGCGCGAACGCGGCGATCGCCGTGCCGCTCGCGACGCGCGGCAGATAACGCGATTTCTGCTCATGCGTGCCCGCGAGCGAGATCGCGCCCGAGCCGAGGCCTTGCATCGCCAGTGCGAAATCGGCGAGGCCCGAATAGCGCGCGAGCGTTTCGCGCAGCAGGCATACGGCGCGCGTGTCGATCGTGTCGCCGTGGCCGCCATAGGCGACACCGCCGACGCCGTATTTCAGCCAGCCGGCGTGACCGAGTTCGCGCACCAGCACACGGCAGGTCGCATCGGTGTCGCCATGTTCGTTATGCGTGAGATGCGCGCGGCACCATGCGTCGATGCCTGCCGCGAGTTCGCGATGACGCGGCTCGAAAAACGGCCACGCGAGCGGGCTGTGCAAATCGATCGGGATGTTCTGATGATCAGCGCTCAACTCAGTCTCCTTCGAACACCGGACGCGTCTTCGCCGCGAACGCGTTGTACGCGCGCTCGAAATCGCGCGTGCCCATGCAGATCGCCTGCGCCTGCGCTTCGGATTCGATCGCTTCGTCGATGCTCATACTCCATTCCTGGTGCAGCATCTTCTTCGTCATGCCGTGCGCGAAGCTCGGGCCGGCCGCGAGATCGGCGGCGAGCTTCTGTGTTTCTTCGATGAGCGCGGCCGGGTCGCACAGGCGGTTGTAAAAGCCCCAGGCGTGAGCTTCGTCGCCGCTTGCCGAGCGGCCGGTGAACAGCAGTTCGGCGGCGCGTCCCTGGCCGATGATGCGCGGCAGCATCGCGCACGCGCCCATGTCGCAGCCGGCGAGGCCGACGCGCGTAAACAGGAACGCGAGCTTGCTGCGCGCGGTGCCGAGGCGCAGATCGGAAGCCATCGCGAGGATCGCGCCGGCGCCCGCGCAGACGCCGTCGACGGCTGCGACGATCGGCTGCGGGCAATGGCGCATTGCCTTGACGAGGTCGCCGGTCATACGCGTGAACATCAACAACTCGGGCATCGGCAGATCGATCAGCGGCGCGATGATGTCGTGCACGTCGCCGCCCGAGCAGAAGTTTTCGCCCGCGCCGTGCAGCACGACGGCTTTCACGTCGGTCGCGTATGCGAGATCGCGGAACAGGTTGCGCAGCTCCGCATACGATTCGAAGGTCAGCGGGTTCTTGCGCTCGGGACGGTTCAGCGTGATCGTCGCGACCTTGTCGCTCACCGACCAGCCGACATGCTTCGCCTCGTAGCCTGCCAGGGTCAGGCGGTTGCCGGACAACAGTGCGTCGGCGTTGGATCGTGTCATGTATTCCTCCAGTGCGAAGTCAGCCTCTCAGGCTGTCGAGCAGATGCTGCTTGAGCTTGCCGAGGTCCTGATGCGTCTTCATCTTTTCGTCGAGGCTCAGGCCGCCGAACAGTTCGACGACCCATTGCTCGTGCGCGACGGCCATTTTGTCGAAGGCCTTGCGGCCAGCGGGCGTCAGGCACACGCTGATCGAGCGGCGGTCGTTCGGATCGGTGTCGCGCGTGACGAGCCCTTCTTTTTCGAGCTGATCGGTGATGCCAGTGACGTTGCCGCCCGTCACCATCAAACGGCGCGACAGCTCGGTCATCTTCAGGCCATCGGGATGTCGTTCGAGCTGCGCCATCAGATCGAATCGCGGCAGCGTGGTGTCGAATTCGGTGCGCAGACGTTTGCGCAATTCGGCCTGGACGAGGTTGGTGGTGGTCAGCATGCGCAGCCACAAACGCAGGCCCATGTGGCTGTCCGCTCCGGTGCTCATTTCGAGGTCCACGACGTTCTCCGCGGGTTGAGCCACGCCTTTGCGCGACAGCTTCGCATCCGATGCCGCCGCCGACTTTTTTGCTTGGGTTGATTTGCTCACATCACTTCTCCACCCGAAATGGAAATGGATTGCCCCGTGATCGCATCCGAGCCGGGGCGGCACAGCCACAACACCGCGTTCGCGACCTGCTCCGGATTCACGAAGCGGCGCTGCGGATTCGAGCGCAGCAGCGTTTCGCGCGCCTGTGCTGCGGTGCGCGAGGTCTTGCTCGTGATCTGTTCGAGCGAGGCATGCAGCAGCTCGGTTTCGGTGTAGCCGGGGCACACTGCATTGACCGTGATGCCGCGCGTCGCGGTTTCGAGCGCGAGCGAGCGCGTGAGACCGATCACGCCGTGCTTCGCGGCGCAATACGCGGCGACGTACGCATAACCGATTTGCCCCGCGGTGCTCGCGACGTTGACGATGCGGCCATAGCCGCGCTCGAGCATGCCGGGCAGGACGGCGCGCGTGCCGAGAAACACGCCAGTCAGATTCACGTCGAGCATGCGTTGCCACAGCGCGATATCGGTCTGCGTGAACGGCGCGGCCTGCGCCTGGCCCGCGTTGTTCACGAGGATATCGACGGCGCCCGCCTGCTCGAATGCGCGCGCCACCGAATCTTCTTGCGTGACGTCCACGCTGATACACGCGACGTCGCCGAGCGCCGTGCATTGCTCTCGCTGCGTGTCGAGGCGTTGCGCGTTGCGGCCCATCAGCGTGACGCGCGCGCCGGCGCGCAGCAGCGCCTGCGCGATGGCCGCGCCGATGCCGCCGCCGCCGCCGGTGACGACCGCGTGTTGTCCGGCGAGAGGAGTGTCTGAGGTGTTCACACGGTTCCTTCGGCGCGTTGCGCGCGTTGTTGCGCCGTGAGGCCGGCGTTGGCGATGGCCTGCGCACGCTCGCGTTCGAGGTTGCGTTCGAGCTGCATTTTCGCGGCGGTATAGGGTTTCGGCCACGCGACGTCGAGATAGCCGATCTTTGCCGCTTCGTTCAACGTCCACGACGGATTCGCGAGATGCGGCCGCGCGATCGCGCACAGATCGGCGCGACCCGCCGCGATGATGCTGTTCACGTGGTCCGCTTCCGAAATCGCGCCGACCGCGATCGTCGCGATGCCGGCTTCGTTGCGCACGCGATCGGCGAACGGCGTCTGGAACATGCGGCCAAACACGGGCTTTTCTTCCTTGCTGACCTGGCCCGACGACACGTCGATCATGTCCGCGCCGGCCGCCTTGAACGCTTGCGCGATCTTCACGGCGTCGTCGGGCGTGTTGCCGCCCTCGACCCAGTCGTGCGCCGAAATCCGCACCGAGATCGGCTTGTCTTGCGGCCACACCGCGCGGATCGCGCTGAATACCCGCAGCGGGTAACGCAGACGGTTTTCGAGCGGACCGCCGTATGTGTCGGTACGGTGATTCGTGAGCGGCGACAGGAAGCTCGACAGGAAATAGCCATGCGCGCAGTGCAGTTCGAGCCAGTCGAAACCCGCTTCGATCGACATGCGCGTCGCCTCGACGAACTGCTGCTCGATGGTGCGCAGTTCGTCATGCGTGGCTTCGCGCGAATGCTGGCTGATGCCGCGCAGATACTGCTGCGGCGACGCCGAAACGAGTGGCCAGTTGCCATCGTCGAGCGGCTGATCGATGCCTTCCCACGCGACGCGCGTCGAACCTTTCGCCCCCGAGTGGCCGAGCTGGATGCCGATCTTCGCATCCGATTGCAGATGGACCAGATCGACGATGCGTTTCCATGCGACCAGATGCTCGGGCGCGTACATGCCCGGGCATCCGGGCGTGATACGCGCTTCGGGCGACACGCAGGTCATCTCGGTCATCACGAGCGCGGCGCCGCCCATCGCGCGCGCGCCGAGATGCATCAGGTGATAGTCGCCGGCCACGCCGTTTACCGCCGAGTACTGCGCCATCGGCGACACCATCACGCGATTTTTCAGCTTGACGCCGCGCACCTTCAAGGGGGTGAACATCGGCGGAATCGAATGCCTGTCAGCTGCGCGCTCGACACCCGCGCGCTTCGCGAGCCAGTCCTCGAAACCGGACAGATACTGCGCATCGCGCTCGCGCAGGTTTTCGTGCGAGATGCGCTGCGAGCGCGTGAGCAACGAATACGCGAACTGTTCCGGCTCGAACGACGTATAACGATCGACGTGCTCGAACCATTCGGTCGAATTGCGCGCGGCGTTCTGGATGCGCAGCACGTCGACGCTGCGTACTTCGGTGTAGTGCTTCAATGCGGCGGCCAGATCGTCCAGGTGCGAACCCGGGTGCGCGCTGATGCTGTTCGCGAGTTCGATCGCGTCTTCGAGCGCGAGCTTGGTGCCCGAGCCGATCGAGAAGTGCGCGGTGTGCGCGGCGTCGCCCATCAGCACGATCGGCGTTCGTGTGCCGTTCGCGTTGCTGCGCCAATGCACCCATTCCTTGTTGACGACGCGCGGAAAACGGATCCATTGCGACGAGCCGCGCAGATGCGCCGCGTTCGACATCAGCGCGTTGCCGTCGAGGTACTTCGCGAACAGCTTCTCGCAGAACGCGATGCTGTCTTCCTTGCTCATTTCGTCGAGACCGGCGGCGCGCCACACGCGTTCCGGTGTTTCGACGATGAACGTCGAGGTTTGATCGTCGAAGCGGTAGGCGTGCGCCTGGAACCAGCCGAATTCGGTTTGCTCGAACGCGAACGTGAACGCGTCGAACAGCTTCTTCGTGCCGAGCCACACGAAGCGGCAGTCGCGCACGTCGATGTCCGGCTGGTAGGTGTCCGCGTATTTCTGGCGCACGAGGCTGTTCAGGCCGTCGCTCGCGATGATCAGGTCCGCGTCGTACGCGCTGTCGTCCACGACCTGGGTTTCGAACACGAGCTTCACGCCGAGTTCTTCGCAGCGCGCTTGCAGGATATTCAGCAGACGTTTGCGACCGATGCCGCAAAAACCGTGGCCCGATGAGCGCACGCTGCGGCCGCGAAAGTGAATCTCGATGTCGTCCCAGTGATTGAACGCGTCGAGAATCGCCTCGGCGCTCGGGGCGTCGGCGGCGCGCAGATTGCCGAGCGTCTGGTCGGAGAACACGACGCCCCAGCCGAAGGTGTCGTAGGGGCGGTTGCGCTCGATTACCATGACTTCATGGCCGGGGTTGCGTTGTTTCATCAACAGACCGAAGTACAAACCGGCCGGACCGCCGCCGATACAGACTATGCGCATGCTGGTTCCCCAAAATGAACTCTGCGGTGAGATTAATTTAGGTTTTGATAGTTTAGATGTCAAGTAAATTTCGGAGACGCGCAACAAAGCCTGCATCGAAGCAGGCGAGAACTAGGAGGAATGGCACTTACTTAAGCCCGTGGAGCGTGCCCATATTTTTGGACGCGCTCACGTGCGATGTGACGAGGCTCTTTCAGCCATGGGTAGGACTTCGGTCTTCGTTTGCGCATTCGTGGTTCGATGCGACCGGGGCGACTCCCAACGCAAGACTGCGTGATCAGGTTGAACAGGAGACTCTGGTTGTGAGTTGCCGTCAGACCTCTGGCCAGCCATTCAGTCCATAACTGCACCGGTGTGTTTGAAACTCAGTGTTCTCGGGTCAGTGGCATGGTGACTGGCGGCCTGAGCCATCAGCAGCCGAATCACGTTGTAGGCCAGCAGATGGACCCAGATCTCCTTTTCGTTCATGTGGGCAGTCTGGCAATGCAGCACATCCATGCCCATCGTCGTCTTGATGTTACGTAGATCCAGTTCCACGTCCCAGCGCCTGGCGTACAACTGCGAGAGGTCCTGTTTGCTGGTCTTGCGTGCATCAAGCATCGTGGTGACCAGCACCCGGTGATGCAGCCTGGACTCGCGCACCATCAGCTCATCGGGGAAGGCCTGGTACTGCTCATGCGTCATCCAGTCGGGACGCTGCCGGGGTTTGGGCCACGTCACAATGTGATCGCGCGTGCCCAGGGACCGGCCTCGCCGAAAGTCGGTGCGGCGTGCCCCATGCTGTTCCATCACGACGTCCACCCCGGCGGCGATCATTGAGGCCATCAGAAAGTAGTGGCAGTACAAGGCATCGGCGACGATCACGTCACCTTTGCGAAACGTGCCTTGCAGCATGCGAAACGCCGTCAGCTCCCCGCTGCCTTTGCCCGCGTAAGTTCCGACCGCCGACTCCAGTACTGCGCCGCTTGCCAGACAGATCACCGCAACCAGATAGGCCAATGGAAAGCCCACTCCTTCGGCCTGAGCACTGGACTGCGGGAAACGGGCCTGGTTCGACGGCGTATCGGGCATCGAGATCCCGGTGCCGTCAACCAGCTTGACCGGGCGCCCGCGCCACTTCCAGGCAGGCTCGGCCTGCTCATGCAGTTGGCGCCCCGTCTCGCGCGCCAACTCCCGCACCATCGTCAGCGGCAGTCTCTGGCGAGCGCGGCAGTAGCCTCCCGTACGCACACTCATGGGCCGCAGCCCGTCGGCAGCTCGCTGCGCCGCCCACCCGTTGACTGCCTTCTGACAGGAGGCGTCCTCTTCCAGCGCCTGGCGCATGAACATCGACAGTGTCACCGTCGGCGGATACAGCCGTTCCCGATGTTCTGGCAAATACGCTTCCGTTATGCCCAACAGCCCCGGGCTCGTCAGTATGTTGAAGTAGTCTACCGCCTGGGCCCTGCACGCCCGGCTTTGAACCCTGCTTCGTGTTTGCCTGTGATGACTTCGTGCATTACGATCCATGGGGGCTGATCTTTGGAATGAGACGGTGTTTGCCTGGTAACAACCATCGTATCAATCCCTGGATCAGCCCCCTCCCTTTCTCTTCAAGCACTTACCCGCGTCTTCTCCTCCATGTAGGCTTAAGTAAGTGCCATTCGTTCTAGAGGGGCGTCGACCGGTGATAGCTGACTTGCTGCCGGAAAAAGCGCTTTTCGACGAAGCGAGCGGCGATTAGCTGCAACCTTTCCAAAATGTACGCTTAACGTTAAATTGCTGTGTCTGGTGGGGGCGGTGTGCCGTGTGCTACAGACGCCGCGATTCTGCGGCAATGAGAAAAAATTCTAGGCAGATTCGTCAATTCGACGGATGGTCCAGCTACAAGATTCAAGAAAAACGTGAAATATCGGAATGGGCCAGACGGCCTACATATTTTTGACCGGAAAACCGGGTTTAACGCGCTATTTGACGAAGTTCGAATTCCTCGTGAACGCTGGTCCAACGCGCCTCGCCATGTTTCCGTCGCACTCACTAACCTCTGCGACCTCCATTGTGCGTATTGCTATGCGCCGAAACACCGGGCAGTGCTCGATGTCGATGTTGTTGGACGGTGGCTATCGGAGTTGGATGCCGCAGGTTGCTTGGGTGTTGGTTTCGGTGGAGGAGAACCGACGCTTCATCCTGCTTTCGCGCAAATCTGCGAGTCGGCAGCCAGAAATACGGCGCTGGCCGTCACATTCACGACCCACGGCCAGCGGCTCGTGCCACCGCTCCTCGATCGACTTGCGGGCAATGTCCATTTCATCCGTATCAGCGTCGATGGAGTGAGTGGCACATACGAGCGCCTGCGTGGGCGTCCGTTCGAAGCGCTGCGGCAGAGGCTGCGCGATGCTCTACAGATCGCGCCCGTTGGAATCAACGTTGTAGTCAATCAGGACACGATAGGTGAGTTGGACGCTATAGCAGCTCTCGCGGAGGAGGTCGCGGCGTCCGAGCTACTGCTGCTTCCCCAGCAGGCGACTCCAACGGTAAGCGCAATCGATGCGTCTTTGAAGCATCAACTTGAATCGTGGATTAACGCGGCCCGTCCCCGGGTGCGCTTGGCGATCAGTGAAGCAGGCTCCGAGGGGATGCCGACGTGTGATCCGTTGCCTAACGAGAAGGGTCTAAGGTCGTATGCACACATCGACGCGTCTGGGTTCGCAAGGCAAAACTCGTACGCGAAAGAAGGAATCATGGTCGGCGATGAAGGGGTCATTGCCGCGATCGACCGCCTGCGGGCGGTGACAGGAGATATGAATTGAAAGTCTGGACAAGCTACGGGTCGGAACATTCCATGAACCTCGTGCTGGTTGGGCGATTCAAGCATGCGCGGGATGCAGAGCAGGTTGAATCTCTTATTGGCAAGCTGTCGGCCCAAGCCCAGAAAGATGAGACGTACAGCGTCTCCCATGGCGAGCCTGATGAGCAACGGTTCACTGGGGAAATGCTAAAGCTACTCAGGGAGCTTAACGTTTACTCGCTTGCTCCTGGGGAGATTGAGCAGTTCGCTTCCGACCACAGTCTGGAGCGAGATGAGGACAAGATAACGATCAAAACGGACGAGGCTGACGTGTCTGCGTTCATTAAACTGTTCGTTGAGGCGGGAGGGCGCGTCGAAGTTTTTTCCGCGCATCACCACGATGGCGAATAAAAATCGGATGCGCTAAGGCGAGAGGTAGTCAGATGGTTGCAGTGAATTGGGAAGTCTTTTCTCAGCTTCCGGGGGCAGCAGAGACTAATTTCGAGAAGCTTGCACGAGCGCTTGTTCGCCGAAACTACGGACAGTACGGTGACTTTAGGGAGCTAGCCAACCAGGCAGGGGTGGAATTCCACTTGAAACTCCACAGCCCATGCTCACTCGGGGATCCCGGGCGATGGTTTGGGTGGCAGTGCAAGTGGTACAGCATTGCTAGCGGTACCAATATCGGAGCGACGAGACGTAACAAAATCGTTGAAGGTCTGGAGAAGAGCAAGGCGACGCTGCCAGTTCTAACTGATTGGATCCTGTGGACGCGTCATACGTTGACGAAAGCGGACCAAGAATGGTTTTACGGCCTTCAGTCTGCGTATCCAAACTTCAAGCTCGGCCTTTTGACTGCTGACGATATAGGCGAACTTCTGGTTGGGCCAGCGGCGATCCTGCGGGAATCGTACTTCGGCGAGCTCGTCGTGACGCCTGACGTTCTGGCTCAACAGCATGCCGTGGCGGTTGCCCCGGTAAAGCGGAAATTTCAACCTGAGGTTCATCAGACCGCACTCGTCGAAACTCAGTTGCGGCGATACCTTGGCGGACATGAAGCGTGGGACGTTCTCACGAAGCTGGCGGATGACCTGCGCGCCGCGTCGCTTGCCATTGATAGCTGCGTTGACAGCCTGCCAGCACCGCTGCTCGCGCGAGTTTCAGAGCTGGTCCAGAGCGCGAAATCGATTGCGGACGATCTCGACGGACTGCACGGCGCATTGGCCGTGGGCGATTTACCGGCAATCCGGCAACTTCTTGCCTCAGACATGTCGTCGCCAGACGTCCATCGCAAGACGCTCGCAAAGTTGCGCAATGCTCGCTCGCCGGCCGCACTCATCGGCGCCAACTTGCTTGCTGACCTTCACTCTGCGCGGCACCAACTAGCCGAACTGCGAAAGTCCGTCGCAGCGGAGTCTGTCGCGGTTCTGGCTGCAGCGGGATACGGAAAATCTGAGCTGGCGATCAAGCTGACGCTCCCAGACGGCGAGTTCCCAGGTGGGGTCCTCTTTCTCGGCAACGCGCTTCATACCGGGCAAACTCTAGATCACCTCGCCCAGCGCTTCAAGATTTCCGGGCGCCAGGTGTCAACGTTTGAGAGACTGCTGGAAGCAATTGACGCTGCGGGGCAGCGCGCGGGCCGACGGATTCCGATTGTTTTTGACGGTTTGAACGAAAGTGAAGATCCGAGGAACTGGAAGGACCTGTTAGCCTCGGCGCAAGTCATGTTGAAGGGCTTTCCCTACGTCTTGCTGGTTGTCACGCTGCGTACGGAATTCGTCGGAGATTGTCTTCCCGAGGGCATCGAGCGCATCGAGCTACAAGGCTTCGTTAACAACCCAACGGCGCTGGCTGATTACTTCGCGTTCTATAAGATCGACGCGACGGACGCCGACTTACCTTTAGAGCAACTGGAGCATCCGCTAACGCTACGCATTTTCTGCGAGGTCGCCAATCCAGCGCGACAGCACACAGTCGGTGTTGAAGCGCTTCCGAACTCACTAACCACGCTTTTCAGCAGGTACTTTGACGCGGCCGCCACTCGCATTGCAGATGCGTCTCCGGGCTCGAAACGGATCTACCGGGAGGATGTTCGCGAGGCGCTCGTGCTGGTCGGCGAACTGCTCTGGAACGGCAATGGACGTGATGCCGATTTTAAGGAGCTACGTGCGGGTTTGAGAGAGCGAGGTGACTGGGACGTGAGCGTGGTTCGTAGCCTCGAATCGGAAGGCATTTTGATGCGTGTAGAGTCTCAGGAAGGGCGCCAGCGAATTGCGGTTGTATACGATTTGATGGCCGGGCAGTTGATTGCTGAACACCTGCTCGAATCTGAGAACATTGAGGCATGGCTTGGTGATCCAGCTAACGCCGCGAGACTCGACCCAAACGACAAAGAGGGGAGGCATACACTTGCCCACGATACACTTAGAGCGTTGGTTGATCTGTTTCCTCTGAGGGCGCATCGTCGGCAACTTTGGCAGGTAGTGCCGCAGCGATTGGTCCTATATTCGCTTTACCTAAGCTCGTTCGCGGACCCAGCGCACATTAATCGTGAGACGGTCAATGAGTTTGCGGCGCAGGCAAGTGCGAGGATTGGGTTTGCAAAGGCGCTTTTTTCGCGGCTGCGGTCAACGAGGGCGGCGCTGGCCCATCCGCTTGATGCACATTTCCTCGACGAGTTGCTCCGTAAGATGCCTGCGTCGCGTCGAGACCTCTCTTGGTCCGAGTGGATTCTCGGACAGCACGAGAAGGCCGTTGATGATTTGGAGTCGTTGCGCGCCCGATGGAAAGCGGGAAAAGGCGATCATCGGGAGATCGTCCGGGCTCGCTGGGTTATGTGGATTCTGACGACGACGGATCGCTACCTGCGCGATGTCGCAACCCGAGCGCTACATGCGCTCGCGCTCAGGCAGCCCGCCGAGTACTTCGGCCTGATGGTCGAGTCTCTGTCTGCGCCGGACCCCTATGTGCCCGAACGCATGTGCGCCGCAGGCTACGGCGCGGCTCTCTGTGGGTGGTCTGACGTTGATTCTCCAATGGCCGCAGCACTGCCGAATGTTGCCCGCGCACTCGTGGAGAACATGTTCCTGCCCTCCGCGCCTTCGCCAACGCGGCACGTGCTTTTGCGCCAAAACTGCCTTGGAATCATCGCGCTGGCCCGACGCGTTGAGCCGACGTGTATCGACGCCGTTGCGTTGCAGTATTTGAGCGCACCGTTCGCCGATCTCCCGTGCCCGTTCGGCGGCCCAACGCCTTTCTCGGAGCAACAAATTGAAGAGGCGGATGATGCCGCAATTGGCATGGACTTCGGGAACTACACAATCGGCAGCATCGTGCCCGGTCGTCACAACTACGATTTCGACCACGTCGAATACCGTAAGACGCGTCGCGACATTGTGGAGCGGATGCTGCAGCTTGGGTACGAGCCCAAGGCATACGAGGCCGTGGATTCGAACAAGGGAAGTAGTAGCCGGGCACGAAGCGAGAAGCGCAAGGTTGACCGATACGGGAAGAAGTACGGTTGGATCGCATATTTTGAGATGTGGGGGTGGCGTCTCGATCACAATCTGCTCCGCGAATGGAGAAGCAGCGACCGACCTAGTGACACTGGCATTGACCCAACATTCCCGGGACCTGTCTTGTCGTGGGATCCGTCACTCCCTGACCTGTTCAGTGCGAGCCCTGACGAGATGAGGACCTGGATTCAGGATGGGCCGGCGCCAGACTATGGTTCGCTGCTTCATCTGTCGGACGTCGCGGGGACGACGGGCGAGTGGTTGATGCTCGATGGGTACATCGATGGGACGGCAAACAACAACTACCGCAACGTGTTTACGTTTGTTCGCGCCATGTTCGTGAAACGGGCCGACGTCGAGCTCTTAATGGAAGTGTTAGGCGCGATGACGAACCCGGGAAACGACGCAATCCTGCAAATACCACAGCACTATTACACCTATGCAGGGGAGATGCCGTTTGGGGGCCCTCCTGATGCGCTCAACCTGTCGAAAGGGACCAGCGCGGCTGCGCCGGAACGAGCGGATACTCCGCCTTATGACGAAGCAGTCGTAAGTGTTCAATTGCCTGTTCACCAGTACGCTTGGGAGAGCTACCACAGCGAACTTAACAATTCGAATGGTGCTGTGCTCCCATGCGCAAATATCTGCGAAGCTTTCGGCTTGAGGTACTGCCCAGGCTCCTGGGATCTTCGGGACGCCCATGGCGCAGCTTCGTTGTATCGCGAACTCGGAGAAGGCAGCACTACTCTGAGCGGCCATGTGGCCTACATGCGTGCGGACGTGCTACGAAAATACCTAGACGATACAGGGCAAGCGCTGGTCTGGATGATTTGGGGGGAGCGCGGTCAGCATTTTCGCGGGCACACGAAACACGGAATAGACCTGCATGAAGCATTTGCATCCGGAAAGCATATCCATAAGCGATGGATAGTCTGGGTCGATCCACATGCGAAACCCACCTCTTGAAGGGTGGAAGAGCACCGACTTAAATCCCTCGATCGCGTCAGACGCGAGTCCGGCGCCAACCCAGTCAACGAGCCTTTCGGATGGCAACTTTCCGGTGCCGACGTCTTCGAGAATGCCGAGATACCCTCTGGACGGATCAAAGATCGCGCTAAATTCGCCTGCTTTGAGCGCTGCGTTGTGCTGCCTGAAGTGTCGGCGAAAGAATTCATCGGCAACGCGCTTCTTCTTTGCGCGCTTCGCTTCATGGCGCTCGCTTTTAATCTTCCATGCTGGCTTCTTCGGATTTTGCTGCGAGTGCAGAAACGCCGCCAACTGTTGATCATCGGCTTGAAATTTTTTGCCTGCGGCTAGCGCTTCGGCGGCGATGCCATTGGCATCCGTACCTAGCTGGATGAGATCCTTCCAGTCCTGCCGGAGCGTCTGTTGCCTATTATCAGCGCCGTCGAGTTGGTCTAGATGGTATGCAATGTCATGTGGGCGGCCATTAAGTCCGACAAGCCGCCGTGCGAGGTCGTAATCGGTCCGGAAAATAGAGAGTCGTGGCTGTATTTCGTAGAGGGCATAGCGCTGGACGGCTCGACGTAGGTCGTCGCGCGCGTCAAGACACGAGCGCAGGCCTTCCGTGGCACGCCGGTTGATCTGACCGGCTTGGGCAAGTATGCCAAGCCAACGCCAAAGTGCTGCGGCGTCCTCTGTGGATATGAACTCCGCGTCTAATGCGCGCGCTATAAGCGCAGATGTCAGGTCGGCGATATCGTGTGCGGCCTTGGTAGATTTGGCATCGACGCCGGGGCAAAATTCGCACAGTAGGTCGAGCAGGTTCCGCAGTCTCGCTGGAACGAGCTTGTCGACGACGTACGCATAACTATGGTACGGAAGGGTGGATTGCCTATTCTGACGCGGAAAAGGGCAGAGGGTACGGTGAATCGGGGCGGCGCGACCGATGCCGACGTTGCGATAGCCCCTGCAGCCGAAAGTGCTTGGTCTTCCATGAGTTCGCTAAGACCGCTGTCTTGTCGATCTTCATCATGTTCCGGCCAGACCAGCTTGCAGACCCGATCGAACAGCGCGGCCCGTGTGGAAGGGAGCCGTTCATCATGTTCTGCGACACGCCCCATTAGACCAAGCGTCAGGGGATTGTTGTAGAGCTCAGAGAGTCCGTAGTCGTCTAGGTGAGTGAGCACGCGTTCTGGATCGGTTTTCGCGTACTGCCGCGCTAGGAAGATAGATGCTTCCGGGCGCATCAAGGGTTCGAGCGAGAAAACCAAGGGCTCGACCGAATAGATTTGGCGAAGGCTCGCTGCGTTACGTGCTTGCCACTCGCGGGCTCGACATGAAAGGATGAAATCCGGCGCGCCCGCTTCTTCGAGCTGCGACAGAATCATGTCGACAGCGTCTCCGTCCCGGCGAGCCATTGCTTCATCAGTAAGCGCTAGTTTTCACGCACCTAGCTTCTGCCTTTGAGAAGGTCCACGATTGCGTCCGCAACCCAAACTTGCGGACGCAATCCATGACCGAGAATGACCTGACCTTTTTGCCCTTGCGGGTGACACGCGTTGGTGTCGGCGGCAAGCGCAGTTTCCACCCGTCAGACAAGCGACGACTGGTCGACGCCTGCCTGCAGCCAGGCGCATCGCTGTCTGGCCTCGCCCTGAAGGCTGGGGTGAACGCCAACCAGTTGCGCAAATGGGTTCGGCTGCGCGAACAGTCGACTTCCTCCGCGAGATTCAACACTGCTGTCGGGTTGTCGGCCTTCGTGCCGGTCGTCGCGATCGACGACGCGGCGCCGACGACACATGTTGCGCAGCCGACGCCTGAACTGGATCGCGCAGATCTGTCGCCACCGGCGACACAAGCTGCGCGCCTGTCGGCCAGATTGCCCAACGGTGTAAAGCTTGAGCTCGAATGCTCAGGGCGCGACGCCGCACTGGTGAGCGCGATGATTGCCGCACTGAGAGCCCAATGATGTTCCGGTTCGAGGCGAACATTAAGGTCTTCCTGCATCGTGAGCCGATCGATTTCCGTGCCGGTATCAATAGCCTCGTGGCACTGGTCGAGCAGTCCATGCAACTCGACCCATTTGCACGTGCCGTGTTTGCCTTCCACAATCGCAGACGCAACCGGGTCAAGTTACTGTTCTACGAGCGCACCGGCTTCTGGCTGATGCTGCGGCGCCTCGAGCAGGACCACTTCGTCTGGCCACGTCGGCAACAGGCTGTGATCGAGTTGACGACCGAACAGCTGCATTGGCTCCTTGAGGGCATTGACGTTGACGCAGTGCGCCGCCATCCGGCACGGCGGTACCGTCACGCGAGCTGAACGCCGGGCGTTCCCAGTAAAAACAACGGGCGGGTGGACGGTTACAAATTCCCGTAAACCCGTCGCGCGCAATCATTCGCTATCCTGGGAGCATGAACGAAGACGACTTCTCCCGATTGCCGTCGGTCGCCCAGGCCTATATCCGTGAACTCGAGGCACGCAACCGGCAGCTGGGCGAACGGATTGCCCAGTTGGAGGAGCAGTTCCGCCTGGCGCAGAGCAAGCGCTTCGCGCCGAGTAGCGAGAAGCTCGGGGCTCGTGTCTTCGACGAGGCCGAACAGATCGCCGCCACCGACCACGACGACGATGACGCCGGCGATGCCGAAGGCACGTTCGCGCTGCCCGATACTGGCCTGCCAGATGTACCCGGGGCGGCACGGAACAGGCCCGGACGCAAACCACTGCCGGCGCACCTGCCACGTCAGCGCATCGAATACGACCTGCCCGAAGAGCAGAAGATCTGTCCATGCTGCGCACACGCACTTCACCGCATGGGCGAAGAGGTCAGCGAACAGTTGCATATCGAGGTGAAGGCGTCCGTGCTGCAGCACGTGCGCTTCAAGTACGCGTGCCGCCACTGCGAACGCCATGCCGAACGCACGCCGGTGATCACCGCACCGATGCCAGCGCAGCCATTGCCGGGCAGCAATGCCAGTGCGGCGATGATCGCCACCGTTACTGCCGGCAAGTATGTCGACGGGACACCGCTATACCGGATGGCTCACGCACTGGCGCGCGCAGACATCGAAGTCGGACGTGGCACGCTGGCAAACTGGATCATCCGGCCCGCTGAACTGCATTACCGCCGGCTCTATGAGGCATTGCGCAAGACGCTGCTGTCGCAGCCGTTGATCCATGGCGACGAGACAACGGTGCAGGTGCTCAAGGAGCCCGGCAAGACCGCGCAGAGCACATCGTATATGTGGGTCTACCGCAGTGCCGAAGACTGTGCGGAGCCGGTCGTACTGTTCGACTATCAGCCGGGGCGGGGGCAGGAATATCCTCAGGCATTCCTCGCCGGCTATGAAGATCTGCTGATGACGGACGGATACGCCGCCTGGCGTACGCTCGAAGGACCAACCCACTTCGGCTGCCTGGCTCACGCCCGTCGGGCCTTCGTCGACGCGCTCAAGGGCATGAAAAAACCCGGCGGCCGCGCCGGGCAGGCATTGGAATACTTCAAGGCGCTGTATCAGGTCGAGGCGCTGGCCAAAGCCGATATGCCCGAAGGCGAGACGCGCGTTGACTACACATACCGGCTGCGCCAGCAGCACAGCGTGCCACTACTCGAAGCGTTCAGAAAGTGGCTGGACGAACAGGCGCCGCAGGTTCTGCCAGAAAGCCTGCTGGGCAAGGCAATCTCATATACACGCAACCAGTGGACGTATCTCTGCCGCTACGTGAGCGACGGGCGTGCCGCCGTCGACAACAACGTCATCGAGCGCGACATCAGACCATTCTGTACAGGCCGATCCTCATGGCTGTTCAGTGACACTGTTGCCGGGGCGAAAGCGAGCGCAATCGTTTACAGCCTGATGCTCACGTGTCGAGCCTGCAATGTCGAACCCTACGCATATCTCGTGCATGTGCTGACCGAATTGCCGCAACGCGCACCGGATGCCGATGTCACAGACCTGCTGCCCTTCAACTTCGCGAAGCTCACGGCTGCAGCACGCAACCCCGTTTGATTTGACCAGCGCATTGGCGCGAACTTCACCAATCGACGCGCTGTCGTGAGACGCCATCTCCCCACCACCCAGGGACGTCAATTCCGTGTGCTGGATCGTGCGCTTACCTTCATCAAGTCCGTCAATCAGTAACGGCTTACCGGCAGTTACTAGCTTGGTTGAGTTCTTGTGCAACATGAAGCGAACCGCGCTGACCGTATTCACCTAAAGTTGGTCGGCGAACTGTACCAGTAGCTGAGATTTGCCCATCCCCGGCTCGCCGAGCACGATTTTGGGCCCTTCGAAGCTGAGAAGTTCGGTCTCGCTGACGAACCGTGTTTTCCCCTGACGGTCAGTAATCTGAAGGCGGCGTGGTATGTAGTACGCTGCGCCGGATTCATCGGCTACGGATTTCGTCGTGGTATTCATGTTTTGGCATTTTCACGTCATCGACTTCGGTCGTCGCCTAGGCTATCTCATCGCTGAACTACTCCGACTGCTTCTGGCGGTATCCACGTATTCAGTTTTAGCATAACGCTGTTGCGATGCTTATTCGCATTTTGGACCGATGCCCTCGTGGCTTCGGTGCCAATTGTAAACCCATACGATGCAATTTCGTCGTGAATGTTCAAATAGAGACTTGTAGCCGGCTTGCGTGATTCCGCTGGATTGTCTGGCTCGAAGGTCCTTAACGCCGCAAGATGAACGGGAATGCTCCGCACATTCTCGATGATTACGCGCTCGACCTTTGGCTCCGGGCTCTCGCTCTTTCGCCGCGCCGCCGTCGCGGCTTCGAATGCTTCGGGCTCTTGGAGGTCTGCGCGATGCTGAGCAGAGCGTCGCTCAAAATACTTCTTGAAGCGAGCGAGTGCCCGGTCTAATTCTGGGAAGGGCTGGTCATAGGGTAGTACCAACGCCAGCCGATTTTGGAGTGAAGCACCCCTTATCGTTATGTCCGAATGCGCGCTCGAAAAGTAGATGGGACCGCTGGAGGACCGTGGCTGAACGCGCGGGTTAAACGCAAGAGCGCGACGTATGAACTCGTTTGCCGTGAGTTCTGGGAGGTCGGCCTCGACCTTTTCTTTTGCCCACTTTTTGAACCAGTCCGGATCAAGTGATATCAACGCTGCGAAGTCCGCTAGCATCTTTTTTGCACTGCGAGGGCGCGAAATGAGGGATCCCCACGCATAGAAGCGGTCAATGCTGATGTCGAGTTTTGCGGCGCGCTCATATAAGCGCATTGTCATTTTTCTACTGAATGCGCTGGTGATCGAGCTGATCCCGGCCTGGTAGGCTCGTTGACGGTATAGCTCCAACGCATTGCGCAACAGATCCTCTGACTCTTCGGCTGAGTGCTGATGCGTATGGCGTTCGATGAAAGCAGTGTGAACTGCGACGGCAAACGAAGGCAGGTGCAATGTAGTCTGAAGAGTCGACCGGTTTTCGTTGACAAACCGTTCGGTAAGCGCCAGCACTTGCTGTTGCGTTGTGAACGGCTTCATCGCGTCAGGAACAGTCCGCTCGAGATTTGCGCTCAGTGCTTGGATGAGCATCCACGGCCCGTGCGGATTGACTTGTAAGTCGGAAAGGACGGTGTCGAATCTGCCGTTTGCTGGGAAGTTGAGCCACTCGGCTTTCCCGGTGTCTGGCGCAACGTCCCCGTACTTCACCGCAGACTTCAGCCAATTCATCGTTGCGTTGCCGACGCTCGTCAGGGCCCCGCCTGGCAAAGACAAGAGCTGTTGGTCCACACGCGCTTCATCAGCGATTTCCTTTGCCATCTCCGCCAAGCGCTCCAGATGATCATTCACCTCGCACTGATGTGCGTGTGCGTAGGCATAGGCAATCTGGTCATCAAAGAAGTCGACGAGCAGTTCTCGTTCGATGGGGTTCCGAGGCATAACGGCGCTGATAATGTAAGTGTACGCTTAATAAGTCTTCTTCTGTCCTGCCGTGATCACCAGAATTCGGGTACCCCCGAAACGCTCGGCGTTATATGTTGAGAGGTCAAGAATCCAAAGGCATTGTAAGGGCACTGACCTGTTGGCCAGTATCTTCCTCCGCCAATGCGCGGTGTTATTACAATTAGCTTTCGGAGTGAAAATGGCGAGTCTGAAGGACAAGGCGAAGGCGGCGCATGTCGTGGTTGAGTGCGGGCCCGAGCTGTATCACATGGAATGTTATCGGCGTGAAAAAGGTGACATTGGGGCAATCGTGTATTTGACCCGGCATTACCGCAGGAAAGAATCGCTGTCGCCCGCCGATGCTGCGATTCGTGCAGGTAATTTCCTGAACGATGTCGATGCATTGAAAACTGGCGCCTTCGGGTTCAAGCAGGCGCGCAGCGAAGCAGCTAAGAAGACCCGCGAGGAAGCTGAGGCCGAGAGCAGCGAGTTCGTTCCTTCCATTGCTTAACCGATAGCGATGGCCCCCGTTGAACGTATCGCCGTCCGCCTTCACGGGGACGGCTTTTTTGCGGGGCTGCCGTCTGGCACTTGACAGCGCGCAGCCATGCCTTGGTTTGACTTGACCAGCAGGCTGAGCCTTCTTTTTGCCCGCCGCTGGACATTCTGCACTGCGCCGGGCTGTAAACGACTCGGTTACCAAACGTCTGGCAGTTGAGGCAAGAAGTTTACTAAACTTATATTTAGTAAATTCACTGCCACCATGCAAGCTCTCGGGCAGCGGGTTGTGCCTGTGATAATGAAGAAGCTGGAGATAGATGGTTTCGAGTTTGATGAATCGCAGATGTGGGTCAACTAAGCCAACAATCATCTCGAACGCCAACCGGAGACTGGCTGCTTGTCGCGTCACGCTCGACACGGCATCCTAGACGAGTTCGCAGATCGCGACGCGGCTGACGAAGTGCGTGAGGTATTGATCCTGTCTCAGAAGAATTCCCATGAAAGCGATGAGTAAGGTCGGCGCCGGTACCACTTACAGTGGAGTCCAATGCGTCATCTATCGTGTCGCCTTCACGCGTTGAGGGCGAAAACTGTCAAACTGGCCGCGCAGAATTCGGACCGGGCCCGCAGTTTTGCATCGGTCTAAGGTGGCCCCGCAAAGCCTTGCTGCTTGCGGCTGTCACGACTTCGTGTGCAGACCTCGCCGCAGCTAGACCCTTTGCAACGGACTTGTTTGCAACTTTGCATGAGGAGTGAGCAGGCAGCACTGCCTTGAGGGCATTGTCTGCTCTAGGGGTGCTGTCACAACTCAATTGAATACTGACATAAAGAGTGTCACGCGTCTCTCATAATGCGGAATATCGGACTGACGTTTCAGCATGCGAAAGCAGGGGCGGGAGCCCCTTCGGGGACGCGCAACAAAGCCTGCATCGAAGCAGGCGAGAACTAGGAGGGCTTGGGCTACGCCCGGAGAAAAGCGCATTCGACTTGCAGCAAAAATCCGCGACGAACTTTTTTTGCGCACCGCAAAGGTTTCTGGCTATCGGGTTCTTCACTCATCGAAGGGCTACTTTGCTTCAGTCTTCCGCTCAAGTCGCATCCGTCCCGGTGGCTCGAAGTACGTGCCGAACCGCACCAGGCCGGTCTTCTTCATGTGGCACGTCATCTCGAAGCTCACGAGCACGCCGGGGTCCTGATTGTCGATGATCTCGACGTCGATCGCACGGATCCGGGGTTCGTACTTCAAGAGCGTTGCCTCCATCTGCTGCCTGAGCAGGTGGGACGAAGCGGGCAGCGCCTTGTAGATGTTCGTGAGGTCCGGCAGACCATAATCGGGCAGATGCTTGAGCGCGCCCGCGCGCGTGTTGAGGATGCGCCGCACATTCTGTTGCACGCTCATGATTTCCAGCGTTCTGTCGTCATAGGCGTCGAGCGACTCACCGCCGATCTGGCCAAGGAGCATGTCGTAGAGCGAGGGGCCTGCCATCGTCTGCTCCGTCAGGCGCTGGCGCCGGCCGGCACCGCGTCGCTCACATGCGCAACGGCTGCCGCAAATGCGTCACCACGATCTAGAAAGTCGATCGTGAGATTCCCTTCAGGCGAACTCGACAGCCGGATTTCCGCCGGCGCCGCGCCGTTCGCCATCCGCGTGAGCAGTTCGCGCGACACGGCGGGCAGGATCCGCTGGTTGAGGAACGCATCGACGTTGCGCGCACCCGATTCACGCGCGAGGCAACGCTGCGCGAGTGAATCGGTCAGAGCGTCATCGGCGGTCAATGCGACGTCGTGCTGCCTGCGCAGACGGTCGGCGATTTTCGCGAGCTTGAGCCGCACGATCGAAGCGAGCGCATCTGCGTCCAGAGGGCGATACGCCAGCGCCTGGAAGCGCGCGAGCAGCGCGGGCTGGAAGTGCGCAACGAGCTGCGGATGGATCGCCTCGAGCAGTTCGGCCTGCGAGATGGCCGGGTTCTCCGCTGTCGCCTCGTCGATCTGCGCGCTGCCGAGGTTGGAGGTCATCAGGATCACGCAGTTGCGGAAGTCGATTTCGCGGCCTTCGCCGTCGCGCATCATGCCGCGATCGAACACCTGATAGAAGATGTCGAGCACATCGCGATGAGCCTTCTCGATCTCATCGAGCAGCACGACGCTGTACGGGCGTTGCCGCACCGCTTCGGTCAGGATGCCGCCGCGGCCATAGCCGACGTAGCCAGGCGGCGAGCCTTTCAGTTGCGACACCGTGTGTGCTTCCTGGTACTCCGACATGTTGATGGTCGTGAGCGCCGCCTCACCGCCGAATAGCACATCGGCAAGCGCAAGCGCTGTCTCGGTCTTGCCGACGCCCGAGGGACCAGCCAGCAGGAACACGCCGAGCGGCGTGCGCTCGCTCTTCAGCCCCGCCTTGGCGGTGCGCAGGCTCTCCGCGAGCGCGGCCAACGCATCGTCCTGTGCGACGACCCGCTTCGCGAGACTGTCCTCGATCGTCAGCAGGCTCCTGAGTTCGTCCTCGACAAGTTCGCCGACCGGCACGCCGGTCCACTCAGCGACTACGCGTGCGATCGCCTGCGCATCAACGTCCGCAAAAACCAGCGCTGTCCTGCCCTGTGCATCGGCCAGTGTCCGCTTCGCGCTCGCAAGCGCTCCGGCATCCGGTTTTGAATCTTTCGTGTCCCGCTGTACATGCAACGCCTGGACAAGCCCCAACTCATGCTCGTAGCGCGCCTGCAAAGCCATCAGTTCACTGTTCGCATCAGCAAGAGCAGCAATGAGCGCATCACGTCGCGGCGTGACGTCCGCAGTGACATTGCTAGCGCCGGCCCGTTCGTCCGCGTCGAGCGTCGAGCGTTCAATTTCGATCGCGGCGACTGCTGCGCGGGCACGCTGCAGCTCGGACGGCGGCGATTCCAGCCCCATGCGCACGCGCGCAGCGGCCGTGTCGATCAGGTCGACCGCCTTGTCGGGCAACTGCCGGGCCGGGATATAGCGGCGCGAGAGTTTCACGGCCGCGACGAGCGCTTCGTCGCGGATATGCACGTTATGGTGTTTCGCGTAGCGGCTCGCGAGCCCCCGCAGCATCAGACACGCTGCTTCGTCATCGGGCTCATCGACCTTGATGATCTGGAAGCGCCGCTCGAGTGCCGCGTCGCGCTCAAAATATTCCTTGTATTCCGACCAGGTGGTGGCCGCGATCGTGCGCAGTTCACCACGCGCGAGCGCGGGTTTCAGCAGGTTCGCCGCGTCGGCGCCGCCGGCGGCGTTGCCCGCGCCGATCAGCGTGTGGGCTTCGTCGATGAAGAGCAGGATTGGCACGGGCGAAGCCTGCACCTCATCGATCACGTTCTTCAGGCGCTGCTCGAATTCGCCCTTCACACCGGCGCCTGCCTGCAGCAGGCCCAGGTCGAGCGTCAGAATGCGTACATCGCGGATCACATTGGGCACGCTACCTTCAGCGACGCGTAGCGCGAGGCCTTCGACCAGCGCGGTCTTGCCAACACCCGGCTCGCCGACGAGGATCGGATTGTTCTTGCGTCGCCGCGCGAGCACGTCGACCATCTGCTGGATTTCGCGTTCGCGCCCGAATACGGGGTCAATCTCGCCGCGACGGGCCTTGTCGGTCAGGTCGATGGCGAACCGGGCAAGTGCCTCGCCGTCGGTCGAGCGCGGCGGCGCATGTTTCGTGGGCGCACTCGTGGCCGACGGCGGTTGGCTTGCGTCGACTCCGGATGCTGGCGCTGTCGTTGGCGCCGCCGGTTCTGCTTCGTCGGGCTGGTTTTCGCAGGACTGGTGGCCGAGTCGCGGGATCAGGCGCTGGATCTGCGCGCTACTGACCGACAGCAGCGGCCACGCGTTTTGCGCACGCAGCACGTGCGGCGCGTCAACAATCGCCTGCAACAGATGACCGGAACGGATGGGCTGGTCAGCCTCCTGCGATGATGCCCAGTTCCAGGCATCCTGCAGCACGGTCGCCAGCTGCAGGGAAAGGGCGGGTTTGCCGCGCAGGTTGCGGGGCAGGTGATCGATCGCCGCGATCAGCGCGTCCCAGACGGCATTGATGTCGATTCCGTAGTGGCACAGGATCGCAGGAATGTCGCCGTCGTCTGCCTCGATAAGCTTGAGCAGCCAGTGCTCGACGGTGATCTCGTCCGCAAGGCGCGTCTGGCAGAGGCTCGCAGCGGCCTCGAGCGCTCTCGCGCAGTGCGGGTTGAGCCGGCGAAGCAGGTGGGTAGAGTCGCGCAGTGTCATATCAATGCCGTATCACGGAACGGGGCAGAAACGCCGCTCTACCCGTATCAAAAAAGTGCCAGCCCACGTACGGGGCTGGCAAAAAAGGAACCGGCTGCGGGCTGCAGTACCGGTTCCGGCACAACATGGCTTGTGGCCAGGATCAGGAACGCTCGTTCCAGGTATCCTTGTGGATGATGTTGCCGTCCTTGTACGACCACGTGATCGTCTCGTAGCGCAACTCGACCTCTTCGATGTGGTTGTGCTTCTCGTAGTCCGGATTCTTGATATCGAGCATCTTCGGGTTGACGGCCACGATCTTCACATTGTCGAGCCTGGTGTTGAAGTACTCTTTCTCCTTGCCCGCGTCGTCGATCTTGTACCACTTGATCTCGACCGACTTCAGCGTCTGACCGCTCGTCACCGCCTTGTACAGGTACGGCGTCGACGCATCGGTTTCCTTGGTCAGCTTGATCGGCTTGTGCACGCGCGTACCGGTCAGCTTGCCCGTGTTGCCGTCGGTCGGGATGTTCACGCCATGGTCGAACGCGACGAGCTCGACGCTGCCTTCGCGACCCTGGACTGTCACCGAACCCTTGATGTCCGCACCACCGTCGTCCTTGACCCACATGTAAGCCGGAATTGCCATCTTTCACTCCCTTTTCTGGTACTACGACAATCGCCCGGAGCCAGCCCCCGAGCCTCTGAAACCCGAAGCGTTCGCTTCGAGGGCTAAAAATGGTCCTGCTATCTGGTCGAATCCTCCAACGGGATTTCTTTTGGGGCGTCCGGCACCAGCGTGATTTCGACGCGCCGGTTCCTGGCTCGCCCCTCCTGCGTATCGTTGCTCGCGATCGGCCGCGTATCGCCGTAGCCCTGGATCGCGAACTGCGTGGCGGCAATGCCCGACACCTCGATGAGCCAGTCGCGCACCGCGCCCGCGCGTGCGACCGACAGCGTCAGGTTGCTGTCCGGACTGCCAACGTTGTCGGTATAACCGGCCACGAGAATCCGTTTGTCCGGATGCGACCTGATCATTTCAAGCGCGCCGACCATCGCGCGCGTCGAGCCGGGCTTCAGTTGCGCGCGGCCGCTGTCGAACAGCGACATGCTGTCAAGCGTGACCACCGCAGGTGGAGGCCGCGGCGGCTGGTAGGCTGCGATCGCCTGGTTGAGTGCCGGCATCAACTGCGCACCGCGGTACATGCCGAAGGAAAGTCCGAGCGGCACCCCTGTGCGTGAATAGCGGTCGAGCTGGTCGCGATCGGCCACGAGAGCCTGCAGCGCATCGCGCTTCGCGGCGTCGTGTGCAGCAGGAATCATCGAATATCTTCCGAGATCCGCGCCGATACGGGTGATCAGCGCCTGATTGTTCCTGGCGGCGCCCCAAAACGCCACCGCGATCGCGCAGGCAACCAGAGCAACGGCGTGGGCGAGAGCCGCCAGGCGCGGCGACATCCACAACCGCCGCGGCATGGCCTCGATCAACGGCTGGGGCAGCGGCCACGGCAGCGGGGACGCCGGCAGTGCAGGCGGCACGACCCGGGTCTGCATTTCGACGTCGCGCTCCCAGGGCCTGCCCGGACCGCTCGCCGGCCCGCAATCGATCCAGCCCGCGCCGAACAGTGCCCACGGCGTGGCCGGCTGCCGGCGGTCGCTTAGCACGCCGATCACGACGCGCTGGGTCCAGCCGACGATCGAAGCCAGGCTTGCCGCGCGTGCCGCCACGGCACGGTCGCCTCCGGCCCGCTCAACTTCAGTTTCGGCCACCTGGACCACGGCTTCAAAACGGCTTGCGTTAGCCAGGCGCGTCGCCGATGACACGCCATACCACTGTGGCATCACGAGTGTGGCCGGCGCATTGGTGAGCCGCTGGTAGACGGCAACAAAGCCTGGCAGGCGCACGCCGAGCATGCGCGAGGCGTCAGCGACGGACTGCCGCACGACGCGCAGATTCTGCGTCAGGACGTCTTCACCCGCGTGCAATGCCGGCGCAACCGACAGCACGACACCATCGGGTGCGCGCCCATCGCGCCACTGCTTCACGGCCACCGCAAGGCGGGGCAGATCCTGCAGCCGGTCGGCCCGTAGCCATATTGCGCCGTCGCCAACGTGTGCGAGACGCCGCTCTCCGGCAATCCGGTCGAACAGGTTCCCCAGGGCGTCGCCGGTCACGAGCACGAGCGGCATGCGGGTGCGCAGGTTGACCGGGATATTCGACGTAGCGGCGCCGAGTGCAGTCAGTACGTGTACGTTCTGTTCGCGCGCGCGTGAGAGCTGACGGGTGCGCAGCCAGATCAGTACCAGCCAGGACAGGACGATGGGGACAGTGAGCGTCCATGCAAGACCCTGTCCGGCGCCCGGTCCCACAGGGACTTCCGTTGGTCGAAGAAAGCCGCCCTGGGGGACAGGCAGCACCAGCCAGATAACGGCGAGCGCGAGCGCGGCCATCAGTGTCACGATGGCACGGAACGGGTAACCCAAGCCCTCCAGCGCGCGGCTCTGCGCCGGGCCCCGCAGCTGACCCGACCCGGGGTCCAGTGTGCGGATCGAGTCCCCGAGCGCCGGTCCGGACGGTTCGTGCAGATCGGACTTCACGGCCGCGGCGCCGTCGGTACAGCTGGTACGAGGTGGGCGAGCTGCGCATCGAGCACCTGTGCCCATATCAGCCAGATCACCGCGGCCGCCACGCACGCGAGGCCGGCAATCGCCCAGGGCGAGAGGCGGTAGAACCAGTCCGAGAACCGCCTGCCGGTACGATCGGCAAAGAAAGGGCGCGCAGCGACCGGGCGCCCCCCAAGGGGACTTCCTTCGGGGCGTAGTTTTTCGAGTTGCGTACTGAGTGAGGCGATCAGCACGGAACGCTTCGCTTCGCCTTCACGGGCGTAGCGGCCCATGAACCCCATCCCGAGGACCGCCGCGTAGCATTCGAGTAGCGCAATGTGCGGCGACGCTTCACGCATCCGCTGCTCGAGCCGTTCGAACACGCGTTCGCCCGCGTCATGCTTGCCAAACCGCTCGACCTGCAACGGCTGCGCATCCCAGACCGGCTTGTTCTGCGCACTCAGGTTGCGCAGTACGGCCTCGTCGAGCAGCCCGCATTGGGCAACCTCTGCGTCTTCGCGGACGTCCGCCGCAAAACCGCGCTGATCGAGCGCGGTTGAGAAACCCGCCATCAGCTGCTTGCAACGTTGACGCAGGGTAGCAGGGTCTTCCGCGTGGCCACCCTCGGACAATCGCGTCACGAGCAGGGCGGTGTCGCGCAGCAGGTCCCGGATACCACTGGCGGCAGTACGGTTCGCAGAGGCGAATCCACCCATCAGGGCGGTCTCGCCGCGGGCAGGAGTCAGCGTGCTCATGAGCGCAACACCGCGTAAAGTTCAAGCGACGCGTCGGGAACCGACGTCGGCAGGTAGATCTGGCAGGCGCGGGCGGCCAGCATCCGCGCGTGCGCGGGATCGCTCGCGTCGAGCGCGAAGTACTGGTTGTCCAGCCGCACCGGAATGGCGGCCGGCACACGCTGCACGGCCTTGAGTGGAATGCCTGGGAGCGCCGAATTGACGATGTGCTCGATATCGTCCGGCGCACCTATCTTGCAGAGCCTCGGGAACTGCTCGACGAGTTCGAATGCAGGCGACGCGGCGTGGACCGACAGGTACCAGTCGGCGGAACTCGCCACGATGCGCTCGTCGAGGAACTGGCCCGCCCATGTCGTCGGATTCCTGTGCGTGAGCCCAATCGACACCACACGCGACGGAATGATCGCGTCGAGCAGATCACGGATCTGCGTCTCGAGCCTGGCGAATACTTCATCGGCGCGTACGTGGTCATACGCCGGAATGTCGCCGAGCTGCGAGCCGGTCGAGAACGTCATGAGGACGCTCGCCAGCTGGGCAAGCGTCGAGTACAGCCGCTCGGGAGGCTGGCCCGGATGCGTCGAGAAGAACCGCAGTTGCGGCCAGACCGTATGGATGCAGTGGAGCAACCAGAACAGCTGCACGTCGGCCACGCCGTATTCGGCAACCTGCTCGATGCGTTCGCTTCTGCGCGAACCCAGCGCCGTGCTCTTCGCCTGCAGGATGTCGGCAAGACGATTGATCCGTTCGACGTGCAGCGCATGACTGCCAAGCGTCAGGCACGGTGGCACGTATCGGTGGTCGACCTGAAATTGCCCGCTCGTGGTACGCGTCAACCGGGCAATCGCACACACCGTGTCGTCGGCATGCGACTCGAAGTCGAACAGCAGTCGCACCGCATGGCGTTCGGCGGCAATCTCGGCCTCGCCGGTACCGTTGAGGTCGATGACCTTGACGAACTCCCGGTATGAGCGCCGCGGCCGCGCCAGCGTCGCTTCGTCGAACCGGCAGTTGCTGCCCGTGGCATTGAACAGCGGCAGGGCGGCCAGCACGACCACGCTCTGCACATCGGCTGGCAGTCCCTGCGTCAGATCACGTGCAGGCGGCAACGCATCGGTCACCGTGGAGTCGATCAGTGTGCCGTCCGGAAAACGCAGCTTCAGTCGGGTGAGCTTCAGACGCCCAGCTGCAAGCACTTCCTCGTCGATATCGATGCCCTGCGTGCCCCACGGCTCGGCGACGCAGGCGGCAGCGATCTGGTTCAACGTGAAGTCGACGTTTCGGCCCAGCTGCTGGAAGTGCTGTTGGGTCAGGATCAGCCCTTCGTGAAAGAGCGGTTTATCGATCCGCATGGGTGTGGTTGTGCCGTTATCTTGGATTATGGTGAGTGGCGATTCTATACGCGTGACTTGTGATCCGTATACAGTTGCGAATAGTTAAGCATGCGAACTACATCAAATAGAGGATGATTATTTTTGAGATATTGTCCGTGCCAGAATAGGCAATATTCGCGATGCATGGTTAGCGCGATGTTGCCATCGTACCGCCTTCATCATTGAAAGATTGTCAGAGAATGTCATGTCCTTGGAAGCCCATGCCAGCAACGGTTTCGTGAAAATTGGCACGCGTTCGCATACCTCGTTTATCAAATTATTCATATTGACGAGTCTGAATGCGCATTGAATTGACGATAATTAACAATCATTCACGATGTCTTTATAATCCGTATCGATTTCACAACGCCGACATACTTTGACTCGACGCGGGTAAACCTGTTTAATAGCGCGTGGCAATAATGATCGCATGAATGGAGGCCGCGCTATGGGGTACCACAAGGAGTCCTTCGCGAGCGAAACACGCATATGCGTGTGCGCCCGATCGAAAGAGGTCACCGCATCGCACCGGGCGAGTTCTGCGGGGTCCTGAACGTCGTTCAATAAGGAATACAAATGGACAGCTTCCAGCGCGAAATTCCGAAAAGTCGGGTTTCGATCACGTTAGATTTGCATACGGGCGGTGCCCAGAAGAAGGTCGAGTTGCCGTTGAAGCTGCTCGTCGCCGGTGACTTCAGCGCGGGCAAGGAACAGGCGCCGCTCGCCGAGCGCAAGAAGACGGACATCAACAAGAATAATTTTGATTCTGTTCTCGCTGACTACGCGCCGGACCTCAAGGTCGCTGCGGAAAACACCCTGGCTGGCGACGGCTCGGAACTGCCGGTGAACCTCTCGTTTCGCTCGCTGAAAGACTTCGAGCCGGAACAGGTGGCACGTCAGATCCCGGAGATGCAGGCGCTGCTGGCGGTGCGCAATCTGCTGCGTGACCTGAAATCGAATCTGCTCGATAACGGCACGTTCCGCCGTGAGTTCGAGAAGATTCTGAAGGATAAGCCGCTCTCTGACAAGCTGCGCGGCGAACTCGCACAGATCGCGACGGCGGCCACCCAGCCTGAAGGCCATGCCTGAACGGCGTCGGCCCAAGACGGCCTTCACCGCGTTCCATAACCGGACAGATATGCAGGTAGCGATAGTATCGCAGACAGGACACGAAATGAATCCCACTGAATCGCAGCAAGGCGGCACGACCGAAACCGTCGTGCTGGACGCCCCGCAAGGCAATCATGACAGCAGCAGCGACAGCGTCTACGCGTCCCTGTGCAGCAAGATCAACCTGAAGCCCGTCGCCGAAGCGCGACCGCTCCTGGCCTTCCGCGACAACGACATGCTCTCTGAAGCGTCGGCCGACGAGCGTATCGCGCGCGGCATGGGCGCATTCCTGGATCTCGTGAGCAAGGCGAGCAAGCCGGTCGACCGGCTCGACAAGTCGCTGCTCGATTTCCACATCGGCCAGATCGACCGCCAGATCAGCCGGCAGCTTGACGCAGTGATGCATACACCGGAATTCCAGGCGCTCGAAGGCCGCTGGCGTGGCCTCAAGCTGCTCGTGAGCCGGACGGACTTCCGTCGGAACGCGCGCGTCGAAGTGCTCGACGTGTCGAAGGAAGCGCTGCAGCGTGATTTCGAGGATACGCCCGAGATCATCCAGAGCGGCCTGTACCGTCTGACCTATATCGAGGAATACGATACGCCGGGTGGTCAGCCGATCAGCGCGATGATCAGCGACTACGAGTTCACCAACTCGCCGCAGGACGTGGCGCTGCTGCGTAACATCTCGAAGGTGGCGGCCGCCGCGCACATGCCGTTCGTCGGCTCAGTCGGCGCCGCGTTCTTCGGCAAGCAGTCGATGGAAGAAGTCGCCGCGATCCAGGATATCGGCAACTACTTCGATCGCGCCGAGTACATCAAGTGGAAGAGCTTCCGTGACACCGATGACGCCCGCTACGTGGGCCTGACAATGCCGCGTGTGCTGGGTCGCCTGCCGTACGGCAAAGATACGACGCCGGTGCGTTCGTTCAACTATGAGGAAGCGGTCAAGGGTCCGGACCACGACAAATATCTGTGGGTCAACGCGTCGTTCGCCTTCGCGGCCAACATGACGCGCAGCTTTGTCAACAACGGCTGGTGCGTGCAGATCCGCGGCCCGCAGGCGGGCGGCAAGGTCGAGGACCTGCCGGTTCATCTGTACGACCTGGGCACCGGTGCGCAGCCGAAAATTCCGACCGAAGTGCTGATTCCCGAAACCCGCGAATTCGAGTTCGCCAACCTCGGCTTCATTCCGCTCTCGTTCTACAAGAACCACGACTTCGCGTGCTTCTTCTCGGCCAGCTCGGCGCAGAAACCGGCGCTGTATGAGACCAGGGAGGCGACCGCGAACAGCCGCATCAATGCGCGCCTGCCTTACATCTTCCTGCTCTCGCGCATCGCGCACTACCTGAAGCTGATCCAGCGCGAGAACATCGGCACGACCAAGGACCGGCGTCTGCTCGAACTTGAGCTGAACAGCTGGATCAAGGGCCTCGTGACCGAGATGAAGGATCCGGGTGACGAGTTGCAGTCGTCGCACCCGCTGCGTGAGGCGAAGGTCACGGTCGAGGACATCGAGGACAACCGGGGCTTCTTCCGCATCAAGCTCTTCATCATTCCGCACTTCCAGGTGGAAGGCATGGACATCGGCCTGTCGCTGGTATCGCAGATGCCGAAAGCCAAGAGCTGATCCGCATTATCTGATGTAACCCCGCCGGGGCGCTGAAACATGCGCCCCGGCGTTGTCCTTTGCGATATGACGTGTGTTCAAGGGGTCTTTAGAACATGTCGATGGTTTTGCCTTCCCAGGCCTATGAGTTGAAACTGGCGCCGCACCCGGCGCCGTTCTCGATCCTGAAGTTCAGCGGGCGCGACGCGCTCAGCGAGCTTTACCGGTACGAGATCGAATTCACGAGCCCGATGGCCGGAATTCCGATGGATCAGGTGCTGGGGCGCCCGGCGAAGTTCATCATCGACCCGATCGACCCGAACATGGACTATCTGCGCAAGATGTTCGGCGAGAACGCTGGGCAGTTCAGCAAGATGCCGCCTGCACACACAGTCCACGGCATTATCACGAAGTTCGATGAACTCGGGACTTCGGCTGACGAGACGCGCTACAAGGTCGTGATGGAGCCGAAGCTAGCCGACCTCGATCGCGGTGTCACGAGCCGGCTGTTCCAGAAGCAGTCGGTCGAAGAAATCATTACCGATACGCTGCGCCACTATGGTTTCCGCGCGGGCGTCGATTTCGAGTTCAAGCTGCGTGCGAAATACAAGCGGCACGAGTACATCACACAGTGCGAGGAAACGACGTTTGCCTTCATCCAGCGGATCTGCGCGGAGGAAGGCATCTGGTTCCGCTTCGAGCAGAAGCGCGATCACGCCGTGATTGTGTTCGGCGACGATCTGGACGCGTATGCCCGCAATCAGCGCGTTGTGCCGTTCCGGCTACACTCGGGACTCGAAAGCGTCGGCGTAGATGCGATCAAGACACTTGAGCGATATACGCAGCGTGTCCCGGAAGCTGTACGTCTGCACGACTATAACCACCGGCAGGCCGACGTGTCGTTGCTCGTCGAGGAAAACGCCGCACGCGGCGACAAGACGACCAACGCGGTTGACTATCGCTGGGGCGAACATTACGAGACGCCTGAAGAAGGGCTGCGCATCGCACGGCTGCGGCACGAAGCCTATCTCGCAACACAGATCACCTACAAGGCAACGGGCAACGCATTCGCCATCGAGGCTGGCGAGGTCGTACGGCTCGACCAGAACCCGGTCGATGCGCCGCATGGGCTTTTTATCACGTCGGTGGAATCCAGCGGTGGCCGCAGCCAGTCCTACACCAATACGCTCACGGCGATCCCGGCCGACCGGGTGTGGCGCACGTCGCTCGATACGATCAAAAGACCGGTGATCGACGGTATCCTGCCGGCGCGTATTACGTCGCCGGGCGGATACAAATACGCGTACCTGACCGAGCAGGGCTGGTACGTGATCAAGCTGCCGTTTGATCTCGACGAGTGGAGCCCGGGTGGCACCAGCCGGCCGGTGCGCCTGGCGAAGCCATACAGCGGCGACAATTACGGCCACCATTTTCCGCTGATCGATGGGGCGGAGGTAGCCATCATCCATACGGCGGGGGATCCAAATCGGCCCGTCATCATTGGTTCGATGCACGACAGTCTGCATCCCGACCTCGTCAATAACCTCAACAACACCCGGAACATCGTTCGTACCGCAGGCGGTACGGAGTGGCGAATCGAGGACAAGGAAGGCGTCGAGCATAGCCACCTGACGACGCCGTACCAGACCAGTGAGCTGAACCTTGGCCACATGGTCGACGCGGATAGTAAGGAACGGGGGCAGGGCGCAGAGTTGCGCACTGACGGACGTGTTGCTGTTCGGGGTGCTAAGGGCGTGCTCGTGTCCGCAGAGGCTCAACCCGCAGCCAACGGACAACAGCTCGGCATGCAGGGTGCGCAAGGCTTACTCGACCAGGCCTTGCAACTGATGAAGGGCCTGGCCGACGCAGCCAGCGCTGCGCAGGCTGTCGCTGCTGACTACCAGCAGCAGCGTGCGTTGCTCGACGATACACTGCGAGATCTCAAAAAGGCCGGCATTCTGGCAACTGCACCGGACGGAATCGGTCTGGTGTCCGGTGATGGACTCCAGTTAAGCGCAGAAAAAAATCTGATCGCAACGGCGGGAGGCAATGCTGATATAGGTGTGATGAAGCGCTTCACGGTTGCTGCCGGTGAACTGGTATCTATCTTCGCCCAGAAGCTCGGATTGAAGCTCTTTGCAGCGAAGGGGAAGGTCGAGATTCAGGCGCAGAGCGACGATATGAACCTGCTCTCCGACAAGAACATGCGAATCACCAGCGCTAACGGCCAAGTAATAATCGAGGCCAAGGAAGAACTGCTCCTCAAGTGCGGCGGATCCTATATCCGGCTGTCGTCGACTGGCATTGAGGATGGCACCAAAGGGAACCGAACGATCAAGTCGGCGGCATTCAGCCGGCAGGGGCCAAGCTCACTCGCAGAGACGGTCAACGCCTGGAAACACGCCCCATACGACGAGGAGTTCACCCTGAAGTGGCCACGTAGCAACGAGCCAGTTCGAAGCCAGGCGTTTTCTATCATTCGCGACGACGGTAGTGTGATCCGAGGCATGACTGACGCTGCAGGGAAAACTGGTCTCCAGAGGGCCATTTTTGCTGAAGGAGTTCGGCTTCGAATCGACTCGGATCCTGCAACCTGAGCGTGGTTTTGCGTCGCTTTGTTGCTTACATATCAAACTAGATCGGAGTCTCGAATTAGATGGCTGCTACTGAACGTGTCATTCAACCCAAAATCGCAGAAGACGGATCCGTTTATTTTTCCTCAGTGACGTCGGCACCCGACGACAGCACTGCGGTGTGCTATATGGTTCCGAAGCGGGCGATCCCTGTCATAGTCGTGCCGGGGGTAATGGGCACCAATCTCGCCGATCTCAAGGACAATCCAGTCTGGCTCGTTGACAGTTCGAAGACGCTCGCAAAATGGGCAATTAAAACTCCTACCTACAGGAAGAACACGCTGGATCCGTCGCGCACCAAGGTGTCAGACCAAGGTTCGATTCCGACTGGAACGGTCCTTTCTGAGGCAGAACTGCGTGGGCGCGGCTGGGGCACCGTCTCGAAGATGTTCTATGGCGATTTCCTGGTCTGGCTGGAAAACGCGCTGAACGATTGCAATCCGGCCACGGATTACGGCAACAACGGTTTGCGCGCCCAACTGGAGCAGGAACTCGTCGCGCCGAACCTCGCCAAGCTTTCGGGCTCAGAAGTCGACCTGTCCTACAAATATTACCTCCCCGTCCACGCCGTGGGATACAACTGGCTCCAGTCGAATGCCGAGTCAGCTCAATGGCTTGCCGATCAGATTGACTCGATCATCGACGGCTACCGCAAACGCAAATACAAATGTGAAAAAGTCATACTGGTGACGCATTCGATGGGCGGGCTGGTTTCCCGATACTGCGCTGAGGTTCTGGATGGCTATCGCGACAAGATTCTCGGTATCGTACATGGGGTGATGCCTGCGACAGGATCGGCCACGGCATATCGGCGCGTGAAGGCAGGCACTGAACCGGGGGGGAACGCTATAAGTTATGGGACCAGCCTCATACTTGGCAACATGTCAAGCAAGGTGATGCCAGTGTTTGCCCAATCTGCCGGTCCGCTTCAGTTGCTGCCAAGTCCAGAATACGGACAAGGGTGGCTAAAAATCAGGGATGGCGAGCGCTTGATCTCTTTGCCACTTCACGGCGATCCATACAGAGAGATTTATACGAAGCGTGGGGCATGGTGGAGCCTTATTGACGAGGATCTGCTTGACCCAGAGCAGGCCGCTGCTCCTGAGCAGAACTGGTTGAACTACACGAAGCTCATCACCGAGCAGGTCTCTAGATTTCATCAAGGGATAAGCGGGAAATACCATCCGCATACCTATGCATTCTGGGGGGACGATGAGGAACACAAAACGTGGGGAGACGTGGTATGGAAACGCACGCAAGCCTCGTCTCTCTGGAACGGTGACGCGTATGACGTCCAGAACAAACCGGTCAATACCAATAATCTGATGGGCAGGATCGATGTTCTGGCTGGCAATCTCGGTCCGGTGGACGTTCACAAGACCTTCGAACTGCAGGCTGCGGGAGAAAATGGCGACGGTACGGTGCCAATCCGTTCAGGTAGTGCTCCAGCCCCATACGCACAGGCGGCTGTCGGCTACAAGGACGTCGACCACGGTGCGGCGTACACCAAACTCCCCCAACAGAAATTTGCCCTGTGGGGAATTGTGAAAGTCTTGCAGAACGTCGCGGGCACAACGCTGGAATACAAGAAGGCATGAATCTTCGTCATCACACCTTGATCGTGCTGGTGATGACGCTCACTGCCGCCTGTAGCAAACATCCCCTCCCGCTGACCGAACAGGAGAAAACTACTGTGAACGAATTAACCTCGGATTTGAAACCCCGCTGCGTGGGGCGTTACCTGATTGATGTACCGGACGACGCGCTATCGATAGGTACCACGCGCATTCAGGGGGTCACCGTCGAGACGAAGCGCATGTCGGCCGACGAGTTCACTCGGGAATTGACCGCCTATGAGGCGAGTCTGAAGGCTAAAAAGAATACGCACGGCTATCGCGTTTTATACGACTATGGACAGGTGCCAAACACGCCGCAGAGCCGCTACTTCGTCGCGTTGCGCGATCTGAACGATACCGCTGATCTAAGTCGCGCCATCGAAGCATACAAGTGGGACCACGGATACCAGATCAAGCTTCGAATTGAAGCATCAGACTGGGTAAATTCGACATACAAAGAAAAGGTTCAGAATACTCCTTATGCCGTTCCCGACTTGAGGATAAATGACGTTCCGGAGAAAACCCGTCTGGTTCTCAGCCTGGCTGCGAATGTTCGAGGCCGCCCGGAGCACGAGATTCCCACCGAACCTGGTGTGTGCTTTAAGGATGGTTTCTTACCGCGCAAAGCGGCGACTGGCGAAGAGGTTAGTGTCCTCTTCGCGCTGAAGAACCAGCCTGACGTGTCTTTTGATCTGCAATCCAACACTGACTTGCGAGATCCACAGAAAGACACCCTCCCAAATCGCCTGCCGCAGATAAAAATAGACATGAAGGACGCTAACGGTCGCATTATCCGGGCCGCCCCGGTATCCATCGGCGACATCAAGGCTGACGAGTTGCTGGCCTCTGCCACAACGGAGGCCAGGATTCCCGGGCATTTGTTCACGCTGGAGGCTAATACTACGATCAGCGGTGCCCTGACGCCGTATCTGGTGCTGGATATGAAGAATGGAGGCTTCAATGCCTTTACGGCAGACGACCTGAAAAAGGCTTCACTCACTGAAGGCGAGGCCATTGCCTTGTGGGACACCGTGTCCCGCACGCTGCGCCCGCGCCCGAACGGGTTCTGAAGGAAGCCGCGGATGCCGGTCGACTTTTCGAAACTGCCGCCGAAGCAGCCCGTGCCAGATAACCCGCCCTCGCGGTGGCTCTGGACGGTCGTGTTCTTTGTGATTGTGATCGCGGGCATCTTCGCGGTTTTACAAACTCCTCCTCAAGTGCGGCGGATCCTATATCCGGCTGTCGTCAACTGGAATTGAGGATGGCACCAAGGAAAACCGAACGATCAAGTCGGCGGCATTCAGCCGGCAGGGGCCAAGCTCACTCGCAGAGACGGTCAACTCGTGGAAGCACGCCCCATACGACGAGGAGTTCACCTTGAAGTGGCCATTCAGCGATGAGCCCGTAAAGAACCGCAAATTTTCGATCATCCGTGAAGACGGGAGTGTGATTTCCGGGGCCACGAACACAGCGGGTAAAACCAGCCTGCAACAAGCGATGTTCGCCGAAAACGTCCGTCTGCGGATCGACGGAGAATCGTCGGCATGATGGAAGCCGGTTCGAGATGATGCAAGCCAGAAATCGACTCTACCTGGGAGCCTCACTAGATGGCCACTAATGAACGTATTATTTCCGCCACGATCGCTGACGATGGATCCACGCACTATACATCCGTTACTTCTGCGCCAGACGACAGCACGGCGGTGTGCTACATGATTCCTGACCGGATCATCCCGGTGATCTTTGTGCCGGGGATCATGGGCACCAATCTGAAAGCGGTCAGCGGGACGGACAAAGACAATCCAGTCTGGCTCGTAGATAGCGCAGCCAGTGTTGCGGGCTCATGGATGTGGCGCGGCCCGGAGATCCGCAAGAAAAAACTCGATCCGAAGAATACGGTCGTGTACGAGGACGGAAAGATCCCGTCGGGGACTGCGCAAAGTGAAACGGAGCTGCGCCGACGGGGCTGGGGGACGGTTGGAAACAGGAGCTATGGCAAGTTTCTGCTCATGCTGGAAAATGCGCTCAACGACGCCAGCGAGTGCAAGACCGGCCTTCGGGCGCAACTGATGCACAAACTCGTAGCCACAGCGCCTGGCGTGAGCGTGCTTTTGCACGACGAAGTGGACCTGTCGTATAGATATCAACTTCCCGTTCACGCGGTGGGGTACAACTGGCTTCAGTCTAACGCCGATTCAGCCAAACACCTCGCGGACAAGATCAAGGAATTCAAGGATCACTACACGAAGCTCAGGAAGACCTGCGATAAGGTCATTCTCGTCACTCACTCGATGGGCGGACTCGTCGCGCGCTATTACTCAGAGGTGGATGGACATCGCGATAGCGTGTTAGGGATCGTCCACGGCGTGATGCCGACGACCGGATCTGCCACCGCATATAAGCGAGTTAAGGTCGGCACCGAAGGGGCGGTCGGATTGGCGCTCGGACCGGATGCAGCGACGATGATTGCTGTATTTGCTCAAGCGCCCGGAGCCCTGCAGCTTCTGCCGAGCGTGGAATACTGGATGGGCTGGTTGAAGATTAAGGACGGCGGCAGTCTTGTCTCGAAACCATTGGCAGATCCATACGCGGAAATATACCTGCAGCGCGGAAAATGGTGGGCGCCGGTCAACGACAAGCTGATCAACCCGTTGGATCCGGCAAAGAAAGGCATTGACGCTGACTGGATGAGTTTCGCGGGCTTAATCAATAACGAAGTACAACCGTTCCACGAGGCCATGCGTGGAAAGTTTCACAGCACGACATACGCGTTTTATGGTGATGATGAGCAGCATAAGACTTGGGGTGATGTGGTGTGGAAGAGAACGATCTCGCCCGGTGGTCTCGTCGCCACGCCGGATCAATCGCCGTTAAGTGGTCTGATGGACAAGCAGCCAATACAGGATTCGGGTACCGGAACGCAGACTTTCGATAACCGCGTCAACCAGTGGCACACGCACGAGGAGTTCGTTTTGCAGGACGCATCGGAGCATGGCGACGGCACTGTGCCAATGCGCTCGGGGCGCGCGCCATCTCAGCAGCCGGGTGTAAAGGCCTGTGTGCCTTACCCTAAAGTCGATCATGAGGGAGCATACAAGGAAAAGCCGCAACAACTCTTCGCGTTGTGGGCAATCACCCGGATCGTCATGAACGTCAAGGGGACATCGCTGGAATATAAGCAATGAGACATCGTCTGCGCGTATGGCTATTGTTGTTTCCATTGCTGATATTGATTGCGTGCGGACGTCACCCAGCACATTTGACCGAACAGGAGAAACAGACCGTGAGTGAACTGACAGCAAACCTGAAACCGCGTTGCGTCGGCCGATACCTGATTGATATGCCCGCCGACGCGTTGGTGTCAGGAGATGCCACGGTTCAAGGTGTAAAAATCGGATCGGTAGCGATGTCGCACGAAGCGTATTCGGAAGAGGTTGCAAGCCGTAGGTCAGAATTGAGGGGAACAAAGAGCATTGACCCGTATCCTTTTCTCTATGCTGATGATGCAGTACAGGGGCCAAATACCCACTATTTCATCTATCGGGGCAATCTGAGCGACGGTCCCGCAAGACGTCTGATTGAGGCGTACAAGTGGGATCGGGGATACCGGTTCAAACTCGAAATCGAGGGCAGTGATTACCTTCACCCGGATCAAACCAATAAGCCTTTTGTCAAAGAGCTTGCTGTGAAAAATGATGTCCCGGAAAAAACCCACCTTGTTTTCGACATGATCGGGAAGCTGCGTGGGCGCGTGGACGACGAAGTTCCGTCCGAACCCGGTCTCTGTTTTCAGGGAGGGTTTCTTCCGGGTAAAGCTGGTGATCGCGAGGACGTGGGGTTCCAGTTTGTCCTTCACGACAATCGAGACGTGTACATCGGCTTCGAAAGCGATTCTGGTATTCGGGAAACGACTACGCTGTTGCAGCGTGGTGACCAGATAAACGCAAGCCTGAAATCCCTAGACGGAGGGCGGACCATACGGAAAGGTGTGGTACCTCTTAACGAACTGGCCGCTGAAGAGTGGCTGATGGCGGGAAGAACCTCTCCGAAAGTATTGGGCAATATATTTACATTGGAAGCAAACTCGACGACCAGCAATGCCCAGTCTCCGCTGGTGACGCTGGATATGTCCACCGGTTCTCCCAATGCATTCATGAAGGCGTGGGATATGAAGTCTGCATCCTTGAGCGAAGGCCAGGCCGTCGCCTTGTGGGACGCCGTGTCCCGCACGCTGCGCCCGCGCCCGAACGGGTTCTGAAGGAAGCCGCGGATGCCAGTCGACTTTTCGAAACTGCCGCCGAAGCAGCCCGTGCCAGATAACCCGCCATCGCGGCTTCTCTGGACGGCCGTGTTCTTTGTCATTGTGATTGCCGGAATTTTCGCTGTTCTGCTCTTGTGGCCCAAAGGAGAGCCTACGCAGACGCCCTGGTTCTGGACCTGTCTGGTCGTCTATCCGCTCGGGGTTGCGACCTTCGTTGTACTGCGCCGATACAGCATGTACGAGGGACGCCGCCTCGACGCCATCGCGTGGAACGACGCGTGTGAGCAATACGAAAAGGACATTTTTGACCGGGCCAGTATTCCCGTGGACATCCTCGCATCGGCCTACCGGTTTTCAAACGATAGCGAAGAGAATGAGTTGGGCGGTCTGCTTTCTGGTTCGCTCAAGCTGGAACCGCAGGTTGTGCCCGCTCCGGACACTCCGCCTGTCAGCGCTCGCTGGTTCACTCACCCGGATAGCGACGAGCGTGGAAACAAACACACAAATGACAATATTCGGCAACGCGATGTGCTTCGTTGGGTGTTCGGTGAATTGCTGAACGATGTCGCTGAAGCTGTTGGACGCTTGCCGGATGACCTGAAGCTTTCTACACAGCTTGTGCTCTCCGACACTGCTATGGGGGATGAATCACTTCAGTGCTGGAACAGATTGTGGGCGGACCGCAAGTTGCGTTCGGCACGAACTTCCATTGTGACCGGTGCGATGGACATGATGTGGCTCGACGCGTGGCTTGATCGCATCAGCAAGCGCCAGGATCAGGAAGCACGACTTGTCGTGTTTGTTCGCCTATATCCGCTTCTCGAAAATGCTCCCCCCGCTGGCAGCTCGGAAGCCGCGATTGCAATCTTGCTGGCACCACAGTCACTGACCAGGCAGTTCCGTCTCACGCCTGTCGCTCAATTGCATCGACCGACGCGGACGGACGATCCGTCGATCGATGTTGCCCTGACCAATGCCCTGCGATGGGGGCGCGTATCGCCGACGGAAGTCAAGCGCGTCTGGCAGACAGGGCTTGATGCGGGTACTGCTGGAACGGCAACCAAAGCGTGGGTCAAGGTTGGCATTGCCGTAAAGCCGACAAATATTGACTACATGGTTGGTCTCGCGGGCGACGCCGCACCGTGGTTCGCTGTAGCCTGCGCATCGAAGGCCGCTTCCGTCGAAAATGCCCCGCAACTGACCGTTACCGGCTCAGTGAATGGTTCACGACTCTGTGTCGTTCGTATCTCATGAGTGCGATGCGGCAAAGGCGCCGAAAGAAGGACCATTCTGCCTATCCGCCCGTAGCGGATGGAAACAACGAAAAAGGGAAATCTCATCATGGTAAGACGCTACGACATTCTTAAGGGTGACAAAACAACAGAAGATGGCACGGTTACCGGAGGGGATCCGCTCGACAGGATTGGCGATCAGGAGCAAGCCTACGAAGGTGACGACGTCTGGTGCCCGAAGTGTCAATCAGTTGGTCATATCGTGTGCGACGGTTCACGCCGATCGATGAAGGGACCGGATGGCAGGGAGGGAGCACTGAGTGACGATCTGTGTGTCTGCAAATGCGAGCCCAGTCCACGACTGATTCCCTCCCAATACACGTCCTATGTCGACGCATAGGGGCAATGCAAGCGGCGCGATGGCTTTGCATTGTTGGGCTCATGTCTGTGCGGCTCACCAGGTACGCGACGATACATTCGTCTATTCCGATCGGACTCCACTTCAATTTCACTAATCGTTCATGCTTCGCAAATTTCGGATCGACATCCTGAGCATTGTCTTGCTGGTGGTCTTGCCTGGACTCCTGATCTGGTTCAAGGGAAGCGACTGGTTCGGCATCCACGCGGCCGAAAGGCGGGCCGAGTGGATCGTTGCGTTATGCCTCGTTTTCGTCGTGCTGTTCGTCTGGCTCAGCTATGACGCCTCGTCACGACCCGCGACTGCGGCCCGGCGGGTTCGTTACTGGCTCGCAAGGCAGTTCGGTTCAAAATCGGCGCCAGTTGAAGCTGGGACTGAAGCCGAACGCTCGCGCGCCGAGTCACTGCGCGAATTGCTTCGCGACCGCCACGGGTGGCGTTGGCGTTACCGCGACCGCTGGGTTGTCGTCGCTGGCGACGCACCGCTCGTCAAGCGTCTTGCGCCCGGGCTCGCCGACGCCGGGTACGCGATTACCGGCGATACCGTGCTGCTCTATGCGAAGCAGACCACCGACAAGCTTGATATCGAATGGCTCGACCAGATCCGCCGTCTGCGTCGGCGACGCCCTGTTGACGCGATCGTAGCCCTGACGCGAAACCGCGGTTCAGCCAACGCGCCGTTCGACGCGGAGGGCACCGCACAGCGACTCGCACGTCACGCGCGCGCGCTGCGCTGGGCTGCGCCCGCGTACCTGCTGAATGTCACCGACTTTGGCGGCGAGCAGTCCGGACCAGACGAGGCGATCGGTTTCACCTGGGCGAATGAGCGCACGCGTCCCGACGAGGTCGAAGCGTCGCTGCGCGGACTCTCCGAAAATCTTGCCGACGCTGGAGTCGTGCGCCTCACGCAGGACCCGAACGACCGGTACCCGGCCGAGCTGTCGCGACACATTTCGGAACTCCGCGCAGCATTGTCGGACCTTGTGATGCAGACCGGGGCGTCACGCCTTTGGCGCAATGCGGTCCACGGGCTGCTGTTTGCTCCGCTGTTCAAGGAGCGGGAGGCAACCGCACCCGTTCCAGCTCCTGACGCTGAAGACGGTGATCCCCTTCCGCCGCAGCAAAGGACGATCTGGCAAACGGTCGCCGACCATAGCCGCAAGATTCACGGCCGCCGCGTCGGCTTCTCACTGTCGACCACCGCCACGTGGATGACGACGGTGCTTGTCGGATGCTGGGTCGCTGGCACGATGCTGTCGGGCATGATGAACCGCACGACGATCCAGACGGCCACTGACACGCTCACGAAACTGTCAACGACGCAGGACCGCACGCAGGCGGCGCTCGCGCTCGACAGCCTCGACAGACAGCTCGATACGCTCGAAGTCCGTCAGCGCGACGGCGCACCGTGGACCACACGCTTTGGCCTGAACCGGGACAGCGTGCTGTTGACCGCCGCCTGGCCCGGCTACGAAAACGCCGTCAGCCGCATCCTCGTCGCACCGATCCGCCTGAAACTGGAGGAGCGCCTGCACCAGCTCGCCTCGCTCTCGGATGCGGAAATCGCCAGCGGCGGCAACGCGCAGGTCCAGGCCGCCTACGACACACTCAAGACCTACCTGATGCTCGCGAGGCCGGACCGCGCGGTTGCCGCATTCCTGACGCCGCAGCTGATTGCCACGGCCGTACCAGCGCGCCCGGCCAATTCCCAGCTCACGTCCGGCACGTGGGAAGACCTGCGCCAGCGTGCAATCGCGTTCTTTGCGAGTCACCTGGGGCGCCATGGATCCGCCGGGGACTCATCGCTCGCGATCGTTCCGGATGGCGCACTGGTGGCCACGGCGCGTCAGACCATCATCGGCGTGCGCGGCATCCAGAACTCGACTGACGCGATCTACCAGCAGATCCTCGACGACGCGAAGCCGAAATATCCGCCTGTGTCGCTCGCGACGCTGCTCGGCGATACGAGCAGCAAGGGGCTTTTCAATACCGCGGTGACCGTACCGGGCGTGTTCACGCGCACTGCGTGGGACGAGCGGATCTCGAAAGCCATCGACGACGCGAGCGAGCAGCGCAACGTGACCGGCGACTGGGCGCTCTCAGACGTCCACGCGAGCGCGCCGTCGACCGGCTCGCTGAAAGCCGAACTGCGTCAGCGCTATTTTGACGACTACGCGCGGGCCTGGGAGCTGTTTCTCAACAGCCTGCGCTGGCAACCCGCCCCGACGTTGTCAGGCACGGTTGACCAGCTGACGCTGCTCAGTGATCCGCAGCGCTCGCCTCTTGTTGCCCTGATGAACGCAGTGGTTTATCAGGCAGGCGCGGGCACCGCGACGCAATCGCTGTCCGATACGCTGATCAGCAAGGCGCAGCAGCTTGTCGGCGCCGACGAGAAAGATCCATCGAAGCAGACCCAGCCGCAACTGGCACCGCTGGCCGTGGCCTTCGGACCGGTCCTGCGCCTGACGGGCAGCGACCTGGCTTCCCTGGCTTCGGGCGCGCCCGCAAACACGAAGGCCGCCACGCAGCTGGCGGCCACGGGCGACCTGAGCCTCGCGCGTTATCTCGAACGGGTGAGCGCGATGCGGCTGAAGGCGCAGCAGATGGTCGACAGTGCCGACGCGGACGCGATGGCCCGCTCGGCCGCACAATCCGTGCTGCAGGGCAAGACGTCTGATATCGCCGACAGCCGGGATTACGCGAGCCGTCTGGCTGCGAGCCTCGGCGAGCAATGGGCAGGCTTCGGCAATCTCTTTCAGGCACCGCTCGACCAGACCTGGCAGGTCGTGGTACAGCCGGCCGCGGCGAGCCTGAACGACATCTGGCGCACGGCGATTGTCGCGGACTGGAACCGGACGTTCGGCGGCCGCTATCCGTTCGCCGACTCCGACAACGATGCCTCGCTGCCGGAGATGGCGCGCTTCATGCGTCCGGACAGCGGCGTCATCACCGGGTTCGTCACGACGCAACTGGCCGGTATCGTCGAGCGTCAGGGCGACCGATGGGTGGCGGCCCAAGGAGCAAACCACGGCGCGCTCACACTCGATCCGGGCTTCCTCGCGGACCTGAACAGGCTCACCCGCGTGGCGACCGTGCTGTTTCCATCCGGCGACGCGCATGTGCGCTATGAGCTACGCGCGGTACCCACACCAGGCGTGACCGACATGAAGTTCGTGCTGTCGGGCCGCGAGTTGCACTACTTCAACCAGAAGGAAGAGTGGACGCCGTTTATCTGGCCCGGCGACTCGCTGGAGAATCTCTCGCATATCGAGTGGCAGACCGAGCAGGGCGGGTTGCGCTCGGGGCTCGACGCTCAGGGCAGGTTCGGGCTGATCCGGCTGCTTGAGCACGCGAAGGTGTCGCCGCAGGACAGCGCGCGCTATCTGTTGACATGGACGCCGGACCAGAGCCAGGGCATTCCGCTGCGTGTACAGCTTCGCAGCGAGGCTGGAGCGGGGCCGCTCGACGTGCTCGAACTACGCCACTTCACGCTGCCGCCGCGGATCTTCGTGACCAGCACGGCGAAAGGCGGACCGAAGCTCTCGGCCGTCAATCCGCCGCCACTGCCGCCGTCAGCGATTGCAGCAGCGAAACACGCTGCGATGCCGCTGCCGCATGGCGCGATGCCGGAGGTCGAGTAAATGCTGTCCGGTCTGCTCAAAACCCTGTTTCCTTCGCGTGATGCGGAGCAACTGATGCGCGCGCGTCTCGATGCGTGGGACGCGTGGCTGGACCCGTTACCAGGCGACCACGGTGTGGGTCGCGATCCGGGCTACGAGGATGCGTTCTTCGAACTGAAGGACGAGGCGAACAGGCTCTCCGCCATTGATGACGGCCTGATCGTGCGCTCCTGCGAGCAGCTCACGAAGGAAACCGGCAAGGATCTGCGCGTGGTGGGGTATTACGCGTTCGCGCGACTGCGCCAGGATGGGACGGCTGGCTTCGCGGACGGTCTGGAGCTTGCGGCCGCGCTGGTGGAGCGGTTCGGCGAGGCGCTGCTGCCCGCACGCGCCGAGGCGAAGAAGGGCGCGCTCGATATGCTGGCCACCACCCGCATGATCGATCTGCTTGAGAGCCGCGGCGAGTTCGCGCCGGCCGATCTCGAACGTGCGCTCGCCGCGCTCGATCTGCTCGTGACCCGCACCGGGGTGTGGCCGGAAGCGGCCCGTCCGAACCTGCGCCCCCTCGTGTCCCGTTTCGAGCGCAGCGACGATCCGGCACGCAGCGCGGAACCCGACTCGACCGCGCCGTCCGCTGTGGCAGGTTCCCCTTCAACATCCAGCGCGATCGGCTCCACGCGCGATCTGCTTGACCAGGCGCGCACGATGGCAACGTGGCTGCGTGATCAGGAAAACGGCTACCTGCCTTCCGTGCGGCTCGTGCGCAGCATCCGCTGGGACACACTCCACGAGGTGCCGCCAGCGGATGCGAGCGCACGCACGCGCCTCGTGCCGCCTCGCGGCGAACTTCGCCAGCAGATGAAAACGGCTCGTGCTGCAGAAGCAGTGGCACGAACTGCTGGAGCGCGTCGAAGGGGCGTACATGGAGGGCGTGAACCACCTCTGGTTCGACCTGCAGTACTTCCAGCACGTCGCGCTCGACCACGTCGGTGCGCCCTACAGCACGTGGCGGGAACTGCTGCGCGCCGACTTCGCGTTGTTCCTCGAAAGGTTGCCCGGTATCGAGCGGCTCGCGTTCAACGACGGCACGCCGTTCGCCGACGACGCGACGCTCGAATGGATCGCCCGCCACGCGGTCGTGCGTGATCTCGAGGCGGGCGAAAGCGTTGCACCACTGTCCGTATCCGCTGACAGCGACGATGGTGCTGCTGGCGACTGGCCCGAGATTGAAGCGCAGGCGCGCGACATGGTGGCCGGCGACGGTATCGAGGCAGCCTTCGCATGGCTCGACGCACTGCCTGGCATCCGGACCGAACGCCAGCGCTACCTGCAGCGGCTCGTGATGGCGCGACTCGCCGATCATGCGGGCTGCGCCGATACGGCGATGGCGCTGCTGACCGAACTCGATGCTGCTGCCCGCTCGTTGCCGCTGATGCACTGGGAGCCGGCGCTCATCTTCGAGGTCAAGCACCAGTTGATGCGTGCGCTGAAAGCGGCAAGCAGCCGCAAGGACGCGGACAAGCCGGCGCTCGCGCACCGCATCGGTCAGTTGCGCGACGAGCTGACTGTGCTCGACCCGTCCCGTGCGCTGACGCTGTCATAAGAGAACGAAAATAAGAGAACACCATGGAAAACGAAGATTCGATCCTGCGCTACTACGAAGCCGAGATGCGCTATCTGCGCGAGTCCGGCAAGGAGTTCGCGAAAGCGCATCCCGACCGGGCGCGCATGCTCAACCTCGATCGCGTGGGCGAGCGCGATCCTTATGTCGAGCGCCTGCACGAAGGCTTCGCGTTCCTGACGGGGCGCCTGCAGCAGAAGCTCGACGACGAACTGCCCGAACTGACGGAAGGTCTCGTGAGCCTGCTGTGGCCACACTACCTGCGCATGATGCCGTCGCTGTCGGTCGTCGAGCTGATCCCGCTGGCCGAGACACTGCAGAAGACGGAAAACGTGCCTGCCGGCGTGCCGGTGCGTTCCGCATCCATCGCCGTGCCGCCGGCAGCGGGCGCCGAGGGCACCACGCCCAGGACTGTGCAGTGCCTCTACCGGACCACGCAGGAGGTGACGTTGCAGCCGCTGCGCCTCACGCATGCGGGCCCTACCGTGCGACATGACGGCCGCTCGGTGATCCGCCTCGGATTCTATCTGGACCAGTCTGCGCGACGCGAAGCGACGGACCTGTCCCGTGTGCGCCTGTATCTGAACGCCGATCTGCCGACCGCATTCGCGATGCATCTTGCGCTGACCCGCCAGGTTGATTCGGTTGCATGGCGGATCCCCGAAGTGCGTGATGGCGAGGCGCTGCCACTGGCCGGCGTCACGATCGAGCCGGCGGGCTTCTCAACCGAAGAGCGGTTATGGCCAAAAGCCGAGGCGTCGTTTTCCGGCTACCAGATGCTCCTCGAATATTTCACGTTCCGCGAGAAATTCCTCTTTGTCGACCTGTGCGGACTCGATGTTACGAAGCTGCCGGCGAGCACAACGCGCTTCGAACTGGAGATCGTGCTCAAGCGGGCGTATCCGTCCGACCTGCGTTTCAGCGCGGAGAACGTGCGGCTCTTCTGCACGCCGGTCATTAACCTGTTCGAGCTTGATGCCGCGCCGATCGTGATCGATCACCACGAAACGGAGTACCGGGTCGTCCCGGCCGGGCACCAGGGCGAACATGTCGAAACCTATTCGGTCGACGCGATCGAATCGTTCGACCATGTGACGGCTGAGCGTTACGAGTATGTGCCGTTCGCCACTTTCCGGCATCGCGGCGGCATGCTGCGCCATGAAGCACCCGAGCGCTATTTCCACACCCGCGTGCGGCCAGGCGTGACCGGTCTGCACGAAACATGGGTGATCCTCGGCGGCCACGCGTGGGAGACGATGGAGGATCTGCCCGAGGAGAGCGTATCGCTGCGCGTAACCGGCACGAACGGCATGCTGCCGCGCAAGGGTCTGCGCGAGGCCAGCATTGACGAACTGGCCGCAAGCACGCCCAATGTCGCGGGTGTACGCAACCTGGTGGCGCCGACGTTGCCGCTCTATCCGCCGACCGGCGACCGCTTCCAGTGGAGAGTCCTGTCGCACCTCGCGCCGAACTTCCTGTCGATGATGGACGCGGAAGTGCTGCGGGGCGCACTGGCGCTCTACGACTGGACCAACGACGAGCTGAACCGCCGACGCCTCGCCGGCATCCTGCATGTGTCGGAGGAACTGCTCGAGGAGGTGTCGGGCGGCTCGGTCGAGCGGGGCGTACTGATCGAAGTCACGCTCGATTCGCACGCGTTCGCGGGCGAAGGCGACGTGATGCTGTTCGGCGAACTGCTGCACCGTTTCTTCGGGCTGTATGCGGAGATCAACCTGTTCACGAAGCTCGCCATCGTGAGCCTGCCTTCGCAAACCCGTACCGACTGGCCGCGCAGCAAGGCGCAGCGCGCTCTCCTATGAAACCACGCGAGTTGCCGAATCTTGAACCGCTCGTGGCGTCATTGCTTGCGCGCGCGCCGAAGATGAATTTCATGCAGCTATGCAGGCTGCTCGAAGTGCGCGTACCCGATCAACCCGGCTTCGGCACGCGAGACACGCCGGAGCACGAGCCGGTGAGGTTCCGGCCGAGGCCGCGGCTGGGGTTCCCGGCCGGTGAGATCGTCGCGGTGGAATTCGATGACGGGTCGGACACATTCGGTCCCGATGCGCCGCCGACCGTGCGCACGACCTTCCTGGGCCTGTATGGCGTCGACGCCGCGGTGCCATCGCACATGATCGATGAGATCGTCCTGCGCGAGGAAGGACATGAAGCCGTCGAAGCGTTTCTCGACCAGTTCAACCACCGCTACGTGGCGCTGCTGTACCGCGCCTGGAAGAAGTACCGCTACCCGGAGAGTTTCCAGGCGGGCGGCACCGATGCGCAGTCGCGCAACCTCCTGTGCCTCGCCGGCTTCGGGTGGGGCGGGAAGCCGGCCCGGTCGGGTCTGCCGGATTCACGCGTGCTCGCGCTGCTGGGTCTGCTGGTCCAGCGCACGCGCACGCCCGAGGGACTCGCTGGTGTGGTGGCGCTGGCGGTGCCCGGTGTCGAGGTGCGTGTCGACGAGTTCTGCCCGACGGTCAAGCGTGCCGGACAGCCGCAGCCCCTCACGTCGTCAGGCAGGCTCGCCGGCGCTCAGGAAGACAGCAAGCGCCGCGGACTTGGCGGGGGCTACGTGCTCGGCAACCGCCTCGAGTATCGCAGCCGCGCCGTTCGAGTGACGCTGCGCCCTTCGGACGGTCAGCAGGCGCACGACATGCTGCCCGGCGCATGGCTGCATCGCGAGCTGATGGCGTTCATCCGCCTGTATGTGGGCACGAAGGCCGACGTACACCTGCGGATGGAGGTGTCGTCGCGTCTCGCGCCCGCGCCGTCGGTCGGCACGGCTGCGACCGGCCCGGCACCGCGGCTGGGATGGACCGTCGTGTTGCCGTCTGATGAGGAACGCATCATCACCATTGCGCTCGGCGTCTACGAAGTCTTTCCCACGCCCGGACCGAACCCGCATCTGGTTCCGCGCGCAGCCTGAATCTGGAGAAACCATGCCTTTACGTTTAACCGTGGCCGCCCTCGCGTCAGGTCTGCTGCTTTCCGCATGCGGCGCCTGGCAGTCCGTATCTGATACGACTTCCAGCGCGTATCACTCGGTGTTTTTCAGGCAGGTCAAGGTGCTTGACGTCGACCTGACCGCGCGTGCCGAGCTGAATCCGGATGACGCGGGCCGTTCGACGTCACTCGCGGTCCGCGTCTATCAGCTCAAGGATCGAAAGCTGTTTGACGGCGTGTCCTACGACGATCTGCTGAAGAACGACAGGACCGTACTCGCGCAGGACCTTCAGGCCAGTATGGCAGCCGTCGTCAATCCTGGCGCGTCGGTCAGCCTGTCTCAGCCCATGCAGGCAGACACGAAGTACGTGGCGATCGTCGCGTTCTATCGCAATCCCGGCAATGGCGATGGCTGGAAATACGTGATCATAAAGAAGAATATGTCTGCCGATGCCCCGCTGAAGCTCACGCTGATGGATCAGGAACTGGTCGCATCCGGTGATCGCCAGAAGGACTAGCCGGAATGACACGACGTCCGGAAGTGTCTGTGCTTAACGTGTTTGCATGACGGGGCGGCCCGATGAAGACGCTTCGCGAACTGCAGCAGGAACTCGACCAGCTGGATGTTGACATCCGGCTCGCCCGTGAACACGAAACCGGATCGGGAGGTCCTGCGAAGTCGACAGCCCGGCGGACCCGACCGATCGCGACGGCGGTCGGCCGGTCAGGCTGCACAAAAGGCTGATGGCATGGACTCCCGCCCCCTTGGGGGCGACATTTACCTCACCAATTCCCGGGAGAACGTCAATGCCTGCACTTACCATTGGTCTGGATATCGCAAAGAACGTGTTTCAGGTTCATGGCGTCGATCGTCATGGCAAGACCGTTGTGCAGCGGAAACTTCGCCGAGCTGAGGTGTTGAAGTTCTTCGCAAAACTGGAATGCAGTCTGGTTGGTATCGAGGCCTGTCACGGCTCCCATTTCTGGGCCCGTGAGCTGCGATCAAGAGCGCTGAACAGCAGTCGCTGCAGTCGGTTCATCGCATGCGCCAACGGCTCATCCTGGAGCGGACAGCGAAATCGAATCAGATCCGGAGCATGTTTGCTGAAGAGGGGGTGATCTTCGCGGTCGGGCTTCCGCAATTGAGAAAGGGAGTGGTTGAGCTCGTCAACAATCCCGATGCCCACATTACCGCATTGCTCAGACGGCTTGGCTCGATGTACCTCGAGCAACTGAAGGCACTGCAGCAATGGCTCGACGAACTTACTGCCGAGATAGCGGAGATCTTCAAGAGCAATGAAGCTTGCCAACGGCTCGCTACCGTTCCAGGAATCGGGCCAGTGATCGCGACCGCGCTCGTCAGCAGTGTCGGTGATCCGTCCCAGTTCAGGAACGGCCGGCAGTTTGCGGCCTGGCTGGGGCTGACGCCGAGGCAAAAATCAAGCGGAGGCAAAACCAGGTTAGGCGGTATCACAAAACGCGGCGACACCTATCTGAGAACCCTGCTTGTACAGGGCGCCCGCGCGGTCATGCACTTCGTGAACCGTCGCGACGATCGGCACAGTCGCTGGATCAAGGCTGTGATGCAACGCCGCCACGTGAGCATTGCTGCGATCGCCCTGGCGAACAAGACAGCGCGCATTGCATGGGCAATATTGACAGGTAACGGCTGCTTCCGAGGTGTGTAACAGGCAACAGATATTGAGTATTGCTTTATTTCTTTCGCGATTGCGCAAGAAGCGGCAAGCATGGCGAACCGGTCGGACCGGCGCTTGCAGATCCTGATATATCCGGCGACTGCAGTACGAAGCCAGAAGGCCGATGAGGAGCAAGCGCGCAAATTTCCATGATGGCTCGTTCAGCAGCAAGCACATCAGAAGCCGAATGTACGGACGCAGTCGTGCCCCCTTCAAAGCGTCTTCGCCGGAAAGTCGCTCTCTTGCTTTCATCGATCTTTCGGCCGTTCTGGCTTCAAAGAAGCCGTTGCAGCTAGACTGGGCCGAACGGCAGCTCAGGGTCAGCGACAACCGCGGGCGGCGGCACCCTCGCAATGGATGTCGCTCGCCTGGTTGTAGCAAAATCTGGAGCCCCACCATGTATGCGATGCATTATGAAATCACCTTGCCCGCCGACTACGATATGCAGATCATCCGAAATCGCGTCGCGGACCGCGGGCACATGACCGACACGTTCGCTGGCCTTGGTCTCAAGGCTTACCTGATCCGCGAGCGCGACAAGGCAGGTGCGACGCTCAACCAGTATTCGCCGTTCTACTTGTGGAATGACACCGTTGGTATGAACCGTTTCCTGTGGGAAGGAGGCGGTTTCCAAGGCATCGTCGAATCGTTCGGACGGCCCGTCGTGCTGACATGGTCGGGCCTCCTGTGCCAGCGCGGACCGGCGTCCGGCGTATTGCCTTGCGCGGCGACGCGGGAGCGAGTGGTCGTTCCTCGCGAAGCCGATCTCGCGCAGGCCGCGCGAGATGCGGTCGCTGAGGTCGAGCGTATCGCACGGCATAGTAGTGTGATCGCCAGCGCCTGTGCGATTGATCCGCGCTCCTGGGAGCGTGTCACCTTCACGGTTTGGGCCGACACACCAGAAGCAGTTGTCCCAGGCGAACGCTACGAAGTGCTGCACTTGTCGCGCCCAGGCTTCGATGAACTGGCGCCGTCAACAGAATAGATAGCGCCAGCAGCCTAACGTTTCGTCCAGTCGGCGACCGCATTCAATTGCCGTCGGGCAGGCTACGCTGAGAACGCTCAATCTCTCATCGAGCAATGGCAGGACATCTCATTTGAGAACAGCCACAGGCCCGTCATGCATCTCTTGCCGATGCCCCCGGCCCACATTCTTGACGTTGGCGCCGGTATCGGAACCGATGCAGCTGCGTTAGGAGCTATGGGGCATACAGTTATGGCCGTAGAACCAGTGGACGCGTTGCGCGTCGCAGGAATTGGGCTGCATTCGTCTTCCCGGATTGAATGGGTGGACGACAGTCTGCCGGATCTCATGTCTGTACGTTCGCGACGAAGAGAATTCGACTTGGTGATGCTGTCCGCCGTTTGGATGCATCTGGACGAAGACGAGCGTTGTCAGGCGATGTCGACCGTCAGCTCCTTGCTGCGGGAAGGTGCGATGGTGGTGATGTCTTTACGTCACGGTCCAGTCCCCGAAGGACGCCGAATGTTTGATGTTTCGGCAGCAGAGACCATTCGGTTAGCAAGCGCCCATAGCTTCAGGACTGTGCTAAATGTCCGGACCGAATCCACCCAACGAGGAAATCAGCGGACGGGTGTGACCTGGAGCCGGCTCGCCTTTGTCAAAGGTGGTGGGCAAGATTAGCTTCGATCCCTTCCATCGGCGGTGTCCGGCCATCATCAGCCTTTCGTCCGTGCGTGAGAAGAGACATACGAAGGTCGGCTTCATATCCGACAACGGCCCCTTGCGCTCGAGAGGCTACAGCTCCATCGCGAGTCTAATCGAACATCTCGGCTAAAGATCGAGCACCAGTACCTTGCTTCTCGCGCGCGATACGCAGGCCGTCAGGAATTCGGCCTTCTCGTCGTCGTTGAGAATGCAGTCGTTGTGCTCAACTTCCCCGGACAGATACCGCACCTTGCATGTCCCGCACAGCCCCGCATGACACGATGTTTCGATTGTGACGCCCGCTTGTTCGAGTGCGTCCGCGATGCTCTGATCGTTCGCGACTTCGATCATCTGTCCCGTGCTCGCGATCTTCACGCTGAACGTGTCCGCCACATCGTTCGCCGCTCTCGCGGGTTCGCTTCGCCCCGGCGCCTTGAAGTGCTCGAAGTGGACGGTGCCGGCGGGCCAGTGCGCGCTCGCATCCGCGCATGCCTGCATGAAACCAGCCGGACCGCAGTAATACACGTGCACGCCGTGCGACGGCTCGCTCAGCAAGCGGCGGATGTCGAGCCCCGCCTTCGGATCACCGCCGTCGAAGTGAAAGTGCACGCGGCCGTTCACGCGCATCGGCTCGAGTTCCCCGGAAAGCGCGGCACAGTCCGCATCTTTCGCGCAGTAGTGCATTTCGTATTCGATGCCGGCGTCTTCCAGCCAATGCGCCATCGACGTGAGCGGCGTCACACCGATGCCGCCCGCGATGAGGATCACCCTGCGCGCATCGTCGACGAGCTGAAATTGGTTGCGCGGACGGCTCACGCGCACGATGTCCTGCACATGCACGCGCTCGTGCAGCGCTCTCGATCCGCCACGGCCGCGCTCGTCGCGCAGCACGGCGATCACATAGCGATGGCGCTCGTTGGGTGCGTTGCACAGCGAATACTGGCGCACGAGGCCGTCGCCGAGATGGATGTCGATATGAGCGCCGGCAGTGAAAGCCGGCAACTCGGCGCCGGACGGATCGACCAGTTCGTAAGAGTTGATGCCTTTGCCTTCGAAACGAACCTGTCGCACGAGCAACTGGAGCGTGCTGCCGTCGGAGTTCGATGTCTGTTCGCTTGCCATTTTCCTGATCCCTCATATGTGCTGCCGAATCCCGATTCGCCGCACGAGGCGCGCAACGCGCCCCTTGCTTGTCGTGGCGCTTCAGTTCTTCATCGATTGTTCGAGTTCCTCGAACTTCTCGCGCACGAACACTGCGCGTTCATCCGCCTTTAGCCGCTCGCTCTCGTTGAGGATCGAGACGATCGTCTTCGTGACCTTGCGGCGCCGCGCGACTTCTTCTTCGACCGTGTCGCCTTCGGGAATCTCGAACACGTTGCCCGAGCAATAGCTGTTGGGTGCGCCCGCGTTCGCACGGAACCACTCGGCGAAGCTCTGCGCCGATGCCGCCGGATTCGTGCCGCGCAGCGCATCGCGTAGCAACTTGCGAAAGAGGAAGAGGCCGGCGTCGAACTTCGTCGGGTTCTCGAGCGCGTGCACGGCGATCGGTCGCTGGCTGATGATCGCTTCGTAGTCGCCGGGCGCGTATTGCGCGGCCTTGTAGTTCTCGCGCTCGCGATGATTCGGCGGAATGGGCGGCAGATCCTCGAGCTTGTATTCGCCGAAGCGCTCGGGGCGCCGCATCGCGACCTGTCCTTCGAGAAAGTCGATCGACTCATAGCCGACGAGTTCCTTCTTGCCGACGCCGCGCGTATCGATGCCCGGGCCCATCACGCGCCAGCCGATCATCTTGCTGTTCTCGTCGTCGACGGGAACGGTCCAGCGGATGATGTGAAAGCGGCTGAACAGCTTCTTCTTCGATCCGTCTTCCGACGTGTACGCATGCAGGCTCAGATTCGGCAGCACCTGATGTTGCACGCGCACGAAGAGCCGGTCCTTGTCGACTCGACGCGCGCCCGCGCAGGCGAGGCTGCGGCCCTGCTGCACCGGCACGAAGTGCATGTCGGGCGCGACTTCCATTGATGCCGCGCCGACCTCGTCGAATGTCGTGCCCTGGTACTGCCCATTCACGACATTCTTGCCGGCATGCAGCGCGGTGGGGTGATAGTTGTCGGCGGCGTTGTCCTGCACCTGCAGCCAATTGCAATGCTGGAAGTTGCTGTACGGCACAAGCTCGTCGCCCGGCAACACCGTGAAGTCGCCTTCCCATTCGGGAAAGGGCGGCTCGGCATCGGGCGGTCCCATGTACGCGAACACGAGGCCGTTGCGCTCGACCGCCTTGTACGCACCCTGCTGGATCGAGCACGCGAATTTCTCGGCTTCCTTCTCTTCGCCCTTCGGAAACGGCACATGCAGGCATGTGCCGTCCACGTCGAACACCATGCCGTGATAGCAGCACCGGATGCCGCGCTCCTGGATCGCGCCGTATTCGAGCGACGCGCCGCGGTGCACGCAATGCGCATGCAGCACGCCCACGCGCCCGCTGCCATCGCGAAACGCCACCAGTTCCTCGCCGAGGATCTTGAGATAACGCGGTGTGTCCGTCAGTTCGATCGACATGCACACGGGATGCCAGAACGCGCGCATGAACTCGCCCATCGGTGTGCCGGGGCCGGTCTCGGTGAGCTCGGGATCGTGGCCAGGCACCTTGCTTGTGTAGTAACCGCCATATGGAATCAGCTTCTTTGACACGACATTGCCGCCGCTCGTCTTCTGTCCTTCCAGCTTGTCTTCCTTGATCGTCATCGCAAATCCTATTTTGAGGTGGTGGAGTTGTCAGTCGCCGGCACTTTGAACGCCGAACTCGATATTCAGAACACCGTACTCTGTATCCAAAGATTAGTCGCGCGATACGGCGATGTCTCTATGGGTAAACGCGGAGATTCACCTTTTCCGCTTCAGCGCCGGACATTGACGCTCCCGCGGTGCGGTTATACCCTTGCCGTATTCTGTATCCATAAGCGAGCTTTGATCATGGCGACGAAACTGCTCAAGCTTCAGGCGCGCACCGACTACGTGGACGAGGTCTACAAGGTGCTGCTCGATGCCATTAGCTCTGGGACGCTCGCGCCCGGGACGCGCATCACGCAGGAAGAAATCGCCGAGCAACTTGCGGTGTCGCGCTCCCCGGTGTTGCAGGCGCTGCGCTTGCTCAAGAAGGACGGGCTGGTGCAGGACGCGCCCGGTCGGGGTTTGCTCGTGACTCCGCTCGACGCGGCCTGGATCAGCCATCTCTATGAAATCCGCGGCGCGCTCGACTCGCTCGCCGCGCGTCTTGCCGCCGGTCGCGGCGCGAAGCTGGACAAGGCATTGATCACGAACGGCCGTCGCGCGTCGAAGGCCGACGACGTGAAGGCGATGATCGATGCCGACATGGCGTTCCACGCCGCGATCTATGCCGCGTCGGGCAATCCGCTCATCGTGGAGACCGCGCAGATGCACTGGGTCCATCTGCGACGGGTGATGGGCGCGGTGCTGCAGTCGTCGGGGCAGCGCCAGGCGATCTGGGACGAGCACGCAGCCATTGCCGCGGCCATCGCCGATGGCGACCCGCTGCGCGCGACGGAACTGACCGATCTTCATACGACTCGGGCGCGGCAGAATCTCGTCGAGCGGCTCGGGCAGGTGCTGAGCGATCGGCAGGAAGAAAAAGTGAGCTGATGCGATGATCCCGCGATCGCGGGATCTTTGCGTGGAGCGGGACTTCGCTCAAGCCCGCTTGCGCCGGCCGTTCACGAGTGCGGCCGGCACGGTGAAGACGAGCACGCTGCCGATGATCAGGCTCGCCGCCAGCCCAAGTACGCCGTTGCCGGTCGATCCCGTGCCTGTCTGAATCAGCCCGATCACGTAAGGGCTCACGACACCCGATACGCTGCCGACCGAATTCGCCAGCGCAAGCCCCGCCGCCGCGGCGGCGCCGCCCAGGATAGCGGGCGGCAACACCCAGAACTGCGAAATTGTCGTCATCACGCCCATCGTGCCGATCGTGAGGGCGATCATCGCGATTGGCGTCGAATGGGCGAACGCGACGCTCGTGCACAGTCCGGCCGCTCCGACCACCCCGGGCAACGCGAGATGCCAGCGCCGCTCGCCGCGGGCGTCCGAGCTCTGACCGACGAGCAGCATGGAGACGGCCGCCGCCGCGTAAGGGATCGCGGAAAGCAGGCCGATATTGAGCGGATCGGCCACGCCGCTCGCCTTGACGAGCGTGGGCAGCCAGAAGCTTACGCCGTACAGGCCCATCGTGAAGAAGAAGTAGATCGCACTCAGGAGCAGCACCTTCGGATGCGTCAGGCCGTCCTTCACCGAATGCAGCGCGTGAGCCGGCTCTTCGTCCTTCAGGCCGGCTTCGAGCATGGCTTTCTGCGAGTCTGTGAGCCACTTCGCATCGGCGAGCGTGTCGTCGAGATAGAAGAACGCGACCAGCCCGAGGATCGCGGTCGGAATGCCTTCTATCAGGAACAGCCATTGCCAGCCCGCCAGCCCGTGCGATGCATTCATATGATTCATGATCCAGCCTGACAGCGGCCCGCCGACGACTCCCGACATCGGAATGCCCGTCAAGAAGAGCGCGGTGACCTTGCTGCGGCGCGAGGCCGGGAACCAGTACGTGAGATAGAGCAGGATCGCGGGGATAAAGCCCGCTTCGGCGACGCCCAGCAGGAAGCGCATGATGTAGAAGCTCATCGGCGTTCTGACGAACATCATGCTCGCCGAGACGATGCCCCAGGTGATCATGATGCGGGCGATCCAGCGGCGCGCGCCGACGCGCAGCAGGATCAGGTTACTGGGCACTTCGAAGAGAAGATAGCCCACGAAGAAGACGCCGGCGCCCGCGCCATAGACCGCGTCGCTGAACTTGAGCGCTTGCAGCATCTGCAGCTTCGCGAAGCTCACGTTGATTCGGTCGAGATACGCGCATAGATAGCACAGGAACAGAAACGGCAAGAGCCGCCATGTCACCTTCGCATAGGTGGACGACTCTCTGCCCTGGTAATACGCAACCGGACTGGGGGAACTCATTGTGGTGTCTCCTGGTGTTCAGGTTGCAGCGCAACGCTGCGTTTTTTAGCGCTCGTCTCGCGTTGTCGCCGTGCTCGGACTGCTTCAAAGGAATCAGTCGAACATGTCCGGCTGCGTGGCGACGAGGTCGTCCCAGATCGCCTGAAAGTGCAGCCAGCCGATGTAGTCGCTGCCGACGTGCTCGCGGCTGTAGCGCGCGCGTTCGGGGGTGACGAGCTTGGGTGCGATGCCGGTCGACTCGACCAGCAGTTGCTGCTGGCAGCACCGTTCGAGCGCGATGAACCAGAACGCCGCCGATTCGATGCTGTGCCGGCTTGCCGTCAGAAGCCCGTGATTCTGGTGGATCGCGGCCTTCACGTCCTTGAATGCGTTCGCGACCTTGTGACCCGCCTTCACCTCGACGGCTACTTGTCCTGCCTCGTCGCCGATCACGACGTGATCCTCGTAGAACGCCGCGGCGTCCTGCGTGATCGGCTCGAGTTGCCTGCCGAGCGACGCGAACGCGGTGCCGTAGACCGTATGCGCATGGCACATCGCGACGATGTCCTGGTGCATCTCGTGCACGGCCGCATGCAGCACGAAGCCCGCGCGGTTGATTGCATGGCGCCCCTCGACGACGTGCCCTTGATGGTCCGCGCAGATCAGGTTCGAGACCTTCACTTGCGAGAAGTGGATGGCCATCGGATTGGTCCAGTAAAGGCCGGGATTCTCGGGATCGCGCACGGTCAGATGTCCGGCGAAGCCGTAGTCGAACCCTTGCTGGGCGAACGCGCGACAGGCGCCGACCAGCCGTTCCTTCACATGCTGCCGCTGCGCGGCGGGATTCGAAAATGAAGGAAGCTCCGGAAAGATGAGTCCTTCCTGCTCCGGCTGATAGATCGAAACCTTGCCGTCCTTGATCAGCGCCTGCGGCCGCGTTTCCATCACTGTTGCCATGGGTCGACTCCTTTTTGAAGTGAGGTTTGAACCGGTCGAAGCGGATTGCTTCGATGGGTCCTATGGTCGCGGTCGCTGCCGTCATTGACAAACGATGGCTGTTCATACAAAGATGAACCACATTCATGTTTCGGTGAAAGACATGAGACGAATTCCCAATTTCGTGCTGCTGCGCGCCTTCGAAGCGGCCGCGCGGCTGGAGAGCTTCACGCTGGCGGCCGAGGAGCTGCATCTGACGCAGTCCGCGATCAGTCATCAGGTCAAGGAGCTCGAAGAATATTTCGGCCGGCCGCTGTTTCATCGACGCAATCGGCGGGTGGAAGCGACATCGGAAGGACGGCGCCTTTATGAGAGCCTCGGACGCGTTTTCGATGTGATCGAGGCTGCATGCAGCGAGGTCGCGCTCGCGCCCGATGCGCAAGTGCTCGCGGTGCACAGCGCGCCGAGCTTCGCCGCCAAGTGGCTCGGTCCGCGCCTGCCTGAATTCACGCAGGCGCATCCGGGCGTGACGATCCGTCTGTCGTCCGGTCCCGAGCCGATCGACCTCACCCGGGTGCATGAAGTCGATGTCGCCATCTCATACGCGGTCGCACACGAGCGCGCGGGCATCGTGACACGCGCGCTCGGCGCAGAACGCATCGTGCCGATGTGTTCGCCTGCGCTCGTGCGAAGCGGCGTTCCCATCGAGAAGCAGATCGGGGAAATGACGCTGATCGATTCCCAGCTCAGCCGCGTGACGTGGTCCGACTGGTTCGCGCTCAACGGACTCCCGTTCCCGTCGCGGGCGCGGCCCTCGTTCGATCGTGGGGCGCTCGCGATCTCCGCCGCTGTCGATGGCATGGGCGTCGCGCTCGAAACCACGCGTCTCGCCGAGCGCGAGTTGTCGCGCGGCGAACTGGTTGAGCTGGGCGCGGAGGTCTTCGAGCCGGTCTCCCGCGAGACGCATTTTCTGTCGTATCGCGTGAACGAGCGCAACACGGAGAAGGTGAAGTGCTTCTGCGACTGGTTGTGCGAGGAGGTGGGACTCGATGCTGCGCGCATCGCTTAATGCTGAGATCGAGTCTCCTTCTCCGGCTTCTCTAGAGAGGTCCGCGATCGCATATTCGATGAACATACGCGCGGCGATCCTCGTAGCCCGCCGCAGAGGAAGACTGCGTGGATTCTAAATGGGCTAGCCGCCCGGCCGCCCAAAGCTGATTGCGTGTACGTCTCCTCCGCATTGGCGGATTCAACCGGTCGATGCAACACAATGAACGTCGCATGAGCGGCGGGAGTGTTGCAAATGAAACAGAGGCGCCAGTCGCATAGGCGAAAAGCAGACGTTCACAGCGCGGAGTCGGCGGCTATCTCAGCGCGCTGGCAGCGTGAATCCGGGAAGCGCCCATTTCCTGGGCCTTGTCCTCCAGCAATCAACGTTCGAGAGCAGCAAAGGTGCGATGACAATAATAGGTAAGCTCGTATCCCTGGTAAGCCGTCGGACCTTGCGGGCTGAAGGTCATGTCTTCGCCATAACGCCCGAGCGCATCGGGATTGCGGAAGGGATACACGCTGCGCTTGCGATGGCGCCAATGCTCTGTGCCGCGGCGATTCTCGGTCGTTCGGATATCGCTTTCGGAGCCGTCGCGGCGTTCTGGAACTGTCTCTGCGATCCGCAAGGGTCCAGGTCACAGCGCCTGAAGGCGATGGCCATCTTCACGGCCATGGGTGTTGTCGTCATGCCGCTGGCGTCCTATGCCGCGCATTGGGGCTATGCCGTCAGCATTGTCACCCTGTTTGTCCTGGTCTTCCTTTGTGGACTGACACGCTCCTACAAGCCCTCGCTCGGGCCTATGCCGGCGCAGGCGGGGTTGGTTGCCTCGCTCGCGGTCGTGATCGGAATTGCGTCGCCCGAGCCGCTTGCCGTTGCACTCGCTCATGGTGGCTATTTTCTGCTCGGGTCAGCCTGGACCATGCTGTTTTGCATCTTCCTCTGGCCCGTCCCGTTCCCACAGTCCGCGGGCTTCACGCTCGCGACGATCTTCGGCAGGCTCGAGGACATGGCCGGTTTTTTGGAGTCGCTGGATTCGCGGCCTGGAATGGATGTGCAGGGCTGGACCGAGTTCGATACCGTTCATCGTCGCGGGGTGCGCATGTCGATCGAGCGCGGCAGGGCATTGGCGGCGCATGATGTTCGCACCGGCCCTGATCTCGGGCCGGGCGTCGATGCCGCGGGCAGGGTGTTTTCCACGCTGATCGCAATCGGTCATGCCCGCCGCAACGCAGCGATTGCCGACGACGATGGATCGCGGCAATTGCTCCAGGGCCTGCGACAGTTGCTGCAAAGCGTGGCCGCGCAGGCACAGCAAGAACTGCCCATTGCCGATACGCTGGTAGCGCAAGCACACGCATTGTTGCGGCAGACGGCTGAACGGACGGACCAAACGGCAAGCGCCGTTGCCTTTGCGGCAAGGGCCATCGCTCGGCTCGCGGACGGGCGACACGCGCTCGCAATGGACCCCGAGACGCCCGCGCCTGCCGCCGCTCGCGCGGTCAAGATTGAAAGGCTGGTCTGGGACCATGCGCTGAGGGTGGCTGTCGCATCGGTGCTCGCTTTCATGATCGGCACATCGCTGAGTGTCACGTTTGCATACTGGGGCGTGATCGCTGCAATCGTCGTGACCCAACCGGTTTCCGCCAATACATGGTTGCGCGTGCTGGAGCGTGCATGCGGCAGCCTCATCGGCGCAACGATCGCCGCTGTTCTTCTGACGAGTCTGTCCGGTCCGGTTGCGGTGACATTGGCAATCTTGCCGCTTGCCGCGGTGACCGTCGCATTGAGGTTGGTGAACTACGGTCTGTTCGTTGTCTTCCTGACGCCGATGTTCATGCTGATGTCGGATTTCATCCATCCGGCGGAGGGATTGATTGTCGCTCGTCTTACCAATGAATTCGTCGGTGCCTGCGTAGGCGTGGCGGCGAGCTTTCTTCTCTGGCCGCCGAGGGAGAGTAACGCGCTGAATGCCGTGATCTCAGCCGCGATTTCGGCCAACATGGCATTCGCGTCCGCCGCGCTTCGGATGGCTGGAGGATCGACCGCCACCCTCGATCGCCTCCAACGCGAAGCCGGTCTGGCCAGCTCACGGCTTGAAGTTGCGAGAGAACGTATGCTCCTGGAGGGCCAGCGGCGATCTGCGCGGCTCGAAGAACTGCGGAACCTGACCGTCGCGGTGCGGGTGGTTTGCGGCGCCGCCGCGGTGATCGAAGTCCTTCGGAGCGGGGAACCGGACGCACATGACCGGGAAAGGGCCAATCGCTACGATGAGATGACCGCCACACTGCTGGAAGCCCTGACGTCGAGGGAAGCGATGCCACTGAATCAGTCTTTTGAAACGCCGGCAGATGACCTCGAACAGGCGATCCAGCATCTCGTGAGCGCATTTGATAGTTACGTGGGAACCGTATAAGAACGCCAGCGAGCCCCTGTTTGACCGCGGCCTTGCGTCGGAGAATTTCCGCGTTTTCATGACCGTATTCTTTCAAGAGAAATGACGGCAAGTCCGCGCTCGTTAGCATAGTCGCTAGAGCAGATGCTCACAGTTCCACGTGACAATTGACGACCGTGCACTGCAATTGAAAACGATCTATACACCAGCGTCGACCGGCCGGTATTGGTCGGAGCCCCTTACCGCGCGAGCGGTTTCGCTCGTTTTGGCCCCGACATAAGCCGCAAAAAGCGTCACACCGACCACGAGCCCTGCGATGAGCAACAAAGAAACAGGCCGGTATGCGGCAGCGCACTCCATTGCAGAACGGTCGCTACGACAGAAAATATCGCGAAGGACCACAGACCGGACTCCAGCAATGTCGGCTTTGAAGGACGTGCGAAGCGCCTCTGTTTTGCGTCAGATGAATGGCGCGATGTTCGCCATCGCCCGCGTCACGTAGATCTCCCTCTCGCCAACCGGGGCGACATGCTGCATCGCGGCGCGCGCAGCCTCGACGCCCTCCAGACGCGCGATCACCCACACGGCCAGATACTGCGAAGCCAGGCACCCGCCTGCCGTCGCGACATTCCCCTTCGCCACGAACGGCTGATTGAGCACCGGCACGCCCGCCTTTTCGACCCACGGTTTGGTAGTCAGATCCGTGCAGGCCGGAACGCCATCCAGCAGGCCCAGTTTCGCGAGTATCAGCGTGCCCGAGCATTGCGCGCCCAGCAGTTGGCGCGTCGGATCGAGCCGCAACTGCGACATCAGCGCGGCATCGGCGGCCACTCCACGTGTCTGTATTCCACTGCCGACCAGCACCGCGTCGGCCTCGCAAGCGTCCTTCAGCGACGCTTGCGCCTCCAGGACCACTCCGTTCATCGAACGGATCTTCGCCGCTGGGCTGGCAATCGATACCTGCCAGCCCGGCTTTCTGACCCGGTTAAGGATATTCAGCGCGATTAGCGAGTCGAGTTCGTTGAAGCCTTCAAAGGTCAGAATGGTGATGTGCATGACGTCCTCGGGCAGATGGAGAGGTTGTGAAAGATCATGGTAGGGCCGATAATCAATACAATCAAATTATTGTCATGGATACATTGAGCCATGCCTGGGGCCCGTTACAAGCAATTGGTTGACCGCTTTGCGGCTGACATCCGCGACGGCCGCCTTCCCCCCGGGACGCGTCTGCCCACGCACCGCGAGCTGGCTGCTCGCGAGGGCCTGGCGCTGGTCACCGCGACGCGTGTCTATGCCGAGCTTCATACGATGGGTCTGGTGAGCGGCGAAGCTGGCCGTGGCACATTCGTCAAGGAACCACTTCCTCGCGGCCAAGGCGTTGACTTGCACGCCTGGAGCGCCATTACGATCGACCTGAGCTTCAACTATCCCTCTGCACCGGGTCAGACAGACCTTCTTCGGGCAGCGCTGCGCCAGCTTGCGGCGGCCGGCGACCTCGAGTCGCTGCTTCGATACCAGCCGCACGGTGGCCGCGAGCACGAGCGCGCTACTGCGGCACGCCACCTGGCGAACCGAGGTCTGGCAGCAACAGCCGGAACGACGTTGCTCGTGAGCGGCGCGCAACACGGACTGACGACGGCCACTATGGCGCTGCTCGAACCCGGCGACGTGGTTGCCGTGGACGCGCTGACTTACCCGGGATTCAAGCTGGCCGCCGAGGCCGTTCGACTGGAACTCGTGCCGATCCCAGCCGCGGGGCGCGGCCCCGATCTGGACGCGCTGACGGCCCTATGCAAGCGACGACGCGTACGCGCCGTCTACGCAATGCCGACGCTGCACAACCCTCTTGGCTGGGTAATGAGCGCGCGGCGGCGCCGCGCGCTTGTCAGTATCGCTCGACAGCATGGACTGATCCTCATCGAGGACGGGGCCTACGCATACCTCGCAGAAGATGCTCCGCCGCCGTTGGCATCGATTGCTCCGGAGACGACGATCTATGTGTCGAGCTTGTCGAAGAGTGTCGCGACAGGTCTGCGCGTCGGTTTCGTCTGCGCACCACGCGAATGGATTCCCAGGCTTGAACGGGTAATCCGGGCCACGACGTGGAACACTCCCGCAACCATGACGGCAATCGCCTGCAACTGGATAAACGACGGCACGGTGGCCCGGCTCGAAGACGAGAAGCGGCGGGATGCGAAGACGCGCCAAATCCTTGCCGCCGAAGCGCTCGGCAAGCTTAAGACGATGAGCCATCCAGCGTCGTACTTCATCTGGATGCCCCTGACGCAGGAAGTCCGCGCCGACGCGATTGCGATGGCGCTGATGCGTGAGCGCATTTCAGTGTCGACGGCCCTGCCGTTCGCGACATCGACGCATGTACCTCACGCCATCCGCCTCGCGATTGGGTCCGTCGATCTGGCCACGCTGCGCCGGTCGCTGGAAACAGTGGCCCGGGTTATTACCGAACAGAGCTACTGACCGGCAAGCGCGAGGGCGCGGTCTGTCCACCAGGATTGTCCGGCCAGGACCTGTCGTCTCACTACGACGTACTTTCTATTGCGATGCAACCGTAGAACACGCCGCGACATACCGTTTCCCGACGACATCGCACGAAACGACCCTCGACACGGAATGCGTCGCTTTCGAGTTGCCAGCACAAGCATAAGACCGCTTCGTTCCTGCACAAACCGGTGCAAAACGGAAGGCAGAAATGTGCTGACTGGTGCGCAGCGCCCGCGCACGTCCGCAGCCACCCTGGATGGATAGCATCGCGTTGTAAAGCGTCGAGTACCTCGGATGGACACGAACCGAGTTCACGTATCGTTTCGCGCCCGCCACGTTCGACCATAACAACAGGAAGCGCTGCTACGACAATCTTCGTTCGCTCGAAGTGCGAAAGCAGCATTCGGCAGAATTGCTTGCGTGGATGGAACCCGTGCTGAGAATCAGCGCCGCCGTGTTGCAGACCGACGATCTGACCCAACTCACGCATGATGCGATGTTATCGTTGCGTGCCCGGTATGTCGGCCCGCCGATGGATGCGCTTACGGTGGTGGTGAACCGGTGCTGTGACGGTGTCGAGCCGACGCCTGATGAATACCGGGCCGCTATGGAACAGGCGGATAAAGCCGGCAACCGCGAAGAGGTGTTGCAGTTGCTGGAGAAAATCGCAACAGAATGGCGCAAGTGGCATCGTGGTGGATCGCCCCTGAGGCCCAATCGCTGGAATCAGGCGTAACGGCAAAAGGCCCGCGCGGTAGCGGGCCTCTTCGCAGGAAAAGGCCCCGCCGAAGCGGGGATAGCGAGCCGAACTCAGAGATCAACGAAACGCGGCAACAGGTCCTGATCGGCGAGGCGGATTTCGATATCGTTAGCCGCCTTGACGTGCTCCCGGTTGTTCACATCAAAGACTTCATCCGTCACGCTGACGATGATCGTGCCTTGCTGCTTGCCATCGCGCATGACAGGGATTAAGTCGCGCGCTTCCGGCACCTGGGCCGGCGCGAGAGCGTGCGGTAGGTAGAGCATCCAGCTTACGCCTAAGCGGTCATCAAAGACCTGTTGATCCTGATAAGCGCGCGGCCCGAACGTCACATACAGCGAGCGATAAAGCTCAGCCACTTTGGCTACAACTTCGGCCACGGATTTGTAATTGCCTAGCCGCGAAAGACCATTCGCTTTCTCATCCAGAGACAATTCGATGTTATTGGAAATAACTCCCGTGTCGATCATTAAGGACATGATGGCGGTCGCGCCGTCAGTTTGTCTTCCGTTCCATATGCCTATGACTTTCGGTCGATCAATTTTTTTCCCATGTCCATACTCTGCCTTCAAAACATCTATAGCAGCCTTCGACGCTGCTCCATTGGCGAAGACCTCATATTGAAGTGCATCTTGTTGCGTGTCTCCTGCGAGATACCAGTTCCCACCCAAGGTTTCGTCCTTGGTTGCAATAAAGTCGACAATGGCTTTAATGCGTTGAAGATGAAATTCGAATGCGCCTTTTGGTGCGGCAGCTTGATCCCGATGTTGTTCAAGTAAATTCACGATAATCACTCACGGTTGATGGACCGAAGGCACGCCAAACTGGCGAAGTGTGTTCATCATGTAAGCTCGCGTTTGCGGTGTCTCAAAGTACCACATTAATCTGCTCGGCGGATTGGCGCGAACAGCTTCTCCTTGAGTTGCTATTTGCTCCTGCATTTTTGTGAATCCTTTAAACGGAAATTTCAATTCCTTATTTTCTTTGAAAAATTGATCGTAATTTCCCTTGGCTTCCTGCAAGAGACATTGGGAATGCTGAAACCCATCAAAGTCTATGTCAAGCCAGTCCCATTCCATATTCCAGCCTTCGGCGGTCTCACGGCCTTTTCCGTCCGTTGTTATCGCATACTCGAAGCCGGTAATGCGCGCCTGGTAGCGTCGCGGCTCAGGGTTCATGCTGTGGTTCTTTCGCACCAGTGCGCCTTTCTCCGGGGGGCACTTGCACGGTCTTTCGCGTTCGCGGCTCCGGTCACGCGGCAGTTCGTCCCATCCGCCGTCTGCACCCGCGCCAGTACCGCTGCTGCCAGCGGGAGCAGCAGACGGTGCGGCGGTGGGGACCGGAACGGGCATAGGCATTGCCTGCACCATTGCGTTTGCTGCGCGTGCCAGCGTCGCCGGGAATGGAATACCCATCACCGTTTCTCCTTCATTTCCTGTTGTCTTTTACCCGTTGCCTGCATCAACATTTCGAATCGCTGTTCACCCGGAACTCCTGATTTGTACAGCCATGCTATGACCGCCGGAATGCTGTAAAACTCCGGCGTCGTTGCTTCCACATACAGGAAATCGACTATCGGCACGTCATGCGTGAAGCGGAGTAACTTTGTTCGCGCGAAGGCCGCATTAAGCCGGTCGCGCAAAGTCGGATCATTGGCCAGCGCGGGATAATCGCGCACGATATGACCACGGATAAAGTCCACATAGTTACGGTCTTCATAGGCTTTCAGAAGCGCCCATTGCCCTTCAGTAAATTCCATTGTCGTTGATGGTGAGCCGTTGTCGTTCGTTGAGGTAGTGCCACGCGTCGGCAGCCCTGAAAAGCTCGCGCTCGCTCTTGCCGTGGCATACCGCATTGAGCGCATGCAGCACCCTGGGGTCCCAGAAGCGCAGCAGGGCGGCTCGTCCTTTCGGTATGCCGGTATTCAGGTGCGGGCGCAGCTTTGCGGCCTGCCTCTCCAGGCTTTCTGAGGTAATCAGCCAGATCACGCCAGGGCGGGCCTGTTCGAGTTCGCCCAGGTCCGCAAGATGGTCGCGCGCCGTCTTCGGATCAACCAGCCACGGCCCCGCGTGTGCGAGTGCCATGTCGTTCGTGCCCGCGAACAGCGAAACCGTCATGTGGTCTTCGGGCGTGAGTTGCTGGCCGGTATGCTGCTGGTACTGGATACCGTCCACTAGCGCCAGCACGTGGCCGCTGTAGTGCCGTTCCCCATACTGTCGAAGCTGTTCATTGACAGAGGCGGGAATCATCAGCGCTCCAGGGTCATCGCGCCTTGTCCGGCAGCGTGAATCATGCATTCGAGACAGATGGACGACTGCGGAAGCACCGGCCAGGGCGTTGCGCCGTAGCGCGATAACGGGCCTTTTTTCTGCACGGTATTAGGGGAGCGTCCGCGACAATCGCACGCCCACGCGTAACCTAGGGCTTCGGCCATCTCGTAACCAGTTGCATACGACTTCAGCGTGTCGAACGGAAACCATTCGCCGGTTTCGGCATTCAGCGCCATTGCCGACGGCATTGGCGGGAAGTTTGAGTAGACTGAATAAGTGATACGGCAAAGCCCGCACTCTTCCTTGCCCCCGGTTTCATCCTGTTTCTGTTGTTCCATCTGACCTCTGCTGTTTTCCAGACACATCCGACGAATTAACCATCTAAAACGCGACACGGTCAACGAATTTAAATTGAGATAAAACCGTTTTGACAGATCTTCACAATTGCTCTGTCTATCTCATTTTCAGGTGCAGTTTTCCAATCTCACCGTCCAACAAAAAAAGCGGCATTGAGCCGCTTTTTCCGTAAGTGATCGACGCCGGTTAGTGCTTTGTCCACGAAGCGTCCATAGCCGCCAGTTTCCCGTTCGCGCCGTGCGCATCGTCAGCGAGAATCGCTGCGGCGTCCTGCGGTGTCAGTTGGCGATTAGGAAGCCCCTTGGCGTCGAGCGCAAGCACCGTGAACAGTTCCTGATCGCAGCGATTGGCGGCGTGGTAGTCCTCGCCGAGCCTGGATCATCACCTCCAGCAGGTTCCGGTGTTCGTGCCATTCCTCGGCAGTCACAGCAGGACTCCTGAACATCGAGGTCGCAAGTGTAATTAGATGTCGGAGTTGCTGCCCCTGCCGGTCGCAAAGATGGAAGGCGGCCAGCGCGAGCCGTTCATACTGGAGAGCGTCTACAGGGGGACGGGAGGGAGATTGCTGCTTCCTGGTGGGTTTGGTCATGCGCGGTCCCGGTTATCGTGAAAGATCGCCCGGACACATAGGGAGGTCCCGCGCGCGCTGGAAACCGACGAGATCGCCGGCGTGGTTGCGGCCTACCGGCACGGCGCTGAAAACGCCAGAAAGGCAGGGTTCGGCGGCGTGGAAGTCCACTGCGCCAACGGTTATCTGCTTGACCAGTTCCTGCAGGACTCCACCAATCAGCGCACTGACGCATATGGTGGATCGATCGAGAACCGTGCGAGACTGCTGCTCGAAGTCACGGACGCGTGCGTCGCCATATGGGGCGCCAACCGGGTCGGCGTGCATCTGTCTGCGCGCGGTGACGTGAAGTCGATGGGCGATTCGGACCTGCGGCAACCTTCGGCTATGTCGCAGGCGAGCTCGGCAAACGCCGCATTGCCTTCGTCTGCGCGCGTGAAGCGCTGGGAGACGACCGGCTCGGACCCGCACTGAAGGCACCATTCGGTGGCATCTATATCGCCAACGAAAAGATGACCAAGCACACCGCCGAACGTTTGTTTGCGGTCGGCGAGGCCGACGCGGTTGCTTTCGGGCAGATGTTCATCGCCAACCCGGACCTGCCGCGCCGACTTAGATTGGACGCATCGCTCAATGAGCCGCGGCCCGAGATGTTCTATCACCTAGGGGCAGAAGGGTACACGGATTACCCGGCGCTTGCCTGACCGTACAAATAGCCACCCCCGGGCCTCGCACCGGCGAGGCTTTCTTTGGGACGATCAGCCCAGACAACGGAGAAGCCCACCAGGTCGACGTACGCTTGCACCAGGAGATGCCGCCTCGGACCTCATCCGCATAGCCAGCCAGGTGCCCATGGGTCAACGCCGTTCTTACCGTATGTTTCACAACTCAAGGCGAACATGGAAGCAGCGGTCGTCCCTATGCATGCACCGGCATCACAGACGAAAGCGAACGAATCGACAAGCCGTTTTTGGAGCAGGAGCTCTGGTCCCCCAGCGGTCAGTCGATGGCTAGCGAACAAACTTCGCCGTCCATCGCACCGGGAGCGCGGCCCATCCCGAAAGAGTCCGGGTGGGCTGCATCAGCTTGCAGGCATGCCCGGAATGCTGACGCCGAACGACTGAAGCAATAGCACCGCATTCAGCGCGAGGATGACGACCGTCGCGGCAATCGCTGCAACGTCCGTTAGCCGTCTATTGACGAACTCGCCCATGATGTCTTTGCGGCGGGTGAAGAGCACCAGCGCCACCATCGGGATCGGCAACGCAAACGAAAGAACGACCTGACTGATCACCAGCGCCTGGGTGGCATTCACGCCGAGGCCGACCACCACGAACGCCGGCACCATGGTCACCAGACGTCGCACCCAGACGGGAATCCGGAAACCCACGAAGCCCTGCATGATCATCTGGCCAGCCATGGTGCCGACAACGGAGCTGGAGATACCCGAGCAGATGAGCGAAATCAGGAAAACCGCCGCCGCGCCCGCACCGAGCAACGGCGTGAGCGTATGGTAAGCAGTTTCGATTTCCGCGACGTCGCGGTGGCCGGCATGGAATGCCGCGCTGGCCATGATTACCATGGCCATGTTGACGAGACCTGCGAAGAAAAGCGCAACGATGACTTCCCGGTTCGAAAAACGCAGCAGTGCGCGATGCTCGCTCGCGTCGCTCGCCGGAGTCCGGCCCTGAGTCAGCCCGGAATGGAGATAGATCGCATGTGGCATCACGGTGGCGCCCACGATACCGACCGAAACGGTCAGCGCTTCCCGGTTCGGCATTGAGGGCAAGATCGAGTGCAATCCGGCCTGTCCCCATGCGACGGGCGCAATGAACAATTCGATCAGGTAACACAGACCGATCACAGCAACGAGCGCGCCGATGATGATCTCCATTGGCCGGTAGCCGCCTTTTTCAAACACGAGGATGCCGTATGTCACCACCGCGGTCACCGCCATGCCGGCCATCAACGGCATTTTGAACAGCAACGCGAGGCCGATTGCGCCACCGAGGAATTCGGCCAGGTCGGTTGCCATCGCAGCCACTTCGCTGACACACCACATGACGAAGACGGCCTTGCGCGGCAGTTGCTCGCGACACATTTCCGCCAGATTACGGCCCGTCACGATGCCGAGTTTGGCAGAGAGCGCCTGGAACAGCATGGCGATCACGTTGGCCATCAGTACCACCCACAGCAGCGTGTACCCAAACTGGGAACCGGCCTGGATGTTGGTCGCGAAATTGCCTGGGTCCATGTAGGCGATCGAGGCAATCACTGCGGGTCCGGCGAACAGCAGCGCAGAGCGCAAGCCGGTTCGTTTGCCAGCCAGCACATCGCGAATCGCAACAGTCGTGCGATCTGTGAGCGTATTTTTGCCGGCAGTGCTGTTCATGGACACTTCCCGACTTCTCTGGACGTACGTGGCACTGCTATTACTCCAGGTTCTTTAGCGCGTGATGGCAATATACAACGGCCAAACTCCGCGGATGATCGGGGCGGGTGCTGCGCAAAGCGCGCCCGGGGCCGCGGGAAGCTCGGTCAAATACGGCGAAATCGCATGCGCATCGTCAGCTTCGCCCGAAATTTGTTAGGCAACTGACAGGAAGCGCTTGAGCATCGCTCCATATCAGCGCCATTCGCAATTCGTCCTTGCGTGACGGTGAATCCATCCAGCAGAATGAGTGGTTAATTCTCTCATGCATGCCCTCCATGAAGCTTTCACGTCGCGAAGTACTTGGCCGTAGTCTGGCCATTCCCCTGAGTCTCGGCCTGTCGCCTTTCCTCGCCCTTCGTTCAGGTATCGCCAGCGCGGCGCCCCCCAATCTCGCTATCGTAATGAATTCCGGCGAAGCCAGCGTTTCGGTCATCGACATGGCGTCGCACAAGATCGTCCGGACATTGCCGACGTTGCGCGAACCCAGTCACTGGGCGCTTTCGCGCGACAGAAGCAAGCTCTATATTGCCGACGCCAGCGGCAATGCACTGTTCATTGTCGACCCGCACACCGGTTTGGCGCTTGGCCATAAGGTGATCGCCGATCCGTACCAGCTTGGCTTCACGCCGGATTTCCGCTACCTCGTCGTCAATGCACTGCGGCTCAACTATGTCGACATCTACCGCCCCGACGACCTGACGCTCGTCAAGCGCTTCTCGCCCGGCGGCATGCCGAGCCACCTCGACTTCTCGCCGGACTCGCGCTGGAGCTTCAACTCGATGCAGCAGTCCGGCACGCTCGTTTCATTCGACCTGACGAACCTGACGATCCGCTGGAAGTCGAACGTCGGATCGACCCCCGCCGGCGTGCTCTGGCACAACGGCAAGGTACTGGTCTGCGTGATGGGCAGCGACCATGTGGCGGAAGTCGATCCAGTGACGGGTAACGTGCTGCGGCGGGTGAAAACCGGCGTCGGCCCGCACAATGTCTTTCTTACGCCCGACGGTGCGACGCTCTACGTGAGCAACCGGATCGGCGGCTCGCTGGTGGCGCTCGATCCAACCACCCTCGAGCTTCGTCGTACCTATCCGTTCCACGCTGCGGGGCCAGATGATATTGCTGTTGGCCCCGACGGCAAGTTATGGGTGACGCTGCGTTTCCGGGAGCAGGTCGCCGTACTCGATCCAGCCAGCGGTAACTATGAGACCATTAATGTCGGACGCTCGCCGCACGGCATCTTCCTCACCACCGAAATGAGCCGCCCAGGTCTCGTTACCGCCGAAATGCTCTAACGTCCATCATGCTGATATTTCTCGACAGATTCTTCAATATGCTGGCCGGTGAAATCGACCAGTATCTCGTTCTGCCGTTGCTGTATCACTTCGGCTGGATGCAATGGGAAGAGCTTTCCTTCGACTGGGCGCTGATCTGCGTCTATGGCCTCTTCGCGGTTATCGTCACGTATGCGGTTTGCTGGCCGCTCGAAGCACTCTTTCCGATCGAACGCTGGGATGACCGCAAAGCCGTCGTAACCGACGCGTTCTATACGATCCTCAACCGCGTGGGGGTGTTGCCTGTCGTCAGTTTCCTGCTGTTCTACCAGGTGCAGGTGTGGGTGAACGGCTTCGTGGTCGATCACGGCTACATACCGCCAACGCTTGAGACGTTGATACCGCCGCTTCTCGGACATCCGGTCATTACCTTCATCGCGTACGCGCTGATTCTGGACTGTGCCGATTACTGGCGTCACCGCCTGTCGCACTCATACCGTAGCTGGTACGCACTGCATGCGTTGCATCATGCGCAGCGGCAGATGAGTTTCTGGTCGGACGACCGCAACCATCTGCTTGACGACCTGGTCGCCGCAATCTGGTTCGGCATCGTCGGCCTCGCGATCGGTATTCCGCCGCTGCAGTTTCCACTGCTGTTCCTGTTCATGCGCTTCATCGAAAGCCTGAGCCACGCCAATATCAAGCTTTCGTTCGGCTGGCTCGGGGACCGGTTGATCGTCTCGCCACGCTTTCACCGGTTGCATCATGGCCTGCGCGCGGCCGGCCGCAATTCCTGTAACTACGGCGCCGTCTTCCCGATCTGGGACGTCGTGTTTGGTACAGCGGACTTCTCCGCCGAGTACCCGCCTACAGGCGACCGGCGCGCACCGGAATCGATGGCCACGGGCGGCTACATCGCACAGCAACTGGGCGGCTTGCAGTTTTTCCTTGAACAGTGGCGGCAACCGGCAAAGGCTCGCCGCAGTCCCTCCTGAGAACATCCCTGCATTGCGCCAATGCCCAAACGGGCCGGTTCATGTGCGCCTGGATTTGGTCTGGACCGGCTGGTGCAAAGAACCTGTCAGCAGACCGTAAAACATCTGCTCTGTGCCTTTGAACCTGAGGTGCGATAATTGCAGTTGCCGGTTTCGGAATGCCCGGATACCGGCATCTACCCGCTCTATCCCGCTATCCTCAGTTCAAAGAGCTCGAAGTGGTAAAGACTGTCAAGCAAAGATCAGGGCACATACACGTCGCGATACGGCCTGCGCTCCGGCAACATAGGGGGCTGTCTCTCCCCGACGCGACGCGCCCGTCAAGGCGCCCATGGAGTGAATGATGTTGCGCAGAACCAGTTCCTGGTTTGTGCGTTACACGCTCCGCGCGCGCGTTCGCACGCTCGCGCGTAAAGCGATTGGGCTGGCAATCTTTGTCAGCGGTTCCGCAGTGATTGTCGTGTATCTGCTACGACGCGTCTCCGATGGCTAAACGTCAAAGACAGGCGTGGCGCATTTGATTTCCAGGCAGTGCCGCGATGCAAACGTCGGGCGTCTGGAGCTACAGAGCAGCGCCCTCGCGGCTGGCAGCCCGACGCTTCGACTTCCTTTCCCTGGTGTTCAGGCGCGATCGCCGGAGGCACAAGGCAGCCGTAGAACTCTACAGCACGAAAAACGCATCCATACATGGCCGGAGACCGTCCTCTAATTAAACTGGTCATCAATCTCTACCGCGTGATTCGTATGAAGGTCAAATTGGAAAGGCAATGACGAAGACGATACGCTGCCGGTGGGACAGTGGAGAGTTCGCGCTGGACGTGGATGAGGCCGGTAGCGGCGCTTCGGTCGTCCTCCTGCCGGCCCTGAGTACGATTTCCACGCGCCTGGAGATGCGCCCGCTGCTCGACTTGCTCGCGCCTCAGTTTCATGTGACGACGGTTGATTGGCCGGGGTTCGGCGATCAGGCGCGGCCAAAGGAAGAATGGTCGCCGGAGCTTCTCTCGGAGTTTCTTAACTGGTTTCTAAGCGACATCGTGGCACCACCGCACGCCATTGTGGCGGCCGGACATGCAGCCACCTATGCGCTTTACCAGGCCGTCTTGCGCTCAGATACGGTTGATCGCCTGGTCCTCATCGCACCGACGTGGCGCGGCCCGTTGCCGACGATGATGGGTGGCCACCGGGCCTGGTTCTCCCGTGTGCGCTCTGCCATTGATCACCCCCTCGCTGGCCCGCTTCTCTACCGGCTCAACGTCAGCCGCCACGTCATCACCATGATGGCGAGAGAACACGTTTACAGCGATCCTGACTGGCTTGGCGGCGATCGTCTCGCGGCCAAACTCGCCGTCACCCGTGCACCCGGAGCCCGGCACAGTTCGGTACGCTTTGTGACCGGTGCGCTAGACCGGGTCGCCAACCGTGCGGCGTTCCTTGATCTTGCGCGCCGAGCCAACATTCCGATCCTCGTGATCTACGGCGATCAGACGCCGCCGAAATCGCGTGTCGAAATGGAGGCGTTAGGACAATTGCCAAATGTTCAGGTTGAATGGGTCATGAAGGGCAAGCTCGCGATTCACGAAGAGTTTCCAGAAATCGTCTCCATTGCCATCAGGCGGTTTTTGACGAAGGAATCGCCGCTTTAGACGATCAACGACAGACGGGCATAGCCGGACGCTCCGCATTACAGACAGCGGGTTATCCGGGCGTCGCATAGCCACGCCAATATGGCCCGATTACGAATCGATGTGCACCGACACGCCGGTCGACGAGTAGACCGGCGTCGCCTTGTGGCCGTCGACCGTGATCGTCGTGAACCGCTTCGTCGCCCCGTTGCCATCGATCAGATCGATGGTGTCGCCGACCTTGGGCGCATAGCCGCTCACGAACTTCACGTGTAGCGTGCCGCCGTCGATGGTTAGCTGATTACCAACGTGCAGTTGGCCGGCGCCTTTACCGTCAACGTCGAGTTCGAGTGTCGTGCCGGCGAGCTGCGTGTACTTGCCGACGATGGACACGGGCGACGCCGCCGCGATGGTGATGCCACCCGCACCCACATACACGTCGCCCGTGCCGAACGCATTCGGAGAATCGGCCTCGAGCACGCCGCCACTTACCTGGGAGCCGCCCGACCAGGTGTTGTTGCCGCCGAGCTTCAAGGTTCCGCTACCCTGCAGCGTCAACTTCCCTGCGCCGGCAATGTCGTTGCGCCACAAATCCGACGCGTTGAATCCGCCCTGGGACGCATCCATCGAAACGATGACGCTGCCATGGAACGCACCATATCCGTCCCCGGCTGCAAACATGTTGAGGCGGCCCCACCCTTCCGCATCGTCCATGACCGGATAGCCGGAAGGAAGCTCGGTCGTTTTGAGCACCACGCGGCGCTGCTCAGCGCTCAGATACGGAAAGCGCGTCTCCAGTAACACCTCCGCACCCTTCGGCACAACGGGAGGCGCATTGGTCGATTCGATCGGAGCAAAGCCGAACGTCATACGGCGAGTGAAGTCCGCTTTGTTCGTCGCGTAGTCGGCGAAGCGGTCCGTCGCTGCCGTGCCGGAGTGGGCGAAAACGGCGAAGCTCGTTGAATTGGTATTCGTCGACTGCATCAGGGCCGCGTGCGCCTGGCTAAATGCGGCGCTCTTCAAGGTGGCGTTGCTCGGATCGGAAAGATTCGCAGCAGTCGCCGCAAGTGCAAACATTCGACCAGCAATGACGTCGAGCGGCGAGTGCATACCGGCGAAAATGCGGTTTTCGCCAAGTTCGAGGCCGCGGCTCGCCATCTCCTGGAACCGCTCCGGCAGCACGTAGGCCATCGTCATCGCGTCGCGCATGGCCTCCGCCTCGTGACCGCTGATAAATCCGCCATCGGTCGAAGGCGTGGTGCTCTCGGCAGGCACCAGAGTCGGATCTACCACGACACTCGTGCTCCAGCGGTATGGCCGGGCGTATTTGTAGAAGCGCTTGGCCGGCTCGGTGGACGCGTTGTTGCCCATGATGTTGAGCAGGTCGACAACCTGGCCGAAACTGGTGTTGCCGCCACTGCTGCCGACGCCGATGTTGTTGCCGTTGTCGTTGTACAGAACGATCGTCGCATCCGCCGGAATCGACGTGATGGTCGTTACCTGCTGCGCCGCCGCGCGCCACGCATTGGTGAGCGGTCCCATGCCATCGGTCACGCTATAACCTTTGCCGCGCCGGTCGTCGTAGTAGGCTGCGTCGGCCTGTGCCTGAGTCCGGTTGGTCGTCTCGGTGACCACGAATTGAATGTTTGCGGCATGGACGGCACTGTTCACGACAGCCCCACCCGGCGTACCGTCATTGGGTAGTCCTGTCCACGTGGACTGCACGACAGCCGGAAAGGAACCATTGGCGGGCGCGGAGACGCCCGCATCGACGATCTCGGTCAACGGTTGCCAGATGTCGAGGAATCGCGAGACGACACGCACGCCCGCATTCGTGGCGAGCGTCGCATATCGCGCATCGCCGCGCTGGTTAGTCGCAATCGTGTCGACGAACGCGGGCACGTCGGGGATTGCGGCGTTGTCGACAAAACCGGGGTCGGCAGGGGGCGCCGGGATCGTGGCCGTCGCCGTCGTCGTCGAAGTGTTCGAGGCGCTCGGCGTAGAAAAATCATTGCTACCACCGCACGCGGCTAGTACCGCCACGCTTGCGAGCACCGTGAGGCGCAGCGGGAGAGGGACGCGAAAATGAGGCATCACGAGACTTTCTTGTGGTTGTTGGTGGCGTCGGATTGTGCGGATGAATTATGACGGCATTGTTTCGACTGATTACGCGGTATCGGATATCGTGGCGCGATTCGCAGGTATCCCGGAAGACCTGATGGTGGAAGCTGCACATGCTTCGCAGACGTGTGAACGCAGAACTCCTTAGTATTTGATTGCGGCTCATCCACATTCGCGAAGCATGCGAAAGGTTTCATTCCGCGAGGTATTGGTGCAATGTCGATTCGGAACGCCAACCACAGGGCGATCCTTTAACGGACACCGTTTCGCGTGAGCCTAAAACCACCCCTTTACCGTCGCCACTCGCCAGACGACAAACATGACGAGGCCCACCGACGCGGCGGTCAACAGAATGAAGTCAATCGAGCGCACTAGCTTTTTCATATCGACGTTGGATCGGACGCGCGACGTCCGCATGAGAACCGGAAGTTAGGCGTGTGGAAGTATCGAAACGCGCTCGTATGGAATGTCGAACGCTCACCAGCACTTCAGTGATGCGAGAAAAGCGCGTTATCTGAGGGCGTTGCGAAGGAAAGGCGATGTCCGGATTGCGAATTCACTACCGGCCCTGAACCGTAGTCGTTATTCGCGTGTGCCTGCCGCGGGCTGCTCTCGTCCGGATAGTGCAGTTTCGACTGATGGAGCGTGCCGTTCTGTTCGGCCTGTATGACGTTCGCTTCCACCTCGGAGCGAGTGAGGGGCTGCGCCGACGAGAGCGCTGGAATGGCGATTGTGGTTGCAAGGATCGCATGAGCGATAAGTACTTTCATAAGTTGGCTCCTTGGTGAATAGGCAAATTTCGATGGATCGAATGGACCACGCTAACTGCATTGAAAGCGAGTCGATCTTCACGCTGAGGTGGACCGCGAACAGATAGCGATCGACGGGGTGACCGGTATTCAGTGCGTGGATATGAAGGTACGCCCTGCAACCTTAAAAGCCGCTTATCCCGTCTCCGAAAGATGCGCGGCGTCCGCCAGCCATGTTCCGACCGTTTATCAGTGAAAAGGCGATCTGGCAGTCGTCTTTGACGAACCGACGTTTGTTGCAAGCGCTTCAGTACCGCACGCTCCGACGCGCCTCGCGCTTGCTCGCATGGCGTCGACGACCGAACGGTCTGATCAAATCAGGGTCGGTAAATCTGTGCGCTATCGAACACACGCCGGCGAGTCGAATGTCCATGATTTACCGGTAAAGGTCGTTCCCTAAGCCGTTTCGAAGTGGCCAGCCGGACTGACTTCGATGGGTGTCAGCATGGCTTGTGCGTAACGCGCTATATTTGAAATCTCACTGCGCGATGCGGCAACGCTCGTATTCGCCCGACAGGCGGCGATCTCGAGCTTCTTCTGCACGGCGACGCCCTACTTGCCGCGCGTGTATGCGCCGCGAAAGCTTCGTCTATCGTTGTGAGCGTTGGTGATTTTCAGTCCCCGAGATTAACCGGGCTCGTGTTGGACCGTTGCAGACAGGCCTGGCTCGGGTCTTCCGCTTAACCACGACTTCACAGGACGGCAATATGTCACTTCGTATCAATGACACCGCGCCCAACTTCACCGCGCGGACCACGCAGGGCACCATCGATTTCCACGACTGGATCGGCGACCAATGGGCGGTCCTGTTCTCTCATCCGAAAGACTTCACGCCGGTTTGCACGACTGAACTGGGCTACATGGCGAAGATCGAGCCGGAGTTCACCAAGCGCAACGCGAAGCTGATCGGGTTGTCGGTCGATCCGGTCGAAGACCACGAAAAATGGGCCGCGGACATCGAGGAAACGCAGGGCGCCGCCGTCAAATACCCGATGATCGGCGACACCGACCTCGCGATCGCCAAGCTGTACAACATGCTGCCGGCCGACGCGGGCGATACCAGCGAGGGCCGCACCGCCGCGACCAACGCGACCGTGCGTTCGGTTTTTATCATCGGTCCCGACAAGAAGATCAAGCTGACGCTGACCTACCCGATGAGCACCGGACGCAACTTCGACGAAATCCTGCGCGTGCTCGATTCGATCCAACTGACCGCCAAACACAAGGTCGCGACGCCGGTCAACTGGAAGCAGGGCGAAGACGTGATCATCACGTCCGCGGTCAGCAACGACGAGGCGCAGCAGATTTTCCCTGGTTTCAAGACTATCAAACCGTATCTGCGCACCACCAAACAACCGGGCTGACAGATGTGGCACGGCGGCCGCTTGCGGCCGCCGTGCCGACCTTCCTAAGGGATACAGATGATTTTTCGTCAGCTGTTCGATCCTGCTTCGTCGACCTACACGTACTTACTCGGCGACAGCGGCGAGGCGGTGCTCATCGACCCCGTCTACGAGCAGGTGCCACGCGATCAGGCGCTGCTGCGCGAGCTGGGCCTCTGGCTGCTCACGACGCTCGATACCCACGTGCACGCTGATCACGTAACCGGCGCGTGGCGCATGCGTTTGCGTTGCGGCAGCGAGATAGGGCTTGCCGGGGTCGTCGAGGCGAAAGGCGTCACGCGAGCGCTCGCGCATGGCGATCGGATCGACTTCGGCACGCGTCATCTGACCGTGCGCGCAACGCCTGGCCATACGAACGGCTGCCTGACCTACGTGCTCGACGATCTGAGCATGGCCTTTACCGGCGACAGCCTGCTGATTCGCGGCTGTGGCCGCACCGATTTCCAGCAGGGCAGTCCGCAGCAGTTGTTCGCGTCCGTGCGCGAGCAGATCCTGTCACTGCCGGACGACTGCCTCCTCTATCCCGCGCACGATTATCGCGGCATCACGGTGACGAGCGTGACCGAGGAGCGGCGCTTCAATCCGCGTCTGGGCGGCGACGTCGACGTCGGCGATTTCGCCGGGTACATGAACAACCTGAATTTGCCGCATCCGAAGCAGATGGCGGTCGCGGTGCCCGCAAACATGCGTTGCGGGCAGCCGGAAGGCGGCGCCGAAGTTGCGACCGAAACGCCGGATTGGGCACCGTTGACGCTGCGCTTTAGCGGCGTGTGGGAAATCGAGCCGATGGCGCTGCTCGAGCATGGCGCCGCGTTTCAGATCGTCGATGTGCGCGAGGCGCCCGAGTTCATCGATCGTTTGGGTCATCTGCCGGGCGCGAAGCTGGTGCCGCTGTCGCAATTGACAGGGCGGCTCGATGAACTGGAGCGCGAGCGGCCGGTGGTCGCGGTGTGCCGGTCCGGCGTGCGCTCGGCGCAGGCAAGCGTGTTGCTGACGAAGGCGGGGTTCGGCAAGGTGGCGAATCTTGCCGGTGGGATGCTGCGGTGGAGGACGGAGGGGTTGCCGGTTGCGTCGGACGGTGTTTGAGGGGGAGTCGGCGCTTCGGAACCCCCACAAGCTCAGCCTCGACCTTGCCCCAAAGCCGCGCCAGCCTTCGAATAGCCAGCGCTCCGTTGCGCCGGCCGCGTGACCAGCCAGATCCCCCCGCATACGAGCACCAGCGCGACGAGATTCTTCAATTCCATGATGTTCTCGTTCAGACATATCGCGGATAGCAAAAGGTGAACGCAAATTCAAACAGACCGCCGCCAAAATTGACGACCATCACGCCGACGAATCCCAGCAGGCATCCAAGTGCCTTGCGTGGCGAGACCTTGTCGTTCTTGTAGATGAAATGGGCAAGCAGCGCACTGAAGAAGGTCGTTGTCGTTCTTGTAGATGAAATGGGCAAGCAGTGCACTGAAGAAGGTCGTTGTCGAATTCAGGATCGAACCGCGAACGCCGGTCGTGTAGGCGAGACCGCACGAACCGGTAGCCTGCGAAGATCAGCTTTGAAGGAATATCGTTTTGCGTGATTCCGAGCAACGCATAGCCAATTTTAATTGCCGGGTACGAACTGCCCCACAGCAGGTAGCATACGGTCGCCACAACGACGAGCACTTTCGGTTGGGTGAATAACCGCGCGGAATCGCGCGATCCGGTCGTTGCTGAAGGTACGGACATGTTTCTGGCGATCTTGTCTTTGTGCACTGTGTGGGCAGGCCACAGCAGTGCTTTTTTTGTAATGTCGGGCAGATGCGGCTGCTTCGCGTCTTGCCACGCGTCGCACGGGCACGCCAAATACGGCCGCTGAAACCCATCGGCCATCGAACGAAATGCCACGGGCGACCGGACGTTACGCCGGCTGCTATGTCCGCATCACTGTGTCGGGCGATCTTCCGACCATGCGCTGGCGAGTGGTGCGCACCTTCACACCTGCGGCGCAGGCACCCGTGGGTCCAGTCATTGTGCGCCGACCGGGCGATGCTCGCTCACGCGGCTTCGCCCGGTGCGGACGTCGATTGTCGATCCGCACGCGACTCGTTCGTCGTATAGATGGAACCGATCAGGTTCATCGCCCAGGAGCACATCATGCGCAAGCACATCGTTTCCATGTTCCTCAGTCTGGATGGCGTCGCTCAATCCCCCGGCGCGCCCGAGGAGGATGCCAGTGGTGATTTTCGTTTGGGTGGGTGGATCGTCCCTTACGCCGACGAAACGGTCGGCGCAAGTGTGCATCATCTGCTCGCACAGCCGTTCGAGTTGCTGCTAGGGCGTTGCACGTACGACATATTCGCGTCTTATTGGCCATATGTACCGGCCGATTCACGCAACCGCGACATGGCCGACCAGTTCAATCAGGTCCGCAAGCGCGTGGCCACGCATCGATCCGATGCGCTCGGTTGGCACAACAGTCATGCGCTGAACGGAGACCTTGCCGACGCGATACGCGCGCTGAAACTTCACGACGGTGCCGATCTATTGACGTTCGGCAGCGGCGACATCGTGCGCCAACTGCTGGCGGCGGGCCTCGTGGATGAACTCCAACTCCTGATTTATCCCGTCATGCTCGGGCACGGCAAACGCCTGTTCGGCAACGACGCGCAAGCGTCCGCCTTCAGGCTGGCACACGCGACGAGCACCCCCGGCGGCGTGCTGATCACGCGCTACACCCGCAACGGCGAAGTCCGAACCGGAACGTTCGAGTAAGCGCGAAGCTTCCGATCGACGCTTACAAACGGAGGCCTATTTCTTCCTCACGTCCCGCGCTCGCCTGCCACCCGCCACGGTATCGGCGAACAGGTCGATCACGACCTCGCGCAGCCAGCGATTGCCTTCATCCTGATGGACGCGCTCGTGCCACAACAAATGGATCGGCGCGGCGGGCAGCGTCATCGGCAGCGCGCGCAGGCTGAGCGAGAACGGCGTGGCCAACTCCAGAGCGAGGCGCTCGGGCACCGTGGCGATCAGGTCGGTACGTTGCAGGATGTAGCCGACGCTCATGAAGTGCGGCACCGTCAGTCGCACCTGACGCCGCACGCCGCGCCGTTTCAGCCACTCGTCCACTTGACCGTGGCCGGTGCCGGCCGACACCACCACCAGATGCTCGGCTTCGCGCCACGCGGAAAGCGTGAGCGGCGCGTCCTCGAGTGGGTGAGCGCGCCTGAACAGACAGACGTAGTGCTGATCGAACAGACGCCGCTGATAGAAACCCCCCTTCAACTGCGGCAACAGACCGATCGCCAGGTCGACCCGGCCGTCGGCCATTTCGTTGCTCAGATTGACGCTCGTATTGCGCACCGTATTCATCGCGATGCCTGGCGCGACGCGCGACAATCGTTCCAGCAATGCGGGTAAAAACACGACTTCGCCGATGTCGGTCATACCGATCGTCATCGTACGGATCTCGCGCAGCGGATCGAAGCCCGTCACCGGATTGAGCGCGGCGTGCAAGGTGGCGAGCGCCTGCGAGACCGGTTCCGCGAGACGCAGCGCGAACGGGGTAGGCACCACGCCGCCCGGCGCCCGCACGAACAGCGGATCACCGAGCAGGCGGCGCAGCTTCGCGAGCGCATTGCTGACGCCCGGCTGGCTCATGTTCATTTGCTCGGCGACGCTCGCCACGCGCCGCTCCTGCATCAGCCGCTGGAACAGCAGCAGCAGGTTGAGATCGAGATCGCTCAGTTCCATGGTCTCGGCATGACCTAAGGTCATTCATTTCAGTGATGAAGTAGATTCATTTCATCTTATTGAGCAATGATCGTCTAGTGCTGAAAATACCAACACGGTATCCGCATGCGACGCGCCGGGCGCGCGTTCCAGAGTGGCCCGAATCGATAAACCCGCAAATCGGAGACACAATCATGAACCGGATGGATCTGAGCATCGCGATCGTCGGCGCCGGCATCGGCGGCCTTACGCTGGCGCTCGCACTACGCGAACATGGCATCGATGCGCAACTCTACGAGCAGACCGATGAGTTGCGCGAAGTGGGCGCGGCCGTCGCACTGTCGGCCAACGCGACGCGCTTTTACGAGCGCATGGGGCTACGCTCCGCGTTCGAAAACGTGTGCGCCGAAGTACCCGGGCTCATTTATCGTGACGGCCGCAGCGGCAGCGTCATTGGACATCATCGCGGCATGCCCAGCTATCGCGAGCAGTTCGGTGGCTCGTACTGGGGCGTTCATCGCGCCGATCTGCAGGCGGTGCTGTCGAAGGCAGTTGGTCTCGAGCACATCGAGCTCAGCCATCGCCTGGTCGATCTCGTGCAGCATCCCGATCGCGTGAGTCTCGCGTTCGACAACGGTCGGCGCATCGATGCCGATCTCGTGATCGGCGCCGACGGCGCACGCTCGATCACGCGGCGCTGGATGCTCGGCTACGACGACGTGTTGTATTCCGGTTGCTCGGGCTTTCGTGGCATCGTGCCGGCCGAGCGCATGGACCTGTTGCCCGATCCGCAGACGATCCAGTTCTGGGTCGGGCCCGGCGGCCATCTGCTGCATTATCCGATCGGCGACAAGGGCGATCAGAACTTCCTGCTGGTCGAGCGTCATCCGTCGCCGTGGCCGTCGCGCGACTGGGTCATGCCGTCGACCGAAGGCGAGCAGCTGCGCCTGTTCAAGGACTGGCATCCGGCCGTCGTGCAGATGATCACGGCCGTGCCGATCAGTCAGCGCTGGGGCCTGTTTCACCGTCCGCCGCTTGGCCGCTGGAGCAAGGGCCGCGTGACGCTGATCGGCGATGCCGCGCATGCGCTCGTGCCGCATCACGGCCAGGGCGCCAACCAGTCGATCGAGGATGCCGTGGTGCTGGCCGCGCAACTCGCCAAGGCGGGCCCGGGTAAGTGGCGGGAAGCGCAGGAAGCCTACGAGCGTCTGCGCCGGGGCCGCACGCGCAAGGTGCAGTACGCGTCGATCAGCACCGCGGACGTGTTGCATCTGCCGGACGGCCCCGCCGCGCAGGAACGCAACGCGCGGCTAGGGGCGCGCGACAGCATGCTGCATCACCTCGACTGGATTCACGATTTCGATGCGCTCGCGCAAGAGCCGAGCGCGCGACAAGGCGGCACGTGGCTTTGAGCCTCTCCATGAGGCTTCAATAGGGAGGCGGTGGGCCGCATGCTCATGCCAGGCGCCTCTCTCCAGCCACTACGCGTCACATGCAACCCATTGACCGAGCTTCGATTGCCCAAACTGGCATCGATATTGTGAAAAATGGGTTCGCGTGTGACGGCCATACGCTCCTGCACGGCATCGAGTGACCGGCAACGCGCGGCCTACCCGGCTCCGCGGCTTCCGATGCGAGCCGTAAATCCTGGAGTTCATGCGTTGCCTGGAAACCCGGCGCGTAATTCCCGGTGGAGAAATGTCGAATAGCGACAGCATGGAACCGCGTAGATCGGTCGTATTAGCTAGCGCCTGTTATCCGGGAAACTGCGCGCCGGTCGCAATTGCACCTATGTCGCTGCGATCGCAGCCCTTTGTGCTTGCGCTGATTCGCGGCTGACGGTCATTTCTACCAGCTGTCAATGGCCGGTAGCGGCTGGCGACACCACGCTCGGGGTCGCCAGCGTGTTGTTGCTCTTGGGAGCGGCGGTGGTGTCAGACGTCGAGCTGCTATTGCTGCTCGGCAGGCCCGAGTTCGGTGCCTTGGCGCCCATGCCGCTGTCCGAGTTGGTGGTGCCTGGCATGCCGTAGCCGCCCGTCGTTGTGCCGTTCATCTGGTTCGACGGACTAGCCGTGCTGCCACCTGTACCGGTCGAACCGCTGCCGCTCTGGCCTCCGGCCGCCTGCGCAAAAGCGCCGCCCGACAGCGAGAGTGCGGCGACGGCCGCGACTAGTGTGATGGTTGCCTTGCTCATGATCCGCCCCTCCTTAATTGGACTGGAAGATAGACGCAGACAGTTGCCGCCTGCGCTACAGCAATGTCGCAAACAGCGTGCCGCGTGCTTTTGTAGGTAGCGAAGCGATCGGCGGCGCACCGAGTGGCGGTCGTGGGGCGACTCCAGCCATTGGATGGATCGCACGAGATCTGCCGCGAAATAAGCCGCTCTCCGCCGGAATAAATCCCGCGCCGTTCTCGTTCATTGACCGTTAGGTCCTTTGCGCAGAACAAGGAGTGCGGTCATGAAGTCTCTACTCGCTCTATTCGGCGTCGTTGCATGCGGCGCGGCCGTCGCGACTCTGATGTCATGTGGCGGCAGTGGCTCGAGTTCGAGCAGCGCGAGCCCATCCGTCCAGTCGTCATTCGCAGCGACGGCCCTCGTATCCGATGGCGCGGTGCCCGCTGCACACACCGACGCTAATCTGAAAAACCCTTGGGGCGTGGCCTTCAATCCCAAAGGTTTCGTCTGGGTCGCGGACAACGGCACCAACGTCGCGACGCTCTATGACGGCAATGGCGTGCCGCAATCGCTGGTCGTCACGAGACCCGACGGCAAGAACGGCTCCGCATCGCCCACGGGCATCGTTTTCAATGGAACACAAAGCTTCCGCGTCACGGAAAACGGCAAGTCTGGAGTCGCTGCGTTCATCTTCACGGGCGAAGGCGGCACCATCACCGCCTGGGCACCGCCGTAGGGCCGACCAATGCGTTCAACGCGTCGAGCGGTCAGTCGATGGGACAGATCAATGGACCGAACGGCAGTCCGATCGTCGAGCTGGGCGCGTGGGGCATCGCGTTCGGCAACGATCTCAGCAATCAGCCTTCCAGCACGCTCTTCTTCGCGGCGGGGCCGAATGACGAAGCCGATGGCGTCTACGGAAGAATCGATCTGAATACGACGTCGAGCTCAGGTACGAACACGGGCACGAACACCGGCACAAGTGCGGGCGGCGAAATGAGCATTGGAATGTAGCGCTAAGCGCGCAATTGAGAAGCGCCGCTCTTGATGCGAGAGCGGCGGTATTGCTTATGCGGGGCGATGTGCGCCTGAGCAGTGCGTGTGATGATCGTCACATCCACGCGTGGTTGAGCACCAGCGATGTCAGGTCCTGACTGCCCTGACTCACATCTGATTCTGACGCCGGCATGCCCGCAATATCTGCTGAACCGCAAATGCCCCTCGCACGGTTTGCACATTCTGCAGCACACACACGTGATACGACTTTTCCCGCGGCAGAAGCAGTGCGCCATTTCGGTAAAGCGCGTTGCACGAATCGCTAATCACGCGTGCCGCGAAAGTGCTCTGGCTATTTCCTAGCGAACCCAGAATGCATTGATCGTAGTCTGGATTATCGGTGCCGAGCGCCAGAGCCGAAAGCGGCGTGGCGAGTGCGGTCGACAGAAGCAGAGAGGCGGGCTTGATCATGAACGTGGGCGAGACCCTCAAGGGATATAGCGGTGGGCAATCGTAGCATTTTGCGGTTCGGTGCAGGACCTGGCCGACGCCCGTCTTATACTCGACCCGCGAGAGCGGGATCGATCTCGTTGTATGTCAGACCGAATTCCGCCATGCGAGCACGATGATCTGGCGAGCCCAGATATGAACGAAGGGCTTTGTTTACCGCATGGATCAGATCGCTGTTACTTCTATTGAACGAGAATGCCCCGAGCGGAGGCTTCTGCTGCTTGCCCTTCGTTCCCGGTTCGTGCTCGATAGCCTCGAGCATTGAGCCTCCGATCCGGTTCGCAATGATCCGATTCCCCAAGGCCGTGCTCGCATACGCATCGACGGCGCCAGAGAGAACCGCTTCGACAGCGTCGGCCTGATGCTCGAAGACGACTATTTGGTCCTCGCTTACGCCAGACGCTTTCGCTGAGTCGTGCTGCACCTGTCCGGCTATGATGCCAAGGCGCGCATCAGCGCGTTTGGCAAGCGACACGTAGCTGTCGAGCGCTTTCGGGTTTCCAGTCCGAACCAGAAAACCGTCTGCGATCCCCCATACCGGGACGCTGAACGCGACCATATTGGCGCGTTCGCGTGTGACGAACAGCGGAACGTTCATATCCCACCTGCCTGCTTCAACGCCGGGCAGGAGTTCACTAAACGACGTCAGATGATGCTCGATCCGGGCTACGCCGATCGCCCGAAGAACCGCGTTGGCCAGATCGATGTCAGCGCCCGTGGGGGTACTATCTGGTTCCGTCCAACCGAACGGGGGTTCTTCGATGTACGCAATCGTTACCTTCATCGCTGTGTCTCGCCAATTGGGAACGGCCATCAAATGCCGGGCCGAATGTTGACGATTCTACTTACATGCGCGGTTGTCGTTGCGGCGGCTCTCTCTGAAACGAACGCGGTTATGCCTGGATCGGGTGTCGGTCTTATGGACGTTGGTTGGATTGCGCGGCATCGCTACGGAAACGCACCCACGTCTTCCGGTCAATCAATGGTCACAACCCTGTCACGCACTGCCTCAAGCGAACCGGCAGTTGCTCACGGAAAGATTTTTCGCGCTCACCACAATATTCGCGCTCCTGAAACGTCTTCAGGCGCATGGAACCGCCACCCACCTCGCACCCGATGACCGACCGAGACAGCGACATCACCGCGACCGTGGTGCGTGAGCGCACGAGGCTCGTCAATTTTATCCGGCGTCGAATACGCGACCCGGACGACGCCGAAGACATCCTGCAGGATGTGTTCCACGAATTCGTGCAGGCTTACCGGCTTCCCGCTCCGATCGAACAGGCGAGCGCGTGGCTTTTCCGTGCCGCGCGCAATCGCATCATCGATCGTTTTCGCAAGAAGAAGGAGCAACCGCTGACCGATCTGTCGGAGGCCGAGGACGAGACCACCGGTGAGTATCGCCTCGACCTCGCCCTGCCGGCGCACGATGCAGGCCCCGAAGCGCTTTACGCTCGCGCTGTATTGCTCAAGGCCTTGCAGGATGCGCTCGATGAGTTGCCGCCGAATCAACGTGAGGTATTTATCGCGCACGAGTTGGAGGGGCGGCCCTTCAAAGACATGGTGGCGGAAAGCGGCGTCACGCTCAATACGCTGCTTGCGCGCAAACGCTACGCGGTCTTGCATCTGCGAGCCCGACTGCAGGCCATTTATGACGAACTGGATATATAGAGGAGTCGAGGGATGAAGTTTCGAATCAGATATGTGGGCAAAGCGCTGCTGGTGGTGGTCGCCATAGCCGTGCTCGGATGGGTGGTCATGACGCTATGGAATTGGGTGATTCCGGCGCTATTCGTTGGCGCCCGTGCGATCGACTTCGCGCACGCGTTGGGCTTGCTGGTTTTGAGCCGCATCCTGTTTGGCGGATTCCGCGGACACGGCGGCTGGCGCGAACGGCGTCACTGGCGCAAATGGGAAGCGATGACGCCCGAAGAACGGGAGCATTTCCAGACGGCATGGCGATCGGGCCGCGACCGGCGCGCGGGAGATTGAACATGCGCGAGAAATCAACGGACGACTGCAAACAGAAGCCGGGCGTGATTGCGCCAGTCGTCGACCTGAAACGTTGCGAAGGCAAGGGCGATTGCCTGGAGGTCTGCCCTGCGAATGTGTTTGAGATCCGGCGCATCGATGACGTCGATTATCTCAGCCTCGATTTGATGCACCGCCTCAAGCTACGCGTGCATGGAATGAAAGTCGCCTACACACCGAACGCGTACGCCTGCCGGTCGTGCGGTCTTTGTGTGACGGCGTGCCCTGAACGCGCGATTAAGCTCGTCAGAACGGCATAGCGTTACGCGTTTTAAGAAAAGCGCAGGCCGCCTGGCGCCGTGGTCAGTATTATCGATCTCCTCAAGGAGCGCACATGGCTTCATCAACCACGGATCTTCTGCGACAGCTTCACGAACAGAGCCAGACAGAAGTGATAGCCCGCGCACAGGCGCAATTTCAGGTATCGAGCGAGGAGTTTCTGAGTCTCGCGGAGGAATACGAAACGCTCGTACCTCGACTCCGTGGACGGTTTCTCGAAACGCTCGGGCTATCGAGCGAAGATTTCGAATTCTCGCAAGGCACTGCTCTATCGTTAGCCGTGTCAGCGGAAACGGGACGGTTCTTACGCAACATGGTGCTTTCGCACAAGCCGGCCCGAATCCTCGAGCTCGGCAGTTCCTGCGGCGTGTCCACGCTGTATTTCGCCGAGGCCCTTCGCACGTTAGGCAGTGGGACGGTTGTAGCGACTGAACTCGATGCTGTTAAGTGCGCACAACTTCGGGCCCACGTCAGAACGGCGGGCGTAGACGCTTATGTTGACCTGCGGGAGGGCGATGTATTCCAGACAGTTGCCGGACTGGACGGCACTTTCGACATGGTGTTTATCGACGTCTGGGCCAACACCTATCTGAATCTGTTCAAGCAGATTGAGCGCCTGCTACGCCCGGGATCTATCGTTCTCGCCGACAACATGTACACCGCCGAGGACGCCGTTCGGCCATACAAGCACTACCTCGACGACGATCCGCGCTTTTCGACCACGACGCTGGACTTTGAATCAGGGGTCGAATTTACAGTCGTCGTGTCATAGGCTGACGAAGAGTGGACGCCGTCCAGAATCCGGTTCATGTGCCATTCAATCTGGGTTGCGAGCGGAGCAGCTTATGCGTTGCGGGCTCCGCGATGGTGTGCGGCGCATGACTCTCGAAGAACTCGTGCGTGAGTTACTTGGCCACGATCGGACTCATTTGCTTGAACTCGAAGAACTTGATGACGAACTGAAGAAAACCGAAACACGTCCAAAGAGAGGACGACCGATATGAAGAACGACCCGCCCGTCATTTTCATTCACGGCTTCATGGGAACCTTGGACGTATGGCAATACGAACCCAAGCACGCCTCCCCCGATTTGCTCGGCTATGGAGAGCATCGGTCCGTCCCGTTCGAGCAGATTTCCTTACCCGCGTAGGTCGAGGATATCCGCGGGTTCGTTGACGCACGCTTCGGAGCAAGACGTGTTGATGTCGTTGGTCACTCGATCGGCGGATCGATCGCGATGCTGTTTGCACACGCATATCCAGGATACGTCCGCCGGATTGTCAATGTTGAAGGCAACTTCACGTTGGACGCCCCCCGCCGACCTACGCATTCCCACGCAGGGCCCCCGGGGCCGCAGGCGGCGTATCAGCGATCCGACCTGCTGCGGCGCCCGCTGTCCGGCGTGACCGGGTCGTCGAGCGCGTCGACGAGCGTGCGCCGCCCCGCGTCGAGGATTTCGTCGGCGAAGGCCGGATCGGCGCCTGCGATCGCACGCGACAGCACGAGCGCCCCGACCATCTGACTGAACGCTGCAATCGCATCGCGACGGGTTTGTTCCGTCGTCGCGCCTTCCGTGGCGATCATGGCTGCAAGCCGGTCGAGATACGCGGCGAGGCCGCGCGCGTAGGACGCACGCGCCGCGTCGGTCATCCGCGGAGCGTCGCCAGCGAAGCCGGACAGCGGGCACCCTGCTGCGACGTTGTCGCGGTGCGAGGCGGACAGGTAGCGTGCCGCCTGCTTCCCCAGGCTGCCGCCGTTTGGCGAATCCGCGTAGTCTTGCATCGCCTTTTCCATGACCGCGGTGACCAGCGCATCCTTCGACTTGAAGTGGTTGTAGAAGCCGCCCTGGCTAAAACCGGCTTCCTTCATCAACTCCGTCAGCCCCACGGCATTGACTCCGCGTACCCGGAAAAGCCGCTCGGCGGCCGCGACAATCGCGCTGCGGTTCTCGGCGGCCTGCTGTCGTGACACCCCCATCGATCTCTCCCTTATACAAGCGATCGCGTCGATTGAAAAACACAATGTCGATCACCATTGACATACTCGAATTACGTCGACACAATGCGCCATAAGACGATGGTGATCGACATTGAGATGAGTGTAGCCGACTTTCGCGCACAACGCGAAGCAACGCCGGCGTGGCACGGATGGCAGTCCAGGTCCATCGCGGTTCTTTGATGCCGGCGGGCGGCGGGCGGCGGGCGACCGACGTTGGCGCCGTTCGGCGGCGCAACGATTCGGTACGCAAGGGCAGGTTTGTTTTCTCCGGATTTCACGCGCGCTGCGAACCGGCGCACATGCGATTCATCATGCGAAAGGATGAGATATGAAGATCGAAGGTGCTGTTGTTTTCGTGACGGGTGCGAACCGCGGGCTTGGCCTTGAGTTCGCGAAGCAGGCGCTCGAAAGAGGAGCGCGCAAGGTCTATGCGGGCGCGCGCGATCCGGCCAGCGTAACGCTGCCGGGCGTCGTGCCCGTGAAGCTTGACGTGACCGATCCGGCGGCCGTGGCCGCTGCCGCCGACGCGGCGGGCGACGTCACGCTTCTGATCAACAACGCGGGCATCGCGCGGCTCGGCAGTCTGACGGACGACGGCGCGCTCGACGCGTTACGCGATCACTTCGACACCAACGTGTTCGGGATGCTGTCGATGTCGCAGGCGTTCGCGGGTAACCTTGCCGGCAACGGCGGCGGCGCGATCCTGAACGTTCTGTCTGTTGCGAGCTGGATAAACCGGCCGATCCTCGCGGCTTATGGCGTGTCGAAGTCGGCCGCGTGGGCGGTGACCAACGGCCTGCGTCACTCGCTGCGCGAGCAGCACACGCAGGTGGTCGGGCTGCATGCCGGTTTTATCGATACGGATCTGACGCGCGGGCTGGAAGTGCCGAAGGCGACGCCGGCCGACGTCGTGCGTCAGGCATACGACGCGATCGAGGCAGGGGCGGAGGAAGTGTCCACCGACGAGTTCACGCGGCAGGTGAAGGCCGGGTTGTCGGCAGGCGTCTATCTCGACGCTCCGGCGCCGCACTGAAGGCGCCGGAGCCCGCTCGTCGCGCGCGGGCATCTGGACGGAAAAGCAGGTCGCGGGCTGGAAGGAGGTGACCTCTGCGGTTCACGCAGCCGGCGGTCTGATCGTCTCCCAGTTCTGGCACGTCGGGCGACTCTCCGATCCCATCTTCCACGCCGGCGATATGCGCCACGAATGGCCGGTAGTGGCCGCGCGCTGCCCCATGCATGAGGGACCGTTTCCCGTGGCACGTAAAGCGGCGATCTGCGGCAGGCGACCCGGAGCGCCCAGCCATCGCTACAAAAAGCGCAAGCATGACGCACGCGATCAAACTGGAGTTGCTCCAGTGCAGCTATCCGTGCGCGTATTTCAAGTACCTGCAGCACGGATTGCCCGCACGGGCTGTTAGCGTCCCGGGCTCACTCGCCTGGTGGCAAGGAAGCCTCAACCGCGGACCGCCGCAGTAACCACAATGAGAGCCGAGAAGATCAGCGCCGGGGCGAGATGCCGGAACGGTTCCCGATTTCGTAGCAACGTGAAGAGCGCACCGATCATGATCGCACCGGCCAGGGTTAGGCCTAAGACTCTGGTTTGTCGTCCAGCAAGAAGTGCCGCACTCAACAACTCGAGAGCGCCACAGAGCCACTGAAACCATGCCGGATAACCCCAGCGTGCGAAGTCGCGCTTCACCGCGCCGGGTCTTGCGAGATTGACCATCCCAGCAACCGCGAACAGAACCGCTACGATCGTCGCGAGGATCGATTCTAAAGACGCACTGTTCCACACCATCGTCATGCTCCGTTGATTTGCTGAAAGTGTTTTTGTGCAGAGAGGTCCGCAATCAGGCCGGGGCCATGGGGCTCCCACGCAAGAACTCGGCGGGCATGCTGGCCGCTTACTGTCTGGTCGAGCGCCAGTGCGTCAGCGAACAGTCCAAGCGATTTGCGAGCATCGTCGAGCGACCAGAGTTCGACGCGATCGGCGCCGACCGAGGCCCGAATCGCTTCACCCATTTCGGCAACGGCAACGGCATCTTCCGCGACCACGTTGAAGATCTGTCCCGCGACCCGACCGTCCCCGCTTGCCGCCTGCTCCACCGCGCTCAGGTAAGCCGTGGCGAGATCGTCGACGTGAACGGCAGGCCAGTGATCGCGACCATCGCCGACGACCCTCACACTGCCGGTCTGACGGACCATCCCGGCAAGCATGCCGAAGACGCCACCGCCGTAGCCGTGCACCATCGCCGGCCTGAGAATCACTGCGGCAATCGAGCGGCTCGCCGCTAGCGCCCGCACATGTTGCTCCACTGCGGGCCGCCAGGCGATGAGTGGTGTCGGGTTCAGCGCCGAAGCTTCAGTCGCGGGCTCGCCCTCCGTATTGCCGTAGACCCAGGTGCCCGACGTATAGACAAACGCCGCGCCCGGCTGCAAATGCGAAAGCATCGCTACAGCCGCAGCCTCATCAACGGCACCGGCGGAAGCATCATTGGTCGACGCCATGTGCACCACGCCCTCGGCGGCCCCGGCAGTCGCAGCGAAAGACTGTGGCTCACGCAGGTCGCCGGAATGCAGTTTCACGCCGAGATCTGCCAGCGCGCTGGCAGCAGCCGACCTGTCCTGGCGCACCAGCGCCGTCACCTGATGGCCGCGGCTGATTGCCTTGCGCGCGACCGCTTGCCCGATGTAGCCAGTACCACCTGTCATGAACAGTTCCATAGCGTTCTCCTCGATGATTGCCTGCGAAGTTGATAAAGTCACACGAACGAGACTTATCGGTCTCGTTTTGACCAATCTAAACGAGACTGACCAGTCTTGTCAACTACTCGGCGATCTGTTATTTATCTGGGATGAACACGCCCTCTCTCCCCGACCTGAGCCCGCTGCAACGCCGTAAGCGGTCCGCCATCCTCGAAGGCGCGAGAACCGTTTTTTTAAGCCAAGGTTTCGGCCTGGCAACAATGGACGATGTCGCCGCGGCCGCTGGCGTCGGCAAACAGACGGTCTACCGCCACTTCAAGTCGAAGGAGGCGCTCTTCGTTGGTCTGGTGAGTTCGATGTGCGCTCAGGTGGGTGGACTTCTTGCCGGGGCTCAGGACGAGCAACCCGATGGATCACCCGAAGTCGAGTTGCACGAGTTGGGGTGGTTGCTGGCACGAAGCCTTATCGTGCCGGATTACCTGCGGCTTTACCGGGCCATCGTCGCTGAGGCCGAGCGTCTTCCGGAACTCGGCCAGGTGTTTTACGAAAATGGCGCAAAGGTCGTGCGTGCCTTCGCGGCAAAAATTCTGCGAAAGCGATTTGACGAATCGACTGCTGTATTGCGGGCAGCGACATTCGTTCAGTTGGTGCTAGGCGACGCGTATCTGGAACTGTCAATTGGCTACACGGTGCCCGATGTTGAAGCGCGCTTTGCGCTGCAGATTGACGAGGCCGTGGCGGCGGCACTTCGCTAAAATGGGCCAACCCTGTCAGTTTTCCGCGTAGCGACACTCCACATCAGTTCATTTTGACGCCGCGACCAAACTAAGCGCGTATGCTGGGAATACCACCTTGTCACGCAACGCACCAGGAGCAACACCATGGCCAAGAGTCAATTACGCAGCACTCGCGAAGCGAAAAAGCCCAAGCAACCCGCGAAGCCGTCAGTGCCGGCAAAGCCGTTCAGCACGGTTCGTTCGCGGGTTGCGAACGAAGGTGTCGCCAAGAAGAAGACGTAAATCGGTTGGCCGCGGACACGCGGCACAGCGATCACATGCAACTTGTAACGTTCACCGCAGTAAAATTGATATCTCCACATTGAAGGCGCAAACCGCTTCGGGAGGTGCATCATGATCCATCACCACTCGGACCCCACTTTTCGTGGGCTTCCGCTCACGGCCGAGCAAGACTCGGAAATTCGTCATTACCTGAACAGGAAGGCCAAGCTGGGCAAGCCATGGAATACTCCCGAGCTGCGCGGGATGCTTGAGGACATGCTGCTGCCGCCAAGTACCGAAGACGACAGCGAGAGCGATATTCCGGGCGACGCGTCGAGCGCCGCTGAGCGCGCAGCCGCGTTCGTCGATCAGGACATGGAACCAATCGAGGCGTATGAGGAATTGCATGCCGCGATGGAAGCCGAAAGCATGAAAGGCGATCCGCACTAGCGGGAGCGCTCCGCGCAGGTAGTTAGCGTGCAACCCGGTCCATCTGAGGCGTAGAACGAAGGACGACACATGGCACTCAGTTTTTCCAACCCCAGCCGCAGCTATGATGGGATCAGGCATGGCGTGTGGTTCTGGGGATACGACAAAGCACGCGAGATTACCTTCTTTGTGGAAGACCGCGTACTGAAGCATTTCGACTCCGCCCTCGGTACTGACGAAGCGGAGGTGCTGGCCTCCTTCGACCGGAATCGCAACGAGATCCTGAAGGTCGCCATGACCCTCTATGCCGAGGGGCCGCAGACTCTCTACACGCTGCACTGAAGCTTCATCCGGTCACCCATGCTGAATGAGTTGATCCAGTTCAGGCGATCAACGCGTTTTCATACAGGCTCGATCCGCTGCTGCCCGTCGACGGCTTCCGCATCCTCAGGCTGTTTTTGATGCACTTCGGCCAGTCTCCGGGGCGATCGCTGACGACTTCTCGACCGTAGTCGACTCTTGATATCAGGACCGGCAAGGCAGTTATAAGTCTCCTTTGCCTGCCTACATTTGTGCATCCACGACCTGGAAGGTCGGGATGCAGGACACCTTGCACTTTAGAGGCCCTACCATTGGTAGCGCACGCCGAGATCGCCCGCGACGCCACTACGGCGGACATTGCTGTCTCCACTCACGGCAAACTGGTAGCCGAACTGTCCGTAAAGGTTCAGCCGCTCCTTGAGCCTGGCGGTGACACCGCCGGCGAGCTCCAGTCGCGTGGCCTGCACATTCAGCGGCACCCGGTCATTGGCGAAGGTCGTGGTGGCCTCGGCATTGAAATCCCGCCACAGGTTGGCACGCACATACGGCTGCCACACCGCTCCCTGGCTGCCTTCGATGGTCCACTTCCCGCGCACGCCGAGGCGGCCACTCGCGCCCGAAGTGGAGCCGAGGGAGACTTCACCCAGACCATCGTTCGCGTCGGAAAACGACACGTGCTGCCAGATGATCTGCGCCTGCGGCTCCAGCTCGAAACCCGGGCCGAGCGGCAGCGGGATCGGATAGCCCCCCTCGAGTGATGTCGCGAAGCCCGTACCCCGGACCGGCAGATTCGCAAACTGAGTGGTCGCGGCGCCGTCGTAGTGCGTACCCTGCACAACCGCATCGACATACCAGCCACTGGGGCCGTAGTCCGTCCAGTAGCCTCCGCCTGTATATGCATTCAGATGCATTGAGCCGGTGTGCTCCAGCGTGTATCCGGTTGCCGCTGCGTTGGTGACCAGGCCATCGACATCTGCACTGCCGTAGCCGTATGCAAAGTAGACGCCTGCAGCGTCGCGATGACCGGGCCAGACGCTTCCACGCCATAGGTCGAGACCGGTCTGCACGCCTCCGACTCCGCCGCTCACGCGCGGATCGGTGTAAGCCTCGTAGCGGTTGTCGATCTGGCCGCCGAACACGCGTCCCCAGGCGGAGCTTGCCCAGCCCGAGCCGCCCGCGCCGCCGCTCTCCGTCGTGAGCGTGTCGCCGATGCGCTCATGGAGCGTCCCGAGCATCTCTACACCCATCTGCCGGGCGACCGGTTGAACTACGCCATAGGTGGCCAGTTCCGGCCCGATGATCGGGTAGACGCCTGGCGGCAGCGGATCCGGTGGGGGCTCGGTGCCAGGTCCAGTTTCCGGTTCCTCTTCGCTTCCCCCCGGTGGGGGCGGCACGACGAACGACGAGCGCAGAAACCAGTCCTCGGGATTGCTGCTGTTGACGCCACCGCGAAACAAACGATAGTCTTCGGCGCCACCGCGCGCCTCGCCGACGAGCGAAAAGGCGTCCGACGCCGTGGTGCCACCGTTGGTTGTCTCGACGACGAGAATGCCGTTCCCCGTCGTCAATCCACCGGAGCCGCCTGCGTTCGTGATACGTACGGCTGAAGGGTCAGCGCTGCCGCCGTTGATGATGAGTCTGTCCGACGGCGAGCCATCCAGACCGAGGAACGTGCGCAGCGCGAGCGTGCCGCCGGCACCCACGAAATTTTTGACAGTCATCGCACCGAATTGCCCTGCCGGGAGCCCGAAGCCCGGCTCAACCGTTCCGGCATTGGTGACGGTGTTCAAGTCCGTTCCTGTACCGCCCAGGGTTCCGTTCGCCTCCACATTGACCGGCGACTGCAACGAGCCGGTCAGATTGAGCACGCCATCGCGAACGTTGGTCGGACCAGTAAAGGTGTTCTGGCCGGATAACGTGAGCACGCCGTTGCCGGCCTTGGCCAGTGCCCCGCTTCCGGAGAGCACGCCGGACCATGTCGCGCCCATGCCGTTGGTGTCGATGGTCGACGTCGTGCCTCCGACCAGCGTTGCGTTGACGCCTGCGCTCAGCGCCGAACCCACCACCTGTATCGTTCCTCCACCGAGATTGAATGCATAGGTGCCACCCAGATTGTTGAAGTCGCCGAACAGCGAACTTCCGCCAATCTGCAGTGTGCCGCCCGACAGGTTATACGTGCCGTTGCCGGCCGCCGCGAGGAACAGTCTCGACGTGCTGCCGATCGCAAGGGTACCGCCGGTCTGGTTGATCGTACCGGTGCCCTGGTTACCCGTGGACGTGACGTTCGAGCCGATGAACAGCGTCCCATCAGCCACGTTGAAGGTGCCGCCGCTCAGATTGAGCGTGCCGCTGCTCGGGTTGCCTTGCGTATTGCGGCCGAGCGTCATGAAGTCGGTGGTGCTGTTGCCGAATGTGACCGTTCCGCCCGCCAGGTTGTAGGTGCCCGTACCGCCCTGGTTGCCGATGTTCAGCGACACCGGCGTGCCCGGCATACCGAAGACGACGTTGCCCGCGGTCTGCGTAACCGTGCCCGTGCCGCCGAAGTCGCCGACCTGGAGCGCGGAGTTGAACGTGAGCGTGCCGCCGCTCACGTTCAACGTGCCAGACGACGTCGATCCGGGGACCTGCGTCGCGAGGGTATTGCCGAGGCCCAGCGAAAGATAGTCGATCGCGGTGCTGCCGCTGGAGACCGCTAGTCCACCGCCCACCACAAAAGCCGAGCCGCCCTGAATCCGCGCACCGTTGATCGTGAACGTCCCTGCGCCAGTCTTGACGAAGATGCCGTGCAGCGCGTCGCTCGCCGTGCCGGCATTGATGATCGTGCCGGAGAAGTTGGTGCTCGTGTTATCGGTGCCAACCACCAGTATGTTCGTGCCGTCGATCACGGTGCCGCTACCCGACAGGTTCGGCAGCGGCACGACACCCGTCGCGACCCCCGGAATCGGAGTGGTTGTGACGCCCGAAATATCGAAGGTGCCGTTGTTTAACATCCCGCTGGTCAAACTGATGCTGCCGCTTCCCGTTAGCGCCAGCGTGCCAGCGGAGATGGTCGTCATGCCGGTATAGGTATTCGCATTGGTCAGCGCGAGCACGCCGTTGCCGGCCTTGGCCAGTGCCCCGCTTCCGGAGAGCACGCCGGACCATGTCGCGCCCATGCCGTTGGTATCGATGGTCGACGTCGTGCTTCCGACCAGCGTTGCGTTGACGCCTGCGCTCAGCGCCGAACCCACCACCTGTATCGTTCCTCCACCGAGATTGAATGCATAGGTGCCACCCAGATTGTTGAAGTCGCCGAACAGCGAACTTCCGCCAATCTGCAATGTGCCGCCCGACAGGTTATACGTGCCGTTGCCGGCCGCCGCGAGGAACAGTCTCGACGCGCTGCCGATTGCAAGGGTACCGCCGGTCTGGTTGATCGTACCGGTGCCCTGGCTACCCGTGGACGTGACGTTCGAGCCGATGAACAGCGTCCCATCAGCCACGTTGAAGGTGCCGCCGCTCAGATTGAGCGTGCCGCTGCTCGGGTTGCCTTGCGTATTGCGGCCGAGCGTCATGAAGTCGGTGGTGCTGTTGCCGAATGTGACCGTTCCGCCCGCCAGGTTGTAGGTGCCCGTACCGCCCTGGTTGCCGATGTTCAGCGACACCGGCGTGCCCGGCATACCGAAGACGACGTTGCCCGCGGTCTGCGTAACCGTGCCCGTGCCGCCGAAGTCGCCGACCTGGAGCGCGGAGTTGAACGTGAGCGTGCCGCCGCTCACGTTCAACGTGCCAGACGACGTCGATCCGGGAAGAGTTGGGGCATTGCCCAGGCCCAGCGAAAGATAGTCGATGGCGGCGTCGCTGCTCGTCGCCGCCAGTCCACCGCCAATCACGAATGCGGAGCCCCCCCGGATCCTTGCGCCGTCGATCGTCAGTGTTCCGCCGCCCGTTTTGACAAACTGGCCTTGTTGCGACGTTGGATCGCTCGCAACGCCAGCATTGTTGATCGTGCCGGAGAAGCTGGTGCTCGTGTTATCGGTGCCAACAAACAGGACGTTGTTGGCGGGGGTGTCGATCGTTTCGCTCCCGGAGAGATTGGGTCGTTCAGTCACCGTCTGCTGCGCCAATGCCGGCACGGGTGCAAGGCCCATGAGCCATATGGCATGGAGGATGCAGAAAGGGTTGAGTCGCTGGTGCCGCGTCGTCAGCGGAATCGTCAATCGACCGCGCGCGCCGCCGGCCAACGTGCTTAACGATGCGCGATGAATCGTTCTTGCCGCCACGACGACCCTCCGTTACCTGCCGGTGGAAGTTTGCCAAGTCAAGCGAGCTTGACTTCGGGAGACCGACCCATCGACGTTGACTTTGGAAAGCATCTCCCCGAACAGTCGTTGCCTTACTGGTTGTGCGCACGCGATTGAGTTGTTGCCAAGTTCTGCTAAGGGTAGGTAGGCAGATTGATTTGTCAAGAATTAACCTGGAAGGCTTCGATTGCGGTCCTGTCATGCGAGTTACCAACGGCTCGCCACCCGAGAAAAGCGCCTGCGCATATCGTCGTATCCCGATTGGATCTCCGCTTTCCAGATTGCCACTGACGTTTGACTGTCCCGGCGATGCTTCCGGTGAGCGGCTCCTCGTGGCCGAGCGCAGCCGTTTACCAACCGCGCAACAACCCGGTGATACTTCGGCATCCACACAGTCAGATCGCGCCCGCCTCAGTTAGAGATGCCTCGGACCCGCCGCGATGCCTCCCGCATCCGTTGGGACTTCTGCTTTCCCAACCATTGCAGCGATTCGCGCACGACCTCGGGCGGAACCTCATTGAATGACGCGCTGCGAATCAGCGCCTCGCTTGCGGCAATGTCGTTGAACTGCCCCAGCTTGTTCTGCACGGATGTCAATTCCTTGACGGTGCGACCGTGTCCGCCTTTGATAACGGGTTGAAAAAACTCCAGCAGGTACCTCAGTTTTTTGCCTGCCTTTCGAACGTCGTGAAGATCCTGCTCGTGGGTGTCCTCGCTGCGTGCAGCGCGTCTGCTTCGCTTTTGAAGTGCACGCTGCGCTAGACGGACACGCTTCTCGGCGAACGCCTGAATGGGTAGATTGTCGCAACGCGACAGCAGTGTGGTTTGCGCGCGAAGCAGGACATCGTTCAGAAACGCCTCGACATCGTCGCTTTTGATCATCGTCCGGCTATGCACCACCGCCTGCGCGCGCTTCTCGCGCGCCGCGGCCACCAGCAGTTCGATCGAGGCGCCGGACTCCTTGGCTGCTCTCAGCAGATCGCCTGCTATGTCCCAGTCACGGGTTCGGCCTGCCACGGCCGCAAGACGCTTGAATTCTTCGGTGGCTTGCGCAGTCGATTCCTCTCCGAGGTATGGAGAGTACGCCCAGTACAAAGCCCGAAGCTTTCTGAAAGCGACGCGAAGCTGATGAAACCCTTCTGCATCGCTCTGCGTGGATAGCTCTCTTGCCCTTTGCACGGCTTCGGCCACCACTGGCGCCGCCAGCGACGAGAAGGTACTGGCGATGGAACTCGTTTTTGAAAGTGATGAACCGGCCGTCCGGCGGTTGACTTTGAAGAGAGTGTTTGGCCGTGGCAAGGACCAGTCACCATCCATATCCATTGCAGCCTCGAGTCGGATAGAAATTCATTTGCCGAGACCTTACCATAGCGACCCTCGAGCGCCGAGATTGTGACGCGGTGATGACATACATTAAGCTGCCGCGCGTCCGCTGTCCTCGTTTCGAAACATTACCGCCTTCTGCTGTTCTGTATTAGGATGCTCAACTATGTCTGGCAACGCCCGATACGCCGCCGTGTGGTGCGCGTCTTGAGAGCATCTGGGGCATAAGTGGGAGTTCGGTTTGAAGAAACGCGCCACCGTGATCTGTCGCAGAGGTAAGCGAATCCTTCTGGTCGCACGTAGTCAAGCAAAGTGGGCTTTACCGGGCGGGATCCTCAAGCGTGGAGAACATCGCACGGACGCCGCACTTCGGGAACTCAAGGAAGAAACTCAACTATCCGGTAAGTCGGCCAAGCATCTCTTCGACTTCCGTGGCAAGCAGAAGCACCATCACGTGTTTTCCTGCGAAATCCCGAATCGGGCCAAAGCTCGCCCGAGTAACGAAATATCCAGGTGTCGCTGGGTTCACATGGACGAGATCCGTCGCCTCATGACCAGCGGGCCGACGACCGATATCGTGAAGCTCATGTATCAGCGGCGCAGGAAGTAGCCCAGACCTTCAACTGATCAAGCGAGGCCGGCGCACCAGCCTCGTTCAGAATTTCGAAAGCCCGAAAAACTACGCCGCGAACTTGAGCGCCTGTGCGAAATCCGCAATCAGGTCGTCGATATCCTCGATGCCCGCGGACAGCCGCAGCATGCCGTCTGAAATGCCCATCGCCTTGCGCGTTTCCGGCCCGGCTTCGAAAAAGATCGTCGGCGCGACGGGAATGATCAGCGTGCGCGTGTCGCCGAGACCGGTCGCCTTGACCGGCAGCTTGAGCGCGTTGACGACTTCGACCATGCGATCCACGTTGAGTAATTCGAACGACAACAGCCACGACGCGCCCTTGAACAGCGTCTGTGCGATCTCGTATTGCGGATGGCTCTCCAGGCCGGGATAGAACACGTTGCCGATCGCTTCGTGCCCTTCGAGAAACTGCGCGAGCGCGAGCGCATTGTCGCTACTTTGCTTCACGCGCAAGGCGAGCGTTTCCGCGCCCATCGCGATCGAGTGCGCCTGCTCGGACGACAATGCCGCGCCCATGTCTCGCAGGCCTTTCTTGCGGATCTGCAGCAGCCCCTGATCCTTCGCCGCCGAACGCCGATAGTCGTCGGCGATGTTCGGATACGCGCTCCAGTCGAACAGACCGGTATCCGTCACCGCGCCGCCGAGGGCCGCGCCATGACCCGCGATAGTCTTCGTCAGCGAGTTGATGACGAGGCTCGCGCCGACCGCCTTTGGCTTGAACAATGCGGGCGAGGTAATCGTGTTATCGACGAAGTACACGATGCCGCGCTCACGGCACACGTCACCGATACCTTGCAGGTCGGGAATCTGCGTGCCCGGATTCGCGATGGTTTCGACGAACACCATGCGCGTATTCGGCCGGATTGCGTTCTTCACGTCGTCGACGTTGCACGCGTCGACGGTCGTGACTTCGACGCCGAGCCCCCGCAACGTGCCGAACAGACTGTTGGTGTTGCCGAACACGTAACGGCTCGACACGAGATGATCGCCCGCGCGCAGCAGCGTCAGGAACGTCGCGGTGATGCCGGCCATGCCTGTGCTGAAGCAGACCGTGCCGACGCCTTCTTCGAGGCTGGTGATCTTGCGCTCGAGCGCGGCGGTGGTGGGCGTGCCTTGCCGTGCGTAATTGAAGCCGCCTTTCTTCGTGCCCTGGAACACGCCGATCAGGTCCTCGACGCGCTCGAAACCATATTGCACGGACGTATGAACTGGCTGACGCAAGGCACCGTGCTCCGTGCCCGCAATTCTGTCGCCGTGAACGATGCCAGTGGTGAAACCTTGCTTGTCCATTCCTTCTCCGCTTTTTTAGATCGATTGCTTCCAACCGATTATCACCTGTAACCGCTCGCCGGCGAAGTCCTTGGCGTCCCGTCCGGCGGCGCGGGACACCCCGAATGGGCAAAACCCGCTCCGCGATGTCGCGCTGCGGGGTTGACTAGCCTCGGTGGCACGAACAGGCTCTAAGTCGAATGGCACTTACTTAAGCCCGTGGAGCGTGCCCATATTTTTGGACGCGCTCACGTGCGATGTGACGAGGCTCTTTCAGCCAATGGGTAGGACTTCGGTCTTCGTTTGCGCATTCGTGGTTCGATGCGACCGGGGCGACTCCCAACGCAAGACTGCGTGATCAGGTTGAACAGGAGACTCTGGTTGTGAGTTGCCGTCAGACCTCTGGCCAGCCATTCAGTCCATAACTGCACCGTGTGTTTGAAACTCAGTGTTCTCGGGTCAGTGGCATGGTGACTGGCGGCCTGAGCCATCAGCAGCCGAATCACGTTGTAGGCCAGCAGATGGACCCAGATCTCCTTTTCGTTCATGTGGGCAGTCTGGCAATGCAGCACATCCATGCCCATCGTCGTCTTGATGTTACGTAGATCCAGTTCCACGTTCCAGCGCCTGGCGTACAACTGCGAGAGGTCCTGTTTGCTGGTCTTGCGTGCATCAAGCATCGTGGTGACCAGCACCCGGTGATGCAGCCTGGACTCGCGCACCATCAGTTCATCGGGTAAGGCCTGGTACTGCTCATGCGTCATCCAGTCGGGACGCTGCCGGGGTTTGGGCCACGTCACAATGTGATCGCGCGTGCCCAGGGACCGGCCTCGCCGAAAGTCGGTGCGGCGTGCCCCATGCTGTTCCATCACGACGTCCACCCCGGCGGCGATCATTGAGGCCATCAGAAAGTAGTGGCAGTACAAGGCATCGGCGACGATCACGTCACCTTTGCGAAACGTGCCTTGCAGCATGCGAAACGCCGTCAGCTCCCCGCTGCCTTTGCCCGCGTAAGTTCCGACCGCCGACTCCAGTACTGCGCCGCTTGCCAGACAGATCACCGCAACCAGATAGGCCAATGGAAAGCCCACTCCTTCGGCCTGAGCACTGGACTGCGGGAAACGGGCCTGGTTCGACGGCGTATCGGGCATCGAGATCCCGGTGCCGTCAACCAGCTTGACCGGGCGCCCGCGCCACTTCCAGGCAGGCTCGGCCTGCTCATGCAGTTGGCGCCCCGTCTCGCGCGCCAACTCCCGCACCATCGTCAGCGGCAGTCTCTGGCGAGCGCGGCAGTAGCCTCCCGTACGCACACTCATGGGCCGCAGCCCGTCGGCAGCTCGCTGCGCCGCCCACCCGTTGACTGCCTTCTGACAGGAGGCGTCCTCTTCCAGCGCCTGGCGCATGAACATCGACAGTGTCACCGTCGGCGGATACAGCCGTTCCCGATGTTCTGGCAAATACGCTTCCGTTATGCCCAACAGCCCCGGGCTCGTCAGTATGTTGAAGTAGTCTACCGCCTGGGCCCTGCACGCCCGGCTTTGAACCCTGCTTCGTGTTTGCCTGTGATGACTTCGTGCATTACGATCCATGGGGGCTGATCTTTGGAATGAGACGGTGTTTGCCTGGTAACAACCATCGTATCAATCCCTGGATCAGCCCCCTCCCTTTCTCTTCAAGCACTTACCCGCGTCTTCTCCTCCATGTAGGCTTAAGTAAGTGCCATTCGCTCTAAGTCTTCATCGACCAGCACGGGAGCGAACGTGGCCGACCCTGATCATCCTGGTAGCAAGCCGAGGACGGCGCACATCATCGCCGCGCAGGCGAGCCCGTGCGACGAGCTCGTCATCCGCACGCAGCCCGTCACGACCGGCCGCCCGTGCCAGCGCAAGCGCCTCGCGCTGGCCGCGACGATCGGTGGTTCGAGCATGGCGTTCATCGATGGCTCCGTCGTCAACGTCGCGCTGCCGGCCATTCAGAGCGAACTCGGCGCGAGCGTCGCGGCGATGCAGTGGGTCGTCAACGCGTATCTGCTGTTTCTCGGCTCCCTCGTGCTGGTCGGCGGATCGATGGGCGACAAGCTCGGCCGGCGCACGGTGTTCATCGCGGGCGTCGCGCTTTTCACGCTGGCGTCGGCCGCTTGCGGGTTTGCACCGAATACCTTTGCGCTGGTCGCCGCGCGCGCGGTTCAAGGCATCGGCGCGTCACTGCTGGTACCCAGCAGTCTCGCGATCATCGGCGCGGTGTTCGACGACGCAGCGCGCGGACGGGCAATCGGCACCTGGGCGGGCGTCGGCGCGATCACGTCGGCCGTGGGGCCGGTGGCGGGCGGCTGGCTCGTCGACGCGTGGTCGTGGCGCGCGATCTTCTTCCTGAACGTCCCGCTCGCGGCGCTGACGATCGCGCTCGCCATATCGGCGGTGCCCAACAGCCACGGGGCCGATGCGCCTGGACAGCTCGACTGGCCCGGCGCACTGAGCGCAGCCACGGGCCTCGCCGCGCTGACGTTCGGCCTGACCGAAGCATCGGCGCGTGGCTTCGCGCATCCGCTCGTATTCTGTGCGATTGGCGCCGGCGTGCTGATGCTCGCCGCATTCGTGACCATTGAGGCGCGCAGCCCCAACCCGATGATGCCGCTCGACCTGTTTCGCTCGCGCGACTTCGCCGGCGCCAACCTCGTCACACTGCTGCTTTACTTCGGCCTTGGCGGCACGTTCTTTTTCCTGCCGTTCACGTTGATCCGCGCGCATGGCTACACCGCGACCGAAGCGGGAGCGGCGCTGTTGCCGGTGCCTTTCATCATCGGTTTGCTATCGCGCTTCACTGGCGGTCTGACTAGCCGCTTCGGTTCGCGCGCGCTGCTGACCGTTGGCCCGGGCGTCGCCGGCGTCGGGTTCACGTTGCTGGGGCTGCCGTTCGTGCGCGGCAGCTATTGGGCTGAATTCTTCCCTGCGCTCGTCGTGCTCGGGCTCGGCATGACGATCACCGTCGCGCCGCTTACCACGACCGTGATGGGCGCGGTGCCGAGCGACCGCACAGGCGTGGCGTCCGGCATCAATAACGCCGTTGCGCGCGTGGCGGGCCTGCTGGCGATTGCGGTGCTCGGCATCGTATTCGTGTGGTCGCACCACGCGGCGCTATCAGCGCGCCTCGACGAACTGCATGTGCCGCAAGATACGCGCCAGATCGGGCAATTGCTGGCGCCGGTCGAGCAAGCGGGAGGGGCGGCGGGCGACTCGCATACGCCGCGCGAGACATCCGTGGCGCGCGCGCAAGCCGATGCGATGACCGATGCGCTGCGGGCCGTCGCGCTCGTCTGCGCCGCGTGTGCGTTCGCCGGAGCGGGGCTTGCGATGGCCACCATCCAGCCGCTGAAACGGCCGGCGGTGGCGCGCCCGGAGTGAGATACGAAACTCAGTGGTGAACAGGCCGCACCGGGGACCCCGTCGGCCGGATCACCGCGGCCGCTCGCGCCTCGATTCTTGCCGCCGACGAAGTCGGTTGATGTGGCGCGCTGTCGTACCCGTTCATTTGTTCATCGATGACAAAATCCGCGACTCTCATCGCGTCCATCGCGTTGCCGTCCACGTCGTTCCACTCGCGAATCGCGCGATTGACCTTGGTTAGCGCGGTGACAGCAAGCAGTATGGCGTCGGTCTCGGTGATCTTGCCTTCGAGATCATCGACGAGGTAGTCCGCAACACGTCGAGCCGCGCCGATCAGATTGCTGTCGTCGCTCAAGTCCGTCAGTACCGCATGAACCACTGCGAGGCAAGCATCTTTGCGTGCAAGTGCGATGTCTGTCATGAGGTTCTCCAGAGTCGAGGTGCAAACACAATTTATTCCGGGTGCTCCCTGCATGTCGAATGCGCCCACCGCGAAGCCGCCACCGCGTTGCCTTTACCAGCGCTGGTGGACGTGCGGCGCGATATGGCGCTGATACACATCCCGGACCCGTTGCATTACCTCGTCGGACAGCGGCGCGAGGCTCGCGGCCGAGACGTTCGACGCCGCCTGGGCCGCGTTTTTACTGCCCGGGATGATGACGGAGACGGCATCCTCCATCAGAATCCAGCGCAGAGCCAGCTGCGCCATGGAGGCGTTCACGGGTACCAGGCCGCGCAGTTCATCGACCGCTTGCAACGCGACGTCGTAGGGCACGCCGGAGAACGTTTCGCCGACGTCGAACGCCTCGCCATGCCGATTGAATGCACGATGGTCGTCTGATGCAAAAGTCGAATCGGCGGACATCTTGCCCGTGAGCATGCCGCTGGCCAGAGGCACTCGCGCGATGACCGCAACGTCTTTCTTTTGCGCTTGCCTGAAGAACAGATCGGATGGACGCTGACGGAACATGTTGTAGATGATCTGCACCGAAACCACGTTCGGATATTCGATCGCCTTCAGCGCTTCTTCCACCTTTTCGACCGACACGCCGTAGTAGCGGATCTTGCCGGCGGCGACGAAGTCGTCCATTGCGTCGAACACCTCGGGACGGTAGTAAACCTCCGTCGGCGGGCAATGCAGCTGGACCAGGTCGAGCGTGTCGACGCCGAGATTCGAGCGACTCCGGTCGATGAAAGCTTCGAGCTCGCGCTTGTTCAGATAGCCGCCGGTCACATGCGGGTCGAGTCGGCGCCCGAGCTTGGTGGCGACAATCGGACGTTCGCCGCCTCGTTGCCGCAGCACGTCGCGGATGATCCGTTCGGAGCGACCATCGCCGTAGACATCGGCCGTGTCGATGAACGTGACACCGTTATCGAGCGCGGCATTTAGCGCGGCCTTGGCGTCATCTTCCGCAACACTGCCCCACGAGCCGCCGATCGCCCATGCCCCAAAACCGATTTCCGACACATTCCAGCCGGTACGACCAAATTTTCTCGTCGAAAGCGTCATTTGGATGCTCATCCTCTATTTTTTTAGCGAAGTTGCGTCGCAGGTGGTTCATGACCCTTGCGGGAGCGCCGGCGACCTTTGTACATAGTGTAGCAAGCGGGCAGGGCCGTTGAAGTAGGGTATGCGTCCGGGCGGAATCGATGATCACCCGCGCGATGCGATGAAGTATGATTTCCACGGCATCGAAGCGGCCGCTCCGACAACAGGACGTGAAACCCGGATGAAGGAGGCGTGATGACAACCAACGCAGGTTCTGACGGCACCGCGAACGACGGGCTCGGCGGCACTCGCACGAGTGCACGGATTCCGGCCATCGCACCATCGCGAACCGCGCTTGTCGTCATGCACTACCAGACCGACATTCTCGGACTCTTTCCGTCGGTCGCGCCCGCCTTGCTCGCCAATACGCGCAGCTTATGCGACGCGGCCCGGGCCAAAGGCGTCAGCGTCTATTTCGCCAACCTCAGGTTCAGTCCGGGCTATCCGGAAGTCAGCCCGTTGAACAGGAATGGGCAGGGAATCAAAAGTCTTGGCCTCTTCCTCGCAGACCGGATCGCGCCAGAGTTGGGCCAGCAGGCCAACGAACCGCTCGTCATCGCGCATCGTGCGAGCGTGTTCTTCGGCACCGATCTGGAGGCGAAGCTTTCGGAGCAAGGTATCGATTCGCTGATCATGGTCGGCATCGCGTCGACCGGAGTCGTGCTCTCCTCGGTCGCGTACGCCAGCGACGCGGACTTCCGCCTGTATACGGTGAAGGATTGCTGTTACGACCCGGACCAGGTGGTCCACGAGCATCTGTTTTCTACCGCATTCGATTCACGCACAACGGTGCTGTCACTGGCGGACGCGTTACTGCTGCTCGCGTAGACCAATATCGCCAGCTCGATTACGTCTTTCCCCGGCGTTCCGTTGGTTTCGCTACGAATAAACCCCGCTATCGCAGCAGCGCTTTCGGGCCGCCCGGCGTGACCGAGTAACCGTCGGTGCATGCCGTATTCGGCGATCACGATGAGTTACTCGCCACATCGGCATATGATTTGCTGGCTGATACTGGAAGAGAAACCAACCGGATGACAAAACGTGGCGCCGAAAACAACGGGCATCGCCCCGCTCCAGATGTTCGAAAGCGTCGTGATCCGGTTATACGACGGCGGCGTCCTGTCGCCGGCCGTGCTCGAACGTGTGATCGGCGCCTTCGCGCAAGCGGATGTCGACTGGCATGACACGGTGGAGGGCCGCTCCGTCGACGGTCGTTCACTGTACGAAATCGTCGCGCTGACGATGCTGCCGGGACAACCTGTCCGATCGGCATCGGCATCGTTCATGACCGTGATCGAACACATCGCGGGCGTCGCGCCGGATACGGACGAGAAAGCAGCGCAGCCAAAAACCGCGCGACGCAAAAAAACCGCGCCGCCCGTGGATGAAACGGACGCGGAGTCGGAGTCCGAATCGCAAGAACTGCTTGCGCAATTGTCGGGCGACGGACGATCCAGCAAGCGCCGCCGCGCGACCGAACAGGATCGGCCGGCGGGTTCGCGCGGGTATAACCCGTTCGTCAACGCACGGCCACCGCGTTCGAAGAAGCCGTGACGCTGGTTGCCTTCGTCGACAGGAACGGTCGTTGGCATCGTCGTTCTGGTCGGCGACGAGCGGGTGAGTTGCACTGACATCGGAGGACGTCTCGCCGACGGGGGCGTTGGCCCGACCCGATTCCCCCGCTGCCGTACACTATCCGCTGGCCGCATCGCCCGCTGCCCGCCAGCTCCAACCCATGCCCACTTCACTCAGTCCCGCCAACTGGCTAATCGCCCGCCGCGATGCCGAAACCGGCATCGAGAGCCTGCGCGCGCATTTCGGCGGCCACGCCTACGATCCGCACGATCACGACGACATTTTGATCGGCTATACGGAGCAGGGCGTGCAACGCTTCCAGTGTCATCGGTCGTTGCACACGAGCGTGCCGGGCCGCGCGATCCTGATCGAGCCCGGCGCGCTGCACGACGGTCACGCGCCAGAGGCGGCCGGCTTCACCTACGCGATGCTGTATCTGCCGCAAACCTGGGTCGAGCGCGCGGCGCGGCGGCTCGATCTGCCGGGACTGGCCGGCGTCGAGGCGGCGTTCGGCCATACGCTGGTCGACGACCGTGCGCTCATCGATGCGATCGGCCAGGCCTTCGCCGCGATCTACGGCAACGAGGGCCGGCTCGCGCGCGACCAGACGCTCGATCGTCTGCTGCTGCAACTCGGCGCCCAGCTACGCGATGCGCCGCTGACCGGCGACCCCGCCGCGTCACCTGCGATCACGCGGGTGCGCGATCTGTTGCACGAACACATGGACGGCAATCTCGGGCTCGACGAACTCGCCGAAGTTGCCGGCATCGACCGGTTCAGGTTGACGCGTCTGTTTCAGCGCGCGTTCGGCACCTCGCCGCACGCGTATCTGGTGCGCTTGCGCCTGCGCGCCGCGCGGCGCCTGCTCGCGACCGGCCGCACGCCCGCGCAGGTCGCCGCCGAAGTCGGCTTCGCGGATCAGAGCCATCTCGGCCGCTGGTTTCGTCGGGCGTACCGCATGACGCCGGCGGCGTACCGGCAGATGTGCACAAACGTTCCAGACTGATCGCGCGGCATCGTCGATCATGAGCGGCTCAACGAGGAGTCATCATGTTCGATACCAAAGTGGCGCTGATCGTGCGCAGCGATCTCGCGGTCTGGCAGAAGCTCAATGTGGTCGCGTTTCTCGCGACCGGTGTGGCGGCCGCGGCGCCCGATGCGCTGGGTGAACCCTACGAGGATGCCGCCGGGCACCGCTACGGCCGCATGCTCGGCCAGCCGATGATGGTGTTCGCCGCCGACCGGTTCGGTCTGCAGGGCGCGCATCGGCAGGCGTTGTCGCGCGAGCTCGGAATTGTGCCGTATGTGCACGCGATGTTTTCGACGGGGCATGACGCGGCGAATCGCGCAGTCTTTCGCGCCGAGGACGCGGCGAATCTCGATCTCGTCGGTCTCGCACTGCACGGACCGAAGAAAGCCGTCGATAAGGCCGTGAAAGGTTTGGCCTTGCACGAATGAGTCAACGAGTGCGCGAGCCGCTCGATTGTCGACGGTACTCGCGCCGAACTCTAAAAGAAAAACGTTTGCCGCGCCGGACGCGAATTGCGTTAAAAAAGGCTTATTCGGAGAATGCACGGGGCATATCCAAAGGGCATAGATCAGAAAGGCACAAGTAACGCACCCCCTCAATAGCGGATCGTGCCGCCATCGTGGCAATGCGATTGCAAGTCGTTGTCGAGAAACGAATTGTCGGCGATTGCCCCCGTGCGCTCGCCAACTCGTTTCAAATGGTACTTTGCAAAAACGGCTTTCTACAGCACGGACATGCTCGCAAGAAATCCTTGCATATACGTTTCATCCTGAATTTGAACTCAGTCAGAATTGAACGTGTTGATGTTACACTGCAACCCGCTGGAGCCATTCTGGCAAAGGGCTTTGGTGTTTCCAGCTCAACTGTGGTTTGAAACGCGTCCACGACTTGTCGCCGGTGTCGTGCGTGCGGCAGCCATTCACTGGACTTCTCCAACACCCTGCTGCGTTCCCGGATTCCTCAGGTACTAATACCGTGTACTCTCAAACGCAAATCGACCCGGTGATCAGCTTCCGCAACTCGCAGCGCGAGCACGTGCGTGGGACGATCATTAACCTCCAGAGAAAGTCTTTGGTCATGGAGGTCTATAACCCCTATTCCATCGTGCAGGTCAGCGAGGTGTTAAGCGAGCTGAGCGTGCGCATGGGCACCAAGAATGCCTATCTCGGCAAGGCGGTGGTGGTGAGTCTGGTGAACACCGGTCTGACCGCGGTGGTTTCGCTGGCACTCATCGACGAATGGCGCGAGCTTAGCGTTCTGCCCAATGAAGCGAAATCGGTCGGCCGGGAAGCAGAACTCTTTATTAGCGACTGGGACGCGCGCTTCAATATCCGGCGCGACTATCAGATCGTCGTGAACGAGATGCGCGCATTCCTGTCGGAAGTGTCGCGCTGGGTCGAGCAGGTCGACCTGACCGAGAGCTTGCCGAAGACCGAAGAAGGCAGGCTGCGCGAGGACCTGTTCTACGAGCTCGCCACGCCGATCATGCTCAAGATCAAGTTCTTCCTCGACCGCCTGGAGGAAGAGGCCGAGCGCGTCGACGCCGAGACCGCACCCGTGCATCGCACGTATGCGCAAGCGGCACTGCATCCGTTGCTGCTGCGCGCGCCATTCGTCTACCGCACGTTCACCAAGCCGCTCGGCTATGCCGGCGACTACGAGATGGTCAACCAGATCCTTAGCGATCCGCAGCAGGGACCGACCACATACTTCCAGATCGTCAATACCGCGTTCCTGCACGCGGCGGTCGCGACTGCGCACCGCAACCGCATCACGCTGCTGATCGACTTTCTGACGCGTCAGGCCGAAGCGGCGCGCGCTGCGGGCAGGCCGTTGCGCATCCTCAACGTCGGTTGCGGGCCCGCTTTCGAGATCCAGCGCTTCGTGCGCGAATATCCGCATCCGGAGCTGCTGTCGTTCGAGCTGGTCGACTTCAGCGAGGAAACGCTGGCGTTTACGAAGGACGCGATCGAAAGCTCGGCGAATGCCGCGGGCCATAAAGCCTCGGTGCAAATGGTGCATCAGTCGGTGCACGATCTGCTCAAGCGTAAAATTTCAACGGACCCCTCCGCGCGCGAATTCGACGCGGTGTACTGCGCGGGTCTGTTCGACTATCTGTCGGACAAGGTCTGCGCGCGTCTCCTGAGTTACTTCGCCGCTCGCACGCGAGCTGGCGGCAAGTTGCTGGTCACCAACGTCCATTCGGCGAATCCGGAGAAGTACGGGATGGAGCATCTGCTCGAGTGGTATCTGATTTATCGGAACGAAAGCGGCATGAGCTCGCTGCTTCCCGCCAACTCCACTGACCAGAAGCTCTACGTCGACGAGACCGGGGTGAATGTGTTCGCGGAAGCCACGATCCTCTGAAACCGTGTCGACATCCCTTTTCATGACTACCAGTCCCCTGCAGAGCGGCTATCAAACCGAGCTGGCCGACTTTCGCGTCACGTTCAGCCGGGGCGGCGCGTGCACAGCGATTGCGCTCGTGCTGCTCGGCGTGGGGCTGGATTACGCGCAGTATCCGCAGTATCAGACGTCGTTCGCGCTCGCGCGCCTGCTCGTGTCGTTGATGATCGGCGGTATCATCGCCTTGCTCGACACCAGCATGGGGCGGCGGCTTACTCCATGGCTGACGCTGTCCTGGCTGCTGCTGCCGCAGGCGATGATTTCATGGATGATCTGGCGCACCGATGGTGTTCTGTCGCCCTACTACATGGGCCTGAATCTGGCCATCTTCGCGTCCGGCATTGCGTTGCCATTCGGTCTGTGGCAAAACCTCGTGTTCGGCGTGCTGTCCTGCTTTCTGTATCTGCTGGCCTGCCTGTTGCCTCCGCATGACGGCGTGCCGCTCGGCACGATGACCGTCAATGTTCTGCTCCTTCTGTTCGCCGCTGCCGCAAGTGCGGTCTACACGTTTTTCAACGAACGTGTGCGCTTCATGCTGTTTCGCCTGAAGGCCGAGGTGTCCGAGAAAAACGCGGAGGTCTCCGCGAAGAACGCCGAACTCGAAGTGATCAATCGGCAGTTGCTCGACATCAAGGGCCAACTGCTGCAGCAGGAAAAAATGGCGGCGATCGGTACGCTCGCGGCCGGCCTGCTGCACGAAGTGAACAACCCGGTGAACTTCTGTCTGATGGCAATCGAGGTTGCGCTGGAAGAGCCGATCTCGAAGAAGGAGCCGACGCTGCAGGAATGTCTGGTCGATGCGCGGCAGGGCATGCAGCGGATCCAGCACATCGTGTCGGACCTGAAGACGTTCGCGTATCGCAAGCCCGGCGCCGAGGCGGAGCTGGGCACGCCGTTCCTGTTCGAAAAGGCGCTCGATTCGGCGATCCGGCTCGTCGGGCATGAATTGCGGGGCGTCACCGTCACGCGCGAGCTGCCCGCGGATACGCTGGTGCAGGGCGACGAGGCGGCCATCATCGGCGTGCTGATCAACCTGCTGTCGAATGCGGTGCTGGCGATGCGCAAGGCGGGCACGCCCGCGCCGGCGATTCATGTCAACGTCAGATGGACCGAAGACCGCCTGCATGTGACGGTAAAAGACAACGGGCCGGGCATCGCGCCGGAGCATCTCGCGCGCGTGTTCGAGCCATTTTTTACCACCCGCGAAGTGGGACAAGGCCTGGGCCTCGGGCTGTCGATCAGCTATGCGGTGATCGAGCGTCATGGCGGCCTGCTGTTTGCTGAGAGCGAGCAGGGAAGTTGGGCGTCATTCAGTTTCGATCTGTCGCCCGCACCCTGAGAAATACCATGAATGACATCCGACAGACACAGCCCACTCTTCTCTACGTCGATGACGAAGAGTTGGCCTGCAAATATTTCGCGCGCACCGTAGGTGCCGATTACGAGGTCCTGCTCGCGACGAGCAGCGACGAGGCGATCGCTATCCTCGAGCAGGACAACGCCCGCATCGCGGTGCTGGTCACGGACTTCCGCATGCCGGGGCGTGACGGTGGCGACCTGCTGCGCCAGGTGGCGCTGGAATATCCGCACATCGTGCGGATTCTGGTCACTGCTTATGCAGACGTCGAGATGTTATTGCAGACGGTCAACACCGGCGAGGTGTTCCGCATCCTCGAAAAGCCGCTGAAGCCGGCGGCAGTGCGCGATACGCTGCAACTGGCGTTTGATCGTTACCACGAACGCGCGATGCAGAATCAGCGCCTGATCGCCATCGACGAAACCCTGGCGTTCATCGCGCACGAACTGAACACGCCGCTCGCGGCGATCGCGTTGAACGCGCACAGCATCGAAGATCGCATCGACGCGGAGCGCGATGCGGAAGGCGAAATTCTCGGCGCCGCGAAATCGATGCGCGAGAGCGCGCAGTACTGCATGGCGGTGGTGTCGTCCTTCTGGCGCTCGGTGCACAATGGGCGGCGCCGGCAACTGGAGGGCGACGAGGCGCGCATCGAGAGTACCGCGCATGGGCTGATCTCGGCGTTGCTCGATACGTATCCGTTTACGACCGCGCAGCGCTCGTGGGTGCAGGTCGACGTCGACAGCGACTTTGCCGTGCTCACGCAACCGAATTGCGTGGCGCTCGTGCTGTCGTCGCTGTTGTCCAACGCGTTGCGCGCGCTCGCGGATGTGCCGTCGCCGTCGGTGCGCTTTACCGTGACAACGGAACCCCACCCGAGCATCGGCATCTGCGACAACGGGCCGGGAATTCCGCCCGAGATCAAAGACCGCCTGTTGACGGACCCAATTACAACGCACGCGAAATCCGGGGGGAACGGCTTGGGCCTGATTCTATGCAACCGTGTCATGCAGTCCTGTGGCGGCGGACTCAGGATCGAGTCCACGTCGTGGGGAGGCACCACCGTAGTGCTGGATTTCCCCCATATCAAAGGTCAAACGCACAGGAGTTGTTGATGAACGAAGCAAAAGCCACAGAGGAGTTGGCGCCGGCGATCATTTTCGTCGATGACGAAGCTACCGCCGTAAAGTACTTCCAGCGTGCCATCGGAAGCCTGGCGCCGGTCCTGACTGGCGGCTCGGTGGAAGAGGGCAAGGCGCTGCTCGACGAGCACGGCGACAGGGTGGGGGTGCTGGTTTCCGACCAGCGTATGCCGGGCGAGTTCGGCAACGAGCTGCTGCGCTATGCGAGCGAGCGCTTTCCGCATGTCGTGCGGATCCTGACCACCGCGTATTCGGAAATCGATCAGACCGTCGCGGCCGTCAACCTCGGTCATATCCATCGCTACATCAAGAAGCCTTGGGACATCACGGCGCTGCGCATGGAGCTGAAGCAGGCGCTCGAGCTGGCCGAGCTGCGCAAGGAGCGCGACACGCTGGTGCGCGAGAAGCTGGGCGTGCTGCAAAAGCAGGTGGTCGCCACTCGCATCGGTCTGGTGCGTTCGCTGTCGGCCACGCTGATCGGGCCCGAGCGCTTTCAGCCGGTCGAGACGTATCTCGCCGCAGCGGTACTCGCCGACGTGCCGAACTCCGAGCCGGACTGGCTGCTGCAGGACTACTCCGATCTGATCGCGGCCGAGAGTGCCCGCAGCGGCGCGTTCGGTCATACGGTGGCCGCGCACCTCGCCACGCTGCGTAACCGTCACGGCAGCGCGAGCGTGACTGCGAGCGACGCACTGACGACGCTGGCCGGGGTATTTTCCGAGGCAGGCATCAATGTGCGCCGCGAAGGCGATGGTCTCGTGTGCGACCAGCCGGCCACACTCGCGGAGTTTCTCGCGGAGCCGGGCAACACCGCGGTGTCGAGCGGGCACGCGGTATGGCTGGCGAGCCTTCTGTGGCTCGACGGCAATGACGTTGCACTGCAGCCGGCCAGTGAAGGCGATGCGATCGCGTTCCGGCCGGCGCAGCGCGGTAGCGAGTTCGCCGCCGATCGCCTTGCCACGTGGATCGAGCAGTTCTGATTACCTTGCTTCGAGGGCGCGGCGTCTGACGCGCCCATCCTGCTACCGGCTTCGCGCTGCAGCCCGCCGCGGCTAGCAGCGCGACGCTGCAAGCGTTGCCTGTCAGGCCTGACTTCTCAAGCCTGAACGCGCGGCGCGAAGCGCCGCGTACGAATCCATTTGGTCGCCACCCACTTGTCGCCCGTGCGCAGCGGCGTGCTCGCGTGCAGCGAGCTCGGATCGCACAGCCCGTAGCGGTTCCCATATTCGAAGTAGAGCGCGTGCCCGCGCTGCGGTGCGACCGACCAGCCAAGCTGCGGAAACACCGTCTCACCGCCGCCTTCGACGTCTTTCAGATACATCAGCAGCGTGCCCATGCGCTGGCCGCTGCGCGCGATCGACTCACGATTCGCTTCGTTGCTCGTCATCTGATAGTCGACGTGCGGCGTCGACTCCGCGCCTTCCTCATAGTGCAGCATTTGCAGGCCTTCGCCGTTTTCGACCGGGGTTGCCGTGAGTTCCGCGATGCGCGCCTCGATGCGCGAGATCAACGGCGTCTCGCCCAAACGGAAAAACATCCCGTGACTGCTTCGATGACCGGCGATCACATCGCGGCCGGTCACTGGATCGACGACGGCCGACCGGTCGAGCCGCGGCTGTGCGAGCGCGATCAGCTGCTCGCATTCATCGGCACTCAGGAAATTGGCGATGTGCACGGCGGCCGGTCGTTGCAGCCGCGACAGCACGCGCACCTTGCGCTCGCCGAGTTGGATCAGCGGAGCGTCGGGCACGCGCAGCGGCTCGGGCTGGTAGCTGAGCGGCGCGCTGCCGACTTCGAGCTTGTCGCCGGGCAGCGCCATACCGTACAGGAACGCCGATGCGACCGCATCGACCATCGCCGACGCGAGCTCGGCCGCGTTGTCGCGGTTTACCAGTTCGTTGACGATCGCTTGGGGCGCGACGCCGCGCGAAAGGTTGGCGGCGATCCAGTCGCGGACTTCGGCTGGGAAATTGACGGTGATGGACATCGGGGCGAGGTTGTGGGGTGTCGTGACAGTCGCGGCGCGCGCGACGCTGGCTCGCGATGATAGCGGACGATTGTGACGATTCTGGACGCACGGCCCGGTTGCCAGTTGGCTGTCGTCTGTTACCGCATATTGCGATGTCCCGCCCGGCCCATAACTCTGCCCATGCGGGTGTCCGCCCCCACGTGCCGCCCGATCGATGCCCCGGACTCTTCAAGCGGGCAACATGTTGCGCCCCTGTAACTCAAGGCCGGCGCAAGCCGGTTACATTCACGCATGCCCGTATTCAAGCCCTCGCCCCATTTCCTTACGTCTTCATAACAACACGTCCGGAGGCGTTCGACTGATGACAACGCGCGTGAACCATGGCACTTTTGCGCAGTCCCGTCAGCGGACGAGCTTCCAACCGAGTATCGACACCAATATCCGTTCCCGGAGATCAACATGAGCGAAACCGTGTCCCCGCCGCCAAAGCGCTCCCGACGCGGGCTCATCATCTTCGCGGTTGTCGTGCTCATGCTGGTCGCGCTCGTCGTGATTCATCTGATGACGCGCAAGAAGCCGGTGCGCGAGAACGCGGCGATCGTCGTCACCGTCGCGCAGGCGACGCTCGGTTCGATGCCGGTCACACTGAGCGAGCTCGGCACCGTCACGCCGATCGCAACCGTGACCGTGCTGCCGCAGCTGAGCGGCTATCTGACCGAAGTCGGCTATCAAGAAGGCCAGGAGGTGCAAAAAGGCCAGTTCCTCGCGCAGATCGATCCGCGCCAGTATCAGATCAGCAAGCAGCAGGCGGAAGCGACGCTCGCGAAAGACCGCGCGTCGCTCGCGCAGGCGCGCGCCGATCTCGAGCGCTATACGCAGTTGAACGAACGCAAGTCGATCGCGCAGCAAACCTTCGCGGATCAGCAATTCCTCGTGCAGCAGGACGAAGCGGCGGTGAAGGTCGACCTCGCCAACATCGCCCAATTCGATCTCGACCTCGCCTATTGCCGCATCACCGCGCCGATTGCGGGCAAGGTCGGCTTGCGGCTCGTCGATCCGGGCAACTACGTGACCGCGTCGTCGTCGACGGGCATCGTCGTCATCACGACCGTGAAGCCGACCACGGTGCAGTTCACGGTGTCGCAGGATTCGCTCGCGTCGATCGTGCAGCGTCTCGCCACCGGCGCGAAGCTGCCGGTCACCGCGTATTCGAGCGATAACTCGCGCGAGATCGCGACCGGCACGCTGTACGCGGTCAGCAACCAGATGGCGACCGCGACCGGCACCGTCACCTTGCGCGCGACCTTCGCGAACGACGACGAAACGCTGTTCCCGAACGAGTTCGTCAACGTGAAGCTGCTCGTCGACACGATGCAGAACGCGGTGCTCGTGCCGACCGCCGCGGTACAGTCCGGCGCGCCGGGCGACTTCGTCTATCTGGTCAATCCGGACAGCACGGTGTCCGTGCACAAGGTCAAGCTCGGACCGGGCGACGGCAAGAACACGGTGATCGTGTCGGGACTCGCGGCCGGCAACCCGGTCGTGACGGACGGCATGGATCGTCTGAACGACGGCGCGAAGATCCAGCCGGCGCATCCGAAGTCCGCCGCCGGCCCGAAAGCGCCCGCCGCCGCGTCCGAAGCCGCGCCGGCGTCGAGCGCGGCGGCATCGCCTGCGCCGGCCGCGTCCGAAGCCGCCTCGTCGTAACGGACCCCCGCGCCGATGAACATTTCCCGCCTGTTCATTCTTCGTCCGGTCGCGACGCTGCTGCTGATGATCGCGCTCGTGCTCGTCGGTCTGATCGCGATGCGCGTGCTGCCGGTGTCGTCGCTGCCGAACGTCGACTATCCGACGATTCAGGTGCAGACCTTTTATCCGGGCGCGAGCCCGACGGTGATGGCGACCACCGTGACCGCGCCGCTCGAGGTGCAGCTCGGCGAGATTCCGGGCCTGCAGCAGATGACCTCGTACAGTTCGGACGGGGCGTCGGTGATCACGCTGCAGTTCGATCTGTCGCTGAACCTCGACATCGCCGAGCAGAACGTGCAGCAGGCGATCAACGCGGCGAACAGCTATCTGCCGTCGGGCTTGCCGGCGCCGCCGACCTACGCAAAGGTCAATCCCGCCGACCAGCCCATTCTGACGCTCGCCGTCACCTCGAAGTCGATGTCGCTGACGCAACTGGAGGACGTCGCGAACAACCGCCTCGGCACGAAGATCTCGGAAGTGGCGGGCGTCGGCGTCGTGACGACGAGCGGCGGCAACGTGCCCGCGATCCGCGTCGAAGCCGACCCGCACAAGCTCGCCGCCTACGGTCTGAACATCGACGATTTGCGCACGCTGCTGAGCTATGTGAACGTGAGCCAGCCGAAGGGCAATTTCGACGGCCCCGATCTCGACTACACGATCAACGGCAATGATCAGATCACCGATCCGAAGGACTACCTCGACACCGTAATCGCCTACCAGAACGGCTCGCCCGTATTCATGCGCGACGTCGCGCGCGTAAGCCAGGCCGCCCAGGACGTCGAGCGCGGCGCCTGGTACAACGGCTCGCCCGCGATCGTGCTGAACGTGCAGCGCCAGCCGGGCGCGAACGTGATCCAGACGGTCAACCAGATCATGAAGGAGCTGCCGCAGCTCGAATCGACGCTGCCGGCCGGCATGAAAGTGACCGTGGTGTCGGACAGCACCGGCGTGATCCGCGCGTCGGTCGCGGACGCCGCGTTCGAACTGATTCTCGCGATCGTGCTGGTCGTCGCGGTGATCTTCGTGTTCCTGCGCAACGTGCCCGCCACGCTGATTCCGAGCATCTCGGTGCCGGTCTCGCTGATCGGCACGCTCGCGGTGATGTACCAGCTCAACTACTCGATCGACAACTTGTCGCTGATGGCGTTGATCATCGCGACCGGCTTCGTGGTCGACGACTCGATCGTGATGATCGAGAACATCGTGCGCTATCTGGAAGAGGGCATGTCGCCGCTCGAAGCCGCCCTCGAAGGCGCGGGGCAGATCGGCTTCACGATTCTGTCGCTGACTATTTCGCTGATCGCGGTGCTGATTCCGCTGTTGTTCATGGGCGGCGTGATCGGGCGGCTGTTCAGCGAGTTCGCGGTGACGCTCGCGGTCACGATCGTGATTTCGGCGGTCGTGTCGCTGACGGTGGTGCCGATGCTGTGCGCGCGGATGCTGCGCGCGCAGGCCGAGCGCCATCCGAGCCGCTTCGAGCGCATCAGCGAGGGCCTGTTCGACAAGACGCTCGCCGCCTACGAGCGCGGCCTGCGCTGGGTGCTCGATCATCAGACGCTGACGCTGATGGTCGCGATCGCCACCGTGGTGCTGACCGGCATCCTGTATGTGGTGATTCCGAAGGGACTGTTTCCGGTGCAGGACGTCGGCGTGATCCAGGGCATCAGCGTAGCCGACAACTCGGTGTCGTACGCGGCGATGGTGCAGCGCCAGAGCGCGCTCGCCGAGGCGGTCCTGAAAGACCCGGACGTGGTCTCCCTGACGTCGTACGTGGGCATCGACGGCACCAATGCGACGCTGAACAACGGTCGCTTCCTGATCAATCTGCGCGAGCGCGACCAGCGCTCGGACACCGCCCAGGAAATCGCGCGCCGGCTCGCGCAGGAAGTCGCGCACGTGCCCGGCGTGAAGCTGTTCATGCAGCCTGCGCAGGACCTGACGCTCGACACGACCGTGTCGCCGAACCAGTACAGCTTCGTGTTGCGCGGACCGAGCCAGCAGGCGTTCCAGAAGTACGTGCCGGAACTCGTCGCGCGCCTGAAGCAGATTCCGTCGCTGTCGGACGTGCAGAGCGATCTCAATAGCGACGGCCTCAGCGTGAACGTCGAAGTGAACCGGCAACTGGCCGCGCGCTTCGGCATCACGCCCGCGACGATCGACAACGCGTTGTACGACGCGCTCGGCCAGCGCATCGTGTCGACGATCTTCGAGCAATCGGCCCAGTACCGCGTGATTCTGGTCGCGAAGCCGGAAACGATGCCGACCGTGCAGTCGATCGGCAATCTGTATCTGCCGAGCCAGACCAGCAGCACGGGTCAGGTGCCGCTTTCCGGCATCGCGAAGATCCAGATCGCGAAGGCGCCGCTCGTGATCAGCCATCTCGCGCAGTTTCCGTCGGTGACGGTGTCGTTCAATCTCGCGAAGGGCGCATCGTTGAGCACCGCGGTCAAGGAGATTCACCAGGCCGAGCAGGCGATCGACCTGCCGCCGTCGATCACGTCGTCGCTGCAAGGCGCGACCGCGGCGTTCGAGGATTCGCTCTCCAGCGAGGTCTATCTGCTGATCGCGGCGCTCGTTGCCGTGTATATCGTGCTCGGCGTGCTGTACGAGAGCTTCATCCATCCGGTCACGATCCTGTCGACACTGCCGTCGGCCGGTATCGGCGCGCTGCTCTCGCTGATGCTCGCGGGTATGGATCTCGACGTGATCGGCATCATCGGCATCGTGCTCTTGATCGGCATCGTCAAGAAGAACGCGATCATGATGGTCGACTTCGCGCTCGATGCCGAACGCAATCATGGCAAGGCGCCGCGCGATGCGATCTTCGAGGCGTCGCTGCTGCGTTTCCGGCCGATCCTGATGACGACGTTCGCCGCGATGCTCGGCGCACTGCCGATGCTGCTCGGCACCGGCACCGGTTCGGAACTGCGCCGGCCGCTCGGTCTCGCGATCATCGGCGGCCTGACGCTGAGCCAGGTGCTGACGCTGTTCACGACGCCGGTGATCTATCTGTTCTTCGACCGTATGGCGACGCGCGTGAACCGCTGGCGCGCCGAGCGCGCTAAGCGGAACGGCGGCGACGAGCCGGGCGGGCGTCCGCCGGAAGGCGGCGCGGAGGGCACGCGGTGAACATCCCGGCGATCTTCATCCGGCGGCCGGTCGCGACGACGCTGCTCGCGATCGCGATCCTGATCTCCGGCACGCTCGCGTATTTCCGCATGCCGGTCGCGCCGCTGCCGAACATCGCGTTTCCGGTGATCGTCGTGCAGGCCAACATGGCCGGCGCGAGCCCGAATATCATGGCGTCGACGGTGGCCGAGCCGCTCGAGCGGCGGCTCGCAACCATCGCCGACGTCGCGGAGCTGACCTCGATCAGCTATGTCGGCTCGTCGTTGATCATCGTCGAGTTCGGCCTGAAGCGCGACATCAACGGCGCCGCGCGCGACGTCGAGGCGGCGATCCAGGCCGCGCGCGCCGATCTGCCCACCACGCTGCGCAGCAATCCGAGCTACCGCCAGTACAACCCGGCCGAGGCGCCGATCATGGTGCTGTCGCTGACCTCGGACACGCTGACCAAAGCGCAGCTCTACGACTCCGCCGATTCAGTGATCCAGCAGCAGCTGTCGCAGGTGCAGGGCGTCGGCCAGATCACGCTCGGCGGCGGCGCGTTGCCGAGCGTGCGCGTCGAGTTGCAGCCGGGCAAGCTCAATAGCTACGGGATCGGCATGGAAGACGTGCGCGCGGCGATCAGTGCGGCCAATGCCGACAGCGCGAAGGGGCATATCGACGTCGGCGATCAGCGCTACGTGGTCACCTCGAACGATCAGATCACGCACGCGGCGCCGTATCGCGATCTGGTGGTCGCGTATCGCGACGGCGCGCCGGTGCAGTTGCGCGACGTCGCCCAGGTGCGCGACTCGAACGAAAACATCCGCAACGCGGGGCTCTTCAACGGCAAGTCGGCGATTCTCGTGATCGTCTATCCGATGCCGGGCAGCAACGTGGTCAGCACCGTGCAGCAGATACGCAACGTGCTGCCCGCGATCGAAGCGACGTTGCCGAGCAACGTGCACGTCGATGTCGCGATCGATCGTTCGCAGTCGGTCACCTCGTCGGTCAGCGATACCGAGCGCACGCTGTTCATCGCGGTGCTGCTGGTGGTCGGCGTCGTGTTCATCTTCCTGCAGTCGCCGCGCGCGACGCTGGTGCCGGCGGTCGCGTTGCCGCTGTCGATCGTCGGTACCTTCGGGCCGATGTATCTGCTCGGCTATAGCATCGACAATCTGTCGCTGATGGCGCTGACCATCGGCACCGGCTTCGTCGTCGACGACGCGGTCGTCGTGCTCGAAAACGTCGTGCGGTACATGGAGCAGGGGTTGAGTCCGAAAGAGGCCGCGCTGAAGGGTGCGGGCGAAGTCGGCTTCACGGTGATCTCGATGAGCCTGTCGCTGATCGCGGTGTTTCTGCCGATCATCCTGTTTCCGGGCATCGTCGGACTGATGTTCCATGAGTTCGCGATCACGCTGTCGATCGCGATCCTGATTTCGCTGGTGATCTCGTTGACGGTCACGCCCGCGATGTGCGCGTACGTGCTGAGCCGCGACAACGCAGGTCATTCGAAAGCGCGTTGGGCGCGGTGGATCGAGCGGCAGTTCGATCGCTTCAAGCACGTCTACGCACGCACGCTGATGGCCGTGCTCGATCATTCGCTGCTGGTGATCCTGCTGCTGTTCGCGCTGCTGGTCGGCAACGTGTTCATGCTGAAGCTGGTGCCGGCCACCTTCTTCCCCGAGCAGGACACCGGCATCGTGATCGGGCAGATCATCGCCGACCAGAGCATTTCGTTCACGGCGATGCAGAAGAAGCTCGCGCAGTTGCAGTCGATCGTGCAAAGGGATCCGGCGGTGCAGTCCGTCGCGGGCTTTACCGGCGGGCGCGCGCTCAATACCGCCAATGTGTTCATCGAGCTGAAGCCGCTGTCGCAGCGGCACGCAACGGCCACCCAGGTCGTCAACCGGCTGCGGCCGAAGCTCGACGAAGTGTCGGGCGCGCGGCTCTTTCTGCAGGCGCAGCAGGATTTGCGCATCGGCGGGCGGCAATCGGCGGCCGAGTACCAGTACACGCTGACGAGCGACGATTCCGCCGCGCTGTTTGCGTGGACGCCGAAGCTCGTCGCCGCGTTGTCGAAGCAGCGCGGGCGGCTGCTCGACGTGAACTCCGACTTGCAGCAGAACGGCCTGCAGAGCTACCTGACGATCAATCGCGCGACCGCCGCGCGCTACGGCTTTGCGGCGAATCAGATCGACAACGTGCTGTACGACGCGTTCGGCCAGCGCACCGTGTCGACGATCTACAACCCGCTGAACCAGTACTTCGTCGTGATGGAGGTCGCGCCTGAGTACTGGCAGTATCCAGAGACGCTGAACCGGATCTATCTGAGCACGTCCGCCGGCAATCCGACCGGCACGGCCGCGACACAGATGCCGCACGGCACGGTATCGGCAACGACTACCGCGACCACGACCGGCACGTCGTCGAACACGAACTCGCGCAACTCGGACGCGCAGTCGAACGCGACCAACAACAGCATCGCCAACAGCAAGGGCGGCAGTTCGACCGGTAGCGCGGACAGCACGGCTGCCGAAACGATGGTGCCGCTGTCGGTGCTGACCTCGTATAGGAACAGCCATACGTCGACGCAGGTGAACCACCAGAGCGGGCTCGTCGCCGCGACGATCTCGTTCAACCTGCCGGCCGGCGGGTCGCTGAGCCAGGCGGGCGCGGCGATCAACGAAACGATCCGCGAGATCGGCATGCCCGCGAGCATCCACGGCTCGTTCGCAGGCGCGGCGGCGGCCTATTCGCAGTCGATGGGCGTGGTGCCGCTGCTGATTCTCGCGGCGCTCGGCGTCGTCTACATCGTGCTCGGCGTGCTGTACGAGAGCTCGATCCACCCGCTGACGATTCTGTCGACGCTGCCATCCGCGGGCATCGGCGCGACGCTCGCGCTGCTGATCTTCGGCACGCCGTTTTCGGTGATCGCGATGATCGGCATCATCCTGCTGATCGGTATCGTCAAGAAGAACGGCATCATGATGGTCGACGTCGCGATCCAGTTGCAGCGCCAGCAACAGATGCCCGCGCGCGACGCAATCCACGCGGCCGCGCTGATCCGGCTGCGGCCGATCATGATGACGACATTCGCGGCCGTGCTCGGCGCGGTGCCGCTCGCGGTCGGCATGGGCCAGGGCGGCTCGCTGCGTCAGCCGCTCGGTATCACGGTGATGGGCGGGCTGATCCTGAGCCAGATGTTTACGCTCTATACGACGCCGGTGATTTATCTGTATCTCGACCGTCTGCGTGCACGGCTGGTCAGATGGTCCGCGGGGCTGCGCTGGAACCGCGACGCGAAGCCGGGACAAGCGGATACGAAGGCATGACGATGAAGATTTCGACTGAACGAATGACAGGATCTCGCGCCGGGTTGCCGAGCATCGCGACGCTCGCCGTCGCGCTGCTGGCGCTGTTCAACGCCGGCTGCATGGTCGGCCCGGACTATCACCGGCCGCAGGTCAGCGTGCCCGCCACGTACTCGGAACTGCCGGGCTGGACCCAGGCCGAGCCGAACGCGACCGGCCCGAAGGGCACATGGTGGAGCGCGTTCAACGATCCGTTGATCGACGAACTCGAACCGCTCGTCGCGGTGTCGAACCAGACCGTGCGCGTGGACTACGCGAACTACCAGCAAGCGCTCGCCGAAGTGCGCGCCGCGCACGCGGCCCTGTTTCCGACCATCGGCGCTACCGGTTCGGCGACGCGCGAACGCGCGAGCAGCGGTTCGGTCAGTGCCTCGGGAAGCTTCGTCAACGGTACGGCGACGCGCATCGTCAATTCGGGTTCGCTGGAAGGCAACGTGAGCTGGGCGCCGGATCTGTGGGGCCAGGTGCGCCGCACCGTCGAGGAAAACGCCGCGAGCGCGCAGTCGAGCGAAGCGACGCTCGCGAATGCGACGCTCTCCGAGCAGGTCGCGCTCGCGACCGCGATCATCGAGCTGCGCACCAGCGACGCGAACATCGACCTCCTGCAGCAAACGGTCGTCGCGTATCAGCACTATCTCGACGTCGTCACCGAGCAGGATCGCGCGGGCACGATTGCGCCGAGCGACGTGATCACCGCGCGCAGCCAGTTGAATACCGCGAAGTCCGATCTGATCGCGCTCGGCGTCGCGCGCGCGCAGAACGCGCATGCGATCGCGGTGCTGGTCGGCAAGAACCCGGAAGAGCTGTCGATCACGCATAGCACCGCGATGCCGGCGCTGCCGTCGGCGCCGGTCGGCGTGCCGTCGACGCTGCTCGAACGCCGCCCCGACATCGCCGCCGCCGAGCGCAAGATGGCCGCGCAGAATGCGGCGATCGGCGTCGAGGTGGCCGCGTATTACCCGGACATCTCGCTGTCGGCCGTGGCCGGATTCACGCAGTCGCCGCTGTCCGGTCTGCTGAAGGCCGCGAACTACGTGTGGTCGCTCGGCGGCAGCGCGACCGAGACGCTGTTCGACGGCGGCCTGCGCAGCGCGGATGTCGACGCGGCGAAGGCGGCCTACGACGCGGCCGTTGCCAACTATCGCGGCACGGTGCTGGGCGCGTTCCAGAACGTCGAGGACGATCTGTCCGGCCTGCGCATTCTCGCCGAGCAGGCGCTCGTGCTCGAAACGGCGGTGCGCGACGCGGACCGTGGCGCGGAGATCGCGTTCAACGAATACCAGGCGGGCACCGTCGATTACACGACGGTCGCGATTGCGCAAGCGACGCAATTGACGACGCGGCAGACCGCGCTGAACGTGCAGGAATCGCGCTTGCTGCACGCGGCGTCGTTGTTTGGCGATCTGGGCGGCGGGTGGTCGACCGATGAGCTGCATGATCCGCGGCATCCGGCGGCGGCTTCTTCGGCTGCCTCGGCACCTTCTTCGGCTTCCTCGCCTTCGGCTGCGTCTGCTTCATCGGCGACGTCATCGGCGACGTCTGCGGCTATCGTGCCGGGCGCGCGGCAAGTGCGGCACGATCAAAACGACTAAGGACGAGCATTGGCCAAAGGCATCCACGGGCAAGACGTCAGCGACCCGGTATCGACACCCGAAGACGACGCGCCACACCACGCACCACCGCCGCGAGAGGTGGCCTCGCTTGTTCGGACAGGTTCTCGATATTTTTAAGTGGAACGTCCGGGGCAGTCATGCTGCCAATTTGATCGCAGGCAGTGTTGCGAAGTATGCCTCATCCGGCGTGCGGTCTTCCAGACTCGAATGAGGCCGTCTCTGGTTGTACAAGCCGTCAACACAACGCCCATATCAGCGAATCAAAGGAGGTTCTCTACCGCTGGCATCCGTGGTACGGGCACACGGTATGGATTTTCACCACGATAGAGAGGAAGAACGCCGAGTCAGTGCTGCGCTGTGGGCGAGAGCCGTTCGACACGGCAGGCTTGCTGGAGGTGCCGCAATGGATGTTCGATCCCGTTGCCTGCTGTCGCATTACCTCGGCAACGTCTCCCGCCGTCAGCTGTGAAGCATTGAGGGAACTGAAGTACCTGCTGGCGCAGGCGCCTGCTGCCACGCCGCGCGGTATGGTACAAGCCGAGCACCATCCTTTGCTCCGTACAGGAGGTGCTGATGCGACGCCAGACAAACCCCCAACCGGGCGGTCAACTCGACCTGTTCCGTCCCTTTCCGAAGACACCACAATGGGCGCACCTGCCGCAGGAGGTCCGGCAGCAGACGGTGCGTTTGCTGGCGCAACTGCTGCGGCAACAGCGTCGCGGGTTGCTCGCCGCCGTACACGAGCCGGAGGTGCGCGATGAGTGACAAGATTCGGGCGCAGCATCTGGCGCGCAAGGCCATGCTGTACGTGCGCCAGTCGTCGGCCTATCAGGTCAGCCACAATCTGGAGAGCCAGAAGCTGCAGTATGCGATGCAGGATCGTCTGCATCAGTTGGGCTGGAACGAGATCGAGGTGATCGACGAGGATCTGGGACGCTCTGCGGCCGGAACGCAAACGCGCACGGGCTTCGAACGGATGGTCGCAGAGGTCTGTCTTGGGCACGTCGGCGCAGTTGCCGCTCGCGAGGTTTCACGATTCGCGCGCAACAGTCGCGAGTGGCAGCAACTGGTTGAGGTGTGCCGCGTCGTCGACACGGTGCTCGTCGATCAGGAGACCGTCTACTCACCGCGGCAGAGCAACGATCGTTTGCTGCTCGGCTTGAAGGGCAGCCTGAACGAATACGAGCTGGATCTGTTGCGTCAGCGTTCGCTCGAAGCTCGTCGGGAGAAGGCCAAACGCGGCGAACTCATTGTCGCGGCGCCGGTGGGTTACTGCAAGACCGAAGACCAGCGCCTGGAGAAGGATCCGGATTTGCGCGTGCAGGACGCCATCCGCTCGGTATTCCGCCAGTTCGGCGCGATTGGTTCGGTGCGTCAGACGTTGTTATGGTTCCTGGAGCACGGCCTGCAGTTGCCGGCATGCATGCCGCGCGGCGAAATCCAATGGAAACGGCCGAGCTACGGCACGCTGTACCGGATCCTGACCAACCCGATCTACGGTGGCACGTATGCCTATGGCAAGACCGAATGCGCGATCCATTACGAGGCTGGGGAACCACGCAAACGTGATCGCCGCAAACCACGGGATCAGTGGCTTGCGCTCATTCCGAATGCCCACGAAGGGTACGTTGACTGGGACGAATTCGAACGGATCCAGTGTGCCATTAGCGGCAACCTGCGTCTGGCCGGACACGCTGGCGCCCCGAAGAACGGTGAGGCTCTGCTGGCGGGACTGTTGCGCTGCAGGCGCTGCGCGAGCAAGCTGACGCTACACTACACGGGTAACAGGCACGACGCCTTGCGCTATAGCTGTCATCGCGGCTGGATGGACAAGGGGCAACCGCGTTGTATTGCGTTCGGTGGCACACGCGCGGACGCGGCCATCGCCGAGGCGGTCTTGCAGGTCGTTCAACCGGCGGCAATTGAGGCAGCAATCGTGGCGCGCGAAGAAGAGACCCTGAAGCAGGACGAAGTGCTGGCCGCGTTGCAGCGGGATCTTCAGGCTGCACGCTACGCCGCGCAACGCGCGCAGAAACAGTACGATGCTGCTGACCCCGAGAACCGGCTTGTCGCCGACGAACTGGAGCGGCGCTGGAATCATGCGCTACTACGCGTAGAGGAACTGGAATCGCGTATCGAGCAACAGTCGGGCACATCCGGCCAGATACCGCCTATCCAGCCAGAGGAGTTTGCCGATCTTGCCACTGCATTGGAATCGATCTGGCCGCAGGCCGACGCCCGCCTGAAGAAGCGCATAGTGCGCACCCTGATCCACGAAGTCGTCGTTGACGTTGACGACGCAACGAGCGAAATCGTGCTCGTCATTCACTGGAAGGGCGGAGTACATACCGAGATTCGCGTACCGCGGCGGCGCCGCGGAGAGAACACTACGCATACGTCACGTGAAGCAATTGATGCCGTGCGCCAGCTCGTCCGTGTCTGTCCGGATCTGGTGATCGCCGGCGTACTCAATCGCAATGACCTGCGAACCGGCCGGGGTAACTTCTGGACCCAGGAGCGAGTCACCGCGTTGCGCAGCCACCATCAGATCCCGGTCTATTCGAGCGAACGACGTGCTGCTGAAGGATGGATGACGTTGACCGAGGCATCGGCGTTCATCGGTGTGAGCCCCGGAACGCTCAGGCTCGCAGTTGAGCGCAACAAGATCCCAGCCGAACATCCGTTACCCAACGGGCCATGGATCTTCAATCGCAATTCGTTAACCGGGGACGCAGTTACCGAACTCGTCGAACGGGCTCGCGCACGGCGTGGACACCCCACAATACCAACGACACAACAGGGCTCTCTAGATTTATCAACAACATAGCGAGGTTGGGCAGTATGAAACGCACTTGTACAGATTGATGTAATCGCCGATTGAGCGCCGGGCGTGGCCGACCGATTCATAGGCTTTCAGATACACCTCTTCATATTTCACGCTTCGCCACACGCGCTCGACGAACACGTTGTCTCGCCAGGCACCTTTGCCGTCCATCGACAAGCGGATGCCCCGGCTGAGCACGGCCTCGGTGAACGCTATCGCGGTGAACTGGCTGCCCTGGTCGGTATTGACGATCTCAGGTTGCCCGTACTTCGCGAACGCTTCTTCCAACGCCTCGACAGCGTGCATCGCCTCCATCGTGATCGCTACGCGGTGGGCCAGTACCTTCCTGCTGGCCCAGTCCACCACGGCGGTCAGATACACGAAGCCGCGCGCCATCGGGATATAACTCGTATCCAGTGCCCAGACCTGGTTTGCCCGATTGATCGTCATGCCCCGCAGCAGATACGGCCAGATCTTGTGCTGAGCATTGCGTCGGCTCGTGTTCGGCTTGCAGTACAGCGCCTCGATACCCATGCGCTTCATCAGCGTGCGCACGCGCCTGCGGCCAATCTCGTGTGCCTCGCGACGCAGCAGTCGCGCCAGCATCCGCGCTCCGGCAAACGGAAACTCCATGTGCAGTTCATCGATCCGGCGCATCAGCAACTGGTCTGCCTCGCTCACCGGTTGCGCCCGGTAATACACGCTCGATCTTGCGATACCAACGAGTCGCGCCTGCTGCGAGACCGGCAATGCGTGCGTACGATCGATCATCGCTTTGCGCTCAGCAATCCCGCTTTGTTGAGCGCGCCGCTTAAAAAATCGTTCTCCAGCGTGAGCTGGCCGATCTTCGCATGTAGCTCCTTCAAATCGACTTGCGGCTCGCTCGACGCCGTGCCGCCTGCGCCAAACACGTCGGCGGCACGTTCCTGCAACTGCCGCTTCCATTCGGTGATCTGGTTCGGGTGCACATCGAACTGCTGCGCCAGTTCGGCTAGCGTCCGCTCGCCCTTGACCGCCGCCATCGCCACTTTCGCTTTGAACGCGGCTGAGTGCGTCCGTCGGGTTCTCTTCGTCATCTTCCTGGTTCCTTTGTCGGCATTATCGCCGGCTCAGGCCCCGAGCGTTCCACTTATCCGACTGTCCGAATTTGCGCGCCCACCTCTATCATTCTCAACGGCTTGAGCGCCTTTCCGGAGCCGGATGTATTGGCCACGTTGTGCGCTTGATATGATGAAGCCACGGGAGATACTCTTTCAGTAGCCTCATAAAACTGACGATATCTTTCCGTCGCACCGGATTGCTGCCCTTTACCGCATGAATGAACAACATTGGATTGCCCAGTCGACCGCTCGCATATGATTTGCCTACATCGCTTGTTTTGCCACGAATGACCTTTATCGGAGCGCCCAGCATCCCGTATTGCGCGAGCGTCTGATTCAATTCAAACAATGGACTCGTAGTTGAATCGTCTCCCATGCCGCTCCCAGCCGAACCGACCGGGCGTGTATGGAACACGGAAAAACGATCAATAATGCCAACCTTTCCAAAAGAAGCGACCCACTTGGGCCACAAGAAATCGACGCCCCAGCCTGATTGGTTCATCCCAAAGCTGTGTTTTATCGCATGCAAAGCATTCGACGAGAAACATGGCATCATCACCTCCACGAAATTTGTTTCGCGAAATTCAAACGCGCTGTTTTGCAACGTCGTTTGGTGACCGAAATAGCTTCTCTCGTCGAGAGACGGTTGCGCGAGTGCGAAATTCTCTCGTTCTACATACTCGAAGAAGTCGTTCAGGGTTTGAACATCCGTCAGGATGTCGTCGTCCGGGAGCCAGATGTAACGATATTGCAGAATCAATTGGGCATTTTGCAACATGAAGTCGTTAAGACCTTCCCATTTTGATCCTTTGAATCGATGTATGGCTTTGGCAAAGATGTCTGCATAATCTTCGTTCTTCCCGTAGTAACTCAGCATCAAATCAAAGTTGGGGGCCTGTCCGCCGCTGAACCATTGCGGATGCAAGGAACTGTCTCCACACCTCAGAACGACCAGGTACTTTTTCATCTCTCAATCTCCCTATGCGTTGAGAGCAGATTACGGGACACGGAAAGACAGTCACCGCGAAGAATTGCATTTGACCGACGCCGATCGCGCGAAACCATGAAACAGCTACTACGGCGCGCCCGATGCGCAGGCGAAGGCAGGTGCCAGCTAGAACTCCCTTATTCCCGCTCCCTGGATGAGTCCTTCTGCAGTCTTGAGCGCCGCACCAACGACCTGGTCCATGTTGTAGTAGCGATACTGCGCGAGCCTGCCCACAAAAGTAATATCGGCAACTGTCTCCGCAAGCGCGTTGTAGCGCAGGAACAATGCCTCGTTTTCCTTGCGTGGAATCGGGTAGTACGGCTCACCTTCGGCTCGCGGATACTCCCTGACGATCGAGGTGCCCGGATGCTGCTGCCCGGTGAGGTGCTTGAACTCCGTAATCCTCGTGTATTCGTGATCGTTCGGATAGTTGACGGTACCTGTCGTCTGAAAGCGCTCCACGTCGCTCAGATGCTGGTGCTGAAAATCCAGGCTGCGGTACGGAAGCTTGCCGAAGCGATAGCCGAAATACGCGTCGATCCGTCCTGTGTACACAAGGTGGCCGCATTCGATACTCGCTTTCACCTCGTTATAGTCGGTCGACAGTCGTACGTCGATATCTGGACTGCCAAGCATCTTTTCGAACATCGCGGTGTAGCCTTGCGCCGGCATGAATTGAAAAGTATCGGTGAAGTACCGGTCGTCGTCGTTCGAACGGGTTGGGATTCGCGCAGCGACACCCGCAGACAGTTCAGACAGATCGAGTCCCCATTGCTTGCGCGTGTAGCCACGGAAAAACTTCTCGCACAGATCGCGGCCAACGCTGCTGAGCACCGCGTCTTCGCTGGTGGAGACGGTTCCTCGCGCTTCACGTACCGACTCGAGAAACGCCACGGTGGCCTGCTCGTTCAGGTCGAGGCCATATAACCTGTTGATCGTCGTGCGATTAATCGGTATTGGATAGAGGCCCCCGTCTACATAGGCTTTCACGCGATGCTCGTAGAAGCGCCAATCGGTAAAAGCCGACAGGTATTCGAATATCCGCTTGCTGTTGGTATGAAAGATATGCGGACCGTACGGATGGATCAGCACGCCGTTCTCATCGTGCCGGTCGTAGGCGTTGCCGCCTATATGATTCCGTTTGTCGACGACGAGCACGCGTTTTCCGCTTGCCGCGAGGCGTTCGGCACAGACCGCGCCCGCAAAGCCGGCGCCTACGATAAGGAAGTCATATTTCATCTGTGCGCACCCTCGTTTGGAAAGCCGGAACCTTGCATTTGATCAGGTAAAGCGCCATCGAGGCCGTGACGAGAAACTCGGTGGCCAGCGCTGACATTGCCGCGCCCTGAGCGCCGTAAAACCATACAAGCGGCACGAGGATGGCAAGATTGAACAGGCCGGCGACGATCAGGATCTCGCTGACCTTCTTCTTCATGCCGAGCGGCAGCATCAGCTGAACGCCGAATACACCGCTTAGCCCGATGAGCAGTGGCATCGGCGCCATCCACTTCAGGACGATCACGGCCGGTTCGTACCCGGAGCCCATCGCGATACGAACGATCAACTCGGCGCCGCCCCACAGCGCGACCGAAGCCAGCAACATGGACGAGCCCGCCAGGTAAAACATCTTGCGCACCAGCGCAAACGCCTTGGCGGAGTCTTCGGAAAAGAGCGCCGTCACGCGCGGGTACACCGCGTTGGCGACCGGTCCGAGCGGCGCCTGGGCGAGGTTGCGGATCTTGTCGGCGACGCCAAAGAAGCCAACAGCGGCATCCCCCGCAATAAATCCGAGCACCACGCTATTGGTGGTGGTGTACAAACTGATCGCTGCGGTGGAAATGAACGTGTGCCAGCCGTCACGAAGCGTCTCCAGGATCTCCGCCTTGCCCGGCACCATCGCGACAATCATCCGGTCTTTTACGATCAGGAACGAGGCGACGAGTCCGGCAGCAACCACGCTCATCGAGCTGATCAGCGAGGCGATCCACGTGTCGGCCGGCGAGTGCACCAGGACGAACGTGAGCGGAAACAGCAGCAGCCGCGCGCTCAGCATAGAAACGGTAGTCAGCGTCATCTGCTCCAGGCCCTGGAACAGCCACTGCGGAAACAGCACCGTTCCGATCACGACCGGATAGGTCGCCAGCAGAACCGGCAGCAATTCGCGCAGTCTTGCCACGAACAACGCCACTAACAGCAGCATCGCGAGGCAGACCACCGCGATCAGCGCCTTGGCGCCTTGCGTCGCCCAGAAGATCTTCGACACCGCGTACCGGTCATTCTGGACCCGTGCGACGTGGGCAGTCGATGACCAGTTGAAACCGTAGTCGGTCAGCAGTACGAGGTAGCCAATGATGGCTTGTGCGAAGATGTATGCGCCAAAGTGTTCCGGGCGCAGCACGCGCAACAGGTAGGGAAATGTTGCAAGCGGCAGCAGCATGTTGGCTGCTTGCAGAATTGTCAGCGCAACGATGTTCTGTCGGAGTGGATTCGCCATGAGTTAGCCCGTTTTCAATACTTCGATGAAAGTTCAGGACAAGCGCGGCATAAGCATAAGCCCATCATATATGTCATACGCACAGGGTCACCAGATTTCGTCGTCAGTAGGCGCGGCCCGTTGGGGTACGCAAACGCCGTGCCTTTCAGAGGGTTAAACGGATACTTCCAACGCGCTCTGCGTTATGTGCCAGATGGCGCATTTCGCAGGATCAGTGATGATTGAAGCGTCTCACGAAGCAATAGAAGATCCACGGATGGATCTTGAGCATCGTCACCGCAACGGAGAGCTTCGGCCGCCCGTCCGCATACATGCCGATCAGGTGCTTCACACGCAGCTTCTTCGAAACGCTATATAGGATCGGGCTCGCGAGCTCGTAGCTCGGCGCGGTCATAGCGGCCTGAAACGCGATCGTGCGGTATCCGAAGATGTATCTGAGCCGGAACAACAGACGTTTGTAGTCGGGAATCGGGAGGAACGCAGTGCGTTTTTCAACGCGGTCGATGATGACAAAAAGATCGACGACCAGCGGGTTGAAGCGCCTGGAAATTGCCGATTCGCGGAACATGTATGAGTAAAGGCTGTCCGGAATGAGCCGCACGATTTTCGCGGTGGCGAGCGTCTGCACCGTCACGCAAAGGTCTTCGTAGATGAGAGCGCACGGATGGTCGGCCGCGACGAAAATGGAACGGCGCACGAGTTTGTTCCAGCAAAAGGCTTGCAGTTCCAGTCCCATGATTTTCTGCACGGCTTGCACGCCGGTGATGATGCAGTCGCCGGAATCGATGCGAGCGTTGACGGCGCCATCGGGGCTCACGTGTTCGGCGGCGAAAATGACGATATCGGCGTCGTGCTGGTCGGCTTCGCGCAGCACGGTGCGAATCAGATCGCGATGAACGTGGTCGTCGCTGTCGACGCAGAGCACATAGTCGCCGCGCGCTTCCGATGCGGCGATTTTTCGCGTTTCAGCGAGCCCTTTATTGTCGGTGTTCCTGATCAACTTCCATGGAATGCGATCCTGTTGCGCGAGCGGGCGGGCGGCGATTTCACCTGAGCGATCGGGGCTGCTGTCGTCGACGGCGATGATTTCGAAATCAGTGCAGGTTTGTGACAGCAGGGAATCCAGACAGTCTTCGATATAGTCCTCGACCTCGTAGACGGGCAGCAGAACGCTGATTCTCGGCGCGGACATGGACAGGCTCCTGGAAGCTTCGGTTTCTCCGGGCCAAGCGATGCCCGTTGTTTTGCTCTGCAACTCTGACCTCAATCTTCGTCACCATCGTTGCCGTCAAGGCCGTAGCGCCGTTTGTCCCGGCAATCCCAGCGGTGACGACCTGGGAGTCCGGTGATCTTGCGGATCCTGAAACCATCGGCGACATACAGCGCTCCGTCACGCCCGAACGCGAGCCCCCTTGGACCCGACAGCATCGCCTAAACCGCGAGACCGCCGTCACCTGCGTAGGCCGCCGCACCAACCATGCACGAATGGGACATCTCATGACACACACCCTTGGATCTGTCCTGACGCAAGTAGTCGACGGAATGATCCGTCGACGCCCGTAGCGGGCGATCAGCCGGAAGGCAGAGTTTGAATATAGTCCTTGGCGCGAGGGCATTTGAAACACTGACCCGAAGCGCTGAAGATCTGGCGCGTTTGTTCGAGTGTATGCGTCATCCAGTTCAATGAGCCATGCGAGAAAACTTCACATGTCCAGCGGGCGAAGCCCTACCGGGCGGTGACAAAGCTCCAAAGCGCTGCGCATTCTGTATCGCTGAACGTGTATTGCGGCATCGCCTTTTTCAGGACGATTCCGGTCGGATCAACACCGACATTCAAGGCCCGGCAGAACGAGCCCAAATCGTAACGACTCGGCGGGCCGCCGCGTCGGCGGGTATCGCTGAGCAGATACTGGCTTGTCAACGGGGGCGCAAAAGACGCTGCGTTGTCCGCGTGGCCGTGGCAATTGATACACCGGACCGCATTGTCAGGCAGCGTACGATTGTCGTCGCGCAAGTGCGCGACCAGCGCGTGCTGCCCGCTAAAGATCTCACGTCCCAGTTCGATGGATCGGGACGAATCGACGCCATTTGCCGCGGGTTCGACCGCAACCAGAAATATGGCCGCCACCACGTATATCTTGAAGGCGGCCCGATTCGAGGCGCGCGTCATCAATGGATTCGAATCGTGGTCGAGACGCTCGGTACGCCGTTCGCGTCGAGCGCGAATAACATGTAATAGCCGGGCACGGCGACTCCGGAATCGCCCGGAATCTGCAGCTCATACTGGCCTGGCTTTTTGCTCGCGCCAAAGCTTAACGGAACACGTCGCTGCTCGTTGTTGAGCGAATGCGTTGCCGACGATAGGCGCATCATCGAAAAAGCGCTGACCGCTCTATCAGTGCTCACTGAGATCGACGAACCCAGACTTGCGTTGGAAGGCGCCGACAAGATCGTGGGGCGTGATGCTGGCGAACCGTCCGCATTGAGAAGATACGGCGGCGTCAGTATTTCGACGTTAGGGTGGTTGGTCGCACATCCCCCGCACAAGCCCCCGCCACCGCTCAAAACGCGTCCGTCCGGCAAAAGCAGCGCGACGCTGTGATAAGTGCGCGGGACGGCCTGGGGCGCAAGCGGCGTGAAGCTTTCGGTCGCGGGGCTCCAGATCTCCGGCGTCAGAACCGCATTGTCGTCAGAAAAAGGCAGCGCATAGGTTTGACCGCCAACCACGACGACTTCGCCGTCGGGTAAGGCAACGCTGTTGGCATACGCGCGCTGATAATTCATTGGCGCTACCGTGCGCGTGCTCGCCCCTCCGTTGCTGATATCGATCAATGTTGCGTTCGACGTCGCGTAGTCGTTTCCGTAGTTAGGCGCACCACCGACCGCGAGGATTCTGCGGACGTCATACATGACCGCGTTGCCGGTCATCGCGTCATTGTCAGCCCCTCGATTGACCGGCGCCGATATGCTGCCGGTGCCCGCGGTGCTAATCCACTGCATCGCTCGACTCGGCCCTGCGTGGAAAACCGTGCCGTTCGAATCCGCGAACAACCACATATGGTTGTCCGCACGAAATATCCCTTCGGCATCGTTGGTTATGTCAGGGTCGCCCAGGTTGGCAGTTACCGCGGAATCCTCGCGCCAGCCCGACTTGCTCCACGTTTCTCCGCTCTTGCCTCCTAGCCCACCGTTCCACGAGCCCCCCAATACGAACACATCACCGTTGCTCAGTGTCACGCTGCCTTGATAGGCGCGCGGAATGTTCATCGGTTTCTGTACTGTCCAGTGTCCCGAGGCGGTGTTGAAAGCACTGACTTTCGCGCTAGTCGATCCACCCGTCACAAAGATATCGCCGTTGGGAAGATTGGCGATGCCTGGACAAAACATGTCGTGGCCGATATTGGTCACAAACAGCTGCGTGCTCGTTCCCGCCACCGGATCGAAGATCGCGGTATAGGTGCCCCGGTTGTTCTCGTGCCTCGTCAAATTCACTTCGCCGCCCGTAAAATCCAGCGGACTATCAGCCGACCAGACCAGCACCTTTCCATTCGGTAGATTAGCCGCTGCTACCGGCACTAGTGGTACGGAAATCGGTGCAGACCACTGCGACGGCGGCGCGGTCTGCGCTGTTGCGACCTCGCACGTCGCAATCGTCATCGCCCCAAGAACTATCAAGGCCAATGCTTTTTTGCCCGTTGCTGACGACTTTAAATGGCTTGGCGGAAATCGGTCTGGTTTCATCGCGACGCCCCCTTTCTGGTGACATGATATGAATGGTGTAATCGGCACTGTTGTTCAAACTCCCAGTACACCGAGAACATCACAAACTTCTTCGACACGCGGAACGCTGGACCGTCACAGGAGAGAAGTACTACTCCACGGGGACCATTTTCGCGGATTGGATCGACGTATTCGCCCAGCTCGACGAGGATGGACGCAATGTCATCGCGGCGGTCCGCACCGATCAGCCCGGTGTGACTCGCAGCGATGACTGCGCGCGGGCGGCGAAACCGGCTGGGATTTCAGCTCGCGCTGGTTCGCCGACGGCAGGACACTCGCGACCATCGAAGTGACGTCGCTCGTGCCAGTGGACCTGAACTGCCTGATGGTGGACCTCGAACGCACACTCGCGAAAGCCTACCGCGTGACCGGCGATGCGGGCCACGCCGAGAACCTCGAACTACGCGCCCGCGTGCGCGCGGATGCAATCCGCCGCGTCCTGTGGGATCCGCAACTGCACGCATTCGGCGACTACGACTTCGTGCACGGCACGCTGACGCACCGGCTCACCGCCGCGACCGTGTATCCGCTCTACGCCGGCGTCGCGCCACGCAACGACGCGCGTGAAGTGGCGCAGACGATCCGGCGCGATCTGCTGCGCCCGGGCGGCCTCGCGACGACGCGGACCAACACCGGCCAGCAGTGGGACGAACCGAACGGCTGGGCGCCGCTGCAATACCTCGCGGTGATCGGGCTGCGCCGCCGCTATAGCGAGCCGGAACTCGCGCGCGATATCGCGACGCGCTGGATCCGCACCGACGTCGCGTACTACCAGCGCACCGGCAAGCTCGTTGGACCTCAAAGCACAATAGATGAATGCCCGCAGGGCTCCGTCCAGCAAGGGCTTCAGCCGAATGGAAGCGAAGGCTCGACCGCTGGTGTGCTACGCGTGCTGATGCAGCTCTATCCGGACGCGATGAGTTCGACGAAGCTCGATTGCCGCGAATAGATTTGCTGAATATAGCTAGTACGCCACAGGATAGATGAACCATGTCAACGAAAGCGCAAAGCGCGATAAGCAACACGCCACGAATCTATACATGCGCCCGTTTTTCGAGTTCACAGCAGGCAGACGGTAGCTCGATCGCGCGGCAGGATGCCTACGCAGAAGCGTGGGCCAAGCAGCACGGCCTGATACTCGATCGCTCTTTACGCATGGAGGACCGCGGCAAGTGCGCTCACAAGGGCGAGCACGTAAAGAAAGGCGGCGCGCTCGGCGCGTTCATCGAGCGTATCAAGGCCGGTGACGTCGTACCCGGCGATACGCTGATCGTCGAAAACCTTGACCGCCTGAGCCGCCCGAGTGGAATCGGATAGTACGACTCGCCTTCGGCTCGCGGATACTCCCTGACGATCGAGGTTCCCTGATGCTGCTGCCCGGTGAGGTACTTGAACTCCGTAATCCTCGTGTATTCGTGATCGTTCGGATAGTTGACGGCACCAGAGTCACCGCCATGAACAAGCGCAGTGCGCACTCGATTCGATAGATAGCAGCGCGCTCTGCGTTATGTGCCAGATGGCGCATTTCGCAGGATCAGCGGCTATTGAGGCTTCTCACGAAGCAATAGAAGATCCGGGGATGGATCTTGCGCATCGTCATGGCGACGGAGAGCGTCGGCCGCTCGTCGCATCGCGCTTGCCAGTCACGACATACCACGCTCGGCGACCGTTTTTCCACAGCGCGCGCACTCGCCGATAGATCGCGCGGCTCACACGCTTCGACGCTTCAAGCGTCCCCTTGGTGGCCTGCGGCGGGTGATCTTCGAGCCAGCGCAGCCGTGCTTCGATATCGCGTTCACGGTCCGCGTAGAGTGCAATCGGGAAGGGATGGCCAAGCCTCGCGTCGTAAAGCGCGCGAGCGGCATCGACGATGTCGCGGTTCTCCTCGCGCTGGGAGAAGTACGCGATGTGCACGAATGGCACGCTGCGCGCACAGACGATTCGCAACCGGTTCCGCGCACAGTAGACATGCATCATGTGCTCGTCATCGAGCCCACCGTCGTCGATCATGTCCCATAACCGCTTGCGAAAAAGAATGCAGCCGATCGAATAGCGCGATTCTGACGGCACTTCGCAAGGTTCGAGGTCCCGCGTGGCAGCGATGAAAGCATCAGGCTGAAGCGTGGTCCGTTCATGCAGCCAGCGCGCGATGTGCGGATAGCCCCATATCGTGCCATTGGTGCCGATCTCGATCTGCTCCGCAGGGATGATTCGCATCGGAAAGCGCTTGTCCCCGTCGGCTCCGACGAAATGGGGATGCGCCTGGCTCGTGAAGTACTCGCGCTCCAGGTTCATCACACGCATCACCTCAGGGAAGCCAAAGTTGTTGTTGTTGATCAGCGGGGTGACGTAGGCAAGCTCGTTCGCGCTTTCATTTTCCGCCGCGTCGTACGTGGCGAGCATCTTGTCGAGCCACTCGCCGGCGATCGGGAACGCGTCGTCGTCCACCTTGCAGATCAAGTCGATTTCGGCGAGCGCCGGTTGCGAGAGTAGTTTTTTGATCGTGCGATAGGGTGGGCCAGGCGGAATGTCGTCGACGACCCGAACGATGCCCGGAAAAAGTCTTGCGTAGCGCCGCGCGACGGCAAGCGTGCGTTCCGCGTCATAGCCGCCCCGGCAGTTCTGAAGCAGGATGAACTCGACGCCTGTTGGCCGGTACGCCATGTGACTGGCGAGGGTGAGTTCGAGCGCTGCGTAGTCGCGACAGAGCAGGACCAGAATGGCGACTCGCCTCGATGCCACGTTAGAACCGGATGCAGTCATGCTACTCCTTCGTAGGTAGCGACGAGCACATTGCCCACGGAACATACATGCGAATATCGGAAGGCACCGAACCTGGCATCACGTGCATCACGAATATGCCAACACCAACGGTGCCGATGCTAATAACCGCGCCTCCGGTCGCAGCACCGATCGCGACTACTCAAGAGACAGGACGGAACACACCGGTTCATCATAGTACAAGCGAAGATGAAGTGAAGCCGTATTCCATAGCGCGTCGCTGTTCTAGGCCAATCAACTGCGGGGAGGACGTTTTATGAATTATCGGACATTTCAGTGCGCTAAAATCCGCCAAACCATCATGGCGGATGGCAGCAAACGCCGACTGCCGCCCGGAAAGCGTCGCCATGTGCCACCTCAACCGTTCCCGACCGCCTCCTACCCGTGATGCTACGCACGCTTCGGGCCGGCGATCCCTCCTGCAATCCGGATAGCAGACGCAACCCGATGTCAAAGGGCAAAAATCGATCTTCTCTACCCCAGATGATCAGTGTCGGCGCCTTGATCTCCGACAATCGCAGTTGGTAGTCTGTGAACTGCCTGGGGTTTGCCTGCCATACTCGCCACCCAGTTTTCGACGTGGTGCTTGTTGGCTTGCAAGTTATTGACACGCTGTTGCAGCAGGTCATCGGTCAGTGCCGAAGGATCATAAACAAACACATTCATCATGCGTTTGACGTTTTCCAGCGTGGGCTCTCGATAAACGAAATTCAGTAGCTTGATCCCTTCTGTCGGCTGGGGAACGAACGTGCTGGTCCCACCGGTATCGGTTGGAGAAATTATCTTTTCAATCTGATTTTTAAGGAGTGCAGTCAAATCTGCGACGCTGTTATTCGTACATCGAAATATTTCTTCCATTTTCATGGCAGCCACAAAGTGAGCTAAGACGATAGGCTCGTCGAACTCGATGTCAGGGCACTGTGAATAAAGGACCCGAGCGCGAAGGAACGCGCTGCTATCAACTATTAAAAAAGATTCGCGATGTCATGAAGCGCTCGCGGCAATGCCTGCGTCGACGACATCGAATTGCGATGTGTCCGCAGGACGCGCGCAGCGGCGCGATACTGCGAATCACTGCGCGCAATAAGGGCAGAATGGTTACTCTTGCGAAAAAGGTACCGTATTCCTAACGAATTTAGCAGTCAGAGGCCATAGGCATGAACCACGTGGTCGCTACCAGCGACGAAGACTTGCCCGTTCACGACCATCGGCGACGCGAAGTTACCCTCGCCGGTTTGAACTGGCGTGTATTGGTCGTGGAAGAGTATGGTCCCGTCCGCTGCATCCAATGCGTAAAAGTCGTTGCCCAAACCGTCTGCGTAATACACCACACCATTTGCGGCGACGGGCGGGATAGCCGGGTTGAACGAGGACCTGTTCAAGCCGACTTCCGCCTGCCACACGGGTTTGGGGTTCACAGTACAGTTGCTGTCGATCGACAGTGCAATGACCCCGTGTTGGTATAAGTTGTTGCTCCCCGAACCGCCAGGGGACACGACGTAAAGCCGATTTAGCACCGGGTCGAATGCAGGAAGGCCTATGTCGCTGCCGTCGACTGAACTGAGGGAAATCGTCAACTTTTCAATGGGGCCCTGCTGCTGAATAGTGGCTCGGTTATAAATGAAGAGGCTGCCGGACTTGTTGTAGGCCGCGAGCATCGTCGGGCAGGTTGGACGCTGGAAGAGCAATGCTGTAGCGCCGAAGTCGGAGTCCGTGCTGGGCGGAGAAAGCGGCGAGTTCGACGCGGCTACCGCCAGGGTCGGCGTGAGCTTCACGACGTGCTCCGCGAACGCGGCATTTTCCGGATTGGCGAATGCGTTGCCCGTGAGTGCATAGACGACCGTCCCATCAGGCGGAATCGATACGCCTCCCGCACCCCATATACCGCCCCCGTCTGGCCCGCTTGCGCCGTCTGGGTACCAGCGTTGCAGAATCGCAGCTGGGTTGGTGGTGGACGCGTGGACAACCTGTCCATGGTACGGCTCCGTATCGCAGGGGTCGCCGGCTGTCGCCACGTATATCGACGAACTATCGGGACTGAGCGTCAAGCCGCCATAGACCATCGTTGTTGGAGAAGCGTTGGCTGCGTCTAGAAGTGGCAGGTTGAAGCCCGGGAGATCCACGCCGGTCTCCAGGTCGTACGCATGCAGGTAGCCTCGCCCGCTCACAACGAAAATCCGGTTGTTGGCATGGTCGATGACGGGCGTGCCCTGCACCCCGATCTTGCCTTGGAACAGCCCGGTGCAGTTCTTCGTCAAGATAGCTTGAGGGATAGGGGCGCTTTGCCAAATGACCGCCCCTGTCGCGGCATTCAGTGCCCATGTAGTGTTCCCCTCTGTCGCAACATAGACGATATCGGTTGGCACCCCCTTGATTGTCACCCCGGTAGCCAGTACCGGCTGAGTCAGGATGGCACCGTCCAGGACAGGTGACTTCCAGTGCTGTTGCAACGTCGTCACGTTGGTCTGGGTGAGCACCGTCTCGACTGAGTTATACCCAGTCCGCTGCCTGTTCATGCCATACGTCGGCCAGTCGGTCGTCGTAAAGGTTGGCGCGGCGACGGCCCCTGGTGTCCGGCTCAATGTAGCTTTAGTCGCTGCTTCGGGAGCTTGGTACGGCGTATCCACCGCCGGCCCGGTATCGTCGAGGAACTTATTCGGATTGATCTTGTCTCCGCCGTTCTGTTTGTCTACGTCCGATCCATCGAGGGCGAAGGCTGGCGGCACTTTCGGTCCGACGCCAGACGGGTGCGTGCCATGAGGGAATGGGTTCAGTGCGTTTGACGACGCCTGAGCGGCTGTTGCAAGACCCGGCGCAGATGCCGCAGCCGGTGCCGCGTTCGAACTTTGCGCTTGTGCGCCCGAGGCCGCCATGCCGGCGAGGATCAAAGCTGCAACGAGCCGAAAACGTCGATAACGTTGTGTGCGTTATTCATGTAGCCACCTCTTGGAAATATTAGCAAATCGTGAGGTTAATCCTAGGCCATCAAAAATCAAGCGCAGGAAATGTCCGCTAGGGACTACGATCTGGCGGACAAAGAATTGTCCCTATTGAGTAATGCAAGGCTCACACACCGTTCGGCTGCTTCATCCGAATGCGCGATTTCGCTGGAAGCAGATCGGCACACCCGGCGACCCCGTCCAGAGCGCTAGTCGCTAGCGCTTTTAAAGAAATGGGGCAATAAACACCCGCTTCGGCGGCGACGCGAGCGACAAGTCCGCGGGCGGCGGCGAGTATCCGTTACAGGACGGTTTCGGCTGGACCAATGGCGTGCTGCGCGTGCTGATGCAGCTCTATCCGGATGCGGTGAGTTCGACGAAGCGGGCCGATCTGCCGGGCGGTGCGGTCGGGGTATCGGATGCGGCGGCATCGACGGCGGCCGCGCCGCAGACGTCGCACAGTACGTCGCGCGCGGGCCATTAGTTATGGAGGAGGTATTAGCGATACCAGGATGACGGGTTGACTGCCTGATGGCGCCGCACGCCGTTACGATGCTTTCGATAGCTCGACCGGCTTCTAGTCAACCTGGAAACTCCCAAAGATGAATCGCAAGCTCGACGTCCCATCGGCGGAACCGCTGCCGCCGCAAGCGCAGGCCACGACGGCCGACGAAGCCACGGCGCACTGGCAGCGCAATCTTGGCGTATGCGTGTTCGGCTCGTTCACGACCATCGTCGCGATGACGCTGCTGCTGCCGTTCCTGCCGCTTTACGTCGAGCAACTCGGCGTCAAGGATCACGCGGCGATCGTGCAGTGGTCCGGCGCCGCGTTCGGCGCGACCTTCTTCAGTGCCGCGCTTGTCGCGCCGCTGCGGGGCAAGCTCGCCGACCTCTACGGCCGCAGGCTGATGCTGATTCGCTCGAGCCTCGGCATGGCGGTCGCGATGTCGCTGATCGGCATGGCGCACTCGGCGTGGCAACTGGTCGCGTTGCGGCTGCTCGCGGGGCTGCTGGGCGGCTATGCGTCGGGCTCGATGATCCTCGTCGCGACGCAGACGCCGAAGGCGCGTTCGGGCTGGGCGCTCGGCGTGCTGTCGTCGGGGATCATGGCGGGCAATCTGGTCGGCCCGCTGATCGGCGGCTTCCTGCCGCCGTTGATCGGCATCCGCGCGACCTTTTGGGCCTCGGGCGCGGCGATCTTCGTCGCCTTTCTCGCGACGGCGTTCCTGATTCGGGAAATGCCGGTTCGCAAGCGCGCGGACAGCGCGCCGAAGCAGGGCGCGTGGGCCTCGGTGGACGACAAGGGGCCGGCCATCGCGATGCTTGCCACGGGTCTGCTGCTGATGGTCGCGAACATGTCGATCGAGCCGATCATCACCGTCTACGTCGCGCAGCTCACGAAGCCGCAAAGCGTGACGATGGTCGCGGGCTTCGTGATGTCGGGCGCGGCGCTCGGCAGCATGATCTCGTCGTCATGGCTGGGTAAGTTCGCCGATCGCGTCGGGCACTGGAACGTGATCGTCGGCTGCCTCGCCGTCTCCGCGCTGCTGCTCGTGCCGCAGGCGTTCGTCACCGCGAGCTGGCAGTTGACCAGACCAGCACCTTTCCATTCGGCAGATTAGCTGCTGCCACCGGCACTAGTGGCAAAGAAATCGGTGCAGACCACTGCGACGGCGGCGCGGTCTGCGCTGCTACATCCTCGCACGTCGCAATCAACATCGACCCGAGGACTATCAGGGTCAACGTTTTTTTGTCCGTTACTGACGACTTTGGATAACTCAGTGAGGTAAGCCCCCGGCTTTGCCGGGGGACTCACCAAGGTTTGACCTTTACGACGGTCAGCGCGAATTTCCTACCTCTGCCAAGAGAAGGAGATTCACGATGAAAGAGTATCAAAGCCTGAGCCATACGCGATGGGACTGCAAGTACCACGTGGTGTTTATCCCGAAGCGCCGGAAGAAACGGATTTTCGGGGCGTTGCGGCGGCAGCTTGGGGAAATGTTTCATGAGCTGGCGTCCCACAAGGAATCGAAGATTGTCGAAGGGCACCTGATGGGGGATCACGTTCACATGTGTCTGAGCATTCCGCCGAAGTATGCGGTATCGAATGTGGTCGGCTACATCAAGGGCAAGAGCGCGATTCAGATAGCGCGAAAGTACGGAGCCCGGCAACGAAATTTCACGGGCGAGCATTTTTGGGCCCGAGGCTACTTCGTTTCCACTGTGGGGTTGGACGAGCACATGGTGCGAGCGTACATCCGCAATCAGGAAGAAGAGGGCGAGCGGTATGACCAGATGAAGCTGGCCATGGAGTAAGCCGCCTCGGGCGGCTCACGGTTTTATGGGCGCCTTTGAGGCGCTCACAATCTCAAGCCACCGGCTTTGCCGGTGGTATTTGACTTGCTGGAAACAGATTTCCTTTCATCGCGATGCCCCCTTTTTCGGGTTACATGTATGGCTGGTGTGATCGGCAACTTTGGTCAGGCAAATCACTTCGAACGTATTCAAACTCCCAGTACACCGAGAACATCACAAACTTCTTCGACTCGTGGAAGATCAGCGCTGCGCCAGCGCAACAACGCGTCGTGATCGAAGCAATAGACATGGGTCGAATGATCGGCGACATTGCGTGGCAGCGATGCGCGCCCCGCCAACTCAGTTCGTGTTCGGTCGACGTCATCTGGCGCCAGCGTGACCGCATTCCATCGCGGACCGGCATTGAAACGCAGGAGCCATTCGCGCAACGCGGACGGTACATCGCCAAATGGGTCGATTCCAATCGAGAGCAAGCGGATGGGATAGCGTGTACGGGCTTGTAGCATCCGGTCTTGAACGGCGCTGAATAGCGCTCCCTGTAGGGGGCAAACCGAACTGCAACCCGTGTAAATCGTCTGCACCGCAGTGATGCCTTCACGCAACAACGCTTCGAGCGTTCGGGTCGTGCCAGTCTGGTCGACTACCGAAACATCGGTGAGGCGAACGGGCGGTCTGACCGGCCCCATGTTTCCATGCTGAGCATGAACTTTCGCCGATACCGCCGCCGCCACGGCTAGAGCGGTTGCGTGCAACATCTCCCGGCGCGTCCACGCGGTCATGTCACCACCCTTACAGTGCCGTCCTGATGTATCGAAACGCCAGGCATTGCAACGGACCCATGCGCGACGCCGATCGGAACAAAATGCCGTTGCGGGCACTCGACAAGAAAAAGAGTGCTGTTTTTCAGTCCGAGTGCGACACAAATGCTCAGGAGATGTAAGTAGGCGTGTTGCGAACGCTGTCTCGACGGTAAGCATGTCAGGCGGGATCGACTCCGTTCAACGCGGGACGCGGGGAATGACTTCGAAGCACTCCTATCAGCGGAATCTTCCGCGAATTGCTCTAGGACAATATTTTTCCGCCTCGTTTTGGCCTCACTATGGAGATCGAGCAAGACGACGCGACTCCATATGGAGCCAGCGCCCGCCACAACGGAGGAGCAGCGGTGATCGAGCAGTGGCGCGAGGCCGTGCGCGCGGTGCACGGCGTGGAATCGAAATACAAGCGACTGGTCAAGGCGATTGCCGGCGACATCGAGAACACGTCGCTGCCGCCGGGCGCGCGCCTGCCGCCGCAGCGCGACGTCGCCGCCGAACTCGCGATCAGCGTGCAGACCGTGACCAACGCGTACAAGGAACTGGAGCGGCAAGGCCTGATCCGCTGCGAGGTCGGGCGCGGCAGCTTCGTCGCGGCGCGCGTCACCGAAACGATGTCGAGCTACATGCTCGATACGGCCGAGCGTTCGGTGGTCGACTTTTCGATCGCGCGCATCATTCACACGTCCGAGCATGACGCGATGTGGCGCAAGGTCTGCGCGACGCTGTCGACGCTCGACGATCAGCCGTGGATTCGCGCGTTCCGGCCGATCGCGGGCTTCGAGCATCATCGTCAGGCGGGTATTGCATGGCTCGCGTCGCTCGGCATGCCGGCTTCGGCCGATACGCTGCTCGTCACGAACGGCGCCGCCCACGGCATTTTTCTCGCGCTCGCTTCGCTGGTGGGGCCGGGCGACACCGTGCTGTGCGAAAGCCTGACGGATCACGGCGTGATAGGTTCGGCCAACGTGCTCGGCTTCACGCTGAAGGGCCTCGAGATCGACGAGTACGGCATTCACCCCGAGCATTTCGAGGAGATGTGCGACAGCGAGCGCATCTCGGCGCTCGTCTGCACACCGACGCTGAACAATCCGACCGTCGCGTTGATGCCCGATTCGCGGCGTCGCGCGATTGCGAAAATCGCCGAACGCTATGGCGTATACGTGATCGAGGACGACGTGTACGGGCCGTTGCCGGCCAAACATTCCACGCCCATTTCGAGCCTGATTCCAGATCTTTCGTTCTACTGCACGAGTTTTACGAAGTCGGTGATGGCCGGCTTGCGCATCGGTTATATGACGACGCCGCGCCGGCTTGCGCTGCGCGCCGAGAGCGTACTGCGCGTGAGCAGTTGGATGGCGACGCCGCCGATGGCCGAGATCGCCACGCGCTGGGTTGTCGACGGCACGGCCGCGCGGCTCGTCGAAATTCAGCGCGAGCGGCTCGGGCGGCGTCAGTCGCAATTGCAGCAGACGCTCGGTAAATATGTCCTGGGCGCGCATCCGCAGGCGCTTTCGGCGTGGCTGCGGGTGCCCGATCACTGGCGCACCGATCGGCTGGTGCGCGAACTGCGCAACCGCGACATCGCAGTCACGTCGCCCGATCCGTTTCTCGTGCGCGACGCCGACCGGCCCAACGCGGTGCGGGTTTGCGTCGGCGCCGAGGTCAGCGAAGACGCCTATAAAGCCGCGCTCGAAACGATGCGCGACGTGTTCGAGCAGTACCCGCAGGTGCACGATTTCACCTGATCGCGCCGGTGCGCGAATTGCGTAACGCGCTGACCGAAATGAACTAGGACAATAAAAATCCTTTTTTAGAACACTAGACTGGGCTGCATGGAAAGCGATGCGGTCGCGAGTCACTGCGTTTATCTGCGATAGCCGTGCCCGCATCGAATAGCGAATCGACCTCTTTGATGCAGGGCCTGGTGCATGTCCGTTCCATCGTCAACCAATCTTTTGTTAGCCGACATTTACCGCGCGCGCAGCCGTATCGACGGTCGCGTATGCCGTACGCCGCTCGTCGAATCGCCGAGCCTGTCGGCGCACGCGGGCACGCCGGTTTATCTGAAGCTCGAAACCGTGCAGCCGACCGGCAGCTTCAAGCTGCGCGGCGCGACCAATGCGCTCGCGCAGTTGGCCGAGCAGGGCTGCACTCGCGTGGTGACCGCATCGACCGGTAATCATGGCCGCGCGCTCGCGCATGCGGCGCGCGCGCTCGGTATGGACGCGACCGTGTGTCTGTCGCGCCTCGTGCCCGCCAACAAGGTCGACGCGGTACGGGCGCTCGGCGCGCACGTGCGCATTACCGGCCAAAGTCAGGACGAGGCCGAGCACGAAGCATTGCGGCTCGCGCGCGAAGAAGGCTATGCGTACGTGCCGCCATTCGACGATCCGCGCGTGATCGCCGGACAGGGCACGATCGGGCTCGAAATCGTTGAGGGCTTGCCCGATGTCGCGAACATCGTCGTGCCGTTGTCGGGCGGCGGGCTGTTTGCCGGCATCGCGCTCGCGGCGAAAAGCACCAATCCCACGATTGGCTTGACCGGCGTCACGATGGCGCGCGGCGCCGCGATGCATGCGAGTCTCGCCGCCGGTCAGCCGGTGCTGGTCGAGGAAGTCGACACGCTCGCCGATTCGCTCGGCGGTGGCATCGGACTCGAAAACCGCTATACATATGCGCTGACGCGCGATCTGATCGACGAGACGGTGCTGCTCGACGAGGCGTCGATCGCGCGCGGCATCGCGCATGCGTATCGGCAGGAACGGCTCGTCGTCGAAGGCGCGGCGGCGGTGGGGATTGCCGCGGTGCTCGATCACGCGCTGCCCACTGAACGCATCGCGCGCGGGCCGCTCGTGCTCGTCGTGACGGGCGCGAACATCGATATGAATCTGCATCGGCGGATCATCGGCAACGAATCCTCGCAAGCCGCGCCGTCACCGAACTAACACACCCCATCATGACCTCGATCACGCTCCTTGGCGAAGCCGAGCTTCGCAAACTCGTGCCGCTCGATCTCGCGGCCATCGATCAGATCGAAGCCGCTTTTGTCGCGCTCGCGACCGAGGCGGTCGCGATGCCGCCGATCCTGCGGCTCGATCTGCCCGCGCATAACGGCGAAGTCGACGTGAAGACCGCGTGGCTGCCGCGCCTCGACAGCTTCGCGATCAAGGTCAGTCCAGGCTTCTTCGACAACCCGTCGCTCGGTCTGCCGAGCCTGAATGGTCTGATGCTGGTGTTGTCGGCGAAGACCGGACTGACCGAAGCGGTGCTGCTCGACAACGGCTATCTGACCGCGATACGCACGGCGGCCGCCGGCGCGGTCGCGGCGCGCTGGCTCGCGAAAGCGCACACGCCGCAGGTCGCAGTGATCGGCGCGGGCGAGCAGGCACGTCTGCAACTGCGGGCCTTGATGCTGGTGCGCCGCGTCGAACATGTACGCGTATGGGCGCGCGACGCGGCGAGCGCGCTGCGTTTCTCCGCGGAAGTGAACGACACGCTCGGCGTGCGATGCGACGTCGCGGCCAGCGTTCATGACGCGCTCGCCGAAGCGGACGTCGCGATTACCACCACGCCGAGCCGCACGCCGCTGATCGAAGCCGCCGATCTGCATCCGGGCCTGCACGTCACCGCGATGGGTTCGGACGCCGAGCACAAGAACGAAATCGCGCCGGCCGCGCTGGCGGCGGCGCGCTACGTGTGCGACCGCGCGCAGCAAACGCGCGTGCTCGGCGAACTGCATCACGCGCTCGCCGCGGGCACGATGCGTGACGATGCGGCGATCGTCGAATTGGGCCAGGTGATCGCGAAACAGGCCGCGGGCCGCACGAGCGACGCCGACGTGACGATCTGCGATCTGACCGGAACCGGCGCGCAGGACACCGCTATCGCCGCGCTCGCATTGCAGCGCGCGCGTGCCGCGAAGGCGGGAACGACATTCGGCAACGACGCGCCGCTTAAATGACGCGCGATGAACGGCAATACGCCGCGCAAGCGGCTCACGAAGGAGTAGTACAGATGCGGGCATCCCCGATTCAACCGACGGTCGATTTCAATGCCGACGGCGAACAGCATGGTTTCCTGAAGCTGCCTCATTCGCACGACGTCTCCGCATGGGGCGCGGAGATGATCCCCATCACCGTGATCAGCAACGGCGAGGGACCGACCGCGCTGCTAACGGGCGGCAATCACGGGGACGAATACGAAGGGCCGATTGCGCTGTCGAAGCTCGCCGCCACGTTGAAGGCGAGTGACGTACGCGGGCGCGTGATCATCGTGCCGTTCATGAATTTTCCGGCGTTTCGCGCGGGCACGCGCACGTCGCCGATCGATCACGGCAATCTGAATCGCAGCTTTCCGGGCAAGCCGGACGGCACCGTGACCGAGAAGATCGCCGATTATTTTCAGCGCTATCTGCTGCCGCTCGCCGACTATGTGCTCGATCTGCACGCGGGTGGCCGCACGCTCGACTTCGTGCCGTTCGCCGCGATTCACGTGCTGCCCGACACGACGCAGCAGGCGCGCTGCGAGGCAGCGATGCGCGCATTCGGCGCGCCGTACTCGATGCGGATGCTAGAACTCGATAGCGTCGGCCTTTACGACACGGCCGTCGAGGAAGCGGGCAAGGTGTTCGTGTCGACCGAACTCGGGGGTGGTGGCACGGCGACCGTGCAGAGCGTGGCGATTACGGAGCGTGGTGTGCGCGGCTTTCTGCAGCATGCGGGAATCATCAGGCGAGATGAAGCAATGGGTCACTCGAGCGCGAGCAGGAGCGCGCCGCGCACGACGACGCTGCTCGATATGCCCGACGGCACCTGCTACACGACGAGCGAGCACGACGGCCTGCTCGAATTGTGCAAGGACCTCGGCGACATGGTCGACGGCGGCGAGGTGATCGCGCGGATTTACGACGCGAAGCGCACCGGCGCCGTGCCGATCGAGTATCGCGCGCGACGCGGCGGCATGCTGGCCGCGCGGCATTTTCCGGGGCTCGTGCGGATTGGCGACACGGTTGCGGTGGTCGCCGACGTGCTCGAACGAGGCATACCGGTAACGGTCTGAACGCGCGATGAAATTCGACCGCTACGATCTCGCGATTTTGCGCATTCTCGCGAGCGATGGACGCATCACGAAGTCGCGCCTCGCCGAAGAAATCAATCTGTCGATTTCGCCGGCATGGGAGCGCGTGAAGCGCCTCGAAGAAGAGGGCGTGATTCGCGGGTATCGCGCGGATATCGATTGGGTGCGCGCGTTCAAAGGCAGCCGCGTGGTGGTCGAGGTCACGCTCGCGCGTCATACCGCGCCGGACATGCGGCGCTTCGAGGAGCGCATCGCGGCCGCGCCCGAAGTCGTGCAATGCCTCGCGACGGGTGGCGGTGTCGACTATGTGATGCAGGTGCTGTCGCGCGATATCGACCACTATCAGCGCTTCATCGATACGTTGCTGACCGACGAATTGGGCATCGAAAAGTACTTCACCTATATCGTCACGAAGGTGGTGAAAAGCGGGGCCGAAGGCTTGCCCGAATGGGCGGAACAATCGATTGGCGAGAACGGCTGAGTGGCGCGCTACTTGCGGTCGAAGTACGACGAAAAGCCCCACCCGAAAAACCGATAACCATGCGGCGAATTGCAGAAAAAACGTAGCCTTCGAGAAGCGACAACAAAAAAAACCGCAGTGTCGCCGGACCTACAGTGATAGCAGACATCGCACACAGGAGGTCGTCATGTTGCTGGGTCATCCGGTCTTATTCAAATCGCTGTGCTACGTGGATGGACGCTGGGTTCATAGCGCGAGCGCCGCGAGCGTCGCGGTGCAGAATCCCGCGAATCAGGAAGTGCTCGGCCATGTGCCAATGCTCGACGCGGCGCAGATCACCGCCGCGGTCGATGCCGCGCAGCGCGCGTTCGACACGTGGCGCTGGGTGCCGGTCGCCAAACGTTCGGCGCTGCTGTTGCGCTGGCATGAACTGATTCTGCGTCATCAGCAGGATCTCGCCGCGATTCTGTCGCTCGAACAGGGCAAGCCGCTTGCTGAAGCGCGCGGCGAAATTGCGTATGGCGCGAGCTTCGTCGAATGGTTCGCGCATGAGGTGCGGCGCCTGAATGGGCGCACGATTCCGACCCATATCGATGGCGCTCATCTGGGCACGATCATCGAGCCGGTCGGCGTGGCCGCGCTGATCACGCCGTGGAATTTCCCGTGCGCGATGCTCACCCGCAAGGCCGCCGCCGCGCTCGCCGCCGGTTGCACGGTGGTCGCGAAGCCCGCGCACGAGACGCCGTTCTCCGCGCTCGCGCTCGCGCAACTCGCCGAAGAAGCGGGTTTTCCGGCCGGCGTGTTCAACGTCGTGCTCGGCGAGCCGCAAATGGCGATGGAAACGCTGGTTTCAGATAGCCGCGTGCGCTCGGTCAGCTTCACCGGCTCGACGCGTGTCGGCGCGCTAGTGATGCAAACGGCCGCGCGGGCAGGCATCAAGAAGACCGCGCTCGAACTGGGCGGCAACGCGCCTTTCATCGTGACCGAAGATGCGGACCTCGAGCAGGCCGTGCGCGTCGCGGTCGCGGCGAAGTTCCAGACCTCGGGCCAGGACTGCTGCGCGGCGAACCGGATCTTCGTCGCGCGTTCGTTGTATGAAGCGTTCGTCGCGCGATATAGCGATGCCGTGAAGGCGTTGAAAGTGGGCGGCGCATTCGACCCGAACGTGGACGTCGGCCCGCTGATGCACCAGGCCGCGTTCAATACGACCGTGCAGCGCGTCGCCGACGCGCGTGAGAAGGGTGCGCGCGTCACGGTAGGCGGTGCGGCGCACGAGCGCGGCGGCTGGTTCTTCGAGCCGACCGTGGTCGCCGATGCGGCGCCCGGCATGCGCATTTACGACGAAGAAAATTTCGCGCCGATCTCGGCGGTCACGCCGTTCGATTCGCTCGACGAAGTGGTCGAACGCGCGAACGACACCGAGTACGGACTCGCCGCCTACGTGTGCGCGAAAGATCTGAACACCGTGTTTCAACTGATCCGCCGACTCGACTTCGCGATGGTGTCCATCAACGGCGCGAAGTTCACCGGCGCACCGATTCCGTTCGGCGGCATCAAGTCGTCGGGGCTTGGACGCGAAGGCGGCGTCGAAGGCTTCGAGCCGTTTGTCGAGACACGTTATTTCTGCCTTGGCCAGCTTGGCTTGCCGGTCAGCGACAGCGCCCCCGCTCGTGCCGCTGCACATGCGATGGCGACGGACGCAATGGCCTGAACCTACCGATTCATTCATCCAGACATCACACGAAGGAGCGACCCATGACTCAATTCGATCAACTTCTGAGCGCCGATCGCGCGCACTTCATGCATCCGTCGACGCACGCGCACGATCACGCGAGCGGCGCGCTGCCGGGCCGGATCGTGACCGGCGCGAAAGGTATCCGCATCGAGGACCATCAAGGCAAGACTTTTATCGATGCATTTGCCGGCCTTTATTGCGTGAACATCGGCTACGGCCGCACCGAAGTGGCCGAAGCGATTTACGAGCAGGCGAAGAAGCTCGCGTATTACCACACGTATGTCGGCCACTCGACCGATACGATCATCGAGCTGTCGTCGCGCATCATCGACTGGTCGCCGCAGGGCATGAAGAAGGTGTACTACGGCATGTCCGGTTCGGACGCGAACGAAACGCAGATCAAGCTCGTCTGGTACTACAACAATGTGAAGGGCCGCCCGAACAAGAAGAAGATCATTTCGCGCGAGCGCGGCTATCACGGCTCGGGCATCGTCACCGGCAGTCTCACGGGATTGCCGAGCTTCCACCAGTTCTTCGATCTGCCGATCGAGCGCGTCAAGCATACCGTGTGTCCGCACTGGTATCGTCGCGCGCCGGCCGGTATGAATGAAACGCAGTTCGTCGCGTACTGCGTCGACGAACTCGAAAAACTGATCGCGCGCGAAGGCGCCGATACGATCGCGGCCTTCATCGGCGAACCGGTGATGGGCACGGGCGGCATCGTACCGCCGCCGGCCGGTTACTGGCCCGCGATCCAGCAGGTGCTGAAGAAGCACGACATCCTGTTGATCTGCGACGAAGTGGTGTGCGGTTTCGGCCGGCTTGGCTCGAAGATGGGTGCGCAGCACTACGGCATTCAACCCGATCTGATCACTGTCGCCAAGGGTTTGACGAGTGCTTACGCGCCGCTGTCCGGCGTGATCGTCAGCGAAGGCGTATGGGACGTGATCGATAAGGCATCGCAGGAATCGGGTGCGTTGGGGCATGGCTGGACCTATTCGGGCCATCCGATCTGCGCGGCGGCGGCGCTCGCCAACCTCGAGATTCTCGAACGCGAGAACCTGATGCAGAATGCGGCGCAAATCGGCGCTTATCTGCTGGAGCAATTGCATGCGGCGTTCGACTCGCATCCGCTCGTCGGCGAAGTGCGCGGCGTGGGCATGCTGGCCGCGCTGGAGTTCATGGCCGACAAGGATGTCCGCACGCCGTTCGATGCGGCGCTGAAGGTCGGGCCGCGTGTGTCGGCTGCCGCGATGCAGCGCGGACTGATCGCGCGGGCGATGCCGCACGGCGACATTCTCGGCTTTGCGCCGCCGCTGGTGACGTCGCGCGGCGACGTGGACGAGATCGTGAAGCTGACGCGCGAGGCGGTGGATGAGGTGGCGTCGCAGGTGTTTGCGCCGGCTGCTTCGCTTTGATCAAGTGAGGTGAACGAGAGCCTCGGCCGCTGCGATGCGGTTCATGGTCGGGGCTTTCATTTACTTCGTGCGGTAGTGGCGCCATAGCTTCATGATGGCCACATAGGCAAGCGCTGCCACGATCAATTCAATAATCGTCCACACTACGAGATACAAATCCTCGGGATCGCGAGTACCGAGCCAATCCGAAACACGCCACCATGCATGCGCTTCGCCTTCTGTCCACTCATTGGATAGTGGGATAACGAGCTGATATAAAAAACAACCCGATGAACAGCGCGACCTTGAATAGTCTACGGACAAGTGTTGCCATACGTGATGACCTCGATGACTGTCATTCGTTATCTCTCACTGTGCGCCTTGTTCGTCGATGGTGCCGCCATAGCTTCATGATCGCCACGTAAGCTAGAGTCGCCGCGATAAGATTCATCGCGACCGTCACCGCGAAAAATAGGTCATCGGGATCGCGGATACCAAGCCGGTTGGCGACATGTAGCCATGCAAGCTCCTGGCTTCTGGGCATCGGTATGGGGTACGTGTGAACGTAAGGCAGGAAAAGACGGAACAGGCCGCAAAACAGCACGACCTTGAAAAGTCTACGGACAAGTGTTGCCATACGTGATGACCTCAATAGTTCCGTATGCCCGCAGGCCCGAACTGCGCGCGGGGATGGTGACAGTATGCAGAAGCGCGTTGCGGATTCTCATGAAATCGCTATAGCTCGGCAGTGTGATGCAGCCAAGTGAAATACCGCGGCCGCCTGCCGGATGCAACCGGAACTGCCCGCGCTTAATTCCATTAACCCAGGTTATGTCGTCAACGCTGCCATCATCCCGGTACAACGCGAACCACTCTTCGTGATGGGACGGACGGCCGACAATTGTATTCAGGCTGTCTTTCGCCTGCGCGTAAAGCCGAGAGCCGATGCCGCCCGTGGGCCGGTCTACGATCCAGTATTTTCCGGCAGGTATCGGGCCGTTATTCGGCACCGCCGTGCATCCGCCCCGATTCAGGTATTGGTCATTACCAGAAAAGGCGTTGAATGTTCCAATCCAGAAAATGGTTAGCGGTGACAGAGGTTCGTTATTCACTAAAAACTTTCCCATATAAGCCATTTTTCAAGCCCCTTATTCGCGCTCATTCCACGAGTCTGTGTATTTGATGTTGCCATCAAGGTAATGCCACGTGATACGGTCATACATCATGGAGACCGACTCAACGTGATTGAGTGCGGACGCCTGCGCCAGCTTGGTATTGGCCATGCCGGGGCTGATGCCGCACACTTTCCCGCCTTCGAGCGTCATCACAAAATAGACTTCTTCTTTTCCTGCATCGTTGATGCGATACCACTTGATCTCCGCAGACGTCAGGCGTTTGCCCCTTCGCCACGGCCTTGTAAAGATAGGGCGTTGTTGCATCAAACTCTTTTTCAAACGAAACCGGGGAGTGCGTGCGTGCGCCGGTAATTCTCCCGTTGGCGTTATCGACCGGCAGTTTAACGCCGTGACCGAAACTGATGAGTTCAATACTTCCTTCTCGATCCTGAACGGTTGACGAACCCTTGATATCTGCACCGCCATCATCCTTTAGCCACATATGTGCGGGAATGCCCATGCTGAGTAAATGCTTCTTTGATTGAAAGCAGCGTTGATTTTCGGGAAAGGCGCACCTTGTCTGAGCCATAGCGTTATACACATCTCGCTGCGGCAGCCGCCCGCGCCAGCAAGCCGTTTACATTCAATGACTTGAAAGCCGTGCTTGTAAACTTTGGCCGGATCGCGTCTACTCTCGTAATTTGGGCGGACGCGGTGACGAAGGCGGCACAGCAGTGGATCGAGCAGGAATTTGCGGGGCTGGACCTTGGCGACGCCCGCCTGGACAGGAGGGCAAAGAAATTGATGGAACGACTTGCGGCCAATCCGACGGCCAGTATCCCCCAGGCGTGCGATAGCTGGAGCGAGACGTGCGCGGCGTACCGATTTTTGCGCAATACGGATGTGGCCTGGGAAGCCATCCTGGAGCCGCATTGGGCGAGCACGCAGGAACGCATGCGCAGCCAGTCGGTCGTGCTGTGCATCCAGGACACCACCGAGCTTGATTTTAACGGCCAGGACATCGACGGTCTGGGGCCGTTGAACTACGAAGCAAGGCGCGGGCTGTACTTGCACCCGACCTATGCGGTGACGACCGAACGCGAACCGCTGGGCGTGCTCGATGCATGGATGTGGGCGCGCGAGGAGCTTGACGCCGATGGTGTCCGTCCTGGGCCGAAAGAAAGCACGCGCTGGATCGAAGGCTACGAGCGCGTGGCGGAAATGGCGCCGGACATGCCGCACACGCGACTGGTGTACGTGGCCGACCGCGAGGCGGACATGGTGGAAATGATGCGCCGGGCGCACGAACTGGGCACGCCAGCGGACTGGCTGGTGCGCGCCCAACATGACCGCTGCCTGCCCGGCGGTGACGGCGCCAGGCTGTGGGCGAGTACAACCAGCGCTGAGCCCTTGGGTGAAATCACCTTCATGACCGGCGCCCGCGAGACTCAGAAGAGCCGCACCGTACGCCAGCAACTGTGGGCTCGCGAAGTCGAGATAGTGGACGGCGAACGCGGCAAGCTCAAGGTTCACTGCGTAATCGCACGCGAAGTGGGGGCGCCCGCTGGCATCAAGCCGATTGAGTGGCGTTTGCTGACCAACCGAGCCGTCGCAACCCAGGAAGACGCGGTCGAACTGATCAATTGGTACCGGGCCCGATGGGAAATCGAAATCTATTTCCATGTGCTCAAGAACGGCTGCGAAGTCGAGACCCTGCAATTGGCCGCTGTCGACCGGATCGAGCGTGCGCTGGCCTTGTTCCTGGTAGTGGCATGGCGTGTGACGTATCTGATGCGCAAAGGCCGGACCTGTCCGGATCTGGATGCCGCCTTGTTCTTCGATCCGGACGAAATTCGTGGCGCCCACCTGCTGGCCAAAAAGAAGATGCCGACGCCGCCGCCCACTGTGAATGAGGTCGTGCGGCTGATTGCGCAAATCGGTGGTTTCCTCGGCCGAAAGAGCGACGGTGAACCGGGTGCCAAGACCATCTGGCGAGGGCTCGATCAGGTACTCGCTGCCGCTGACACGCTACGCGCGCTCCGCGACGGGCTCGGCTAAGGACTTATGTATAACGCTATGTGTCTGAGCGGCGCCTTCGCTACGCTGCCCCTAATGATGGACGACCGGACAGTGATTCAAGGCAAAGAAAAATGTAAATTGACAACAATTAACGATCGCTAGGCGCGAAAAAAAGCCCGCCTTGAAGGGCGGGCTCGCAGTGTGCCTGGTTCGCCGTCGAGGATTAATTGCAGCGGCCGGCGGCTTTATTGCATCGAGCGTCAGCGTGCGACCGAGTCGCCATAATGCCGATCCGGAATCACGACGATATTGCCAACAAAGCGCTTTTCCATGAACCGCGTCTGCGCATCATGAAACTTCGACAACGGATAACTCGCCGCGAGAACCGGCCGGATCGTCCCGTTCTGAATATAGTCGAGCACGCGTTTGAACGCACCGCGCGTGCCCTGCGACGATCCATTCAACTGCAACTGCTTCAGATACATCGTGCGCAGATCGAGCTGCACGACCGGACCTGCGATCGCGCCCGCGGTCGTATATCGCCCCTCGGGCCGCAGTACGTTCAGCAGCTTGCCGAACAGCGCCCCGCCGACAAGATCGGCGACTACATCGACGGCCCGCCCCTCGGTCATCCGTTCGACGTCCCCGACGAAATCGCTACTATCGCGCAGCATCACCCCTTGCGCGCCGAGCGCTATCACGGCCTCTTCCTTACCCTTGCTGACCACCGCATACGGAATCGCGCCGCGCGCGCGGCACAGCTGGATGATGGCCGAGCCGACGCCGCCGGACGCGCCGGTAATCAGCACCGTTTCGCCGTGCTTGACGGCCGCGCGTTCGATCATTTGCTCGCCGGTGTGATAAGCGCACCAAAACGTGGCAAGTTCGGCGTCGGAATAGCTGGAGTCGACCCGATGCGCGTTTTCCGCGGGCACGGCCGTGTATTCGGCGTAGCCGCCGTCGCGGCCGTGGCCGATGTAGTCGATATCGGCGAGGCTGTCGTCGTCGCGGTTGTAGATCGACGCGTCGACGATCACGCGCTCGCCGATACGCGCGTCGCTGACGCCGCGACCCACCGCGACCACGCGTCCGACGATATCCGCGCCCTGAATGCGCGGAAACGTCAGCGTCGAGCGGCCGCGTCGCCACGTCGACACCGCTTGCGGATCGTCCTCGGTGCCGTAGGCGCCCTGGCGGACCCACACGTCGGTATTGTTGAGACCGCATGCGGTGACGTCGATCAGTACCTCGCCAGTCGCGCACGAGGGCACCGGCACGTCGTCGCGATAGACCAGTTTGTCGAGGCCACCGTGCGCGGTCAGCACGACGGCCTTCATCGTTTTCGGAAGCATGTTTCCCCTTTCGTTGAAACGGGCGTCGTGCTTCGCGAGTTCACGCGGGCACGACGCCCGCGCAATCACGGTTTGACGAACAGCTTGCGTGGCGTCCTGCAAAAGGTCTCGACGCCGGTCCGCGTAATCAGAATGCTCTCGGTGATTTCGAGGCCCCAGTCGTCGAGCCACAGGCCCGGCATGAAGTGAAACGTCATGCCGGGTTCGAGGACCGTCTTGTCCCCAGGGCGCAGGCTCATCGTGCGCTCGCCCCAGTCCGGCGGATAGCTCGCGCCGATCGGATAGCCGCAGCGGCTGTTCTTCTCGATGCCGTATTTATGCAGCACCGCGAAAAACGCATTGGCGATGTCCTCGCAGGTATTGCCGGGTTTCGCCGCGGCGAGCCCGGCCTCGATCCCTTCGACCACCGCACGCTCGCCCTCGATGAAATGCTTCGGCGGCTTGCCGAGGTACACGGTGCGCGACTGCGGGCAGTGATAACGCTTGAAGCAGCCGGCAATTTCGAAGAACGTGCCGGCGTCCTTCGCGAACGGCGTGTCGTCCCAGGTCAAATGCGGGGCGGCCGCGTCGGCGCCGGTCGGCAGCAGCGGCACGATCGCCGGATAGTCGCCTCCATAACCATCGATGCCGGTAATGCCTGCCGAGTAGATCTCCGCGACGAGGTCGTTCTTGCGCATACCCGGTTCGATTCGCTCGACGATATGCGCGTGCATCTTCTCGACGATGCGCGCGGCCACGCGCATGTACTCGATCTCGCGCGCGGATTTGACCGCGCGTTGCCAATTGACGAGGCCGGTTGCGTCCTGCCATTTCGCGTCCGGCAAATGCGCGACGAGCGAGCGATAAGCGGCGGCGCTGAAATAGTAGTTGTCCATTTCGACGCCGATCTTCGCGTTGGCCCAGCCGCGTGCGGCGATCACGTCGCGCGCGAGGTAGTCCATCGGATGACGCGCGGTGGATTGCACGTAATGATCCTGATAGCCGACGATCTGATCGTGCTGCATGAAGACGGTGCGCTTGGCACCGTTCGCGTCCTGACCGCGGCCGAACCAGACCGGCTCGCCATCCAGCGCGAGCAGCACGCACTGATGCACGTAAAACGACCAGCCGTCATAGCCGGTGAGCCAGGCCATATTGGTCGGGTCCGACACGATCAATAGTTCGATGCCGGCCGCCTGCATGGCCTTGCGCGTCTTGGCAAGACGCGCGGCGTACTCGTCGCGTTCGAACGGCAGGCGCACGACGGGCGCCGCGATTCGCGATTCGTGTTGCGTCGTATCTAACATCTTCCCCTCTCTATGAGCGTGACGTCGTTGCGGAAAGTGGCGCCCGGTGCAAGTGAACGGGGCGTCCACGGGTATCTCTCGCCGCAGTCTAATGCCGCGAAAAAACGCCGCTGAATGTGCTAGTTCAATGTTCACGACGTTATCGACGGACGCTGCGTGTTCGTTGCAGTGCACGCTGCGCCGCCCTTGCCCGCGTGTAGAAAAGAATTGTTCTAGAGCAATCTGGATCGCAAATATGGCTGCGTATTCTGGTTCGCATTAAACGTACGACGAACGGGATCGAATCGATATGAACACCGCGCGAGTTACCGATCTGTTGAGCGCTTCAGGCATCGCCCCGGCAAGTCTTTTCTCCGAAGAGCGCGCGGTCGCCTCCGCAAGCACACCGGCGCGCCGAGACGAAAGCCCGGCGAGCAAGCCATTGATCCGGCTCGACCGGATCACGAAACGATATGGCGCGCTGACCGTTCTCGACGAACTGTCGCTCGACGTGATGCCCGGCGAGAAGCTCGCGCTGATCGGTCCGTCGGGATCGGGCTGACGAAGGGCGAGAGCCGTGAGTCGGCGCAGAGGAGCGCGCTCGAACTGCTCGACATGGTCGGCATGGCCGATAAGGCGAAGAGCCTTCCCGCGCAACTGTCGGGCGGGCAGAAACAGCGCGTGGCGATCGCGCGGGCGCTCGCGCTCGCACCGCGGATCATGCTGTTCGACGAGGTGGAGCAGCAACCTCGCGACCGCGTGGATGTGTTTGCGCCTTTGCGGCGAGAACGAGGCGAGGCCACAGCGGGGTCGTTTGATGACGCTGCCGTTGCTGATGCGCTGAGAGCACTGCGCGACGCCAATCATGTTGTTTTTCCCGAACGCGTGCGACGCATGCCGACGCACGCGTACGGATTACCGCAGCCGTTGCGGGCTTTATGGAAAACCCCGATGCCTGCATCGTCCTAGAACATCGTTGCAGGCGCGGGTCGCCGGTATCGTGGATTCGGGCGACGTTGCCTGAGTCGCATAGAGACACCCCCAGGAGAAGACATGCACTACGTACATTCATGGAACGCGCAGAGCGCGCAACCGCAGGCGCGCAGCTTGCTGCGACGCGCAATCGCGGCGTCGGCACTCGGAAACGCGACCGAGTGGTTCGACTACGGTATTTACGCCTACGGCCTGAGCTATATTTCGGCCGCGTTGTTTCCCGGCAGCACCGCGCAGGCCACGTTGTTCGCGCTCGCGACGTTCGCCATTTCGTTTCTGGTGCGTCCGCTTGGCGGCCTGTTCTGGGGGCCGCTGGGCGATCGCCTCGGCCGCAAGCACGTACTCGCGTTGACGATCATCCTAATGTCGGTCGCAACGCTGCTGGTCGGACTCGTGCCGACATACGCGAGCATCGGCTGGTGGGCACCGGTTATCCTCGTCGTTCTGCGGATGATCCAGGGCTTTTCGACGGGCGGCGAATATGGCGGCGCGGCGACTTTCATGGCCGAATACGCGCCGGACAATAAGCGCGGCTTTTGTGGCAGCTTCCTCGAATTCGCGACGCTGTCGGGCTTCTCGCTCGGCGCGTTTCTGATGCTCGGTTGCTCCGTCGTGCTCGGCAACACGGCAATGCATGCGTGGGGATGGCGTCTGCCGTTTCTGATTGCAGCGCCGCTCGGCCTGATCGGTTTCTATCTGCGCTCCAGGCTCGAAGACACGCCGGTCTTTCGCGAGCTCGAACAAACGATGCACAAGGAGCAGCATAGCTGCGTCACGCTGAAGGCATTGCTGCGCGACTATTGGAAACCGCTGATCCAACTCGGTGGACTCGTGGTTGCTTTGAATGTCGTCAACTACGTGCTGCTCGCCTATATGCCGACTTTCATGCAGAAGCAGCTTGGCATGAGCGACAACATGTCCCTGCTCGTGCCGCTGATCGGCATGCTCGCGATGATGGTGTTTCTGCCGTTCGCGGGCACGTTCTCGGATCGCGTGGGACGCAAGAACGTCTGGTGGTTTTCGCTGATTGGCCTGTTCGTCGCGGCGATTCCAATGTTCCTGCTGATGAAGCTCGGCGTGGCGGGCGCGTTCATCGGCTTTGCGGTGCTCGGGCTGTTGTACGTGCCGCAACTGGCCAGCATCTCGGCGATGTTCCCCGCGATGTTTCCGACCCAGGTCCGTTACGCGGGGATGGCGATTGCGTATAACGTGTCGACGTCGATTTTCGGCGGCACGGCGCCGATGGCGAACGAATGGCTGGTCGCGCATACGGGCAATGCGCTGGTGCCCGCTTATTACATGATGGCCGCGTGCGTGGTGGGGGCGATTGCGTTGATCTACGTGCCTGAAACGCGCGGGTGTTCGTTGCGCGGGCAAGGCATTCCGGGGAAGCAGGAAGTGATTGGTTGAAGTGACATGGCGTGGCCAACCGCGTATCGATGCAGTTCGGCCACGCGTGTTTGATTGAGCGTTTATTTCAGCTGGCTTTGCGCGAGCCTCGACTTCAGCAGTTCGTATTTCTCCCGCGACGTATCAGCGAACGCCGCCTCACGACTCGAACGCGTATCGTCGAATGGAATCGGCTCGGCAAACTGGCTGACCGTCAGATCCCATCTGCTGCCGTCGATCAGGTTGTAGAAGTGCGTGCCCCCCGACGTACGCGTCGTCAGAATCTCGCCACCGAAATAGTCCTGCATGATCAGAGACGTAACGCTGCAATGATTCTGCGCGGGATTCGTCGACGACCACGCGTGCGTGGGGCTCGACGTATCGCCGGCCCATACGCGTGCAAGGACGCGGTATAGATCGATGGGCGCCGCAAAGGTCTTCGATACGGCAGGCGTCTGTGCTTCCTGTGTCATGGCGGCAATCCTTCGTTCGATGAGCGGATAAGGTCGCGGAAAACAAAAAGCCCCGTCGTTGCCGGCGGGGCTTTCTGGCGCATGTCGCAGCGAATGATGTCTAGCGGCGTATGCGTATGCGAGTCCCCACAGGCAGTCCCACGCGGGCATGCGCATGATGATGCTTTGCAGTCGGGCGGTACGTGAGGGCTTGCATAGTGAGCGAGTGTGCCTTCGATTGCGCGACGCGTCAACGAATCATCGATAACTGCGTCGCGCTGACCGCTTACGACTTCGCGCCGCTCAGGATCGCGAGGCTCGGGCAGTAGTGCGTCGCGCTCAGATACGCGGCCTGCTGCGAGCGCACGCCTGCGCTGCTCGAGGTCGGCGGATCGATGAATACCTGCGCGTTGTTCGATCCCGCCGGTGCCGTCAGCGTCATCGTTACTGGGGATAGAAATGAACGTGGCGTGCGTCGAATCAGGCGTTCGACCGCGGATGGCTTGCGCCGATGTGCTTCAACGCAATTCAACTGCCGGACAGAACCGTGTCCTCGACTTCGTAGCGCTCATTGCCAACTGAAATCAGATTGATGCCGGCATGCTTGCGCGTCAGCGTGTCGCCGGGCATCGGCCGATCGCTCGCGGACGCGGCCGTGCCGACTACCCGGCCGTTGACGCCGAAGAAAATCGCCCGCGTCGTGCCGTCGGGCCAGTAGACCACGACCGTAGTCGATCGATCGCTGTGATGCACGACGCCGAACTTGCACATCGTTTTGGTCTGTCCGTTGCCGCGCTCGCACGGCAACGTGCCGCTCGCGCTGATAGGCGATTCCTTCACGGGCCCGTGGCCGTTCTGCGAGCCGGCCTGAGCGCTTTCAGTCGAAATCGAAATCAGCGTCACGCCTTCCGCTTCGCCGACCACGCGCGCGTGCCGCTGATGCCCGACGATCGCGCGCACGGCGGCGCTGTCGCGCGAGCCCGGACAGCCGACCAGCATCGCCATATGGTCGAGATAGTTCACGGTCGCGGCCGATTCGCGGAGCCGCCGGCATGCATCGCCCGAGTGCGGATAGCCATCGCCGAGCACGACGAACGACGCGGGCCATTCGAACTGCTTGTCCATGCCAGCAGCCTGCGCGGAAGTCGAAGCGCCGGCGGCACCGAATGCAATCGCCGCAAGCGCGGCGCACAGCGCCGAAGCAAAAGACCGGGTCGTGCGTCGCATCGAAGTTCTCCTCGGCTTGCTCACGTTCGAGCCGCGCCGGCCGCCAACGCGGCCTGCGCCCGTTGCAGCCACTCGCGATTGTGCTCGCGCGCGTGGCGCGGCCAATGTTTGGCGTCATGCACGATTTCGGCATAGAGCGCGCCGGCGCGGCGGCGGTCCGCATCTTCCGGTTGCGCGGCGAGCCAGTCGGCGAACAGGCAGCGCGGCGCGACGTCGGTCGCGCAGGTCAGCGCCTGTTCGAATGCCGCGCGTGCGCCCGGCGCATTCCGCGCGGCCAGCGTGCGCGCGTTCAGCAGCGCCGGCTCGCCCTGGTTGCGTGCCCGCGGATTGACCGAGAACAGATCCGCCAACGTCGCATCCGCGGCCGTGTAGTCGCCGAGCGCGAACTGCGAGCGCGCGAGACCGAGCAGCAGCGCGGGATCGTTTGCAAATGGGCCGTTCGCCGCGGTCTGGAAATGTTCGAGCGCTTCGCGCGGATTGCCGGCCGCGAGCAAGGCCTCGCCGAGCCGCATCCGATGCTGCACGGTCGGCGCGCGGTCGAAAGCGGCGCGCGCTTCACGCAGCGCGCGATTCGGATCGACGAATTGGGTGATCGCCTGCGTGGCCACGCGCGCGCCGCGCGAGTGGCGCAGACCCGGCAGATAGATTGCGAAGAAGTACACGACACTGCCGAGCAGCGGAAAAGCAAACAGAATGAATAGCCAGTAGATGCCCTGGTTATTGCGCATCGCGTGGACGGCGAAAAAGATCGCGATGAAAACGTGAAGACCAATTCCAAAAAAGTAGGGCATATCGATTCAACCTTCGAGCATGAGGAAAAAGCGCGCCGCGAGCCCGTCTTTGGCGTAACCGGGCCCTAATGCAGCGAACCGACCCGCAGATACGCGAATAGAAGCGACAACGCCACGACGATCACGCCGGTGGCAACGACGAGACGGTTGGCCAACAGTCGGCGCATCGCAAGTCTCCTAGACGAAACTGTAGCGTTCGGAATGGTAGCGGATGCGCGGCACTTTCATTTCGCCGAGCGCCGTTTCGATCGCATCCATCATGGAGTCCGGGCCGCAGATGAAATACTCGTGATCGGCGAACTCGGGCGGGAGATGTCGCCGGAACATCGCGGCGTCGATGCGCCCGACTTCCCCGCTCCAGCCTTCGGGCGGGTCCGACAGCACATAGACGATGCGCAGATCGAGCCGCGCTTTCAGCGCATCGAGCTCCTCGCGGAAAGTCAGCGAGTCCCAGGTCTTGCCGCTGTACAGTAGCACGAGCGGACGTTGGTCGCCGCGATCGGCAAGCGAGCGGATCATGCTCATCATCGGCGTGATGCCGATACCGCCCGCGATCAGCACGTGCATGTCGGTCGGATGCCCGATCGTGAACGCGCCATACGGTCCGTCCAGATACACGCGCCGACCTGTTTCGATCGTCTTCACCTGGCTCGTGAAATCGCCGAGATTGCGGATCGTCATTTCGACGCGGCCGTTCGCGGCCTCGGCGCTCGACGAGAACGAAAAGGGGTGCCCGGTGATCCTGAACGGGCTGCCCCACACGTTGAGCCAGCCGAACTGGCCGGGCTTGAAGCGAAAGCCAGCGTGGCCGTCGGGCTGCATCACGAGCGTCGTCGTGTCGCCGCGTTCGGCGCGCACTTCCGCGATCCGGTACGGACGCCTGATCATGAAGAGCGGTTTGAACAGACGCACGTACAGCAGCAACGCCACCCAGAATGCTGTCATGCAGATCCACAGCGTGCGCTTGAACGGATCGGTCAGATAGAAGCCCCAGCCGATCATATGCAGCACGCCGCCGAAGATCGCGACTAACGCGAGCCCGATATGCGACAAATGCCACAGCTCGTAACGAATCTTCAATTGCTTGCGCCATAGCGCGGTGATCACCAGCACGATCACCGAGCCGATCGACAGGAACGCGAACCACGCGCCCCACGGTACCTCGAGCAGCGAGCCGGGCATCGCGACCTTGTCCGAGCGGATCGCGAACAGGATCAGCGGATGCGCGACGACCAGGCTGACCGCGAGCAGCGACACACGTCGATGGAAATGATAGATAACGTCCTCGCCCCACGGCTCGGTCACGTGACGAAAGCGCGCGGTGAGGCCGAATTGCAGGCCCATCATCGCGAGTCCGGAATAGCCGAGCGCCACCGAGAATTCGGTGCCGAAGTTGCGCGCGGGCGGGAGCGTGCCGGTCAGCAGCGCAAACAGCGGCGCGAGAATGAACAGTAGATAGATGACCGACCAGACGGCCTTGTGCACGAGATCTCGAGACTGCATCGGTGCTTCTCCATGCCGGGTGCGGCGGTCGCGCTCGCGCTCAGTCCGCGTTCAAACGCAGGTGGTGAGCAGCAGCGCGGGCCCGAACGTGATCACGGTCGCGACAAGCGCCGCGATCAGGGTCCAGACGACGACGGTATGCATGAACGAGCTGATGCGTTCGGGACCAGGGTCGCGGGTCGCGGCGCGATAGCGCCATAGGCAGCCGATCGCGATCAGATGCAGCAGCAGAATGATCGCGAGACTCGCGCGCAGCGGGCCGGTGGGCCACGCGAACGCGCAGCCGATCGCGTGCAGCGCATACAGGATCACGAACGCGAGACACCAGATCGCGAAGCCGACGGCGAGCCACCACAACCGCCGCGGCGAAAGCGGACGCGCATTCATGGTCTGGCTCCCAGCACGGCGACGAGGCTCGGCAGCGCGAGCACGAGTCCAAGCGCGATGATGCCCGTCGCCAGCGTGTAATCGACCCACAGGCGGGTGAGACGCAGATCGGTCAGGCGTCGTGCGGAAACGAAGCCCGCGCCGACGCGCAGCACGTTGCTGATGAGGAACAACAACCCGACGCCCGCGTGAACTGCGATGTACGTGAGCAGCGCCGCGGCCGTCGCGCCGAGCGCATGCTCGCGCGGATTCGGTGTCACGCCGTTGATCAGCATCACGCAGGCGATGAGCGCGACGATCAGCGCGATCGCGCTCAGCCCGATCGTGCCGTGCGGTTTGCGCTCGGCGGCGGCCGCGCGCAACGAGCCACGCGTGGCGGCTGCGGCCACCGCGAGCGCGACGGCCGCGACGAGCGCGAGCCCGCGGTTCGGATGCGGCGTCACGGCTGCCGGCCAGTTCGGCGCGGCAATCCACAGGTAGAACGTGCCGAAGATCAGCGAGGTGAACAGCGTGCTGTTCGCGATCAGCGCGCAGATCATCGAAAGCCATGACGGCGAACCGACGACCTCGGTATGCGGCGGCACGCTGACGCCTCGGCCGACCGGCAGCGCGCCGTAATCGCGCGCGTGCCCCGCGCTCTGGCCCGCGTAGATGAAGAGGCCAAACGTCACGAATGCGAACGCGACCGACAGCAGATAGAACTTGAACAGCATCGCGAGCACCGCGGCGGCGGTCATGAGCGCGGTGACGAGCGGCAGATAGGTCGAGTTCGGCAGCACGATCAGCTGTTCGGGCTCGCCCGACGTCATATGCACGCCTAGCGTCTCCTGCCAGCCGTTGCGCGTGAAACCGAGGTAACCCTCGCCGCGCGCCAGAGAGGTCGCTAGCTGGCCCGGGGGCACCTTTTCGGTTTCGGCGTCCATGTGCGGGATCGACGCGAATGCGTACGGCGCGGGCGGAATCGGCATCGCCCATTCGAGCGTGGTCGATTGCCACGGGTTACGTCGCACGCGTTGGCCGAAACGCAATTGCACGACGATGTCGATCACGACGAGAGCGAAGCCGATCGTCATCACGAAGCTGCCCACCGACGACAGCAGATTGAGCCAGTTCCAGCCTTCGTCGCCGCTATAGGTGAAGACGCGCCGCGGCATGCCTAGCAGGCCGGTCAGGTGCATCAGGAAGAACGTCATGTTGAAGCCGATGAACACGAGCCAGAACGCCGGCACCGAAAGGTTATGCACGGCGGTGCGCCCGGTCAGCAGCGGCAACCAGTAATAGAACGCCGCGAGCATCGGAAACGCGAGCGCGCCGGCCACCACGTAGTGCAGGTGCGCGACGACGAAGTAGGTGTCGTGCGCCTGCCAGTCGAACGGCACGATCGCGAGCATCACGCCGGTCAGCCCGCCGCACGTGAACACGAAGAAGAAGCCGAAGATGTACAGCATCGGCACGTCCCAGCGCGGGCGGCCATGCGACAGCGTGGCGAGCCACGCGAAGAACTGGATCGCGGTGGGCACCGCGACGATCGCCGAGCCCGCCGAGAAGAACGCGAGCGCCAGATGTGGAATGCCCACCGTAAACATGTGGTGCACCCAGATGCCGAAGCTCAGGAACGCGAGCGCGATGATCGCGACGACGATCGTGCGATATCCGATCAGGCGGCGGCGCGCGAACACGGGGATCATCGTCGAGAGCACGCCGGCCATCGGCAGGAAGATGATGTACACGTCCGGGTGGCCGAACAGCCAGAACAGATGCTGCCACAGCAGCGGATCGCCGCCGCGCGTCGGATCGAAGAACGGCAGGTTGAACGCGCGCTCCACCTCGAGCAGGATCGAGCCGAGAATCAGCGGCGGAAACGCGACGATCATCATCATCGCGGTGACGAGGATGTACCACGCGAAGATCGGCATGCGATCGATCGACATGCCCGGCGCGCGTATCTTGAGGATCGAGACGGTGAGTTCCACCGCGAGCGAAAGCGCTGAAATCTCGACGAACGTGATACCAAGCAGCCACACGTCGGCGTTCAGTCCGGGCGTGTACACGTTCGAGCTGAGCGGCGTGTACATGAACCAGCCGCCGTCCGGCGCGGAGTGCAGGATCAGCGACACGGTCAGGATCGTGCCGCCGAACAGATAGCACCAGTAGCCGTAAGCGGTCAGCCGTGGAAACGCGAGGTCGCGCGCGCCGAGAAACTTCGGCACCAGGTAGACCGCGAAGCTTTCCACCATCGGGATCGCAAACAGGAACAGCATCATCGATCCATGCATCGTGAAGACCTGGTTATAGGTCTCAACATCCATGAAGGCCGCATGCGGCGTCGCGAGCTGCACGCGCGTGAGCATGCCGAGAATCCCCGCGATCGCGAAGAACACGAACGACGTGATCATGATGCGCAAGCCGAGGACGGTATGGTTGACCGAGGTAAGTCTCTGCACGCCTGGCCCGGTGGCCCAGATCGCGGCAAGCTGGCGATGCAGCCGCAGCGCGGTGATGCCCTGTGATGGCGGCTCGACGGGCACACTCATTTCTTCACCTCCCCGTTGGCGGCGGCGTTTTTGACAGCAGCCGGAAAATCTTCCGGACGATCGACGATCACGGTGAAGTGCATCCCCGCGTGACCGATGCCGCAAAACTGGTTGCATTGGCCGGCGTACTGGCCGGGCTGATCGGCCTGGATACGCAGCAGGTTGTGGTGGCCAGGGACCGCGTCGATCTTGCCCGCGAAGCGCGGAATCCAGAATGCGTGCACGACGTCCATGCTGGTCACGACGATGTCGACCGGCGTGCCCGCGGGCAGATGCAGCACGTTCTCGGTTTCGACGTTGCCGAGCTCCGGATAGCGGAAGGTCCAGCGCCATTGCTGCGCGATCGCCTCGATGCGCGCGGGCGCATGCGCGCGCAGCGGCAGCAGCAGCTCGCCCGCGTACAGCGCGTAGCAGATCAACGGGATCAGGATCACTGCCGGCAGCACGAGACCGCCGAGCACGATCCAGCGCGCGGGCGACACGTGCGAGCCCCAGCCGGGCCGGAAGACCGTCATCAGAAACAGTACGAGCACCATCGCGAAGAGGATCGCGGCGCCCGCCAGCATCACCCACCACAGCCCGGCGATCGATGCGGCGGCCGGACCCGATGGCTCGAGCGTCGAGAGCGGCCCGGTGCAGCCGGACAACGCGGCGAGCGATCCGGCTTGGACGGCCAGGCGCAAGCAGCTATGATGGTTTGCACCACCAGGCACCCGATGCGAGGACACATCATCATGGCAAACAAAGGCAATGCTGGAAACGAGACGCGAAGCGAAGTGATGCTCGAGCTGTTGCGGCTCGACAAGGGGTCGGTGGTGGCGCTCGTCGGTCATCCGATTCACGTGATGATGGTGCATTTCCCGATCGCGTTCGTCGTCGCGACGTTGGGCGTCGACGTAATCTACTGGTGGACGGGCGACCCGTTCTGGATTCGCGCCGGCTTGTGGGCCGCCGGCTTCGCGTTCTGGAGCGGGGTGGCTGCGAGCGGGGTCGGTACCGCCGAGCTGCTGCTGGTGCGAGGTATCCGCCTGAAGGAAGCGAGCTGGTCGCATGCGGTCGCCGCAATGACGCTCGTCGCGCTCGCGGGTGCGAACTGGGGCGTGCGCCTTCATTACCCCGATGAGATCCTGCCGCATGGGCTCGTGCTGTCGGTGCTCAGCTCCGTGATGACGGGCTTCGCCGGCTGGCATGGGGGCAAGCTCGTGTTCGATCATGGCGTCGGAATTCTCGTTTCGCCGAAGGAGTGATGCAGCCAGCGGCCAAGTCCACCGGGCTCGAACAGATGCGGGGCCAGCAGGTTCGAGTCGATGTGAGGCTTGGCCAGCACGATCCAGATGATCGCGGCGATCACGATCAGATAAGCGGTGGTCAGCGCGATCGCCGAGGCACGGCTGAACCTGCCGTCGGGCAGATACAGATCGTGCAGTACGAGGCCGGCCAGCACATGCAGCATCGCCATGATGCCGACGAATACCATCTTCGCGGTGAACCATTCGACGAAGGTGGCCTGCAGAAAAATCAGCGCGGTGCCGCTCGCAATCGCGACGAAAGCGGCGGGCGAGGTCAACTCCACGAACACGAGACGCGTGATGCGGTGCAGCCGGTTGAGTTCGGTGCCCGCCACGAGCCCGCGGCGCTGCCAGAACAGATACGGCAGCACGATCAAACCGCCCGACCAGACGGCGATCGCGGCCAGATGAATGAACTTCAGCAGGGTCGTCACAGCGCGGGCTCTCTGACGCGCAGGCTTGACCAGACGAGCGAAAGTCCTGCCGCGAGATAAGGGATCATCGCCAGTACCCACATCAACAGTCCGGCGAGTTGCTGGTCGGCGAGCGGGGTGAGCCCCCACGCGGCGGTGGTCGCGAAGTGCGCGACGTAGAGCGGCACCGGCGCGAACACGATCAACGCGCCGAGCAAACCCATATGGCCGATCGTCGCGACGAGCGCCATCAGCGCGGGGCCGGTCGGCAGCGACGGCGAGAAGATGCTGCGCCACATGAGCCATGCACTGCCAAGCAAAGTAATCTGCATCAGCCAGTAGCCGGGTACCGTCGCGAGTCCCCACGCATAAGGCCCAGGCGCATGCCACAGCCAGATGATCACCGCATGAGCGGCGACCACCGGCACGAGCGGCGGATGCGCGAGGCGCGGCAGCGGAAACGCGAGGGCGAGCAATGGAGCTACTGCAGCGATCAAAATGACGTGATGAGTGACGCGTGCGGAGAACAATGCCGAGGACAACGCGCAGAGCGGCGACACGAACACGAGGGCCATCAATGCGACGGCGCCCCATCCCGCCCGTGCATTCGCCGAGCGGTTGCTGGCCACGAGCCATGCGAGCGCCGCGAGCGCGACGAGCAATGGCGGATCCGTATTCCAGCGCAGCCACAAGCTTTCAGGGACAGCCGCGGGACCACAGTAGGCGACAGGAAAATATGGCATGGGCGATGTCTTCAACGAGTCCAGGTGCTTCTTAGTACACGCAAGCAAACGCGTGACAGATAACGCCTTCGAATTGTCGGGACGGCTCACGATCCAACTGATCGCTCACGTACTCTAGCGCAAATAAACTGTTTAGGGACGGCTATCTGAATCCTGTAAGTTTTTGCGTGACAGAATGTTTTCAATTTGTCACTCGAGGCTTTTGCCGGCTGGATAAAAGCCGGTGTAATGGCGGCGGTAAGATTGCAATGGTGCGGCGCAATACTTCAGGCTGACCTGCCCGGCGTACTATGATGAAATCATGTGACGGAGGCCCGCCATGTTTCATGATCCCATCCGAATTCCCGCAATGATCGAATTGACATTGCTTGCGATCGTGCTGATCGTTGTCAGCATCGTACGCGCGAGGAAACAAAGGGAGCGGGCGCGGAATCGGGCCATGGCGGAGCAGCGAAGCTCTGATAAAACGCGAATGTAATATTCGCTTTTACCGCATCTTTAAGACTTTCGTATTCAGCTATTTTGCTGGTCTTTGTTACTTCTATCGACCGTCTTCGTGTATCAGGGTCGGCACGCGCCGCGTCAATGAGCGGGCCGCATAGTCGGTGGCGTGATTCGCCTTGTTCGCGAGATCGACGGTCGAAAGGTCGAACGGCAAGCGCTTCTCGCGAAGCGTGACGAAGACGGACATCGCGTAGGGGCTGGCGAATTGGGCGTCGGTGTAGAGGTGGAAGGGCGGGTGTGCCACAGGGGCTCCGTTTTCGTTAGTCATCGATGTTGAGCTTCGAATACTAGCTGCTCGTCGCGCGCCATGCAGCCTTTCACCAGTGCGGATTGGCCATCTCGCAGGCGAGCAGGCAGCCTAACGCCGACACGGCGCCGACCGCGCCGAGACCAAACCCTACGGCAAGGTTCTCCGCCGTCGTTGCGCAACCCTGCAGCAGCGTTATCGACGTCAGCAGCGACGCGAGAGAAAGACGATACCGAAGTCGCGAAGAAGATGTGTGTCGTGGTGACATGATAGGTGTGCCGTGGCGGGCGCTCTTTCAGCGCATCAGCTTACGAGCATAGCGGTCCGCCATTTGTCGCATTCACCCGGGTTAGCGGCCCACAAGCGTCAGACCTTACCAGCTCTTGCGAGGCGCCGGGCCGCGCTCGAATTGTTCGCCGGGCAGCAATACGGGGTGAACGCCTCGTCGGTTTTTCGACCGGTATTGCAACTTCAGAACAATATCGCGCGAGGGGCTTCAAAAAAATAATCGAGCTGATACAATGGCGCCCCTCTGCCCAGGTGGCGAAATTGGTAGACGCACTATCTTGAGGGGGTAGCGCCGAAAGGCGTGTGGGTTCAAATCCCGCCCTGGGCACCATTTCGAATCGTCGATTCGAATCTTCAAGCGCTTCGCGCTTTCTTCAGACAACGGCGGCCATATCAGACCATCGCGTTGTCTCCGCTTCTGCGCTCAGAACTCGTTCCGATAGGCAAATAGCCCCGGAAGCCCGCCGCTCATCACGAATAGAATTTTCTGTCCGGCACTGTACTTCCCGTTGCTCACGTTTTCCACAAGACCCGCAAATGCTTTGCCGCTATACACGGGATCGAGCAACAGACCTTCCGTCGATGCCATCAGCCGAACAGCCGCGCGCATGTTATCGGTTGGAATGCCATAGCCGGGTCCGAGCTGCGCTTCGTCGATCGAGATGGCGTCATCACTCACGCTTAGGCCCGGGTCGATCAGCCGGACCGTCTGATTCGCCTTATCCAAAGTAACCGTGCGCGCGTGGCCAGCATTCCCATACACCGTGAATGCGGCAACACGCGACGGATCCAGGCCCAGCGCAACCAAACCCGCGACCAGCCCCGCATGCATGCCGCCGCTTCCATTCGGCACCACGACGCGATCGAAGGCCACGTTTTGCGCTTGCGATTGCGCGACGAGTTCAGCTGCGCAGTCCGCGTAGCCGAGACAACCGACCGGGCTCGAACCGCCCAACGGACACACATAGACGTTACGGCCCTGCGCTCGCAACTCGTTCGCGCGTTCCTCGGCGAATTGCAATGCGTTGGCCGTGCCGGGAAGATCATGCACGCGCGCATCGAATAGCGCATCGAGCAGCACGTTGCCGTTCTCCATGTAGTCGTGGTCGAAACGTGGCACGGTTCTCGTCAGCACCAGCTCGCATCGAAGTCCGACGCGAGCCGCCGCGGCCGCCGTGAGGCGCGCATGATTCGATTGCCGCGCGCCGACGGTAACGATGGTGTCCGCGCCGCGCGCGAGCGCTTCGCCAATCAGGAATTCGAGCTTGCGCAACTTGTTGCCGCCGCCACCTAGTCCCGTCAGATCTTCTCTTTTGACGTAGATGTCCGCCCCGCCGAGGCGAGCGCTCAGACGCGCAAGGTGCTGAATTGGCGTCGGGCCTTCGAGAAGCGCGTGGCGCGGAAACTTTGATAAATCGAGGCGGTGCGATGAGGCGGAGTTCATGGTCGTGTGCGGTCAATTGAGTTGAAAGAGACGTTTCCATTCATTTGACTGACGCAAAGTTCTCTTTGACTCGAGTGCTCAATGCGTCAACGTCCGTATCCCAGCCAGTAATTTATCAACTTCGGCGTCGGTGGTCAGATAGCTGACCGATGCGCGCGCGATCTGTGTCAGCCCTCTGCTAGTCATATCGAACGGCGTGTACGCGACGCCATTCGAGCCGATCGTGATGGCCTGTGCCGCCAACGCGCGTCGCACCGACATGGCATCGAGTCCGGCGACATTGAACGACACCAGACCTGATCGTTCGACACCCTGGTCGAGCACCCGCACGCCCTCCATCGCGGCCAACCTCTCGCGCAATGTCTGCGCGGTCCGATCGATCTGCGCGCGGATGTTGTCGATGCCGATTTCCAGCGCTTCGTCCAATGCATTCGCCAATCCGCAATGCAGTGCAAGCGACGCTTCCGACGATTCGAAACGCACGGCATCGTCGCGCAGTACAGGGTCGCCATTGACGTCGAGCGGCGCGGAATACGTGTCGACGAAGGCCGGCGTCAAGCGGGGCAGAAAATCCCGTCGGACGTATAGCAGCCCGGTGCCGCGCGGTCCACGCAGTGCCTTGCGGCCCGCGCCGGCCAGCACATCGCAGCCGACTTCGACGACGTCGATCGGAAGCTGTCCGACGGCCTGCGCCGCATCGATGAAATACGGAATGCCGTGACGGCGTGCTATCCGCCCAATCGCGGCGGCCGGATTGATCAGTCCGCCATTGGCCGGCAGCCACGTCAGCGCAATCAGTCGGACCCGGTCGTCGAGCATTGCTTCGAGCGCGCGAGGATCGACCCTGCCGCTCTCATCGGAAGGAATCGTCTCTATCGATGCGCCCGCGCGCTGCGCCAGAAGACGCATCGTCGCGAGATTGCCGCCCCATTCGTGCCGCGCAACGAGGATGCGTTGCCCCTCGCGCCACGGACCCAATGCCGCGAAAGCAGCGCCCCAGCCCGGCGAGTTGCCAGTCGTCAACGCGATCTCGGTGGGCTGAGCGTTCAGCAGTCGCGCGGCGAGCGTGCGCGCCCGTTCGGTCTGTTCGCGGGCAGCCGCGCCCGCTTCCATGGGTCCCATCGAGGCTTCGCGCAACAGATGCGCGTGAATCGCTTCGAGCGTGGCGGCCGACGGCAGCGACGCGCCCGCATGATTGAAGTGCGTGGTACTGCGCACACCGGGTGTGCGGGCACGTATTGCGTCGATGACAGCGGGCGACAGCGGAGAAGACATTGGCGGCTCCGAGTGTATGAGTTGAATTCAGACGTTCTTCAAGGCGACAACCGCTTCGACTTCGACGGCGACCCCTGCCGGCAGCGACGCAACATCCACCGCGCTGCGCGCATGACGGCCGGCGTGCTCGCGATGAACACGCTCGAGCCGGTCGCCCGTCGCCGCGACGATCTGCGCGACGACACCAACCCTTACCCTCCAGCATCACTCCTGCCACGCTTCTCCTTCCGGATACCAGTACCTGTCCAGCGTCCCTTCGAGCATCTCGATGCTATACCCGGCCCTTTGCGGCGGCATATAGTGCCCGTTGCGGATCGCGACGGGATCCACGAAATGCTCGTGCAAATGATCGACGTATTCGAGCACGCGATTCTCGAGCGACGCCGACACGCAGATATAGTCGAACAGAGAAATATGCTGCACGTACTCGCACAAGCCGACACCACCCGCATGCGGGCACACCGGCACACCGAACTTCCCGGCCATCAGCAGTACGACGATCACTTCGTTGAGTCCGCCGAGCCGGCAACTGTCGATCTGGCAGAAGTCGATGGCTTGCGCCTGCAGCAGTTGCTTGAACATCACGCGATTGTGGCAATGCTCGCCGGTTGCGACGCCAATCGAACCGAGCCGCCGGCGAATCGCCGCATGACCGAGGATGTCGTCGGGACTCGTGGGCTCCTCGATCCACCACGGGTCGAACTCGGCGAGACGGCGCATGTTCGCGATCGCCTCATCGACGTCCCACACCTGGTTCGCGTCCATCATCAGCTTCCGGTTCTCGCCGATCTCTTCGCGCAGAATGCGCGCGCGCCGTACGTCTTCCTCCAGATCGCCGCCGACCTTCTGCTTGAAATGCGTCCATCCCTGCGCGACGCCTTCGCGCGCGAGACGGCGAATCTTGTCGTCGTCGTAACCGAGCCAGCCCGCCGATGTCGTATAGGCCGGATAGCCGTGCGCGAGCATTTCCTTTTCACGCTCGCCCTTGGTCTTCGCATGACGATGCAGCATCGCGAGTGCTTCGTGCGGCGTGATTGCATCCGTCACGTAGCGAAAGTCGAGGCAGCGCACGAGTTCTTCCGGGCTCATGTCGACCAGCAGCTTCCAGACCGGCTTGCCGACGGATTTCGCCCACAGGTCCCACACCGCGTTGACGACCGCCGCAGTGGCAAGATGAATCGCACCTTTGTCGGGGCCGATCCAGCGCAGTTGGCTATCCGAAGTAAATGCGCGCCAGAAAGCGCCCATATTCGCAGCGATATCTTCGAGCTTCTTGCCGACGATCAACGGCGTGAGTGCATTCACGGCGGTCACGCAGATTTCATTGCCGCGGCCAATCGTGAACGTGAGGCCGTGGCCGGTGAGATTCGGCGTGTCGGTTTCGAGCGTGACGTAAGTGGCGGAGTAGTCCGGCGCAGCATTCATCGCGTCGGAGCCGTCCAGCGAACGTGAGGTGGGGAACCGGATGTCCCGAACGGACAGCATTGTGATCGTTGTCATCTGCGCACCCTCCGGGGCTGTGGCTCTCGGCTTGTCGTCCGCGGACGCAGACGGATCGGTTTCGTGCGCACGTTCTCTGTGCGCGCGTTCCTGCTGCGCGTACGGGTAAGCCCGGAGTTGCCAGATACCAGGCATCCCTAGGTATTTCCAGGCATTTGTACGCGTTGACAACGCGGCATTCACTTTCTAGCATGCTAGCATGTCTTCTCGAAATCAAGGCCTTCGTGAATTCCTCGACCGAACTTGAGAATGCCGCCGGGGACCCGTATGTCGCACTGCAAAAAGTCGGCGGCGGCGAGCGCGGCAGCTTGACCGACGCGGTCGAGGCGGCGTTGCGAGACGCGATTGTTACGTTGGCGTTGGAACCCGGCATGATGATCGACAAGATGGCCGTGTGCGAACGCATGGGGGTGTCGCGCTTTCCGGTGTCATCCGCGTTGGCGAGGCTTGCGCATGCGGGTCTCGTCGAGGTTTTGCCGCAACGCGGCACGCGCGTCAAACCGATCGCGCTCGACGACATCCGCCAGCATCTGTTCATCCGCAGCGCACTGGAAGTCGAGACGGTGCGTGGGGTCGCGCTGATGCACGACAGGGCGACGCTCGACGCATTGGCAAGCAATCTCGATCAGCAGCGCAGTCTGGCTGGAAGTGGCGAACGTCTGGCGTTTCACGCGCTCGATCTTGCTTTCCATGAAATCCTGCTCGACGCGGTGAAGCTGCCGCGCGTGAAGGAGATCGTCGCGGTGTCGCGCAATGCGCTGGACCGCGCGAGACAATTGCTCGCGAGTCCAGAACGGCTCACGCATACGCTGGAAGAGCACGAGAGCATCTTCAAGGCCCTTTGCGCCGGCGACGGCGATGCGGCCGCGAAAGCGATGCACGATCATCTCGACCAGGTCGTCGCCGAATTGCACCGGTCCGCAAAAGAGCGGCCCGACCTGTTCGCGCCTTGAATGAAAGCTGGAATGAAAGCCGTTGTTCAAGCCGTAAAAAGCTCCACCGTAAAAACGTTGGTGATATAGGCAGCCGTCGACAGACCCGCACATGAACCCACTCATTTCCGTCAACAATCTTTGCAAGAGCTTTCCGGGCGTAAGAGCGCTTCATGACGTCCGGTTCGAACTCATGGCCGGCGAGGTCCATGCGCTGATGGGCGAGAACGGCGCGGGCAAGTCGACGCTGATGAAAATTCTTGCCGGCGTCTATACGCGCGATTCCGGCGAAATTCTCTTCGACGGCAAGCCCGTCGATTTTCAAGGTCCGCGCGACGCGCAAGCTGTCGGCATCGGCATCATTCATCAGGAACTGCAACTGATGAATCATCTGAGCATCGCGCAGAACATCTTTATCGGCCGTGAGCCGCGCAAGGGTCTGGGTCTGTTCCTCGATGAAGACAAACTGAATGCGCAGGCAAGCGAGATCCTCGCCCGCATGCACGTGAAACTCGATCCGCGCACGATGGTCGGCACGCTGACCGTCGCGAGTCAGCAGATGGTCGAGATCGCGAAAGCACTGTCTTTCGATTCGCGCGTGCTGATCATGGACGAACCCACGTCCGCGCTCAACGATGCCGAGATCGCCGAGCTGTTCCGGATCATCCGTCAATTGAGAGAGCGCGGCGTCGGCGTCGTCTATATCTCGCACAAGATGGACGAGTTGAAGCAGATCACCGATCGCGTGACCGTGATGCGCGACGGCGAGTATGTGGCCACCGTGCCGACCGAGGGCACCGCCGTCGAGACGATCATCGGCATGATGGTCGGACGCACGCTGGGCGACGTGACGCCGGTCGAGAGCGCGCCGGTGAAAGGCGAACTCGCGCTCGAAGTGAGAAATCTCGTCGCAGGTCCGCTCGTGCGCGACGTCAGTTTCGAATTGCGCAAGGGCGAAATACTCGGTTTCGCAGGCTTGATGGGCGCGGGGCGCACGGAGGTCGCGCGCGCGGTGTTCGGTGCCGATCCGGTCGAATCGGGCGAGATACTCGTGAAAGGCGTGAAGGCGTCGATCAAGAGGCCCAGTGATGCGGTCAAGCGCGGCATCGGCTACCTGTCCGAAGATCGCAAGCGCTTCGGTCTCGCTACGGGAATGGATGTCGAATCGAACATCGTGATGGCCGATCTCGGCAAGTTCCTGTCGATCAATATGTTTCTGCGCCGCGGGCAGATTCGCAAAAGAGCGCAGCACTTCATCAAGCTGCTTGCGATTCGCACGCCTTCGGCGACGCAGCAGGTGCGGCTCCTGTCGGGCGGCAATCAACAGAAGATCGTGATCGCGAAATGGCTCGAGCGCGATTGCGACGTACTGTTCTTCGATGAACCGACGCGCGGCATCGACGTCGGCGCGAAAAGCGAAATCTACAAGCTGCTGCGCTCGCTGGCGGCGCAAGGCAAGGCGATCGTGATGATCTCCTCCGAGCTGCCGGAAGTTCTGCGCATGAGCGACCGCATCGTCGTGATGTGCGAAGGCCGCATTACCGGCGAGCTGTCCGCCGGCGAAGCGACGCAGGAGCGCATCATGCATCTCGCGACGCTGCGCGAAACCCTGAAAACGGTACAAGCCTGAAGAGGTCTACGACATGACATTGCGAACGGATACCGCGGCGCTGGACAACGAAAGGCGCACTTCCAGGCTGAAAGGCCGAATTTTCGCGCCGACCGCCGTGCAAAAGATGCTCGCGTTCGCGAGCCTTATCCTGTTGCTGGTGTTCTTCAGCTTCGCATCGCCGGCCTTCATGCAGATTGACAACATTCTCGGCATTTTTCAGGCGACAGCTGTGAACGGCGTGCTGGCGATTGCCGCCACGTTCGTGATCATTACGGGCGGCATCGATCTGTCGGTCGGTACGTTGATGACATTTACCGCCGTGATTTGCGGAGTATTTCTCACGTACTGGCATCTGCCGATGTGGACGGGCGTGCTCGCGGCACTCGCGACGGGCGCGGTGTGCGGCACGGTATCGGGTACGCTGACCGCCAAAATGAAGATCCCGCCATTCATCGCGACGCTCGGCATGATGATGCTGCTCAAAGGTCTTTCACTCGTCGTGTCGGCGGACAAGCCGATCTATTTCACCGATACCGAGAACTTCTACCGTATTTCCCAGGATTCGCTGATCGGCTATTTCCTGCCGGGCGTGCCGATTCCGAATGCGGTACTGATCCTGTTCTTTCTCGCGATCGTCAGTTCTATTACGCTCAATCGCACCGCGCTCGGCCGCTATACGTTCGCACTCGGCAGCAATGAGGAAGCGGTGCGGCTCTCGGGCGTCAATGTCGATCGCTGGAAGATCGCGATTTACGGCGTGGGCGGCGCGATCTGCGGCATCGCGGGTCTGCTGATCGCGTCGCGGCTCAATTCGGCGCAGCCGGCGCTCGGTCAAGGCTACGAGCTCGATGCGATCGCGGCGGTCGTGATCGGCGGCACGTCGTTGAGCGGCGGTTCGGGAACGATACTCGGCACCATCATCGGCGCTTTCATCATGAGCGTGCTGACCAACGGACTGCGCATCATGTCGGTCGCGCAGGAGTGGCAGATCGTCGTGACCGGTTTGATCATCATTCTGGCGGTGTATGCGGACATCCTGCGGCGCAGCCGGAGAAGTTGACGCAGGAGCAAGGAAGCAGCAAATAAGCAGGGAACGCAGGAGCAGGAGAGAGAGGGCACGTGAAGGCTCCCTCGAAAGCTCGATAGCGGCTTGATAGCCCAACCATTGGAGGAGGCCCCATGTTGAAGAGAAGACTGATCGGTATCGTGGTCGGTGTCGGTGCGCTCGTCGGCGGAAGTAGTCTCGCGTACGCGGACGAGCCGTATATTCCGCTTATTTCGAAAGGCTTCCAGCATCAGTTCTGGCAAGCCGTCAAATCGGGCGCCGAGCAGTCCGCGAAAGCGAACAACGTCAGGATCACGTTCGAGGGACCGGAAACGGAAGCGATGGTCGATAAGCAGATCGACATGCTGTCGGCCGCGCTCGCGAAGAAGCCGCAGGCGCTCGGCATCGCGGCGCTCGACAGTAAGGCGGCCATCCCCTTGCTCAAGCGCGCCCAGAACGAAAAGATTCCGGTGATTGCATTCGACTCGGGCGTCGACAGCGATATTCCGTTGACGACCTGCTCGACGGACAACGTCGCCGCCGCCGCGCTCGCCGCCGACAAGATGGCCGCGCTGATCGGCAATTCCGGCGAAGTCGGCGTGATCGTGCATGACCAGACGAGCCGCACCGGTGTCGATCGCCGCGACGGTTTCGTCAATCAGATCAAGTCGAAGCATCCGAACATCAAGATCGTGTCCGTGCAATACGGCGCCGGCGATCACCTGAAGTCCGCGGAAATCGCCAAGACCATGATCCAGGCGAATCCGAACCTGAAGGGTATCTTCGGTGCAAACGAAGGTTCCGCGGAAGGCGCGGCGATCGGCGTCAAGGAATCGGGCAAGAAACTCGTGCTGATCGGCTTCGACTCCGGCAAGGAGCAGAAGGAGAACATCATGTCGGGCTTGATGGCCGGCGCGATTACGCAGAATCCGGTCGGTATCGGCAAATGCACGGTCGACTCGGCGGTCAAGGCGCTGCACGGCGAGAAGCTGCCGAAGAAGATCGACACCGGTTTTTACTGGTACGACAAGACCAACATGAACGATCCGAAGATCGCAGCCGTGCTGTACGACTAAGCGAGGCCGGCGATCGCGACTCGGCAAGCCGAGGCTGCGGCAATCCTCAAAGAGGGAGAGCCACGATCTTCCTCTTTTTTATTGCCGTTCCGCAACTTCGGAATCGCGCTATATCGAGCGGTCCGTTGCGCCGCAACAACATGTAATCCGAACGCTCGTACTCCGTCGAGCAAGTCGTGATTCGCGCTCATGCAGTGCTTTTGATCCACGGCTGCCGGTCATTTCACGCCATTGCATGCATTAATCTGATACTTTATGTTTATGTAATCGCTGCACGAGCCGTCCATTCGCATGCCGATTCGGACCCACCCACCGTCGAATGCGCAGGTCATGGCTTTTACCGAACCAAGGTCTCCATTTTCCAGGTGGGTCGTATCCTCGGCCCAGAACCTGAGTCCGGACAACCGGCAGATTCTGCTTGCCAACCTGTTCACGCGAACCGCATCGATCGTTTTCGCGTCGATTTGCGAAATCAGCGTATGCGCAACCGCGTATTATCTTTATCCGATTCCTCTATATGCCGCGTGGGGTATTGCGGTCGTCGCATTGCTGATCGCGCGGCTCACGCTGATCTGGTTATGCCGCACCCGGGCAGCCCTTGGGCTGCCCACGCCGACTTCCGCGTTTATTTTCGCGAGTCTGTTGTGGAGCGCGTTATTCGGGTTTGGCACATTCCTGTGCAATATCAGCGGAAGTCCCACGCTTTTTCTGCTTGGAAACGTCTGTGCGGTCGGTGTGATCGGCGGATTGTCCGGACGCAATGCGGGCACGCCGCGGCTTGCGTTATTGCAGATCGTTTTTATTCTCGGCTTTCTGAGTGTCGGCGCGGCGATGTCGCCGGGCAATGGCAAGCTCGTGCTGCTATTTCAGGCTCCGTTTTGCGCGGCCGGCTTCTTCACGGTTGCGCTGCGCAGTAATCGCGACACCGTTGCGTTGCTGCTCGCGCGGGAAAACAGTCATCGCCTCGCGCGCCAGGATAGCCTGACCGGTTTGCCGAATCGCGCGCGTATCAACGAGCTGCTGATCGAACGCACCGGCGAGAGTTCGACGCGGCAGGGCGAGGCGTTCGCGGTGCTGCTGATCGACCTCGACGGCTTCAAGGCGATCAACGACAGTCTCGGTCATGCCGCCGGCGACCAGATTCTGCAGGAAGCGGCCTCCCGTTTGCGCGATCTGCTGCCGAGCGGCGACCACGTTGGCCGCCTGGCGGGCGACGAGTTCGTCGCGATTTCGGACGACGCCGGGCAGCTTCGCGACGTGCGCGTGCTGGCCGATCGCATCGTCAGAACGCTGGCGCGGCCGTTCGTGTTGAGCGAAGCGCTCGTGCATATCGGCGCGAGCGTCGGCATCGCGCTCTATCCCGAACATGCGAAAACGGGTCCGCAATTGCTGATCTGCGCGGACCGCGCGTTGTACGGCGTCAAGCGCAGCGGCAAAAGCGCGTTCGCGATTTTCGATGCCGAGAAGCACGTATCCGACGAAAGCCTGAGCCTGCTGCGCAGCGACCTCGAAGGCGCGCTGAAGTCGTTCAATGGTTTGCGCATGGAGTATCAGCCGATCATCGATCTGCATACCGGCGCGGTAGCGGGCCGCGAGGCGCTGATTCGCTGGGCCCATCCGACGCGCGGCGAGTTGTCGCCGTCCGCGTTCATTCCGACCGCCGAGCGCACCGGCCTGGTCCTCGCGTTGGGTGAATGGGTGCTGCTGCAATCGTGCATGGCGGCGTCGGCGTGGCGCGACAAGGTGATCGTCGCGGTCAATGTATCGCCGGTGCAATTGCGCGAGGAATCGTTCGCATCGACGGTGACGGCAATACTTCGGAAAACGAGGCTGCCGCCGACGCGGCTCAACCTCGAGGTCACGGAAACGGCACTGCTGAACGACGACGAAGTGACTCGCCGCAATATCACCAGATTGCGCGCATTGGGTATCGGGCTGGCGCTCGACGACTTCGGCACCGGCTTTTCGACGATGTCCACGCTCGTGCGCTTCTCGTTCGACAAGCTGAAGATCGACAGTTCGTTCGTCCGCGAGTCCGTGCATCGGCGCGAATCGGCGGCCGTGGTGCGCGGCATCGTCGCGCTGGCGCGCGAGATCGGCATGCCGACCACGGCCGAGGGCATCGAAACCCAGGAGCAGCTCAATTTCGTGCGCGTATGCGGTTGCACGCATGCGCAGGGTTATCTGCTCGGCAAGCCGATGTGCAACCAAGAAATCGAGCAGTGCGAAGCGGTGCTCGACGCGCGTGTCGCCGACAAGGCCGCGCCTGCGGACTTTTGATATCCGTTACCGATGCGATCGAGGTCGTGATGTCGTCTCCCTTGCAATTTCAACTGCGAATCACCGCGTCGATGGAACTTGCCAACTCGCTGCGCGCGGACCCTTCGTGCGCCGCGCATCCAGCGCTACGTGCCATTTTGCAAACGCATCACGCAACGCTCAAATGCCAGTTCGATGCATTCGCCGACTACGTAAGCGAAGCGCAGAAAATGGGCATCGGGAACTACCCGCTTTATCAATGGACACGGCAAACCATCGAGAACCCGGAGAAGAAAGCGAAGTACCTGCAGTCGTTCACGCTCCACGTGAATGGCGACGAAGTGTATGACAAGGACGTCGCCGATGCCCTCGAGGCCGGCTTGTCGAAGCTGATCGACGCGAACGGTATTGTTCGCGTGTCACGGTACGACACGAATCCCGGAAACAATCCGCAGCCGCCCGCGCGCGTGTGAGGCAGCCGTTTAAATTTCACTCCGAAAGCTTCGTCGTTAAGCGATGTAACATTTGACGACATGCCATAAAGTTCGTGAGACGATGCAGCTTCACTTATTTTTGTGGGAGCGCGACATGGGACTTCTCGACGAAGTGGGCAAGATTGCCGGTGCGGTTGCCGCCGTTGAAGCCGCGGAGAAAGTCGATCCACAAGCGGGTCTGCTGACCAAAGGCGTGGCCGCTATCGCCGGTTTCGAAGGCGCTGGAAAGCTGGAATCGCTGGTGGAAAAGAAAGAAGAAGAGAAGCAGGACGACGCCGACAACGCTCAGGCCGCGGACGATACAAGTTCCCAGACCTGAACGGACGTCAAGCGGATTGCCGGTTGCATGCGCGCGATCGAATCACGCGCTGCACCGGCAATCTGTTTTTATAGACCTTTCGATATCGAACCCTCCTTCCGCTATTCGCCCGATCTTTCATCGGGCTGTCATCGCCGTCCGGCTACGATCGTCCGTCACTTTCCGTCCGCGCTCGCCCCGCGGGGCGTTGTTTTGCGCTGGCATTCTTCCACCTGAACAACCATACCGGACATGTCGAACAGAAAAATCGTCAAGACAACGCCTGCCGATGAGCACGGCGCATCGATCGTCTCGCGTCGCGGCTTTCTGAAGTTCGCCGGCGCATCGAGTCTCGCGACGGCGGCGGGCGTGCTCGCATCGACCGCGCGCGGCGCCAATAGCGGCACACCCGATGGCACGCCCGAGCAGATCCATCTGACCTGGGGCAGCGACCCGACGAGCGAAATTACCGTGTCGTGGTCGTCGCTCGCGCCCGCGGTCAATCCGCAGGTGCGCATAAGCGGCGCCAATAACGGGGACCACGCGAAACATACGGTGCACGCGGTGCAAAGCACGTACACCGACGGCATCAACGGCGAGGTCGTATTCAACTATCACGCGCGCGTGCGCGAGTTGAAGGCCGACACGAGCTATCAGTACGAAGTGACGGCCGATAACGACGGCAATGCAGCGCAACCCTTCACCGCGAGTTTTCGTACCGCGCCGCGCGGCCGCGCGCCGTTTCGCTGGACGAGCTACGGCGATCTCGCGACGCCGAATACGAACTGGGTGCTGTCGTCGCCGCAAAGCCGCTTCGCGGTGGCGGCCGTCGAGCGCTTTCAGCCGCTCTTCCATCTGCTGAACGGTGACCTCTGCTATGCGAATCTGAATCCGACGCAGCAGCCCGAGGTGTGGCGCGACTTCGGCAACAACGCGCAGACGTCGGCGTCGAACCGGCCGTGGATGCCGTGTCCCGGCAATCACGAGCTCGAATTCAACAACGGCGAGCAGGGCCTTGCGTCGTATCTGTCGCGCTACGTGCTGCCCGATAATCACACGCGTTTTCCGGGCCATTGGTACAGCTTCCGCGTCGGCTCGGTGCTGTTCATTTCGCTCGATGCGGACGACGTCGTCTATCAGGATGCCGCCGCTTTCGTCGCCGGGCCCGCGCCGCTGACGCCGGTCGCGAGTACCGGCAATCCGCCGATTCCGGCGGGCACGTCGCTGTACGTGCGCGGCTATAGCAATGGCGAGCAGACACGCTGGCTCGAAAAAGTGCTGCGGCATGCATCGCACGATAACGACGTGGACTGGATCATCGTGCAGATGCATCAGGACGCGCTCAGTTCGTCGAAGACCGGCAACGGTTCCGACAAGGGCATTCGCGAAGCGTGGCTGCCGCTGTTCGATCGCTATGGTGTGGATCTCGTGCTGTGCGGTCACGATCACGACTACGAGCGCAGCTATCCGGTGCGCGGTTGCAATCACAACAAGGGCACCGACATCGCGACGGGGCACCCGGTCGATACGTTGCAGCCCAAGCCGATCATGTCGGCGGTATCGGCGGGTGCATCGACGTTCGATACGAGCCACGGCACGATCCACCTGATTCTCGGCGGCGGCGGCACGAGCGCGCCGCTCGACGTGTATGGCGTCGATGCTGGCACAGGCCTGCCGCAGGCGCGCATCTTCACGAAGCCGAATCGGCCGGTGCCGTCGACGACCTCGGGCACGTTCGTGCGCGCGAGCGCCGACGCGGTCGAAGACGCGACCTGGTCCGCCCAACGCGACACCGGCACCGGCTACGGCATCGCGGTGTTCGATTACGATCCGGGGCAGCGCGGCGGCGACACCACGATCACGATGAACTACTACCATGCGCCGGGCGCGGATCAGACGCCGACACCGGAATACGATCTGTTCGAGACGATCGAATTGAAGAAGAAGCGGCGCGGGTAGAAGGATAGATTTGATTGACTGATCGGCATTCAATTTTCAGGGGCCGCTCATCACGAGCGGCCATTGTTTTTTCACGGTCACCGCAAAGAACAATGCCCCATTCATTTTGTTACACGTCTTACCGCCACGGACTGTCGTGGTTACAAGGGCCTTTCGAAAGCCCCGCTATACTCGGCGCCGTCTCACTAAAACAAAGACCCGATATGTCGAAGAAAATCATTCAGATGGTTGCCGTGGCTGCATTGAGCGCCGCGGCGTCGTTGCCGGCACTCGCCGGTGATATGAACAACATGCTCGGTGGCGCGCTCGGTGGCGTCGCTGGCGCGGCAGTCGGCGGCGCGGTGGGCGGCAGCACCGGCGCGGTGATCGGCGGCGCGGTGGGCGGCGGGGCGGGCGGCGCGGTCACGTCGAATCGTCGTGAACGTACCGGCGCGATCATTGGCGGCGCGCTCGGTGGCGGGGCGGGCACCGCGGCCGGCAACGCGATGGGCGGCCGCACCGGCGGCCTGGTCGGCGCCGCGCTCGGCGGCGGCGCGGGTTCGGCGCTCGGCGGCAACATCTCGCGCTCGAACTCGTATGCCAACGACTACTCCCGCGGCCACCAATCGGGCAAGCACCATCACAAGCATCGTCGTTACGACTGAGACGGCTTGACATCGACAGGGCCGGTCCGCGTCCGCATCACAGACGAATGCGGTGGCCCTCGTCCATCACGCATGCAAAACTAGTTTCTGAATACGCCAGTTCAGCAACTCGGCAACGAATAATATGTTTTCCGAAGGACACGCCATCTCGTGAATCCAGCCGAACTGCTTCGGCTGTTTGCCCGCTTTGCCTAGTACGCCGAGCACTTTGCCGTCGAGCGTCATCTTGTAGATGCGGCCCGGAAACGCGTCGGCGCTATAGAGCACCTGATTCGGTCCCGGCGAGATGCAGATCGCCCAGGGCGAGCCCGGCGCGAACGTGCCCGCGGCGAGGTCCGCTTCACTCGGCATGTTGCCGATCGCGGGGGGCGCGTCCGGCGGCACCGGTACGTCGATCGTGAACTGGCGCAGGAACGTGCCCTCGGTATCGAACACCTGGATGCGCCGGTTGCTGCGATCGGCCACATAAACGTGGTCGTGCGCATCGACCGCGATGCTATGCGGCGTATGGAACTGCCCCGGTCCCGTGCCGCGATCGCCCCATGACTTCAGCCAGTTGCCGTCGCGATCGACCTTCGCGACGCGCGAGTTGATGTATCCGTCGCTGATATAGGTGTTGCCCGCCTTGTCCCACGCGACGTCGGTCACCTGGCGAAAGCGTCCGGGTTCGGACGGCAGCGGCGGATTCGGATGCTTGAGCGGCGCGGTTTCCTCGTCCGATGCTTCCTGCTTGCGGCCGAACACCATCGCGACGCGTCCTTCCGGCGTAAACTTGATCACCATGTCCGAGCCCTTGTCGGTGACCCAGATGTTGTCGTGCCGGTCCACCTTCGCCGTGTGCGCGAACGACCACGCATACAGGTTGTGGCCGATCTCGCGCACGAAGCGTCCATCGGGCGCGAACTCGAGCAGTTGCGCGGCGGCCGCGCCATATGCGGGGCCGCTGGTGTTGCCGCGCGACAGCACGAAGATATGGCCATGCGAATTGAGCGCGACGCCCGAGCATTCACCGAAGTACCTGTCGTTGGGCAAACGTACGGGGTTGGCAATCGAGTCATAAGCAATCGTGGGCACGGCGGGTGTGTCCGCGGCGAACGCCGGCGGCATGGCGAGTCCGGCGGCGCTACCCGCAAGCAGGCTCATGAAAGTCCGACGGCTCATCGCCCGGTGGTCGGGACCGCCGCAGCATGCACAAAACGACTCGTATCGCTCGCTCATTCGTTGTCTCCTTTGGTCCATCGCTTGAAGTGTGCAAAGGCAAGCCTAGTGCACAAAACGTTTAATGGCTAAATCGTTTTGGCGATGCTGAAAGAGACACTTCCCGTTATGCGCGATCACGTGCTGGTGGTGGCAGATGCTGTCCAGGTCGCGGCGCGCGGCGGCGCGGTACCGCTCGGCGTCGCGAGCCAGCCCGCTTTGCTACTATGTAAGACCGCGACTGCTTAGGTCCGCTTTAGTCCCGCGTTGGTCCATCACACAAGGAGATTCGAATGAGCAAAGGTTATTGGGTATCGTCGTACCGCAAGACGAACGATCCGCAGAAACTGGCCGCGTACGCGCAACTGGCCCCAGCCGCGGTGGCGGCGGCGGGCGGCAAGTTCCTCGTGCGAGGCGTGGCGGACGAGGCGCGCGAGCAGGGCCTCAAGGAGCGCACGGTCGTGATCGAGTTCCCGACGTACGAGGCGGCCGTCGCCGCTTACGAAAGCGAGGAGTACAAGAAAGCGCTGGCCGCATTGGGCGATGGCGTCGAACGCGATCTGCGCATCGTGCGCGGCACCGACTGACGCGCGACCCGCAAGCGAACACTGCGCGGCACGCGCCGCGCAGTCACTCACTTCACCGCGCCGAGCGCGAGCCCCTTCACCATATAACGCTGCAACCACGCAAACACGATCGAAACCGGCAACGTCGCGCACAAGGTCGCGGCCATCACCAGATGCCATTCGACCACGTACTTGCCCGCGACCATATCGGTCACCTGCACGGTCAGCGTCTTGTTTTCCGGCGAGCGGATCAGCGTATAGACGACCGCGAACTCGTTCCACGCATTGATGAACGTGAAGATGGCGGTCACGACGATCGCCGGCACCGCGAGCGGCAGAAACACCTTGAACACCGCGCGCGTGCGGCTGCAGCCTTCGAGCCACGCGGATTCCTCGAGATCCTGCGGCACGGTCTGAAAGTACGACGACAGCATCCACACCGCGAACGCGATATTGAACGCCGCGTACGACACGATCACGCCGATCCTCGAATCGACCAGGTTGCCGTCGCCCCACGGAATCATCGCCGCGAGCCGGAATAGGCCGACCACCAGCAGGATCGGCGACAGCATCTGCGTGACGAGCAGGAACTGCCGATACAGGCCGCGTCCGCGAAATGGGAAGCGCGCGAGCGCGTAAGCGGCGGGCAGGCACACCGCGAGTGCGAGCGCGGTGGACAGGAAACTGATGATCGTGCTGTTGCGCAGCGCGACGCCGAAGTTGGCCGCGTCCCACATGTCGATGAAATTGCGCCACTGCCACTGCACCGGCAGCCAGCGCGCCGGATAGACGAAGATCTCCGAGGCCGGTTTGACCGCGGTGAAGAACATCACCGCGAACGGAAACAGTATGACGATCACGAGCGGCGTCAGTGCGATCCAGCACCACAGCGAGCGTTTCGTCTTCGCGCTCAGAGTCATGATGGCACTCCTTCTTTCGCGCGTTGCAGACGTAGATAAGCGATCGAGAACACGAACAGCATCACGAGCATGATCAGCGAAACGGCGGCCGCTTCGCCGGGACGTCCGAGCCGGAAGCCGAGTTCGTACAGGTAAGTGACGAGGATGTGCGTGCTGTTGTCGGGGCCGCCTTGCGTCATCACCCAGATGATCGGAAACGAGTTGAACACGTAGATCACGTTCAGCAGGATCGCCATGTTGATGAACGGGCGCAGCAGCGGCATCGTCAATTGACGGAACTGCTGCCAGGCGCTCGCGCCGTCGATACGCGCGGCTTCGTAGATATCGCTTGGCACCGAAGACAGGCCGCCAAGAAAAATCGTCACCGTAAACGGAATCGACACCAGAATGCCGACCGCGATTTCGACGGGGAACGCGAACTCGGGCGTCGCGAGCCAGTGAATCGGCCCGCCGATCAGGCCGAGCCGCTGCAGCGTGACATTGACCATGCCGTAGTCGTCGTTGAAGGCCCAGCGCCAGACGACGGCGGTCATCGTCAAAGAGACGGACCACGGCAGCATCACGATCGTGCGCGCCACGCCGCGGCCGTGAAAGTCCTGATTCAGAATCAGTGCGACAGGTACCGAGATCAGCACCGTGCCGCCCACCACGCACACGGTCCAGATGATCGTACGGCGTACCGAATCGAGAAACACCGGGTCCTGAAACACGTTGATGAAGTTCTGCGCGCCGGTGAAGTCGCGGATCGCGCCGAAGCGCGATACCTCATGCAGCGATTGCCACACGATGTTGAAAATCGGATAGCTGATGATGAACAGCGCGAGCACGAGGCTCGGCGCAATCAGCAACCAGGGCGCCTGCGCGCGCGAAGAAACGGAACGGCTCATGCGTGCTCGATCGTAAGACGCGCCCGCTCTCTGGCGGCGGGCACGACGGAATGGGCCGGAGGGTGCATCGTGCTGCATAGGCTCGAATGTGGGAGTGGCGCGGCGCAACGCGCGGCGCTTTAGCTACGGCGCCGCGCGTCCCCTGTTCGTCTCGTTACTGTCAAAAGCCGCGTATCAGTGACCGAGCGACTTGTTCGCCTGCGCAGCGGCCGCATTCAACGCTTCCGCCGGTTGCGCCTTGTTCAGGTAGATCGCCTGCATCGCGTCGGTCACGGCCTTCGCGGTGTCTTCCCAGCCGGTCACGGTCGGCGCGAAGTGAGCCGTGGGCAGCAGCGCGACGAATGCCTTGATGTCCGGATCGTTGAACGCCGGGTCCGCCGCTTCGGCCTTCGTGGTCGGCAGGAAGCCTTCGGTCGTCGTGAACTCGACGCGCGGTTCCTTCGTGAACAGATAGTCGAGGAACTTCCACGCGGTCTTCTTCACCTTCGAGTTCTTGAACATCACGATCGAGTCGGTGACCGCGTAGGTGGCGTGCGTCGTGCCCATCGGCACCGGATCGATGCCGTACTTCAGGTTCGGCGCTTCCTTCTTGATCTGCTTGGCGAGGAACGGCGCGGAGATCACCATCGCGACGCGGCCCTGCTTGAACAGGTTCTGCACGTCCTCGCGGCTATAGCCGGTGACGCCCGGTTGCGTGAGTCCCTGGTCGATCATCTGCTTGTACATCGTCGCGGCCTTCACGCCCGCCGGCGAATTGAACGCGGCCTTGCCGTCCTTGCCGACCACGTCGCCGCCCATCGTCCACAGCGCGTAGTAAAAGTAGACGTCGGTTTCGATTTCCTTGCCTTGCAGACCGAAGCCGGCGATGCCTTGCGCCTTCAGCTTCTTCGATGCATCGATCACTTCATTCCAGGTCTTCGGGCCGTCGGGGTAGCCGACCTTCGCGAGCAGATCCTTGTTGTAGTACAGCGCGCGCGCGGAAGCGGCGATCGGCAGGCCGTAGGTCTTGCCGTTGATCTGGCCGGGAGCCAGGAACGGACCGATGAAGCGTGCCTTGAAGTTCGCGTCCATATAGCCGTCGAGCGGCTCGGCAACGTCGTCCTTCACGAAGTCGAGGAGCCAGCGCGTGCCGACGATCGCGAGGTCCGCGTTGGCGCCGCCGGAGATGTCCGTTTGCAGCTTCTGTTGCAGCGTGTCCCAGTTCACGTCTTCGATCTTGATGGTCGTGCCGGGATTGGCCTTCTCAAAGTTGCGGGCCATTTTCTCGAAGTACGGCGCGGTCGCGTCGCTGTAGTGAGCGACCGTCACGCGGACCGTCTCGGCATGGGCCGAGACGGCGATACCTGCAAACGCGAGCGCCACGGCGACTTTGCCGAGCGCGAGGGAAGCACGGGCATGCAACGACATTTTTCTCTCTCCTGTGGGTGGTTTGCTGCCGTCGCCGGCCGCCTTGGGTAAATTGTTTGAAAAAATCCTACATGACGCAAAATAGCTTGTCACGTAGGGTCTGCGATATTTTTTCTCGGGCTGTTTTGTGCATAAGATGCTGTAAAGCATGGGGTATTCTGCACGGCGCGACGGGGATGGAAACCCACTCTTCGGGATGGCCGGCAGTCGTCGCGGGTGGGATATGTAGGAAATTTACAGCGTTGCGCGTAGCGCGAGCCGGGTGGCGGACGGCGCCGGCAAGACGGCCGAAACGGCCAGGCCAACGAGCGAGGAACACATGGATCGTGTCGTATTGGTAACGGGCGCATGCGGCGGTATTGGCAGCGTGTTATGCGAGCGCTTCGTCGAGGCGGGTGACACCGTGCTCGCGCTCGACATCGACGCGACCGCGCTGCAATCGTTGAGCGCGCGACTCGGCGCGCAACGGGGCGCGCAACAGGGCGCGGACCAGGTCGTGCCGGTCGCGGTCGATCTCGGCGACGCCGCTGCGGTGCAGCACGCGGTGTCTGCGGCGGTCGCGCAGCGTGGACCGGTCGACGTGCTGGTCGCGAACGCGGGCGCGGCGCTCGGCGCGTCGCTCGCGAGCACCGACGCCGCAAGCTGGCAGCGCGACATCCATCTGAATCTGAACGGCACGTATCACACGGTGGAGGCGGTGCGCGCGTCGATGATCGAACGGCAGCGCGGCGCGCTCGTGCTGATCGGCTCGGTGAACGGTCTCGCCGCGCTCGGTCATCCGGCATATAGCGCCGCGAAGGCCGGCCTGATCAGCTATACGAAGGCGCTCGCGATCGAACTGGGCCGCTTTGGCATTCGCGCGAACATCGTCTGTCCGGGCACTGTGAAGACGCAGGCGTGGCAGGCGCGTGTCGACAAGAATCCTCAGGTGTTCGAGGAACTGAAGAAGTGGTACCCGTTGCGCGACTTCGCGACGCCCGACGACATCGCCGATGCGGTGCTGTTCCTCGCATCGCCGCAAGCGCGCGTGATCACCGGCGTCGCGTTGCCGGTCGACGGCGGCTTGATGGCGGGCAACCGCCTGATGGCGCAGGAGCTGACGCTCGAGTCGTTCTGAGCCGCGCGCGGCGCGTGCACTACGGCACCGGCAATACAACATCGGCAATACAACACACAGCAAGACAATGAGGACAGCATGGCAGCAGTGCAACTGAGCGGCATCTTCAAACGCTATGGCGACACCCAGGTCGTGCACGGCATCGATCTCGACATCGACGACGGCGAGTTCGTCGTGCTGGTCGGTCCGTCGGGCTGCGGCAAGAGCACGCTGATGCGGATGGTGGCCGGGCTCGAGGAAATCAGCGGCGGCGATCTGATGATCGGCGGCACGCGCGCGAATACGCTCGCGCCGCAGCAGCGCAACATCTCGATGGTGTTCCAGAGCTACGCGCTGTATCCGCATCTGTCGGTGTATGAAAACATCGCGTTCGGTCCGAGAATCCGCAAGGAATCCTCGGAGAAATTCAAGCCGCGCATCGATGCGGCCGCGAAGATGCTGAACCTCGGTGACTATCTGGACCGCTTGCCGCGCGCATTGTCGGGCGGTCAGCGGCAACGCGTGGCGATGGGCCGCGCGGTGGTGCGCGAGCCGTCGCTGTTCCTGTTCGACGAACCGCTGTCGAATCTCGACGCAAAGCTGCGAGTGCAGATGCGCACCGAAATCAAGGCCCTGCATCAGCGCTTGAAGAACACCGTGATCTACGTCACCCACGATCAGATCGAAGCGATGACGATGGCCGATCGCATCGTCGTGATGAACGCGGGACGTATCGAGCAGATCGGCCGTCCGCTCGAACTCTATGACCGGCCGGCGAATCTGTTCGTCGCGAGCTTCCTCGGCTCGCCGTCGATGAATTTCGCCGAGGGCGTGATCGTCAATCGCACGCAGGGTGCGGGCCTCGCGTTGAAGCTCGCGGACGGCAGCGAGGTCGCGCTCGAACGCACGCCTGCGTCGGCCGTGGTCGGTGCGAAGGCCACGCTCGGCGTGCGGCCCGAGCACGTCGAGATCACGACGCAGATACCGGATGCCGCGCTCGACGTCGAAGTGATCGAGCCAACTGGCGCCGAAACGCACCTGTACGGGAAAATAGGCGGCGCCTCGTGGTGCGTGACCACGCGCGAGCGCTCGAAGATCGAGCCCGGTCAGCGTGTCGCGCTGCGTCTGCCGGCCGAACACATCCATCTGTTCGATACGGAGAGTGGACGCAGGCTGGTCTGAACCGCGTGCGGCTTGAACTTTGATCAGGCCGATTGAAGCCGAACAAGCTGCGAGCGACGCGGATCCATATGAAACAGCCCCTAAGGAACACCGGGTGTCCGCACCGAACTTGATTCCCCACATCCGCAACGCACTCGCGAGTCTGCGGCCCGCCGAGCGCAAGGTCGCCGACATGGTGCTCGCCGACGTCGACTTCGCGATGCGCGCGAGCATCACCGAACTCGCGCAGCGCGCCGACGTGTCCGAGCCTTCCGTCACGCGTTTTTGCCGCGCGATCGGTGCGCACGGTCTGCGCGACTTCAAGATGCAGCTCGCGCAGAGCGTCGCGGGCGGGCTGCCGTATGCATCGACCGCGGTCGCGCGCGACGACGACGTGCAGACCTTGATGGACAAGGTCGGCGAAGCGGCGATCGACGGCATCACGCATGCGCGCGGCGCGCTCGATCCTGCCGTGGTCGAAAGCGCGATCGCGGCGCTTTCGAGCGCCCGGCGCGTGTTTTTCTTCGGCGTGGGCTCAGGCTCGGGGCTCGTCGCGCAGGACGCGGCGCTGCGTTTTTTGCGCATCGACATCGCGGCGGCCGCGTTTACCGATGGTCATTTGCAGCGTCTATACGCGGGTCTGATGGAGCCGGGCGACGTCGCGTTTGCGATCTCGCATTCGGGGCGCAGCGTCGAAGTGAATGAAAGCATCCAGATCGCGAAGGAGCGCGGCGCGACGACGATCGCGCTGACCAACGTCGGCTCGCGACTCGCATGGCTCGCCGATATTCCGCTGCTGCTGCGCGTGGCGAGCCCGATCGATCCGAACACGCCGGGCGTGTCGCGGCTCGTGCATCTGTGCATCATGGATGCGCTCGCGATCGGCGTCGCGCTGAAGGCCGGGCCCGAGACGCTGGAAAAGATGCGCCACGCGAAGGCGCGGCTCATGCCGCATGAGCCGGAAGGGGCGGGCGGGTAAGCCGCGCACATTCCGCGACTTTCGTCGTCGCTCCAGGTAGAATCGGCTCGCAGCGTTCCCCGTTTACGTCCGTCCGCCCATGTCCTCCCGTTCCGCCGACACCGCATCGCACGCCCCATCAACGACCACCGCCGAACGTGTGCCGACCCTGCTGCTGGCCGCCGCGCTATCGCTCGGCAGCGCGTCAGCGCTCGGCTTCGCGCGCTTCGCGTACGCGCTGCTGTTGCCGTCGATGAAACTCGACCTCGGCTGGAGCTTCGCGCAGGCCGGCGCGATGAACACCGCCAACGCGCTCGGCTATCTGCTCGGCGCGCTCGTGTTTCCGCGCCTCGCGCGCCGCTGGTCGGCCGGCGCGCTGTTCGCGGCCGGTTGCGTGCTGACCGCGCTGCTGATGGCCGGCAGCGGCCTCACCGCCAGCACGGATGCGCTGCTGACGCTGCGCGTGATCACCGGTGCGAGCAGCGCGGCGATCTTCATCGGCGGCGGCGTGCTTGCGGCGCGGCTCGCGTCGGCGCGACCGCGCGACGCGGGGCTCGTGCTCGGTCTGTATTACGGCGGCACCGGCTGGGGGATCGTCGCGTCGTCGGTGCTGGTGCCGGTGACGATCCTTGATGCCGCCCACGGCTGGCAATTCGCGTGGTTCGCGCTCGCGGCGGCCTGCGCGCTGTTCTCCGCGGTCGCGATCGGCGCGTCGCGCAGGATCGAGCGCGCGTACTCGATCGCGGCGGCTGCGGCGCATGCGGCCGGCGCCACCCCCGCCCCGGGCTGGCCGCACTTCGCGGCCGCGCTCGCGGGCTACGGACTGTTCGGCGTCGGCTATATCGGCTACATGACGTTCATCGTCGCGCTGCTGCGCAACGCCGGCATGAGCGCGGCGGTCGTCACCGGTTTCTATCTACTGCTCGGCGCGGCGACCGTGGTGTCGGCGCGGATCTGGTCGACGCTGCTCGATCGCATGCGCGGGGGCCAGGCGCTCGCCCTGCTCAACGCGCTGCTGGCGATCGCGACGCTGCTGCCCGCGCTCTTCACGCAGCCGTGGGTCGCGTTCGTTTCGGGCGCGCTGTTCGGCGCGACGTTCCTGTCGGCGGTCGCGTCGACGACCGCGTTCGTGCGCCACAATCTGCCCGCGAGCCACTGGGCGAAGGGCATCAGCGCCTTCACGATTGTGTTCGCGTTCGGGCAGATCGTCGGGCCGGTCGTGATCGGCTGGGTGTCGGATGGCGCCGGGCTCGCGCGCGGGCTCGTGTATTCGGCGCTGCTGCTGGCGGCCGGCGCGGTACTCGCGGCGTGTCAGAAGGCGTTGCGCGCGGCGTGAGTCGCTTTATGCGTGCTTCGTATTCAGCGATACGTCCAGCACCGATGCGCGACGAACGTGAGCGGCGGCACCACGCAGACGACTAGCGCGATGCCGAGCGCGGGCGGCCCGCCCGCAAGCTGTCCGATACGCTGCGCGCGCGCCGCCGGATGCGCGCCGAGGAGCGGGCCGCGAAGATCGCGCTGAAGTTGCTGTTTCCGTTGATGTTCTGCATTTTTCCGGCGCTGTTCGTCGTGCTGATGGGGCCCGCGATGATTCATATCTATCGCGATCTGCCGCCGAGCATGGCGGGTGGCACATGACCACGCACTTCGTCGCGAGCGGATCGACATGGGGAATGAACGGAGAGAGCCGGTGGAACGCACGAGACAACGTGGCGCGGCGGCGGTGCTGATTCCGCAAACCGCGAGCTGAAGCGCGAAGGGCTCGTTATGAGTTGTCGCGTGTCTCGGCCGTGCGTCTGCCTTGGAAGATCGGCAGCCGCCAGCCATAGCGCAGTGACGCGAGCCGCGCCAACACGCAAGCCAATGTCGCGAACCACGGCGTCCACCAGTCCGTCCAACCCGCGTACGAAAAACCGACTTGCACCGCCGCGCCTAACAGCGCGGCCGACGCATAGATCTCGCGTTCGAGAATCGCGGGTACGCGCGAGAGCACGACGTCGCGCATCACGCCGCCACCGACCGCGCTGACGATGCCGAGCAGAATCGCGAGTTCGGCATTGTGGCCATACGTGAGCGCTTTCTGCGCGCCCGACACCGCGAACAGACCGAGCCCGATCGCATCGAAGAACAGCACCGGCTGGCGCAGCCGGCGCACCTGCGGATACGCGAGAATCGTCACGGCCGACGCGGCGAGCGCGGTCGCCAGATAGCGCCAGTTCGACAGCCCCGCAGGCGGGATCGCGCCGATGCACAGGTCGCGCACGATGCCGCCGCCGCACGCGACCATGAAGGCGATCACGACGATGCCGAGCAGGTCGAGCCGTCGTTGACGCGCGGCCACCGCGCCGCTGATCGCGAACACGAAGGTGCCGATCAGGTCGAGAATGGTGTAGACAGCGTGTGAATTCACTGAGTGGTTTCGTGTTGATCGAGCCAGGCACCGGCCGCGCACAGCATGGCTTCGAGGCCCGTGCGCAGGGTCGGGTCGAGCACAGGTGCGAATTTCGGCGAGTGATTGCTCGGAATTTCGTTGAGTTTTTTCGCGGCGAGCGCCTGGCGGAACACTTCGGGCTCGGTGCCGCCGACGAACCAGAACGAGTACGGCACGTTCCATTCGCGGCCGAACACGCTGAAGTCTTCGCTTGCGGCGGCCGGCGGCGATTCGTACGCGCGCTCGCCGAACTGCGCCTCGAACGCGTTGCGCACACGCTCGGTCGTGGCCGCGTCGTTGATCGTCAGCGGGTAGCTCGATAGTGTCGTGAATTCTGGCTCGCGCGGCGCGTTCGACGCCACGCATTCGGCGCAGCAGATGCGGCGGATCGCGCCGAGCATGTACTCGCGCACGTCATCGTCGTAAGTGCGCATGTTGAGCTTCAGCGTCGCGTCGTCGGGGATGATGTTCTCTTTCGTGCCGGCTTGCAGCGAACCGATGGTCAGCACGGCGCTGTCGCTCGGCGCGATTTCGCGCGACACGATGGTTTGCAGACGCAAGGTCGTCGACGCTGCCATGATCACGGGATCGATCGACGTCTGCGGCTGCGAGCCGTGCGCGCCGCGCCCGAACAGCTTGATCTTGATGCTGTCGCCGGCCGACAGGATCGTGCCGCTGCGATAGCCGACCGAGCACGCCGCGCCGACCATCACGTGCTGGCCGAGAATCACGTCGGGCTTCGGAAAGCGCGTGGTCATGCCGTCGTCGAGCATGCTGCGTGCGCCGCGGCCGACTTCCTCACCGGGCTGGAACACGGCCATCAGCGTGCCGCGCCATGCGTCGCGATGCCCTGCCATCAGACGCGCGACGCCGAGCAGCCACGTGACGTGCATGTCGTGGCCGCACGAATGCGCGACGCCGACTTCGAGCCCGTCTTCGTCTTTCGCCCTCACCGTGCTCGCATAGGGCAGGCCGGTCGCTTCGGCCATCGGCAGCGCGTCCATGTCGGCGCGCAGCATCACGGTGGGACCGTCGCCGTTGCGCAGCAACGCAACGACGCCCGTCACGCCGACCTTGCGCGTCACCTCGTAACCGAGCTTTTCCACGTAGTCCGCGACGATGCCCGCGGTGCGCACCTCCTGCATCGACAGTTCGGGGTGCGCGTGCAGGTCTTTGTAGATCGCTTCGAGTTCAGGCAGCAGCGCGTCGATCGCGCTCGACATCGTTTCGATCAGCTTCGACATGGAGGGCTCCTTGTTGCCATGAACGCCAGGGAAGGAAGGCGGTGGAATGCGGACCGTCTGTCAGGATTGCGCAGGCGGCGCGCTTGCGGACTCGCTTTCGAGCAGGCTGTGCGAAAGCTTGCCAAGCAGACGTTCGAGCGTTTTGCGTTCGTTCGCGCTGAGCGCCTTCGCCAGCTCGACCTCGAGCTCGGTGCCCACCGCTTCGGACGCCTGCGCGACCTCGAGGCCGTGCGCGGTGGCGCGTAACGCGATGCTACGACGGTCCGACGCATGCATGTTGCGCGTGATCAGGCCGCGCGTTTCAAGCTCGGCGAGGACTTTGGAAAGCAGCGTTTTTTCGATCAGCGCGCGCTGTGAAACGGATTTGGGCGTGATGTCGGGCTCCGCGCAGACGAGGCGCAGCACGCGCAACGCACGCACGTCGAGATCCCAGCGCTCGCGGTAGACCATATTCGCGCGGTTGATCAGCAACGCGCTGGTCAGGTCGAGCCTGAAAGTCAGGAAGTCCGAATACAAGAATTTGCTCCGCTGTCCGCGTCATACGCAGTGCAGGCATTATAGGCAAGTAGTTGAAATTTTCAAATACTTGCGTGGACGCCGCCCTGGTGCGAGACAGGTGAAGTGTTAGCGAGCGTCGCGCCCGGAGCCGGATTGGGCCACGCGGGCGGCGACACCCATCGGTTCGATCGAAGCGCTTGAATCGGTCTGCTCGCCGCTGAGCGAATCGAGGCTGATGCCGTTGGTCTCGGGCAGAATCCACGCGGTGACGATCACGCACAGATAACCGACGCCCGCGACCAGCGGAATCGCGGAGTCGAGCGCCATATGACCGGTGCTGAGCCAGCCCACGCCAAGCGGGAACAGCGAGCCGATGACGCGCCCCATGTTGTAGGCGACGCCGTAGCCGGTCGCGCGAATTTCGTTCGGGTAGCTCTCCGAGATCGTCGCGGCGATGCCCGAGAACGTTCCCTGCATCAGCACGCCGAGCAGAAAGCCGAGCACGAGCATCGCGCCGTTCGACGCGGGAATCGCCATATAGGCGAGCGCCATGGAAAACGCGCCCGCCGCGAACACGATATACGTGAGGCGTCGGCCGATGCGGTCCGACGAATACGCACCGAGCACGTAGCCCACGAACGAGCCGAGGATCATGATCGCGAGATAGGCGCTCGTGCCGAAGATCGACAGGCCGCGTTCGAGCTTCAGATAGGTCGGGATCCACGTCGCGATCGCATAGTAGCTGCCGAGCATGCCGCCCGACAGCAGACTGCACAGGATCGTCTTGCCGGCGAGCGGCCGCGCGCAGACACGGCGTAGTCCTTCGAAGGCGGCGGGCGAGTGCTGTTTTCCGAGCGCGCGCGAGAACGCTTCGGGCTCCTTCAGATCGCGCCGAAGATACACAACCAGCAGCGCCGGCACGATGCCGATAAAAAAGCAGCCGCGCCACGCCCACTCCGCCGGCAGCCACGAAAACAGCACGCTATAGACGATCGCCGCGGCGGCCCAGCCAAACGAATAACTGCTCGCCGCGAAGCCGGAGAATTTGCCGCGATGCGCGGGATTCCTGATGATCTCGGTCGCGAGCACCATGCATAGCGACGATTCGCCACCGAAGCCGAGCCCCTGCAGCATGCGAAACAGCGCGAGCTGTAGTGGCGAGTTGGCGAAGCCGCACGCGAAGCACGCGAGCGCGAATAGCACGATGGTCCAGCGCAGAATGCGCACGCGCCCGAAGCGGTCGGCGAGCAGGCCCGCGCCGATCGCACCGACGAGCGACGCGATCAGCGTGTAGGTGACGATGCTGCCCGCGATGGCCTTGTTCATGTGCCAGGTCGCGGCGAGCACGGGAATCAGGAACGAGTAGATCATGAAGTCGTACACATCGACGGCATGACCCATGAACGCGCCCGCAAAGGCTTTCTTCTCGTTCTTTGACAGCGATTCGAACCAGACCATGATGGAGGACTCCGGGCGAGGATGAGGTGGCGGCTGGCGCCTCGAGAATGCGAGTGGGTGTTATAGCGGTGGCGCGACGAACGACAGTCCCGCCTGCTCGAGCAGCGCGGCCACCCGCAGCGAACGCAGGTCGTGATAGAGCGGCCCGACGATCTGCACGCCGATCGGCAGGCCGTCCGCGGTCGTGCCGGCGCGGGCCACCGTCGATGGCAGGCCGCACAGACCCGAGTGGCCGGCCCAGAACAGCTGGGTCGTCATCGGCTGCGGGCGGCCGTTGACGTCGAGCGTGCGTTGCCACGGCGCCCCGGTTTCGTCGAGCGTGAAGGCGGCGGTCGCGGCGGCGGGGCACAGCAGCACGTCGACCGTGCCGAACAGCTCGCGCCATGCTTCGCAAAACGCGTCGCGCTGCTTTTGCAGCAGCAGCCAGTCGCGGTGACGCAACGCGGTGCCCGCGTATTGCAAGGCGGCGTACGACGACGCGTCGGCGGCCACGGCGGCGCTTGCTGTGAGCGCGGCGGCGAAGGCGTCGTCGTCGAGATAGTGCGAGGTCGACGCGCGCAGCAGCAGCACGTAGGCGCGCATCAGTTGCGCGGCGTCGAGCGCGGGGCGCGCGTCCCAAACCACCGTCGCACCGGCGTCTTCGAGCTGCCGGCCAAGACGCGTGAGGCACGCCTCTACCGGGCCGTCGACATCGGCGAGCGGATGATTGGTCAGTATGCCGAAGCGGAATTCACGCAGGTCCGTGCGCTCGCAGGGTGGCAGTGCGAGCCTCAGCGCGCTCGCGGCTTCGCCGGCCGGACCGGCGATCGCGCCGAGCACGAGTTCGAGGTCGCGCGCCGAGCGCGCGAGCGGACCCGCGACGTTGATGTCGGGCTGCGCCATGCCGCCGCCGATGCCATGGCCTTTCAGCGACACGATGCCATGCGTGGTCTTGTGCGAGAAGACGCCGCAGAAATGCGCGGGGTTGCGGATCGATGAGCCGACATCCGAGCCGACGTCGAAGAATGACATGCCCGCGCAGACGGCCGCCGCGCTGCCACCCGACGAACCGCCCGGCGTGCGGGACGGATCGCGCGGATTGCGGGTCGTGCCGTAGAGGTCGTTATAGCTTTGCCAGTCGCGCAGATAGATCGGCACGTTGGTCTTGCCGAGCAGCACCGCGCCCGCGTCGAGCAGGCGTTGCACGACGTCCGCATGGGCACTCGCGATGTTCTCGCGATGCGCGGGGTCGCCAAGGGTAGTCGGCCAGCCGCGGACGTCGAAAGATTCCTTGATCGTAAACGGAATGCCGTGCAAGGGGCCGCGCAGCCGCCCCCCGCGCCGTTCCTCGTCGCGTGCTTCGGCGGTGGCGTAGGCGGCGTCGAAATCGGATACGACGACCGCGTTCAACAGGCCGTTGTCGGCCTCGAATGCGGCTTCGCACGCGGCGACGAGCGAGACGGCGTCGATCTCGCCGGCGCGCATGTCGTGCGCGGCCTGCTGGACAGTGGCGTAACGGTAGCGCTCCGCCTGACTGGCGGCGGGTGGGGAGGAGCTTGGTGTCATGAAAGGCCTGAGAGGGCGATCGATGGGCGGTATGTTGTATACCGTCTATCGCCAAATTCCGCCTGTCAAGTGGCTTGCAGCGTAGTCGACGAAATTATCGGGTGGCGTAAAGCGAGCGCGGTGGCGTGTGCCGCGCCTCGCTTCCTATGCCGCGCGTTTCAAAGGCCGTTTCAACGCGCATTGTTCGCCAGATAGTGCTGGGCGGCGCGCATCACATGCCGCTCGGCGAGCAGCGCCGACAGCGTCGCATCGCCCGACTGCACCGCGCGCAGGATCGCGGCGTGTTCGTCCCAGGTCTGGCGGACTTCCGCATCGCTCGCGTTCGTGAACAGCATGCGCGTGCGGTCGCGCAACGAGCGCATCAGGTCGCTCAGAATCGTATTGGCCCCGGCCGCGTAGAGCAGGTCGTGAAAACGCGCGTTGAGTTCGAGCAGGTCGGCCGTCTCGCCGGCGTCGACTTTTGCCTTGCCTTCGGCGAGCACCTGTTCGATCTGGCCGACCAGCTCGGGCGTTCGATGTTCGGCGGCGAGCCGGGCGTTGAGTCCCTCGAGCGTCGCGCGGATCTGGATCATTTCGCGTGCCGCCGACGGCTGCAGCGACGCGACCACCGCGCCGTGCCGCGGCCGCACTTCGACGAGGCCTTCCGAGGCGAGCGCGCGCAGCGCTTCGCGTACCGGCACGCGCGAGACGTCGAGCTCCTGGGCGATGCGTCCTTCGACCAGCCGCTCGCCGGGCGCGTACGTGCCCGAGACGATTGCTTCGCGCAGCCGCGCGGTGACGAGATGCGACAGCTGCTGATGCATGATCGGCGCGCTCGATTGCCCCTGTGCGCCGCTTGCCGCGGTCGTGTCCGCTTCAGTGTTCATAAGGATCTCCAACCTGTGTTGCTGATGGCGTGTGATGCAGGCGATTTTACCTCAGTGCACGTCGCGAATACTGTAGACCTTATACGGAAATATCCGGCTCGGCCTTGTCTGACGGGGCATTGAAGCACGCGCCCCGCTTCCTCGTAACTACCGGGAACGGCGGGATTTCTGCTGCCGCTCGATTCTTCTTCTTTGAAATGCCCCGACGAATGCGGGTAAACCCCAAGCAAACAGCCGTTGATCCAGTTTTATTTAGTACATAGTATACCAAGCTGTTATCTCAAATCAGCCGCATTCCACCCACGCTCGCAGGTCCGCGCAGTCAGGAGAAGCAATGGAATCTCACGTCGTTCTAACGTCGGCGCACTGGGTTTATCTGTGTGGTGTCGTCTCTATCATCGCGACGCTGGTGTTTCGCGCCAATGTCGTCGCGCCCGCGATTCTCGCGACCTTCGCCACCGTCTTCGCGTTTTCCGGCCAGGTGTCGACCGCGATCGAAGCGGTGTTCTTCGCGCCGCTTACGGCGGCGCGCGAGCTGTTTCAATATCTTCCTCGTGATTTCGCTGATGACCGCGTTGCTCAACGCGCTGAAACGGATCAACGCGGATGTGCGCATGGTCCAGCCGTTTCGCGCGGTCATGGTCAACGGGCACGTCGGCTTCTTCGTGCTCGGCTTCGTGAGCTACGTGTTGTCGCTGTTCTTCTGGCCGACGCCGGCCGTGCCGTTGATCGCCGGCATTCTGCTGCCGGCCGCGATTTACGCGGGCGTGCCGCCGCTGGGCGCGGCGTTGTGCATCGGCATCGCGGGACTCGGCACGGCCTTGTCGTCGGATTACGTGATGAAGGTCGCGCCGGGCATCAGCGCGAAAGCGGCCGCGGTCGCGATGCCGGACGTTGCCGACAAGGCGCTGCTGCTGTCGCTGATCACGGGCGGCATCGCGTTCCTGATCGCCTATCTGCGTATCCGCAAGCAGATCCAGGCGCCCGATGCGCGCCATCTCGAACGCTGGGAAGCGACCCAGGTCACGGCGAATGCCGTTGTCACGCCGGCGGCCGGCACGAGTCGCGCGCGCATCCGGCGCGGCAAACCGCAGCATGCGTCGGTCGGCGACGGCGGCCAGGTCAGCGGCGCGAGCGGCTCGCGGGCGTTGTTGTTGTCGTCGCGCGACCTGTTGACGCCGTGGCAGGAGCGCTGGTCCCGCTGCTTCGCGATCGTGATCCCCGTCGCCTTTCTCGCGATCGTCGTCTACATGGTGTTGCCGCATCTGATCCCCGGCTTCAAGGGCGCGAGCGGTGCAGCGGCCGCGGCGCTCGTCGGCGGCGTCTCCGCGTTGCTGATGGTGGCGGTAGCCGCTGCGCGCGACTATCGCGCGATGTGCCGCAGCACGGCCGAGCACGTCACCGAGGGTTTAGTGTTTTCGTTTCGCGCGATGAGCTCGGTGCTGCCGATTGCGGGCTTCTTCTTCATCGGCGTGGCCGGCACTGCGGCGCCGATCCTCGGCTTGCCCGCCGGTACCCATGCCCCCGGCCTGCTTGCCGATCTCGTGAAAGCGGGCGAGGTCTACATTCCGCACAACGCGTTCTTCGTCTCGTACGGCATTCTGCTGGCCGGCGTGGTGACGGGCATCGACGGCTCGGGCTTCGCCGGTTTGCCGTTGACCGGCGCGCTGGCGGGCGCGCTCGGCCGCACGGTGGGCTTCGACGTGTCGACGCTCGCGGCGATCGGCCAGATGGGTTCGGTGTGGACCGGCAAGACGCTGACCGCATGGTCGGCGCTCGCGGCGGTGGCGAGCTTCGCGCGTGTGCCGGTGTTGCAGGCGGTGCGCTATCTGTTGCTGCCGGTGGTGTCCGGCCTGGTGGTGTCGACGTTGGTGGCGATTCTGATCTGGTGATGGGAGGGGCGGGACGCGTGTGTCGTCCGCGCGGTTTTTGCCGGGCCTTGCGCGTTGGTTTGCCGATGCGCAAGGCCTTGGCGGTTTGATTGTCGGCGCGCTTTGCCCGCGAGTTGCGGCCTACGTTTTACGCCTCGCAACGACAAGCAAAAACGCCGGCTTCAGTGCATCGAAGCCGGCGTCCCAGTTTGACTCACTACGTTGTGTTGCTAACTCACCATGACACGCTGACATTGCCATTGACGAAAGTCTGACAGGCCATCCGATAGCCAGCTTTGATTTCGTCTTCGCTCAGATGGCGTTTTTCCTTGTCCTTCACGCTATCGGTATGTTCGATGCCGTGTTCGACCTTGCATTTGCAGGTGCCGCACAAGCCGCCGCCGCATTTGAACGGAATGCCGCCTTTTTCGCGCAGCGAGACGCGCAGCAGATTGCTGTTGGGCGGCGCGCTGACCGACTTGTTGTCGTTGCTGAGGAAAGTAATCTGGATCATTCGGAGGCTTACGTATTGGGTTCGGAGAGGAGGGGATGAAACGGCGCGGCAACTAGCGCGGGGTCAGTTGCGCGGCGCCGTTGCCGTGGCCCGCGAGCTGCCGTAGCGACTCGAGCGCGGCTTCAGGCGTCGCGAATTTTTCGAGGAACCTGGTGGGAACGAGATTGACCGCCGACGGTGTGGCTTCGTCGATCACCCTGATCTTCGTTTCTTTCATGAGCGCGGCGATGACGAACGTGGCGATATGCCGGCCGCCGTAGAGGTAGTCGAAGGTGGCGAGCGGCACGATGCCTTCGGTCGCCTCGGTGCGGTACTGGCCGGGCTTGCTCGTCAGGATCACGTGCGTGCCGGCCGCTGCGGAGCGCGTATTCATGCTGCCTGCTCCAGATCGTCCTGCGCGAGTTCGATGTCGTGCTCGATCCATAGTTGGCACGCGAGGCGATAACCCTGCGCAAGCCGCTCGCCGAGCTGTTTTTTTTCCTTCCAGTTGGGCTCGGGCAGATGCTGCGCGCCGGACATCACGCGGCACGCGCACTTCGAGCACTTGCCCATGCCGCATTCGTAGCGCAGATGCGGAAACGGGAATTGCTTGATGCCGGCGCGCACGACGAGGTTGGTGTTCTCCTTGACCTCGCCCTGATGGGTCGCGCCATTTTTGTGAAATACCACTGTTGGCATAACGCTCTCCGTGATTCACTCGGATCTAGTGTAGTTGAAGAAAAGGATATAGTATACCGTCTACTGCCTGATGGTGCCCCGGCTAGGACCGAAGACAGCGGCAGTTGGCGCGCATATAGGTCCATTTTTCTTGGGTTTTCCGCAGTCAGGCCGCAATGCAACGGCGCGTAGACGGAGCGCTCTTCCCTCGAACGGTTTGCGCAATTCGGCCATACTGGTATACAGTATTCATCTCAGGCGCTACACTAGCTGAACTGTTCCTTCCGTGCCCGACGGCATTCGGGCTTTCGACAACGCCAACCTTTTACCTACCTGTCAGGAGCTTGAAATGGCTGAATTGATGAACCGTGATGACTTCCGCGCCGCGCTCGAGGAAGCCATCAAAGGCAAGAGTGCGAACAAGGCGCCGTTCAGCATCGCGTGGGCGAGCGGCAAGCTGAGCCGCGCGCATCTCGCGCGCTGGGCCGAGAACCACTATCACTACGTGGGCCCGTTCGCCGACTATCTGGCCTACATCTATGCGCGCACGCCGGACCGCTTCACCGAGGCTAAGGACTTTCTGCTCGCCAACATGTACGAAGAGGAAATCGGCGGAGACCGTCATACCGATCTGCTGATCCGTTTCGCCGAAGCGTGCGGCACGACGCGCGAGCGCGTGATAGATCCCGACAACATGTCGCCGACCACGCGAGGCCTGCAGGCATGGTGTTATTCGGTGGCGATGCGCGAGGACCCGATTGTCGCGGTCGCGGCGCTCGTCGTGGGTCTGGAATCGCAGGTGCCGTCGATCTATCGCAAGCAGACGCCGACGCTGCGCGACAAATACCAGTTCACCGACGAGGAAGTGGAGTTCTTCGATCTGCACATCGTGTCGGACGAGATTCATGGCGAGCGCGGCTATCAGATCGTGCTCGAACATGCCGACACGCCCGAGTTGCAGCAACGCTGCCTGAAGATCTGCGAGATCGGCGCGCAGATGCGTCTGCTTTATACGACCGCGCTCTATTACGACTACGTCGAGCAGGACCTGGCGCTGCCCGAACTCGAACTCGCGAGTTGAACCCGCGGCGGCGCGCGCAACGCGGCGCCGTCTTCCGTTGGCATCGCCGCGAGCCAGCCGGCCGGCATGGCGCCGGCCATTGCGGCAACAGCACAGGTATCCGTCATGAGCAATCCGGCAACACCAGAGTTCAAGAATCTCATCGCGGGCGAGTGGACCGCGAGCGTGAGCGGCGGCACGTTCGACAACGTGAATCCCGCCGATACGCGCGACATCGTCGGCCGCTTCCAGGCGTCTTCGGTCGAGGACGCGCGCGCCGCGCTGGCCGCGGCGGCTGGCGCGTTCGCCGCGTGGCGGCGCACGCCGGTCGCGCAGCGCGCGGCCGTTCTCAATCGCGCGGCGGCGTGGCTCGAACAGCACGCGGACGGATTCGCGAACGAACTCACGCGCGAAGAAGGCAAGCCGCTCGCGCAGAGCAGGGACGAAATTCTGCGCTCGGCGCAGGTGCTGCGTTTCTATGCGGTGGAAGGTCAGTCGTATGCCGGCGAGACGTTCCCGAGCGACGATCCCGACATGACCGTCCACACGCAGCGCGAACCCCTCGGCGTCGTCGCCGTGATTACACCGTGGAATTTTCCGATCTCGATCCCGGCGCGCAAGATCGCGCCGGCGCTGATCGCCGGTAATACGGTGATCTTCAAACCGTCGTCGGATGCGCCGCTGATCGGCTACCGGCTCGCCGAAGCATTCGCGCAGGCGGGCATTCCATCGGGTGTACTGAATTTCATCACGGGACGCGCGTCGGAAATCGGCTCCGTCATTACCGCGTCGCCGGTCGTCAGGGCCGTGTCGTTCACCGGTTCGACCGCCGCTGGCGAACAGATTCATCGCTCCCTACCGCTGACCACGCGCACGCAGATGGAACTCGGCGGCAAGAACCCGCTGATCGTGATGGACGACGCGGATCTCGACCGCGCCGTCGACCTGACGATCAAGGGGGGCTTCTCGCTGACGGGCCAGGCCTGCACCGGCACGAGCCGCGTGCTGGTCATGCAGAGCGTGCGCGATGCGTTCAGCGAGAAACTGCTCGCTAAAGTGAAGACGCTCAAGATCGGCAGCGGCCTCACGCCCGGCATGGACATCGGCCCGCTCGCGACCCGGACGCAGCTCGACACCGTGCTCGACTACGTGGCCTCCGGCAAGGCACAGGCCACGCATCTGTACGGCGGCGAGCGCCTGAGCGGTCCCGATTACGAGCACGGCTATTACGTCACGCCTGCGATCTTCACCGACGTGACGCAGGACATGCGTATCTGCCGCGAAGAAATCTTTGGGCCGGTGATCGCGATCGTCACCGTGACCAGCTACGAGGACGCGATCGCGAAGGCGAACGACACCGAGTATGGGCTCTGCGCCGCGATCGTCACGTCGAATCCACGCCACATGCATCGCTTCGCGGACGACATCGAGGCGGGCACCGTGAAGATCAACCGAACGACGACGGGCAACGCGATCAACGCGCCGTTCGGGGGGCTCAAGCGTTCGAGCACGTCGACGTTTCGCGAATCGGGGCGTGGCGGTCTCGAGTTCTATACGCAGATCAAGACGGTCTATCGCGGCATCTGAGAGCGGCGAGATCAGCTTTCCGAATCAATGAATCAATCAGCAATGAGGGGGTTGCAATGAAACAGATATTTCGCCTGGAACTGGCCGAAGCGCGCGAAATGATCCGCGCGGCCATCGGCCGGGCGCAGCAGATCGACGTGCTCGAATCGGTCTGCATCGTCGACGAGGGCGGCTATCCGCTCGCGCTCGAACGGATGGACGGCGCGCGCATCACTGGGCCGCAGATTGCGTGGAACAAGGCGTTCACGGCAGCCGGCCACAAGCGCTCGACGCATCTGTTCACCCAGCGGCCCAACGGTCCCGCGTTGCCGGGCAACGAAGCGTTCGGCATTCAATGGAGCTTCGAGGGTAAGTTTGCGGCATTCGTCGGCGGTTTTCCTGTTGTCGTCGATGGCCAGGTGGTGGGTGGTGTGGGCCTGAGCGGCGGCAACGGCGAGCAGGACACGCAGTGCGGCCTCGCCGCTTTGCAGGGGCTGCACGATCTGCTCGCGGCGCAGGGGCATAGCGTGCTCGTGGAAGCCGACATCAAGAAATGACGCCACGGGCCGCCTGTGCATGCCGGCGGTCCTGTCGTTCGCATCGCATCGTCATGAGGTGGCGTCATGTCATACCGGATTCAGGTGCTCGAAACAGGAGCGTGCTTCAGCGCTGAGCGCGACGAATCGCTGCTCGCCGCCGCGCTACGCGCGGACGTGCCGCTTGCGCACGATTGTCAGTTCGGCGGTTGCGGCACGTGCCGCGTGAAAGTGCACGAGGGCACGCTCGACTACGAGGAGTTTCCGCTCGGACTCACCGAGGAGGAGGCGCAGGCGGGATTTGCGCTCGCGTGTCAGGCGCGGCCGCGCAGCGACATTGTGATCGGCGCGGGCCACACCGGTGCGCCGACATCGGAGCCGGCGCGTCATACGGTGCGCGTCGAGGCGGTACGCTTGCTGGCGCACGACGTCACGCACCTCACGCTCGCGCTTCCAGAGGATGCCGAAATGATCTACCGGCCCGGTCAGTACATGAACGTGATGCTCGAAGACGGTAGTCATCGCAGCTTCTCGATGGCATCCGCCGCGCGCGCGGGCGGCCTCGTCGACTTTCATGTGCGGAAGATCGCGGGCGGCCGGTTCACCGATCGTGTGGTGGCGCAGCTCAAACCGGGCGACCGCCTCGACGTGGAGCTGCCGCTCGGCGGATTCCGACTGCACGAAGAGGACTATCGTCCGTTGCTGATGGTCGCGACCGGCACCGGCCTGGCGCCGGTGAAAGCGATGCTCGAATCGCTGATGGACGATCCCGATTGCCCGCCCGTCACGCTGTACTGGGGCGCGAGAACGGCCGACGGCCTGTATCTGCATGACGAAATCGGCCGCTGGGCGGAGCGTCTCTACGAGTTCCGCTATGTGCCGGTGTTGTCGCGCGCGGACACAGCATGGAGCGGGCGGCGCGGCTATGTGCAGCATGCGGTGTGCGAGGACCATGCGGACCTGTCGGAGCACGCGGTCTATCTGTGCGGCTCGCCCGCGATGATCGCCGAGGCGAAGGCCGCTTTCATCGCGAAGGGCGCGAGCGTGGATCATCTGTACTCGGACAGCTTTACGTTCCAGCACGCCGCAGCGGCGCTCGTGTAGCGCGCGGCACGCGCGCCATCCAGTCATCAGATTCGCACAAGGAAGCATTCTCCATGATTCATCTGAACGACGCGCAGATCGATGCGCTCGTGGGTTTCGACGAAGCGATCCCGACGCTCGAGCAGGCGTTTCGCGCACTGTCGCGGGGACGCGCGGCGGTGCAGCGGCGCGTGCGCACCGAAGCGGGCGGCGTGAAGCTATCGACGCTCGGCGCCGTGTTGCCCGAAGCTGGCGTGACCGGCGCGAAGGTGTACACGACGATCAACGGCCGCTTCTCGTTCTCGATCGTGCTGTTTTCAACCGACGACGGCCGCCCGCTCGCCACGCTCGACGCGAACGCGCTCACGCGAATCCGCACGGCCGCGACCACGGTGCTCGCGGTGCGAGCGCTCGCGCGCGAAGATGCGCGCGCCGTCGCGATCTTCGGCACGGGCGTGCAGGGGCGCGCGCATGCGCAGGCGCTCGCCGCGCATACCGGTTTGCAGTCGTTCAGAATCGTCGGCCTCGATAACGTGGAGCAGGTCGTCGACGAACTCAACGCGCGTCACCGTGCGCGCGGCGTGAAGGCCACCGCAGGCGAAGCCGCCGAGGCGGTGCGTGATGCCGACGTGATCGTCACCGCGACGCGCGCGACCGGTGCGCTGTTCGATGGCACGACGCTTGCGCCCGGTGCGATGGTCGCGGCCATCGGGTCGAGCCTGCCCTACACGCGCGAGCTCGACGACACGACGCTCGCGCGCGCGTCGCGCATCGTGGTTGAACTGCATGAACAGGCAAGGGAAGAGGCCGGCGACCTGGTGCAGGCCGCGCCCGGCACGTTCGACTGGCGCAACGTAGTCGAACTCGGCGACGTGCTGGAAGGGCGCGCCAGCGCACGCGTGCGGTCCGAGGACATCGTCGTCTACAAGGCGGTCGGCATCGGCTTGCAGGACGTTGCGCTCGCCGGGCTCGCGTGGCGCAAGCATGTCGCTCGCGAAGCGGCCGCACAGCGCGCCTGAACGCCGATGAGCAACGGCACGCCACCCGGCGCCATACCGCACGGGACATCGCCGCCCAACACGGCCCGCTCGTTCCGTCAGTCGCTCTTTGCGATGCTTGGCTTGTCGAGCGTCGTGATGATGGTCGCGATCGATCAGACCGTGGTCGGCACCGCGTTGCCTACCATCGTCGCCGAGCTGAAGGGCTTTAATCTCTATGCGTGGGTCGCGACTGCGTATCTGCTCGCCTCGGTCATCACGGTGCCGATCTTCGGGCGGCTCGGTGACTGGTTCGGACGCAAGCCGTTGATCGTGATCGCGATCGTCGTGTTCACGGCCGCGTCGGTGCTGTGCGGTGCCGCGCACAGCATGCAGGCGCTGGTGCTGTTTCGCGCGTTGCAAGGGATCGGTGGCGGCATGCTGGTGGGCACCTGCTTCGCGTCGATTCCCGATCTGTTTCCCGATCCCGTCGTGCGTCTGCGCTGGCAGGTGCTGTTTTCGAGCGCGTTCGGCGTCGCGAATGCGGTAGGGCCTTCGCTGGGCGGCTTTCTGAGCGAGCACTACGGCTGGCGCTCCGCGTTTCTCGTCAACCTTCCGGTCGGCGTGCTCAGTCTTTATCTGACTGCCCGACATCTACCGAACATTCGCCATCAACTGCGCGGCAAGCTGAGCCCGGACTGGCGCGGCGCATTGTTGATCGCAGCCGGACTCGGTGCGTTGCAACTGCTCGTCGAATCGCTCGCGCAGCAGACGCTGAAGGTTTCGACGATCGCGTTCGGCGTGGTGGCATTGAGCGCGGGCGCGCTGCTCGTGCGCGAGGAACTGCGCGCGGCCGATCCGATTCTGCCGCCGGCGTTGCTGCGCGAGCGGGCCATCATCGCGTTGCTCGCGTTGTCGATGCTGATGGGCTTGGCGATGTTCGCGCTGCTGTTCTATGTGCCGTTGCTGCTGCAAGGCGGCATGGGTCTCAACGCGGATCGCGCCGGCGTGATGGTGACGCCGCTCGTGCTATGCATCACCGTCGGCACGATCGCGAATACGCGCGTCGTCACGCGTCTGCGTAAGCCCAACGTGCTGCTGTACGTCGGCTTCGCGTTGCTGGGCGTGGCGTGTTGGGGCGTCGCGGCCGAACGCATGGAGACCGGTCATGCGTTGATGGCCGCATTGACTGCGGGCGGCGTCGGGATCGGTCTCGTGATGCCGAATCTGACCGTGTTTGCGCAGCAGGTGGCGGGCAAGCGTCAGCTTGGCATTGCGACCGCTATGATCCAGTCGGCGCGGATGGTGGGCGGCATGATTGGAACGGCCGTGGTCGGCACAATCGTGCACGTGCTGTATCGCCAACGGGTGGCCGATGTTTTGCAAGGGCACGGTATCGATACGGACGCGCCGTGGGTTGCGCCCGCCGCGCACAGCCCGCAAGTACTGCTGACGTCTCGCGACGTCGCGACCTTTATTCGCGATGCCCACGCGGCGGGGTTCGACGGCGACGCGCTGATCGCCGCGGCGCGCGTCGCGCTCGTGCAGGCCATCGACCACGCGTTGCTCGCGGTGAGCGCGGCAATGGTGCTCGCATGCCTCGCCGTGTCTCTTGTGCCGCTGATTCGCGTGCAGCGATTGGGACGCGAGGTCGCGTCAGTCGCAGTAAGCGAATGAGCGCTGGTGCGGGTCAAAGTTGCTTGCAATAGAAGGTCGTGTCGCAAAACGCCCCGTCGGGCATCAGCGCGTAATTCGGCACGCTGCCGACGCGTTGCCATCCGGCGCGCTGATAAAGCCGTTCGGCATCGCCGCCGGTCACGGTGTCGAGCACGAGAACCGATTTCTTCTCTTCCCGCGCGATGCGATCGAGTTCGCTCATCAGGGCGTGCGCGACGCCGCGCCGGCGTGCTTTTCTGTGCACGAGCATCTTCGCGACGTCGGCGCGATGTGGCTGATTTTCGGGTTGCGCGGTAATCAGCTGCACGGTGCCCACGATATCGCCGCTGTGATCTTCGGCGATCAGCAATACGCGCTCGCCACGCGCGACGCTTTCCACGACGTTGCGCCAGAACGCGAGCGCCGTGTTACGCGAGATCGGCAGCATGAAGCTGACCGATGCTCCGCCTTCCACGCAGTCGATCAGCACGTCGGCGAGCGCTTCGACGCAGGCCGAAGCTTCGTTCGCGCCGACGCGCCGTATGGTCACGTTATCGCTCATCCGTTTCTCCGTTCGTTGACTGGCGATGTGGTCAGCGCGACGAGATAGCGCGCGCGTTTGCGAGTGGGGTTACGGAACACGATCGGGCTGTCGAGCCGCATTGCCAGGCAGTCGCCGGTCTTGAGCCGCCAGCTGGTGTCGCCGACCGTGATTTCCATCGACCCGTCGAGCATCCACACCTGTTGATGAATGTCCGCGTCGCGCGCGCCGGTTTCGTAACTGACGCGCTGACCGGCGGGAAAGTTGACCTCGACCAACTGGATCGCCGAGCGCGCGGTCGGCGACAGATGACGTCGCACATACCCCGAGCTCGGATCGGTCCACACCGCCTGCTCGGTCGCGCGACTGACCGGCGATGGCTCGGCAGCCGGCGCGCCATCCTGCTCGAATAGCGACGCGAGCGGCACGTTCAACGCGGTCGCGAGTTTGTCGAGCACGGTCGCGGTAGGGCTGCTCTGAGCGCGCTCGATCAGCGAGATATTCGAGCGGCTGACTTTGCTGCGCTCGGCCAGTGCATCGAGCGACCAATTTTGAGCGTCGCGCAGTTCTTTGATCCGGCGCGCGATCTGGGCGTTGATGTCCATGTAATCCAGTTTAAGGGATGCAGTTTCCAGTAAACTAGACGACGGCTTTTTTGTTGTCAATGCGCAAATGCCCACTCACCAATTTGAATAAAAACCCCCACAAAATTGCCGACTCTTTATTCGTTTTGATTCGCTAACTTTCAATTAGCCTGTGTCGGAAAAGCCTTACGCCCCATTACGCATAAAATTACACGTATTGGTATAAATACCGATGCTGTAGTGAGACTACATTCCTACATTACTCACCACGAAGAGTCGCTACAGCCCATCCAGTTGCGCCGATTCTTCTTCCCACAGGCAAACGTTTGCAGTCATCGCTGCATGCCTGTTTTCGCGTCCGCTTCCCACCCCCCGACGCGCTCCGTTGCCCCAGAAAAGCACAATTTCGGAGAGACACCTATGCAGAAGAAACTATGGCCGGCCGTCGCGATAGCGGCGGCCGTGAGCGCCGCTGCGCACGCGGAAATTCCCACTCCTGGTCTCGACTTCGCGCCCATGTCGACGGTGCTGAACGCGTTCGCGTCGGCAGCGGCGCATCGGCGCGCGGAAACGCTCGTCAACAAGATGACGATCGACGAAAAGCTGCAGTTCATTCACTCGGAGTACGCGATGTCCGCCGTGCCGGGCGGCGGCGCGGGCTACATTCAGGGCGTGCCGCGTCTCGGCATTCCCGACCTGAACATGGTCGACTCGGCCACGGGTTCGGGCAGCACCAACCAGCCATCGACGACCTTCCCGGCGACGCTCGCGGTAGCGGCGAGCTGGGACCGCGCGCTGTCGTGGAACTTCGGCAAGCAGATCGCGATCCAGTTGCGTCAGCAGGGCTTCGGCATGGGGCTCGGCGGTGGCACCAACCTCGCGCGTGAGCCACGCGGTGGCCGGCTCTTCGAGTATCTCGGCGAAGATCCGGTGCTTGCCGGCGAGATGCTCGCCGAGCGCACCGACGGCACGCAAAGCCAGAAGGTCATCGCGACGATCAAGCACTACATGGGCAACGAGCAGGAACATAACCGCGGCGGCGGCAATAGCCAGATCGACGAGCGCACGATGCGCGAGCTCTATCTGCTGCCGTTCGAAATCGCCGCGCGCCGCGCGCAGCCCGGCAGCGTGATGTGCAGCTACAACGAGGTCAACGGCATCCAGGCCTGCGAGAACCCGCACATTCTCAACGACGTGCTGAAGAACGACTGGCACTTCGAAGGTCAGGTGCAGTCGGACTGGGGCGCGACGCATAGCACGGCACCGGCGATCAATGCGGGTCTCGACGAGGAGGAAGACGTCGGTTCGACCGTCTATCTGACGCCCACGCTGGTCAAACAGGCGATCGCGAACGGCTCGGTGTCGACCGCGCGCCTCGACGACATGGTCGAGCGCAAGCTGTATGTGATGATCCGCACGGGCGTGATGGACGATCCGCCGAAGGGTGGCGCGACCATCGACTTCTCGGCCGCGAGAGCCTTCACGCAGTCGGTCGAAGAGCAGTCGATGGTACTGCTGAAGAACGCCAGCAATCAGTTGCCGCTCGCCGCTGGTTCGCTGTCGCGTATCGCGGTGATCGGCGGCCATGCCGACGCGGCGGTGCTGACGGGCGGCGGTTCAGGCAACACGCGCGATCCGGTGACGGGCGCGTTCGCCGGTTGCGGCGGCTTGACGTTCGGCACGGAGACGGGCTGCAGCTGGTGGACCAACCCGTGGCTGAAGCTGAATACGCCGATCGTGTCGGCGATCAAGGCGCTCGCGCCGCAGGCCACCGTGACCTTCGCCGGCAACAGCGATCAGCAGTCGCCGTTTGCCGCCTACACGCAGCAGCAGATCACCCAGGCGGCCACGCTGGCGGCCAACTCCGACGTCGCGATCGTCGTGGTCGCGCAGCCGGCCGGTGAGGATATCGGCGATCTGCCGAGCCTGGGCCTCGCGAATCCGACCAACCAGGATGCACTCGTCGAAGCGGTTGCGGCGGCCAATCCGCACACGATCGTCGTCGTCGAAAGCGGCAACCCGGTGCTGATGCCGTGGAAGGATAGCGTGTCGGCGATCATCGAAGCATGGTATCCGGGCGAAGGCGGCGGCAATGCGATTGCGAATGTGCTGTTCGGCAAGGTCAATCCTTCCGGCAAGCTGCCCGTCACGTTCCCGGTGCGCGACCAGGATACGCCGACGTGGGGCACGAATGGCGCGTTTGCGGCGAACCCGGTGTACGCCGAGAAGCTCGATATGGGCTATCGCTGGTACGACTCGCAGAACATTACGCCGATGTTCGAGTTTGGCTATGGCCTGTCGTACACGCACTTCGCCTACTCGGGTCTGTCGGTTCAGCATCTGCCGGGCGGCCTGATCGACGTGTCGTTCGACGTGCGTAACGATGGCCGCGTCGCCGGTGCGGAAGTGCCGCAGGTGTACCTCGGCGTGCCGTATCAGGGTGAACCGCCGCGGCGTCTCGTCGGCTGGGACAAGGTGGGTCTGAACCCGGGCGAATCGCGTCGTGTGCACGTTGTCGTGACGCAGCGCATGCAGAGCGTGTGGGATACGACGAGCAACCGTTGGCTCTATGTGCCGGGCAGCTCGGTGTACGTCGGCGCATCGTCGCGCGACATCCGTCTGCAGGGGCACGGCTAAATAGTGTGACGGTGTAGCGAATGCGGGCGCGCCAGGTTGCGCGCCCGCCTGAATTGTTGATTACGCTTTCAGCGTGTTCTTGTAGAACTTTCCATCCTTCATCACGATGCGCAGGTTCTGCTCCGGGTTCGCGATCAGGTCGAGATTCTCGAGCGGATTGCCGTCGACGAGCAGCAGATCGGCGTACGCACCTTCCTCGAGTACACCGAGCTTGCGCGGGTACGGATTGCGGTGCCCGGACAGCGCGAGTAGCTGGCCATTGGTGCCCGTTGCGATGCCCAATGCTTCGGTTGCGCTATACCACGCCTTCATATGCGTGAGCATCGTGCCTTGCCGTGCGGCCACGGCCTGCGAAAAGATCAGGTCCGTGCCGAACGCGACCTTGATGCCATGCTTGCGCGCGAGTTTGAAAACCCTGTCGGTGCCCGCGATCACCTGAAGAAATTTTTCGCGGATCGGTGGGGCGAGCGGACCCGCGTCGTCTTCGTTGACGAACGGCTGCGTGCTCAACCACGTGCCGTTCTTCGCCATCAACGCCGCAGTCCTGTCGTCCATCAGATGACCGTGCTCGATGCACTGCACGCCTGCCGCAACGGAGCGCTGAACCGCTTCGGACGTGTACGCATGCGAGAGGATATAGGTGCCCCAGTCGGCCGCTGTTTCGACGGCCGCGCGCAACTGCTTTTCGGTAAACGTGAGCATGTCGAGCGGGCTGCGCGGCGTCGATACCCCACCGGCTCCGACCAGCTTGATCTGCGTCGCGCCCTGAATGAACTGCTCGCGCACCCGCAAGCGGACTTCGTCTTCGCTGTCGGCGATCGCGAAGCCGCCGTCCCGTTCCAGTTGGGTGACCTGGTTGCCGGCGCGCGGCAGATCGCTCAGCGCACGAAAATCGCCGTGACCCCCGGTGGTCGTGATCATCGCGCCGGACGGATAGATTCGCGGCCCGGAAATCATGCCGCTATCGATTGCCTGCTTCAGCGCGAATGACGGGCCGCCCGCGTCGCGTATCGTTGTGAAGCCGCGCAGTAGCGTACGTTCGGCTTCAGCGCTTGCCGCAAGATGAACGAAAGCAATGTCGGATTGAAGGATGACCTGAATCGGCACTGCCGCGAGCAGCGCGTGCCAGTGCATGTCGATCATGCCGGGCATCATCACCTTGCCACCGCAATCGACGAGCGTTTTGCCGTCGATCGAAGCCGGTTGACCCCGACCCAACTGGCTGATGCTGTCACCCTCGACAACCATATAGAGACCGTCACGCAACGTCGACGATTTGCCATCGAACAAGCGGAAGTTCGTGAACAGCACCGGCTTGTCCGGCGGTGCTGGCGGTTGGGTGGTTTGAGCATTGCCAAGACCGGGCAGAACCAGGCTCAGCATCGAAGCGGCGAGACCGGTGACGAAGCCGCGCCGCGACAGATCGGCACTGATACGGCGGTTGGCATACTGCGCTTGAGACTTGTCACAAAGACATGAAAACGACGCACTGACTGCTTTATCGCCGATGTACTTTCCTGAAGGCATAGCTCACCTGTAACGTAGATCACCGTGCATCGATAGCCGCCATCTGACTACATTTCACACCTGGCGACGCGAAAGTCAAGCCCGCACAGATTATCGCCTCCGAACGAGGATGGCAAATTCCGCGTCGCTTGATACAAGCATTGAAATTGCATCTATTACTCGATTACGCGGTTGCCGCATGTAATTAGAAAAATATGCTTGCGACCGGCGAAAAGATCGGGCTATGCTCACGCCACGTATTCTGTAAGTGAATCCCCCGAAATAAGGCACGATTCCCTACCCTGCTTGGGGGGGAGATGCGCCAAACAAACGTCCCAATAAAGCGGATGCATCGGCTATTACAAACGTATTTTCTATCATCGCGATTATCGAGCGAGGTGATCGGTCATTCTTTTAACGCCGCTGCAATTAGAAACTCAACTATTTCACAATTTCGCCGCCACTCCATGAATGCCGGGATCGGAAAAGTCGCATTCAGTCTTTTTTAATTTTTCACGGAGAAACAGAAATGATCGATGTGTCAAAGCCGCGTATGCTCAAGGTGCTGGCGGGGGCCGGCTTGTCGCTGTTTGCCGTCACCGCGATGGCCGACGATACGCTCGGTTTGTCGGAAAGCCTGTTCTCCATCGGCGCGCCGGAAGTGACGCAGGCGCCTGGCGCGAGCGCGAGCTCGTGGCGCTTTGCGGTTGGCGCAGGGGTCGTGAACATGCCGAAATTTCCGGGCGCGAGTGGCACGAAATGGGAAGCGGTGCCGTCGGTGAGCGTGAATTACGACCGCTTCTTTATCGGTGCGAACCCAGACGCGGGCTCGGTGCTATCGCTGGGCGCATATCTGTATCGTGATAGTAACTGGCGCGTCGGCGCGGCGTTGACCTACGATTTCATCGAACCGCGCAGCGAGTCCGACGACTCGCGGCTGCACGGACTCGGCGACGTCAAACGCACCGCGCACGCGGAGCTGTTCGGTGTTTATACGTGGGAGTTCGTCACGGCGCGCGCGAGCGTTTTGACCGATATTGCCGGCAACGATCGCGGCACCGTCGCGACTTTCGATCTGTTGGGACGCTATCAACCCATTGCGCAACTGACGCTCAGCGCAGGCCCGGGCCTGACGTGGGGAAGCGACAAGTACAACGAAACCTATTTTGGCGTGAATTCCGAGCAGAGCGCGCGCTCGGGATTGCCGACCTACTCGGCCAGCTCCGGTTTGAACCAGTTGCGCTTCTCAGTCAACGGGGTTTACCGGATCGCAACGCGTTGGAACGTTGGCGCGAGCGTGTCGTTCGCGTGGCTGCGCGGCGACGCGACCGACAGCCCCATCACCGAAAAGACGAGTCAGATTACGTACGGCCTTTTCGCCAATTACCTCTTTTAGTCGTCCGCCGAAAACGAAGGCCCGCTGCACCCGATCGCGTGGGTGCAGCGGGCTTTCCCGTTCTACGAGTCAGCAAGCGCTTCGTCAATTCTTCTGCGCGAGCAGCGCCTGAATCCTGGCTTCGGTCTGCGCATAGGCGCCTTCTCCAAAGTGCGTGTAGACGATATGACCTTGCTTGTCGATCAGATAGAACGCGGGCCAGTACTGATTGTTATAGGCATTCCAGGTGGCGTACTGGTTGTCCTGCGCAACCGGATAGCTGATACCGAGCCGTTTCAGCGCGGTCTTCACGTTGCCGGTGTCGCGTTCGAACGGATATTCCGGCGTATGCACGCCGATCACCGTGAGCCCCTGATCCTTGTACTTCTGGTTCCAGCTTTTTACGTAAGGCAGCGTGTTGGCGCAATTGATGCAGCTATAGGTCCAGAAGTCGACGAGTACCACTTTGCCGCGCAATTGCTGCAATTTGAGCGGCTCGCTATTGAGCCATTGCGTGATGCCTGTGAGCTCGGGTGCGGGCGAGCCGCTTTCCTGCGGCGCGGCGATGGCGACCGTACTCGTCGCGATCAACGCGCAGGCGGCAAACGCGGTGGACAATGCGAAGGTTTTCAGGCGGGTAGTCATGTCAAAGTCCTTTGAGTGAGGGGAAAAGACCGGCGAGCCGCGCGTACAGCAGCACGTCGTACTGCAAATAGATGGCGAGGGCGGTCAGCATCACCAGTACGCCGAATACCTGTTGCAGGCGCTCCGCGTGACGTGAGACCACACGGACATGACGCGTCACGTAATGGCCGCCGTAGATGATCGCGAGCATCGGAATCGCCGCGCCGATCGCATACAGCGTGAGCAGCAGAGCCGACCAACCGAGATCCTGAGCCTTCACGACGAGCACCAGAATCGACGCGAGCACGGGGCCGGCGCAGGGCGTCCATACCGCGCCGAGCGACATGCCGAGCACGAAGCCGCCCGCGTTGCCGCTGCCGGGTTGCGTAGCTGGCGCAATGGCCGCGCCGATGCGCTCGAGCAGCCCTTGCAGTTGCGCGACGAGCCAGTCGTAAGGTCGCGGCCAGATACGCAGAAGCCCGGACAGTGCGAGCAACGCAATGCCGGTATTGCGCAGTACCTGTTGCGCGACGTGCACGGTGCTCGACACCGCGCCCAATAGCAGCGCGAAAGACGCGAAAGTCAGAATGAAGCCGGCGACGATGAACAGTGGCCGCGTGCGGCTCGGTCGTTCGACGGAAGTGCCGAGCAGGATCGGCATCACCGGCAGCACGCAGGGGGAGGCAATCGTCAGCAGCCCGGCGAGCAGGGCGAGCGGAGTTTCGAGCGTACTGTGCATGATGGGCGTTCCGTTGGCTGGGATGGCCGTATTGGAACGCCCGCACGTATCTGGTTTATGTCGGGGTCAGGCGCGCTTGCAATGTAGTGTGTCTGCGTATGGCGCGGATACATTGCGACACAAATCGGTTGAGGAACCGATGCGCGCGGGGGGCGAGGCGGCGGTAGCCGAACGCTGGCTCAGCGCGCCCTGCGCTTACGCACCGCGATTCCCGTCGCGGCCGCGACGCTATTTGCGCTGGACGTGGAGAACATCGGCATACGCTCCTCGATCCAGCGCAGCAATTCGAGAGGTCCCGGTGCGAGCGGCCGGCCGGTCTTGACGAGCACACGCGCCTGCGCGCCGGAAAACAGCGGATGCGCGATCGGTATCGTCGTCAATTCGCCGCTCGCGATTTCGCGGTAGGCAGCGAATTCGCCGATCAGCGTCATGAAGTTGTCGACCGTGACGAAGCGCTTCAATGCGCTCAGTGAGTTGGTGGTCAGCGTCGCGGGAATCGACACGTTTTCGGCGAGTTCCGTCATCTTGACGATATGACCGATCCCAAAGGTCGGTGGCATCAACGCGAGCGGCCACGCGCGCAGGTCGTCGAGCGTCGCGGGTCGCTTGCGCTTCGCGAGCGGATGGTCGCTTCTTAGCAACAATACGACCGGCTGCGGCGAACTCGCGCGATGCTCGAGGCGCGCATGAGGCGGCGGATTGTACGCAAGCCCGATATGCGCACGACTTTCGGCGACTTCTTCCTGGATTGCGTCGACCGCGAGCATATCGAGGCCGATTTCGAGTTCTGGATATTGGACGCAGAACGGCGCGAGCACATCGTCGACCAGCGTATCGACGAAGCCTTCGCTGACCGCGAGCCGGATCTGCCCTCGCTGCAGGCCTTTCAACGCATGCAATTGATCTTCGAGCTTCTCCTGCTGCGAACGGTAGCCGCGCCAGAATTCGAGCAGATGCGTGGCCGCTTCGGTCGGCCTGACTCCGCGCGACTGCCGCTCGAACAGCACCGCGCCGAGTTCGTCCTCGAGCAGCTTGATCTGCCGCGTGATCACGGAGGGTGACGTATTGATGCTTTCGGCGGCGCCGCGGATGGTGCCGTGCGTGAGCACCTCGTTGAAGTAGCGAAGGCGTTGCTGGTTGATCTCGCGCATGTGATTTGTCGATTGCGGTTAATGTGTTGCCCACAAGGCAACGATTTGTGAACTTAGTTGCTCTTGCTGATGAAGGCTTGCGCTGTCACTATCCATCTCAAGCGGTGCGACAGCGGTAAGCCAGTGGTTCAGTCGTCAAGGCATCTCCGGTTTCAGATTCGTTCTACCCGTCTCGTTCGATTCGTTTCAGATTGCCATTGAAGTCTGCTCTGCCTGCACGGTGCCCGCATGCGGCTGTGCGATATCGCGCGCGAGCGGACCCGATCAATTCCGTATCAAAGCCTTTGCTTGAAGGAGAACAACCATGTCGGATCAGATCAATAGTCGCCGCCGCCGCTTTATCGGAACGGCGGTTGCCGGTATCAGCCTGCTCGAATTGGGACTGGGCGGGCTCGCGCATGCGCAATCGGCCGACGCGGCCGGCAATGCGAAAGCGGGCGCGCGCGTGGCGTCGTTCGAGAAGATTCGCTCGATCAATGCGGGCACGCTGAACGTCAGCTACGCGGAAGCGGGCCCGCAGAACGGACCGGTGGTCATTCTGCTGCATGGCTGGCCTTACGACATCTACAGCTTCGCCGAAGTGACGCCGTTGCTGACGGCGGCCGGTTATCGCGTGATCGTGCCTTACCTGCGCGGCTACGGCGGCACGCGTTTTCTGTCGGCGGATACGCCGCGCAACGGTCAACAGGCGGTGGTCGCGGTCGACATCATCAACCTGATGGACGCGCTGAAAATCGACAAGGCCGTGCTCGGCGGCTTCGACTGGGGTGCGCGCACGGTGAACATCGTCGCCGCGCTGTGGCCGCAACGCGTGAAGGCGATGGTGTCGGTGAGCGGCTATCTGATCGGCAGCCAGGACGCGAACCGCGCGCCGTTGCCGCCGAAGGCCGAGCTGGCGTGGTGGTATCAGTTCTATTTCGCCACGGAGCGCGGCCGCGCGGGCTATGAAGCGAACCGTCATGACTTCAACAAGCTGATCTGGCATACCGCCTCGCCGAAATGGAATTTCGACGACGCCACGTTCGAGCGCTCCGCCGAATCGTTCAATAACCCGGACCATGTTGCCGTGGTGATTCACAACTATCGCTGGCGTTTGGGACTCGCGCAGGGCGAGCCGCAATACGACGAACTCGAAAAGCGCCTCGCCTCTGGACCGACGATCGCGGTGCCGACCATCACACTCGAAGGCGATGCGAACGGCGCCGCGCATCCCGAGCCCGCAGCATACGCGAAGAAGTTTACCGGCAAGTATCAGCACCGCAATATCAGCGGCGGCATCGGCCATAACCTGCCGCAGGAAGCGCCGAAAGCCTTTGCGGATGCGATTCTCGACGTTACCCGCCTTTGATGGAGCCGGCGCGCGCCGGCTTCTTCTGAACGGGCCCCAGCAGTCGAACGTACGGCTGCTGGGGTTTTTTCATGAGCGGGCCATTTGCAACCCACCTGCAACCCGCACGACGCATGCGACGCCGGCCCTGCTCGGCAGGTTCGGAAGTGGGTTTTGGTATCGCAATGTATCAACGGCATACGCAGACAAACACGCTTGCAGAAATGGGGGGTGACGAAAACATTGCAGATACGTTGGAGCGTTCTAATGTCTTCACGCAAGGTTGATTCACAACGTTGCGTGTGAAACAGGCGGGACGTCACAGTGTATCCGCGTCGATGGCTTCGCGTCCCGCTCAATCCTTATCCCTGATGGTTCGATACCCGGAGAAGACTCATGAAACTCGTTCAATCGCTGATCGTCGCCGCACTCGTCGCCGTTCCCGTCGTTTCGTTCGCGCAAGCGCAACCGCAACCGCAACCGCAACCGCAACAGGCACTCACACGTGCCGAAGTCCGCGCGGAACTGCTCCAGCTGGAAAAGGCCGGCTACAACCCGGCCAGCGACAACACGCAATACCCGCAGAACATCGAAGCGGCCGAGGCGCGCATCAGCGCGGGCCATGACGCGCCCGCCTACGGTGGCGTCGCGAACGGCAGTTCCGCTTCGGGCTCGCACGTGCCGATGAAGCATGCGGCGGCGGATCGCGTGTACGACGGCTCCGACATCGTCAGCCTCGGTTCCATCTACGCGCATTCGTGATCGATGCAAATGAGCAGGCCGTCCGCGTGCATCGGCTCACGTCGACGCGCGGACTCCTTGTTTAACTCACCTGTCGAGACAAAAACGATGACCACGGTGCTGAAAAAAATTCTGGGTTCCGTTCTGTTGCTGGGCGGACTGTTCGCGTTGCAGGCCACGGAGTCCGCGCAGGCCGCGCCGTCCGATGACCTGAAGGGCAAGAACGTCGTTCTCGTACACGGCGCTTTCGCTGACGGGTCCAGCTGGGACAAAGTGATCCCATTGCTCGAAGCGCGCGGCCTGCACGTGGTGGCCGTGCAGAATCCGCTGAGCTCGCTCGCCGACGACGTGGCGGCAACCCGGCGCGTGATCGCGCAGCAGAACGGGCCTGTGGTTCTGGTCGGCCATTCATGGGGCGGCGTGGTGGTCAGCGAGGCCGGCAACGACGACAAGGTGAAAAGCCTCGTGTACGTCGCGGCATTTGCGCCGGACAACAGTCAGTCCATTGCGGACATCACGAAGGACCAACCCGCGCCAGTCTGGGCGAGCGAATTGCGCAAGGACTCGGCGGGTTATCTGACGCTATCGACCCAGGCGGTGCTGGACGACTTCGCGCAGGATCTGCCGCTGCCGCAAAAGCGCCTGATCGCGGCGACCCAGCAGCCTTGGGCCGCTGGCTGTATCGACGACAAGGTGACGAACGCCGCGTGGCATGGCAAGCCGTCGTACTTCGTGGTGTCGGGCCGCGACCGCATGATCGATCCGTCCTTGCAACTGGAGATGGCGAAACACATCGACGCGAAGATCACGCGCGTCGCCACGAGCCATGTCGCGATGCTGAGCCAGCCGCAGGCCGTGGCCGACGCGATCATTGCCGCCTCGCGGGCCGCGCATTGAAGCGCGCGCAGTCTCGTCAATCAGATTGCGATTGACGGAATGCTCTTCATGCAGCGCAGCGCGAACATCGAGCGGCTATGGCGAATGCCTGCGATCTTGTTTTTGCTGATCGAGCAATGCGACATAGCCGCGGATATACCCTTCGTTTTCGAGGCTTCAGACAATGGAGATACGGCACGTTTGCGGCTTCACCGGTTCTGTCCCATCAGTACCTCGTCGAATGAAGCGCCTTGGTCGGCCAATCATCAGTACCTTTTGCTGGGCAGTACTTTTGCGCTGATATTCGCGTTGGGCGTGGCATCGGCGGCAATCTTCCCGCACCGTCTGCGTACGGTTCTACAGCGGCCGACGCGGCTGCGCATCGTGAACCGTCTGATGGGGAGCTTGCTGGTAGGGATGGGCACGCTGATGGCGGCGGTACGCTGACCATGAAACGATCCGCATACCGCCGCCGCGGGAACAACGTCATCCTTATCGTCTGTACCGCGCGATATCAATGGAAAATGAGGTACAGGATGATCAGTACGATCACTGGAACGCCGAGCAGCCAGCCAAGTAGGTAAGGCATGATGTCATCTCCTTTCGTATTGGAGTTCGAATACGCAGAAGTTTCAGCAGGCAGCGTGCCTGGCTCGAAGATGTCGATCTATTCGAGCAATCGATCGACGGCAACGCCGATGGTCCGCGTATCGGCTTTAGCCATATCGATGCCATAGCCGATTCCGAACTCGCGCCGGTAATAAGCGCGATCTGATTGGCCAGTGACTTTTCCATCAAGTGCTTCGGCAACGACGAAAAAGCGAAGCCGCCAACTACCGGCACGCGACATCGCGCGGATAGACGGCGGCCCGCCTCATGTTCCAGTCCACTACGCGTGGTCTATATCACACCGGCAACCAGCAGAACGATCACCACGATCAGTACGATGCCGAGTCCACCGGTCGGACCATAGCCCCACGATCGGCTGTGTGGCCACGCTGGAAATGCGCCGATCAGCAGCAGAATCAGCACGATTAGAAGAATGGTTCCTAGCATGTTATGACCTCCGCCTGGTTGAGAGAGACCTGCTTTATCTACGTTGGCCACAAGGCCGCAGGGTAATCCCCAGGCAGCAAACCTTGTGCCCAAGGTCGATCCTTTAATCAGATCACCGGGACGGCGCGCGGCACGTGCGGAGATTCTCGAGCCAATTGAAACGGCACCTGTCGCGCTCAAAACCTGAGCCGGGTGCCGTTTTTCCAATTGCGGACACGTCGCGCGTCCTATAGATAGGTTCCGCTGATGCGGCCTTCGAAGATCGCGGTGTTGATGTCCCAATCGTCGACGGTACCCGTGCCGCCACCGTCCACCTTGACGACTACCGAGCGGCCGCCGCGCAGCGTCTTCATCTGTTCGGCGGTCAGCGTTTTCTCGTCGGATGGCTCGCCCGCGCCGGGCGGCAGGTCTTTGATGATCACAGTGGCTTTCATGGCATTTCTCCTTGACGTGGAAAGGCGAGCACAGTGCGGCGCCCGCATCGATTTCTGCAAGGCCTATGCCAATGTGAGGGAACGTGCGCCCCAACATGGAGCGGGGGCCGCGATGCGAAGCCTGGCAAGGATCCGCGCGATAGCCGCGTTGAATCGCACTGAACACGATCGCGATTGCGCGTCGATGTGTTTGCGCGCGTCCCACGAGTCACGAGCGAATGGTTGGGGCGCAGCGCAGCGTCGCGCGCGGCGAACTCAGGCGTCCAACACTCAATCGCAAGCGCAAACAGAAACGGCACGCGCCATATGCGCGTGCCGTGATGGTGAAACGCCCCGGCGAGGAATGCTAGCGGCGCTGGCGTCTACGCGGCGAAGCTGCTTCCGCGATACGCAGATGCGCGGCCGGAAAGCCCGGCGGGTACTCGACGACGCGCATCGCGGCCGGCACCAGCGGCGCGGCGAGACTCGAGCGCGCGCCGACACGGGCGCCGCCGACGATCGCGGCCATCGCCTCGCGGTCCAGTTCGACGCTTTCGGTCAGATCCTTGATGCTCAGCTTGGCCATGATGGCTCCAGAAAAACGCTCCGGCGGCCAGACCCGTTCGGGTGCCGGCCGCCGTGCTCGGAATGTGTTCGGCGTGTCATTCGTTGTGCTGAGGTCTCAACGCACTATCAGTATAGGAAATCCGTTCGCGGCGCGCATGGCCGTGGTGTTGCCGCGGCAGTGAAGGAACCCCCAGTCCCCCGCTGCTGCCCCGGCTTACACGGCGGAGTAATTGGCGCCCGACAGGATAGGGTCGACTTTCAGCTTCAGCGGCAGCACGACGCCTGGCCCGATCGAACCGATGTCATTGAGCGCTGCGACGTTGACGATTTGCTGCTGAGCCAGATTCTGAGTGACGTTGACGTTGACGTTGACGTTGGCGATGCCGGCAAGGCTGCCGAGACCACCAAGGCCCGAAGGCATGGGCACGTTGCTGCCGGTGCCGCCGGCGATCCCGGACATGGCCCGGCGGTCGAGTTCGCGCGTGCCGGACAGATCGCGAATCATGAGGGATGACATGGCGTTTCTCCAAAGACGTACGGAAAGCGGACATGAATGGCTCGCGGCGAAGCGGCCCGCGGCTGCGGGCGCCTCGCCGCACCATGCACTATTAGTGGTTGCTGTTGCTCGAATTGATATACGGCGAGAAGTCCGACGTGATGCCGGTGGCGAGCGCAACATCGTTGCCGTTGGCGTTCTGGAAGTTCAGTTCGTTACTGATCAGTTGCGTGGTGCTGGTGTTCTTGACGCTGGTCGGCGCATAGACCGGGGCGAAGCTGTAGTACTTGCTCGGGCCGAAGCCGCCGCGTACGGCTTGCATGGCTTTGCTGTCGAGTTGTTCGGTGACGGACAGGTCTTTGATCATCAGCGTTTTCATGGTGAGTCTCCTGAAAGAAGTGTTCGCAGTGTTGCGAGTGGTTTCGAGCAATTCGTTTGCTCGGACATCACTAACGCACAGGTTGTGCCAGTATTAATCAAGGATCCTGAGGAAATCGGCGAAGCCCAGTCGTATAAGGGTTTTGCGCGTGGAGGGACCACCGTGCCGGTCAGCTCGAAGCACGCTGACGCGCTCGGAGCGGTGGCCGCGGTCCGACATCGCGGCGGACCCTGTTGGATGGCGCACGACATTGCGCGAGCCAGCACGCGGCGCGGCGCGCGGCTCATGCCTGGTTTGCCTGGTTTGCGAAAGCGCGGACCGGGAGCTAGTATCGAAACGGCACATGTAACTGGATACGACAGGTTTTCTATCGACCCGCGTGGCGTCGGTCGCATGCGACACGGTCCAGCGGCAACGGCGGTGCTTCGCACAAATGGCTAGCCTTGCGCGTGTGATTCTCGACTTCCAGAGCGGCGAGCTATCGCGTGACGAGTTCGTCGCGCAGCTCGACAGCGCGTTGGCGACCGAGCAACTCGGTCCGACGCGGCTGCTGGAGATGCTGTACGCCGCGCATCATCGGTCGCCGTTGCCCGACGATCTCTACCTGGAAGTGCGGCGGCGCATCGAGTTGCTGCGCGTGTCGAACGTCGCGGCGGGTGGCGAGGAAACCGGCATCCAGACCACGGTCGATCTACCGTCGCTGCGTTCGTCGAGCGCTGGGAGTGCGGGCGCCGCGAGTACTGCCGGCAGCGCCGCGCACGAGACCATCAAAGGCATCGGCGATACGCTGAACAACCGCTTCGTGCTCGAGGAGTGCCTTGGCGTGGGCGGCATGGGCACCGTGTACAAGGCGCTCGATCTGCGCAAGCTCGAAGCGTCGGATCGCAAGCCCTATCTCGCGATCAAGGTGCTGAACGTCCAGTTTCGCGGCAATCCGAATTCGCTGGTCGCGCTGCAGCGCGAGGCGCGCAAGGCGCAGGTACTCGCGCATCGCAACATCATCACCGTCTACGACTTCGACCGCGACGGGCCGATCGTCTATCTGACGATGGAGTACCTGAGCGGCAAGCCCCTGAGCCAGCTGCTGCGCACGCCGGGCTATCAGGGCATGCCGGTGCGGGCCGCGCTGCCGATCGTGCGCGGCATGTGCGCGGCGCTCGCGTACGCGCACGAGCGCGGCTTCGTCCATTGCGATTTCAAACCCGCGAACGTGTTTTTGACCACGAATGCCGAAGTGAAAGTGATCGACTTCGGCATCGCGCGCGTATTCCAGCGGCCTGAAGAGGAGAGCGACGCGACGGTGTTCGATCCCGGCAGTCTCGGCGCGTTGACGCCGGCCTATGCGAGCCCGGAGATGATCGAGCATCGCGAGCCGGACCCGCGCGACGATATCTACGCGCTTGGCTGCATCACGTACGAGCTGCTGACGGGACATCATCCGTTCGATCGCCTGTCGGCCACGCAGGCGCGCAATGCCGATTTCAAGCCGCAGCGTCCGGCGAATCTCGATGCGCGACAGTGGCGCGCGTTGCGTGCCGCATTGTCGTTCGATCGCAATACGCGGATACCGAGCGTCGTGCGCTTTATCGCCGAGTTCGACAATGAAGCGCGCGCGGAGAAGTCCGGGACGCTCGCGTGGGTAGGGCTCGCAGGCCTCGCCGTCGTGTGCGCGGTCACCGTGGGCGTGTTCGCTTTTCGCTCGGGGTCCAGCCGGCACCAAGCCGCGCCAACCGAGGCGGCGCGATCGCAGGGCGATCAGGTCGATCGGGCGGCTGGGGCGTCCGCTGTCGCGCCTGCAACGAATGTCGCGCAGACAACGCCGGCGCCCGCGCCGAAGCCCGCGTTGACGCTCGCCGCGATCACGCCCACGCTTGCCCAGGTGCCCTGTTCGGCTCTATCGGGCGCGGTGCAGGACCACGCACTGACGGTACGCGGTTTCCTGTCGCAGCGATACGGTGCCGCGCATCTGAAGGAGACGTTGGCGGCGCTGCCTGGCGTCGATACGGTTTCGCTAGACGTGCGGCCGCTCGCCGACGATAAATGCGACTTCGTCAAAACGCTCGCGCCGTTTCTGGTGCGCAACTGGCAGGCGGGGCGCGTGGCGTCGCTGCAGATGCGTCCGCCAAGCGGTTTTCTGACCGAGAACGACTCGCTGGTGGTCGACCTGAAAGCGCCGCCGTTCGATTCCTTTGCGACCGTCGACTACTACCAGCTAGACGGCCACGTCGTGCACATGGTGCCCAGTCGTCTGTGGCCGGACAATCAGATGCAGGCGAACGGCGGTCCGTACACGATCGGCAGCAATGCGGGCGATTGGACCGTATCGAAGCCGTTCGGCTCGGAAATGGTGGTGCTGGTGGTGACGCCGGTGCCGCTGTTCGACAAGCTGCGCCCGGAAAGCGAAGCGCGCGCTGTTTATCTGCGCGCGCTCGAGACCCGGCTCAAGCAGATTGGCGGTCAATACGGGCAGGATCGCCTGTTGGCGGACTTCGCCCCGATTACGACCAAACCCGCGACGCGATGATCCGTCAGGGAGCCAATCGACACGGCTTTTAGTGCAGATCCTTGACGACGCGAAAACCGTTCTGCGATTGGCGCACGCCCGCGCTGTATTTGAAGCGCGTCGCGCTGAGCATGTAGTCGCCGCCTTCGCGCCATGAGCCGCCGCGAATCGCGCGCATCTCGCAGCCGGGCGAGTCCCACGCGTGGCCATCGACGGGCGCGCCCTGATAGGTGTTGTGCCAGCAGTCGGCGGTCCACTCCCAGACGCCGCCGTTCATGTCGTACAGACCCAGCGGATTCGCGGCGAACGTGCCGACGTTTTCCGGGCCTTCCTTGTGCCACGGGTCGCCGCAGTCCTTGCAATTGGCGTTGCCCTTGCGCATCTGCTCGCCCCACCAGTACGCGGTCGTGGTGCCGGCGCGGTCCGCGTATTCCCATTCGGCTTCGGTCGGCAGACGGTACGGTTTGCCGGTCGTTTTGGCGAGCCACTTGACGTACTGCTGCGCGTCGTCCCAACTGAGATCGCGCGCGGGTGCGGTCTTGATGCTATTGCTCTCCGGCGTCAGCTTCTGGCAGGCGCGCGCGGCGACGCACGCGTTCCATTGCTCGACCGTCACGGGGAATTTACCGATCGCGAAGGGCGCGCCGATGCTCACGTGATGCACGGGCTTTTCCGACGGATCGTCGGTATTGCTGCCCATTGCGAACGAGCCGGCGGGTACCGCGACCATGACCGGACAGGCCGCGCAGTCGCGGATTTCACCGGCCGTCGGTGGATGGGCGACGGTCTTTTCGGCGAATGGCGCGGCAGCGGGGCGCGGCGGCGGCGCGGCTGCGCTGGCTTGCGTCGCGGGATGCATGACCTGGGCAGGCGGCGTGGGTGGCGCGACGTGACCGCTCTGCGTCGCGGGCGCGGCTGGCGGTGCAGCCGGCGCGGCACTCACCGCGGGAGTCGATGCCGCCGCGCGCAATCGATCGATACGCGCATGCGCGAGTGTGGCGAAGCGGCCATTCGGATAGGCCTTCAGATAAGCCTCGTAATCGGCTGGGTAGTTGCTGTCCTTGATCGAATCCCAGAACGTGATTTCGTATTGTTCGCCGCTTTCCTTGGGCATGATGCCGCGACTGCGCGGCGTGATGGCGCGACGCTCTGACGTATTCGACGACTCGATAGCGCCTTCGCCACTTGTGGGAATGGATGACCGCGCGACAGAGAGCCAGGGTTGCTGCGTTCCGCGTGTAGCGGCGCGTACTTCGGCGCCGACCTGTCGGAACAGCGCGGCGAGCGATCGAGACGATGCGTCGGCGTCGTTGAGCGCTTGCAGCAAGGCATCGGTATAGACGCCATGCCGCGGACCGTCCGCCGCGAAACCGCCCGGTGCGGTTGCATAGGCAATCACGGTGTTGGCAGCGATCCTCGGTTTATCGATCGCAACCGCGGCGGGGGCAAATGGATTGTCGAGGCACGTATCGAGAATCACGAGATTGAGCCGGCCGGCACGGGCGGATTGCATCGCATGCAAAACGGTATTCAGATCGACGCCGTTATTCAGTAGCGACACCGGCGCGCGGATATCGCCTCGCGCATCGAGTCCCACCGGCAAAAGCAGCGTTTGTGCGCCTACCTGCATGCCGTGTCCGGCGAAATAGAACACTCCGATATCGCCTGTTTGCAATCGTCGTTGAAATTCGTCGATGGCCGCGCGCATTTGCGGCGGCGTAGCATTCGTGCGCGTGATGACTTCGAAGCCACGCGCACGGAGCGCAGCGCCGATCGATTCGGCGTCGCGCGGCGCGTTGGCGCGGATCGGGTTAGTGGCGTCACCGTACTCGCCATTTCCGATCACGAGCGCGACACGCCGCGAATGCGTGTCGTCGCGTGACGAAGCAAAGGGTGAAAGGAGCAAAGCGGTGTCCGCCGGCCGCGCCGGATGACTCGCTACCCAAGCCGGGCTCGGCTCGATGCTTTCACGTTGCGTCGCGGCACCGGCACCGTCCCACTGCGCCTGGATTGCCCCAACCATGCACACCAGCAGGAATCGTCGCCACATCTTTATATCCCGTTTGTACCGGACAGAGTTCAGGCATTCGTGCACCAGGCTCGCGCTGCCCGCGCTCTTTATTAACGATAGCACGCGCTTTGCGTCACAACTGTCCGGGAGTCCTTAACGCGTCATACGGTTAACGAGCATTGCGTATCTTTTTGGCAAGTTACGTCCTAAGCTGATTCAGAAAGTCACGTCACTCGGTCGTTTTAACTAGGTGGGCTGCCTGCCGGTTTCGACCCGCGACATGCCGCTCGAACACCCGGATTGTCATCGATAGCCGGGCCCCAGCCATGACTCCTGTTCGGGAGAGTGCGCTATGCGAAGAACCCGTGTTTCCTTTCTTTTCGGCAGTCGTGATCCGGCGCAAGCGCGTCGCGGCGGATTACGCGCGGCGGTGTGCGCGACGCTCGTCGCGGTCTGCCTCGGTATCGGCACTGGCGGCATTGCGCGCGCCGAGCAGACGCCGTCTCCGCCGGGGGCCGAGGAGTACATCATCTGGCCGTCGGATGGCGCGGTGATTCACGGCGGCAAGTTGTGGGTGCGCATGGGGCTGCGCAATATGGGCGTGTGTCCGAAGGGCGTCGCGTTTCCGAATACCGGCCACCATCATCTTCTGATCGACACGGATTTGCCCGCGCTCGATCAGGAGATTCCATCGGATCGCCAGCACCTGCATTTCGGCGCGGGCGAAACCGACGCGCGCATCGAGTTGCCGCCCGGCAAGCACACGCTGCAGCTGATTCTCGGCGACCATAATCACGTGCCGCACGTACCGCCCGTGTATTCGAAGAAGATCACCATCACCGTGCTAAAGAACTAACGCGGTCCGTTCGTTCGAACCGGTCAAGCCGGAACGGAGAGTCCTGATGAAGAAGATCATTGCGGCCGCGGCATTCGTCGCAGCGGCGCTGACGGTATCGACCGCGCCGCAGGGCGCGTGGGCAGCGACGCCGTCGCCGCCCGGCGCCTACGCGTATATCGGCTATCCGAACGATGGCCAGGTGGTGCCCGCCAATAAACCGTTTCGCGTGTGGTTCGGTCTGCGTTTCATGGGGGTCGCGCCGAAAGGCGTGAAGTACCCGAACACAGGCCACCATCATCTTCTGATCGATACCGATCTGCCGCCGATGGATCAGGAGATACCCTCGGATCGCCATCATCTGCATTTCGGCGCGGGCGAAACGGAAACGATGATTTCATTGCCGCCGGGCAAGCATACGCTGCAGCTGTTGATGGGCGACGACATGCATATGCCGCACAACCCGCCGGTGTATTCGAAGAAGATCACGGTGATCGCGCGCTGACTGTCATCGAGCAGCCAACAATGTCGCGCGCGCTGTTGGCTGCGATCCACCATTCACTGGTCTCGCTGTGCCGCTCGTCAGCGTCGGGACAGCGGGTCCGATCTTCCTGGTCTTTGCTACAAGGCGTTCAGGACGCGAATGACGAAAGCAAGGCACTCCTGGCATAGGCCATGCATCAGTAGCGCCCGAGCAGACAAGTTGCTCGAACCCGACGCACCACGATGCGCTTTCCCATTCCCAGGAGATTTGCCATGAACACGCTGATGATCAAGGACCTGTCCAACACCGAACAACTCGACAGCAAGGCGATGAGCGCCGTGCGCGGTGGCAACGGCTACTATTCGATGCCGTCGTACCTCAGCTATGCGCCCGTCTATGCGCCGACCAGCATCAAGAACGTCTCCACGACGCAGATGATCAACACGGAAATGAACATCCAGAGCGCGAACGGCAACGACTCGGCGCTGGTCAGCGGTACGACCACCTACATCCAACCGACCATTTACTCGAGCAACGTCAACAACGGGTAGTGAGCGGCGCACGCGCGGCCCGGGGCGGCCGCGTGTGCGTGCCCCAACAGGCGCATCGCTCAAAAAGACCGCTAATCCAATCGTCCTTTCCACGCATCCTTCGCGTATCCGCCGCTCCCCGCATCGACTTTTCCGCAGCTTCATTGCCGAAGCCGCGCGGAAGCGGCTCGGGCTGAAAAACCGGGCATCTCGCGCGAAACAGGCGGGTGCAACTGGAGACCACCGTGTCAGCATTGCCGGAATCATCGTTCGATTCGTCGTGTGATTCGCTGGACCTTCAGCGGGTTCCTGCTGAAGCCAGGACTCCTCGTCGCATAGCCCGTGTACTGCGCGGGATCTGCGCGGCAACGATGTGCGCTTTGGCAGTGAGCGCGTGCGTCGACGTCAGCATGCCGGCTTATCGACGCCCGGACACGCCGGCCAAGACATCGTGGTCGGATCGCAATGGCGCGCCGGTATCGGCCGCGGAGACGATCGAGCGCGACTGGTGGAAGGGCTTCCAGGACCCGTACCTCGATACGCTGATCGACAAGGCGATCGACGGCAACTTCGATATCCGGGTGCTGGCCGCGCGTATCGAAGTCGCGCACACGCAGATCAGCGAGACAGGCGCGGCCGCGTTGCCGACCGCGGACCTCGGTGCCGGCGCCGACTACACGAAGACGACTGGCCAGCCTTTGACGAAGACGTACAACCTCGCGCTGCAGGTGAACTGGGACATCGACATCTGGGGCAAGGTCGAAAAAGGCGTGCAGGCGCAAAAGGCCGAATTCCACGCGAGCGAGGCGGATTGGCGCGCGGGGTATCTCGAACTCGTCGCGAATGTGGCCAGTACCTATTTCCAGATCCTGCAATTCGACGACCAGATCGCACAGCAGCAAAAGACCATCGCCACGAACAAGCAAATCCTGGCGATCTACGAAGGCCAGGCGCGCAATGGGCTCGTGCCGCAAACGCAGGTGTTGCGCCAGCAGGCGGAGATCAACCGGCTCACCAACGATCTCTATGATCTGCGCCGATCGCGGGCGGTCTCCGACAACGCGCTATGCACCTTGCTCGGCGTGCCGGCCGGCGAATTCCATGTGCCGCAGGGCCATTTACAGGAGCGCGTGAAATTGCCGGGCGTGCCCGATGGTTTGCCCGCGCAATTGCTGTCGCGCCGCCCCGACGTGGTGGCGGCCGAATTCAGGGTGCTCGAGGCCTATGACCTCGTCGGTCAGTCGAAGCTCGCGCAATTGCCGAGCATCGGCCTCACCGCGCAAGGCGGCACGGCAAGTTACGCGCTTAACCAGTTGCTGAAGTCGTTCACGTTCGGCCTGATGCCGAGCATCAATTTTCCGCTGTTCGATCCGGGCGTGCGCGCACATGTGAAGGTGACCGAGGCGCAATCGAAAGTCGCCGAGCAGCAATATCGCGTGGCCGTGATGGGCGCGTTCGAGGAAGTGGAGAACGCGCTCGTCAATCTGAGTGCCCATAAGGCGCAGCACGCGGAATTGCAGCAGCAGGTGTCGCGCCTGCAGATCGTCGCTGATCAGATCCAGTCGCAACTGCGCCTTGGCGTCGTGTCGCAGCTCGAAGTATTCGAAGACGAGCGGACCTTGCTGGAGGCGCAACAGGCGTTGCTGGAAAACCACCAATTGATTCTGTCCGACACGGTAACGCTTTATAAGGCGCTCGGCGGCGGATGGCCCGGTGTCGACGTGCAAGCGCAGGTCAAAGAGAAGTAACGAAACATTGAGCTAATCCACGAGTTGGCGTACCGCGCGGGTATTTCGTCGGCTGACGGCTTATCCGCGGTCTTCTCATCCGGCGATATCCAAATTGACACTCTCGATGCGTGACTTACAATCCTTTAGGGGTCAGCGTTTGCGTGGCTCTTCACGACAATATCGTTGCGCCGTTGTCCTTCGTCCAGTTCGCCCCGCGTTCCCGCCGCGGCAGGTAAACGCTTAGCGATCCAGATAAAATGGCCACCGGCGAAGCTCCGATTGCTGAAATGCGCGTGACAGTGGACGCTGCCTTCGACGTGGTGTTGTCACCGGTTGCCTGCGCGCAGCGCCCCGCGCTCGACGCCATTCGCATCGTCGACAACCTGTTCGCCATCGGCCGCATCGAAGCGCCGTTCAGCGACTATCCCGCACCATGGACCGCCGCTCTCTCGCGCCGACATGCGCGCGTTTTCATCGAGCATGGCGCGATTTATGTTGCCGATCTCGGCAGCAAAGAACGGCACGACGGTCAACGGCATCGCGGTGCGACAAACCCCCGCGCGTGTACGCGCCGGCGATGAACTCTGCTTTGGCGGTGAACTGCGCTATCGCGTCGGCATCGAGCCGCGCGCGCGCGTCGTCACGGGTGGAAGCGCTTCTCCCCTCATTCATCTATTGCTGGTGCCGCAGCGCGATGACCTGGGTCTGCAACCGGTCGACGTGCTGGCTTTTCCATTTCTGGTCAGTAAAACGGACGAGGTTTTCTCGCGCTACAAAGACCGGTATCCGCATCAGGTCAATTACATTTCCCGGCGCCATGCGCACCTGTTTCTGAAGGGCGGCGAGCTCTATGTCGAGGATCTCGGCAGCACCAACGGCACGTTCGTGAATGGACAGCGGATCGGCGAATCGGCGCTTGCACTGGCGGAGGGCGACGTCGTTGCATTTGGCGGCGACCACTTCGTCTACAGGGTGTCGCTACAGGACTCCGCCGACGTCGAACCCACCGTGACCCAGCTCTCTCTTCAGCCCGCTGTCGACAGTGCCGCCGATGCCGACAAGACGACCTTCGTCGGCGCTGCGCATTCGTTTCTCGACATCTTTTGCGTCGATCCGGCGCTGCAACGCGAAGACGAAGTGAATGAAGCGGCGCAGCCGGGCTCCGCGCGCGCGAAGCGTGACGGAGTAGGGACGGCAAATGGCGCGCAGGGCGCCAAAGGTGCGCAGGCGGGGCATCCCGCCGATACGAGAGACGGCGCGAACGAAAGAAGCGGCAAAGCTAACAGCGCGGCAAGAGGTAAGCCGCGTCGCTGGAAGATGGTCGCCGACGAACTCCACAAGGCGTTAGCGGACGGCGAGCGCACCAATGTGCGGCGCGCGGCGGCATGGGGCGCAGCGGGTATCGCGATCGTGGTTGCGCTTGGCGTGGGCCTTTATCTGCACGGTTCATCGGAACGGGAGTTGAAGAGCCTGCTCGCGAGCGGTGATTACTCGAGCGCTCTCACGATGGCGCGCGGCTATCTGGCCACGCATCCGGCGGACACGAAAATCAGCGCGCTCGCGAGCGAGGCGTTGTTGAAAGCGAACTTGCCGGGCTGGATCGAAGCCGTGCAAAAAGCGCAGTTCGACCAGGCCGACACGCTGCTGAAGAACATGAGGGCGTTGAGCGGAAATGACGCCGAGGCCGCGTCGCTGGTCGGCGAATTGCAATGGGTCGGCGATCTCGAACGCTTCGTCGCGGCGCGTGGCGGCGTCGACGCGCCGATCCGCATGTATACGGACGAAGCGACGATCAACGGTCTGCTGCACCGCTGGGACGACGACGCGGCGAGTCACCAGCGCGCGCTCGATCGGATTGCGAGTTACGTGCCGGTCTTCGCGGAGCCCTACGCACACACGCTCAGCCATCTGCGCAAGCTCGAAAGCGACGATTCGGTGTACGTCGCCGCGATCGATCGGCTCAATGGCGTAATTCATACCGAACTTTCGCGCGACAAACCCGACGCGCTGCCGCCGGTACTCGACGATTACGCGCAGCGTTATCCGCGGCTCGCGGGGCTCGATAGAGTGCGCGACGATTTGCGCCAATACACCGGGTTGCTGAATGCCGCGTTGAGCCGTCAATTGACGTCATTGCTGGCGATGATGAAAACGGTGCGCTTCAGCACGCCGCCTTTTCAGGCGCAATTCCAGCAGCTTGCGGCGACGCGCTTGCCGTCGGCGGACATCGTTCAACGGCAGGACGCGGTCGATGCCGCGTGGCAGCGCGGCGACGCGCAGCAGGCGCTGAACGATTTGCAGTCGATGCCGGCGAGCCCGTGGTCCGATGTGCTCGCGGCCGAAGCGACGCACAAGCAGGCGTTGTCCGATCAATACGACGATCTGCGGAAAACGCGTGACGGGAAAGATTACGACCAGCGTCTGCTGTCGTTCTACGCGAGCCTCGATCCGCGGACCGACGCATGGTTCGTGCAGGCGATCCAGAAAGACGTGGCCGCATTGCATGACAAGGCACTCGCGCATGCGCAAGATCTGCTGGTGCGCGCGCAAAGCCTGTGGAAAGCGTACCGCGCGAACGGCCCGATCGGCGGCACGCAGCGGCTCGAAGCCGGCATCTCGCCGGGCTTTCGCAACGAGGCGCGTCTGCTGAGTGAGGCGCAGACGGCGGCACGCCAGGGCATGCGCATCTATACGCAGTTGAAGGCCGATCATCCCGCCGACTTCGATCGCCTGCTCGCGGATATCGAAGCCGAAGCGAGTTTGCAGCGCCGCTCGTTGACCGAGTTGCGCATGGTGCTGGACCCTGGGCTGCTGAAAGCGAAGCTCGCGTTGATTGGAGGCGATCAGAGTGAAACGCGATCCTCACCCTAGACCGTTGTCGGAGGCGCTCGAAGATCATAGCGTCGAAGGCATTGCGATTCTGACGTCCGAGCCGGTGCGGCTTGCGCGCGCGCTGATCTGGGCAATGGTCGCGCTCGTCGTGTCGGGTTTGCTGTGGTCGTTCGTCGGCCGCGCGGATGTGATCGTCAGCGCGCCCGGCACGTTGGCGCCGGAATCGGAGGTGCGGCGCATCTATACGCCGATCGACGGCGAACTCGCGGATCTGTATATCGCCGAGGGGCAGCCGGTGTCGAAAGGCGACGTGCTCGCGCGGCTCAATGCGCGCGGCGCGATCGAGGCAGCGAGCAACGCGTTACAGGCACAAGTGAAGCTCGAAGACGCCGAACGCGAATGGAAGCAGTTCCCGGAGAAGAAGGCGTTGATGGAACGCAAGGCCGCGTCGTTGAAGGCGCAACTCGAAGTCGAGGAGCGCTTGCACGAGAATCGCGTTTCAGAAGGCACGACGAAGCTTGCCGAAGGGCAGAAGGCCGAACTCGACGAAGCGCGCAGCTCGCTCGACAACGCGCGCCGCACGCGCGAAGCGGCGAATCAGGAACTCGATCGCTATTCGCGGCTGTTCGCGCAGCCGGGCGGCGGTGGCATTGCCGAATTACAGGTCGAGCAGAAACGCACGGCCGCGCTCGAAGCGGATAACGCTTACCGTGTCGCCCAGTCGAAGCTGGCCGAGCTCGACTTTCGTCTGAGCCATGAATACGCGCAGGCCAATGCGCAACTGGCGACGAGCGGCCAGCAAAGCACCGATCTGCAGCTGCAATACGATCAGGCGGTGCGCGACATCACCGATGCGGAAGACAAACTGCGCGTGCAACTGCAAAGCGCGCGCCTCGAAGCCGATGCCGCCGCGCGGGTGCGTTTCGAGAACATCGATAAAGACAATTTTCTGCTGATTCTCGCGCCGGTTTCAGGCGTGATCACCGACGTCACGTCGACGCAGCGCGGCGACAAGATTCAGGCGAATGCACCGCTCGGCGGCATTGCGCCAAAAGACGCGCGGCCCGTGCTGAAGATCGAAATCTCCGAACACGACCGCGCCTTTCTGCACGTCGGGCTGCCTGTCAAATTGAAGTTCAACGCGTTTCCTTACCAGCGCTACGGGTTGATCAGCGGCACGCTCGCCTATATCTCGCCGGCCACGAAGCCATCCGCGCAGGACAAGCAACCGGTCTACGAAGGCCGTGTCACGCTGGACAAGGACTACTACCAGGTGGCCGGCACGCGTTATCCGCTGCGTTACGGCATGACCGCCAATGCGGAAATCGTCGTGCGCGAGCGGCGCCTGATCGACCTCGGTCTCGATCCGTTCAGAGAGGTGGCGGGTTGAGCGCGCGAATCAAACATCCACGAAAGGAGCCGAGCAAATGACCGCGATAGTGCGTATCGATGATGAAGTCGTGGACGTGGACGAGTTCATTCGTCTTCTGAAACTGACCGGCCAGTTCGAGAGCCTGGTCGAGCAGATCGTGCGCGACAAGCTTACCGTCCATGCGGCGAAGAAGCAGGGCGTCGCCGTCAGCGCCGACGAAATCCAGCAGCGCGCGGACCAGTTTCGCCGCGTGCGCGGCCTGCATCGCGCGGCGGACATGAATCATTATCTCGACGCGCTGCACGTGAGCCTCGACGAATTCGAGGCGTTCATTACCGACGGGCTTTATCAGGAGAAGATGCTCGACAACATCGGTAACGAGGCGGCGATCCATGATTACTTCGCGCTGAATTCACCGAAGTTCGACGCGATCGAAGTCAGCCATATCGTGCTCGATAGCGAAGGCAAGGCGAAGGAAATGATCTCGTACCTGCACGACGACCCCGACGCCTTCGGCGAGATGGCGCGCGAGCATTCGATTGCCGATACGCGCGAGTCGGGCGGCGTGATCGGCAAGGTACTGCGCGGTTCGCTGAAGCCCGATATCGAGGCGAAGATCTTCAATGCGGCGGTCGGCGATCTGCTTGGGCCGTTTCCGTCGGCCGACCGTTCGTGTTTCGAGATCTTCGCGGTCACGGCCAAATATCCGGCCACGCTCGATGCCGACGTGGCCACCGAAATCCGCCGTTTGCTGCGCGAGAGCTGGCTCATTGCCCGCGCCCAGGAACACGTGATCGAAGCGCGCTAGTGCCCGACTAGCGCCCGATAAAGCGAGGCTCACCGATACATGGACGCCCTCCAGACCGCGCCATCCGCGCCTTCCACCGCCGAATTTCTCGCTTCGGTGGAGATCCTGTCGCCGTTCTCGCGCGACGAAATCGAGCGGCTTGCCGAGTACGCGCAGGCAAAGTTCTATCCGTTTGGCGAAACGGTGTGCTCGGCCGGTGACGTGGCCGAAGGTCTCTATGTGATCCGCTCGGGCACGGTACGCATCTTCTCCGAGGAGCACGGCAAGGAAACCAGCATGGGCGTGCGCAAGTCGGGCGAGATCTTTGCCGACATTGCGATGTTGCGCTCGTACGTTCACGAAGCGTCGGTACGTTCGTCGGGCAAGACCGAAGTGCTGTTCCTTCCGCGCAGCGCGATCGAACCGGTGATGGCGGGCAACGCCGCCGCGTTGGCGTTCGTCGCCAGCTATGTGGCGATCAATTCGGCCGGGGGCTTCGTCGCGCAATTGTTCGATCTGCGCGGCAAGCTGAACAAGGCGGAACTCGAAGAGTACGTGCGCAGCGTCGGCGCAAAACGGGTCGCTGCCGGCAAGGAGATTCTGAAACAGGACGGCCGCGACGACAGGCGGCTTTATGTGGTGCGGCAAGGCCAGGTGCGCATCGTGCGGCAGGAGGAGGGCCACGACTATACGCTCGCGACGCTCGGCAAAGGGGAGATATTCGGCGAGAAGGCGTGCCTGATGCGCCAGGAACAGATGGCATCGGTCGTTGCAACCACCGACACGCGGCTGCTGGTCATCCCCGAGCGCACCGTTCATTTCATTCTCGAGCGCAATCCGAAACTGCGAGAAGTGCTCGACGAGCGCATCCGCTATGGCGACCGCGAATTACAGCGGCAAAAGCGGCTCGAACAGCGGCGCAAGCTGCCGTTGATGCTCGACCTGCAGAGCAAACCGGAACTCGGCGAGAAGATCATCCGGCGTTTCGCGCTCGTCGAGCAGGCCGAGGAGATGGATTGCGGCGCCGCGTGTCTCGCGATGATCTGCCGCCATTACGGCATTCCGATGACGCTCGGCAAATTGCGCGAACTCGCGAACGTGACGACGCAGGGTGCGACGCTCGACAGCCTCGCGCGCGCGGGCGAGTCGCTCGGCTTCACGACGCGCGGCGTGCAATGCACGTTCGATTCGCTGCGCGGCTTCGATCTGCCGTTCATCGTGCATTGGGAGGGCTATCACTACGTGGTCGTGTACGGGCTGTCGAAAGACTATGTCTGGATGGCGGACCCGGCACTCGGTTTCAGAAAGCTGAGCGTCGAAGATTTCGAACGCGGGTGGAGCGGCACCTGCCTATTGTTTACCGGCGGATCGCAGCTGCTGCAGATGTCGGCCGAGCGCTCGCCGTGGATTCGCTTTGTCGGCTATCTGAAGCCGTACCGCAAGATACTCGGCTATCTGTTTCTGGCGACCTTCGTGATTCAGGTGCTCGGCGTGATTCCACCGCTGATCATTCAGAACATTCTGGACGGCGTGATCGTGCATCAGAACGTCAGTCTGCTGCATATGCTGATCGGCGGGCTCATCATCTCCAATGTCTTCACGCAGTTGATGTCGACGATTCGCGCGTATCTGGCGAACTTCATGGTTCGCAACATGGACTTCGCGATGATGTCGCAGTTCTTCAAGCATACGTTGTCGCTGCCGTTCTCGTTCTTCGCGAAGCGCAAGACCGGCGATATCTTCGCGCGCTTTCAGGAAAACCAGACGATCCGCGCGTTCCTGACCGAATCCACCGTGACGACCGCGCTGAATCTGCTGATGATCTTCATCTACTTCACGATCATGTTCGTGTACAACGTGAAGATGACGCTGGTGTTGATCGCGTTCGTGATTCCGATCATGGGACTCACGGTGATCGCGACGCCGAAGATCAAGGGCTACGCCCGCGAGGTCTTCACGGCGTCGACCGAGGCGAAGTCGTTCCTGATGGAAGCTCTGTCCGGCGTCGAGACCGTCAAGGGCATGGGCATCGAGCGGCCGGTACGGTTGCGCTGGGAGAAGAAATACGCAAAGGCGCTCGAATTGCAGTATCGCGCGCACGCATTCAATATTCTGGTCGGCTTCGGCAGTCAATTGCTGAATGCGGCAACGACGATTGCGATTCTTTGGGTCGGCGCGAATCTGGTACTCGCGCGTGAATTGACGATCGGTCAGCTGATCGCGTTCAATGCATTCATGGGCAGCGTATTGAGTCCGCTGATGGGTCTCGTCGGCTTGTGGAGCATGCTCAACGATGCGGGTGTCGCGATGGAACGGCTCGGCGATGTGCTCGATATCGAGCCCGAACAGAAGCCGCAGGATTTGCCCTCGCGCGTGATGCTGCCGGAGCTGCAAGGCGAGATCAGCCTGCAAGGCGTGTACTTCCGCTATGGCGAAGAGGATTCCGCTTATGTGCTGGAGAACATCAGCTTCGATATCAAGCCGGGTGAACTGGTCGCGATCGTCGGGCGCAGCGGGTCGGGAAAAACCACGCTCGCGAAGCTGCTGGTTGGCTTCTATCAGCCGAGCGAAGGGAAAATAACGATCGACGGCTATGACTCCGGCGTGATCGACAAGACTTATTTCCGCGCGCAAATCGGCTACGTGATGCAAAGCAATCTGCTGTTCTCGGGCACGATCGCCGAGAACATCGCAAGCGGCGACGACGCGCCGGAGCGCCGCCGCATCGAGGAAGTCGCGAAAATGGCCGACGCGCATGGCTTCATCAGCAAGATGCCGCTCGGTTATGAGCAGATCGTCGGCGAGCGCGGCATCGGTTTGTCGGGCGGTCAAATCCAGCGGCTTTGCATTGCGCGTGCGTTGTATCACGATCCGCGTCTGCTCGTGTTCGACGAGGCGACGTCGGCGCTCGACTCGCAATCGGAAAGCAATATTCTCGGCAATATGCACGACATCCTGAAGGGCCGCACGGCGGTGATCATCGCGCATCGGCTCAGCACGATCATGCGCGCGGACAAGATTCTCGTGCTGTATGAAGGCGCGATCGTCGAACAGGGCCGTCACGAGGAACTGATCCAGCGCGGCGGCATGTACTATCAGCTCGTGCAGAAACAGTTGAGTGCATCATGATGAAGATACTCGACCAGATTGAAGAGGCGAGCCCCGCGATATCGTACGCGGGACTGATCGAGCGGATCGAGATCCTGCGCTCCACGTTGCGCTGGTCGTCGCGGCTCGAACGCGCCGATATCGACAAGCTGCTGAGGCAAGCCACGTCGTTGCGCGACGAAGTGATGCAGCTTTCGCACAAGGAGCGCTTCGTGCAGGCGGCCACCGCGGGCGAGCCGCAGACGAGCGCGGAGCAATCGCGCGGTGCGCGCCGCAAGGCACTACTCGAACGCAGCTTCATTTTCGAGGGCACGTTCGGCGACAACCCGCGTTTGCTCGAATCGCTCGAAATCGCGGAAAAAGCGGCGCCAACCGATTTGCCGGTGTTGATCGATGGAGAAAGCGGCACCGGCAAGGAGCTGATGGCGAAAGTGATTCACGCGAATGGCGCGCGTGCGGACAAGCCGTTCATTTCGGTGAACTGCGGCGCGATTCCGGACAATCTGCTCGAATCCGAACTTTTCGGGCATCGCAAGGGCGCATTCACCGGCGCGTCGAGCGACCGCAAGGGAAAATTCGAAAGCGCGCATACGGGCACGATCTTTCTCGACGAAATCGGCGAGTTGCCGCTCGCGGGCCAGGTCAAGCTGCTGCGTGTGCTCGAGGCGCACGAGATTCAACGCGTCGGCTCCGACGAAACGATCGCGGTCGATACGCGCATCGTCGCGGCGACCAATCGCAATCTGCGCAAGCTCAGCGAGGAAGGCCGGTTCCGCGAGGATCTGTTCTACCGGCTCAGCGTGATTCACGTGACGTTGCCGCCGCTGCGCGAACGGCGCGACGAAATTCCGTTGCTGATTGCGTGGTTCTGCGACGAAGCGGCGGGCACGCTGAAACGCCGGCCAGTCAGGTTGACGCCGCGTTTGCGGGACTTTCTATTGAGCTACGCGTATCCGGGCAACATTCGCGAATTGCGCAACGTGATGTACCGCATCTCGTGTCTGGCTGCAGACATGGCCGACATCGAGCATTTGCCGCTCGATATGCGACCCGCCGCACCCGGTTCAGCGGCGGCGCAGGCGGAGGGCGGGCAGGCGAGCGGCGAGCAGCCGATCAGCGTCGCGAATCTGATGTCGTTGAGCGACGCGAAGCGGGCGGCCAGCGACGACGCCGAAAAAGCGTTCCTCGAACGCGGACTGCGTGAAGTCAGCGGGACCGTCGCCGAACTGGCGCGGCGCATCGATATGAATCGCTCGCACTTGCAGATGCTGCTGAAAAAGCACGGCCTGCACTCGAAGGATTTCCGCAATCGCAATGCGCCGCCCACGAAGAACGGCGCGAACGAGCGCGACGAGGAAGACGACGAAGGCTGAGTGAAGGACCACTGACCGCTCGGTGAAACGCGCGCCTGAAGATCATCAAGGCGCCGGGTTCAGCAAGGTCTTGTCCGCGGCATTCGGGTCCTGCGCTTCGACGACCACTGCGGTGATGTTGTCGCGCCCGCCGCGCGCGAGCGCGAGGTCGACGAGTTCGCAACTTGCGTTTTCGCGCTCCGCCGTGGTCAGCACGGCGGCGATCTCGTCGTCGCTCAGTTCGTTGCTGAGACCGTCGCTGCACAACAGGAACACGTCGCCATCGGCGACTTCGATCGCGTCGTCGTCGAGTTCGAGCGAATCCGTTGCCCCGACCGCGCGCGTGATCATGTGCTGCGCGGGATGATGGCGCGCCTCTTCGTCGGTGATGACGCCGAGCGAGCGCAGCTCCTCGACCTGGCTGTGATCGCGCGTCAGTTGCCGCAATTGCCCCGCGCGGTACAGGTAGATGCGGCTGTCGCCGGCCCACACGTAGCCGCAGAAGCGATCGCATGCAAGCAGCACGACCACGGTGCTGCCGATGCGCTGCACCTGGCGGCGCGCGGCTTCGTCGCGCAATTGACGGTTCGCGGTTTGCAGACGCGTGCGTACATCGGCGATCAGCATTCTGAGGCCGTGCGGCGCCGCCAGTTGAGTCAACGCGTTGATCACGGTGCGGCTGGCAACGTCGCCGACCGCGTGACCGCCCATCCCATCGGCGACAGCCCAGCGTCCCGCTTCGGGCTCGTCGAGGCAGGCATCTTCGTTGATTTCGCGGACCCGTCCCGTGTCGGAACGCGCGGACGACGTCCAGCGAAATTGGCTCTCGCATGTCACAACGGCTACACCATATCGTTTCGGTTGCGTGCGTCCGGAGACACGGTGAGGTTCGCGTTCGCGCCGGTGTTGCGTACGTCGACCGACTGGAACTGGTTGATCATCTGGTTAGCATAGAAGTTGTTGGAGACCTCGTATAGATTGACCATCGGCCCAATGCTCGGCGTTTGCGGCACGTACGGCTGAATCCAGCCATAGATCCATGGCGCGCCGCCGCCACCGCGAATCGCCGCCATCGCCTTGCGATCGAGCGCGAGGTTCAGCGAGAGGTCGTTCAATTTGATGCAGGACATGTCGTTCTCCGGTTGGCCGCGTGCGCAATGCGCGCGGCTGAATGGACTCTGCACCAGACGCTGCAAAGGCCATGCCAATCGGGGGCGGATTCGACGCGAAGCCCGCGGCGCATTGACTGGCGTGGCTTGCGCGGTTTTACCACGAACGCGGTCGACGCGATCGGTCGGCTCGCGGCCAACAAGCCCACATTCGAACAGGTGTGAGACCCAACACATTCGGCGGGGTCCCACGGGTTCTCCATTCAGTTGAAATCAACCCGCGACACGGCTCGCAAATGAGCGTCGCACACCAACAGATCAGTGCGATTTCTGTTGGTCCCGTCCTGACATCTTCCTCTTCAGAAAACCGCTCGATCGGCCGTCAACCCTGTAAGCAGGGGTTTTCCGGCGCCTGGCCCGGATGATGCAAAAGCTGTCGCAACAGTGTTGGAAATGCGAACGAGGCCAGCCATGAACACCCAAACGCTCGATACACGCGACGACGACCCGCAATCCGCAGCCGCTTGCGACACCGCATCATCGACGATCGATCTGCCGATCGGCGCGCACCTAGTCACGCAACGCAACGGCTACGAACATCACGGCATCTATGTCGGCAATGGCCGCGTCGTGCACTACTCGGGCTTTGCGGCCTCCGCGCATCCCGGACCGGTCGAGGAAGTCGAACTCGCGCGCTTCGCCGCCGGCCATTCGCTGTCGGTTCGCGCGACGCCGAGCGCGATCTACGTCGGCGCCGATGCGGTGCGCCGCGCGCGCTCCCGCCTCGGCGAGAACCGCTATCGCCTGCTGACCAACAACTGCGAACACTTCTGCGCGTGGTGTCTGCTCGGCGAAAGCCGCAGCGAACAGGTGCATTGCTGCTTGCGCCATCCGAGCACGGGCATGCGCGCACTGCTGTGCCTCGTGAAGGCGTTTGTCGAGAGCGGGGCGAGGAACGAACACCGCATGGCGCAACTCGCGCAACTCGCGTGAACGCAACGCGTCGGGAACGGGACGATTCGAGGAGAACATCATGGTAGCCGCAGAAAAAAGCTTGCACTGGGCCGTCGACAAATGGCTCGCGCCCACGCCGTCGATGCCCGCGCGCGTGGTGCGGTTCTGCCATCGCGCGTCGCAGCAGCAACGCTATGTATGTGTGCAGGCGTTGAAGCCGGAAGGATTGCTGTCGATTTTCTTCTTCCGTCACGGCGACGGTTCGTGGAACGTGTTCCCGCCGCAAGCCGCGCGGCCCGCGATGAACGGGTATTGCCGCACGGCCGCGTAGGAACTCATGCGTGACCCGCCGTGGCCGCTTCCGTGGCGAGCCACTGACTGAACAGCAACATCGCCGGCGTCATCGGCTTGCCCTTCAGGCAGGTCAGCCAGTAACTGCCCGCCTTGACCTCGACGTCGAACGGGCGCACCAGACGCCCGGTATTGATCTCCCTTTCGAACATCAACGCAGGCACGAGCGCGATGCCCGCGCCCTGTATCGCCGCTTCCACCATCAACCGCGACGAATCGAACACCGGTCCGCGCACCGGCCGCGGCGCGATGCCCGCGGCCGCGAACCAGTTCATCCAGTCGTCCATGCGGTACGAGCGCAGCAGCGTTTCGTTGGCGAGATCGTCGGGCCGTGCGAGGCGCGCGGCGATCTCGGGCGTGCAGAGCAGCGCGAGCGGCGCGTCGAGCAGTTTGGTGGCGAGCGAGCCGGGCCACGTGCCGTCGCCGAAACGGATCGCGAAATCGAGGCCCTCGGTCGCGAGGTCGACGAGGTTGTTATTGGTCAGCAGCCGCAGCTCGACGAACGGATGCGCGTCGCGAAACGACTTCAGGCGCGGCATCAGCCAGCCGACCGCGAACGTGCCGACCACACCGACCGTCAGCACCTCGTGAAAATGCCCGCCGTCGAACTGCTTGAGCACCGCCTCGATACGATCGAACGCGTCGGACAGCACGGGGCGCAGCGCGAGCCCTTCGTCGGTCATCGCGAGGCCGCGCGGCAAACGCTTGAATAGCGCGGTGCCGAGCCGCTCCTCCAGCGAGCGCACCTGCTGGCTGACCGCGGCTTGGGTCACGTTCAGCTCTTGCGCCGCGCGCGTGAAGCTCAGATGCCGCGCGGACGATTCGAACGCGCGCAGCGCGTTGAGCGGAAGATACGGTCTCATGGTGCAGATACAAGATTTTCTTGTGAGTGGGCTAACTTATCACCATCGGCCCACTTCGCCGACTCCCTGTCTCTTATTCGCTAGTCGAATTGTGCGACACTAGGGCCACATCGACGGGGGCCATCGTATGCCCGGCGCCGCGCCAGACGCGCGGTGGCGAGTCGGCAATGAAGAGCCGGCAATTGTGAGCAACGGTGAACGGCCGCCGCGGATTGCCTCGATGTAGGTGGTGAGAAGTTGACTGTCCAGATGGAATGCTCGACATGTTCTGCCGACGTTCGTCCAGGTAAGCCGTCGGCTCGTGCAACCTTGCATCATTGCCCTCGATCGGGAGTCCGCTATGTCCGTGTATGTTCTGGCCTTGCTGATTGGCGTCGTCGCCGGCCTTCGCTCGATGATCGCCCCCACCGCCGTCAGTTGGGCCGCGCGTCTGGGATGGCTGCCGCTGCAAGGCACGTCGCTTGCCTTCCTCGGCTTCGCGGCCACGCCGTATATCTTCACCGTGCTGGCGGTCATCGAACTGATCACGGATCAATTGCCCGAAACGCCGAGCCGCAAGGTGCCGCTGCAGTTCGGCGCGCGAATCGTGCTCGGTGCGCTGAGCGGCGCGGCGATTAGCGGCGCGCATGGCGGCCTGGCGGGCGGCATGATCGTCGGGGTGGTGGGCGCGGTGGTCGGCGCGGTAGGCGCGGTGATCGGCACGCTCGGCGGCGCGAAGGTGCGCAGTTCGCTCGCCAGCATGTTCGGGCGCGATGCGCCCGCGGCGTTGATCGAGGACGTGGTCGCGATCGTCGCGGCTGCGTTGATCGTCGTGTCGTTGCACGGGTTCTGACACGAACGCAAAAACGCGGCGGGACGCTTTGCGCGTCGCCGCCGCGTTCGGTCGCTGCCCGCAGCTTATTGAACCCGGGCGATTCGCACGGCCGTCGTGACTTGCGTGACCGGCGCCGCCGCCGTCGAACTCGCCGCCACGGGCGGCATCAGCTTGCCTTGCATGAGCAGCTGAAGCGTCTTCACGACCAGAATCGCGATGATCGCGTTCGCCACCACGAACAGAACCGGTGCCGCGAATTCGATCGGACCCGTCGCGCCGCGTTCGACGAGACGCAGCGCCATCGTCGGCAACGCCGCTACGCCGAAGCTGAACGCCCAGTAGCCGGGCACGAATGCCTGTTGGCGGATCCACGGCAGCAAACGCAGCAGCATCAGCGCCTGATAGAGACCGTAGCCGAGCAGGGCGTAGGCGAACAGATCGGGCGTGCCGCTGGTGAGGCTCAAATACGCGACACCACCGACGACTGGCGGCGCGAGTTGCACGCCGAGGGTCGGGCGCAGCGCTTCGGGCAGCGGTTCATGCACGGCGGCGCGATGCAGGATCATCGATTCGAGCGCGAGCCACGCCAGCATGCCGCCGCCGAAAAACAGCTCGCCCAGTTGATGGAAGCCGAATGCGGCCGAGCTCGCCGCCGCGACGAAGCCCGCTCCGACCGTCGGCAGATAGATCGCTGGCGTGGTCAGTTCGGGCTTGCGGCCGCCTTGCCACAGCTTGCCCTGTAGATAGACGCCGAGCCCAAGTTGCGCGATCGCCGCGATGCCGTACAGCGTCAGCGCGAGGGTATGCGCGTACGGCTGCAGCAGTTGCGCGGCAAGCAGCGTCGAGATCGGCGCGAGCGCGACGAACGAAGACTGCACCGGATGATTCAGTTCGGCGCGTGCGTCGTCGGTCCGTGCGAACCACTTGTGCGCGTAGGCGAACAGAATGATGGCCCAGACGGCGAGCGCCGCGATCGTCACCACGCTGCCGGCGACGGCCGGCAAGTGCCACAGGCGGATTGCGACGCGCCACAGGTTGGCCAGCGCCAACGAGCCCACCGCGATGCTCAAGAAGCCAGCGGGAAACGCACCACGATTGCTGTTCATGACGACCTCCGAAAGTTGCGTCGCGCTGCGGGTTGCTGGCCATGCGCGATCGATGGCCTACTGTAAAAGGCCACGGAGAATCGCAGAACGCTGCAAACGCTCGACAAATGGCGCGAGCGTCTCAAGCTGTGTTTTAGCGGGGGAAAGGGGCAGAGAAGGCGGGGGGAGGAAGGGCGGCCGTCAACCGCCCATGCGCACCAGCATCGCCAGCAGCTGGTCGAACGAAAGCGGCTTGCGCGCGTAGGCAAAATGTGGATTCGGCTGCACCGGAATGTCCGATGCGGCGCTGCACAGGATGATCGGAATCTCGCGCAGCTCTGGGTCCTCATACAGCGTCGTGCACAACTGGAGGCCCGACATGACCGGCATCATGCAATCGGACACGATGATATCGGGCCGGCTCGAACGGACCAGTTCGAGCGCGACGGAGCCGTTCGACGCCGTCCGTACCGCATAGCCGTGTCGTTCCAGCAGCAGCCGCCACACCGTGAGGATGTCGAACTCGTCGTCCACCACGAGAATGGTTTTCATGGGCGGCTAGGTTTTTCGCCCCAATTGCAGCGTGGCCGACAGGCCCGGCGTCGATTGGATGCCGGCGGCGCCGGGCGAGCCGTCGATCACGTCGAGTCCTTGCGACGAAATCGACAGTTCGCGCAGTGACGTGTCGTGCGCGCTTTCGCGTTGCTTCACCACCGAAATCACGCGCCGCAGTCCGCCTTCGGTCTCGGCGTAGCGCAGCAGCACGAGGTTTTCGGTCAGCGCCGACACGCGCACGGCCTTCGCGTGACCCGGATCGCTGTACAGCGGCAGCTCCTCCGTGACGAGCGTCGTGATGGCCGCTTCGCGCAACTGATGCAGCAGTGCGTTCAGGAACAGGTCGAAGCGCTCGGTACGCAACGCCGAATCGCGAAAGCCCTCGACGCCGTCGATCACGATGCGCGTCGCGCTGGTCTGCTTGACGGTGGCGAGCGCTTTCGACGCGATTTCATCGACCGCGAGTTCGATCGCCGGGTGCCAAAGCACCATCAGACGACCGTCCTGCCACGCATCGGCAAGCGCGATCGACACCGCTTCAGCCTTGCCGATGAGTCTCTGCGGACTCTCGTAGAAGCCGAGATACACGCAACGCTCGCCGCGTGCGAGACCGGCCGCGAGGAACTGCAGGCACAGCAGCGTCTTGCCGACGCCCGACGGGCCGATCAGCGTGGTCGTCGCGCCTTGCGCGAAGCCGCCGCCGAGCAGGTTGTCCAGGTGCAGCAAGCCGAAGCCGAGCCGTGCTTTCAGATCGACGGGGCCCGCTTGCTCCGCGCACTGCGCTTCGAGGCGCGGGAACATCAGCAGCCCGCTGCCGGCAATGCGGAAGAAGTGCTTGCCCATCAGATGATCGCGCGCGCGCATCTTGTGCACTTCGATTTCGCGCGCGCGCCGCATACCGTCGTGATAGCTGTTCAGCTCGATCAGACCGTCCACCAGCGTGTGCTCGGGATGCGACTCGTTGCCCGACAGCGGCGCGAGCAGCAGCGTCGTGCAGTCCATCGCGGCGACCAGCGCGTTCAGCTCGTGGATGAACTTCGACAGCGACAGCTCGGTTTCGCTGAATTCGCGCGCGCTGCGAAAGCCGTCGATGATCATCAGGCTCGGCCGGTAGTCGTAGATGCTCGACGCGATCAGCTTCAGGAAACCGTCGAGGCCGTCCTGCATCAGCTCCTGATAGCCGGACACGAACAGCATCTGCTGCGCGACCGCGGCTTCGTCGAAAAAGCTCAGGCCTTTCAGGTGACCGAGCAGCTTGTCGTGCGATTCGGCGATCAGCGTCATGTACAGCACTTTCTCGCCTTGCCGCACCCGATGAAAACCGATCTGGCTCGACAGGATCGTCTTGCCGGCGCCGGCCATGCCCTCCAGTAGATAGACGCCACCGCTCACCAGACCGCCGCCGAGGATCTCGTCGAAACCGGGCACGCCGGTTTCGACATTGCGTCGCGCCGCGTCAGGCCGGGCCGCGTCAGGTCGCGCCGCGTCAGGCCGGGCCGCGTCAGGTCGCGCCGCGTCAGGCCGGGCCGCGTCAGGTCGCGCCGCGTCAGGCCGGGCCGCGTCAGGTCGCGCCGCGTCAGGCCGGGCCGCGTTAGGTCGCGCTGCGTCGGACGGGCGGGACGTGTTGGATGCGTCGGTAGTCATTGTCGATGTGTCGTTCAAAGTGCAAGCGACGGCCTGGTCGTAACCGTCCTGTGCTCAAATCCGTTGGGGCAGCAATCCCCATTCCCGATCGCGAGCGACAGTGTCCCGCAGCGTGAAATGCAGGGAGTCTATCCGGCAACGCGTGCCCGGCGAACGGCGTGTGCTCGACATGGCGGCGTGAGAGGGCGAAAAAGGCCGGCGGCGAGGAGCCGGTGCATGCGGTATGAGGGGGAGTGAAGTGCGGTGGCCGGTCGAACTTGCAAACCGATGCAATGAAACGGAAAGGCGAGCGCTTCGCTCATACGGCGCCGCAGGCTTCGGTCGAGGCTGCCGACCACATAGGTCAGGTGCAGGTTCGAACGAGGGCTGCGAGTGGCGCCGGCTTCGGCGGACGGCTTCTGATGCTGGTTCATGGTGTACCGGGTGACGCGCCTCGCCGTATACAATTCGGCAGCGCCTGATCCCAGCGGGCTTACACCCGCCTATTTGCCAACCGATCCAACCCATGCCGAATCCGACCCGGGCCTTTCTTCTCGGCCCGCTCCTGAAAGGCGTTTCACGCTCCTTCTATCTGACGCTGCGCGTGCTGCCCATCGGCATGCGCGATCCGATCGGCCTTGCGTATCTGCTCGCGCGCGCGGCCGATACGATTGCGGACACTTCGCTGATCGCGCCAGGCCAACGCCTCGAATTGCTGCTCGCGTTGCGCGATCAGGTCAATGGCGTGGCCGTCGACAGCGCGCCGTTCCAGCGCATCGCCGCGGAAGTCGCGGGTCAGCAGGCGCAGTCGGATGAAAAGCTGCTGCTCGAATCGTTGAGCCCCGCGCTCGACGTGCTCGCGCAACTGAGCGAGTCCGACTGCCACTCGGTGCGCGCGATCGTCACGACGCTGACCGAGGGCATGGAATTCGATCTACGCACGTTCCCCGACGAACGCTCCGGCCAGATCGCGGCGCTGCGCGAATACGACGAACTCGATCGCTATACGTATCTGGTCGCGGGCTGCGTCGGCGAGTTCTGGACCACGATGACTTACGCGCACATGCCAGGCACGCTGAAAGAACAACCCGACACGATGAAGCAGCGTGGCGTGCGTTTCGGCAAGGCATTGCAGATGACCAACGTGCTGCGCGATTGCGGAAAAGATTTGCGCATCGGCCGCTGCTATCTGCCGCAGAGCATGCTCGAGCGCCACGGTCTGAGCGCGCGCGATCTGCTGCAACCGGCCAATTCGATGCGCGCGCGGCCGCTGCTCGTCGAACTGCTGCGCAAGACGCTCGATCATTTCCGCGCGGCACTCGACTATACGCTCGCGATTCCGGTGAGCGCGGTGCGCTTGCGGCTCGCCTGCCTGTGGCCGATCCTCATCGGCCTCGACACCTTACTGCTGCTCGCGGATAACGACGCGTGGCTCGATCCGGCGAAAGTGTCGAAGGTGACGCGCCATGACGTGTATCGGATCATCGCGTCATCGCTGCTGCTGGTGCCGTCGAATGCGCTGGTGCGCCATGCGATCAATAGCCGCATCGCGCGGATCGAGACTCGGCTGTAGGCGTAAACGCCTACGGTTGCGCGCACAGTCACCGCGCATCGAATAAAACTGAATCGCTTCAATGCACTACGAATCGCCCGCAGTAGTCGCGATTTATTCTGGATCATTGAATCTTCAACAATCGGGAAAGCCCCAGGCCACTGCATTCGCGCTTCACGTTAGTCTCTTCGAAAAGGAGGCGACCCATGCGACAAGCGTTCAATATTGCGTTGGTGCTTTTGCTTGGCTATCTGATGGCGGATCGGGCGTTGATGCGTGCGCAGGCGGGCGAGGTCGGCACGATTACGTGTCACCAGGGCGCGGCGCTCGTCAAATCGGACGCATTGAAAAAGGGCTTTGGTGACGCTGGCGCGAGCGCGCAGAGCGAGAGCTTCCTGTCGAGTTGCCTCGTGACCGGGCGTGGCCAGGTCGGCAATCTGATCGCACGCGACTGAGCGCGGGCAGCTGAGAATTCATCGCGGCCCACGCAGAGCGGCGCGAAAAAGCGCCCAGACCGTGAAGGCCTGGGCGAAGTCATCGGGAGCCCGATGACGGAGGTAACCACATACGAACTGGCCCGCGCTCGGAGATACCCGAGTCGCGGGCCAGTTCATTTGAATCGGGGTGCGCGTCGCAAGGACGCGCTATTTGGAAGTGCTCGCGGTTCGTTTCGCCGTAGGGCTTCGTGGCCACACAGCTGCGCTTGACGAACCGCCTGCCACCTACCGCTTACTGACCGAAGTAGACCGACTTCGGGCCACTCGTCGGAGCCGCATGGCTCGTTTGCGACGTACCGCTCACCACACCACCGAAGCCGGTAGCGGCTTGACCGACGCCGTTTTGCGCGTCGACGCGGGCTTGCGCAGCCTGGATGTCAGCCGGGTAGTGCGGGTCGGCGTGACCAGGTTGATAGCCGGCCTTTTCCAGTTGGATCAGCTCGGCGCGCACTTGAGCGCGGGTCACGGGCTGGTTGGCTTGCGCGAACGCGGCGACCGGAGCGGCGACAGCGACGGCGATGACAACGGCTTGAATCAGCGATTTCATGATACTTACCTCCAGTTCAGGGTTTTATCTTGCTGCGAACTTGCTTGTTCGTAGTCAGTGATTGCATTGTAATTTGGCGAACTGGACAGAGTAACTCGTGAGATAGGTAATGTTTGTTGCGAAAATTGATATAAATCGATGGAACTTTTAGGGTTAACACGTAAACGTGTGTCCAGTGTCACAGGAAATGAAAACTATGCGAGGTCGGTGAACGACTGCTGCCACAGTTCGTGATTGATCCGGGCGGTCGACATCCCTTGCGGGAGTAAGGTGGTCCGCGATTGCGTCAAATCGACCCCAAGCCGACCGTGAACCCATCACCACATATTCGGCAGTTTCCAAACTACAGCGGCCATCCATTCCTGCCAGTCGCTCGGCGCGTCATCGGCCCTGAGCGGACGACCGGAAGTACAGGCGTTCCCTTCAGTTAAAGTATCTGCGTCTGTTGCCGATATGCCGTGTGAGTGCCGACCCGTCAAGAGCTCCAAGCAGCCCTGTTTTATAAACATTCCGGTGCCGATCGATAGGCGTCGTCGATGACAAAAGATCGGCCGGCAGCGAGAAAGACATGTGATGAATGCGCAGCGGCGTGCCGGGCTTCGTCACAACTTACCGCTGCTGGGACGCCGCCATGGTTATGCAAGTGATTCGACCGCGATGAAAGTTTCACCGGTTTGCCATCGAATGCGCCCATAGCCTCTGCCGAGGGCCGCCCAATCCATGCCGAACCTGAAAAAGTGAACCCCACGTGCGACAAACTGAGTTTGGCTCCTTGCTGTCGGTCTTGGCCTGTTTTATTTTTTTCTCGTTGTGCGGTTGCCATCAGCGAGACCACGATTCTTCGAGCACGAGCGGGCCGGCCAGTACCACCATCACCGCCTTGATCTGGGCTCCTGACTGGCCGGAAGAAATGCTTCAGATTGCCGCCGAATTCAGCAAGCTGAATCCGGACATACACGTGGATGTGCAGTTCATGATTGGCAATTCGGTGGAAGAAAATATCAAGCCGCGGATCGCCTCCGGCAACTTGCCCGATCTGGTGAGTATCAACCCGAATGCCTACGCGGCCGACCTGGCCGATCAAGGGCTCCTCGCCGACGTTAGCAAGACATCCGCCTGGAACAACATGCTCGATCCTCTCAAAAAGGACTGGACCAGTCGCCAATCCAGGCACTTTGGAATAGCGGGGGGAATGGCTACGACTTTGATCTATTACAACCAGGACATGTTTGCGAAGGCGGGGATCAGGGAGCTGCCGACCAATTTCAACGAATTTCTGGCGGTTTGCGAACAGCTCAAACGTGCGGGCTATACGCCAATAATGTGGAACGGCGGCTTCCCAAATATGCTCGGCAACGGCCCCTTCAGTTCAGGCTTTGCTAACAATGTGGTTGCGCGCGAGCCAGACTGGAAGGACAAAATCAGCGATGGCACGCTGGATTTGAACACCCCCCAGGTAGCGGATATTTTCGCCAGGATCAGGCTGATGCCGGAACGGGGTTTCGTACAGGAATCGTTCACGACAACTGGCTACGATGATGGCATACGGCTATTCAAGGAGGGCAAAGTCGCGATGGCTTTTCACGGTAGCTGGGCAGCCGGTCTGTTGCTGCACGGCAATCCCTTTGAAGTTGGCGTGCTCATCCCGCCCTGGAACGCGCCAGGCGAGCAGGTGGTGCCCGTGATCGGCAGCGAAACCGGGTTTGCGGTGTCGGAAACGCCCAACAAGGCCGCGGCAATGCGTTTTCTCGAGTTCGTCGCTGGGCAGGGGTTTTCCATCCTCCAGGTCAAGCGCCAGAACATTTCTCCATTCAAGCAGTTCCCAAGGACGCTGGTGAGCGATCAGAAGATCGTCGACTACACAAACATGGTCAGTCGCTATGCTGTGACCGGCAGCCCGTACTATTCGTTTCTACCTTCCAATTCCATCGAGCGCTTGCATAGATTGATACAGGATGTGCTGTTCGGGAAAATCACGCCAATGCAGGCTGCAAAACTCCTGGACGAGTCTGTTAAGAATGAAGCGAAGATGCACTACAAATGAGCCCACTGATCGCCTGGCTGCGAAGCGCATTCGCCTACTTCTCGTTGGATCTGCTGCGCCGGGTCGAAATTCGCTACCGGCTGATAACCGCGTTTATCCTGCTTTCGCTGATACCGATACTTGTCTCCAGCTACATATCGTATGTGGAGTCAACAGCAGAGTTCAAGCACAAAGCGGAGATATTTTCCAAAGAGGTAGTCAAACAGGTATCCAAAAACATCTCGTTGCGGATGGAGCAGATCGAGACGGAGAGCAGCCTTCTGGTGCTCTCCGATCAGGTTCAAGACGCGCTGACCCGCGTCGCACACGGCAATGAAAAGGAGCAGAGCGAAGCTCGCCAGGATCTGACCCGACTGCTCCTGGAGCACTACGGCGCGGTTGATTTCATCAACCAGAAATATGCCTCTTTCAAAATCCGAGTGGCTGGTTTGGCGGGTCAAGTACGGGCGTCAGCCCGGCGAAGCGAATACTTGACGCGCGTTGAAGAAGTAAGCTGGGACAGGGCTGGTTGCGGCAGAATGCGGCAACCAGCCCTGCAAGACAACGTGAACCGATGAACCAGACCCAACTGTTTGAAGCCGCCTTGGGGATCAAGGCGCCGTGGTACGTGCAAGGCGTCGATTTCGATGCCGCGCGGCGTGAGCTGACCATTGCCGTGGACTTTGTCGCGGGTACGCGCTTTCCATATCCCGGTGTGGCGGGCGAACACCCGGCTCACGACACCCAGATCAAGCGGCTGCGGCACCTCAACTTCTTTCAACATGAGTGCTATCTGGAGGTCCGGGTGCCGCGGGTACGTCTGCCGGACGGCTCGGTGCGCCTGATCGAACCCGACTGGATGGGCAAGCTGGACGGCTTTACGCTGCTGTTTGAAGCACTCGTGCTGGCGCTGTGCCGGGAGATGACATTTGCCGCGGTGGCACGCGTGGTGAACCTGTCGTGGCATCGGGTGAAAGCCATCTGTGACCGTTACGTGGACCTGGCCGTGGCCGCGACTGACCTGTCCGAAGTCACTGCGGTGGCTATTGACGAGACTTCGTGCCGGCGTGGCCACGACTATGTTTCGCTGGTCGCCGACATGGACGGGCGGCGTGTGGTCTTCGTCACGCCAGGCAAAGATGCCGGCGTTGTCGAACGCTTTGCCCGGCACCTGGAGGAACACAACGCAACGCCTGCGCAGATCGAGTCGGTCAGCATCGACATGTCGCCCGCCTTCATCAAGGGCGTCGAGGAGCATCTGCCCGATGCGCGGGTGACCTTCGACAAGTTTCACGTCGTCGCGCACGCGTCCAAAGCGCTTGATGGCGTGCGCCGCGCGCAGCAGAAAACCGATCCGTCGCTGAAGGGTATGCGCTGGTCGCTGCTCAAGGATGCCGGGAAGCTCGATCTCGCACAACTGACCGATCTCGAGGCCCTGATCAGCCAGTACACCACCAACCGCACCGCGCGTGCGTGGATGTACCGCGAGCAGCTGCGCGAGATTCTCGATCGCAAACAGATCCACGTCGTCTCCAAAATGCTTCGCCGGTGGTGCGGCAACGTCATGCGCTCGAAAGTCGAACCCATGAAGGACGTCGCGCGCATGATCCGTCGTCATTTCGACGGCATCATCGCGTGGGCGCAGACGCGTCAGACCAACGGATTCATCGAAGCGATCAACGGCCTGTTTCAGGCCGCCAAACGCAAGGCACGGGGATACGCCAGCTTCAAGACCATGCGCACCGTGCTGTTTCTCATCGCGGGCAAGCTCGACTTCTCAGCACTCAATCCGCATGCCTCGTGAGCCGCATTACCCACTGAGTTTTTAAAAGAGCCAGAAATATTTGCTCGACAAGGACAACCGGATCACGGACACCCAGGCGTTCGCGCAATTGACGCGGAGTGTGGTGCATCTGGTCCAGCAGGCTCCCGATCGAAATGGCCGGCCTTACTGGGGCAGCTATGACAACGGGGCCGGTCAGCAAGATCTCGGGATGGTGCGCGCCATCATCGACAAGAGCGACAATCGGCAGATCGGTAATCTGGTTCTAGTGATTCGCCCTGAGTATTTCTCATCGATTTTCAATGACGTCGCCGTGGGCAGTGGAACGGAGATCTATGTACTTGACGCCAGCAGCGACAAGCTGATTGTTCATGCCGACGGCTCTTCAATGAGCACCGACGGAAAGGCTGAACCGGGTCTGCTCGAAAGAATCACAAACGCCGATCCGCACGGCGAGCCAAATGGCTTCGTCGACTTCCATGGCAAGAATGGCGACCGATATCTCGCTGCATACACGGGTATCGCCGGCACAAAATGGTTTGTGGTCAGCACGATCCCGGAGAAGAAGTTGACGGCGGAGGCACAGTCCGTACGCGATCAGATCATACTAGTGGGCATTTCGGGGTTTTTGCTTTCGATCTTCCTCGCCAATTTCATTTCACACAGCATCTCTGTACCGCTCAAAGATCTGGTGCGAAGGATGGACGACACCGGTAGCGATGCAGGCGCAGAGGCGGAGGCATGGATGGACGCGCGCAGTGAGATTGGCGCAAAGGATGAATTGGGCAGATTGGCGCACAGATTCGAACGAATGAGTGCGGCGATCGGGCAGAAGATCCAGAAGATCAACGAGATCAACGCTTCCTTGGAGCAGACGGTCATCGAGCGAACGGCCGAGCTCGTCGCCAAAGAGCAGGAGTCGCGCACGTTGATCGAGAATTCACCTGACACGATCACGCGCTACGACCGGGAGCTGCGCCGCACCTACGCCAATCCGGCTTTCTGTGTCTCGGCGGCCCGCAGCCTTCGCGAATCGCTCGGCAAACGGCCCTGGCTCTTTTAAAAACTCAGTGGGTAATGCGGCTCACGAGGCATGCGGATTGAGTGCTGAGAAGTCGAGCTTGCCCGCGATGAGAAACAGCACGGTGCGCATGGTCTTGAAGCTGGCGTATCCCCGTGCCTTGCGTTTGGCGGCCTGAAACAGGCCGTTGATCGCTTCGATGAATCCGTTGGTCTGACGCGTCTGCGCCCACGCGATGATGCCGTCGAAATGACGACGGATCATGCGCGCGACGTCCTTCATGGGTTCGACTTTCGAGCGCATGACGTTGCCGCACCACCGGCGAAGCATTTTGGAGACGACGTGGATCTGTTTGCGATCGAGAATCTCGCGCAGCTGCTCGCGGTACATCCACGCACGCGCGGTGCGGTTGGTGGTGTACTGGCTGATCAGGGCCTCGAGATCGGTCAGTTGTGCGAGATCGAGCTTCCCGGCATCCTTGAGCAGCGACCAGCGCATACCCTTCAGCGACGGATCGGTTTTCTGCTGCGCGCGGCGCACGCCATCAAGCGCTTTGGACGCGTGCGCGACGACGTGAAACTTGTCGAAGGTCACCCGCGCATCGGGCAGATGCTCCTCGACGCCCTTGATGAAGGCGGGCGACATGTCGATGCTGACCGACTCGATCTGCGCAGGCGTTGCGTTGTGTTCCTCCAGGTGCCGGGCAAAGCGTTCGACAACGCCGGCATCTTTGCCTGGCGTGACGAAGACCACACGCCGCCCGTCCATGTCGGCGACCAGCGAAACATAGTCGTGGCCACGCCGGCACGAAGTCTCGTCAATAGCCACCGCAGTGACTTCGGACAGGTCAGTCGCGGCCACGGCCAGGTCCACGTAACGGTCACAGATGGCTTTCACCCGATGCCACGACAGGTTCACCACGCGTGCCACCGCGGCAAATGTCATCTCCCGGCACAGCGCCAGCACGAGTGCTTCAAACAGCAGCGTAAAGCCGTCCAGCTTGCCCATCCAGTCGGGTTCGATCAGGCGCACCGAGCCGTCCGGCAGACGTACCCGCGGCACCCGGACCTCCAGATAGCACTCATGTTGAAAGAAGTTGAGGTGCCGCAGCCGCTTGATCTGGGTGTCGTGAGCCGGGTGTTCGCCCGCCACACCGGGATATGGAAAGCGCGTACCCGCGACAAAGTCCACGGCAATGGTCAGCTCACGCCGCGCGGCATCGAAATCGACGCCTTGCACGTACCACGGCGCCTTGATCCCCAAGGCGGCTTCAAACAGTTGGGTCTGGTTCATCGGTTCACGTTGTCTTGCAGGGCTGGTTGCCGCATTCTGCCGCAACCAGCCCTGTCCCAGCTTACTTCTTCAACGCGCGTCAAGTATTCGCTTCGCCGGGCTGACGCCCGTACTTGACCCGCCAAACCAGCCACTCGGATTTTGAAAGAGGCACGGCCCTCAGAGATACCGGGCGGTGCCAACGCGCTGGCTTACGAGAAGAAGATCAGCGAAACCATTGCAACCGGGAAAAGTCGCCAATTCGAACTGAGATGGCTCAGTAAGGACGGACAGGAACAGTGCAGCCATATCAGGCTCACTCCAGAGATCGACGCGTCGGGCGAGGTGAACTCCGTGTTGGCGGTCGGTCGTGATTTGTCGGACCGGATGGCATTCGAGGCAACGATATGGAAACAGGCTAATTACGATGCGCTGACCCATCTCCCGAACCGCCAGATGTTTCATGCCCGTCTCGAGCATGAAGCCGGCGTGTCCCATCGCTCCGGGCGGCCGATGGCCTTGATGCTGATCGATCTCGACCGCTTCAAGGAGGTCAACGACTCGCTCGGACACGATATGGGCGACATCCTGCTGATCGAGGCCGCGAGGCGCATTACCTCGTGTGTGCGTGAATTCGACACGGTCGCTCGACTTGGCGGTGACGAGTTCACGGTGATTCTGCCCGAGTTGGACGACACCGGGAGCATCGAACAGATCGCGAAGACGATCATCGCCACGCTGACCCAACCCTTCAAGCTTGGTCCGGACGAGGCTTTCATTTCTGCGAGTGTCGGAGTCACGCTTTACCCTAACGACGGGACAGAACTGGATGTTCTCTTCAAGAATGCCGACCAGGCTATGTACGCGGCCAAAGCCGCGGGGCGCAACCGTTTCCACTACTTTACGCCCGAGTTGCAAGTGGCGGCAGAAAAGCGCCAGCGTCTCACGAGCGATCTACGTACCGCCCTGCAAGCCGAACAGTTCCGTGTTTATTACCAGCCTATCGTCAATCTGGCGACGGGCGAAATTTACAAAGCTGAAGCGCTAATTCGCTGGCTGCACCCTGTGCGCGGCACGATCAGTCCATTGGATTTCATCGCATTGGCCGAAGACACGGGGCTCATCGTTCCGATCGGCGATTGGGTGTTCAAACAGGCCGTGCGCCAGGCGCATCAATGGCGCCGACGATTTCATCCATCGTTTCAGATCAGTGTCAACATTTCACCGGTGCAGATTCGCCAGGACAATCTGGTGTGTATCCAATGGTCGGAATACCTCATTCGGCAAGGCATGCCTAGACAGAGCGTGGCAATTGAAATAACCGAAGGGCTGTTACTGGACGCCGAATTGAACGAGAAGTTGCTGAGTTTCCGCGAGGCAGGAATCGGGATTTCGATCGACGACTTCGGGACCGGTTACTCGTCCTTAGCCTATCTGAAGCGCTTCGACATCGATTATCTCAAGATCGACCGTTCATTCGTACAGAACCTCGGTTTCGACGGCGGCAATCAGGCGCTCTGCGAAGCAATGGTCATGCTCGCTCACAAGTTGGGATTGCAGGTTATTGCCGAGGGGGTCGAGACGACGGATCAACGTGATTTTCTCGCCGCCGTGGGTTGTGACTTTGCGCAAGGCTTTTTGTATTCGGAGCCGGTTCCGCCTGATCAATTTGAGGAGCGGGTGTGGCCGACAGCCAGGCAGGCGGCTCACCAAGAGGTGCGCGACGAATCGTGAGCTATCGCCGAACGAGTGTATGCCAGGTATCGAGAAACGAACCCTGGTCACGGTAGTCTCGAACGGTCGAAAAAAGTTCGACCTCAGTCCTCCGAGTTTTCGGGAGCAGCCATTGGACAGGTTGCGATCGGACGGGGCGCCAACGGCCGCAAAGGCCGGTCTCGCGACAGACGGACTCAACGCTCGAAAGTCCGTTTGCAGGCTTGAAGATACGCCTGAACGTGTATATCGAGGCATCGACCAACGGCGGCTTGTGGCCGAACCCAGTCCGACGTTTAACACGCCGAGTGAGCCGCCATTCATCAGTCCGCGTCGGGCAGAGGTCGACCCGTTGCCGCCGGTCGAGCCGTCCGGGGCGCAAAGGCAGGTTTCAGAGTCGAGCAGCAGCTCGGTAAGGCCACTCACGGATAGTAAGTCGCCCATTGCGGTCATCGGCTTACTGTCCCTCCAAACCAAGTATCCGCTTCCGCGACTGGCGAACTGCAACTGCTTACCCGACCTGGGCGCCAGGAACTGGCAAGTGGCTTAAATTGTAGCTAAGATCGTCGCCATCCTTAGGGACGAACGCGGCCCGCATGAATGACCGGTCATCTGGAATACTCGCGCTTGGGTAACTCACGTCCACGATGACTCCATTTGCGATTCGCCGTAACTCGTGCACGGTCTGTACTGCCCCGTAAATAAATTGTTCCTTGACCTGCCCGAGGATTACGTGATTGTCCTGGCACAGACGCGTATCACTGGCCGCTACCATTTGCGATAGCTTACTCTGTGGCTCGTGCGCGTTTTCGTTCTTGCGCACTAATCGACCTTCAATCAGCAACGCGGTGTAGTCGAGTTCCGCAAGGAATTCCCGAGACGCGATCACGAGGTTGTATCCGTGGGGTAGCTGCTCCGAGTACCGTAACAGGTAACAGTGCTGGCACAGTTTCAAAAAATCCGGATTTAGTTGCGCAAATAGCCCTCTATCCAGTGCTCGTAAGGAATTTCGGTGGGCTTTCTGTAGATGGCCGTGCACTTCAAGTCCCCGTGTCGCAAGCATCGTTTTAAAGTATTTCTCGACCGCCGTGCTGCCTAATACCGCGCCTTGCTGAAGTAGCCCGTTTAAGATCAGCACACGGGCGGCGATGTAGTCGTTGAAAGCGTCGCCCCAGAATCGAATTACGCGCTCGGTATATTGTGGCTTCACTAGTCTTTCTTTTTGTGCCACGCCTGCCCCCTCGAAGACCTATTTTGATGATCGAGACATTAACACGAGCACGTGGTCGGAATCCGGCGTCACTTCCTTTGCATCTTCTAGGAATGAGCTAACCGCGGCTGAACGCGCCGTTAGCTTGTTGCGGCGTGGCGTTGCTCACTGAGTCTGTGCGAGCTGCGTCGCGAGAGCAGACATAACCTAGCGTCGATGATCGTGCAGCGAATGACCGCTTCGGCCGAAATGCTTCGCTGGGCATCCGGCCGGTTTCGGAGGCGGATTCAACCGGTCGATGCAACACAATGAACGCAATCGAAATTAAATCTTGCGAATCTCAGGGCTGCAATCGTCAATGGCGTCCGCCCTACATCTGATTTTGACGTCGGCATGCATGCAGTATCTCGTTGACCGCAAATGCTCCTCTCACGGTCTGCACATTTTGCAGGACACACAGGTGATACGCTCTTTCGCGCGGCAAAAGCATTGCGCCATTTCTGTAAATCGCGTCGCACGAGTTGCTGATCTGGCGAGCCGCAAAGCTGCTCTGACTGTTTCCCAACGAATGCAGAATGCATTGATCGTAGTCTGGATTATCACTACCGTACGCTAGGGCCGAGAGCGGGGTGGCGAGCGTGATCGAGAGAAACAGATAGGCGAGTTTGAGCATGATTGCGACCAAGACTCAGGGATATAACGGCGGGCAGTTACCGATTATCAGCGATTCAGGCGTCAGTGTCGAATGACCGGTGGTGGCAGGGCCGAGTCAAACACTCGGCCCACCTATGTGAATGCCTCAGACCGACCCTCAACGGCCAGTCACGGTGCGCGCTCTCACTGGCAGAAAACTGACCGGTCCGTACGTCCAAGTGGCATTTTCGGGAACAACTATTCGACTTAGCCGCCGCTGGCCGGTCGCCACACCGACGGCGGCTTAGACGGTGTTAGGAACTTCCGGTCAAAACCTGGTACCCTGGAGGGATGACAAGAGAGAAACGTAAAGCCTACCCGACAGACGTGTCAGACGAAGAATGGAGCTTCGTAGCAGCGTATCTGACGTTGATGGATGAGAGTGCACCACAGCGTAAATACGAGTTGCGCGAGATGTTCAATGCGTTGCGCTGGATGGCTCGCGCTGGGGCTGCGTGGCGAATGCTGCCGACCAACTTTCCGCCGTGGGAACTCGTGTACCAGCAGACGCAACGATGGCTGGCGGCCGGCTGTTTCGAGTGCATGGTGAGTGATCTTCGTTCGATCATCCGTGTCGCGCAGGGGCGGCAGGGGCAGCCCAGCGCGGTGATCCTTGATGGCCGTACGATGCAATCGACATGTGAGAGCGGTCCACGCGCAGGCTATGACGGCTACAAGCGCAAGCGTGGCAGCAAGGTGCATATGGCGGTCGACACGCTGGGTCAGTTGCTCGCCGTACACGTGACACCGGCCAACGAGCAGGAGCGGGCACAGGTGGCAGAGCTGGCGCGCCAGGTGCAGCAGGCAACGGGAGAAACCGTGAAAGTGGCCTTTGCCGATCAGGGTTACACGGGCGAAGCTCCTGCGCAGGCCGCGCGCGCTCAGGGAATTGATCTCCAGGTGGTCAAGCTCGATGAAGCGAAAAAGGGTTTCGTGCTGTTGCCACGTCGATGGGTGGTCGAGCGCAGCTTCGGATGGCTCAACCGCTTTCGACGCCTCGCACGTGACTACGAACGCTTGCCCGAAACACTCGCTGGTCTGCATTTTGTCGTCTTCGCCATGCTTATGCTTGTCCATGCAATCCCAGTACTTCGAAGTTCCTAACACCGTCTAAGCCAACAAGGTGCTGGGACCTGCGTCGTCATGGTGTTTCGAGTCCGCGGTCCGCGTGGGAGTCCGTTGTTTTGCGAGGAGAAAAGTTGAGCACGCCTGGTGAGGAACCGGAAGCCTGGTACCTCATCGATCGTGAACAAGAAAACGGTCGTAATGCCCTCAGAAAGAATGCTCACGCTCACAACAACCCGTCGAGTTGAGGCGGAACGGTCGGTATCGGGGCAGCGCAGATAAAGTCACCGGAAGCGAATTCAAAGAGGCCCTCGTTGGCGGGGCCTTGAGCTACGAAATCACCGTGTTTCTGTTAGTACGTCACAGAAGTCCCACTGCCAGTAAAACTGTGCTGGGTAGGAGCGTCATTTGCATAGTCGCCAACGGCCTGGATGATGTTCACGATCTGCTGCGGCAACCTGCCGCCGCTGACGGCGGTCATTGCAGTACGATCCATCTCAACGGCTACGGGGAGGTCTTTGATTACCAGCGCGTTCATTTCGATTCTCCAAGGGTAAATTAGTCAGTCAGGAATGTCAGAGCTTGTTTTGAGGGTGTAGATACTCCTCGATGAGGATCAAGGCAAAGTGCGTGCCAAACGGTGGCACCGCGGTAAGCGATCACACAACTAGTTGAAAATATTGGATTTTTAATGGCGACCAGTGCGAATTGGTAGACAGACATGCGCGCTGCGACCGGTGGGTCGGATCCAACTCTCCGTCTGGCGCTGTGGGTTAGATCGCGACACATGCGGTCCGCCTCCGTATCCCGTGTTTGTACGATGTCCTCGAGGCTTAGAATCCGATCGAAGCCTGAGGACAATGAGTCTGTCGCACGGCCGCTGAGGGAAACGCCGATTCGCTCCGCGGCTTTCCTCGTTTCAATGACGGGAGACGCTGTCAGTCAGCGAGACATTGCCCGGCTCTTCGATGTCTATCTGCACAAGCCGTTCTCCTGCCAGGCACTCATGCAGGTCATCGAAGACGCTCGCTGCAGCAGCGATGCGAATACTCCCCAAGCCGCCTGGACTAACTGTTGTCGACTGAAGCGCACACAACCCATAGTCGGAGGTTCAACGGCAAGCCTCTTCCGGGTCACGGAGCAAAGCGAGCGGCAGCTTTCAGCATGAAAGCGACTTTTGAATGTCTGGCCGAGTGAGCGGGCGACCGGCTGAACATGGCCGAGAGCGCCAGTTCAAATGAAGGTCGCGCAAAGCGGGCGTGAACGGCACCGTCTGTTTTTCCGTATTCAAGGGCGCGGATGAGACAAGCGTGCCCCACTACACAGGCTAATCCAGCGTCGAAAGGCTTCTGCGAGCCGTCTGTGCATATGGCGAATGGCATATAGCAGGGAGTACCGCCGCGTCTAAACTGAAATTGCCGCCACATCACGATCACGACTTTTCTCTGCCCACATTCCGACGTGTCTGGGTCCTCCGGCGCAGTTGCCCGACTCGACGAACCAATCCACCTGCCTTTGTCATCCGCTGAAAAGGGCGTAGAGACGGGCTGGCTGACGGGCGTTCAACGATGTGAGATCTGAACGATGGCCAAAAAAGTCTATGCGCGCACCAATTCTCGCCCTTTAATAAAGTGAACTAACGCCTTTGAACCGGAGGTCAGAATGGAGCAAGTTCTGCGTGCAGCGGTCATGCAAACGGGATCGGCCATGTTCGATGTCGAACGAACGCTGGCCAAGCTCGAACGTGACGTAGTCGCGGCGTCGAAACTCGATTCGCAATTGATTGTGTTCCCGGAAGCCTTCGTATCCGCCTATCCCAAGGGACTGCATTTCGGCGCTCCCGTCGGCGAGAGGACGCCTGAAGGCAGAGAGGACTATCGCCGGTACTTTGACAGCGCCATCGAGGTGCCATCCGTGTGGACAAATCGAATCGCGCAGATCGCAGGCGACCTGAGGCAATACCTGATCGTCGGTGTGATTGAGCGCGATGGCGGTACGCTCTACTGTACTGTCATCTTCCTGGCGCCCGATGGAATACTGCTGGGAAAACATCGAAAGCTGATGCCCACAGCGGCCGAGCGGTTGATCTGGGGGTTTGGCGACGGGTCGACGCTTCCCGTATTCGATACGCCTTTCGGTCGGCTGGGTGCGGTGATCTGTTGGGAAAACTACATGCCGCTTTTGCGCATGGCCATGTACGCGAAGCGAATACAGATTTATTGCGCGCCGACAGCGGACAGTCGGCCCACCTGGGTTGCTTCAATGCAGCACATTGCGATGGAAGGCCGCTGTTTTGTGCTCTCTGCGTGTCAGCATTTACGGCGTCGCGATGCGCCGGACAACTATGCTGCCGTCCAGGGCAACAATCCGGATACCGTTCTCATGCGTGGCGGCAGTTGCATAGTGGGACCACTAGGAGAGGTGCTTGCCGGGCCCGTGTTCGATGAAGACGCCCTGCTTGTTCACGAACTGGATCTCGCTGACCTCGCAAGGGGAAAGTACGACTTCGATGTCGTAGGGCACTACGCACGTCCGGATATATTCCGCCTCCATGTAAATGAGTCGGTTACCCCACCCGTCGTTTTTGAGCAGAACCGTTGATTGCGCCTCGTCGGGCTGTTTCTCCGAAACGGCCTCGCACGGATGCCTAACGTCGGTCGCGACATCACCGAGGACATTCGGTCTCAGTATGCATTTCATTGCGGCACTTCACCGTGCCTTCCTGAAACAAGCGAATGATGCCCGGTTCTCGGGCGATGGAGGACGCTATGTATTCCTTGTTGCCAATATTGGGACCTGATCCTGACGCCCCCGTGAGCGCGGAAGCATACTCATTGGGTAATGATGGTCAGGCAGCCGGAACCACATTTGTGAACGACGAGGGGCAATCGCGGCCGGTTGGCGCGCAATGGCTAAACGGCTGGCTTACCTCTACCCTTGCGCCTCCGAATCACACGACCCTCTGGGGTATCAACGACGGCCTTATCGCTGTGGGCAGCATGACAACGGACAACTACGCAACCGAGTCCGCCATCATCGTCGACGCCGGGAATGTGACTGACCTCTCGAACCTGGTCGCGCCGATCTCATGGGCGGCCGATGTTAACGATCAGGGGGTCGTTTGCGGCGGCGGCACTAACGGAGAGGGTTTCCTGTACAGCGTGCCCGCAAACCGTCTCGTTGCCACTGTTCCGGCGCTTAATCTTGCCGTGATAAACAACCAGGGAGAAGCAGTTGGCTTTAGTGATTCCGGGAAGCCGGGAGTACATAGCGTCGCGAGCGGCACCACAAAGATGCTGGATGCGATGGAAAGCGCGTACGGCATTAACGACGCCGGGGTAGCCTGCGGAGCAGCCGGCACGCCGCCCACATACAAGGCCGTTCCGGGAACGTGCGACACACGGCAGGCGACGCCGGTCTTTCAGCCTATCCCGCTGCCCGCTGGAGCAACCGAGGGTACTGCAACGGCAATCAACAACAGTGGTGATGTGGTCGGCAGTTGCGTGTTTGACGATCCGTCGTTAAACAACGGCTTTCATTTTGGAGCTTTTCTCTATCAAAACGGAACGACGACGCTTCTGGACAAGCTGATTTCGGATCCCGGATGGCATCTGGAGGTTGTGTTCGATATCAACGCTAGCGGACAGATCATCGGGATGGGGAAGCAGAACGGCACTGTGACGGCTTTCATGCTGTCACCCACGACGAGCTGGCCATGGTGGCATTTTCCGTTGCCGGTACTTGTAGGGCGCCTTCTCGGGGGTGTGGCCGATGACGCAGGTGGTTCGCTAGTTCTTGGCGGAAGACCGATTCCAATCGATCCGTGGGGCCCCTGGCTGCAACTACAGCCGGAAAAGCGCGATGCGCTCATTGCACTAGCGATCGACGAGATCGCGAGTTCTATCTTTGACGAAGCGACGCGCGTGCAGGTGCGAACGACGTTGGTTGAAGCCGCAACCAGCCGCCTGAAAGGTATGAATGTCAGACGCGGTCGAACCGGACCGCGGCAAACCTCGAAACGAAACGCGGAGATTCCCAGAAAGCACGGGCTTCCAGTGAGCTGGCTAAAGAAGTTTGGCCGCTAGCGTCAACCTGGCGGATTCAACCGGTCGATGCAATAGCTCGATCGAATCGTTCAGCCGGTGTTTCGTAATCCAGGGTCTTTCGTGGTCGCTCGTTCAGCCTTCGTCCCACTCGTGTAGACTGCGCGGTTGTCCCAACAGATCGACCACCTCGACCCGGCTCTTCCTCCTGGGTCCGGCGTGTGTCAATGCCCGCGTTCGACGCGCCCCCGACAACGCTTGATGGTTTTGACCAGCTGGTAGCAGACCCGAGCGAGTACTCGATCGAGCCGCCAGCGGAAGAACAAATAAAACGGATGCATTTCTGGAACACCCCCTGATTGAAGCGGAAATCGAATTGCTGGTTGATTGCCTGATCGGCGACGCCGCGCCGGACGAGGCAATCGATGTCCCGTCGAATTCCCGATCCAGCGAATTCGACATCGCGACACGCGCGCTCGCCGTCGACGGCTGGTGTGTCGTGTCGAACTTTTTGTCACAGAGCCAGACGCAGGCCTTATCGACCGAATGCATGGCCATGCACGACGCGCAGCTGCTGACACCAGCCCGTGTGGGGGCCAATCGCGCTGCCACACTTTTGCGCGGCGATAGCACGCACTGGTTCCAACCCGACGCGCTGAGCACGCGGCAGCAGGCGTTCGCCGATCGCATCGACGCGCTACGGAACGCGCTCAACCGCGACCTGTTTCTCGGTCTGGTCGATAGCGAATCACACTACGCGGTATATCCGCCAGGTGCCGGATACGCACGCCACCTCGACTGCCTGCGTAACAGCGACAGCCGCGTGATTTCCGCTGTGTTCTACCTCAACGAAGCGTGGCAGGACGCCGAGGGCGGCGCACTGCGGCTATACCTTGCCGATCAGTCTTATCACGACGTCTTTCCGCGCGCCGGAACGCTGCTCTTGTTTCTCTCGGCGGAGTTCGAACACGAGGTGCTGCCCGCCACGCGCGACCGCATGAGCATTGCATGCTGGATGAGGCAGCGGGTGTAAGCCGAACCGCGTGCGCATCTGTGGTTAACGTCCAGGATCGCGCCCTTTCGGATCAGCTTGACAATCAATTGCCGGATTTCGTTAGTGCCCAGTGCGGCATGGTGCCGATGGCATACGCGCGAAGCCAACGCCGAGTCACGACAATGTGGCCGAGCTCGGAAGCTCAATCAAGCCGTGAGCCCTCCTTTCGCCCCCGTCACCCCGGGTGCAGCAGACGCGGGAACAGAGTCCCCAAAAAGTAGCTCAGTGTTGAAGATTTTCCTCGCAATCTTCCCAGTACCGAAGCGGGTCGCGATGTTGTGGATAGTGTAAGTTGAGCCACTCTGACAACCTGGCCCAATCGGGATGGTTGGTACCAGTTTGAGCCGACCAGATCGACGACCTCTCAAGTACTTGACCGTTCACGCGATCACGGACGAGCAAGCTGCCCAGTCCGCTTGAACTGTTCGTCTGTGACTCAACCAGATACCGCGGCAGAATCCTGAGCTCAGCATCCTCGGCCCACCCGTATATGGCGCGGACCACGCCGGACGGATCTCGCAACTCTATGGGTCCGCTTTCCGGGCGAACGGCTGTCCAACCTTCAGGAAACTCAGTGACAACCTCGTTTTTACCTTCCCTTACCCACTTCGCGCGCCATGCCCTCGCCATCGACTCGCGCATGCGAGATACCGACTCGTAGGCAGCAGGCAACTCGATCGCCATCGGAAGAGTAATGAGGTTGTCTTTCCAGAGTTTGGCTTCGTCGTCGACGCGCTCGACCTCGTCGAACACCCCTGCATCGAATGGGTTCTCCGGCCGGCTCGATACTTTCACGTTCCCATTAGGCAGACCCTCGAAAAGGCGCTCAGCATCATGGCGGGTAAGTTTCGTCTTTCCTTTCTTCATTGGGCTCTCTGCAACAAGGTTGTCGCTAACGCGTAGGCCATAACGACCGAAATCGGGCGCCACTTCCTCTCACGCGCGTTTGAAGATGCTCACGCTCCTATTCTGCGCTATTCGCATGGTATACCGGCTTGCGCGGCGGCAATGGCGCGGCTTATGCCGCCGCTCCTGCCGCCGGACATCAGACGGGTCGATCCTCGCACAGGATCAGAGGATGAGCGGACGGGCGTCTAACGACTTCTCGCGAAGTCTCCTTCTACCACAACAGCGGTTATCGAATGGAAGGAGGTGGCAGAATCCGGGCAACTGAACTGCCGTACACGACCCACTTGCCCGCTCAGCCTAGGTTCGTAAGCGGCCGCTCTCCGCCGGCTGATATCGGACGGTTATTGCGGTCCCTCGGCGAAGTGCTGCGGGTTAGCACTACGCCTCAGGTCTTCGGTTGTCTGCCCGCTGCCATCAGGCCGCCAACCAGGCGGCTTGAACACATAGCCACACGCCTCGCGCAAAGAGTGCGCCGTTCGCAGATCGCGCCACGATGCACGCCAGTGGTCGAACTCGATAGTCAGCAGGTTATATGTCGTCATCGGTCGCACCAGCCCAAAGCGGCACGGCGTGTCGCGCTGTTCAGCTATGTAGGTGCCAAAGAGTCGGTCGAACACGATCAGCACGCCACCGTAGTTTCCATCCAGATATTCATCCCATACGAGTTCGGTGTGAAAGTGTCCATTACTACGACGCACAAGGAGGGCCTGGTGATCGGCATGCGCTCGATGCCGGGCAATCCGTACGACGGTCATACGCTGGCTGAAGCGCTGGAACAGGCCTCGATCGTGAGTGAGGCGAAGCCCGAGGTGGCAATCGTAGATCGCGGTTACAAGGGTGTCGCCGTCGACGACGTGAAGATTTACCACCCGGGCCTGCGGCGGGGCATCACACGCGGACTACGCGCGATGATCAGACGGCGAAGTGCAATCGGGCCAGCCATCGGCCATATGAAGACAGACGGAAAACTCGATCGCAACTGGCTCAAGGGCGCGCTCGGCGATGCGATGCACGCGGTGTTGTGCGGCGCCGGTCACAACCTGCGGATGATCCTGAGGAAGCTGCGGCTTCTTTGTGCCTTCATTCTCGCTGCCCTGATTAACCGCAGCATTGCCGTGACCCCATCGCCGTAACGCCCGTGGTCGGCAAAACGAATTGTTCAGGACGGACCAGCTAGTCGCGGGTGCTCCCCAAGCCCTCGTCGCGACGTTTCACGCGTACAGCATGACCATCCGGAACAGGGACGCGGGGAACATTTCAGATGGACAAGCCGTACCTATAAGATAATTGACGAACTTACATTACTTGTTCGCCAATGCACCGCACGACGTCGTGCATCCATGCCAACCCGGTGCGATTACGTCATAGTTGTCGACTGTTCCGACAAATCCATCGCCCTTGAAATTTGCCTTGGCTGTCGCCCAGCTTTGCGGGGTATGGAACACGTAAAGCGTGTCGGGCGAATAAGTACCGTGCTCGATCGTATCCTGCAATTGCGCCTGCACCTGGCCGAGCTTGTCGAAATCGACGCGCGCAAGATTGCCGCCGTTGATCGTCATCTTTGCATTAGACGCCATGAACGCAATCGGGGCATAGGTGTAGCCGCCATCTAGCGGCATGACAAACGCGATCCGCTTGTACTGCCGGGGCACCTCTTTCCAGAAATCGGACGTGAGGGACGGGGTCCACTGCTGCGTCCATTGGCTTCTGAAATACTTTGACGCCTTGATCAGATCCGTGGCCTGGAAGACCACGAAGACACACAAAAGAGGAACTACCCATTTTCTGGGCGAGAGTTTGATGAAGCGAAATAGCAGAAAGACAATAGCCGCATAAAAAACCGGCCAGATAAAGCGACCCGAGGCGCGGAATGTCGACGTGAATCCTGTCAGGAAGGCCGGCATCGGGTACTGGAACAGCTCATGGCGGCCGCCGAGAGAGACCCGGTTTGACAGCGCGAACAGATAAAACAGCGCGCACACGAAGATCAGTGACGCGTGCGTGCCCCAGGCAATGGGCGCGTTCTTGCGATGTTTTATGATCAAGACCGCCGTCGTCACGAAGAGCAGTAAGACGCCAGCACCGATGTAGCAGAAACCTTCGTAATCTCCGCCGAGGAATCCATAGCTGCTCCAGATCGACCAGATGGCCTCCGCCCGGAACGGCGAGGTCAGGGTGACGCGATAGGTGCCGAATCCCCCCGACACGACGCTTCTGACCGTGTAATAGCCGACCGACCAGGTCGTGATCAAAACCGCAACGGCAAGACACGGAAGCTCGACAGCCAATTGCTTCAATCTTGCGCTACCGGGCGCAAGCAGGCGTACCCGATCGGCAAACCAGATGCCTGCGACCATGGCAAGCAAATAGGCGTGAATCGATGCGGTCACGCAAATCAACAGAATCCAGTGCCACATCCTGCCCCGGTTGGTCAGATAGAGATATAGCGCGGCAAGCAGCAGCCAATGCCCTATCAGGGCCTCATGTCCGTGAAGCCGCCAAAGCATAGGCGGAGAGAGTGTCAGAAGTGCGCAACCTAGTGCTTTGATCACGTTGTCCGTGGTGCGCAGCGACAGGATCGCCCAGGCAAAAACGGCCTGTAAAGCAAAGCAGGCGGCGATCCATAGCCCAAAATATTGAAATTGGTCCGGCAGGACGCCGCGAACCAGCTTGAACAGGATTGCGAGCAACGGTATTGAATCCGAGAATACGATCGAGCTACCGATGACTTCCCCGTACCCCGGATTCAGGCCTAAGGGGAATTGCAGATACGGACTATGACGGAAAAAATTCCATCCGACGTATTGCTGCGGGGCGTCACCGTCGCTCGACATAATCCAGTCCACACGAAGCGGATTCAGCCCGTGTCCGCCCGTGAACGCCAGGAAGACGATTAAGCCGATAGCGGCCGGAATCAGGACGTTCCGAATGCGGAATAAGTCAGTCATTGTTAATGGAAAGTCTAGGTCGTATTGATGGTGAATGTAACGCAACTGGAAAAACGGTAGCGATGAATCGAGCAAGCCGGGAACCTGATGGCAGTGATATCCGAAGCCGCGAAGATTAAAAGTCTGGTAGCGGCATGGCGGCGGGGACAGTCGCCGTAACGCCCGTGGTCGGCAAAACGAATTGTTCAGGACGGGCTAACTACAGATCCTTCCTGCCTCCAGCGACGGTGGAGAATGGTAATCGTGAAGACTTTGTTTGGTCTAGAACCAACCCTGACTATCGACTTGCGGACAGCACAAGGCGAACCGTCAGGATGTCCGGCGATAGCTCGCTCACCAGCATTAAACCGCGGGTTATCGTTTAAGCAGTCTGAAACCGGGCCAGCAGCGGCCGTTCATCCGGATCTGCCGACCGACCGAAAGTGGCCGTTGTCCGCGCGATAGCGCTTGTCGCCGGGAAAATAGCCGGCGGCGCTGCGCTGCGGCGGTCCGAACCGAAACTCCCAGTTTCTATGGCACGATTCACCGTCCGCTTCACTGATACCGTCACTGCCAACCGGCCACTGCGTCAAGACGATTGAAATAGTCGAAGAAATCCAAAGTCCCCGATTTCACGAACTCTGGCATCCGGCAACGTTCCGCACTACCACCGCTTTGCGGCGTGCTATTTCTCCGAGACCGGATTGACGGGCGAGGCCGTTTCTTCCGCATCGTTTCGCGCGATGCCCGGCGTCGCCTCACGGACCGATTGCCGCAAACGCGTGAACGCCTGGCTCGTGCGTGCATCGCGTTGGTCGCGTGCGTCGTAGAAGTCCTTGCTGAGCCACTGGCCGAGACTCATCATCAGCGAGCCCAACGCGCTCTTGAAGCGCACCCATGCGTTGCCGGTGCGCGCCAGTTGCGCGGCCGCCTCGACCGCCTCGGCGGCGAGCCGGTCCAGTTCCGCGTGCAGATAGTCGGCGAAATGATGCAGGCCATGCTGATTGCCATTCGACGATTTGCGTTCCAGTTCGACGTGCTGCGCAATCAGCGATTGATTGGGCACGCGAATAAACGGCGGCGTATCGGTGCGCGCGCCGCCGCCACGGCGAATCGCCACACCGAGGTTCGCGGACGCCTCGGTGCGCTTGCCGAGCGGTGGCATTTGCCACTTGTCGCACAGGTACTTCAGCAGGCTGCAATGATCGAATCGTTCGTTGCACACGCCGGCTTCGCACCACGGTGACACCAGGATGGCGGGAACACGCACGCCGAGTCGTTTGAAATCGAAGCTCGCGGTGTGGTCGTCGGGTGCGAGCACGTCGGCCGGCGGCGATACGTGGTCGTAGAAACCGCCGTGCTCATCGTAGAGGACCACCAGTAACGTGCGTTCCCACAGCGCCTGATTCGAGCGCAGCGCATTGTAGGTATCCGCGATCAGCTTCTCTGCCTTCATGATGTTGTGCGGCGGATGATCGTCGTTCTGCGCTTCGCCGAAGTACTTCGGCTCGATCAGTACGAATTGCGGAAACTGACTGGCGGGTCCCGCTGCGTCCCCGAAGAATTTATCGAAAGAGCGGTAATTCGCGAGGTTTTCCGCGCGTCGCTGGTTCTTCAGCAGCAACGAGGCGGGGAAGTCGTAGAAATAGACGCTCCACGTTTCGCGCGCGGCGTTCAGCCGATCGAAAATCGTGTCCTGATCCTGCTCGGTGTACCAGTGCGGATTGAGCCCGTCGAGTCCCGAAGGCATTTCGATCTCGCCTTTCGACGTACCTGTCAGCGCGAAAAAACGGTTGGGCCACGTCGGCCCCGGCAATGACGAGAACCACCGGTCGCAAACGGTGAATTGCGAACCGAGCGTGTGCAGCGCGGGCAGAAAGCCGAGCGGGTAATAGCCCATCACCTCTTGCCGCGCGGCGAGGCTGCTCTTCGGGTAGTCGTTCACGAACGTACGCACGAAACCGCTGTTGTCGGCGGCGATCTGTTCCATCACGGCCTTGTGCTCGTGATTCGGATCGTGCTTCATCTGCCGCTCGCGCGTTTCACGCGGATAGAAGGTGTGGCCTTGACCGTCGGCGTTCGATTTGCCGGCCGCGTTGCGCACGCCGTCCAGTTTGTCGTGCACGGCGTCGAGGCAGCCGAGCATCTGGTCAAACGAGTGATTCTCCATCAACAGTAGCACGACGTGTTCGATCGGATCGTTCTGCGCGTTCTGCTCGACGTCACTCATCTTTTATCGCTCCACTCGGGACGGGATGGACTTCGCGTTGCCAACTTAGCGCAAAACGCGCGCCGGCGAAAGAGCCCTGCTTTGATGCGGACATGCACGCGACGGTCAATGTACTTCGTCGCGTGCATGATTCGCTTAACGTAGCATCGACTCAACTGCCGCCCGAGAAGATCGGACCTTGCCCGCCCGGCGCGAACGATGGGAAGTGGTCGCCGGACGGCGCGGCCGCCGCCGGTGCGTGCGCTCCCGACTGCGACGCCGGTTCGCGCAACGTCAACGCGCTATCGGCCGTGACCGGCACGCTCGGCTTCGCGAGCAGCTCGGTCTTGCGCATCGAGCCGACCGACGTGCCGAAGTAATAGCCGATGATGCTGATCCACGCGGTTCCCAACGCGCCGACGATCACGTTGACGAGATCCTTGTTGGTACCCGGCAAAGGCTGGAACGCCATCAGCAGCAAAATGCCGAAGAAGCCGGTGGTGACCGCCATCGCGAGCACCTTCGGGACCCAGTCGCGATTGGCGACACCCATCGCGCGTGCATTCGCGGTGTCGCTCGTGGCGATGCGGGCCATGTCGGCGTCGTGCGCGAGGCTCGCCTGCGCGGCCGTCACCATCAACTGCTGCAATTGCAGCGAATTCGCGCTTTCGGCCTGGCGAAGTTTTTCGAGTGCGCCGGGGTCGTTCAACGCGGGTTCCACGAAGGCCGGGTCGCTCGGCGTGCCGAGCGCGTGCGAGATGATCGCGGCGGCAGCGGTCACACCGAGGCCGACCGGCCCCCCTACGAGCCCGGCGAGAAGCGGGGCGGTGCTATTGATATTCTTCGCAACTTTAGACCAGTCCATCATGCTGCTCCCAGGAGAAGATTGGCTGCCATGCGTTCGGTCCAGCCGCGGCTGAAATTCGGCCACGAATGCAGGTTCCGCAGGTAGCGCAGACGATACGCGGCGAAGCGCATCACGAACTTCATCGGATCGGCGTTCTTGACCGCATCGAGCGTGTCGGGGCCGAACTTGCCGTCCTCCCTGGCGCCGGACGCTTTCTGCATCCACAGCACGACGAGGCCGCCGTTGTAGTTCGCATCGAAAATCTGGAAAGCCACGCGCGGATCGAGTTCGTCGAGATGCAACGGGTCCCAGTACCTGCGCTTGGCGATCTGATGGGCGGTATCGAGCGGCAGGTCTTTCATCGCGCCGTTATAGCCCTCACTGCGCGCGACGCGCGCCGTCACACCCCACATCGTTTCGCCGCCTGGATCGGCCGGATTGAAGCTGTACCCGCCTTCGTTTCCGATCAAGGCTTTGAATGCATCTTCGAAGCTGTCCATCGAACTGTCTCCTGTTCGGCTGTGTTGCCAACTCAAATGGCGAATGCGCGCGGCTCAGGCCGCTCGCATCGCCCGTCCTACGGCGTCGCTTACCGTATCGAGCGAGGCCCGAAGCGGGTACGACGTCATGGGATTCGAAACGGGCTTGACGTGCAGGTCAGGCCTCGATGTCCGGGTGTCGGCTTCGTCGGGCGATGCGTTCGTCGATAGCGCCAGCTCGCGTTCGCGCGCCGACAACGTGCCGGCGTCGCGCTGCAATGCCTGTGCATACTTGCGCGCGGCCTCGCGCAGCGCGCCTTTGTGTTCCAGCGCGTGGCCCCATTCCACATAGGACGGCGCAAGATCGGGACGCAACGCGACGGCGTGCGACAACTTGTCGATCGCTTCGTCGTCGTGGCCGGTTTTGACGAGCGCCTCGGCCCAGTCGTGCAGCGTGTCGACGGAGTCGGGGTTCATCTTGGCAGCCTGCCTGAATGCTTCGAGTGCTTCGCGATCGTGCTTCTTCGAATGCAACAGCACGTCGCCGAGCAGTCGCAGGTTTTCAGCGGTGCGCGACTTTTCCTTCGCGCCGGCCCGCAGTTCTTTTACCGCATCGTCGATGCGGTTTTGATGTTCGAGTGCAATGCCGAGACTCGCGCGCAGCACCGCCGAGTGCTTGTATTGGGTCAATGCTTCGCGGATCTGCTGCTCGGCTTCTGTCGAGCGCTGCTGACTGTCGAGCAACCACGCCTTGCCCGCGACTGCCCATTGGGCTTGCTCGGATGAGGGCAACGCGAGGACTTCGTCATAGATCCCGACGATCTCGCGATAGTCACATTGCGCGAGCGAGCATTTGGTCCTTTGCACCTGCGTGAACAGATGACTGGCGAGGATGTTAGATTCGGCGAGGCGCATCGCCGTGACGGCGATGTCGCGCACGAGCTTTTCGAGGTCGCGCCCTTCGAACGGCACCGTGCTTTCGCGGCCGTTGAACGGTCCGTGTTCTATCTGCACGTGCGCGACGTATGAATCCGCGCTGTTATTCGTCTTCGTGATGCCGATGTGCACGGCGACATCGTCGCGTTTGAGCACGCCTTTGATGAAGCGCACCGTCGTCGCATACGACATTTCCTGACCCGGAATCTGGATGTCCTGTTGCGCGTCGTTGCTGGTCATCGTGTCGTGCGGAATCGATTCGGCATCCTGGCCGATTTCCTTCATCGCCGACATGATCCGCTCGGCGAGAAAGTTCGCCGTATAGCCGCGCTCGGTCAACGTTTGCGGTGTTTCCACCGGCGGTACCAGCAATTGACGCGCGAGCACGCCGCGCACGACGAGACAGATGGAACCGATCGTCAGTAGGATGAACAACCAGGGCAAGACATACGGCCAGAGGCGTTTCGGTCCGCGGCCGATCACACCGGCGGTGTGCAAGCCGAACAGCACGAATCCGCTCGAATGATGACGATCGCGGCGATTCGCGGTGTTGGCGCGCATGAACGGGCCGCCGTACCCGTTGGTTGACCGGCGTTGACTCTGTGCACTCGACATGACTCACCTCGCTTCGATCCGCGATCGATGTTGGCGATCGCCCGACTTGCGCGGTGGAGTACGCATCGAGCGTGCCATAGCGCATGGAACGGGCGGGCAGCCGGATGTTGGCTTCTGGTGGGGGATTGAAAGAAAGAAGTGTTGCGAGGTGGCCAACGTATTGCGAAAAACAGTTTGCTGGCGGGAGACAGGATGTGCGTTAGCAAATAAAAATGCCGCTCAGTCCAGAAGACTGAGCGGCATCGGTGAAGCGAACTACTGTTTGTGGACTCTGAGCTGCCGTGGCTTAAACCGAACTCGGCCGCCACTTCAACAATCGACTCTCCACCGCGGTCAGCAGGTAGTCGGCGGCAAGCGCGACCACCGCCAGCACGATCATCGCCGCGAACACGCCGGCCGCATTGAACGCGCCCTGGGCGGTGGAGATCAGCAAGCCGATGCCCTGCTTCGAGCCGAGAAACTCGCCGACCACCGCGCCGACCAGCGCGAAGCCGAAGCTCACGTGCAGGCTCGCGAGAATCCAGCTGAGCGCCGACGGAATCACGACCGAGGTCGTCACCTGACGGCGCGACGCGCCGAGAATCTGCGCATTCGCGATCATGTAGCGATCCGCTTCGCGCACGCCTTGGAACGCGTTGGCGAACACGACGAAAAACACCATCACGACCGCGAGCGCGACTTTCGATGCCATGCCGAGCCCGAGCGCGATCACGAACACCGAGCCGAGCACGACGCGCGGGATCGAGTTGGCGATCTTGATGTAGAGGCTGAACACGTCGGAGAGCAGCTTGTTGCGGCCGAGCACGATGCCGCAGAAGATGCCCCCGATCGAACCGATGATGAAGCCGAGCCCCGTTTCCTCGAGCGTGACCCACACCTGCGTGAGCAGCGGCCCTTGCGAGGTACCGTTCACGAACCAGTCGACGATCTGAGCGAAGATCTCGGTCGGCATCGAGAAGAAGAAAGGGTCGATCCACTTCAGGCGCGCGGACAGTTCCCAGCCGCCGAGCACGACCACGAGCAGGAGAATGCGCAGCGAAATCACCAGAACCTGGCGCTGGCGGATCTTCTTCTGCGCAATACGCTCGACGTGAGCGAGCGACGCGGCGTCGATGCCCGAGGGCATCATCTGTTGAGAGGGTGTAGACATGTTTGCCGTTCCTTGATTAACCGATCTGCACTTCTTCGCGCAGGTCATGCCAGATATCGCGCGAAATTTCGATGAAGCGTGAGTCGTAGCGGATCTCCGATGTGACGCGCGGTCGCGGCAGATCGATTTCGTAGACTTTCTTCAGCGTGGCGGGGCGGGCAGTTAGCACGAACACGCGGTCGGCGAGCGCAATCGCTTCTTCGAGGTCGTGCGTGACGAACACGACCGAGCCGGCGCCGCCCCACAATTGCAGCAACTCGTCCTGCATCAATGTGCGCGTCTGCATGTCGAGCGCCGAGAACGGCTCGTCCATCAGCAGGATTTCCGGCTTGTTGATGAAGGTCTGCGCAAGCGCGACGCGCTTGCGCATGCCGCCGGACAGTTGATGCGGATAGTGCTTGCCGAACTTGTCGAGGCCCACGCGGCGCAGCCATTCGTTCGCTTCGTCGTAAGCGGCCGATTTCGAGCGGCCGCGATACAGCGGACCCGCCGCGACGTTGTCGAGCACCGAGCGCCACGGAAACACCGCATCGGCCTGAAACACGAAACCGATGCGCGGATCGATGCCGTCCACCGGCGCGCCCATCACGCGCACTTCGCCGGTGGTCGGCTTCAGCAAGCCGGTGATCATGCTGAGCGTGGTGGACTTGCCGCAGCCGGTCGGGCCGACCACCGCGACGAATTCGCCGCGTACCACCGACATGCTGAAGTCGCGCAGCGCGATCGTGGCCTTGCCGTCCGGGGAAATGAAACGGCACGACACGTTGCGCATTTCGATCGCTGGCGTCTCGCGTGACATAGGTTGATTCATCGGCGGGTGCCTCGCAGTTCTGTGAAGATGAAAGAAGCGTTACTTCGACGCGGTCTTGACCGGCGCCGACACGTAGTCGTTGGTGTAGGTCTTGGCGAGATCGATATGCTTGCCCTTCACCGACGGATTGAATGCGGACAGCACCTTCAGTACCGTATCCGGGCCGTCGGCGGGCATCTTGCCGTCCTTCGTGAACATCGGCAGCGACGCCTTCAGCGCGTTCACGTACAGGTCCTTGTTGTTGCCGTAGTAGTCTTTCGGCATCTGCGCGGCGATGTCCTCGGCGCTATGCGTCGCGATGTAGTTCAGCGTCTTCGCGAACGCATGCGAGAGCTTCGCGGCCTCGTCCTTGTGCGCTTCGGCCCACGCGCGCTGCACGTAGAAACTCGAAGCGGGGTAGGTGCCGCCGAGCGCGGCGCGCGTGCCGTCCACGTTGCGCATGTCGACCAGCACCTTCGCGTCGCCGGTCTTGAGCAGTTGCGAGACGGTCGGCTCGGTGGTCATGCCGGCGTCGATGCGGCCTTGCTTGACGGCGGCGATGAAGCTGTTGTCCGCGCCGACCGGCAACATCGTGTATTGCGTCGACGGCACGCCCGCGCGCTGCGCGAGGTACTGCGTGAGGAAGCTGGTCGACGAACCGAGGCCGGTCACGCCGAGCGTCTTGCCTTTGACGTCGGCCATGCTCTTCAGCGAATCGGCCGCCTTCGTCGAGACCATCTCTACTTCGCCCGGCACCTGGCCGAAGACGACGAGCGCCTGCACTTCCTTGCCCTTGCTCTGCAGGTCGATCGTATGATCGTAGAAGCCGACCACGCCTTGCACCGCGCCCGCGAGCAGTTCGTTCTCCGCATCGACGCCGGCCGGCTGCGACAGGATCTCGACGTCGAGGCCTTCGTCCTTGAAGTAACCGAGCTGCTCGGTGAGCTTGGCCGGCAGATAGATGATCTTGGTGGCGCCGCCGACCATGATCGTGATCTTCTCGGCGTGAGCGGCGGCCGATGCGGCGGCAAGGGCGAACGCAACTCCTGATACAGCGGCAATCTGGCGCAAGGTACGCATGAAGCAGTCTCCTTAGGTGGGTCGCCGCGACCCCGTGGTGCGCGGCGCTTTTCTGGGTCAATGGGGGCGATTATAGAAACGCGAAACCTTCTGGCAGCTTTCGGGGTTTGGCGCGAAACATGGGTGTTAACCCGAAAATGCGCCGAAAATGCGCCGACATTGCGCGCGGATCGGCACCGCGCTCGCGGCGGGCACTGGACGTATGCGGCACACCACACGGTATGCGCGCGGCCCCCTTGTATTAAGGCACAATCGACGACCTGACTTTTGCCGTTGCCGCCATGAAGCTGCTGCTGATCGAAGACAACCCCACGCTTGCGCATTGGCTCGCGAAGATGCTGGAGCAGGAGGCCTTCGCGCTCGACGCCGTGCAGGACGGCGATGAAGCCGACCGCCTGCTGCGCACCAATCACTACGACGTGATCCTGCTCGACCTGAACCTGCCGAAGCTGTCGGGCAAGAACGTGCTGCGCCGGCTGCGTCAGCGTGGCGACGCGACGCCGGTGCTGATCCTCACCGCGAGCGGCTCGATCGACGAGAAGGTGGAGCTGCTCGGCGCCGGCGCCGACGACTATCTGGTGAAGCCGTTCGAAGTGCGCGAGCTGATCGCGCGCATCAAGGTGGCGATTCGGCGGCAGTCGCCGTCGAAAGCGGGCGAGGTGGTGTGCGGCGATCTGTCGTTCGACATCGACACGCGCCAGTTCACGCTGAAGGGCGCGCCGCTGAACGTGACGCCGCGCGAGCGCTCGGTGCTCGAAGCGCTGATCCTGCGCCTCGGCAAGACAGTGACGAAGCCGGCGCTCGTCGATGCGATCTTCACGCTCGCCGACGAGCCGAGCGAGGATGCGGTCGAGATCTACATTTCGCGTCTGCGCAAGAAGCTCGATGGCAGCTCGGCCGCGATCGTCACGCTGCGCGGGCTCGGCTATCTGCTGCGCAAGCGGGAAGACGACCAGTAACGATGGCCAATAGCCTACGCATACGCCTGCTGTGGTGGCTGCTCGTCCCGCTCGCGCTTTATGTGTTCGTGACCGGCAAGACCGAGTACGACAACGCGCGGCACACCGCGAATCTGGTGCAGGACAATCAGCTGGTCGCGTCGGCGCGGATGATCGCGGGCGAGGTCGAATGGAGCGACGGCTTTCTGCGTGTCGATGTGCCGCCCGCCGCGCTCGAGATCTTCGCATCGCCGTATCGCGACCAGGTGTTCTATAGCGTGCGTGTCGACGAGGGGCGGCTGCTCGCGGGTACGCCTGATTTCCCGCCGCGTCCGCTGCGGGCGCCCGACGTGCCGGATTCGTACTACACGCAGTTGCACGGCCAGCAGGTGCGCGCTGTCGACATCGTGCGGCTCATGTACGACAACGGCGCGACGCGTCCCGTGCGTGTGACGGTCGGCAAAACCGTGCGCTCGCGCGATGCGATGACGCAACAGCTGTGGCGGCCGCAACTCGTGCGCCAGTTCGAAATGATCGCGCTGGCGGTGGCGCTCGTTTGCATCGGGCTCACGTTCGAGTTGCGGCCGTTGATGAAGGTGAAAGACGAGGTGGCCGACCGCGATCCGATGCAGCTCGAACCGATTCGCGTCGAGCGTCTGCATACGGAACTGCGGCCCATCGTCGATGCGATCAATCAGTGCATCGCGCGGCTCGGCGTGCAGGTGGCGGCGCAGCGGCGCTTTATCGCCGACGCCGCGCATCAGTTGCGCACGCCGCTCACGCTGCTCGGCACGCAACTGCAATTCGCGCGGCAGCAGGAAGGCCTCAATCCCGCGCTCGACGAAGCGCTTGCCGCGATGCATCGCAGCAACCGGTCGATGGTCGGGCTCACCAACAAGCTGCTTTTGCTCGCGCAGGCCGAGGCCGCCGACAACTCGCAGCTCGCCATGGAACGCGTCGATCTGGTGCCGCTCGCGATGGAGGTCGTCGAAGATCTCGGCCTGCTCGCGCAGGCACGTGAAATCGATCTGGGCGCGGAATTGCACGGCGCGGCGCCGGTGCTCGGACATCTCGGCTTGTTGCAGGCACTGATCGCGAATCTCGCCGAGAACGCGATTCGCTATACGGGCAGCGGTGGTCACGTGACGGTCGCCGTGAACGCTGATACCGCGGCCAATGCGGTGACGGTCAGCGTGACCGACAACGGCCCCGGCATTCCGGCCGAATCGCGCAGCCGCGTGTTCGAGCCGTTCTTTCGTGCGTCGACGGATACCGAGGGCACGGGCCTCGGTCTTGCGATCGTGCGCGAAATCGCGGACGCCCATCACGGCGAGATCACGCTGAAGGCGGGCGAGGGCGGCAAGGGTGTGCATATCGCCGTGACGTTTCCGCGCGCAGCGCCGAAGTGATCGGGATAAACCCGAGGTTTGCGCAACATGCACAGCCGGGAAAAGCATCGGGAAGGGTTCGCACCTTCAAAATCACGGGCAGGCGACCCGCGCGGCGCCCAGACGCAAGATAACGGAGACAGCCCCCATGAAGCTTTCCTTGACGCGTTTCTCGCGCGCGGCCTATGCCGCCGTCGCGGCGTCGCTCGCGCTGTGCGCGCTCGCGAGACTCGCGACGTCTGCGCAAGCCGCCGCGCCGGAGAAACTCGCCATCATGGTGGGCGGTACCAACAAGCTCATCTATCTGCCGGCGCGTCTTGCCGAACAGCTCGGCTATTTCAAGGCCGAAGGGCTCGACGTCGAACTGCTGTCGCAGCCGACTGGAATAGACGGCGAAAACGAAATGCTCGCGGGCGCGGTGCAGGGCGTGGTCGGCTTCTACGATCACACGATCGATCTGCAGACACGCGGCAAGGAAGTGAAGACGATCGTCGTGTTCAGCCAGGTGCCCGGCGAAGTGCAACTGGTCGCGGCGAAATCGGCCGATTCGATCCGGAGCATGGCCGACGTGCGCGGTAAAACGCTCGGCGTGACGGGGCTCGGCTCCTCGACGAGTTTTCTCACGCAGTACCTCGCACAGCGCGCGGGCGTGCGGTCCACGCAATACACGCTGCTGCCGGTCGGCGCGGACAGCAGTTTCATCGCGGCGATGCGGCAAGGACGCATTCACGCGGGTATGACGACCGAGCCGACCGTTACTCAACTATTGAAAGCGGGCGACGCCAAAGTACTCGTCGACATGCGCAATGTCGATGGCACGCGCGCCGCGCTCGGCGGCATGTATCCCGCGTCGAGCCTCTACGTGCAAAGCACGTGGCTCGACGCGCATGCCGACGAAGCCGCGAAACTCGCGCGCGCATTCGTCAAGACGCTGCGCTATATGCACACCCACAGCGCGGAACAAATCGCCGCGCAGATGCCAAAAGAAGACATCGGCAACGACAGGGCGCTGTATATCAGCGCATTGCAGGCCTCGCTGCCGATGTACACCGTCGACGGCAAGATGCCAGCCGACGGTCCGCAGACGGTGCTGAAGGTACTGTCGAGCTTCAATCCGGCGGTGAAGGGGCGGCATATCGATCTGTCGCGCACGTTTACCGATCAGTTCGTCGATGACGTGAAGCCTTGAAAGCGGGCTGACTGCGTGGGTCGCTTCTAGCACAAGAGGAAGCTTCACAATGATTGCGTCGTCGCGACGACGTTTGGCGCGAAGAACCAGTTGCAATTGACGACGAGTATTCGCACGCGATTCTGAGTTGCGGGACGGCTTGCGAATGCCACCTCACGACTTCCGCTCGCGTCCCGCACGCGTCTTGCCCGCTCCGCTCCTCGCGCGGGTCTGCGCCGCGAGTTCCTCGACCATCTCCCGCGCGGCCGTCTGCAACTCGGGCACATAGCGCCGCTTCGCTTCCGCGAGCGACACCGCGCGCGACAGAAACACTACGTTCAAGCTCGCGAGCACGCGTTCCTCGAACACGATCGCGACGGCGACCGCGCCGATCTTCCCCTGATCCGCCCAGTCGCCGTGATTCGAGCCGAACCCATCCGCGCGCACGCGTCGCACGAGACTGCGAATCAACGCGTCGTTCGACGCGAGCGCCTTTTGCTCCTCGCCGCCCGCGCCCGCGCGCAGCAGATCGAGAATGTCCTCGCGCTCCTCGTCGGGGCACATCGCGAAGTACGCGCGACCCGCCGCGGTCAGCAGGATCGGCAAACGGCGGCCGACCATCGCGCGATGAAACGATAGCGGACTGAAGCGGTGCGTGGTCTCGCGGACGATCATCGCGTCGCCGTCGGGCGTGGTCAGATCGGACGGCCACGCGACGCGTTGCAGCAGACGCCCCATCACCGGCGGCGCGATCGTCGCGATGCGTTCGTCGTCGGTGAAGCCTTCGCTCAGCGCGCGCACCTTCAGCGTGAGCCGGAAGCTGTCGTCCGACGCGCTGCGCCGCACGAAGCCTTCCTCCATCAACGTTTCGAGCAGCCGCCGCGCGGTGGTGCGATGCAGGCCGGTCAGCTCGCTGATCTGCTGGCTCGTCGCGCGGCCGCTGTCCATCGAGTTGAGCGCCTGCAGCACCTGCAAGCCGCGCGACAGACCTCGCACGTTCGTGTATTTGGTCACTTGAAACCTCAATCAAATCAACTATGTGCATTCTATGCACAATTTCCAGATTTTGTTGAGCGGGCAGGTGGCCGGTCCTAGACTGCCAACAAATCAACGATTTCATGGAGACGCAAGCTGTTGTCCGCAGGCGATTTTTCGCCATGGCGACAGCCGGTTCCCGCCGCCGCGCTCCGTGAATATCTCGACCCGGTCACTCTGGTCGACATACGGAGACAACATGCCCCAACCGCTCGACCCGGTGGCCGCGCAAGGCCACAGTGAACCCGTCACCACCGACGTCGCGATCGTCGGCGCCGGCCCCGTCGGTTTGATGATCGCCAACTATCTCGGCCTGCAGGGCGTGCGCGTCGTGCTGATCGAAAAGCTCGACGGGATCATCGACTATCCGCGCGCAATCGGCCTCGATGACGAAGCGCTGCGCGTGTTTCAGTCCGTCGGCCTTGCCGATGCATTGCTGCCGCACACGACCCCCGATCACTGGATGCGCTTCGTCACGAGCAACGGTCACTGCTTCGCATCGATCGAGCCGCGCACCGACGAATTCGGCTGGTCGCGCCGCAACGCGTTCATTCAGCCGCTGGCCGATCGCGTGTTGTACGACGGCTTGCAACGCTTCCCGCATGTCGAGGTGCTGTTCGGCCACACGGTCGACTCGTTCACGCAGGACGGCAGCGGCGTCACGATCGAAGCGGAACATGAGCAGAGCGGCCGCCGCACGATCCGCGCGTCGTACATGGTCGGTGCGGACGGCGGCAACAGCTTCGTGCGCCGCACCCTCGACGTGCCGTTCGAGGGCCGCACGAAACCGAATCAGTGGATCGTCGTCGACGTGCGCAACGACCCGATCGGCTCGCCGCACGTGTACATGCATTGCGATCCGCGGCGCCCGTATGTGTCGGCCGCGCTGCCGCACGGGATTCGCCGCTTCGAATTCATGGTGATGCCCGGCGAGACCGAGGTAGAGCTGTCGAAGCCGGAGAACATGGCCGCGCTGATCCGCAAGGTCGTCGCCGAGCCGGAGAAGGTCGACTACATCCGCAAGCGCGTCTATACGCACAACGCGCGCCTCGCGAGCAGCTTCCGCGTGAAGCGCGTGCTGCTCGCCGGCGACGCCGCGCACATCATGCCGGTGTGGCAGGGCCAGGGCTACAACAGCGGTATTCGCGACGCGAGCAACCTCGGCTGGAAACTCGCGATGGTGGTCAAGGGCGTCGCCGGCGATGCGCTGCTCGATAGCTACACCGCCGAGCGCCGTTCGCATGCGCGCTCGATGATCCACCTCTCCGAGGTCGCGGGCGACATCTTCGCGCCGACGAGCCGCTTCGGCATCAAGTTTCGCGACGCCTTCGTGCGTACGTTCAACTGGTTCCCGGCGGTCAAGCGCTACTTCGTCGAAATGCGTTTCAAGCCGATGCCACGCTATGAAAGCGGCGTCGTATTGCTGGCGCGCACGCCGCGCAAGCATGGCTGGCTCGCGCGCGTGCTCGAACGCTCGGGGCATTCGGCGCCGGGCCGCCTGCTCGGTCTGATGAGCGAGAAGCGCGAGTCGCGGCTCGGCCGTCTGGTGTATGGACGCGACCCGCATTGTCATTCGCCGGTCGGCCGCATGTTCATTCAACCGCGCGTGCGCACTGAGAGCGGCGAGGTCATGCGACTCGACGATGTGCTCGGCAACCGCTTCGCGATCGTCGGCTGGGGCGCGGAACCGACCTTCGGTTTGTCGGAGCAGGCGCGTGCGATCTGGCAGCGGCTCGGCGGCTGCTTCGTGGTCGCGAAGCCGGATACGCAGCTGTCTTTCCATGACGACGTGCCAGAAGACGTCATCGCGATCGGCGATGTGAACACGCGGCTGAAGGACTGGTTCACGCGAGTGCCGGAATCGGTCGTGCTGTTGCGTCCCGATCGTTTCGTCGCGGGCATGGGCTCGCCGCAGCAGGTGTCGCAACTCGTCGTCGAACTCGCGCGGCAGCTGCATCTCGACCTGGCGGGGCGGGCCGACGTGGCCGGTTTTGGCAACGAAGCAGCGTTTGCGCCCGATGCCGTCGCCACTTTCGCCACCGCAGCAACCGCCGGAGCCTGATATGCCGATGCTGCTCGAATGCCTTTCGCACACGCCGTTGCACGGCTATTACGATCCCGCGCCCGAAGTCGTCGCGGAAGTCGAGCGCGTGCATGCGGCAGCGCGTGCGCGCGTCGTCGAGTTCGATCCCGAACTGGTCGTCGTGTTCGCGCCCGATCATTACAACGGTTTCTTCTATGACGTGATGCCGCCGTTTTGCATCGGCGCATCGGCGAGCGCGATCGGCGACTTCAAGAGCCTCGCCGGTCCGCTGGAGGTGCCCGCCGATACCGCGCTCGACCTTGCCGAAGCGGTGCTCGCGAGCGACGTCGACGTCGCCGTCTCGTACCGCATGCAGGTCGATCACGGCTGCGCGCAAGCGCTGGAGATTCTGACGGGCGGCCTCGATCGATATCCGGTCGTGCCGGTATTCATCAATTCGGTGGCCGCGCCGATGGCTTCATGCCGCCGCGCGCGTCTGCTCGGCGATGCGTTGGGTCGAGCACTCGCACGCTCGAAGCAACGTGTGCTCGTGATCGGCTCGGGCGGCATCTCGCACGAGCCGCCGGTGCCGGAACTCGCGGGCGCGAGCGAGGAAGTCGCCGAGCGTCTGATCGCGGGCCGCAATCCGTCGGCCGAATCGCGTGCGGCGCGTGAGGCGCGCACGATCGCGGCGGCGCGTGCGTTCGCCGCGGGCGACAGCCGTCTGCATCCGCTCAATCCGGAATGGGATCGCGCGTTCCTGAAGCTGCTCGAAGACGGCGAACTCACCGCGCTCGACGGTCTGACCAACCACGCGATCACGCGCGAGGCCGGCAAGTCCGCGCACGAAATCCGCACGTGGATCGCCGCGTTCGGCGCACTGAACGCGAGCGGCCCGTATCGCGCGTCGCTCGATTACTACCGTCCGATCCCCGAATGGATCGCGGGCTTTGGCGCGATGCACGCGCGACCCGTGACGGCCCACGTCTAACCGAATCAGGAACCCGCTATGACCACTCAAAGCAATATAGACGCGCTCGCCCTGCGCCTGCGCGAATCGGAACGTACGCGCGCGACCATCGCGCCGTTGCGCGACGACCCGCGTTTCGTCGAACTGTCGAACCCGGCCGACGCCGAGGAGCTCGCGTACGCGGTGCAGCAGGCCAACGTGGCCGCGCGCATCGCGGCGGGCGAGCGCGTCGTCGGACGCAAGATCGGACTTACGTCGCCGGCGGTGCAGCGTCAACTCGGTGTCGACCAGCCTGACTTCGGCGCGCTGTTCGCATCGATGGCGTATGGCGACGGCCAGCCGATTCCGCTGGACGAGCTGATCCAGCCGAAGGTCGAAGCGGAGATCGCGCTCGTGCTCGAACACGATCTGCTGCACGAGCGCCACACGTACGCCGATCTGATGTGCGCAACCGCGTATGCGATCGCGGCGATCGAAGTGGTGGACAGCCGCATCGAAGGCTGGAACATCCGTTTCGTCGATACCGTCGCGGACAACGCGTCGAGCGCGCGCTTCGTGCTCGGCAGCCGCCCGGTCCTGCTGCGCAATATCGATCTCGCGGCCTGCGCGATGACGCTATCGAAGGATGCGGAAGTCCTGTCGCGCGGCAATGGCGCCGCGTGTCTCGGCAATCCGCTGAATGCCGCCGCTTGGCTCGCGGATCGCATGGTCCGGCTCGGCACGCCGCTGCGTGCCGGCGACGTGCTGATGACGGGTGCTTTGGGCCCGATGGTCGCCGTCAAGGAGCCGGGCACCTACTGCGCGCAGATCGAAGGTCTCGGCAACGTCCGCGCGACTTTTTCCGCATAAAGCATGCACGCGCAAGCACACGATTGGGAACCCATATGGCAAGCGAAAAACTGAAGGCCGCGATCGTCGGCTCCGGCAACATCGGCACCGATCTGATGATCAAGATCCTGCGTCACGGCAAGCATCTCGAAGTCGCGGCGATGGTCGGCATCGATCCGAACTCCGACGGCCTCGCGCGCGCCGCGCGGCTTGGCGTCGCGACCACGCATGATGGTGTCGAAGGTCTGACTCGTCTACCCGTGTTCAACGACATCGACTTCGTGTTCGACGCGACCTCGGCCGGCGCACACGTCAAGAACGATGCGCTGTTGCGAAAGCTGAAGCCTTCGATTCGCGTGATCGATCTGACGCCGGCGGCGATCGGCCCGTACTGCGTGCCGGTGGTGAATCTCGACACGCATCTCGACGCGCCGAACGTGAACATGGTCACGTGCGGCGGACAGGCGACCATTCCGATGGTCGCGGCCGTGTCGCGCGTCGCGAAGGTGCATTACGCGGAGATCGTCGCGTCGATCAGCAGCAAGTCAGCGGGCCCAGGCACGCGCGCGAACATCGATGAATTCACCGAGACCACGTCGAAGGCGATCGAAGTGGTCGGCGGCGCCGCGAAGGGCAAGGCGATCATCGTACTCAACCCGGCCGAGCCGCCGGTGATGATGCGCGACACGGTCTATACGCTGTCAGAGCTGACCGACCTCGATAAGGTCGAGCAGTCGATCGAGCAGATGGCCGCCGCGGTGCAGGCGTACGTGCCGGGCTATCGCCTGAAGCAGAAGGTGCAGTTCGACGAAATCAGCGCGAGCGCGCCGCTGAACATTCCGGGCCTCGGCAAGTTCAGCGGTCTGAAGACCTCGATCTTCATCGAGGTGGAAGGCGCCGCGCACTATCTGCCCGCCTACGCGGGCAATCTCGACATCATGACTTCGGCCGCGCTCGCGACCGCGGAGCGCATGGCGCAGGCGCTCGTGCAGGCATCAGAGGCTTAAGGAGACTTCCCGCATGGACAAGAAACTGTATATCTCCGACGTGACGCTGCGCGACGGCAGCCACGCCATTCGTCACCAGTACTCGATCCAGAACGTGCAGGACATCGCACGCGCATTGGACCGCGCAAAGGTGGACAGCATCGAAGTTGCCCACGGCGATGGCCTGCAGGGTTCGAGCTTCAACTACGGCTTCGGCGCGCACAGCGACCTCGAATGGATCGAAGCGGTGGCTGACGTGGTCGAGCACGCTCAGATCGCGACCCTGCTGCTGCCTGGCATCGGCACGATCCACGATCTGAAGGCCGCATACAACGCGGGCGCTCGCGTGGTGCGCGTCGCCACGCATTGCACGGAAGCGGACATCTCGAAGCAACACATCGAATACGCGCGCGAACTCGGCATGGACACTGTCGGCTTCCTGATGATGAGCCACATGACCACGCCGGAGAACCTCGCCATCGAAGCGAAGAAGATGGAGAGCTACGGCGCGACCTGCATCTATGTGGTCGACTCGGGCGGCGCGCTGACGATGAACGACGTGCGCGACCGCTTCCGCGCGGTGAAGGCGGTGCTGAAACCCGAAACGCAGACGGGCATGCACGCGCACCACAACCTGTCGCTGGGCGTGGCCAACTCGATGGTCGCGGTCGAAGAGGGCTGCGACCGTATCGATGCATCGCTCGCGGGCATGGGCGCCGGCGCGGGCAACGCGCCGCTCGAAGTGTTCATCGCGGCGGCCGAGCGCATGGGCTGGAATCACGGCACCGACCTCTACACGCTGATGGACGCCGCCGACGACATTGTGCGTCCGCTGCAGGACCGGCCGGTGCGCGTCGATCGCGAAACGCTCGCGCTCGGCTATGCGGGGGTGTATTCGAGCTTCCTGCGCCACTCGGAAGTGGCCGCGAAGAAATACGGCCTGAAGACCGTGGACATTCTCGTCGAGCTGGGCAAACGCCGCATGGTGGGCGGCCAGGAAGACATGATCGTCGACGTCGCACTGGATCTGAAGCGCGCGCACGCAACCGACGCAGTGGCTTCATGACCCGGACGCTGCGCGACGGCGCCGCATGCCGCGCGCGCAGCGTTCATTTCATCCAGCAAGGTCGCCGCAAGAGCGACGCTGACTCAACATTGGAGACTTTTATGCGGCAGTCAACGCAAGCAACGCAAACAACACAGTCGACGAAACCTCTTGCCGGCGGCGCGCTGACGATCGGGCTCTGCCTGATCGTCGCGCTGCTCGAAGGCGTGGACCTGCAATCGACCGGCCTCGCGGCACCGCGCATGGCGCGCGAATTTCATCTCGCGGTCGCGCAGATGGGCTGGGCGTTCAGCATCGGCGCGTTCGGGCTGCTGCCAGGAGCCGCGATCGGCGGACGTCTCGCCGACCGGCTCGGGCGCAAGCGCGTGCTGATGTGGTCGGTCGCGCTATTTCGGCATCTTCTCGCTCGCGACCGCGCAGGTGTGGGACCTGAACAGCCTGCTCGCCGCGCGCTTTCTGACCGGCCTCGGTCTTGGCGCAGCGATGCCGAATCTGATCGCGCTGTGCTCGGAAGCGGCGCCGCCCCATCAGCGCAACACCGCGGTCGGCGCCATGTATTGCGGCATGCCGTTCGGCGCGGCGCTCGCGGCGGTGGTCGGCATCATCAGCCCGGGCGACGCGGGCTGGCGGCATATCTTCTACGTCGGCGGCTTCGGGCCGTTGCTGGTGCTGCCGCTGCTTGCGCTGTTCCTGCGCGAGTCGGCGCAGTTCGTCGCGGCGCGTGCAACCAAAGGCGCGCGACGCGATGCGTCGGCGAGCGTGACGCACGCGCTGTGGCAGGAAGGACGCGCGGGCACGACGATCGCGTTGTGGATCAGCTATCTCGGCACGCTGATCGTGCTGTATTTCCTGATCAACTGGCTGCCGTCGCTCGTCTTGACTCGCGGTCTGACGCGCGTCCAGTCCGGTGTCGTACAGATGATGTTCAACATCGGCGGCGGCATCGGCGCGATCGTGATCGCCGGCATGATGGACCGGATGGGCCGGCGCCGCACGGTCGCGGGCATGTATGTCGGCATCGTCGTTGCGCTCGGCGCGTTGCTGAGCGCGCATGGCGGCACGTCGATGGCGTGGGGCGGTCTGCTCGCGGGGCTGTTCCTGGTTGGCGGCCAGTCGGTGTTGTATGCGCTGGCGAGCAGCCTGTACCCGACCGAAGTGCGTGGCACCGGCGTCGGCGCGGCCGTGGCGGTGGGCCGTCTCGGCTCGATCCTCGGACCGTTGATCGCCGGGCAACTGCTCGCGATCGGTCAGGGTGCGAGCGTGCTGCTCGGCGCGAGCATTCCGCTGATCGCGGTCGCCGCGATTGGCGCGTGGCTCGTCGTGAATCGCTCGACACTTCGTTATACCCCGGTGGCCGCGCAATAGCTTTGCAGCCCGAAATACCGCGCGGGTCCGCCGTCAACGGCGACTCGCGGTCACTTGATCCGTGAAACAAAGGAATTCGACATGAGCAACACCGACACGCAAGCAGCGGCGATCACCGAGGAAGCGACCAGCCGATTCGTCCGCATCACCGAAGACGGCCGCGAGATGCAGCTTCACTACAACGACGTGGGGCAGGGTGAGAAAACGGTCGTGATGCTGCACGGCTCGGGACCGGGCGCGACCGGCTGGGCCAACTTCAATCGGAACGTCGAGCCGCTCGTCGCGGCGGGCTATCGCGTGATCCTGATGGACTGCCTCGGTTGGGGCAAGAGCGACCCGATCGTCTGCAAGGGCTCGCGCTCGGAACTGAACGCGCGCTGCCTGAAGGCGCTGCTCGATGCGCTCGATATCGAACGCGCGCATATCATCGGCAACTCGATGGGTGGGCATAGCGCGGTCGCGTTCGCGCTCGCCGAGCCGCAACGCGTCGGCAAGCTCGTGCTGATGGGCGGTGGCACCGGCGGCCCGAGCCAGTTCGTGCCGATGCCGACCGAAGGCATCAAGCTGCTGCAAGGGCTGTACCGCAACCCGAGCATCGAGAACCTGCAGCGCATGATGAGCGTCTTCGTGTTCGACACGAAGGCGTTGACCGAAGACCTGATGCAAGCGCGCCTCGCGAACATGCTGGCGCGCCGCGATCATCTCGAGAACTTCGTCGCGAGCCTCGCCGCGAATCCGAAGCAGTTCAACGACTACGGGCCGCGCCTTGGCGAAGTAACCGCGCCGACGCTCGTGATCTGGGGTCGCGACGATCGTTTCGTGCCGATGGACATCGGCCTGCGGCTCGTTGCCGGGATGCCGAACGCCGATCTGCATGTGTTCGGCCGCTGCGGGCATTGGGCGCAGTGGGAGCATGCGGACAAGTTCAACCGGATGGTGGGGGAGTTCCTGGGACGCGGGCAATAAGCAGGGTTGTCGTTGTGGGCGACTGGTGCGTCGTTGCGGCGGCGGGCTGCTTGCCTCGTTTAGGTTTGGGTTCCTTTCTTCGCCGACTAACAGGCGATTTCAAGATCAAAAATGTAGAGTCAATGTAGATACGGGCGACTTGCTGTTTTCGCCGTGAGTATCTACAATGGATATACATTTGGAGCTGGGATATGGAACTCAAGATTCAGAAGTGGGGCAACAGCGCTGCAGTACGGTTGCCTACCGTGTTGTTAGAGCAAATTCATGCGTCGGTGGGCAGCTCGCTGAAGGCGGACGTGCGCCCCGAGGGGGTGTTGCTTACGCCTGCGCGTCGCAAGTATTCACTGGATGAACTCGTCGCGCAGTGCGATCCGAAGGCGCCACCGCCAGCCGATCTCGACGTCTGGAGTGAAGTCAAGCCGGCGGGGCGCGAAGCATGGTAAGGCGCATCAAGTTCGAGCGCGGCGATATCGTGCGCGTGAGCCTGAATCCGACGCTTGGCAAGGAGCAGCAAGGCGATTTCCGTCCCGCGCTGGTTTTGTCGCCTGCCGCATTCAATGCTCTTGGGGTCGCGCTCGTTGCGCCGATCGCGCAGGGGGGGGAGTTCGCTCTATACGCTGGGTTCGCGGTACCGCTCTCGGGTTCGGGAACAGAGACTCAGGGGGTGGCTCTGGTGAATATGGTGCGCACTCTGGACCTCGAGGCCCGCGGCGCACGCAAAGTCGAGCGCGCTCCGGCCGAGGTAGTCGAGGACGCGCTCGCCCGACTTCAAACGATTCTGGAATGACGGGAAAGACGATACGAACTAAACCAGCCCCCGGCAAGCGACCCCATCACTCCGCCGCCGGCATCAGAGTCACACTCTTCGGCACCCGCCCATCACTACCCGCGGCGGCGTCCGCTGGAGGGCAGCAGTCACGGCTCGGTGGCGGCATTTGCGGCTCGTCAATGCGACCAATTCGCATTCATCCAAAAATAATATTCCTCAAGTCATCTATAAGATATCTGTCTTAAGACCGGGGTAATCGGCGGCAAACCCTTGCCAGTCCTGGATCGACCCGTTTGGGTAGGGTCTCGCGACCTGTTTGTCTAGTCACATTTAGTGGAAAACGCGCATATACTCTCGGTCGTATCGCAAAACGAAGGTCGCGGGGTTGCGTCGTGCCGAACTGACGCCGTCAGCCGTCGCGTCACGGTTTGCGCTGGCCTCGACTGCCAACGCTCTGTCTATCACTTCCTAGCAAAGCATTAATCATGTCCACACCGCCGAAGATCATCTACACCCTGACCGACGAAGCGCCCGCACTGGCGACGTACTCGCTGCTGCCGATCGTCAAGGCGTTCACGCGCTCGTCCGACGTGCTCGTCGAAACGCGCGACATCTCGCTCGCCGGCCGGATCATTGCCGCATTTCCGGACTACCTGAGCGCGGAGCAGAAGGCTTCCGACGATCTGGCGGAGCTCGGTAGACTCACCATGCGCCCGGAAGCGAACATCATCAAGCTGCCGAACATCAGCGCGTCGGTGCCGCAGTTGAAGGCCGCGATCGCCGAGCTGCGCGACCAGGGCTATAAGCTGCCGTCGTACCCGGACGTCGCGACGACCGACGCCGAGAAGGACGTCAAGGCCCGCTACGACAAGATCAAGGGCAGCGCGGTGAACCCGGTGCTGCGCGAAGGCAATTCGGACCGCCGCGCGCCGTTGTCGGTGAAGAACTACGCGCGCAAGCATCCGCACAAGATGGGCGCATGGAGCGCGGACTCGAAGTCGCACGTCTCGCACATGAGCGATGGCGATTTCTACGGCAGCGAGAAGTCGGCGCTGGTCGCCCAGGCCGGTAGCGTGAAGATCGAACTGGCCGCCGCCGACGGCACGATCACGATCCTGAAGGCGAAGACGCCGGTGCAGGCAGGCGAAATCATCGACGCGTCGGTGCTGAGCAAGAACGCGCTGCGCAGCTTCATCGAAGCGCAGATCGCCGAGGCGAAGGCGAACGGCGTGCTGTTCTCGGTGCACCTGAAGGCCACGATGATGAAGGTCTCGGACCCGATCATCTTCGGTCACGTGGTGTCGGTGTTCTACAAGGACGTGCTCGCGAAGCATGCGGAAGCACTGACCAAGGTCGGCTTCAACCCGAACAACGGTATCGGCGACCTGTACGCGCGTCTGAAGGATCTGCCGGCCGAAACGGCCGCGGCGATCGAAGCCGACATCGAGGCGCAGTACGAACAGCGTCCGCCGCTCGCGATGGTCAACTCGGACAAGGGCATCACGAGCCTGCACGTGCCGAGCGACGTGATCGTCGACGCATCGATGCCGGCGATGATCCGCGAGTCGGGCAAGATGTGGGGCGCCGATGGCGCGCTGCACGACGCGAAGGCGGTGATTCCGGACCGTTGCTACGCCGGTGTGTACCAGGCGGTGATCGAAGACTGCAAGAAGCACGGTGCGTTCGACCCGGTCACGATGGGCACGGTGCCGAACGTCGGGCTGATGGCCCAAGCCGCCGAAGAATACGGTTCACACGACAAGACGTTCCAGATCCCGGCGAACGGCGTGGTCCGCGTCACCGACGAAGCCGGCGCGGTGCTGCTCGAGCAGCCGGTGGAACAGGGCGACATCTTCCGTATGTGCCAGACCAAGGACGCGCCGGTCCGCGACTGGGTCAAACTCGCGGTGAACCGCGCCCGCGCCTCCAACGCGCCGGCCGTATTCTGGCTCGACGCGGCGCGCGCGCACGATGCGCAGATCATCAGGAAGGTCGAGCAGTACCTGAAGGATTACGACACGAACGGTCTCGACATCCGCGTGATGACGCCGGTCGAAGCGACGAAGTTCTCGGTCGAGCGCATCCGCGCCGGCAAGGACACGATCTCGGTCACCGGCAACGTGCTGCGCGACTACCTGACCGACCTGTTCCCGATCATGGAACTGGGCACCAGCGCGAAGATGCTGTCGATCGTTCCGCTGATGGCCGGTGGCGGCATGTTCGAAACCGGCGCGGGCGGTTCGGCACCGAAGCACGTGCAGCAGCTGGTCGAGGAAGGCTTCCTGCGCTGGGATTCGCTCGGTGAATTCCTCGCGCTGGCGGCATCGCTCGAGCATTTGGGCACCGCATATCACAACCCGAAGGCGCAGATTCTTGCGAAGACGCTCGATCAGGCGACTGGCAAGTTCCTCGACAACGACAAGTCGCCGGCGCGCAAGGTCGGCGGTATCGACAATCGCGGCAGCCACTTCTACCTCGCGATGTACTGGGCCGAAGCACTGGCCGCGCAAACCGACGATGCCGCGCTGCAGACGCAGTTCGCGGGCGTCGCGAAGGCGATGGCCGACAACGAGGCGAAGATCGTCGCGGAACTCGGCGCGGCGCAGGGCAAGCCGGTGGATATCGGCGGCTACTACCGTCCGAACGTCGAGCTGACTAGCAAGGCGATGCGCCCGAGCGCGACGCTGAACGCAATCGTCGATTCGGTGGTTTGAGCTCGCGCGGGCGACTGATGCGGTAAGCGCCGCGGCCGCACCTGCGCTGGCCCCGAAAGCCGCGCGGTAAGCACGCAGCACAACCGCGGACAAGGCCGCAAGCAGGACCGCAAATACGACAATGGCGCCTTCGGGCGCCATTGTCGTTTCTACTGTCACTGCTACGTCGCCGTCGGTCATGCCCGTCCTTATACGTGAACGATTTCCCATTCGGCGAGCTTCTCCGGAATCTCGAGCGTCGACGTGTCGAGCTCCGACAGATGCTCGCAGCTCAGACCGCGCGCGAGGTCGTCGGCGGCCTGTTGCGGGCTCGAGAATTCTCCGAGCGTTTCGTTGCCGTAGGTGGCTTCCCAGCCGTCCTGACCCGGCAGAATGTAGAACGCTCCCTGCGTCGAACCAAAGCGAAAGCCTTTCATTTTTAGTCTCCCAGTTGCCAATAAAAAAAGCCGCGATTCGTGACGGCTTCTTCGCAATCTGCGGGATTTGGGTGGCCATGTCGCGAGGCCCCTCGAATCCGACTGCGTGAAGCGCGTGCTCTTGTGAAAGAGTCTACGTCAGCGAATCGGCGGGCAATTGGCGTCGAGCCGGTCTTTATATTAAAAATATCTGTGTAAAAACAATGGCTTGTGCGATCCGTTTTGCGATGTGCAACGCCGCCGGGCATCGTGAAATGGCCGCTTTGTGCCCCGCAACATGATTTTTTACGACGCGCGGCATCGTTTCGTATCGTGAAAATTAGGGGCTGCGCGCCACGCGCAAAACGACGCTGTGCGGCCCTATGACGCGCCGAGCCGTTCGATCAGCATCGCGACGAAGGTCTCGGTCACCGGCGGCAAGGTTCGGCCGCGCTTTTTGATCAGCGCGATGCGCCGCGTGAACGCGGCTTCGTTGATCGGCCGCGCGACCAGCTCGGGCTCCGCGCGCACCTCGCGCGCCGACGCCGGCAGGATCGTGATGCCGAGCCCGGCGCGCGCCATCGCTACCGCGCTCATCATGTAGGTCGGTTCGCAGGCGATGCGCGGCTCACATTGCGCGTCGGCGAACGCGCTGTCGACGACCGCTCGCACGCTCGTGCCCTGCGCGGTCAGCACGAGCGGCTCGCTGGCGAGATCGGCGAGCGTGACGGGCCGGCGCCGCCGCGCGAGCGCGTGCTGCTTCGGCAGCACGGCGACGAGCCGGTCGATGCCCGCATGCAGTACCTCGAGCCCGCTGTCGTTCAGCTCGCCGCCCGTCAGTCCGATATCGGCTTCCTCGTTGCGCACCAACGTGTTGACCATGTTCGCGACGACATCGCGCACCTCGAAGCCGACGCGCGGCACGGCTTTTCTCAGCGCCTGCACGAGCTCGGGCAGCACGCTCGCCGCGTAGGTCGGCAGACACGCGATGCGCACCGTGCCGCTGCCGCCTTCGCCGAGCGCGCGCGCATCGAGCAGCACGTGCTCCATGTCGTGCAGCGATTTCTGCAGCACGGGCAGCAGCTCGCGGCCGGTCGGCGTCAGGGCGACGTTGCGGCTGTTGCGATCGAACAGGCGCAGGCCGACCGTTTCCTCGAGCCGGCGAATCTGCACCGTCAACGCCGGTTGCGACAGATGCAGCCGCGCGGCCGCACGCGTGAAGCTGCCCGTTTGCGCGACCGCGATAAACGCGCGGATGTCCCGGAGATTCAGATCCATGATGATTTGTGATTGCTGCAATCAATTCATTTCAATTGCATTATTGCTGCCCCGAACTTACGCTCGATCACACTAAAAAACAACCTGGAGACAAGCTCATGCTGCCATTGCTGGGGCTGGCTACCATCGTCGTGCTGCTCGGCGCGATCCTGTCCAAACGCATGTCGCCGCTCGTCGCGCTGATCATCGTGCCGCTCGCGGCCTCGCTGCTCGGCGGCTTCGGCTTGCAGACGAGCAAGTTCGTCGTCGATGGCCTCAAGAGCCTCGCGCCCGTCGTCTGCATGTTCGTCTTCGCGATCCTGTACTTCGGCACGATCACCGACGCCGGTACGCTCGACCCGATCATCGAGCGCATCCTGCGCGCGGTCGGCACACGGCCCACGCGCATCGTGATGGGCACCACGCTGCTCGCGCTGCTGATCCACCTCGACGGCTCCGGCGCCGTCTGCTTCCTCGTCACCATTCCGGCGATGCTGCCGCTCTACGACCGCCTGAAGATGGACCGGCGCGTGCTCGCCGCGGCGGTATCGATGGCGGCCGGCATCAATTTCCTGCCATGGACGGGGCCGATGATCCGCGCGTCCGCGTCGCTGCATCTGCCGATCTCGGCGTTGTTCAATCCGCTTATTCCGGTGCAGGCGATCGGCCTCGTATTTGTGTTCTCGATGGCGTACTGGCTCGGGCGGCGCGAGGAAAAGCGCCTCGGTCTCAACGCTGCGAGCGGTTCCGTGCCGATGCCCCAACGCGAACTGACGCCGGAACAACAGGCGCTGCGCCGCCCGCAAAACTTCTGGTTCAACATCGTGCTGACGCTCGTCGTGCTCGGCACGATGGTCGTGATGGGCGAGAAGATTCCGCCGGCGATCATGTTCATGGTGGGCCTGTGCATCGCATTGATGGTCAACTATCCGAATGTGGACATGCAGCGCAAACGGATCGACGCGCATGCGCGCGCCGCGCTGATGATGGCCGGCATCCTGCTCGCGGCCGGCGTGTTCACCGGCGTGATGCAGGGCAGCGGCATGCTGAAGGCGATGGCGCAGGCGGCCGTCGGCTTCGTGCCGCCGGCGATGGCGACTCATATTCCGATCGTGCTCGGCCTGCTGTCGATGCCGCTCAGCATGCTGTTCGATCCCGATTCGTTTTATTTCGGTGTACTGCCGGTGATCGCGGAAGTGGCCGGCCAGCTCGGCGTGCCGGCGGTGCACGTCGGTCAGGCCGCGTTGCTCGGACAGATGACCACCGGTTTTCCGGTCAGTCCGCTCACGCCCGCGACGTTCCTCGTGGTCGGGCTGTGCGGTATCGATCTGGCCGATCATCAACGATTCACGTTTCCCCTGCTGTTCGGCGCGTCGGTCGTGATGACGATCGCGTGCGTCGTGCTCGGGATCTTTCCACTGTGAGCTTCACTGAAGGAACGGGAGCACCATGACAGCCACTGAACCTCGACGCGTCGTGCGCATCGGCGCGGGCGCGGGCTATTCGGGCGACCGCATCGAACCCGCGCTCGAACTCGCGGAACACGGCCAGCTCGACTATCTCGTGTTCGAATGCCTCGCCGAACGCACGATCGCGATCGCGCAGCAGGCGCGCAGCAAGGACCCGGAGCTCGGCTACGACCCGCTGCTCGAAGCGCGCATGCGCGCGGTGCTGCCCGTCGCGGCGCGCAACGGCGTGCGTATCGTGTCGAACATGGGCGCGGCCAATCCGCTCGCGGCAGCGCGCCGGACCGCGCAGATCGCGCGCGAGTTGGGTCTCGGCGGCCTGAGGATTGCCGCAGTCACCGGCGACGACGTGCTCGACGTCGTGCGCGCGGGCGACTTCCATTTCGTCGAATCGGGCGAGGCGGTGGCCGCGCACGCGGACCGGCTGATATCGGCCAATGCGTACCTCGGCGCGAGCGGCATCGTCGAGGCGCTCGCGGCCGGCGCGCAGATCGTGCTGACCGGGCGCGTCGCCGATCCGTCGCTGTTCGTCGCGCCGCTGATCCACGAATTCGGCTGGCGCATGGACGACTGGCCGATGCTCGGCCAGGCGACGGTAATCGGCCATCTGCTCGAATGCGCGGGGCAGATCACCGGCGGCTATTTCGCGGACCCCGGTTTCAAGGACGTGCCGAATCTCGCGCGGCTCGGCTTTCCGATCGCCGAAGTTGCGCGGGACGGTTCAGTGGTGATCACGAAGCTCGCGCAAAGTGGCGGGCTCGTGACCGAGGCGACCTGCAAGGAGCAGTTGCTCTACGAGATCCACGATCCGCGTCGTTATCTGCAGCCCGACGTGGTCGCCGATTTCTCGCAGGTGCGCGTCGAGCAGGAAGCCGTGGACCGGGTGCGCGTCACCGGCGGTGGCGGCACCGAGCGCACCGCGACGTTGAAAGTGTCGGTTGCGTATTTCGACGGCTATATCGGCGAGGGGCAGATTTCGTACGGCGGACCCGGCGCGCTCGCGCGGGCGCGGCTCGCGCTCGATATCGTGCGCGAGCGTCTCGCGCTGACCGGCGTGCAGACGCGCGAGTTGCGCTTCGATCTGATCGGCGTGAACGCACTGCATGGTGACGCGGCGGCGGCCGGTCATGGCGAGCCGTACGAAGTGCGCGCCCGGGTGGCGGGACGCACGGCGTCGCTCGCGCAGGCGCTGCGCATCGGCAACGAGGTCGAGACGCTGTACACGAACGGACCGGCGGGCGGCGGCGGCGTGACGAAGGCGGCGCGCGAGGTGGTCGCGGTGCAGTCGGTGCTGCTGCCGCGCGAGTATGCGGCGCCGGCTTTCTCGCTGATGGAGGCTTGAGATGAAACTACGGGAACTGGCCCACTCGCGCACCGGCGACAAGGGCAATACGCTCAATATCTCGGTGATCTGCTACGACGCGCTGCATTACGAGCGGTTGCGCGATGTGCTGACGCCCGAGCGCGTCAAGACGCATCTGCGCGACGTGGTGCGCGGCGAGGTGGTGCGCCATGAGTTGCCGGGCCTTGCCGCATTCAACTTCGTGCTCGGCGACGCGCTCGGCGGCGGCGTTACGCGTTCGCTCGCGCTCGACGCACATGGCAAATCGCTGAGCTCGGCGTTAATGGATCTCGACGTGGGGCAGTGAGGGCATTGCCGGCGGCGTGTCGTATTGCGGGGCGGCCGCTCAGCCCCGCATGTGATCACACGCCAGCCTTCGTCAGGTCATGCGCGCGGCGCAGTCGCTCGCGGCTGTTGCTCAGATGCATGCGCATCGCGGCGCGCGCGTCGTCGGCATCCTGACGCTCGATCGCGCGATAGATCATCAGATGCTCGCCGAGCACGCTGCGCAACACCTCGATATGGTCTAGCTCCGCGATCTCCGCCGAACCGAGCCGGGTGCGCGGGCTGACCGAGCGGCCGAGCTGGCTCAGCACGTCGAAGAAATAGCGGTTGCCGCTCGCGCGCGCGATCTGCAAATGGAACTCGATGTCGTGTGCGAGCGTGTCGGTGCTGCCGCGCTCGAGCTCCGACTCGAATCGATCGAGCGCAGTGCGGATCTGCTTCAGGTTCCGCTCGGTGCGCCGCGATGCCGCGAGCGCGGCCGCGGCCGCTTCGACGTCGATCCGGAACTCGATGATCGCCATCACGTCGAGCATGCTGGTGAGATCGGCGGCGGGAAGCTGCATCGGCTTTTCGGCGGCGGGCGCGAGCACGAACGTGCCAATGCCATGGCGCGTCTCGACGATCCTCTCTGCCTGCAGACGCGAAATCGCCTCGCGGACCACGGAGCGGCTCACGGACAGCTGCTTCATCATCGCGACTTCGGTGGGGATGCGGTCGCCTGGCCTCAGCGCCCCGCGGCGAATCTCATCGGAAAGGGTGGCTACCACCTTTTCAGTTAGGCTGCTCATTTTTGTGGCTGGTTGACTGATCCTGCAAAGTATCGCACAGGACTGTACTCGATTCTGCCGCGTTCGGCGGCATCGGCGCGGGCTATTTTTTGCGTGCGGATGCGCGGTTGGGGGCGGGGATGAGGCGGACATTTGCGCAAACGCAAGGGCTGCAGACGACAGTCTGCCAATTGTAGACATCAGACGTCTTAGTTCGAGGCGGATTCCGGGTTGGTCAACAGGGTTCTCAACCTTTGAATTTGCCATTATTTCAAGGCGATCCCTCGGGAAACACAGGGTGAACACCCCATTGGATTTGACAAAAGTAACGCGGTAGACTGTCGTCAGACAACATATCAGGCGTAGAGCAGGGTCTTGCACCCATCGGGTGCGCCGCGCTGCGTTCCACCAGGCCTCGTGGCCGACAGGGAGACACAACTTGACATCAGTTCTGACCACCGCGCTCGACCCGCTGGAATCGGCGGTCGCGAAGGTGAAGCGCAACGTGTTGCCGCTTTTCCTGATCATGTTCATCGCGAACTATATCGACCGCGTGAACATCGGCTTCGTCAACGCGCACATGAAGGCCGATCTCGGCATCGGCGCGGCCGCCTACGGGCTCGGCAGCGGGCTGTTCTTCATCGGCTACGCGCTGTTCGAAGTGCCGTCGAACGTGCTGATGCAGAAGTTCGGCGCGCGCGCCTGGCTCACGCGCATCATGGGCACGTGGGGGCTGGTGGCGGGCGCAATGGCGTTCGTCTGGAACGACACGTCGTTTTACGTGCTGCGGTTCCTGCTCGGCGTCGCCGAGGCGGGCTTCTTTCCCGGCGTCGTCTTTTACTTCACCCAGTGGCTGCCGCAAAAGGAACGCGGCAAGGCGATGGCGATCTTTCTGTCGGGCTCGGCGCTCGCGTCGGTGCTGTCCGGTCCCATCACCGGCTCGCTGCTGTCGATTCGCGGCCTCGGCCTGCAAGGCTGGCAGTGGATGTTCCTGATCGAAGGCGCGTTCTCGATCGCGCTGTGCGTCGTGAGCTGGTTGCTGTTGAAGTCGCGCATCCGCGACGCGCATTGGCTCACGGCCGAAGAACAGCGTGTGCTCGAACAATCCATCGCGGCCGAACAGGGCGAGCGCGAAGCGCAAGGCGGCGCGCATCTGCCGACGGTGAAGCTGCTGAAGGACCCGCAAATCGCGCTGTTCTGCTTCCTGTACTTCGCGATCCAGCTGACCATCTACGCGGCCACTTTCTGGCTGCCGACCATCATCCGCAAGATGGGCGGCCTTTCCGACTTCGAGGTCGGCATGTTCAACGCGATTCCGTGGCTGATCTCGATGGTCGCGATGTACGGGTTCGCGGTCGTATCGGCGAAATGGCGTCATCAGCAGGGCTGGCTCGCGGTCGCGCTCGTCATCGCGGCGGTCGGTCTGTTCGCGTCGACGTCGGGCAACCCGGTGTTCTCGTTCGTCGCGATCTGCTTCTCGGCGATCGGCTTCAAGGCGGCGTCGTCGCTGTTCTGGCCGATTCCGCAGGGCTACCTCGATGCGCGCGTCGCCGCCGGCGTGCTCGCGCTGATCAATTCGCTCGGCAACCTCGGCGGCTTCTTCGCACCGGCCACCTTCGGCTATCTGCAGCAACACACGGGCTCGATCACGGGCGGGTTGTACGGTCTCGGCGTCGCGTCGCTGCTCGCGGCGGCGGCCGGCTTCCTGACGCGCAACAAGCCCGGCAATCGCGAGCCGTTGCCCGATTCGTTGCGCGGCAACGCGCATTGACTACACTGACGGCTCGCATGCGGCCGTCGATTTTTCTGTATTCGAGTTCTCATCCGGTCCGGTCGAACACGCACGCAGCGCGCGGCGGCTTCCGCCGGCCGGCCTACTTCATCACACAGGTGCTTTTCCCATGTCCACCAAACCTACCGAATCGAACGCCACGCCGGTCGTCACCGAACTGCGCGTTGTGCCCGTCGCCGGTCGCGACAGCATGCTGATGAATCTGAGCGGCGCGCATGGTCCGTTCTTCACGCGCAACATCGTGATTCTGCGCGACAGCGCGGGCCATACCGGCGTGGGCGAAGTGCCGGGCGGCGAGAACATCCGCAAGACGATCGACGACGCGCGGCCGTTCGTGGTCGGTCAGTCGATCGGCAATCTGCAGGCGATCCTGAACCAGGTGCGCACGCAGTTCGCCGATCGCGACGCTGGGGGGCGTGGCCTGCAGACCTTCGACCTGCGCACGACGATTCACGCGGTGACCGCGCTCGAAGCCGCGCTGCTCGATCTGCTGGGGCAGCATCTCGGCGTGCCGGTCGCGGCACTGCTCGGCGAAGGCCAGCAGCGCGACGAAGTGGAAATGCTCGGCTACCTGTTCTATATCGGCGATCGCAACAAGACCGATCTGCCGTACGCGAACAACGCCGGCGCGCGTGACGACTGGGAGCGCGTGCGCACCGAGGAAGCGCTGACGCCGGAGACGGTCGTGCGTCTTGCCGAGGCCGCGAAGGCGCGCTATGGCTTCAACGACTTCAAGCTGAAGGGCGGCGTGCTGCCGGGCGACGCCGAGATCGAAGCGGTCACGGCACTCGCTGAGCGCTTCCCCGAAGCGCGCGTGACGCTCGACCCGAACGGCGCATGGTCGCTCGCGGAAGCGGTGCGCCTGTGCCGTGACAAGCACGATGTTCTCGCCTACGCGGAAGATCCATGCGGCGCGGAGAACGGCTATTCGGGCCGCGAAGTGATGGCCGAGTTCCGTCGCGCAACCGGCCTGCCGACGGCGACCAACATGATCGCGACCGACTGGCGTCAGATGGGTCACGCCATCCAGCTGCAATCGGTCGATATTCCGCTCGCCGATCCGCATTTCTGGACCATGCAGGGCTCGGTGCGCGTCGCGCAGATGTGCAACGACTGGGGCCTCACGTGGGGTTCGCATTCGAACAACCACTTCGACATTTCGCTCGCGATGTTCACGCACGTCGCGGCCGCGGCGCCGGGCAAGATCACCGCGATCGATACGCACTGGATCTGGCAGGACGGTCAGTTCCTGACGCAAGATCCGCTGCAGATCGTCGGCGGTAAGGTCAAGGTGCCGCAGAAGCCGGGGCTCGGCATCGAACTCGATATGGATGCGCTCGAGAAGGCGCACGCGATGTATCAGCAGCACGGCCTCGGCGCGCGCGACGACGGCATTGCCATGCAATATCTGATTCCGAACTGGAAGTTCGACAACAAACGGCCGTGTCTCGTGCGTTAAGGACGATTTAACTCAATCAAAAAGCCTGGCGGGCCGCACGAAAGATGCGGTTCACCAGGCTTTTTTGTTTCCTTTTGCATTGCACGGTGCGAGATAGCCGCACCGCGGATGTCGGCGGCCATCATCGGGCCACTTGTCAGCTCTTGCGAAACACCACATGCGAAATCCGCTGCACCAGCAGCGCGGCCGCGAGCGATGCCACCGCCGTCAGCCACACACCGATATGAATCGACTGCACGAGCGCGTCGCGTGCGCTATCGATCAGCGCGAGCGTATCGAGTCCCGACTTCTTCATATCCGCAATCAGCTGTGTGCGCGACGCTTCGTCGATCAGGATGCGCAGATCGACGAAACGCGGCCGCCATTGCGATGAGGCCGGCTCACCGAGCACGCTCATCGTGCGCGTGACGACATTGCGATAGTGATGCTGCACGACAGTCGCGACGATGCTGGTGCCGAGCATGCCGCCGACCATGCGCGTCGATTGCAATAGCGCAGTCGTGATGCCGAAGCGCTCGCGTCCGGCGATCTCCTGGCCGAACACGTTCAGGTTGTTCAGGATGAAGCCGAGGCCGATGCCGACCGCGCCCATCGGCAGCACGATGCGCCAGTGCGGCGTGTTCGGATTGGCGAACGCGAGCGCGATCGACGCGAACATCAGCAGCGCGAAACCGATCGTCAGAATGCGCGTGGGCTTCTTCATGTGAATCACGATGCGCGTGTTCACCACACTACCGAGTGCGATGCACGCGGCGATCGGCGTCGCGAGCAGGCCGGCCTGCTGCGGCGAAAGACCGAAGCCGCCTTGCAGCAGCAAAGGCGCGAAGAAGATCAGCGAGAACATCACGAACCCGGACAGCATGCCGAGCGTGAATAGCGTGACGAGCTGCGCGTCCTTGAACAGATCGAGCGGAACGATCGGATGCGTGGCGCGCTTTTCGCACCTGAAGAGTGCGATCGCGCCGGCGATCACGCACGCGCCGAGCACGAGATTGCCCACGGTGAGGCCGTGCTTCGGCACCGCTTCGATAAACGCCTGCAAGCCGCCGAGCACGCCCGCGACGAGCCCCGCGCCGAGCCAGTCGATCTTTACTTCGCCGTCATGCGGCCGCCGGAAATTCGGCAGATGCATCCAGATGAAATAGAGCGCCGCCGCGCCCACCGGCAGATTGACGAGAAACGTCGAGCGCCAGCCGAGGTGCTCGCTCATCCAGCCGCCGAGCGACGGGCCGGCCGCCGTACCGATGCCGTAGGCCGCCGCCAGCACGACCTGCCAGCGCACGCGGGTGCGCGGGTCGGGGAACAGATCGGGAATCGACGCGAACGCGGTGCCGACCATCATGCCGCCGCCAATGCCTTGCAGTCCGCGCGCGATCGCGAGAAACAGCATGCTGTTGGCGAGGCCGCACAACACGGACGCGACCGTAAACGTGATCACCGCGGCGATCACGAAGCGCTTGCGGCCGAAGTAGTCGCCGAGCCGCCCGAACACCGGCACCGTGACGACCGAGGCGAGCAGGTACGCGCTTGCGATCCACGCAAAATATTCGAAGCCGTGCAGCTCGGCCACGATCGACGGCAGCGCGGTGCTGACGACGGTCTGGTCGAGCGCGACCAGCATGTTGACGAGGCCGATGCCGAGCATCGCGTAAAGCGCGTGGCGAAACGGCAGGGCGGGGGCGGCGGCGGAACTGACGGGGGCGGTGGAATTCACGGATCGGGCAGAAGGCGGTTCGGGGTGGACGCTGCACGGCGGATCGCGGTCAGGCTGCCGGCGATTGTACGCAGGTTGTCTGACGTCTTGAGGATTATACGGGTTTCCCCTGGTCAAAAGAATTCGTCGCGCGAAATACCACACGCCGCGGGAAACAGGTGGTGCCCCGGGCACGGCGCCGCACACGGGCCGCGGCGACTCCTGCATCGCCGTCCTCCAGTCGCGGACGCTGGCGCGCGCTTGCATCGCAGGGATGTGCGCGAGCGTACTGGACGGTGCGCACGGGTTCGCCCGAACGTGGTACGTTCGCTCGCGGAATATCCGATCGATGTGTTCGAGGAGGAACTCATCCTGCGTCGCGCCATGGCTTTCCTGCTGAAAACAGTCCGCGAAGCCTTGACGATCAGCGTCGGCGCGAGAGCGGTTTGGGGAGGTGGCGCGCTTCTGCTCTATGCGCACGGCGCAGCCGCCGTCACCGACACCGACATCGATACCGGCACCGGCGCCGCCTCAGGAATCAACCCCGGCTTCGTCTCGCTGTATGGCGTGATCGATACGAGCGTCGAAATCACCGACCCCGGTTCGGGCTGGGTCGCGCGCATGGACTCCGGCGCGTATCGCGGCTCGCGGGTCGGGCTGCATGGCGCGCAGCCGCTCGGGGGCGGCAACGCGATCGTGTTCACGCTCGAAAACGGCTTCAGCTCGACCGACGGCAGCTTGCAGGTGCCCGGCTCGATCTTCAATCGCCAGGCATGGATCGGCGCGAGCGGCAGCTGGGGCGAACTGCGCGTCGGCCGTCAGTATTCGCCGATCTATATTCCGTTCAAGGGCGATCTCGACGCGTTCGGCGCCGGCACGATCGCCTCGGGGCTCAACAATCTGTCAAAGATCACTCCGTATGCGAACAACGCGGTTGCGTATCTGTCGCCGCGCATTGCCGGCCTCAGTGCGACGCTGATGATGGCGATGCGCGATCCGTCCGAGGCCGACGGCAACGGCATCGACGGTTATTACGTGAGCGCGTCGTATCGGCTCGACCACCTGCATCTGCTGTACGCGCGCCAGCAGACGCACGGTGCCGGCGCGCTGCGCGCGAACCTCGGCGGCGCGAACTACGCCTTCGGCAAGCTGCGCGTGTGGCTGTCCTTTTTCAACGGCGATGGCGGCACGCCGGTCTATCACGGCGCGGGCGGCTCGCTGTCGGCGCAGTACAGTTTTTCGACCAATGCGCGTGCCTCGCTCGGCTATGCGCACGTGCGCGACTACACGACGCCTGGCGGCAGCGCGGACCAGTTCAGCGCGGCATTCGAATACAGCATGTCGCCGACGCTGCTGCTGTATTTCGGCGCCGCCTATCTCGCGAATCACGACGACTCGCGCTTCACGCTGCGCGGCGTCAACGTGACCGGGCTGCCCGTTGCCTATCCGGGCGCGCCGGTCGCGGGCGTCCAATTCGGTGTGATAGAGCGGTTCTAGCGCGCATCGCAATACGTCAAGCTTTCAGTCGAGTCATTCACCCATTGGATAAAAGCGCTTGAATGCGTGCGCGAAATCACATGTCGCGCGGGCCTGATTTCTGCGTCGCGTTTCACATAACGCGCAGATTCCGCGGGATCACGCTCGCGCGTTGGCACGATTCCGATTGAACAGAAAACGGGGTAGCGGCGCTATGCTAGCGGTTTCGTCTACTCGAGGAGCGACCGATGACCCAACACGCAGGTTCGATGATCACGTTCAACCGTCCCGACGGCAAGCAGCTACAGGGCTATCTCGCGAAGCCTGAAAAAACCGCGGGCGCGCCCGCGGTCGTCGTGATCCAGGAATGGTGGGGCTTGAACGACCAGATTCGCGGCGTCGCCGATCGCCTCGCGAAAGCCGGCTACTTCGCGCTTGTGCCCGATCTGTATCGCGGCAAGTCGACGGTCGAAGAGGATGAGGCGCACCACTTGATGAGCGGCCTCGATTTCGGCGATGCCGCAACGCAGGACGTGCGCGGCGCGGTCCAGTATCTGCAGCAGCACGCGGCGAAGGTTGGCTTGACCGGCTATTGCATGGGCGGCGCGCTGACGTTCCTCGCGCTGTGCAACGTGCCTGAAGTGGCGGCCGGCGTCGTCTGGTATGGCTTCCCGCCGCTCGACTATATCGACGCGTCGAAGATCAAGGTTCCGGTGATGGGCCACTGGGGTTTGCAGGACGAGTTCTTCGCCGCCGACACCGTCGACGCGCTCGAAAAGAAACTCACCGACGCGAAAGTCGACGTCGAGTTTCATCGCTATCTGGCGCGTCACGCGTTCGCGAACGAAACGGCGGTCGGGTCGGGCCGCATCGCGAGGACGCAATACGACCCGGTCTGGGCGCAACAGGCATGGGATCGTACGTTGACGTTCTTTGGCCGCACGCTGTGGAAATGAGTTGGTGAATGGCGGAAGCGGACGGCTCGTCCGCTTCGTGAGAGTGCCCGCGGTCGTGGCGCTTTCTCGATACGGCCGTCCGATCTGTGCCGCACGTTGCCCACGATGGACGCGCCCGCGGCTCAGGAAGCGCTCCACATCTGCGCGCTGTTGACGGCGGCGGCGTTCGGCAAGGAAACAGGCTTGACCGGCAGTGCGCGGGCGGTGGCACGCACCGCGATGTTCACGGCAGCGCGCCGCTATATCGACGCAAATCCCGGCCAACCTGATCTGACGGTCGACTGCGTGCTGGCCATGTCGCAGCTGTCGCGGCCCACGCTGTATCGATTGTTCGAGCCGGAGGGTGGGCTTCACGCGTATATCCGCAACCAATTCATGGAGATGACAACGTGGTGAAGATCGATCCTGACCGGCTGATGGCCGACCTCAAACGGCTGCGCGGTTTCGGCGCGACCGGTCCCGGCGTGGTCCGGCTCGCGCTGTCGCCGGTCGATCTGGCGGCACGCGAATGGCTGGTCGGCCGGATGACGGAGGCGGGGCTCGACGCGCGCATCGACGGCGTCGGCACCGTGTTCGGACGCTCGCGCAATAGCGGTCCCGCGCTCGTGATCGGCTCGCATACCGACACGCAGCCGACCGGCGGCTGGCTCGATGGCGCAATGGGCGTGATGTACGGGCTCGAAATCGCCCGCGCGCTAGCGGAGCATGACGCGACGCGGCACCTCGCCGTCGACGTCGCGTCGTGGATCGACGAGGAGGGCACGTTCTCGGGCCTGCTCGGCAGCCGCAGCTTCGTCGGCGAGGCGGTCGACGACTCGATTCGCGGCGCGACGAATCGGCAGGGCGAACGCCTCGCCGACGTACTCGAGGCCGCTGGACTGGCGGGCCGACCGCGTGCGCGTTTCGAGGCAGGGCGCCAGGTCGCGTATCTGGAGCCGCATATCGAGCAGGGCGGACGTCTCGAAGCGATCGGCAAAGCGATCGGCGTCGTCACGACGATCGTCGGGCTGCGCGAATCGCGGCTGCGCTTCACGGGTCAGCGCAATCACGCGGGCACGACGCCAATGGCGATTCGCCGCGACGCGGGCGCGGCGCTCGTCGCGTTCATCACGCGGATGAACGACGCGTTCGGGCAGCTGGCGGACGCGGATACCGTCTGGACCGTGGGCCGCGTAGAACTCGATCCGGGCTCGATGAGCGTCGTGCCCGGCGCGGCCGACATGTACCTGCAATTCCGCGATGCGAACCCCGCACGGCTTCAGGCCATGGAACGCGCGCTCGCGGAACTGGTGCGCGATTTCAACGCGCACGACGCGGTGAGCGTCGAATTGCAGACGCTCGACGAGCCGATCGAACCCGTCAGCATGGACGCTACGCTCGCGGAGCACATCGCGCGAGCCGCCGAAGCACTCGCGCCGGGCCAGTGGCTGCGCATGCCGAGCGGCGCCGCGCACGACGCGCAGGTGATCGCGCGTTGCATGCCGGCGTGCATGATGTTCGTGCCGAGCATCGGCGGCGTGAGTCACGACTTTATCGAGGACACGGCCGAGGCGCATATCGTGCTCGGCTGCCAGGTCGCGGCGACGGCCGCGGCTTCGATGCTGCTGCAGCTATCGGCTGGGCATTCCTGAGGGCCGCGCTACTTCCACTTGTCGCCGAGCGCGTCGAGCCCGGCTTTCATCAGATCCTCGGGCAGCATCGCGATGCGCAGCTCGCAGTCGGCGTCGAGCGTCAGGAACCACGGTTCGGCAAGCGCGGGGATCGCCGATGCATCGGCGACCTCGACGACCGCCACCGCGCCGCGTTTGCCCTGCTGCTCGGTGAAGTAGATGGCTTCTGGTTTCATGTCCTCGAGGATCTTTCTCATCAGGTCGCCGATTCGGCCTTCGCGCACGAGTGTGCTGAACGGTTCGTTCGGTATTTGTATGTTGAGAAGCATGCGCATGTCATCCTCCTGTTCGATACCCCAAAGGGCATCTTAAGGATAGGTGTTGCATGCGCGGGCGATGGTGCTGATCGCGGACGAAGCATCGGCGATTACAGCCGGTGGGTGGCGCATCGTGCCGGGTGTGTGCGCTGCTTTAGCTACCGAACAGCGAACCCTGCGTTCCCCGGCTCGGCTGACGATGCGCCGGTTTCGCGGGCGCATCGTCCTTGACCGCTTGCGCCGCTCCCCGCTCAGGCGCCCGCCTTTGCGCGTGGTCCGCCGCTGCTTCGAGCGAGGTCTGCCCCGCCTCCAGCGAAAGCAGCAGCATCTTGTTGGCGAGGCCGCCGGCGAATCCCGTCAGCTCGCCCGACGCGCCGATCACGCGATGACACGGCGCGACGATCGAGATCGGATTCCGGCCGTTTGCCGCGCCCACCGCGCGCACCGCATTGACGTTGCCGATCTGCTGCGCGATCTCCGAGTAGCTGCGCGTCTGGCCGAACGGAATGGTCAGCAGCGCGCGCCAGACCTGCTTCTGGAACTCGGTGCCGTGAAAGTCGAGCGGCAGATCGAAGGCCTGGCGCGTGCCCGCGAAGTACTCGTGCAATTGCCGCGCGGTCTCGACGAGCACCGCGAGTTCGTTCGCTTCGCTCATTTCGCCGAGTCGCACGCGGTTCGGCTTGTCGTGCTCCCACAGAATCGCGGCGAGGCATTCGCCTTTCGCCACCAGCTTCAACTGACCGACCGGCGAATCGATCAACTTGTATGCATACGTCACTTTCTCAGGCTCCTGACAGGGTGGCGGCGCAAGGACTTGCGAGGCGGCGGCGTTTCGACGACCGGACGCGCAAAACTGCATGAAGGCTGCGCCGTTATCCGATAGTGTGTCGCTTGCGTGGCGCGAACGCGCTCCAGATATTGCTGTCTCATTCGCATTCGACATGGCCGCGACGGCCGTGACCCCCGCGACGCTCGCATCACTGTACCGCAGAGAACCCCAGATGACCTTCGACTCAGTAAAATCGACAGCTTCGGTACGACGCGCTGCGGGCGCTACCCGATCTTCTTTCCCACGACTGTGACCACGACTCTAGAACAACTGCGGGCCGGGCGACTGGCGGGTGCGCGCGAACTCAAACTCGCGTGCGGCCTGAGCGAATTTCCGTGCGAGATTTTCGATCTCGCCGATACGCTCGAAGTGCTCGACCTGTCGAACAACGCATTGACGACGCTGCCGGACGATCTGCCGCGTCTGCGCAAACTGCGCATCCTGTTCGCGTCCAACAACCCGTTCACCGAATTGCCCGGCGTGCTCGGCGAATGCGCGCAACTGAGCATGATCGGCTTCAAGTCGAATCGCATCCGCGAGGTGCCGGCGCGCGCGCTGCCGCCGCTGCTGCGTTGGCTGATTCTGACCGACAACGATCTCGAACGCTTGCCCGCGGAGCTCGGCCGCTGCACGCAACTGCAGAAGCTGATGCTTGCCGGCAACCGGCTGCGCGCGCTGCCCGAGGAGTTGGCCGCATGCACGCGGCTCGAACTGCTGCGGCTCGCGGCGAATCGTTTCGATGCATTGCCGCGTTGGTTGCTGGGTCTGCCGCGGCTTGCGTGGCTCGCGTATGCGGGCAATCCGTTCAACGCGGCGCTCGAACAGGCGGCGCTCATCGACACACCGATCAGCGGCATTCGTTGGGATGCGTTGCAGCTCGAACTGCCGTTGGGCGAGGGCGCATCGGGCGTCATCTATCGCGCGGCGCTGCACGCGGACAACGAGCCCGCGCCGCGTGCGGTCGCCGTCAAGCTGTTCAAGGGCGCGGTGACGAGCGACGGTTTGCCCGACTGCGAGATGGCTGCTTGCATTCGCGGCGGCGAACATGCGAACCTGATCCCCGTGCTCGGCAAGGTGATCGGGCATCCGTCGGATACGCATGGCCTCGTGATGGGATTGATCGATACGCGCTTCGCCAATCTCGCCGGCCCGCCGAGCCTCGCATCGTGTACGCGCGACATCTATCGCGACGACGCGCGCTTTGACCTTGCGACGGTGCTCGGTATCGCGAGCGGCATCGCGAAGGTCGCGAGTCATCTGCATCGGGGCGGCGTGATGCATGGCGATCTGTACGCGCACAATATCCTGCACGGCGGCGCGGGGCGCGCGCTGCTCGGCGATTTCGGGGCGGCGTCGTTTTTTGACGCCGGCGATCGCGAGCTCGCTATCGCGTTGCAGCGGGTCGAAGTGAGGGCGTACGGCTGTCTGCTCGAAGAACTGCTCGAGCGTTGCGACGTATCCGCTGGACTCGACGCGCAACTCGCCGCCTTGACGACGCGTTGTCTGAGCGAAGATATCGACAGCCGGCCGCTCTTCGACGAAATTGCCGCCAGCGTCGCGTCGTTCGATCGGCCCGTCCGCAACCGGCACGTCCGCAACCGGCACCTCCGCGAAGGAGTCAAGCCATGACGCAGAACATGCGCCGCCGCGTGCTGCTCGCGGGCGCGCTGGCCGCAACCGGTCTCACTGGCATCGCGCTGTTCGCGGACGATGCCGGCGCCGACGTGCTGCCCGGCACGAAGCCGAAGATCGCGCTCGTACTCAAATCGATGTCCGACCCGTTCACGGTCGCGATGGTCGACGCTGCGCGCAATTACCAGGACCACTTCTCGTCGCAATTCAGCCTGACGATTCGCGGCACGGCCAAACAGACCGACACCGCTGCGCAGATCCGCATGGTCGACGAGGCGATCAGGGCGAAGGTGAACGCGATCGTGATCGCGCCGACCGACTCGAAGGCGCTGATCCCGGTGATCGCGCGCGCGATCAAGGCCGGCATCATCACGATCACGATCGACAACCCCCTCGACGATGCGGCGCAAGCGGCCGCCGGCATCTCGGTGCCGTTCGTCGGGCCGAACAATCGCAACGGCGCGAAGCAGGTCGGCCAATATCTGGCCACGCGGCTGAAGCCCGGCGATCAGGTTGGCATCATCGAAGGCGTTTCGGTGAGCAGCAATGCGCAGCAGCGCACGGCCGGCAGCCGCGATGCGATGGATGCCGCGAGCGTGCAGGTCGTCGCGGTCGAGTCGGGTGACTGGGAGTACGGCAAGGCCCGCGACGTGGCCACGAAAATGCTGGCCGAGCATCCGCAGTTGCGCGCGCTGTTATGCGGCAACGACAACATGGCGATGGGCGCGGTCGACGCGATTCGCGACGCGGGTCGCGGCGGCGGCGTCTATGTCACCGGCTACGACGCGATCGATGCGATCAAGCCGCTACTCGCCGACGGCCGCGTGCTCGCGACGATGAACCAGTTCGCCGGCCGCCAGACCGTGTTCGGCATCGACTTCGCGTTGAAGGCGGTGACCGAGCGGCGCAAGCAGCGCGAGTTGTCGAAGGTGATCGAGACGCCGCTGCAACTGGTGACGGGCTGAAGCGTTGAGGCGGCGCGCGACGCGGCAGCGATTTTTTCCGTGGCATGATGATGTCCGGTGTATTGGTATTCAACCACAACGAACCGCTGGGCCTGCCATGTCCTTCCATACCTGGTTGCTTTTCGCCGGTGCCTATCTGCTCACCACTATTTCGCCGGGACCGAACGTTCTGCTCGTGATCCGCAATTCGGTCCGCTATGGAAACCGCGGCGCGGCGGCGAGCGTCGCCGGTAATCTGCTCGCGCAAGGAGTCGTCGTCGCCCTCGTGGCGCTAGGTGTCGGCGCGGTATTGACGACGCTGCCGCCGCTCTTCGTCGCGATGAAAGTGCTCGGCGCGGGTTATTTGGTGTATCTCGGCATCAGGCAACTGCGCGGCGGCAACAAAGAGGCATCGCGGGCCGCGCAGCCGGCGGGCGTCGCATCGTCCGCTTATACGTTCGAGCGCAAGAAGGTATTCCGTGAAGCCTTGCTCGTGTCGGGCAGCAATCCGAAGACGATGATCTTTCTATCGGCGTTCATGCCGCAATTCATCGACCACGAGCGCGGCCTGTCGGAGCAGTTCATCGTGATGTATCTGACGATCGCGGTCACCGTCGCGCTCGTGCACACCATTTATTCGCTCGGTGTGCGCGGTATCCATACGCGCGCCGGAGCCAGCCGTTGGGTCGCGGCCATCAAACGCGGCAGCGGGCTCGTCTTCGTCGCGCTCGGCATCAAGCTGCTGACCGCGCAACGCGGCTAGTCCGTCATGATGCCGGCAAGAAAATGAGCCGAATGCAAAGCATCGTCGATGTGAACGTGCTGTTCCTGAATGGGCAGGGCGAGTGCCTTTTCATCCAGCGCGCGAATACCGGTTTCAGGGACGGCCAGTACGCGTTGATTGCCGGCCATCTCGAACCGGGCGAATCGATCGAGGCATGCGCGATTCGAGAATCGAAAGAAGAAGCCGGTGTCACGGTCGCGCCCGGCGCGCTCGAATTCAAACTCGTGATGCGGCGCGACTCGGACACGAACCGCATCAGCTTCTTTCTCGTGTGCCGTTCATGGCAGGGCGAACTGGCGAACATGGAGCCGCACAAGTGCTCGGGCTTCGTGTGGGCGAAGCCGGACCATCCACCGGCACCGGTAGTCGACTACGTGGCGGCCGCTCTCGCGCATATCCGCGACGGTGTGATGCTGGCCGATTTCAAGCCGTGATTCGCAGAGTTGCTGCTTATCTCGTCACTTTTGCTGACGATTTCCTGAACGAATCAAACCCGCAAAATCCCGCTGAATCGAGCGACGAAACGACCGCCAATTGACGCGGCTCCAATCGCGACGTTCGACGCGAAGGGCGACCTTCAGCACGGCGTGATCTCGCTGTACGACTACAAGGACGGTAAAAAGACGCTGCTGGACGTCGTCAAGATGTAACCGCGAGCGGTACGCCGCGAAAGCACAAAGGGCCGATCAAGCATTGCTTCATCGGCCCTTTGTTTTGACGGTAGCGAGATCGTTCGGACTCAGGTCATTGTGGTTACGGCACGAGCCACAACGCCACCGCGTAAATCACCAGCGACACCGCGAACGTCACCGCCGTATAGCCCATGACGCGCTGAATCCGGATACCCGCGATCGCGACGATCGGCACGGCCCAGAACGGCTGCAGCATGTTCGATACATTCTCGGCCATCGCGACGCCCATTGCGGTGCGCGGCACCGACGCATGCAGGCTGAGCGCCGCGGGCAGCACGAACGGACCCTGCACCGCCCAGTGGCCACCGGCGCTCGGCACCAGCAGCGTGATGATCAGCGAGCTCAGATAGCTCCACAGCGGCAGCGTGACCGGTGACGCGATCGTCACGAACGCTTTCGCGATCATCGACGCGAGACCCGTGCCCTTCATGATGCCCATGATCCCGCCGTACATCGGATATTGCAGCAGCATCGAGCCGGTCTGACGCGCGGCGCGGCGAATCGAATTCGCGTACGCGATCGGCGTGCGTTGCAGCGCGAGACCGATCATCAGGAAGATCAGGATCGTGTTGTTGATGTCGAGATCGAATCCTTCCTTGTGCCACGTCAGCGCCAGATAGCCGATGCCGAGCGCGAGCATCAGCAGTGTGCCGAGCATCGACTGTTCGAGGCGCGCCGCGAGCGATGTCTCGCTGCTCGCGCGGGCATGCGGGTCGTCGCTCGGCGCGTCGGCGGCTGCTTCGCCGCTCTGACGAAACGCGACGACGTTCTCCGCCTTCGGATGCATCTTGATGAAGATCGCGGTCATCACGACGACGACCAGCACGGTCGGAATGAACACGAACGGCGCGAAGATGGTTTCGCTGAGCGGCACCACGTGGCCGGTCGCTTTCTCGACGAGATTCAGCGCATTGCCGTGGGATGCCTGTGATAGCGCGATCGAACTTGACAGCCCGCTGTTGCAGATCGACCAGGCCGAATAGCTGCCCGCGACGAGCCATGCGAAGTCGACGTCGACGCGCCGCGCGATTTCCCGCGACAGCAACGCGCCGACGATGAGCCCGAGCCCCCAATTGAGCCACGCGGCAACCGCGACGACCGGAAACACGAGCAGCGCGGCACGCGTCGGCGAGTTCGCATGCGAGGCGAGCGCGCGCAGACCGCGTTGCACGATCGGCGCTTCCGCGATCGCGTAGCCGGTCGCGAGGATCAGGATCATCTGCAGCGCGAAGCCCAGAATGCCGAACGTGCCGGTGTACCAGGAGTCGAGCAGCGTCGGCAATGTGCCGTTCGGTGCGATCAGCATCGCCAGCACGGCGACGAAGAACGTCAGGCAGATCGACAGTACGAACGGGTCGGGCATGACCTGCTCGAAAACATAAACCAGCCCTTCGACGATGCCGCGCGAAGCGGCCGGTCGGCCGGCGGCGTGGGAGGGAGTGTCTCGCTTCATGTGTGTGACTCTGTGTAGTGCCCGGCCCTGTGCTGGGCGGAGGGGCGGGTACGGCGCGCCGGCGCGGGGTGCTGGCGCGTATTGGCGGCAAACTTGCCTTACCTGATCTTGATCACAGCGGACAGATTGGCGCGAATCCAGGAGGGTGGGCCCAGGCTTGGGCGCGCCTGGCCTCGAACCCGGTGTTGCGCTCGAAAAGACCTCTGTTTCCGTTTCGGTGTTCTTATGGTGAACACGGTTTCGTTAAACGAACGCTGCATTATTCGCGGTGAGCGCGGGCAATGTCAAGAAAAGGTGAAATCGGCTGAGCGGTGGCGGCATCGTTTAATACTTTCCTCGACCTAATTACGCAGAAAAAATATATTGGACGTCTTACTGGCGTTCTTGCACTATTCGTTCCCAGCGCAAAGTCCGCGCTGCGATCCCCACGCCCGCGCGGGCGCTCATCAAAACCGATAACAGCAATACCTGAGGATACAGATGCCTAACTATCGCTCACGCACTTCGACTCATGGCCGCAACATGGCCGGCGCCCGCGCGCTGTGGCGCGCCACCGGCATGAAGGACGACGATTTCGGCAAGCCGATCATCGCGGTCGTGAATTCGTTCACGCAGTTCGTGCCGGGCCACGTGCATCTGCGCGACCTGGGCGCGCTGGTCGCGAAGCAGATCGAAGCGGCCGGCGGCGTGGCGAAGGAATTCAATACGATCGCCGTCGACGACGGCATCGCGATGGGCCACGGCGGCATGCTGTATTCGCTGCCGTCGCGCGAACTGATCGCGGACTCGGTCGAGTACATGGTCAACGCGCACTGCGCGGACGCGATGGTCTGCATCTCGAACTGCGACAAGATCACCCCGGGCATGCTGATGGCCGCGATGCGCCTGAACATTCCGGTCGTGTTCGTGTCGGGCGGTCCGATGGAAGCGGGCAAGATCAAGTCGCCGACCGACGGCCAGGTGATCGCGAAGATCGACCTGATCGACGCGATGATCAAGGCCGCCGATCCGAAGATCAGCGACGCCGAAGTCGCCGAAGTCGAGCGCAGCGCGTGCCCGACCTGCGGTTCGTGCTCGGGCATGTTCACCGCGAACTCGATGAACTGCCTGACCGAGGCGATCGGCCTCGCGTTGCCGGGCAACGGCACCATCGTCGCGACGCATGCATGGCGCAAGGGCCTGTTCGAGCAGGCGGGCAGCCTGGTCGTCGATCTGTGCCGCCGCTACTATCAGGAAGAGGACGCCTCGGTCCTGCCCCGCAGCATCGCCACCAAGCAGGCGTTCGAAAACGCGATGACGCTCGACGTCGCGATGGGCGGCTCGACCAACACCGTGCTGCACCTGCTGGCCGCCGCGCAGGAAGCGGGCGTCGATTTCACGATGTCTGACATCGACCGTATCTCGCGCAAGGTGCCGTGCCTGTGCAAGGCCGCGCCCATGACCGACAAGTACCACATCGAGGACGTGCATCGCGCGGGCGGCATCATCGGTATTCTCGGTGAACTCGCGCGCGCGGAGCTGCTCGATCTGTCGTGCGGCAACGTGCATAGCGGCACCCTCGGCAACGCGATCGCGAAGTGGGACATCGCCGGCGACGCGGGCGAGGAAGCGCAGAAATTCTTCCGCGCGGCGCCGGGCGGCATTCCGACCACGGTCGCCTTCAGCCAGGAAGCGACCTACGCGACGCTCGACACGGACCGCAAGAGCGGCTGTATCCGCAGCAAGGAAAACGCGTACTCGAAGGACGGCGGCCTCGCGGTGCTGTACGGCAATCTCGCGGAGAAGGGCTGTATCGTGAAGACCGCGGGTGTCGACGAATCGCAGTGGCTGTTCTCGGGTCGCGCGCGCGTGTTCGAAAGCCAGGACGACGCGGTCGACGCGATTCTCGGTGACAAGGTCGTGCCGGGCGACGTCGTGGTGATTCGCTATGAAGGTCCGAAGGGCGGTCCGGGCATGCAGGAAATGCTGTACCCGACTTCGTATCTGAAGTCGAAGGGCCTCGGCAAGAGCTGTGCGCTGTTCACCGATGGCCGTTTCTCGGGCGGCTCGTCGGGCCTCGTGATCGGCCATGCGTCGCCGGAAGCGGCGGAAGGCGGCACGATCGGTTTGGTCGAAGACGGCGACGTGATCGAGATCGACATTCCGCAGCGCAAGATGCATCTCGCGGTGTCGAATGAAGAGCTCGCACGCCGTCGCGCGGCGATGGAAGCGCGCGGCGACGACGCATGGCAGCCGACCGATCGCGAGCGTGTCGTGTCGCAGGCATTGCAGGCGTACGCGGCGCTCGCGACCTCGGCCGATCGCGGCGCGGTGCGCGATATTTCGCAATTGAAGCGCAAGTAAAGCGCTGACTGGCGCGGATCAGCGCGGCGGCCCTTTTCGCGGTGACGCGACCGGGCCCCAATAGAGACCGGTATGCGGGCGACTGCATGCCGGTTTTTTTGCGGTGGCAGTGCGAATGGACGATCGCTCAGGCGTCTCCTGCGCAGCCCTGCGCGGAGCCTTTCCTAAGCCGAAAAACTGGAAACGATGTCATCGGCACGCTGCGACGACCCCGCCAGCATCACGCAGTTTCTGCCGTTTGCCGATGAAAGAATCGCCGGAAGCCGTGGATCGCGAGGAGCGAGGCCAGTAGCAGCAACGCGCTTGCGCCCAGTACGACGATATCCGACCGACGGAACAGAAGGAGCGTGGCCGCGACGGCCAGCAGGCCACTTGCCACACACCAATGGCGTATCCCCGGAACCTGAGCGCAAAACAGCGAGCCGAGAACGGCGACGCTCATCAGGCAGGACAGAATCGCGATGCCGATGAAGGCGTTCGGGATGGACATGGCAGCGCAACAATGGGTGTGATCCATGAAGGCTCCTGGCGCAAAACCAGGTCGCGCCAGTTACATCCGCTGCCTTCGCACAAAGCGCATCTCGTACCGGAAGAATTTTTCGCGCCGGATCAAATTGCAACGATTTTCGCCCGACGATTTCCTTTCGAATCGCTGGACAGACGGATCTGGCGTCGACGTAACGGGGCGGTCGCCACGCATAGCCGGATTTCGGCCTCATGCAACCTTCGCGTTACGGCCTGCTTGCGTCTATGCTTGACTCACTTGTTTGGCTGCCAACAACGCCGACGAGGTCTTCTGCAGTCTTCAATAATCGCCCGCTCACCAAGGGCAAACCCAACAGGAGAAAACCAGATGTCACGATCCATCACGCGGCGCGCTTTCATGGTGTTCTGTGGTTTGGCCTTCGCGGGTACGCTGACCTTGGCGCAAGCGGCGCCCGTCTCGTTCGAGGTGCCTTTGACGGGCGCCCAACAGGTTCCGCCGGTGCAGACGCCTGGCAGCGGCACCGCCAAGCTCACGTACGACCCCAGCACGCGGGTCGTCACCTGGAACATCAGCTTCAGCGGATTGACGAGTCCGGCCACGATGGCGCATTTCCACGGGCCGGCCCCGGCAGGTAAAAACGCAGGCATAAAAGTCTGGTTGTCGCAGAAGGGCAACATGGAGGTGACGAGCCCGATCACCGGTCAGGCCACGCTATCTCCGGACGACGCCAAGATGTTCGAAGCCGGTGACATGTACATCAACGTTCACACGAAGGACAATCCGAATGGCGAGATTCGCGGCCAGGTGAAGCCGCCGAAGGGCAGTTGATCCAGGCACGGTAGCCGCGCCCGGAGAGCGGGTTTGCGGCAGGCTCACAGATAAGCCGCGAGCAGCATCACCACGGCAACGCCGACGCCGAATGGCAGCAGCGCCAGCAGCGCTGGCGCCTGCCGCGGGGCGTCCACGGACGAGGGCAGCAGTTTGTAGCCGGTCAGCATCGGGCGCAGCAGGTTGTGTCCCTTCGCTACCGCGTAGAGGGCGATCACGAGCACGTGCAGCACCACCGCGGCAAGCAGCACGTACCAGACAAGGCCGTGCAACGCCGAGATTGCGTTGGCGAGCCACACGGGCACCAGTTCGCTAAACGGCCCTTCGTCGGCGATATCGTTGTTGACGTAGAGCCCGCTCAGCGTCTCGGTCAGCAGCAAGACGAGCAGAAATAGAACCATCCAGCCGCCGGCCGCATTGTGGCCTACCTGCACATCGGGCTCGCGATGAAACAGGCGGCGCAAATGACGAAGCGCAGCCGCGGGTGATGCCACGAAACTGCGAAAGCGGGCGGTCTCACTGCCAAAGCAGCCCCACAGCAGCCGGAAAATAACAAGGGCGAGCAGCGTCTCGCCGACGCGCACGTGCCAGTCGATCCAGTTCAGCTTCAACGTGACATACGCGGCCGTGACCAGCACGACCACCAGCCAGTGAAACAACCGCACCGGCGCGTCCCAGACAAGGACAGGGCGGGTTACGGGCTGGGTCGGCCGCGTGTCGGGTTCGTGAGCATCCATGTGTCGTACCTGCGTGCGCAATCGCGCTCGGACGAAAATCCGCGTGGCTCCTCGGCCACGCGGAAAATCGACGGAGCCGTGCTGGCAAATGAATTCAGTGTTTCGAGCGGGACCGGAAACTTCCCCACACTCTATCCGGCGGGAGCTTAAATCCGATTGCCACTCGAAGAGCAACTGGCGGCGGCGAGCGCGGTCGTTGGCGTCTGTTCAAGCCGATTGCCGCCCAGCGACTTGGCTTGATACAACGCCTGGTCGGCGGCTGAGAGCAGGTCGGTGAGGGAAGCCGTTTCGCGACTTGACTCGGCGAGTCCAATGCTGACGGTGGCGCGAATCCGGTCGCCGTCGGCGCCATGGGACATTGCGGCGAACCGGCTGAGAACGTTCTCGCCTAGCTTTTTTGCGCGGTCGCTGTCGTAGCCCGGCAGCAGGGCGGCAAATTCTTCGCCGCCGATGCGTGCAAGAATCGCGTCCGTACCCGTCACGGCTCGAACGGTTTCCGCGAATGACCTCAAAACCTCGTCGCCGGTCTTGTGCCCAAAGTGGTCGTTGATTCTCTTGAAGTGATCGAGGTCGAACGCAAGAAGTGTGACGGGTAGTCGATTTATGCCGCGGTCGCTGATAATCCGCTCCCCCTCTTCGAAAAACAGCTTTCGATTTCCGAGGCGAGTCAGGTAATCCGTGCGGGACTCCTGCAAAAGCTCACCATGAATTTCTTCCCGGGTCAGCCGGAGCAACTATCAGCCGATCGGCATCGCGCGGGCCAATACAGGCACGATCGGGAACGATGTGTACTGGGACACCGACACCACGACCGCCACAGCCGGCGTCGTGTACGGCACGCCGATTCCCGCGGCGAACGGGCTGACCACCGCGCAGATGAGCACACCGGCATCATTCGCGGGTGAGGACTTCAGTCCGACGGGGGTGTGGGCGATGCCTGCCGGCGCGACGCTTCCGGTGCTGCGCTGGCAGCTGGCGCAATGACGCGTGACTAATCAAGCGGAAGTTGGAAAAAAATTCTAGCTTCCGCTGATTAGTTACCCCCTGACAAATGAACCAAAAGGCGGTCAAATTATCGCGGCCAGCGCACGGGCTGGCCAGTTGAGTCAGGCCCGCCCGCTCAACCCTCGCATCCGCCGGGCGAAATGGGCGCGCTCCGCATCGTCCATCAGCATGAGGAACTGATCCGCTTCCATATGAATCAGTTCTTCGTGATCGCCCGCCTCGAAGTAGACGTCGGGCTGGCCTGCCAGGCTGGATTCCAGGTAGGTTTTCATGCCATACGCCATACAAATTGGCGGCAGCGCTCCCACATCGCAGTCCTTGAATAATTCGCGCAGTTCGACTTCCGTGGCCAGGGCGAGCCGGCGCCCTGTCTTGCTCCAGAGTTCGGAGAGCTGCACGGCGTAAGTTGACGGCAGCACGGCGGCCACGTAGCCGTGTTCGTCTTCGAGGAGCACGGTCTTGGCGAGGCGGTCGCCCGGAATGTGCGCCGCAGCAGCCGTTTCGATACTCGAGTGGCTGTATGGGTGACGCACGACTTCGTAGCGGGAACCCTTGCTGCGCAGGCAGTCCTGCAAGGTTGGCGACATCGACATGGCACACCTCCTGTCGAATACCTGAAAAGGAATGAACAATTGCGATCTTTTCAGAATAGTTCACGCACCGGCAATACGCACGCCAACTGAACGATTCCATCGAGCGATCGCGTCCACCGGTTGAATCCGCCGTTCCTCAGCTGACGTTGGTCGGCCGGTCCGGCGAACGGCACCTTTGGTCCGTGCGAGGCATGGCGCCGCCGCGGACCGAAAAAGTTCGCAAGCTGTTGATCGTTAAGGAACTGAGTTCTACCGTTCTCGCAGGTGCAGCCGATTTACAGGTAGCCTGCATTCGTCAACTTGACAACGCCCATCGTGAACCTCGAACGCAGCCATACCTTCTCCTTTAGCCCCGACGGCGAACATTTCCTGCTCGACGGCCTGCCGTTCCAGATTCGCAGCGGCGAGATGCATCCAGCCCGCATCCCGCGCGAGTACTGGCGACACCGGATCCGCATGGCAAGGGCGATGGGGATGAACTGCATCGCGTTGTACATCATGTGGAATTACCACGAGACGCATAGAGGCGTGTTCGACTTCCGCAGCGGGAATCGCGATATCGAGGCCTTCATCCGCCTGTGCCAAGCCGAGCAGATGTGGGTGCTGTTGCGCCCCGGGCCTTACGTGTGCGCGGAGTGGGATCTGGGCGGCCTCCCTTCCTGGCTGTTGCGCGATCCGGACATCCAGTTGCGGACCGACTCGGCCACCGATCCTCGCTACATGGCGGCGGTGGCTCGCTATATCGACGAACTGGTTCCGCGTATCAAGCCATTGATGAGCGAGCACGGCGGACCGATCCTGATGATCCAGATCGAGAACGAATTCGGTTCGTATGCGAGCAATCCGGCTTACCTCGAAGAGCTCAGGCAGCTTTGGCTAGCAGGAGGCATAACCGGGCCGTTCTACACCGAAGACGGTCTCCCGCAACTCGAACGCAATCGCACCACGGTAACGGGCGGCGCGATCGCGCTGAGCAACGGCGACGCAGCGCAGATCGCAACCGTGCGCCGCGAATTCCCCTCGGTGCCCGCGATGGCAGGCGAGGTGTACCCAGGGTGGCTCACGCATTGGGGCGAAGCGGGGTTCGCGGGCGTGGACTACGACCTCTCCAGTACCTTGGCCACGTTCATGCGGGCGCGACTGTCGTTCAACCTGTATGTCATTCACGGCGGCACGAGCTTTGGCTTTTTTGCCGGCGCGAACGTGGACGCTTCAGGCAACTATCAGCCCGACATCACGAGCTACGACTACTGCGCGCCGATCAGCGAGCAAGGCATGGCGACGCCGAAGTACATCAAGTATCGAGACCTGATCGCCAGCTATCTGCCCGAACCCTTGCCAGCCATACCCGAGGTCATCGCCACGCTTGACTGCGCCGGCGCTGAGGCCTTGATGCCGACGCTCTACGCCTCGATCTGGGACAACCTGCCCGCGGCACTGCCACGCGAGCATGGCGTCGAGCCGCAGTCGTTTGAACGCTACGGTCAGGCGTTTGGCTTCGTGCTGTATCGCAAGTCTTTGCCGGAGCACGCGCGCGGTGTGCTGGATATCAGCGCCGTTCACGACTACGCAACGGTTTTCCTTGGTGAACGGTACGCGGGCGGCGTATCGAGAGCGCAACTGCCGCAGGAGTACGCGCAGTCGCTCCACATGATGCATCGCGCGCCGCTTGCCCTGCCTTCGGCGCGGCACAACCACGGGTCGAACCCGGACGGCCAGGTAGCGCTGGAGATACTCGTCGAGGCCATGGGGCGCGTCAACTTCGGACCCGCGATCGTTGACCGTAAAGGTCTGCTCGAGCCGGTCACGATGAAACACGTCGACGGCTCGCTCGCGTTGCTCGAGGAATGGGACATCTACCTGCTGCCGATGGATGAAACGTTTATCGCCAACCTCAACGAAGACTGCACGAACCCACGGAAACCCGGTCTCTTTTATAAGGCGAGCGTGCTCCTGACTGAAGTCGGCGACACCTGGCTCGACATGAGCAACTGGACCAAGGGTATCGTCTGGGTCAATGGCCACAATCTCGGACGCTACTGGAACATCGGCCCGCAAAGGCGCCTGTATTGTCCCGCGCCGTGGCTCGTGCAAGGTAACAACGAGGTGCTGGTCTTCGACCTCCATCAGATCGAGGCAAAGCCGATTCAACTGGCCGACAGGTCGTGCTAGCGCCTACGTATCGTCCCCCCTTCACCGCTTCGCGGCGGCAACCGGCAGCAGTTCGAGCGTAAGCACTTCGAACGGCGCCAGTTGCACTGCTTGCGACAGATCAGCGTCCAGTTGAGCAGGAATACCGGAATCCCCCGCACGTCCAAGGCTGCGCGATTCGAATCGTGCCACCGCGTTATCCGGCAGTTCCAGTTGGCGCCGCAGCTCGAGTGTGAAGCGTTGCGTGCGACTGTGAGGATTGCGCAGCGTCACGATCGCCTTGTGCGGCGCCCACGCTGCCCAACCGTAGGCCGCCTGTTCGTCCGGCGCTCCGCCGATCCAATGACTGTCGCGAAGTATGTCGCCGTTTTCTCGCGCCCATCGGGCGGCGCGCGCAAGCACATCCCAGTCGTGCTCGCCCAGCAGCGCCGGCGTAATGTAGAGCTCCTGCAATTGCGTGCCGGTCCCGAAGTACGACCACACTTCGTTGGAGAATGCGTCGCCCGCCGACGCATTGAGGCGTGGATTGCACTGCGCGTAGAGGATGCCGTGCAGCATCAGCGAATTGAGTGGAAAGAGCGGACTGCGCTCCACGACGTTGTGATACGTCTGCGTGTCGCGGTATGTGATCCAGCGCTCGCGGTTCGTGCCGCTGCCCGCCAGGCCATCGTCGCTGCCGCCGCGCCAGATGGAGTCGACGTGGCGCAGCCAGAACGGCGACGGATGCGTACCTGTGGTGAGATTAATGAAAATTTCGGGCTTGGCCGCGCGGATGTCCTCGATCAGTTGAATCGCCGCGTCCCAATCGCTGTCGAACAGGCTGCCGGGGAACACCCTGTCGGCATTGCCTGTGCCGTCGAACTTGAAATGGTTGACGCCGCCCTTGTCGAGCAAGTCCATCACGACTTCATGAAAGCGCCGGTAATACGTCGGCCCCGATAATGCGAGACCGTTGTCGATGACCTCATAACCAGCGGCACGTCCTCGCGTCACGCGTTCCTGTTTCGGCGCACCGTAGCCGCCCCACGGGGAAAGCCATATGCCGGGAGCGGCGCCGAATCGCGCGGCGGCGTCGCGCAGCGGAACGAAGCCATGTGGAAATGCCTTGCTGAAATGCCAGCCGCCGCCAAGGTCGTCCCAGCCATCGTCGAACAGAAGCGAATCGATCTGCACCCCGCGCGCTGTGTGCAACTCGTGGCCGATTGTTGCGATGCGCTCGAGCGCCTGCTCCTGCGTGTACGGCGTGAGGTAGCCGATGTCGCCCCAACTGTTGTAGTGCAGAAACGGGCGATACGGGCGAGCCCGTTCCCGCTCCAGATAGATGCCGAAGTCGCGCCGAACCTGGCCGTCGCTGGCTACACCTGCCACAGCGGAGTAGACCAGCGTCCTGTTTTTCTCCAGCGGCAACGCGCGATGCAGCATGAAGCTGAGGCTGTCGCCCTTCACCTGACTTGTCGCCAGCGGGTGCTCGAAGCCCAGATAGAAATTGCCCGCAATGACCGGCGTGCCCTTGCGCTCACTACTGGCCCTGGCGCCTGGAGCGCGCGTCTTCAGCAATGAGACGGCAGCGATCGCTTCGTCCTGAAGCAGCGCGGTAATCGCCAGCTGGACGCGCAGATATCGTGACCCTTCGCGCTGCTCCACGCTCCATTGCACCTTTAGGTGTCCATGTGTATCTACCAGGGAGACGCTCGCGCGTCGCCCTGCGATTCGTTCGCCCAAGCGGGACGCATGCGGGTTGGGTTCGAGCGCAGCGTCGCTCACGGGCGCAACGACCCTCAGCTCGGCCAGGCCGATGGTGGTTCCGTCAGCGAGCGTGAGCGTGAACGGCGCGACGACGCGCAACGTGCGTTTGCGCTCGCAGTCGATCAGTGAGAAACCGGCGAGACGTTTGTCCTCGTTCGTCCAGCGCAATGCAATCGCGTCGTTGCCGAACGAGGAGATGTGGCCCGTCGTCTGGAGCACGGGCATGCCAGTTTGCGTAGGCGAAGCATGGTTGGCGCGCATGGAGAAACCTGTCTCGGGCCAGAGGAAGAGATTTTCGCCGCCCCCCGCGAATGGCGTCAGATAACGAACTGCGCCGTGGTGGAAGGCTGAACGAGCGTCCAAGGAAGACGTTGGATTACGAAACGCCGGCTGAACGGTTCCATCGAACTATTGCATCGACCGGTTGAATCCGCCGTGCGTCGCAACGTACTGTCCCCATGAGGGCGAGCCTCAGACAGGATTCGAGGCGGGCCGTCCTTCCAGCACGGCGGCGATATTGTCCAGCGCCGTAAAGCCCATCTGGTCGCGGGTCTCGATCGTTGCGCTGGCCATATGGGGCGTCAGGAACACGTTGTCGAGCTCAGCAAACCGCTTGTCGACGTTGGGCTCGTTCCGGTACACATCCAGAGCCGCGCTGAACAGATGACCCGACGTCAGGGCGTCATAAAGCGCATCTTCGTCCACCAGGCCGCCACGCGCCGCGTTAACGAAAATCGCGCCTGCGGGAAGGAGTCCAAACTCTCTTTTCGTCATGAGCGGGACGCTTCCACCCGGCACGTGCAGCGTGAGGACCTGGCAGTGCGGCAGCATTTCGTCGAGAGTGGCATAGAAGGTCGCGCCATTTTCCAGCGACGGGGCCGCACGGTGCATGTCCGTGTAGATCACGCGCATGCCGAATCCCTGCGCACGCTTAGCGACCGCCCGTCCAATACGCCCAAATCCGACGATGCCGAGCGTCTTGCCATTCACTCGCATACCCAGCATCTCGGTCATGCCGAACGATTTGCCCCATCCGTTGCGCATGATCCGTTCGTATTCTGACGCGCGACGGCACGCAGCCAGCAAGAGCAGCATGGAAAAATCGGCTGTGCACTCGGTCAACGCATCGGGCGCGTTCGTCACGACGATTCCCCTGTCACGGGCCGCCGCTACGTCCATGTGATCGAAGCCCGCGCTCGCGTTCGCAATAATCTTGACCGTCGAAGGCAGCGCGGCAATGTGTTCCGCTTGCAGGCCGGATTTTTTCCCGATGAGTACGGCCGGCACGTCGTGCTTCTTGCAGAAGTCGACGACAGACCACGAGTTCATATCGGACTCGGTCACGAAGGCATGGAATTCGGCCGCAGCGCGATTCGCCACGGCGGTGGGAACCGTTCGCGCAATCAACAGGCTGGTGCGTTTATCTTCCGACATGGTTTTTCCTTTGGTAGGCAGACGTCGAGAGGCTACGAAATCGCTGGCCGGGCCGTCAATGTTGATTGGATGAATCAACTCCTCGGTGATGACACGCCCCTATTGTTCGCGGCGCCTGCGCGTTGCGATTTGTTTCCGTCTTGTCCCTCTTCAATCTTGCTTGCGGCCACACGCGCATCAGGAAAACCCTGATGCGATCCCCATCCGGAAGGCCCGCGGATGTTGATTCAATGAATCAAGATTGCTCAACCCCTGATGCGAATGCAACTCTGTTTCCCATGTCCAATTGACTTGACGAGAGGAAAGGAAATGTCTGCATCGAAGAAGTTCGCAGCCGTGACGGGCGCCGGCTCCGGCATCGGCCGAACCGCCGCCGTCGCACTTGCTAACGCAGGATTCGCCGTCGCGCTGATCGGGCGCAGAGCCGAGCCGCTGCTGGAAACAAAGGAAGCAATCGGCAGGGCGGGGGGAGAAGCGGATGTATTCCAGGCCGACGTTGGCGACGCAGCATCGGTCGAGCACGCGTTTTCGGGAATTGCCGAGGCATTCGGTCGGCTCGACGTGCTGTTCAACAACGCGGGGCGTAATGCTGGGGCTGTCCCTCTGGAAGACTACGAAGTCGACTTCTGGAACGACGTCGTGGCCACCAATCTGACCGGCGTTTTCCTCTGCGCTCGCGCCGCTTATCGTTTGATGAAGGAACAGTCCCCGCAAGGCGGACGAATCATCAACAACGGATCGATCTCCGCCCACTCGCCAAGGCCGCACGCCATTGCCTATACGGCAACAAAACATGCTGTGACTGGCATCACCAGATCGATCGCGCTGGACGGACGCGCATTCAACATCGCCTGCAGCCAGATCGACATCGGCAACGCCGCCACATCGCTCACTGAACGGATGAACCACGGCGTACTGCAAGCGGACGGACGCCTGGCACCCGAAGCAAGAATGGATGTGACGCACGTGGCAAATGCAGTCGTGCACATGGCCAGTCTTCCGCTCGAGGCCAATGTTCTCAACATGACCATCATGGCGACCGCCATGCCGTTCGTCGGCCGCGGATAAATCGCCCTTAAGCCAACTAAAAAAACAACAGGCTAATGTTACGGAGACACCGATGAAAATCGCAGAGGAACAAACATTGCCGGTGGGAACCCCGGCTTACGCGGATACCACGAATCGCTCCAGAGTCCGCTACGTCGTGCTCTCGATGTTGCTCATGGCCACCATTCTGAATTACGTGGACCGGTCGGCGCTGGGCATCGTTGCGCCGGGCCTCTCGAAGGGGCTGGCGCTCAACAAGATGCAGATGGGCGAGCTGTTTGCGGCATTTGGTCTTGCCTATTCCATTGCGCTGGTGCCCGGCGGGGTACTGACCGACATTCTCGGCTCACGCCTCGCCTATGCGCTGTCTCTGGTCGGTTGGTCATTCGCCACGCTGACGCAGGGTTTCGCGACCGGCTATCAGATGCTGCTCGGGTCGCGGCTCGCCATCGGCGCACTGGAGGCGCCGGCCTTCCCTTCAAACGCACGCGCCGTGACCTTGTGGTTTCCCGCCCGGGAACGCGGCTTCGCGACCAGCGTCTATGTAATGGGGCAATACATCGGGACGCCCTTGTTCACCGGAGTGTTGCTGTGGATCTTCGCCGCGTACGGTTGGCGGACGGTTTTTTATGTGACCGGTGGCTTCGGCATTCTGTTCAGTCTGCTCTGGTACCGGGTTTACCGCGATCCGCATCAGCACCCGCGCGTGAATGCCACCGAGCTGCAATACATCAATGAAGGTGCCGCGGCGACGCGCAAGCCCCGCGAGAAGTTCGACTGGCGCATGGCGCTCAAGCTGCTCAGCTACCGCCAGGTTCTCGCCATCTGTCTCGGAAAGTTCTGTAACAACACGCTGCTGGTCTTCTTCACCACGTGGTTCATGACCTATCTGATCGAAGCGCGTCACATGTCGATGATCAAGGTTGGGATCTTCCAGGCACTGCCTTTTATCGGCGCCACGGTCGGCATTCTCGCGGCCGGCTCCCTTTCGGACTTTTTTATCCGGCGCGGAGTGGCGCTTTCGACAGCGCGCAAGGCTCCGCTCATCATCGGCACGATGCTCGGCGCGTCTATCGTGCTTGTCAATTTCGTCGAGTCGAACGAGCTGGTGATCGTCATCCTGACGATCGCGTTCTTCGCGCAGGGCGTCGGGTCGATGTCGTGGGCCGCCGTTTCCGAAATCGCGCCTCGACAGTACGTGGGACTGACCAGCAGCATCACGAGCCTCGCGGCCAACATCGCGGCCGTCACCACGCCGCTCATGATCGGCTACATCACCCAGCACACCGGCCACTTCTACTGGGCCCTCAACCTGATGGGCGCGATCTGCCTGCTCGGAACGTTTTCGTATTCCGTGCTGCTGGGCAAGCTTTCCCGCATCGAACTGTGATGCTTTCAACTATACGGTGAAATCGGATGATTGAATTCAAGTGGGATCATCTGCAACTGTGCTCGGCGGACGCCGAAGCCACTGCGGCATGGTTTGCGCGCTGCCTGAACGCCGAGATCGTGCGTCGTCCTGGGCGAGTGGATTTGCGCATCGGCAGCATCAACCTTTTCATCACCTCGCTGGCGAGCGTCCAAGCCGGCCACCCTCGCTGCGAGCGGCAGCAGGGCATAGATCATTTCGGCGTGGTCGTGGACGATATCGACGCGGCGTTCGTGCATCTGTTGCTCTGCGACGCGGAAATCGTCGAACCGATCAAGCAGGTTCGCCCCGGCGTCAGAGCCTGCTTCGTGCGCTCGCCCGGTGACGTTCTCGTTGAGGTACTGGAGCGGCGACCCGCCGAGATGACTTTTACCTGAAAAAACGTCAATATTGGCGCTGGATCGGTCGTGCTCGAGTGCAAGGCGCGATCTGCGTCGTCACTCCCCCGTTGCCCCGTTGCGCTGCATCACCTTGCTTGCCATCCCATGCGAAACTGGATCACTCTGACTGAAGCGGCTCGACAACTCGGAGTGCAGGCGCAGACTGTCTATGCGTATGTAAGTCGAGGTACCATCGCCGTCATGCCGGATCCGCTCGACCCACGCAAGAGCCTCTATCGCGCGGAGGACGTCGCCGGTCTGTGCCGAAAAAAGCAGGTGGGACGCAAGCGCGAAGCGCTCGCCGCCGGGACCATATTCGGTGCGGAACCCTGCATTTACAGCAGCATTACCACCTTCTCAAAAGGCCGGCCCTACTACCGGGGGCGGGATAGCATCCGGCTTTCGGACGCGGCGACGCTTGAAGACGTGGCGGCCATTCTCTGGAACGCGCGCGCCCCCGTTTCCTTCGAAAGCGGCGAGTTGCCGCTACAGGGCGACGAGCGCGGCAGGCAATGCGCGTTCACATCGCTGGCAGCGCTCGCGGCCTGTGGACACTCGACCCTCGGACGCACGGACGGCGCACTGCATGTCGAGGCCGGCCGGCTCGTGGCGCTCATCGCACAAGCGTTTGGTGCGCGACGCGGCGCGAATGCACAAATGACGCATGAGCGGCTCGCGCTTGGTTGGGGCCAGGACCGCGAGGGCGCCGAACTTATCCGCCGTGCCTTAGTCCTCGTGGCCGACCATGAGATTACGAGTTCTGCGTTCGCCGCCAGGATTACCGCCTCCACCGGCGCGTCGCTGCCCGGATGCCTGCTCACGGGACTCGCGACTTTCTCCGGCCCACTGCATGGCGACGCGTCAGGCCGCGTGCGGGCCGTGTTCGACGACGTCGGAAGACTCGGTGCGCAGCACGTGGTTGCCCATCACTTGCAGTCGGCCATTCCAATCCCCGGGTTTGGACATCATCTGTATCCGGACGGCGATCCGAGGGCGGCCGCAGTGCTCGAAGTGCTGAATCCGCCTCAAGAGATCATGTCGTTCATCAACAAGGTGGTTGAGCTGACCGGGCTCAAGCCAAATATCGACGTTGCGCTTGCGGCCCTGACGGCTCAGCTGGCGTTGCCGCGCGATGCGTCGTTCGCGTTGTTCGCAACAGCCCGGAGCGTGGGTTTGCTCGCGCACTGCATTGAGCAACTCCGGGTGAGCAAGGTCATACGGCCACGAGGCCGCTATACCGGGCCGGCGCTGGAAGACGCCGCCCCCGAGTCGCCTGCGCAAGGCAGCGAGAATACGCTCGATCCAGCCACGCTCGACAAGAATCGCTTATTCAGGCCGGTTGGGCGCTGAGAGACGCGTCACCTGGATCTTTGCCGAAACAAAAAACCTCGACGCCGATCGGCTCTTGCCGAGAGGGCCGGCTTGTTCCAGTGGACGTAAGCGTTTTGAGCGAAGCGGCGTCGGTAGCTTCGCAGACGTTGCCACCATGCTGATGGCGATGGATGGGGCATGCGACGCCAGACCATGGCCGGATTGCGGACGGAAGGTCTGGAGTCTGGGCGGGAGCCGACATTCCAGGGGTTGCATCAAAGTGCGTCCGAGCGGCCGCTCTTGGGCCGACTTCTGCCTGACGGCGGTCGGCGGCTCGCGACCCGGATCTGCCCTTCGCCCCAATGCGGACTCGGCGGCGGCTTTCAAAGTAGAACGGCCGCCTGGTGGTGCATCCGCGCTGCAGGCGCTTGCCGCCCATACGCAGTCGTTTTCGCCAGGGAGAACCGAGAACCCTAGCGTCCATTTGGGTAGCCCGTCACAACGCAGTACGTGCGATACTTCTCTTCCATCGCCATGCTATGCCACCAGGATCTCGAACTTTGTTATACATCCGTAAGTATTCGTATTTTTCCGTGTCGCGATGAGTGATTCTCGTAAGCGGGGGAGGTTCTTGGGGCAATTAGGCTATGTCTTGATTGTAGTGCTGCTGCGCGTCTTCGCAGTCCTTCCCTATACGCTCGTCGCAAGGTTCGGCAGCGCGCTTGGGGCAATGTTATATGCACTTCCAAGCTCCCGAAAACATATCGCTCTCGTCAATCTGCGTCTCTGTTTTCCGGGCAAGAGCGAGTGCGAGTACGACGACCTTGCCAGAAACCATTTTCGCCACGTCGTTCGAAGCTATCTCGAACGAGGGATTCAATGGTTTGGCAGCGCGCAAAGGATACGGAAGCTGGTCCACATCGAAAGTCGAATCGATCTGGAAGACAGGAATGCTCCACCGACCATCTTTCTGGGCTTCCATTTCGTGAGCATCGAGGTCGGCTGCATACTCTACTCAACGCGCCTGCCCGCCGCCTCACTGTATACACACATGTCGAACGCGCGCCTTTGCAGTCTAGCCAAGCGGCAACGCGGCAGATTTGGCGCCGAGATGATTGAACGTTCGACAAGCGCCAGAAAGATCGTCGGCTTACTTCGTTCAGGCAAACCAGTCATGCTGGCTGCTGACATGGATCACGGCATACACAACTCCGTTTTTGTGCCGTTTTTTGGCGTCCCCGCGTGCACACTCACTTCGGTTTCGCGCCTTGCTCGACTGGCCCATGCGCGGGTTGTACCATTCGTGACTGAAGTATTACCCGATTACCGCGGGTATAAGCTGACCATCTTCGAGCCGCTCAGCGACTTTCCTTCAGAAAGTGAGACGATCGACGCGCGCCGAATGAATGAATTTCTTGAAACGCAGATCAATCGGTGCCCAGAGCAATATTACTGGGTGCATCGACGCTTCAAGAATCGTCCACCGGGCGTGCCAGGTGTGTACTGAGTACACCGTCCGTAAGGCATGCGACCGTTCCTGGTTGTGTGCTTCCGTGAGGTAACGCAATGAGCTCGACTGACAGGCATAGGTCCGCTATCTGAGTGGACCGGACGTTTGAGTGTCTGTCCGAATGCTCGAGCGTATGGCCGTTCGTGGCCGGATGGCGACCGTCTCAGTTCGCCCCACTCCGGGCCAAACTCCAGCCGCGAAATGAAACTACCTTCCGCAGCGAGACGACGCGCACATGCTCCCAGATACGAGCGGCCGCGGCCCCGCACCTGCATCAAATGCGCTCGCCAACACGAGTAGGACACCGCGGGGAACCCTGTCCGCTTACGCGCCGGCACCCGTCTCGTCGAAGAATGAGGTTTTGTCCGTCCCGTTCGCTTTGGCGCGATACATCGCGCTATCGGCCTGGCGCATCAGGGCGTGTACATCAAGACGTTCGTCCGCGCTATTGGTACCGAGCATGCGCACGCCAATGCTGGCCGATACGGCGACGGGATGACCGCCGATCTCTCGAAGCCCATGAAGGATGTCGTGGATACCGTCGGCAATCGCGCGCGCGCCGGCGTCGTCATGCACGTGGCGGGCGAGCACCGCGAACTCGTCGCCTCCCAGGCGGGCAACCGTATCGCCGCGGCGAATGCGTGTCTGCAGACCGTTGGCGAAGCACTGCAACAGTTCATCACCCACCGCATGCCCATAAGCGTCATTGACGTACTTGAAGCCGTCGAGATCGATGAACAGCAAGACAGACTGTCCTTTATCGTCGTCTCGCGCCGCAGTCGCTTTGGCGATCGCCTGCTCGAGGCGAGTGCGGTTGCTGAGTCCTGTCAGAGGGTCCGTCGCAGCCTGCCGTTCGAGCCGATGCACGAGGGCCATCAAGTACACGGAAGTCGCCGCGATGCTGAGCATGATGCCCAATCCCACCGCGAGGTTTTCTCTCCACCACGGCTCGACGCGCATCAAAATCACGACGCCTGCAAGCGCAACTGCACATGAAAGTAGCAACGGCCGCTTGCCGTGGCGGCAACCGGCACCCACAAGGAACCAGAACACGACCCAGAGCAAGGGCAGCGCCACGCGCCCGCCGAGCGCCAAGGCAGTCATGACAAGCGCCTGGTCTGCAATGGTGGTGACCGTCAATCGAAGGCGCGGCCGAACTGTCGCGGCGGTCGCGGCTACGTATGTCGCCACGCCGAATACAACGTATGCGAAAACCACGCCCAGAGTGTCATACGCGGCGGCCGTGCGTTGGAGCGCGGCGACGGCGATATAGCCGATCAACACGACCGTGCCCAGGCATATCCGGAGGAGCGCCTGCTCCTTCTCAGGTTGTCCGCGAAAGACACCTGGAAACGTTTGCTCATGCCAACGCTGCGCGCCCGGCCGCTCCATGCCGTGTACCCCGTCAATATTGTCTTTTGCAGAGCGGGCATTCTATCGCTTTTGCCGGCGACCAATGCTTCTTGCCGCTCTCTCCGTCCGCTTCCGAGGGTTGAACGGCCATTCCTGCCGCCGCGGCGACCGACACACATCCACGCTTGAAGCGGTACCAGCAAGCACCGGGTGCATGCCCAAATACCGGTTGGTCTTTTGAAACGCGCTGCTGCCATTAGGCTGTGTTGTGCGGTATGGCGGCTTTCGCGCCTTGCCTGGTCGCAACAATCTGCGTTCCGCGACGACGACTTTCCACGAACCACGTTTCGGGAGGGATCATGTCGCGTCATTCATCCAGACTGGCGATCCAGTCGCCCCCAACCCCGCGCAATGGGCTGTCCTTTTCGCTGCGTATGCCGGCGCGGCACTCATCGCGCCTCGGTCGCGGCCTTCCGCGTGGAACCGTGTTCTGCGCCCGCTGACGCTTGCACTATGGGTGCCGCTCGCGCTCGCCGCGTGGTGCGTGCCGATGGCCCACGCGGCCGGACCACTGCCGCAGGGCGGCGCCTTCGTCCGGGGCCAGGGCGCGATGACGAGCGGCACCACTTCGCTAACGATCGACCAGTCCTCGTCCCGCGGCGTGATCGACTGGCACAGCTTCTCGATCGGCAACGGCAACACCGTCGCCTTCAACAACGGGTCGGGCGCGACGCTGAACCCTGCGCCGACACTTTTTATCTGGATCGTGCGGACCGCCATCACCTACATCGACTGCATTTCGCTGGCGCCTGGGGCCTGGGACCTGGGGCCTCAATCAGCATCAGGTCGAAATCGGCTCACTTAATCCTGGCCCGCTTGCAAGTGTCGAGCGGGTGCATGCGAGCAGCTCGCCCTTGCAGTTCGAGCCGGATCGATTCTTTGGGAGACGGTGCGGAAGCAGGAGGGATATCGTCCCTTGATATCAACTCCATATGGTCTATATACAAGCAGAGTGATTGTTGAAACCGGCAAGGAATTGGGAATGGACGACGCTACTTTCGGGGAGCAATTAGCTCCAAATGGAGACGCCGGGCTGCATTGGTCAAGCAGCGTCACGGTGACGATGCGTGTGAACGGCCAGCCGCGGGCCGCTACGGTGAACCCGCGCGTCACGCTGCTCGACTGGTTGCGCGAAGACTCGGGTCTCAGCGGCGCCAAGAAGGGCTGTAATGAAGGCGCATGCGGCACCTGCACCGTGCTGGTCGACGGCAAGCGGATGAACAGCTGTCTGACGCTCGTCGTGCAATGTGACGGCTGCGAGGTCACGACTGTCGAAGGTCTGGCCGCGTCCGACGGGACGCTGCATCCGGTACAGCAGGCATTTATCGAGCACGATGCCTTTCAGTGCGGCTATTGCACGCCCGGGCAAATCGTCTCCGCGGTCGCCTGCATCGCTGAAGGGCACGCGACCGATGAGGCGAGCGTTCGCGAATGGATGAGCGGCAATCTGTGCCGCTGCTCTTGCTATCCGCAGATCGCGGCGGCCGTGCTCGATGCCGCCGGCGCGGCCGGGTACGAACGATGAAAAACTTCGAATACGCGCGTGGCGCGACCGCGCAACAGGTAGTCGCGTCGTTGGCGGCGGGCAACGTGGCGATCATCGCGGGCGGTACGGAGCTGCTCAACTGGATGCGGCTCGGCATCGCAGCGCCCGATCGCGTCATCGATGTCGGTGGACTCACAGGTCTCGTTCGTATTGTGCGCGAGCGTGACGATCTGGTGATCGGCGCGCTGACGGACCTGAACGTGATCGGTGAAGACGCGCTCGTCGGCGCCCACGCGAGCGCGCTGGCTCAAGCCTGTCTGCTCGCCGCCTCGGCGCAGGTGCGCAACCGCGCGACGCTCGGCGGCAATGTGATGCAAAAGACGCGATGCGCTTATTTTCGTTCGGAAGCGCCGTTGCCATGGGGCTGCAACAAGCGCAATCCCGGGTCGGGCTGCCCGGCGCGCAATGGCATCAACGAACGGCATGCAATTTTTGGCTGGACCGATGCATGCGTCGCGGTTCAACCGTCCGATCCGGCTGTGGCACTGGCTTGTCTGGATGCGACAGCTGAGGTCATCGGGCCGAACGGCGGTCGAATGATCAAGATGACGGAGTTCCACCTGACGCAGCAGGAAGCGGCCGGCATGGGCGGCGATGCCGCCCGGCTCGAGACGAGACTGGCTGCCGACGAAGTGATCGTCTCCTTTCACATACCCATCCGCGCGGACGCACGATCGGCCTACGTAAAAGTCCGCGAGCGCGCCAGCTACGAATATGCGCTGGTCTCGGCAGCCGCATCCGTGGAGCTAGATCGGGATCGCATTGTGTCGGCGCGCATCGCACTTGGCTCGGTGGCGCAACGCCCGTGGCGCCTTCCAGCCGCGGAGGCGTCGCTGGCCGGGCAGGCGCTGACCAAGGAAGTGGTCACGCCGATTGTCGACGCGGCAATGAGCGACGCCCGGCCGCTCGCTCACAATGGCTACAAGGTGACGATGGCGCGCAATGCCGCGGTGCGTGCGTTACTGACGGCAGCAGGGCGATCATGAGCATCGGCACGGCGGTCTCCCGCGTGGAAGGCCAGGCGAAGGTCACGGGACAGGCGAAATTCGCGGCTGACAACACGCCGCCCGGCACGCTTCATGCGGCGTTGGTCGGCGCGCCCGTCGCGTCGGGCCGGCTGATCGACGTGGATGCCACCGCGGCACTTACCTTACCCGGTGTGGTGCGGGTGCTTACCGCGCACGATATGCCGCGATTCGGTGCGGTTCAGCCGCCAGCGGCGGTGCTCGCACTGCCGTTGCAAAACGACGCGATTCGGTACGAAGGCGAGCCGGTCGCAATCGTGCTTGCGGAATCCATCGAGGCGGCGGAAGCCGGCCGCGATGCCGTGCTTGTCCGGTGCGAGCGCGACGACCCCATCCTTCCCGGCGCCGCGACGCGCGAGCCGCCGCCCGAGCCACGCATGCTCGGCGACGATCTGGAGATGGGCGACGTCGATGCGATTCTCGGAACCGCACAGGCAAGCGTGGCGGCGACGTATATTCAAGCGGCGCGTCACCACAATGCGATGGAGACATCGGGCACCGTTGCGCGATTCGAGCACGGCAAGCTCACGCTGTGGGATGCGGTTCAGGCGAGCGAGAATGTGCCGCTTGTCGTAGCCGCGGCACTCGGCATGAGGCCGGACGACATTCACGTGATCGCACCGCACACGGGCGGCGGGTTCGGCTCGAAGGGATATGTGTGGCCGCACCAGATTCTTGCCGCCGCCGCGGCACGCGTCGCGGGGCGGCCCGTGAAGCTTCATCTGCGGCGTCACGATCAGTTCGTCTGCGTCGGCTATCAGCCGTGGGTGAAACAGGACATCAAGCTTGCGGCAACGGCGGACGGCCGGCTCAGCGCCATCGATCACGAAATCGTCAATTCGAGCGCGATTGCGGACACGCATCTGGAGCCCGCAAGCGAAGCAAGCAAGACGCTTTATGCGTCGCCCGCCATTCGCACCAGGCAGTGGCTGGAGCGGCGCAACATCAACGTGCCCACGCCAATGCGCGCGCCGGTGGAAGGTCCGGGGCTATGGGCGCTCGAAAGCGCGATGGACGAACTCGCCGTGGCGCTGAAGATCGACCCGCTCGATCTACGACTGGCGAACTACGCCGAGGTCGATCCGCATACGAACAAGCCTTGGTCGTCAAAAAAGCTTCGCGAGGCGTATGAGGAAGGCGCGCGGCTTTACGGCTGGCGCACGCGCGGCGAGACGCCACGACGAGACGGAGCGTGGCGCATCGGACATGGGATGGCGACGAGCTCAATGGGCAATTTCCGCTTTCCCGGCGGGGCGCGCGTGCGCCTGAGGTCCGACGGCACGGCGCTGATCGAGGCGAACACGCACGATATCGGCACCGGCACGCAGACGGTCTTTTGCCAGATCGCGGCCGAAGAGCTGGGCTTGCCGATCGAGAACGTGTCGATTGTGTGGGGCGATACCAACCTTCACCCGGCGAGTCCCGTCTATGGATCGAGCGCCACGGGCAGCACGGGAAGCGCGATCGCACTGGCTTGCCGGGAAATCAACGCGAAGCTCGATGCGCTCGGCGGGAAAGACGTTCGCGCGAGCCTGCGGCGGGCTAATCTACCGGAGATGGTCGCGGACGGTGCGTTCACGCTTCCGGGTGGCGCCAGCTTCAGCGCGGACGGCGACGGTACGCCATACGCGATGCGGACGTGGGGTGCGATCTTTGTCGAAGTAGGCGTCGATCCCGAGCTTGGCCTCGTGCGCTTGCGCCGGGCGGTGGGTGCCTATTCCGCGGGCCGGATCATCAATCCGAAAACGGCGCGAAGCCAGATGACGGGCGCGATCATCTGGGGTTGGGGCAAGGCGACGATGGAAGAAAGCGTGCAGGAGCCCAATACCGGTGGCTGGCTCGCGAAGAATCTGTCGAACGTGGCGGTCCCGGTGTGTGCGGACATTCCGCTCGATATCAAGATCCACTTCGTCAATGAGTATGATCCGCATGCAAGTGCGATCGGTACCCGCGGCATCGGAGAACTCGGCGCGACCGGCGTGGATGCCGCAGTGGCCGCAGCCGTCTACGACGCCATTGGCTTGCGTGTGCGCGACCTGCCCATTTTGCCGGGCAAGATACTGGCAGGCCTTTCGAGTCAGCACGCCGCTGCGGGATAGCACCATCTGTGCCTTGTATGACAACGCTCGCTGACATATTGCACCCGCACACCGGGAGTTACAGGTTTATTTCAGCGAGCGGATGTTCCCGCTGACCGGCGACCGGGAAGTGTTCCCACGGTTTTTCGCGATCCTGTACAGAGTGTCGCGAGGCGCCTGCGAACGGCAGTTCACGAGCCCAATTGCGGCACATCGGCAAGTCGGGCATGTCCCGAAGTGCCCCCTCGGCAGATTGCTTTTCGCAGCAAGCCGGAAAAACGCTCAGTTCAGAGCCTATACACCCGCTCCGCATTGTCGTGAAATAGCGCGCGCCGCTCGTCGGACGAAAATTCTTGCGTAATTTCCTTGAATGCATTGAATACGGCGTCATAGCTGCTAAACAGTTTGTCGACCGGGAAATTGCTCGCGAACATACAGCGGTTTGCCCCGAACGCTTCAATCGCGTGCAGCACGAACGGACGGATGCTATCCACCGTCCATTTCCAGTCTCCCATGCCCAGTCCGGATATCTTGCAGAAAACGTTGGGAGCCGATGCGAGCGATTTCATGCCCTGCTTCCAGCCTTCGATTTCTTCCGGCATCCGGTCGACTGGCATGCCGGTGTGGTTGAGCAAGTGAGGATCGGTCAGTGAGAGCGCTTCGATGGCGATGGCCATCGAAGCCCGTTCGCTGTAGCGGGCGCACCCGCGCTGTAAGCGCGGCATGGCGATGTTTTCGGCGACGGATAGATGCGGCAGCAGCGCCAGTTCCTGATTGACCACGGCAATGGTGCCCGCGGCGACATGGCCGCCCACGGATGTGCCGATGTCCTGTCCGTCGAATTCGAGCGAGCCGCCGTCGCGGTCGAACTGGCCAGAGATGATTTTGATGAGCGTCGATTTGCCTGCGCCGTTGCCGCCCAGAAACGCGTGCACTTCGCCTGCGGCGATTGAAATATCAAAACCCTTCAATACGCTCGTGGGTCCGAAGCTTTTGACGATCGAACGCGCCGTCAGCAGAAAGGACGGATAATTCATCGCTGTCTCCTGCTCAGCTGTTGCGCTGCGCAATATATGTCTATGGTTTACCGCGGTGCTGCCGGTGCATTGACGCTGTCAGCATCAGGAAACTTCACAGCCCTGGTTACGCGGCTTGCCCACAGAATGGCAGTGCGGATGGCGTGCTAACAAGGCGGTTTCATTCAACTGCGACTGAAATAAATTTCACTATGCTCATCCCACCCGTGAAAGCCATCGTCGCTTTCGAGAGCGTGGCCCGAACCAGGAGCGTCAGCCGCGCATCCGAGGAACTTGGTCTGACCGCTTCGGCGGTGAGCCATCAGATCAGCAACCTCGAATCGATCATCGGCCAACCACTTTTCTATCGATCGGGCCGGGGTCTCGTCCTGACACCGACAGGCGAGCGCTATCTGTCGGACGTGACGGGCTCTCTTGCTGATCTGAGCCGCGCGACCGAGCGCGCATCGAGCCGCGCCGACGTCGATATCCTGCGTGTGCATTCCAGCCCCAGCTTCGGGCTCATGTGGCTGTTGCCCAGGCTCGAGTCGTTTCAGGAAGCCAATGGCGATATCCAGTTGAATCTGGCCTGCTCGTATGAAGATGTGTCGTTTACCAGTGGCTACTACGACATCGACTTGCGGCATGGCTATGCGAACTGGCGCGATCTCGAGGTCAGGACACTGCGCAATGAATTCATCGCGCCGCTCGCCTCGCCGAGATATCTGGAAAGCCATCCGGTCAGAACGCCGGAAGACCTTCTGGAGCATCGTCTGATCTATTCGGAGACGCCGCTCGTCCAGTGGAAGCAGTGGTTCGGACGCACCGGCGTGTCCGCTGCGCACAAGACTTTCGATTTCTCGTTTGACCGCTCGTACATGTCGCTCGAGACGGCCGCACTTGGCCTGGGCATTGCGTTAGAAAGCCTGATGCTCGCGTCGGTACGAATCAAGGAAGGTGCGCTCGTGCCGGTATTCGCTGATTCGCACTCTGTCGAAGTGGGCGCGCATCATCTGGTCTATCCGCCCCAGAACGCGGAGCTCCCACGCGTTGCGCGGTTCATCGCCTGGATCGAGCGGGAAATCGGTCACAGGGACCGTACGGCGTAATGACTGCGCCGAATCGGCATCAGGGTATTCCGGTACGTGCATGAGCATGCGGGTTGTTTCGGCGCGTCGACACAGCGACCCGGCATGCCTCGCGGGCTGGCAGCCGGTTACCTGAAAATTTCTCAAGCATAGTTGAGCGCCACGGTGTTGATGCGAGTGACCGCGTGCCGGACACTGCGTCATCAGATCAACACCCAGGAGACAATCATGCTGCTCGACAACAAGGTCGTTATCGTCACGGGCGCGGCTTCACCGCGCGGAATCGGCAAAGCCACCGCCAAAGCACTGGCCGAGCAAGGCGCGCGAATCGTGATCCTCGACTTGCGCGAAGAAGACGCGAAACAGGCCGCTGCCGATCTCGGCGAAGCCCATCTCGGGCTCGCCTGCGACGTCACCGACAAAGACGCTTGCGTGAAGGCCGCAAAGGCGACGCTCGAACGATACGGCCGCATCGACGGCCTCATCAATAACGCCGGCATCACGCAGCCGGTGCGCACACTAGACATCACCGCCGAGGGCTTCGACGCAATCGTCGACGTCAATCTGCGCGGCACGCTCTATATGTCGCAAGCCGTATTGCCGGCGATGAAAGAGCAGAAAGGCGGCAGCATCGTATGCATGTCGTCGGTGTCGGCGCAACGAGGCGGTGGTATTTTCGGCGGCCCCCATTACAGCGCCGCGAAGGCCGGCGTACTCGGTCTCGCCCGTGCGATGGCGCGCGAGTTCGGTCCCGACAGCATTCGCATCAACTCGATCACGCCCGGTCTGATCCAGACCGACATTACCGGCGACAAACTCACCGCCGAGATGCGCGTGGACATCATCAAAGGCATTCCGCTTGGCCGGCTTGGCGATGCTGCCGATGTCGCAAACGCGTGCCTCTTTCTGGTGAGCGATCTGTCAACGTATCTCACCGGCGTCACACTCGACGTGAACGGCGGCATGCTTATTCATTGACTGACAGCGTGCGCCCGAGAGAGGGCGCTGAATTCCAGGTACCCGGGCGAACCCGGGGCCAGTGGATGGAGACAAACCATGAAATCCAAGAATACCGCTTCGCCCATCGAAGGCGGCGTGTTGCCCCTTGCCGACTCGCCCAGCTTCGAATCGAAGACCTACGCGAAAGTAAGCCGCCGGCTCATCCCATTCCTCATGCTGTGCTACCTTGGCGCATATCTCGATCGGGTCAACGTCGGCTTCGCGAAGCTGCAGATGCTCAACGATCTGCGCTTTAGCGAGACCGTCTACGGCATGGGCGCAGGCATCTTCTTTCTCGGCTATTTTCTGTTCGAAGTGCCGAGCAACCTCGTCCTTCACCGTGTCGGCGCGCGCAAATGGCTCGCGCGAATCATGCTCACGTGGGCGGTGATTTCCGCTAGCTTCGTGTTTGTGAAATCACCGACGGCGTTCTACGCGTTGCGATTTCTGCTGGGCGTCGCTGAAGCGGGCTTCGCACCTGGCGTAATTCTCTATCTGACCTACTGGTTTCCGGCTGCTCGCCGAGCGAAGGCGCTCTCGCTGTTTTTTATGGCGATTCCGCTGGCCGGCATAATCGGCGGCCCGTTGTCGGGCTGGATTTTGCACTCGCTGCATGGCACGCTGGATATGGCCGGCTGGAAATGGCTGTTCCTGCTCGAAGCGCTGCCTTCGCTCGTGCTCGGTATAGCGATCCTGCTGTATCTCGATGACAGCATTGTCAAGGCAAAGTGGCTCACCGAATCGGAAAAGACCCTGCTCGCACGCAATGTCGCGAGCGATAACGCGCATAAGATCGCCCACATCTCGGTCAGATCGTTCATCGGGGACCGTCGCTTGTGGCTTATGGCCGCGATCTACTTCTGCGTCGTGCTCGGGCAGTACGGTCTGACGTTCTGGCTGCCGACGATCATCCGCAAGTCCGGCGTTGCCGATCCGCTGTGGGTGGGACTGTTCACTGCGATCCCGTATCTGTGCGCCATCATCGCGCTGCCCTTGATCGGCATGAGCGCTGACCGTCGCCGCGAGCGCCGGCTGCACCTGGCGATTCCCATGCTGGTCGCCGCCGCGGGCTTCGCCGTATTGCCCACGCTCGGCAGCATCCCCGCCTCGATTGTCTGTTTGAGTATCGCGGCAGCAGGCATCCTCGCCTCGTCGTCGCAGTTCTGGTCGTTGCCGACAGCCTTGCTAGGCGGCATGTCCGCCGCAGCCGGAATTGCTGCCGTGAACTGCGTCGCCAATCTCGCCGGCTTCTTTTCTCCAGCGATCGTGGGCTGGCTGAACGACCTGACAGGTAAGTCAACAGCGGGGCTGATCTTCATCTCGACCGCTATCACGCTCGGTGCCTGCCTTGTCTTCCTGGTGCCCGCTAAAACCGTGAACCGCTGAACCTCCTTCACCCATTCCGACTGATCACAGGAGACGACATGAACAGTCCATCCAATGCCTCGACGGCATCGCTTGCCGAGCACGCTTACAGTATCCGCAGAAACGCCCTGTTAATGGGCGAAGTCCAGGGACAAGGCTACATCGGGCAGGCGCTCGACATCGCCGATGTGCTGGCCGTTGCTTACTTTGGCGCGATGCGCTATCGCCCCGAAGACCCTGAGTGGGAAGAGCGCGACCGCTTTCTGTTGTCCAACGGACATTACGCAATCGCGCTGTATGCGGCGCTGCTCGAAGCAGGCATTCTGCCGGCCGAAGAGCTAGAAACCTACGGCAGCGACGATAGCCGCTTGCCAATGTCCGGCATGGCCAGCTATACGCCTGGCATGGAGATGTCCGGTGGTTCGCTCGGCCACGGCCTGACCATCGCGGTCGGACGGTGCCTCGGACTCAAGCGCAAGCATTCTGCTTCGTTCGTGTACACGCTGTTCTCTGACGGCGAACTGGATGAAGGCGCGATCTGGGAAGGCATCATGTCGGCAAGCCACTGGAAGCTCGACAACCTGATCGCGGTGGTCGACGTGAACAACCAGCAGGCCGACGGCCCGTCCACGCAGATCATGGCGTTCGAGCCGCTCGTCGAAAAACTGGAGGCGTTCGGCTGGTTCACGCAACGCGTCGACGGCAACGATATTGCCGCCGTGGCCGCTGCGTTCGACGCGGCCCGCGCGCATCCCATTGCGCAACCGCGCATGATCATCGCCGATACACGCATGGGTTGCGGCGTGCCGTTTCTCGAAGAACGCGAGAAGAACCACTTTATCCGCGTCGATGCCCACGAGTGGCAATTGGCGCTGCAGGCACTCGAAGCAGGGAGACAAGCATGAGCAACGCAACGACAAGCAAGCCGCGCCTGAAGACCTCGGCCATGATCGCCTCGATCGCCGGCGAAGGACAGATCACGCGTTCGGCGCCTTTCGGCCACGCACTGGTGGAATTGGCACGGCAGAACACGAACGTCGTCGGCATGACGGCCGACCTCGGCAAGTACACCGACCTGCACATTTTCGCCAGGGAGTTTCCCGAGCGCTACTACCAGATGGGCATGGCGGAGCAATTGCTGATGGGCGCCGCGGCCGGCCTTGCGCACGAGGGCGCGCAACCGTTCGTCACGACCTATGCGGTATTCGCTACGCGCCGCGCCTATGACTTCATGCATCAGGCCATCGCCGAGGACAACCTCGACGTCAAAATCGTCTGCGCATTGCCGGGTCTGACTACTGGCTATGGTCCGAGCCACCAGGCGGCTGAAGATATCGCGTTGATGCGCGCGATGCCGAACATGACGGTGATCGACCCGTGCGATGCGCTCGATATCGAACAGATGGTGCCGGCGATTTCCGCACATAAAGGACCGGTGTACGCGCGCCTGCTACGCGGCAACGTACCTGCTGTGCTCGACGAATACGACTACACCTTCGAACTCGGCAAAGCGAAGATGCTGCGCGACGGCGCCGACGTGCTGATCATCTCCTCCGGCATCATGACGATGCGCGCACTTGAAGCGGCGAAGGCGTTTGAAAAAGATCGGATCGACGTGGGCGTGCTGCACGTACCGACCGTCAAGCCGCTCGACACCGAGACGATTCTCCGCGAAGCGAAGCGCTCGGGTCGGCTCGTGGTGGTAGCGGAGAATCACACGGTAATTGGCGGTCTCGGCGAAGCGGTGGCGGCGGAACTGATGCGCGCGGGCGTGTCCTGTCCGTTCCGGCAGGTGGGACTGCCGGATGCGTTCCTTGCTGCCGGTGCGTTACCTACGCTCCATGACCGCTACGGAATTTCCACGTCGACGATGGTTGAGGCGATCAAGCGGTGGTTGGTCTGAGGCAAGGCACTCGCCGTCAGACGGGTGACTCGGAATCAGGGGAAATTCGCGGCTGCCGAGGTGCGAATGTCCGGTTCAGGCTCCGTAGTTGGCTCCGCACGCTCCGACACATCATTCCCCTTCGCGTGCATGCACTCCAGGTACGCGAGATCGTATCTTTGCTGCACGTTCAGTTGTGCCCGCGGCACGTGGGCGTCGCTCGCAGCGCGCGTGTCGACACCGCTCGCCAGCTGCTCCCTCGCATACTGTTTGCACTGCGCATCGTCCCGCAGAAAAACGGTGAATGGCTTGTCGCGCCCCGGCTTCACGGCTACCGCCGGCCCTATGGGCTGCGACACGCATCCGGCGGCAACCGAGCAGGCCGTCACGGCAATCTTGATTCGACAAAGAATACTCACGGCGTCCGTCCCTATCCGAGGCTATCAAGACTACGCCAAGCTCGATACGCCGAGGCTGTTGGCTTACGCACCGCTGCAATGCAAGGTTGCGACGCAAACATCCCCGTCGGCGGCTGCGAACTCGGGTGCGTTATCTGGCGACTACCGCTTTGGTGGCAGCTATGCGTCGCCGCAGTCGCCGTCGCCCGCATGATCCCCGGGTTATCCGCAGCAGAAAAACGACGGGCTAACGGCGAGCGGCCCGATGTCTTAAGGGCGACGCAAATCCCGCGCGGCGTTACGATATCTGCGTTCAACCGACAGCCGATTCCTTCCGCCCGACCACCGCCCCATGGAACTGAAGCAGATCCAGTATTTCATCGCTCTCTTCGAGGAGGGCACCGTGACCCGCGCGGCCAAGCGGCTGAACATCGCGCAGCCCGCGCTCAGCATGCAGATTTCGAAGCTCGAAGCCGAAGTGCGGCAGACACTTTTCGCGCGCGGCCCGCATGGCATGGCTCCGACCGAAGCGGCGCGGCTCATGTACCGCCTCTACACGCCGATCATGCGCGACATCAAACATGCCCGCGAGCATCTGAGCCGGCGCGATGTCATCGTGACGGGACGCGTGTCGCTCGGGATGGTGTCGTCGGAGGCGCAAAGCGTGCTGCCCGAATCGCTCGCACGGTTCGACGCACTTTTTCCGCAAGTCGAAGTGTCCGTCGCGGACGGCTTCAGCGCGCAACTCATCGATGCCGTCGAAGCGGGCCGACTCGATGCCGCGATCATCAACAAGCCGCGCGGGCGGCTCACGCTCGACGTGGAGCCGCTGCTGGTGGAAGAAATGGTGCTGGTGACGAGCGCGGCGCACGGGCCGGATCTGCCGGAGACGATGCATCTGGTCACGCGGTCCGGTATCGAATTTGTGCTCCCCACGCGCCGCAACGGACTGCGCGGCGCGCTCGACGCCGCCTTGATGGCGGCCGACGTCGTCATTCAGCCGAAGTTCGAGATCGATCTGCTCAGCACCATCGTGCAGTTCGTCGAGCAGAGCAGCATCGCGACGATCCTGCCGCGCGTCGTGGTGCAGGCGAAGGTGGACGAAGGCCTGCTGCGGGCGCGCACGATCGACTCGCCGCCGATCGTGCGTCACATCATTCAGGTCACGCACCCGAAGCGGCCGATCGGGCCGGCGGCGCAGGCGCTCATTGCGATCATCACCGAGGAGATCCGGCGCGTGACCACTGGCGCGCGGGCTTAGTGAAAACTCAACCGCCGCTCGGGCTCATCGGTTCACGCGCGCTGCACGACGCATCGCTGCGCGTGCCGAACAGCGTGTCGCAGATCGGGAACGTGAGGTTGAAGTTCTGCGTCGCCATAAGTTCGGGATCGTGATGCGTGACGTGCAGGCGCCGGACTGTGTTGATGAGCGGCACGCGGTCGAGAAACGGGCTGTCCGTCACATGCGAAAGCGTGTGCAGCCCTTCGTACATCAGATAGTACGCGGCCATGCAGCACATAGCGGTGCGCGGCCCATTCCGCCCAGTTGCCGAACAGAAAGAGCGGCACGACCGCGAGCCATTCCGCGAACGTCGGCGCATGAAGCTGCGCGGCGCAATAATTCGTCGCGAAACTTGTAGGATCGCGCGCGAACGTCGTCGTCATACTTCATGATAAGCGTCTCCTTTTTCTATCGGACGATGCGCGGGCGCGCTCTTCGGCGCGCCCGCCGATGCTTGCCTGCTTCAGGACGGATTGCGCGCCGCCCCGTTTTCGAGCTTGCCGAGCGTCTCGGGCACGACGAACGCGCCGATCAGGAAGATCACGCTGATCGCGCCGACGAAGATCGCGAGCGTCGACGGCAACTGGCTCGCATCCTTCGCGACGAGCGAGACGAAGGTTGGCATCATCCCGCCGATCGCGAAGCCGATGTTCCATGAAAGACCCGTCCCGGTCGCGCGGATCGCAGTCGGAAAGCGCTCGTTCAGGAAGATCAGGATCGGCGCATAGCCCGCGCTGCCGAGCGCGGAGAGCAGCACCGCGTACACGCCGATCATCGTGATGTTCTGCGCGGTCGGCAGCAGCACGAAGAGCGCAGGCAGCGCGACCAGCCGGATGAGGCCGAGCCACACGAACGCGCTCTTGCGCCCGATGAACGTGCTCAGATGCCCCGCCGCAACGGAGGCGACGACCACCGCCACGCTGCAGATCATCAGGATCGCGGCAGCCGCGCCGTTCGGCACGTGGCTCACGACCTTGAGGAAGGTCGGCAGATAGCCCGACGTGAGGTAATAGCCGCTGCCGCCACCGATAGTCAGCAGCAGGTTCACGAACAGCACCTTGCGATAGTCCCGCGAGAACAGCGTGCGAACCGGCGAGCGCACCACTTCCACCTGCCCGCTCTTGACCTGCGCGGCGGCCTTGGCGGCCTTCTCGGCGGCGAGCTTCTTCCAGAGCGGCGATTCTTCCAGGCTATTGAATACGAAGAGGCCGAGCAGCGAACTCAGGATGCCGGTAAAGAACATGCAGCGCCAGCCCCAGACGTCGAAGAGATCGCCGGGAAAAAGCGACGACATCGCGAGATACGTGAGCGACGCGAGCAGTGCGCCAAGGCCCGCGCCACCGCCGCCGATCAGCCCCGAAACCGCGCCGCGATACTTCGGCGCGACGGATTCCGTGCCGATGGTATGCGTCGAAGCCACCACGCCGCCGACAAACACGCCCTGCACGAGGCGCAGCAGCATAAACAGGACCGGCGCGACGAGGCCCACCTGCGCGACCGTCGGCAGCATGCCGAAGGCCGCCGTCGAGAGGCCAACGCCAACGACCGCGACGATCATCGCCCCCTTGCGGCCATGACGGTCCGCGTAGGAGCCGAAAAGCGCGGAACCGAGCGGGCGCATCAGCAGCGTCACCGCGAACGACGCATAGACCGCCGCGAGCGAGAGCATCGCGTGCTCGGATGGGAAGAACAGACGCCCGACCACCGGCGCCACGTACAACAACACGAACAGGTCGAACAGATCGAGCGCCCAACCCATGCACGAGGCCACGACTGCGCCCATGACCTGGCGCTGATTGACGTGAAGCGCGGCGGCACCTTCTTGCGCTGCTACGGACATTTGCATCTCCTTGTATGTCACTGGGCCGTCTTTCGATCGCCCCCGTGTCGCAGGCACGTTTGTCTTTTGGCGTGCTCTTGTCGAGGTTAAAAAATCGTCAGTGCGCGGCGGCGAGCGGCGGCGCAGCGGAGTCGCTGGATGCGCCCGATGCCAAGCTCGCGCGTCGCTGCGCGACCATCGCGTGGGCGATCTTCTCGGCGATCATGATGGTCGGTATGTTGGTGTTGGCCGAAGGCAGTCTCGGCATCAGCGATGCATCGACCACGCGCAGTCCCTGCGCGCCGTGCACGCGCCCTTCGGTATCCGTGACGGCGTCGCGATCCTGCGCGCCGCCCATGCGGCATGTGCCGCTCGCATGCCACACGCCGAACACGTTCGCGCGGATGAAGTCGGCAAGCGCGCGGTCGTCGGCCAGGAGCGCGGCCATGTCCAGCCCGCGCGTGAAGAAGCGTTCGATCAGAAAACGACGCAGCGGCGCGGGCGTATCGAGCAGCGTGCCGAGCATCGAAGTCAAAAGCGCGTTGCGCTCGCCGACCTGGCTCAACGCCTTGACGCGCGGAGAAAACGCCGCTGGAAAGAAGTCGCGCGGATCGCGTCCGAGCCCCGACGCCTCGACCACGCTCGCGAGCATCCGCACGCCGGTAGCGAGCCGTTGCAGATCGCGTTCGTCGTCGAGCAGATTCAGGTCGACACGCGCAGCGGCGGCGGTATCGGCGGATACGAGCTGCACGCGGCCGCGCGAGTACGGCCGGTTGCACCACAGGAAGAAAAGGCCCAGCCGGTTGCCCAGCTCGTGCCATGCCGCGCGTGTCGCGCTCGACAGATACAGGTCCGACTCGTCGCAGCCCGCGACGCCGGAGCTCATGCGCGCGGCCATCATGCTGGCGCGGCGTCGCGCGAGCGGCATGCGAAAGCGCGGTTCGAGAAAATGACAGAACGTGAGCGACGGATGATCCTGCAGATTGCGCCCGACGCCCGGCCGATCCACCGCACACGCGATGCCGAGCGCCGCGAGTTCGCGGGCATCGCCGATACCCGCGCGCATCAGCAGCGCAGGCGACTGAAGCGCGCCCGCGCTCAGCACGACTTCGCCCGCCTCGAAACGCACGCGCTCGCCGCTTTGCGCCAGCGCGATCACGCCGCGCGCCGCCGCGCCTTCCATCACGATGTGCTCGACGCGAAGGTTCGAATACACCGTGAGATTCGGGCGCTTGCGCGTGGCTTCGTCGAGATAGGCGATGGCCGTGGACACGCGCTTGTCGTCGATGTTCGAGAACGCGCCGGGGAAAAAGCCGTCGCCAAATTCGCCGTTCTGATCCTGCAATTGCGCGACGCCATTCGCGCGCAAGCCCTTGGCGAACGCATCGCAGAAGGGCGGCCAGTCTTTCGGCATGATGCGGCGAATCGGCACGGGGCCGTCGCTGCCGTGCAGTTCGCCGCCCGGAAAGTTGACGTCGCGTTCCAGCTTGCGAAAGTACGGCAGCACGTCACGCCACGCCCAGCCATCGGCGCCGTTCGCAGCCCACTCGTCGTAGTCGCGCGGCAGGCCGCGATTGGCCGATTGCACGTTGATGCTCGACCCGCCGCCCATCACGCGGCCCTGCTCGTAGACGCGCGGCGCGGCGTTCCTGGTGGCTTTCGCCTTCAGGTCCGGCCAGATGTAGGTCTCGCCACAGAAGACGGGCATCGGATAGCTGTCGAGGATGGCGGCGGGCACCGCGCCCGGCGGCGTATCGGCGCCTGCTTCGATCAGCGCGACGCGCAGCGACGGCACGGCCGACAGCCGATGCGCCAACACGCATCCCGCAGAGCCGCCGCCCACGATGACGTAATCGAAGCGTTCCATCCTCTGTCTCCTGTTCTCCTGTGACGCCGCTTATCAACTTCCGCGAAACACCGGCTTGCGCTTGCCATGGAACGCCTCGACGCCCTCGCGGAAATCGTCCGATGTGCGCAGCCGGCTATAGCAATGCCCTTCAAGTTCAATAGCAATGGAAAGCGGCGCATCTTCCGAATCGTTCAGCAGCTTCTTCGCGGTGCGCTGAGCGAGCGGTGAGAACGCGCGCAGTTCGTCGACGAGCGCATCGGTGGCGGTTTCCAGTTCCGTGTCGGCCACGCAGTCCACCGCAATGCCCCACTCGTAAGCCTGCTTCCCCGGAATGCGGCGCGAGCGCATCACGATGTCCTTCGTCCGGCCGATGCCGACCATCGCCTGAAGACGAGCCGAGCCGCCCGAGCCGGGAATCTGCCCGAGCTTTTGCTCCGGCAGCGCATAGAAGGTCGTTTCGGTGACGATGCGGAAATCGCAAGCCAGCGACAGCTCGAACCCCACGCCGAAGCAGAAGCCGCGATTGGCCGCGATCACCGGCTTCGAGCAACGGGCGGGCGCCGCGATATTCCACGCGAGCTTCGACACGTGCTCCGGCGACGCTTCCAGAAAGCCCTTGATGTCACCGCCGCTCGAAAAGTGCTCGCCCGTCGCGCGCACCACGATCACGCGCACGCGCTCGTCGTCGTCCAGCGCCTCGAAGACGAGGCGCAACTGGTCGCGCGCGCGCATCGAAATGACATTCAACGGCGGCCGATGCAGGATGATGTCGGCGCGCTCGCGTTCGGCGTCGATCTCGACCGAGAAGCCGTCGAGGTCTTGCAGCAGCGTCTGGCCGCGATGGTTCAAATCGCTCATATCGGATTACTCCTTTGTGGTCTGTGTAGGTTGAACGTTGCCGTCGGATGCGTATTCGCCCGCCGAGAGCTTGCGGCGCAGAATCTTGCCGACCGGCGACTTCGGAATATCGTCGACGAACACGTAGTCGCGCGGGCGCTTGAAGTTGACGAGGTCGGACTGGCGACACCAGGCGTCGAGCGCCTCGGCATCGACGTGTTCGCGGCGCTTGATGAACGCGACCACGCGCTGGCCCCAGCGCTCGTCCTTGACGCCCGCGACCGCGACTTCATCGACGGCCGGATGCAGCGAGAGCACCGATTCGATATCCACCGGCGAGATGTTTTCGCCGCCGCTGATGATCATGTCGTCGACGCGGCCGGTCACGTACAAATCGCCGTCGCGGTCGAAATAGCCGGTGTCGCCGGTGAAATACCAGCCCTCGCGCAGCGACTTCGCGTTCGCGTCCGGGCGGTTCCAGTAGCCTTCGAATGCTTCGTCGCCGAGCAGGTCCGCGATGATCTGGCCTTCCTCGCCGGCCTGTGCGATCTCATCGGGCGACACGGCGTCGAGCTTCACGACGCGCAGCCGCGTGTTCACGCCCGCGCGCCCGGCGCTGCCCGGCTTGCGCGTCGCGTCCTGATCGATGCTGACCGTGTAGACCTCGGACGAACCGTAGTGATTGACGAAGATCTCCGGCTCGAACGCAGCCGACAGGCGCTTGAGCAAACCATCGTTCATCGGCGCACCCGCGAAGCCTAGCTTTCTGACCGACGACGTATCGGTGCTGGCGAACGCGCTGTCCGCGAGCAGATCGTGATAAAGCGTCGGCACGAGATAGAGGCACGTGAGCGCGTACTTCGCGATGGATTCGAGCGCGAGCTTCGCGTTCCAGCGACGCACGCAGACGAAGACGCCATCGACGAGCGCCATCGAAAGCAGCGAGCGCACGCCCATCGTGTGATAAAGCGGCATCACGCCGAGCGTGCGTTCGCCGCGCCGGTACAGGTTCTGCGCGACGTGCGCGAGCGCGCCCGCGCGTTCATGCCGATGACGGCGCGGGACACCCTTCGGCTTGCCGGTCGTGCCGGACGTGTAGAGGATCAGCGAGATATCGTCGGCGGTGGCGTGCGTCGTCTCGCCGGTGCGCGTGCGTTCCGCGAGCAGCGCGTCGAAGGCCATCGTGCGGCCGGGGGCGTCGTCCAGACCGATGCGCAGCACGTGCTGCGCGGCGGCGCTTTCCACGACGGCATCGGCGCAAACGGGTTCGTAGACGATCGCCTTCACGCCCGCATCCGTCACGCAGTACTCGACTTCCTCCGGCTTCGCGCGCCAGTTGAGCGGCACGATCACGATGCCCGAGAATTGCCCCGCCCAGTGCAGCGTCGCCATTTCCCAGCGGTTTTGCAGCACGACGAGCAACCGGTCGCCGCGTTGCAGCCCGAGTTCGCGCAGGGCATCGGCGACATTCAGAATCATGCGATGCCACTGCGCATAGGTCAGTTGCATGTCGCCATCGACGAGCGCGAGCGCGTTCGGGCTGCGCTCGACGCTTTGCAGAAACGTGCGGCCGAGATCAAGCATGTTCGGTCTCCTTCTCGCCGCGCGCCTCGACCTGACGACGCGCTGCCACATCGAGCACGGCCGCGACGATCGGCGTATAGCCGGTACAGCGGCAGATATGGCCCGAGAGCATGTCGCGCACCTGATCCTCGGTCGGATTCGGCACCCGCTGCAGATAGTCCGCACATGACATCAGAATGCCCGCCGTGCAGAAGCCACATTGCAGCGCGTGATGGCGCTGGAACGCCTGCTGCAAATCGCCGAGCGTCTGGTCGGGCGCAAGACCTTCGACTGTGTCGATGCGCCGCGCATCGGCCTGCACCGCGAGCATCAGGCACGAGCGCGCCGCGACGCCATCCACGTGCACCGTGCATGCGCCGCACACGCCATGCTCGCAGCCGACATGCGTGCCGGTCGCGCCCAGTTCGTGGCGGATGAAATCCGACAGCAGTTCGCGCGGCTCGCAATGGCCGCTGCGTTCGCGGCCATTGAGCGTCAGCGTGATGCGCCGCTGCTCCCCTTGCCGCATGATGTTGTCCGATGTGTTGCTGCTCACGTAGCCTCCTCGATCACGCGCCATCCCAGTTGCCGGACGAGATTGCGTCGATATTTCGCGCTGATGTGCGCGTCGTCCTGCGCGTTCAGTTTCCAGCTCAGGTCGTTCAATGCGCCGCGCAGGTCGTCGCCGGTCAGACGCGGCCAGCTTTCCGCCACCGGCCGGTCCGCGACGCCGCCGACCGCGATACGGATCGAATCGTCCGTCACCACCGCCGCGCACGCGACGATCGCGAAATCGCCGTGCCGCGCCGAGAACTCGGTGAACGCATAGCGTTCGCCGGGCTTCCTGAGCGGAAAGCGCACGGCTTCCACGAGTTCGTTTGGCTCGCGCGCGGTCATCAGCATTCCCTGAAAAAAGTCCTGCGCGGCGAGCGTGCGGCGCTTCTTTTTCGAGCGCAGCATCACGTCGCCGCCGAGCGCGGCCAGCACGAGCGGCAGTTCTGCGCTCGGGTCCGCATGCGCGACGGAGCCGCACACCGTCCCGCGATTGCGAATCTGAAAATGCGAGATATGCGGGAACGCCATCGCGAGCATCGGCACTTCGTCGCGCAGCGTGGGACGCCATTCGACGCTGCCTTGCGTCGCCGCCGCGCTCACGACGAGATGGCCTGCTTTGTCATCCACGCGCACGGCGTCGAGTTCGGCGGTGCGCGAGATATCGACCAGCACGCGCGGCTGCGCGAGCCGCATGTTGAGCACGGCCATCAGCGATTGACCGCCCGCCAGCACGCGCGCGTCGTCGCCGGTTTGCGCGAGGGCGTCGAGCGCGTCTTGCGTCGTCATGGCGCGCAGATAATCGAACGGCGCGGGCTTCATACGTGCCTCCTGAAGCGGGCCAAAATCCGCGCAATCCACGACTTGCGCTGCTCGACGGGCTGGCCCGCCGCCTGCCGTCCGAGCGATTCGAACAATTGCCTGAGCACGACCTTCGCCGCGCCTTCGAGCATGCGTGCGCCGACCGCCGCCACTTTGCCCGACACCTGCGCTTCATAGTCATAAGTGAGGCGCGTGCCGGTTCCCTGCGGCGTCAGTTCGACGAGACCGTTGCCGCGCGCGCTGCCGAGCGGCGAGATGCCCGCGCCCGCGAGCCGCAGCCGGTGCGGCGCGTCGATCTCCGACAAGCCGATGCGCGCCTCGAAGCGCGCCTTGATCATGCCGACGCCCACCGTCACGTCCGCGCGATACTGATTCGGCGCGGTCTCGTCGAGCGCATGGCAGCCGGGAATGACCTTCGCGAGCGCCTTCGGGTCGAGCAGCACGCCGAACACGGCTTCGGGCGTCGCGGGCAAATCGACCGTGCCGCGCGCCGTCAACGCCTTGCCGCCCGGCGTCGCGGGCTTCGCAGCCGGTGCTTCGCGCAGTTCGGGCCGCGACGGTTCGGGATCGTCGATGCCGATCAGCGCCATCACTTTGGGCGGCGTGAGCGGCAGGCGGATATCGTCGACGCCGAGGGCATCGGCCACCGCATTCGCGATGCACGGCGGCGTGCTCATGTTGTTGCCTTCGCCGAGCCCCTTCGCGCCGAGCGGCGTGAAGGGCGACGGCGTCTCCAGATGTACGATCAACGGGTCGGGCACTTCGCAGGTCGTCGGCATCAGATAGTCGGCGAGCGTGCCGGACTGGAAACTGCCGTCCGCGCCGTAGCGGAACTCTTCCATCAGCGCCGCGCCGACGCCTTGCGCGAACGCGCCGCGAATCTGGCCATCGGCGAGTGCGGGATTGAGTAGCGTGCCGGCGTCGTGCGTCGTCACATAACGGTCGATGCGCACGCGCCCCGTCACGCGGTCTACTTCCACGCCGCACATGTCGAACGCGAAGCCATACGCCGCCGACGTGTTGATGCGATCCTGCTCGTCGGGCGCGTCCATGTGCGGCGGCGACCAGAAGACGCTCTCGCGCAGACCCGGCTCCTCGCCTTCCGGTAACAGCGCGGGCGCCCAGTGCGGCGCATTGCTTGCGGCGCGCGCGAACGGCAACGCGCGCTCTTCGGCACCGTTCGGAAAGACGCGCGCGCCTTCGAAGCGCACGTCGCCGGGCGCGCAGCCGAACTGCTTCGCGAGAATGCGCGCGAGCTTTTCGCGCACGCGGGTCGCGGCCAGATGCACCGTGCCGGCCACCGCGCCCGCGAATCGGCTCGAATAATTGCCCGCCGCGACGGACCACGCGTCCTTGTGCGTATCGAATTCGACGTTCACGACGATGTCCTTCGGGTCGAGCCCGAGCACATCCGCGACGACTTGCGCGCACACCGTCATGTGGCCCTGGCCCGCTGGCGTCGACGCGATGGTGACGACCACGCCGCCGAGCAGATCGACGCTCACCGTCGCGCTGGCGATCGCGCCGTTCTTCGGCCCGGCTTTCTTGCGGGCGTCGGGCGGCATCACAGTCGTGATGTATCCCATGTTCGATACCGACGGCTCCACGATCGCCGCGAAGCCGATGCCATAAAGACGCCCAACTTTGCGCGCCGCGTCGCGTCGCGCGACGAGTTCGTCGTAGCCGCCTTCGGTCATCGAGCGGCGCAGCGCTTCCTGATAGTTGCCGGAGTCGAGCAGCGCGCCCGCCGTCGCGCGATACGGAAAGGCATCGGCGGGAACGAAGTTGCGGCGGTACACATCGAGCACATCGAGCCTCAGTTCGACGGCGATACGCTGAATGAGCCGCTCCAGCGCGAAGTAGACCTGCGGTCCGCCGAAGCCGCGCACGAGGCCGGTCGGCGTCTTGTTCGTGAGCACGACGCGGTTGCGCACGACGAGATTCGGAATGGCATATGCGCCCGTCAGGCAGCCGTGCATCCGGTAGAAGGTCGCGGGTTCGGGCGCGCGCACGTAGCCGCCGATATCTTCCAGTTGATCGTAGGAAAGCGCGACGATGCGGCCATCGCTTTGAACGGCCGCTTCGATGGTCGAAAGGCGCGCGGTCGCGGAAGTCGCCGCGCTCAGGTGTTCGAGCCGGTCCTCGACCCATTTCACCGGCGCGCCGGCTTTGCGCGAGGCGAGGCACATCAGCACGACATACGGAAACACCGCCTGCTTGACGCCGAAGCTGCCGCCGGAATCGCGCGGGGCCTTATGACGCAGACGGTTCGCGGGAACGTTGAGCGCCATCGCCATGACGGCGTGCAGCGAAAACGGTCCCATGAAATTGGATGTGACGTCATAGCCTTCGCCGCCCGACAGATACTCGGCGATGACCACGCCGCATTCGATCGGCGCGCACGTGTTGCGCGGATAGTGCGCGACGAGCTTCACGCGATGCGGCGCGTTTTCGAACGCGGCTTCCGGTTCGCCATAGCGGAAACGCCGGTCGCTGATCACGTTGCTGCCGACGCGCTCGTGCAGCACCGGCGCATCGCCCCGCACCGATTGTTCGATGGACGTGACCGGATCGAGCATCGCATAGTCGACCTTGATGAGGTCGAGCGCGTCTTCCGCTAGCGCGCGGGATTCCGCCATCACCACCGCCACCGGCTCGCCGACGTAGCGCACGCGGTCCATCGCGAGCGCCCACTGCTCCATCGGCGACTTCACGCCGACGACGAAGGGTCGCGACCACGGACGCAGATCGTCGCGCGTGAGCACGGCGTGCACGCCGTGCAGCTTCGATGCGGCTTCGGTATCGATGGAAACGAGTTCCGCATGCGCGTGCGGCGAGCGCAGAATCGCTGCGTGCAGCGTGCCGGGCTTCACGGCGATATCGTCGCCGTAGCGGCCGCGGCCCGTGAGAATCGCGGGGTCTTCGAAGCGCTGCATCGGCTGGCCGACGTGGCGCCGCGGCTTCGCGGCATCGCTGTCGGCCACGCGCGCGTTGATATCGGCAAATCCGGTTTCGCGCTGATTCATGGTGTCACTCCGTCATCTTCGCCGCGGCTGCCGAATTCATCGGCGAGACCGCTCCAGCGGCGCGCAATCTCACCGTGCTCGATGCCGAGCAGATCCAGAATGCGCCCGACCGTGTGATCGACGACATCGTCGATGGTCTTCGGATGCGCATAGAACGCCGGCACCGGCGGCATTACGATGGCGCCCATTTCGGTCGCGAGCGTCATGTTGCGCAGATGCGCGAGATTGAGCGGCGTCTCGCGCGCGACCAGCACGAGGCGGCGGCGCTCCTTGAGCATCACGTCGGCGGCGCGGGTCAGCAGATTGTCCGCGAAGCCGTTCGCGACACCCGCGAGCGTTTTCATCGAACACGGTGCAATCACCATGCCTTCGCTGAGGAACGAACCGCTCGCCACGGCCGCGCCGATATCGCGCACGTTATGCACGACGTCCGCAAGTTGGTCGACGTCGCCGCGCGTGAGGCCGAGCTCCTGCGCCGCCGTCACTGCACCCGACGCCGACACGATCAGATGCGTCTCGTGCGTGCCGAGGCGCCGCAGCGCAGCGAGCAGCCGCACGCCGATGACCGCGCCGCTCGCGCCCGAGATGCCCACGACGATGCGCTTCTTCCGCTCAGCCATGATCGCGCGCGAGGTAGGCGTCGAGCGCGCTGTTGTCGGCGGCGACGAGCGCGGTCAGATCCGCGGTGTCCTGACCCGGGATGCGCACGCGTGTGAAGACATGCGCCGGATAGACGACCGGGCGCGTCGCGTCGAGTCCCATCTTCGCGCTGATGCCTTGCAGATGCGCGGGGGCGTCGTCGGGCTGGCCGACCGTCGTCGAGGGATCGAGCGGCGAGCCTTGCGCGCCCGCGATGACGACGAGATCGCGGTCGGCCTGAAAGCGCGTCGCAATCGCCCATTCGATTTCTGCGGGATCGTGCACGTTCACGTCCGTATCCACGACGACGACCAGCTTGATGTCGTAATGCGCGCCGAACGCGCAGAGAATCACGTTCTTCGCTTCGCCTTCGCGTTTCTTGTCGAACTGCACCCACAGGTGATAGCGGCACACACCGCCTACCGACAGATGCACGTCCTTCACCGCCGGATGGCTGCGCTGAAGGTGCGCGAGGAGCGTCGCTTCGCGCGGAATCGCGCCGAGCAGCAGATGCTCCATTTCGGCCGGCACGATCGTATGAAAAATGGGGTCGCGCCGATGCGTCACCGCCGTCACTTCAATGACTTCGCGCGCTTCCTTCGCGCTGTAGTACTTTGGGAACTCGCCGAATGGGCCTTCCGGCTCGCGCACGTTCGGCAGAATGCGTCCTTCTATGACGATCTCCGCGAACGCGGGCACATGCACACCGCTCGTCACGCATTGCGCGACCGGCAGCGGCGCGCCGTGGAGCGCGCCAGCGATTTCAAGTTCGTCGTTATCGATCGGCGTGATCGCTTGCGAAGCGAGCATCGTCAGCGGATCGACGCCAATGGCGACGGCCACGTCGAGCGCATCGCCCGCTTCCTCGGCGGCGCGCTGGAACGCGTAGAGATGGCGCGGCAGCAGCAGTATCGCCATGCGATCGCGGCCATGCACCTGAATGCGGTTGATCGACACGTTCTGCACGCCGGTGCGCGGATTGCGCGCAATCACGAGACCTGCGGTGATGTACGGGCCGTTGTCATGCTCGCTATGCGTAGGAATAGGCAGAAGCGCGTGCAGATCGATTCCGCTCGTATGCACCACTTGCTGGCACGGCGCGTCCTCACGAGCAATGACTTTCGACGCGAGCGGCTCGGCGGCAGCGGCGGAAAAACGTGCGAGCAAAGCGGCTTCGTCGACGCCCATTGCTTCGGCAATCCACGCCCGCTTCGACATGAATCCGCTCACGACCGGAACCGCATGGCCGCCGGGGCGCGTGAAAAACGCCGCTTGCGTGCCGTCGAGGCGTTTGGCGATAGCGGCGAGTTCGTGTTCGAGCGCAACCGGCTTGTCGATGGTCGCGAGGCGTCCCGTCTTCGCGAGATGCGCGAGCCAGTCGCGCAGCGAAAGCGAGCCCGCCTCCGAGCCTTCCGGGGCCCACGAGAATGAGGAAATGCCGTTCTTTGCGGCATCGCGTATGTTCATCAGCGTCTCCATCTGTGCTGTGCCCGGCAAAGTGAGGCCGCAGCGAGCGATGGGGTCAAGCGTAGCGATATCGCGCCATAACTTCTAATAGTGTTTTCTGATGCGCTGGATCATTCACTCTTATATCAGTGTTAGCCCCGATGACAGCGTTCTTACGGTTACGTATCAATAGATCCGTCCCGCAACCCGTACTGGCGGGCGCGGGCGGCAACGGCGCGCGGCAGGCACGCACCGTTTGACGTGATAATGCAGGTGGTGGCTATTAGCATCGCTGATGCACGAGGGGTGAGATGGACCTCAAGCAAATTCAGTACTTCATCGCGCTGTTCGAGGACGGCTCGGTTACGCGGGCGGCCAAGCGCCTGAATATCGTGCAGCCCGCGCTCAGCATGCAGATCGCGAAGCTCGAGGACGAACTGCATCAGCAACTCTTCGAGCGCGGCGCGCACGGCATGGCGCCGACCGCGGCGGGGCGGCTGATGTATCGCCTGTTTCTGCCGATCATGCGCGACCTCGCACACGCGCGGCAGCAGATCGTTCAGCGCGATGAAGTCGTGACGGGACACGTCGGCATCGGGCTGATTGCGTCCGTCACGGAGAGCGTGCTCGCGGATTCGCTCTCGCGCTTTCATGCGCAATATCCGGATGTCGAAGTCACGGTCGCCGACGGCTACAGCGCGACTTTCATCGACTGGGTGGCGGGCGGTCAGCTGGATGCCGCGATCATCAACAAGCCGCGCGCGCGTCTGTCGCTCGACTCCCGCGCGCTGCTCGACGAAGAGATGGTGCTCGCAACCAGCGCCGCGCACGGCCCCGATCTGCCGCACGCCATTGAACTCGCGCAGCTGCCCGAACTGGAACTCGTGCTGCCGACCAAGCGCCACGGCCTGCGCGGCGTGCTCGACAGCGCCGCGCAGCATGAAGACGTGCTGCTCGCGCCGCGCTTCGAAATCGACGTGCTCTCGACCATCCTCAAGCTCGTCGAAAACACGCGCTTTGCGACGATCCTGCCGCGCATCGTGGTCGAGCGCGCGGCGCGGCATGGCACCTTGCGCGCGTGCCCGATTCTCGCGCCGCGCATAGTGCGGCATGTCGTCTGCGTGAGCCATCCGCGAAGGCCGTTGAGCGCGGCGGCCGAAGCGCTGATCGCGATCATCGGCGACGAGCTGCATCAAGCCTCGAATATTTCGTGTAACGAACCATCGCCTTCTTTGAAGGAACGCTCCGCATGAACGCATCACGCTGGATTGCCGGCGAATGGACCGGCACGCCTACGCTCGACAGCATCGATCCCGCCATGGGCGAGGCCATCGGCCAGTTCGCCGACGGCGGCGCGGATGAAGCCGATGCCGCCATCGCCGCCGCGCGCCATGGGTTCGATCGCACGACGTGGGCGCAGGATGCACGTCTGCGCCAGGACGTGCTGCTCGGCGCGGGCTCCGGCCATGCGTTTCTGTCGCCGACGCTCGTCGAGCATGGCGATCCGAAGGCCTTCTTCTGTCAGGACTAGATTTTCGGGCTGTTCGTCACGCTCGAAGTTTTTGAAAGCGAGCAGGAAGCACTTGAGAAGGCCAACGATACGGTCTTCGGCCTGTCGGCCAGCGTGTGGACGCACGACGGCGCGCGCGCGTTGCGCACCGCGCGGGCGCTGCGCAACGGGACAGTGTGGATCAACGATCACAACTAGCTGTTCGCGCAAGCGGAAACGGGCGGCTACCGGCAAAGCGGGCTCGGGCGTCTGCACGGTTACGACGCGCTCGCCGACTTCACCGAGATCAAGCACATCTGCATGCCGGCGGGCATCGTGGAAGGCGTGGCTCCGCTTCGTTGATGCGCCAAAGGCGCGTGCTCGCGTCCGCCGCTATGCGGCATCAACGCGGCAAGCCAGATCGCGACCGCCACCGCGCCGCCATCGGGCCAACCCACCGCATCGCCCGCCTACGCAATCAGCGCTTCTTCAGCCTGGACGACGCGCTCGGTGACTATCTGCTCGATCTCCGGCGACCCGTGCCTCCGCTCGATCCGGCGATCGATTTCGCATTAAAATCAGTGGCTTAGGTCGAGATGGGAGAGGCGGGATACGGCGGATTTTTTGCGAATCCCGGCCGACCCTCCGTCTCGCTCAAAATACCGGAAGGCCGAATCAGCGCGCTGAAAACCTGGCGCTCTCGTTACAACGTAATGGCGGGAATGTTCTATGACGCCGACTTTTGGTCCCTTCTACTCTCTACCGATCCTTACTTTTTGAAGCGCGATCGATTACGCATGTGGGTGATGCTTTCACGGCACGCTCACAGCAACTACGGGAGTATCGAATGTCTAAGGCACCGTCCCCTGAAGTCGATATTAGAACACTGCGCAAAGTCATCATGGCTGCCTCGATTGGTAACTTTGTTGAATGGTTCGATTTCGCAGCGTATGGTTTCCTCGCAACTATCCTCACTAGCGAGTTTTTTCCGAACAGCGATCCATCCGCGGGCCTACTGAAGACTTTCGCGGTGTTTGCAGTGGCTTTCGCATTTCGTCCGGTCGGTGGCATAGTGTTTGGCGTAATTGGAGATAGGATTGGGCGCAAACGCACGCTGGCGCTGACCATCTTGATGATGGCCGGGGCGACCACACTGATCGGCTTGCTGCCGACCTACGCCGCCATCGGTGCTCTCGCGCCGTTGTTGCTAACCGTGATTCGCTGCGTGCAGGGCTTTTCGGCCGGTGGTGAGTATGCTGGCGCCTGTGCCTACGTAATGGAGCACGCCCCGCAAAACAAACGCGGCTGGTACGGCAGCTTTGTTCCCGTGTCGACTTTTTCTTCATTTGCGATCGCAGCCGTCGTCGCTTATGCGCTTGATGCAACGCTTTCAGCCGATGCAATGAGCGCGTGGGGGTGGCGCGTGCCGTTCCTCGCCTCCGCACCCATTGGGCTCATCGGGCTGTACCTGCGCATCAGTCTCAATGAAACACCCGCCTTCCGCGCTCTTGAAGGCGAGCACCAGGTGGCGCATGCGCCGTTGCGCGAAACGTTCCGTACGCAGGCGGGCGGCATTCTGAAGCTCGGTGCATTTATTTCAGTGACAGCATTGTCCTTCTATACCTTTACTACCTATTTCGCGACATATCTGCAGGTCGTAGGACACATGAGTCGCGCAACTTCGCTGCTGATCACCGTTGTGGCACTTTTGTTTGCTGCGGCCATTTGTCCGCTTGCCGGCCTGTATTCTGATTTCGCCGGGCGCCGCATGACATTATTCACCACGTGCGCGCTGTTGATTGTAATCGTCTATCCCTCGTTCTCGCTCGCGGGCTCGGGACAATTTCTTTCAGCACTGATCGGCGTGGCAATGCTCGCGACAGGCGCGGTGTTGTCGGGCGTGGTTACGGCTGCGTTGTTGTCGGAAGTGTTCCCAACCAGGATGCGCTATACCGGGTCGGCCATTACCTATAACCTCGCCTACACGATCTTCGGGGGCACCGCGCCGTTGGTCGCTACCTGGTTGATCGGCACGACCGGAAACAATCTGTCGCCCGCTTTGTATCTGATCGCCGTATCTTTCATGGGCCTGATCGGCGGGATGATGCTTCCAGAAACTTCACGAATGTCCTTGCAAGATGTGGGCACTGACAACGACCCAGCTATAGGCGAGATGCTCGGAGCGCAGCGACCGCTCAGGTAGCCCGGATCGTTCGAAGCTTTCCCGAGACTGCCGGCCGGCACGATGCGCGGCTTTGGCGTCGGCGAATTCCGCGAGGTTGGGCGCCTGATCCTCGAAGTGTTCGATGCGCTGCGCACAGCCATAGCGACCCCACACGCCAGAAGCCTATACGGAGCATCGAATGAGCAATCTGCATGAGAACAGCATCATCATCGACGGCCTGAACATTTCGAAATTCGACCGCTCGGTGTTCGAGGACATGAGGAAGGGCGGCATCACCGCGGCCAACTGTACGGTGTCGGTGTGGGAGAGCTTTACGAAGACCGTCGACAACATCTCGTTGATGAAGCAGCAGATCCGCGCAAACAGTGAGTTGCTGACGCTCGTGCGCACCACCGAAGACATCGCGCGTGCGAAGAAGGAAAACCGCACTGGGGTGATCCTGGGCTTCCAGAACGCGCATGCGTTCGAGGACAACCTCGGCTATATCGAAGCCTTCGCCGACATGGGCGTGCGCGTCGTGCAGCTTTGCTACAACACGCAGAACCTGGTCGGCACCGGTTGCTATGAGCGCGACGGTGGGCTGTCGGATTTCGGCCGCGAAGTGATTACCGAAATGAACCGCGTCGGGATCATGGTGGATCTGTCGCACGTTGGTGGCAATACGTCGTCGGAGGCCATTGCGTTCTCGAAGAAGCCGGTCTGCTATTCGCATTGCCTGCCGTCGGGTCTCAAGGAGCACCCGCGCAACAAGTCCGATGAACAGCTGAAGGAAATCGCCGAGGCCGGCGGCTTCATAGGCGTGACGATGTTCGCGCCGTTCCTCAAGCGCGGAATCGATGCGACGGTCGAGGACTACATCGAAGCCATCGACTATGTCGTCAACCTGGCCGGCGAAGATACGGTGGGCATCGGCACCGATTTCACGCAGGGCTACAGCGTCGACTTCTTCGACTGGCTCACGCACGACAAGGGCCGCTATCGCCGTCTGACGAACTTCGGCAAGGTCGTGAACCCGGAAGGCATCCGCACGATCGGCGAGTTCCCGAACCTCACCGCGGCCATGCAGCGCGCAGGCTGGAGCGAGACGCGCATCCGCAAGATCATGGGCGAAAACTGGGTGCGCGTGTTCCGCGATGTCTGGGGCGCATAAGCACCGAAGCCCGATCCTCATTCATCGAAACGCGACGGGCGCCGTGACGAGCGCCCGCGCGAACCGAAACTCACCCCTCGGAGCACCCTCGCGATGCAACCGCAACTGCCGATCGACGTCGATCCGAACACTGGCGTCTGGACCTCTGACGCACTGCCGATGCTGTACGTCCCGCGCCATTTCTTCACGAACAATCACCAGGCTGTCGAAGAGGCGCTCGGGCGTGATGCCTACGCGGAGATCCTCTACAAGGCGGGTTACAAGTCGGCCTATCACTGGTGCGACAAGGAAGCAAAGTAGCACGGCATCAGTGGCATAGCCGTATTCGAGCATTACGCGAAGCGTCTTTCGCAACGAGGATGGGGCATTTTCACGATCGTCGAAGTCGATCCGGTGAGCGCGCGTGCGCGCGTCGAACTCCGTCACTCATCCTTCGTGCTGGCGCAACCGGGCAAGCACGGCAAGCTTTGCTACATGTTCGCGGGCTGGTTCGCCGGCGCTATGGACTGGGTGAACGACACTACTGAAGCCGGCGAGGGCGCTCCGCGCTCGCAGTCGAAGGAAGTGCAATGCGCAGCGGAAGGCCACGACCACTGCGTGTTCGAAGTGTCGCCAGTCGCGCAATAAACCGTTTTCTCGCAATAAGCTGACCTGAGATGCTGAGAGACGGCGCCAGAGCGTAGGCCATTGCGTTGCCACGCACGCCGCTCGCTCAACATACGCAATCACCGATCCTGGCACGACGCCGATACCCACGTCGGTCCCGCCGATGCCCGGCCTTTCTGGCCTAAGATATTTCAAAGGAGCATCCGTGCGAGGGGCATCATGAAAGCACTTATCGTTGCTGCGACATTGGCGGCTGGCTGACGTGGGCCGAGATCGCCGCGAAGATCGGCAAGAGCAAGGAGTGGACGACCGCCGCGCTGCTCGGTCAGATGACGCTCGATGCGAAACAGGCCGGCGTCGCCCGCGAGTTGTTCGATCTGACCGACGAAGAAACCGCGTGGCTGCAAATCGTCCCGTACAAAGGTTCGCTGCCGACCGCGGTGCCGACCGACCCGATGATCTATCGCTGGTACGAGATCGTCAATGTGTACGGCACCACGATCAAGGAGTTGATCCACGAGGAGTTCGGCGACGGCATCATGAGCGCGATCGACTTTTCGATGGATATCCAGCGCGAGCCGAATGCGAATGGCGATCGGGTCCAGGTGGTGCTCAGCGGCAAATTCCTGCCCTACAAGTCGTACTGATAGCGTCATCCGGCCAGGGCAAGCGACACGCCCGGCGCGCCGCTTGCGATCGCGAAGCAGCTCGTCGATCCGCGCCGCCCAACGCTGCGGCGCCGGCAGAACCTGCCGCACTGGCGCGGATACCGTCCCTCCGGTTCGACCGGGCGACTGGCGTATGCGCGTTTCAGGAACTGCTCATTGTTGAGCTTGAATGGCTTCGGTTGCGGGTAACGGTCATCCAAACGCCTTTGGCGGTCGCCCTCTGGCACGTGGCCTTCCGGCTTCGTCCACTGGTCGGCTATCTCTATCGGGCTGAAAATCGCCGCGATGCGTCTCTCCAGGGTTTCCTCAGTTTGCTCTTCGGTGTCGCGATCCGAAAAGACAATGCGTTCACTCGACTCATAGCCGTCCCAGCTCTCTTTGAATTCGACCGGCCCGCCGAAGCACTGAGCGAAATCAATCGCCATTGCTCTGCATCCCCTATCTGTTCTTTATCGAGCTTACTATGCGTTACCAGGCTATTGTTTTCGATTGCGATGTGGATCTACAACGGCTGCAAAATGCTGGTCACGCTCGATGTCGCTGAGCTGTTGATGGACGATGACGGTCTCTACTTCACCTGCCCCATGTGCCACCGAATAACCGTCTGTGAACTTCGCCCGGCGAACGTCCGCTGCACTTTTGCAACGAGCCGTTGACGTTTCGGCGCGCGGCGGTCCGCTTGGGGTCGCGCAGAGACGTTCGAGACGCCCAGCGTAGCGCGCTTAGCGTACGAAAAGTCCGTTTAGGTGATGAACCGCTGCCCCGCGATCGAAATCCCCCGCCTGGGGTTGCCGCCGATCCAGGTTGCGGGCGGGTGAGCTTAGGCTCAGAATGATCCACCGAGGGTGCCCGTCGCCGGGCGACCCGGCAACCGTCAGGGAGGTAAGTCATGCGTATTATGGTGAAGTTCTCGTTTTCCGCTGATGCCGGCAACTCCGCCATCCGCGCCGGCAAATTAGAAAAAGTCTTCCAACAGTTAACAGAGGATCTGAAGCCCGAAGCCGCTTATTTCCACGCCGAGAATGGCGACCGGGGCGGCTTCTTCATCGTGAACATGGCGGAATCATCGCAGATTGCCGATACCGCCGAGCGGCTCTTCTTTGGTTTGAACGCCAAGATCGAACTCGTGCCGGTCATGAATGCCGATGACCTGCGCAAAGGTCTGTCGGGCGTGCAGGAAACGATCCGCCGCTACGGCTGAGTCCCCCTGGACGATGACCTCGCCCTTGCCGGCCGCCGCGTCGTAGTCGCGCTCGAGCCATAAGCGGGCATAGCACCGGAACGGAGCCAGCTTCTGATGGTCGCCGCGCAAGATCGCGTCGGCCTCGACGATCTCGGGCACGACGTCGGGGTCGTAGTTGAGGTCCATGGCGAAGACGCAGCGCGAGCGGTTGTCGGCAGTGCCGAACCGCTCGCGCACGGCCTCCTTGGCGCGTTCTAGGCGCTTCTCGAGCTGGCCGAGGATCTGCCGGCCGCGCTCCACCATCCCCCGCACCACGGCGATGCCGTCATAGCCGCGCCGATCGGCAAAGGCGGCCGTTTCGTAATCGGGGTACCGTCAAGATTCGGACGTTTAGGTACGTCAACGGCGAAACTGTCAGATTTGGTCCTGAGACTTTGCAGCGAGGGTGTCAATTTACGTTGGAGATACCCTTAATCTGACGCGTTCCCCGCCGGGCTCTGACGTCCAGCTGAAGTACGCTTCAACTGGACGACACGCAGGATTATGAGTCAGCAGTCGGCCAAGTGCGGCCCTTTGGCCGCTGATCCGCGCAGCCATTCGAGCGTCCGCTCTGCTCCATCAACCGGCTTATGATCGAAGCCAGCGAATTATCCTTTTCCGCTGATCGACATCATTCGTACATCTTGAGCATCTCCGCCAGCGCTCCTTCGATTATCCTGTTCGACAGACTCGGGTCATTCACGGCGCGAGCGAGCGCTATTGAACCAACGCAGGTGCTGAAGATCATCACCGCTTTAGCATGGGCGTCTTCTGTATCCGGCAAAGACTGTGCGAGCAAAGCGATGATCTCACTGACACGTTCGGTGAATGCCTCGCGGGTTGCTTCGGGCGCGCGCGGTACGTCGTTGACTAGCGCTGAAATTGGGCAACCTCTGCCGAGGTTGTTCCGATGGCTTTCCGACACATATGTGCTTATCGCGCGCTCAGGCGCCGTCTTGAGCCCGTCCTGAATATGCTCGATGTCCTGCAATGCCATGATGAAAGCCTCCGTCACGAGCGCATCGCGTGACTCGAAATGCTTGTAGAAGCCGCCGACGGTTAAGCCGGCTTCTTTCATGATGTCGCCGACACTGATTCCCTCAATGCCGCGCTCGCGCAAACGCCGTGCGGCGACCTGCACAATCCGCTGATGCGTGGCCAGTTTGCCAGCTTGTGAGTGCCCCATTTTCCAGTCTCAAAGATGCATTGTGCTACGAGTCAACCTGAGGCAATGCCGTTCGCCCGGCGCTCCCGCAGCAGCGGTTAGGTCTCGCCCGACGACCTCACAATTGCCGTCAGTTGCAAAGTCCTGGCAATGCGAAAACCGAGCTCCCGATACAGACGAACGGCGGAAACATTATTCGTGAACACATGAAGGAACGGTATTCTGTCGCGTTCCTGGATGGTTGCCGCCAGGTGCTCCATCAACAGTCGACCCAACCCTCGGCCGCGCCACTCGGGGTGCGTGCACACGGCGCTGATTTCGACGTACTTGCCGGCAGTCATTCGTTCGCCCGCCATCGCCACCAGCCGGCCGCTCTCCCTGACGCCAAAGAAGTGACCCAATTCGTTGGTCCGGGCGTTGAATGGTCCAGGCTCCGTCATTTCGGCGAGTCGGAGCATATCAGGTGTGTCGTCGACACCGAGTCGCACGATCCGCTCATCGGACGATACGGTGAACCTGTTGGCGGCAACCATCTGATTTGCAACAGCCTCGCGCACCACGTCGAAGCCGGGCGGCAAGTCCGGTTTGGCCGCCGTGAAGAATGAAAGGCGCTGTCCCGGCTGGAGCATTGCTGCAACTTGAGAGACGCTTTGCGCGGTGTAATTTTGCGCGGCCCCGAACGGCGCAAATTCCGGGCGATACCGGGCTCCGCCTTCGCAGCGCTCGATGAAGGCCGGAGGCGCTTCGCTCAGAGCGATCCATACGGGATTGGCGAGGTATTCCTCGGTCCCGATCTCACTGGCTGCATCAATGTGGGAGGACTGCATGACAAGCTCCTGTTTTGTTCGTCTTCTCTGCTGTGGAATCGCGGTCAGGCGAACCGTGCCGCGTGCTTCCTGATAAAAGCCTGGACCGTCATCGGCGGAGTACCGGTCAAATCCTCAATGAAGGAATTGGTGCCGGCGAAAACGCCTTCCTGGTAATCGACGGCAACCGACAGGAGATGCTGCGTGAAAGTGTCGCTGAATTTTGCATCCGTATTCAGGCGCTTTTTGAACAGATCGAGATTGACTGGTTGGTACGAGACCGTCCTACCCAACGCCTGGCTCATCTCCGCCGCAATCTCATGGTGATTCATCTCGACCGGCCCGTAGAGCGGATAGACCTTGCCCGCGTGCGACGCCGGATCGCGAAGGATCGCGGCAATCACCCGACCCTGATCCTCGGCTGCAATGGGCGCATGGCGCCCTTCGCCAAAGGGCAGACGCAGCATCCCGTCCTTTTTGACGGACGCGACTTGACCCGGGTAGGTCAACCATTGAGCGAAGAACGTGGGGCGCAGATGCGTGACCGACGTGCCGGCCCAGTCGAACACCTGTTCCGAGATCCAATGGTCTCGCGCGGCATGGCTTTTCGCTTCACGGCGAGCCGAAATCTGCGACATGTTCACAATCGATTCGATTCCGGTCTCACGGGCGGCCTGTGCAAACGAAGCGCTGGCCGCTATCCCACCAGCTTCGATCGGATAAACGAAATAGGCCGATGAGATGCCTTGAAGAGCGCGTGCGACGTCGTCGATGTCCGAGAGATCGCCAACCAGCACCTCGACGCCCTGTGCGCGCAGCCGCTCTGAGCGAGCGTCCTCGCGTCGCACCAGGGTTCGTACCTGTTCGCCTGCAGCTAAAAGGGCCGTTGTCGCTGCTCCGCCCGTGTCACCAGTCGCGCCTGCGATAAAAAATTTACGAAAAGCCATTTGAAAGCTCCGCTCGATTCGTTAATTGGGAGGGTGATGAACGTTTCAGTCACCGGATCTGAGCTGGAGTATAGTCATAATCCTGAACGACGATAGATCAGAATTCCGTACTAGTCTTTTGCGGAATGCCGTTCTCGAGGCGGGCGGCAAGTGGGTCACGCTGCGCTTGCGAACTCACGCTGCAAATGGAATCGAAAACCGCGTCCTTTCTGGACGACCGACCACCGGAGAATGCTCCTGCCATGATCGCCCACACGTTCGCCTCACCCCGCCATTCCACGCGCTATTGGGAGGCCGGGCCCGCCGAGGGGCCACTGATGATCTTCCTTCACGGCTGGCCCGGGCTCGGTCTGATGTGGCGCGCGCAGATCGAGGCTTTCGCGTCGGAGGGCTGGCGCTGCATTGCACCGGACATGCGCGGATACGGCGGCTCATCGACACCAGGCGCGCCCGATGCCTATGCACTCAAAGAGATCGTTGACGATATGGTCGAGCTTCATGACCATCTGGGCGCAAGTCCGGCAATATGGGTCGGCCACGACCTCGGAAGCCCGGTGGCCGGGGCGCTCGCTGCGCATCACGCGAAGCGCAGCCGTGCGGTTGTGTTCGTCTCCGTTCCGTATATGCCCGAGAGCTTCGGGTTGCGCAGTCTGCTGCCCCTGGTCGATCGCACGCTCTATCCCGCCGACCAGTATCCGGATGGGCAATGGGACTACTACCGCTTCTATCTGACGCATTTCGATCAGACCGTTACCGACTTCAATGCCGACATAGCTGCGACACTGGCGGCGATCTATCGGTCTGGGGACCCGAAATCCGTGGACCGCATCTATCGCTCTGCGCTGGTCTCGCGCAATGGAGGCTGGTTCGGGTCGGCACGTCGCGCGCCGACGGTGGCGCCGGACGCGGCGCTCTGGCCGTCGGCTGACTTCGACGCGCTGGTTAATGTGTTCTGTGTGACCGGTTTTCGTCCGGGTAACGCCTGGTATCTGAACGATGACGCCAACATCGCCTACGCTCGAATTGCGCCCGACAGCGGCCGCCTGAGCCAGCCTGTGCTTTTCGTGAACGGCGAATTTGATGGCATCTGCGATATCACCCGCAGCGCGCTCGGCGAGCCAATGCGAAACGCCTGCAGGGATCTGTCTGTGGCGACGCTGGGCGCAGGCCACTGGCTTCCGCTCGAACGCAAGGCTGAACTCGTCCAGGTAATCCGCTCCTGGCTCGAGGCGAAGGGGCTGTCGTAGCCATCACGGTCACATCCTGACCCGGATAGGGTCCTGCAGGTCGACTAAAGGAGTTGAATGAAATGAGCGCATCGAACAGCGATGAAGTGATTTCAGATTTGAGCGATGGCATCAAACAATACGACATTGCGACCAACGGCATTACCTTGCACGTAACGGAGCAAGGTGAGGGGCCAGCAGTGCTGTTCTGCCACGGTTTCCCGGACACCGCCTATACGTGGCGGCGGCAGATGAAGACCATTGCGGCGGCGGGTTTTCGTGCGATTGCCCCGGATATGCGCGGTTATGGGAGAAGCTCGGCTCCAGCCGACGCAAACCTCTACACACCGTTGCACACGGCAGGCGACCTGATTGGCCTGCTCGATGCGCTAGCGATTCCCCGCGCCGTCCTCGTCGGACATGACGGGGGGGCGACCCATGCATGGAACGCGGCGCTGATGCGCCCGGACAGATTTCCGGCGGTGTTCTGCCTCAGTGTCCCTTTCGTGCCGCGTGGTGACGCTAGTGTTTTCGACAGAATGCGAAAGGCGGGGCTTCAAGACAAGTTCTATATGTTCGAGCAAATTCGGGCCGACGCCGGCGAAATCTGGGCCAACGCAGCGGTGACCATTCCCGGCATTCTGTATTGGGCATCGGGTACCGCGCCAGCTGGCCAGCAGTGGAGTCCAATGGATCCGGCTCGAAGCCTTCATCGTACTGCCCCTGGACCGTTGCCTTCGTGGGCCCCAACAGACTATGTAGCGCATAACATCGCGGAATTTCAGCGTACCGGTTTCCACGGAGGGTTGAATTACTACCGCGCGGCGGAGCCGTATTTCGCCTTGTCCGCTCCGTGGAAGGGCGCGAAGATCGTTCAGCCGTCGTTTTTTATCTGGGGCAAGGCGGACGGTCTGAAAGAGCTATATCCGCTTAGCCTCGACGACCTTCGCGCCGGCTTACCGGGCCTTGTAGGAGGACTCGAACTCGATAACGTGGGGCATTGGGTTCAGCATGAGGCCGCCGCCGATGTCAGCGATCAACTGCTGAAGTTCGTGCGTACCCTTGATCTCGCATGATCGTTTCGAACACTGTCCGGTGTAGTCTCTGCTCCTGGCTCCGTTTAATCGAGCGAAGAAAATGGCGGCGTAACGGAGGCTGACGGGAGTCTTCAATGACCCTTGTACTCAAAGAATAGACATCGACCAACAGGGCCACCGGTTGTCCGCGTTGGGTCGGTTTGGTGCGTTCGCCGTCGGCCCGCGTTCGGCCACTTTCGGCGTTCACCGGGGCGCCGCCAGGACACTCGATTGGCTGTTTCACCCGGAAGCCGGACGTCCGGGATGGCGACGGGTCACGACGAACATCGGATCCCCACCAGTCACGGTGTTCCTAACCACGATAGCGCGACTTTCACCTTCCAGGATTGAAACGAATTTTTTCAGGAATCTGTTCATAAGCATGCGGGCCCGACAATGCACGCCCCTTCAATCCGGCGACCGCGTTTCGCACGCCTTCCATCACGGCCGCAAATCCGTCGAGTTCGGCGCGCCGTTCCCACATCGCGATCAGCGCCTTCTCTTGCGGCGTCGTGCCTAGCAATGCGGCCTTCGCGGGATACGCGTCCTCGATGTAGCGCCAGATTGCAGGGACTTCGCCGATCGCCGTGCCGTCTTGGAGTACAAGCGTCGGAACCTGTCGGCGAGGATTGATCGCGACGTACGCATCGGAGAAATACTCTTTCGCCCCAAAGTCCACCGCTTTCGTCGGAATCTCAATGCCTTTTTCGGCAAGAAAAATGCGGACTCGACGAGCGTTGGGAGAAGCCTTGGATTCGTAAAGCATGAGATCGGTATTCATGTACTGGTCCAGTTCGATGAGAAGAGCTGACTCGCCCGCAAAGCAGTCGCTACGCAGGCGAGCATGTCAGGTCGCATTAGCCTGCCGTCTTGCCGCCGTCGACCGTCAGGATCTGACCGGTGACGAACGCGGCGCCGTCGGCAGCGAGATAGAGCACCGCTGTGGCGATGTCGTCGGGCTTGCCGATGCGCGCGAGCGGCACCGTGGCGGCGAGCGCTGCCTTGTTTTCGGCGGTGCTGGTGAAGCGGTCCAGCATTCCCGTGTCGGTCGGCCCCGGCGCGACTGCGTTGACGCGAACACCCGTCGATGCAACTTCAAGCGCGGCCGATTTCGTGATGCCTTCGACGGCGTGCTTGCTGCCTGCATAGACCGATGCAAACGCAGCGCCTTCGTGACCGTAAGTCGACGAGATGTTGACGATGCTGCCGGCCTTTTGCGCGGTCATCACGCGCAGTTCATGCTTGAGACTCAGCAGCGTTCCGAGGACGTTGGTGTCGAACGTGTCGGCATAACTGTCGGCGGTCTGCTCGACGACGGGCCCAGGCCGACCTTCGGTGCCGGCGTTGTTGACGGCCACGTCCAGCCGGCCGTAGCGGGCGACGGTTTGATCCACGAGGTTGCGGACTTCGTCGCCGCCCCGGCTTGTTGCGATTCTCGAACGCCTCCATCAACACTTCAAGTACCTAGAGGAACAGATCGGTGAGATTGACCAGGAGCTCGCACGTCAGCTCGCTGAGGACGAAGTTGGACAGCGCCTGATGAGCATCCCGGGAGTCGGCCCAGTCACCGCAAGCGCCTTGGCCGCAAAAATGGGCGACGCAAAGCAGTACGGACGCAGTCGCGATTTTGCGGCATCGGTTGGGCTCGTTCCCCGGCAATACAGCACGGGCGGCAAGACCAATCTTCTCGGGATCAGCCGACGTGGCGACAAAAATGTCAGGCGCCTGCTCGTCCTGTGCGCCCGAGCCTACATGCGATTTGCGACGACTGAAAATTGATGACGTGAACGGCACACCGGCCTGACGAAGAACCTGAGCGTCAAAGAGGCTTTTCGAAGCCGATCCACTGTTAAGGATCATCAGGCGCGAATCTCATCGTGGCGCGGGGAGCAATCCCCACAACGACGCCGAATAGCTTTAGGCAAGCCAAACTCGCCATCGAAAATCAGGGTTGCAAAAACGGGGTGGACCATAGATTTGGCACATTGATGCCGTTCGGTCCCGGGGGTCCTCAATCGTGCCCGTTTCCCCGAAGGGAGGCGGGCGTCCATTCCATCTCGGTCGACAACAGCCGACGCCATCCGACCATTAGGAACGAATGGGCCCAAGCCTTTCATCGGGCACTAAAGGGAATGGCACTTACTTAAGCCCGTGGAGCGTGCCCATATTTTTGGACGCGCTCACGTGCGATGTGACGAGGCTCTTTCAGCCATGGGTAGGACTTCGGTCTTCGTTTGCGCATTCGTGGTTCGATGCGACCGGGGCGACTCCCAACGCAAGACTGCGTGATCAGGTTGAACAGGAGACTCTGGTTGTGAGTTGCCGTCAGACCTCTGGCCAGCCATTCAGTCCATAACTGCACCGTGTGTTTGAAACTCAGTGTTCTCGGGTCAGTGGCATGGTGACTGGCGGCCTGAGCCATCAGCAGCCGAATCACGTTGTAGGCCAGCAGATGGACCCAGATCTCCTTTTCGTTCATGTGGGCAGTCTGGCAATGCAGCACATCCATGCCCATCGTCGTCTTGATGTTACGTAGATCCAGTTCCACGTTCCAGCGCCTGGCGTACAACTGCGAGAGGTCCTGTTTGCTGGTCTTGCGTGCATCAAGCATCGTGGTGACCAGCACCCGGTGATGCAGCCTGGACTCGCGCACCATCAGTTCATCGGGGAAGGCCTGGTACTGCTCATGCGTCATCCAGTCGGGACGCTGCCGGGGTTTGGGCCACGTCACAATGTGATCGCGCGTGCCCAGGGACCGGCCTCGCCGAAAGTCGGTGCGGCGTGCCCCATGCTGTTCCATCACGACGTCCACCCCGGCGGCGATCATTGAGGCCATCAGAAAGTAGTGGCAGTACAAGGCATCGGCGACGATCACGTCACCTTTGCGAAACGTGCCTTGCAGCATGCGAAACGCCGTCAGCTCCCCGCTGCCTTTGCCCGCGTAAGTTCCGACCGCCGACTCCAGTACTGCGCCGCTTGCCAGACAGATCACCGCAACCAGATAGGCCAATGGAAAGCCCACTCCTTCGGCCTGAGCACTGGACTGCGGGAAACGGGCCTGGTTCGACGGCGTATCGGGCATCGAGATCCCGGTGCCGTCAACCAGCTTGACCGGGCGCCCGCGCCACTTCCAGGCAGGCTCGGCCTGCTCATGCAGTTGGCGCCCCGTCTCGCGCGCCAACTCCCGCACCATCGTCAGCGGCAGTCTCTGGCGAGCGCGGCAGTAGCCTCCCGTACGCACACTCATGGGCCGCAGCCCGTCGGCAGCTCGCTGCGCCGCCCACCCGTTGACTGCCTTCTGACAGGAGGCGTCCTCTTCCAGCGCCTGGCGCATGAACATCGACAGTGTCACCGTCGGCGGATACAGCCGTTCCCGATGTTCTGGCAAATACGCTTCCGTTATGCCCAACAGCCCCGGGCTCGTCAGTATGTTGAAGTAGTCTACCGCCTGGGCCCTGCACGCCCGGCTTTGAACCCTGCTTCGTGTTTGCCTGTGATGACTTCGTGCATTACGATCCATGGGGGCTGATCTTTGGAATGAGACGGTGTTTGCCTGGTAACAACCATCGTATCAATCCCTGGATCAGCCCCCTCCCTTTCTCTTCAAGCACTTACCCGCGTCTTCTCCTCCATGTAGGCTTAAGTAAGTGCCATTCGCACTAAAGGCTGATCTCCTTACGGTAGGCGCTCGTGTATCTTGTATGCCCCTTGAAGCATCCCTGGCAAGATCCCTCTTGGGCTCGCATCACGAATGACAGCCTGAGTTTGTCGTCAAGCCGTCACTAGGCCATCCTCGAACGATTCGATAAGATCGGCGGGGACGACACGATAGACCGCAGCTCAGGGACCGGCTCGGACAGTGCTTTAAGATCCGGCGCAGGTCGCCGCAGCGCGTCGTCCGTAGCAAATGCCGCTTCGAGCGCCTCCGAAATGTCCAGCAACCGCCCATCTCCACGCGCTGGGCCGACCAACTGCACACCAAACGGCATGCCGGCATGATCGACCCCGCACGGCAGCGACAACGCCGGATTGGTCATCAGCGAAACGAGGTAAGTCAGTCCCAGCCAGCGATAGTACGTATCGAGCGGCTTGCCATTGATCGCTTCGAGATGCCATTGGGACCACGGAAATGGCGTGACGGACACCGTCGGCGAAACGATCACGTCATAGTGCTGCACGAGCGACTGGAAGCGTCGATACAGCGTCGTTTGCATCTTGTGCGCCCAAACGGCGTCGCCGAGCGTCATCGATGCGCCCAGCTCGAAGTTCGCGCGCGTATTGGGTCCAAGCTGCGACGGATCGCGCTCATAGATTTCCGCGAACTGCGCAACGAAGTTCTGCGCGCGCACTACGTCGAAGCATCGGTCGATGCCGCTCATGTCGATGCATACCGGTTCGCACACCGCCACGTGCCGTGCGATCTTGTCGACCTTCGCGCGGAACGTCGCGCGGGATGCGTCGTCGAGCGCGCATACCCCGAAGTCATCGGTAAAGCCGATGCGCAGCCCCGACGCATCGATCGGACGGCGCTGCGCAAGCGCGGCCGAATCGACGTCGTAAGATAGCGGATCGCGCGCGTCGAAGCCAGCCTGCGCGGCAAGCAGCAACCGCACATCGCCGACGGTACGTGCCATCGGGCCGCTCACGGTAATCGGTGCCCACCCGAGTTCGCGCCGGTCGCCCGGCACGAGTCCCGGCGATGGCCGCAGTCCCACAATCCCGCAGACCGCGGCTGGAATGCGCAGCGATCCGCCCGTGTCCGAGCCGGTGCAGAGCGGGAGCATGCCGGTTGCGAGCGCTGCGGCCGATCCGCCCGACGACCCCCCCGCGTTCAGCAGCGGCGCAAAGGGGTTGCCCGTCGCGCCCCAGACGTCGTTGCGGGTGTTCGCACCCGCGCCCATTTCGGGCGTGTTGGTCTTGGTTGTCACGATGGCGCCCGCCGCCCGAATGCGTGCGACCATCCCGTTGTCCTCGTCCGGAACGTTTGCGCGGAAGAGCTTCGAGCCATACGTCGTGAGTACGCCGGCGGTCTCTTCCAGATCTTTCACGCCGATGGGCACGCCATGCAGCGAGCCGAGCGGCTCGCCACGCATCACCGCCGCTTCCGCGCGACGCGCTTCGTCGCGCGCACGTTCGAAACACGTCGCCGCCATCGCGTTGACGGCAGGGTTAATCGCTTCGATGCGCGCGATGCACGCGTCAAGCAGTTCGACTGGCGAGATACTGCGATCGCCGATCAGTCGGCGCGCATCGACGGCGGAGAGAGAGACGAGAGAGTCGTGCGTCATGGGCATCAAGGAGGAATCGGATAAGAGCTCAAGCCGCCGCTGGCGAAGGCAAGGCCTGCTCGACACAGGCGATGATCGCATCGCGCGTGTTCTCGAGATGCGCGTACGTCTGCTCATGCACGGCGCGCATATCGCGGGCGCGGTAGGCGTCGAGGAGATCGGCATGCTCGCGGTTGTTGCTGTCGAGGATATCGCTTTTGACGTGCATCGAGAGGGACACGTAAGGCCGCGCGACCAGCGACAGCCCTTCGACCAGTTCAGAGAGACGCGTGCCGGCGGCGCTCGCCATCAGATGCTTGTGGAACTCCTCATTGAGGATTGCCCATCTCTCGGACGACAATGTCGCGCACATTTCATCATGCACCTTTTCGGCGGCGGCGAGGTCGCCATCGGTGGCATGCCTGCAGGCGCGTTGGGACAGCATCGGCTCGAGCACCATGCGCAGTTCGTAGATTTCGCTGACGTCCGCGGCCGTGAGCGCGCGCGTGACGACGCCCTTGTTGGGGTCGATCGAGACCAGCCCTTCCGCGCGCAGGTCGCGGAACGCTTCGCGCACCGGCGTCGTACTGACGCTGAGGCGTTTGGCGATCTCTTCCTGCCGCAGCCGCGAGTTCGGTGGATACACGCCGCTTAGAATCTCGGCGCGCAACGTGCCGAGCACGTATTGCTGAATCGTACGAAAGGGCTGGCTCATGTTCGTCTCCGTGAGCGGTCGTTATCGTATGTTGCGCATTTCGTCGATCAAATGGTGACGGCGCGTCTTTCGAACTTCAGCATGCTTTCGATGCGCGCGGCAACGCGCAGCAGCTTCGCATCATCGCCGAAAGCGCCGACGATCTGGAAGCCGAGCGGCAGATTTGCATCGCTCCAGCCGGAAGGCACATTGACGGCGGGCGCCCCCATCAGGCTCCAAGGTGCGCAGAAACGGGCGTCGCCCGTATCGGCGTGTCCGTGGGGCGCTTCACCGCTGGCGGGCAAGGTCACGAGCGCGTCGCAGCCTTGCAGCAGCGCGGCAGACTGCGAGCGCACCTGCGCCTGCAACAGCAAGGCTTGCTGATAGCGCTCGAGCGGCATCGCCTGGCCTTCGGACAACAGCACGCGCATGTGTTCGCTCATCAGCGCGGGCGCGCGTGCGGCTACATCGCCGACGGCGCGATACGCCTCGACCGCGAGAATCGTCAGTGTCGCTTCGCGCATTTGTGGCAGGTCCGCGCCGTAGTCCAACTCGACGATGCGCGCGCCGCCTTCGCTCAGCGTCCGCAGCGATGCATCGAAGTTGGCGTGTTGATGCGGCGCGATGAGTTCGTCCCAGAACGGCGTGCGAACGACGCCGAGCGTGAGCGCGGAAGTGTCGCGCGGAAAGTGATCGCGCCACGCCGCTTCGCTTTCGACTGCCTGAAGAGCGCCTTCGACGAACAATGCATGCGCGACGGCGACATCGTCGACGGATCGCCCGAAGAATCCGACGTGATCGAGCGACGCAGCCAGCGGATGCACGCCTTCGCCCGGCACCGCGCGATACGACGGCTTGTAGCCGACGATGCCGCAATACGCGGCCGGGCGAATGATCGATCCGACCGTCTGCGTGCCGATGGCGAGTGGCACGATGCCCGCTGCGACGGCCGCCGCCGATCCGCTCGACGAGCCGCCCGGCGTGTGCGCACGGTTCCACGGGTTGACGGTCGCAGCCGGTCCGCGCCAGGCGAATTCGGTCGTCGCGGTCTTGCCGAAGACCGTCCCGCCGAGCGCGCGGATCATCGACACGATGCGCGCGTCGCGCTCGGGCCGATGCCCGTCGTAAGCCGGCGAGCCGTAGCCCGTGGGCATGTCGGCGGTATCGGCGAGATCCTTGACTCCGATGGGCACGCCCACGAGCGCACGCGCCACGGCGCCGCGCACGGCGTACGTATCCGGCCGATGCACGAAGGCCCGAAGCCACGGCTCCAGCGCATCGGCGCGGGCCTGCGCGTCCAGCAGCGTCGCGCGCGCGGCGGCTTCGTCGTGACGATTAGCGAGCAGTGTCGTGAGCAATGATTGATCTGATCGATTCATCGTTACTTGCTCGCGGCTGCGGCGAACGTGTTGTCGACGCCATTGGCATAAGTGACTGCGCCGGGTTTGATGTTGCCGATCGACTCCTGCAGATCGAGCGCATTGCGGAAGGCCTGCTCGGAAATATCGGGCGTGGCCGCATAGATCTTCTGATCGATGAGACGCTGCACCGCCGAATCGACGATCTTCGGATCGAGCGATGGGAATTCGGCGCGCGCGACGCTCTTCGCCGTGTCGTGCGATTGCTGAATCAGAGCTTCGGCTTCACCGATCGACTTCACGAACGCGGCTACCATCTTCGGCTTGCTCTTGACGGTGAGAGAGAGCGTGTCGATGGTCGAGAACGCATAGCCGCCCGGATACGCCTTCGGGAACGCATACACGATGCGATAACCCTGCGCGAGCCCCGTTTCCGCTTGCGGCATATAGAGCGCAGCGGCTTCCGAGCGCCCCGCCATCACCGGCGCGAGTTCGGTGCCGATCTGCACGGTGTTCATCTTCACGTCCGCGAGCTTCTGTTCGCTGATGAGCCGTTGCAGCAGATACGTGCTCGTCGACGGCGGCAGTGCGGTCGAGACGCTTTTGCCTGCGAGATCGCCGACGCCCTTGACCGTCGAATCCTTCGGCGCGATCACCCACACCGGCACGCCGGCGACCACGTTGGCCACGTTCACGAGCGATGCGCCCTTGAGGTTGGCGAGCATGGCGGTCATCGGGTCTTGCAGCGAGAAGTCCGCATGACCGCCGATCACCGCTGCAACGCCCGCCGCGCCGCTGCCCGCGGTGACCTTCTGCACGGCAAGGCCGTTCTTCTCGAAGATGCCTTTGTCGATAGCCACATAGAGCGGCAGGTACTGGATCGACTGAAATGCCTGATAGATGACCACCGGCTCGGCGGCCTGAGCGCTCGTCGCGCCGATTCCGGATGCAACCAGACATGCGGCCGCGATACTATTGAGCAGAGCGTGTGTCTTCTTCATTTTTTCTTCCAGGAAATGATCTTCGCTTCCGCGAGTTGAACGATCCAGCTGAGAACCGAGGCCATCAAGGTCAGCACGATGATGCCGAGCCAGACGGTATTGAGATCGAAGAGCGAGCCCGCGACGAACACCGCGTGACCGAGCCCCGACTGCGATGCAATGTATTCGCCGACGACCGCGCCGATCAACGCGAAGCCGATGTTCACGCGCAGCGTCGAGAAGATCCACGGCAGCGCGCTCGGAACGATGAGCTTGGTGAAGATCATCGACGGCTTCGCCTTGAACGAATGGAAGAGATTGAGCAGGTCCTTGTCGACTTCACGCGCGGCGGCGCAGGACGAGATCATCGCGACGGCGAATGTGGAGATGCCGGCGAGCCATATCTTCGACGAGGCGTCGGAACCGAACCAGATCACGATGAGCGGTCCGAGCGCAATCTTCGGAATACTGTTGAGGATGACGGACAATCCTTCGGCAACACCCGAGACTGTCGGCAGGAACCACAGCAGCAGGCCGAGACCGATCCCGAGGCCGCTGCCGATGGCGAGACCCGCCAGCGTTTCATAGAGCGTGACCCAGGTGTCGGACACGAGCGTGCCCTGCGTCAGCCCGATGACGGCGGCCTCATAGATGCCGGACGGCGAGCCGAGCAGCTTGCCGTTGATCCAGCCCGCGCTAACGGCAAGTTGCCAGGCAACGACCAGCGCAACGACGATACCGAAGACGGCGCCCGTCGTGCCGAACTTGCGGCGCGTACGGCGTACGGCTTTCCTTGGCGTGACGTTGGTGGACAGAACGGCTTCAGTCATGGACGGCTCCTGCAAGGATGCTCGATGGAGCGACTTCATCTGCGTCGCGCGAGGTGACGTGTCCGCGCAAACCGTTCCAGACACGCGCGTGATAGCCGCGGAACTCGGGCGCCTCGCGCGCGGAGACGGCATTGCGCGGTCCGTGCGTCGTCAGTTCGATGTCGATCTGGTCTTCGATGCGTGCGGGACGTCCGCCAAGCAGGATCACCCGATCGCTCATCGCGATGGCTTCTTCGATGTCGTGCGTGACGAGCACGACACTCGTGCCGCTTTGCGCACGCAGCGCGATGATGTCGTCCTCGAGTGCGAGACGCGTTTCGTAGTCGAGCGCGGAGAAGGGTTCGTCGAGCAGCACGAGCGTCGGATCGACGAGCAGTGTGCGCGTGAGCGCAACGCGCTGTCTCATGCCGCCTGAGAGCGAATGCGGATAGGCATCGGCGACGGCGCCGAGCCCGTAGCGCGCGAGCATCTGCCGCGCACGGGCGACATCATCGGGCCGGACCTTGCGATACAACTCAATGCCGAGCAGCGCGTTTTGCAGCACCGTGCGCCACGGCATCATCAGGTCCTTCTGCAACATATAAGCGATGCGGCCCGCTTCCCCATCTGCGCGTCTGCCGACCGATATCTCGCCTGACTGCGGCGTGAGCAGGCCTGAAATGAGATTGAAGAGGGTGCTCTTGCCCGCGCCGCTTCGTCCGACGATGGACACGATCTCGCCATGTCCCACGGAGAAGTCGAGCCGGTCGAAGATGGTCACGGTCGAGCGATCGGGCGATTGAAATCCGTGACTGAGCTGCCGCACGCGCAGCGGTTCCGCGAACGTGTTGACTGTTGCGTTCGATCCCTTCATGTCGTTCCTCGCAAGGTCTCGTACTGATGAAGTAGTTGCTGCAATGCATAATGCACAATCAAAAATCGGAAGCTGTCCTCGTCAAAAAAGTTTTTTCTCGGTGGACTCGCATGGGATGCGTCGGTGCGCAAGCTTGGTGCCGCTGCGCCTCTGCAGTGCGCGTCGCTGTGCGAATCGGTGCATGTTGCGATGAAACTGTGCGGGGCGAGGCGTGAATTCAATGGCACATTAATCGCTTCGTGCAAGTCTCTGGAACGACGTTCATTCCGTTGGAAAGCCACTGCAAAGAGACGATTGCAAAGACAGGAAGTGTTCGATCCGTGCACGAGCGATCAGCTGATAGCCGCCCGAATCGTCAGCTTGCTCGACGGCGACAGCCTTGATGCTGTCTATCGCGACTGGCCGCGTTCGGACGCCGCACCGATGGCGCGTGTCTCGAGAAGCGCTGACACCGATCGATGGCGAAGCGCGGCGCGCGCTGCTCGACGAGGCGCGAGATCGCGGCTGGGAGACTTACGTCGACGATTGCGCGAACCTGTTCTTTCGTCGCAACGGTCTCGAGGATCTGCCACCGGACCTGACCGGCAATCGATACATACGCACGCGGACGCCTGGACGGCGCTTACGGCGGGCTGGCAGGGCTCGAAGTGCTTCGCGCGCTGGATCGAGCGGGCATCGCGACACGGCATCCTGTCGAGGTCGTCGCGTGGACGAACGAGGAAGGCAGTCGTTTTGCGCCCGGCGCGGGGGCTCGATTGCGTTCGTCGATCCCGCGTTGCTCGCGGGCTACCGCGAATCGCGCGACGCCGGAGGCATCCGGTTTGGAGATGCGCTGGATGAAGCGCTTGCGGCAACGCCCGTCATTGCGGTTACATGAAGGCCCGCTATCGTGGTTTGATGAAGAACATCGCCCAGATCACCACGGTTCGGGAAAGTCGAAGGACGCGATCGGACAGCAGCTCGCCGGTGAGAAATGCGACGGGAATAACGCCTGCCCACGCGAAATGACGCCTAATGCTATCAGCAACCTCCTTGCCAGTGGCTCCGTCGCGCAGCCGGATATCGGTGACGATGAGATCGGGAATGCGGCTGTCATCGGCGAGGATGACGTCAAATCCATCCATCGATTCTGCGGCGTGCACGAACGCGCCCGCGCTCGCGGCACGTTTCAGTGGAATGGTGACGAGCAAACCGACGACATACATCATCGGCACCATCGTGGCGTGCGCAATCACCGACTCCACGCGCGCGTCGACGCTCTGGCCGCTGGGCTTGAAATAGAGCATGACCAGGTAACTGACAACGCATAGCCCGATCAGCCACGCCGCCGTGATCCCTCGGAGCCGGAATGCCATGAATATCATGAAAAGGGAAAACGTCAGGATCGGATACGCTTGCCGCCAAGCCAGGTCGCCCGGATAGATCTGCACCATTCTCAGGACCGCGCACCAGCAACTGATCGTCCAGACACTGAGCAGCTCGACGGCCCTCCGCTCGACGAAATAGCATCGTTGAGATCCAGAACTGAGGGATCTATACACGCCGACGACGGTGAAGGTGACGGTTCGATAGTCGAAACATCCTTCTGGCCCGCGCCCCTCACCTAGCTGCCTCGGTAAAGCTCGACCATCTTCGCTGCTTCGCCATTTTTCTGGAAATCCTCCAGCTCGCGCATCACCTGCTCGCGTGTTTTTCCGGGGAGAACAGGATCTGCCGATGTGGCAGCCGGAACCGCGACCGCCGGAGCCTGCTGGGTGCTGCCAGCCGCTACGGACTCCTGCTGGTTGGTCGCTGATTGGGCGAAGCATCCATCTGCTGTCACTCCAGCCACCGCGACAAGACAGACGGTAACCGATTGATAAAGTTTCATGAGAGTACTCCTTCGAAGTTTAAGAGATCGGCCTGTTCACTCTCTCGCCGACCCACAGCATTCTTCGCACGAGCCAACGCAGATTCGGCCTCCTTGCGACGATCAGCCGATCCAGGTGCACTCGATGACTGCCCTGTCAGCGTTGCTGTCATATTCATTCTTGGTCAGCCGAAACGCCATCGCAACGCACATGCGTAGGCGATGAACAACCACCGTCGGCGAAAGATGTATGCACTGTCGATGTCCGATCCCAATCCCGATCCCGATGACGTGTCGGACATTCGCCTCCCGACGGCGGTCCTTCCTGAACCGTCCAGCTGCGGGCACGTCACGTCGCTGATACATTTGTGGCTGATGGTAGGGATGGCGACCTGCTATTCTGTTTTTATCGCACCGCGGCTACGGACGAGGGCGTTGTGCATCCGTGGCCTTCGACATCGCTTTCGCTGCAATTCGCCGCATTGCTCCGTTAGCCACGATCGGTGGAGATCTTTCCAGCCAGTGGTGCGGCGATAAAGCTCATCGATGTGGAGCACTATCCCACGGTGATTTTTCTGGTCCGGCAGGCCTTATGAAATTGTCAGGCTTCGTGGTACGCAAGTTTGCCTCGGCAGATCTCGAGCGCGCGTTCCGTACTGACTATGCGCGCCGCTACGCCGGCCAACGCAGGCTGGCTGGCGCCGCCAGCCTCCTGCTGTGGATCCTGTTTGCTCGCCGCGATTGGTGGCTGCTGAACCGGGTCGATCCCAGCATCATCTTTCACGTTGGCTATCTGCGGCTCGCAGGTGCCGTGGGTATGGCTGTGCCGATATGTTTGATGTGGGGACCGCGTGCCTTTGACGAACGCTGGGTGGTCGGATTGCTTTGCGTATGGATGCTGAGCTGCTGGTTCACCCTCTTGCAGTTGATGGAGCTTTACCCGGCGGCCCTGGCTTTCCGGGAAGTATTCCCCGAATTTTTACTTGTCCTTTTCACGATATTCACATTGCTCCGACTTCGAGCAATCACGGCAGCGTGGTTAGTCGGGCTGGGCGTTGTAAGCTTTCACCTTACCCTTTCTCTCTGGCCACGGACGGGCGCTTCCACGGTGGGCGCTGGCTGGGCGTCCCGTGGGTCTGTGTTGGCCATCATGTATTTTATGGGCGTTGTCATCTGCATTCAGTTTGAACGCGCTGCCCGCCGTGAATTTATGTTCAGGCGGACTTTGCGCGCAGCAAGCGCACGCGTTCAGGCGGCGTCCTCCGCTGTCAAACGGCAGAATGAACGCATGAGAGAGCTGGTCAGAGAGAAGGAACGGTTCTTTTCATCGGCCTATCACGACATCCAGCAGCCGCTCGCCGCAATCAACCTCTTCATCCGCAGCGCGCGGACAAAGCTCGAAGCTGGTCACGCCGCAACGCATGATCTCGACGTCATCGAGGAGACGGCAGGCGACATCCTCGACATGTTCAAGAACATTCAGGACTACAGCGAACTAGGTTCGTACGTTCCAAGCCTGTCGCCGATCGATACACAAGCCGTGCTGGCCGATGTTTTTGAACAATATCTTGAACCGGCGAGATCGCAGGGCATCGAAATCAGAAGCACCATGCGCTTGCGCCGCCCGCCGCCCATTGAAAGCGACCGCTCGCTGTTCAAGCGGGTATTGTCCAACCTCGTATCGAACGCGATCAAGAACACCCGCACGGGAGGCGTCGTTATCGGGTGGGTGGAGGTCGGCGAACGGCTTCGCATCGACGTCTGGGATACGGGCGTCGGTATCTCGCCCGCACATCGGGATGCGATATTCGCCGAGTACTATCAGATTGACAACCCGGGCCGCGATCGCTCGAAAGGCTTGGGGCTCGGGCTGTCCATCGTCCAACGGGTCATTGGGATTCTGCCGGGGCACAGCTTGAGGTTCTATTCGGTCGAAGGGCGCGGGTCGCACTTTTCCCTGTACGCTCCAATTTCGATGATGACGCCGGTCATCGGGACGGAGGACCGAAAGGATGATGCATACACGTCCGTGCTCAAGGGCAAATACGTCCTGCTTTGCGACGACGAACCGACCGTTCTCGAAGGTCTGCGGCGGCTGTTTATCAGCGCGGGCGCACTCGTGGATACTGCCGGGTCAATGACGGGCTTCGAAGCGATTCTGGCCGATGAAGGCCGCGCACCCGACGTCCTCGTCACCGATATACGGCTGCGCGAAGGGCCAAACGGCATTGAGCTTGCCGAACGGATCAGGCGGCGTTTCGACTGGGCGGGCGCGCTGCCCGTTGCGTTCATCACGGGCGAGCTGATTTCCCCGCCATCACTTCGCGATTTTTCCCAGCCTTTCGTGTTGCTGCGCAAGTCTTCCGCGCCAGAAAACACGCTCGTTGAAGTCAGCCGGTTCGTTGCCGCCCAACAGCCGGCAGACTTTTGTCATGTGCGGGATCCGTGACTGGCGGAACGCCAAGTTTGATCCCTCTATCTGCAAGCATCACGATCAATTCCGTACGGCGCCGCAGATTGAAATGCGCGAGCAGATGACTGATGTATTTCCGTACGGTAATGTCCTCGAGCCCCATTTTCAGCGCGATGACCTTGGATGGAAGCCCGCGCACCAGCCACGCCAAGGTTTCGAACTCTCTCGGAGTCAGTCCCAGTTCAGATGCGGTGCTCATTTCTGAGTTGCCTCCCGACTGCGGGTTCCGAGGTTCATCCGCGGGGGCGTCGTCTGTGCTCATGTCACGCCTGAGCGTCGCGATGCTTGACGCAGGCAGGAATACGCCGCCGGCCAGCACCGCGCTTATCGCCGCATGAAGCGCTTCAGGAGATGACGATTTGGGCACGTATCCCATGGCGCGAAGTTCGATGCATCGGCCAATGGTTTCCACGCTACCGTCGGCCGAGATCACAATCACCGGTAAAGACGGGCGCGACTCCTTCAATTCGGCAAGCGCGTCGCAACCGTGACCATCGGGAAGGTCGAGATCGAGAAAAACGATGTTCAGGAATTCGCCGAGCGCATGATTCAAACCTTGTGACAACGTACTCGCGTGCAGCAACTCGATGTCCGGAAAGATCTGTCTCAGCAGAAGCGCCAGTCCGGCTCTGAACAGTTCGTGATCGTCGACGATCAGCACGCGCATTCCATCGTCTCCCAGAACCGCTTTCGAAGCGGGCCGCAATGACGCAGCGGATGATGCTACATCCGTGGCGGTCTTGCATTGTGTCAGACCAATAGTACATGCAGTGTACCGATGCCCCGGACGGCGACGGCTGATCAATAGGACATTGCCTCGAATGTGGCGGTTTTTGCCCGTCGTTCGGCGATTCAAGCCTACCGGAATGACTGACAGGCCTTTGAAAACAGCGAAGACCGCGGCGACTCGATCAGACGAGCGGATCGCGGTCGAGTATGGTGATTGTTGCCACTAATTGTCGGCCATTTCTGGCCGCCGATAGTCGGATCTGTCGGACGACAAGGCAGCGGCGCCGTCGCAACGTTGTGATTAGAGCGGCCGGTGGCCCGGATCTGTCCCTTCAGGCCGGCCTTTGCAGTGTAGGAAAATCAGCTATGAGGAGGAAGTGTTCCTCTCCGCGTTGTCGGCGACTGTCTCATGTCGGGCCATGACGCGTCATTCGCCTCCCGCGTTGGAGGGACATTCAGACGTCGGATCCACATCGCAACCGGTCATTGACCTGTGCGACACAAACGCCGGTATCGGCCATCGCCTACCTGTCCACATACCGTTTCACTGTGGACTGGGGAGCACACGCTCCCTGTGGAGCAGTTTCAGGTCAATTTTCCGAGCGCCTCAGACGGGCCGGACACGACGGGTGGCTCAAGAAGGCGCCAAATGCCGTTTGGCGGCGATAAGCGTTTGTATCAAACAAGTTTAACTAGTCGAGATATGGTTTTCTAGCGTTAGGGCGAGCGCGAGTCGCTTGCGCTAACCGATCCCGATCCCGATCGATTAGATTGGATAACTCACGAGCGGACGCTTCAACTTGACCTGCTCGCGCAACGGTTGGCGGAAGAAATCTCCCTCTGGCACCGGCGTCTTCGGGCCAATCGCCACTTCGTCATCTTAAATCGTTGCACCAATTTATCTATTCAGTTGACTAAGGCCAAATTCAAATTCCCGTCTCAGTACGCCGGACACATCAATGAACATTTGTTCGGCCGTCATCTCGTTCTGCTCGATCTGAAGCGACATGAAGACGCCGTCCAGCAATTGAAGTAACATTCGCCCCATTCTTTGGGCAAGGCGCTTCGCACCGTCGGACTCATAGCCCTCTAAAAGGGGGGCCACAGATCGCTCGACATAATCCCTCCATTCGCGCCGGATCTTGACCGCAGCGTCCCGTATTTCATGGCGACTGGCTTGATGTTCGGTTGCGACGATCATCATAAGCCGCAAAAATTCCGGTGCCTGAACGAAGCCAGAAGCGAATACCATCAGCTTTTCATAGGGGTCGGTCTTCTGATCCGAAAAAGGCTTAAATTTCCGCCTCCATTCCTCTGCGGTAATGGTAAGGACTTCTGCAAAGAGCCTCTCTTTGGATTCAAACGCCCAATAGATTGACCCCGAAAGCACGTTCGCTTTTTTTGCGATCTTTGATATCGATGCCGCCGTGTATCCTTGCTCGGCAAACACCTCGCGTGCGGCCGCCAAGATCCGGTCGCGAGCGAGGTGCGGATCGACGTTTTTTTTTATTTTTTCGTTTGCATTAGGCATAAATCTTCTTTCTGAGTTTGTTTCAGCCCTCCATGATAACTGGGTTTTCCAGTCTGATCGGGGTGAATGGCGACGCGGTGCAAATCGCGCAGGGGCGCCTCGGCGGGTGCATCGAGGGTGCTGCGATCCAGCGGGAGCGTTGCATGCATGAGCGACGCCTCCTGGCGCGAACGGAACCAGGCTGGGCCGACGGCGCACGCGGGGACCGCATCGAAACCCAGTCTACTCGAACATGCGAGACGATGTGTCTGCCAGCCCGCCGTTGCCGTCGAAATCGCCTGGCAAGGCAGCTACGCGAGCGCGGGCCGATCCTGCCGGCGCAGACCGGACGACGCTCGCGGCGTAACCGCGCAGCCGGCGTGGCTCGTCAGTGTTCGTCGGGCGCCACCAGCCCCGAGCGCTGCTGCCGGCCCCACGAGTGCCCGCCGCGCAGGAAGTGCAGCCAGCCGAGCAGCGCGCCGGTATGGCGAATCAGCTGGAACGTGAAGGGCTCGGCAAGCGCCGCCGCCATGGCCATCCACAGACTCGAGCTGGGGCGCTCGCCGGTCCAGCGGCGGTACAGGTGGATACACCAGAGATAGAACGCCAGGTCGACGGCGGTTTTCAGGCCGATCACGCTGAAAATCGACACCACGATCGCGCGGTGCCCGCCGAACAGAAAGCCGAGCAGCAGCGCGAACGCGGTCAAGCCGTAGATCGGCTGCATCGTATCGATCGCCTTGACCGGCAGCATCAGCATCCCGAGCGTGCCGTAGCGCGGATTGCCGGTCATGTCGCGATTCCAGTACTGAGTCTGCAGAAAGCCGGCGAACCAGCGGCGCCGCTGCCGCAGAAAGCTGCCGAGCGTGCCGGGCGCGTCCGTGCGCGCATGCGCGTCGCCGACCACGCGCACCGCCCAGCCGAGCCCGTGATCCACCGAATGGCGGCGCAGCCGGTGAATCAACTCGTAGTCCTCCACCAGACACTGTGGGTCGAAGCCGCCTACCGCCAGCAGCGCATCGCGCCTGAACGCGGCGAACGCGCCCGACACCAGCAGCAGGCTGTCGGCGCGCATCCACGCAAAGCGCGCGATGAAGTTGCGCATGTACTCGTAGGTCTGGAACCACTGAAACAGGCGGCCCGACAGCGACTTGCCGCAGACCGGCACGAGAATGCCGGCCGCCGCGACGAGCTTCGGCTCGCTCGCGAACGCGGCGCGCATCGCGTAGGTGGCGTCGTCATCGAGCAGCGTGTCGGCGTCGACGGTCATCACGGTGTCTGTCGTCATCACGGTGATCGCTGCGTTCAGCGCGCGCGCCTTGCCGCTATGCGGCACGCGCAGCCAGTACAGATTGGGATAGAGCGAACTGGGCGCGCTCAGTTTGCCGTCCGCGGCCGGGGTCAGGCCGAAGCGCTCCGTGAGCAGCGCGCGCGTGTTGTCGGTGGAGCCGTCGTCGGCGATCACGATCTGCATCAGGCCGTGCACCTGCCGCAGCAACGCGGCAAGCGTCACGGGCAGCACGGCGGCTTCGTCATGCGCGGCGACGATCACGCCCATCGCCGGCAAGCTGCGCGTCTCCGAGGCCGGATCGAGCGGCGCCGCGGGGCGCAGGAGCGGCAACGTCTTCAGTGTGACGAAGGCCAGCAACAAGGTGTCGTAGGCCACATACGCGAGGCCGGTGGACCACGCCACCACGCCATGCAAAAAGAACGCCCGGGCGAACAGCAGTAGCCATACCACGACGACACTCAGGTGAATCAGCGTGCTCGGCAGCGGGGCGGGGCGCGGCAGAATGCGCGGCGATATGAGCGCGAGCGCCTGTTCCAGTGATCTCTTCAAAATGGCTGCTGAATCTGTCGATACCGCGTTGATAAAAGGCCTGCGTCAAAAGGAACAGCGACGGCCGTCACGGCACCATGCGTTTGAGCACCGACTTGCGATCGATCCATTGATGCTTGAGCGCACCGCCCACATGCATCAGAAGCATGGCGTAGAGCGCATAGCCGAGCCACGCATGCAGGGCGCCGAAGCGATCGTGCAAGCTTTCCTTCAGCGCCGGATCGAGACGCGTCACGTAGCCGATGCGCGGCCACGGGAACAGGTTGAACAGGCGCATCGGATGAGTCGCCGCGTCTTTCCAGGCCGAATCGTGCAACCAGCCCGACAGCGGCAAGCCGATCATGAGCAGATACAGCACGAAATGCGCGACGTGCGCGGCGCGCCGTTCCCAAGCCGGAAAGTCGGCCGGCAACGGCGGCGGCCGGTGCGACACGCGCCACAAGATGCGCAACAGCACGAGGCAGAGCACGGTGATGCCGATCGATTTGTGAGTATCGATCACCGGACGCACCCAGTCGTCAGGCAGCGAATCCGCGCTGAGCCCCAACACGACATTGCCGATCACCAGCACCGCGATGATCCAGTGCAGCAGCATCGCCGTGTGGGTGTAGCGCCACGAAGCCTGCGCAGTGCTCGACTGCGCAAGCGGGACAGGGGCCGGAGTGGTCATCGATGATTCCGTCCGGACATGAAGGCGATCCTGCACAACCTGTTTAAAACGGCGTCGTCCAAATAGTGCCTGCATCTATAAATTGACCCCGATAGAACGTTCGCTTTTTGCCATTATTGATGTAGAGGCCGCCGTGTATCCTTGCTCGGCAAACACCTCACACGCGTCCGCCAAGATGCGGTCGCGAGCGAGGTGCGGATCGACGGTTTTTTCGTTTTTCCGTTTGCATTAGGCATCAATCTTCTTTCTGAGCTTGTTTCAGCCCTCCACGATAACTGGATTTTCCAGTCTGCCTATGCCTTCAATTTCTACAGAGATGGGCTTGCCTGAGCGTCGGATATCCCAATGAGCCAGCATGAGATACTTGCCACCGATCCGCGGCTGCATCGCAGTGCCGCAATGCAGCACATCGCCTGGTTCAAGCGTCATGTATTTGGACGCGTGGGCGATAATCCTTTGTACCGAGAATGTCAAATTAGCCGTTGAATCTTCGAAGACAAGTTCATCGCCGTCGAAGGAGTTGATCGTCAGCCGATTGGGGTCCTGAATTTCATCGCGCGTGACGATCCAAGGCCCCATCGGACCAAAGGTATCGGCACCTTTGGACAATGTGTGATACGTCAGATAGATCGAGCGCTCGTGCTCCTCGTCTCGTACGTGACGCCAGGTCAAAAGTTCCCGGTAGCCGCCACGGACCACCCCGGGCAGAACAATCTCCAGGCTGTCTTGTTCTTTCAGCCCGGGTGAGGTCACGTCATTCACGATGGTGTAGCCAAAGACGTGGTCGAGCGCCTGCGACTCCGCAATCATCTTGCCGCCGCGCCCAATCACTACCCCAAGCTCTGGCTCGGGGTGAGTCAGACCGAACTCTTCTCGCACGATTACGGGTCGTCCGCAACCTATCAGCGAGCTGGCAGGCTTGAGAAAGAAGGCGGGATTTGCAAACGGCCGAAATGCCAACTCTTGTCCCATCCGATTATTGATGGCGACGCCGATGATCTTACCAGGTCGAGAAAGCGGAGGGCACCACGAGACCTGGTTCAATGGAATTGGCTGGACTCCCAACAATGCCGCCGTGATCGTCTCCTGTCTCAAGCGATGATCGGCCATCGCTGCAATGAGCGCCTCAAGGGATTCCGGTGCTTGCGCACCCAATGCATCCTTGAGATCCACGACACCTGCGTCACACACGACGCCATAAGTCCGCCGCTGAGCGGTCTCGAAACTACAGAATCTCATTTGGGTACCTCCACGTTGCTTGACCAGTAGAAGTTGCCATGATACCGTGCCTTGGTTGATCGATCAAGCAAGAGACAAATTTTTGTTCTCGGGCCGCCCGGCAAAAGGGATTAGATGGCGGCGCGAGCTGCCCTGGAGTGAGTAAATGGATTTCATGATGGTGTGCGCGTCGCACTCTCCCCTCTTGGACTTCCCTGCAAAGCAGAGTCGTTCGGTGCACAACGTTCTCGAGGCACTCGAGGGTCAGCGCGCGCGCATCGCTTCGTTCGCACCTGATCTGGTGATCCTCTTTGGCGTCGATCACTATGGGGGGCAGCAAATGAATTGCATGCCGTCGTTCTGTGTCGCGGTGCAAGCGACGGCGCTTGCTGATGTGGGGGGGACGCCGGGCCATCTCAACGTCCCCAGGGACCTGGCGGTGCAGGCGGTAAAGTCGATACGAGGGCAGGGTGTCGATACGACCGTTTCATACGCCATGGAGGTCGACCACGGCTTCTCGCAGGCACTGCAGTACCTGACCGGCGGGCTAGCCGTCTATCCTGTCCTGCCGATCTTCGTGAACTGCATCCAACCGCCATTCAGCCCCTATTCGCGCGCCCGAGCCTTGGGGGAGGCGGTCGGCAACTTTGCGCGCTCGCTGCCTCAGGCTCGCGTGCTCTTTATCGGCACCGGCGGGCTGGCCCACGACCCGATCCGGCTGTTTCCTCCGATCGACTCGGTGAAGGACCGATGGAAGCCCTATATCCTGCATGGCAAGGCACAAACGCAGGTGACGCAACAAGCCTGGATCGACTACGAGATCAAAGCCCACCGAACCATTGCCAAAGTCCTCGCTAGCGTCCTCATGCCAGCAAAACTGGCCGGGCTCAACGACGGCTGGGACAAGGCATTCATGGAGGCGTACTGCTCCGGTCGATTGGACCAGTTCGACGACTGGGATCCCGAGCAGGTGATGGCCAAGGCAGGAATTGGAGCAGTGGAAACGCAATCCTGGGTCGCCGCCGCAGCCGCCATGCATGTCGCAACAGGTGCTGTACCTCGCAAGGTATTTCAGGCGGTATCCAAAGAAATTGGCATTGGGTTTGGCATTGCGCAAGCCGGTCCAGCAAATGGGCGCAGTGCCTGCGCCCCCCAGCTTTGAACTGCTTCGGATCGGAGCCAGAGATCGCAGACAGTTTTTGATGGATAGGAATGCGAAGATAAGTCTCCGCACCGATTTGAAAAGAGTGCGCGGATCTCATCGCGGCTGCGGGCGTGCTTCGGCAAGCACCCATCGGACAAGCGGGATACACGCATGCAGACCGCTTCGGCATTCCGAAAAAGAAGCCTGCAAAAGGCATCGGGTCCATACATGCACGGTCAGCGCGATTTTCCCAAACCACGTGCTACCCCTGCTGCGTAGGTGTAAACGACAGTGTTGTCATGATGACGATACTGTCACCATGTGAACCGCATAAACGATCATTGCGTCGTGCGATGGGCGACGCGCATGCCGCATGCAACACAAATGCCGGCCGACGGGAGACAGCCATGAACCGATACCTGAATGTGTTGCCCCGCGCCCGCGCGACTTCGGGGATCGGATTTCACGGCAACGTCCAATTGCGCAGACATGACTGCGTGCTCACCATCGAAATTGAATATTGGAACGGTCGCCCGGCTTGTGTGGGTCATATCCCCTATCGGTGCGGGCAGGCTTGCGCCGAACGAAGGCCCGACAACCTATCGTGCGCGGCATCGCCCACCGCTGCTGGAGAAAATCATGGCGAACACGATGCGGCTAACCAGATATGCAACCTTGCCCGGGCTGCTGTTGCCGCTCAGTTCATGCGACCGATTGCAAGACCGGTTCATTGAGTCCCGCTCGGTGCGAGCGAGAACGCCATGCGCAACATCGAGGTCAGCCACGTACCCCTAAAGGCGGTTTGCGGAGCATTCATCCCAGCGGCTTCCAGAGCTTTCATCACGCACTGGCCTGTAGAAACGCTGGTCCAGAGCACTTGGTTGCCCAGCTAACGCGCCCGCCACGCTTCTTACAACCACGAGAAACACATGTTTTCCGGAGCCGATGGATGGCTCCGGTGGGCCACCGGTTGCCGTAGTTCTACAACAAAGAGGAGGAGACACAGATGTTGCATCGTTCCATTTATCTTGGCTTGGCGGCGGTAAGCAGCCTTACCGCTATGGTTGCGCATGCAGGGGAAGATTTCGACGTGAGGTACAACATTGCCGGCAGCATTGGTGGTGAAATGTTCACGCCCCCCGATACCACAGGGCTTGCCGTCGGTGTTGCCGCGACCTACATGGACATTCAGAAAGTGACCGGCAACGACGGTAATACGCTCACAGCCTCCATTCCGGGCGGAACCGTGCCCCTGCCCGCGCCGAAGCCTGCGGCGCTGTATCCCTCCTATGGCCCCAGCACTGCCCAGGTCGACTCCACAGGCACGTTCAAACTCTTCGACCTCGCCTTGGGCTATATCACTAGCGGCACCTACGGCGGCGGTCACCTGGTTTTCAGTGGCCTCCTGCCGTACGGCACCCAGACAAAGACGACTCAAGTCAACGCTTCAACGCCCGCTCTGCAGTGGAATCCGGCGGTTCCGGCCGCAACGCAAAGCGCTGTGGCGACCCAGTTCGGCGCATCATATCAAGGCAACCTTGCTAGCCAGGGAGCAAGTGCATCCGGCGACGTGTCGGGGATCGGCGACCTTGAATTGCAGGCTGGCTGGCTCTATACCGCCGAGCAGCTTCGTGTTGTGGCAGGCGCTTCACTTGTGCTGCCGACGGGCCAGTATAACGCGTCCAACCCGTCTGCCCCAGACATCGGCTTCGGCAATTTCTACACGGTGCGGCCGGCTGTCGAGGTGGCGTACCTACCGACCCCGAAGACTGCGCTCGCAGTAAAGCTGAGCATGGGTTTCAACACCAGGAATCGGGACGACAACGTGCGCAGCGGCAATTGGGTGGGTCTGGAAGGGGCGGCAGCATACAAGACTTTCATCGGAGTATTCGGGCTACATACCGTCTTCGTTCAGCAGGTTCAGGACGATTCCAACAACCCTTGGGGTTCGAGTCGGTATCAAACGCTGAATGCCGGTGGGTTCTTTACCACCAAAGTGCCGGTCCTGAATGCTGCGCTGACGTTTCAGTACATGGCGACGGTCAGGTCACGTAATGCAAGGGCAGGCAGCTTCAGTCAAATACGGCTGATCAAGGTCTTTTGACAGCGAGTAGCGATAGGGATCTCAAACGGGACTAACGTGACTTGCCCGTGCGGCTGTCTGCGCGCCCGTATCGGCGAGGACTCAGCGAGAAGCCCGGCTACCCGCCAGCGTGCTCGCGGTCAAACGAGATGTCCATCGGTCTTTGCCTGCAAGGTACAAACGACATTTGTGTCATGATGGCAATATCGTCATTTTTATATAGGGGCACGATGCTGCGCTCGCTCGATACGCTCGACCCGGCCGTGAATGTCAACACGAACCTGATCCCGCGCGCAGACGCCGCGCCGTTCGTAAATTCCGACAACAGCTTTCGAATATATTTCCAGTAGCACCGAGGACGTCATGAATCTGCATCGAAGACAACTATTGATAGGCGCCGGCATTGCGGTTGCCGGCGCAATGATAGGTGCCCGTGCTTTGGGCAAAGCTAAGCGTCCGCGCGCTCACTTTGGTGCGCGCCGCGCCCGGCAGCCGAACATTTTGCTGGTTGTCACCGACCAGGAGAGACACGGTTCATTGCTTCCCCAAGGCCTCCATCTACCTCATCGAGATCGGCTGTATGAACGCGCGATGAGATTCTCGGGCATGAACGGAGTAACCGGCCTTTGCTCGATGGCGCGCGGGAACATTTACACTGGACTTCACTATCAATACAACGGTGTCTACGAGAACGTGCCTGTTCCATTTGCGCACGACCTCTATGAGTGGGTTCCCACGCTCGGCACGATGTTGCAGGATGCCGGTTACGAAACCGCCTATTTCGGGAAGTGGCATCTGAGCCACCTGCCCTCCCAGCCGGTCGGAACCGATCGGATGCGGGCCCTATTGGCCAGCTATGGTTTCGCCATCAGCGACCAGGATCGAGAATTCGACGGCGCCCTCGCCGGGTTCGATGCTGATCGCGGCATCGCGGAGAAGGCCGCGCAGTTCATCGGCAGCCGACGAAACGCCCGCCAACCGTGGTTTGCGGCCGTCAACTTCGTCAACCCGCACGACATCATGTATTTCCTGGCGACGCAGCGCCAGTTCGAGACCTATGTCCAGCTGCCGATCGGCGGCGTGTCGCTCAAGCCCGCGCCCGACGATCCGCTCTTTCGGCAGAACCTCGGCTTCGACCTGCCAGCCAATTTCGGCAAGGATGCCGACAGTGGGCGGGTGTCTGCGCACAAGCTCTTCGAGTTGGACTATGACATGGGGCTCGGACGCATTCCGCTCGATGATCGCGACGCCTGGCGGAACTACCAGAATTACTACTTCAACTGCCTGCGAGACGTGGATCGCAACATCGGCATCGTTTATGACGCGCTGGATGCCTCCGGAGGGTGGAACGACACAGTGGTCGTCTTTGTGAGCGATCACGGCGAGCTGAGCGGGGCGCACGGGCTGCGTGGCAAAGGCAACGTCGTCTACCGCGAGAACTGCTCCGTGCCGTTCGCAGTCTGGCATCCCGATATGCCCGCTGGCGGGGACACCGCTGCCCTTGCCAGTCACATCGACATCGCGCCCACGCTCCTTGCCTTCGCCGGAATCAGCGAAGGCGAGCGCCGTGCGGCGTATCCGCAGCTGCAGGGAGTGGACTTGTCGGAGGCAATCCATGCCAGCGACCGCGGGACGACGGGCAGTGGCCGCAAAGGGGTTCTGTATCAGTGGGACAGCCGCATCTACGGCGTGCCCCCCCAGGCGATCCAGGAGGTGACCTCGGCGCACAGCGCCCTGTCGAGGACACTTTTGATGACCAAGGGTCTGCTCCTGGAAGGCATGAAAACGAGAAGCGGAATGCGCGGCGTGTTCGACGGCCGGTACAAGTTTGCCCGCTACTTTCGGCCTACTGAACACAATGTGCCGGGCTCGTTTGCCGACCTCGTGCGATTCAACGATCTGGAGCTGTACGACACCAGGGCCGACCCGCTGGAGCAGACCAATCTGGCCGCCTCGCCGGGAAACGAGGCGCTGCTTTGGAAAATGGCCATGTTGTGCAACGAATTGATTGCCCGGGAGATCGGCGAGGATCGTGCGCAAATGCTGCCTGGTCCCCAGCTGCTGTGGAACGTAGGTTGACATCCACAACCGAGTGCCCCGTCAGGGTGATTAATGTCACAAAGAGCCGGTCGGAACCGGCGAAACGGATAAGCGGAGTTCCTAGTGGAAACAATTGCGCAGATGAGCGCTCGGCCCGGTGGGTGCGTTGATCCGTTGCGGGGGACAGTCGGAGCGCTGCCGTCGGTCGTCGACGTGCTGGTCGTCGGCTTTGGGCCAGTAGGCGCCGCGCTAGCCAATTTGCTCGCGAGTCATGGCGTGCAGGTCCTGGTCATCGACAAGGCAACCGACATCTTCATGGCGCCGCGGGCCATCGCGCTGGACAACGAGGCACTGCGTATCTTGCAACTGGCGGGCGTGGCCGAAGGCGATTTCGAGACGCTGGCCATACCCTATGTGCGGATGCGCTCGCCGGCGCTGGGCGAGTTCGGCAAGGCCAACACGCTGGGTAGCCTGGACGGTCACCCGAAGCTCGTGACGTTCTATCAGCCGGACCTCGAGCGGTGCCTGCGCAGCCGGCTGGCGGGGTGTGGCCACGTGCAGACCGCCCTCGGGGTTTCGCTCAGCGGATTCCAGGCAGGGCAAGAGTTTGTCGTCGCGTCGCTGGACCTGGGTCAGGGGCGTACGCATTCGGTCCAGGCCGGCTACCTGGTCGGCGCAGATGGTGCCAGCTCGCTCGTGCGCCAACTGATCGGGCAGGAGTTCAAAGGCAAGACCTTCGTCGAGGACTGGCTGATCGTCGATGCCCGCAACGTCCCACGCCCGATCGACCATGTCGAGTTCAATTGCGATCACCGGCGGCCGACTCCGCATATGCCCGCACCCGGCGGGCGTGAGCGCTGGGAATTCATGCTGCGGCCCGGGGAGACGCGCGAGGACATGGAGTCCGAGGCGCGCATTCGCGAGCTGCTCGCTCCGTGGGGCAACGTTGACGACATGGTCATCGAGCGCAAGGCTGTTTACCGCTTTCACGCCAGGACGGTGAACGCGTTCAGCCAGGGACGCGTTTTCCTGGCGGGCGATGCCGCGCACATCACGCCGCCATTCGTCGGGCAGGGACTGGTCGCCGGGCTGCGCGATGCAGCCAATCTGTCCTGGAAGCTCGCCTGGGTCATTCGCGGGCGCGCCGCTGCGCAGATTCTCGAGACCTACGATCAGGAACGGCGTCCCCATGTGAAGGCGATGATCAATTTCGCGAAGTTGATGGGGAAATTGGTGATGCCGCGCAATGGCGGTCTCGCGCTGTTCACACACGGCTTGATGCGTATGGTGCGGCTCGTGCCACAGCTGCGCGCGCATTTCGAAGAACTGGGCCTCAAGCCGAAGAACGCCTGTTCGCGCGGGCTCTTCGTCAAGGGCCGGACACGGACCAGGCTGGTGCGCGGCGCCGTCATTGCTCAGGGCTGGGTGCGCGGTTGCGACGGCACAACCTGCCTGAGCGACAACGTACTCGGCAAGGGCCTCACCCTGATCGGGTTCGGCAGCGACGCGGGCGCTGCGCTCGATAACGAGACGGCCACCGCGTTTGCCGCTGCCGGCGGCACTGTCGTTCAGATCGCGCATCGCGGGCAGCGGCTGCATCTTGCGCCAGGCGGCAGCTGGGAGGACCTGGACGGCGTCTTCCTTCCTCGCGTCGTATCGGTCGGCTGGGCCGCCGTGATCCGCCCTGACCGGACGATCCTCCACGACGGACCGGCGACCGAAGCGAGCCGGCTGGTGCGCGAGAGCCTGGCCTTGCTTGGCGCGCCGATCAGCGCCCCCGTCGGCGCGCCTGCGCCCTCTGTCGCACTTACCGTACCCTCCGCCTGAGGCTTCCCCCATGAACCTGACCACTGTACAACCGGCTCGCCATCCGCGCCCGACGACGAAAGCGTCGGCGCTGGCGTACCTGATTTTTGATCGCCCCGACCTCGCAAAAGCCGAGCAGTTTTTGAACGACTTCGGGCTTCGTACCGTGTCGCGCGACAGCGAACGGATGTTCCTGCGGGGCACCGGAGCCGCGCCTTTCTGCTACGTGGCTCGCAAGGCGGCGAAGGCCCGTTTCGTCGGCTTCGGCTTGCGCGTGAACAGCAGGGCCGATCTTGAGGCGCTTTCGCGCGTGCCCGGTGCATCGGACGTGGAGTCGTCGAAGTGGCCAGGCGGCGGCTACCGTGTGGGCCTGGTCGATCCGTCGGGTTTCCGCGTCGACGCAATATTCGGCCAGGCGCCGGCGTCAGCGCTACCTCATCGGCCGCCGCTGCCGTTGAACTCCGTGGACGCCGCAGTGCGCATCAACGGGACGCAGCGCCCGCCGGTGGGGGCGCCGGACGTCATCCGCCTCGGGCACGTCGTGCTCGAACTGGCCGACTTTCAGCAGACCTGCGCGTGGTACACGCAGCACTTCGGGTTCATCCCAAGCGACGTGCAGGTGCTTCCTGACGGCTCGCCCGCGGTCACCTTCATGCGGCTCGATCTCGGCACCACGCCCGCGGACCACCACTCGCTCGCGTTGGCCCAAGGCTTCGCACCGCTCTACAGCCATAGCGCATACGAGGTGGTGGACGCCGATGCGGTCGGGATGGGACAACGCGTGCTGCGCGAGCAAGGCTGGACGCACGCCTGGGGTATCGGGCGACACATCCTCGGCAGCCAGGTGTTCGACTATTGGCAGGACCCGTGGGGCGACAAGCACGAGCACTACTGCGACGGCGACCTGTTCACCGAAGACGCACCGTTGGGGGTGCATGCCGTCAGCCGCGAAGCGATGTCGCAGTGGGGGCCGACCATGCCGCGCAGCTTCACCAAACCCAGGTTCACGCCGGCCAGTGTGGCAGCGCTCATCCGCAACCTCCGGCACAGTCCCGACGTGACGGTGGAGAAGCTGAAAACGCTCGCCAAGCTGTTCGCCTGACGCGAGCCATTTTGCAAAGCCATTCGAGGCGTATTTATGTCACTGCACGTTCTGCATTACAAGCATCAAGGCCGCGCCCAGTGGGGCGTCGTCCGCAAGGGCATCGTCACGCCGATTCCGGGCGAGTTCGAGACGACGGCCGACTTCATCCGCGTGAACCCTATCGAGACGCTGTCCGCGTTGACCGGGCCGGCGATTCCCGAGTCCGAAGTGGAGTGGCTCTCGCCCGTCACGCGTAATCAGCAGTTCGTCTGTCAAGGCGCGAACTACCGCCAGCACATGATCGAATCGGGCATGGACCCGGATGCGAAGACGTTCAACATGATCTTCACGAAGGCGACGAGCTGTGTCGTCCCGGCCGACTCGCCCGTCGTGCGGCCCCAGGAGGTGCGCTTTCTCGACTACGAGATCGAACTGGGTCTGGTGATGAAGCGCGACATCACGTCCCGTCAGCCGATCACCGATGCGAATCTGCACGAGTACATCGCAGGCGCGGTGATCGTGAACGACTACTCGGCCCGCGACATCCAGATCCCGCAGATGCAGTTCTATAAAGGCAAGAGCTACCGCACTTTCGGCCCGGTCGGCCCTTACCTGTGTCTGCTCGAGCCGCGCGACATCCCGACGCTGCGACGACTCGATCTGACGCTGACCGTCAACGGCGCCGTACGCCAGAAAGACTCGACGGCCAACCTCGTCTATGGTCCCGCCGAGACGCTGACCGAGCTGTCGGGTGTGCATGACCTGTATGTCGGCGACCTGCTCTCGACGGGCACGCCGTCCGGCTGTGCGCTCAGCGTTCCGTCCCCGGGCAAACAGAAGATTGCCGCACTGCTGCCTGAAGCAGTCAAGTGGAGGATGTTCATGAATGTACAAGCGGGCAGGAGTCAGTATCTGAAGGCCGGCGACCTCGTCGAAGCGCGTATCGCCAGCCCCGACGGTCTGATCGATCTCGGCGTGCAGCGCAATCGCATCGTCGGAGACGCGGCATGAAAGGGATCGCAAGCCAGGCGGACGTCCTTGCGATCGAAGCGCAAGGAGTGCCGGCGGATCTGCCCGCGAGCACCTACGAGATGATCTGCCGCGGTGCGGCCGTCGATCCGTCAGCGCCCGCGCTCTCGTTCTTTCTGCGTGCCGACGATCACCGGAAGGCGGAGTGCTGGACCTACCGGGAGCTCCTCCGTGACATCACTCGAACCGCGAATCTGTTTGCGCGCCTGGGCGTGCGCAGCGACTCCGTGGTGGCCTATGTGCTGCCGAATCTGCCGGAAACCCATTTTGTCATCTGGGGCGGGGAGGCGGCCGGCATCGTCTGCGCCATCAATCCCCTGCTGGAGGGCACTGCCATTGCCGACCTGCTCAATGCATCGGGGGCCAAGGTGCTCGTGACGCTGGCCCCGTTCCCGGGGACCGACCTTTGGCCTAAAGTGCAGGCCGTCCTTGACCGGGTGAACTCCCTGCAGCATCTGGTGCTCATCAATCTCGCAGACCGCGTGCGAGGCCCGAAGCGGCTCGCGGCCCGGTTCCTGCAACGCCGTGAGTGTTCGAGGCTGCATGGCGGCGGCGGTGTTCGCAGCGCCGTTCCTTCGCACGTCGCGATCCATGATTTCGGCAGTGCGATCGCCCGGGAGTCCGGGGCCGCACTGGACAGCCGGCGCCGCTTCAGCGCCCACGAGTCGTCCTCCTATTTTTGTACCGGCGGCACCACCGGGTTGCCGAAGATCGCCATGCGCCGCCACCGCAATGAGGTCGCCAACGCCTGGAGCGTCGGCCAATTGTTCGGCGACAGCATCGGCCCGGGCAAGACGGTGTTCTGCGGGCTGCCGCTCTTTCATGTCAATGCCGTTCTGGCGACGGGGCTCGTGCCGTTCTCGCGGGGCGCACACGTGGTGCTCGGTACACCGCAGGGTTATCGCGGCGAAGGCGTCGTCAAGCGTTTCTGGGAAATCGTCGAACACCACCGCATCAACTTTTTCAGCGGTGTCCCTACGCTCTACGCGTCGTTGCTCGACGTTCCCGTGGGCGGTCGCGATATCGGTTCGCTCGAATACGGCCTGTGCGGCGCGGCGCCGATGCCGGTCGAGGTGTTCCGTGTCTTCCAGGCGCGCACGGGCATCAGGATTCTCGAGGGCTACGGGCTCACCGAGGGGGTTTGCGTGAGCAGCGTCAATCCGCCGCTCGGAGACCGCCGGCTGGGGTCGATCGGGCTGCGTATTCCAGGGCAGGCGATGAAGGCCGTCATCGTCGACGACACCGGCCGATATGTCCGCGACTGCGTCGCGAACGAAGCCGGGATTCTCGTGATCTCCGGCCCGAACGTCTTTGCCGGTTATGCGCAGCCCGAGCAGAACAGGGGGCTCTGGCTGGATCTGGGCGATGGCAAGCGCTGGCTCAATACGGGAGACCTGGGGTGCTGCGATGCCGACGGCTATTTCCGGCTCACCGGCCGCAAGAAGGACTTGATCATTCGGGGCGGCCACAACATCGATCCCGCGACGATCGAGGAACCGCTTCACCGCCACCCCGCAGTCCAGATCGCCGCGGCGATCGGGCGGCCCGACGCGCACGCCGGAGAGTTGCCGGTGGCTTACGTCCAGCTCAAGCCCGGCGCAAGCGCCACCGAGCAGGAACTGGCGGAGTTCGTGCGCCGCGAGATCAGCGAGCGGGCCGCACTGCCCAAGCAGATCCGGATCGTGGATGCGATGCCGCTCACTGCCGTCGGCAAGATATTCAAGCCGGAGCTGAAGCGGCGCGAAACGGCCGACGCGCTACGCTCGGCGCTCGTCGAAGCCGGCATTGCGGGCGCCCGCGTGAGCGTCGACGAGAACAAGTCGAGCGGCATCTCCCTGCATATCGAACTTCCGGAAGCTGCGCTTGAAGCGAGGGCCAGTGCGGTAGTGGGGCGGTTCCCGTTTCCCTTCTCGATCGCGGCAGCCGCAGAGGCGGTGCGGGTGGGCAACAGGAAGACGGCAGGCGCGGACAATGAGGGCGGCCAATAGTCGGGTCGACAGGAAGCTATACAGGTTTGTGGTGATATGAACGAAGACCTTTTGGAGGCATTTCTAGCCATGACTTCTGCGGGAAAGAAAGCATTGGAGCCGCCCCTTGGGTGGAGAAGCCTGCGCGCACCTCGGTTGAGCCCACTGCGCCGGGACCAACTCCCGTTGATTCCGCGCGTGATGTTGAGGATCTTGGGAAAACGCGCACGCGTCAATGCACCCAATCTCTTCTTGACGTTGATGCGGCACCGGCGGCTCATCCGTCCCTGGCGGAAGTTCGCCTCGACGCTGATGCCTTACGGGACGCTGAGCCGCATTGACTGTGAACTGGCCATCTTGCGCGTTGCGTGGAACTGCCGAAGCAAATACGAGTGGTTTCAGCATGTCAGCATCGGGCTGGGCGCCGGCTTGAGCCCGACCGACATCGCGAGAGTCGCCGAAGGCCCTGATTCGCCCGCATGGAGCGCACACCACGCGGCCGTGCTCAGAGCGGCGGATGAAATCCATCATGACCGGGTCATTGCCGATGCGACGTGGAGGCAACTTGCCGAGCAGTACGACGACAAGAAGCTGATTGAACTCTGCATGTTGATCGGCCACTACGAGATGTTGGCGTCTGTGCTCAATTCACTGGGGATCCAGGTGGAAGAATCGCTTGACAAGCGCGTCCTCGCCGCCGGTATTGGCGGCCCCGTGAACGATGACCGAGCCCAAAGCGCGCGATCGGCGCGAGCCCAATGAACGCGGGGCGGCAGCGCTGACACCCCGTCAGTGGCTTCAGGCTGTCACGCCGCGCCTCCTGACGGTGTTCTCCTTCGCAGTGGCCGGTTGGTTGAGCACCTCTGACATCAGGCCCGTTGGGAAACTCGCGAGCGTTGGGAGCGCTCGTGTCGCTAGCCGATCGGCAGTTTTGCCCGGCAGGCCGAGCGCGCGAAGGGCTGCGGCTGCACTTTGTTCGGCGAAATCCGGATCGCAGCCCGGCTGCAACATCGAATGCGTTGCGCCGAGGACGGCGCCGGCGACAACGTTGAGCGCCAGCGCAAGCGGCATTGGCCTGAAGCGGTTTGTTCGTATCCCGTTGGCCAGATCCCGTCGCGCGAAATCGAGCAGAAGCCCCGGTCCTTGCGCATCGGGCCAGCTCACGCGCACGAGGAAGCTGGCAACGACCGGGTAGTGCAGAGCGAGTCGCGACACCAGACGAATGCCGCAGGCGATTCGTTCAGCCGGGTCTTCGGATTGCAGGACGACCGGCTCGGCGAAAGCAATCAGCTCGTTTGCGACCGTCCCGGCCAGTTCCCGGATCAGCGCTTCCGGAGAGGCAAAGTATTTGTAGAACGTTCCCCGGGAGACTCCCGCGGCAGAGATCACATCATCGATCGACGTCGATGCGGGGCCTTTCTCCGCCACGAGACGAAGTGCGCTCTTCAGCAAGCGCGCCCGCATGCGCTCTCGGCGCTCTGCTGCGACGCGTGGGCGATGGTCAAGGGTTTTCATTCACACGATTGTACGCTGTCCGTACTCGATCAAACGACGATCCTGTCATGATGACTACAAGATCACTCGGACACGCGCGAAAACCACGCCAACCCCGCCACGATGGCACGGGCCGCATGACGTGCCGTTGACGTCATTCATACGTCGGGCTCGGACCAGCGCGAGGCGCGTTTTTTTCAACAGCCAGGCGCCCAACCGGAGGCGACGGCACTGGAGTAGCAGCGTTCCGGATGCATTGTCGAATAGGTATGGGTGTCAGTATTGTCATTGTGACATATATGTTATTATATGAGCGCGCACTGTTCGCCATGTCGGTCGAACAGTGCGCTGCGGAGGAAGCAGGCCTGCTCCCATCCTGTGAGCTCCTTGTCTTCCCACCTGCAACGGTTAGTTCAGCCGCCATCGAGCGACGCCATCGAGCGCGCGTTTGCATTGAAGGCTAATTGACGCTCGGAAGGATTTCCTATGGCAGGCTCATGCAAGACCATTGCGATCTATGGCGGCGGAATCGGCGGTGCATTGCTCGCGCGGCGCCTGAGCAAAGACTTCAATGTCACGCTGATCGATCCGCTCGACTACTTCGAAGTACCGATGTCGGTGCCGCGAAGCCTCGTCGATCCTGAATTTGCCGAACCCGCGATGATCCCGTTCGCCGTCGCGTTGCCAAACGTCACGCGCGTCCGAGCGCGGCTTGTCGAATGGACCGCGAACGGGGGCAGGATTGCCGACGCGGACGGCCTGAGGAGCCTGGTGCGCGCCGATGTTTCCGTGCTTGCGACGGGCAGTCGTTTCTCCAGTTCGCTGATGCGATCGGAGGGCGAGACGATGGACGAGCGCAAAGCGTTCTATCGTCGCTTTCATGCGAGGTTGCTGGCCGCGGACAGGATCCTTATCGTCGGCGGCGGCCCCATCGGAATCGAAGTGGCGGGCGAGATCAGCGAAGCCTTCCCGCAAAAGCGCGTCACGGTCATCGAGGCAGGTGCACGAATCCTTGGCGGAACGTCTTTGCGACTGTCCGAGCATGCCCGAGGAGTTCTCGCGGCGCGCGGGGTGACGATCGTGACTGATGAGCGCCTTGCCGATGGCGCTGCGCCGTTACACGAGACTCTCGCACCCGCCGGGGAGGCGCTGACGAACCGTGGACGGTCGATCCGGTATGACCTCCTGATCTCGTGCATCGGCGGGCGGCCCAACACCGACTTCATGCGCTCTCAGTTCGGGCATCTGCTCGATTCAATGGGGCGCATCCGCGTCGACGGCCACCTGCGCGTGGCTGACGAGGATCGCGTCTTCGCACTGGGCGACATCACCGATCTGGCGGAGAACAAGATGGCTTGGCATATCCACGGGCAAGTCATCGTCGCCGAATCTAATATCCGTGCGGTACTGTCGGGCGGAGCCGGACCGCTGAAGGTCTATCGTCCGAAGACCAACGTCCCGACCATGGTGGTGACTCTCGGTAGTCGCGAGGGCGTCGCGCATCTGCCGGTGCTTGGCTTGGTGACAACGCCGTGGGTCAACAGGATGGCGAAATCGGCGCACATGCTTGTTCCGAAATTTCGCAAGGCGCTCGGGCTTGTCCAGGGCTAAGGACGGCCGGCGGGCCACCGTCGCTACCAGCGGTCTGCGGCGGGAAGTGCGCGGAGCTGATTCCGGGACTGGTAACACTTGACGCCGCATCGTTGCGAAGTCCGCCGGGCATGGCGGCAAGGCAGGCTTGCGCCGCCTGTACGCAGGCCCGCCGTCCGGATGCCGTGGCCAGCAACACTTCGTCAGCAGCCGGCGCAGCAACCTCTGACGCGCTCGGCCGCTGTTGGGGAATCCACGTAGTGACATAGTCGTCACCGTGACGATAATGACACTATGCAGCGCGTGGCATGCTAATCCGCCAGCAAGGCGCCAATGTCATGAGTTAGAAATTCGCATTCAAAGCTCTCGCCATGCTCACCCGCACACACCGAAACCCCGCATACACATACTGATAATGCGGCTGAAACCAGTTGCGAAATTCCGGCCGCAGCATGCACAGCGCGGTACGCGCCGAGCCGCCCTTCAGCACGTAGTGCTGCCCATCGAAGAAGTTGGCCGAATAGCCGGGATAGAACGGAAACGCTTCGAAGCCCGGCAGCGCTTCGAAAAGCGTCGAGGTCCATTCCCAGCCGTTGCCGAACTGACCTTCCGCGCCGAACGTGCTGACGTTGTCCGGATGCGCGTCGACGGGCCGTGGATCCCAACTGCGGAAATCGAAGTTCCCCGATGCCGCTTGCGGTGCACCGTGCGCCGCGCGTTGCCATTGCGCCTCGGTCGGCAGGGTTTTGCCGGCCCAGCGCGCGTAGGCGCTCGCTTCGGCGTGGCTCACGTAGACGGGCCAGTCGAGCGGCAAGGGCACGTCGTCGAACATCGTGCGCAGCGTCCATGCGGGGCGACCGTCTTGCGCCGTGCGTTGCGACCAGCCAGCGGGATGCTCGATGCGCTCCGCTTCCTTCCATGCCCAGTCCTTCGGCGACCACCACTTCGGCTCGCGATAACCGCCGTCTTCGATGAACTCGAGGAACGCACCGTTCGTGACCATGTATCGATCGATCTCGAACGCGGGCACGTCCACGCTCATTTCGCCGAACTCATTATCCCAGCCGAAGCGGCCGGCCTCGCGCGGCATGCCGAGCACGGTCGTGCCGGCCGGCACGCTAACCATCGACGACAACGCGTCGCGCTGCTCATCGCTCGTCACCACCGGCTCGCGCAACGCGGTGTTCTTCTGCGCGAGTGGCAACTGATGGAGCATGTACGCGAGCGTTTCCGCATGCATCAACCGATGCTCGATCGCGACGTTCAGCAGCTGCACGGCCGCCTCGTCGTGCGCCGGGCTGCCGAGTTCGTCGAGCGCGGTGTCGATCTGCCGGCGCGCGCGCGTCGCGTACTCGCGCACGGCGGCGAGCGACGGCCAATCGCCGGGTTGATCGGTGGGAAAGCCGCCGTCTACCGGATCGATGCCGAAGGCGAACAACTGGTCGAGTTCCGGCGCGAAAGCCGGCAGATCGAACAGACGCTGGTCGAGCAAATTGCGATCGAACGCTTCGAGATGGCCGATGTAGAACACGACGCGGTGACGCTCGCGGATCGGCCGTTCATAGAGGTAGTCGGGTTTGACGATCGCAAACAGTTCGTCGGTGACTTGACGCGCGTCGAGCAGGCGCTGCACGAGCGGATGATGCGGGACAGGGTCGCGATTCATTGGGGCCGGGTCTCCATGCAACACGGTTGCCGTGGGGGGACGGTCTGAAAACTCTACCCGCTCGCAGGCGGCGTGCCAAGACTAACAGCGCGACCGTCCAGGCCACTCTGGCCGCTAGATTTGCCGCAAGCCTTGGAGATCGACGATGTGAATGTGTTTGCCCCGCGTGTCGATCAGGCCGCGTTTTTGAAATCTTGACAGGGTACGGCTGACCGTTTCAAGCGTCATGCCGAGGTAGCTGCCCATGTCCTCGCGCGTCATACGCAGATTGAACTCCGACCACGAGTAGCCGCGCTGCGCATTGCGCTGTGACATGTCCAGCAGGAAGGCGGCAACGCGTTCGTCGGCGGACAGCGAGCCGAGCACCATCATCTGCGCGGCTTCGCTGACGATCTGCGCGCCCAGTAGCTTGTGCATGCGCTCCTGGATCGAACTGATTTCGCGACACAGCAGCTTCAGCGCGCTATAGGGAACGATGCACACCGTGCTGTCTTCCAGCGCGACGGCGCTGCACGCATGGAGGTCCGCGCTGATGCCGTCGAGCCCGAGCGGCTCGCCGGCCAGACGCAGCCCGGTGACCTGCTCGCGGCCGTCGCGGTGGACCATCACGGTCTTCATCGAGCCGGAGCGCACCGCGTAGATATTGTCGAAGCGGTCGCCGCTGCGATACAGCGCTTCGCCGCGCGGCACCGAGCGCGCCGAACAGATCAGCGTTTCGAGCTTCGGCAGTTCCTCCGCCGACAGCCCCTGCGGCATGCAGATCTCACGCATCGAACAGCTGGAGCAGCGCGCGGCGGTACGTGCGGCTGCGCGTGCCGCCACGGCCTCGCGGTTGCCGGCGGAGCGGGTCGAGGAACGGGTCACAGCAGTAGGATTCAGCATGTTCGATTATTGGTAGTGGTGAAATTGTCCCACCCGCTATGACCCGCAACTGGCGGCAAAGTGACGCGTTCGCTGCTCGGCAGTCCGAGCAACGGCGGTGCTCTGACGAAGGTGAGAAGGTGAGTCGCCGCGGCCTATATCGACGTCGCCCGTCGACGCGTAGCGTGGCTCGATTCCGGCAAGGCAGGGCGTGGCGTGCCGCCCTGCGCCTGATGAAAGAGTCAGGCGGGTTCCTTGTCGGTGCCCGCGGCGGACGGTACCAGCAGAACCGGAAGAGTGGCCTGGCGCACGCAGCGTTCAGCGACGCTGCCGAGAATCAGCCGCTGAAAGCCACGCCGGCCGTGCGTGCCCATCACGAGCAGGTCGGCGTTGAATTCGGCGGCGGCCTGCAGCACGATCTCGGCGACATCGCCGAGCGACGAAGCCTCGGAGACCGCCGGGTCGCCCTTCACACCTTGCTCGGCCATCACTTTCGAAAACTCGGCACGCAGCTCCTGGCCTTCCTCGATCAGGCGGTTGCGCAGGATCGACGGGTCGTAGCCGGGCGCCTCGAAGTACATCGGGGTGTTTTCGACGACATAAAATGGCCGCAACACCGCGCCATTCGATTTGGCGAGATCGAGCGCCGCTTCGAACGCACGGCGCGAGGTATTGCTGCCGTCGACCGCTACAAGGATGCGTGTGTACATATCGGCTCCGCGTCAAAAATGCGTCTGCCACATTGCTAACCGCGGCAGGTTTATTGATCTTTTATACCAATGAAGCTTAGATGATTGCCCGAAAAGATGCACCGGACCAGGATGTAAATCAAACATTTGCCAAATATTCCGGCGCGGCGCGGACAAAATGGCGGACCCGGCGGCGTGCGCGAAGCAGCCTGGCATGCTTACAACCCGTAAAACTTTGCTGAAGCCGAAACAGGGTTGGCCTTACAATCAAGCCATATTCAGACAAGCTGGCCAGTCCGCTGATGAACGATCGAAAAACCAAGGGCTTACCCGACCAGATCTACGGCGACATTCTCAACCGCATCCTCGAAGGCGAGTACAAGGAAGGCGAGCGATTGCCGACCGAGCACGCGCTGGCGGAACGTTTCGCCACGTCCCGGCCGACCGTGCGCGAAGCGCTCGCGCGATTGCGGGCCGACGGCATCATCTCGACGCGGCACGGCTCTGGCACGACCGTCGCGCGGCGCCCCGATCCGGACGTACGCCGCTTCGCGCCGCTCGAAACGCTGTCCGATATCCGCCGCTGCTATGAGTTTCGCATCGTGACCGAGGCGGGCGCGGCCGCGCAGGCAGCGCTGAAGGCCGACGCCGACGACATCGCCGCGATCCAGCACGCGTGGGACGAGCTCGAGCGCATCATCGAGGCGCAGGGGATCGGCGCGAAGGATGACTTCCTGTTTCATCAGGCGGTCGCGCGCGCGTCGAAGAATCCGTTTTTCATCACGGTGATGTCGTTCATCGAGGAGCAGATCCTGTTCAGCATGAACCTGTCGCGCAATCTGTCGCTCGTCAAGACGGTGGAGCGGCAGCGGCTGGTGCAGGCCGAACACATGGCGGTGCTCGACGCAATCCGCCGCAAGGACGCGGCGGGCGCGGGGGCCGCAATGCGCGCGCATCTCGAGAACGCGCTGGAACGGATGTTCGGTTCCTGAGTCCGCGCGCGGGTGAAGGCGTCGCGACTTTTGTCAGGCCGCGCTTCGGCGCGGCTCAAGCAGCGACGGCGACCGGCCCGAACAGCGAGGTCAGCGTTTTCGCGCTCACCGCGACGTCGAGCGCGACGGCCCGCTCGATGCCAATCTGCAGCGGCGGCCCGAGCCGGCTGATGTCGAGGCCGGCACGGCGCAGCATGCGCTCAATCGGCGTGGTGGTCACCGTGACGTAATGCGTAATGCCCATGCGCTGCGCGAAGCGCATCACTTCCTGAATTGCGCGGATTGTCATATCCGTGAAACCAAACGACTGTTCCTCACCGCCGGTTTCGATCGCCCAGCGGCTCAGTTCCCAGATATGTCGCCCGACCGGCGCGGCCGCGCCATGCAGTAGCTGCGGGAAGGTGTCTTTCAGCATGTTCGGACCTTCGGTCGGCATCAGGCGCCAACAGCCGCGCAGCCGTTCGTCTTCGCCCTGAATCAGCATGTAGTACGGCCCGAGCGCGTCGTAGCCGTCTATCTCCATTCCCGCGATGGTCGGAATTTCCCAGCCGAGCCGGCCGTGAAAGACCCGGGCGCGCAAGCGGTACATCTCGTTGATCAGTTCGTTGTCGAATTCCTGCCGGAGTCCAATTCGGATCGTGGTTTGCATGACGTTCTCCTGTACGCGTTGGGGGGCTGCCAGATACGCAGGAAAACTTATGCATTCTGAATCTTTGCGCCACCTACCTACCTGGATAGGTGTGGATGCTTATCGGGTATATCAGAATTCAGACACGTCTTCGCCCCCAACCTACAAGGGTCCAAAATGGAACTCCTCGACAATCACTGGCAACCGCAAACCCACCTCCAGGCGCGTCCTTCGGAGGTCTCTTCGGCAGTGGATCGCGTTCTGATCATTGCCTATCGGAAGAAGAAAAAAGAGAGCCAGCGCCGTTTCTGGGCTCGCTTTGGCGTCACGCAATCGCGCGGCAGCCGCTTCGAGTCGGGCGCGGAGATCCCGGCGCCGGTGTCGATCCTGCTGGGTCTGTACTTCATGAAGACCGTGTCGGACGCCGATCTGGGTCGCGCCGAGCGTGTGATGTACAGCCGCGACGCGGCCGCGCTGCTCAACCCGGGTCAATAAGCCCAAGCTGCGCCGCGATCACGGCTGCCGCACGCCGCGAATTCACGCCGAATTTCGCCCTGATGTTTTTCATATGGAAGTTCACCACCGCTTCCGAGCAACTCAGGATGTGAGATATCTCCCACGTGGATTTGCCGCGTGCGGTCCATTTCAGACATTCTCGCTCGCGCGGCGTGAGCTTCGGCATCAAGGTCTGCGCATGTGAATTCAGATGCTGTTTGCTGGTGTCGATCACCAGGTCGCGCAACAGCACGAGGTTCGGCAACGCGGCGTTCACATGGCGCCTGAACCCGTCTGACGGCTTGTCGTCATTGACGAAGCACATCATGCCGGCTTCCTGATTCGGCCCATGAATTGGCAGCGTCACGCCCGCGCTCAGGCCGTACGAGCGAGCTTCCTCATACAGGGATTGCTGCGCCGGGCTGGCGAAAATCTCGGGCGTCCAGACCAGCGGCGATGAGCGTGACAGGCAGTGTGCGACCGTCGGATCGATATGCACCATGCCTTGCTCGTCGTACGTCTGGCGCCATGCCGGTGCGTAAGTGCTGCGCAGGTAAGCGTCCTCGAGACGCATGGTTGGCCGCGGCAGCATCGCGACCAGAATCTTGTCGAAGCCCCACGTTTCGGCAAAGCCCGTAATCACGCCGAACCATTCCGCCTCGTCGGCGGCGTCCAGTAGCGGTGCCATCTGCTCGATAAAGTGTAGCGGCAATTTTTTGGCTCTCTCAGGCTCGCAAACATCCCGTCCGCGGTTATTGGCAGACAAACTTCGGTCCGCTCTTTTGGTCCGCATAATCTATCACTAAAAACTCGAACGTAATGCGCCGGTGCGCCGCGGGGTAAACGATAGCCGCCACGTGATAGCAACGCCGGCGTCGCCTATTATTATCCTGATTGAAATAAATCTTTAACCCGGCCGGGCTTCTCGGGTGCGCGGCGCGGCTAATCGGCATCCGGCGACAGATTTTAATATGTTTCGTTGACAGCATTATTTCGTCGCGCTTTAAACTAAATCGTGTTTACTCGATTATCTCGGAAAGCGGGTTATTGCTCGCGGAAATTTCGTGATCGGCTCCCGCGCAATTCGCCGCGACGGCATGCTGGGCGATCGTCACGCGCAGGTTGTTTGACAACATTGTGATGCCGATGCTACCGTGAAACCTCCGCCTAGCGCGTTTCCGCGTCAACCATCATGAACGAATCACCGCTTAGCGACGGCGAGTTCGCCGCGTCGGTCATGGCCGTGCCGCCGCTCGCGCGCCGGGCCGACTACACGCTCGACCCTGCCCAGAATCTCGCGCTGATCCGCCATATCGAAGCGGGCGGTGTACGCACGCTACTGTATGGCGGCAATGCGAACCTTTATCACGTCGCGGTCAGCGAATACCGCGAGCTGCTGGACCTGCTCGCCGAGGCCGCGGGTCCCGGGACACGGGTGATTCCGGCGCTGGGTCCCGACTACGGCAAGATGCTCGATCAGGCGCGCATCCTCGCGCAGACGCGTTACCGCACGGCGATGGTGCTGCCGCTCGGCGGCTTCACGACGTCCGAGGGCGTCGAGACGGGCCTCACGCGGGTCGCCGACACGGCCGGCATGCCGCTCACGCTGTATATCAAGAGCGAAAACTACGTCGCTGTCGATACGCTCGCGCGGCTCGTCGAGCGTGGGACGCTGAGCGCGGTCAAATATGCGATCCCGCGCGACAACCCCGCTGACGATCCGTATCTGCGCCGGCTGCTGCAACGCGTGCCGGCCGCGAAGATCGTATCGGGCATGGGCGAGCGGCCGGCGCTCGTGCATCTGCGCGAGTTCGGGCTCGCAGCGTGGACGACCGGAAGCGGCTGTATCGCGCCGAGCATGGTGATGGCGCTGCTGCGCGCGGTGCAAAGCGGCCGGAGCGCCGATAGCGCCGTTAGCGCCGATCACGACACCGCCCAACGTCTGTACGATACGTTCATGCCGCTCGAAACGCTGCGCAACGACATCTCGCTGATCCGCGTGCTGCACGATGCAATCACGTTCACGGGCCTCGCCGACATGGGGCCGCTGCAGCCGCTGCTCAGTTCGACACCGCGCGAGCATCATGCGAAGATCGCGCAGACCGCGCGCACGCTGCTCGCTCTCGAGCGCGAGTTCGCGCCCACCCAATCGAACCGCTCCGACACGCAGACAACCCCATGACCGATCACAGCCGACGCTATCCCGATCCCTCCATCCGTGTGTTCGATCCGCGCTTCAAGTCGTTGATCATCGCGTCGGCGTCGGTCGAATGCCTGTATCAGGGCACGCGCTGGTCGGAGGGGCCGGTGTGGTTCGGCGATGGCCGCTATCTGCTGTGGAGCGACATTCCGAACGACCGCATCCTGCGCTGGGACGAAACGACGGGCGCGGTCAGCACGTTCCGTCAATCGTCGAACAATGCGAACGGCCATACGCGCGATCGCGAAGGGCGTCTCGTCAGTTGCGAGCACCTGACGCGGCGTGTGACGCGCACCGAGTACGACGGCTCGATTACCGTGCTCGCCGATCGCTATCAGGGCAAGCGCTTCAATTCGCCGAACGACGTGGTCGTCAAATCGGACGGCTCGATCTGGTTTACCGACCCGACCTTCGGCATCGAAGGTTTCTACGAGGGCGAGCAGCAGCAGTCCGAGCTGAAGGCGTGCGTGTATCGGATCGACGGCCAGTCGGGCGAGGTGTCGATGGTCATCGACGACGTGTCCGCCCCGAACGGTCTCGCGTTCTCGCCGGACGAATCGCTGCTGTACGTGGTCCAATCGCGCGGCGAGCCGCGCAAGATCCGCGTATTCGATGTCGAGGCCAATGGCAAAGGCACGACGCTATCGAACAACCGCGTGCTGATCGACGCGGGTCCGGGCACCCCGGACGGTTTTCGTGTCGACACGCATGGCAACTTGTGGTGCGGGTGGGGCATGGGCACCGACGAGCTCGACGGCGTGCGCGTGTTCAGCCCGCAAGGCGAGCCGCTCGGCCACATCGCGTTGCCAGAGCGTTGCGCGAACGTTTGCTTCGGCGGACGGCATCGCAACCGTCTGTTCATGGCGGCGAGCCACGGGTTGTATTCGCTGTTCGTCAATACGCAGGGCGTGCGCGGAGGTTGAGCAGTTGTCCGCTAACCAGACAACATATATTGCTATCGCGGCGAGGGCTCGGGTTTGCCCTTAACCCGCGGTCCCGGGCATTGAACGACAAGGATTTCAGGGAAAACGAGCCATTTTCTCGTCCGACTCACACTCTCGACTATTTGCTTGACATCGGCTGTTGCGCTTCGCTATGTTCCCTTGGTAGAAAGACACCGCCCGCAACGCATCGACCAGCGGGCTTCCATACCAAGAAGCGAGGAGACGCAATGACTGTTTCGCACAGGTTGTCGTTCAAGCTGGTATCCGTCTGTATCGCCGCGAGCGCGGCGTTCACCCTTGCCGCGCACGCGGCCGATCCGGTCACGATCAATATCGTCGACGTGGCCGGCGATCTTCAACTCACGCAGAAGGGCTTCGAGGCGTTCAAGGCGAAGAATCCGAATCTCGTCGCGAACATCACGTTCACGAACGCGCCCGCGCCGCAATTGCCCGGCAAGATCAAGGCGATGCAGGCCGCGGGCCGCTCCGATATCGACCTCGTTTTGACCGGCACCGACGCGCTCGCGGCCGGCATCGAGCAGAACCTGTGGATCAAGCTGCTGCCCGACAACGCGGCGCAGTTCCCCGGCGTGCTCGACAAGTACGCGCCGGGCCCGCGCAAGATGCAGGATCTCGCGCAAGGCTACGGGCTCGAGGTCGCGTATATGCCGGCTGGTCCGCTGCTCGAATACAACCCGGCCAAGGTCAGCGATCCGCCGAAGACACCCGAGCAACTGCTGCAATGGTGCAAGGCCCACCCCGACAAGCTGATCTACGCGCGGCCGGCCAATTCCGGTCCTGGCCGCACGTTCCTGATGGGCTTGCCCTACGTGCTCGGCGACAAGGACCCGCAGGACCCGGTGCACGGCTGGGACAAGACGTGGGCGTTCCTGAAGCAGTTGAACGACTGCATACCGTACTATCCGGGCGGTACCTCGGCGGTGATGAAGGAACTGGGCGAAGGCACGCGCGACATGACCGTGACCGTGACCGGCTGGGACATCAATCCGCGCGCGCTCGGCATCGTGCCGGCCGACTTCCGCGTACAGCCGTTTGACAACATGACGTGGGTCAACGATGCGCACTACATGGTGATTCCGAAGGGCGTGCCGAAGGAAAAGCTCGACGTGCTGTACAAGATGATGAACTTTATGCTGGAGCCCGCGCAGCAGGCGCTGACCTATGACGACGGCTACTTCTATCCGGGTCCGGCGATCAAGGGCGTCACCGTCGAGCAGGCGCCCGCGCACAGCCAGGAGGTGCTGAAAAAGTATGGCCGCCCCGAATACGCGAAGATGTTGGCCGATCATCCGCATGCGTTGCCGCTGAACGCAGCGGCGATGGTCGCCGCCTTCAAGAAGTGGGATAGCGAGATCGGCGCGCAGAAGACCCAATAGGCCTTCACCAATGCGACGGGAAACGGGGCAAAACGCAGCGCGGCGTGAGGTTCCGCCGCGCTGCGTGTTTTCAGCGATCACGCGCGTCTCGGCTTGAGTGCCTGATGCGCCGCGCCCACCGCAAGCGCGGCACTCGCGACATCCGTCGCCTGACGCGGAGCAGGGAACCGCCATGAAGCATCACTTTGAGCAGTTGCGGCTCGATTCAGTGAGCCGCAGTTTCACGAACCCGCAAGGCCACGCGATCGCCGCGCTGCAGGGTCTCGATCTGACGATCCGGCGCGGCGAGTTCATCGCGCTGCTGGGGCCGTCGGGTTGTGGCAAATCGACGGCGCTGAACTGCATCGCCGGGTTGCAGCCGCTCACCGGCGGCGGCATCTGGCTCGACGAGCGGCGCATCGACGTGCTGCCGCCGGAAAAGCGCGGCTTCGGCATGGTGTTCCAGAACTACGCGTTGTTCCCGCATATGAGCGTGCTGGAGAACGTCGGCTTCGGGCTGAAAATGCGCGGCGTCGGCAGAAGCGAGATCGCGCGCCGTGCACGCGAGGCCTTGAAACTGGTGCAACTGACCGGTCATGAGCACAAGCTGCCCGGCCAATTGTCCGGTGGCCAGCAGCAGCGTGTCGCGATCGCGCGTGCGATCGTGATCGAGCCGCCGCTGATCCTGATGGACGAGCCGCTGTCGAATCTCGATACGAAGCTGCGCATCGAAATGCGCGCGGAAATTCGCCGCATCCATACGCAGCTCGAACGTGCGACGCTGTACGTGACGCATGATCAGGACGAAGCGCTGTCGATGGCCGATCGCATCGTCGTGATGAGGGAGGGCCTCGTGCAGCAGGTCGCGACGCCGAAGGAGGTCTATACGCGGCCGCGCAATCTGCATGTCGCGCGCTTCATGGGTTATCGCAATGTCGCCGAGTTCACGCTGGAGGGCATGCAAGGCGATGGCGTCGTGGTCAGTGCCAACGGCGTGCGGCTCATCGGCACGCCGATGGCCGGCTTCGACGGCAAACGCGTGAGTGTCGCGCTGCGCCCCGAAGACATGGAGCGCGCCGAGCCCGGCGCCGACAACGCGTTCGAGGCGCGGATCGACGCGGTCGAGTATGGCGGCCACGATTCGCTGCTGCGCGTGAAGACCGCGTTCGGCGACGTGTGGGCGCGCGTGACCGGTGAATGCGCGGAGGGCGAGCGCATCACGCTGCGCGCGCGGCCGTCGTGCGTGCTCGTCTACGACGCCGAGGCCGCATGAACACGCCGACGCTTGTCCCCCCGCTTACGTCCCGCGCGCCGCGCGATGCCAAGGCCTGGCTCGTCGCGCCCGCGCTGTTCTTTATCGTCGCGCTGTTCATCTATCCGTTCGCGTATGGTCTCGCGCTGTCGTTCCGGCCGATGAACGGCGGCGGCGTGTGGGCCAACTATCTGACGTTCTTCACCGACACGTCGATGTGGCCGACGATTTTCGTTACGCTGAAGCTGTCGGTGCCGGCCACGCTGATCAACGTCGGCGTGTCGGTGCCAGTCGCGTTCGCGCTGCGCCGCTACTCGCGGTATCAGAAGATCGTCACGACGCTGTTGGTGATCCCGGTGACGCTCGGCACCGTGCTGATCGCCGACGGCATGCTCACGTACTTCGGTCCGCACGGCTGGCTGCCTCAGGCGTTGCAGGCGCTGCATCTGTACACCCAAGAGGTGCGGCTCACGCACAACTTCACGGGCGTGTTGCTGTCGCTGATCGTGTCGGGCTTTCCGTTCGCGTTTCTGCTGACGCTGTCGTACGTGACCGGCATCGACCCGACGCTCGCAAGCGCGGCCGCGACGCTCGGCGCGAGTCCGTGGCAGCAGTTTCGCCGCATCTATCTGCCGCTGCTCGTGCCGGGGCTCACGATGGCCGCGTGTCTGTCGTTCGTGCAGGCGTTCTCGGTGTTTCCGTCGGCGGTGCTGCTCGGCGCGCCCGCGGGTCCGACGCGCGTGATGTCGATTGCCGCGGCCGAAGCCGCGTTCGAGAGCTACGACTATTCGCTCGCATCGGCGATCGCGATGGTGATGGGGTTCGTGCAACTGCTGGTGGTCGCCGCGCTGCTCGGCGCGCGCCGCTGGTTCTATCGTGGTCCCGTAACGGGAGGCAAAGGCTGATGACGACCGATCGCCGCGCGACGCAGCCCGACTGGTCCGCGTCCACCTCCGCTTGCGCGGCGCCTCAGCCGGGCGACGGCGCCCGCGAGCCAGCGCAACGTGCGCGTCAGCGCGCGAATCTGCCGGGCCGCATCTGGCAGGTGCTGGTATGGGCCGTGATGGCGTTCTTCCTGATCAACGTCGTGCTGCTGATTGCGACCGTCGCGGTGAATTCGATCGCGACGCGCTGGTTCGGCACCGCGTTGCCGCAAGGCTTCACGTTGCACTGGTATGCGCAGGCGTGGAGCGACTTCCAGCTCGCGAGCGTGCTGTGGGTGACCGTGCAGGTGGTCGGCGCGGTCGTGCTGCTGTCGGTGCTGCTCGGCGTGCCGGCTGCGTATGCGCTCGCGCGCGTGCAATTCCGCGGCAAGCGCCTTGCGATGCTGATCTTTCTGCTGCCGTTGATGGTGCCGCCCTTCACCTACGGCATTCCGATGGCGACCGCGATGTACAAGGTCGGACTCGCCGGCACGCTATGGGGCGTAATTCTTGCGAATCTCGTACCGGCGCTGCCGTTCGTGATTCTCGTGATGACGCCGTTCATCGAGCAGATCGATCCGAATCTCGAAGCGGCCGCGCGCATTTTCGGCGCGAACACGTTCCGCTATTTCCGTTACGTGCTGCTGCCGCTGCTCGTGCCGGGCATGCTGGCGGCGGGGCTGCTCGTGCTGGTGCGCACGATCGGCATGTTCGAGCTGACGTTTTTTACGGCCGGTCCGGCCACGCAAACGCTGGTGGTCGCGTTGTACTACGCTGTGTTTTCGACCGGCGTGCGCGCGCCGCAATCGATCGATGCGATGGCGATGATCTATATGGCGATCACGTTGGTCTGGGTGCTGATCGCACTACAATTCGTGAGCCCGACGCAGATCGTGTCCCGCGTGAAAGAACAGAGGCGCTGACGCATGGTCGGCGCCAATCGTGGAGTAGACGTTGACGAAGAGAAAGACCCCCGAGGAATTGCGTAGTCATCGCTGGTACGGCGCGAACGATCTGCGTTCGTTCGGCCACCGCTCGCGCACCGCGCAGATGGGCTACAACCGCGACGAATACGCGGGCAAGCCGGTCATCGCGATTCTGAACACGTGGAGCGAGATCAATCCGTGCCACACGCATTTCAAGCAGCGCGTCGAGGAAGTGAAACGCGGCATCTGGCAGGCCGGCGGCTTTCCGATCGAGCTGCCTGTGCAGACGCTGTCCGAGCCGTTCCAGAAGCCCACCACGATGCTGTACCGCAATTTCCTCGCGATGGAAGCCGAGGAGATGCTGCGCTCGTATCCCGCCGACGGCGTCGTGTTGATGGGCGGCTGCGACAAGACCACGCCCGCTTTGTTGATGGGCGCGATCTCGATGGATCTGCCCGCCATCTTTCTGCCTGCCGGCCCGATGCTGCGCGGCAACTGGAACGGCGTGACGCTCGGCTCGGGTTCCGATTCATGGCGCTACTGGGCCGAACTGCGCGCGGGCACGCTGACGCCGGACGACTGGCAGGGCGTCGAGGGTGGCATCGCGCGCTCGCCCGGTCACTGCATGACGATGGGCACCGCATCGACGATGACGAGCGCGGCCGAAGCGCTGGGCTTCACGCTGCCCGGCTTCGCGTCGATTCCCGCGCCCGATTCGCGGCATGCGCAGATGGCCGCGCAAACCGGCATGCGTATCGTCGAGATGGTGTGGGAGGATCTGAAGCCGTCGGACCTGATCACGGCGGCATCGGTCGATAACGCGGTGACGACTTGTGTCGCGCTGTCCGGGTCGACCAATTCGGTTGTGCATATGATCGCGCTTGCACGGCGCGCGGGCATCGAGTTGACGCTCGACCGCTTCGACGAGATCGCGCGCCGCACGCCCGTGCTCGCGAACATCAGACCGACCGGCGCCTATCTGATGGAGGACTTTTTCTACGCGGGCGGTTTGCGCGGGCTGCTCGCGGAACTGGGCGAACTGATCGACGGCTCGCAGAAAACCGTGAACGGCCGCACGCTCGGCGAGAACCTTGCCGGCGCGCGCATTTTCAACGACGACGTGATCCGCCGCCGCACGAATCCGCTACTGCGCGACAGCAGCCTCGCGGTACTGCGCGGCAATCTCGCGCCCGACGGCGCCGTGATCAAGCCGGGTGCGGCCGAGCCGCATCTGCTCGTGCATACGGGCCGTGCGGTCGTGTTCAGCGACTACGACGACATGGCCGCGCGCATCGACGACGACGCGCTCGACATCGACGAAAGCTGCGTGCTCGTGCTGCAGCACGCGGGGCCGGTCGGCGCGGGCATGCCCGAATGGGGTCAACTGCCGATTCCGCGCAAGCTGCTGCAAAAAGGCGTGCGCGACATGGTGCGCATCTCTGACGCGCGGATGAGCGGCACGAGCTATGGCGCGTGCGTGCTGCACGCGGCGCCCGAGGCATTCGTCGGTGGGCCGCTGGCGTTGGTGCGAAGCGGCGATCTGATCGAGCTCGATGTGCCGCGCCGCAGGCTGAATCTGCTGGTATCGGACGAAGAGCTCGCGCGCCGCAAGGCCGCGTGGGTCAAACCCGCTGCGCGCTTCGAGCGCGGCTATGGCGCCCTGCATCAGGCGCACGTGATGCAGGCGGATCAAGGCTGCGATTTCGACTTCCTGCAGCGCGGCGGCGTGAGTCCCGATAGCTCGGGCGAGCCGGAGATTCACTGAGGTTCAATACCCCACGCGATACACGCGCCCCGTCTGCGCCCCCTCCACACTGCGCAGATAAGCAAGCGCCGCGCGTTGCGCGCTGACGGGCTCGAAGCCGCGAAAGAACGGCGCGTAAGCCTCCATCGACTCGGTCAGCACGGTCGGACTCACCACGTTGATGCGCAGCCCGCGCGGCAGTTCGATCGCGGCGCCGCGCACGAAGCCCTCGAGCGCGAGATTGACGGTCGTCGCGCTCGCTCCTTGCGGGATCGGCTCGTCGCCCAGAATGCCGCTCGTCAGCGTGAACGATCCGCCGTCGTTCACATACGGCAGCGCCGCGAATACGACGTTGATCTGGCCCATCAGCTTGTCGCGCAGCCCGACCCAGAACTGCTCGATGCTCATCTGCTCCAGCGGACCGAAATGCACCTTGCCGGTCGCGGTGACGACGCCGTCCACCTTGCCGATGTCGCGAAACAGCCGCTCGACGCTCGCCGGGTCCGTGCTATCGACGTGATATTGCCCGCGCGTCGCGCCCACCTCGATCACTTCGTGACGCGCCTTCAGCTCCGCGCGGATCGCCTGGCCCAGCGTGCCCGTGGCACCGATGACGACGATTCTTTTCATCCGCAACTCCGTTAAACGAACCCACGTTAAAACCAAGCAAAGCACGCACCAGAATAAAACAGTGCGTGCTGCGTGATTGCCTGATAAATCGGAATAAACCCGGTAATTCAAACGCGCGCGTATAAAGGGATGATACGCGCGCGCCTATTTCACCCGATGTAATTCGATTACGCGCGCAGGCCGCAAATGATTGAGCGCATAGTGAATGCGGCCACGATCGTGGCGCTGTCCGACCGGACGCGGGTCGTCGTACTGATGGTCGGCCGAGTAGACGTCGAGCGGCTCGGCCATGCCCTTGTCGATCACCGAATAGCCCGGCTCGAGCGCGAGCAGCAGGTGGTTGCCGCCGACCCTGCTGTCGAAGCCGGCCATGCCATCGAGCGACTCGGGCACGCTGTTGTCGAGCGTCGCATTGCTGGTCGTGACCGCGTCGGGCGAGATCGCGCCGTGGCCGGCCAGACGGGCTGCTTCGCGGTTCTTGCCGTCGGTGTCGACCGTGCTGTCGTGCGTGCGGTCGTTGTGCAGGTCCGTGCTTCGTGGGTCCTTCGGGTCCGGTTTCGTACCGGCGTTTTCGGGTTTGCTGATCGCGCTGTTCATCGTGCATTCTCCTGAAGCAAACATTCGAAGAAAGAGCAAAAGCCGTTCCGACTGACACGGCGCCGCGGTGCGCGGGAGTCGCGATGCGTTGTCCGCCATCCTTCGATGCGAGTGGCGTTACCTCGCGATTAAACGGCGATGACGTCCGCGATTCATTTCGTTTTTTTCAATGGACGCGTATTTTCTACAGAGTATGATCTTACTCCTGCGACCGACGCGCGGATAAATTGACGGCATGCTCCGGCTGCTCCGGCATGGTGGGAAAAACTAACAAACAAATGGCCGCGCGACTGAGAAAATGTTACGGGGCTTCAGGGGCGGGTGACTCATGCACTTCGATGCTGCATTCACACATCGCGGCTATCTTTTGAATTGCGAACCGGCGCGCTCGGGCGACGGCTCCTGGCAACCGTATGTGGTGATCTCGCGCTCGAGCGACGGCGAACTGGTCGCTAACCGTTTCTTTCCCACGGAACTGCGCTTCTCCGACGAAGCCGCTGCCATCGCGCACGCGCGCGATTGGGCAGTGCGCTGGATCGACGCGAGCAGTCTGACTATCTGAAGTCAGGGAACGATGCGTGCGTGCCAGCGCACGTCGACGCAATGAATCCGAGCCGACCTGCGCGCTGCCGGGCGGGCACCGTTAAAACGCGGTAATCTCTGCTCGATAACCACTTCGAACCGTGCACGCCGCACGGCGCCGTCCCTTATGCCCAACGAGCCTTCCCATAACTGGGGCCTTGAACAGATCGTCGCCGACCTGCGCGCCTCGCGCGAGCAATTGCATCGCACGCGGCATCCGCTCGGCATTCGCGAATTGCCATCGCGCGAAGCGGTGGTCAATATCGTGGCCGGTCTGCGCGCCGCGATGTTCCCGACGCATTACGGCGCGCCCGATCTAACCGACGAAACGGTCGACTACTACGTCGGCCACACGCTCGAAAGCACGTTGCGGCTGCTCGCCGAACAGATTCGCCGCGCGCTGCGCTTCCTGCCCGAGTTCGGCGAGACGCCGGACGCCGAGTTGCGGGAGCGCGCGTTCGCGGTGGCGCGCGAGTTCGCGACGCAACTGGCGGGCATACGCGCGCTGCTCGTCAGCGACATCCAGGCTGCGTACACCGGCGACCCCGCCGCGCAGCACATCACCGAAATCCTGCTGTGCTATCCGGGCGTGTGGGCGATGACGCATCATCGGCTCGCGCATGCGCTGCATCGGCTCGGCGTGCCGCTGCTGGCGCGCTTCATCAACGAGATTGCGCACTCGGCGACCGGCATCGACATTCACCCGGGCGCGACGATCGGGCCGAGCTTCTTCATCGATCACGGCACCGGCGTGGTGATCGGCGAGACAGCGATCATCGGCGAGCGCGTGCGCGTGTACCAGGCGGTCACGCTCGGCGCGAAGAGCTTCGCGGCCGATGAGGACGGCACGCTGATCAAGGGCAATGCCCGGCATCCGATCGTCGAGGACGATGTCGTGATCTACGCGGGCGCGACGATTCTCGGACGCGTGACGATCGGGCGCGGGTCGGTGATCGGCGGCAACGTGTGGCTCACGCATAGCGTGCCGCCGGGCAGCAGCGTATCGCAAGGCAAGGTCCGCGAAGGAGAGCGCACCGACAACGGACGGCAATGATGCACGGCTAGCCGCCGCGCCCGCACGCCGGGCCGATAGCATCGCGCTGCGCCTAGCCGATCGGCCAATGGCGCAACCACGGCAACGCATGCATGCCATGCAGCCACACATGCTCGCCGATAAACCACGCGGCCGCCCAGGATGCCGCGACGACGATCAGATCGCAGTGCCCGCTATTCCATAGATTCAACGAATGTCGCCCGGCGATCCACGGCACGCCGAGCGGATTCGGCCAGTCGGCGAGCAGATGCATCAGGCCGCCGCACGCGAAGCCGAACGCGGGCGCCGCGAAGATCGAATGTCCGAGCGTGTGATACGACACCGCGAGCAGCGCGAGCCAGCCGATGCCCCAATGCGTCAACGTGCGATGCGTGATCCACAGCCGCCGCGCGCGCGACCACCATGCGACTTCGAGCCAGTCCGGCGCGGTGCTGCCGGCCACGCCGGCGATGAAGCTCAGCAGCACGCCAGCATGAAACGGACCGCTGCCGCTGCGCGCGACGATCGCCGCCGCGATGATGCCGGCTGCGAAACCGGTCGCATGATGCGCTTTGCTGGATGCCATCGAAACTCGCGGCACACGTGCCGCGCGAAAAACAAAGGGCGGCTATGTTCGCAGATGGGCGCGTAAAAAAATAGCCGATGCGCGAGATAAAAATTCGCGCACCGGCCTTCCGTGCATGACGCGCACGGCGTTCAAGCGCGCCGCGCCGCTCAGGTCGCGCAGCGCGCGATATCGAAGCGCATCTCCTCTTCGGGCGGATCGTCGGGCGCATTGGCCGGATGCACGACCTTGATGACCGTGTTGCCGTTGAGCGGGGTCAGCGTGACGAAGTACGAGTTGTGCGAATCGGCACCGACCGCAAGTTCGGTCGCCGCGCCGGCGTGCGAGGTGCGCACGCGCGGCAGACGTTCTTCGAGGCAGGCGGCGATGGACGCAGGCGTGCGTGACGACGACACGTACACGAGCGGTGCGGACGCATCGCGCGCGGAGCCGCCCGATGAACCGCAAGCGGCGAGGGTGGCGGTGAAGGCGACAGCTGGGGCAAGCAGGAGAAGTCTTTTCATGATCCTATCGTCGGCATTCCCGGTCATGCATGAATGGCACTTACTTAAGCCTACATGGAGGAGAAGACGCGGGTAAGTGCTTGAAGAGAAAGGGAGGGGGCTGATCCAGGGATTGATACGATGGTTGTTACCAGGCAAACACCGTCTCATTCCAAAGATCAGCCCCCATGGATCGTAATGCACGAAGTCATCACAGGCAAACACGAAGCAGGGTTCAAAGCCGGGCGTGCAGGGCCCAGGCGGTAGACTACTTCAACATACTGACGAGCCCGGGGCTGTTGGGCATAACGGAAGCGTATTTGCCAGAACATCGGGAACGGCTGTATCCGCCGACGGTGACACTGTCGATGTTCATGCGCCAGGCGCTGGAAGAGGACGCCTCCTGTCAGAAGGCAGTCAACGGGTGGGCGGCGCAGCGAGCTGCCGACGGGCTGCGGCCCATGAGTGTGCGTACGGGAGGCTACTGCCGCGCTCGCCAGAGACTGCCGCTGACGATGGTGCGGGAGTTGGCGCGCGAGACGGGGCGCCAACTGCATGAGCAGGCCGAGCCTGCCTGGAAGTGGCGCGGGCGCCCGGTCAAGCTGGTTGACGGCACCGGGATCTCGATGCCCGATACGCCGTCGAACCAGGCCCGTTTCCCGCAGTCCAGTGCTCAGGCCGAAGGAGTGGGCTTTCCATTGGCCTATCTGGTTGCGGTGATCTGTCTGGCAAGCGGCGCAGTACTGGAGTCGGCGGTCGGAACTTACGCGGGCAAAGGCAGCGGGGAGCTGACGGCGTTTCGCATGCTGCAAGGCACGTTTCGCAAAGGTGACGTGATCGTCGCCGATGCCTTGTACTGCCACTACTTTCTGATGGCCTCAATGATCGCCGCCGGGGTGGACGTCGTGATGGAACAGCATGGGGCACGCCGCACCGACTTTCGGCGAGGCCGGTCCCTGGGCACGCGCGATCACATTGTGACGTGGCCCAAACCCCGGCAGCGTCCCGACTGGATGACGCATGAGCAGTACCAGGCCTTACCCGATGAACTGATGGTGCGCGAGTCCAGGCTGCATCACCGGGTGCTGGTCACCACGATGCTTGATGCACGCAAGACCAGCAAACAGGACCTCTCGCAGTTGTACGCCAGGCGCTGGAACGTGGAACTGGATCTACGTAACATCAAGACGACGATGGGCATGGATGTGCTGCATTGCCAGACTGCCCACATGAACGAAAAGGAGATCTGGGTCCATCTGCTGGCCTACAACGTGATTCGGCTGCTGATGGCTCAGGCCGCCAGTCACCATGCCACTGACCCGAGAACACTGAGTTTCAAACACACGGTGCAGTTATGGACTGAATGGCTGGCCAGAGGTCTGACGGCAACTCACAACCAGAGTCTCCTGTTCAACCTGATCACGCAGTCTTGCGTTGGGAGTCGCCCCGGTCGCATCGAACCACGAATGCGCAAACGAAGACCGAAGTCCTACCCATGGCTGAAAGAGCCTCGTCACATCGCACGTGAGCGCGTCCAAAAATATGGGCACGCTCCACGGGCTTAAGTAAGTGCCATTCGGTCATGCATGGGAAGGTGAGGCGCGGGCGAAGCGCGATGCGCTGACGTACAGCGCGATGCTTCGCGACGAAGCTGCCGTGCAGGCGGCGCGGTTTCGCGGCGTCGCACGGCGGCCGGGGCAGTATACCGAGCATGTGTCGACGTCGTCACTAGCGCGGCCATGCGTTTATTGGTCTGACGGCAAACCGCCGTCAGAAGCGATGCCGCAGACCGACTGCCGCGGCGACCTGGTTGCCGGTCGACGACGGCGCAAGCGTATTGATCGCCGCGACGTTCGCGCCGAATCGGCATTCGAGCGAAAGTTGCTGCTTGCGCCCCGTTGACTGTCGATTCGCAGCGAAGTGTAATTGCCGCTATGCGGATATTTAATTGCGCGCCTTACGACGGTTTATTTCCGAATCGGGGATTATGTGAATTAATCGCGTAAGTGCAGGTCCGCAAAAGGAAATTATTTTTACGATGAATGGCGGGAGCCTCGCGGCGAGCAGAAGGGCAAAGCGGACGAGGCCGTTTGCGCTGATTCCCACGGTTTTGCGCAATGCAGTCTTTCGAAGAAAGCCTTAAATCGAGGGGGGATGCCACTTATAATTTTGATAGACCCCTTCGACCAAAGGGTGTCTTTTTCATTTTTACACGCGGCTTTCGGGCCGCGTTTTTTTATCTGAAATTTAAAGCGGATTTATACATCGTCGCGTAGGTGAATATAACTTTTCGCGTGTTGAGCGGCTGCGCCGTTCCGAACGCGCCTTGTCCGTTCGTCAGAGCGAGCAGGGCCAAGCGGCTGGGCAGGTAGAATCGCGGGTTCGAAATCTGTTTGTGCGCCCCGCGAAGTGAGTGAACCTGTGATGACCGACACGCCCTTTCCCTCGACCGACACGAATGCCGAGTTCCTCGGACCGGACGACAGCGTGCATGAAGAACGTCTGTGGCGCGACAACGGCTGGACCGCGCGCATCATCAAGAACGAAGACGACGAAGGCTGGGCCGTCGAAATGATCAAGGACGGCGAGGCGGAGCCTGCGCTCGTCGGACCGTGGACGATGGGCCGCAACAAGAAGGATCCGAAGCCGCTCGACGTATCGGCATTCAACGCGCTCGTGAAAACCGCGGCGGAAGTGCTGCGTCGTCACGAGCAGCAGCTGCGCGCGCAACTGCACAAGACGGTGCGTGTGCCGAGCGCGGACGGCAACGGCGAACTCGACATCATGCTCGACATCGTCCCCGACGAAGACGAGCCGTATGCACTGTTGAGCGCGCTCGATATTTTCGGCGAGCAGATCGCGCAAGTGCAGGTTGCGCCGACGTTCAAGCTCAGCAAGGCGAGCGCCGCGGCGTGGGTGGCAAACGAGTTTCGTCGGCCGGGGTAAGTGGCGGTTGTAGGCGCAGTTGCGTCGTGATCGGATCCGCTGGTCGCTGACACTGCCGGCGATCATGGCGCAGTTGGCAGAGCGGCGCTGCTATTTCACTGGCCACTCCAAGTGGCTCGTGGTCGAAGATATCGACGATCGTGGCGAAACGGTCGAATACGACGTCTCGCCAAACCCTAGCTGCGCTTGCAGAAAATCGCGGTGATGAGCGGCGCGACGTGATGCACGATTGCCGTGCTGCCGGCGTTTTCAAGCGCGCTTTTAACATTGTCGTCGCTGCCGAACACGACCGCGCCATATGCGGACTGGGCGACCGGTTCGCCGTCGCCGACCCGGAACATCGGGTCGTCCTTTTCGAAGCCCACCACCGCGAATACGCGGAAACCGAACGCGGTCAGATGCGCATCGGGCATCGGCGAGAACGCGTTGATCGAGTTGCTTTCGACGTGACTTGGCTTCGGTTTGATCAGCTGCTGCTGCATCAGATCGGCAATGAACTGGTGGCCGCTCTCATTGCATGTCAGCGGCGCGTCGAGCTCCACGGCGAACGAGGAAAGGGGCAGCGCGGCGGCGGCGGCAAACAGCAGAGGGACAAGGAGACGGTTCATAAGCGTAGGCGGGCGTCAACAGTCGATGTCGTGGATTAGCAACCACTGCGCCATCCCCCCCGGAGGGCACGAGCGCGGTGCTGCACATCGAACAGATTTTGCATGACTGGCACAACGGGATTCGCACTTTACAGCGATTCGGTGAATTCCGCTTTGTGACGGACACACGAACGGTATCTGCAAATTGCAGAGAAACGTATGGCATAACAGCAAGCTTTCAGAATCCCGTATATATTTCCGCCTTATGACTTCGCAACCCCGACCTCCAATCAACGTTCCGCCGCCACGTACGTGGGACGCCCGCCTCGCCCGCCGGCTCGTGACACCGCTAGTCGACACCTGGGTCACCCCGAACCATTTGACCACGCTGCGCCTGCTGATCGGCGTCGCAGGCGCGCTGTGCCTTGCGCACGGGGGATTCGCGTGGGCCAATGCGGGCGCACTGCTGATCGTCCTGTCGAATTTCGTCGATCACACGGACGGCGAACTCGCGCGAGTGGGCGGCAAGTCGAGCCGCATCGGTCATTTTTACGACCTCGCCTGTGATGCGCTCGTGACCGTGATGCTGTTCGTCGGCATGGGTATCGGTGTCGGCGGCGCGCAGATCGACGCTTTGAAGCTCGCGCCCGGCGTGCTCGGCGCGGTGGCTGGTGTCGCGGTCGCCCTGATCTTCTTTTTGCGCATGCGGATCGAGGAAATGGTCGGCAAGGCCGGCACGAAGCAGGCGTCGATGGGGGGCTTCGAAACCGAGGACGTGCTGTACCTGCTGCCCATCGTCACGCTGACAAATGTCGTCGCGCCGTTCGTGGTGGTCGCGTCGATCGGCGCGCCGCTGTTCGCCGTATGGGTGGTGATCGACTACTGGCGCGTCGCGCGCCGTAGCGCTCGCCCGACGGCCAAGGCCGCCAGCGCGTCTGAATCCCGTCAACAGTGGGCCAGCAAATGAATCTGCACGCCGAAGACGACGTGATTGCGCCCGTGTCGTCAGGCACGCCCGTGGCGGCGCTCACGCCCGCGCCCGATGCCGACCGCGCGGTCGCGAGCCGTACCCGCACGTTCGACAACGCGCGTCTGCGTAAAGACTTCGCCGCGCAGGACGCGTTTCTGTATCTGGACGATTTCCTTGCGCCGGAAGTGACCGCGCAGCTGGTACACAGCGCGCGCGCACTGCTCGACGAAGTGAACCGCAACTATCTGCCGGGTCACAAGCAGGGCGGCAGTGTCAGCCGCCATACGATCGACCGTCTCGCGCCGTTCATCGCCGAGCTGTATCGCTCGAAGGAGTTGATCGGCTGGCTCGAGCAGCTGAGCGGCGATCAGTTGCAGGTGTCGCCCGCCGACGATCCGCACGCATACGCGCTCTACTACTACACGCGCCCCGGCGACCATATCGGCTGGCACTACGATACTTCGTATTACGAGGGACGCCGCTACACGCTGCTGCTCGGCGTGATCGACGAATCGTCGTGCCGGCTCGACTACGAACTGCATACGCGCAATCCGGAGGTGCCGGACCAGCCGGGCTCGGTGCAGATTCCGCCGGGCGGCCTCGTGTTTTTCGATGGCGACAAGCTGCGTCATCGCATCACGGCGGCCGGGCCGAACGAGATGCGTGTGTCGCTGACGTTCGAATACGTCACCGATCCCAACATGCGGCCGTGGCGCCGCTTCCTTTCCAACATGAAGGACGCGATCGCGTACTTCGGTTTCCGCCAGGTGTTCCGTCAGATGGCCTCGCGCGGCAAGGACGCCGCGTGAGTCGGGCGGCCCTGCTTCTGCTGTCGATCGGCTCGGCGCTGTTCGTCGGCCTGCTCGCCTGGCAGGGCTTCGGCTCGGTGGCGTCGACCTTGCTCGCAGCCGGCTGGGGCCTCGCGGTCGTCGCCGCGTTCCACGTGGTGCCGCTCGTGCTCGATGCGGCTGCGATCGCCGTGCTGTTCAGGCGCGACCACCCCTCGCGTGACGGTGCGCATGAAGGTCCGGCAAGCGGTGCAACCAGCCGCCCGACGAGCGCTGCACGAGCCGAACCCTCGCTGCGCAATGCGCTGTCCGCGCGCTGGATCGGCGAGTCGGTGAATAGCCTGCTGCCCGCTGGGCAGATCGGCGGCCCGGTGGTGATGGTGCGTCAACTGTCGCAGCGCGGCATGCTGCTGCGCGACGCGGCCGCCGCGATCACCGTCAGCACGACCTGGCAGGCGCTCGCGCAAATCGTGTTCGCGCTCGGTGGCCTCGCGATGTTCGGCGCGTACGCCGCGCATGGCACGCTGCACGACCTGCGCACCGCAACGCTGATTGCGACCGGCGTGCTCGGCGCGCTGATCGCCGCGTTCTACTTCGCGCAGCGGCGCGGTCTGTTCGGCCGGCTGCTGGGCGTGGTGTCGAAGGTGTTCGGCAAGCGCGACTGGTCGTCGCTGATGACGCGCGCGGAAGCCGTCGATGCCGCCGTGCAGTCGCTGTACCGCGAGCGCGGCCGCGTGGCGGCGAGCTTTGCGCTGAGCCTCGTGGGATGGGTCGTCGGCACGGCCGAGGTATGGCTCGCGCTGCGTTTTCTCGGTCATCCGGTCGGCTGGATCGACGCGCTGCTGCTGGAAAGCATCGGCCAGGCGATTCGCGGCGCGGCCTTCATGATCCCGGGCTCGCTCGGCGTGCAGGAGGGCGGCTATCTGCTGCTCGCGCCGCTGGTGGGTTTGCCGCCCGACGCGGCGCTGGCGTTGTCGCTCGCCAAGCGTGCGCGTGAACTCCTGCTGGGCCTGCCGGGCCTGCTTGTATTGCACTTCAGCGAACGAAGCTGGCAACGGCGGCGCGCTCCACGGCGTGTGCCGGTTGCCGATTGACCTCCGTACTTTTTTCAAAGGACCGCGCATGCGCGCAATCATTCTCGCAGCGGGCCTCGGCCTGCGTCTCCAGCAGCCGCCGCAAGCCCAGTTTCCGAAATGCCTGTTGCAGTTCGACGGCATGAGCCTGCTCGAACGGCATCTGCAGATGCTCAAAACCGCCGGCGTGACCGACGTCGTGCTGGCGCTCGGTTTCCAGCCGGAATCCGTGCAGGCGGAACTCGCGCGCATCGACTGGCCGCACAAGGTCGAGACCGTGCTCAATCCGCGCTTCGATCTTGGCAGCGTGCTGACCGTGCATACCGTTGCCGACGCGTTGACGCGCGGCGGCGACGTGCTGCTGATGGACGCCGACGTGCTGTACGACGAGCGCATCCTGAGCGCGCTGGTGGCGGGCGAGTCGGTGAACCGTCTGCTGATCGACCGCGATTTCGAAGCGGGCGACGAGCCCGTCAAGCTGTGCCTGAAGGACGGCGTGCCGGTCGAGTTGCGCAAGCAGCTCGCGGTCACTCTGGAGTACGACACGATCGGCGAGTCGGTCGGTTTCTTCCGCTTCCGCGAGGAAACCGCGCGACGCTTCACGCAGATCGTCGCGGGCTATATCGACAGCGGCCGCGCGAACATGCCGCACGAAGAGGCGGTGCGCGACCTGCTGCTCGAGCGCAGCCAGGTGTTCGACACGGCCGAGGTGAGCGGCGCGCCGTGGATCGAGATCGACTTTCCGAACGACGTCGCGCGCGCCGCCAACGAGATCCTGCCGCAGTTGCAGCCGCTCGTCAGCGCATCGCGCTGAGGCGTCCGTGCCGCGCGCGAAGATGCACGGCAGCGCGCGATGGCACCCGGCAAAACCCCTTCGCGCGACAACATTTGTTGTCGCCGCGATGCCATAATCGACGCTTTCCATTGATGGCTGGCCGCCCGTCGCCATGACAATGCTGCTCGCTTTAGGCGCTTTCATCGTTCCGCTGATCGTCGCGTGCGCGATGTTCATGGAAAACGTCGACGGCACGGTCATCGTGACGTCGCTGCCGGTTCTGGCACGCGACCTCGGTCATGATCCGATCACGCTGAAGCTTGCGGTCACCGCGTATGTGATCGGCCTTGGCGTCTTTATCCCGATCTGCGGCTGGGTCGCCGACCGCTTCGGTTCGCGCACCGTGTTCCGCACCGCGATCGGCATCTTCATGGCGGGCTCGCTGCTGTGCGCGGCCTCCACTTCGCTCGATACCTTCGTGCTCGCGCGCTTCGTGCAGGGCATCGGCGGCGCGCTGATGGTGCCGGTGGGCCGCATCATCATCTTCCGGTCGCTGCCGAAGTCGGAGTTCATTCGCGCGATGAACTATCTGACGGTGCCGGCGTTGCTCGGTCCGGTGGTCGGGCCGCCGCTCGGCGGCTTTATCACGACCTATCTGCACTGGCGTCTGATCTTCGTGATCAACGTGCCGATCGGCCTGCTCGGCATCTGGCTCACCAACAAATACATCGCCAATACGCGCGAGCCGCATCCGGGCCGGCTCGACTGGCTCGGCTTCGCGCTGTCGGCTAGCGGGGCTTCGCTGTTCATGCTCGGGCTCTCGCTGGTCGGCGGCGAACTGGTGTCGACGGGACAATCGGTCGGCATGTGCGTGACCGGCATCGTGTTGCTGCTGCTTTATGTGCTGTATGCGAGCCGCGTCGCGCTGCCGGTGCTCGATCTGCGTTTGCTGCGCATTCCAAGTTTTCATGCGAGCGTGATCGGCGGTTCGCTGTTTCGGATCGGTCTTGGCGCCGTGCCGTTCCTGTTGCCGCTCGCGTTGCAGGAAGGGCTCGGCATGACCGCGTTCAGAGCCGGCGCGATCACGTGCGCGTCCGCGTTCGGTTCGATCTTCATGAAGACGGTGGCGTCGCGCATTCTCGAACGCTTCGGCTTTCGTACCGTGCTGATGGTCAACGCCGCGTGCGCGGGTCTCGCGATCGCCGTGTACGGGTTGTTCTTTCCCGGCACGCCGCATTGGGTGATCTGGTGCATCGTGCTGGTGGGCGGCTTCTTTCCTTCTCTGCAATTCACGTCGCTCAATACGCTGGCCTATGCCGATATTCCGGGCAGCGACGTCGGCCGCGCGACGAGTGTCGCGAGCGTCATCCAGCAGATGTCGCTCGGCCTCGGCGTGACGATCTCGGGCATCGTGCTGCAGATTTCGCATCGTGTGCAAGGGCATCCGAACATCGTGTTCTCCGATTTCTGGCCGGCGTTTCTCGTCGTCGGTCTGTTCTCGTGCCTGTCGATTCCGATTACGCGGCGGCTGCCGCGAGACGCGGGCGATGAGATCTCGCGCGGCAGTCGCGGGCGCGCGTAAGCCATCATACGGATGCCGTCGTCGTCGATGAGGAGGTCATGAAGTTGTTTCGCAACGTCAAAGCTTCAACCAGTGCTTCGATCAGCGGTCTTGCCCTGATCGCAATCCTTTGCGTTTCAACCGGGTTTCTCGAGGCGGCGCCTGCTGTCGCGAAAGCGCCCGCGAAGACGCAACCGGCCGTGCTTGCCGGTTCGGCGATTGCGGTGCCGGACTCATACAGCGCCGATGCCGCCGAGCAGATCTTCAACGAAGGCGGCAATGCGGTCGATGCGGCCGCCGCGATCGCCTTCACCCTTGCGGTCACGTTCCCGGATGCGGGCAACATCGGCGGGGGCGGGTTCATGACGCTGTACGTCGACAACAAGCCTTATTTCCTCGACTATCGCGAACGCGCGCCGCTCGCCGCGACGAAGAACATGTATCTCGACGACAAGGGCGAGATCATCAAAGGCATGAGCCTGGTCGGCTATCGCGCGGTGGGCGTGCCGGGCACCGTCGACGGCATGTGGCAAGCGCAGCGCCGATTCGGCAAGCTGAAATGGCAGCAGGTGCTCGCGCCGGCTATTCACTATGCGCGCGACGGCTTCTTGGTCGCCCCGCAACTGCAGAAGCTGCGCGACGATGCGGCGAAGAACTTCGCGGGCAAGACCAATTTCGACACCTACTTCGGCAATCTGAAGCAGGGCGTCACCTTCAGGCAGCCTGACCTTGCCGCGGTCCTGCAGCGTATTTCCGATCAGGGCGCGAAAGATTTCTACACGGGCAAGACTGCGGATCTGATCGCCGCTTCAATGCGCGGCCACGGCCTGATCACGAAGGCCGATCTCGCGCAGTACAAGGCGGTTTGGCGCGAGCCGGTGCAGGCGAACTGGAACGGCTACCGCGTGATCACCGCGCCGCCGCCGAGTTCGGGCGGCGTCGGGCTCGTGCAACTGCTGAAGATGAAGGCCGATATCGCGCCCGAGTTCAAGAACGTGCCGCTCAATTCCGTGCAATACGTGCATCTGATCGCGGAGCTCGAGAAGCGCGTGTTCGCGGATCGCGCGCAGTATCTCGGCGACCCGGATTTCTACAAGGTGCCGGTCGCGCAACTGATCGACGACCCGTATCTGGCCAAGCGCGCGGCCGAGGTCGATCCGAATATGCCGTCGGACACGAAGAGCATTCAGCCGGGGCTCGGGACCTCGATGCCGGAGAAGGCGGAGACCACGCATTTTTCGGTGGTCGACAAATGGGGCAACGCGGTGTCGAACACATACACGCTGAACGGCGCGTTCGGCTCGGGCGTCGTGGTGGATCGGGCAGGCATCGCGCTGAACGACGAGATGGACGACTTCTCCGCGAAGCCGGGCGCCGCCAACATGTTCGATGTGGTCGGCAGCGACGTGAATGCGATCGAGCCGAAGAAGCGCCCGTTGTCGTCGATGGCGCCGACGATTCTGACGAAGGACGGCAAGGTCGCGCTCGTGATCGGCACGCCGGGCGGATCGCGGATCTTCACGACGATCTTCCAGGTGATCAACGACATCTACGACTTCGACATGCCGTTGCCGGATGCGCTCGCCGCGATGCGTTTCCATCACCAGCTATTGCCGCCGAATACGATCTATTCGGAGCCGTACAAGCCGATCGAGGGCGAACTCGCCCAGCAGCTCGAGGCGAAAGGCTACAAGCTGGAAGGGCAGGAATTCACCGGCGATGTTCAGGTGATCAGGATCGATGGGGACGAGCCGGAGGCGGCGGCCGATCCGCGCGGGCGAGGGGTGGCGCGGGTGGTTCGGTAGGGAGGAGAGCCGGTTGCAGCCATTCTCTTCGACGATCAGCCTAGTCCTGATCGACTTCGGGCCATAGTCTCGGGAATAGAAATCGAAGACTTTTCAATGGGAGACCGAACGAGAGATTGCCGCGATGGGAAGGCGAGTCGAGCAGTCCAATATCAAGTAGAGAGCGCGTAATCCGGCGAGCCAGAACATCAGTAACGCCAAGTATCTGATTGAATTCGGCGCGGCTGACTGCACGCCGCGTCGCCACAAACTCCATCGCCAGTGCCGAGGCCTCCGGTTTGATCACCGATTTTTCGGAGCCGATCATCCACGGATTCGAATCGAGGTAGCGCAATAGATCGAGCAGGCGATCTGCAATGCCATCGAACTCGGTCATACGAACCATAAAGCTTACCTGGTCCAGGCAGCAATCGAGAAAGAACCGCGCGAAACGCACTAGGCCTTCCTGGGATAGATTGCCTCGGCCATCGAGGTCATTGCGGCGCGTCTGGTCGGCTTCGCTCAATCTTGCGTAGTACAGCTCATGTTCGCGTGCGAGACCGCGAAGCGGAGACCATAGGCCATGCGTCAAGTCGGCCGATCGTAAAGCGAGATGTGAATGCAGACGTGCCACCCGGCCATTGCCGTCTGCGAACGGGTGAGTCCATGCCAACCGATGATGCGAGCAGGCGATGCCGATCAACTGATGGTCCTTGATCCGTAGGCGCGCATATCGCTTGGCCCATGCATCGAGCAATGGCGCGATCATTTCAGGTTCTGGCGCGAGATGCCGGCCCACGGTGACGTCCGATTTGCGAAGTTCGCCCGGCACGATTGGTTCGCCCTCGCTGGGCGGTTTCAAGAGTGAAGCGCAACAGCGGGTTTAATGTTTAGAGCCTTGAGGTTGACTTGCTGATGCGGGTGTCGCGAGCAAATCCCACTCTTCTTCGAGCGAGGATTCCGTTGCAATATGCGCCATCGCAAGGCGCTGCTTTTTGCGCTCGGCGACGTCAGCTGAATAGTCGCGCTTGAGAGCGGCCTCGATCCTGGCGGGCGTGGTGTGCTGGCCTTCGATCTTATTTGTGTAGTACGAATTCATCGCACGCAATTGCGGGACGAGCGCCGCGGCAAATGGCGTCCCGCTTACGGCAAGGAGCTTTTGCGATGAGTCGACGAGTTCGGTCGTGCGCTCGATCAGCGGATCCAATACCCGGTCCTCAGGAAACAAGGGTTCGAACGATACGACGGTCGTCATCGCGGATTGTAGGGTTTAATGTAGAGTTAGATGTTGTTGATTATATCGTTCAATAAATTGATTTATAAGGATTTTAATTATTTCTTGTAGAGTCTAATGTAGGGTTTGCGGTAGGGTGGCGCCTGACTGTCCACCCCGCAGTCCCCCGGCAATCCCCCGGCAATCCCCCATCACCCTGCCTGCTCCACCGGCGTCACCGTCAACTCCACCCGCTGCGCGCCGCGCAACACCGTCACGTTGACCGGCTTGTCGATACGCGAAGCATCGAGCGTGCGTTGCAGTGCATCCACATCCTGCACCGGCTGCGCGTCGATCGCGACGATCGTGTCGTCGGTGCGCAAGCCGCCGAGCGCCGCCGGACTGCCTTTGACGATCTCCATCACGCGCACGCCGCTTTGCGTGCCGAGCTCGAAGTAGCGCTGCACGCGCCGCGACAGCGGCGTCGTCGTGCCGGCCACGCCGATATACGCGCGTCGCACGCGACCGTGCGCGAAGATCTGCATGATGACCCACTTCGCGGTATCGATCGCGGTCGCAAAACAGATGGCCTGTGCGCCAGGAATGATCGCGGTATTCACGCCGATCACCTGACCCGCCGAATTGATCAGCGGTCCGCCCGAGTTGCCCGGATTCAATGCCGCGTCGGTCTGGATCACGTCGTAGATCATGCGGCCGGAGTTCGAGCGCAGCGACCGGCCGAGCGCCGAAACGACGCCGGTCGTCACGGTCTGTTGCAGCCCGAGCGGGTTGCCGACCGCAATGGCGATCTGCCCGACGCGCAGCTTCGATGATTCGCCGAGTTCGACATGCGGCAGCGGTTCCGGCGAACCGATGCGCAGCACCGCGAGATCGCTGCCGGGATCGTCGCCGACCAGATCGGCGTCGAACTTCGCGCCGTCGGCCAGCGTCACCTGGATATGCGTCGCGCCATGCACGACGTGGCTATTGGTCAGCAGGTAGCCGTCGGGCGTGAACAGGAAGCCCGAGCCAGTGCCGCCCCGCAAGCCGCGCCCATGCGCGGACGCGTCGCCGGGCAGCCGGCGTTCGACGGCGATAAACGCGACCGCCTGCTGCACGCGCTCCAGTGCACCGATCACGGTGCGGGAGTAGGCGTCGAGCAGCGCGTCGTCGTCGTGGGTCAAAAGGTCGGTGGATTGGGGCCCGGGGGCGTCGGATGCGGCGCTCGACAGGTCATCGATGAAGCGTGGGCGGCTTCCCATAACGATGCTCCGGATAGACGGGCTCCGAGATGCGGGGCGCCGCGCGAGTTTTCAAGTGCATCCCGGGGGCGTCGGCGGCGTCCCGGCCGCGCCGCCAGACCGGTGGCCACTGCCCGTGAGACACTTTCCCGGGCGGGCCGTCGCTCGTCGCTCGCTCGCGCCACGGAGACCCTGTTCATGTCCGCATCTAACGCTTCAGCGCCGCAATCCCCGCAGCCGGGTCCACGCATCGAGTCGCTCTGTGCGATCACGCTCGCCACCAGCGACATGCAGCGCGCCGTCGCGTTCTACGAAGCGCTCGGCTTCCCGATCAAGTTCGGCGGTCCGCGCGAGGCCTTCACGTCGTTCGCGTTCGGCAGTTCGTATTTGAACCTGATCGCTGATGCGCGCGCGCCGGTCAACTGGTGGGGGCGCGTGATCATCTACGTGTCGGACGTCGACGCGTTCCATGCCAGGGCGGTGGCAGCAGGCTTGCAGCCGACGTTCGCGCCGTCGGATGCGCCGTGGGGCGAGCGCTATTTTCATATCACCGATCCGGACGGCCACGAACTGAGCTTCGCGCGGCCGCTGCCCTAGCGGCGGAAGTCGGGGCAAACTCGCTATCATGGGGTTATCACGCATGTGCAGCGGCCGCCCACGCGGTAACACGGCTGACACCTCGCGCTTCGATAATCGAACGCGACCGCGTCGCGCTAGCCGCCGCGCGCCATCCCATTCCTGTTGCGAGGAGAGCCGCAATGAAAGAGCCGGACCCGAGACCCGATATCGAACTGATGGCGGAGCGGCAACGCCGTTTCGAGGAAGACCTCATCGATGCCTACGACGAAGAACTTGAAATGGAGGTCGACGACCGCATCATCGACGGCCCGGACGGCTTTACGCCCGAGCATCGCGAGGCGCGCAAGCAGTACTTCCGCGAACTGTTCCGGCTGCAGGGAGAACTGGTCAAGCTGCAGGACTGGATCGTCGCGACCGGGCACCGGCTCGTCGTGATCTTCGAGGGGCGCGACGCGGCCGGCAAGGGCGGCGCGATCAAGCGCATCACACAGCGCCTCAATCCGCGCGTGTGCCGCGTGGCCGCATTGCCCGCGCCGAACAATCGCGAGCGCACGCAATGGTATTTCCAGCGCTATGTATCGCATCTGCCGGCGGGCGGCGAGATGGTGCTATTCGATCGCAGCTGGTACAACCGCGCGGGCGTCGAGCGCGTGATGAACTTCTGCACCGACGAGGAATACGAAGAGTTTTTCCGCTCGGTGCCGGAGTTCGAAAAGATGCTGGCGCGCAGCGGCGTGCAGATCCTCAAGTACTGGTTTTCGATCACCGACGAAGAGCAGGAAATCCGCTTCCAGAACCGCATTCGCGATCCGCTCAAGCAGTGGAAGCTGAGTCCGATGGATCTGGAAAGCCGGCGCCGCTGGGAAGCCTATACGCTGGCGAAGGAGGTGATGCTGCAGCGCTCGCATATCCCCGAGGCGCCGTGGTGGGTCGTGCAGGCCGTCGACAAGAAACGCGCGCGCCTGAACTGCATTCGGCATCTGCTGAGCCAGGTGCCGTATCACGAGATCGAGCATCCGCAGATCGACTTGCCGTCGCGTGTCTATCACGAAGACTATAGCCGTCAGCCGGTGCCTCAGTCGATGATCGTGCCCGAGGTGTATTAAAAGCGGATCGTATGAAATAGCCGGCCAACGAAAAAGCGCGGTACGTATATCAGCGTACCGCGCTTTTCTTCTTGCTTCGCCCCGCCGGATCGGCGAACTCAGAACACCGAACGGAACACCCAGAACAGTGCGCCCGCGAGCGCGATCGACGCGGGCAACGTCAGCACCCATGCGAGGATCAGACTGCGCACCGTGGCCCATTGCAGACCCGAGCCGTTGGCCGCCATCGTGCCGGCCACGCCGGAAGAGAGCACATGGGTCGTCGACACCGGCAGACCGTAGAGGTCGGCGGCACCGATCGTGACCATCGCGACGAGTTCAGCCGACGCGCCCTGGCCGTACGTCAGATGCTGTTTGCCGATCTTCTCGCCCACCGTAACGACGATGCGCTTCCAGCCGACCATCGTGCCGAGACCCAGCGCGATCGCGACCGCCACCTTGACCCACGGCGGAATGAACTTGGTCGCGTGGTCGATCTGCGTTCTGAAGTTGGCGATGACCTTCGCGTCTTCGGGCGAGAACTGCGGCTGATTGGCCTTCTGCATCAGACGGATCGCCTCGGAGGTGACATACATGTTGTTGCGCACGTTATCGACGATGCCTTGCGGCACCGCGGCCATCGAGCCCGACTCGGCAACCTGGCGACCGATCTGCTCGGTCAGCTGCTGCAGCGCCGGCAGCGTGGCGGGCGTCAACTGACGGGTGCGCACGAAGGCCTCGACGTCGGCGCGCGGATCCGCGGAAGGCGCCGCGCCCTGCGTGTAGCGCGACAGCGTCGCCGCGGTTTGATGCGCGACCGCGACGAAGTTCTGCGTTTGCGCCGGCGTGACCGCCTTGTTGAGCGCGTAGGCGGTGGGCACGGTACCGATCAGGATCAGCATGATCAGCCCCATGCCTTTCTGGCCGTCGTTCGAGCCATGCGCGAACGACACGCCCGTGCAGGTCAGAATCAGCAGGCAGCGAATCCAGAACGGCGGCGGCTCCTTGCCCTTCGGCTCGGCATACAGCGCGGGCACGCGCACGACGGCCTTCAGGATCAGCAGCAGCAGGCCCGCAAGCAGAAAGCCCACGATCGGCGAAAACAGCAGCGACTTGCCGACGCCGAGCGCCTGATTCCAGTCCACGCCACTGGTGCCGTTCGCACCATGCAGCATCTGATTCATCAGACCTACGCCGATGATCGAGCCGATCAGCGTGTGCGAACTCGAAGACGGCAGGCCCAAAGACCACGTGCCCAGATTCCAGATGATCGCGGCGATCAGCAGCGCGAATACCATCGCGAAGCCGGCGCTGCTGCCAACCTGCAGAATCAACTCGACGGGCAGCAGTTGCAGCACGCCGAAGGCGACCGCTCCGCTCGACGTCAGCACGCCCAGAAAATTCCACGTGCCGGACCAGACCACCGCGATATTCGGCGTCAGCGAGTGGGTGTAGATGACGGTGGCGACCGCGTTGGCCGTATCGTGAAAGCCATTGACGAACTCGAAGCCGAGCGCGATCAGCAGCGCGACACCGAGCAGCAGATACGGCAGTACCGAGCTTTCGCGTACGGGCTGCAGATCGTCTATCAGATGAACGCCGCAGTACACGACGCCCGCGATGAGCAGGGCAACGAAAATAACCAGGCCCGCGTTACGGCCTTTGCCGCTGGCGGCGCCTGGTTGCGGATACGAAAGTTCCGGCATGACGTGAGCCCCAAAAAGTGGTCGCAGAGTTCTTGATGCTGCTTTCGCTGTGTGTCGCAACGATGACAACTACGTGACGGCATTGGGGGTGCGGGAAAAGCAGGCGCGGCGCGGCCTATGCCACGCCGCTCACGCCGGTAAATACTACGCAGGCTGGCGGACGGGAATAGTAAGATGTCCGAACCGGACTAAGCAAGTGATGAATAGCACGAGCGGCGAGTGGGCTTCGGTTGCGCTTACGATGCGCTGACTACTTCGCCGCTTGCGCTGCCACCGAGGGTGCGTTTATAAGCTTGCGCGACGATTTCCGCCGGTACCCCTTGCGACGGATCGCGGCCCATCGATTCGAGCGTTTCGGCGACCCACCCCGGGCTGACCACATTGACGCGGGCCTTGCCTCGCAACTCGAGCGCGGCCGAGCGCGCGAACGCTTCGACACCCGCATTGACGATGCTGACCGCGGCGCTGCCTTCCATCGGCTGTTGCGCAAGCACGCCGCTCGTCAGTGTGAACGAGCCGCCTTGCGACACATGGTCCACGCCGCAGCGCACCAGATTGACCTGCCCCATCAGTTTATTGGCAAGACTAAAAGAAAAGTCTTCGTCGCCAAGCGCCGCGAGCGGCGCGAATTTCGCGGAGCCGGCCGCGCAGATGATCGCATCGAAGCTGCCGGCTTGCGCATACATCGCTTCGATGCTGCGTTTGTCCGACAGGTCGACGTGCAGTTCGGAGCCTTTGCGGCTCGCGCCGACCACGTCATGCTCGGTGGCGAGCAGCCTCACGATGTGCGAACCGAGCAGGCCGGTCGCACCGACAACGAGTATTCGCATACATCCTCCTAAGGTCTGTTTGCGGCATTTGCCGCACTGCACACTGCATCGTCGCCGGAGCACTCGCCGAAGCGTGCAACGCGCGATCCTATCGGTCGAGGATAGACGCTGCCGGCGCGACGCGCCAACGCGTGAGGGAAGAGCCAACTGACACGCGCCGCGATCCTCCTGAGCATCATTTTTGCTACGCTGGAAGTAAGGTCATGTTTCCCGGGAGCGTCGATGAAGCAAGACAGCGAGATAGTCAACGAGCCGGTAGAGGACGAACCGGCACAGCGAGCCTTCACTTCCTATGCAGCACCGCTCGTCGACGAGGCGATCCGGCTCGCCAAAGGGGTGCACGGCGACGCGTCACCCGAAGCGCTGCACAAACTGCGCGTTTCACTGCGGCGTTTGCGTTCGTTATGGTGGGCTTTCGCACCGCTGCTCGACAAGGGCGAAAATTCGCGGCAACGCGCGGTCTATAAGTTTCTCGCCACCGCGGCGGGTAAAACGCGCGATTGGGACATCCTGATCGCGTTGCTCAGGCAGCAAGACAGCGGCGCGCAAGCATTGATGCCGAAGCTCGAGCAGGCGCGCCGCGACACGCTGGCGACCAGCCGCGAGACGTTGTTGAACGCCGACGTCAAACACCTGCTGCGCGATGCGTTGGCCACCACTTCCGCGCAACTGCACGCCACGCACGATTCGGCTATTGCGCTGCGCAAATTTGCCGCTCGACGCATAGGGGCGTCGGAGCGCTCATTGAAAAAGCGCATCAAACGCGCGCGCCATGCGAAACGCTCGAATTACGCAGCCTTTCACGATGTCAGAAAAGCGGGCAAGAAACTGCGCTATCTGTTCGAGTTTTTCGGGCCGGTGCTTAAAACCAGCCATAAGCGTACGCTCAAGCGCCTGAAAAAAATCCAGAAGCGCTTCGGCATGCTCAACGATACCGTCGCGAGCGAAACGCTGTTGCGCGACAATGCCGCGTCGCTTGCCGATGCGGACCACATCGAAGCCGCGTTGGGTTGGCTCGACAGGAAACGCAAACGCCGCTTGCGCGCGGCGTCGGAGCTACTGGGCTGAGAGAGCGCGTTCGGTCCTCGCTAGCGCGGATGATTTGCAGCCCAAAATGCACGGCGCACCGCGCTGCGGTCCGAAAGAATAGTCCGCGAAGGAGGCGAGGAGCGTGGCACCGCATGGGCTTTCGCTGCGTCATCGGGTGCGCCTGACGTTGCGCGCCGTTCGAGCCGGGATGACCCGCTATGTGGGCAACCGCCCGTGGGTGGCCGGCGTCGCCGGCACGCTCGTCGCGTTGGCGATGTCGATCCTGACAGCGGTGGAGGTCGGCGAAGGCCGGAAGCGGGCGCGACGCGACAACAAACTGTTGTCGGTGCTGTTCATCGATATCGATCACTTCAAGCGTTTCAACGATACCTACGGCCATGAGAGCGGCGACGAGGTATGGGTCGCGGTGGCTGATTGCATCGCGTCCGTGGCGTTGCGCTCGGCCGATCTGGTCGCGCGCTACGGCGGCGAAGAGTTCGCGGTGGTGCTGCCGGATACGACCGCGCAGGGCGCGTTCGCGGTCGCGGAGCAGATTCGTCGCAAGGTGGAAAACCAGGTCATCGTGCGCGGACACGATGCGCCGCAGGCGGTGACGGTGAGCGTCGGCTGCGCAACGGCGCTGCCGAGCGCCACGGATGTCGCGAAGGGACTCGAGCTGATGGCCGCCGCTGACGGACAGTTGTATGTGGCGAAGAACGAAGGGCGCAATCGCACCCGGTCGGCGCAGTGGGACGAGGATTCGGCGACGCAGGGGGTCTCGCGCACGGGGCGGCGCCTTAACGCCAGGTGTTCGTTCGCGTGAGCGTGAGCGCCTTCCCGGCCCAGATTGTCGCGACGCAGCGCAATTCAGGCGCGCTCCGCACTTCGCGGCGCGAAGCCGCGCAACGTCACCGCCGCTGGCGTTTCGTCCAGCAACGCCGAGCGCGGCCGATTGGCGGCCGCACCATCCGCGTGAGCCAGCAAGCCCACCGGGAAGCCACGCCGCTGCCATGCATCGAGCCCGCCGCGCAGTGCGCGAATCCGCGTGTAGCCATTGCTGCGCATATGTTGCGAGACTTCGAGCGCGGTCGCGCTGTCCGGGCAGATGCAATAGATGACCATGTCGTGCGTGCGCAGCGCGCCGTCGATCTGCTCAGGCGAATGCGGATCGAGCGCGCGCGCGTCGGGAATCTGGCGTCGCAGATCGAGCAGCGGAGCGCCGGGCCGCGCATCGAACACGCGGGACGGCGCCATGCGGCGCAGGCGGCCGGAGCGCCGCCAGCGCGACGGCATGCTCGACGCGGCGGCACTTGCCGATGAAGCCTGCGTCGGCGCGGCCTGCATCGGCGCGGCTTGGGCCGACGTGGCTCGCGTGAACCGGCGCCGTTCGTAATATCGCAGATACAGCCGGTAGAGCAGATAGACGAGCGCCACCGCAAGAAGAATGTCGGCGATCGTGCCGCCGCGCTGCTCGACGAACGCGCGCAGCATATGCACCTCGCGTTCCACGGCCGCGCCGCCGAGCAGCCAGAACGTCGCCCACGCGATCACGCTCGCCAGATCCCATAGTGCGTAGATGCGGATGTCGACGGCGGTCGTACCCATCAGCGGCGGCGTAATCAGGCCGAGGCCGGGCACGAACTTAGAGATCGACACGAGCGGCACGCCATAATGTTCGAATAGCGCGCGCGCGGTTTCCAGCCTCGTATCGACGGCGGGCGACAAGCGGCCGAGCCACGCGAGCAGTTTGCGTCCATACAGACGGCCCGCCGCGAACCAGGTGCCGTCGCCGATCAATGCGCCCAGCACCGCCGCGCCGAGGGTCGGCCAGAACGCCAAGGTGCCCGCAGCGATCGCCGAGCCCGCGAACAGCAGCATCGGCACGGCCGGAATCGGTACGCCGAGGCGCGTCAGCAGGACGTTGACGAACACGATAGCGCTGCCCCAGGTTGAAACCGCCGACAACGGAAACTCGACCAATTGAGGCGCTCCTGTTGCTGCTGTTGCGCTGGCATGCGTGGACGGCCGGTATCGACCATCGGCCTCAATCGTCAATACGCAACTAACTGTCAACCCCGCGTGCCCACCGCAAGGTGGCCGGCGCGCTCGAAGAGAGTGCGCGCGGGCGCGCACGCTGGATTCGCAGGGGCGGGGGCTGCATCGTCAACGAACCACAAGCGGTCCCCGGGTCCACCTCATCAGGCATTCGGCATCGCCACCACGCCCGGATTCCCGACGATCGCCAGAAACTCCCGCCGTGTCGACGGATCGGTGCGGAACGTGCCGAGCATGCGCGACGTGACCATCGTGACGCCCGCCTTGTGCACGCCACGCGTCGACATGCACTGATGCGCGGCTTCGAGAATCACGCCCACGCCGGCCGGCTGCAGCACCTCGTTCAGCGTATCGGCGATCTGCACTGTCATCTTTTCCTGGATCTGCAGCCGTTTCGCGAACGCATCGACGAGGCGCGCGAGCTTCGAAATGCCGACCACGCGATGGTTCGGCAGATACGCGACGTGCGCGCGTCCGATGATCGGCACCATATGGTGCTCGCAATAGCTTTCGAAGCGGATGTCCTTCAGCACGATCATTTCGTCGTAGCCGTCCACTTCGGAGAAGGTACGCGCGAGGATGTCGCGCGGATCGACCTGGTAGCCGACGAAAAACTCGTCGTAAGCGCGCGTCACGCGTGCCGGCGTGTCGATCAGGCCTTCGCGCTGCGGATCGTCGCCGGCCCAGCGCAGCAGCACGCGCACGGCTGCCTCAGCTTCTTCGCGGCTCGGGCGTTCGGCGGCCGCTACGGGTTTGGTCTTCTTTGCCTTGCTGCTGGTCATGCGTCGTCCTCCTGGATCGCGCGTCGACGCTGCGCGGCGCGCGGGGTCAGTAACCCAGGTCATTGTTCCATGTTTTGCGCCGAAGGTGCCGATGCCCCTTTCGCGGCCGGGTCAGTCGCGGGCGTGCTGCGCACGGCTACTTCGGCCATTCGTCCATCGCATCGTTGAACAGCTCGGCGACCACGCCGCGCAGCCAACTGCCGCGCGGATCGTTATGAAACTTGCGATGCCAGTGCTGCCGCAGGTCGAAGCGCGGCAGAGGCAGGGGCGGCTCGACGAGCATGATCGACGCATGCTCCGACACGTACGCGAAGCCGATCGCGTGCGGCACGGTCGCGAGCAGGTCGGTGCGCGCGAGGATGAAAGGCAGGCTCATGAAGTGCGGCGTTTCGAGCACCGCGCGTCGCTTGATGCGCTTCTTTTCGAGGTACTGCTCGAGCACTTCCTGGCTGCGTCCCTCGGCGCGCACGACCGCATGCCCGGACGCCACGTATTGCTCGAGCGTGAGCGGCCCCTTCGACAGCGGATGTCCGCTGCGCATCAGGCAGATGAAGCGATGCGTGAAGAGCCGCTGCTGAAAGAAGTTGTTGCCCGCCAGGTCCGGAAAATAGCCGACGGCGAGGTCGACATCGCCCGATTCGAGCCCGCGTTCCACTTGCGACGGCGACAGCGTGACCGAGCGCAGTTTCGCGGACGGCGCGCGCTCGGCGAACAGCTGCAAAAGACGCGGCAGAAACACGATTTCGCCGACGTCGGACAGCGCGATCGAAAACGTGTGCGTGCTCGTCGCCGGATCGAAATCCTGCACGTCGAGCATGCCTTTCTCGATGCGCAGCAACGCGTCGCGCGCGGCGGGCAGGATCGCGAGCGCGCGCGGTGTCGGCTCCATGCCTTTCGATGTGCGCACGAACAGCGGATCGTCGAAGTATTCGCGCAGGCGGCCAAGCGCGGTGCTCACGCGCGGCTGGCTCACGCCGAGCTGCTCGGCGGCGCGGCTCACGTTGCGCGTGTCTTCCATCGCGACCAGATAGGGGATCAGGTTCAGATCCAGATGTGTCTCGGACATGCTTGTTATGGCTCGCGGGGCGGGCAGGGCAAGGGAATGCGTATGCCCTATCGCTATAGAGCCTAGTTGAAAAATCGCCCATAAGCATAGTGGGATTTTGCGCGGCCGGCATTTTCGCGCGCAGGGCGAGCGCTGGACGAGGGCATCCCGGACCTTCGCCGCCGCGCGTGGCGACCTATGATGAAGGGGGTTTCCCTGCCTTGACAACCCGCCCACAGGACAACCATAATCGCCGAAGCGTTCGCTAAACGAATCACTGTTCACGCAACGAACAATTCAGCGGCGAAGCAATCGAAGGCGCCAGCCCGCTCTCCCCCTCGCGAGCCGTCGCCAGCATGCCCGGAGACTGTTTCCGCGCGAGCCTTGCCGGTTACGGCTGTCAGCCCAGCGGCACGTAGCGCCCCCAAAGGAAATTCGACATGATCAACAAGATTTTCGAGACACTTCAATCGGCGGTCGCCGATGTCCACGACGGCGCGACCGTCATGATCGGCGGCTTCGGCACGGCCGGCATGCCGTCCGAGTTGATCGACGCGCTGATCGAGCAGGGCGCGCGCAACCTCACCATCGTCAACAACAACGCAGGTAATGGCGATATCGGCCTCGCGGCGCTGCTGAAGGCCAAGCGCGTGCGCAAGATCATCTGCTCGTTCCCGCGCCAGACCGACTCGTATGTGTTCGACGCGCTCTATCGCGCCGGCGAAATCGAACTCGAACTCGTGCCGCAAGGCAACCTCGCCGAGCGCATCCGCGCCGCGGGGGCGGGCATCGGCGGCTTCTTCACGCCGACCGCGTACGGCACCAAGCTCGCCGAAGGCAAGGAAACCCGTCTGATCGACGGCCGTCACTACGTTCTCGAAGCGCCGCTGCACGCGGACTTCGCGCTGATCAAGGCGTACAAGGGCGATCGCTGGGGCAACCTGATCTATCGCAAGACCGCGCGTAACTTCGGACCGATCATGGCGAGCGCAGCGAAGACCGCGATCGTGCAGGTGTCGGAAGTGGTGCCGCTCGGCGGCCTCGATCCGGAAGAAATCGTCACGCCCGGCATTTTCGTGCAACGAGTGATCGCGGTGCCGCAAGCGGCGCATGCCCCCACGCCCAATCCTCACGACGCTGCTGCCTGACCCGGAGACCGACATGAAGAAACTGACTCGCGATGAAATGGCCAAGCGCGTTGCCCAGGACATCCCTGAAGGCGCTTACGTGAACCTCGGCATCGGCGTACCGACACTGGTGGCGAACCACCTCGCCGCTGACAAGGAAATCTTCCTGCACAGCGAAAACGGTCTGCTCGGCATGGGCCCGGCACCGGCGAAGGGTCAGGAAGACGACGAACTGATCAACGCCGGCAAGCAGCACGTCACGCTGCTGACGGGCGGCGCCTACTTCCATCACGCGGATTCGTTCGCGATGATGCGGGGCGGCCATCTGGACTTCTGCGTGCTCGGCGCATTCCAGGTGTCGGCGAAGGGCGACCTCGCGAACTGGCACACCGGCGCACCCGATGCGATTCCGGCGGTCGGCGGCGCGATGGACCTCGCGATCGGCGCGAAGCAGGTCTACGTGATGATGGAGCATCTGACCAAGCAGGGCGAGAGCAAGATCGCCGCCGAGTGCTCGTACCCGGTCACCGGTATCGGTTGCGTGACCCGTATCTATACGGACCTCGCAATGATCGACGTCACGAAGGAAGGCCTCGTCGTGCGCGAGATTTTCACGGACATCGGCTTCGACGAACTGCTGAAGCTGACCGGTGTGCCGATGACCGACGGCACGCAGGCCGCGCGCGCGGCCTGATGGTTGGCTGAGGCGTCGCGGCGGCGGTCTGCTTTGCGGCCGCGTCGATGGCGTCTCGTCTGAAAGCGGCATTGCGCGAACGGGCCAGCGTTGACGGGGCGAATTCCTCGTCAGCGCTGGCCTGGCAACTTCAGCGACGGGTTGTCCACGTTTGGCGCACAATACGCAGCACATACTGCGGCATACGCACGGCACGAGCGCTTGCTCCGCCACGGCGTCTGCTTCGAACCGCCGCGCGCCGTGCCGCTTCTTCGCTTCCGATTCCCTCAAACATCGTCGTCACCATGCTCGACTCCAGCGCCCGTCTGACTGGCCTTCTTTGCGGCACACAGCCGATGAACGACATCTGGGCGCCGCGTGCCACGCTGCAGCGGATGCTCGACGTCGAAGCCGCGCTCGCGCGTGCCTCTGCCGCGCACAAAGTCATTCCCGAATCCGCCGTCCCCGCGATCGAAGCGGCCTGCCAGGCCGACCAGCTCGACGCCGACGCGCTCGCACGCGACGCCGCGCTCGGCGGCAACCTCGCGATTCCGCTCGTCAAGCAACTGACTGCACGCGTCAAAGCCGCCGATGCCGAAGCTGGCAAATACGTGCATTGGGGCGCGACGAGCCAGGACATCATCGACACCGCGACGGTACTGCAACTGCGCGACACTTTCGACCTGCTCGACAGCGGCCTGCAAGCCACCTGCGACGCGGTCGCGAAACTCGCGGCCACCCATCGCGCGACACCGATGATCGGCCGCACGTGGCTGCAACAGGCGCTGCCGATCACGCTGGGTCTGAAGTTCGCGCAATGGCTCGACGCGCTGTTGCGTCATCGCGAGCGGCTCGGCGCGTTGCGCGAACGTGTGCTGGTGCTGCAATTCGGCGGCGCGGCCGGCACCCTCGCGAGTCTGCGCGAGGCGGCGCCGCAGGTCACGCAGTCGCTCGCCAAGGAACTCGGCCTCGCGGTACCGACCTTGCCGTGGCACACGCAGCGCGATCGCATCGCCGAGACGGCGTCGCTGTTCGGCATGCTGATCGGCACGCTCGGCAAGATCGCGCGCGACGTGTCGCTGCAGATGCAAACCGAAATCGACGAACTCGCCGAACCGGCCGCGGCCGGCAAGGGCGGATCGTCGACGATGCCGCACAAACGCAACCCGGTCGGTTGCGCGGCGGTACTGACGGCCGCGACGCGCGCGCCCGGCCTCGTGGCGACCGTGTTCGCCGGCATGGTGCAGGAGCACGAACGCGCGCTTGGCGGCTGGCAGGCCGAATGGGACGCGCTGCCGGATCTCGCGCGCCTCGCGGGCGGCGCGCTCGCGAACATCAAACAGATCGCTGCGGGTCTGAACGTCAACGAAGCGCGCCTCGCCGCGAATCTCGACGTCACGCACGGCCTGATCCTCGGCGAAGCGGTGATGCTCGCGCTCGGCGATTCCATCGGCCGGCTCGACGCGCATCATCTGGTCGAGCGCGCGTCGAAGGCGGCGATCCGCGACGGCAAGACGCTGTATGACGTGCTCGCCGCCGACTCAGCCGTCACCGAACATCTTTCGCTCGAGCGCCTGAAGCAGCTGCTCGATCCCGCTCAATACGTCGGCCAGGCGCACGCATATGTCGACGCCGCACTGACGCTTCACACCACGCGCGCGCAGCGCGCCCATTCCAAGGAGTAACCGGCATGCCCTACGCCGCAGTCAACGGCACCGAGCTTCACTATCGTATCGACGGCGATCGTCACGGCCACGCGCCGTGGCTCGTGCTGTCGAATTCGCTCGGCTGCGATATGTCCATGTGGACGCCGCAGGTCGCGGCGTTGTCGAAGCATTTCCGCGTGCTGCGCTACGACACGCGCGGCCACGGCCATTCGGAAGCGCCGAAGGGTCCGTACACGATCGAGCAGCTGAGCGGCGACGTGCTCGGCCTGATGGATACGCTGAAGATCGCGCGCGCGAATTTCTGCGGCATATCGATGGGCGGCCTGACCGGCGTCGCACTCGCCGCGCGTCACGGCGACCGCTTTGAGCGCGTCGTGCTGTGCAACACGGCCGCGCGCATCGGCTCGCCGGAAGTGTGGGTGCCGCGTGCCGCGAAGGCGCGCAGCGAAGGCATGTTCGCGCTCGCCGACGCGGTGCTGCCGCGCTGGTTCACGGCAGACTTCATCGAGCACGAGCCGGTCGTGCTGGCGATGATCCGCGACGTGTTCGTGCATACCGACAAGGAAGGCTACGCATCGAACTGCGACGCAATCGACGCGGCCGACCTGCGGCCCGAAACGCCGGGCATCAAGCTGCCGACCCTCGTGATCAGCGGCACGCACGATCTGGCCGCCACGGCCGCGCAAGGCCGCGAACTTGCGCAGTCGATTCCGGGCGCGCGCTACGTCGAACTCAATGCCTCGCATATCTCCAACATCGAAAAGGCCGGTGAGTTCACGAAGACCGTGCTCGACTTCCTGACGGAGGCAAAATGAACGACGAAGACCGTTACGAAGCCGGTATGGAGGTGCGTCGCGCGGTGCTGGGCAACGCGCACGTCGACCGTTCGCTTGCGAACCGCACCGAGTTGACCGAGGAGTTCCAGAACCTGATCACGCGCTATGCGTGGGGTGAGATCTGGACGCGTGAAGGTCTGCCGCGTCATACGCGCAGCTTGCTGACGATCGCGATGATGGTGGCGTTGAATCGCAGCGAAGAACTCGCGCTGCACCTGCGTGCCGCGAAGAACAACGGCATCACGCGCGAGCAGATCAAGGAAGTGCTGCTGCAGACCGCGATTTACTGCGGCGTGCCGGCGGCCAACTCCGCGTTCCATCTGGCCGACAAGCTGTTTCGCGAGGATGATGCGACGGCCGCGGCGGCGAAGTCGTAAAGACTGAGCACACGTAACTGGCCCTGCGCATCGCGCAGGATCAGGTCGAAGGTGAGGGCAGGCGTGCTCACGACGGACTCCGCAGCTCACGCAGGAAACGCTGCACGGCCACCCGCACGATCTGCTGCACCCGACGGTGGGTCGCCTTCGACACCGCGCGCAGTTCATCGAGCAGTTCCTGCGGCAAGTACTGGCGGTAGGAAGGGTTGCGGTAGTGGCCGGCCATTTCAGTTCGTCCATTCCGACCGGCCGCGACAGGTCAGGACTGTCTTGCGTTCAATGCAGGCCAGCGGGCCAGGGCAATGAACCACAGCAGAATGACGTTCACCACCGGAATGAAGGCAAGCAGCGACCAGGCGCCCGCATATCCCGCCTTCTTCAGGATCAGCCATAGCGGGATAATCTCCGCGATGACGACAACAAGAACAAACACCAGCCAGTGCCATATGGAAAGAGCGCCCACGCATACCTCCATTTTCTAAAGTTGACGGGCAGAGCTGAGTATAACGACGCACGGCTGACTCCTTTTTCAATATTTCCGGCTGCCATCGATGCCGCACACCCGCTGCGCTTTACGCGCGTAGTCCTGCAACGCGGTCAGTTTCCGTATGGTCGCATCCCCGTCGCTGGTGATACCGGGAAGATCGTCAGCAGCCGCTGCGTCAAGTCCGGCTGTACCGGCTCATCCGTTCGCATCCGACCGTGCGGGAGGCGGCCAGACACTTCCGCGCCACGCAGTTGGCCGTACTCGACGCGTGCGAAGACTGGGAGGGCGATGGTTACATGCGGCCCGCAACGGGCTTTCGCGCCGGAAGCGTTTCGGATCGATTTCCCGCCTTGGCGACTATTTCGTGGAAGCCTACAGACAGACCCGAACCAGACGTACAGGCCGCGCGGGCAAGGGGTGTAATGACTGAAACAGAGCGAGGTAGGGGCCTTATGACGCGCCGCTCGCAGGCAAAAAAAGACCCGCGCGATGCGGGTCCGGGTCTGAACTGGCGCGGTTCACTCGATATGCCTGTACCGAGTGTCCCCGCCGCCACGCTGCAACTGTTTCGAAACGATAAGAAACTGTTCGTCACTAATCGTACACTCCAGTTCGCCTATCTCGTACACAGCAATCAGCTTGATCCTATTTCCGTTTCGCTCCTCAAAGGTAATCTGATAGACCCCGCGCCACATTGGTTCGCCATCCTCATATTTACCGATCTTCTCGGACGCCAGTCGCACGGCCCTTGTTTTCGTAGCATCGAAATCCAGGGAGAGGATGTCAGTTTTTCTTAGCGCCATCTGGGCCACATAGGCCGGAAACCGGTCGCCGCATGGCGGGTATGGTCCGGGTTCCGCCATGCATAGCGCGGGAAGGGATAGCAGCAGGACTGCAAAAGCGTGTTTCATGGTTTCAAAGGACCTCACTCTATCTGCTTGAACATTCTGTCAGCCTCGACTCTTGACAGCAAATGCTTCGAAACGACAAAAACCTCTACGGCACTCATTGAGCATTCAAATTCGCCAGCGTCGTTCACAGCAATCACCTTGACCTTGTTTCCGTTTTTTTCGTGAAAGGTGATGTGATAGACCTCACGCCACAACTGTTCGCCATCCTCATCTTTTCCTATTTTCTCGGACGCCAGTTGCACGGCTTGGGTTTTCGTATAGTCGATATTGCCAAGCATGCCAGCCTTTTTTAGGCTGTTTTCGGCGATGTTGGTCGGCCACCCGTCGCATGGCGGGTTCGGTCTGCCTTGCGCCAGGCATAGCGCGGGAAGGGATAGCAGCAGGACTGCAAAGGTGCGTTTCATGGATGTTTCACCCTAAGCATTCTGTCGCCACTGTTCCAGATTTGCTTGCGGTATGGCAAGTGCAGAACGATACATCCATTTGACGCGTTGCCGGGATCGGTCTGGCTGTCGCCGTGGATCATGAAGGCGGAACGTTCGCCTAAGCACGTTCCGCAAACCGGGTTAAGCCGCATCGAGAACGGTCCAGTTTTAGGGTGCGGAAACGGTGCCGTAATTTCATACAGGCCAACGGGGATTGGTCCCCAGTCGCGGACATATTGGCTACTGTGTTTATTCTTGTGCTCTCCCTTGCCGGAATATCCCTTACCTGTGATTAATTTGTCGTTGTGATACAACAAGTGGCTCTCATGCTTGTAAATCCACACCATCGTCTTTTCCTCATTGGTTGTACGAACCAACGATTACACCAGATCATCTGGCTGCACACAATTTTTAAGATATACGTCAGTTTGATCTGCATCCGCGTATCGAGCCGACAGAGGCAAGTGCAATTGATCGCGAAAGATCACGGCGAATATGAGTATGGGGCCGATTCGTGGGGAAAACAGAACCACGCCGCAACGATTGCCGGCGCAACACAAAGAATGCGAATCAAAGCAACAAAAAAGAACGCGAAGAATGCAGCCGCAACGAACGTTCAAAACGCAGATGTGCAAAAGCCGGACGTTACGAAGGTCGGCGAAGTGAAGCCTCAAGCCACGAAAGCCGCAGCAAACGAAAGCCGCAAAACGAAGACGCCTGTTACCGTTGTGAAGGAATGCGCGCCGTTCAGGATTGGTATCGAAGGAATCCGCACGGCATTCGTTCGCGAATTCGGCGGGCGCCGATATTTTTTATGCGGTAGTCGTCGCTACGACGCTCACCGGCGCCTGCACGCACACCGCGCGCAACACCGTCTCCTTGATCACCTCGCGCCAATGCGCGAGCGCCGCCTCGTCCATCAGCGGCTCGCCGAGAAACGCGCCGAGCGTGTACTGATTGGCGTTATAGAAATAGCCGAGCGACGCGATCATCAGATACACGTCGCGCGCCGCGATATCGGCGCGAAACACGTCCTGCGCGCGGCCCGCCTCCAATAGCCTCTGCACGACCGAAATCGCGTAGCCCGAAATCTCCTTGAGCTTCTGCGATTTTTTCGCATGCTTGCCCTGGTGCAGATTTTCGCTCGACAGCAGCGTCACGAACTCCGGGTGATCGAGGTAGTACTGCCAGACGAACTCGACCATCTGTTCGAGGCCATGCACCGGATCGCGCAGATCGAGATCGAGTTTGCTTTCCGCTTCGTTGAACTGCGTGTAGATCGTCTCCAGCACTTCGATGAACAGCTGCTCCTTGCTGCCGAAGTAGTAATAGATCATCCGGTCGTGCGAACGCGCGGCCTTCGAAATACTTTCGATGCGGCCGCTTGCATAACCCTGCTTCGCGAACACCCTGATGGCCGCCTTCAGGATTTTGGCGCGCGTGTCCTGCGCCTGTTTCGCGCGGATACCGATGGCGCCCGGCTTGCGGGCGGCGGTTGGGCTCATGACGGTCTCGGATCTCTTTGTCAGCGTAGGTTTGAACGGCGGGCGCGCAGACTCAGCACGCCGATGCCGCATTGCACCATGATCCCGCGTGACGGAAAACACGTTGCACAGTCGATTTTGATCGAGTAGATTTCAATCGAGTTTGGTGTAGAAGATACTACATGAACGGTGAGTGACCGCAACATGAAAATGGGCGGCCCACGCGGAAATGCCCTGAAACCGGGACGATTCGCGCACCACGCAGCACCGCCAGTCATGTCGCGCCTGTGATGTCGTAGGGAACCCCACGATGACGGAACATACGAAGGTCGATTTCGGTGCAGAGAGTGTCGATCGCGATACCGCGTCGACGCCGGGCCCAACCGTGCTCGCAAAGTCGGCGCCGCGCAGCGAGCGCATGGCCGCGAACAAGATCGAATGCAATGCGTGTCCGGTGCTGTGCCAGATCTCGGAAGGGCGCACCGGCGCGTGCGACCGTTATGCGAATGCGGATGGGCGGTTGATACGCGTCGATCCGGTGGTGTTTCTGTCGCGTACGGATGATGCCGACGCCGATCCGGCAAATGCGGCGATCGAATTCGGCACAGCCCCCGCCGCGGACCCAGGCACCACCGAACCCGCGCTGTTCGTCACCGGAGTCGGTGCCTCCTCGACCTATCCCGACTACAAGCCCGCGCCGTTCATCGTCGCGTCGAAGCTCGACGACGTCGACATGATCACCGTCGTCACCGAAGGCATCTTCAGCTATTGCAGCTTCAAGGTGAAGATCGACACCGACCGCTTTCTCGGCCCGGAACAGGCGAACGTGCGTTGTGACGGCGAGATCGTCGGTCACGTGAGCACGGCCGAATACGGCTCGCAGATGCTGAGCCTCGGCGGCGTCCATCATCTGACCGGCGGCAGCAAGAAAGAAGGCCGCGTGACCTGCGACATGATGCTCGCGCTCGGCAACAAGGAGGCGGTCGAGCTTGGTATCGACGGCGGCGCCAGTCTCGTGATTCGCGCCGGCGTCGCGCCGATCGTCGACGGTGTCGAGGAGCAGCGCATGCGCGTCGGCTGCGGCTCCGCGACGATCGGTATCTTCGCGAAGCAATGGTTCGGCCACGTTGATGAGGTGGTGGTCGTCGACGATCACATTACGGGCGTGCTGACCGAGCACCAGGCGGGCCGCTGCCTCGGCATGACGCGCTCGGGACTCAAGATACGCGGCCGCAAATCGACGCCGGGCCGCTATTTCCAGGTTGCCAATCCCGGCACCGGTTGGGGGGGCACCGACATTCAGGACCCGCTCGCGATCGTCGAAGGATTCGATCCGTCGGTCGCGAAGCCGGGCATGCGCGTGCTGATGGTCTCGACGACCGGCGAACACGCGCAATGGTACGAACTCGACGCACAGCTCGTGCCGCGCATCGCGCCGATGCCCGACGCGGTGCGCCGCACGGTCGAGCGGATCGGCGAGAACTGCGAGCCGTCGCTCGCGACGGTGCTGTTTCTCGGCGGCGCGGGCGGCAGTCTGCGCGCCGGCGCGACCGAGAATCCGGTGCTGCTCACGCGCGCGATCAAGCGCAAGCACGTCAACGTCACGTGCGGCGGCGCGCCGGCTTATGTGTGGCCGGGCGGCGGCATCACCGTGATGGTCGACGTGACGCGCATGCCGGACCGCTCGTTCGGCACGGTGCCGACACCGGCGCTCGTCGCGCCGATCGAATTCACGATGACGTACGACACGTACCGCGATCTCGGCGGCCACGTCGAGGCGGTGCGCTCGTTGCAGAGCGTGCTCGCGAGCGGGCCGACGCATACGGAAGGCGCGCCGCTCGCGCGGCGGACGCTGGCTCGCGATCCGGACAATCCGTGGCCGCCTGCAATGCCCGGTTAAGCACCCTGACTAAAAATCACGCGATGACCCCCACCCGAACCCGCCTCGACGAACACCGCTGGCATTGGCAGCACGGGCCGATCGACCTGATCCTCGGCGCCGACGGCGAGCCCGACGCGGTGCGTGCCGCATATGACGCATGCTGGGAGCGCTTCAGTCCTGTGCTGGAGGAGCTGGTTCGCGAATTGAACGTGCTTCGGCAACCAGTGCAGGCTGTGGCGGCACGACATGATTGCCCGCTTCGAGGGCCAGTCGCGACGCGTATGTGGCGTGCGTGTCATCCGCATCGTTCGAGCTTCATCACGCCGATGGCGGCGGTCGCGGGCAGCGTCGCCGACGAACTGATCACCGCGTTCGCGCGCGACGGCATCGCGCGTGCGTTCATCAACAACGGTGGCGACATCGCGCTGCACCTGGCGGCGGGGCAGAAGTATCGGGTGGGCGTGTTGGCGGACCTCGCGCAAATTTCGGGCACGCGTTTCGCGCACGACCCCGCGCTCGACGCGCATCTGACGCTCGACGCTCGGCAGCCGATTCGCGGCGTCGCGACGAGCGGCTGGCGCGGCCGCAGCTTCAGTCTCGGCATCGCCGACAGCGTGACCGTGCTCGCGCGCGATGCCGCGAGCGCCGACGCCGCCGCGACGATGATCGCGAACGCGGTCGATCTCGACCATGCGGGAATCGTGCGGCGTCCGGCGTCGTCGCTGAAGGACGATAGCGATCTCGGCGATCTGCTGGTGACCGTCGACGTGCCGCGTCTGCCGCAGCCGCTGATCGATTTCGCGCTCGCGCGCGGCGTCGATGTCGCGAAGCGGTTGCGCGGCCAGGGTTTGATCGAAGGCGCCGCGCTGTTCCTGCAAGGACGGGCGCGGGTCACCGGCATCGACGATTCACGCGCGTTGTCCGCCACGCGCGCTTCACTGACAACGGAGGCTCCGTGTTCGAAATACGCCGCGTGCTGACGCACGTCGAAGACATCTTCCACGAGTTCGGCCCCGCGCCCGCGCAGCCGCTCAGACGAGGCGCGATCGCCGCGGTGATGACGAATCCGTTCGCGGGCCGCTACGAGCCGAAAATAGAACCCGCGATGGAAGCGCTGAAACCGCTCGGCTTCGAGATGGCGCAGCGGCTGCTGACGGCGATGGCGGTGCCGCATGCGTCGATCGAAAGCTATGGGAAGGGCGCGATCGTCGGCGCGCGCGGGGAACTCGAGCACGGCGCGCTATGGCATGTGCCCGGCGGCTACGCGATGCGCGAGCTGCTCGAAAAGCACGGCGTGCCGACCCACGCGATCGTACCGTCGACGAAGAAGGTCGGCGCGCCGTCCACCGCGCTCGACGTGCCGCTCACGCATGTCAACGCGAGCTACGTGCGCAGCCACTTCGATGCGATCGAAGTACGCGTGCCCGGCGCGCCCGCCGCCGACGAGATCGTCTACATCCTCGTGATGAGCACGGGGCACCGCGTGCATGCGCGGGTGGGCGGCCTCGCGAAAGAGGCGATCGTCGGCAAGGATGGCTTGCGCTGAAGCGGCGCGCGGCAACCATACAGCAAGGCAACGAAACTCGGAGAGCGCAAATGGCAATCAGGCTTCGCAAGCTGGTCGTGCAGGTCGACGAAACACGCATCGAAATGGGCCAGACCGTCGAGCCGCCCGCGCGCCGCGCGGTCGCGATTGCGGTGATCGATAATCCGTATGCGGGCCGCTACGAAGCGAAGCTCGACGCGCTGATCGAAGCTGGCGAGGAACTCGGCGCGCTGCTCGGCAAGCGCTGCGTCGAGGCGTTGGGCATCGCGCCCGGGGAGGCGCAAAGCTACGGCAAGGCGGCGATCGTCGGCGAGGCGGGCGAGCTCGAACATGCGGCCGCGATCCTGCATCCGAAGCTCGGCGCGCCGCTGCGCGCGGCGGTCGAAAAGGGCGCGGCGCTGGTGCCGTCGGCGAAGAAGATCGGTACGCTCGGCACCGCGATCGACGTGCCGCTCGGCCACAAGGACGCCGCCTACGTGCGCAGCCATTTCGACGCGATCGAGGCGCGCGTGGCCGATGCGCCGCGCGCGAACGAAATCGTCGTGGCGGTCGCGGTGACCGCGTCGGGCCGGCCGCTGCCGCGCATCGGCGGCTTGCAGGCGAGCGAGATCAAGGGCGAAGACGGTTTGCGCTGAACAATCGCTTTTTCGCCGCTTTTTTGCCTGCGCTTGTTGCGCGGGTTGTTTCGCTGGTAGTGTCCTGCCGTTGACGCGGGCGCGCATGGTGCCGCCCGCGCCGCAACGTCCGCCGATCGGGCCGCTGCGCATGTTGCGCGCGCGCCGTTCGACGAGCTGCCGAGGGTCGCGATGCTTTCGAATCTGCTGGTACAACTGGTCAATGGACTCGCCGACGCGTCGACGCTGTTTCTGGTCGCCGCCGGTTTGTCGTTGATCTTCGGCGTGACGCGCATCGTCAACTTTGCGCACGGCTCGTTCTATATGTTCGGCATTTACGTCGCGTATAGCATCGCGAGCCGCTTTGGCCACACGGTGGGCGGCTTCTGGCTGTCGGTGCTCGCCGCCGCGCTCGCGGTCGCGGTGTTGGGCGCGCTCGTCGAAATCGTCGTGTTGCGGCGGATCTATCAGGCGCCGGAGTTATTCCATCTGCTCGCCACGTTTGCGCTCGTGCTGATCTTTCGCGACGCCGCGCTATGGCTTTGGGGCCCCGACGATCTGTTCGGCCCGCGCGCGCCGCATCTCGCGGGCGCGGTCGACTTTCTCGGCCATCCGCTGCCCACGTACGACATCGCGCTGATCGTGATCGGTCCGGTCGTCTTGCTGCTGCTGTGGTACGCGTTGACGCGCACGCGTTGGGGCACGCTCGTGCGCGCCGCGACGCAGGATCGCGAGATGCTCGGCGCGCTCGGCATCAATCAGGCGTGGCTGTTTACCGGCGTGTTCTTCGTCGGCGCGTTTCTCGCGGGACTCGGCGGCGCGCTGCAAGGGCCGCGCATGTCGGCGAACCTGTCGCTCGACCTCGAGACGATCGGCAATGCGTTCGTGGTCGTCGTGGTCGGTGGCATGGGTTCGATTCCGGGCGCGTTCGTCGCGGCGTTGCTGATCGCCGAGATCAAGGCGCTGTGCATCGGTATCGGGCACGTGACGATCTTCGGCATCGGTTTTTCGCTGAGCCGCTTCACGCTGGTGGCCGAATTCGTCGTGATGGCGGTCGTGCTGGTGGTGCGGCCTTGGGGCTTGCTCGGCCGCGCGAGCGCCGCGGTGCGCGCGATGGGTACGCCGGAAACGCCATTGCGTCCGGCGGGCAGGCGTCTGAAGGGGCTGGCCGCCTTCGTGTTGCTGGTGCTCGCGCTCGCGCCGCTCGCGGCCAACGCGTACCCGTACATGCCGGTGCTGCTCGTTGAAATCCTGATCGCGGTGCTGTTCGCGGCGAGTCTGCATTTCATCATGGGTCCGGGCGGCCTGCATTCGTTTGGCCATGCCGCGTACTTTGGACTTGGCGCTTACGGCGCGGCGCTGTTTCTCAAAGTGCTGAATCTGCCGATGGAAGCCGCGTTGCTGCTCGGGCCGCTGCTCGCGGTGGTGGGCGCGCTCGTGTTCGGCTGGTTCTGCGTGCGACTGTCCGGTGTCTATCTGGCGATGCTGACGCTCGCATTCGCGCAGATCGTCTGGTCGGTCGTGTTCCAGTGGGACGACGTGACGGGCGGCAGCAACGGCGTGCTAGGCCTGTGGCCGTCGAACTGGCTGTCGTCGCCGGTTGCGTTTTACTACCTGACGTTAGCGTGCGCGGTGCTCGGGGTGTGGCTGCTGCGCCGCATGCTGTTCTCGCCGCTCGGCTATGCGATGCGCGCGTCGCGCGATTCCGCGCTACGCGCCGAGGCGATCGGCATCGACGTGAAGCGGGTTCAGTGGGCGTCGTTCGTGATCGCGGCGTTGTTCTGCGGACTCGCCGGATCGCTGTACGCGTTTTCGAAGGGCAACATCTCGCCCGAAGTGATCAGCGTGAGCCGCTCGGTCGATGGCCTCGTGATGGTGCTGCTCGGCGGCTTGCAGACGTTGAGCGGGCCGATCGTCGGCGCGGCCGTGTTCACGTGGCTGCAGGACACGGTCGCGCGCCAGACCGACTACTGGCAGGCGCTGCTCGGCCTCGCGATCCTGCTGCTGGTGATCGCGTTTCCACAGGGTATCGTCGGCTTCATTCGCGAGCGTTTCGGCGACGCGAACGGCGATCAGGCCGACAAGACCAACGGCGCCGCCGCGTCGCCGTCGCAACGGGCCGCCGCGGTCAAGGAGGGGCTATGAGCCTGCTGCGCGTAAGCGGTCTGTCAAGATCGTTCGGAGGACTGAAGGCGGTCGATAACGTTTCATTCGATCTCGAAGCGGGTCAACTGCTGGCGCTGCTCGGCCCCAACGGCGCGGGCAAATCGACTTGTTTCAACATGGTCAACGGCCAGTTGCAGCCGTCGTCGGGTTCGATTCTGCTCGACGGTCACGAACTCGTCGGCATGCGGCCGCGCGATATCTGGCGGCGCGGCGTCGGCCGCACGTTCCAGATCGCCGCGACGTTCAACTCGATGACGGTGCTCGAAAACGTGCAAATGGCGCTGGTGTCGCGCGAGAAAAAGACCTTCGGCCTCTGGAAGCCAGCGGGCTCGCACCATGCCGACGAAGCGTTCGCGCTGCTCGAACAGGTCGGCATGGGCGCGCACGCGAAGCGCGCGTGCGGCGTGCTCGCGTATGGCGACGTGAAGCGCGTCGAGCTTGCGATCGCGCTCGCGAACCGGCCAAAGCTGCTTTTGATGGACGAACCGACCGCCGGCATGGCGCCGAAGGAGCGCAACGAATTGATGGCGTTGACCAAGCGGCTGGTGACCGAACACGAGATCGGCGTGCTGTTCACCGAGCACAGCATGGACGTCGTATTCGCGTACGCCGACCGGATGATCGTGCTCGCGCGCGGCAAGCTGATCGCCGAAGGCGACGCCGACACGATCCGCAACGACGCGCGCGTGCAGGAGGTCTATTTCGGCACCGGCAAGACGTTCCGGCCGCACGCGCCACTGCAAGACGCGTCAGGCACCGCGCGGGATCGTGGAGCATTGCAATGAGCGAACCGATGCTGAAAGTCTCCGGCCTCAACGCGTTCTACGGTCGCGCCCACATCCTGTTCGACGTCGGCCTCGAAGTTGGGCGGGGCGAAGTGGTCGCGCTGATGGGCCGCAACGGCGCCGGCAAATCGACGACGATGAAAGCGGTGATGGGACTGCTGCCGCGCCGCCACGGCGAAGTGACGTTTCGCGGCCAGAACATCAGCGCGCTCGCGCCGTACAAGATTGCGCGCATGGGCGTCGGTTTCGTGCCCGAGGACCGCCGCGTGTTCGCGGACCTGACGGTGATGGAAAACCTCGACACGGGCCGCCAGCCGCCGCGCGAAGGCGCGCCGCAATGGACGCCCGACAAGCTGTTCCGCCTGTTTCCGAATCTCGGCGAAATGCCGAAGCGCCCCGGCGGCCAGATGAGCGGCGGCGAGCAGCAGATGCTGACCGTGTCGCGCACGCTAATGGGCAATCCGTATCTGGTGCTGCTCGACGAACCGTCCGAAGGCGTCGCGCCGGTGATCGTGGAGCAGATGGCGAACATGATTCTCGAACTGAAACGCGAAGGGCTATCCATTCTGTTATCCGAACAGAATCTGCACTTCGCTGAGCTGGTCAGCGACCGCGCGTATGTGCTCGAGAAAGGGCAGATCCGTTTCAGCGGGACGATCGGCGAACTCGCACGGAACGAAACAGTGAGGCGCGCTTATCTGAGCGTGTGAATTCATCGGGTAGTGTCGGCGAAAGGAGAGGCAGATGGCAGCAGAGACGTTGACAGGCTTGTCGGGCAAGGTCGCGGTAACGAACATCGGGCTGCTGCTGTCGGGCGATATCGATCAGCCGATTCTCGACGCGGACACGCTGGTGATCGACGACGGCGTGATCGTCGCGCTCGGCCGCGAGAAAGACTGCGATCTCGAAGGCGCGCGCACGACGGTCGACTGCAAGGGCACGACGGTCGCGCCGGGCCTGATCGACTCGCACGTGCATCCGGTGTTCGGCGACTGGACGCCGCGCCAGAATCAGCTCGGCTGGATCGAGTCGAATCTGAACGGCGGCGTGACGACGATGATCTCGGCCGGCGAAGTGCATTTGCCTGGCCGTCCGAAAGACGTGCTCGGCGTGAAGGCGCTCGCGATCACCGCGCAGCGCTCGTTCGACGGCATGCGCGCGGCCGGCGTCGGTGGCGGCGTCAAGGTGCTGGCGGGCGCGCCGGTGATCGAGAAGGGCATGGTCGAGCAGGACTTCAAGGAGCTGTCCGAAGCCGGTGTGAAGCTGCTCGGCGAAGTCGGCCTCGGCAGCGTGAAGGGCGGCGAGGAAGCGCAACAGATGGTCGCGTGGGCGCGCAAGTACGGTATCCAGAGCACGATTCACACGGGCGGTCCGTCGATTCCGGGCTCCGGCCTGATCGATCGGGACGTGGTGCTCGCCGCCGATGCCGATGTGATCGGCCACGTCAATGGCGGCCATACGTCGCTGTCGTACCGGCACGTGTGCGATCTGTGCGAGCAGTCGAGCCGCGCGCTCGAAATCGTCCACAACGGCAACGAGCGGATCGCGTTGCTGACCGCGCGCCATGCGATCGAACTGAAATGCCCGCATCGGATCATTCTCGGCACCGATAGCCCGGCCGGCTCCGGCGTGCAACCGCTCGGCATTCTGCGCATGATCGCACTGATCTCGAGCCTCGCCGACGTCCCCGCCGAAATCGCGTTCTGCTTCGCGACCGGCAATACCGCGCGGCAGCGCCACCTGCGCCAGGGGCTGATCGAGCTGGGCCGTCCCGCCGATCTCGTGTTCATGGACCGCGCGCAGCATACGGCCGCCGACACGCTGCTCGAAAGCGTGCAGCTCGGCGATATTCCGGGTGTGGGGATGGTGATGATCGATGGTCTGATCCGCTGCCGGCGCAGCCGCAATACGCCGCCCGCGACCGAAGTGCCGGTGGTGCTGTGAACGCGCGGCGCGACAGGGTGCTCGCATCATGATGAACCGCGCCGCTCAGCTCGTGCTGAAGGTGAACGGCGCGACGCATGTGGTCAGCGCGGCGGCGCAGACACCGCTGCTCTACTTGTTGCGCAACGATCTCGCGCTGAACGGGCCGAAGTTCGGTTGCGGTCTCGGCGAATGCGGCGCCTGCACCGTGCTGCTCGACGGCATGCCGACGCGTGCCTGCGTGACGACCGCCGAAGTCGCGCTGGGCCGTGAGATCACGACGCTCGAAGGGCTCGGCACGCGCACCGCGTTGCATCCGGTGCAGCAGGCGTTCATCGACGAACAGGCCGCGCAATGCGGCTACTGCCTGAACGGCATGATCATGACCGCGAAGGCGCTGCTCGATCGCGATCCGCATCCGAGCGTCGCGACGATCCAGCGCGAGCTGTCGCGCAATCTGTGTCGCTGCGGCACGCATGTCGAGATCGTGCGCGCGGTGCAGCGCGCGGCGCAATTGCTCGACGCGCAAACGGACGTGGACGACGGAGCGCGCGTATGACCGGGCCGGACTTCAGCGTCGATCGTCGTGGCGCGACGCCGTCGCGCAAGCAGTTGTACGACGCGCACAGCGTGCTGCTCGTCGCGCGGCCGCCGCATGCACCGGTCAAGGCCGCGCGCGGCCAGCCGGGTTCGCGTTCTTCGTTCGTGCCGACCGAGGCGGATCTGTTTCTGGTAGTGCGAGACGATGGCAGCGTGGTCGCGTTCAACGGTCATGTGGATCTTGGCACCGGCATCGGCACCGCGCTCGCGCAGATCGTCGCGGAAGAACTCGATGTGCCGTTGACGCGTGTGTCGATCGTGCTCGGCCATACCGGCGAAGCGCCGAACCAGGGGCCGACGATCGCCAGCGCGACGATCCAGATTTCGGCGGTGCCGCTGCGGCAGGCGGCGGCGCAAGCGCGTCAGTATCTGGTCGCGCAAGCGGCCGCGCGCCTGAATGTAGACGCGAACGATCTCGACGTGCAGGACAGCCGCGTGTTTCCACGCGATGGCGACCCGGCGCAGGGCATTCACTATGGCGAGCTGATCAAAGGCCAGCGTGTCGAACTGCTGCTGTCGAACGATGCACCTTTGAAACCGCCGCACGCGTACCGCGTCGTCGGTAAAAGCGCGCCGCGTGTCGACATTCCCGCGAAGGCGACCGGTGAGCTGAACTTCGTGCACGACGTGCGCGTGCCCGGCATGCTGCATGGACGCGTGGTGCGGCCGCCTTATGCGGGCGTCGCGCAGGGTGAGTTCATCGGGCATAGCCTGCTGGAAGTGAACGAAGCGGCGATTCGCGATTTGCCTGGCATCGTCAAGGTGGTCGTGATTCGCGATTTCGTCGGCATCGTCGCCGAGCGTGAGGAGATTGCGCAACAGGCGGCGCAGCGGCTCGACGTGCGATGGAAAACGGTCGATGGCCTGCCGCCGCTCGACACGAGCGAGCAGGTCGAAGCGGCGTTGCGCGCGAATCCGGCGACGCGGCGCGATCTGGTGATCGAAGGCGACGTGGATGCGGCGCTCGCGCAAGACCCGTCGCGCACGTTGGAACGCACTTACGTATGGCCGTTCCAGATGCACGCATCGATCGGCCCGTCGTGCGCGGTCGCGGACTATCGCAACGGAGACGGCAACGACACGCAGCTGAAAGTCTGGTCCGGCACGCAGAACCCGCATTCGCTGCGCGCCGACCTCGCGTTATTGCTGACGCTCGACGAAGCGCGCATCGACATCGTGCGGATGGATGCGGCGGGCTGCTACGGACGCAATTGCGCGGACGACGTCGCCGCCGACGCCGCGCTGCTGTCGCGCGCGGTCGGCGCGCCGGTGCGCGTGCAGCTCTCGCGCGAGGACGAACACGCGTGGGAACCGAAGGGCGCCGCGCAACTGATGGACGTACGCGGCGCGCTCACCGCCGAAGGCGAACTGGCCGCCTACGACTTTGCGACGCGCTATCCGTCGAACGACGCCCCCACGCTCGCGCTGCTGCTGACCGGCACGATTGCCGCGCAGCCGCAGGTGTTCGAGATGGGCGACCGCACGGCCGTGCCGCCGTACGACTATCGCAGCATGCGCATCGTCTGCGACGACACGCCGCCGATCGTGCGCGCCGCGTGGCTGCGCGGTGTGTCCGCGTTGCCGAACACGTTCGCGCACGAGTCGTTCATCGACGAACTGGCCGAGCAGGCCGGCGTCGATCCGGTCGAATTCCGCCTCAGGCATCTGACCGATCCGCGCGCGATCGACCTCGTCAAGGCGGTCGCGGCGAAAGCCGGGTGGGAACCGCGCGAACCCGCGTTCAGAACGCGCGGCGAGGACGACGAAGACGGCAACATCGCGCGCGGCCGCGGCATCGCGTACGCGCGCTACGTGCACAGCAAATTCCCGGGGTTCGGCGCCGCATGGTCCGCGTGGGTCGCCGAGGTCGAAGTCAATCGCAACAGCGGCGAAGTGGCGGTCACGCGCGTCGTGGTCGGCCAGGACACCGGCACGATGGTCAATCCGGATGGCGTGCGTCACCAGATTCACGGCAACGTGATCCAGACGACGAGCCGCGCGCTGAAGGAGCAGGTCAGGTTCGGCGACAACGCGGTGACGAGCCAGGAGTGGGGCGCGTATCCGATCCTGACGTTCCGCGAAGTGCCGGTGATCGACGTCGTGATGATGCCGCGCCACGGCGAGCCGCCGATGGGCGCGGGCGAGTCGGCGTCGCTGCCCGGCGCGGCCGCCATCGCCAATGCGCTGTACGACGCGACGGGGGTGCGTTTCCGTCGCCCGCCGTTCACGCCGGAAAAGATCCGCGCCGCGCTCGCCGACGCGCAGGCGCAAGACGCGGCGGCGGCGCGCAGGAAAAAGCGCCGGCGGCGCGGCTTTTTCGGCTTGTCGGCCGCGGGCGTGGTCGGCTGGCTTGGCGCGCTGTCGTTCGCCTCGGTTTCCAGCGCGCCGCTTGCGCCGATCACGCCGCCGCTTGCAAGCGCGTTTGCGCCGGAACTGGTCGCGCGCGGCAAGCTGCTCGCGTCGCTCGGTAATTGCGCGGTTTGCCATACCGCCCACAACGGCGTGCCGAACGCCGGCGGCAAGCCGCTCGCGACCCCGTTCGGCACCGTCTACAGCACCAACCTCACGCCCGACGGCCAGACCGGGATCGGCCACTGGTCGCTCGAAGCGTTCGTGCGCGCGATGCGGCACGGCATCAGCCGCGACGGTCATCGGCTGTATCCGGCGTTTCCGTACACGTCGTTCCAGAACATCTCCGATGAGGATCTGCACGCGCTCTACGCGTATCTGATGTCGCAAACGCCGGTGCGCAGCCGGCCGCCCGAAACGAAGCTCGCGTTTCCTTTCAGCGTGCGTCCGCTGATGGCTGCATGGAACGGCCTGTTTCTCGGCCGCACCGCGTTTGCCGCCAACCCCGCGCAGAGCGCGCAATGGAATCGCGGCGCGTATCTGGTGAATGGCCTTGGCCATTGCAGCGCGTGCCACACGCCGCGCAACGTGTTCGGCGCCGAGAAAACCGGCGCGACGTTCATGGGCGGAGGCAGCGCCGAGGGCTGGGAAGCGCCCGCGCTGTCGGCGTTGTCGAATGCGCCGGTGCCGTGGAGCGAGGACGAACTGTTCCGCTATCTGCGCGACGGTCACGCGCCGTTGCACGGCGTCGCGGCCGGGCCGATGGCGCCGGTGATCGGCGATCTCGCGGCGCTGCCCGACAGCGATATCCGCGCGATGGCCGTCTATCTCGCGTCGCTCAATCCGCTGGAGCCGAACGCCGATCCGGCCGCGACCGCGCGCGAATACGAACGGGCCAGCGCGATGACGGGCGCGCCGGTCACGGCGGGTGCGCGGCTTTTCGACGGCGCGTGCGCCGCGTGCCATCACGCTGGCAGCGGACCTCAGTTGTTCGGCGCACATCCGTCGCTGGCGCTGAACACGAACCTGCACGGCGCGACGCCGGACAACCTGATTCGCGTGATTCTCGACGGCATTGGCTCGCCTGCGCGGCCCGAACTCGGTACGATGCCGGCTTACCGCGACAGTTTCAACGACGCCCAGGTCGCCGAGCTAGTGTCGTTCCTGCGCGCGCAGTTCGCGGGCGGCAAGCCGGCATGGCAGGACGTCGCCGCGAACGTGGCCAGAATCCGCGCGGAACCGCGCGAGCAATGAGCCGCCAGCCGTCGTCCGAAGGTGCGCAGGTCCACGCGCTTGCACGTCCTCAGGTTCGCATGTCTGACTAAAACCACCATTCCTTCTGATAACGGAGAAACGCATGACCACGCGCGCAGGATGGATCTCTCGCCTCATGGTGTCGACCGTGTGCTCGTTTGCCGCGCTCGGCGCGAGCGCACAGCAGACCATCAAGATCGGTGAGATCAATAGCTACAAGGCGCAGCCCGCCTTTCTCGGGCCTTACAAGCAAGGCTGGAATCTCGCACTCGAGCAGGTGAATGCGGCGGGTGGCGTGCTCGGCAAGCAGCTCGAAGTGATTTCGCGCGACGACAACGGCAACCCCGGCGACACGATCCGCGTCGCCCAGGAGCTGATCGCGCGCGAGCAGGTGCAGGTGCTGTTCGGCGGCTTCCTGTCGAACACGGGCCTCGCGCTCGCCGACTTCGCGAAGCAGAAGAAGATTTTCTTCCTCGCGGCCGAACCGCTGACCGACAAGATCGTCTGGGCCGATGGCAACAAATACACGTACCGTCTGCGTCCTTCGACCTACATGCAGGTCGCGATGCTGGTGCCCGAGGCCGCGAAGCTGAAGAAGAAGCGCTGGGCGATCGTGTATCCGAACTACGAGTACGGACAATCGGCGGTGGCGACCTTCAAGAAGCTGCTGACGGCCGCGCAGCCGGACGTGCAGTTCGTCGTCGAACAGGCGACGCCGCTCGGCAACGTCGACGCGGGCGCCGTGACCCAGGCGATCGCCGACGCGAAGCCCGACGCGATCTTCAACGTGCTGTTCGGCGCCGACCTCGGCAAGTTCGTGCGCGAGGGCAATACGCGCGGGCTCTTCAAGGATCGCGCGGTGGTGTCGCTGCTGACCGGCGAGCCCGACTACCTCGATCCGCTCGGCGCCGAAGCGCCGACCGGCTGGATCGTGACCGGCTACCCGTGGTATTCGATCGATACGGCCGCGAACAAGCAGTTCGTCGACACGTATCAGGCGAAATATCACGACTATCCGCGGCTGGGCTCGGTGGTCGGCTATTCGGCGCTGATGTCGATCGCGGACGGCATCAAGAAGGCGGGTTCGACCGATCCGGACAAACTCGCCGCCGCGTTCAAGGGGCTCAACGTGCAGACGCCCTTCGGCCCGATCATGTACCGCGCGCAGGACAATCAGTCGACGATGGGCGCGTATGTCGGCGTGACCGGTGTGAAGGACGGCAAGGGTGTGATGACGTCGTACCGCTATGTGGATGGCGCGAGCGTGCAGCCATCGGACGCCGAGGTGAAGAAACTGCGCCCGGCGGATTGAGGACGTGGCGCGCGGCGGTCCGTCGTGACTGCCGCGCAATGGCCGCGCGAGTGTTGGTGAATGCACGTCCGCAGCGGCTGTTGCCACGAGCGGGCGGCTTTGAAAACGGCGGTTGCCGTCGGCGAAACCTACTCTTCCGCGTCGTGCTCCGTGACGAAGCGCTTCAGATAAGCGAGCACGGCCGCTTCCATCGCGCGATGATCGGCGGTGTTTTTCGAGCCCGCGTTTTCTTCATCGCCGAACAGTGTGGACGGCGCGTTGTGCACGTCCACTTCCTGTCCCTCGCGGAACACGCGAATTTCGTGGACGTCTTCGACGTACTCGGCGATCCAGTGCACGCCCTCGATATGTGTGCCAGCGCGAACCGTAACTATCTTCATGGCTGTCTCCATGCAAGGCGGCCGATTTGAGTTAGCGCTTCGGCGCTTACTCCCGTCCCATGTCCACCACCATACGCCGTCCCGCCGACGCACGCGAGTCCCGCCGCGCAACCGCCGCCGGAGCATGGCGCGGATGGGCGCTCCGGCACGCTCGTTGCTAAATGATAGGGACTCACCCACAACCGGAGAACCGTCATGCCAGAGCAGAAAACCTTGAAGCGTGCCGCGGCCGATAAACGCGCCGGCAAATCAGCGAGTACTCAAGCGGGAGAGTTCGTCAAGGAACAGGTGGACAAGGTCCGCGCCGGCAAGCACGGCGTGCGCTCGCCGAAGCAGGCGATCGCGATCGGGCTGTCCGAGGCGCGGCGTGCGGGCGTCGACCTAAAGCCGCCGAAGAAGGGCGCCACGAGCGAGGCGACCCGCAAGAAAGCGCAGAAGGACAGCGCGGCGGGCAAGCACGAAGGCGCCGCGAAGAAGAGTGCGAGCAAGGAGTCGAGCGCGAAACGCTCGCGTGTGTCGGAGAGCGTGCTCAAGCGCGAGAGCAAGGCCGGGGCGTCGTCGGCGGCGATGTCGAAGCAGGCGAAGTCGGCGGCGGCCAAGCGGCCAGCCGCGAGCCGCTCGGCCGCAGCCAAAAAGGCCGCTGCGACGAAGGGTGCGGCTGGACGCTCCGCTGCCGCGAAAAAGGCCGCGCAAACGCGGGCGTCGCGCGCGCATCACTGAGCTTGCGGCTCGCAATGCGTCAGCAATAGAAAAGAGCGGCGCACGCATGCGCGTGCCGCCGCTCTTTCGTCGTCGCCTGGTGGTGCGCTGGCGCGCCTTCTTACTGCACCGTCGCCAGCACCTCGCCAACGGTGCGGAAGAGCCGCGCGATCTGCTCTTCGTCGATGATCAGCGGCGGCGAGAACGCGAGGATGTCGCCGGTGAAACGGATCAGCACGCCTGCCTCAAAGCATTTGACGAACGCCTCGTAGGCGCGCGCGCCCGGCGCTCCGTCGCGCGATTCGAGCTCGATGCCCGCGACGAGGCCGAGATTGCGCACGTCCTTCACGTGCTTCGCGTCGCGCAGCCCATGCGCGGCCGCTTCGAACGTCGGCGCGAGGCTGGCCGCGCGCTCGAACAACTGGTCGCGGCGGTACAGATCGAGCGTCGCGATCGCGGCCGCGGCAGCCGCCGGATGCGCCGAGTACGTGTAGCCGTGGAACAGCTCGATCGCGCCCGGCGCGCCGCTACCCACGACCGTGTCGTGGATGGTGCGGCTCGCCGCGACCGCGCCCATCGGAATCGACGCGTTGTTGATCGCCTTCGCCAGCGTGATCAGGTCCGGCGTGACGCCGAAGTGTTCGCTCGCGGTCGCCTTGCCGAGGCGGCCAAAGCCCGTGATCACCTCGTCGAAGATCAGCAGGATGCCGTGCTTCGTGCAGATCTCGCGCAGCTTCTGCAGATAGCCTTGCGGCGGAACCAGCACGCCGGTCGAGCCGGCCACCGGTTCGACGATCACCGCGGCGATCGTCGAAGCGTCGTGCAGCGCGACGATGCGCTCCAGCTCCTCGGCCAGATGCGCGCCCCATGCGGGCTGGCCCTTCGAGAACGCGTTGTGTTCGAGGTTGTGCGTGTGCGGCAGATGATCGACCGCCGGCAACAGCGCCCCCGAAAAGGTCTTGCGATTCGGCGCGATACCGCCGACCGAAATCCCGCCGAAACCGACGCCGTGATAGCCGCGCTCGCGGCCGATCAGACGCGTGCGCTGGCCTTCGCCGCGCGCGCGATGGTAGGCGAGCGCGATTTTCAGCGCGGTGTCGACCGATTCGGAGCCCGAGTTCGTGAAGAAGATGCGATCGAGCCCTTCCGGCATCAGCTCGGCAACCTTCTTCGCCGCTTCGAACGCAAGCGGGTGGCCCATCTGGAAGGTCGGCGCGAAGTCGAGCGTCGACAGCTGCTGCGTGATCGCGGCGACGATTTCATCGCGGCCATGGCCGGCGTTCACGCACCACAGCCCGGCGCAACCGTCGAGAATCTCGCGCCCGTCGGTGCTGCGGTAGTACATGCCCTTCGCCGATTCCAGCAGGCGCGGCGCGGCCTTGAACTGGCGATTGGCGGTGAAGGGCATCCAGAAGGACGACAGATCGTCGATGACGGGGCGCGAAGTCATGGCATCTCCTCGAAGTGGTGTCGGTTGGGGCTTTAAGCGTAGCCAAACTGTAGCCCTCGCGGTTTAATGGCGGCATAAACAGTTGACCAAGTGTGGTGTCAACTGTGCTGGCGGATTCGCGCGTACTGTTCCGGTAAGCGGGCGGTCCGCGGTCCGTCTTTTTGCCCCTCGTTTTTCGCCCGAAACATGATCGAACTGGACCTTCAACGCGACCGGCGCGCGGCGCCGACGCTCGTCGAACAGGTCGTGCAGAGCTTCGCGCGCGCGATCGACTCGCAATCGCTGCGCGCGGGCGCACTGCTGCCGTCGGTGCGGCAGCTTGCTCAAAGCCACGCACTGAGCACCTTCACCGTGACCGAGGCGTACAACCGGCTCGTGTCGATGGGGCTCGTGGTCGCGCGGCGCGGCTCCGGCTATCGGGTGGCGGCGCGCTCGCCGTCCACGCGGGCGGCCGTCGCCGACTGGACGCCGCCGAGCCTGACCGCGACGTGGCTGCTGTCCGACGTGTTCGCCGATCACTCGGTGCCGATCAAGGCGGGCTGCGGCTGGCTGCCGAGCGAATGGACCAACGAGAGCGGCCTGCAGCACTCGCTGCGCGCGCTGAGCCGGGTGCCGGCCGCGCGGCTCGGCGACTATGGCCATCCGTACGGCTTCGCGCCGCTGCGCGAGCGCATCGCCGAACAACTCGACCGGCGCGGGCTGCCCGTCGACGTCGCGAACGTGCTGCTCACGCAGGGCGCGACGCAGGGGCTCGACCTGATCGTGCGCACGCTGCTGCGCGCGGGCGATGCGGTGATCGTCGAAGACCCCGGCTACTGCAATCTGCTGCAGATCCTGAAGCTCGCCGGGCTGGTCGTGCATGGCGTGCCGCGCACGCCGGCCGGCGTCGATACGGACGTTCTCGCAACGCTGGTCGCGCGGCACAAGCCGAAGGCGATCTTCGTCAACACCACGCTCCAGAATCCGACCGGCGCGACCTTCGGCATGTCGGCCGCGTTCCGCTTGCTGCAGATCGCCGAGCGCGAGCGCATCTGGGTGATCGAGGACGACGTGAGCCGCGAACTCGCGCCGGCCGGCGCGCCGCTACTGGCGGCGATGGAAGGCTTGCAGCGCGTGTTGCACGTCGGCGGCTTTTCGAAGACGGTGACGCCGTCGCTGCGCTGCGGCTATGTGGTGGCGGAGCAGGCGGTGCTGCGCGAACTCGCGCGCACGAAGATGGCGGTGGGGCTGACGTCGTCGGAAACGATCGAGCGGATCGTCGACAAGGTGCTGGTGGAAGGGCGTTACGCGCGCCACGTCGAGACGGTCAACGAACGGCTCAAGCTCGCGCACGTGGCACTCGAAGAACGGCTGGACGCGCTCGGGCTCGAGGTGTTTCACCGGCCGCGCGCGGGACTCTTCATGCTGGCGCGTCTGCCGATCGAAGCGGAGCGCGCCGCCGAGGTCGCGACCGCCGCGCTCGCGCACGGCATCTGGCTCGCACCGGGCTCCTACTTCCGTCCCGACGACGCGCCGAGCGCGTGGTTCCGCTTCAACGCGCCGTATTCGAGCGACGACGCGTTGTGGCGCTTCATCGAGCGGGTCGGGCAGGGGGCGTGGTAGACGCGGCGGCGCGCGTCGAAAGCTCAGCCGCCCGTGCCCGATCAGCTTCAGCGCGATCGGATACAGCGACGCGACCAGCAGCAGCGCCATCGCGATGTTGAAGACGCGCAGCCGCTTCGGGTTCGACAGCACCTCGCGCATCGCGGTGCCGAAACCGGCCCACACGCAGATGCACGGAAAGCCGATCACATAGAACACCGCAGCCATCGCGACGGCGTTCATGCCGAAGCTGTTGCTCAGGTGAATCGTCGTCGCGGCGGTCAGCACCATCATCCACGCCTTCGGATTGACCCACTGAAACGCGATCGCCTCGTGAAAGCGCATCGGGCGACGCTCTCCGTTCCTGAGCTTCAGTTCGCCCGACGTGCCGATTTTCCACGCCAGATACAGCAGATAAGCGACGCTGACGACTTCGAGCACCGTATACAGCACGGGGAAATGCACGAACGCCTCGCCGAGGCCGATGCCGACCGACAACATCAACAGCACCACGCCGACGCTGATGCCGGACAGATGGGGCAGCGTGCGGCGAAAGCCGAAATTGACGCCCGACGCGAGCAGCATCGTGTTGTTCGGACCGGGCGTGATCGAGGTGACGAGCGCGAACAGGATGCCGGCGGGCAGCGCGCTGAGAGTGACGAAAGACATGGGGGCTCCGGTGTCGCCAACAGAAAACGGTGAGGCTCATTCTAGCGACAGGGGCCGGTACAGTACCTGTACGGTTTTGAAAATGATGTCCGGTACGGATCGATGATGACTTGATTGGCCGGAAAGCGTCGCCACGCGGCGTTTCAACACTCGGTAGTTAACATATGTTGCATTTATTTTTTTAATGGCAACATATGTAGACGGCTGGCGCAGCAGCCCGCCATCCATCAGGAACCTGCTGCACGATTGGAGATACCCATGAAAGTGATGAATTGGTCCACTGTTGCCATGCTCGTGGCGGCAACGTTGGCGAGTCCGGGCGCGTTTGCGCAGGACGCGACGTCCACGCTCGCGAAGATCCAGCGAAGCGGCGTGATCGCGATTGGCCATCGCGAGACGTCGGTGCCGTTCTCGTACGTCGACGCGAACAACGAGGTGGTCGGCTTTTCGCAGGACCTGTGCAACAAGGTCATCGATGCGGTCAAGGCGAAAACGAAGCGTCCGGACCTCAAGGTGCGCTTCATCCCGGTCACCTCGCAGAATCGCATTCCGCTCGTGCAGAACGGCACGGTCGATCTCGAATGCGGCGTGACGACCAATCTCGCGGCGCGCCAAAGCCAGGTGGCGTTCGCCGACACGTTCTTCGTCGCGACGACGCGTCTTCTGACGCGCAAGGACTCGGGCATCAAGGACTTTCCGGATCTCGCCGGCAAGACGGTCGTGACGAATCAGGGCACGACGTCCGAGCGCATCCTGCGCAAGATGAACGAGGACAAGAAGATGAACATGCAGATCATCAGCGCGAAAGATTACGGCGAAGGGCGTCTCACGCTCGAAAGCGGCCGCGCCGTCGCGTACATGATGGATGACGTGTTGCTTGCCGGCACGCGCACGCTGACCGCGAAGCCGTCGGACTGGATCATCACCGGCACGCCGCAATCGTCGGAAGCGTATGGCTTCATGTTGCGCCGCGACGATCCGGAGTTCAGAAAGCTCGTCGACGACACGCTCGAACAGGTGATGAAAGGACCGGAAATCCACACTATGTACGACCGATGGTTCATCAAGCCGGTGCCGCCGAAGAACATCAGCTTCGACTTTCCGATGAGCGATTCGCTGAAACAGCTGTACGCGCAGCCGAACGACAAGGCGCTCGAATAACGGCTTTGGCCGCTATTGCGCGTAGGAATGGTTTCTAGTGGCAGTCTTTTGCTCTTTCCTCTATACCTGGCTATAGGCGGCGCGTTTCGGTTGAACGTCGCCTATAGCGGGAACGGAGGTGCAAAGTGAAGAGGCCGATGGAATCTTCGCGGCGCGGACGGATTTTCCCCAGTGGAATTCTTCGTGCTGCGCTGGCGTTGGCAAGCGGCGTATTCATGGTGTCCGCAAACGCCGACGCACAAATGCGCGCGATTACGATCGTATCGGGCACCTATGGCGAGAATTGCGGCGCGCCGCGCGGCAACCTGACTCGTGAGCTCGAGCGTCATTGCAACGGACGGGAAACTTGCGATTACGCGCTGCCCGGCCTGCACAAAGGCGGCACGACAATGGCATGCCCACGCGACTTCCACGCCGAATGGCATTGCGACCACGCGGACTTCCACACGGCGGCGCTGGGTCCCGGCGCGAAATCGGGCGACACGCTCGTGCTGGGTTGCGTCGAGTCGCGTGGCGCGGGCAAATAGCTCCGTGCGCGAATAAAAAGGCCGAGGCCCTAACGGGTCTCGGCCTTTGATTTTTGCTGCGGTCTTTTTAGCTGGCTTTACGAACCGGCGCGAACCGGCGCGAAGCGCCGCTTGCTGAGCGACGGCCCGATACGACGGAACCGTTCCCGTTTGTGTTCTTCTTCGAAGTGCGCGAGCGACGGCTTGACCAGATCGCTGCGCGACAGGATCCCCATCAGACGCATGCTGTTGCGATCGGCGACCACCGGCAGGCGTTCGAGCCCCAGCACGGCGAGCCGCGTCGCCACCAGCCGGCAGGTTTCGGATGACAAGGCAAACGCGGTGTTGTGTTGCGCGAACACGTCGGCGAGCGTCATCGCGCGCTTGCGTTCCGTGTCCTCGGCGCAGAAGCGTTCGAGCAACATGCGGTCGGCCATGCCGATCACCGCGCCGTCGCGCACCACCGGATACGCGCGGCGCAGCTGGTTCGCGCCGAACAGCGTCTGCAGCGTTGCGCCGACCGTCGTGGCGGCATCGACCGATTCGACCGAGGCGGTCATCACTTCGTCGACATAGTGGCGCTCGAGCGGATCGACGCCGTACTCGCGATAGATGTGATAGCCGCGTCGCGCGATTTTCTCGGTCATGATCGAGCGCCGCATCACGACCGTGGAGAAGCCGTGCGCGATCAGCGTTGCCGTCAGTAGCGGCAACAGCGCGTTGGCGTCGTGCGTGAGGCCGAACGCGAACACGATGGCCGTCAGCGGCGCGCCGAGCGTGGCACCAAGCGTCGCGGCCATGCAGACGAGCGGCCACAGCGCCGGTTCGCTGCCCGGGAGCCAATGCGCGAGCACCGTGCCGAGTCCGGCACCGAGCATCAGGAGCGGTGCGAGCACACCGCCCGACGTGCCCGAGCCGAGCGCGATGACCCACATCACCGCCTTCACGGCGAGCAGCAAAAGGGCGACCTGCACCGCAATGTGCTGATGCAGCAGATCGCCGATCACGTCGTAACCGACGCCGAGCGCGCGCGGTTCGAGCCAGCCGCCGATACCGACGACGATGCCGCCGAGCGCTGGCCACCACATCCAGTGGATCGGCAGCTTGCCGAACAGGTCTTCCACCTTGTAGAGCGAGGCGGACAGGCCGGACGCCAGCGCGCCCGACAACCCGCCCGCGACCGCGCACGACAGCAGCGACCAGCCATCGGGCGCGGCAGTCTGTAGCGGAAACAGCGGACCTGTACCGAAGAAAATCACGCGGGCGAAGCCAGCGACCGCGCACGCCACCGCGACTGGCAGGAAGCTGCGCGGCCGCCATTCGAACAGCAGCAGTTCGATCGCGAGCAGCACGGCCGCGAGCGGCGTGCCGAACACCGCGGTCATGCCGGCCGCCGCGCCCGCTACGAGCAGCGTCTTGCGTTCCGCCGACGTGACCTTCACGCACTGCGCGATCAGCGAGCCGAGCGCGCCGCCGGTCATGATGATCGGGCCTTCCGCGCCGAACGGCCCGCCGCTGCCGATCACGATGCCTGACGACAACGGCTTGAGCACCGCCACTTTCGGCGACATCTTGCTCTTGCCGAACAGGATCGCCTCGGTCGCCTCGGGAATGCCGTGGCCGCGAATCTTTTCGGAGCCGAAGCGCGCCATCAGCCCGACGATCAAACCACCGATCACCGGCACGCCGATCACCCAAATGCCAAGCGTATTGGTGGCGGGCGAGCGGTCGACGAACGACAGCGTGCCGAAGAAAAACAGATTGGTGAACAGGCGAATCAGGTTCAGCAGAACAAAGGCGGCAATCGTGCTGACGAAGCCGATGCCTGCGGCGAGCGCGAAGATGCCGGGTAGCCGTGCATTCGCCGCGAAGTCGCGTTTGTGGGAATCCATGCTCATGGTTAGTCGAGGTCGATCCGTGGAACCTGGAAGGAGCCTTCGAGCGATCTCAATTCGGCGCGATGCAGTTCCGCAAGCCGTTCGAGTACCCGATCTCCCGCTCTTTCGAGGTGTACTTCAACCTGGCGGCGATCGGTCTCGCTGACCTGGCGGCGCACGAGATTCAGTGCCTCGCAGCGCGATACCAGCGCGACGACGCCGTGATGTTGCGCCTGCAGACGCTCCGCGAGTTCGCCGACGGTCGCCCAGTCGCGCTCCGGATAGCCCTTGATGTGCAGCAACAACAGGTATTGCAACGGCGTGATGCCCTCGCTTTGCGCGGCCTGCTCGGAGAAGCGCTCGAAGCGCCGCATCTGATAGCGAAACTGCGACAACTGCTCGAAATCGCTCTTAACGAGCTTGCGAGTCCGTACTTTCATGGCAAATCCGCCAATGTGAAGAAAACCGAAAATATATCACGTCATGATGTACTTGGGCGAATTGCGGCCGTCGCAACGGCATCGCGCGGCAGGTCTCCTCGGTCTTTTAGTTGAAAATCAGGCCGCCTCGCGGGCTCGGGTGGCGGTTTGCCGATACAGGCCGGAGATCAGGTCCACCTGCGTGATCATGCCGACCACGCGGCCCGCGCGATCGAGCACCGGGATGTGGTGATGGCCGAAGTTCGCGAACATCGGCACCCGTTCCGTGATCGGATCGGTGGCGGCGACGGTGCAGACGTCGGTGGTCATCACGCTGCCGACGTGCGACGTCCGACGTGCGAAGCGCATCGCCGCGCAGCCAGCCATCGAAGTAGTTGAGGATCGGACCGAGCGCCGGTGTCGATGTCGAGCAGTTCGTCACGGCGCCCGAGCACGGCTTTGACGTCTTCGCGGAATATTCGCGACAGGTCCGAGCAGCAGATACATCAGACCGCCGGTGAACGCGATGCCGAGAAGCGCGCCGAGGCACGAACGCGCACGCTCGTGCCATTTCACGGTGAGCGGTGCAGGGAGAAAGCTGGCAAGCCAGCCGAGAGCAGGAGAGCGGGACAAGATAGCAGCAGAAAGTAGTCGATGATGCCGGGCCCGACATTACCGGGAAAACCTGGCAAGGCGAATACAGTCTGGTCATGATTATATGTCAATATGATATAAAAGTTCTCCGCCCCCCCGCGCGGCGCGCGGAATCTGTCGCATCTCGCAGACAGTCGAGAACACAGTCGACGTGCTTCAGCATGGCCCTTAAATCACCCCTCGGCGCGTTCTTTTTTGTCACGTCGTGATATAAAATGAGAGCAGACGGATTGAGAGGACTGGTTGGCCGTTGCCTGATAGACCGATAAAGGAGCCATCATGATGATCACATTTCAATCGACGGCGTCGCCGGATGTCGTCATGCTCAGGGATCTCGCACAATATCTGCTTGGTCTGATCGGCAAGCGGCTCGGCGCGCGGGGCGTTATCAGCCGCGACGAGCTGCCCCGCGCGATCGATCGGCTCGAAACCGCCATCACCGAAGACGCGGCCGCGGAAACGACCCTCGAAGCATTGCACTGCTCAACCAGTAATCAGCGCGAGTCGCGCAACCGGCTGTCGCAGCGCGCGTGGCCGTTTCTGGACATGATGCGTGCGGCGCGCGACTCGGACGCAGACATCATCTGGGGGCTGTAGTTCGTCGAGGGAATCGCGATGAAACAACTTGCGTCGTGTCGACGTTTCGCAATCGTCCTGATTTCGGTTTGCGCCGTTCCGCTTGCCTATGCGTTCTCACCCGCGCAGCAGACCGGCCGATACCCGCAGCCGGTGTGCAGCTCTTGCACCGCATCGTGCGGCACGGGGGTGCGAAGCAGTGTGATCGGCGTGTATGGCGGCACCGTTGTCGACCAGTTGTCCAGCGGAGCGGTGCTGCTCGTGAGATGGCCGAACGGTTCGCCGCACGAGGCATGGACCGCTCGGTCGCATGGCTATGGTTTGCCCGTCGACCCCGCGGCAAACGGTGCTCATGTTTTCTTTTTGTGGCCTGAGTCATAGCGCGGTGTTCCTGACCGGCGGCGCCGAGCAACCCCTATTTTCAGGGCAGGGATTCGGTGGCCGCCGAAACTCGCGAATAGTGCCTGTTTGACGGCGTTTCTGTAGGTATTTGCGTGTATCGGTGTCGCGCGGTATATATCACGAACTGACATATAATTAATCAATCACGTGCCGCACGGCGCAAGGAGGTTCTCATGTCGAGCTTCAAGCGCATTCTTCTCTGCTACGACGGAACTCGCGAAGGACAACACGCGTTGAAGGACGGTGCCGCTCTCGCGCAAGACCTGAACGCTGAAGTGCACCTGCTTTCCGTGCTCAACAATACGGCGTGGATGCAGGGCGCGGACATTACGGCCGCGGTGCCGGTCGATTTCATCAACGAATCCGCCAAAACACTGCTCGACGAGGGCTTACGGAAGCTCGCCGCACGCGGAATTCGCGCGACCGGTCATCTCGCGATCGGCGAACCACTCGATGAGATACCGTTTTTCGCTAACGATCTGAAGGCCGATCTGGTCGTCGTCGGTCATCGTCGCAGTCACGGACTCGCGCGATGGTGGGGTGGCCGGCACGACGGGCTGCTGCTCGATCGCGTGACGTGCAGCGTACTGGTCACGATGGGCGCGGCAACCGATGCGCCGGCCGCAGCCGCAGGCACGGGCGAGACCGCGCGGTCCGCCGAACATTCATGAGCGTTGTTTTGTGTGTTGTGTGTTGAGTTGTGTTGCGTTGGCACGGAGGCACACCATGAAAGACGTCGACGAACAGTTCAATCATCCTCAGCCCGTCAGGCACAGCGATAACGAAAAGAGCAAGCTGCCGCAGCGCGCCGCCGATGCGCAGCGGCCGAAGAAAAAAACCGAAGGCGAGCCGCCGGTCGAGTGACGAGGGGCGGCGCCACGCCGTTCAGTTCGCGCGGAAACACTAAAACGCTGCCAGCCCGAAAGCCCGGCAGCGTTTTAGTCATGCATGCAAACCGCTGGCACAGGCGACCGACATCACGTCAGACAATCAGAAGTCGGTGCTGACGGACAACAGGAACGTACGCGGTGCGCCGTGGGTCAGGTACGTCGTCGCGCCGTAGGCCGACACGGCTGACCAGTACGCCTTGTTCGTCACGTTCTGCACGGTGGCGCGCAACGTCGTCCTCTTGCCGTAGATGGACGTCTCGTAACGCGCCCCCAGGTCGAAGCGGTTCCACGACGGGATCGACAGCGTGTTGGCCGCGTTCGCTTCCTGCGCGCCGGTATGGATCCAGCGCGCGTTGACCGCGAGCCCCGGCACCATCGGAATGTCGTAATCGGCGCCCAGGTTGAACAGGAAAGTCGGCACGCCCACCGGACGGTTGCCGTCGTAGGTTCCGCCTTGTGTGTTCTCGAGCGTCGCGTCCATCAGCGAAGCGCCGGCCAGCAGACGCAGGCCCTTGAGCGGCTCGCCATGCACTTCGGCTTCGAGACCGCGATGGCGTTCGTTGCCGTTCAGGCCATAGATATGCGTGGCCGGGTCGGTGAACGCCGACGGCTGTTCGATCTGGAAAGCGGCAAACGACGCACCGAGCCTTTCGGTGTCGTACTTGAGACCCACTTCCCACTGCTTCGTGCGGACCGGCGCCAGTTGTTGACCGTAGTTCAGCGTGCTCGCCGGCGCGATGCTGCCCGCGGCCAGCGCTTCGCTGCGGTTCGCGAAGATCGACACGTTCTGCGTCGGGCGCAGAACGAGGCCGAACAGCGGCGTCGTGATGCCGTCGCTGTAGTTGCCGCTGCCGATGCCCGTGTTGTCGTAGTTGGCCGTCGCGATCTGCTGGCGACGCGCACCGACCGTGAACAGCACCCGGTCATGCAGGAAGCCGAGCGTGTCGGACGCGGACACGCTGCGGATCACCGTGGTGGCCGTCATGCCCGGATCGGCCAGGTTGCCGCCTGACATCGTCGTGGCCGGGTAAGGCGTCTGCACCGTGTTGTAGAGCGAGACCGGGCCCATGAAGGCGTAGGTCCACGCGGAGTTGGTGTTCTCGCTCGTGATGGCGCCGCCCGCCGCAACCAGATGCGACACCGGGCCAGTGTCGAAGCGGCCGCGCACGCCGACTTCGGCGGAGCTCGAATTCTGGTTGTACGGCACGCCGAGACGGGCACCGGTGACGCCGGTCGACGAATAGGTCGGCGAGTAGTACTCACCTTGCTCGACCGTGCGGCGCACACCACCGCTCGCATAAGCGGTCCAGCCCGGCAGGAAGTCGTATTCGGCCTTCAGGATGCCGACGGTGTCTTCGAGGTTCGTGTACGACCAGTTCTGCGCGTAGTTGTACGTTGCCGGCGGCACGGCGGGAATCGCGTCGGTGAAGTAGACGACCGGGCGGCCGTCGCTGACGTGCTCGCGCTGATACAGGAAGTCGCCGGACAGACGCAGCTTGTCGCCGCGCCAGTCGAGCGCGACGGCCGTAGTGTTGTCGCGGCGGTGTTCGCCGTCGATGCTCGTCTCGCCGTCACGATTCGCCTGGTTCACGCGGATCCCGAACTGGCCTTCGCTGCCGAAGCGTCGGCCGACGTCCACCTGCGCGCCGAACTCGCCGGAGCCGCTGGTTGCGAGTGTCACGTTGGTGGTCGGCGTGTCCTCCGCTCGCTTCAACTGCACGTTCACGCCGCCGCCGATCGCCGAGCCCGTCGGCGAAGCACCGTTCAGGAACGCGTTGGCGCCCTTGAACACGTCGACCCGCTCGACCGCCGCGGTCGAGACCAACTGGCGCGGCGTAACGCCGTACAGACCGTTGATCGAGATGTCGTCGGCATTGAGCTGGAAGCCGCGAATCACGAACACTTCCGAGAAGTTGCCGTAGCCGTACGCGGTTCGCACCGACGGGTCGTTTTCGACCACGTCGGCGAGCGTGCGCGCCTGCTGATCCTTGATCAGCTTGGCCGTGTAGGTCGTCATGCTGAACGGCATGTCGATGTTGCGCTGCTTGCCGAGCACACCGTAGTCGGCGCCGCGCGCGACCTGGCCGCCCGCGTATGTCGGCGACAGGTCGCCGGGCAATTCTTCGACGGCGGCCGCCTGAACCTTGATGGCGGGCAGCGTGCCGTCGGCGGCGGGGGCGGAGTCGGTGGATTGAGCGAACGCGCTGGCCGGGACACTGAAAGCGACGGCGATGGCGGCAAGGATGGTGGCGCGATGCAGAGTGGCTTGAGCAGGCGTGGCCTGCAGGCGATTCCAGCGTGAAACGGACATGAATTGGAAAGTAGGCGTGGTCGTCGATCTTCCGTCCCGGGGCGCTAGTTGGAATCCGGGCGGCATTTTTCCTGGTTGCACGCGCGGATGATGCCGTTTATGTAAGCAGTCCGAGCGCGGAACGAAAGGTTCGGCGGAAGTATAGTGCAAATAGGAATCATTCCTATTGTGGAAACGCAACGATTTACAGAACTGATGGCAAAAGTGGATGTTTTCGATGAGGTCGAGCGGCCGCGACGCGCGGGGTTTGACGCCGCTGCAGGCGCGGTACAGCGCTTGCTACCCAACCAAAGGTTTACTCGCAGGCCGCCATACATGCCACGAAATCCGACTACCTGTCAGAGGTGGAGCGCCCGAGAGGTCCAGCTATTGCACGGCGTGCCGCGCGTGCTCGTCATCGACGACAACGAGAACGCCGCCGAAGCGCTTGCCACCTGGCTTTCCTACGAGGGTGTCGAGGCGCGCGCCGCGACAGGCTGCACCGCGGCGCTGCACTGCGTGCGCAACTGGGTGCCCGACGTCGTCGTGCTCGACATCATGATGCCGGAGCGCGACGGCTACGAAACGGCGAGCGCGCTGCGCCGCTATCTGCCGACGCACGGCCTCGGCATCGTCGCGTTTACGTCCCTAGACGAGGACCACGTGAGGCAAACCGGCCGCGAGCGCCACAACTTCGACGGTTATTGCCAGAAGGGCACGGCGCCGGCCACGCTGCTCGCACTGCTGCGAGGGTTGTGGCGCGGCTAGCGAGGGGACGCGCGTCGATAAAAAAACGCGGCGGCGTGGACATCGCTCCACACCGCCGCGCTTTTCAACCGCGCTCTTTAGTCGGACCCGCAACCCGCCGCGCTCAACCGCTCAGCTCTTTCGCGCGGTCTGCATCCAGCCGGCTTGCACGCCGAACTGCGCGATCTGTTTCGCGACTGCATCGGCGAGGCGCTTTGCATCGTCCGACACGCCCGCGCGCTTCGTTTCGGTCACGCCGTGCAGGCCCGCGCCGGCCGCTGCCGCGGTCGCGACGGTGCCGGCCGCCGCGCCGACCCCGGCGGTTTCGACCATGCCGGGCATCTTGCCGCTGTCCGCGTTGGCCGTGAAGCTCTGCACGACACGCGGCGTGCCGCCCGCGGGTTGGTAGACGATCCGCACCGCGCTGCTCACCTCGCTCTTGCCCGCGCCCAAGCCGATCAGCGTGCGGCGGCGGCGATTGCCGGCGTCGATCGTCTCGAAGCTGCCCTGCACGAGCAGCACGTTCTGGCCGGCGGGCACCGGCGCGTCGGTGCGCACCGCGTGCAGTCCCATCGCCTGCAGCTGATGGACGATCTCGTCGGCGACCTGCTCGCGCACCTGGGCGGCATCGGCAACCTGCTTCTGCGCGTCCGACGAGCCCGACATCTGCGTCTTCAGTTTTTGCAGCATGCCGCCGTTGTCGAGCTTGACCTGCTGCGGATCGGCATCGAACGTGTAGACGTAGATCGTGTCCGGATGCATTGTCGATTGCGTGCCTGCGTCGGCCGTCGCGGATGTGCTCGTCGCGCTCAGATTCGTGACGCTGGCGCCGGCGCAGCCGCTCAGCAGCGCGCCGCCGCACACGAATGCCATGCAGGTGAAACGGGCGGCGTTCTTTTTGATGAAGTTCACTGAAGTCAACATGATGATCCTGTGGTCGGCACGCGGTGCCAGTCTGTTCGAGTCCGTCGCCGATGATCGGGCAACCGTGGGATCGTCGATCATCGGCGAAGGGATTCGCACGTGAAGCCTTTCGATCTCATGCGTCTGTGATTCGTCACGCACCGGCAGCGAACGAAGTATGGGTGAGCGGCTCGCCGAACTCCATTCAACAATTATTTCGAGCGATGTCACCGCGAGACGAAGAAGAGCGCGCGGACGTCGAGCCGCCGATCAGCTCAAAGCGAGCTTGACGATGCAGCACAGGACGAAAACTAGCAGGGCGGCGGCAATGGCCATGTCCAGCGGATAGCGCATTCCTTCACCCTGCCCTGACGTTGCGGAGCTCCTATCGTAATCACCTGACGGAAGATGAAAAGCATCAGTGAAGCGCCAATGTGGGACAGGCAACGTAGCCGCGGAAAGCCGCGCGGGGCGGGGCGGCAGGAGCGCTTCCACCCATCGGCGAGATGCGGCGATGCAGCGGTCGCTCGATCGCGCTCGCATGCTCCGGCGCAAAGAAAAAGCGCCACGTGGCGCGGCGCTTTATTCGCAATTCGCGATGAAATTTATTGCGGTTGTGCCGCTGGCTGACCCGGCGGCGTGCCATGCGGCGCCTTGTTCGCCGCCACGAGATCTTCGGCGGGACTCGTGCGTAGCGTCGCGATCGCCTGCTCGGGATTGGCGGGCTTCAGCTGCTCGCGCGCGAGCGAGTCGTACACGTAGTGACGCAGCATCGGGTCCTGGGTCTTGTTCAGCACGTCGCGGTAGACGGCGACGATCTCGCCTTCATGACCGTTTAGCGCGTACAGACGGCGCAGTTGTTCGAGATCATTGATCACCGCGAAAGCTGGGCTCGGATGACCCATCATCGGACCATGCCCCGGCGGCCCGTCGCCGCGCGGGCCGCCGTCGTGCATAGCGGCGCGCGGCTTAGCGGCGCGGACCCCGAAGTGACGCACGTTGCCGTGAACCGGTTTTCGCCAGGGTGAGTCCGCTGGCGCAACCCAGCCGGATAGCGCATGATTGCTCCGATGTGCCGTGCGACCCCAAAAGCATCTTGCTGTGGCGGCACGCGCGGCACACGCAGCCGCCGGCATCGGCGTCGCGCCTGGTGCGGGCGACGCAGAGGCGATGAGTCTTCAACCGCAAGGAGGATTTCGCATGGACCGACCCGATGCAGCCAATCCGTTTGGCGATCTAACCAAAATGCTGGAGCAGTTCAAGCTCCCCGGATTCGACGTGCCCGCCATCATGGAAGCGCGCCGAAAGGACATGGAAGCGCTGGTTCAGGCGAATCAGACAGCATTCCAGGGGATGCAGTCGCTCGCGCAGAAACAGGCCGACATGCTGCGCACCACGCTGGGCGAGCTACAGGCGCTGACTGCGCAGCTCACGGCGGCCGGCACCGCGCCGTCGAGCAAAACCGCGGAGCTGATCCAGCAGAGCCTGCACAAATCGCTCGCCGACATGCAACAGCTCGCACAAGCCGCGTATCAGACCCAGGCGGAATCGTATGGGGTGATCGCGAAACGCGTCGAGGAGAACGTGCAGGAGTTGAAGTCGCTTCTTCAGCAACCGAAGAAGTAGCGCACGCCGCGAGTTCCGGACGATCTATGACGCGGAGGGCCGCCAGGCCCTCCGCTTTTTTTGCCCGTCGGAATTTGCGTTGCAAGTCTCATGTAGTCAGAGGAATGCGCACTCCGCCCGCTCGTTATTCGGCAGACGCTTACATCGATGAACAAGCGCTGCTCACGTTCGCAACTTTTACGCGTGGCGGCCGCAATTTCCGCAGTCGGTCAGTTCTAAATGTCAGACGGAAACCGAATAAGCATCAAAGCATTGTCGCCAAAAGGCTTTTGCCCACGCTGATCAAACCCGGTCGATCGATTCAACAGCTCCGAACAGTTTCAATCGCGCCGCAAACGATGCCGCGCGCCATTCCCCTGACTAAAGTTTCGCCTCGCCTTTCCGTAGACGCATTCACGCAGCCCAACCGGCGTGAAGGCAACCGGCTTTGCCGGTCAGGTGTGCGTCCCTAGTCTCGCGTTTGTGATCGGCTACATGCAGGTCGCGGCGTTTCACCTCGAAGGAAATCTCTTGAAACCGATGCTTCTCACCCGCATTGCCTGCGCAATGCTCGGGGCAAGCTGCGCGTTGCCGTTCGGCGCGCACGCGACGCTCGGCCAGAACGCCAGCACCGTCGACGGCGATCGGACGCGCCTGCATGCGGTTGTTCGCGCGGCCAGCGCACAGGGCGCGTATTCGGTGCATGTGCTGACGCTGCCGTCCGGCACCCAGGTGCGCGAATACGTGGCGGGCAACGGCATCGTGTTCGGCGTCGCGTGGGACGGCCCGACGCTGCCCGATCTGAAGGCGACGCTCGGCGCGTCCTTCGATGCCTACGTGGCCGCCAGCGCGGCGCGGCGCGGCGCGCCGCTCGCGGTCTCGAACAGTGACCTCGTGGTGTTCTCGAGCGGCCATCTGCGCGCGTTCACCGGCTACGCCTATCTGCCGCAGGCGGTGCCCGCGGGCGTCGACGTCAGCGTTATTCAATAACGGAGCGAATCATGCGATCCAGGTCTTCGTGGATGACTCTGCTGGGTGCGGCGCCCGTCGTGGTTCTGGCGCTGCTGTTGAGCGCGTGCGGCGGCGGGGGCGGCAGCGCGAGCACCACGGGCAATTCGAGCACCTCCAGCAACTCGAACGGTTCGGGCAGCTCGACCAGCTCGTCGGGTTCGACCGTGACCAACACGTCGCCGTCGCCGCAGGTGCTGGCCGCCAACGCGGTGCGCGTGACGGTCGACTCGGGCGTCAGCAACGTGCCGAACATGCCGTTCGTCAGCGTCACGATCTGCGCGCCCGGCACCAGCAACTGCCAGACGATCGATCACGTGCTCGTCGATACCGGCTCGTGGGGCGTGCGCGTGTTCGCGTCGCAATTGCCCGCGTCGATGAGCCTGCCGCAGCAGCAGGACGGCTCGGGCAACCTGGTTGCCGAATGCATGCAGTTCTTCGACGGCTACACGTGGGGCGCGGTGAAGCTCGCCGATGTGCAGATCGCGGGCGAAAAAGCCGCTGCGCTGCCGATCCAGGTGATCGATCCGGGCTACGCGTCGCTGCCGGGCGATTGCGCGGCCGTCGGCGCGGCGCGCAATACGCCGGCCGCCTTGCAGGCGAACGGCATTCTCGGCATCGGCGTGTTCAAGCACGACTGCGGCGCGAACTGCGTGCAGCAGGCGATCCCCGCGACCTACTATGGTTGCGGCGGCACCAGCTGCACGTCGATACCGCTCGCGCAGACGTACCAGGTCGCCAATCCGGTGCCGTACTTCGCGACCGACAACAACGGCTCGATGCTCAGTCTGCCGACCGTGTCGGGCGACGCGCCATCGGTGTCGGGGCAACTCGTGTTCGGCATCGGCACGCAGAGCAACAATGCGCTCGGCGGGGCGCAGGTGGTCGGTGTGAGCCCGTCGAACGGCACGTTCACGACGGTGCAGAACGGCACCACGTATACGCGCAGCATTATGGACAGCGGCTCGACGGGACTCTTCTTCCAGACCACCTTGATGCCGGCCTGCGCGAGCCCGAACAGCGCTTATTACTGCCCGAGCTCGACGCAGCAGTTGAGCGCGATGATCGAAGGCGTGAATGGCACGACGAGCGCGGTGACGTTCAGCGTCGGCAATGCGATGTCGATCGCGCAGACTGATAGCGGCGACTCGGCATTGCCGCTGCTCGCGGGCCCGGCATTCGTCACGTCGACGGTGTTCGACTGGGGGCTGCCGTTCTTCTACGGTCGCAATGTCTATGCGGCGATCGAGCAGCAGTCGACGCCGGGTGGGACGGGGCCTTATGTGGCGTACTGAAGTGGCGTACTGAAGTCGCGTATTGAAGTGGCGAGCCGAGCGCGTGTAGCCGGTTGCTCGCGGCTCGATGATGAGCGTCATATGCGCCCGCTGCCGGCTGGTCCGGCGGCGGGCTTTTTTATGCGCTTGTTGGCTCGCGGTCGCCCCGCTTGTCGCGCTTGTCACCCGCTGCCGCGATCACGCGATGCACAAAGCGCAACTTGTCGACCACCGGCGCGGCGAGCGTGAACGGATAGCCGTCGGGCATGCCGAGACTGCGATTCAGACTGTTCAGCGCATAGGTGAGCGGAAACCAGCGCTTCATCAGATTGCCGAAGCTCGCGTCCTCGACCGGCGTGCGGTCGGTCAGCGTCGGCTCGCTCGGATCGTCGGGCAGCAGCGCGAGGCCGTAAGACGTCGACGTGTCGAGCACGTCGACGATCAGCAGATAGTGCGCCCATGTCTCCGCCCAGTCTTCCCACGGATGCATCGTCGCGTAAGCGCTGATGTACGACGCCTGCCAGTCGGCCGGCGCGCCGTCGCGGTAGTAGGCGTCCAGCGCTTCGCCGTAGTCGGCCTGCTCGTCGCCGAACAGCTTGCGAAACGGTTCGAGCCAGCGCGGCTCGGTTTCGATCAGGTGGCGGAAAAAGTAGTGGCCCGTCTCGTGGCGGAAGTGGCCGAGCAGCGTGCGGTACGGCTCGCCCATCGCGGTGCGCACTTTCTCGCGATGCGCGTCGTCGGCCTCGGCGATGTTCAGCGTGATCAGCCCGTTGTCGTGACCGGTCATCACGGGCTTGCCGGCGCCGCCGTCGGCGAGAAACTCGAAGGCGAGACCGCGCTCGGGGTCCGCGTCGCGCGATCGCACGTCGAGGCCAAGCTCGCCCAGCGTGTACAGCAGACGCCGCTTCGCGACTTCGAGCCGGTACCAGTAGAGCCGGTTTTCCGGTTCGCTCAGGTTCGGAATCGTGCGGGTCAACTGGCAGGCGTAGCACAGCGTGTCGGGAGAATCGGCTGGGATCATCCAGTTGCAGACGTTTTCGACCGCGTAGTTGTGGCATTGTCGGAACAGCGCGCCATTCGCCTCGGGATGCAGGCTGCGCCAGCGGCCGTCGCCGGCGTCCCCGAACGCGCTGATTTCCCGCAGTTCAGGCAGATAGCCGAGCAGCGACTCGCAGCGCTCGCAGCGGACGTTCTCGTAGAACACGAGGTGCGCGCAGCGATTGCAGTGGAAGGTTTTCATCGGGCGGGCCTCGTGATCGGTGCTATGTCGTTTGCGATGATGAGCCATGGTAAGCGGCATCATCAACGCGATAGCGGACGAAAGCCGCTCGCAATCTTCATGCCGCGATTGCAAGACGTCACCGCTTTAACGCACAGTACGGTCATGATCGTGCATCGGCGCTGCGCCGCTTTGGTGCACGGTCCGAGGCGAGCCCGCGGCAGGGCGCGAGGTACGCAACGCAAACGCAGTTCAGACAACACCAAACGATTCATACGGGTTTATCCAGCAACGGCATAGAGCTTGCTTTTTTGGCGGGCTGCCCCCCTTCGTCGAGGAGTCCGGAGTGTCCATACGCGTCGCGTTGCATCACGTTACCCATTACCGCTACGACAGGCTGGTCACGCTGTCACCCCAGGTCGTGCGGCTGCGGCCCGCGCCGCATTGTCGTACGCCGATCCTGTCGTACTCGATGCGCGTCGAACCCGCGAGGCACTTCATCAACTGGCAGCAGGACGCGTTCGCCAACTATCAGGCGCGGCTCGTGTTTCCCGAGCAGACCCGTGAGTTCAAGGTGAGCGTCGATCTGGTCGCCGAAATGGCCGTCTACAACCCGTTCGACTTCTTTCTCGAACCGTCGGCCGAGCAATTTCCATTCGACTACGCGCCGGAGCTGGCGGCCGAACTCGCGCCCTACCGCGTGAAGCGGCCGATGACGCCGCGCTTCGCCGAGTTCGTCGCGAGCATCGACCGCACGCCGGCCGGCACCGCGAACTTCCTGGTGGCGCTGAACCAGCGGCTGCAACGCGAGATCCGCTACCTGATCCGGATGGAGCCGGGCGTGCAGACGCCGGAGGAAACCTTGACCAATGCGGCGGGCTCGTGCCGCGATTCGGGCTGGCTGCTCGTCGAGACGCTGCGGCAGCTCGGCTTCGCGGCGCGCTTCGTGTCGGGCTATCTGCTGCAGCTCGCGCCCGACGTCAGATCGATCGACGGCCCGAGCGGCACCGAGGTCGACTTCACCGACCTGCACGCGTGGTGCGAAGTCTACCTGCCAGGGGCGGGCTGGATCGGGCTCGATCCGACCTCGGGGCTGTTCGCGGGGGAAGGGCACATACCGGTCGCGTGCACGCCGGAGCCGGGCAGCGCGGCGCCGATCTCGGGCGCGGTCGACGAAAGCGAGGTCGAGTTCGGACACACGATGTCGATCGAACGCGTGCTCGAGTCTCCGCGCGTCACGAAGCCGTATAGCGAAGCCGCGTGGCACGACGTGCTGAAGATGGGCGCGCGGGTCGACTACGAACTCGCCGACATGGACGTGCGACTGACGATGGGCGGCGAGCCGACCTTCGTATCGGTGCGCGATCGCGACGCCGCCGAATGGAACACCGACGCGCTTGGACCCACCAAGCGCGGCTACGCGGTCGCGCTGGTGGACCGGCTGCGCGACCGCTACGGCGCGAACGGCTTCCTGCATATCGGCCAGGGCAAGTGGTATCCGGGCGAGCAACTGCCGCGCTGGGCGATGTCGCTGTACTGGCGCGCCGACGGCGAGCCGTGCTGGCACAACCCGGCCCTGTTCGCCGACGAACGCGAGCCGGGCCGCTACACGGCCGCCGACGCGCAACGTTTCATCGCGCATCTGGCCGCGAAGCTGTCGCTCGACCCCGACTGCATCCAGCCCGGCTACGAAGACACCTGGTACTACCTGTGGCGCGAGCGCCGCCTGCCGGTCAACGTCGATCCGTTCGACGCGCGGCTCGACGACGAGCTCGAACGCGTGCGACTGCGGCGCGTGTTCGATGCGGGGCTCGCGAGTCCGTCAGGCTACGTGCTGCCGCTCGGCCGCGAGCGTGGCGCGCCGGGCATCACGCCGACGTGGATCACGGGCCGCTGGTTCTTCCGCGACGACCGCATGTATCTGATTCCCGGCGATTCGCCGATGGGCTACCGGCTGCCGCTCGAATCGCTGCCGTGGGTGTCGAAGACCGACTATCCGTATCAGCACGCGCACGATCCGTTCGCACCGCCGCAGCCGCTGCGCACGGCCGCGCAGTTGCGCGTGCAGTACGAAGGCGGGCGCGAGGGCCGGCAGATCACCGAGGAACAGACCAGCGCGCGGCAGGCGGCCGCGCTGTCGCTGCCGGCGGCCGATCTGCTGAGCGGCATCCCGCACGGCGGCGTGCTCGCGTATGCGCCGCAGCGCCATGACGAATCGCTGCCCGCGCTTGGCGAATCGTCGAAGGACACGCTGCGCACCGCGGTGTGCGTCGAGGCGCGCGACCCGAAACGCGCGGCCGGCCCGGAAGCCGAAGCCGATTCGTTCGGCAGCGGCCGTACGCTACTGCACGTATTCATGCCGCCGCTGACCGATCTCGACGACTATCTCGACCTGCTCGCCGCAGTCGAAGCGACGGCCGCGGAGCTGAAGATGCAGATCGTGCTCGAAGGCTATCCGCCGCCGCGCGATCCGCGTCTGAAAGTGCTGCAGGTGACACCGGACCCCGGCGTGATCGAAGTCAACATTCATCCGGCCGCGAACTGGGACGAGCTCGTCGATCACACCGAGTACCTTTATCAGTCGGCCGCGCACAGCTATCTGAGCAGCGAGAAGTTCATGCTCGACGGGCGCCACACTGGCACCGGCGGCGGCAATCACTTCGTGCTCGGCGGCGCGACGCCGGCCGACAGCCCGTTCCTGCGCCGGCCCGATCTGCTAGCGAGCCTGATCGCGTACTGGCACAACCATCCGTCGCTGTCGTATCTGTTCTCGGGGCTGTTCATCGGACCGACGAGCCAGGCACCGCGCGTCGACGAAGCGCGCAACGATCAGGTCTACGAACTCGAGATCGCGTTCTCCGAACTGCAACGCCAGGTCGATCTGCTGGGCGGTCGCGACAGCGGCAACCTGCCGCCGTGGATGATCGACCGCGCGCTGCGCAACATCCTGATCGACGTGACCGGCAACACGCACCGCGCCGAGTTCTGCATCGACAAGCTGTATTCGCCCGACGGCCCGACCGGCCGCCTCGGCCTGCTGGAGCTGCGCGGCTTCGAGATGCCGCCGCACGCGCGCATGAGTCTCGTGCAGCAACTGCTGCTGCGCGCACTGGTCGCGCGATTCTGGCGCATACCGTACACGCAGCGGCTCACCCGCTGGGGCACCGAGTTGCACGATCGCTTCCTGCTCGGCACCTTCGTGAAGATGGATTTCGACGACGTGCTCGCCGAGCTCGGCGAAGCCGGCTTCGCCTTCGATAGCGCGTGGTTCGCGCCGCACTTCGAATTCCGCTTCCCGCTCGTCGGCGAGATGACGCTGAGCGGTATCGACCTGACGATCCGCAATGCGCTCGAACCATGGCACGTGATGGGCGAGGAGGGCGCCAGCGGCGGCACGGTGCGCTATGTCGATTCGTCGGTCGAGCGGCTCGAGGTGCGCGCGCTCGGGTTGAACGGCAATCGTCACGTGCTGAGCGTCAACGGCGTGCCGGTGCCTTTGCAGCCGACCGGCCGCGTCAGCGAGTACGTGGCCGGCGTGCGTTTTCGCGCGTGGTCGCAGTCGTCGGCGCTGCATCCGACGATCGGCGTACACGCGCCGCTCACGTTCGACCTCGTCGACACATGGAGCGGCCGCTCGCTCGGCGGATGCCAGTATCATGTCGCTCATCCGGGCGGGCGCACCTATCAAACCTTCCCGGTCAACGCCTACGAGGCGGAAAGCCGGCGACGCTCGCGTTTCTTCGCGTCTGGTCATACGCCGGGGCCGCTCGCCGTGGGCACGCCGCAGCGCAGCCTCGAGTTTCCGTTCACACTCGATCTGCGCCACAGTTGAAAAACACGCATCACTGACATCACACGACCTTGGCCTTTCAATCGACTTTGCCCTTCGAGGCGTCCGCGCTGCCGGCGGACGCTTCGTCCCTGTTGCGATTGCTGCCGGGTCATGACGGACATTGGGACGAGCTGCGCGACGCGTCGGGCGCGCTGCGCGAGCCGTGGCGGCAGTTCTTCGCACTGCTCGACGAAGACGGCGTGGCGCGGCTCGCGGACCATCACGCGTCGATCGCGCAGCAGATCCGCGACAACGACATCAGCTACAACGTCTACGCGGACAACGGCAAGTCACGGCCATGGGCGCTCGACCTCCTGCCGTTCCTGATCAGCGAGGCCGAGTGGGCGCACCTCGAGCGCGGCGTCGCGCAGCGCGCGCATCTGCTCAACGCGATCGTTGCCGACATCTACGGACCGCGGACGCTGCTCGAAGATGGCCGACTGCCGCCCGCGCTGGTGTTCGGCCATCCGGGCTATCTGCGTTCGGTGAAGGGCTTCACGCCGCCCGGCGGTCAGTATCTGCAGGTCGTCGCGCTCGATCTCGCGCGTACGCCGGGCGGCGAGTGGAGCGTGATCGCGCATCGCACCGAGGCGCCGTCCGGTCTCGGCTACGCGCTCGAAAACCGCCTGATCGTGTCGACGCTCCTCGCGGAGCCGTTCCGCTCGCTGCGCGTGAGCCGGCTCGCGCCGCTCTATTCGCAACTGATCGCGACGCTCGTGCAGGCCGCGCAAGCGACGATGCGCAATGAGGAAAGCGCTGACGCGTCACCGCATATCGCGCTGCTCACGCCCGGGCCGTACAGCGAAACCTATTTCGAGCATGTGTTTCTGGCGCGCTATCTCGGCGTCACGCTGGTCGAAGGCAAGGATCTGACCGTGCGCGGCGACCGGCTCTATCTGAAGACTCTGGCCGGCCTCGAACGCGTGCACGTCGTGCTGCGCCGGCTCGACGACGCATTCTGCGACCCGATCGAACTGCGCGCCGATTCGACGATCGGCGTGCCGGGGCTGTTGCAGGTGATGCGCGCGGGCAATGTGATCGTGTCGAACGTGCCGGGCTCGGGGTTCGCCGAGTCGCCGGCGTTGCACGGTTTCATGCCGGGTATCGCCGAAGCGTTGCTCGGCGAAGAACTGCTGCTGCCCGGCGTGCCGACCTGGTGGTGCGGCGAACGGGCCGCGCGCGAGCATGCGTTCGCGCATCTCGACGACGCGTTCATCGTGCCGACGTGGCCGCTCACGGGACGCGACACGCCGCCCGGCATCGAAGGGGGCAGGCAGCCGCTCGCGGCATGGCGCGAGCGCATCGACGCGTTGCCCGACGCGTTCACGATCCAGCAGGAGCAGCGCTTTTCCTGCACGCCGCGCTTCGAGGAGGGCACGATCGGCGGAAGGCCGTCGGTGCTGCGCGTCTATGCGATCGCCGACGTCAACGGCGGCTGGCACGTGATGCCGGGCGGTTTCACGCGCATGGCCGCGGAGCGTCAGACCACGGTATCGATGCAGCACGGCGGCAGCAGCGTCGATACCTGGGTGCTGTCGAGCCAGCCAAGCTCGACCTTCACACTGCTGCCTTCGCCGATGCAGCCCGCCGATCTCACGCGCAAGCATCGTACGGTATCGAGCCGTGCCGCGGAGAACCTGTTCTGGGCGGGCCGCTACGGCGAGCGGGCGGAAAACAACGTGCGTCTGCTGCGGCTGATTCTCGGCTCGCTCGAAGGCAACGACGCCGATTCGATGTTCGCGACGCTGGTCGAACTCGCGACATGGTGCGGCCTCGTGCAGTCGGGCGACCTGGCGTCGCCGCACGGGCTGCCGTCGCCGCAGACGTTCGAGCGCGCGCTCGTCGCGAATCTCGGCGAGAGCGCGGGCAGCGTCAGCATCAGCCAGAACCTCAATTGCCAGGCGCGCGCGAACGGCGAGGTGCGCGGGCGTTTGTCGAATGATCATTGGCGCATGATCCTCGCGGCGCGCAACGACTTTCAGGACGCGTTGCAGGTGTTGTCGCCAGCCGTGGGCGCGGGCAACGGCGGCGCGGGTGCCACGAGCAGCGGCAATGCGTTCGATCGCTACGACCGCGTGACGCTGGCGAATGCGCTCGAGCATCTGTCGGTGCAGCTATCGGCGATCAGCGGCGCGCAGGGCGACCGCATGACGCGCGATGAGGCGTGGCGGCTGCTGTTCGTCGGGCGTCATATCGAACGCGTCGCGACGATGGCCGCGTTCATGCGCGGCGTCGCCGTGAACGGCCAGCTCGCGACGCCGGCCGGCTTCGATCTGCTGCTGCAAATGTTCGACAGCACGCTCACGTATCGCTCGCTGTATCCGGGACGTTTCGAAGTACCGGCGCTGCTCGATCTGCTCGTGATCGAACCGCATAATCCGCGCGGCATTTATGGCGTGTACGAGCGCCTGCGCAACAAACTCGACGAGATCGCCATCGCGGCGGGCAGTGTGCGGCATCGGCCGTTCGCGGAGCTGCTGCCGCCCGTCGAATCGCTGCCGACGCTCGAATCGCTGTGCGAGGTCGACGAACAGGGCTCGTATGGCAAGCTGATTGCGCTGTGCGATCAGATCGGCAGCTTCGCCAATGCGGCCGCGCATGAGATCAGCGCGCGCTATTTCAGTCACGCGACCACGGTTGCCTCGCAGGTGTGGGCATGAAGAACGCGTCGACGGTGCTGTCTGTTTCGCATCGCACTGTCTACCATTACTCGACGTATGTCGAAACCGCGCAGCATCTGGCGACGATCCGGCCGCTCGCGTGTCCTTGGCAGCGTGTGATCTCACGCAGCGAGCGGATCGAGCCGCAGCCGTCGTATCAGCATAGCCGCATCGACGCATTCGGCAACGACGTGCTGTACTTCGCGCTCGATACACCGCACGAGCGCCTGCAACTCGTCAGCGAAACCACGGTCGCGCTGACGCCGCGCTGGACCAACCTCGACGCCGAGGCCACCCCGCCCTGGGAGACGGTGGCCGAGGCGCTGCGGTTTCGCGTGGGCGGCGCGTTCTGTGCCGAGGCGGAGTACTGCTTCGCTTCGCCGAATATTGCGCTGCGGCCGACGCTGCGCGCCTATGCGTTGCCGAGCTTCACGCCCGGCCGGTCGCTCGTCGCGGGCGCGATCGATCTGATGCATCGGATTCACGAGGACTTCGCGTACAAGCCGTCGGCGACGCTGTTCGACACGCCGGCCGAACGCGCGTTTGAGCTGAAGAGCGGCGTTTGTCAGGATTTCGCGCAGGTGATGATCGGCTGTCTGCGCTCGCTTGGTTTGCCCGCCCGCTACGTCAGCGGCTATCTGCGCAACGATCCGCCGCCGGGACACCCGCGCCTGATTGGCGCGGATGCTTCGCACGCTTGGGTATCGGTGCATTGTCCGGCCAGCGGCTGGATCGATCTCGATCCGACCAATGACGTGCTCGCCGATCTGGATCATGTGACGCTCGCGATCGGGCGCGATTACAGCGACGTGTCACTGCTTCGCGGGACGATTCTTGGCGGCGGCGCGCATCGGATGGAAGTCGGGGTGACGGTGCTGGAGTTGTGATTGCGGGCGCGGTTCGGTGCCGGTATTGGACCGAGGTCGGCCAACTATTCGCCCCGCAACTCATTGTCGAGCAGAACGCGAATAAAGCCGAATCGCGTTGACTGTCTGTGGCCCGGAACGCTGATCGACCAGCTACGATTATTGGCCTTCTCGCGCAATTCAGGCTCCGCTAGAAGTCCTGCTGTGACTGTCGAGGAAAGACACGAACGCCGCAACCTGCTGGAGTTCATGATCCAGATCGGCGAGAACTACCACGCGACCAATCGCACCGATCAGGAACTGTTCACCGTGCTTGCGCTTGACGCCAAGCGGCTTCCTAACCGCCGGCTGACACCGGCGGACGCGGCAGCGCTTCTCGCTGACCCTGCGCAGGGCGCGAACGGGAAACTGGCGGCTATGGACGCTTCATGGGCAAAGCACTGACCGGCGTCGGTCACTTACGGTAAAAGCAGCTCAATGCCGCTTTTTTTGTTGGACGGTGATTTTGGAAAACTGCACCTGAAAATGAGATGGCCAGAGCAATTGTGAATATCTGTCAAAACGGGATTATCTCGAATTAAAGTCATTGACGGTGACCCGTTTAAATGGTTTATTCGATAGATGTTTTTCTGGAAAACAGAAGAGGTCAAGTGGGAAAACTGAAACAGGATGGTGCCGTGGGCAAGGAAGAATGCCTGCTTTGCCGTATCACCTATTTAGTCTACTTAAACTTCACGCCAATACCGTCTGCAATGGGTCTGAATGTCGAATCCGGCGAATTTTTCCCGCGGGATAGGCTTCAGTTGTATCCGATCTGAACCATAACGCGGAGGGTAACTGATGATGCTCTTACGGGTGCTCAATGGTCTGCTGGTCTGAAAGCGCGAATTAACCTATGGGAGGGTCCAATGTATGAAAGGATGCGCTCCGCAGAGGCGATCATTGCAGAAATGAAGGCTCGCTTTGCGGATATGTTCGAGGGATCAGATAACCGGGAATGTCTTGATTGCCGTATTACATTCAAGATATACAAAGGGTGGCCTGATATGCCTCATGCAATGACGACGAATCCTAAATCCGGGGAGCGGATTCCGATTAATGCGATCAGGGCTCTCCCGTCCGGTTACGACATGAGGCAGGCGTTAGGGCAAGGCGAGGGGTGCCTCTGTCGCAGTCGACCTGCAGGCCCGTTCGATGAACGGTTCACCATCAGGGATTACAACGGCAACGCTGTGCCAGATGTGCGATACCGGATTTTCGCCGAAGGCAAAGAAATCTGTAGCCGCAAGACAAACGCAGCCGGGCAGACTTCTCGCGTTACAACGCAGGGTTTCAAGTTTCTTGCGATTGAAGTGGAGCGCTAGCAAAGTGAACGACAACACCGAATGGGTAACTCTCGATGACACTGTTTTTACAAACACGACTCCTGGTTCAAATAGGGACGTCACGATCAACACGACCTCTATCTGCCCGAACATGACCAACAAGGAGTTTCGCAGACAGGCTATGCGGGCACGCGATATCGGCGTCGAGTTAATCAAAAAACGCATTGAGGGCCTTGCACGTTGGGACACGAAAGAGCAGGACCGGGTGACGACCTTCTTTGCAAGTGCGGATGTACATGCAAAGAGGGTACTTAGCGAAGGGCTTCCGAGATTGCTTGCAGCGATGCAGCAACTGGAGCCAGAAAGGATTGTGCGATGGGACAGTGAAACAAACCGGCACCTGTCGTGTGCGGTCACGCCGGATTCGGGCGTCAATCACGCCGCAGTCTGCAAACCGGATTCGGAAAAACGGGTTATCGCTATTTACTCGAAGTTTTGTGAAAGTCCATTTGCCCAGTTGTGGGGAATATGCAAGGTCAAGACGATAATCCATGAATGTACGCACTTCACAGACACTTTTAATTCGCAAGACCACATGTATCTCGACAGCGAAGCGGGGGCGATGATCTTCGCGAGAAATAAGCCTCATCAGGCGATTAGCAACGCGGACAGCATCGCTGGCTACATAGCGACATTCGATGGAGTTAATATCGCACCATGAGTAGACAACCGATTTTGCGCGGTGGCCTTCTCGCGGCATTGCTTGCCGTGTGGTTTTGCTTGGGACGCCCGGTTAATGCTTGTACTATCGGAGAGGTAGCGGCTATTGAGTTGCCATTCAACACGGTCGAACTTTCAAAGGAAAATCGGCGCGCAATCGCAGAGGCGGTGGAAGAGGCAAAGAAGTGGCCTGACGTGCAGATTCAGGCGATTGTGATGGCCGGTGCATATATTGGCGAGCACGATCTTGACGTTTTGCAGGAGCGCCGTGGGGAAAACGTGCAAGCGTATTTGAGGAAGCTCGGTATCAGAAGTGAGAATATCTATATCGTGCCGAAAACTCTTACGGATGGGTTCGTGGTGAAGCGGGCTGACGGTGAACTAGCTGTCCGCCAGATCGAAGTTGAGTTGCATCCGATCTGTAAGGGTAGCTGCGCATGGATGTGCAACGATCCAAGAGTGACCCCACGCACCAAGGTTACCAACCCGTAAGAAGAATAGGGCCCGGCCTCGGCGGGGCTTTTCATTCCAGCGTGAAACAGAATCACAGATCGCGCGCCGAGGCATGCAGCGACCGGGCACCACCACGACCGAGCATAGGCGATATCACCGATGAACTCGATGTCGGTCAGCACGAAGCCGTTAGGACCCATCCAGCTCAGTTCAACATCCTGCAGCGGCGGCAGCGGTTGCGCATCTGCCGAGCCGGATTGCTGGAAGCTCGCCACCTTGCTGGTGCGCTTGTATTGCGCGGACTGTTCGTGATTAATGGTTACGTCGCCGCACACCTGCTCGGCAGCTTCGATATCGCGTTTATGCCGGTCTTTGCCGCGCTCGCGCATCGGTGTGGCAAGTACTCTCATGGGCTTCGTAAGGGCTATCAGGATCAGGAATTCTCGGCACGGGGACAGCGCGAACCATTCCAGCGCCTTTACCGCGTGACTCGCAGAAGCCCCATCATTGTCACAGCGTTGCGCCGCGCGATATCGCGATAGCAGTTGTTGAACAGGACGTGTGTGCGCGCCGTGCGCCCCGCAATGTCCTCGATCGGTGGCGCGAGTTCGCGAAGTTCGTCGTCGCTATAGTCATAGTTGAACCGTTCCGCCGCCGACTCGGCGCCGCCCCATGTCGACGCGGTGCGGCTATGCAGCCGTACGATTGCGAGTTCGGGCGACGTCGCTTCCCAAACTGAGTGCGCGCGCTTCGTCACGCCTTCCGGCGCATCGACAATCACGTGAACGATCCCGCGTTCACGCTCCATCGCAAGGGTTGACTCGCGGTGCTTCTCGCTGAACCAGTTCTCGTGCCGAAATTCGAACGCGGTCACAAACGGGTGCATGCGCTCGGCGCAGTGCTCGACGTGCCTCATCGCTTTCGGTACTGCGGTTATCCAGTGCGGAAACTGGAATAGCACCGCGCCGAGTTTGCCCGCCACACGTGCAGTGGCTGCAGGGCGCAAAGAAGCGCGCCCACAGTTCCTCGATAACTGGCGGCGGTACATCCTTGTAATAGAGATTCTCATGAGGTCGCGCGGGTAACGATCGAGGTCGGTTCACGACCCGTAACTGCCTTTCGACTCCTACCGTTGAGCGACCGCACTTGGTCCAGCAGCGGGCGGTCGCAGCCGCGAACGCCACATCACCTCTCGGTTGAAGGCACGAGCCCGCGATCGATCGCCAGTCACGGTGCCTGGCCTGATCTGATGAAAAAGCGCTACTGCGAAACTGGCGCGTTAGATGGTGCGTCCGCTGGCATCTGCGGTAGTGGCACTGCTGCTGCGTTGTTCGTGCCGCTGCCCGTCGCTCCCGTTTGCCCGCGATGGCCTCGGTGCGAACTGCGTACCACGGTGGGCTCGCTCGCCGCCACCGGCCGCATTGGCGGATGCGCGATGTACTGAAAGTTTTCATTAACCGCGCTATTGCCCGTATCGAACGACCGGTGGATGAACACGCTGCTACTAACGGGTGAACTGGCTTGCGCGAAAGCCATCGGCCCGATCGACATCATGGCTGCGCCCACCGCCGCACTCACGGCAAGAATGTGCATGAGCAGACCGGCATTACGGGCTGTCGGACGTGCTTGGCGGTTTCAAGAGTGAAGCGCAACAGCGGGTTTAATGTTTAGAGCCTTGAGGTTGACTTGCTGATGCGAGGGTCGCGGCGAAGACCTCGAAGGGTGAATGGAAGTTGTGAGTTGCACGAGGCCGGCTGTTCAGACTGTCGGCGATGGCGTCGAGTTCGTCCTGACTGTAGACCGAAAGGTCTGTGCCTTTGGGCAGATACTGTCGCAGCAGCCCGTTGGTGTTTTCGCAAGTGCCGCGTTGCCAGGGACTGTGCGGGTCGCAGAAGTACACGTTCACGCCGGTTGCGGCAGCGAGCTCTTTATGGCGCGACATTTCTTTTCCCTGGTCATAAGTGAAGCTCTGGCGCAGTGGCGCAACAATCGAATTGAGTTTGGCAGAGAAGCCCGCCAGCGCGGAAGCGGCGGTGGCGTCTTCCATCTTGGCGAGCAGCACCAGGCGGCTGGTCCGTTCGACCAGCACGCCTACCGAGGACTGGTTGCCGGCACCCTTGATGAAGTCGCCTTCCCAGTGCCCAGGCAGCAGTCGGTCTTCGATTTCGGGCGGCCTCACATGAATACTGACCATGTCGGGAATCTGTCCGCGCCGGTCGGTGCCCCGTGTACGCGGCATGCGCGTGCTGTGGCCATGGCGTAAGCACGCAATTAGCTGACGGCGCAGTTCGCCGCGCGGCTGGGCGTAGATGGCCGTGTAGATGGTTTCGTGCGAAACCTGCTGGGTCGGGTCGGTCGGATACATACGCTTCAGTGTGCCCGATATCTGCTGGGGTGACCATTTCCACTCGAGCAGGGTGAGAACGATGCGCCAGCAGACGCTTTGCAGGCAAAGCTTTGTGGGGCTGCGACCTGCGCTGCGGCGTGCGGCACTGAGCGCTTCAGCCGGCACGGACGCGTAGCCAGCAGGCAAGCTGTTTCGCGCCAGTTCACGGCTAACGGTGGCTGGCGAGCGCCCGAGTATCCGGGCCATGGCCCGGATACTCGAACCCTGCAGATGCAGACTTGCAATGGTCAGGCGCTCTTCAGGCTGAAGTTGCTGGTACTGAGTTCTTTCGTGCATCGCAACACCTTATACGAAACAGGTGTTGCACTTCAGATTTGAGGCCGCCCTTTCAATTTACGTCTCCTTCAATATACGTGCGGTTCGCAACCGCTTGCAGCGGGCAGCCGTTTTACCGTTGGGTACGCTGGCTCAAAAAATTGGCCCACGTTGAGGAGGCGCGGGCCGAGCGGAGAAAAACACGAAGCGCTGCCGGGGGAAAAGGCCAGACCAGTCTAGTCCGAGTCATGGAAAAGAAGGTTTCATACTGGATTACAGGTGTTACTCGATATAACTGATCGATGAATCGCGCCGGGAATTCTCCGGATCTGGTGCGAGTTGCCTGCTGCCCACTCCCGAAACAGCGCTTGAAAATGAAGCTGGCTCGTCCGGCGAATCATCGGTCGCCGTCGCTTCGCCAAGTGGCGACTGATAGCTCATCCGCAGACGTTCGCCAACCGACTGCGAAGGACCGTTCGTGGCCGGGTCCTGCCCGATGCGGTCGGCGGGAGTCGGCCGGATATAGCCTTTCAACATTCACGTTAGCGGCCTGTCATGACCGAATGGTGCCGGGAAGCCTCAATACGAGATTTCGAAATGTGATTTCCGCTGAACCATATGTGCGAGTTCGAAGGTCGAGTCGTTCATACGATTTTCGTGAAACCGTCGGCGCTCCAGCGTTCGCTCCCCACGCCGTGATGAACGAAGAACAAACCATCGGGATCATACTGATCCTTAATGGCGAGCAGCCTGCTGTAATTTGAGCCCCAGAAGGACCGCTGCCAGTCCGCGTCGAAAAAATTGCTTTCCGCCACGTAGGAACCGGCGTCTGGAACCAGCTTGCGCACCTCGGCCATTGCACGTCCGATGGCCTGCCGGTCCCGGCGCGCCAGCGCGGTGTCGGGCTCGTGGCCCTGAATGCCGGGATACGCGGGCGGCCCCTCCGCCCCGGCGATAAGCAACGCGAAGGCGTCCAGCGCGGCCGGGTTCGTGGCGGTGTTTCTCGCGGCAGCGACAGCCTCCGCCGGTGCACCCGCCAAGCCCTTGTTGACGTGCAGCGACACGCTCCATTGACGGGTCGCCGCAAACAGCGTGTCGGCCAGGGTTTGACGCCGGTCATCTTGCAGCAAGGCCGCGGGGAGCCACGCGGACTCGTAGCCGTGTAGCACTTGTCCCGCCTCTCCGCGATTACCCGACCAAAAGATATTGTTGTCGGGTGCGCCCGGCCGGTCGTCGGTGCTGATGAAGCCGAGGAGCTTCTTGAACAGGGTTGGAGCCCAGAAACTGCGGGCCGAGATGGCGACAATCTTCAGTGGCGAGAACTCGACCTTGAAATCGTCCGGGGACGCGGCAAGCGTATCCATGAACGGCTGCCAGATCGCTTGCGCTTCACTGCGACTGAGCCCCTGGAACACCATCGAGATAGTGAGGACGTTGTCGCGGCGAAATCTGATCTGTTCGCCCCAGTGCGGGTTCATCAGGTTCTGATTATAGAAGTCGATGATCACGCCAATCAGCCGGCGAAACGCAGACGTCGATGTCGCCTTGATTGTCATGTTCACCGCGCCGAAAGTCTCGGGCAATTCGTGAACCCGCAGCGTCAGCCGGGTGACCACGCCCAGGCTCCCGCCGCCGCCGCCTTTCAGCGCCCAGAATAGATCGGGATTCGTGCAGGCATTGGCGATCCGGACGGCGCCATCTGCCGTCACAACTTCCGCTTCGAGCAGGCTTCCCGCGGCCAGTCCGTAGGCCTTGGAAAAGCTGCCGAACCCGCCGCTTTGGATCAGGCCGGCCACGCCGACCGTCATGCAGCCGCCACCTTGCACGTAACCGCCCGCCTTGGTAGTGACCGCATCGTAGACGTGCGCCCAGAGCGCGCCGGCACCGACCGTGACCGCCCTCACCGGGGTCGCATGCCCCTCGCATCCTGTGCCGACAAACGCGTCCTGCACGGTGATGTTGTTCATTTTTCGCGTCCAGACCAGCAGAGAGTCCGGCGCATTCGATGTGCCTTGATAGCTATGGCCGCCGCCCTTCACCACGAGGCGGAGATTGTTCCGACGTGCGAAGTTAACGGCGACCACGACATCATTCGTGTTGCGGGCAGCCACCGCGTAGACGCTGGGTGTCGATGTCCACGCGTCAACCCAGCCGAGGGTTTGCGTTAGACCCACCTCGTCGCCGAGAAAATAGGGGTTCTTGAGCTCCCTGAATAGTTGCCTGCAGTCGTCACTATCGGGCGCGTTCAGGCAAGCCACCAGGGGCGATTGCACTTTCACCAGTGCATTGCCGACCTGCTGGCTGAGTTCGTTCCAATGCGCCTCGGACGGCCAGCCTGGATCGCCCGGACGCACGCGAGTGAACGCTCCGGATACCGCCGCTTGCGCCGAAGCGAGCATCTGTTTCCGGGCACTATGCAAAAATGTGATTCCGACCGCAGATTGCAAAATACGTCGTCTTTTCGAGGACGTGGTTTTGTTTGAAGGTTTCATCGGCATGCGTGAAATCTCAATATGGTTGCAACCCGGATGACTGAGAAACCGGCGGAACTCTTCGAATAATGGGGTGACCGGAAGACGTGCATCAAGCGTTCGAAGTCCGCCAACCGTGCACCGCAAATCGTTAGCCCCCAGCCCACCGCCGGACAGATTTTCAACGACTTAGCCTTCGGGGTCGATTGGCCGAAACCTGTCCCACGACGACGCGCTGAGCTCGACCCGCAAGAGGTTAAGGCAACCTGGAAAAAGGCAACGACGTGCGCGGCGAGGCGACGTATGTCATCGCTGGCTCGCGTGTTGGGGGGTGTGCGCGTAATCAATGGTACGTCGTCGTAGACGACTGCAGCTTCGTCAGCACGCCGCGTTTGAACTGGAACCAGCCTTGCGAGCTTTGCATCACGACTTCATCGCCTTGCCAGAACACGCGCTTGACCGTCATGCGCTTACCCGAGCGTTGCACAAGCGGCGGATGGTGGCGAAAGTCGTACAGCACCGGGCCGGAATCAGTCTGCACGAGCGTGCGCGTGACGCTGTCATTTGCATTGCCTACGTCGTCGAAATGCGTGAGCATGCTCGCGCTAAAGCGATCGAAAATTTCCTTGTCGAGCATCCCCACGAAATCGCCGTCGACGCGCACGAATTGCAAGTTACCCGAGGGCGTGACGAGCGGGCCGGACGCGTTGCTTTGCGCATGAACGCAAGTCACGAAAGAGGTGGCTGCGAGCCCAGCGAGGAACAGTCGTCTCATGTTTTCCTTTTAGATTCAGCGGCGTCTCCGACGACGGAGCACGACCCGCAATCTTTCCTTGGGAACATTGTCGTCAATTTTGGCCGAGACGTCGAAGGTCTTTAACTGGCCGACCTCTGCCAGATGACGCCACGGGCCTGAATTCGCGAGCTGCGTCTCGCGCGGAAGGCCGAGGCCGACCGCTTGAGACACTCGTGACTGACAGCAATAGGGAATCGAAAATGGTGCAATGAGGTTGTTCCGGCAAATTCATCTTCCGTAGAAACGCCTTGTAGCGCAGATGGATTTCAGATTTTTAGCAGCAGATGTTATTCATCGACTAACTCGCTTGGAGTCCGTGATCCAGCGTCTCGCGGTAGGCAATTCAGCAAGCGAGAACAAGCGGACATCGCCATGAAAAAAGGGTTTTAGCATACCAACCATAACCCGTAGCCATGCGAGATCCGTAACCACTGCGATGTGGCTGAAATCGTGCCAGTGCCTCAGCCCGAACGCGCCGTCATCCCAAAGCGCTCCAACCTCAAATCCCGTGAACTCTTTCCCGACGACATAGAGCATTTTGATCGGCCCCTTGCCCATCATCGCCTCAGCCTTGGGTATGAGTGTACTTTTGTAGTCGTCGTGCGTAACCTTGCCCGTGGCTTCGATCGCGAGCACATCTTGCGGTAACCCATCGATGAATTTGAACATCGCCGTCCCCCATTGGTTCTCCGCAGTGCAATTCGGTGCCTGCGGCCGCGATGATGCGTTCCTATTGTAGGCTCATGAGCGACCGCTTCGGGTAACAGTTCTCGCAGGGTCAGTGACCGCTCATGGCCGGCCGACAAGAGGCGGACACGAATGCGCAGCTGGCAACCTGCGTCCACCGCTTAGCGTGCTTTATTGTCGGAATTATGAAGCCGCCCCTTCATGCGCGGCCGGGGTGCCGGAGCCGGTTCGGCATCAGCCGACTGTTCCAGCAGGCTCGCGATGTCGTGATCGATGGCCGAAAGGATGCGTTGCTTGGGGTGCCCGTCGAGATTCGGTTTTTTCGCCCCGACGGCATGCCGTGTCCCGCCCCACCCGGGAAGGGACGCACGAGTCCCGATTGGATTGAAGGTTAGAATCCCGCGCGTGTGCGCCGCGCGCTCGAATAATTACCTGTGGGCACACACCGGAACGAGCGCATGGCAATCGTCAAGGGCACGCCCGGGTTCGCCGAGCGCCGGGTCGCGGACTTCGACTACAGCATGTTCAGGAAGGCGACATAACCGCCGTGCCGTTTCGGACTAGAATCCTCTGAGGAGGAGTCAGTGATGTCAGCTCTCAAGCGCATCGATCCGGGCCATTCCGCCTATCAGGCCGCGCTGAACAGGACGACCCGCTACCCTGCGGAGCACGTCACATTGACGGCTAGCTCAAGGAAGAGGCTGCGCCCCTGTGTGCCGCATCGAAAGGTCGGGCGCGGCAAGGTCGGCATCGGCGGCAAGTAGGCATCCGCAACCCTTGTATGGCGTCGGGCTTTAGAAGGTGGCTTGACGTGAATTGGCTGTCCGGCGCGAGCACGGATGAGACGTGGTTCGTGACCGACAATCTTGCGATATAGGTAGCCTGCCCCGCATTCGGTGATACTGGTCACAGCTGGGCAGGTACCTGCCAGCGGAGGCGGGACAGGTCGTCCAGAAGCGGCGTTTCGAATGTCGCTGATCGATCCGGAGCAGCCAATCGCTTGGCGGTACCCCAGTGGTCGCGATGATCAGGTGAGCGGCCGTTCCGTAGCCTAGGTCGACGCACTGCCTCGTTGCAGCCAGCGGCTTCGAGCATCCTGACTGCACCTTGGGTAAGCTGTTTTCCGTTGTTACTGGGCAGCACAAAGGAGCCGCAGTAGTGTGGCCACATTACCTTCCGGTGGAACGAATTGCCACTCAGTCGGCGTGTCCTCGGAACGACCCTTACCACTCGACGGAATGTAAATGCTCAATTCCCGATACATGCGCTTCGGGCAGTCGAGTTCGTAAAATATGCTGGCTTGCGTCTGAAGACTGCCAAGGTCCGCTGTTACCTCGTATAGCGTGACCGTCAAAGCTTGTTGCGCAGTCAAGGGCTGCAAGGAGGCTATGGGCGGCACGTAGTATCGTGCAACTTTTCTTGCTGCCTCCTCGACGATTGCTTTCCCGTGATCCGTTTCTGTGTCAACGCTATCGAGGTCCTTTTGACGCAGACATTTGGTCCAAACTCGTAAGTGGTCGCTCGCCAACCGCATGATTCCATTGGCCTCATAGAAGCAAAAATTGAGTTCGCTTGCGTTGAAACCACCGTATTCCTTCCAGTCAACGCTCGGTGTTTTCGTTTGGCCGACAACCGACCCAGCGAGGAGCGCTACTGCGCAGAAGAACACCTGGCATATCCGCTTCATCTGTGGCACCTCGCCAGCTTTACCGATGCGTAGCCAGCGCGCTATGTAGAGCGCAACCGCTATCACGAGGGCCATTGCATTGCCCTCTATGGCCCCCGCTCCCGGATTGGCGCATCACAGCTGCAATGAGGCGCACGTCCGTACCGGCTTCACACGGGTAGCGGCCAGACGATCCTGTAGCGCTCGGTGATGATCGGGGCGGCGCGGTCTATCGGCGGCCGGTTATCAAGAATCTCCAGCACTTCGGCGGACGCGTCGTCTATTACTGGGCCTCCCCTGTCGAGGCGGGGGTCAAGCCTAAGGATACCCTGCCGCACCGCGGGATATTCCAACATTCGGGCCTCTGCGCCGAGTCCGGTGTTTGATCCAGAGCTGCCGTTCAAGTGACCGTGTAGCAGAGGCTGCGACGTGCGGCTTTTGGCCGGGCGGCGACATCCGCGTCAGTCTAGCGAATTCGCGCCGGCAATCCGGCCATCACGTTCCTTCGCCGTGGCTCTGCGGTCCAGATAAGCCCTGCGATTGCTGCTCCCACCGGGTCATTACATCAAGGCGGCGAAAACCATAACGCTGTTCAAGTGCGTGGCACAGCGGCGCAGTTCGTCAAAATGCAGCACGGACTCTCAAAGATTCCAAGCGCGCGAGAGCGCCGGTAGGTGGCGGCGCCAGTGCTTCTGTTTTCTTCCGACCACCTGCGCAAGCCCTAGTCGCGCACTCAGGCGGTTCGGTCCATTGCGTAGCTCGTCCGGGTACATCTGTTCGGCCACCAGCCCTGGGACGATCGTCGGCGGCGGGCGCACATCGGACGACACTGGGCGTAATGGTGTTGACTTTGCGATGGGGTTCAGTTCGTTGCCGGTATTCAAGTCAGTTCAGCCATAATGTAGAAAACGTCGCCGGAGTTCACCCGCTCATGAAGTCTCGTTGCTTGGCAGCAGTTCTCGTCGTTCTCGCTACCGGCTGCACATCGACTCCGGCGAACAATCAGCCGGCGGTCGATACGAACGCCTACATCCTGCACATTCCAGACGGCGCACCGTCCGCTGACTCCACGTCAAGACCACCGAGACTCACTGTCGGCACCAGCTATTCCGACACGCAACTTATTCTGCCCTGGTTCCTCAATGACCTGATCGACTTCGTCAACTATCGCTAGTCTGGTGCGCGGGGGCACTCGGGTGCGTTCCTTCCTCTGCGAATCTACGGTTGAGCGTGCGTACAGATGTGTGCAATGCCTGCGCAAGATCCTGTATGGTTACCGGCTGCGCAATATTCTGTTCAAGATAGTCGCGCGTTTTAGCCACGATGGAACCGTGATGAAATGCGCTGAATGTCCAGTCTTCCAGCTCGTGAAAGACGGACTGCGAAGGGATATCGCTGTCCATCGGCTGACAAAGTCGAACACGAGCGTGGCAGTGCTGGCGTTCGATCTTGGCTTTTCCGACGCCACCAGTTTCTGCCGCGCATTTAAACATTGGACCGGCAGTAGTCCTTCTGACTATCGCAAGAGCATCCGTGAGGGTGAGTGATGAGAAAGAGTCATGTCTGACTACGTTTTAAACGATTTTGAATGTCCGTGTCGAACGGCTGGAACTGGGCCGAACTACGCCAATCATCGGGCGCGTGTGCCGGACGGTGCATCAGTTGGCCAACGAGGGTAAGGCTTACGAGTACGACGAGACGGTGGCCCATTTGGCGCTGTCATCGGACTACCCCGAGTCGATCCTGACGTTGCCCATTGACTGGCAGTTGCCGTGCGGTGCTTTCAAGCAGGGCGCCGGCCCGCAGTAAGGCTATGTGCAAGGATTCCATCAACCTACGACTCCCGCCCGCGTCCTCACGAAGGCCGTCGGGCGTTTCTTCCCGTGCATTTTCGGTGTGATTCGGAACGCGGAATTTTCCTCGGTAGGCCCGCTTGCGTGCACCGCCAGCGGCAACAAAAGGCGCGCGGGGCGATCCTGTGGTTAGCGTGGCTAGAAACAGCGGGCGGGCGTGACGGTAGTGCTGGCGTGACAGCGCGTATGCCTCAAATCGGCCAGGTGAACTATCATGGTAGAAGCTGTATTCATCAGCGCAGGAGCACATCATGACCTCCAATCCATCCGCTGAGCCGACCGGCACCTCTCTCGACCCCGCGAAAACTTCCGCCGGCAAGACTCGCCAGCCCGATCCGAAGGGCCTGAAAAATCCGGCCCCAGACGACCTTCCTAACGCCGACGCGGCAGAGCCCGAGCCTCACGAGCACCTCCCGTCCAGAAGCGACGACAACTGATTCAACACCGCAGGTGCCGACGTCGTCCGCATGACAATCCACGCGGCAGGTTCGCGAGTGGTTCGCGCATGCTTTCGCGCCGACGCCGTGAAGTCGGGGAGCGCTCGCGGTTCACGCAAATGGCTCGATGCATTTCGTCCAACAAAGTCACGGCCCAGTTTGAATCGCACAGGAGCAGATCATGCAGAACGTGCTGGTAGGTTATGACGGGTCGGCGTCCGCGCAATATGCCGTTGCTTTCGCGGTCGATCTCGCGAAGCGTTTCGACGCGCGCTTGCATGTGCTCGTCGTCGCGCGCACGCCGGACTGGGGTGCGATAGAAGTTGAGCGAAAAAGTCTGATCGATCTGGAAGTGCGCCATGCCACCGCGATCCTCGACGACATCAAGGCGAAGCTCGCCGCTTCGATCGGGGCCGTGGAGTTCGATCTGGTGGTCGGCCCGCCGGCAAGGGAGATCGTGCTGTACGCGGAGCGGCATGCTATCGACCATCTCGTGGTGGGGCATCGTGGACATACGCCGTTCGATCGCTGGCTGATCGGTTCGGTCGCCCGCCAGGTGCTCGCCTACGCGCCGTGCGCGGTCACCATCGTGCGCGATCCGGCGACGATGAAAAAATCGCGGCATGAGAGCGAAGCACCATCGGCATAAAATCCGCAAACTGCTGCAGATGATGGGCTCAGGACAAACGCGACCGATCTCGCAAGCTGGAAGCGGCTTGAGCGTAGAGACGCTGGAACGCTTGCGTTGACGAACAAAAGCTCGCATGGCCGCGCCTATCAGTTCGCTGCCGAAACGCCGGAGCTCATGATTCGCATGCTGATCGTCGGTTACTGCTTCGGTGTCCGGTCCGAGCGACGGCTATGCGAAGACCTTTGAGCTTCCTCGACGACATCATCAACTTCGTCAACTGTCGCCAGGCATCGAGCGCGTCGCGCGGCTCTTGACATGATCGATGAACGCACGCAGCTTCGGCATGATCTGGCGGCGGCTCGGATAGTAGAGAAACACGCCCGGGACCATCGGCGCGTACGCCTTCAGAACGTGCACCAGCTTTCCCGTTCGCAACCCCTCGGCGGCCATCGGCTCGGGTAGCTGGGCAAGGCCAATGCCTTCGATCGCCGCGCCCAGCACGCTCGGAAAATCGCTGGCGATGAAAGGACCGGAGACGGCGATCTCGATCGGCTGGCCGTTGTCGTTGAACGACCACAACGCGAGCGCGCCGCTGGAGCGCCGCCAGCGAATGCATGCATGCTCGCGCAGGTCGTTCATTTGCTCGGGGCGGCCGCGCGCCGCGAAATAGGCGGGACTTCCCACGACGACAAAACGGAACGGTGCCGTGAGCGGCACCGCGACCATGTCGGCGGCGACGAACTGACCGAGCCGGATGCCGGCGTCGAAGCCTTCCGTCGCGAGATCGATCAGCTCCTTGCTGGCCGCTATTTCCACCTCGACCTCTGGATTGGCCTTGCAGAATGACGCGATCAGCGGCTCCAGCAGGATCGGCACGACTGCACGCGGCACGGAAAGACGCAACAGGCCGGACGGTCGCTCGCCGAGTCCGCGCGCCACCTCGCTGGCGGCGACGAGTTCCTCGAAGGCGGGCTTGGCGCGAGCGAGAAAGCGCTCGCCGGCTTCGGTCAAGCCGACGCTGCGCGTGGTGCGGATGAAGAGCGTCGCACCGAGGCGGGCTTCGAGCACACGCACCGCCTGACTGACGGCCGACGGCGTCACGCCCAGTTGCGCGGCGGCCCCGCGAAAACTGCGATGCTCGGCAACGCTGAGGAAGACTTCGACGCCGTCGAGCGCGCCCTGCCTGACTGTGAAGTTCTGCTTCATAGCCTGTCAACATTGTGAGGAATAGTCACCCGCGCGAGACGATGGTACACCTAACACCTGCGCGTCCAACACTCGACAAGGAGGCACCATGTCATCGCGGCTTCTGTTCCAGTTGCACCTCGTTTTGGGCTATCTCGCCTGGCTGCTGTGCTTCGGCACCTACGTGTGGCCGAAGCTCAAGTCGATGGCTCCGTTCGACGCGCAACGCGCAATCGCCACGTTGCACAGCTTCCGCTTCTTCGGGCTCGCCTTTCTGTTGCCTGGTGTCGTCAGTCCGCAACTGTCCGCGAGCTTCGCCGTGTTCGCCGCCTATGGGGATTTCGCCACGGGGGTGCTGGCGATGCTGGCGTTGCTGACGGCCCGGATACGTCCGCTTTTCTGGTCGTTCGTCGTCGCTTTCAATCTGGTTGGTATGGCCGACCTGATCATCGACTACTACCACGCAACCGCAGCCGATCTGCCCGCGCATGCAGGCGAGCTGGGCGCCTTGTACGCGATTCCGATCATCTATGTGCCGACGCTGGCGATCACGCATGTTGCCGCCTTCTATCTGATGTTGCGCCCTCGGCTGAAGCGGCGTCACGCCCGTCCTTCCGTCGGCCGTGACATTTCCCAGGCGTAACCTGCTGCACTGGCCGCAGTTCGGCCGCGTAACGAGGAATCCGATCAGCATCGAGCGACGTTTTTACGCCTTCCACCTGCGTTATGCTGTCGGTCGTCGAGTCGATGCTCGCGGCCTGAACCAAGCAGGTGCGCAAACCCGGCCTGATGCGGCCGGGTGGTACCCTTCACTGGCACTTCCGGCTTTCATGCATGCGACCTGATTCTCGCGTCCCTTGGCCCGACGACGCGAGCAACCGCCCGGAACGACCACTGAACTCAGCGAGGTGCCGACGTGAAATACTGCATGCTATTGCTGCCGCTCGTTCTCGCCGCCTGCGCACAGGCACCGGAAGTGACAGCGCCGGCGCCATCGGCAACCACGGCCGCCGCCAACCCGGCGTCGCCGACCGGCACCGATCTGTTGACCCGATACCACTGGCAACTGAACAACGCGATCGATCGCAATGGCACGCACATCGATGCCCTGTTCGTCCGCCCAGACAGGCCAGTGCAGCTCGACTTCAGTCCGTACCGGATCACCGTCGTCAATAGCTGCAACAGCATGGGAGCAGGCTACACCGTCAGGAAAGGGTATTTGCAGATCGGCCCGATGGTCAGCACGATGATGGCCTGCCACGATGCCGCGCTTGCCGCACTCGACGATGCGATCTCGCAGCGTGTACGCGGCAGCGTCAACGTGACCCTGCTCGCGCGGGACAACGCGCCGAGCCTGCAACTGGTCACCGATAGCGGCGACACGCTGAGCTTTACCGGTGTGCCCACGGCCGAGACGCGCTACGGCGGCCCCGGTCAAATTGCGTTCCTTGAAGTGGCGGCACAGTCCGTGCCGTGCAACCATCCGTTGATGCCGAACGCGCAATGTCTGCTCGTGCGCGATCGCTTCTTCGACGAGCAGGGCCTGGCGACCGGCACGCCTGGTCCGTGGCACCCGTTGAATCAGGATATCGAAGGCTATACGCACACGCCGGGCATCCGCAACGTCTTGCGCGTGAAGCGTTTCACAGTCAGGAACCCGCCTGCCGATGGGCCGTCGGTCGCTTATGTGCTCGACCTGGTCGTCGAATCGGAGAAGGTCGGGCAGTAATGCTTCTTCAAACGTGCCGCCAGGCACATTGGCGGCCTCCTGGGCCGACGTTGGTTGCGATGTACACAACGAGGCTCACTGTAGACGTGAACGTCGCGGCGAATTTCACCTGCTCAAGCCAGTAGGCGCTGTTCAACTGACGTTGAAATGCACGCGGATGTTTTGCGTGCTTTCGACGGGCCGGCCATCGCGCAGCGCGGGAAAAAAGCGCCAGCGCCGCAACGAGTCGAGCAGCAGCTGATTGAGACGGGGGTTCGGCGTCGCGTGAATGAGCTCGACATCCACCGAGCCGTCGGCGTGGATCGTGAAGCGGGCTGTCGCGATCGTCTGATAGGCCTGCTCGCGCAAGTCGTCGGGCAGCGTCGGTAGCGGTTGCGAGATGGAGCGGGCCGCGGTGTTGGAGCTTGCCGAGGCGGCTGGAGCGGCGTCGCGCTGTGCGGATGATTGCTGCGATCCCGCGGCGGCCGTTTGTTCCGGCTGATCATCTTGCGACGGGCGTTGTGCCTGAGTAGCAACCGGTGCCGACGGCGCTGCGGCAGCGGGCGTCGTCAGCGTCTGCGGCCTGGTTGGCACAGGCGGCACCGCGCGATGCGCTGAGGTACGCGATTGCGTCTGCGCGTGCCGTGGCGCCTGTTCCGCTGGAACCGCAACCGGAGTTTGCGACGGACGGGATTCAGGCGGCGCAGGCTCGTCGAGCACGACCACGCGCATATCCAGTGGAGCAGGCGGTGGGGCTGGCTGACTCGACTTCAGCAACCCGGACGAGAGCGCCGCCAGCACCAGAAGCCAGATACCCAGCGAGATCAGACAGGCGACGGCGGTACGCAGCGTTCCCACAACGTGCCCCTCGGACAGCTCGCGGCAAGCTTTAATCACGATGCACGGCGATCAGAAAGTGTTCGGCGCCCGCGCGTCGCGCCGCGAGCATGGCCTGCACGACCGCGCCGTGACCCGCGTGATCGTCGGCCGCGATGACGACGTTGCCGTCCGCGCGCAGCAGGCGCTTCACTTCAGGCTCGATCTGATCCGCGCGAACGACGTGGCGATTGATCGAGACCTCGTTGTTGCCGTTCACCGATATCGTCAGCGGCTCGCTCGTGCTGATCGGCTGCGCGCGTCCCGAAGGCAGATTGATCCGCACCGCGTCGAGACGTTGCATCGCCAGTGAGGCGAGCATGAAGGTCGCGAGCAGAAAGAACATCACGTCGATCATCGGAATGATTTCGATGCGGCCGCGCCGCGAGGCGCGCGAGCGTTTGAGTTTCATCAGCGCTCGCCTCGCGCCTCTTGTTGCAGGCGCAGCGCGCTGAGTCGCGCGTTGGCGAACAGTTCGAGTTCATCCATCAGACGCTCGAGCCGCCGTGAAAAATAGTTGAACGCGAACAGTGCGAAGACCGCGACGATCAGTCCGATCGCGGTCGCCACCAGCGACTGCGCCACCCCGCCCGTGACGCCGCCCGGATCGACGAGTCCATTGCCGCCGAACAGCTGGAATGACTTCATCATCCCGACGATCGTGCCGAGCAAGCCGAGCAGCGGCGCCGCCGTGACGATCGTCTCCAGTAGCCACAGACCGCGGCCCATGTCGCGCTCGATCTGCGACGCGATCGATTGCGCCGACGCCTCGCGCAGCCACAGCGGCGAGTCTGATTCCGACAGCCACGGCGCGGCCATGCGCCGAAACGCGTGGTGCGGGGCGAGGCGGTCGAGACGGTTGTCATCGGCTGACGACGTGGGTTGCAAAACACGCGCCGGTGCTCTTGCGAAGCGGGCAAACACATACGCCCGCTCGATGATGATGGTCAATGCGAGCACGCCGAGCACGCTGAGCGGATACATGATCCATCCGCCGGTGCGCATCGCCGCGATAAAGCCTGTCCATTCCTGCATGATGATTCTCCCTGCCGTCGATCAGAAGTACTTGGTCACGCCCGCATAAACCGCGAAATGCGGACCGTACTGCGGCGCGCCGACGCCGATGCCCGAGCCGTCACGCAACTCGTACACGCGGTTGAATGCGTTGATCACCACCAGACGCGCGTCGAACTTGCCGATCATCGGCTCGTTGAAGTGCTGGATTACGCCGAGGTTGAACTGCGCATAGACGGGCAGGCGATCGGTGTTCGCAAAGCCGCTGCGCAGGCCGGAGCCGACGATTCCGTCGAACGTGAAGGTGGTTTGGTGGAAGTCGTATGCCGCGCCGAACGATGCGGTCACGCGCTGGTCGTGATCGAGGTACACCCAGTTGTTCGAGATGTACGCCAGTTCGTCCGCACCGAAATTGAACTGCGCGGAGTTGATGTTCTTGCCTTGCGCGCGGCTATACGCGAGGTTCAGATACGCGGAGAGATTGTCCTGTTTGTAGTTGGCGGTGAATTCGACGCCATACGTTCTGCCGTACTGGTAGTTGAACGGCGTGTAGATCAGCGCGGAGCCGAACTGTCCTTCGTCGAGCAGGTCGGTCGATTTCTTGTAGTACGCGTCGAGTCCGAGCGTGACGGCAGGGCCGAGTTTCTGCGTGATGCCGAGATCGAAATAGTGGCTGCGTTCCGGCTGTACGGGATCGTTCTGTGTTACCGAACTCTGATTCGTCGTGCCGTCGAACTTCGATATCGTCGAGCCGGACACGAGTTCGAACGGCGGCGGCGTGAAGTAGCGCGCGTAGCCGGCGTGCAGCGTCGTCGACGACGTGAGCGTGTAGACGAGGCCGACGCGCGGGCTCAACTGGCTCGCGGTCGTGTACTCGTCCATGCGGTCGTAGCGCAAGCCATAGTTCAGCGTGAGCCGGTCGGTCAGCTTCCATTCGTCCTGCGCGTACAGGCTGTACAGATAGCCGGTCTTGCTGCTGCTGTCCTGGATGTTGAAGGGCACGTCGGAGAGCTGGTTGCCGTCCGCGTCGGCGGGGAACACAGACACGTTATTGTCGAATATCGCGTGTTCCTGCTGGAAGAAGACGCCCGCGCGAACCGTGTGACTGTCGTTGATGCGCCAGGTCGTATCGACCTGCACGCCGTTGGCTGTGTTGCTATGGAAGTCCTCCGATGCTACCCCGTTGAACATCAGGTCGCCGATCGGATCGGGGTTGAACTTCGTGCGCGTATAGCGCGTAAAGAAGGCGACCTGGTAATCGAGCGCGCCGCCGTTGGTGCCTTGAAACGCGAGCGCCGCGAAATTGTTCAGCTCCGATTGCGTTTCGTTCAGTTGCGACGAATCGAACGTGCTGTGGCCGTTGAGCGCGAAGTTCGGCGTGAGCCCCGGCGTGTTCGGAATCTCGAACTGGTTGCTGGTCGCGCCGAACAACAGACTCACACGAGTGAGCGGATTGAGCAGATACGACAGATAGCCGAATGCATTGCCCTGGCGCGTGTGATCGTGAATCGCACTGGCGCTCGCCGTCGGATTCTCGATGCCGAGATTGTTCATGCCGAGCGAGCCGCTCAGGTAGTAGCTGAACGGTCCCTCGCTGCCGAACACGTCGGCGCTCGTTTTGACGGTCTGATGGCTGCCGCCGAATACGTCGATCGAGCCGCCGCTGCCCATGTCGCCCGATTTGGTGCGGATGTCGACGATACCGGCTGTGCGGTAGCCGTACTGCGCGGGCAGGGCGCCAGTGAGCAGGTTCATTTGATCGATGATGCGCGTGTCGAGCGACTGGCCGAAGCCGCTGATCGGCTCCGGAATGATGATGCCGTTGATCCGGTATTGCAAATTGGCGTGCTCGCCGCGCACGTGCAACTGGCCGTACGAGTCGTTGGCGACGCCGGGCGCTTGCAGCAGCACCTGATTGAGCGGCGTGTTCGCGCCCGCCGGCATCGTGTCGATGTCCGCCTGCGTGAAGCGATAGACGCTGCTGCCCGTTTCGGGCAGTAAGCCGTTGCGGGCAGCGTTCAGACGTTGTGCGTTGACCTGCACGTCGAGTGTATCGCTCTTTTGCAGTTGTACGCTGACGCTCGCCGGGGCGCCGGACTGGGCGGTCGCGATGCTGCTGCCGCTTGCAAAACCGGCCGCGGTGACGACGACCGCATAGGTGCCGGGCGCCACGCCGTCGATGGAGAAGTGGCCCGACGTGTCCGTGTTCGACGTGCCGATGGAGGCGCCGCTCGCGTCCTGTACCTCCACTTTCGCGTGAGCGACGGGATGGCCCGCGGGATCGGAGACCGTGCCCGTCAACATGGCGTTGCCTGGCGCACCCCATGCGTTCGAGATGGCGGTACAGAACACGATCGCCGCCTGTGCGGTCAGTGTGCGGTTTTTCATTGTTGTTGCTCGCGCTAAGGACGATGCGTTGATAAACAGAAGCGTTCGGCAAAAGCTCACCCACCTCGCCCCTGGCCGGCAGGGGAAGGACAGGCGAACTGGAGGTTGACGACGCGCGATGGCAGGCCCGTCGATCAGGCCTACTTTTCGATGAGAACGGTAATGGCGATGACGGTCATAAGTGGTCGTTGAGCATGGACTGTCCGCTCATAGGTCGGACGGATTTTGTTGGGCGTCGCAGTGGGCCGGTGCGAAAAACGGCAAGGCTGGAGCGCCAATTTTTGGTCATGTTATAACATAACAATTACAGGTGGCAAGTCGCAAGATGAAGGCGGCCGTAGCGCAACGGGTGAGGCATTCGCCCGTTGCCATTCGAAAAACTTGACACAGTGCATATGCACACATAAACTTCGCTCCATGAACCGTCCTCTCTCCTACGACGAATGCAACTGCTTCGCGCTGCGCCAGGCGGCGCGGCACGTCACGCAGATGTACGAGCGCCATCTCGGCAGCGTCGGGCTGACCGCTGCGCAGTTCACGATCCTCGCGAAGCTCGCGCGCACACCGAACCTGCCTATGGCAGAGCTCGCGGACGCGATGGTGATGGAGCGCACCACGCTGGTCCGCGCGATGAAGCCCCTGCAGCGCGACGGCCTCGTGCTGGCCGAGGCGGCGGACCACGACAAGCGCACGTTGCTGTTCAGCCTGACGGAAAAAGGCGAGACGACGTTCGATCAGGCCTCCGTCGCATGGCGCGCCGCGCAGGACGAATTCGAAAAGAAGTTCGGCCGCGCCCGCGCAAAGACGCTGCGTACCGAGCTGTTCAGCATCACCGGTTAGATCGCGCCTAGGAACCCGCTTCGGCGGGTTTTATGACGCCTCTTAATGTGCATATGCACTAACGAGCAAAGGAAGTGCAGCGAATGGAAGCGCTTTTCGACGACGACTGCTTTGCGATCCGCCAGGCCGCGCGTCATATATCGCAGATCTACGACCGGCACCTGTCGAATGTCGGGCTGACCATCACGCAGTTTTCGCTGCTGGGGCGCCTGAAGCGCACCGGTCCGATGACGATGAAGCAGATTGCCGAGGCCATGCGCATGCAGCGCACCACGCTGGTCCGTACGATTCAACCGCTGCGACGCGACGGGCTGGTGTCGAGCGAGGCGATGGGCGCGGATGCACGCGCGCTGGTGATCTCGCTGACCGCCGCGGGCGAAGAGCGGCAAGACGCAGGCCGCGCTCATTGGTATGCCGCACAGGCCGAGTTCGAGCACCGCTTCGGCGAGGAGCGCGCGGCTGCACTGCGCACCGAGTTGTTTGCGATCACCCGGGATACGCTTTGACATAAACGCTGAAGATAGCGGAGGCCGGCGCACTGCGCCGTTTTTTTCAATCTGAAGAGTGCATACGCACATATCGACACCATGTCCACAACTCCTTCGACCGTCGCGCCGCCAAGCGCGGTACAACCCGTCAGACAGGCGCGGCGTATCCCGTGGATGCTGCTCGCGATCCTCTCCGTTCTTTTCGTGTTGGCGCTTGCCACTTCGTACTGGTTCTTCGTCGGCCGCTTCGTCGAGAGCACCGACGATGCGTACGTCGGCGGCGACGTCACGGTGATGGCGCCGAAGGTCAACGGCTTCGTCACCGACGTGCTCGTGCACGACAACGAGTTCGTGCACGCCAACCAGGTGCTCGTGCGTCTCGATGCCCGCGACTACGACGCGCGCCTCGCCCAGGCCAGCGCTGAAGTGGAGAGCGCGCAGGCCGCCGTCACCGAACTCGAAGCGAAGAAATCACTGCAACTCGCGGCGATCAACGAGCAGGCCGCCGAGGTCCGCGCGTCGGGCGCCGAGCTCACACGCAGCGCCGCCGACCAGACGCGCTACCGCGAGCTCGTGAAAGACGACGCGGTGTCGAACCAGGTCGTCGAGAAGGCCGACGCCGATCTGACCAAAGCGCGCGCCGCGGTCGATCGCAGCAGCGCGGCGCTGCTCGCGGCGCAACGCCAGATCGCGGTGCTCGACGCTCAGATCGGCGACGCGAAAGCGCGCATCACGACCGCGCAGGCCGCGCAGCGCGTCGCCGCGTTGAACGTCGAGTACACGACGATCCGCTCGCCGATCGATGGCTATGTCGGCAATCGCACCGCTCGCGTTGGGCTGCTCGCCAACGCGGGCGTGTCGCTGCTGACCGTTGTGCCGGCGAGCGGTTTATGGATCGACGCGAACTTCAAGGAAGATCAGCTGCGCAAAATGCATTCGGGCGACAGCGTCGACGTCGAACTCGATGCCTCGAGCACAACGCTGCACGGCGTGGTCGACAGTCTTGCACCGGCGACCGGTGCGACCTTCAGCGTCTTGCCCGCGGAAAACGCGACCGGCAACTTCACGAAGATCGTGCAGCGCGTGCCGGTGCGCGTGCGCCTCGACGTGCCGAAGGACATGCAGGGCGTGCTGCGTCCGGGCCTGTCCGCGACCGTGAAAGTGCACCTCGATGCGGGCCATCCGGCCGCGCAGGGATGAACCGATCATGACTCACGCTTTTGACAACCCCGCCGACCAGCCGACCCGCACCAAGGTCTTCGCATTCGCGCTGATGTGCCTCGGTTTTTTCATGGCGACGCTCGATATCCAGATCGTCGCATCGTCGCTGCGCGATATCGGCGGCGGACTGTCCGCCAGTCAGGATGAACTCTCCTGGGTACAGACCTCGTATCTGATCGCGGAGATCATCGTGATTCCGATGTCGGGGTGGCTCACGCGCGTGTTCTCGACGCGCTGGGTCTTCACCTTCTCCGCGTTCGGCTTCACGGTCACCAGCATGCTGTGCGGTCTCGCGTGGGACATCAACTCGATGATCCTGTTTCGCGGTCTGCAAGGCGCGCTCGGTGCCGCAATGATCCCGACCGTGTTCACGACCGCGTTCGTGCTGTTTCCCGGCAAGCAGCGTTTGATCGCGTCGACGACGATCGGCGCGCTTGCGTCGCTTGCGCCGACGATCGGCCCGGTGATCGGCGGCTGGATCACGTCGCAATGGTCGTGGCACTGGCTGTTCTATCTGAACCTGGTACCGGGCGTCGCCGTGACGCTGTTGGTGCCGAAGTACGTGCATATCGACAAGGTCGATCTGTCCTTGCTGAAAAAGGGCGACTACTTCGGCATCTTGCTGATGTCGGGTTTTCTCGGTTGCCTCGAATACGTGCTCGAAGAGGGACCGCGCAAAAACTGGTTTGGCGACGACGTGATCGTGCTGTGCGCGTGGGTCGCGGCCATCTGCGGGTTTCTGTTCCTCGTGCATGCGTTCACCGCGAAGGAACCGATCGTCGATCTGCGCGCCCTGGCGTTGCGCAATTTCGGTATCGGCAGTCTGCTGTCGTTCATTACCGGGATCGGCATCTTCTGCACCGTGTTTCTGACGCCGGTGTTTCTTGCGCGCGTGCGCGGCTTCGATTCGTTGCAGATTGGTCTCGCGTTGCTGTCCGTTGGCTGTTTTCAGTTGCTCGCGCTGGCCGCCTATTCGACGCTCGCGCGCTTCGTCGATATGCGCATGCTGATGGTGTTCGGACTCGCGCTGTTTGGCATCGGCTGCTATCTGTACGTGCCGCTGACGAACCAATGGGGCTGGCAGCAGTTGCTGATTCCGCAAGCGTTGCGCGGAATTGGCCAGCAATTCTGTATTCCGCCGATCGTGACGATGGCGCTGGGTGCGTTGCCGCCGTCGCGGCTGCGCTCCGCGAGCGGGCTGTTCAATCTGATGCGCAATCTCGGCGGTGCGATCGGCATCGCGGTCAGCAGCACGATGTTGAACGACCGTCTGAACCTGCACTACGAACGGCTCGACGAACATCTGAATGCGGGCCGTCCGGTCGTCGAATCGATCTTGCAGAAGCAGGCCGAGTATCTGTCGGCCGTTGGTGGTGATGTCTTGAACGCCGCGAGTGCGGGGCTCGCCGAATTGCACGCGGCATTGATGCGCGAAGCGCTGGTGCTCGCATTCTCGGACGCCTTTTTGGCGGTTGCGCTGTGCTTCGTGGTCGGCTTGCTGAGCGTGCTGTTTTCGCGCCCGTTCGGCAACAGCGCGCCCCCGCCCGATGCCCATTAGGAGACCAACATGAAACGAATCGTGATGAAGTTACTGGCGAGCGCGGCGTTCCTGACGCTCGCGGCCTGCGCGGTGCAACCCGCGACGCACGCGGATTTGCCGCATACGGTGCAGACGCTCGCGCCGGCCGCGTGGAGCGTCGACGCGCCGCAAGACAGCGTGAACACCGATGCCTGGTGGGCGCAATTCGGCGACCCGGTGATGCATCAGCTGATCGAATCGGTGTTGACCGGCAACCTCGACGTGCAGGCCGCGGTCGAACGCGTGAAGCAGTCGCAGGACCTGGTGACGCAGAATCGCGCGGCGCTGCTGCCGGAGCTGAATGCGAACGCGGGCGCATCGACCGAGCGGCAGAACACGCCGCCGCCGCTCGGCTATGTGCGCCAGGCCGGCTTCGGCCTCGCCGCGAGCTGGACGCCGGACGTGTTCGGCGGCGAACGTCTCGCGGTGCTCGCCTCGCAGGCGCAGGTGTCGGGTAGCGTTGCGGCGCTGAACCAGTTACGGCTCGCGCTCGCCGCGAACACGGCGGCTGCGTATATCGATCTACGCTGGGCGCAGGCGCAATTGCAGATCCTCGACGACAACGAGCAGATTCGCAGCCGCGCGCTGAAGCTCACGCAGGAGCGTCTGCATTACGGCCTGTCGACGCAGCTCGACGTCGCCCGCGCGCAGAATCAGTTGCAGGACTTGCAGGCGCAGATTCCGCGTATGCAATCGGCGGTGCAGCATCAACTGAGTCTGATCGCCGTGTATTCGGGGCGAACGCCGGAAAGCCTCGATACGCTGCTGCTTTCCAACGCGCGCGAGATTCCGGTGCCTGCGCAAAGCGCGCCGCAGGTGTTGCCGTCCGACGCGTTGCTGCATCGACCCGACGTGCGCACCGCCTATGCGCTCGTCGAACAGCGTGCGGCGGAAGTGGGGGTATCGAAGGCGCAGCGCTATCCGCAGTTCAAGATCAACCTGACGAATGGGCTGCTCGCATCGTCGTACCTTGGCTTGCCGACGCTGACCGACAACCTGTTCAGCGCTGCGTTGAATGCGACGAGCCCGATCTTCAACGCCGGGCGCATCACCGCGAACATCGACGCGAGCGAGAGCCGCATGCGCGAATCGCAGCTCGGCTTGCAACAGACGATGTTGCAGGCGCTGAAGGAAGTCGAGGACAATCGCAGCGATCTCGTCAGCGGCGCGGTGCAGGTGCAGCGCCTGGCCGGTGCGCTCGATGCGTCGAATCACGCGCTGCGTTTGTCGACCGAGCTGTATAAGGGCGGTGCGTCGAGCTTCCTCGATGTGCTCGACGCGCAGGAAGCGTATCTGCGCGACTCGGAGTCGCTCAACCAGGCCCGTCGCGAGCACGCGCTTTCGGCGATCGCGCTGTACCGGTCGCTGGGGGGCGGGTGGGAGCAGGGGGAAACGGTGGCGGCGCAGTGAAGGCAGCGAGGCGCGTGACGCTGAACCGATCCCCCAATCTTTGCTACATTCCTGCACAAGCACCGAATATGCGGCACCCTGAAGATGCGTCCGCCAGCGACGCGCATGATCGGCAAATCGAAATCTTTCAAGAGGCTCAAGATGCGAATTCTGGTAGTAGGAGCGGGCGCGGTAGGTGGTTATTTCGGCGGACGTCTGGCCGCGGCGGGGCAGGACGTGACCTTCCTCGTACGCGCCGGTCGCGCGGAAAAGCTACGGAGCGACGGCCTCGTCATCAACAGCCCGCGCGGCAATCTCCAGTTGCCCGACGTGAAGACGATACTGGCCGGTGTCGCCGCCGAGCCGTTCGACCTCGTGCTGCTGAGCTGCAAGGCCTACAGTCTCGACGACGCGATCGATTCGTTCACGCCGTTCGTCGGCGAAGACACGCTGATCCTACCGATGCTCAACGGCATGCGCCATATCGACGTGCTGACCGCGAGCTTCGGCAAGGAGCGCGTGCTCGGCGGTCAGTGCGTGATCGCCGCGACGCTCGATGCCGAGCAGCACATCGTGCATCTGAACGACATGCACGCGATCACGTTCGGCGAACTCGTGGGCGGCACCTCGGAGCGCACCGAGGCGATTGCCGATGCAATGTCCGGCGCGAACTTCGACGTCGCAATCAGCGACAACATCCTGCTGCGCATGTGGGAAAAATGGGTGTTCCTCGCCACATTGGCCGCGAGTACGTGCTTGATGCGCGGTTCGGTCGGCGATATCCTGGCTGCGCCGGACGGCAAGCGCGTGATTGAGAATCTGCTCGGCGAATGCCGCGCGGCGGCCGAGCACAACGGCTTCACGATGGCCGCGGACTTCGAGGTACGCGCCACCCAGGTGCTGCTGACGCCGTCGCCGCTGACCGCGTCGATGCTGCGCGACGTCGAAAACCGCTCGCACACCGAGGCGGATCATATCCTCGGCGACCTGATCTCGCGCGGCGGCGACGCGCAAAAGGGCGAACACGGCGTGTCGCTGCTGCGCATCGCCTATAGTCATCTGAAGACGTACGAAGCTCGCCAGACCCGCACTTCCTGACGGCTCGCCGCGGCCGACGCGAACGCGGATCGGGCGGATGGCGCGACGCACGCGAGCGCCGCCGCAACCTGACGATCGGAGGTCAAGCATGCCGGCTCCAACTGGATCGGTGCCCGCGCTCAGCGCCGCTTCCGCGACCGTGTTCTCGATCGGCATCGTGTTTCTCGGCTACTGGGGTATGTATGAGCCGACTGCCTGGCACAAGGCCGACGTCGCGGTCTTTGTGCTCGCGCTGGCCGGCTTCGCGTGCCTGGGCCTCGTGCCATGGATGGCGACGAGTCCCGTCGAGCCGGAGAACAGCGACTCACGCGTGCGTATCGCGCGGCATCTGTTTCTCGCGGGCGTGACCGCGATCTGGCTCGCGGTGGCGGTTTCCGTGATCTTCTGAAGCTCCGCGAAGACGCGCCGCCGCTTACTCCGGCATCTTCCTGAACGAGACCGCAATGCGGTTGCAGCCGTTGATCGCAACGATCAGCAGCGTCAGGTCGCTGATTTCCTGCTCGCTGAAATGCGGCTTCACCGCGTCCCATACCGTATCCGCACGCGCGTTTGCGCGACCAGCGTCACCGCCTCCGTCCATTCGAGCGCCGCGCGTTCGCGCGTCGGGCGTCCGTGGCGGTAAGCTTACGTTCGCCATTGGTCGGTCGAATAACCATTTCGCCGCTATTTGAGGTAACCACCCGAATGGACATTCACATCGCGGTCGAAGGCCATCACGACCTGTCCGGACAGATTTATCGGCAGTTGCGCGCGGGCATTCTCGAAGGGCGCCTTGCCGGCGGCACGCGTCTGCCGTCCACGCGCGATCTCGCGACGCAGCTCGGTGTGTCGCGCAAGACCACGCTCGACGTATTCGAGCGGCTGCTGTCAGAAGGTTATCTGAGCGCCCGCGCCGGTTCGGGCACCTTCGTCGCCGACGGACTCGAACGGTTGCCGGCCGAGCGTTCCGCCCACGCGCGCGCGGCGGCTCGTTCGCGCGCGCGGGCCGCCGCGCAAGCGAAGGCCGCCGCGCGCGCGCAGCCGCTGTGGGAGCAGTTGCCCGACAGTCTGCCGTTGCCGCGGCCGTCCGTGCCGTCGCCGCTCGACTTCATCGGCGGCGCGACCGACAAGACGCTGTTTCCCTTCGACGTCTGGCGCCGCTGCGTGAATCATGCGCTACGCGGCCAGGCGCGCAGCCCCGGCACCTATCGCGACGCCGCAGGGGAGCAGCAGCTGCGGCTCGCGATCTCGCGCTACCTCGCTTTCAACCGTGCGGTGTCAAGCAACTGGGAAGACGTGATCGTCACGCAGGGCGCGCAGCACGCGCTCGATCTGATGGCGCGCATCACGCTGCGGCCCGGTGAAATCGCGGCCATCGAAGACCCCGGCTACCCGCCCGCGCATGCATGCTTCAAGGTGACCGGCGCGCGCGTGGTGCCGGTACCGGTCGATCGCGAAGGCCTGATCGTCGGCAAGCTGCCGGACAAGGCACGGCTCGTCTACGTGACGCCTTCGCATCAGTTTCCGCTCGGTATGCCGATGAGCCTCGAGCGTCGCGTCGAACTGCTCGAATGGGCGCAAAAGCGCGGCGCGGTCATCATCGAGGACGACTACGACTGCGAGTACCGTTTCGAAGGCCGGCCGATGGAGCCGCTGAAGAGCCTCGATCGCGCTGGCCTCGTCGCCTACGTCGGCACGTTTTCGAAGACGATCTTCCCCGAGCTGCGGATCGGCTACCTGGTGCCGCCCGCGTCGTTGCACGGCCCGCTGCTAAAGGCGCGGCAGATCGCCGATTGTCACGGCTGCACGCTGACGCAAACGGCGCTCGCGTCGTTCATGCTCAATGGCGACTTCGCGCGCCATCTGCGGCGTATGCACAAGGCTTACGCGGCCCGCCGCGCGATGCTGCTCGAGCATCTGCAAGGCGGTCTCGCACGCTGGTTCGAGCCGATCGTGCCGACCGCCGGCATCCATCTGGCGGCGCGGCTCAGGGGGCCGTTGGCGTCGCTCGGCGAAGAGGTGCTCGTTGCCGCCGCGCGTGAAGCGTCGATCGGCCTCTATGGACTCGCGCCATTTCACCATCGCGTGACACCGCAGCCTGGGTTGATCTTCGGCTATGGCAGCATCGCGGCCGAACATATCGACACGGCGCTGACGACGCTCGCCGACATCCTGCAGCGCATCGCACGCTGAAACGGAGCTCGCCGCAAGCGAGGCGTAGGCATCGTCGAAACGTTGGGGGGCGTTGCTTGACCCGTCAAACGAAGAAAATGCCCTGTTTCAAGGGACGAAAACACCGGCTCGCCCCGACGCAACCGCCTCGAAACCACGGCCGAAACGAACTGTAACGAGCGTTACTCCTGCATGTCAAAGAGCTCGCCACGCACGTTTTAGGCGCTAAAACAGGGACTAAAACGTGTTGCACCGTCGGCGCCGCGCAAAAAACTTCGTCGCAATACATAAAAGAGTCGCGCAAATCGCTTTAGCGCTTGTAGAATCCGGCGTTGAAGCGTGCACATACGGTGTGCGCTTCGAGCAATTCACTGACCACAACAGGTAGGAGAAACATGCCGACTTCCGCAAAAAAGGTGGCCAAGAAGGCTGCTGCCCCGGTACCGACCAAGAAGGTTGCTGCAAAGAAAGTTCCTGCGAAGAAAGCCGTCGCAGCCAAGAAGGTCGCCGTGAAGGCGTCTGGCGCACCGTCGCCGATCAAGGACACCTTCACGAAGGCCTCGTTGGCAGCTCACATCGCTGAACGCGCTGCAGTGGAACCGAAGACCGCCAAGGCCGTGCTGGCCGCGCTCGAAGACACGATCCTCGGCACGGTGCACAAGAAGGGCGCTGGCGAATTCACGCTGTCGGGTCTGCTGAAGATCGTCGTGCAGGCTGTGCCGGCGAAGAAGAAGCGCTTCGGCAAGGACCCGTTCACGGGTGAAGAGCGCTGGTTCCCGGCCAAGCCGGCCAGCGTGCGCATCAAGACACGCGCGCTGAAGAAGCTGAAGGACGCAGCGGCAGCCTGAACGCGTTGCTCGCACGACTCAGGCGTCGGCATGGCGCTGTTGTGTTTAACCATGCCTGACGTTTGAGTGCGTGAAAAAGCGCCTGCATGCAGGTGATCGAAGTCCCCGTGGATGAAGATTCACGGGGACTTTTTTTATGCGCTCGCTTCGTAGTGCGCGTCGAGTCCATTGGCGAAACGGCAAGCGCGCCTCTCATAGTGTGCTCCCTGATGGCGCATACGCACCTGACTGGCGCATCATGATCCACGACAGTACGATCAAGGCAATCCGACGCCCTGCGGATGCCCCGTTAGCGGGCACGTCAATGCGCTCTATCCAGACACATTCAATGGCATAACGCTTGCTTGATCGAAGGTCGAATACCGAATGCGCAGCGCATTCGCCTTCTATTTGACAACAAGACTGGGGCTGACATGCGATGCTATGACGAGATGCGCCATCACGCCGATGGCGTACGGCCGCATTACGCGCGCTTTGAGCGATGGTTGGACAGTCAGGGCGATGAAGCGATCGCACGCAAGCGCGCGGAAGCGGACCTGCTGTTCCGGCGCGTCGGCATCACGTTCGCAGTAAACGGCGACCTGTCAGGCACCGAGCGGCTGATTCCCTTCGATCTGATTCCGCGCATCATCCCGCGCGGCGAATGGCAGACGCTCGAAGCGGGTTTGCGACAGCGCGTGCAGGCTCTCAACCTGTTTATCCACGACGTCTATCACGATCGCAACATCGTGCACGCGGGCATCGTGCCGGCCGACCAGGTCTATACCAACGCACAGTATCGCCCCGAGATGCAGGGCGTCGACGTGCCGCTCGGTGTTTACGCGCATATCGCGGGCGTCGACGTGGTGCGCGCCGGCGATGAAGGCGAATTCTACGTACTCGAAGACAATCTGCGTGTGCCGTCGGGCGTGTCGTACATGCTCGAAAACCGCAAGATGATGATGCGGCTCTTCCCTGAACTGTTCGTGCAGAACCGCATCGCGCCGGTCGCGCATTATCCCGACCTGCTGCTCGATACGCTGCGCTCGGTCGCGCCCGCGGGCGTCGACGATCCGGTCGTCGTCGTGCTGACGCCGGGCATGTACAACTCCGCGTATTTCGAGCATACGTTCCTCGCGCAGCAGATGGGCGTCGAGCTCGTCGAAGGCAAGGATCTGTTCGTCGACGACAACTACGTGTTCATGCGCACCACGCAAGGACCGAAGCGCGTCGACGTGATCTACCGGCGCGTCGACGACGATTTTCTCGATCCGCTTGCGTTTCGCCCCGACTCCGCGCTCGGCGTACCGGGTCTGCTCACCGCCTATCGCGCCGGCCGCGTCGCGCTCGCGAACGCGATGGGCACCGGCATCGCCGACGACAAATCGATCTACCCGTACGTGCCCGACATGATCGCGTTTTATCTTGGCGAAAAGCCGATTCTGAACAACGTACCGACCTATCAGTGCCGTAAGCCCGAGGATCTCGCCTATACGCTCGCGCATCTGCCGGAGCTGGTGGTCAAGGAAGTGCACGGCGCGGGCGGCTACGGGATGCTGGTCGGCCCCGCCTCGACGAAGGCCGAAGTCGAGGCCTTCCGCGAGCGGCTGATCGCGCGTCCGGCCGGTTATATCGCACAGCCCACGCTGGCGCTGTCCGCGTGTCCGACTTTCGTCGAATCGGGCATCGCGCCGCGCCATATCGACCTGCGGCCGTTCGTGCTGTCGGGCAAGACCACCACGATGGTGGCGGGCGGCCTCACGCGGGTCGCGTTGCAGGAGGGCTCGCTCGTCGTCAATTCATCGCAGGGAGGCGGGACCAAGGACACCTGGATGGTCGACTGACGCGGTTGCCGCCGCGCTTTTCGCCTCGCTCGCAACAGAGCAGAGCAGGGCGCGACACTCGCAACCTGATGCGCGCTGGCGCTCAACGGATAACCAGCGCGGACCTTCGTCGCTGACGAAGGCCTCGCGCGTTCAGATCACAGACATGGAACGTCGTCATGCTTAGCCGAACCGCCGATCACCTCTTCTGGATGGCCCGCTATATGGAGCGTGCGGAGAACACCGCCCGCATGCTCGACATCAACCTGAAGGCGCAACTGCTGCCGCAGACGGCCGAACAGGAGGCTCGCGCGCAGCGCTCGGTGCTGCGCATCTCCGAGCTCGAAAGCGCCTTCGCGCAGCGCTACGACGAACCGACGCGCGAGCACATGCTCGACTTCATGATCGCCGACGCAAGTAATTCGTCGAGCATTCATTCGTGCCTGCAGGCCGCGCGTGAAAACGCCCGCGCGGTGCGCGGCACGCTGACGACCGAGTGGTGGGAAACCATCAACGACACGTGGCTCGAATTCAACGAGCGGCTCGCGAGCGGGCAGGCCGCGAGCAATCCGGGCTCGTTGTTCGAGTGGGTCAAGTTCCGCTCGCATCTGTCGCGCGGCGTGACGATCGGCACCGCGCTGCAGGACGACGCGTTCTTCTTCACGCAGCTAGGCACGTATCTGGAGCGCGCCGACAACACCGCGCGGATTCTCGATGTGCGTTTCGCGAACGTCGAGCCGAATTCACGCGACGCGGCGCGCCAGCTCGAGGACTTCTATTACTGGACCTCGATCCTGAGTTCGGTGTCGGCGCTCGAGATCTACCGCAGGGTATATCGCGACGTCGTGACGCCCGCGCGCGTCGTCGAGCTGATGATCCTCAATCAGCAGATGCCGCGCTCGCTGCTCGCCTCGCTCGACGGCGTGTGCAGCAATCTCGCGATGCTGCGCACCTCGGGCTCGAACCAGTGCGAGCGCTTCGCCGGCAAGCTGCGCGCCGAGCTGTTGTATGCCGACATCCGGCAGATTTTCGAAAGCGGTCTGCACGCCTATCTGACGCAGTTCCTCGCTCGCGTGTTCGATCTGGGCAATCTGGTGGCGCGTACTTATCTGATGCTGCCAGTGGCCTGACGGAGTTTTCTCATGTACCTGACGATCCGCCACGACACCTCTTACCGCTACGAAGCGACGGTTCACTATTCGATCCAGCAGTTGCGCCTGACGCCCGCGAGCGGCGCCGGACAGACCGTGCGGCGTTGGAACATCGACGCGCCGGGCAAGCTCGACGCGACGCTCGACGCCTACGGCAACGTGCTGCACACGCTCGTCATGAACAAGCCGCACGACGAGATTCATCTGCGCGTGTCGGGCGAGGTGGACACGATGCCGCTCGTCGACGGCGTGCTGGGTGATCCGCCCGGCCCGATTCCGCTCGAGCATTTCACCTGCGCGACGCGTCTGACCGAAGCCGACGGCGCGATCCGCGAACTGGCGGAGTCGGTGGCGAATCTGGCGAGCCCGGCAAGCCTGCTCACGCTGTCCGAGCAGATCGTGCAGCGCGTGCAGTACCGGCCCGGCGTGACCGAGGTCACGAGCACGGCCGCCGAGGCGCTCGCGCTCGGCAAAGGCGTGTGCCAGGACCATGCGCATCTGATGCTCGCGTGCTGCCGCGCGCGCGGCGTGCCGGCGCGCTACGTAAGCGGATATATCGAACCCGGCGACGTGCCGCATGGCGCGAGTCACGCGTGGGTCGACGTTTGGCTCGAAGGCAAAGGGTGGATTTCGATCGACGTCACGCATGCCGGGTTTGCCAGCGAGATCTACTGCCGGCTCGCGGTCGCCCGTGACTATGAGGCCGCGGCACCGGTGCGCGGCCGACGCATCGGCGGACTCGAAGAGGAGCTTCACGTGGCGGTGGCGGTCAGCGCGCAGATGTCGCAGTAGCCGCGTTGCAACGCCAACGCGCGCGACCGCATTTAACATTCCTGCCACGTGTTCGGAATCAGCTGCCAAAAAGCTGCAAAAAAGGGCCGTAAACACGGATAAAAGGCGCCTGTGCGCCGCATTACAATAGCCCCGTTCCTTTGCCTTCCGCGGATTCCTTATGACTTACTGCGTAGCGATGGCCGTCAACGACGGCCTCGTATTTTTGTCCGACACGCGTACCAATGCGGGCGTCGATCACATCAGTACCGCGCGCAAGATGTCGGTGTTCGAGCAACCCGGCGAACGCATGCTGGTGCTGCTCGGCGCCGGCAATCTGTCGATCACGCAAGCGGTGCTGCACGAGCTGTCCGAGCCCGCCGATGCCAGCGAGCCCACGCTGTGGAGCGTGCCGACCATGGCGGACGCCGCGCGCGTGGTCGGCAGCGCGGTGCGTCGCGTGCATGAGCGCGAGGCCGAGGCGATGCAGAAGTTCGGTGTCGACTTCAATTGCAGCTTCATTCTCGGCGGCCAGATCGCGGGCAACCGGATGCGCCTTTTCATGATCTACGCGGCGGGCAATTTCATCGAGGCGTCGGCCGTGAATCCGTATTTCCAGATCGGCGAGGCGAAGTATGGCAAGCCGATCATCGACCGGGTGCTGACGCCGTCCACACCGCTCGACGAGGCCGCGAAGTCCGCGCTGATCTCGATGGACTCGACGCTGCGCTCGAACCTGTCAGTGGGCTTGCCGCTCGATCTGCTCGTGTACGAGAAGGATGCGCTGCGGGTCACGCGGTTCGTGTCGATCGATCGCGACAACGCGTACTTCGACATGCTTCACCGCACGTGGGGCGAGCGTCTGCGCCAGGTGTTCGCCGAGATTCCCGATCCGGACTGGCAGCGGTCGCTGGATGCGCCGTCGCCGCAGTCGGAGCGGGCGCTGGTGCTATATCGCGCGCCGGTCGGCGCCGATGGCGTCGAGCATGAGCACGATGTGTCGCCCGCGCAGATTCTCGCGCAGGCCGACAAGGGCAAGGCGCAGCGGCGCTAGCTGCGTTGGGTTCGGAGCGCGGGTCAGGCTCGCTCGGGCCCGCACCACAACCTCAGGACGAAAAAAAACCAGCCATCGGCATCGCCTCTGGCTGGTTTCTGGTCTCTGGCTCCGCAGCCCGTCGGCTGCGTAGCAGGTCCGATTCGAAGTCCGATTAGAACTTGTGACGGATACCGAGGCTGACCATGACCTGGTTGCTGGTGCTCGACTGGTTGCCATACGAACCGATCGAAGCCGTGGACGAAACGAGTGCGCCCGTAGCCGGATCACGCTGGTCGCCGCTTGCATGCTGCCATGCGGCGACCGTGTACACGTCGGTGCGCTTCGACAACGAGTAGTCGCCGCCCAGCGAAACCTGGTTGTACGTTGCCTTCGCGTCGCCCGTACCGCGGGTGTACGCGTAGCCGATACCCAGCAGGGCTGCCGGCGTGATCTGGTAGCCGACGTACACGCGGCCGACGTTGAAGATCTGCGTCGACGTGAACGCCGATTGTGCGTCCGGCTTGTAGCGCGCGTTGCTGTACGACAGGTTAGCCGTCAACGGGCCCGTCACGTACTGAGCAGCTGCCGAAGCGATGCTGATCGACTTCGCCGTGGTGTAAGCCTGGTTGATGCCTGCGTTGTTCGGGAAGGCCGTGTCGAACGTAGCGCCGGGGACCGTCGTGCTGTTCCAGCCCGTGCGGACAGGAAGGTTGGTGCTTGCGTTGTCAGTCCTCAGGTAGCCACCCGCGACGCTGAACGGACCCGTTGCGTACGTTGCTGCGCCGGCCCACGTTTGACCCGAACCCGTCGCGCCTGCGACGCCGCCCAGAGCGTACATGCCTTCGACCTGGAAGCCCGAAAACACCGGCGACACATACTTCAGCGAATTGTTCACGCGGAAGCTGTTGTCGTTGTTGTCGACGTCACCCGGCGTAGCGAACGTGCTGCCGAAGTAGTTGTCGCCCGTCAGCGGCTGGATCATGTCGACCAGCGGGTCGTATTGACGACCAGCTGTGAAGGTGCCCCAAGAGTCGCCCGTCAAACCGACGTAAGCCTGACGACCGAACATCAGGCCGCCTTGACCGAGCTTGCCGTTGTTGATGTCAAAGCCGTTTTCCAACTGGAAAATTGCCTTCAGGCCGCCGCCGAGGTCTTCCGTGCCCTTCAGGCCGAAACGGTTACCTTGCAGGTTGCCGCCAAACATTTGTACGAGGCTACCGCCGTTGGGCGTAGCGTTGTTCACGTACTGGACCGATTCATCCAGCACGCCATACAGGGTCACGCTGCTTTGCGCGTGAGCGATACCGGCGACGCCGAGGAGCGCCAGCGAGAGGGTAGACAGTGCGATTCGTTTCATCCATTTCTCCACGCAGATGATTGTTCGTTGTTGCGGAAAGCAGAATAGCTCAGCGGCTCGGCGGGGTAGAAACGGAAAAAAAAGAGTGTCGCCAAAAACTGACAATCGATGCAAACCCTTGTATTTAAAGCTCTCAACGATTGTTTCCATTTGCGCAACATTTATTGGTCTGATGTGCATTATTGTTGATTTGTTGATAGTGACTGGGTGAACGAACGCACGATGAGCATCGATTTGTATGCTAAATGTAACCTAGTCGTGTACGCGTCCACTCGTCTTTGTAGTGAAATCATAAAAGAGACGGCTGACGAAAGGACTAGACAGGCTGGACAGAAGGGGCGCGTTGTGTGTCCAGGCGCAATCGACTGGATTGACGGCGCAACACGCGCATCGATAAGGGTATGGACGGTAGCGTGGTGTGAAGCGCCCGCTTCAGCGCCGGTCGGCGCCACGGCGCGCCATGGCCGCGGCCGTGAGCCCCGCGGCGGCCGCGAGCAGCACCGAGGTCCACGGGTTGCGTCGCACGTAGCGGTCGGCGGCCGTCGCCTGGCGGCGCGCTTCGACGAGGGCGGACGCCGCGAAACGGGTGGCTTGCGCTTCGGCGTCGAGCACCTTGCGCGTAACGTCCACCGCGGTCTCATGCGCGGAGCGCCTTTGCGCCGCCGCGTTGATTCCCGCGGGCAGCGGCGTAGCCGTTTGGCTGGCAACACCCACAGCAGCGGGAGCAGACGGCGCGGCATTTGCCGCGACGGTCGATGCCGCCAGTACCGACGCGAGCTTCGCGCGGCTGCCCGGCGGCGACTCGCCCTGCATGCCCCAGCCGCCACGCGGATCGTGCAGCCGGCCGCGCGCCGCCGAGAACTCCGCGCCGAGCAGCAGCACCAACGCCGAGAAGTACAGCCACATCAGCAGCACTGCGAGCGAGCCGGCCGCGCCGAACGCGCTGGCCATTCCCGCATGCGCGAGATACAGCGCGAACAGCTTCTTGCCAGCCGTGAACAACACGGCCGCGACGATGCCGCCCACCACCGCATCGCGCCACAGCACCCGAGCGTCGGGCAGAAACTTGAGCAGTCCGGCGAACGCGAAGATCAGCACGAACAGCCCGACGCCGAGCTGCAGCAGATTGCCGATCACGACATACGGCGAGTCGCCCCACAGCCAGTTGCCGATAAAGACGATCACCGTATCGAGCACCAGCGACACGATCAGCAGGAACGCGACGCCGAGCACGAGCCCGAACGAAATCAGTCGCACCCGCACCAGCGCGAGCCAGCTGGAAGTGCGCGGCCCGCTGTACGGCCACACTATATTGAGCGCGCTGTTCAGCGACGAGAACGTCGCCGACGCGCCGATCGCCAGCAGCGAGAACGAGATGATCGTCGCGATGCCGCCTTTGGCGCCCGCGTGATGCGCGTTCTCGACGATCGTCTGCACGCCGGCCGCGGCCTGGTCGCCGATCAGGCCGTTGATGTGGCCGAACAGCTCGCCGCGCGCGGCCGCCGGGCCGAAGAACCAGCCGGCCACCGCGAGCACCATCACGAGCGTCGGCGCGAGCGAAAACGCCGCATAGAACGCGATGCTCGCCGCCAACGCAGGACAGCGGTTCTCCGCGAACTGCCGCAGTGCGCCCATCGCCCAATTGGCCTGATGACGCGCGGCCTGCTGGAGGTTCTCGCGAGAGAGCGTGTCGATGTCCATGATCGTGTCTGAATCGTGAGGGCGCCTTCAGGGTGTTTGCTTCATTGCCGTTCGCAAACCTCGTGCCCGTCACTATACAAGTTAAGCGGCGCGCTGCATGGCCTGCGTTCATGGCCTGTTTTGCGGCCCGTTTCGCGGCCCGTTTCGCGGCCGCCCGCGCATACCGCTAGAATGCAGCGGGTTAATGTCACCTTTCCGCTCATCATGCATTCGCACGAACTCGTACGGCAACTGGACGTCATCGAGCGCGACCAGTGGAGCGCGCATCTGCCCGCGCATGTCATCGAACAATTGCCGGCGCGCGGGATCACGGTGTTCGCCGTCACCGACGACGCCTCCGACACCGCCGCATTCAGCGCTCGCTACGGCTTCGGTCTCGAAGACTGCGCGAACACGATCGTGATCCGCTACAGGAAAGAGGGTGGCGAGCACTATGCGGCGCTCGTGTCGCTCGGCTCGCGGCGGCTCGACATCAACGGCGCGGTGAAGGCCGCGCTCGGCGCACAGCGGCTGTCATTCGCGAAGCGCGAGGCGGCGGTCGAGCATAGCCAGATGGAGTTCGGCGCAATTACCGCGTTCGGTCTGCCGGCCGACTGGCGCATCCTCGTCGACGCCGCCGTGATGGAGCGTGCGCAGATCGTGATGGGCGCCGGCGTGCGCGCGGCCAAGCTGCTGATGTCGCCCGACGTGCTGCGGCAATGGCCGCGCTGCGAGGTGGCGGCGCTGACGTTGCCTGCGGACGGAAACCCGCAACCTTGAAGCCGCACTGAAGTTTTCTTCCGTCGCGCCGTTAATCCCGACAACGACATGAAACGTTTGCGGCGTCCGTTCGCGCGGACAGCCGCCGACCACGACAAGGGATACGGAAGATGGAACGGTTTCGCCTGAAAGTGCGGCTGTGGCTCGCGCTCGCGGTGATGTGCATGGGCATTCTGGCGATCGGCCTGTGGGGGGCGGTCAAGACACGAGACACGATGATCGCCGATCGCGAGGGCGAGCTGAAAAACGTGGTCAGCATCGCGTACAGCGTGCTCGGTCGCTACAACGCGCTCGTCGCGGCCGGCACGATGCCGCTCGCCGATGCGCAGCGCGCCGCGATGGACGACCTGCGCGCAATGCGCTACGACGGTGCCGGCGGCTATCTCGTGCTCGAAGACAGCCAGGCGCACGTGCTGATGCATGCCACGCGCGCCGACCTCGTCGGCAAGGACATGACCAACGTCACCGATCCGGACGGCCGCCACGTGTTCAAGGAAGGTTCCGAGCAAACGCAGCGCGAAGGCGAGGCCTTCGTTCATCTGCAGTTCCCGAAGCCCGGCACCGACAAGCTTGCGCCGAAGATCAACTACATGCGGCTTTACAAGCCGTGGGACTGGACCATCGTCACCGGCGTCTTCACGGACGACATCGACGGCGTGTTCTACCGCACCCTCGTGCAATACATGATCGCGGCGGTGGTGCTTTGCGCGCTCGTGTCACTGGTGATCGGCGTGATTCTGCGCAGCATTCTGCGTCAGCTTGGCGGCGAACCGGCGTACGCGCTGCAGATCGCGTCGCGTATCGCGGACGGCGACCTCGACGTGGTCGTCGACGCGAAGGCCGGCGACAGCACGAGCCTGCTCGCCGCGATGAAACGGATGCAGCAGCGTCTCGCGCAGGCGATCGAGCAGATTCGCGCCGGCGCGACGCTGATTTCGTCGGTATCGAACGAGATCGCCGCGGGCAATTCGGACCTGTCGCGCCGCACCGAGCAGCAGGCGGCCGCGCTCGGCGAGACCGCGTCGAGCATGGAGCAGATCACCGCGACCGTGCGTCAGAACGCCGACAACGCGAAGCAGGCGAGCCAGCTCTCGCACAACGCGTCGGAGACCGCGGCGCGCGGCGGCGCGGTGGTCGGGCGGGTGATCGACACGATGCGCGGGATTTCACAGTCGTCGCACCGGATCGGCGACATCATCGGCGTGATCGAAGGGATTGCGTTCCAAACCAATATTCTCGCGTTGAACGCGGCCGTCGAGGCGGCGCGCGCGGGCGAGGAGGGCCGCGGTTTCGCGGTGGTCGCGGGCGAAGTGCGCACGCTCGCGCAACGCAGCGCGGCGGCCGCGAAGGAGATCAAGGCGCTGATCGAGGAATCGGCCGCGCAGATCGCGGGCGGTTCGGAGCACGTCGGACGCGCGGGTGACACGATGCAGGAAGTCGTGCAGGCGGTACGTCGTGTCAACGACATCATGGGCGAGATCAGCGCGGCGTCGGCCGAGCAGACCTCGGGCATCGAGCAGGTCAACATCGCGGTCGCGAGCATGGATCAGACGACGCAGCAGAATGCGGCGCTCGTCGAGGAGGCGAGCGCGGCGGCCGATGTGCTGAAGACGCAGACCGGGCAGTTGTCGGCGGCGATCGCGGTGTTCCGGTTGCCCGAGCAGCGCTAAAGCACCAGGCCGCATTGTCGACGCGCGCGAGAATTCACCGCGCGCGGGCTCGCAACGCGGTGCGTGCCTCACGCCAAGCCGATCCCCGCGCGGCTCAACAATTGGCGGTTGCGCTCCGACAGATTCTTCATGCGCAATTGCTTGCCCGCCTTGCGATAGCGCTCGGCCAGACCCTGCAACGCGGCGAGCGCCGAATGATCGGCGAGCAGCAGGTGACTGCAATCGACGGTCACGCTCGCCGGGTCGCGCGCCGGATCGAACAGCTCGTGAAAGCGCGTCGTCGACGCGAAAAACAGCGTGCCGCGCGGCACATAGGTCTTATGGCCCGCTCGATCCTCGGCATGCGTGTGAATTTCGCGCGCATGCTGCCACGCGAAGTTGAGCGCGGCGATCACGATGCCGCACATCACCGCGATCGCGAGATCGGCAAACACAGTGATGACCGTGACCGCGACGATCACGAGCGCGTCGTTGCGCGGCACCTTGCCGAGCACGCGCAGCGATCCCCACGCGAAGGTTTGCTGCGCGACCACGAACATCACGCCCACCAGCGCCGCGAGCGGAATTCGCTCGATCAGCGGCGACAGGAACAGGATGTACAGCAGGATCATCACGCCGCTGACGATTCCCGACAGCCGCGAGCGTCCCCCGGAATTCAGGTTGATCATGGTCTGGCCGATCATCGCGCAACCGCCCATGCCGCCGAACAGCCCCGATGCGAGGTTCGCCGCGCCGAGCGCGACGCATTCGCGATTCGGCTGACCGCGCGTTTCGGTGATTTGGTCGGTCAGGTTGAACGTCAGCAGCGTTTCGAGCAGACCGACGATCGCGATCAGCACGGCGTACGGCAGGATGATGCGAAGCGTCTCGAGATCGAGCGGCACGTCGGGCAGATGCAGCGTCGGCAGATTACCGGCGACATGCGCCATGTCGCCGAGCGTGCGCGTCGGCAGATGCAGCAGCTGCGTGAAAAGGCCGATGCCGAGAATGGCCACGAGCGCCGGTGGCACGGCTCGCGTAAGTCGAGGCAGCAGATAGACGATCGCCATCGTCAGCGCGACGAGCGCGCACATCGTCGCGAGCGCGCTGCCGTGCAGCCAGGCTTCGCCGTGCGGCGTGACCGTTTTGAAGTGAGCGAGCTGCGCGGTCGCGATGACGATCGCGAGTCCGTTGACGAAGCCGAGCATGACCGGATGCGGGACCATGCGGGTCAGTTTGCCGAGCCGCAATATGCCGAACAGCATCATCAGGAGGCCGCTCAGGATCACGGTCGCAAGCAGATACTGCGCGCCGTGCTCGACGACGAGCGCGACGATCACGACTGCCATCGAGCCCGCCGCGCCCGAAATCATGCCGGGACGTCCGCCAAATAGCGCGGTGACGGTGCAGATAAAGAATGCGCCGTACAGACCCATCAACGGATTCAGATGGGCGACGAGCGCAAAGGCGATGCATTCGGGCACCAGCGCGAACGACGAGGTCAAGCCTGCGAGCACGTTGCTGCGAATGCCGGACAGCCACGCGGGCCGACCGGAAGCGGGACTAGCGGTGTTCATGTTCTACGAGGTGGCGCGCGAGCGCAATGCTGAGGCTTGTATGGGCTGCGCTGAACTGGCGTGGCAACGCGCGGCTGCGCGAAGGATTGCGTCCGCTGGGCGCGGACGGTTGACGAAAGGCGTGAATTCTACCGTAGCGCGATGAACGGCGCTGGCGAAGCGGGCGGGAACGCTATGGCCCGAACGCGCGGCGCGGATCTGTGGTGCAATCGCGCGGCGCGCTCGCACCACAAATCCGCAAGAGGGAAAGCTCCGCTCGGATACTCAGATAATCAGCCGCGACACCTTCGTGCCCTCGAGCGACACGCCGGCCATCAAGCCGCCGTTGGTCAGCACGAAAGCCTGCACCGGGCTCGTCGCGGTCGACGAATCGACCGCTCCGTTCGCGCCGACTTTCAGCACGGCGACGGTCGCATTCGCGCCGACTGCCCAGCCCTGGCTGTGCATGAATTCGTCGAGCGCTTCCTGCGTCATGAACAGAAACACGAGCGCCTTCGACTGTGCGCCGATCTGCAACCCGAACGAGCCCGCGACCGTGCTGTAGTAGCCGACCGTGCGGCCGCCGATGCGCATCGCCCCTTCACCATACTGTCCGCCGACCCAGAAGCCGGCCGAGATCACCGATGGAAACACCAGCACGCCGCGCGCTTTCGCAACGAGCTCACGCGCACCGTCGACGTTTTCGTAGAGACGCGCGAGCGTCGAGTCGACGCCGGCGTTGATCGTGTCGCGCTTGCCGGCGTTGGCAGACGGCGATGCGTTCGAGGACGGCGAAGTCGTCGTGCAACCGGTGAGGCTCAGGCCTGCGACGGCCAATGCAGCGCTGCCGGTCATGATGAATTGTCGTCTGCGCATGACGGTTTTCCTTTGCGTTTCTCACGCGTGTTGTACGTTTTGGAAGAGTGCGGCGAGTCGCCTGCTTTGCTTTGTTCTCATCTGCACGCTGGAGGTTCCGTGCGCGCGGTCATCGCAGCCGGGCGGCGGCGTGCCGCGACGTTCGCATCGCGGACGTCCACCGCTCAAGTAGCAGGTAGCGTGCCCAAGGGCCGCGCCGCCTTGCGCGAGAGCGGCGCGGCCATTGCAGTTCAGGTTTTTGCGCCGCTTTCCGTCACGCGTCGTCGCTACGCCGTTGGGCGAATGTTCTGGTTATGGCGGAACAGGTTGCGCGGATCGTAGCGGTCCTTCACGGCGACGAGCCGCTCATAGTTGGGCCCATAAGCATCCGCGATACGGCCGCCTTCCTCCTGCGTCATGAAGTTGACATACACGCTGCCTAGCGCAAAGGGGCGCGACGCGTCGAAAAAGTCGCGCGCCCATTTGACACAGCGCTCGTCGTCGCGGGCATCGTCCCAGCGGCCGTGCACGTTCATCGCGTATTGCGTCTCGCGACTTGGGTAAGCGGTCGCGTCGACCGCCACGCGCTGCGTTTGCGCGCCGATCAAGCCGAAGAAAATTTCGCATTGCGCGGACGGCAGTGTGTCGATCGCGCGGATCAGCGCGTCGATCAGTCCATCGTCGATGGTGGCGAGGTTATGCGACTTCCAGTAGTTGCGCGCGCCCGGTGTGAGCAGCGGATCGAAGGCCTGTTGCCAAACTTCATAAGGCATCGGACCGAGATGTTCGCCGAGCGGCTTGCCGAAGCCGCGCACGGCTTCCACCGCGGCTGGGCCTTTTTCGACCGGCCCGTTGTAGCACATCGCCAACACGAGCACGGGTTGGCCATGCACGTCGGGCGGCAGGAACGGCAGCGGTGGCGCGAGCCGCGCGACGGCCCAGACGGCCAGCTCGTCGGGCATCGCGGGCACGGCATCGCGGTATCTGATCAGCGCTTCCTTCGCGTCGGCGAGCGGCAACACGACGAGGCCGCCATACACGAGCGGGCCGACCTCATGCAGCGCGAACTCGAATAGCGTAACGACGCCGAAATTGCCGCCGCCGCCGCGAATCGCCCAGAACAGATCGTCGTGCGAAGTGGCGCTCAGGCGGCGCAATTCACCGTCCGCGGTGACGATGTCGGCCGCGACGAGGTTGTCGACCGTCATGCCGTAGCGGCGGCTCAACCAGCCGAAGCCGCCGCCGAGCGTCAGACCCGCGACGCCGGTCGTCGAGTTGATACCGAGCGGCGTCGCGAGTCCGAATGCCTGCGCTTCGTGATCGAGATCGTGCAGCGTCGCGCCCGGTTCGACATAGGCGCGCCGCGCTTGCGGGTCGATGCGCACCGATTTCATCGTGGACAGATCGAGCACGAGGCCGTCGTCGCACACAGCGCTACCGCCGATGTTGTGGCCGCCGCCGCGAATCGCGAGCGGCAGGCCGTTGTCACGCGCGAAGGCGACGCCGCGGCGCACGTCGGCAACACCCGCGCAGCGCAGGATCATCGCGGGAGAACGGTCGATCATTGCGTTCCAGATGCTGCGCGCCGTGTCGAAGCCCGGCGTGTCGGGCAGCAGAAGCTGACCGCGAAGTCCGGATTTGAATTCGTCGACCGCGCTGCTGGAGATAGTAACCATGTTGTACCTCGTCGAAGAGGGGAAGGCGCTCGCAGAACACTGCTCCGCAGACCAACCAAAAATGCGGGCGGTGAATGAAAGCGGATTGAGAGGTTCGGCTGCGTGCAGTAAACGGGGCGACGCGTCGAAGTCAAACAAAGGTTTACCCGCGTTCGTGGGCGATTCCGCGCGGTGGCTCGCGGGGACAGGCTTTTGCGGGCAGGGCAACGACGATACGCGGCGGTACTGCCGAAGATGGTGGGAATGCTCCGGGAAAAGCGTGCGCGCTGATGTGTTGGTTATCCGACGCGCTGGTGGTTGTGCCACGACACTTTGCATATGGGCGTGGCTCGTGATCGCGTGCGACCGAGGCACACGTTCGACGACTGTGCGAGGTAGCGCACATCGCGACAGCGATTTTCGCGACGCACGCGCATTGCCCGACGACGCGTAATGTTTCGCACGCGCGTTTCGGTGATTTTCATTGCGTTGTCTATTGGGTTGCTCTCATTGGGTTTTTCCTATTTCTATTTTTATGTGCGAATGGCCACATGAATAAAACCAATGATGTGTAAATGGTCAGTATTTGTCCGATAAAACCAAAGGCTAATTTTCGTTTTTCTGATCAGATTGCATTAGGCGCGAAATTTTTTAACTTCCTGTCTGAAGAATGTGGAGTAGCGGATTTGGCGGGCGGATCGTCGTTTAACGCCGCCTGACGGGCCGTATCGGCAATATCGCATTGCGTGGTCTAGCGCACGGTCGAGCGATTGCGCTGCGAATAACTTCAACGTCCATCAAGCCTCGCTGTGCGGCTCTCACGATCACGTGCGCGCACGGCCAGCCGATTCTCTCGAAGCACGCCAAATCGGACCGGGGATTTTCCGTGAGAGAAGTGTTTAGTGCGAACGAATTTTTAATTCGCATAAAGCGAAGCTGCGCAAAGGCTTTGACTTTTCGTTTTGTTGACGAGCGGAGATTCACTCGTTAATTGGACCGGTCTTTTTGGTGAAATAATTCGGAGAGTGAAATGAAGAAGCAAAGCGGGGACGCGTGGATATTGGGAACGCGACGGGCGGCTTTGGCGGTCGCGGTCAGTCTTTATGCGGCGATGGCGGGTGCGCAGACGAATTCGGGGAGCACCGCCGCGCCGGCAACGGATCCCGCAGTGATGGTGCTCGCCGAGGCTAGAGTGCACGGCGGATGTTCGTCGGGCGGCGGGCCGGGCTGCACGTCGCAGGGATTCGGGCAGCTCGGGGCGGGCGCCTTCGGCGTCGCGGCGGCGGGGCTCGGCCCGACATCGCCCACCGGCTCGCCGGCGGGCAACGGGACGTCCTCGACGGGCACGGGAAGCGGTGGCGGGAATAGCTCGGCTAATTCCGGCCCGGGCGGGGTGGGCCCGGGAAATACCGGCGGCAACAACGGCAACGGCGGTGCCGGCGATAACGGTAACGGCGGCGCGGGTAGCGGTGGTGGCGGGAATGGCTCGGGGAATGGCGGCACGGGCGGCGATGGCGGCGGTACCGGAGGCGGTGATAACGGCGGGGACGGTGGTGGGGATGGTGGTCATGGTCATGGTCATGGGCATGGGCATGGGCATGGCGGCGATGGTGACGGCGATGGCGGCCATGGACATGGCCACGGTGGTGATGGTGATGGTGATGGTGACGGCGGTCATGGTCATGGTCATGGGCATGGTCATGGTCATGGTCATGGTCATGGTCATGGTCATGGGCACGGCGGCGATGGTGACGGCGATGGCGGCCATGGTCATGGGCACGGCGGTGATGGTGATGGCGATGGCGGTCACGGCCATGGGCACGGTGGCGATGGTGACGGCGATGGCGGCCATGGTCATGGGCACGGCGGCGATGGTGACGGCGATGGCGGCCATGGACATGGCCACGGCGGTGATGGTGACGGCGATGGCGGCCATGGACATGGCCACGGTGGTGACGGCGATGGCGGTCACGGTCATGGCCACGGTGGTGATGGTGATAGCGGCCATGGCCAAGGCGGTGACGGTGACGGCGATGGCGGTCGCGGTCATGGTCACGCTGGCGATGGTGACGGCGATGGCGGTCACGGTCATGGTCACGCTGGCGATGGTGACGGCGATGGCGGTCACGGTCATGGTCACGCTGGCGATGGTGACGGCGATGGCGGTCACGGTCATGGTCACGCTGGCGATGGTGACGGCGATGGAGGCCATGGCCATGGGCACGGCGGTGATGGTGCCGGCGATGGCGGTCATGGCCATGGCCAAGGTGGTGATGGTGATGGCGGTCGTGGCCACGGTGACGGCGGCCGCGGCGATGGCGGCCACGGCGCCAGCGGTCATGGCGACGGCGGTCATGGCGACGGCGGTCATGGCGACGGCGGCCACGGTGACGGCGGCCACGGTGACGGCGGTCACGGTGACGGCGGTCACGGTGACGGCGGTCACGGTGACGGCGGTCATGGTGACAGCGGTCACGGTGACGGCGGTCATGGTGACGGCGGCCACGGCAGCAGCGGTGGCGAAGGCAAAGGCGGTTCCGGCAACGGTGGCCATGGCGGTGAAGGCGGTGGCGGCCAGGGCAACGGTGGCTCCGGCCACGGCGGCCATGGTGGTGAAGGCGGCGGCCAGGGCAACGGCGGTTCCGGCAACGGTGGCCATGGCGGTGAAGGCGGTGGCGGCCAGGGCAACGGCGGCTCCGGACACGGCGGCCATGGTGGTGAAGGCGGCGGCCAGGGTAACGGCGGTTCCGGCAACGGTGGCCATGGCGGTGAAGGCGGTGGCGGCCAGGGCAACGGCGGCTACGGCCACGGCGGCCATGGTGGTGAAGGCGGCGGCCTGGGTAACGGTGGTTCCGGAAACGGTGGCCATGGCGGTGAAGGCGGTGGCGGCCAGGGCAACGGCGGCTCCGGCCACGGCGGCCATGGTGGTGAAGGCGGGGGCCAGGGCAACGGCGGTTCCGGCAACGGTGGCCATGGCGGTGAAGGCGGTGGCGGCCAGGGCAACGGCGGCTCCGGCAACGGCGGCCATGGCGGTGAAGGCGGCGGTGGCCAGGGCAACGGCGGCTCCGGCAACGGCGGCCACGGTGGCGGCGAAGGCAACGGCGGCTCCGGCAACGGAGGCCACGGTGGCCGTGGCGGCAACGGCGGCAACGGCGGCGGTCAAGGCAGCGGCGGCCACGGTGGCGGCTACGGCGGCGGTGGCTCCGGCAATGGTGGCCACGGCGGCGGCAACCACTAACCAGTGGCAGGAGTCCCGCGAATCTTGCGGGGCTCCCGAGGGTGGAGGCCGGCGCCGCCCGGCCTCCACATCGACCGCGCTCGCGCGCCGCGGGGAGTTTGCAGCGAAAGAGCCAGCAAAAAACCCAGCCAGCGAACCGGCAAACCAATCCGCAAACAAAAAACCAACCAGGCAACAAAGTGGACGGCCCCCGCCGTCCACTCAACTCCTCAACTCGATCACTCTCTGCTGTACCACCAGAAAAACCCTCTCCCCCAGAACGCGCCCCGTCTCACGCGCGCCTCCGGTAAAACTACCGAACGCCGGCAGCACCCCCCGATCGATCCCAAAGCGAAAGCACGGTACACGCGCTGAATCGGTCCGCGTCGCGATCCGAAGGACCGGATGCACATGCCCCGCGAGCACATACGCGTGATCGACCGTATGCGGGCGATGGCACAGCGCCTAGGCCCCGATATGCCACGGCTCGCGCACGGACTCGACATCCAACGTAAGCGGCAACGCACCGGCATGCCGATCGTGATTGCCCTCGACGAGCACCACGCGCCTCGCCGCATGCCGCGCGCGCCACGCATGCAACGCATCGAGCGTGAGCGTCGACAGCGACTCGCGCGCATGCAGCAGATCGCCGAGAAACACCAGCGTCGTCGGCTCGAACTCGGTGATCAGACGTTCGATCCGCAGCAGATTCTCCGCGGTCGAACCAGTCGGCACTGGAATGCCGCGCGCGCGAACACCGCATTCTTACCGAAATGCGCATCGGCGATAAAAAGCGCGCGCAGCGCCGGATCGAAACACGCGCGCAAGCTCGACAGCACGAGAGGTCGTCCGCCGACGTCGATCGCGAGCGAGGTCGGCTTCATCGTTGCGCCGCCCGTTCGGGCTCGGCCAGCACTCGCTCGACGCGATCGGCGAGCTTCTAGGTGCTGACTTTTTCGCGCAGGCGTCCGACGATCAACGGAAACGCGAACGGGGTCGGCTTCTTGGGCCGCGTGAGCACGACGCGGTTCGCGTTCATTCGTTCGAGCGCAATACGAATGCGCCGCACGTCGAGTTCCTGCAGCAGTACTTCGGTGTCGGCCTGGCCCAGCAGCAGATTGCCGCGATCGTGCTGACGAAAGATCTCGTAGAAAAGCCCGCTCGATGCCTGCCATTGCCGCGCGCTCTTCTGCTGTCCCGGATGCGCCTGAAACACGAGTCCCGACACTCGTGCAATCTCGCGAAAACGTCGCAAGGAGAGTTCGGACGAATTGAGGCTCGCAAGAATGTCGTGATCGAGTTCGTCAGGTGAAAGCAGGCCATCCTGTAATTGCGCGGCCCAATCGAAAGCCTGCGCGCACAGCAATTCGAAACCGTAGTCGTTGATCGAAATCGAAAACGTGCCGGGCTTGTCGCGCGCGACTCGCCACGCGAGCAGAGCGCCAAGTCCGATATGCGCAATGCGTCTCGCGAACGGATAGCAGAAGAAGTGGTGACCCTCGCGATTTGAGCAGCTCGACGACGAGTACGTCCGGCTCGGGCAACGCCGACCACTTCTGCTGCAATTCGAGCAGCGGCCGCACCGCGCGCAATTCCGGTTCGTCGTAGATGCCGTCGGCGGCGCGCGCGAGCATCGTCAATGTGGCGTCGGCGAGCTCGGACGATAGCGGCATGCGGCTGCCGGCCCATTGCAGCGGCGCGCCGCCGCCTTCGACGAAACCCAGCGTCCAGTCGAACTCCTGCTGCGTCAGATCACGATATGCATAGGTATGCAGAAGTTCATCGTACAGCTCGAGCGCGTCGAAGCCACCGCCGATCGCAACGGTGACAGGGTGCTGCACCAGCACGTCGAACGGCATTGCGGCGTATCGCGGCTTTCGATCTGCTGCTTGTCGACGGCTTCACGCGCGGCTGCCGCTTCGATCAATTCGAGCGCATGCGTCGGCACGATCGTCACGCGAGACGGCAAACCGGGCGCATGTCCCGAGCGGCCCGCGCGCCGCATCAAGCGCGCGACGCCTTTTGGCGAGCCGATCTGGAACACCTGTTCCACCGGTAGAAAATCGACGCCGAGGTCGAGACTAGACGTACACACGACAACCTTTAGCAAGCCGTTCTTCAACCCACGTTCGACCCACTCGCGTACCTGCTGATCGAGCGAGCCGTGATGCAGCGCGATCACTCCGGCCCACTCGGGGCGCGCATCGACCCGCGCCTGTTGCGCGCGGCTGCGCGGAATCCGGCGCGGCCTTGGCGCGCGAACACGCTCGTCGGAGGGGGCTGGCGCTGCGCAGGGATCGCAAGCGGGGTCGTCGGAATGGGCCGGCTCGGTCATCGAAAGCGTTCTCAACGGGTGTGGCGGATTCGCTTGCCGGCGACTCGCGCCGGACGTTCATGTGGGCCGCGGGGTCGCGCGACGGTTCAGCGAGGTTCCTGATGGGCGCGCAACGACCCGCGGCATCGGGCAATATGTGGGAGCCTCGGCCGACACCCGATCCGTTACAATCAAACGGACTACCCCACTGGAGATTCGCTTTGAAATCACTCGTTGCTTTGCTGGCCGCAGCCGTTCTGTCCTCGACCGCGATGGCTGCCGCGCCGACCACGGAGAAGCTGCCGTCCGGCGTCATCGTCGAACATCTGACGCAAGGCACGGGCCCGCAACCGTCCGCGACCGACGTGGTAAAGGTCAACTATCGCGGCACGCTGCCCAACGGCACCGAATTCGATAGCTCGGCCAAGCATGGCGGGCCGGCCACGTTCCCGCTCAATCGCGTGATTCCGTGCTGGACGCAAGGCGTGCAGAAGATGAAAGTCGGCGGCAAGGCGCGACTCACGTGCCCGGCGGCGACCGCATACGGCGATCGCGGCGTCGGCCCGATTCCGCCGAATACCGATCTGACCTTCGAAGTCGAACTGGTCGACATCGTCAAATAAAGCACGCGAGCGGCGCTAAAGATGCACTGACACCCGAGCCTCGCTGCGCCAATCGCAGCGAGGCTTTTTTATGGGCGCCGAATGGCCTGCCAGGGGATTCACCATGAAACGTGACAAAAGTAGCGTGCAGGTGGCCAGCATTGGTTTTACCGGCAAGAGCGCCCAGAAATTTTTCGGTTTGCTGAAGGACGCCCATGTGCGCACGGTGCTCGACGTTCGCCTCAACAACACGTCGCAACTCGCGGGCTTTGCGAAAAAGCAGGATCTGCCTTACTTTCTCGACCAGTTGTGCAATGCGGCGTACGTGGAAATACCGGAACTGGCTCCCGAGCCGGACCTGCTCAAACGCTACCAGGGCAAGCAATTGAGCTGGGAGAACTTTCGGGAGGAATATTTCGACCTCATCGCGCGCCGCCGCGTGGAAAGTAATCTGGATATCGCGCTATTCGAATCGGCTTGCCTGCTTTGCAGTGAACATTTACCACATCATTGCCATCGGATGTTTGCGCTCGAATATCTGAACCAGCACTGGAATAGTCGTCTTTCCGTTACACATTTGACCTGACGGGCGCCGATCGGGCCAGGTTACGTTTTTCCGCCTCATTGGCCGGCGGCTTTCCGTGCCGGCAGGTTACATCTCGCCGGCCGCGCCCGCGGTTCCTTCAGTAGCCCGAATGGTTGCGGGGCGCGAAACGTGGAAAAGCGCGTCCAGTACGCAAGTTTTTTCAATGCGTGCGCCGCTCGCTCGTTTACTATCTACTCACGCGCAGCTCCCTCTATTCGTCTCGCCCTATCGCCGGCCACGAACCGGCCGTGATTACGCGCGCCAGGAGCGCTTGCCATGAACATCGACTTTCATTACGGCGTGGTCTACATTGCCGCGCGCGTCGGCGGCATGACGGCCGGCGATGCGCAAACCATCGCGCATGCCTGCCAATATGTCGACGACGCAACGACGAGCGGAATACTGCGGTTCAAAGGCGGCGAGACATTCGAGCGATTCGCGACCGCGCACAAGTTATTCGATTACGCCAATACCGAGAACGACCAGAACCGGCTCGTGTGGACGCCGTTCCATTTTCTGCCGGCTGGCGAGGGTGAAAGTCTCGAGGAAAAGGCGGTTTGCCGGCCCGACAGTGAAGTTGCGCGCGAAGTCGTGCGGCGCGCGATCCGGCAGCGCGATTCGGAGACCGCGTTGCACCGGCTCGGCGTGACGCTTCATACCTATGTCGATACGTGGGCGCACCAGGGATTCGCGGGCATCGAAAGCCCGTGGAATCGCGTGCATCTTCTCGAGGCACAGGATTGCACGCGCAAAGGCTGGCTCGCGAGCCTCGAACTAGCGGTCGCGCATCTGATCGAGCATGTCGAGGAGGACGTTCTGACGATCGCGTTGCCGGTCGGCCATGGCGCCGCGTTGCATTATCCCGACCAGCCATGGGCGCGTTGGCATTACATAGACGGCCGCAATCACTTCATCTCACGACATAATTTGCCGGATTTCGTGCAGGCGGCGGACATGAGTTGTCGTGTCGTGCGAGCTTATCTGGCCGGACGCGAAGATTTCGAAAACCAGCCAGGCATGCCGGACGACGTTAAAGACGCGCTGACCCGGCTGCTCGATACGAACCGCGAACCCGACGACAACCTGCGTCTGAGAACCGTTTGCGAATGGGTGAATGCAGGCCGTATTCCAGGTTTGAAAGAACCCGTGCCCGGCTATATCGCCAAAGGACAAGGATCGTGGAAGTACCAGGCCACCGGTTTGTTGTGCGATGACGACACCGGGGACAGACCGGAGTGGACGACCGCCTTCGAGAAGAGCGACTACCGGCTCTTTCACGACGCGGTCAAACAGCACCGTTTCGTGACCACTCAGGAGATCTTGCCCGCGCGCGGATTACGCATTGCCTAAGTGATCGGAGCAGGGCGCGTCGCCGCGAACGGAGATTCGAAGATCATTGCCGCGTCTCTCGTGCGAACGTTTGCGGCGGCGCCCGTATTCTCCAGTCACTGCATTCGGGCTTGCTGATGCGGCGCAGCCTGAGCCGCCGCCTGCTGTTCTTCGGCGTGCTTTTTGGCCATATGCCGTCCGACGATACAGCCGCCGACCGCGCCAACCACCGCATGATGTCCCGCGTAGTGCCCGGCGACGCCGCCCACTACCGCTCCTTTCAGGCAACCGGCCGCGTTCGCGGTGCCGGCCATTGCCAACGAGACTGCCATTGCCCCGAGGGCGATCCGAATAAAACCAGCTTTCATTGTAAGTACCATCGTGTTTGAGTGGATCGGAATTAGGGTGGCCCCGCGTCCATTTCAATAGCCGCCGCGAGCATGGCGGCTGACAAAGGACTCTCTATTGGCCATACGTCCGCCGCTGGGCACGGATATGAAGTGTAAATGGACTTGGCCGGTACAGGAGCAACAGGTGCTGCAAGATCGTAACGGCACGTTACCGGAGCCGGGGCCATGTCTTTGCACGCGTCGTCAGTGGCGTTTCGCGCATGCTTGAATCCGTTCGCTATAGCGGGCCACGAAAAAAGACCGTTTTCAAATAAAAAGTGGACTACTCTCCTTTGAATATCCAAAGGCCTGGCTATAGTAGAAGCGACTAATGCCAGAAAGCACGGCGGCGCCCCTTTCTGTCGCCGATGCGGATGACGGGGAAACACAAATGACGCCATCGAATGCAGCGATCTATCAGACCAGGACTTGCACGCCGGAGTCGTTGCGCACGCTCGCGAGCTTTCTCGAATTGGCGCTCGACGAGGGAAAAAGCGTGGTCGTGATGCGGATCGGCAAGCAGGCGCGCAGCGTTTATGTCGGAAATCCATCCGGGGCATTGGAGGATTTAACGGATTCCGGCGTCGTCGACGCTTTCCAGGCAGATGAAATGCTGGTACTGACCCGCCTGGGCCTGAACCGGATAACGGCGGACGGTCAACACTACCGCTTCATACGGAGTGTGAGGTACATTGCCGATCGCCAGGTCGTCGTTTTTACACCTATCTGAGTGGTGGTGGAACCGAAATGAAAAAGAAGAATCAGGAGGGAAGGAAAAGGAAGAAAGCTTCGATGACCCGGTAAAAAACCTGAAAGCTTCGTTATTTGAACGCCGCATCGGTGCTCGTATCGATGTATTGAAGCTCGGGATAGGTCAATACACTGCCTTTCTTCCGTCATTCATGGCATAGTTCGACGATTACCACATAAGGAGCAATCAAATGCCTTCGTTAGAGCAAATCCAAGCCAAGCTTAAGAAGCTCCAGGAGCAAGCTGACGTTCTCATTGCCAGAAAAGCACAAGCCGCGGTCGACCAGATTCGCGAATTGATGCTCAAGCACGGTCTCACGACTGCCGATCTCGAAGCACAGGCGAAGGCACGACGTGCCGCGCGAGGTCTGAATGGCAATCCGGCGGGTCGCGGAAGACCTGCGGGTGCGAGCAAAGCCGCCAGGTCGGCAACCCCGGCGAAGTATCGCGACCACAAGACCGGCGCGACCTGGACGGGGCACGGCCGCGCGCCTGGCTGGATCGCCGGCGTGAAGGACCGCACGGCGTTCCTGATCGACGCTGCGAGCGCAAGCAAGCCCGCGGCTGCTCCCGCCGCGAAGGGCGGCAAAGGACAGCCGAAAGGCGCCCAGCCGCCGAAGTACCTGAATCCGAAAACCGGCGCGACCTGGAGCGGCCGCGGTCCGGCGCCGGCATGGCTCGCGGCCGTCAAGGACCGCAGCAAATTCCTGATCGATGACGCGAGCATGGCTGCCGCTCCGAAAGCGGCGAAAACGGCGGCAAAGAGCAGCCAGGCGAAAGCGACCGCGAGTGCGGTAGGCAAGAAAACCGCGGCGAAAAAAGCAACGCGCAAGACGGCCGTGAAAAAGACCGCAGCCAAAAAGGCCACTCCGGCAAGCCGGAAAGCCGCGGTGAAGAAGACCGCCGGCCGCAAAAGCGTTGTGAAGGCGGCAAGAAAAGCACCGGCGCGCAAGGCTGCTGCAAAGAGTACGGCCGCACCCGTCGCGGCGGCTCCCCAAACGCCAGAGACGCAAGCAAGCGCGTAATAGCCGTGGAGTCGTGAAGTAGATGGTTAGCACGTTCGATGCACCCCGGCAGGAAGATCAGGTCTTGCTGCTGGACTCCGCTCCTCGTCCGGCAGCCGATGCGGCCGAACCATTCATCGTCGCCAGCGATCGCCGCGTGATCCTCACTTATCCGATCGCGGAGTCGGACTTTGATCGGTTCGGGCCATTCGATCCCGACGACGATCCTTTTTGCGCGGTGCTGTTCGCCGACGCCATCTTTCACCGTCTCGGGCCGCCGGGCGATGACGATCGCGCCATTCATCCGCTCGCGGCCCAAGGTCTCGTCGGCTGCGCGGTGCATGAAGTCGTCAATTCGTCGTTGTGCGCCGAGATTGCCGCCGTGGCGACAGACTCCGTCGCCATTGCTCCCGAGGCACCGGCGCGGCGGCATTTCGTCATTACGTTTCAGGCATCGACGTTCGAATGCGTGGCGTCGGACTATACGGTCATCGGCGTATTCGGCGCGGGCGAAATCGCAAGCCGCGAGGCGTTTGCATTGGTCAGATAAAGCGTTGGAACCAGAAAGCAAGGCGCGGTCCTGATCCGGGCACGCGCCGTGCATGACGTGCTGATAGTGAAAGCCAGGCACGAGTGCGGCATTCCCCCGTCGGATGCGGGAGTCGTATGCCGTGACCCGCCGCCTGCCATCGAGGCCACGCATGCTGACCATTTCTATTACCGCGTTCGTCACGCTCGTGATCGTTCTCCTGATCGCCAATCTGTGGAGCGGCGAGAAGAAAATAGAACACAGAATCGAGCGGCTTTATAAGAGCGAAGATCCGCAATTCCTTCGTTCGATGGGTTTATTGCTCGGTCCACCCGTGGTGCCGGGTAATCGCTTCGAGATGCTGCTCAACGGCGACCAGATCTTTCCGTCGATGCTCGAGGGCATTCGGTCGGCGCGCGAAACCATCACATTTGAAACGTTCATTTACTGGTCTGGCGAGATCGGCGGACAGATTGCGCGTGCGCTTGCCGATAAGGCGCGCGAAGGTGTCGCCGTGCATGTACTGCTCGACTGGGTCGGTTCGTCGAAAATGGATCGGCACTATCTGCAACTGCTGCGGGAGGCTGGCGCCGAAGTGGTCAGGTATCACAAGCCGCATTGGACCGGACTCGGCCGCATGAACGACCGTACGCACCGCAAACTATTGGTGATCGACGGCCGGATCGGTTTTACCGGCGGGGTCGGCATAGCGCCGGAGTGGACTGGCAATGCGCAGGACGAAAAGCATTGGCGCGATACGCATTTTCGCGTGACGGGTCCAGTGGTCGGCCATATGCAGGCCGTGTTCATGGACAACTGGATCAAGGCGACCAGCAGCGTATTGCACGGTCCCGAGTATTTTCCGCACATCGATGCCGAGCCGAAAGGAGCGGGCCAGGGTCTCGCGCATATGTTCAGCAGTTCGCCGTCGGGCGGCAGTGACGACATGCAGTTGATGTATCTGATGGCCATCACCGCCGCCACGCGCAGTTTGCAGCTTGCGAGCGCGTACTTCGTGCCCGACAAGCTCACCATCAACGCGATCGTCGAAGCCGCGAAACGCGGCGTGAAAGTACAGATCGTCACGCCGGGCAAACGCATCGACACGCACACGGTGCGCGAAGCGTCGCGTGCGTGTTGGGGCGATCTACTTAAAGCGGGCGTCGAGATCTACGAGTACCAGCCGACCATGTTCCATTGCAAGTTGCTGGTAGTCGACGAGTACATGGTGTCGGTCGGCTCGACGAACTTCGATAGCCGCTCGTTCAAGCTGAACGACGAAGCGAACCTGAACATCTACGACCGCGATTTCGCCACGCAGCAGACCGCCGCGTTCGACGACGACATCGCGAAGTCGAAGCGCGTCACGCTCGAAGCATGGACGCGGCGTTCGTTCACCGAGAAGCTCGTCGAAAAATTCGTGCGGCTACTGGACACGCAGCTTTGAATGCCGGTGCGAACGAGACGAAGCGCCGACGGATCAGTGAACGGCGCTGCTCAGATACGCCTCGACGTCGGGGCGCACTGCTCGCTTGCCGTTGCGGCGTTCAACGGCAGCCACGTCGACGAGGCGCGCCTTTGCGTGTTGATACGCATTGGCAAAGCCGCGCAGTTGTTGCGTGACCGGACGGTCGGCGAGCCGGCGTCGTGTGAGCGCTTGCGCGATGCTGCGTTCGATCAGCGCCAACTGGTGTCGAGATAGTCGATGCACCGCTCGCGGCAGCGCGAGGATATTGCACCAGCGCATCGAGATTGGGCGTGTTGATTTCGCCGCCGAACGCGTGGATGTCGGAGTAGCCGAGACTACCGCGCTAATCGCCCGGATCGAGCACGGGCTTGTCCGGGTCCGCCTGGGTGCGGTAAGGCAACTGCGCGGCGTGAGGATCGGTGATCGTGTTGTCGATCACGCGCTCGACGTCCGCCGTTTTGGCGAGTTCGGTGAGGAAAGTCTTCTTGTCGAAGCCCGGCGCGACGCAGCCTTCGACGTAGATAAAGCGGCGTTGCAGCGTGAGCCATAGCGTCGATTGCTCGCGCCAGTGCGTCGCGACGTTCAGATTCGCGAGACGCCGTTGCACGCTCTCGGCGATTTCCGCGTCGTACAGATACGCGTTCGGCAAACGGCAACGGCCTTCGATCCAGCAGCTATTGCCGCGTTCGATTCTGTAATGGCTATCGTCGAGCCATTCCTTTTCGGTTTCGAATGGGCCAAGCGGAGTTGGGCAATCGGCGATCGCTTTGGATATCTGCAGGAATGGATCGTGGCCGCGATTGACGCGCGCCGGTTCGCCATAAACGCGAGCCGTGGCCACGCAAATCATCAGACCGGCAAGACTCAGTTCGAACACGCGCTTCATGCCGTGGTCGCTCCAGGTGTGGACCGCTCATTATCGCGCGCCCGCGAACCTCAACGCTTGTTGCGCCGGTTCTCGACCGCGAACTTGATCAACTCGGCCTGTCCTTCGATATCGAGCTTGCGCTTCAGATTCAGTCGATGCGTCTCCACGGTTCGCACCGACAGATCGTTGCGCTGCGCGATCTGCTTGCTCGACAGTCCCTCGGCAAGCGCATCGAGAATGTCGCGCTCGCGCGGCGTCAAGCGTTCGACCGGCGATTGCGTTGCCGATGCCTGGATCAGTCGAGCACCGATCTCCGCGCTGAAGAACGTCTTGCCGTCGAGTACCGCGCCGATCGCCTGAATGATTTCGAGCGCCGGCGAATCCTTCAGAACGTAGCCGCTCGCGCCCGCGCGCACCGCCTGCGTCACGTATTCGAGGTTGTCGTGCATCGACAGCATCAGCACACGAATCGCCGGAAAGCGCTCGTGAAAGAGGCCCGCCAACGCAATGCCGTTCATGCCGCTTTTCATGCCGACATCCATCAGCGCCAGATGCGGCGCCTGTCGTTCGGCCAGCGCGAGCGCTTGCTGCGCGTCGCCCGCTTCGCCGACCACTTCGAAGTGGCGCACTGCTTCGAGCCGTGCGCGCAGACCGTCGCGCACGAGCGGATGATCGTCGACGAGCAGCAGACGCGCGATGGAAGGAGAGGTCGTGTCGTTCATGATCAGAGTTCCTGCAGGGACGGCACCGTTGCATGCGTCGTGGGCAGCGGCACGCGCGCGGCGACGACGGTGTGCCCCGGCTGCGAGTTCAGCGACAGCGTGCCGCCGAGCGCTTCGAGCCGTTCGCGCATGTTGCGCAGGCCGACACCTTCACGTCCGCCGACGAATGCTTCGGTCACGTCGAAGCCGCGGCCGTTGTCGGAGATCGTCAGCGTGACCGCATCGCGCGAAACCTCGAGCGCAAGCGCCGCGCTCGACGCCTGCGCATGTCGCACGATGTTCGTCAGCGCTTCCTGGGCGATGCGAAACAGCACGGTGTTGACCGTGTCGGGCAACGTGGCGGCATGCGTATGCGCGATCTGCGTGAAGCCGAGCGCGATGCCGGACTCGTCGCCGAGTTCGCGCGTCAGTTGTTCGAGGGCGGCCGCGACGCCGAGATCGTCGAGCATCGACGGACGCAGCGCATGAGAAATGCGCCGGACTTCGCGCAGCGTATCGCCGAGCCGCGTGAGTCCGGTGGCCAGGGCGGCCTCGGCGGCGGGCACGCGCGCGTCGCCGCGTTCGAGCCGCGCGAGCGCCGATTCGAGCAGCAGCTTCACGGACACCATCATCTGGCTGATGCCGTCGTGCAATTCGCGCGACAGGCGCGCTCGCTCGTTTTCCTGCGACTCGACGACCTGCTGCGCGAGCCGCTTCAGCTTCGCGTCGGCACTGCGATATTCGGTCACGTTCAGCACGAGTGCGCACAGCGCAATGACCGCGAGACCAGCCACCGCGATCGCGTCGATCCACTTCATCGTGCGATCGATATTGGCCGCGGCCTCCTCGTCGATGTGCGCGAGCGTCGTGTCGATGTCGTCGAGATAGATGCCGGTGCCGAGCATCCAGCCCCAGCGTTCGAGCGGCACCACGTAGCCGAGTTTCGACTCCTCCTTGCCGGTCGACGGCCGATGCCACAGATAGCGCACATAGCCGCCGCCGCGCGCGGCTGCGGCGAGTAGCTGCTGGATCGTCGGCGTGCCCTGGCTATCGCGCAACGACCACAGATCCCGACCCACCAGATCCGGCTCGCGCGGATGCATCAGGGTGCGGCCGTGCAGGTCGTACACGAAGAAGTAGCCGTCCTCGCCGAAATTCATCTTTTCGAGCACCGCGAGCGCACGCGTGCGCAGCAGCGCGTCGTCGCGTGCGTTGTCGCCGCCGGCCTCGTAGAGCGGCGCGATCGCAGTCGTCGCGAGTTCGACGTAGTGCTTGAGCTCGATCTCCTTACTCGCCATGTACGCGGCCTGGGTGGTCGCGTGCTGCCGCTCGGCGAGTGCGGTCGCTTCGCGGCGCACGCCCGTCTCGATGCTGGCGATCGCCACCAGAAAGGGCACGATCGCGAGCAGCACTATCTTTGCTTTGAGTTTCATCGTTGAAAAAAGCCAGTCAACGGGCTACGTAATATTACGTAGACGGCTTACGTAGTTGCGCGCTTGAAAGCAGGCGCGCGAAGGCGAATACTACATGCCCGTCGCATACCGCGCCGCGCGAGGCCTGGCGCTCGAGTGTGCGACGTTCCCCGGTTTTCCGCCTGACCTCAGGCAACCGGGCATTTGCGCGTCGGGCCACGAGCCATCGCGCGCGCTGTCGATAATACTCAGGAGACGTTCGTGGAGACCTCCCCCTCGGCCGGCCGTTCATGGCTCTGGCTCATTTTGCTGATCCCTTATATCGCGCTGCTGTGGCTGCCGTTCTATAACGACACGCATCCGCCGCTCGCGGGCTTTCCGTTCTTCTACTGGTATCAGTTTCTGTGGGTGCCGTTGACCTCGCTGCTGATTTACATCGTGTATCGAGGTCTCAAATGAGCGATCTGAATCCTGTGAACCCGGTTGCGATGACGGTCTTCATCGCGTTCTTCGTGCTCGTCACGGTGATCGGCTTTTTTGCCGCGCGCTGGAAACGCGGCGATCTGACCCAACTGCACGAGTGGGGTCTCGGCGGACGGCAGTTCGGCACGGTCATTTCGTGGTTCCTCGTCGGCGGCGATTTCTATACCGCCTATACGGTGATCGCGGTGCCCGCGCTCGTTTATTCGGTGGGCGCGTATGGCTTCTTCGCGCTGCCGTACACGATCATCGTTTATCCGTTCGTGTTCGCCGTGATGCCGAAGCTGTGGAAGGTTGCGCACGCGAAGAACCACATCACCGCGGCCGACTACGTGCACGGCGAGTACGGCGGCAAGTGGTTCCCGGCGGCCATCGCGCTGACCGGCATCGTCGCGACGATGCCGTATATCGCGCTGCAGCTGGTGGGCATGCAGGTCGTGATCAAGGGGCTCGGCGTCAGCGGCGAATTGCCGTTGATCGTCGCGTTCGTGATCCTCGCGCTCTATACGTATGCAAGCGGCCTGCGCGCGCCGGCGATGATCGCGTTCGTCAAGGACATCATGATCTATATCGTCGTGATCGCGGCGGTATGGCTGATTCCGGTGAAGCTCGGCGGCTATGGGCACGTGTTCGCACTGGCCGATGCGCACTTCCAGGCGAAGGGCGGCGCGACCGGTATCCTGCTGAAGCCGAATCAGTACACGGCGTTCGCATCGCTCGCGCTCGGCTCGGCGCTCGCCGCGTTCATGTATCCGCATACGATGACGGCGGTGCTGTCGTCGGCGTCGGCAAAGACGGTGCGCAAGAACGCGATCTTCCTGCCGGCCTACACGGTGCTGCTCGGCCTGATCGCGCTGCTCGGCTATATGGCGATCGCCGCTGGCGTGAACGTGAAGTCGGCAAGCGACGTGGTGCCGACCCTCTTCGGCACGCTGTTCCCGTCGTGGTTCGTCGGTTTCGCGGCTGCCGCGATTGCGATCAGCGCGCTGGTGCCGGCCGCGATCATGTCGATCGGCGCGGCGAATCTGTTCACGCGTAATCTGTGGCGTCCGCTGGTGTCGCCGAACATCTCGCCCGAGGCGGAGGCAGCCAATGCGAAGATCGTTTCGCTGGTCGTCAAGTTCGGGGCGCTGCTGTTCATCGTGTTCCTGCCGACGCAGTATGCGATCGATCTGCAACTGCTCGGCGGCGTGTGGATTCTGCAAATTTTCCCGGCCATCGTGTTCACGCTGTACACGCGCCGTCTGAACACGCCGGGTCTGTTCGTCGGCTGGCTCGTCGGTATCGTGCTCGGCACGGGCCTCGCGATTTCGCAAGGGCTCAAGCCGGTGTATGGCCTGCATTTCGGCCACGAGAACTATCCGCTGTATATCGGCCTGATCGCGCTCGTCGCGAATATCGTCGTGAGCTTCGCGGTGTCGGCAGTGTCGCCGCGACGGGCTGCCATGACGGCCTGATCGACGGTTGTCCGGCTCGATGAAGAACGCCGCGGGCTGTTGGCCCGCGGCGTTTTTTTATTGCTTCGACGGCTGGCGGCTTGGTTGGAGGTGTGCCGTGAGGGTGGCTTTAGCGTGAGATGACGATAATTGTGCGATGAAGGCGGAGATTTCGAGCGGGCCTCAGACCCTCCGGCTAAAACCGCTCGACTCGAAACGGCCGCGGATCGACCAGCGTCTGCTCGCCGGTCATCATCTCCGCGATCAGCCGCCCCGTCACCGGTCCGAGCGTCAGACCATGATGCGCATGGCCGAACGCGAACCACAGTCCCCGATGTTTCGTCGCGGGCCCGATGATCGGCATCATGTCCGGCGTGCACGGGCGGCGTCCCATCCACGGTTCGGCATCCAGACGTTCGCCGAGCGGAAACAGCGTGCGCGCGATCGGCTCGACCGCGTCGAGTTGCACCGGCGTCTTGGCCGCCTCGGGGCGCGCGATTTCGGCGCCCGTGGTCAAACGGATGCCGCGCGCCATCGGCGCGAGCACATAGCCGTGTTCCACGTCGAGAATCGGATGGTTGAGCCGCGCGCTCCGACGCGGCGCGTAGTGCATGTGATAGCCGCGCTTGACCGCGAGCGGCAGCCGATACCCGAGCCGCGTGCTCGCGCGATCCGACCACGGTCCGAGCGCGATCACCGCCGACTCGGCCGTGATCGCCCCGTCCCGCGTCTCGACCTGCCAGCCTTCACGCAGCGTGTCGGCATCGCCGATGAAGAACCGTCCCCCGAGCGCTTCGAAGTACCGCGCGTATGCGGTGACGAGCGCGTTCGGATCGCTGACCGAATCGGATTGCGGATAGCGCAGCCCGCCTTGCAGCCGCTTGTCGAGATCGGGTTCGAGCTGTTGCAGGCGCGGCGCGTCGAGCGTTTCGAACTCGACGCCGTACTCGCGATGCCACTGTTCGGCGAGGCTGGTTTCGGCGTCGCGCGCGGCGGCATGGCGAAACACCTTGATCCAGCCGATCGGCCGCAGCAGCGCGCTGGCACCGGCGTCCGCGGCAAGCGCGCGATGTTCGCTGACACAATGCTCGATCAGCGTCGCGTACGATTTCGCGATTTCCGCGTGCTTCGCCGGATGCGAGTTGCGCCAGTAGCGCCACAGGAACGGCGCAACCTGCAGCATCGCGTCGGCGTGATAGCGCACGTCGGGCGACTGGTTGCGCGCGTAGCGCAGCAGGGTGCCGAGCCCGCGCGGAAACGCGTACGGATAGACGCCTTCGCGCTGGATCAGCCCGGCGTTGCCGAACGAGGTCTCGTTGCCCGCCTGCTTACGGTCGATCAGCGCAACCGCGCGGCCGCGTTTCTGCAGATGCACGGCGACGCACACCCCGACAATGCCGGCGCCGAGCACCACGGTATCGAATTTCATGCTCCCTGTCCGCCTTGCGTGTGTTCTGTGTGTTGTCGACGCTCCGCCGTGTTCGTGCGCAGCGAGGCGCCAGCTTTCATCTTATACAGGGATAGGTCCGCTTCGCTATTGGCAAAAAAGCCGCGCTCGGGAAAACGCCCGAATGCCAGGTTCGATCGGGCAAAACCGTGTCTTTCGACGCACGATCGAGCGGGCGACTTAGGACTCGCTGGCGTCTGCGTGTAAACTGCTGACTTTTTTGCGTCCGGTGGTATGTTGCAAGCCCCTCAGCGCAGCGCCCTCACTGGGCCTGCGCTCGTTCGCTTACTGGCCCGTCTCGCCGAGGCCGACGTCGCCGAATCGCGACAATCGCTGGCGGATCGGCTGAGCCAGTGGCTCGGCTGGACCGACGCGATCGCGTTGTCGTCGGCGCTGGATGGCAAGCCGCCGTCCGTCGCTGGTGGCGCGCGCGCGTTCGGCCGTGCGGAAGAGGAAGAGTGCACGCGCGTGCGCCGCTCGCTGGTGAGCGCAATCGCCAGCGATAGCGTGCTCGCCGGCTCACGGCAGCGTGGCCCGTCGCCGTCGTCCGCCCGGATGTCGGCGCCGCGCGTGGCGGTCGACACGCAGGCCGACTACGCGGTGTTCCGACAGCGCTATCTCGCGCTTCAGCAGTCGATGGAAACGGCGATCGGCACGTTGCGTGGCCGGCTGCGCGCGCTGCTGGCGACGCAGGCGCCGTCGCTCGCGCGGCTCGCGGTCGTCGATGCGGTGATGGAGCGTGCGCTGGGCGAGCGCGAGCGGACTTTGCTCGGCGCAGTGCCCGGGTTGCTCGGCGGGCACTACGAGCGCTTGCGCGAGGGTGAGAAGCGGAGGTTGGCGGAGGCGGAAGCAGCGGCCGAAGTTGCCGCCGATGCCGATCCCACGCGGCAGCAGTCGGCCGAAGTCGAAGCCGGCGCTGCAGCCATGCAGCCGGAAGCAGCCTTGGCTCAAGTCAAAGCAAGCACCGCAGCCACGCGGCTCGCCAGGTCGACCGATGGCGGCAACGCTGCCGTGCCGCTCGCGTCCGAGGCGTGGCTCGACGTCTTCCGCAAGGACATGCAGAGCGTTTTGCTGGCCGAGCTGGAGGTTCGTTTTCAACCGGTCGAAGGGCTGCTCGCGGCTCTTCGCGCCTGCTAACTGGGACCCCATGTCCAGATATCGTATCGATCTCGTTGTATTTCTCGCGGGGCTCTCCGCGGCGTGCTGGATCGCCGTCGGTTATGCCGTTTCCAATCCGCTCGCGTTCGTCGTCACGCTGCTGATCGGCGTCTTCTACGTGCTAGGCGCGCTCGAATTGCGCCGCTATGGTCAGGCGACCGCCACGCTGACAGGCGCGCTCGCCGCGTCGTCCGGACCACCGCCGAGCCTCGGCGCGTTTCTCGAACCTGTCCATCCGAGTCTGCGCAATAGCGTGCGGCTGCGCGTCGAAGGCGAGCGCGTCGCGTTGCCGGGACCCGCGCTGACGCCGTATCTGGTCGGTCTGCTGGTGCTGCTCGGCATGCTCGGCACGCTGCTCGGCATGGTGATGACGCTGCGCGGCACCGGCCTTGCGCTGGAGAGCGCGAGCGACCTGCAGGCGATCCGCGCATCGCTGGCCGCGCCGGTCAAGGGGCTGGGCTTCGCGTTCGGCACGTCGATCGCGGGTGTCGCGACGTCCGCGATGCTCGGGCTGCTGTCCGCGCTGTCCCGCCGCGAGCGGCTCGAAGCGGCGCAACAGCTCGACGCGAAGATCGCGACGACTTTGCGCGTCTACTCGCAGAGCCATCAGCGCGAAGAAAGCTTCCGGCTGCTGCAACGCCAGGCCGAAGCGACGCCGCTGCTGGTCGAACGTCTGCAGACGATGATGAGCGCGCTCGAACAGCAGAGCGCCGCGTCGAACGAGCGGCAGATCGCGAGCCTCGACGCGTTTTACGGCCGCACCGAAGCCGCCTATCTGCGGCTCGCCGGTGTGATCGAGCAGTCGCTGAAGGACAGCGTGACCGGCAGCGCGCAGGCCGCCGGCAAGGCCCTGCAGCCGGTCGTCGAAGCGACGATGGCCGGCCTCTCGCGCGAAACCGCCGCGTTGCACGACGCGGTGACCCAGGCCGTGCAGCGCCAGCTCGACGGCATGTCGAGCGGCTTCGCGGCGACCAGCGCGAACGTCGCCGAGATTTGCCACAGCGCGCTCGCCGGACATCGGCAGGCGAGCGACGAGTTGGCCGCGCAACAGCGCGCTTCGGTCGAACGCGTTGCCGAAGCGTTCGAACAGCGCTCGCTCGCGCTGCTCGACGGCGTGTCCGCGCGGCTCGAAGCGACGGCGAGCGGCATGTCGCAGGCCTGGGGCGACGCGTTGGCTCAGCAGCAAAGCGCGGGCGACCAACTCGCCGCCAACAACGAACAGGCGTTGGCGCGCGCCGCCGCGACGTTCGAGCAGCATGCCGCGGCGTTGCTGAGCGCGGTCGGTAGCTCGCATGCGAACTTGCAGACCGAACTGAGCGCGCGCGACGAGCAGCGTTTGGGCGCGTGGGCCGAGGCGCTCGACGCGATGGGTGCGAAGCTCAGCGAACAATGGCAGCAGAGGGGTGCGCAAGCCGCCAGCCATCAGCAGCAGATCTGCGACGCGCTTGCGCAAACGGCACGCGATATCTCCATGCAGACGCAAACGCATGCCAGCGCGACGATCGCGGAAATCGATCGACTGGTTCAAGCCGCGGCTGAAGCACCGAAGGCGGCGACAAACCTGCAAGCCGAACTCGCCGCGCGCGACGAACAGCGCTTCGCGGCATGGACCGAAGCGCTCGCCGCGATGACCGCAAAGCTCGACGAACAATGGCAGCAAACAGGTTCGCAAACCGCGACCCGTCAGCAGCAAATCTGCGACGCACTCGCGCAAACCGCACGCGATATCTCCGCGCAGACGCAAACGCATGCCAGCGCGACGATCGCCGAAATCGGGCGCCTCGTGCAAGCGGCGTCCGAAGCGCCGAAGGCCGCTGCCGAAGTCGTCGCGGAGCTGCGCCAGAAGCTCTCCGACAGCATGGTCCGCGACACCGCGATGCTCGAAGAGCGCAGTCGTCTGCTCGCCACGCTGGAGACGCTGCTCGACGCAGTCACCCACGCGTCGACCGAGCAACGCACGGCCGTCGATGCCTTGGTCTCGACGTCGGCGGGTCTGCTCGAACGCGTCGGTAATCGCTTCACCGAGCACCTCGAGCACGAGACCGGCAAGCTCGGCACGGTCGCCGCGCAGGTCACCGGCAGCGCGGTCGAAGTCGCGAGCCTCGGCGAAGCATTCGGCGCGGCCGTGCATACCTTCGGCGAAGCGAACGACAAGCTCGTCGCACATCTCGAACGCATCGAAGCAGCGCTCGACAAATCGCTCGCGCGCAGCGACGAACAGCTCGCCTACTACGTCGCGCAGGCGCGTGACGTGGTCGACCTCAGCGTGATGTCGCAGAAGCAGATCGTCGAAGACCTGCAGTTGCTGGCCGCGCAGCGCGCGACCGCTGGAGCCGACGCGGTATGAGCGAGGACATCGACGGCGGCGTGGAAACCTCCGCGCCGATCTGGGCCGCGTTCGGCGATCTGATGTCGGTGCTGGTCGGCGCGTTCGTGCTGATTCTGGTCAGCGTGATCGGCGTGCAGCTCGAACTGTCGAGCAAGCTCGAGCAGGAGGTCAAGCAGCGCCAGGCTGAAACGCAGCGCCGCAAGACGCTCGAACAGGCACTCGCGGGACCGCTCGCGGCGGGGCGCGTGACGCTCGTCAATGGGCGCATCGGCATTAGCGGCAACGTGCTGTTCGCGCTGAACTCCGCCCAGCTGCAGCCTGAGGGTCGCGCGCTGCTGAAGAGTCTCGCCGGGCCGCTGTCCGCGTATCTGCGCGCGAGCGATCAGATTCTGATGGTCAGCGGCTTCACCGACGATCAACGCCTGCGCGAAGGCAATCGACGCTTCGCCGATAACTGGGAGCTGTCGGCGCAGCGCGCGTTGACGGTCACGCGCACGCTGATCGACGAGGGCGTGTCGGCGTCGTCGGTGTTTGCGGCGGCGTTCGGCTCGGAGCAGCCGGTCAGTTCGAATGCCGACGAACCCGGCCGCGCGAAAAACCGCCGCGTCGAAATCGCGCCGGTGCCGCGGCCGTCGAGTGCGGCGGCAGCGGAGAAGTCCGGTGCTTGACGACGCGATCCACGCGGCTCGCGCGAGGCTCGATGCATGGCGCGCGAGCGGCGCGGCTCGGCTCGATCCGGTGCGCTTTCATCTGCTCGACGCGCTTACGCGGCGCGCGGCACAGCACAGCGGCGAGCCGCGACGAGTGCTCGAGCAACGATTGGCAGGACTGCTGGCCGACTATACGGCCGAGGTCGAGCGTGCCGCTGCGGACGAGAGCGCGTCGCAAGCCACGTCCGGTGACGCCAACGCGGCCAACGACGCCACGCTCGCGGCGCTGATCGAACGCCTCGCCCGCCACCACGCGCGCGCCGATGCTCCGCACGGTGCCGCCTATCCCGATCTGCCCGCAGTCGACTACTTCCGCGAAGTCTGGTCCAAACTGCGCACCGAAAAGCAGTTGCGCCAGTCGCTCGCGCAGGTGCCAGGCAACGCGGGGCCGCTCAATTCGAGCAGCCTCGTACATCGCGCGCTGTCGTTGATGCGCGAGCTGTCGCCGGAATATCTGAAGCAATTTCTGTCGTATGTCGATACGCTGTCGTGGCTCGAGCAGATGAACGGCGGCGCACCGCTCGAGAAGGAAGCGCCGCGCGCCGCGACGACCGGCAAGGGCGCTCGCAAGAAGGCGCGCTGATGCGCTAACGGCGGTTGGAATTTGCGTGCGCCAAGCCGCCGAAGCGTTCAGTCGAAGTCGAACACATCGAAAATCGAGCGCTTCTTTTGATACCCGCGATGTTCGTCGCGACGCTCCTCGTAACGCTGCCGCTCGCTTTCCAAGGCACGCTCGCCGCGATCGAGCCATACGCCTCGACAGTCCGGACAGTAATCGTTTCGATCGAGCGGCGCTCGGTCATCAGCAGACCGGTCGTTTTGCAGACTGGGCATTTCATCACGGCATCACTCCTCGCTGCTTGCCAGACGTTTCGTTTTCGCGCGCCGCGCGAGCATGTTCATCGCCTCGACGAACGCGGAAAACGCCATCGCCGCATAGATATACGCCTTCGGAACGTGCGAGCCGAAACCATCGGCGATCAGTGTCATGCCGATCACGAGCAGGAAGCTCAGCGCCAGCATCACGATGGTCGGATTGCGATCGATGAAGCGCGCGAGCGGCTGCGCCGCGAACAGCATCACCATGATCGACACGATCACCGCGACGAACATGATCGGCAGGTGCTCGGTCATGCCGACCGCGGTGATGATGCTGTCGACGGAAAACACGAGGTCGAGCAGGATGATCTGGCCGATCGCGGCCGCCAAGGTCAACTGCACGGTCGAGCTGGTTTTCGCGGCGAGTTCGTCAGCGGGGATCATGTGCTGACGGATTTCGGTGGTCGCCTTCCACACGAGGAACAGGCCGCCGCCGACGAGGATCAGATCGCGCCACGAAAAGCCATGATCGAACAGCGTGAACGCGACCGCGGTCAGCTTCGTGATCCACGCGATGGTGCTGAGCAGAAGCAGCCGCATCACCAGCGCGAGCAGCAGCCCGATGCGCTGCGCGCGCGGGCGTTGCGCTTCCGGCAAGCGGTTGCTGAGGATCGAAATGAAGATCAGGTTATCGATGCCGAGCACGATCTCCATCACGATCAGCGTGACGAGCGCGGCCCACGCGGCGGGATCGGCAACGAGTGCGAACAGGGAGTCCATGAGGTGGCGGAATCGAGTGCGCCGCGAGCGGCGGAACCGCCATCATGGGCCTATTCGCGGTTCGAATGAACCAGTGATAACCTGAACGACGTTTCGGATTTTTCGAAGTATCGGATCAGCATGCTCAACTATCGTCACCTGTACTACTTCTGGATCGTCGTGAAGGAGGGCGGCTTTGCGCGCGCGGCCGGGCGGCTCGACATGGCCGTGCAAACGATCAGCGCGCAGGTGCGCGAGCTCGAGAAAGCACTTGGGCGCCAGCTGTTGAAGCCGGCCGGGCGCGGCGTCGCGATGACCGAGGCCGGCGAGCAGGCGTTCGATCGCGCGGAGCAAATCTTCCAGCTGGGCGAGGCGTTGCTCGACGAGATGCGCGAAGCGAGCGGCGCGGACTCGGTGCGGCTTGCGGTTGGGCTGTCGGATGGGATTTCGAAGCTCGCCGCGCATGCGTTGCTCGCGCCGGTGCTGGCCACGCCGTCGCTCAGGCTGCTGTGTCACGAGGGGGAGCCCGCGCAGTTGTTGTCGGAGCTTGCGCTGCATCGGCTCGATCTGGTGCTCGCCTGTCAGCCGGCGCCGCACGGCGCGGATCTGCGCGTGCTGAGCCAGCGCGTCGCGGGCTCGCCGGTCGACTGGTACGGGCCCGCGCAGGTCGTGCGCAAGTCGGCGCGCGACGGCTTTCCGCTCTGTCTCGCTGACCTGCCCGTGCTGCTGCCGACCCGTCACGGCGCGCTGCGCGCGCGGCTCGACCGATGGTTCGAGTCTCAGGGAATCAGGCCGCGCGTCGTCGGCGAATTCGAGGACAGCGCGTTGATGGCGGTGTTCGCGGCGCGCGGGCTCGGCGTGTTTCCGCTCGCCGAGCTCGGCGCCGAAGATCTCACGTTATCGAGGGGCTTGCGCTGGCTCGGCCGCGCGGACGGCGTGATCGAGGAGATTCACGCAATCCGCTCGCGACGCGGCCAGCATCATGCGCTCGCGTCGCGGGTGATCGCGGCGGCGCAGTCGTGAGGGCATTGCACTGTCGTGGCGCGCCACGCCTGCGCCGCGCGAGATCAGAACGCGTGACGCATGCCCACCGTGACCGCGACCCGCGTATTCGTCGACGTCGGCGGCAGCGTGTTGAGAGTCGCGTGCGACAACACCGAATCGGCCGGCGGGCCCTGCGCGTACGAAAGGCCGAAGCCGTACGAGCTGTGGTTCGCGAAGTTGCCGGCCTTTGCTAAACGAGTACATCGTCTCGAACGTGAGACCGTGGTAAAGCGAAATCGGAACAAATACGCGCCCATCTGTGGGAATTTGCGCACATCGTGTAGAGCCCGTGAGCGTCGTCAAGGGCGACGAGCCGCCCTGGCCGTTTCATCGACACATGGCATAGTGATTGAACCCATCATCACGGGAGGCCGGCATGCGCATCCAGACATCCTTTCTTTTCGACCTCGACGGCACGCTCGTCGACAGCGTCTATCAGCACGTGCTGGCGTGGAAAGAGGCGCTCGACAGCGAAGGTATCCCGCTGTCCGTCTGGCGTATCCATCGCAAGATCGGCATGAGCGGTGGGCTGTTCACGGACCAGTTGCTGCGTGAGACACACGGCGAGATCAGCGTCGAACGCGCCGAACGGCTGCGGCACGCGCATGCGGCCGCCTATCAGCGGATGCGCGCCCAGGTCTGTCCGCTGCCGGGCGCGCGCGAACTGCTCGACGCGCTGACCCAGGCCGGCACGCCGTGGGCCGTCGCGACGAGCGGGCGGATGGAAACCGCCGCGCTGAATCTGGCTGCGCTCGGCGTCGATCCGGCAAAGGCGGTCGTCGTCACGCGCGACGACGTCAAATACGCGAAGCCCGATCCCGACCTATTCCTCGCCGCGGCCGAGCGGCTCGGCGTGTCGATCGAGCACACGGTCGTGGTCGGCGACAGCATCTGGGACATGCTTGCGGCCCGCCGCTGCCGCTCGCTCGGTGTCGGCCTGCTGTCGGGTGGCTATGGCACCGAGGAACTGGAGCGCGCGGGGGCGTTGCGCGTCTACGACGATCCGGCCGATCTGCTCGCGCACCTCGACGAGGTGGCGTCGCGGCCGTGAGCCCCGCGTCGCTCAGGGTTTGATGATGGGCGGCTCCGCGGCGGGCTGCGTCGGTCCCACCTTCGACGATTCGCGGACGAGCCGATCGGTCATCGCCGACGCGACCGGATTCGTGCCGCGGCCGCTACCCGCGCCAGCCCCCGGGGGACTGGCAGACTGCAACGGCACGGTGACGCCGGACGGCATCGGCAGCGACGGGTCGGGTTTCGCCGATTCCTTGACCAGTTGTTCCGTCAGCATCGCGGCGACCGGGTTGGCGCCGTTCGGGTGCGTGTCGTCGCGCCGGCGGGCATGGGTCTGGTCGATGCGCGGCCCGTACTGCGGCCTCGGTTGAGCTTTTTCCTGTGCGTACGACTGCGACTTCGATGGGGCGTGCGTGCCTGCGGCCGGATTGGCCGCGGGCGACGCTGCGTTATCGATGCGGCCGCTCGCGGTCTGGCTCGACTGGGGCGTGACGCTCGGCACGGGCGCGGCCGCTGTGGCGGGCAAGGACGGGGCGGGGGCGGGCGCCGCAGCAGGCGCCTGAGCGGCTCCCGGAGCCGGAGTGGCCGACTCCATCTGCGGCAGCGCCGATTGCGGCGCGAGCGGGCTCACGGGTTGCGCAGGCCTCACGCTGGCGCCAGCGGCACGCGTCGCATCGGTCTGCGGTTCCGATTCCACCGCGCCGGTGACGCTGCGGGTCACCGCGCCGGTCACGGCCGGCGCCTGATCGTCCCTTGGGTATAGCAGATAACCGGCGACGCCCGCATCGACCACGAGCAGCCCGACTATCATCATCTTGCCGGTATTCGTCATATCGAAGCAACAACCATTAAGCAACTGCGATTGACTGATGATAAACGACCATTTCGACATCGACGCTTCTTGTCGGCATATTGCGGCGCGTCACGATGATTGATGTCCGAACGGCCCTGGCACGAACGGCGCGCGCTTGCCGCTAAAGCCATTCGCCGGCACGACAGAAGCGGACATTTTTTCCGCATGCCGCGATTTTCTTTTTCGACCAATTAGTCCCCGCAATTGCGCGGCCGGCGCCTGCAGGAATGCGATTTAAGTTGTGCCGCCAATGCGCGGAGCCTGTACTATACGAACCATTGCAGACGACCGGCAGCCACGGTTCGATTATCCGGCGTGTGAAAGCGATTTGCAGCGACTGGCTCGCAGCGCACATGCCGGCAGGCCCGCGCCAGGCTGCGCCACCCGAGACGCGCGAACAGCGTCGATAGCGGCGCGAACAGCGACGGCAGGCGGTCACCGGTAGTAGCGACAAGAACCCATTGATCATGCGGACCCGCGGGCGAGGCATCGCCCGGCATTCCTTGGGCAGTCGCTTGGCGAAACGTCAGATCGACCGACCAGTCGGTCGGGGACCTTCGCGGCGGCGTGAGAAACACGTGAAGATATGAACAACTTTATTCGACCTCCCGTTTTTTACCCGTCCACAGTAGTTTTCGTCGACGACAACGACAGCTACCTCGACGCGCTCCGCCGTTTCTTCCCGGGCACCTACACGAACCTGTTTTTCACGCGTCCGCAAGCGGCCCTCAACTACATCCGCCAGCACGCACGCGAGAATTCGCTCGAATTCGCGGCAGCGTCGGCGTGTCTGAGCGAACCGGGCGTCGAGCGCTTCGTCGAGACCTCGGCGGAGCGCGACATCGTCGCGCAGCCGTCGCGCTTCGAGGAAGTGGCGGCGGTCGTCGTCGACTACGACATGCCGGGCATCGGCGGCGTCGAGTTTTTGTCGTCGATCTCGCACCTGCGTTGCGCGAAGGTGTTGCTTACCGGCGTCGCCGATGAAACCGTCGCGGTAAAGGCCTTCAACGCCGGCATCGTCGACCTGTACCTGCGCAAGACCGACGCGGATTCGGCCAATCGCCTCACGCATTTCCTGAAGGACGCCAAAAGCCGCCATTGCGCGGAGTCGGGCTGGCTCGCGCTCGGCGAAAACGGCATGACCTACTGCGATCCGCGCACGCGCAAGATGATCGACGAAGTGGTGGCCGCTCAGGGCATCGTCGAGTATTACTGGCGGCCCGAGCAGAACGTGATCCTGATGTTCGACGCCGCGGGCAACCCGAGCGTGTTCGTCGCGTGGGCCGAGAACGACTGGATCTCGCAGGGCGAGATCGTCGCCGACGAGGGTGGCCCGTCCGACCTGCTGCGCCAGCTCGCCACGCGCGAGGTGATGCCGCTGTTCTGGCCGGACCTCGCGTATCGTGGCGGCATGAAGTTCCGGTCGCTGACGCCCCAAAGCATTCCTGGCTGGGACGACGCGTTTTTCGGCTGGACCCGCATAGAGCCGGCCGAGGTCGGCCTCGATCTCGTCACGTTCGCGCAGTGGCGCGGCGACCACAATTGCTGAGCCGCGATAACGCGCCGGGCGTGGCGGTGCACATCGTCGCGCTAATGGCGTGCGTTTTCGCGGAGAAATTCGCATACAGCCCTGTGCATGGCCTGCACGCCGGGGCTTGTTTCAAGCGCGCGCCAGCATCCATGCACGAGCCCCGTGCCGACCAGCAGCCGGGCATCTCCACCAGCTTCGCGAATCCGCTCGACGAACACGCGCGCGTCGTCGCGTAGGGGGTCGTGCTCGGCGCCGATGGCCAGCGTCGGCGGCAGCCCGTCGAAGCGGGTTGCGGCGAGCGGGATCGTCCACGCGGGGCCGGGCGTTGGGTCGGCTTCCTCTCCTTTTCCCCAGTAAGCGTCGCGAAACTTATGCACGTCCGCGAGCGTCAGCATCGGCGCATCGGACTCGGTGTCGCGCGCGGGCAATTGCGGCTCGGTGCCGAGCATCGGATAGACGAGCGCGATGCCGCGCACCCCGCTCGCACATTCGTCACGCAGGCGTAGCGCGACGCTTGCCGCGAGCGTGCCGCCGGCGCTATCGCCCGCGAGTTGCAATGCGGCGCGCTCTGGGAGGTCGAACGGCAGGCGGTGGTTCAACGCGGCACGCGTGATCTCGAGGCAGTCGTCGTGCGCGGCCGGCGCGCGATGCTCAGGCGCGAGCCGGTAGTCGACCGCGATCACGTCGAGGCCGGTGTCGGCGGCGAGGCGCGCCGTCACCATCTGATGACTGTTCAGCGAGCCGAGCACGAAGCCGCCGCCATGAAAATACAGCACCGTGCCGCGGATCGTGCCGTGTTCGCTTGCCTTCGCTGGATGCCGGTAGAGCCGTAGCGGGATCGCATGGCCCGCGTCGGTGCGAAAGCTTGCGTCCTGTGTGGTGAGTTCACTCGGCAGTGGCGGCGTCAACGTCGCGGCGTAGCGGTCATACAGCTCGCGCTGTTCGCGCGGCGTCATCGCCGCGTGATGCGACGGATAGAGCGCGCTCGCTCGTTCGATAAAGGCGGCGATTTCCGGCTCGAGCATGGTCACTCCGTTTGAGTAGTGTTTCCCGTTTGCGCTGCGCATGGCAAAGCGATCACACGTCCCGCGAAACGCGCCGGCGGCAATGCCGCATGGGCTTGCGCGAGTTCGTGTACGCGCGCTTTGACGTCCGGATCGAAAGCAACGCCGCGCGGTCCGCTGGTATCGACGTGCAGCAGCATCTGCTCGCCCGCGGCGACGGGGCCGGTGCGTTGGCTTTGCGTCGTGTCCAGCGCAAACATTTCGAAGTACACGTGAATACGTTTCGCGTCGTAGCCGAGCACGCGCATGTCGACACGCACCTGCGTGCCTTGTTTGATTTCATGCAGATAGTTGAGATGCGCCTCGAGCGTGTAGATCGAACGATGCCGCTCTTTGCGCACCGCATCGGGCAGGCCGATCAGATCGATCAGCCCGTCGACCGCGAGACTGAAGATCAGCAGGTAGAACGCGTCGCGCATGTGGCCGTTGTAATCGACCCATTCGGCGCGCACGCCGTCGCGGTAAGAGGGCAGGGCAACGGGATGCGACATGAGCGTCTACCTCCTCGATCGAATGCGATGGCTGCGGCGCGTCGTTGGGCGTTATCAGTGTAGTGCATCGCGTTGAGGCTGCGCCGGAACGTGGTGGCCTCGAATTGTGGCCGCTATAGCAACAGTGAATTCATGGTTCAGGGCTTACTACGTGGCTCGACCGGCTTCTAAACTGCGTTATCCGCTGCGGATGGGCGATGGTCGCACCAGGCTCCGCGGCAATCGCATGAAGCCATCTCGGGAGGTTGGAAATCATGAAGTCCATCAGGTCGCTGATCGAAGCAGGGGCTATCGCCGCTCTCGTTGCCGCGCCGCTCGCGGCGTTTGCCCAGTCGAATCCGGCCGATCAGCCGCTCGCGCGCGCCCGGGTCCGCACCGAACTGATTCAGCTCGAAAAGGCCGGTCATGACCCGTCCAATGCGAACGTGATCGACTATCCGGCCAATATCCAGGCGGCCGAAGCAAAGGTCGCGGCGCAAAACCAGGCTGCGCAGAATAGCGGCTACGGTGCGCCGTCGAATGGCTCGTCGCAGCGCGGTGGCCGCACCGATTTCGCGCCGACTTCGTATTCCGTGCCGGTGGTGAATTACACGCGTTGATTGCAGCGTGTACAACTAACGTCACTTCCGAAGTGCAGCAACGCGACACCGTCGAATCTGACGATTGGCCCGGCCGACAGCACGGGCTGAGGCTTCAGTTCGCCGTTCGTCGTGAGCCCGACGGGCGCGGGCACCGACCAGCAGCGCATCCTCGGTGCGGGCGCGACCTACGATTTTGGCTTCGGCAACGTGCTCGTCAGCGCCGAAAGGCGAGCGAGTCGATGTCGCACGACACGAGCGCGATGCCGGGCGCGGCGAGCGGCTTCAGCACCTCGCCCGCGAACACGAGTGCGCCGACGAACACGAGCATCGGCGAAAGACCGCGCGCAATCGGATAGACCTGACCGAAATCGCCGCTTCTGTACGCGCGAATCAGCGCGAGCAGATAGCCCCATTCGAGCACTGCCGACGCAACGATATACGGCCACGCGGCCAGCGCCGGCAGCGGCAGCAACAAGGCCGGAATGGCGTTTTGAATCCGGCTGCTCAGTGCCGCGCGCGCGACGCGCGCCGTCCTCAGATCACCCGTTCACGCAGCCACGCCGAGCCGAGATCGATCACCGTCACGACGACGATCACCATGATCATCACCGCGGCGGTCTGCGCATAGTTGAACGAGCGGATCGCTTCGTACAGCACGACGCCGATGCCGCCCGCGCCGACCATGCCGACCACCATCGCCGAGCGCACGTTCGACTCGAAGCGATACAGCGCGTACGAGATCCACAGCGGCAGCACTTGCGGCAGCACCGCATAGACAATTTCGTCGAGGCGCGTCGCGCCGGTTGCGCGCACGCCTTCGGCCGGGCGCGGATCGATCGCCTCGACCGCTTCTGCGAACAGTTTGGCGAGCACGCCCGTCGTATGCACCCACAGCGCGAGCACGCCGGCGAACGGCCCGAGGCCGACCGCGACGATGAACAGCATCGCGAAGACCATTTCGTTGATCGCGCGGCATGCGTCCATCAGGCGGCGCATCGGCTGCACGACCCACTGCGGCGCGAGATTGTGCGCTGACATCAGGCCGCAAGGCACCGCGCAGACGAGGGAGAGCGCGGTACCCCAGATTGCGACCGCCAGCGTCACGTACATCTCGTTCACGTAGCTGCGCCACTCGGTGAAGTCGGGCGGGAAGAAGTCCGCGGCGAACTGGCCCATGTTGGCCGAGTCGCTGAGCAGATCAAGCGGCCGCATGTCGGCGCCGTGCCATGCGCCGCCGAGCACCGCGAGCACCGCGATCCAGCCGAGCAACGACCACCAGTTGCGCTTGCCGGCACGATCTTTCGCTTGCGCCGTCCGCGCGGCGGCCGCTTCGCTCGCGCGCGCGGGCGACGTGCTCAGATCGGCGGAGTTCATTGCTTCGACTGTGCGTTGCTGAGCGCGCTCAGCTTCGCGTCGAGAGCGGCCAATTGCGTCTTGCGGTCGCTATCGGACAGATGTGCATCGTTCTCGATCTTCTGCTTCTGCTGGAACAGCACGATCTCGCGAATCGGCAGCAGTTGCCGATCCGACGATGCCTCGAAGCCGCTGTACTCGGTGATGCCGGCCATCACCGCTTTTTCGTGCAAATCGGTTTTCGCGTAGTTCAGGAAGAACTTGCGCAGCTTGTCCTTCGTCGCTTCCGGCAGATCCTTGCGCCACACGAGCGGGTCCGAAGGAATCAGCGGCGAGGTCCACAGCACGCGCACCTGCGCGAACTTGTCCGGATGCTCGCGCTTCAGCGTTTCCATCATCATGCTGTTGTTGGTCGCGATGTCGATCTTGTTGTTGACGACGGCCAGCAGATTCGCTTCGTGGCTCGACGGCAGCACGCTCTTGAACGACGTGTAGACCGGCGCGTTGTGCTTCGCGAACAGGTAGTAGCCAGGCACCAGCGTGCCCGACGTCGAGTTCGGATCGCCGAACCCGAGCGTCACGCTCTTCGTGTCCTTGAACACGTCGTCGAGCGTCTTGAAGCGGCTGTTCACGTTGGTGATCAGCAGCGAGTAGTAGCCGCTGTCGCCGTTCGCGTGCTGCGCTTTCGCGAACACTTCGCCACTCGAACGATCGACGGCTTCGATCGCCGACGCGTTGCCGAAATAGCCGACCTGCACCTTGTTAAAGCGCATGCCTTCGATGATGCCCGCGTAATCGGTCGCGAAGAATGCCTTCACGTTCAGGCCGGTCTGTTTCTTCATGTCATCGATCAGCGGTTCCCAGCGTTGCTTGAGCACCGCCGACGAATCGGTCGAGATGATCCCGAGGTTGATGTCCTCGGCGTGGGCCGCGGCGATGCAGGCGAAAGCGGCAGCGCCGGCCGCGAGCGTGATCAGGGAGCGCAGGAATTTCATCGGTTGAGATCCGGTTGAGTGGACGGAGAGAATCAAAAGCGCGCGACAGCGTGCGCGGTTCAGTTCGACGGCGCGGCGTTCAACGCGAACGCGTAGCGCGCGGCGGCGGTGTCGGGGGTGTCAGGCTCGTCGTGAGTTTCGTCTGCGTCGTGCGTCGCGTCGTCGAGCAGTTCGCGCGCATCGCCGCCGTAGAGTTTCTTTAGCAGCGCCGGTGTCAGCGCACTGGAAGGGCCGTCGTAGACCACCTTGCCGCGACGCAGCGCGACCGTGCGCGCGCAGTACTGCAGCGCGATGTCGACCTGATGCAGCGACACCAGCACCGTGATCCGGTGCTCGACGTTCAGCGCTTGCAGCATGTCCATCACGCGGCGCGACGACTCGGGATCGAGCGAGGCAATCGGCTCGTCGGCGAGCACGATTTGCGCACGTTGCACGAGCGCCCGTGCGAGCGCGGCACGTTGCTGTTGACCGCCCGACAGGTTCGCGGCCCGCTCGCGCGCATATTCGCCGATTCCGACCTCGTGCAGCGCGGCCCGCGACAGCGCGCGTTCCGCGCGCGGGAAGCGGCCGGAGAGACGGCGCCACCACGGCAGGCGCGCGAGCGCGCCGATCAGCACGTTGGTTTCGACCGACAGCCGGTTCACCAGATTGAACTGCTGGAACACGAAGCCGATGTCGCGGCGAATGCTGCGCACCTCGCGCACGATGCGGCCGTTCTGCTGGATCGGCCGGCCGAGAATCTCGATTTGCGACGGCTGCGCGTCCGACGCGGTAAAGCCCGCGATATGCCGCAGCAACGTCGATTTTCCCGAGCCGGACGCGCCGATCAGCGCGACCATTTCACCGGGCGCGACGCGCAGATCGATTTCGTCGAGCGCTTTGCGGCCGTTACCGAACGTCTTGCTCAAACGCTCGATTCGAATAGCTTCACGGATCGCTTCCATCTGTATTCCCTCTTGCATGCGGCCACTGCCGGCAGGTGTGGGCTCATTCTAGGAAGCGACTGTGACGGTTGAGTGAAGGCATCGCAACGTCTAGACGACTACATCTTTGTGCGTCGCGTTTTCCGCTGTGTCATGTGTCGTCAGGATGGCAAAACGAAGTCATTGCGAAGTCATTGCGAAGTCAGTGATTCAAACGGAAAGTGACATACGGATGACACGATTCGCGTGCACACGTGCGCGCTCGCGCGTGCTGACACACAGCCAGGCTATAGTGCGGGTTTTCCGGCCCTCCTTAATAATCCCGACACTCCGGTCACGCCGTCATGCCGACTCCTTTGAGCTTTCTTCCGGACAGTTTTGCCGAATATGAAGATCTCAAGTCGATACTCGACCAGGGCAGGGCGAGCTTCGAAATCCGCGCGGTCTGCGAGACCGAGGTACGCGGCCGGCGCTTTTCCGTCTACACCGCGAGCATCGGTTCATCCGATCCGCTCGCGCCGGCCATTGGCTTTTTCGGCGGGATTCACGGGCTCGAGCGAATCGGCTCGCAACTCGTCCTCGACTATATGCGCGCGCTGCTCGCTCGGCTCGAATGGGACGAATTGCTGGTGCGGCAATTGCAGTCCATCCGGCTGATCTTTTTACCGATCGCGAATCCCGGCGGCATGTGGGCAGCGACGCGCGCGAATCCGCGCGGCGTCGACCTGATGCGCAACGCACCGCAAGACGCCGACGCGCGCGTGCCGCTGCTGGCGGGCGGCCAGCGCGTCGGCGCGTGGTTGCCCTGGTATCGCGGCCGCGCGGGCGAGCCGATGGAGGTCGAGGCGGCCGCGCTGCTGCAAGTCGTCGAGACGCAGCTCGCCGCGCGGCCGTTGAGCATCGCGCTCGATTGCCATTCCGGCTACGGTTGGAGCGACAGTATCTGGTTTCCGTACGCCCGAACCCGCCGGCAGATGCCGCATCTGCCCGAAATGTACGTGTTGAAGAGCATGTTCGAACACGCGCATCCGCATCACGGCTACACGTTCGAGCCGCAAAGCCATCAGTATCTGCTGCACGGCGATCTGTGGGACTACGCGTATGACCGCACGCCGGCGCCGAACGTCTTTCTGCCGATGACGCTCGAACTCGGCTCGTGGCTGTGGATCAAGAAAAACCCGCGGCAGTTGTTTTCGCGGCAGGGCATGTTCAATCCGGTCATGGAGCATCGCACCGCGCGCGTGCTGCGGCGCCATGCGAACCTGTTCGACTTCCTCGCGCGCGCGGCGTTTTCGGCGCAGCGCTGGCTGCCGCAAGGCAACCGTCGCGAGGAGTTGCTGCAACGCGCGCTCGATCACTGGTACGGGCCGGATCGCGTATGAGCACGTGGATTCTGCTGCGCGGCCTGACGCGGGAAACGCGGCATTGGGGGCGCTTGCCGGCGGCGTTGCGCGAAACCCTGGGTCAAATTTCGGGCGATCGCTTGCGCGATGCAACCCCAGCCGCAACGAGCACGACCGGCTTGCGTTTGCTGCTGCTCGATCTGCCTGGCAACGGTGAATACGTGCGGCGGCGCGCGCCCGCGAGCGTCGCGGGCATGGTCGCATTCGTGCGGCAGGCAGCGCTCGAAACGGGTGTGCCGGGCCCCTACAACGTGCTCGCGATGTCGCTCGGCGGCATGGTCGCGACCCACTGGGCACAGCGTCATCCCGGCGAGATCGAACGGCTCGTGCTGATCAATACGAGCATGCGGCCATTCAGCCGCATGCACGAGCGGCTGCGGCCGTCGGCGTGGCCTGGTCTGCTCGGCGTCGCGGCGCATTGGAGCGATGCCGCCGATGCCGAGAGCGGCATCCATCGACTCACGTGCAATAACCTCCACACCTTGGGCGCGGATCTCGCTGCCTGGACCGCGATTCGCCGCAGCGCGCCGGTGAGCCGCGCGAATGCGCTGCGGCAATTGTGGGCGGCCGCATGCTTTAGCGCGGCGCCCGCCGCGCCGGAGTGTGCACTGCTGATTCTGTCGTCGGAAGCCGATGGGCTCGTCAACCCGGTCTGTTCGGCGAAGCTCGCGGCGGCGTGGGGCGCGCCGCATCGCAAGCATTCGTGGGCCGGCCACGATCTACCCCATGACGATCCCGCGTGGACGGCCGCGCAGATTCGCGCGTGGCTCATCCAGCGCGCCGAGGATAGCGATGCGGCCGCGCCGGCACCGGCGCCCGCAAAGCCCGCGCGTTGAGCCGCGCACGGCGTTGCCGCGCCGCAGCGAGATTCTTCGACGACCGGTCAGCGGGTATTACCTGACTGCGCGAAACGGCCGTATCGCGTACGGCAGGCGCATAATTCCAAGTCAGACGTTGCCTGCGAATCACGCGATACTCACCATTGCCGCCAGCCGGGGGAGTCGATCATGCAAGCAAAGAACGAAGAAGCCGTCACACACCTGCTGAACGATGTTGTCGAATTTGCGCGGGGGCGGTTGCCGGAGCCGGCCTTCAATATCGTCGAACCCTTCCTGCGGCATTACTACGATTTCGTCGACGCGGGCGATCTGCAAAGCCGCTCGATCGCCGATCTGTACGGCGCGGCGCTGGCCCACTGGCAGACCGCGCAGCGCTTCGTGCCGGGCGAGCAGCGGCTGCGCGTGTATAACCCGATCCTCGAACAGCATGGCTGGCATTCCGATCACACGGTGATCGAAATCGTCAACGACGACATGCCGTTCCTCGTCGATTCGGTCGCGATGTCGGTCAACCGGCATCGGCTCGCGCTGCATTCGGTCGTCCATCCGGTATTTCGGGTCTGGCGCGCGCCGGACGGCAGCATCGCGCGCGTGAGCCAAGGTGCCGAAGAAGCCGGCGATACGCGCTCGCATCTGACCTCGTGCATCCATTTCGAGGTCGATCGTTGTGGCGATGCCGCAAAACTCGACGCGTTGCGCGACGACATCGCGCGCGTGCTCGGCGACGTGCGCGCGGCGGTCGAGGATTGGCCGAAGATCATCGAACGCGCGAAGCAGACCATTCAAGATATGAAGGTGCGCGAAACCGGTCCCGAGGGCGTCGAAGCGCGCGCGTTCGTCGAATGGATGGTCGCCGATCATTTCACGTTCCTCGGCCACCGTGATTACGAACTGGTGCAGCACGGCGGCGGCTTCGGTTTGCGGGCGGTCGCGGGCTCCGGTCTCGGCATTCTGCGCGATGCGCAGCAGCCGGGCGGCGCGGCGGAAGTCACGCCGTTGCCGCCGGCGGCCACGGAGATCATCTCCGGGTCGTCGCCGATCTTTCTGACTAAGGCCAATTCGCGCGCCACGGTGCACCGGCCCGGCTATCTCGACTATGTCGGCATCAAGCTGAGCGGCGCCGATGGCAAGGTGACGGGCGAGCGGCGCTTCATCGGCCTGTATACGTCGACCGCTTATTTCGTGTCGGCTGCGGAGATTCCGATTGTGAGGCGCAAATGCGCAAATATCGTCAGACGCGCCGCATTCCTGCCGAAAGGTCATCTGGCGAAATCGCTGGTGACGGTGCTCGAGACCTATCCGCGCGACGAATTGTTCCAGGCCGACGAGGACCAGCTGTACGACACCGCCCTCGGCGTGCTGCGTTTGCAGGAGCATCAGCGCACGCGGCTGTTCGTGCGGCGCGATCGCTTCGATCGCTTCGTATCGTGCCTCGTGTTCGTGTCGCGCGACAAGTACAACACCGATCTGCGGCAGCGCATCGCCAACCTGCTCGCCGACGCATTCAATGGTGAGAACGTCGAATTCACGCCGCTGCTGTCGGAGTCGACGCTCGCGCGAATTCATTTCGTCGTCCATGCCAAAGCGGGCGGCATGCCGAGCGTCGACACGCGCGAGCTCGAAGCGCGCCTCGTGCAGGTCGCGCGACGCTGGCAGGACGATCTGGCCGACGCATTGCTCGACGCGTACGGAGAAGAGCAGGGCAACCGTTTGCTGCAGCACTACGCCGATTCGTTCCCGGCCGGCTATCGCGACGACTATCCGGCACGCACGGCCGTGCGCGATATCGAACTGATCGAGCGCGTGCAGGGCAGCGAGCGGCTCGCGATGAACCTGTACAGGCCGATCGAATCGGGACCGCGCGCGTTCCGTTTCAAGGTGTATCGCGCGGGGCTGCCGATCGCACTGTCGCGCAGCTTGCCGATGCTCGAACATCTGGGCGTGCGCGTCGACGAAGAGCGGCCTCATCTGATCGAGGCGCCCGGTGCGATGCCCGCGTGGATCCACGACTTCGGCCTCGAACTCGCGGACGATACCGAGTTCGACATCGAGCGGGTCAAGGATCTGTTCGAACAGGCGTTCGAGCAGGTATGGACCGGCACGATCGAAAGCGACGACTTCAACCGCCTCGTGCTGCGCGCGCAGCTCAATGCACGCGAGGTGACGATTCTGCGCGCTTACGCGAAGTATTTGCGGCAAGTCGGTTCGACGTTCAGCGACGCGTATATCGAACGCGCGGTGACCGGTAATCCGGCGATTGCGCGCATGCTCGTCGACCTGTTCATCGCGCGCTTCGATCCGGCGCTCGGCGCGGTACGCGAGGCCCGCGTCAACGCTTGTCTGGAGACGATCGACAGCGCGCTCGACCAGGTGCCTAATCTCGACGAAGACCGCATCCTGCGGCAGTTCCTCGGCGTGATCAAGGCGACCAAGCGCACCAACTACTACCGCCATGACGCTCAGGGCCAACCGAAGCCGTATCTGTCGTTCAAGTTCGATCCCGCCCAGGTGCCCGGCTTGCCCGAGCCGAAACCGATGTTCGAGATCTGGGTTTATTCGCCGCGCGTCGAGGGCGTCCATCTGCGAGGCGGGCGCGTCGCGCGCGGCGGCCTGCGCTGGTCTGATCGGCGCGAGGATTTCCGCACGGAAGTGCTCGGCCTGATGAAGGCGCAGATGGTGAAGAACGTGGTGATCGTGCCGGTCGGCTCGAAGGGCGGCTTCGTCGTCAAGAATCCGCCGCCGCAGGGCGAGCGCGATGCGTGGATGCGCGAAGGCGTCGCGTGTTATCAGACCTTCCTGCGCGGCTTGCTCGACGTGACCGACAATCTGGCGAGCACCGACGTCGTGCCACCGCCTGACGTGGTGCGCCACGATCCCGACGACCCGTACCTGGTCGTCGCCGCCGACAAGGGCACGGCCACGTTTTCCGACTACGCGAATGCAATCTCGCAGGAATACGGTTTCTGGCTCGACGACGCGTTCGCGTCGGGCGGCTCGGTCGGCTATGACCACAAGAAGATGGGCATCACCGCGCGCGGCGCGTGGGAGTCGGTCAAGCGGCACTTCCGCGAAATCGGCGTCGACACGCAGAGCGAGGACTTCACGGTGGTCGGTGTCGGCGACATGTCGGGCGACGTGTTCGGCAACGGCATGCTGCTGTCGCCGCATATCAAGCTGCTCGCCGCGTTCGATCACCGCCATATCTTTCTCGATCCGAATCCCGATCCCGCGGCGAGCATGGCGGAGCGCGCGCGGCTCTTCATGCTCGACCGTTCGAGCTGGGCCGATTACGATCCGTCGCTGATCTCCGCCGGCGGCGGCGTGTTCCCGCGCAGCGCGAAGACGATTCCGCTGTCGACGGCGGTGCAGGTGGCGCTCGGGATCAGCGCGGCGGCGCTCTCGCCGGCCGAGCTGATGCGCGTGATTCTGCAGGCGCCGGTCGATCTGCTTTACAACGGCGGCATCGGCACCTATGCGAAGGCGAGCCGCGAGACCAATCAGCAGGCGGGCGATCGCGCGAACGACGCGATCCGCGTGAACGGTGCGGATCTGCGCTGCAAGGTCGTGGCCGAAGGGGGCAATCTCGGCTTGACGCAACTCGGGCGCATCGAGTTCGCGCAGCGCGGCGGCCGCATCAATACCGATGCGATCGATAATTCGGCCGGTGTCGATTGCTCCGATCACGAGGTCAACATCAAGATTCTGCTGGGCCTCGTCGTCGCCGACGGCGAGATGACGGAGAAGCAGCGCAATGCGTTGCTTGCCGAAATGACCGATGAAGTCGGTCTGCTCGTGCTGACGGACAACTACTATCAGACCCAGGCTTTGTCGATCGCGGGCCGGTTTGGCGTGGAGCTGCTCGATGCCGAAGCGCGCCTGATGCGCTATCTGGAGAAGGCGGGGCGGCTCAATCGCGTGATCGAGTTTCTGCCCACCGACGAGGACATCGCCGAGCGCGCGGCCGCGAAGCAGGGACTGACGACACCCGAGCGCGCGGTGCTGCTCGCGTACAGCAAGATGTGGCTCTATGACGCGCTGCTCGAATCGTCGATGCCGGAAGACCCGCTCGTTAGCGATATGTTGATCGAGTACTTTCCGAAACCTCTGCAGCAGCGTTTCCGCGAACCGATGCAGCGCCATCCGCTGCGCCGTGAAATCCTCGCGACGCATCTGACCAATGCGCTCGTGAATCGCGTCGGCTGCGAGTTCGTGCATCGGCTGATGGAGGAGACCGATGCACCGCCCGGCGACATCGTGCGCGCGTGCATCATGGCGCGCGACGTGTTCGATCTCGATCAGATCTGGCGCAGCATCGACGCGCTCGACAACCGCGTTCCCGACGACGTGCAGGCACGCATGTTCGCGGAGGTCGCGCGGCTCGTCGAACGTTCGGCGCTGTGGTTCCTGCGGCATCTGCAAACGGGCGCGGCCGGCGACGATGTGACCGGCTTGCTCGCGCGCTGTCGCGACGCCGCGCAGCGTCTCGCGCCACAATGGCCGGCGCTGTTGCCTGGCGCGGACCTCGAAGCGTTGTCGGAGCGGCAACGGGTGTTCGTCGATGCGGGTGTCGATAGCGATCTCGCGGTGCGGATCGCGAGCGGCGAGGTGTCGGCCGCTCTGCTCGATATCGCCGAAGTCGCGTCGACGTGCGGGCGCAATCTCGAACAGGTCGCGGGCGTCTACTTCGCGCTCGGCACGCTGCTGAATTACAGCTGGATCAGCGAGCGCGCCGCCTCGTTGCCGGCGCCGACGCATTGGGACATGCTCGCGCGCGCATCGGCGCTCGCCGAACTAGCGCGGCTCAAGCGCGCGCTGACCACGAGCGCATTGGCCGGCGCGACCGATGCGTCGACGCCCGATTCGCTGGTGCAAGCGTGGCGCGACAAACGCGCGGCACAGCTCGAGCGTTATACGCGCCTGCTGACCGATCTGCGCGCGACGGGCGGCGCGAGTCTTTCGGTGCTGCTGGTTGTCGTACGGGAGATGGCGGCGCTCGAGAGGGCGTGAGTCGCACGAATGGTGCAAAGGACGCCTGGGGAACTGGCGGCACGACGGCACATCAGGTCCGATTCCTGCGAGCGGGTGTGTCGTTGTCATCCATAATATCGAGTACTTGCCGATCACTTCGCTCGTGCAATACCCAACAATACCCAGCCCACTCACCGACCCCCGCCAGCAGATGAAAGAAGAATCGCCGAAAGCCATTTTCTACGCACTCGCCGCCAACTTCGGCATCGCCGTCTGCAAGTTCGCCGCGGCGGCGTTCACCGGCTCCGGATCGATGTTCGCCGAAGCGATTCACTCCACCGCCGACTGCGGCAATCAACTGCTGCTGCTATTCGGACTGCGCGAAGCGCGCAAGCCGGTGAGCCCTTTGCATCCGATGGGCAGCGGCCGCGAAATCAACTTCTATTCGCTGCTGGTTGCGTTGCTGCTGTTTTTCGTTGGCGGTGCGTTTTCGGTGTATGAGGGCGTGCATCGACTGATTGCGCGCGAGCCGTTGCAATATGCGTTCGTCGCGTTGGCGGTGCTCGGTGTGTCGGTGGTGCTCGAATCGCTATCGTTGTGGGGCGCGGTCAAGGAGATTCGCAAGACGCATCCGGATAAAAATCTGTGGCACTGGTTTCGCGAAACGCGCGAATCGGATCTGCTGGTCGTGACCGGCGAAGATATCGCCGCGCTATTCGGTCTCGCGATCGCCTTCGTCGCGGTGCTATCGACGATGGTGACCGGCAGCCCCGTGTATGACGCGCTCGGCTCGGTGGGGATCGGTTTTCTGCTGATGACGATCGCGTGGCTCGTCGCGCGTGAAGTGAAGTCGATGCTCGTCGGCGAATCGGCGAGCCCGGAAGTGCGCAGCGCCATCGACGCGCATCTGCGCGCGCGTCCCGAGATTCGCGGCATCATCAACTTGATCACGCTGCAGTGGGGGCGTCACGTGGTGGTGGCGGTGCAGGCGGAAATGATCGACTACGCGAGCGGCCGCGCGATGGTCGATGCGATCAACGTCATCGAGGCCGATCTGCAGGCCACGTTTCCTCAGGTGCGCTGGGTGTTCTTCGAACCGGATGTGCCGCGCAATTAAAGAAGACTTCTCCACTCGGGCATGAATCGGGTCCATGAACCCCGCGGACGAGAGGAGGCGAGAGGAGGCGAAGCGACGTGCGCTGCGATCGCGGGTCATTCCGCCCGTCCCGACTGGATGCCAGTACGCTTCACAGCGTTTATTTGAACCCCGCCACCGCATGTGGCACATACAGTTCTTCGAGCCGGCGAACTTCGTCGTCACTGAGCTTCAACGAGAGCGCCGCAACCGCATCGTCGAGATGATGCAGTTTGGTAGCACCAACAATCGGCGCGGTAATCGGCTTCTTCTGCAGCACCCACGCTAGCGCAACCTGCGCGCGCGGCACGCCGCGCTCTTTCGCGATCTCGCTGACCCGCTCGACGATGCGCCGATCCGCTTCCTGCGTGTGCGCGTACAGCGTGCGGCCGAATTCATCGGTTTCCGAGCGCGCGCTTTCGGTGTCCCAGTCGCGCGTCAAGCGTCCGCGGGCAAGCGGACTCCACGGAATCACGCCGATGCCTTCGCTTTCGCACAGCGGCAGCATTTCGCGCTCTTCCTCGCGGTACAGCAGATTCACGTAGTTCTGCATCGTCACGAAGCGCGTCCAGCCATTGCGCTTAGCCACCTGCAGCGCCTTGGCAAACTGCCATGCGTACATCGACGACGCGCCGAGATAGCGCGCCTTGCCGGCTTTCACGACATCGTGCAGCGCTTCCATCGTTTCTTCGATCGGCGTGCCGTAGTCCCAGCGATGAATCTGATACAGGTCGACATAGTCGGTACCGAGCCGCCGCAGGCTGTTATCGATCTCCGCCATGATCGCCTTGCGCGACAGCCCCGCGCCGTTCGGGCCCGGATGCATGCGGCTATTGACCTTGGTGGCGAGCACGATCTCATCGCGCTTCGCAAAGTCCTTCAGCGCACGGCCGACGATTTCCTCGCTGGTGCCGTCCGAATAGACGTTGGCCGTGTCGAAGAAGTTGATGCCGTGATCGAGCGCCTGCTTGATGAAAGGCCGCGCGGCTTCGTCGTCGAGCGACCAGGGGTGCGTGCCGCGCGAAGGTACGCCATAACTCATACAGCCGAGACAGAGACGCGATACATCGAGGCCGGTGCGGCCGAGTTTCACATAATCCATCGTGTTGCTCCTATAGTGAAGCGCACAAACCCGCTGCGAGGGAAGGAAGTTCGATTATAGGGAAACGACAGCAAGCGCGTCGTCACAGGCCGCACCGCTTTCGATCGCTTCAATGCAAATGCGCCCGCGAAGCCACTTCGCGGGCGCATGACGCCGAGTGCCGTGAACGACAGCCAACGCTCAATGCTGTACCGGGCGATACGGTGTCCACACGGGCGTGTCGGTATTCCAGTTGTCGAGTTCCGATGGTGTCATGATGTGCTCCTCGATGAAGAGGCGCGCAGTTTTGCGCCGCAAGCGCGCCGGGTTCTGAATCAACTTCTTCTAACTCGTTACTGGCCCTCCGCAACGCGCGTCACTTCGCCGTTCGTTCCTTCCTGCAACGCGATGCGCGCGGCTTGCGTCTGGCCGATCAGGCCTTTGTCCGGATACGAGGTGCGATTCAGTGAGGGCAGCGAGCCGTCGCGATACGCGGCGACCAGTTCGGCCTTGACCTCGGCGCGTGTCTTCGTGCTCGCGCTCGGCGCCGGTTGCGTGTCATACGTTCCCGCGCGGCCGATACCGCCGCCGCCTTGCGCAAATGCCGGAACGCTGACGAGCAGTGACAGAGCGAGGCCTGCCAACAGATTGCGTTTCATGATTCACTCCTGTCGATTCATTGGCAGCGCGATGGCGCCGCGACAGGGTGAAATGTAGACGTCGACGCGGTATGGATAAATCGCGGTTTTGCGAAATGAATTGTCGCGATTCAGGAACAATCGCGAGCGAGGCTTCATCGGGGCCGTGCGATTGCACGGTTGCCGCGGCATTGGCGCCGCGGCTGGAATTCACTGTTTCACTTCCCGTACTTCATGCGACCCATTCGGTCATCACCGGCGTGTCGAGTGCCGGCGCGGACTCGCGCTGCTCGAATGTGCGCTTCGTGCAGGTGGCGTCGAGAGTGCCGCGTCCGCTCAGCAATGGGCAACGATCGAACAGCTCCGCGATCCAGTCTACGAAAACGCGGACTTTCGGCGACAGATGACGACTGTGCGGATAGACTGCCGAAATCGGCATCGGCAAGGGTTTCAAGTCCGGCAGTACTTCGACGAGCTGACCCGAGCCCAGATGCGGCAGCACCATGAAGCGCGCCGGCTGAATCAGGCCGAAGCCTTCGAGTCCGCAGGTCACGTAGGCATCCGCGTCGTTGACCGACACGATGCTTTTCATCTTCACTTCCACTTCGTTGCCGTTCACCAGGAACGCCCAGTCGAGCGTGCGTCCCGTGCGGCTCGAGAAGTAGTTGACGGCTTTGTGATTGTCGAGATCTTCGAGCGAAGCGGGCACGCCCGCGCGCTTGATGTAGTCGGGCGACGCGCAGGTCACGCCCTCGAACAGACCGATGCGGCGCGCGACCAGCGACGAATCCTGCAACGCGCCGACACGCACCACGCAATCGACACCTTCTTGCAGCAGATCGACGGGCCGGTCGGTCAGGCCCAGTTGCAGATCGATGTCCGGATAGCGCATGTGGAATTCGCACAGCGACGGAATGACGAGCAGACGGCCAATCGAGCCCGGCATGTCGATGCGTAGCTTGCCGTGCGGCTTCTTGTTGCCGCTCTGGAAACTCGCCTCGGTCTCTTCGACATCCGCGAGGATGCGCACGCAGCGCTCGTAGTACGCGGCGCCATCGGGCGTCAGCGACAGACGGCGGGTGGTCCGGTGCATCAGCCGCGTGCCGAGAAACGCTTCGAGGTTCTGAATAATCGTAGTAACCGATGCGCGCGGCAGGTCGAGCGTTTCCGCTGCGCGGGTAAAGCTGTTGGTGTCGACGACGCGCGTGAACACTTGCATGGCCTGAAGCCGGTCCATTGCAAACCTCCAGAAGGGGCTGGTGCACAGGCGGGAATGGAGTCCGCGAAAACAATCACAACGGGATTGTTCAAAGGCACCGAATTGTGTTGCCGGATTATAGGCATTTATTTGCGAGTCTGCCGAACCCACAATTCGCACCATTGAAGTTCTATGCGCATTTGCGCGGCTCGACATGGATGCATTCAAATCGCCGTACCCGCCTTTTTCCACCGGCGTTTCCGCCGAAGACACTGGCGCTGAGGCCAATGACGCAACGCTTGAAGTCACCGACGTGGATATCGATGGGTACGCTCAACCCATTACGTTGCGCCTGTATCGGCTGACGAAAAAAACCGCGTTGCCGGTACTGCTTTATTTTCACGGCGGCGGTTTTACGAAGGGTTCGATCGAGTGCGCGGACTTCGCCGCGCGGTATTTCGCAGAACACTTACCGGCGCTCGTGGTGTCGGTCGGCTATTCGCTCGCGCCGCGGTTTCCGTTTCCAGCCGCGCCGGAAGACGCGCATCGCGCGGCGCTGTGGGTGCAGACGCGGGCACGGGCATTTGGTGGCAATAGCAGAAAGATCGGCGTGGCGGGCCATGACGCGGGCGGCCAACTCGCCAATTGTCTCGCGTTCATCGCGCGCGATCGTGGCGACGTGCCGATCAGCGCGCAGGCGCTGTTCGGCCCGATGCTGGATCCGAGCCTGACGCGGCTCGGCGACGAGCGGCGGCTCGGTTCGGACATCACCGCGCGCGAGTGCGCCGCATGTTATCGCGCGTATCTGCCGCAAGCGTCTCAGCGCATGCATCCGTATGCGGCGCCGCTCGAATCGTCGCGGCTCGCCGGCTTGCCGGCCACGCTGATCGCGACCGCGCAGAACGACGTGCTGCACGTCGAGGCCGAGAAGTATGCAAGCAATCTGATCGACGCGGGCGTGCAGACCCAGGTGGTGCGCTTTCCGAGCGTGTCGCACGCGGCGCTCGCCGATCATCCGCCCGCTTTGCAGGAAGCGGTGCGCTTTTTCCAGTGGCGCTTCGACGCGCGCGCTCATCGATAAACAGAAATTCAATCAAAGATACCGGGAGCTACACATGACTATCCTTCCTCTTTCCCGCCGCCGCGTGGCGTTAGCCGCCGTGGTCGTCGTCGTCCTTGCCGGGCTTGGCACGTTCGGCGCGATTCGTGTCGATGCGAGCTCGCCGGCCGCACCCACCATCGTGCCGGAAGTGGACGTGGCGACCGTCGTGCAGAAGACGATCACCGACTGGCAGTCTTATTCGGGCCGTCTCGAAGCCGTGCAGAAAGTGGACGTGCGTTCGCAGGTGCCGGGCACGATCGTGTCAGTGAACTTCAAGGACGGCGCGCTCGTGAAGCAGGGCGACACGCTGTTCGTGATCGATCCGCGTCCGTACGCGGCCGAAGTCGATCGCGCGCAAGCGCAACTCGCGGCCGCGCAGGCACGCACCGGCTACACGCAAAGCGACTGGGAACGCGCGCAACGGCTGATCGTCGACAACGCGATCGCCAAACGCGACTACGACGAGAAGCAGAACGCCGCGCGCGAGGCGAGCGCGAACCTGAAGGCCGCGCAAGCCGCGCTGGAAACCGCGCGCATCAATCTCGGCTACACGAAGATCGTCGCGCCGGTGTCGGGCCGCGTGTCGCGCGCGGAGATCACGGTCGGCAACGTGGTGTCGGCGGGCGCCAGTTCGGTGCCGCTGACGACGCTCGTGTCGGTGTCGCCGATCTACGCGTCGTTCGACGCGGACGAGCAGACCTACCTGCAATACCTGAGCCGCGCGAAGGACGGCAGCAAGGTGCCGGTCGAACTCGGTCTCGCCGATGAATCAGGCTACTCGCGCAGCGGCACGATCGAGTCGGTCGACAACCGGCTCGACACGTCGTCGGGCACGATCCGCGTGCGCGCGAAGTTCGACAACGCGGACGGCGCGCTGATTCCGGGCCTCTACGCGCGCCTCAAGGTGGGGGGCAGCGCACCGCATCCGGCGCTGTTGATCGACGATGCCGCGGTCGGCACCGACCAGGACAAGAAGTTCGTGCTGGTCGTCGATCAGGGCAACCACGTCGTTTATCGCGGGATCACGACGGGTTCGATGCAAGGCAATCTGCGCGTCGTCAAGGACGGCTTGAAGCCGGGCGATCGGATCGTCGTCAACGGCGTTCAGCGCGTGCGTCCCGGCGATACGGTCCGAGCGCACATGGTGCCGATGACGACCGACGACGACCCGAACAGCGCAGCGCTCGCGCAGTCGCGTGACAAGGCCGAGGCCGGCGCGAAAGGCAATTCGTGAGCCGCATGCTCCAACGCGCATGCTCCAACGTTAAGAGCTTCCAATGAACATATCCAAATTCTTCATCGATCGCCCGATCTTCGCAGGCGTGCTATCGGTATTGATCCTGCTCGGGGGCATCATCTCGCTGTTCAAGCTGCCCATTTCCGAGTATCCGGAAGTGGTGCCGCCTTCGGTGGTGGTGCACGCGCAGTATCCGGGCGCGAATCCGAAGGTGATCGCCGAGGCGGTCGCCGCGCCGCTCGAAGAGCAGATCAATGGTGTCGAGAACATGTTGTACATGCAGTCGCAGGCCAATAGCGACGGCAATCTGACGCTGACCGTCACGTTCAAGCTCGGCACCAATCCCGACCTCGCGACGCAGCTCGTGCAGAACCGCGTCAATCAGGCGCTGCCGCGTCTGCCGGAAGACGTGCAGCGGCTCGGCGTGACGACGATCAAGAGTTCGCCGACGCTGACGATGGTCGTGCACCTGATCTCGCCGAACGATCGCTACGACATGACGTATCTGCGCAATTACGCGCTGCTCAACGTGAAGGATCGGCTCGCGCGGATTCAGGGCGTCGGCGAAGTGCAACTGTGGGGCTCGGGCGATTACGCAATGCGTATCTGGCTCGATCCGCAGAAAGTCGCGCAGCGCGGTCTCACGGCGACCGAAGTCGTCAACGCGATCCGCGAGCAGAACATCCAGGTCGCGGCCGGTGTGATCGGTGCGTCGCCGTCGGTGCCGGGCACGCAGTTGCAGTTGTCGGTGAATGCGCGCGGCCGTTTGAAGACCGAGGGCGAATTCGGCGACATCATCGTGAAGACCGCGCCCGACGGCGGCGTGACCTATCTGCGCGATATCGCCCGGATCGAGCTCGCGGCGTCGGAATATGGCCTGCGTTCGCTGCTCGACAACAAGCCCGCGGTTGCGCTCGCGATCAACCAGGCGCCGGGTGCGAACTCGCTCGCGATTTCAGAGCAGGTGCGCGCGGCGATGAAGGAACTCGCCGAAGACATGCCGGCCGGCGTCGAATACCGGATCGTCTACGACCCGACGCAGTTCGTGCGTTCGAGTATCGAGGCGGTGATCCATACGCTGCTCGAAGCGATCGCGCTGGTCGTGATCGTCGTGATCGTGTTCCTGCAGACGTGGCGCGCGTCGATCATTCCGTTGATCGCGGTGCCGGTGTCGATCGTCGGTACGTTCTCGCTGCTGCTTGCGTTCGGCTTTTCGATCAACGCGTTGTCGCTGTTCGGCATGGTGCTCGCGATCGGCATCGTGGTCGACGATGCGATCGTCGTGGTGGAGAACGTCGAGCGCAACATCGGAAGCGGGCTCAGTGCGCGCGAGGCGACCTACAAGGCGATGCGCGAAGTGAGCGGGCCGATCATCGCGATTGCGCTGACGCTCGTCGCCGTGTTCGTGCCGCTCGCGTTCATGACGGGTCTCACGGGCCAGTTCTACAAGCAGTTCGCGATGACCATCGCGATCTCGACGGTGATCTCGGCGTTCAATTCGCTGACGCTGTCGCCGGCGTTGTCCGCGCTGCTGCTGCGCAGCCATGGCGAGAAGGAAGACTGGCTGACGCGTGTGATGAATCGTGTGCTCGGCGGCTTCTTCAAGCGTTTCAACAAGGTCTTTCATCGCGGTTCGGAAGCGTATGGCCGCGGGGTGAGCGGCGTGCTGCGCCGCAAGGGCGCGATGCTCGCGGTGTACGCGATCCTCGTCGGTGCAACCGTGTTGATGGCGCGGGTCGTGCCGGGCGGCTTCGTGCCCGCGCAGGACAAGGAGTATCTGATCGCGTTCGCGCAGTTGCCGAACGGTGCCTCGCTCGATCGCACGGAGAGGGTGATCCGCGATATGAGCGCGATCGCGCTGAAGCAGCCGGGCGTGGAAAGCGCGGTGGCCTTCCCTGGTCTGTCGGTGAATGGCTTCACGAATAGTTCGAGCGCGGGCATCGTGTTCGTCACGCTGAAGCCGTTCAAGGAGCGCGGCAACAAGAAGCTCTCGGCAGGCGCGATTGCCGGTGCGCTGAACCAGCAGTACGGCGCGATCAAGGACTCGTTCGTCGCGGTGTTCCCGCCGCCGCCGGTGCTGGGGCTCGGCACGCTCGGCGGCTTCAAGATGCAGCTCGAAGATCACGGCGCGCTCGGTTACGCGGAACTCAACAAGGCTGCCGAAGCATTCGTGAAGCGCGCGGCGCAAACGCCCGAACTTGGGCCGACCTTCTCCAGCTATCAGATCAATGTGCCGCAACTGAACGTCGATCTCGATCGCGTGAAGGCGAAGCAGCTCGGCGTGCCGATCACGGACGTGTTCGACACGATGCAGATCTATCTGGGCTCGCTGTACGTGAACGACTTCAACCGCTTCGGTCGCGTGTATCAGGTGCGCGTGCAGGCGGATGCGCCGTTCCGTCAACGCGCCGACGACATCCTGCAACTGAAGACGCGCAACGCGGCGGGCGAGATGGTGCCGTTGTCGTCGCTCGTCACGGTGACGCCGACCTACGGACCCGAGATGGTGGTGCGCTACAACGGCTACACGGCGGCCGACATCAACGGCGGCCCAGCGCCCGGCTTTTCGTCGGGACAGGCGCAGGCCGCGGCCGAACGCGTGGCCGCCGAGGTGCTGCCGCGCGGCGTGAAGCTCGAGTGGACCGACCTCACGTATCAGCAGATCCTCGCCGGCAATGCGGGCATGTGGGTGTTCCCGATCAGCGTGCTGCTGGTGTTCCTCGTGCTCGCCGCGCTGTACGAAAGCCTTACGCTGCCGCTCGCCGTGATCCTGATCGTGCCGATGAGCGTGCTGTCCGCGCTGACCGGCGTGTGGCTCACCGGTGGCGACAACAACATCTTCACGCAGATCGGTTTGATGGTACTGGTGGGCTTGTCCGCGAAGAACGCGATCCTGATCGTCGAGTTTGCGCGTGAGCTCGAACACGACGGACGCAGTCCGCTGCAGGCCGCGATCGAAGCGAGCCGTCTGCGTCTGCGGCCGATTCTGATGACGTCGATCGCCTTCATCATGGGCGTGGTGCCGCTGGTGTTGTCGAGCGGCGCGGGCTCGGAGATGCGTCACGCGATGGGCGTCGCGGTGTTCTTCGGCATGCTCGGCGTCACGCTGTTCGGCCTGATGCTGACGCCGGTGTTCTATGTGGTGCTGCGTTCGCTCGCGGGCGGGACGATTCACGTCGCGCAGAAGGATGCGCCGCGCTACGGCGCGCCCGTTACGGACGCCTGAGGAGAAAACAACAATGAAACGCTTTGAATCTCGCTTTGACTCTTTGCGCGGATGGGGCCGCGCGGCCGCGAGCGGTTTGCTGGTCGCCCTGCTGGCCGCTTGTTCGGTCGAGCCGACGTACAAGCGGCCCGACGTCGATACGCCGGCGGCGTTCAAGGAAGCGCCCGCGATGGCGACGTCGGCTGCGGCGGCGTCGGGCGTGGCGGCTGGTTCGGCCGCGTCGGCGCAAAACACCGGCACGTGGAAGCCGGCCCAGCCCGCCGACGACGCCCTGCGTGGCGAATGGTGGAAGGTGTTCGGCGACCCGCAGCTCGACGCGCTCGAAGAGCAGGCCGCCGCCGCGAACCAGGACCTGAAGGCCGCAGCCGCGCGCGTGCAGCAGGCGCGTGCGGTCACGCAGGCGGCGAAGTCCGACTGGTTCCCGAAGCTCGACGCGGGCTTCGGCCCGACCCGGGAGCGTGCGTCGGCGGCGTCGCAATTCCTGCCGGACAGCGCGGGCGGCACGACGGGCACGATCTGGCGCGCGCAGGTCGGCGCGTCGTATGAGGCCGATCTGTTCGGGCGGGTCAGCTCGAACGTGAACGCGTCGCGCTCGGACGAACAGCAGAGCGAAGCGCTGTTTCGCTCGGTGCAACTGTCGTTGCAGGCCGATGTCGCGCAGAACTACTTCCAGTTGCGCGAGCTCGACACCGACCAGGATCTGTATCGCCGCACCGTCGCGTTGCGCGAGGACACGCTGAAGCTCGTCGAGCGGCGCTTCAAGGAAGGCGATATCAGCGAGCTGGATCTGTCGCGCTCGCGTAACGAGCTCGCGAGCGCGCGTGCCGATGCGGTCGGCGTCGCGCGGCAACGGGCGGCCTCGGAGCATAGCCTCGCGATTCTGCTCGGCAAGCCGCCCGCGGATTTCTCGTTCGCGGAACAACCGCTCGCGCCGGTGGCGGTGCGCGTGCCGCCGGGTTTGCCGTCGGCGCTGCTCGAACGCAGGCCGGACATCGCGGCAGCCGAACGCGCGATGCAGGCAGCGAATGCGCGCGTCGGGCTCGCGAAGTCGGCGTTCTTCCCGAAGCTCGACATCACGGGCGCGTTCGGCTTTGAATCGGCGACGCTCGGCGATTTGTTCATGTGGTCGAGCCGCGCGTTCATCCTCGGTCCGCTCGCGGGTACCGCGCTGACGGTGCCGATCTTCGACGGCGGCCGCCGCAAGGCCAATCTCGCGCAGGCCCGTTCGAAGTACGACGAGGACGTCGCGCAATATCGCCAGCAGGTGCTCGTGGCGTTCCGTGAAGTCGAGGACAATCTTGCCGATCTGCGCTTGCTCGACGATCAGATGCGCGAGCAGAACGACGCGGTCGATGCGTCGCAGCGCGCGGCGCATCTCTCGCGCACGCAGTACACGGAGGGCGCGGTCAGCTATCTCGACGTGATCGATGGCGAGCGGCAGGTGCTGCAGTCGCAATTGCAGGCGAGCCATCTGGCGGGCACGCAGGCGGTCGCGACCGTGAATCTGATTCGCGCGCTCGGTGGCGGTTGGGGCGATGTGACGGCGGGGGATACGGCGGTGGGGGCGGCGCCGGTGCCGGTTGGTGCTTCCGGCGGCGCGGCGGCTTCGCTGGCTGCGGCTTCCGGTTCTGCGGCCGGTGCCGCATCGGTTTCAGCGCAGCAGCAGGTGGCGAAGCGCTGAATTCCTAACCGTGTTGGCAAGCGCTTCATCGACCTCATCAACGACGCTTGGCATTCTCAGCGCGACGGTGATGCCGCATAACCTGTATCTGCACTCGTCGATCGTGCAGACCCGCACGGTGAAGCGCGATCCGGCCAGCATCCGCTCGGCGATCGGCATGTCACGCATCGACACGATCGCATCGCTCGTGATCGCGGCGATGATCAACGTGGCGATCCTGATTCTCGCGGCCGCCGCGTTTTACGCGACGGGCCACGACCAGGTCACGCAGATCTTCATCACGCGAGCGCTCGCGCTGATCCCGGCGCTGATCGGTGTGCAGATGCTCGGCAATGGCGCGGTTGGCCAACTGCTCGTCGCGAGTCAGGTCGTGCTGAGCCTGCAACTGCCGTTCGCGCTGTATCCGCTGATCCGCATGACTACCGACCGATCGCTGATGGGCGAATTCGCCAACACGCTGCCGACGCGCCTGCTCGTGTGGACGCTGTTTGTTGCGATCAGTGCGGCGAATCTGTGGCTCGTTGCCCAGACGGTGGGGCTGGCCGGTTGATCTGAACGACCGGTATTCGGCACGCCGGTTTGCCCGGCGCGAAGGCGAAAAAAATCCGCGCAGTTCAATCGCTGCGCGGAATCATGTGAGCTTCGGTTCGAATCGGGTCGAGCGCGTCTCGCGACGGCGAATCGATCGGTCAAGCGGCCTGCGCAACCTGCGCCGCATCGAGCGCTTCCCGGCGCGCGGCTGCTGCCTTCTTCGTCTTGCCGGCACGCGACGGCGGCTGGCAGGCGCCGCACACGACGTTGTGCTGCAGGTCGTGCTTGTGCGCGACGAACTTGCCGGTACAGCGGCAGCATCTGGTCAACTGCAGGATGTCGGCGTCGAAGAAACGCACGAGCGTCCACGCGCGCGTCAGATCGAGCACCGGCTCGGTTTCGCTGTGCTGACAGTGTTCGAGATACAGCCGATAGCCCTTGGTCAGCGCATCCAGATGCGAGCAGCGCGCTTCGTTCTTGAGGAACAGGTACGTGTTGTAGAACAGCGACGCGTGAATGTTCGCGAGCCACGTCATGTACCAGTCCGCCGAGAACGGCAGCATGCCCTTGGGCGGCGATACGCCCTTGACCTCGCGATACAGGCGGATCATACGGTCGCGCGACAGCGTCAACTCGCTCTCGAGCACCTGCATGCGGGCGCCGAGCTCGATCAGTGCGATCGCGCGAAATACTTCCTGTGCATCTTCGGTCAGGCTTCGCTTGAGCATTGCAGTCCCCTCGATCAGGCAAATTGCTCGGCGGGCTGGCCTGCAAGCAGGATCGCCGTGTGGGTCGGTGCAATTGCGGTGTGCTTCGTCGTTTGGGTCAACGCCGACAGCATCGCGTGGTCGTTGAAGCGGAAGAAGCACAAAAGCTGGTCGGAAGCGGCCAGCTTGACGATTTGCGCGAGCGACAGCCCGGCAAGCAAGTCAGCCAGTTCCGACGACAGTCCCAGCCGGAACATTCCGACCGGTTTGTCCTCGCGCAACATGCGTTGCGCGAGCATGATGTAAGACAAGTTGATCTCGCGGATTGAATCCAGCGTCTCGCTGCTACGGTCCATTTTGTCTGTTTCCGAAGCCCCGAATTACTATGTCGGCTTTGCGCCGTTATGTCTTTTCTGCCTCGCCGGCAACGTGGCCTCCGGCTATATGTTGCTACCTGCTACAGACAGCGAACATTTGATACAAGACGTTACATTTCGTAACAGCTCGGACGAATTGTATGAAGGCTAAAACGAGAAATCAACCCTTCTCAAAAAAATATCTCAAAAAACTACATCATTTTTCGGTAAGTTTTTCACGCCATTGTAATGAATGATGCCAAGTGAATTTATAGCCTTTTGACACTGGCTTCTAATCCATGAAAACCCTTGCTGGATGGGAAGTCTGCGCGATTGTCAGAGGCGTGCGTCCGCACCGCGCGGCGATCGGTAAACTTGTTTTGGATTAGAAAGGAACAGATAGCGATGGAATATACGGTAATAAATACTCGTGCTGGGCGGCGCGTGAGGGGCGGATGGAGCCTGTAACCGTATGAAGCGTCCCCCGTTACAAACTACGCAAACGAGGGCCGGATTTGTAACGGCTCGATGAGGAAGGGCAGCCGGTCTGTCGCACGCGTTCGACCCCGAGACCGAACAGCGGTCGCAGACGCGTACCGATCACGTTGCGGACGGAGGCTGCGAGAAGCCAGTGCCGTGCAGGCTGTCTGACACGATGTCGGTGCGATAGGACGACATTACAACGTTGACGAGGGGCCGGGAATGGCCGCAAGGAGGCGTCGTCAATGATTCCCGGGGGCGCTACGCGAGGAATCGCGCCATCAGATCCTCGTCATGGAACACCCCGTCGACGTTCAAGGCGCCGACTTCGCACCCATATTTGCGAAAGCCGAGCGATTCATACAGCCTGCGCGCCACGTCGTTGCGGCTACCCACGGTTAGCTGCACCTGTCGCAAACCGTCGACGCGCGCCGCGCGCGTCAGCAACTCGCCGAGCAGCGCGCGCCCGACCCCACGACCAGCCGCTTCCTGTGCGACATACATGCCGACCACGTTCGCCTTGTGCCGCTCCTTGTGGGCTTTATTACGCAGCAGACCGACGACGCCGATCAGCGGAGCGTCGGCCGACGCATACGCGCCAAGCAGAAACGTACCTTCCGTCTCCGAGCCCTGCAGTGTCGCGTCATGCTGCCCGGCGCCTTTCGCCAGCGCTTCGTCGTGGCTTTGTCCGAACGAAGCGGGGTGCGCCTTCAGCCCGCGCAGACGAAGCTGGAAATAGGCGTCCCGGTCGGCGGGTCCGAGTTGGCGGATCAACAGGGTGTCGGCGTTGACGGACATCTCACTTATTCGTGGTGAGTGGAGCGGAGGTACGCGAGCGGCTAGCCGCGCTGGTGTTCGGCAAATTCGCGCAGCGCCGACGCGGTTTGCTGATCCGCCGGAAAGAACGCCTCGATGGCGAGTTCCGACAGCGTAACGTCCACGGGCGTGCCGAACACCGTGGTGGTGCTGAAAAACGACAGCACGCCAAGCGGCGTACGCAGCCGCAATGGCACGGCGATCTGGTTGAGGACTGCATCGTCCAGCGTCGAGGCGTCTGCGTCCGGCGGCGCGGGGTAGCCGGCCAGTTCGTCGCGCAGTGCGCTCAGCGTGTCGTCGCCGCTGACGTCGATCTGCCGTTGCAGGCGGCCCAGCACATGCTCGCGCCACGCATGCCAGTTGACGATCGACGCCGCAATGCCTTGCGGATGCAGACTCAGGCGCAGTGCGTTGACCGGTGGCTTCAACAGTTCGGGACTCGCGCCGCTCAACAACGGCGCAATCGCATTGTTGGTCGCGACGATGGTCCAGTGCCGGTCGATCGCGAGGGCCGGGTAGGGCTCATGTCCTTTGAGCACCAGTTCGACGGCTTCGCGCGCGGCGGCGAGCTGCGGGTCGGAGAGGGCACGTTCGCGAAACAGCGGCGCGTAACCGGCCGCGACGAGCAGAGCATTGCGCGCGCGCAACGGCACGTCGAGGCGCTCGGCGAGATGCATGACCATTTCCCGGCTCGGTAGCGCGCGCCCCGATTCGACAAAACTCAGATGGCGGGTCGAAATGTCAGCCTCCGTGGCGAGCAGCAACTGACTCATGCGCCGCCGCTGACGCCATTCGCGGAGAAGTTCGCCGACCGCCCGAGTGCCGATCGGCGCGGATGATGGAGCCGCTTGTGCAATAGAGAGTGTGTTCATGCCACCGATCATAGTCAAAGCGTGCAAGCAATCGATTACCTGAGAGGTAATGCCCCGCCAATTTCAGTCAACGAGACGCGTGCCCGGCTCAGGCGGGAGCCAGGCGCAACGGCACGGCGGTGAATTTGACGCCGATCGCACTCGCCAGTTTGAGGACCGTGTCCATGCGTGGCTTGGAGCCGGGCGCGAGTGTCTTGTAGAGGCTTTCGCGGCCCAGGCCCGCTGCCGCGGCGATCTTCGTGATGCCGCGTGCCTTGGCGATATCCGCGATGGCGGCGAGCAGCAGATCGGAGTCGCCTTCGTCGAGGGCGGCGTTCAGATAGGCCGCGACCATTTCGTCGTTGTCGAGGTACTTCGATGCATCGAAGCGTGCCGTTTTGATCTTGCTCATGACCGTTCCTTTCTGATGGTTGTCCACATTGCTCCGGCATGCCTGATATCCGCCTGCTGCGTGGACTTGTTACCCCCGCAGAGCAGCAGATACATCATGCGTTCCTCGCGCGCGTAGTAGACCCGGTAACCCGGTCCGCAATCGATGCGCATCTCGAACACGCCGTTTTCCAGCAACTTCGCGTCGCCGAAAAGCCCGCGTTCCGCGCGGCGGATCCGCACGAGAATTTGCGCCTTCGCCTTGAGGTCGGTGAGGCCGTGAAGCCAACGGTCGAACTCTTCGGTGCAGTTGATCGTGTACACGCGCGGTGTTTCGATCTGCGGATGATTGTATCTCCCGGGATACGGTCGTGCAAGCGAGAAAAGCGTCTCGATAAAGCGGTCCAAGCGGCCCTCCTGTTCATTGCATTGCCCGCCTCGCGATGTCGTCGGTGGGCTTCGATGAGTCACTTGAGGTTAGCGGTGCGAAGGTTTTTTGACGACTCGGCCGAATGACCTATTTGGCGAGAAAAACAGTGAAAAGCGCTGCGTGACAGCGAAGGCTGCATCCGCTTGATTACCTCTCACGTAATCGACGCAATGCACGCGAGCCGTCAATCTTCATTCCGAGCCCGCCGCATGCGATGCGTATGCCGCGCGAAGTGCTCAGTCCTGTCAATCGAGGAGTTTGAGATGAATGCGCATACCGATTTGATCGACCGTTATTTCGATACCTGGAACGAGACCGATGGCGCGCGTCGTCGCGAGTTGATCGCGGCAACGTGGAGCGCCGATGCCGACTATCGCGACCCGCTGCTGGCGGGCGCGGGCCACGATGGCATCGACGCCATGATCCGCGCGGTGCATGAGCGTTTTCCGCATCACACGTTTCGCCGTACGACCGACGTCGACGGCTTCGCGAATCGCCTGCGCTTCTCGTGGGCACTGACGACCCCCGCGGGCGAGGCGATCGTGAAGGGCTCGGACTTCGGCGTGGTGGACGCGCATGGGCGTCTGCAAGCGGTCACCGGTTTTCTCGACGAAACCCCCGGCGCCGCCTGAGGCGTCTTTCACGGAGACGATCATGCATGAGCCCGCCGCTGCCAAGCCCGCACAAGTCCATCTCGCGTTGCTGCGCGTCGCGGCCGCGCTCGATGCGTTATCGAGCGCGATCGCCGGTTTCGCGCTGCTCGGCGGCGCGCGGGCGTTCATGTTCATCGCACTGCTCGGTTGGCGCGAGCCGGTGCTCGGCGGCGCGGGGCTCGTGCTGCTCGCTTTGGTCGGATGGCTGCGCTGGCAATGCGGTGCGAGCGCAGCGCCGCAAGACGTCCGGCGCGCTTGCTACAATCGATCGTCGTGCGGATGAAGCGTGACACGCATCGTCTTGCGCAAAGCTCACGACCTCACCCCCTCAGCATGTTCCCAACCGAACGACCTGGAGACCCCGTGCTGAAAAATCTGGACCCGCTACTGAACGCCGATATCCTGCACGCGCTGCGCTCGATGGGCCACGGCGACGAGCTCGTGATCTGCGACGCCAACTTCCCGGCCGACGCCGTCGCGCGCGATACCGTGCTCGGCAAGCCGCTGCGTCTCGACGGCGTCAGTTCGCCGCGCGCGATCCGCGCGGTGTTGTCGGTGCTGCCACTCGACACCTTTATCGAGCATCCCGCGTCGCGCATGGAAGTGGTTGGCGAGCCGCACACGATTCCCGCGGTGCAGCGCGAAGCGCAAGCCGAGGTCAACGCGGGCGAGGGGCGCGAGGTGCCCTTCGTGTCGATCGAGCGGTTCGCGTTTTACGAGCGTGCGCGCCAGGCATACTGTGTGATCGCGACGGGCGAGGAGCGCGGCTACGGCTGCTTCGTATTCACGAAGGGCGTGTTGCTCGCGCCGGACGCGCCACGCGTATAGTCGCTACCACCTTTCTCGATTCATCACGACAAACCCATGAGCTTCCAGCTAGCCAGTCTCGATCATCTCGTTCTGAACGTCGCCGACGTCGAAGTGAGCGCGGCGTGGTACGCGCGGATGCTCGGCATGCGACGCACCGAGTTCGCGTCGCGCACCGGCACGCGCGTGGCGATGAACTACGGCAATCAGAAGATCAATCTGCGTCCCGCGTCGGCCGATACCGTCGCCTGGTTCACGTCGCGCGAGGCGGTGCCGGGCACGGCGGACCTGTGCTTCGTGACCACCGCAAGCCCGGACGACGTCAAGGCGCACTGGCTTGCGCAAGGCGTCGCTATCGAGGCGGGGCCGGTGGAGCGCGACGGCGCGCGCGGCAAGATGACCTCGGTGTATTGCCGCGACCCGGACGGCAACCTGATCGAGGTCGCCACGTATCCGTCAGCTTGAGCGGGCTTGGAAATCGCGGCCATTGCTCATATGCTCAGGGGCGAGGCGGGGAACTGAGCCCGTCCATTCGGGTCTGCTGCTTATTCATTACAGGAGTCCCCCCATGTCGCGTCCCGTCGATTTCGGCATTATTTTCATCGCCCGTCTTGCGCTTTCCGTGCTGTTCCTGTGGAGCGGGGTGATGAAACTGCTGGGCTATGCGGGCTTCGTCGGCTACCTGCATTCGAAAGGTGTGCCGTTCGTGCAGATCGCCGCGCCGATCGCAACCGCGATCGAGGTGCTCGGCGGCCTGCTGCTCGTGGTCGGCTTCAAGGTACGGCCGCTCGCGCTGGTCATGGCGGCGTATACGGTCGCGACGGCGGTGCTCGGCCACGACTTCTGGAATATCACCGACCCTGCGTTGCAGCACGATATGGTGATTCATTTCTGGAAGAACATCGGAATCGCGGGCGGTTTCCTGCTGCTGTTCGTTACCGGCGCGGGGCGTCTGAGCATCGACAACGCGCGCGCACCCCGCAGCGGACTCGGCGGGCTGTAAAGCGTGAGCGCGCGCAGTCGGCGCGGCCCGCATCCTGCTACACAGCAGGATTTCCAATCCGCGCCAATCATGGGAGCAGATGATGATTCAGAACTTCGAGCAAATGATCGGCGGCAAGCTCACGCAACTGTGCGCGAGTCTCGGCGAAGGGCCGACGCCGCATCGTGTGATCATCAGCCTCGCCGAGTCGGCGAAGACGCTGGTGGTTCTGGATGCGTCCGGATTCATCGGCACGCTGAAGGCGGACATCGAGGACCCGGAAAAGCTGCTCGCGGATGCGATCGCCAAAGCGCGCAATGAAGGCCTGATCGAGCGCGCAATCGCTACCGGCACGATTCAGGAGGCGTCGCTGTAGGCGCCTGCATTACACACCGCTTACTTACTCGCGGCGCTCGCGCCGCGCGCAGACGATGCCGCCGCGTGCGGCTCCGGATGCACGAAACACGCGAGCACGAGACCCAGCACCAGCAGTCCCACCGAAATAGCCGTCGCCGCTTGCATCCCCGGCACGATCTGCGTCGCGGCCGCACGGCCCGCGAGTGCGCCGAAGGCCGCCACACCCACCGCGCCGCCGGCCTGGCGCGCCGTGTTCAATACCGCCGACGCCGTGCCCGCGCGCCGCGCTTCGGTCGATGCGAGCACCGCCGTGGTCATCGCCGGCACCGCGAGCCCCATACCCGACGGAATCAGCAAAAACGGCAGCAGCAGGCCAATCAGCGGCGTCTCGGCGTCGACGAGATGCAGCAGGCCATAGCCGAGACCAGCCGTGATCGCGCCGAGGATCATCGGCACGCGCACTCCCAGGCGGCCGATCACCCAGCCGCTCGCGACGTTCGAGATCAGGAAGCCGCCCGTCAGCGGCAGGAACGCGAGGCCCGCCTGCAACGGCGTGTAGCCGCGCACGCGCTGCAGGTAAAGGCTCAGCACGAACACCATGCCGTAATACGTCAGATTCACGCAGATGCCGAACAGCACTGCCGCGCTGAACGTGCGCGTGCCGAACAGCGACAGCGGCAGCATCGGGCGCGCGACGCGCGCTTCGACGAACACGAACGCACCCGCCGCCAGCAGCGCCAGCACGAAGCCGCCGGCAACCAGCGGATGCGCGAGCCCGAGCGGCCGCCATTCGATCACCGCGGCGACGAACGCGGTTAGCGCGACGATCGCGAGACACTGGCCGCCGAGATCGATGCCGCGTGGCGTCGCGCCGGTGTTGCCGCGAGCGGCGGCCGGCACGCCGCGTTGCGAGGTTTGCGGACGCGGAATCCACAGCAGTGTCGCGAGCAGGCCGGCCGCGCAGATTGGTAGATTGACGAGAAAGATGCTGCGCCAGCCGAACCCGGCGATCAGCAGACCGCCAGCCACCGGCCCGGCCGCGATCGAAATCGCGCCGCAGGCGGTCCACAGGCCGACCGCGCGTGCCCGCAGCTTCGGTTCGTGGCCGAACGACTGGTTGAGCAGCGCGAGCGAATTCGGCAGCATCGCGGCCGCGCCGATGCGCTGCACCGCGCGTGCGGCGATCAGCATCGGGGCGTCGAGCGCGAGCCCGCAGGCCAGCGACGCGAGCGCGAACAGCACGATTCCGCATGCATACATGCGCCGCGCGCCGAAGCGGTCGCCGAGCGCGCCGGCCGACAGCATCAGCACCGCAAACGCGAGTGTGTACGCATCGACGACCCATTGCAGGCCCGCGACGTTCGCGTGCAGGTCCGCGCCGATTCGTGGCAACGCGATGTTGACGATGGTCACGTCGAGTTGCGTGACCACGAAGCCGACGCTGACGGTCGCGAGAACGCGACCGAGGGTGGGCGAAAAGGAGGGTGTGGATGAGTTCATGACTGCATCGTAAGCCCGATGCAGCGCGCCACGTTTCGGCGTGGCGTGAAGTATGGATGTCGCCGGATCAGCGCGCCCGCGGCGCATCCTTGATGAACAGCGCGGTCAGCGCGCCCAGCACGCAGATCGCCGCGACGTACAGCGGCGCGGCCAGCGGGTTCGACTTCATCATCAGCGATACGGCGATCGGCGTCAGACCGCCGAAGACCGCATACGCGACGTTGTACGAGAACGAGATGCCCGAGAAGCGCACCACCGGCGGGAATCCGCGGACCATCACGAGCGGAATCGCGCCGATCACGCCGACGAAAAGTCCGGCCAGTGCATACAGCGGCACGAGCAGGGACGTATCGACGGCCAACTGGCGAAACATCACGTAGTACGTGATCGCAAGCGCAACACCGCCGACGAAAATCGTGCGACCCGCGCCGATGCGTCCGGCGATCGAACCCGCCACCACGCAGCCGATCGTCAGGCACAGCGTCGCGACACAGTTCGCGAGCAGCGCGGTGGCCGGCTCGATGTGAAATTGCTTTTGCAGCAGCGTCGGCGTCATCAGGATCACGACGACGATCGCCGCCGACAGCATCCAGGTGAGCAGCATCGACACGATCACCGCGCGGCCGTGATCGCGCAGCACGGCCTTCAGCGGCACTTCCGCGGCGATCGCCTTGCGTTGCTTCAGTTCGGCGAACACCGGCGTCTCGTGCAACCAGCGGCGCAGATAGACCGAGAACATACCGAACACGCCGCCGATGAGGAACGGAACACGCCACGCATATTCGGAAATATCGGCCGGCGTGAAATGGCGATTGACCGCCGACGCAATCAGCGAGCCGAGCAGAATGCCCGCCGTGAGGCCGGCCGTCAGCGTGCCGCACGCATAGCCGACGTGCCGCCCGGGCACATGCTCTGCGACGAACACCCATGCGCCCGGGACTTCGCCGCCGACCGCCGCGCCCTGCATCACGCGGAACAGCAATAGCAGCACCGGCGCGAGCACGCCGATGCTCGCGTAGGTGGGCATCAGGCCCATCAGCAGCGTCGGCACCGACATCAGCAGCACGCTCAGCGTGAACATGCGCTTGCGGCCGAACAGGTCGCCGAAGTGCGCCATGATGACGCCGCCGAGCGGCCGCGCCAGATAACCGGCCGCGAAAATGCCGAAGGTCTGCACCTGACGCAGCCAGTCCGGCATCGCCGCCGGGAAGAACAGCTGGCCGATCGCCGGCGCGAAGAAAACGAAGATGATGAAGTCGTAGAACTCGAGGGCTCCGCCGAGCGCGGCGAGACCGAGTGTCTTGTAATCGCTGTGCCCAAGCGGGCGGGGGGTGACAGCCTGCGCTCCACCCAGATTTGTCGCTTGCATTGCCATGTCTTTTGATGAATTGTGAGCCACGCGGGAGACGCGTGGACATACGGCGGTCGTCGGGCGAGAAGTGTGGCAGGCGCTGGGTAGAGCACGGGACACGGGCGCGCCGTCCTGATAGGGCGGGCGCGCTGACGACGGAGGCCGGCGCGGATTTTACAGGATGAAAGCGGAAGTCCTGCGGAAGCGCCCAGTTGGGCGAAAAAAGCGGCGGAAAATCGGAATGCTCCGAAGGGAGGGACCGGGGTGCGGCTCGGAGAATGGTCTGCATGTCCTTGTCGAGAGTCTATCCCATGCGCATTGCAGTTCTTCAGCGTGACCCGGTCATGCGTCAGTCCATTGAATCAAGTCTGGTGAGAGCCGGCCATTTCTGCGCGGCCTATGACGACGGCGTTGCGTTGTCGAGGTCGCTCGTGCGCTCCACGATGGATCTGCTGGTGCTCGACTGGCAGGATATGCGGCCCGCCGGCGCGGACCTGTTGCGCTCGGTGCGCCGCGTGGCGGGCGAGCACGTGCCGATCATGTTCGTGTCGGACGACGGCTCGGAGGAAAGCATGGTGCGCGCGCTCGCCGGCGGTGCCGACGATTACCTCGCGTTGCCGCTGCGTGACGCCGAGTTTCGCGCGCGAGTCGCGGCGCTTCTGCGGCGCGCGTATCCGGAGCGTTTCAGCGCCGCGACCTGTTTCGAGATCGGCCCCTATTGCTTCGACACGATCGGCCGGGCGGTCACGCTGCGCGGCGAGCCGGTGCCGCTGTCGCCCACCCAGTACCGGATCGCGGCGCTGTTCTTTTCCAACGTCGATCGCGTGATGTCGCGCGACCATATCTTCGCGACGGTGTGGGGCCGCGAACTGCGCGAGTTCACGCGGACCATCGACAGTCACGTGTCACGGCTGCGTCTGCTGCTCGCGATCGAGCCGCACAACGGTTTCCGGCTGCAGCCGGTATACAGAAGCGGCTACCGGTTGCTGCAGCTTCACGACCATGTGCTCAGGGAGTGAAGATTGGCAGTGGGCGCGCACGGCATGAGGTCGCCACGGCCAGGTATATGCTGAAATCCGCGTTGCAACCCGTCGCGCTCGCCAGCGGTGTTCATTCTCCTTACATGTCCGTATCGGTTAGCCGGGTTACCGTGTTTGCACCGAGGGTCGTCGACGCCGATACCGAATAGCGGGACGTTTCGCGCGCCGCGCGCGCGGCGGCTCACGCATCGCGCCGCTATGCCGAAATCGTCTCAATCCGCGCGTACGCGCACCAAGACCCGCCGGCCCGCGATTCCTACCATGGGCGACATGAAAACCCTCAACATCATCGACTCGCACACCGGCGGTGAGCCCACCCGCCTCGTGGTGTCGGGTGGCCCGGATCTGGGCGGCGGCACGCTCGCGCAACGGCTCGAGGTGTTCCGCACCCGCTTCGACGACTGGCGCGCCGGCATCGTCACCGAACCGCGGGGCTCGGACGTGGTGGTCGGCGCGTTGCTCTGCGAGCCCGACGATCCGACTTGCGCGGCCGGCGTGATCTTCTTCAACAACGTCGGCTATCTCGGCATGTGCGGGCACGGCACCATCGGGCTCGTCGTGTCGCTCGCGCACATGGGGCGGATCGGGCCGGGACGACACCGCATCGAAACGCCGGTCGGCATGGTCGAGGCGACGCTGAACGAAGACGGCGGCGTCGCGGTGCGCAACGTGCCCGCGTATCGCCACCGCAAGGCGGTGCAGGTCGACGTGCCAGGCTATGGCGCACTAACCGGCGACATCGGCTGGGGCGGCAACTGGTTTTTCCTCGTCGCCGAGCATGGGCACGAGCTCGAAGCCGCGAACATCGCGAGCCTGACGGCTTTCAGCTCGGCGATTCGCGACGCGCTGATCGCACGGAACATCACCGGCGCGAACGGCGCGCTGATCGACCATATCGAGCTGTTCGGACCGGGTTCGCGCGAGGACCTCGACAGCCGCAGCTTCGTGCTGTGTCCCGGCAATGCGTACGACCGCTCGCCGTGCGGCACCGGCACGAGCGCGAAGGTCGCGTGTCTCGCGGCCGACGGCAAGCTCGCCGAAGGCGCGGTGTGGCGCCAGGAGAGCATCATCGGCAGCGTGTTCGAGGCGAGCTATCGCACGGCGGGCGACGGCGTCCACGTGATTCCGACCATCACCGGTCACGCGCACATCATGGCCGAAGGGCGTCTCTGTTTCGACGAGCGCGATCCGTTCGCTTGGGGTATCCGGACCGCATGAGCCCGGACGTGCTGATCATCGGAGCGGGTATCGTCGGTGCCGCGTGCGCGGCGGAACTGGCCGCGCTCGGCATGCGCGTCGACGTGCTCGATGCGCAGCGCATCGGCGGCGGCGCGACGGCGGCCGGCATGGGCCATATCGTCGTGATGAACGACTCGCCCGCCGAATTCGCGCTGAGCCGCTATTCGCGCGAGCTTTGGCTCGAGCTCGCGCCGCAGCTGCGCGCGCGCGACGCGTTCGCGCGCTGCGGCACGCTGTGGGTCGCAGCCGACGACGAAGAACGGCAAGCCGCCCGCGCAATGCAGGCGGCGTTTGAGAGCCAAGGCGTCGCCGCGCAATTGCTGGACTCGGCCGAACTGCGCGCCTGCGAACCGGCGCTCGCACCATCGATGGCGGGCGGCTTGCGCATCGAGCACGACAGCATCGTGTATGCGCCGACCGCCGCCGAATGGCTGCTCACGCAGTCGCCGCATGCGGCGAATATCAGCGTGCGACCTGGAGCGCCGGTCGCGTCGGTCGGTGCGGGTGGCGTGACCCTGGCGTGCGGCGAGCGCACCAGCGCGGCGCACGTGGTCGTCGCGAACGGCCTCGGGGCGGCGCAATTGTTGCCGTGGCTGCCGTTGCAGCCGAAGAAAGGCCATCTGCTGATCACCGACCGATACCCGGGGCTGATCCGTCATCAACTGCTCGAACTTGGCTATATCAAGAGCGCGCATCACGCGACCGGCACGTCGGTCGCGTTCAACGCACAGCCGCGTCCGACCGGGCAACTGCTGATCGGCTCGTCGCGCCAGTTCGAAACAACCGATCCCGCCGTCGAAATGCCGGTGCTCGCCCGGATGCTGCAACGCGCCGCGCAGTATCTGCCGCGGTTGCCGGCGCTCAGCGGCATCCGCGCGTGGACGGGGTTTCGCGCCGCGTCGCTGGACGGCCTGCCGCTGATCGGACCGGCCGGCGAGTTCGCGCCCGACGTCTGCTCTGGCTCCGCATCCCGCCTATGGCTCGCGGTCGGCCACGAAGGGCTTGGCGTGACGACCTCGCTCGCGACCGCGAAACTGCTCGCGGCGCAGATCGCGGGCCATGCCGCGCCGATTCCGTGCGAACCTTATCTACCGGTGCGTTTTGCAGAGCAGGTGGCTCATGACCGACACTGACGCGGCCCGCATCCGTTTGACCGTCGACGGCCGCAGCATCGAAGTGAAACCCGGCACGACCATAGCCGCGGCGCTCGCGATCGCGGGTGTGCGCGGCTCGCGGCTGTCGGTCAAGGGCGAGCCGCGCGAAGCCTTGTGCGGGATGGGCGTGTGCCAGGAGTGCCGCGTCGCGATCGACGGTCGCGCGCACGCGCTCGCGTGCCAGACGCTATGCCGCGACGGCCAGCGCGTGCAGACACGAAACGGGACAGTACACGCATGACGCACCACTTCGACATCGTGGTGATCGGCGGTGGTCCGGCCGGGCTCAATGCCGCGCGAGCGGCGGCGCAGGCGGGCGCGACTGTCGCGCAGATCGATGACAATCCGCGCGCCGGCGGCCAGGTCTGGCGCCAGGGGCCCGCCTATCCGCCTCAAGCAGCGTTGCAGGCGTTGCTCGCGGCGTTGCAATCGCAGCAAAACTTCACTTACTGGCCATCGACGCGCGTGATCGCGCCGCTCGGCGCGCAAGCCTTGCTGCTCGAATCCGCCGAACACGGCGGCGTGTCGATCACCTATGACAGACTGATTCTTGCGACCGGCGCGCGCGAGCGTCTTCTGCCGTTTCCCGGCTGGACCTTGCCCGGCGTGACCGGCGCGGGCGCATTGCAGGCGCTGATCAAAGGCGGCATGCCGGTGCGCGACGAACGGATCGTGATCGCCGGCAGCGGCCCCCTGCTGATGGCCGCGCTCGCCACCGCGCGAGAGGCCGGCGCGCGCGTGATCGCGGTGGTCGAGCAGGCATCGGCGGCCGAGGTCGCGCGTTTCGGCGTGTCGCTGCTGCGCGAGCCCGCGAAGCTGCGTCAGGCGATCGGCCTCACGCGCGGCTTCCCGGGACTGCGCTACTGGACCTGCAGCATCGTGAGCGAAGCCCGTGGCGCGCAGCGCGTGCAACAGGTGACGATCCGGCGCGGCGAACGCGAGGTGACGCTCGATTGCGACCGCGTCGCGTGCGGCTTCGGACTGCTGCCGAACGTCACGCTGGCCCAGGCGCTCGGCTGCGCGATCAACGACGCGGGCGAAATCGTCATCGACGACGGACAGCGCACCTCGCTCGAACGCGTTTATGCAGCGGGCGAGTGCACGGGCGTCGGCGGCGCTGAGCTCGCTGGCGCGGAAGGCGAGATCGCCGGTCTCGTGGCGAGCGGCGCGGCGAGCACGCAACGCGCCGCGCTGGCGGCGCTGGTCGCGCAACGCGCTCGCTGGCGGGGCTTTGGCGCGCGCGTCGCAGCGTCGTTCGCATTGGGCGAGGCCGCGCGCACGCCGCCCGCCGACGCGACGCTGTTGTGCCGTTGCGAGGACGTGAGCGTCGGCGAGGTGCGCCGCTGCGCCGACTGGCGTGACGCGAAACTGCAGACGCGCTGCGGTATGGGCCCTTGCCAGGGGCGCATCTGCGGGGCGGCCGCGAGCCTGTACTTCGGCTGGCCGGCCGCCGCGGCGCGTCCGCCGTTCAGTCCGGCGCAAATCGGCACGCTGATGAGCGCCGCCGAACCGCCGACTGCGGCGCCATGACGGCTCCGCGCTTACCCTCGGTAGATATTGGCGGGCGACGCGCGGCTCTATAATCGACCGCAATCAACCGCACGAGCAGGCTGCCCGGCCGCACCGGCGCAGCGATCCGCGAACGCAACCTAACGCAATCAACCAGGCACGCACCCACGGAACCGCACGATGAACACGCTGGCGCATCCGCTCGAAACTGACGATACGACGCTGTCCGGCATGCTGTCGCATTTCAGGTTGCTCGAGCCGGTATTCGATGCAATGCCGGACGTCGTGTTCTTCGTCAAGGACGCCGACGCGCGGTATGCGCTCGTCAACCGCACGCTCGCTTCGCGTTGCGGCTTCAAGGAAAAGGCCGCGCTGCTCGGCAAGACCGCGGAAGACGTGTTTCCGCGCCGCTTCGGGCGCATCTATACCGCGCAGGACAAGGCGATCATCGGCGTCGGCAACCAGATGCTCGATCAGCTCGAACTGCATCTGTATCCGGGCCGTCAACCGGGCTGGTGCCTGACCTGCAAACAACCGTTGCGCGATGCGACGGGCAAGGTGGTCGGCCTCGCCGGCATCTCCCGCGATCTGAAAGCCGACGAAAGCAGCCATCCGGCCTACAGCCGGCTTGCCGCCGTCGTGCAGTCGATCCAGCAGAATTACGTGCAGCCGCTGAACCTGAAGCAGCTTGCGGCGATGGCGGACATGTCGGTCGCGCAGCTGGAGCGCTACTTTCACAAGGTGTTTCATCTGACGCCGCGCCAGGTGCTCCTGAAAACGCGACTCGATGCGGCGACCGCGCTGCTGGTGTCGCACGACAAGGTCACCGACGTCGCCGCGCGTTGCGGCTACACCGATCACAGCGCGTTCACACGGCAATTCAAGGCGACCGTCGGCGTCACACCGACCGAATACCGGATGTTGCTGCACGGTACGCTGCGCGGCTGAACGGCGTCGGGCGTGTCATGGCGGGTCGCGCGCATCACTACTACGTGTACGTCGTCGCGCTCGACGACAAGGTGTGGAACGAGGCGCGCTTTCGTCGCGCGAATCCTGGTTACCGTTTCGACAGGCCGTGCGTGTACGTCGGCATGACGGGGCTCGACCCGGACTTGCGCTTCGATCGGCACAAGGCGGGCATTCAGGCGAATCGCTCTGTGCGCGACTACGGCCTGCGTCTGATGCCCGAACTGTACGACGTGTTCAACCCGATGCCTTACCGCGGCGCGCAGGATATGGAAGTGGAATTGGCGATCGGGCTGCGCGAGGCGGGGTATGGGGTATGGCCATAGCGTTATACATAAGTCCTTAGCCGAGCCCGTCGCGGAGCGCGCGTAGCGTGTCAGCGGCAGCGAGTACCTGATCGAGCCCTCGCCAGATGGTCTTGGCACCCGGTTCACCGTCGCTCTTTCGGCCGAGGAAACCACCGATTTGCGCAATCAGCCGCACGACCTCATTCACAGTGGGCGGCGGCGTCGGCATCTTCTTTTTGGCCAGCAGGTGGGCGCCACGAATTTCGTCCGGATCGAAGAACAAGGCGGCATCCAGATCCGGACAGGTCCGGCCTTTGCGCATCAGATACGTCACACGCCATGCCACTACCAGGAACAAGGCCAGCGCACGCTCGATCCGGTCGACAGCGGCCAATTGCAGGGTCTCGACTTCGCAGCCGTTCTTGAGCACATGGAAATAGATTTCGATTTCCCATCGGGCCCGGTACCAATTGATCAGTTCGACCGCGTCTTCCTGGGTTGCGACGGCTCGGTTGGTCAGCAAACGCCACTCAATCGGCTTGATGCCAGCGGGCGCCCCCACTTCGCGTGCGATTACGCAGTGAACCTTGAGCTTGCCGCGTTCGCCGTCCACTATCTCGACTTCGCGAGCCCACAGTTGCTGGCGTACGGTGCGGCTCTTCTGAGTCTCGCGGGCGCCGGTCATGAAGGTGATTTCACCCAAGGGCTCAGCGCTGGTTGTACTCGCCCACAGCCTGGCGCCGTCACCGCCGGGCAGGCAGCGGTCATGTTGGGCGCGCACCAGCCAGTCCGCTGGCGTGCCCAGTTCGTGCGCCCGGCGCATCATTTCCACCATGTCCGCCTCGCGGTCGGCCACGTACACCAGTCGCGTGTGCGGCATGTCCGGCGCCATTTCCGCCACGCGCTCGTAGCCTTCGATCCAGCGCGTGCTTTCTTTCGGCCCAGGACGGACACCATCGGCGTCAAGCTCCTCGCGCGCCCACATCCATGCATCGAGCACGCCCAGCGGTTCGCGTTCGGTCGTCACCGCATAGGTCGGGTGCAAGTACAGCCCGCGCCTTGCTTCGTAGTTCAACGGCCCCAGACCGTCGATGTCCTGGCCGTTAAAATCAAGCTCGGTGGTGTCCTGGATGCACAGCACGACCGACTGGCTGCGCATGCGTTCCTGCGTGCTCGCCCAATGCGGCTCCAGGATGGCTTCCCAGGCCACATCCGTATTGCGCAAAAATCGGTACGCCGCGCACGTCTCGCTCCAGCTATCGCACGCCTGGGGGATACTGGCCGTCGGATTGGCCGCAAGTCGTTCCATCAATTTCTTTGCCCTCCTGTCCAGGCGGGCGTCGCCAAGGTCCAGCCCCGCAAATTCCTGCTCGATCCACTGCTGTGCCGCCTTCGTCACCGCGTCCGCCCAAATTACGAGAGTAGACGCGATCCGGCCAAAGTTTACAAGCACGGCTTTCAAGTCATTGAATGTAAACGGCTTGCTGGCGCGGGCGGCTGCCGCAGCGAGATGTGTATAACGCTATGGGGTATGGCAGGCTTGAAAGGCTTGACGCGGCCGAATTCCATTGTGACGAGCGTGCTCAATGTGCTCGCCGCCATGCGATGACGCTTGCCGGCACTACGATTGCGATGGCGACGATATATCCCGAAACGATCAGCACAAAGTTGCCCCAAGCCTCGACATCGTAGGGGGCGGGCTCCCAAAGCGATTCGTGGCGCTTTTTAATGAGATCGAGAGACGCGTTACGAATTGGATGTTTCCTGGTTTCTAAGGTATCTGGCTTCTCGGATTATTCGAGCCGATATGGGCGAACAGTTTCTATGTGGTTTGCCAGCGATCATCTTGATCTTTCGTACTTGCTTAAAACGCTTTAGAAATTACAGCATGTTCTGTCAGAATCATCCGTCGCCCATAGCCAGATGATGAATCGACCTGTTAGCGTGAAGATCCGATAGTAATAAGAGGATTTTTTGCATGTCACAGGCGAATGAATCAGACGGCGTCCGCATTGTACTGAGCGCCCCGCAACTGGCAGCTGTACTGGCCCGTCAGTCGATTAGCCCGACGGAGATGCTTGCTAACCGACTATGGGGCGGTTGGCAGGTTCTCGGCGGTGTACTGGAAATGGTCGGCGCGGGTGCATTATGCGTGCTGCCAGAGCCGACGATGGCAAGCAAGGTCGGTTGCGTCGTGTTTGGCGTGCATGGCTCGGACACGGCGGTGGCGGGTCTGCGACAGGTCTGGACTGCGCAGGATACCAGCACGCTCACCCAACGCGGTGCCGCAAAGCTTGCCGAGGCGATGAAAGCCAGTCCTGACATGGCGAACAATATCGGTCTGTCGCTTGAGATGATCGTGCCCTTCGGCTTCGCTGGCTCAATCAAAGCTGCACGCGCGGCGAGCGTCACGATGGGCCGGATCGATCTGGAAATGCACGAGGCGAAAGCGCTCCATCCAAGGATTGGTGGGCATACACTCGAAAAGCATGTGGGGCGCACTGAAGTGCAGTTGCGCGAGCGACTAGTACGTGAACCAAAGCGGCAAACGGTTTCGTCGTTTAGGAATTTGCAGTGTGCGCAATGGGCAATTTCAGAGGTTATGCGGTACGACGCGTCTCGCATCAAAATATGGGCGCAGTCTGCATCTCGGAACAAGCCACTCGAATTGGAAAAAGATGTGGGGAGGAAGGTCGGTTACGGAATATCCAGAAAAACAGGTGTTTTGACAGAAATGAGTATCGTGCACGTGGTTCTGAAATATGAAACCTACAACGGCATGCCATACTACGTTCTGACGGCGTATCTATACTGAGGTCGGATAAATGCGACATTCTGAGTATCCTGAACTGAGCCAATTATTTGGTGTTTATCTGAATCAGGATTTCGATATATGGGGTGATACCATTCCTGCTATTGTTGCATGCTACAAAAGAGATAGTCCGGTGGCGGACCATAAATCAATGCTTGCTGAAATAGACAGGTTTGAGAAAAGGCACCCACATGATCTCGATATTGCATTCGAACAGATGTATGGGCACGAGTTCGCTCCAGAGCCGTGGGGTCACACGACCGCCTCATTTCTTCAGGAGTTGAAGCGACTCCTAAGCGAGTAGTCCCCGATCGCACCATCTGACGGCGCGTCTACAACCTATGTGCGGGACTACGGCTTACGGCTGATGCCCGAACTGAACTATACGAAGTGTTCAACCCGATGCCTTACCGCGGTGCGCAGGAGATGGAAGTAAAGTTGGCGATCTCCGAAAAGGAAACAGCCCGATCAGCGTAAGTCGATCGGGCTGTTTTAGTCGGGCTGACCATCTCATTAAAGCCGCGTCAACGCAAAGCGTTGACGCGGCCTCAGATGACCGGGTCGCGAGCCGATCTGCTTACTTCACCCCAAGCCCTCGCAACACCGCATTACCCTCGGACGTCAGACGGATATGCGGCGTGCCCGCATCGTTCGAAACGGTCTCGACGAGACCTGCTTCGTAAAGCTGCGGAATTTCGGGTTTTGCGGATGCATCGATCGGCGCGTGCAGCAGCAGCAGCAGCGTCGCGAGCTCGTGATGGCTCAACAGACGGCGCAGGATAGTAGGCCGTTTGGCCGGTGTTTCGTTGGTGTTGATTTCGGGCTGATTCATGGAGCGCACCTCGTGCGGGGACATGTCCGGGGATCTTGCGGACGAAGTCTTAAACGATTCTTAAGACTCCATTGTCCTGTAACACCGTGACATGAACGTTGCAATGGATCCGATTCCGGCGCCTGCAACTTCGCCTTTATGCGCCACAAAGCCTTATGGCGCGCAGGTTTTGCTTGCCGATTCGATCCACAGGTTGCTTACATGACGCTTGCCCGCATAGAAACGGTAAGTTGTCGCGCCGTTGTCGCTGCGTACCTTGACGACGTTCGAGTCGCCGAAGTCGAGCATCTGACCCTGCGGGATCCCGGTCGACTTGAACGCGGCGTTGTGATGATTGGCCATCTGCGTCAGACAGGCGACCACGTCGTCGACGGAACGCTGTGTCGTCGTGTCCGTGACGGGTTCGCCGGAATCCGGGTCTTTCTGGAAATACGCGCAAGCGCTGAGCAGTAGCGAAAGGGACAGGACTGCAGCGAACTTCTTCATATCTCTCCTGGCGTTGATTCGGCGATTCGGCTGAGCAGGCGCCATTATATCGAGACGGCGAGCCTGTCCCGATCGGGGACGCAGGTCGCCTGCCTGAAAAGACGAAATCCGTATCGACGCGGCGACTCCCAATGACGAAGCCGCCGTCGTGCCTCCGGTGTCCGCCCGTTACTTGCGCCGCTGCGCCTGCGCCGCGAGCCGCACCGCCGCATTGGCCGCGCCGTAGCCGTCATAGCCGCCGCGCCGCTCGACGATCTCGAGGAAGAAGCGCTGGTCGAGTTGCTCCGTATAAGCGTGGAAAAACTCGCCGCCGCGTTCGTCGCGGTCGTACAGGATATTGTTCGCGCGCATCGCTTCGAGCAGCGTGTCGGACAGCGCGTAGCGGGCCGCGAGGTCGTCGTAGTAATTGCGCGGAATGCGCAGGATCGGCACGCCGTCGGCGACGAACTCGGGGAGAGCGCTGAAGATGTCGCCGGTACTGAACGCGACGTGGTTCAGTCCGGAGCCGTGATACGTGTGCAGCGCCTCGGCCACCGCCGTATGGCGATCCACCGATGCATTCAGCGCGATCCGCACCGAGCCGTCGGGGCTGCGCAGCGCGCGGCTGCGCACGAGGCCGTACGGATCGGGAACGAGCACCCCCGGCTCGGCCAGGAAGCCGAACGCGGTGCGCAGAAACAGCACCCACGTATCGAGCGCACTCGCCGGCACAGACAGACACACGTGATCGATGCGCTCGAGCGGTCCCACCTCGGTCGGGCCGTTGACGTCGGTCAGCACGAAATCGGCCTCGAACAGCGTGGGCTGATCGGGCGTTTCGTCGACGAAATAGTTGAGACTGCCATCCGGCGCCTGCACGGCCGGCAGCACGCGCTCGTTCGGCCCGATCTGGCCGGAGAACGGCGCGTAGCCAAAGCCGGCCGCGCGCTCGAATGCGTGGCTCGCGTCATCGACACGAAACGCCGATGCGCACAGCGACAAACCATGCTGCTGAAAAAACGCGTTTGCGAACGAGTCGGGCTCGGCGTTTAGCACGATCGAGGCCGCGCCGTGCTGATACAGCGTTACGTCCTTCGAGCGATGCTGGCCGGCCTGGCGAAAGCGCAGCTTGCCGAGCCAGTCGGCTAGCTGCGTGCGCGTGGTGTGATCGACCGCGAATTCGAGGAACTGATAGCCGACGTGCGCGGGCGCGGCGGGCGAGCGGTACAGGCCGCCTGTCGTTTTGCGCGGCTGTTGTTGCTCTTCGAGCAACGCGCGAGTTTGCTCTTCGAGGAACAACAACGAGCGATGGCCATCGGCGGCCGTAATCGTGGTGGGGGCGGCGCGAAAGCCGTCGTTGAAGATTTCCAGCGAAAGCGGGCCCTTGTAGCCAGCTTTGACGACCTGCGCGGTGAAGTTCGCGAGATCGAAGTCGCCCTGGCCGGGGAAGCAGCGGTAGTGGCGGCTCCATTCGAGCACGTCCATCGCAAGCTTCGGCGCGTCCGCGATCTGCACGAACGCGATGCGCTCGCCAGGAATGTCGGCGATTGCGTCGGGCGTGTCGTTCAGCGACAGCGTATGAAAGCTGTCGAGCACGAGCCCGAGATTTGGATGATTCACGGCGTCGACAAGCTTCCACGCGTGGCGATAGGTCTTTACGTGCCTGCCCCAGGCGAGCGCTTCGTAACCGGCGAGCACGCCAGCCGCTTCGGCCGCGCGGGCGAGCGCGCCCAACTGGTCGATCATCAGCGAGTCGTCGCAGATCGTGTCCGGCGACACGTTGCTGCACACGAGGATGCGGTCCGTGCCTAGCTCGTGCATTACGTCGAACTTGCGCTTCGCGCGGTCGAGATTACGCTCGAGCCGTTCGGGACTGACGCCGTCGAAATCGCGAAACGGCTGGAACAGCATGATCTTCAGGCCGAGGTCGTCGGCGATGCGGCGCACGTCGGCGGGCGAGCCGTCGAAATACAGCAGGTCGTTCTCGAAGATTTCGACACCTTCGAAACCCGCCGTGCGGATCGCGCTCAGCTTCTCGACGAGGGTGCCGCTAATCGACACGGTGGCAATCGAACGTTGCATGAACGGCTCCTGCAAAAACGGACAAACGAGGGGGAAACTCAGGGAAAAACCGCGGCGGCACGCCTGGTGGCGCGGCCTGCCGGGCTTGCTGCAATGCGCAAAAACGAGCTAGTTCGTTACGTACTGAAGCAAGACGCAGGCCAGAATACCCCACACTACCCGGGAGTTTCGATAGTCTATACAAACTAACTAGATGGTACAAATTCGTAGAAACCCCGAATGACGACGACGGCCGATGCGCGCACACTTCGCCATGCGTCGAAGAACCGCCGCGGGTGCCGCGGTTCGAGTCGCGCCTTATTTTGCGGGAGTCGTTGTCATGAGCTTTGCCTCCGTACTGGTCCTGAACGGACCGAACCTCAATCTGCTCGGCACGCGCGAGCCGGCCATCTATGGCGCGCAAACGCTCGACGACGTCGCGACGCTGTGCCGCGACGCGGGCGAGCGCCTCGACCTCGCGATCGACTTCTGCCAGTCGAACGCCGAGCATCAGCTGATCGACTGGCTGCACGCGGCGCGCACCAAGGTCGACGGCATCGTGATCAATCCGGCCGCTTACACCCATACGTCGGTCGCGATCGCCGACGCATTGAGCGCGATCGAAAAGCCCGTCATCGAGGTGCATATCTCGAACGTGCATCGGCGCGAAGCGTTCCGGCATCACTCGTACGTGTCGGCGGTGGCGGACGCGATCATCGTCGGCTGTGGCACGCAGGGCTATGTGCTCGCGCTGGAACGGATGGCGACGATTCTTAAGAATAGGGCGGCGAAATGAACACTCAAGCGAACACTCGGGGAAATTCCCGGACCGACGCGCAGATCGCCGCGTTGGCCAATGCGCAGGCGAGCTTGCGGGCCACTTCCCACTCCTTTCTGGTCGGCCTGATCGGCTCGGGCATCAGCGGTTCGCTCACGCCCGCGATGCACGAGGAAGAGGGCAGCAAGCTCGGACTGCACTATGTCTATCGACGCATCGATCTCGATGCGCAGAAGCTCGACACCGCCGCGCTGCCGGAGCTGCTGACAGCGGCCGAACGGATGGGTTACAACGGCCTGAACATCACGTATCCATGCAAGCAGGCGGTGATTCCGCTGCTCGACGAACTGTCCGACGACGCCCGCGCGCTCGGCGCGGTCAACACCGTGCTGTTCAAGGACGGCAAGCGCATCGGTCACAACACCGATTGGTCCGGCTTCGCGCGCGCGTTCCAGCGCGGCCTGCCGGACGTGTCGCTGGAACGCGTCGTGCAGCTTGGCGCCGGCGGCGCCGGCGCGGCGGTCGCGCATGCGGCGCTGAACATGGGCGCGCAGTCGCTGACGCTGTTCGACGTCGATGCCGCCCGCGCGCAGTCGCTCGCCGACGAGTTGCAGGCGCGTTTCCCGAAAGCCAGGGTCAGCGCGGGCACGTCGCTCGAAGAATCGCTCTGCGTCGCGCAAGGCCTGATTCACGCTACCCCGACCGGTATGGCTAAAATGCCGGGCCTGCCGCTGCCGGCCGAATTGCTGCACCGCGACCTGTGGGTCGCCGACATCGTCTATTTCCCGATTCGCACCGCGCTGCTGCAGGCGGCCGAGGCGCTTGGCTGCCGCACGCTGAGTGGCGGCGGCATGGCGGTCTATCAGGCGGTCGACGCCATGCGTATTTTCACGGGCCTCGAGCCGGACGCCGAGCGTGTCTACACCCACTTTCAATCGTTGTTGCAACGCTAACCGGCCGCGTAGAGACCGGCACCCAAGCTGATCGAGGAGACAAGCACGCCATGACGCAATCGTTCCAATCCAGCTCCGCGGGCTCGCCCGCGCAGAACAAGGCGGCGAGCCCCGCGCGCCGTTCGAAAGCCCGTTACAAGATCCTCGCGCTGCTCGCGGTCGGCACGATGATCAACTATCTCGACCGCACCGTGCTCGGCATCGCGGCACCGCAGCTGACGAAGGAGCTCGGCATCAACGCCGCGCTGATGGGCCTGCTGTTCTCCGTGTTTTCGTGGAGCTACGTGGCCTCGCAGATTCCGGGCGGCCTGTTTCTCGACCGCTTCGGCAGCAAGCTCACCTACTTCCTGTCGATGACGTTCTGGTCGCTCTGCACGCTCGCGCAAGGGCTCGTGGGGAGCATCGGCGGGCTGTTCGCCTTCCGTCTCGGCCTTGGCGTTTCGGAGGCGCCATGCTTTCCGACCAATAGCCGCGTGGTCGCCACGTGGTTTCCGCAAAGCGAGCGCGCGATGGCGACCGGCACCTACACGGTCGGCGAATATATCGGCCTCGCGTTTTTCAGCCCGTTCCTGTTCATGCTGATGGGCGCATTCGGCTGGCGCTCGCTGTTCCTCGTGGTCGGCGGCGTCGGTATCGCGTTCGGCGTGGTGTGGTGGCTGCTGTATCGCGAGCCGCGCGATCATCCGTCGGCGAATCAGGAAGAGCTCGACTATATCGAGGCGGGCGGCGGTCTCACGCAACGCAACAAGGATGTCGCGGGTGCGGCCGCGGGTGCAGCCGCGGGTGCAGCCGATACGGCGGCATCGAAGAAAAGCGGCTTCCAATGGGGCACGATTGGCCAGCTGCTCAAGCATCGCCAGTTGACCGGCATCTGCCTCGGCCAGTTCGCGGGCAATTCGACGCTGGTGTTCTTCCTCACGTGGTTCCCGACGTATCTCGCCACCGAACGTCATATGGCGTGGCTGAAGATCGGCTTCTTCGCGATCATGCCGTTCATCGCGGCTTCGATCGGCGTGATGTTCGGCGGCGTATTCTCCGACTGGCTGCTGCGCCGCGGCAAATCGCCGAACGTCGCGCGCAAGCTGCCGATCATCGCGGGTCTGCTGCTCGCCTCGACGATCATTCTCGCCAACTATGTCGAGAGCAACGTCGTGGTGATCGCGATTCTGTCGGTGGCGTTCTTCGCGCAGGGCATGGCCGCGCTCGGCTGGACGCTGGTGTCGGATATCGCGCCCGAGGGCTTGCTCGGCGTGACCGGCGGCATCTTCAACTTCGCCGCGAACCTGGCGGGTATCGTGACGCCGCTCGTGGTGGGCCTGATCGTCGCGGCGACCGGTTCGTTCGTGGGCGCGCTGGTGTTTATCGGTGTCATCGCGTTGATCGGCGCGCTGTCCTATATCTTCGTCGTCGGCGATATCAAGCGGATCGTGCTGGTGGATTGAGTCTTCCCGCTGAACGCGCTGCGTTTCTCGAAGCGATAAAAAACGGGATGTGGCTTTCACCACATCCCGTTTCCATTTCAGCCGGTCGCCGCGCAACCGGCGTCAATCGTCCTTCTTCACGAACCGCAAGATCGCATCGACGATCATCGCCCGATGCCGCGCCCGCAGCCGCGGATGCGACGGATCGCGCCCAAACGCGGTGCCGAACGTATGCCGGTTGCCCACGCGATGGAAACACAGCGAGCTGATCATCAGATGCAGATCGATCGGATCGATGTCGCTGCGGAACTGGCCCGCCGCGATGCCGCGCGCGAGCAGATCCTCGATCGTGTGAATCACGGTGACGTTGCGTCCTTTGAACGTCTTGACCTGCTCGACGTACTTCGCGCCGTGAATGTTTTCGATCGTCACGAGGCGCACGAAATCGCGCTGGCGGTCGTGGTAGTCGAACGTGAATTCGACCAGCGCGCGCATGCCTTCGACCGGATCGAGTTCGCTGATGTGCAGGTCCTGTTCGAGCGCGCGAATGTCTCCATACACCTTTTCCAGCACCGCCTGGTACAACCCTTCCTTGCTGCCGAAGTAGTAGTACAGCATGCGCTTGGTGGTGTTCGTGCGTTCCGCGATCGCGTCGACGCGGGCACCCGTCAGCCCCATCGCGGAGAACTCCTGGGTCGCGACGTCGAGGATGTTGCGCTTAGTCTGCTCGGGATCGTATTTGCGTGGGGCGTCCACACGCGGGGCGTCGGTACGCCTGGCGCCGGTACGTCGCGCGTCGGCGTGCGGCGTGCCAGACACGATGCCGTTGGTATCAGGCTCGGCGGCCTTGCTTCCCTTTTTCATTGTGGTTTCGAGCGGCAGTGACGGCGCATTCTAGCATGGCGAAACGGGCCTCTGGCGTGGGTCCCGGGCATCGACGAAGGCATCTCGAAGGAGCTTGCGTGGCGCTTACGCGACCGGGCGCGTGGGTCGGCGGCGCGCGGCAAGTGCGTCGCGTGTTTGCATTGCGGTGTACGTGAGCTGCGCGGCCGCGAGGCCGAGCGCGCCGTACGTGCGCGTGAGGCCGAAGGTCGCGAACGCGTCGGGCACCGGCCGTTCACCGGAGATAGCCGCGGCCAGCAGTTCGCCCGACACCGTGGTCGGCGCCATGCCGTGTCCGCCGAAACCGACCGCGTACCAGACGCCGTCCGTGCTTTGGCCGATCTGCGGCATCTTGTGTCGCGCGTAGCTCATCAGGCCGCCCCATGCGTGCTCGATGCGCACGTCGCGCAGCTGCGGATAGACCTTCAGCAGGTCCTGTCGCAACAGATGCGCGATCGCCTCGGGCTCGCGGTCGCGCACGGAGATGCGGCCGCCCCACAGGATGCGCGTGTCGGGCAACGGGCGGTAGTAGTCGAACGCGAAGCGGGTGTCATAGATCGCGGCGCGTGTGGCGATTGCGTCGTGCAAGCGTTCGCCGAGCGGCTCCGTTGCCATCACGTAGGTGGCGATAGGCAGCACCGCGCGCTCGACGCGCGCGTACACGTTGCGTGCATAGCCGCCGCCCGCCATCACGACGTGACGCGCGTCGAGCGCACCTTGCGGCGTCTCGACGACGAAGCCCGCGCCGTCGCGCCGCAAGCTGACGGCCGGCGAGCGCTCGTGTATCGTCACGCCCGCTTGCGCGGCCGCCGCGGCGACGCCGACAACGTACTTGAGCGGATGAAAATGGAACGCGTTGCGCTCGAACAGGCCGCCGTGATAGCGGCTCGTTTTCAGTTGCGCGGCGAGTTGGTTGGCAGCGATCGGTTCCCAGTCGACGCCCGAACGAATCGCGCATCAGACGCCGTTGCGCTTCGAGACGCGCAGGTTCGTCGAACCAGTTCGCGAGGATCACGCCGGCATCGGTCGCGTCGCAATCGATCCGATAGCGCGCAATTCGCTTGCGCATCAGCTCGACCGCGTCGGTGGTCAGCGCATAGAGTTCGCGCGCGCGAGTCGGCCCGAGCGTCTTCAGCAGGTCGGCGCAATCGAGGCTGTAGCCGCCGAACACGAAGCCGCCGTTGCGTCCCGATGCGCCGAAGCCGACCTGCTGCTCCTCGAGCACGACGACGTCTTCGACGCCGCGTTCGGCGAGTCCCAGCGCGGTGGAGAGTCCCGCAAGTCCGCCGCCGACGATGCAGACGTGCGCGCTGCGTCGGCCGTTGAGCGGCGCGTAGGCAGAGGAGCGGGTGACGGTGGCTTCGTAGAAACTTTGCATGGGGCGCGAGCTTGTGGACACGCCCTAGGTTAGCGGCAATCGCGTGTGCCCGTCCAGCCCGCGTGAGCCCGCACGTCGACAGGCGCCCCGCCGCGCTTCGTTCTGCGTTATCGACCCCAGCGCAACACCAGCGGATCGAGCCGGCGTGCGATCTTCAACAGTCCTTCGCGCGTCGCCGGATGCATCTGCGGCAGCGGGTGACGCACCGCGTCCGAACCGATCACGCCGCCTTCCTTCATCAGCGCCTTGCACGATGCGAGGCCGCCCTGGCGATTCTCGTAGTTGATCAGCGGCAGCCACTGCTGATAGTGCACGGCGGCGGCCTCGGTATCACCGGCCGCATAGGCATCGACGATCAGGCGGATGCCATCGGCATAACCGCCGCCCGTCATCGAACCGGTCGCGCCCGCATCGAGGTCGGCCATCAGCGTGATCGCTTCCTCGCCGTCCCACGGACCGACGATCGCGTCGCCGCCCAGTTCGATCAGCTCGCGCAGCTTGTTCGCGGCCTGCGGCGTTTCGATCTTGAAGTACGACACGTTGTCGATCTCGCGCGCCATACGAGCGAGGAACGGCGCGGACAACGGCGTGCCGCTGACCGGCGCGTCCTGGATCATGATCGGAATCTGGATGGCATCGGACACCGTACGATAGAACTCGTAGACGCCGCGCTCGCCGATGCGGATCGTCGCGCCGTGATACGGCGGCATGACCATCACCATCGCGGCGCCCGCGGCCTGCGCTGCGCGGCTGCGCTCCGCGCACTGGTGCGAGCTGAAGTGCGTGGTCGTGACGATCACCGGCACGCGGCCCGCGACGTGTTCGAGCGCGAGATGCATCAGTGTGTCGCGCTCGTCGTCGGACAGCGCGAACTGCTCGGAGAAGTTCGCGAGAATGCACAGGCCGTTCGAGCCGGCGTCGATCATGAAATCGAGGCAGCGCTTCTGGCCTTCGAGGTCGAGACGCCCGGCGTCGTCGAAGATCGTCGGCACGACGGGGAAGACGCCGCGCAGGGCGGGAGAGTGTGACGCTTGGCTCATGGCGATGTGGTCCGTACGAGGATGGAAGGATTGCGCTCGAGCCCGCGAACGGGCGGCGCAACTGGATGAATGTCTCCTTCGGCGACTATACGGCGCTGGGCCTCGCGGGTATATTGAATTGTTTCCATATCATGATCGCTTTTGCGACTCACCCCACCGATGAAAGACACGCTCAGCGTCCTGCTGTCGAAGCTGCGCATGAAACAGCTGCATCTGCTGATCGCGCTCGACGATCACAAATCGCTGCACAAAGCGGCCGGCGTGATGTCGATGACGCAATCGGCGGCGAGCAAGGCGCTGCAGGAGCTCGAATCGATGCTCGACGCGCCGCTTTTCGAGCGCTCGAAAAGTGGCATGATCCCGAACCAGCTCGGTCATTGCGTGATCCGATATGCGCGCGTCGTGACGTCGGACCTCACCGCGCTCTGCCAGGACGTCGCCGAAATTCGTTCGGGGCGCGGCGGGCGGCTCGCGCTCGGCGCGATCATGGGCGCGATTCCCGACTGCGTGGTGCCCGCGCTGAATCAATTGCATGCGGCGCAACCGGGTCTGTCGATCGAAGTGGTCGAGGACACCAGCGCACGAATGCTCGCGCAGCTCGACGACGGGCGGCTCGATCTGGTGGTCGGCCGAGCGGCGGTCGCGGCCGATCCGTCGAAGTATCAGTATCGTCCGCTCGGCGACGAGCCGTTGGCGGTGGTGGTCGGTTATCAGCATGCGCCGTTGCCGCGCCGCGAGATGATGTTGCGCGACCTCGCCGGGCATCGCTGGGTCATGTATCCGTCACACATGCCGCTGCATGCGCTGCTCGAACGCGAGATGGATCTCGCCGGCCTCGAGATGCCCGACAATCCGATTTCGACGGCTTCCACATTCGTGACAGTTGCACTGCTGCAAAGCAGCGCCGAACTCGTTTCGCTGCTGCCGAGTGCAATTGCTGGGCCGTTCGTGCGGCACAAGATGCTGCGCGTCGTGCCGGTCAGGCTCAAATCGCCATCGCAGACGTTCGGCATCGTCACGCGCAAGGGCGGCGTGCTGTCGCCGCCGGCGGAACGGTTTATCGCGCTGTTGCGTGCACAGACGAAAGCGCGAAATTAGGCGCGCCGTAAACAAGTTGCCCGGCCGTCCGCCCGGTTGCCGGTAAGAATGCCAGCCAAAAAGCGACTTTCTTTCGGCAAGGCCCGCCAGAAACGGCAAAACCGCCCGAAAAGGCGGTTTGTTATTGGTGTGAAAAGAGCTTCAATATCTCATGCCGGTTCGCGTTTTGTCATCCGACGCCAGCAGGTGTTGTAGCCGCGACACTGTCGCATCAATCCGAACCGATGAGGGTTTCTCGTTCCGAGCTACACTGCTTTGAATGAACTGAGCCAGGCTCGCCCCCCTGGCCATCGCTCGGGGAGAGCAGCCATGAATCGGCCACCGCTTCGGTTTCCGCTTCGCGTGACCAGCACCGTGCCCGTGCGGAGTTGGCGTTGGCTCAAATGGGGGCTTGGCGCGTTTTTGCTGCTCGCGGTGGCGCTGATTGCGCGGCTCGTGCAGATCGAGATCGAGACCTCGCGACTGCAGGCGCGGTACCTTTCCGAGCTGACCCGCGACGTCGCTTTTTCGGTCACCGACGGTCCTAGTCATTCCATCCGCTTTCCGCAAGCCGACAAGGGCCCGTACGACGCGCGCCTCGGCTACGCGCTGTTGCCGGCTATCCAGCAGCGTCTGTTGCAACATGGCTTCGAAATCAGCTCGCAGGCGCGCGATTCAGAACGCATGCTTTCGCTAGCCGATGATGGCCTGTTCCTGCCTTACGACGAAAAAGACACGGCCGGCCTGCAATTGTTCGACGGCACCGGCGTGCCGCTATACAGCGCTCAGTTTCCCGGTCGCGTGTACGACAGCTTCGGCGCGATTCCGCCGCTCGTGGTGAATTCGCTGCTGTTCATCGAAGACCGCTATCTGCTCGATCCGGATCAGCCGAACCGCAATCCGGCGATCGACTGGGGGCGCTTCAGCCGCGCGCTCGTCGACCAGGGCGCGCGCGTGTTCAATCGTCATCAACAGACGCCCGGCGGCAGCACGCTCGCGACGCAGATCGAGAAATTCCGTCACTCGGCGGGGGGCCGCACCGCGACGCCGCCGGAAAAGCTGCGGCAAATCGCGTCGGCGTCGGTGCGCGCTTATCTGAACGGACCGCAAACGCTGCCCGCGCGCGAACAGATCGTGGTCCATTATCTGAACTCGGTGCCGCTTGCCGCGCAGCCCGGCGTCGGCGAAATCAACGGTATCGGCGATGGGCTCGCCGCCTGGTATGGGCGCGATTTCCGCGAGACCAACCGGCTGCTGAAGGCGCCGTCGACCGAAGCAAATCTGCCCGACCAGGGTCTGGCGTTTCGCGAAGTGCTGTCGCTGATGATCGCGCAGCGCGCGCCGTCGTTTTTTCTGCAGCGCGGCTATCCCGAGCTCGAACGGCTGACCGACAGCTACATGCGGCTGCTCGCGAGTGGCGGCGTGATCACTGAGCAGTTGCGCGACGCGGCGCTGGCGGCGCACGTCGAACTGCATCGCGCGCCGCGCAGCACACCGGATCTCGGTTCGTTCGTGTCGCGCAAGGCCGTCACGTCGATGCGCTCGCATCTGCTCGCCGCGCTCGGCGTGCGTAGTTTCTATGAACTGGACCGCCTCGACGTGCAGGCGACAGGCACGCTGAACAATGACGTGCAACAAGCCGTTGCCGAGCGCCTCGCCGCCGCCGCGACGAAAGACGGCGCGAAGGCCGCGGGTCTCGTCGGCTACGAAATGTTGCGCGGGTCCGACGATCCGTCACATATCGCCTACAGCTTCACGCTGTTCGAGCGGCACGGCGACGCGAACCTCGTGCGCGTGCAGACCGATAGCGTGAACCAGCCGTTCGACATCAATTCCGGCGCGCGCCTGAACCTCGGCTCGACCGCGAAACTGCGCACCGTCATCACGTATCTGCAGATCGTCACCGATTTGCACACACGTTACGCATCGCTGAGCAATGCCCAGCTGAAGGCGATCACGCCCGATCCGAACGATCGGCTGACGCGCTGGGCGATCGACTATCTGCTTCACACGCGCGACCATTCGCTGCAGCCTATGCTCGACGCCGCCGTCGAGCGTAAATACTCGGCGAGCCCGGGCGAAACGTTCTTTACGGGCGGCGGCGCGCAGACCTTCACGAACTTCGAGTCCGACGACAACAGCCGCATCCTGACCGTGCATCGCGCGTTCCAGCATTCGGTGAACCTCGTGTTCGTGCGGCTGATGCGCGATATCGTGCACTATGAAATGGTGCAGACCACCGGGCCGTCGTCGCAATGGCTCGGCGATCCGGCGACCCGCAAGATGTACCTGACGCGTTTCGCCGATCAGGAAAGCCGCGTGTACATGAAGCGTTTCTACACGAAGTACCACGGCAAGACGCCTGACCAGCAGATCACGCTATTGCTGCTCGGGGTGCGCAAGTCGCCCCCGAAAGTGGCGACCGCGTTGCGCAGCGTCGCGCCGGATCAATCGAACGCGTGGTTCAACAAGTTGATGTACGCGGCGCTGAAGAACACGCCGGCGGCTTCGATGCTCGACGACGAAGATCTCGCGAATCTGTACGACAAGTACGGCATCAACCGCTTCAACCTGAACGACCGCGGCTATATTTCGAGTGTGCATCCGCTCGAACTATGGACGCTGAACTACCTGCGCTCGCATCCGGATGCGACGCTGGCGCAGATCGAAGCCGCGAGCCAGGACGTGCGCCTGTCGACTTACTCGTGGCTCTTCAAGACGCGCTATCACGTGACCCAGGATCACCGCATCAAGCGCATGGTCGAACTGCGCGCCTACGACGCGATCGGCAAATCTTGGCAGGCGCTCGGCTATCCGTTCGCGTCGCTGACGCCGTCGTATGCGGCGGCGATCGGCGCGTCGGGCGATCGTCCGGCGGCGCTCGCGCAACTGATCGGCGTGATCACGAACGGCGGCAACAAGGTGCCGACCGAAACGCTGACGCAAATCGACTTCGCGAAGGACACGCCGTACGAAACGCATTTCAGGCGCGCGGTGGTCGCGCCGCAGCAGCAGGTGTCGCCGGAGATTGCCGGGGAGGTGCGGATGCTGTTGCGCGACGTCGTGACGGGTGGCACCGCGAGGCGTCTCGCGCAAGGCATGACGTTCCCGAACGGCGAAACGCTCGAAGTCTATGGCAAGACCGGCACCGGCGATCAGCGCTTGAACGTGTACGCGAAGGGCGCGCGGTTGATCGAGTCGCGCAAGGTGAATCGCAGCGCGACCTTCGTGTTCGCGCTCGGCGACCGCTTCTACGGCACGTTGACCGCGTGGGTGCACGAGCCGTATGCCGCGCGTTACGACTTCACGAGCGCGCTGGCGGTGCAGTTGCTGAAGTCGATGGCACCGGCGTTGCAGCCGTTGCTCGACAAGCCGGTTCAGAAAACCGTGACGGCGGCGCCGGCGGGATCGACGCCTGCGGCGACGAAAGTTGCCGCGCAGTGAATCGCTCACCGCTCGTTATAACCCGTCTCCGACGCCGCCGGCTTCAGGAACAGCTCATGCACCGGCGCGAAATGCGCATATAGCGGCAGAATCGCACCGCCCATCGCGCGGGCATCGGCGCCGATCGCGCCTTCGAGCAATTGCGGCCGCACCATCCCTTCCCATTCGAAACGATCGAGCACGCGCTCGGTGCGGCGAATGATCTCGCGCAGCAGTAGCCGGTCGAACTCGCCGTCGATCACGACGGCTTCGAGATCGAGCAACGCGGCCGCATTGGTTAGCGCATTCGCGATCGCCGGGCACGCGCTGTCGAGCCATCGCTCGGTATGCCGCCACAACTCGGGCGACAACGCGCGATGATCATGCGCCGCGGCCGCCGGCGCGCCCGCATCGCTGAACAGTCGTTCGAGCACGAAGCCCGATGCCGCGTGCAGCAACTGCCGCGCGGGTTTGCGTGCGCTGCCTTCGCGCAGCGGGATCGAACCGACCGCGCCCGCGTTGTCGTGCGGACCGCCATGCAGACGTCCGTCGATCACGAGACCCCCGCCGATGAAGGTGCCGACGAACAGATACAGGAAGTTGTGGATGCCGCGGCCCTGGCCCATCACGAGTTCGGCCGCGCAGGCGGCCGTGGTGTCTTTGGCGAACTCGACGGGCAGGCCGGTTATCGTCGCGATGCGCGCGCGCAGATCGATGTCGTTCCAGGCATCGAGCGCGTCGGGCGGCGCGCCGAGAAAGTCGCGCCAGCCGCCGAGCCACAACGGCGCCGCGACACCGACGCCGACCACCTTGCCCGCCTTCGCGCCGAGCGTCTGGTTCACGCGCGCGAGTTTGTTTTCGAGCGCGGGGAACAGCGCGCGCGGATCGGGATATGCATACTCGAATACGTCGCGGCATACGATGCGCCCGGCGAAGTCCATCGCGAGCACGTCGAGACTGCGGCGTCCGACCTTGATACCGATCGTGTACGCGCCGTCCGCGCACAACGCGATCGGGACCGACGGCTGGCCGATCTTGCCGCGCACGCGCGCGTGCTTTTCGAGCAGGCCGTCGGCGATCAACCGGTCGACGATCATCGACACCGTCTGCATCGAAAGACGCGTGAGGCGGCCGACCTCGGCCTTCGGCAGTGGTCCATGCAAGCGGATCGTTTGCAGGACGATGCGCTCGTTGAATTGCCGCATGCCGACCTGATTCGAACCGACTGTGCGTTTGACCGGCGAACGCCTGCTGGTGCTGGGGGTGTCCATTGTCGTGTACCGGCCTCGTGGCTCAGCGGATTGGGCGGCGCGTCATGCGATCGCCTTCACGTCGGCTTCCTTCGCCCCGGTCATGATCGCGACCGCTTCCGACATGTGCACGTCCTTCGTATTGACGAGCGCCGCGCGCCGGCCGAGCCGCTGGATATGGATGCGGTCCGCGATCTCGAACACGTGCGGCATGTTGTGGCTGATCAGAATCACCGGCAGGCCACGCTCGCGCACGCGCCGGATCAGTTCGAGCACCATGTTGCCTTCCTTCACGCCGAGCGCGGCGGTGGGCTCGTCCAGAATCACCACGTGGCGCGCGAATGCCGCGCTGCGTGCAACGGCGACGCCCTGGCGCTGGCCGCCGGACAGCGTTTCGACCGCCTGGCGCATCGAGCGGATGCCGATTTGCAGATCCTTCATGGCCGCGGTCGCTTCGTCGAGCATGCGGCGCTTGTCGATCATCTTGAACAGCGAGCCGCGCCAGCCGGGCTTCAGCAATTCGCGGGCGAGAAACAGGTTTTCGGCGATGCTCATCGCCGGCGCGACGGCGAGTTCCTGGTACACGGTCTCGATGCCTTGTGCGCGCGCATCGAGCGGACTGCGAAACTTGACCGGTTTGCCGTCGAGCAGAATCTCGCCTTCGTCGGGCACCGTCGCGCCCGAGAGCGCCTTGATCAGCGACGATTTGCCCGCGCCGTTGTCGCCGATCACCGCGAGGATCTCGCCGGGCAGCACTTCGAAATCGCAACCGTCGAGCGCGGTCACGTTGCCGTAACGTTTGACGAGCCCGCGTGCCTGCAGAACCGGCATCGCAGCGGACGTGGAAGGGGAGGCGGAGGTCAACATGACAGGGCTCCTGTGCGGGATCAACGGCCGCGGTGCGAGAGTTTATCGGCGGCGACCGCGAGAATCACGAGGATGCCGGTGATCAATACCTGGTACACCGAGGAAACACCGATCAGCGTCAGGCCGTTACGGAATACGCCGACAATCAGCGCTCCAAGCAAGGTGCCGACGATCGAGCCGCGTCCACCGAACAGACTCGTGCCGCCGAGCACGACCGCGGTGATGCTGTCGAGGTTCTCGGTTTGCCCGGCCTGCGGATCGCCGACACCGGTGCGCGCTACCGACAGCAGCGCGGCGATGCCGTAGATCGCGCCGGCAAGCGTGTAGACGGTCAGCAGAATCCGCTGCGACGACAGGCCCATCAGTCGCGCGGCCTCGGCGTTGTTGCCGAGCGCGTACAGATGCCGGCCGGGCACCGTGTCGCGCAGCACGAACCACGTGCCCAGATACATCAGCAGCGTCAGCACGGTGCCGTACGTGACTTCCGCCGGTCCGAGCCTGAACGTGCTGCCGAGGAACATGATCGCATCGGGCAGGTTCGACACGCTTTCCGCGTTCGAGTAGATCTGCGTGAGCGCAAACGCGATGTTCAGCGTACCCAGCGTGACGATGAACGCCGGCAACTTGATGCGCGTGATCAACAGACCGTTCAGTAAGCCGAACAAGGTGCTGGCGCCGATGCCGCACAGAATCGCGAGGATCGGCGGCACGCCGAGCACGACCGCGAACTTCGTCATGATGATCGAGCCGAAGGCCATTACCATGCCGCAGGACAGATCGATGCCACCGGTCAGCACGATCAGTGTCTGGCCGATCGCGATGACCGCGACGACCATCGTCTGTTGCAGGATCAGCGACAGGTTCTGGAACGATAGAAAGCGGCTGCTCTGCGAGACAAAGAATGCGCAGGCCAGCACCAGCGCGATCAGCGGTCCGATTTCGGACAGCGACGGCAGGTGCTCGGTGAAAGACGGGCGCGGCCGGCCGGCGGGCGCGGAAGGGGTCGACATGATGGCAGTCCTCGGTACATGAGCGTGACATGAAGGTCACGCGGCAACTCAATTGGCGGCCCGGTGCGACGCGCAACGGGCTGCTATGCAATGCGCGTTACTTGTTGCCCCAGCAGTTGTCGAGGCCGAACTTCGTGTCTTTGCTGTCGATGCCGGACATCGGCTTGTCGGTGATCAGCGTGACGCCGGTGTCGTGATAACCCGACACCTTCTTGCCGGTCTTCGCGTAGTCGACGCCGGCGGTGACGCCGAGCGCGGCCATCTTCAGCGGATACTGCTGCGAGGTCGCCGCGATCGCGCCGGCCTTCACGTTGCGCACGCCTTCGCAACCGCCGTCGATCGACACGATCATCACGCCCTTGTCCTTACCCGCCGCCTTCAGCGCGCGATACGCGCCGGCCGCGGCCGGTTCGTTGATCGTGTAGACCACGTTGATGTCGGGCGCTTTCTGCAGGCAGTTTTCCATCGCCGTCTGACCTTTCGCCTGATCGCCGCGCGTGTCCTGGCTGCAGACGATCGATGGATCGCCTTCCTTGATGCCGAAGCCTTCGAGGAAGCCGTTGTGGCGCAGCACGCCGACCGACACGCCCGGCGCGAGATCGAGCGTGGCGATCTTCGCGGGCTTGCCGTTCAACGCGGCCTTCGCATATTTGCCGATCAGCACGCCGGCCTTGAAGTTGTCGGTGGCGAACAGGGCGTCGGTTGCGTCCTGCGGATCGGTCGGCGTATCGAGGGCGATGACCATCACACCGGCCGCGCGCGCCTTCTTGATGCTCGGCACGATCGCCTTGGTGTCGCTCGGCGTGATCAGGATTGCTTTCGCGCCGGCCGTCATCATGTTTTCGATCGCGGTGACCTGACTCGCGTTGTCGCCGTCGAACTTGCCGGCGGCCGTGATCAGTTTCGCGCCGTCTTTCGACGCGGCCGCGTCCGCGCCCTGGCGCATCTTCACGAAGAACGGGTTCGTATCGGTCTTCGTGATCAGGCCGATGACGGGCTGGTCGGCGGCCTGACTCGCGCTTGCGCACCACAGCGCCGCTGCCGCGGCGCACATCGACGCGATTGTCCTGGCGACAGGACGCCTGTGGGAATTCAGATTCATGAGACGCTCCTCCGGTTATTGGCAACGACGTATGGGACTGCAGATAGATCGAAACTGCAAAGCTGCGGGCTTGACGTTTGACGATGACGCTTCGACGTAATGTGGTCCGAAGGAAATCGCCTAAATCACTTGGGTTGATTTAGTACAGCAGGCCCGCGACTGCTCGTCAAGGAAATGTGAACGCGGAAATTCGCCGCGCCGCGAACCGCGTGCAGGCTGAGAGCCTTGTGTGGTAATGCTTTGGCGCTGTGCTGCAGTGCGAAGCGGCGCTTCTCCGCTTGGGGAAAGTCCTGGCCCGTCTGAAAGCGGGTTGAAATGTCAGCGGTGGTTTTTCAACGCAATTCGAGGTGCGTAACGCGCTTTTTCAGTGGGCGATGAATGTTTGCGAGAGGTTGCGGCGGAACAGCGCTTGCGCGCGGCGACTGAATGCGAACTTTTCGGAGAGACCCATGCCTTCGCACTGGTGGCAGCGACGACTTTCTGGTCACCGCGGCGTTGGCCGCGCTCGCATGCGAAACGGTCTAGGCGCGCGTCCGGACGTTCGCACAGGTGTCGTTCGCGCCACGCATCGGTGTGCCCGCGCAATTGCGCGTTACTGCAACCTTGCGGCGCGGCTGTAACCGCCACATCAACGCGAACGCGGTGCGGCCGTCGATGCGCGCATGACCAGTTTCGGCTCGGACGAAATCCGCATCGGCACGGGCGCCGGCATGTCCCGCGCGGCGCGTCCCGGCTGTCCGTACGAAGTCTCGATCAGCTCGCGCAGCAGTTCCACTGCAAGTCCGGCGACCTCGACCGTCGGCACCGCCACCGTCGTCAGTGCGGGGCGCGACTCGCGCGCGAGCTGGATGTCGGTGATGCCGATCACGGACAGATCGTCCGGCACGCGCAGGCCCAGATCCGCGGCCGCGTGCATCGCGCCGAGGGCAGGCAAATCGTTGGTCGCGAAGATCGCGCTGAGTTGCGGATCGGCTTCGAGCAGCGCGCGGGCCGCCAGGTAGCCGCCGTGGATCGTGTCGGCCGCGTGTCGCACGCGATTTCTCGTCACACCGGCCGCGCGCAACGCGTCGACGAAACCTTCGAAGCGCGCCACGTGAATGCCCGACACCTTGCTGCCGACGATCGCACCAAAGCGCCGATGCCCGAGCTCGAGCAGATGCTCGCCGGCCAGCTTGCCGGCCAGCCGGAAATCGACCGCGACGCACGGCAGCCCGGGCGGCTCGTTGGGCCGCTCCCACATGCACAGCACGACCGGCGTGCCGCGCGCTTCGGTCTCGTGCAGATCGGCGAAATCGAGGTTCGCGTTGGTCACGAGCACGCCTTCGGACAAGGTGCCGGCGATCTGGTCGAGGTACGCGCGGCCGCTTAGCGGATCGTCGTTGGTATTGCAGATGATCACGAAGTGGCCGCTCGTGCGCGCAGCGCGTTCGACCGCGAGCGCGAACTCCGGATAGAACGGATTCGCGATGCTCGACACCATCAGCGCGAGCGTCGGCGCGCGGCCCTCGGCGAGCGCGCGTGCGGCGAGATGCGGGCGATAGCCGAGCGCCGCGACTGCCTCGAGCACGCGTTGCCGGGTCGTTTCGCCAACGCGGCCGCGCTTGCGCAGCACGTTGGACACCGTCGCTGGCGTGACGCCGGCATGACGCGCGACTTCGCTGAGTGTGGGCATGATATGGTCAGTATTTGGGATGGCTGTCCGACATTTGCGTCGCGGCGCGAGGCGCGGCAACATCTGTCATCGAACCAACGTACAAAACGATATCGGAGACAGACCAACGATCGCCTTGCGATCGATTTTTCGGTCATGCTGATTAAGCGCTTAATCTCCGACTTCGCACCGATTAAATCACGGAGTCGATGCAATGGCGAGCATTTCGTTACGAGGCGTGCAGAAGGCGTATGGCGACGGTGCGCCGGTGATTTGCAACGTCGATCTGGACATCGGCGAAAACGAGTTCTGCGTGTTTCTCGGCCCGTCGGGTTGCGGCAAGTCAACGCTGTTGCGCATGATCGCCGGGCTCGAGGATGTGACCGACGGCGACCTGTCGATTGGCGGGAAGATGGTCAACGACGTGCCGGCCGCGCAGCGTGGCGTAGCGATGGTGTTCCAGAGCTATGCGCTGTTTCCGCACATGAGCGTGTTCGAGAACATGGCGTTCGGCCTGAAACTCGCGAAGACCCCGAAGGATGAAATCGAACGCAAGGTGCGTGAAGCCGCGCGCATCCTGCAACTCGAGGCACTGCTCGAGCGCAAGCCGAAGGCGCTGTCGGGCGGGCAGCGGCAGCGCGTCGCGATCGGCCGCGCGATCGTTCGCGAGCCCGGCGTGTTTCTGTTCGACGAACCGCTGTCCAATCTCGATGCAACCTTGCGCGGACAAACGCGCGTCGAAATCGCGCGTCTGCATAAGCAGTTTGCGAAGGCGAGCGTGGTCTACGTGACGCACGATCAGATCGAAGCGATGACGCTCGCCGACAAGATCGTGCTGCTGCATTCGGGCAAGGACACCGAGCGTTACGGCAGCATCGCGCAAATCGGCGCGCCGCTCGAGCTGTATCACCGCCCGAAAAGCCGCTTCGTGGCCGGCTTTATCGGCTCGCCGCGAATGAATTTTCTGCCGGGCCAGGTGGCGTCACTCGATGCGCAGGGCGTGCTCGTCACGCTCGATCACACCGGCGAGAACGTGCGTGTGCCGGTCAGCAGCGCCGGACTGCAGCCAGCGCAGCCGGTCACGCTCGGCGTGCGTCCCGAGCATCTCGAGTTCGTCGATGCATCGGCCACGACGAATGCGGCCGCGTCGCAAGACGGCGTGCTCGCGCGCACCGTATCGCTCGTCGAGCAGCTTGGCGAACACAGCTACGTGCACCTCGATCAACCCGGCGGCGCCGTTCTGATCGCCAAGGCGCCCGGCAACACGCGCCTCGCTCCAGGCGATCGCGCGAACCTGCGGGTGTCGCGCACGGCCTGTCATCTGTTTACCGAGGACGGTTTCGCGGCCGCGTCGCTCGAATCCGTCGAACACTACGCTTGAAAAACACTGGGGACATAGGGATGCGTCTTGGAGTCTGTTATTACCCGGAGCACTGGCCCGAGCCGATGTGGGACGACGACGCGCGCCGGATGAAAGCGCTCGGCATCGAGCAGGTGCGGATTGCGGAATTCGCCTGGAGCCGGATCGAGCCGACTCCCGGCGAATACGACTGGGGCTGGCTCGATCGCGCCGTCGACGTGCTCGGCGCGGCTGGCCTGAAGGTCGTCATGTGTACGCCGACCGCGACGCCGCCGAAGTGGCTGATCGATCGTCATCCGGAGATCCTGCCGGTCGGCGCCGATGGACGTCCGCGCGCGTTCGGCTCGCGGCGTCATTACGACTTCTCGTCGCCCGCGTATTTCGAGGCGTCGCGTCGTATTTGCACGGCGGTGGCGGAGCGTTACGGCAAGCATCCGGCGGTCGCTTTCTGGCAGACCGATAACGAATTTGGCTGTCATCACACGGTGGTCAGCTATTCGCCGGCCGCGGTCGCGCGCTTTCGCGAGTGGCTGAAGGCGCGTTATCGCACGATCCAGGCGTTGAACGAGACGTGGGGCACAGTGTTCTGGAGCATGGAGTACCGCGGCTTCGAAGAAATCGACGCGCCGGTCGGCACCGTGACCGAGGCGCATCCTTCGCATCGTCTCGACTACCGGCGCTTCGCATCCGACGAAGTGGCGCGCTACAACCGCATGCAGGTCGAGATCATTCGCGCGCATTCGCCGGGGCGGCCGGTCGCGCACAACTTCATGCAGCTCTTCACCGAGTTCGATCACTACAAGGTCGCGGCCGATCTCGACGTCGCAACGTGGGACAGCTATCCGCTCGGCGCGCTCGAAGAGCAGTGGTTCGCGCCGGACATCAAGGCGCGCTGGTTGCGCACTGGTCATCCGGACTTCGCGTCGTTCAATCACGACGTCTATCGCGGCATGTCGAAGCTGCCGTTCTGGGTGATGGAGCAGCAGCCGGGACCGGTGAACTGGGCGCAGTGGAATCCGGCGCCGCTGCCGGGCATGGTGCGGCTGTGGAGCTGGGAAGCGTTCGCCCACGGCGCGGGCTGCGTGTCGTATTTCCGCTGGCGTCAGGCGCCGTTCGCGCAGGAGCAGATGCATGCGGGGCTCAATACGCCCGACAACCGGCTCGACGTCGGCGGCAATGAAGCATCGCGGGTGGCGTCGGAAATTCACGCGGTGCTCGCCGCGAGCGCCGACGCCAATGCGTCGATCCGCTCGAAAGTCGCGCTCGTCTACGACTATGAAGCGAAGTGGTTGTTCGAGATTCATCCGCAGGGCGCGGACTTTCACTATCCGCGGTTCGCGTTCGAGTACTACTCGGCTTTGCGCGCGCTTGGACTCGACGTCGATGTCGTGCCGGCCGATGCATCGTTCGATGGTTATAGCCTCGTCGTCGTGCCGCCGCTGCCGGTCGTGCCCGACGATTTGGCCGAACGTCTCGCGCGCTCGGGCGCGCAGGTCGTGCTCGGTCCACGCACCGGATCGAAGACGCGCGAGCTGCGGATTCCGGCGAATCTGCCGCCGGGCGCATTGGCGTCGGTGCTGCCGCTGCGCGTGTGGCGCGTCGAATCGATGCGGCCGAACGTGACCGAAGCCGTCGTGCTCGAACAGCAGGGCGGTGCCGCCGAGGGCTTCGCGCGACACTGGCGCGATTTCATCGACAGCGATGCATCATCTTCATTCGACGTGCGCGCGCGTTTCGCGGACGATCATCCGGCGTACGTGCGAAGCGGCGCGTATCACTACTTCGCGAGCCTGTTCGACGATGCCTTGACCGTGCGCCTGTTCGCGCGCATCGCGCAGGAAGCGGGCCTCGAAACGCAGGCACTCGGCGACAGCGTGCGCATCAGCCGTCGCGGCGGACTGACGTATGTGTTCAACTATGGCGATAGCACCCACGCGCTCGACGACATTTCCGACGACGCATTCGTGATCGGCTCCCGGGAGGTGGCGCCGCAAGGGGTAGCAGTCTACCGCTCGCAATAGAAGTCCGGCCTTGGCAATTCCACGCAGTCATTCGATATAGAAGCGACAACGACGTAAAAACCATGGAATGAAGGAGACAGTCAGGATGAAACTGAAACCACGCAAGATTCTGTTGGCGCTCGCGCTGGCCGCGGTTGCCGCGGGGACCTCGGTCGTCGGCACCGCGCAGGCGGCCACGCTCGCGATGAACATCGCGTACAAGGGCGCGAGCCAGCGCGCGGTTTGGCAGCAGGTGGTCGACGAGTTCAAGAAGGCGCATCCCGGGATCGACGTGAAGGTATCGTTCATCGATGAGGAAGCCTACAAGGTTCAGTTGCCGGGTTGGCTTTCGACTGTCGCGCCGGATATCGTCAACTGGCACGACGGCGAGCGTATGGCGTATTACGCGCAGCGTGGCCTGTTCGAGGATCTGACCGGCGACTGGCAGAAGAACGGCTGGAACGACATGTATGCGTCGACGAAGGAAGCATCGTCGTACAAGGGCAAGCAGTATGCCGCGCCGACCGTGTACTACTCGTGGGGGATGTTCTATCGCAAGGACCTGTTCGAGAAGGCCGGCATCAAGGGCGAGCCGAAAACGTGGGACGAGTTTCTCGACGCCGCGAAAAAGCTGAAGGCCGCCGGCATTGCACCGATCGCGGTGGCGGGCCGCGATGCCTGGACGCTGGCCGGCTGGTTCGATTATCTCGATCTGCGCCTGAACGGCAATGCGTTTCACCAGAAGCTGATGGCCGGCGAAATTCCGTACACCGATCCGCGCGTGAAGAAGGTCTATACGACGTGGAAGCAACTGATCGACGACGGCTACTTCATCAACAATTCACTGTCCTACGATCTCGACGCGGTGCAGCCGTTCCTGTTCCAGGGCAAGGCTGCCATGATGCTGATGGGGACGTTCATTGCGGCGGGTTTCCCGGACAACGTGAAGCCGCAAATGGGGTACTTCCAGTTCCCGATCATCGACTCCAAGGTGCCGACCGCCGAGGACGGGCCGGTCGAATCGCTGCATATTCCGTCGAAAGCGAAGAACAAGTCCGATGCGCACACGTTCCTTGCGTTCGTCGAGACGCCTCAGATCGGTGCGCAACTCGCAAAGGGACTCGGCTCGTTGTCGGCGAACAGCAAATCGCCGGAGCCTGAAGATCCGATTTCGAAGATCGGCTTCCAGATCCTGTCGAACACGAAGGGCGGCATTGCGCAGTTCTACGATCGCGACATGACGAAGGAAATGGCCGACGAAGGGATGAAGGGGATGCAGCAGTTCGTCTCCGATCCGTCGAAACTGGACGACATCCTCGCGCAGCTCGAGCAGACGCGTCAGCGTATCTACAAGAAGTGAGCGGCGGCGGCCGCAAGGCCGCTGTCCGATGCATCGGATTGGATCGGGAGATTGATCGTGTCGCATTCCGTCAGCCGTCGTAGCGTCGACGGTCCTGTTGAACCCGGCGGCCCGGGCTTGCCGGCGTCGAGCGGTGCGCTGAGCGGCGCGTCCGTCGCGTCGCGCCGGCGCGGCCCGACGCCGACCGCACGGCGGCAGCGGCGCGCCGCGTTCCTGTTTCTCGCGCCGGCCTGCTTCATGGTGGCCGTGTACGTGGTGTGGCCGATCCTCTCGACGATCCGTCTGAGCTTCTTCAACTGGGATGGGATGACCGAGCCGACCTTCGTCGGCCTCGCGAACTATATCGAGCTGGTCCATACGCCCACGTTCTATACGGCGCTCAAGAACAACCTGATCTGGCTCGTGCTGTTTTTGCTCGCACCGCCGATGGGCCTCGCCGTCGCGCTGTATCTGAATCAGGCGGTGGCGGGCATCCGCATCGTCAAGTCGCTGTTTTTCGCGCCATTCGTGTTGTCGGGCGTCGTGGTCGGACTGATCTTTTCATGGTTCTACGATCCGACCTTCGGCCTGCTCGCGATGATGCTCGGGCACGGCGTGCCGGTGCTCGGCGATCCGCGCTATGCGACGCTCGGCATCGTGTTCGCGGCGCTGTGGCCGCAAACCGCGTACTGCATGATTCTTTATCTGACCGGCTTGACCACGTTGAACGCCGAGCAGATCGAAGCTGCGCGAATGGAAGGCGCGCAGGGCTGGTCGATGCTCTGGCATGTCATCCTGCCGCAGTTGCGGCCCACGACGTTCATGGCGATCGTCGTGACGATCATCGGCGCGCTGCGCAGCTTCGATCTGATTTCGGTGATGACGGGCGGCGGTCCGTTCGAAAGCTCGACGGTGCTCGCCTATTTCATGTACGACCAGGCGATCAAGTACTACCGCATCGGCTATTCGGCGGCGATCGCGGTGGTGCTGTTCGGCATCATGCTCGTGTACATCGTCTATCACCTGCGGCGGATGCTGCGCGCCGAGCAATGAGGAGCCGCTGATGTTTCCGATTCCGATCGACAAATGGAAGCCGGCCACGCGCCGCGCATACAAACTGACGTTGCCGATTGCACTCGTGATCTGGCTGTTGCCGATGATCGCGGTGCTGGTCACGTCCGTGCGTTCGACCGAAGAACTGAGCGAGGGCAACTACTGGGGATGGCCGAAGCACTTCGCGATGTTCGATAACTATCGCGAGGCATTGACGACGTCGCCGATGCTGCATTACTTCTGGAATAGCGTGCTGATTACGGTTCCTTCCGTAGTGGGTTCGATCGCACTCGCGGCGATGGCGGGCTTTGCCTTGGCGATCTATCGCTTTCGCGGCAATTCGACGTTGTTCGCGACGTTCGTCGCAGGCAACTTCGTGCCGATCCAGGTGTTGATGATTCCGGTGCGGGATCTGTCGTTGCAACTCGGTCTGTTCAATACCGTGAGCGCGCTGATTCTGTTTCATGTGTCGTTCCAGACCGGCTTTTGCGCGCTGTTTCTGCGCAACTTCATCAAGCAGCTGCCATTCGAGCTGGTCGAGGCGGCGCGCATCGAAGGGGCGAACGAGTGGACCGTGTTCTTCAGGATCGTGCTGCCGCTGATTCGTCCCGCGCTCGCGGCGTTGGCGATCCTCGTGTTCACGTTCGTGTGGAACGACTACTTCTGGGCCTTGTGTCTGACGCAAGGCGATGACGCCGCGCCGATCACGGTCGGCGTGGCCGCGCTGAAAGGGCAGTGGACGACCGCGTGGAATCTCGTTTCGGCGGGATCGATTCTGGCGGCGCTGCCATCGGTCATGATGTTCTTTGCGATGCAGAAGCATTTCGTCGCGGGTCTGACGTTTGGCGCGACGAAGGGGTGATGCTGTTCACGCGTGGCGCGGCAGCGTAGAGAAGGGTTGCCCGCGGAAGCGGGCTTTTTTTCGGCGTGGCGAACCGCTGCTCGCACGCTGACTTCTCGATCAACGCTTTTCAGCTGACGCCGGGTTGACCCGCTGCATAACGGCATTCAACGCCGCGCGCGCACTATCGAGAGGCCGCTTGCCTTCGCCGACTTCGCTCGCGAGGTCCAACTTCTGCTACGGGTATGGCTGCTACCCGTATCAACCATCGAACGAGGCCTTCCTGCCTGAAAACAGGAAGGAAGGCGCCTGCCGCTATCAGGCCGGATCAGCGTACTTCAGCGTCCACGTCAGCGTACGGCTGGTGCCGCCCGTCAACGCGAACGGGTTGGTCGTACAGGCGAAGTTGGAGTGCAACTGTCCAATCGGCGTGGTCGACAGCGGGTTCGTCGCGGGGCTATTCGTGTAGCTGACCGAGTAGCCGTCGCTATTCGCCGTCGTGTTCAGGAAGTCCGCGAACGACGTGTAGTCCGTTTCCACCGCGAGGTTGCCCGTCAACGTGCCCGAGCTCAGCGTATCGGTGCGCGTGATCGAGCTCTTGGCGAATGTCATCACGGTGTGCACCTGCAGATCGAGATCCGTCGTGGCCACCAATTCGCCCGCTCGCCGCCCATCGGATAAGATACGGCCCGCCATGCATTTTTTAGAACGGAAGGAGTGGTTTCAATGATCGAACCGAGCAACGTTTTCAAGGAAAATCTCGCCAGAATGCCGGCGATCGACGGCATCGCACGCATCGATCTGGTCAATGGCGGCGGTACCGTGGTCGCTAGCATCGAGAACAAACCTGGCAAGCAGGGCTCGCTCGCGGTGTACAACTACCTGCGCGGCGCGTTCGGCACGCTCGACGCGAAGGCGGCCGAACACGGCCTCGCGCTGTTTGCCGAGCATACGGCCGACGCGCGCAACCGTCCGGGCGCGCATCCGAACGTCGACCATCTGCTGGCGATTGCCGCTGGCGGCGAGGCATTGCGCATCGGTGTTGTTGCGGCAGCTTGAGGCCGCTCAAAGTCTTTTCCGCGCCGGCAAGGTAAACGTTTTCCTGCCGCTGCCGCGAATTTCCAACGCCCCGGCGACGGGATTTGCGGCCCACCTGCGCTAATTGCTCGGTAAAAACCCTCGTTTTTCCCGAAGCCCCCCGGATTGGCTTCAGATTCGGCTTCTGTTCGGTGAATTGAAGCGCGGGGGGGCGGCGCACACTGGGTTCGTCCCGTCGCGTATATCGCGCTTTTCCGTCAGGAGCCCCGGATGTCTTCCCGTCACGACAAACCCCACCGGTTCGACGCCGACCTGCCGGAACTCGTCACCTCGGAACGGGATCAGCCGACGCCGGGTCCGGACGACCGCGCGATGCGCGAACTGCAACGCGGTTCCGAAGCCATCGTGCGTCTGGCCACGCAGGCACACGCGGCCATCGCCCGAAGCGACGAAGCCGGCGCGCAAGCCGCGCGCCAATCGCTCGAAACGCAGCTGACGTTCACGACCGCCCTGATCGATGAGCTGCTGTTCGGTGCGCCCGAGCGGTCCACGCTGCATTGACAGCCTACGCGGCAGCATCACCGTACTATCCCGAAGTACCGGAAACTGACATGAGCGCTTTGACCGTCATTCTTTGCATCTGGGCCATGGTCGCGTTTTGCGCGGTCCTGTTCATCCGCGGCGCGAGTCCGCGCGTCGAGCGTGAGGCGGAGCAGCCGCGTGCTCGTCCGTCGCGCTATTCGATCGCCGAGTAACGCGCACGACCAACGACGCGGAACCAACGGGGTAACATGAGGAGCGCCGGCGCCACTGCCGGCCGGCACCGACGATGTTCCCCACGGAGGTTCCCGTATGGACACACATTCGATTCTCGGCATGCTGCATGCCGAAGAGGCTTTGCTGATCTCCATCGTGCGGTCGCTGCCCGACGATATCAAGCGCAGGATCGCCAACGACTTTCACGAGCAGGCGCAACTCGCCGAAAGCTCGCATCTGAATCCCACCACGAACCGCGAAACGAGCGACGCGTTCAAGGCCCATGTCCGACGGCTGTCGAACATGCTTGCTTCGTTGTCGTAACCCGGTCGCGCAACGGCGACCCCGACGTGTCGCTCCTGAGCAAGGACTCGACGCAGGCCGTTGCCCGCGTGCCGATACCGGCGTCGGCACCCGCACCGGTCGCGCCCGCTGCGCAAGCTCCCGCGTACACCGTGAACGGTGTGCCGCAGGATCCGCTCAAGGTCGACCTGCCGCGGAAGAGGTCGCTTGCCGGCGATGAATTACGGCAGTTCGAGTCGCGTGTCGGCCAATTGACCGCGCTGCTGTAAGCCGCTTGCCGTCTCAACTTTGCGACACGCCGGTCCGCATGATTCAGGCGCGCTTTCGTCGCATGACGTGTCGGCATGTTGACTGGTACGGGTCGCAAACCTTGGTCCGTCAATGCGCGTTCGGGTTTTCCCGCGCGCGTCGAACGACGTGTGCGAGCCAGCACGAAGGCGTCGGGGCATCCCCGCGGCATCTCATTTCCGATGCATTGCGTGCGATCAGGCCCGCTTCGAAGTGCCCCGGCAGGCGTTTCTCCATACGTAGCAAGCCTTCATTCCAGCATGGCATAGCCATTGCAATGACGAATGCACAAGAACTACACATGTTGCAGCCGGGATTTCACGCAGTGAACAAATGCCGACGGCAGCAAAAATCTTCGCGATTCGCGCCCGGGGAGCTTGGCGCAACTTGCGAGGTGCGGCGGGGCCAATAGCAAACGGATGTCGACAAACAACGACGACGCGAGCGGACGATACGGCTGCATCTAACGTCCGCTCGCGATCGTGACGGCGTGAAGCGATGACCCCGCCATTTTTTTCCGTGCTTGCGGGTGAAGCCGAATTCGCGGCGGGCCCCCGCTAAAGGGCGCTTGCGCGCGGGCCGGCGGGCTGCGAAGATCATGCTAACGACCGCCGGATCAGGGAATTCCATGTTAGCGTCGAGCCCATTTCCCGCATTGCTGCACCACGCGAGCCTGTGGCTGCAAGCCTACGCGCTCGTGCTGGTCATGATGGGCGTCGGTGCGTTGCTCGAGCGTCGCTGGCCAGCCGCATTGCTGCAATCGCGCGCGGGGCAGCGTCTGAACATGGCGTATGCGGGTCTGTATCTGGCCTTGGAGGAAGCCACGAAGCCGCTGACGGCGGCCGCGAGCGTCGCGATCGTCAATGCACTCGGCGGCGGGATGGTGGTGCTGGTGTCGCGCGGGTGGGGCGCGCTCGCTTCGTTCGTGATCGTGCTGCTGACGATCGATTTCCTCGAATACGCGTTTCATCGCTTGCAGCACACATGGCCCATCCTGTGGAAGCTGCATTCGCTGCACCATAGCGCGGTGGATTTCAACGTGACGATCACGTTGCGGCATCATTGGATAGAAGTGCTGCTCAAGGGCTGCCTGCTTTATCCGCTCGTCGGCGTACTGTTCAAGGTCGAGCCGTGGATCGTCGGTGCGACCTCGATCGTGTTCATGTTCGGCAACTATTTCGCGCATCTGAATCTGCGCATGGACCTTGGCCGCTACGTCACGTGGGTCAACAATCCGCAGTATCACCGGCTGCATCACTCGATTCGCGCCGAGCATTTCAATCACAACTTCACGCAGCTATTGCCGATGTGGGATCACGTGTTCGGCACGCGTTGGGTGCCCGCGAAACACGAGTGGCCCGCCACCGGTCTCGACGATGGTACGCAGCCGAGCTCGCTGCTCGGCGCGTTCAGCTGGCCATTGGGTCAGCATGCGGCACGCGATGCGTTACCCGTTCGCAAGCCGCTTGCCGTGCTCGATAAGAAAGCGAAATAACGCTGGCTACGCGGGTTGCGCGGCGCGCACCGCCTTGCCGCCCAGCAGCGACACGATCAGCGTGGCCATCACGAGCACGCCCAGCGCCGCGCGCAGGCCGAGCACGCCGGCACCGAAACCAATCAGCGGCGGCCCGACCAGAAAGCCCGCATAGCCGAACGTGGCCGCCATCGACACGCCGATCGCCGGCGTTGCGCACGAGCGACCCGCCGCGCTGAAAATCACCGGAACGATATTCGCGAGACCGATGCCGACCATCGCGAAGCCGACGCACGCGGTCAGCACCGTCGGCAGGCTCAGCACGAGCGCGAGTCCGGCGAGCGCGATCAGACCGCCGAGCGCGACGACCTTGCTCGAACCGAAGCGCCGCACCGATGCATCGCCGGCGATCCGGCAGGCCGCCATCGAAAACGCGAACGCGGAGTAGCCGATCGCGGCGACGCTCGCTTCCTGGTTCAACGTGGAGCGCAGGTACACCGCGCTCCAGTCGGCCACCGCGCCTTCGACGAGCATGCACATGAACGCGAGCAGCGCCAGTTTCATCACGCTGCTGTCGGGCCATGCGAAGCCGCTCGACGCGGCGGCCGCGCGCGGACCGATATCGCGCAACGCAAACGACGCGGCGAAAATGATCAGGGCCGCGATCAACAGATCGGGCGCGAACAGCCCGCCCACGACGCCGACGCCGCTTTTCTGCAACATCGCGCCGCTCGCCGCGCCAAGCAGGCCGCCCGCGCTCCACGCGGCATGAAACGACGACATGATCGGCGCGCGCCAGCGTGTTTCGATCGCGCTCGCATGTCCGTTCATCGACACGTCGAGCGCGCCGTTCGACGCGCCAAGCGCAAACAGCACCAGGCACAACGTCAGCATGCCCGGCGCGAGCGCGGGCAACGGCAACGCGATCGCGAATGCCGCGCCGAGCAGCGCGGTGGCGCGGCCGCTGCCGACGCGCGGCGCGAGCTGTCCCGCGAGCGGCATCGCAACGATGGCGCCGAGCGCGAAGCAGAACAGCGCGATGCCGAGCGAGGTGTCGCTGAGCGCCAGGCTTTCCTTGATGCGCGGCACCTCGACCGCCCATGCGCCGATGCCGAAACCGTTGGCGAGAAAGACGGCGAGCGTCGCGATGCGTTCCCTGACGAGTGAGTTCATGGACGTGCCGCCATCACGTTATCGCAGACGGCCCGGAGGCTCGCGACACGCGCGTCCGGCACGTCCGCTTCGACGAACAGATAATCGACGGCCGAAACAGGCGCTACCGCGAACGGCGCCGCTGTCATGAGCTTTTCCGAGGTCAGTGCGATGGCGATCTGGCTACTCGCTTTGACCATCGCGCGTTTCAGTTCGGCGTCCTCTGCGTCGAATACGGCGACGCCTTCATCGGGGTCGAAGGCGCAGGCGCCGAGAAAACAGAGGTCCGCGCGGATCTGCTGGATCTGCAGCAGCGCGGTCGCGCCGAGCGAGCCCACCGCGCCGCCGGCGATGCGGCCGCCGATCAGGATCACGTCGATACCCGGGCGGTTCAGCAGCCGCGCGCAGGCCTCGGGCGAATTCGTGACGACGCTCAGGCCGGCGTTGTCGGGCAGCGCCGACGCGATCGCGACGTTCGTCGTGCCCGCGTCGAGCAGCACGATCTGCTTCGGACGAACGATCGATACGGCCGCCGCGGCAAGGCGTGCCTTGCGATCGACGGCCTCATGCATGCGCAGCGCCGCGGGTTTGTCGGCGGGCGACATCAGTAGCGCACCGCCGTACACGCGCTTGCAGAGCCCCTGATCCGCGAGATCGCGCAGATGACGGCGCACGGTGTGCTCGGAGATCTGCAACTCGGCGGCCAGCTCGGCCGCGAGCACGCGACCATGCGCGCGCAATCGCTCCAGAATCAATGCTTCGCGCTGCTCGGGCAGTAGCCCGTTGATTGCATCTTCCCGGGTTCGCTGCATGGGTCTCATCTCCGTTCCGGTGTGAATCGATCATAAGCGAGCAAAATGTATCGTAAACGCTCGTGGGGCGCAAGCGGTGCGCCCCGGCTCGTCTTGATCTCACGCGACGCCGTTCGGTTCCGGTCGTGAGTCACGGCCGAAAACCAGCCGGTCGAGCAGCCACACCGCGACGAGCGTTGCGCCCATCAGCGGGAAAACGACGCCGAGAAGCGCGAGGCCGGTTGTCCAGCCACGCATCGGCGGTGCGGCGCGCTCGCGCGACGGCGCGCCGAGCGAGCGTTGTGGCCGACGTTTCCACCACATCACGAAGCCGGTCACAGCGAGCGCGCCAAGGCCGAGCGAAATGGCTGCGCACAGTATCTGATTCGCGACGCCGAAGTAGCGACCCATATGCAGCGACGTACCGTACGACACGGCCTTCGCGATCGCGCCGTAATCGCCGTAGCGAATGTCCTTCAGGATCGCGCCGCTGTATTGGTCGACGTACAGCGTGCGTTCGTCTTTGGGATTCGCGGGGAAATAGGAGAGCGTGTAGACGCCGGCTGCGGAGTTCGGCAGCACGATGCGGTAGCCGTCCGCGATACCGAGCGACGCGGCGAGCGCGACGATATGCCCGAGCGACAGAGGCTGCGCCGCGTCGGTGGCCGCGGAAGAGGGCACGCTCGCGTTGCCCACGGCCCACGGCGTCAGCGGCAACGGCAGGTCGTCCATGACCATGCCGGGCATCGAGTCCATGTCGGCGCGCGTCGCATGCGCGAGCGTGGCGCTCGCGTGGCCCGGGTGGTCCGAGGGCGTTCCCGGCACGATGGAGCGCAACGGCAAACCGCCCCACGCGCCCGGCGGAGCGCCAAGCTTCGTCGCGGTCGCGAACGCCTTGAACTGTTTGCCCCACGAGCCGGTCCACGGCAGCCCCGTCAATACGAACGCAAGTGCGCCAAGGGCGAGCCAGATGCCGATCACCGCGTGAAGACTTTTCCATAGCGGACGTCCTTTCAGCGCCAGGCGCGGCAGCAGCACCGCGCGCGCGGTCGTTTTGCCGCGCGGCCACCATAGTGCGACGCCGGTGCCGATCATCACGAGCGTCCAGCATGCGGCCAGTTCCATCAGCAGTTCGCCGGGCTTGCCGAGCAGCAGCTTGCGATGAAGCATGCGATCCACCTGCATCAAGCGATGCTCGACGCTCAGCGTGCCCAGCACCTCGCCGCTATACGGATTCAGATAGATGCTCTGCTGCGAGCCGTCCGCGAGACGAAATACGAATTCGGCGCTGCGTTGCGGATCGCGGGTGATCACGGCGGTCGTCGCGATCGAGCCGGGCGGCATCGCCGCGCGCGCTTTCGCGAGCAGCGCGTTGTCGGCCAGCCTCGGCACGGCTTGTGGTGCGACGACCAGTTGCTGTCGATAAAGCAGCGGCTCGATCTGCGGCTGGAAGCAATACAGCGTGCCGGTGATGGCGAGCACGAGTAGAAAAGGCATCACGAAGAGGCCCGCATAAAAATGCCAGCGCCACAGTGTTCGATAGCCTGGATGTGTCGGGCCGCTCGTGGCGGCGGTTGTACCGTTCTGCGCGCGCACGCGTTCGGCGGTTCGAGTCGTGGACATGAAATCCTCGTCGGGCAAACGGGTCGATGGTTCGTGTGCGACAAGCGGTTTGCCGCGTCTCGCATCAGGCTTAGATATGCAGCTTCGCTTCGACATAAAACGTGCGGCCCGGATACGGGTGGTAGACGAAGTAGCGCGCGTCGAACAGGTTGTCGACGCCGATGCCGAGTTCGCTGAGCTTCGTCGGCTTGAACGTGAACTTCGCGTCGACAACCGTGTAGGTGCTGGTGCCGCCGAACACGTTGGGGTTCGTGTCGGTATTCGTCAGCGTGTTGTACTGACGACCCGAGTAACGCGCAGCGAGCGTCAGCGCCGCGCGCGCGTCGAAGTGATACGTCGCGGCAAGATTCGCGCGCCACAGCGGAATGCGGTAGAAGTACTTGCCGACCGAGGCCGGATTCCGTGCGTTCTCGAGGATCTTCGACTGCGTGTACGCGACGCTCGCGAGCAGATCGAGCCCGCGCACGAACACGTCCTCGCCCGAATAGCTTGCTTCGACGCCGCGCGAGCGAACCTTGCCGATGTTCTGGAAGTTCGTCACGCTCGGAATCACGGTGGTGTCGGTCTGACTGAAGATCGTGTTCTTCACGTCGTCCTGAAAGAGGGAGAAGCGGAACACGCCATTCCAATGCGCCCATTCGGCGCTCAGCTCTTTCGACAGATCGTCTTCGGGCTGCAAATATGGATTGTTGTTGACGATCGCGGAGCCGTTGATTTGCCCCTGGAACAGTTCGCTCGCGGTCGGAAAGCGATACGCGCGAGCGATCGATGCGCGCAAAGTCAGCTCGTCGCTGACATCGAACGATAGCGACGCCTTCGGCGAAAGGTGGCGCTGGCTGGCATCGCTGTACGCGATCGTCGTGCCGGGCAGCGACTGTGCGCCATCGTAGGCTTGCCAGTCTTCATAGCGCGCGCCGTAGACGAGCTTCCAGCGCGGCAGAAAGCGCCACGCGTCCTGCGCATAAAGAGCTTGCGTCTGCGTCTTGCCGGTGAACGCGTTGGCGAACGAGGTCGCGTCGCCGTCGCGCCAGTTCAGCGTGTTGTAGGTCTGGTTGTCGACGAAGTAGTTGTCGTAGTGGTAGCCGACGCTCAGTGCGTGATTGGCCAGTCCTGGCTGGTTCGTCGCGGGCGTATAGGTGCCGCGCAGGTCCAGCGTCTTCCAGCCGGTGCCGTCGTTGAACAGCACGGTGCCGGGGCCATTGCCCGGACCGCCGGCACTCGCGGTGCGTGCGACGCCATTGCCGATGTCGTAATACGAGGCGATCGCCTCGCCGTTCCAGCCGGTCGCGTTGCGCGTTTTCAGCGACACGCCGTAGAGCCAGTTCTCGCTGTGCCCGACACCCGGCGCAAACGCGGCCGCCGGAATCGTGTAGTGGTAACCGTTGATCGATACGTTGCCGCTGTACACAGGGTTGCCGGCCGCGTCGCGCAGGAACGTCGATGTTTCGCTGTTGTACGTCTGGTGCCAGTAGCCGAGGGTGAAGCCGCCCTGCAGCGTCGGCGTGAAGTCGTACTGCATCTTCAGCTTGAACTGGTCCTGCACCGTGTGCTCGATGCCTTCGCCGTTCACACCGAGCACGGCCGTCGGCGCATTGGTCTGGTTGTTGTAGAAATAGGCGCCGGTGACGGGCGTGTCGCCGGCCTTGGCGGGCGTGGTCGATTTAGCGAGGGTTGCGAATTGCAGCGGCTGACTCGTGTTCTCGAGATGATTGACGCCGAGCCGGTACGAGAACTTGCCGATGCTATCGCCGATCGACGCGCTCGCTTCGCTGCCGTTGAAGCTCTGGTTCACGCCGAACAGGCTGAAGTGCTGCGTGAATGCCTTCACGTCGGCGTTGGCCTCGAACTGCTTTGGCATGCGCGTGCTGATCAGCACGGTCGCGCCGAGCGAATTGCCCGGATACAGCGCGGAAAACGGCCCGTAGATTACGTCGACCTGCTGGATTTCGTCGGGATACACCATCGACCAGCGCGGCGGAAACGAATAGCTATTGCCGAGCAGGTTGCTCAGCAGCAAGCCGTCCGCATAGACGAGGCCGCGCGCGCTCTGCGTATTGCTGGTGCCGCGCACCGCGATTATCGAATTCAGATCGCCGATAAAGCGCTTGCGTACCGCCAGGTTCGGCATGTACTTGAGCACGTCCTCGGTGTTGACGACGTTCCAGTTCGCGAACTGATCGCGCGTCACGGTTTCGACGGAGGCCGGCAGGTTCGGGTCGACGGCGCGCGGTGCGGCGCTCGCGCTTGCGCTTGCGCTCGCACTGACGCTGACGGCGGGCAGCGTCGCGTCGGTGTTTGCGTCGGCGGCATGCGTGGGTGTTGCGACGAAAGCCGGCACGAAGGCAGGCATGAGCGCGGGCCAAAGAACGGAACGACGAACCGCGCGATGAGCGGAAAAGACAGCGTCACGGCGGACGCAATAAGAGAGCCTTCGCAGCGCGAAGTTGAACATGAGCGTTTCCTCGATGCATTGAACAGGCGATCGCAGGCCTCGTCGATGTGAGCGACGAAGGCGCGATCAGAACCGGTAGCGATCAGGAAACGGCAGGTGGGGCGCGCGGACGTCCCGACGGGAAGGCGCCAAGCGGGGTGAAGCGGGTGGAGAGCGTGGGCGGCGCGGTGCCGGCCAGCGGCAGCGCGGCCGGCGGCTCGACGGCGGCGAGCGTCGGCATCGCGACGTGATGTTCGAGCAGATGACAGTAGCCGCAGGCGCCGAATGCCTCGTCGTGGCTCAGATGCACGGGCGCGGGGCTGGTTTGAGCGACGACGCTCGCATCGCTCACATTGCTTGCACCAGCCGGGTGAAGCGCCGAACATAGCGCGGCAATCGGCTCGTGGGCGCGGCCCGATTCGAGCAACTGACTCATGAGCGGCGCGAACGCGACGAGCCACATGGCGACGAGGCCAAGCCATGCGGTCAGGTGGTTGCGCGAGTGTCGAGTCATGATCGTCGAAGAAAAGACGGGCGCGATTCTAGCATCACCGCGCGATTCTTTCATTCGTAATGACGGGCATAACGGCGGATTAGACGATGAAACAGCGCTCATTTCGGGGCGCTAAGGCCTGAGGCGACAACCAGCGAGCCGTGGCGCTATGTTCGGCCGGGCAGTTCGTCGACGCGTTGCCCCTCGTCGCGCCGCAGCTCGAAGACTCCGCCTTGCCGAACGATCAGCGGGCCGAAGCGTTCAATATTGCCGGTGCGTGTTCGTTCGCGCTGGGTCAGTGGGCGAGCTCGGTCGAGCGCGTGCGGCAGGCGTGCGTCGAGCGATTCGGCGGCGCGCTATGACGCCTCTGTGAGCTGCATGTGATACAGGCCCCACGGCGACAATTCGAAGCGGTCCTTCAGTGGCTTGGCCGCGAGTTCGGGAATCTGATCGGCGTCGTAGATCGCCCATAACGGCCCCACGCCGCCGAGCGCCAGCGGCTTGCCGTCCATTTGTGTCGCGACGATGAAGTGATACTCGCGCACCTTGTCGAGCGTCGTCAACACCGCGTAGCCATCGACCGCGTGCATGACGATTTGCGTGCTGCCCGCGTCGGGCGCGCCGACGTTTGCGAGCACGTCGGTGAGCAGCGGGCCGCTAAACGTATGCATGTGCGCATCGTATTCGATCGTCGGATGGATCGTCACGGTCTTCATGCTGGCGAGCCACGGCAGATCGACGCCGTACGCTTGCGAAAACTTCACCTGGTGCTTCGCCAGCAGTTGATCGAAATCCGGATTGAGCGCGCCGCGATTGCTGTGCTTGATCGCGCCGGAGATCGTCAGGACGACCGGAGACGACCCGCATTCGGCGTGCTCACGCTTCGCGCCGAATGCGGGCGCGACCGCCGCGCCCAGTGCCGCGGCGCTGGTCAGGAACTGGCGTTTGTTCATTACGTTTTCTCCGGGTGTCGTCGAGGCGCCGCGTGGTGAGGTGCGCGCTCTTCTATTGTCGGAGAATTGTCGCCGCACGTGATACGGCGATGCTTCATTAACGCGTCATTCGCTATGCTATTTCCGCTTGCGGTTCGCGCCGGAGCCGGCACGGTTCCTTGCGCGGCGGTCCAATGCGGTGCGCGTCTTCGCAGGTTTATGACGAAGTCCTTTTCCAATGCCCAGGGACGCACGAACCAGGCGCAACGCAAGAAGCCTCCACTCTTTGTCGCCCTGATCAATGGAAGTGCTCAGTTCGCGCCGATACTGACGGTGCGCGTCACATCGACGACCGACAGCCGGATCGCGTCGATCAATGCGCGCGCGGCCGGTGACGGCGTGCCCGCCGCGCGCATCGTCAGGCCGATCTCGCGCCGCGTGTTGTGCAGCGGTACATCGAGCACCACCAGTTGCCCGGACTGAATCTCGTGATGCAACTGCTGCGCCGACAAGGCCGCCGCCATGTCGGTACCGAGCAGCAGGCCGCGAATCACCGCGAGGTCGGCGGTCTCGACGGTCGGCAGAGGCGGCTTCACCTTCATCCGCTTGAATTGCGTTTCGAACAGCGCACGCGCCGGCGCGTTGCTGCGCGGCAGAATCCACTGCGCGTCGCGCAGACCCATGATGGTCAGATCGTGCGCGTGAGTCAGCGGATGACCGCGGCGCACCAGCACCACCATGTCTTCCGACATCAGCCGCTCGTTTTTCAGGCCGCTCGTCGCGTCGTTGTCGCGCAGCGCGCCGAGAATGAAATCGATGTCGCCGGCGCGCAGACCGGCCACGAGCGTCTCGTAGGCGCTTTCGTCGGTGACCACGCGCACGCCCGGATTCTCCGAGGTCATTCGCGCGATCGCCTTCGGCAGGATCAGCGTGCGCCCGAGCGGCAACGCGCCGACTGTCACCGAGCCCTGAATCTTGCCGTGCAATGCGGCGATATCGTCGGGGACGTGGCGCAGTTCGTTCAGCGCGCGGCGTACGTGAAGCAGGAACGTCTCGCCCTCGGCCGTCAGCAGAATGCCGCGCGGGCTGCGGTGAAACAGACTCAGTCCCGAGCCGCTTTCGAGTACCCGGATCGCGGTGCTCACCGCGGGCTGGCTGATGCCGAAGGTTTTTGCCGCGCTCGGCATATGCCGATGCCGCGCGAGCGCCGCGAATAGTTGCAACCGCCGCGTGTTGAGCAGATACGCGGGCAATGCGCCTTCCGCGACGGGCCGGCGGCGCGTCTGTCGCGCGGCGCACCATCGGGCGAGTTCTTCGAGTTCGGCGAAGATCCGCTCGCTGCGATGCAGCACCGCGCGGCCGACCGGAGTGGGCAGCATGCCCGAAGGACCGCGATCGAACAGCGGTTCGCCGAGCGCCGACTCGAGCTCCTGCACGGAGCGCGTGACCGCCGACTGCGCGCGAAACAACGCGGCCGCCGCGCGCGTCGCGCTGCCCATATCGGCGACGAGCCGGAATGCGCGCAGTTGCGCGAGATTGAGCAGGTCCTTGCTGCTGACCGACAGCGGCGCTTTGGCGCTCGCCTGGCTGGTGGCGGCGGAAAGCGTGTCGTTGCTCATGCCGCGCCCGCGATCAGATGCAACGACGGCAGCGACAGATTCAGACTTTCCTTCGAGATATGCGTGTGCTCCTTCATCAACGCATCGACGCGCGCGCCTTCGCCTTTTTTCAGCGCGTCGACGATCGCGTGATGCTGGCGATGCGCGTACGTCAGCATCATGAATTGACGCTCGCGCGCGGATTCGTCGAACGCGATCGTGAACGGCGACACGAACGGCACCTTGCCGTTCAGACTGAGCGCGGCCGTGACCGCCTGGTTCTGCGCCGCTTCGACGATCAGTGCATGAAAGCGGCCGTTCATCTGCGCGTAGCGCACGTCGTCGCCTGGCTGCAGATGCTTTTGCTCGAAGATCGCGTCGCCTTCACGCAGGCAGTCGTCGAGCGCGGCGGCGAGCGCGGGGCTCACGCCGTTTTCGGCGACCGAGCGCGCGGCGAGTCCCTCGAGCACGCCGCGCACGTCGATCGCGTCGAGCACGTCGCGCACGCTGAAGCGGCGCACGACGTAACCGCGCGAGCCCGAACGATCGAGCAGGCCTTCCGACGACAGCACGCTCAACGCATAACGCAGCGGCGTGCGCGACACGCCGAGCCATTGCGCAAGCTGCGCTTCGACGAGCCGCTGCCCGGGCGACAGTTCGCCCGACAGGATCTTCTCGCGTAAGGTCTGCACGATCGCTTGCTGGGTGGTCTCGTTCATCGTTTCGTCGCTCGTCGGAAGCAGCGCAGTATAGCCACGCGTGCAGCACCGCTCCAAGCCTTGGAAATGTGCGTTGCGAGTTGTTTTCCGGGCCATCTGTTTTATTTATCGCGTGACGAGATGCCAAGGCGTCAGGGAAGGCTTGCCTCACCGGCTTGGGATACCGAGGGAGCGCTGCGCGGCGTGGGTCGGGGTGCGCTTCATCCGCGCTCCGGCCGCGCAAATGCCGGGTTTTTACTCGTCAACCCGGCGCTGCCTGAGGTATACCCGTGCTTCCCGTATCGCGGCACAATTTCTATCTTTGTATCCCAAGACGGTCGTGATGACTAGCGCGGCAAACCTGCCGACCTATCCGATTGGCAGCGGCACGAAGTGACGGAAGAGAACGAATATGGCAAGAATCATTGGTGGTATCGGCACGTCCCATGTACCCACGATCGGGTTGGCGTACGACAAGGGCAAGCAGAACGAACCGGCATGGGCGCCGATGTTCAAGGGTTATGAACCGGTGGCGCAGTGGCTGGCCGAGCACAAGCCCGACGTGATGGTGATGTTCTACAACGACCACGCGAACAGCTTCTTCTTCGACTGCTATCCCACGTTCGCGCTCGGCGTGTCGCCCAACCACGAGTTCGCCGATGAAGGCGCCGGCAAGCGTCCGCTGCCCGACATCGCCGGGCATCCGGATCTCGCGATCCATATCGTCGAGCAACTGGTCGCCGACGAATTCGATCTGACCGTCTTCCAGGACCGCCCGCTCGATCACGGCGTCAATTCGCCGCTGTCGCTGATGCTGCCGCATCAGGGCGGCTGGCCGCTGTCGCTGGTGCCGCTCGAAGTGAACGTGCTGCAGTATCCGCTGCCCACCGCGAATCGCTGCTACCGGCTCGGCCAGGCGCTGCGTCGCGCGATCGAATCGTTCGAGCAGGATCTGAAGGTCGTGGTGGTCGGCACGGGCGGGCTGTCGCACCAGGTGCATGGCGAACGCAGCGGCTTCAACAACACCGAATGGGACATGGAATTCCTCGACCTGATCGTCAGCGATCCGGAGCGTCTTGCCGCGATGAAGCACGTCGATTACGTGCGCCTCGGCGGCGCGGAAAGCGTCGAGACGATCATGTGGCTCGCGATGCGCGGCGCGCTGGGTCAGAAGGTCCGCGAACTGCATCGCAACTACTACCTGGCGACCAGCACCGCGATGGCCGTGACGATCTACGAAGAAGAGGTGGCGTAATGAATCCGCAACTGGTTGGCGTCGAAGAACTGACCGGCACGTATCCGTTCGATATCCGCCAGAGCATGAAGGCGATGCGCCTGAACCGCTTTTTCTGGCAGATGCGCGAAGCGTCGGCGCGCGCGCTGTGGCTCGAAAACCGCACCGCCTCATACGATGCGGCCGGCCTGACGCCGGAAGAACGCACGCTGGTCGACAACACCGACTGGATCGGTCTGATCCGTTATGGGGTGTCTTTCTTCGTGCTCGAGAAGTTCGCGCGTGTGGTGAAGATCACCAATCTCGGCGTGTACGCGAGCATGCGCGGCGAAACGCTCGAAGCGTTTCTGAAGACTCGTCAGGTACCCGACGCCGTTTAAAGGCCGCGCATCAAGGCAGCGCTGTCCGCTGGGTAATCCGATTTGAAGTTCCGATGTGTAGTTCAAGCCACCCGGCTTACTTCGACCCGGCCGTGATTATCGGCGGGTTCATGTCGCATATCTTCTTTGCTGTGCCGTTGGTGTTGACCGTCAAGCGGTTGAAAGGTAAAGGGCTTTGGCTATACCTCGAAAACGGCCGCACGCTCGCGTCTGTCGTGATCGACGGGGATAACGACACGGGTGTCGCTCATTTGCGCTGGTTCATCGTCGACGATTCTTTGCGCGGCTCCGGGATTGGACGGCAATTGCTGTCGCATGCCATGCGTTTCGTCGACGAGCGGTTCGACGAAACCTATCTATGGACGTTCAAGGGGCTCGACGCGGCGCGTCATCTGTACGAGTCATTCGGCTTTCGGCTAAGTGAAGAATCGGAAGGCACGCAATGGGGAACACGCGTGGTCGAGCAGCGTTTCAACCGGCTTTGCGCAAGGAAAGGCGATAACGGTACTGCGTGATCGGCGCGGCAGCGAACTCGACGCCGTCGGTCAGTGCGCGAGGACCGCCGCCGCGATCCGGTCGGCCAAATCGCCGAGAACGCGGCTCAACGCGGCCGCCTGCGCGAGCGCATCGTGTCCATTGATCGCGGAGTCGAGCGTCACCTGCTGCCGCAGCGTCGCCTGATCCGAGTGCCCGGCCAGCAGCGTCCACTCCGCTTGCAGCGTCAGCGTGCCGCTCGGGTCGGCCGTGGCATTCAGCACGGTGACGACCAGCGTGCGCGTGCCGGGCGGCGCGGGTGCATCCGGAACGACGAACGATCCGGCGGGCAGCCGCGTGAGCAAGTCCTGGGCGAGCGTTTTGCGCATCATCTGAGCGAGCGGTGCGCCCCACAGGTCGCTATCGTCGATCGTCAGGCGGTTCTGCGAAGCCAGCGTGACGACTTCGAGCCGATCGAGCACCGCGGGAATATGCACGGCGGTCAGTTGAATCGGTGGGATCGGCGCCGTGGCGGGCGGCGCGTCGGCGGGCATCGGGTTCAACGTCACATAGCGTGTCGGTATGCTGTGTCCGCATCCGGCGAGCGTCATCGCCGCGACGGTTACGACAAACGCCGCCGTCCTGACGCTCGTCGCGAGCGATGCCGCGACGGCGCGTCCGACGGGGAACGTGGACCTCGTCATCATTGAGCCTCCTGCTGCCTGCCACGGATCAGCGCCTCCGGATGGCGGTCGAGATAGTCGGCCAGTGCCCGAATCGAGCGTGCGGTGTCGGTCAGCTCCTGCATGGCGGCAGGCAGGTCGTTCTGGCTCGACGCGTCGCCGCCTAGCGTCCGGTTCGCCGCGGCAACGGTGCGATCGGCCGCGTTCGCCGTCTCGCGCAATTGCGCGACGAGCGGACCGATCTGTGGCGAGACCTGCTGCAACGTGTGATCGATCTGCGCGACCGAGTGGTCGATGTGCGTCAGGCTGTCCTTGATCTGAGGCGAGGAACTGAGCGCGTCGATATGCGCGGCGATACTGCGGACCTGTTCGCCGGTTTGCCGGATCGGAAGATCGTCGATTTTCTGGATCACCTCGTTGGCCTTGGCCATCGTCGTGTCGAGATTCGCGGCGGCGACACTCGGAATGACGGGCAGGCCGTCCTCGCTGGCGAGCGTCGCCACCGGCGCGCCTTGCACGAAGTCGAGGTTGATCTTGTCCGCGCCGACGAGCGGCGGATCTTGCGACAACCGCGCGCGCAAGCCTGTGGCGACGAGGCGGGTGAGCATGCCATCGACGAGCGGGCGCCAGTCCCCGTTGGCCGGTGGCGGCGCGCCGACGATGCCAAGCTGCGACGGGTTCAGCGCGATCTGCACGGGGGTGCTCAGCGCGCCCGTGCGTGCGTCGTAGTTCAGGCGCACGCTGGTGACGGTGCCCACGTCGAAACCGCGCAATTGCACATCGGCACCACTCTTCAGGTCGCCGACGGCGCCCTCGAAGCGCACCAGATAGGTGACGACCGGGCCGTGCCCCGGCGCGAGCGCGGGGCGGCGATCGACACCGTCGAAATGCGATGCCGGTTCGCCGGGCCCGGGCTCCATCACGATCTCGGGGCCGGTCAGCACTGCCTTGATCGACGCTGGATCGTTGAGATCCACGTGGGCGCCGCGCAGGAAAAACCTGGTCTCGCTGCGCAGATACTTTTTTTCGGCGCGATCTATCTTTAGCTCGGCTTGCACGTGTCGGCCATCGGGCGCGAGCGTAATCTCCGAGACGGCGCCGACCTTCACGCCGCGCAGCGTGACGATCGTGTCGTCGGGTTTCATGCCGTACGCGTTGTCGAAGGTTACCGTGACCGTCTCGCCATGATGCATCAACGCGCGAACGCCGAGCCATCCGGCCATCGCGAAGGCTGCGACCGGCACCGCCCAGATCCAGCCGGGCCAAGAGCTGCGCCGCACCTGAGCTTGCGAACGACGGGGACGCGTGCCGCTCATCGCTTGCTCCGCGGGTGGACGTCCCACATCAGGCGCGGGTCGAATGCGCGCGAAGCGGCCATCGTCAGAAACACGACCAGCGCGAACGCGGTGGCGCCAATGGCGGGTCTCGCCGCGGCGATGCCGTCGAACCGGACCAGCGGCACGAACGCCGCGATCGTGAACACGTCGACGTACGACCATCGGCCGAGTTCGTCGATCAGGCGGTACAGATGCGCCTTGACCCGCAGATGCCGGCGCGAACGGCGCCGAACGGAGACGACGAACCATGCCATGCCGAGAATCTTCGCCACCGGAATGACGATGCTCGTACAGATGATCAGAATGCCGAGCGGCCACAGGCCAGCGTGAAACAGCTGGTAGACGCCGTCGATGATCCGGGTTGAGTGGGTCCGCCCGAGTTGCATCGAAGTGGTCATCGGAAAGAGGTTGGCCGGGATCGTCAGAACGAGCGCGGCGAGCGACAGCGCAGCCGCGCGCACGACGGCGTCGGTTTTGCGAGCGCGCAACGTCAGTGCGCAGCGAGGGCACGGACGCCCCTCCTGCGACATCGGCACGACCAGATCGCAAACCGTGCAGGACAGCGGCGCTTCATGTTCCGGCAACTCGTTTTCCGCGGCGATCGCGCGCCACACCGTTCTCCGGTCGAGCGACGCGCGCGTGAGCATCGACAGCAGCGCCGCGGCGATGAAGCAGTAGCCGCCGGGGGCGATCGTGCCGGTCAGATTCTGCGTCACGCGCGCGTAACCGACGAAGCAGCCGACCAGATAGACATCGGGCATGGTCCAGACATCGAGCGAGGTGGTCCAGCGAAACAGCGCGCCGATTCCTCTGGTACGCCGGCCGAGCCGCAGCGCGGCGAGGACGATCACGAGGCCGCCAAAGCGGATGAATGGCAGCACGATACCGAAGGTGCCGAGCAGTACCGCGAGAATGAACCAGCCATCGTTCCACATCTGCACGATGCCCGACGACAGCAGTGATGAGCGTTCGACGCCGAGCATATGGACATACATCAGGGGCGCGAGGTTGGCCGGAAACAGCAATACGAAGGTCGCGCTCGCGCAGGCGAGCGCCGCGGTCTGGCTTCGGCCGCTACGCCGCTCGAGCGGAAAGTGACAGGCGCGGCAACGCGCGTAGGTATGGGCGGTGAGCGGCGGGATGTCTTCGAGCGCGCCGCATTCGGGGCAGCCGATCGTCATGCGACGTTCTCCATCGGCTGTCCGTTTTCAGGCGGGCAGCGCGTTGCGAATGAGGTTTCGCCGATCATCCCTCGACCCTTGGCGCCGTTTGGCGCGTGCATGTACGGCAGACGCGCTGGCGCGCGCCAGCTCTTGTCCTCCACTAGCATGGCGCGTTCCCGGCCCGGCCTCGGCGCGCCGGGCAGCGCGGACGAACGGCGGCTGCGGTGTGGCGTCAGTCGGGTGAGCGGTTCCGATCCGCTTCGCTTTGCGAGCCGGGCGGCGTGCCCGGTTTGGTGTCCGGCGCCCCTGACGGAGCGGCGTCGGCAATGATCAGCAACCTCGAAGACAGCGCGTCGGGATGGCCCGGCTTGAACCAGTTCATCTCGGGAATGCGTGAATCGGTCAGGTAGATCGTGCCGTCCGGCCCTTCCGCGAACGTATCCGGCCATCGCAGGCCGGGCTCGTGCAGCAACGTCGTCAATGTCGCGCCGTCCCATACCTTCACCGCGTGTTCTTCGACCGCGGTAATCAGCAGGCGTCCCGTCCGGTCGATGTGCAGCCCGTCGGCGGGGCGATGCTCGAGCACTTTCTCGACGCGGTTGCCGACTTCATCGGTCGCGAGCGTGGTATCGCGAAGCGCTTCGGTGGGCACGCGGTAAAGCGTTTTGCCCTTCACCGCCTGCCAGTACACATACAGTCCATCGCGAGTGAGCGCGATGCCGTCGGCCGCAAATTCGACGCCGCGTCCATCGGGACGCCGCAATGGTGCGCCGCCTGCATGGACCGTGACGCGCGGATCCGTTTGCGTCGACGGATGCCCGTCGAGCACGCGGCGCGCTTGACCGGTGCCGAGATCGACCACCACGATCGCGCCGCGTGTTCCAGAGTCCGTGATGTAGGCGAAACGGCCGTCGGGACTGATGCGCACGTCGTTCAGATAGCTGCCCTGAGGCGCGATTTCGAGCGTGAACGCAATGCAGCCGACGACGCTATCCGTCGCAAGATCGATGCGGACCAGTTTAGGGGCACCCGGCACGACGAACGCCTGGGCCGGCGCGCCGGGGTCGAGTACCCACAGGTTGTTTTGGGAATCGCACAGCATCGCCTGCACGCAGACCCAGCGATCCTGCGGGTTCAACTCGTCACGCCTGGCATTGCGCCAGCCGTTCCATCGATCGTCGGGATAAGGACGGACGTCGCCATCGGGCGTGAGTACGCCGACGGAGATCGGCGCGTCTTCTGTCCAGCGCGGGAAGTTGACGAAGATGCGTCCGTCCGCGGCGACGGCGACGCCGGTCACCTGGTGCCCGAAAGACGCAATCTCGCGCAGATGCGGCAGCGAGCCGTCGTCACCGGCGCTCGATGCAGGCGCGGCGGTCAGTGGAACCCGATCCGCGGCGGTTGGCGTGGCGGTGTCTTTCATGGGCTGTCTCCGGGACAGGACGGAAATGTCAGTATTCAGCAAACCGAATGCCGCGTGCAAAGATAAAGTAAATCGTAATCCGCGAATCTTTCGGAAGGTATTCAACGTGAATTGCTGACAGCCCTTTATGCGAATCGTTTGACTTTCGCGCGAGCAGAGAACGGTACTGCGCGCAATAGGGAAAGCCGAGTTGTCGCGTGGCGCTTGATACGACATGGCGCGCTAAAAGGCCGCGTTGCTACTACGTCATTCAGGGCGAAAAGAATCGCTCCGCGGCGGCGTGCGGAGCCGCCGTACCAAACGGTCCATTTCGGCAACTCTGACTCTCAGGGTTTCTCCTGACTCGCCTTTGGACCCGCCGTGTCACTCGTGCGCTACACCGCTCATTTGCAAAGAAAAAATAATGCCGACGTCTAAGGAATGTGCTAGAAAATAACAATTGCACGCGCAGACAAATAGCCACGCCTGCAAGTAAAAATTTCGGCTTTCAATACTCTTAATCGGCCGCGAGGTGGATCGTGAGAACAAGGACGCTTTGGGGGCTCGGGGTGACGACGGTCGCTTCGGTGCTAACGCTGCAATGTTATCCAGCGTGGGCCGACGGACCCGAAGCGGCGTATGCGTCCGACGACGAGGTGCCGGCCGGCTCGCTCAGTCCGAACGAGTACAAGGTCAATGCGGACGGCATGAAAGAAGATCCGAATGCGAAGATGTCGGACGTGGCCCGCGCGTATCGCAATGGCTATATCAATCGCGGCAAGCAGGATCAGGCCGATTACCAGGCAATGATCGACTCGCACAATCACGGTCAGCGGCAACCCGCCAGGACCGACGTCGCGCGGGTCGACGTGCCGCCGCTGCCGCCGGGCGTTCCCGAAGACGATAACTCGAAGTACACGAGTATTCCGCCGCAGCCTCAGAAGCCGCGGCCGGTCCAATACACGCAGCGTCAGGTGCCGCAACCGCCGCCGCAACAGCAATATCAGCAGGTGTACCAGCAGCCGCAGTACGCGCCGCCGCCAATGCAATACCAGCAGGCGCCGGCCTACGCGCAGATGCAGCCGGTCTACGACAACCAGCCGGTATACGTGCGGCAGGACTATCCTCAGCCGCCCGTGCAGTACGTGCCGGTTTATCCGCAGGCGCAATACGATGAAATGCCGCAGGTCGTGGAAACGGTGGTTCAACCGGTCGCGCCTGTCGCTTATCAGGTTTATCGTCCGCCGGTCTATTGGGCGCAGCCGCGCGCGTATGCGTATCGCGCGCCGGTCTACAGCTATCGTATGTGGCGTTGAGGTATTGCGCGAGTCGTGGCGGCGTTGCGCAGCAATGGAACGCCGCGGCGAATACTCGCACGCATCGATTGATTGGCCGATAGAAAGTACTCAGCCCGCCGCATTCGTGGCGGGCTGAGTACTTTCTTTTATTCGTTTTGCGCTAGTGGCCGCTGGCACCTCTCGTGCGCACATTCAGATGGTTATTCACCTGTCTGACTCCGCGCACCGATCTCGCGACACTGCCCGCGCGTTGCACCTGAGCGCGCTGCGGTACCCAACCGGTCAGCGTCACGATACCGCGGCGCGCCTGCACGTGAATCGACGTTGAATGCAGGTTCGGTGTGCGTGCGAGCGCGCGCCGCACGTCGCGCGCAAGCTCGCTATCGGGTCTGTTGCGAGCCGGCGATGCCGCGATGGATTGGCTTTGCGCGGAAGCATCGTTCGGCATGCCGCCACTGGTTTGCGCATTCGCACAGGTCGCAGTGCCGATCGCAATTGCTGCCGCGGCAATGGCGCCAATTAGGGTGCTCGCGCTGTCTTTTCTCACAAGTCCTCCTGTACCACCTGATTGTCGCTCGCCGCGCAGCAGATCGACGTTGCGGCTATTGCGCTTGCCCGTTGCCCAATAGCGCGTCCGTCGTGACGACCGTGCAGTACTCTTGATCGAGGTTGGCCAGTGACATCGCGTGAATGTCGTCGGCGCTGCGCGGCGTTCCGTTCCAGTCGGTCCGTGCAAAAGTGAAACAGCCGTCGGCCACTAGATAGGTATCGAAACCGAGGTTGCCGGCCATCCGCACCGTGGCCTCGACCGAGTTGTTGGTGATGACACCCGCCACGACCAGCGTCGTGTGGCCGGCGGCGCGCAGGCGGTCTTCGAGTCCCGTGCCGATGAACGCGTTATTCGTGCGTTTCGCAATCACCGGTTCGTCGGGCAACGGCACGTTGGACGCCTTGAATTCGTGTCCCGCCTGACCCGGCCGATAGTGCGACCCAGGCTCCGTCGAGTCGTGCCGCACATGCCACACCGGCCAGCCTCGGCTACGCCAATGCGCGAGCAAGCGGCTCACCTGCGTCTCGGCTGCGGGATTGTTGCGCTCGCCCCAGCTCGGATGATCGATCGCGCGTTGCAGATCGATCAACAACAATACGGCGCCGGCGGAAGGAGCGGGAGAACGCATGGGTCGAATGAGTCTGTGTAGGTGTCGATATCGTTCTGGCAGACTTTACCGTATTGGCGCCATCAATAGCCATGTATGATGGCGGGCTCGCGCCCGGCAGGGGCCCTGCGCGGGCGGCTTGCGCGGATCGCGCGCCGTCTGCCGCGCCCACCGGGCCGCAACGCATCCCTTCACGATGATCCAGAGGAAGACCGCCATGACGGCTGCAACGCAATTCGACCAGGTTTCTGTTGTCAAACGAGCCAACGTGTACTTCGACGGCAAGTGCGTGTCGCACACCGTGCTGTTCGCCGACGGCGCGCGCAAGACGCTCGGCGTGATCCTGCCCGGCACGCTGAACTTCGGTACCGACGCGCCGGAGCTGATGGAAGTGCAGGCGGGCAAATGCCGCATCCGTCTCGACGGCAGCAATGAGTGGAAGACCTATGGCGCGGGCGAATCGTTCTCGGTGCCTGGCAAGAGCCGCTTCGATATCGATGTGGTTGAAACGCTGGACTACGTTTGCAGCTATCTGTAAGCGGCTTTAAGGCGCGTGCAGTGGGATAAGAAAGACCTGTTGCAAGCAGCCGGGACGGCTTGGACAATGGACCCAGGCTATCTTTGCTCAGATGTGTTGAAGAGACAACACGCAAGCATTCGCGAGTGCGTGCTTGAGCCAGGTGCTCAGAATGGGCCGTCCATTGCGCTTCGCTTCGACGATGAACCTTACGCTGTCTCTTTCGCCACGATCTCCTCGATCACCTGCACGAATTGCTCGACCGGCTGGCCGCCGGTCACCAGATAGCGGCGGTTGAAAATGATCGACGGCACCGATTGAATGCCCATTTCCTGATTGTTCTTTTCCGCTTCGCGCACTTCATCGGCATACGCGCCGCTCGTCAGCACGTCGCGCGCTTCGTTGGCGTCGAGTCCTACCGACTGGGCCGCTTCGACCAGCACGTCATGGTTGCCCGGATTCTTGCCGTCGGCATGATACGCGCGCAATAGCGCGAGCTTCAGTGGCAACTGGTGGCCCTTCAGGCCGGCCCAATGCAGCAGGCGGTGCGCGTCGAACGTGTTGTAGGTGCGGATGCGCGGACCGAAATCGAAGCCGACGCTCGCGCCGCGTTCGCGGATCATCGCCTGCGTTTCGGCGATCTGCTCGGCCGTGCGGCCGTATTTCTTGCCGAGATACTCGACGATGTCTTCGCCGTCCGGTGCCATCTGCGGATTCAGTTCGAATGGATGCACGACGATACGCGCGTCGATTTTGTCCTGAAGCCGCGCGAGCGCGAGCTGCAGCGACGACAGGCCGATCGCGCACCACGGGCAGGCGATGTCGGAAACAAAATCGATGGTGAGCTGCTGTTTCATGGTTGTCCTGGCGGAATGAACTGCGATGCGGCGGCGGCAAGTGCGGCCGCAACGAAACCGACAGCGTAGCGTGAATCGTCCGTCCGTGCAGTGCGGCTGAATTTGACCGCAAGACCCGGAGTGTTTTCCCGCCACCACACTCGTACACTAAGTTCATCGAGCTACCTACCTTGATGGCGCGGGGCGACGAGCCCGCGCCGCCCACTCATCGACGATGAACGCAATCGCTCCCACCCAAACGATCGACCACCGCGTCGACGCACTCGACTGGCCGCGGATCGAACACGATCTCGATCAGTACGGCTGCGCCGCCGTGCCGCAACTGTTGACGCCCCGCGAATGCGACGCGCTGAGCGCGCTCTATACACGCGACGCGCTTTATCGCAGCCGCGTCGTCATGGCGCGCCACGGCTTCGGTCGCGGCGAATACAAGTACTTTGCGTATCCGCTGCCGTCGCTCGTCGGCGGCTTGCGCGGTGCCCTTTATCCGCACCTCGTGCCGGTCGCGAACCGCTGGAACATGGCGATGGGCATCGACGTGCGCTATCCGCCGAAACATGCGGATTTCATTCGACGCTGCCATGACGCCGGCCAGGTGCGTCCGACGCCGCTGATCCTGCAATACGGCGAGGGCGATTTCAACTGCCTGCATCAGGATCTGTACGGCGAACACGTGTTCCCGCTGCAGGTTGCGGTACTGCTGTCGGAGCCGGGGCGCGACTTCACAGGCGGCGAGTTCGTGATGACCGAGCAGCGTCCGCGCATGCAGTCGCGTGCCGAAGTCGTGCCGCTCGCGAAGGGCGACGCGGTCGTGTTCGCCGTGAACAGCCGGCCCGTGCAGGGTACGCGCGGGCCGTATCGCGTGAATCTGCGGCACGGCGTGAGCCGCCTGCGCTCGGGACATCGGCATACGGTCGGCATCATCTTTCATGATGCGCTGTGAGGGCCGCTGTCGGCGCAATGGCGCAACACCGCGTGCCGTGAGACGATAACGGCCACGATTCCAGCGATCTGCCGCCATTGTCGTGAGATCCGTCGCCTCGTCCCATGGAAAACCTGCTCAAGAAACTCGATCTGACTTCGCTGCGTCTGTTCGTCGCCGTTTGCCAGGAGCGCAATATCGCGCGCGCGGCGCAGCGCGAGTTCATCGCGTCGTCGGCGGTGAGCCGGCGCATCGCCGAGATCGAGGCGCTGATCGGCCTGCCGGTGATTCAGCGGCAGTCGCGCGGCATTACCGTGACGCCGGTCGGCGAGACCGTGCTGCGCTACGCGCTCGCGATCATCGGCAATATCGAGCAGATGAGCGCGGAGTTGTCGCGCTTTTCGACGGGCGTCAAAGGGCGCGTGAGGGTGGTCGCGAATCTGTCGTCGATCGTGCAGTTTCTGCCTGAAGACGTGGCCGCGTTCGGCCGCGCGTTCCCGGATGTAGCGATCGAACTCGAAGAAGAAAACAGCGCGGACGTGCTGCGTATCGTCGACGAACACGGCGCGGACTTCGGCATCTGCAATCCGGTTGCTGGCAGCGAGGCGTTCGAGCAGGTGCCGTACCGCCAGGACCGGCTCGCGGTGCTCGTGCCGGGTGGGCATCGGCTCGCCAGCGCGGCGCGGGTGAACTTCGACGATCTGTTGCACGACAGCTTCGTCGGCTTGCGCAGCGAAAGCGCGCTCACACGTTTGCTCGCGCAGCAGGCGGCGAGCGCGGGGCGGCAGCTCGAGGTGCGCATGCGCGTGAGCAGTCTCGATGCGCTGTGCCGGATGGTGCATGCGGGGCTCGGCATCGCGATCGTGCCCGAGCCGGTCGGCCTGCTCTACGTGAACACGCTCGACGTGCGGCTGCTGCCGCTTGCCGATGCGTGGGCGGAGCGTCATCTGATCATCATCTTCAAGGCGCGCGAGCAGTTGAGCGCGAGCGCGGCCGCGCTGGTGTCGTTCCTCGGCAATCCGCCTTAGACGATTCCACCACCCGCACTGCGCGCCACCGCTCCGCCATCGAGCATTCGCGAAACGAGACGGCAGCGTTGCCGCACCGGCACTTCGGCATCCGCCTTGCGCACCGTATAGTGAGCGCAAGGAGAACGCAGTGATGAGCGATACGATTCGTTTGGACGGCCGCGTGCTGTACCTGTCGCAAGACCCGGCCGTGATCGCGGCGCAACTGGCCGGCGAAAACTTCACTCGCGACACGGCGGGGCCGTTGCGCGACAACGTGTCGACGGACGAGATCACGCCCGTCACCGTAATGCTCACCTACGACGAGCGCCTCGGCCAGTACCCGTACGTCGGCTTCAAGGCCGGCGAGCGTCTGCCGATCGGCCGCAATGCGGTGAAGGACGGCGGCTTTCGCGTGACGGTGGCCGGCAAGCGCTACGGCAAGGGCTCCTCGCGCGAATCGAGCCCGCTCGCGGAGTTGTCCGCAGGTATTCGCCTGATCGTTGCCGAGAGCTTCGAGCGTATCTATCAGCAGAACTGCGACAACATCGGCATTCTGACCACGACCGATTTTTCCGTGCTCGATCGCTTGCTCGCAGGCGAAGCGGTGCCGATCGACGAATTCCTCAAAGGCCGCGACTCGCTCACGCAGCAGATCATCCGCAGCGGCGGGCTGCTCGCGTATAGCCGGTTTGCGGAGTGGCCCGCGCCGGGCGAGCGCGCGAGCGATGCCCCGAACGAGGCGCCGGGCGCCGAGCCGAAAACGCTGGTCGAGAAGATCATCGACCGTCATCTGCATCCGGGCACCGCGAGCGCGCAGCGCGGCGACGGCGTGTTCATCGCCGCCGACTGGCGCTTCAGCCACGACTATTTCACCGGCATGTGCGCGCATCTGATGCATCGGGCGTTCGGCAAGCCCGCGCCGCTGCATGCGCCGGATCACATCATCGCGTTCCAGGATCATCTGGTGCTCGCGCCGCAGAGCATCCCTCACGTGCGCGACGGTCTGTTGCCGGGCGTCGCGAATCTGATGGAAGGCCACACGTCGTTTTCGCGCGGCTACCCGGTGCGCTCGCACGGCGCGCTCGATGGTGTGCCCGGCTCCGAGGGCATCTGTCATGCGTTGATGGCCGAGCAATACGCGCTGCCGGGCCAGGTAGCATGCGGTACCGATTCGCACACGCCGCATTCGGGCGCGCTCGGCTGCCTCGCATTTGGCGCGGGCGCGACCGAAATCGCCAATAGCTGGGTCACGGGCTACGTGCGCTGCAAAGTGCCGGAGACGCTGCGCATCGAGATCGACGGCCAGTTGCGCGACGGCGTGACCGCAAAGGACGTCGTGCTGCATCTGCTGCGGATGGAGGCGATTCGCTCGGGCGGCGCGATCGGCCTCGTGTTCGAATACGGCGGCGCGGCGGTGCGCGCGATGTCGATCGACGAACGTGCGACGCTGACCAACATGGTCGCGGAACTCGGCGGCTTTACCGGCATCGTCGAACCGGACGAGCGCACGGTCGCGTTCCTGAAGGAGCGGCGCGGCGTCGATTTCGTGCTGGAAGGCTGGATGAAAAGCGACGCGGACGCGACCTATCGCGACACGATCCATATCGATGCGAACGCGATCGAACCGATGCTCGCGCGTCCGGGCGACCCCGGCAATGGCGTGCCGGCGACGCGGCTCGAACAGGACGTCGCGATCGATATCGCGTACGGCGGCTCGTGCACCGCGGGCAAGCGCGAGGACTTCGATTTCTATCACGAGGTGCTGCGTTGGGGCGTCGAGCACGGCCTACGGGTGCCCGAGCGCACGCGTTTGTATCTGCAATTCGGGACGATGGCGGTGCGCGCGTATTGCGAGGAGCAGGGCTATCTGCCGGTGTTCGAGCGCGCGGGCGTGACGCTCGTGATGCCTGGCTGCGGCTCGTGCGCAAACTGCGGACCGGGACAATCGGCCAACCCGAACGACGTGACGATCAGCGCGATCAACCGCAATTTCCCCGGCCGTTCGGGACCAGGCGACGTCTGGCTCGCGAGCCCGTACACGGTCGCGGCGAGCGCGCTGGCCGGAAAAATCACCACGTTCGAACAATTGCAACGCGGGCACGGCTAGAATGCTGGCCGGACTCCGGCCGACCCATCGCGGCGCGTGCGACGCGCGACAAGACGCAAGGCCGGCATCGAACCGGCCGCGGTAAGCGATCAGCCCTGCCGTAAAAGCAGTCGCAACAGAAGGAGACAGACAACATGGCATTCCCCGATCCCGCGGGGTCCGTCGCGCGCAGCGGCGGTACCGTGGCGCATTCCACTGACGCGGCCGGCAGCGCCGAGCGCGGCGCGCCCGCGCAGGTGACGGGCCACGCATCGCTCGACGCCGGCAGCATTTCGGCGCGCCTCGACCGCTTGCCCGCCACGCGCTCCGTCTGGAAGCTGGTGGTGCTGCTGAGCCTCGGCTTCTTCTTCGAACTCTACGACCTGCTGTACTCCGGCTATATCGCGCCGGGCCTCGTGAAAAGCGGCATGTTGACCGCGACCACGCATGGCCTGTTCGGCTCGACCGGCGTCGCGAGTTTCATCGCCGCGCTGTTTGGCGGCCTGTTTATCGGCACGATCGCGTGCGGTTTCCTCGCGGATCGCTTCGGGCGGCGCGCGGTGTTCACCTGGTCGCTGCTGTGGTACACCGCGGCGAACCTCGTGATGGCGTTTCAGGAGACCGCGACGGGCCTTAATTTCTGGCGCTTCGTCGCCGGTGTCGGCATCGGCGTCGAACTGGTGACGATCGGCACGTACATCTCCGAGCTGGTGCCGAAGCAGATCCGCGGCCGCGCGTTCGCGTGCGAGCAGGCGGTCGGCTTCACGGCCGTGCCGGTGGTCGCGTTTCTATCGTTTCTGCTGGTGCCGCGCACGCTGTTCGGTCTGGACGGCTGGCGCTGGGTCGTGCTGATCGGCGCGCATGGCGCGCTATTCGTCTGGTGGATTCGCCGCGCGTTGCCGGAAAGCCCGCGCTGGCTCGCGCAGCAAGGACGTCTCGCCGAAGCCGACCGCGTGATGAACGCGCTCGAGGCGAAGGTACGTCACGAATATGGCCGCGAGTTGCCGCCGCCGGCGCCGCCGGTGCCGATCCCACCGCGCGGCAGCTTCCGCGACATGTGGGTGCCGCCGTACCGCAGCCGCACGCTGATGATGACGATCTTCAACATCTTCCAGACGGTCGGCTTCTATGGCTTCGCGAACTGGGTGCCGACGCTGCTGATCAAGCAGGGCATCACGATCACGACGAGCCTGATGTATTCGAGCGTGATCGCATTGGCCGCGCCGCTCGGTCCGATCATCGGGCTGTTTATCGGCGACCGCTTCGAGCGCAAGACGGTGATCGTCGTGATGGCCGGCGTCAATATCGTGTGCGGGTTGTGGTTCAGTCAGGTATCGGGTGCGGTGCTCCTCGTGAGCCTCGGAGTGTGCCTGACGCTGGCCGGCAACATCATTTCGTACAGTTATCACGCGTACCAGACCGAACTGTTTCCGACCAGCATCCGGGCGCGCGCGGTCGGCTTCGTCTACTCGTGGAGCCGCTTTTCCGCGATTTTCACGGCCTTTCTGATCGCGGCCGTGTTGCGCTACTTTGGCACGACCGGCGTGTTCGTGTTCATCGCGGGCGCGATGCTGATCGTGATGCTGGCGATTGGCTTGATGGGGCCGAAGACGAAAGGGCTCGAACTCGAGAAGATATCCACCTAGCGAAGGCCGGCTGTCGAGCCGGCCCGCCGCCATGTGCTGCATTGGCTATGCCCTCAATGGAATGCACGGTCAGAGCGCCGGCCTTCCTGCAAAGCGGGGTCCAGGACTGCTTCAGGTGCCCACAGGACGGATCGACAGCGCGTTCCTGACCGAAGTTACGCCAGGCACCCCTTTCGCCACCTCGGTTGCCCGGTCGCTTTCTGCCTGAAGCGGTACGCTGCCCTGCAGCGTGACAGCACCATCGCGGGCGCGAACTGTGATATTGGCCGTGGAGATGTTCCTATCTTTCACCAGCGCATTTCGAACCTGACGCTGTAGCGCCCGGTTCGCTGCTTTCATTGACTTGTAATGCGATCGGGCTTCGGGCGTCGTGGTCGGGGCAGACGCAGGGGCGTTAGCGTTGCTCGCCTGCGCATAGGCGTGAATCGAACCCGAAATCAGAAGGGCGGTACCGACCAGTTTGACGGCGTGGATTGCTTTCATGCATCTTCTCCTGTCGTTGCAGATCGTTGGGGCTACAGATTCAGGGATATCACACACACGCCCCCACAATATTTCTGAGGCGGATCAAATGGCACTATAGGACAATAAAGGGTTAGGTCAAGCAACAATGCAAATCCCGCCAATTGCGCGAACAACCGAAGAAATTAGAATACTTCAAATTATGATGGCGCTCTAACTCTGTTGATAGGGTTGCAAATCAAAACCAGGGATTAGTTTTTTTCCGCCTTTAATCACGGATTACCGGTGTCTGATTGACATTTTTAGCCATCCCCGATGTAGCGGCACAGTTACATTGCGCCGTCGATTTACGCCGGCCTCGAGAGCGCGGAGCATGCGATACGCGACCCGCGGCAACTCGCCCTGCCGCACCTTTGCTGTGCATAACACGCACTCCGATGAAGAGGCCGAGCCGCCGTCCATGGTGAAGTAGGCAATTCGTCCATGCTCGCAGCCGCGCGTTCGCCGCCCCGATCAGAACAACTGCTTCTGCCCCGACATCAGCGTCGTGAAATCGTCGCGTAGCAACGGCAGAATCGCGTCGGCAACCGGCTGCAATTGCCGCGTCAGATAGTGCTCGTAGTCGATCGCCGAGCGCAGCGTTTCGAGCGGCTCGGGGCCGGCCACCGTCATCACGTAGCTGATCCAGCCGCCGTTCTGATATTGCAGCGGACGTCCCTGCTGGCGATTGAATTCATCGGCGACGCGTGCCGCGCGCACATGCGGTGGCACGTTGCGCTCGTAAGCGTCGATCGGTCTGCGCAACTGCTTGCGATAGACGAGCTGATCGTCGAGCCGGCCGGCGAGCGTATCGCGCACATAGTCGCGCACGTAATCCTGATACGGCTGCTGCTTGAAGATGCGCCGATACAGTTCCTGCTGAAACTGCTGCGCAAGCGGCGTCCAATCGGTGCGCACGGTTTCGAGCCCTTTGTAGACCACGTCCTCGCGGCCGTCCGGCAATACCATAAGTCCTGCGTAGCGTTTCTTGCTGCCTTCCTCGGCACCGCGCACCGTCGGCATGAAAAAGCGCCGATAGTGCCGCTCGAATTGCAGTTCCAACGCACTGTCGATACCGAAGCGCGCCTGCAGCTTCTGCCGCCACGCCGCGTTGATATGTTCGACGAGCGCGCGGCCGATGCGCGCGGCGTCTTCCTCGTCATGCGCGTGCCTGAGCCAGACGAAGGTCGAATCGGTGTCGCCGTAAATCACTTCGTAGCCTTGCGCCTCGATCAGCTCGCGTGTCGTGTGCATGATCTCGTGGCCGCGCATCGTGATCGACGACGCAAGCCGCGGATCGAAGAAGCGGCAACCGGTCGAGCCTAGCACGCCATAGAACGCGTTCATGATGATCTTCAGCGCCTGCGACAGCGGCTTGTTGTGCTCGCGCTTGGCCGCTTCGCGTGCCTGCCACACCTGCGCGACGATCGACGGTAAGCAGTGACGCGTGCGTGAAAAGCGCGCGCCGAGAAAGCCCGGCACCGAGCTCGCGTCGTCGGGATGCAGCATGCCTTCGACCAGACCGAGCGGGTCGATCAGAAACGTGCGGATGATCGACGGATACAGGCTCTTGTAGTCGAGCACGAGCACCGAGTCGTAGAGCCCGGGTCGCGAATCCATCACGAAGCCGCCGGGGCTCGCGGCGCCGGCCACGTCGCCGAGATTCGGCGCGACATAGCCCTGCCGATGCATGCGCGGCATGTACAGGTGCGTGAACGCCGCGACCGAGCCGCCGCTGCGATCGGCGGGCAGGCCGGTCACGGTCGCGCGTTCGAGCAGGAACGGCAGCAACTCGGTCTTCGCGAAGATACGTGTGACGAGCTCGCAGTCCTTCAGGTTGTAACGCGCGAGCGCGGGCTTGTCTTGGTCGAAGCGGCGCTGGATTTCGTCCATGCGCTGATACGGATTGTCGATCGCTTTGCCTTCGCCCAGCACCGAGCGCGATACGTATTCGAGGCTGAACGACGGGAAGCTCCACGTCGCCGAACGCAATGCCTCGATGCCGTCGATGACCCAACGACCCGCCACGCCCGCGAAAAAGTGATTGCGCGTGACGCCGTGTTCGCGCCACTCCATCACCGCGCCGCCTCGTCCGATGCGCAGCGGCACGCGATACTGCCCGGCATGTTGTTGCAGTACCTTCAGGTCGAACTGCACGAGGTTCCAGCCGATGATCGCATCGGGATCGTGCCGCTCCATCCACTCGATCAGCTTTTCGAGCAGCTGTGCGCGGGTTTCGCAGTATTCGAGCTTGAAGTCGATGGCGTCGGTGACGTTGCCGATGTTGCCGAGGTTGCCATTCGGCGGCCCAAGCATATACACCTGCCGCTCGCCGCAGCCTTCGAGCGCGATCGAATATAGCTCGGCATGCGCGCTCGTTTCGATGTCGAGCGACACGAGCTTCAACGGCGGACGATAGTCGTTGGACGGTTTGAGTTCGCTGTCGAGCCAGGGGCCATCGAGCCCCGGACCATTCTGCCGCGGCACGCCGCTGAACCACACCGGCGCGGTGATGAAGCGCTCCATCATGTAGCGCTCGGGCGGCTGGATATCGGCTTCGTAGACATCGACACCGCTTTCTCTAAGGCGCTTCTCGAAGCCCTTCAATTGCCGGTATTGCGCACAGTAAAGCCCGCTGACCGGCCGATGCTGGAAGTCGCGCAATTCGAGCGAACGCAGATCGAGCGGCGCGTCGCGGCGCAGGATCGTTTCGGCGCGTTCGCGATGTTCGGCCGGAATGAAGGCGACGGACGGCTGAGGGCGCAGACGGATGTGGCGCGGCCCGCTGTGCGTGGCCAGCCAGAACTCGATTTCCGTGCCGGCGGGCGTGTCCCGCCAATGTCGGGTCAAAATGAAACCCTGCTCGAACTCAGTCAAACTTCCACCTTTAAAGCGGCGCAATCGCCTTGCGCGATTTTACCGCCGCAGGCAGGGACTGTTGAACGGGCAATGAAAAGGGCGCTTCGTACTGAAGCGCCCCAACCAGCACGGCTTCATCTCTTCAAAGCCGGTTCAGTTCGTTCCCGGTTCGCTCAAGCTTCGAGCGCCAGCGTCGCGAACGTGGCGAGCCAGTGCTCGCCCATGTAGTCGCCGGTCACATGCGGCAGCGCGCTGTGCAGATGACGCTCGGCCGCATCGAACAGCACGGTGCGACGCACGTCGCCGGCGGGCAGCGCACGCGCGAGCGCACGCTGGCACCACGCGCGGCTCAGATTGAGGCCGTCCAGATGCGCGATCTTGCCGTCGCTGCGATCGGTCACGGTGACGGGCTCGAACAGCGTCGCCGGTTTTTTCGCGCCGAGGTCCGGCAGGAAGCGTCCGAACCAGTCGGTGAACTGCGCCGACGGCAACACACGCCGCATCAACTCCGCTTCCATCAGCGACGGCGACAGGAATTCGTCGCCGGCCGGCTCCCATGCCTGACACGCGACGTCGTCCAGATACCAGCGCTCCGCGGTGCTGACGATCAGCGCCTCGAGCGATTCGCGCGAGGTTTGCCGCGCGAAATCGAGCGTCAGCGCGAGCGCGAACGCCATGTTGAAGTGCGTGCCGACGCGCAGCGGATAGGTTGCTTTCGGCAGGAACTCCTCGAAGCGCTCGACGAACGCCTGAGTGAGCGGCGCGAACGTCTTCGCACAGCGCGCGGCTTCCGAGATTTTCATCGACTGCAACTGCGCGCCGAGCGCGAGCAGCCACGCCCAGCCATACGGCCGCTCGAAGCCGCGGTTGTGCGGCAGCTCCAGATACGCGAGTTCGCCGGCGACGTTCGCCGCGGTGAAATGCTCGTCGACCACGGCGACGATGCGCGCGGCCTCGGGCAGATCGGGGAAGCGTTCGAGCAGATGCAGGATCAGCCAGTAACCGTGCACGCACGAATGCCAGTCGTAGCTGCCGTAGAAGATCGGATGCAAGGCGCGCGGACCCTGCACGTCCTGCGGTCCTTCAAGCGAGTGCGTGAGCTTGTTCGGGTATTCGCGCGTGAGGTGGGCGAGCGCGACATTGGCGAATCTGGACGCGAATTCGCGGGTGAGCTGGGTGGTCATCGGCGGTTCCTCAGAAGCGGAATACGAACACGTACGACAGTATGGTGTTGACGATCGGCAATAGTAAAGCGGTCGGCCATTGCGCCTTGATCACGCCGTTCTGGTCCTTCAGTTCGAGCAGCGCGGCGGGGACGATGTTGAAGTTCGCCGCCATCGGCGTCATCAGCGTGCCGCAGAAACCAGATTCTTCGTTTCGACGAAAGGCGCGTACTTGAGCGTCAGCGTACCGACCAGCGTGATGAGAACACGCGGCCGGTGGTGGCCGCATGCAGGCGCCCAAACGCGCTGACGATCTCCACCGTCTGCAAGCCGCCGGCCATCCCGGTCGCGACGCCGGCGATCGTCATCACCAGCAGCGCGTTGAAGCGCAATGCGAAGCCGAGTGCCACGATCGGCACGCCAATCAAAACTCCCATCCGGCTCTCCTTGCTTCGTTTCCTCGACGCTTGGCGACGGAATCTAACGCGAGACTTTATTGATAAATAGTCGATAAAATCTACTCATCGGGTAAACGCCGAGAAAGCGGCAGCGTGTGCGGGAAACGATCAACCCGCGGTCATACCCTCCGCCGTCAACTGCCGCAACTGCTCCAGCAGCTTGACCGCCGGGCTCGGCAGAATCCCCTGGCGCCGCCGGAACGCGGTCAACGTGCGCCGCCCGACCACGCCTGGGACGCCAAGCGTATCGAACACGCCGGCCTTGCTTTCGGTCACGTACATCGTCGACGCCATCCAGCTCAGAAAGCCCGAACGCGCGACCAGGCTCTTCAGCGCCGTGACCGAGCGCGTTTCGACGACGACGTTCGGCAGTCCCAGCCCGCGCTCGGCAAACACGCTCTGCATGTGCTCGAACGGGCCGGTGCCGCGTGGCGGAATCGCCCAGCGTTCGCCCAGCGTGTCGGCGAGCGTGAGGTCGGGCTTGCGCCGCAGCGGATGATCGAGCGCGGCGACCACGTAGCTCGCGTCTTCCCAGCGGCAATCGGCGATCGCGGTGATCTCGTCGGTATCGGGCACGGCCATGCTGAGCGCAAGATCGATCTGACGTTTGACGAGCGCATCGGCGAGCCGGTCCCACACGCCCTCGATGATCTCCACGCGCAGGTTCGGCCACTTCGTCAACACGCCGCTCACCGCGAGCGGCAGCACGAGGCTCGCGATGCTGCCGACCGCGCCGACGCGGATCGTGCCGCGCGCGAGGCCGCGCATCGCGTCGATTTCCTCGCGCGCCTGTTCGGCTTCGCGTTGCAGCAGGATCGCATGCGGCAGCAGTGCCTCGCCGACCGCGGTCAGATGCATGCCGCGCGAATGCCGCTCGAACAGCGGCGCGCCGACCTGTTCCTCGAGACGTCGGATGGTCCGGCTCAAGGCCGGCTGTGTGATGTGCAGCGCTTCGGCGGCGCGTCCGAGGCTGCCGCTCTCGACGATCACCGCGAACGCCTGCAGTTGTTGCAGGTTGTAAGTCATGCCGAAAGGTAATGCCTTTTTGCGAATTGGGCAATTTTCGGCTACCCCGGCGGCCGTGATAATGGCCATTCGATTTTTCGCGCTCACCAGACAGGAGACTTCGCATGACAAGCAGCGCGCCGCAGCAGAATCACGCACACGCAAAAGAACAGAGCAGGCGGTGGACCGTACGCGACGCGGTCATCGACTTCGCGCGCCGCGTCGGCATGACGTCGATCTTCGCGAACCCGGGCTCGACCGAGCTGCCGATGTTCCGCGATTTCCCCGTGGATTTCCGCTACGTGCTCGGTCTTCAGGAAGCGGTCGTGGTCGGCATGGCCGACGGCTACGCGCAGACCACCGGCAACGCGGCGTTCGTGAACCTGCATTCGGCGGCGGGCGTCGGCAATGCGATGGGCAATATCTTCACGGCGTTTCGCAACCGCACGCCGCTCGTCGTCACCGCGGGTCAGCAGGCCCGCTCGATCCTGCCGTTCGAACCGTTCCTCGCCGCGACCCAGGCCACCGAATTGCCGAAGCCCTACGTGAAGTGGAGCATCGAGCCGGCTCGCGCGCAGGATGTGCCGCTCGCGATCGCGCGTGCGTACGCGATCGCGATGCAGGAGCCGCGCGGCCCGGTGTTCGTGTCGATTCCCGCCGACGACTGGGATCAGCCTGCCGAGCGCGTGGCCGACCGCGAGGTCGCGCACATCATGCGACCCGATCCGACGATGCTCGAACGCATCGGCACGGTGCTCGACGCGTGCGAGCGGCCCGCGTTCGTGGTCGGTGGCGCGGTCGATCGCGCGGACGCGGCGGCTGAAGTCGTGCGCCTCGCGGAGCGGCATTCCGCGCGCGTCTACGTCGCGCCGATGACCGGACGTTGCAGCTTCCCCGAAACGCACCGGCTGTTCGCGGGCTTTTTGCCGGCGCTGCGTGAGCGCATCGTCGAGTTGCTCGGCGCGCACGATGCGATCTTCGTGATCGGCGCGCCAGCGTTCACGTATCACGTCGAAGGCAGTGGTCCGCATGTGCCGCCGGGTTCGGGGCTGTGTCAGTTGATCGACGATCCGGGCATTGCCGCATGGACGCCGCAGGGCATCGCCGCGGTCGGCAACGTGCGGCTCGGCGTGCAGGATCTGCTCGCGCGCGCCGCGCCCAAAGCGCGCGAGTTGCCCGCGCCGCGCGCGGTGGCGCCGCGAGCGCTGCCGCCCGCGCGGGGCGAGCGGATGTCGGTCGCATTCGCGTTGCAGACGCTCGCCGAAGTGCGCGATCCCGATGGCATCGTCGTCGAGGAAGCGCCGAGCTCGCGGCCCATCATGCAGACCTATCTGCCGATCGCGCGCGCCGGCACGTTCCTGACGATGGACAGCGGCGGCCTCGGCTACGGCATGCCGGCGGCGCTCGGCGTTGCGCTTGCGCGGCCGGGCGAGCGCGTGATCGCGCTGATCGGCGACGGTTCGAGCATGTACTCGATTCAGGCGATCTGGAGTGCGGTGCAGATGCAGCTACCGATCACATTCATGATCCTGAACAACACGCGCTACGCGGCGCTGCAGGATTTCGCGCCGGTGTTCGGTTTCGCGCCTGGCGAGACCGTGCAGGGCACGGACCTGCCGGGCCTCGACTTCGTGACGATCGCGGCGGGCATGGGCTGCCCTGGCGCGCGCGTCAGCGAGGCGGCTGAACTTGCCGACGTGTTGCGTCGCGCGCTGACCGAACGTGACGTGAACAGCGGTCCCACGCTCGTCGAAGCGATCGTCGCGTAACGGCGCTTCCCATTCACGAACAGGAGAGAGACCTACGATGAAAAACGTATCGATGCTGATCGGCGGCGAGCAGACACAGGCGCGCAACGGCGCGAGCTTCGAGCGCCGCAGTCCGCTCGACGGCGAAGTCGCGACGCGCGCGCCGGCCGCGACCGTCGAAGATGCCGTGGCCGCCGTCGATGCCGCCGCGGCCGCCTTTCCGGTGTGGTCCGCGCTCGGACCGAGCGAGCGCCGCGCGCTGCTGACGAAGGCCGCGCACGCGCTCGAAGCGAAGGCCGACGCCTTCGCGGCCGCGATGGCCGCCGAGACCGGCGCGTCGGGCATCTGGGCCGGCTTCAACGTGCATCTCTCGCTCGATCGCGTGACGCCGGACATGCGCATCTATCACGACGAATCGTTCGGGCCGGTCAAGCCGATCGTGCGCGTGCGTGGCGAGGAAGCCGCAATCGCGTGTGCGAACGACAACGAATACGGCCTGTCGGCGGCAGTGTTCAGCCGCGACACGGCGCGCGCGCTGAACGTCGCTAAACGCATCGAGTCGGGCATTTGTCACGTGAACGGCCCGACCGTGCACGACGAAGCGCAGATGCCGTTCGGCGGCGTGAAGGCGAGTGGCTTCGGCCGCTTCGGCGGCAAGGCGGGGATCGCGGAATTCACCGATCTGCGCTGGGTCACGCTGCAAACGACGCCGCGTCACTATCCGTTCTGATGAGGCGCGACGCGATGGGCTCGCTGTTCGGCGGCCAACTCGCCGAAGCGGGCCATCGCGTCGCACCGTACTGCCGACAGCAAAAAAAATCGAACAACGCGCGTGCAGCGCAAACAACGGAGACAGGTTCATGAGTTTCGTTCCTCCCGCTTCGGCCGCGGCCTCGACCGCGACCGCGCGCGACGACGCGGCGCTCGCCGGCATCGCGCGCGGCGGCAACACGGTCGACATCGGTCATGCACTGGACGACGGCCCCTACACGTTGCTGCAGAAAATCGCGGTGGTGCTCGCGGCGCTGTCGATCGTCGTCGACGGCTTCGACAGCCAGCTGATCGGCTTCGCGATTCCGATGCTGACCAAGGAGTGGGGCATCACGCGCAACGCATTTGCGCCGGTGGTTGCGTCGGGGCTGGTCGGCATGGGTATCGGCAGCGCGTTCGCGGGGCTGTTCGCCGATCGCTTCGGCCGCCGCTGGGCCGTGATCGGCAGCGTGTTCGTGTTCGGCCTGGCGACCTGCGCGATCAGTCTCGCGCCGAACGTGGCGGCCATTGCGGCGCTGCGCTTTATCGCGGGGCTCGGCATCGGCGGCGCGCTGCCGACATCGACGACGCTGACCGCCGAGTGCACGCCCGCGCGTTTTCGTACCTTCGCGGTGACGGCGACCATTCTGTGCGTGCCGCTGGGCGGTATGGTCGCCGGATTGTTCGCCGGCCAGATGCTGCCGGTTTATGGCTGGCGCGGTCTGTTCGTAGCGGGTGGTGTGCTGCCGCTCATGCTCGCCCTCGTCCTGCTCGCGGCGCTGCCGGAATCGCCGCGTTTTCTGGCACGCCGTCCGCATCGCTGGCCCGAACTCGTGAAGCTGCTGCGGCGCATGGCGCGCGACGTGTCGGCCGATGCGAGCTTCACCGATGTGCGCGAACAAAGCGCTGAGAAACACGTCGGCTTTGCCGCGCTGTTCCGCGATGGCCGTTCGCGCGACACCGTCGCGATCTGGGGCGCGTTCTTCATGTGCCTGCTCGCGGTGTATGCGGCGTTCAGCTGGCTGCCGTCGATGCTGACGAGTGAGGGCTTGAGCGTGTCGCTCGCGGGCTATGGCCTGAGCGCGTACAACCTCGGCGGCGTAATCGGCGCGGTGCTGTGCGCGCTGGCGATCGGGCGCTACGGCTCGCGCTGGCCGCTGCTGCTGTGCTGCGCGGGCGGCGTCGCGAGTGCATGGATGCTGCTCGGCGTCGGCGCGACGCAGCATACGGCGTTGATGATCGTCGGTCTCGGCTTGCACGGTCTGTTCGTCAATGCGGTGCAATCGACGATGTACGCGCTGTGCGCATACGTCTATCCGACCAGCGTGCGGGCGACGGGCACCGCGTCGGCACTCGCGTTCGGCCGCGTCGGCGCGATTCTGAGCGCATTCGCCGGTGCCGCGGTGATCACGGCCGGTGGCGCTTCGGGCTATCTGCTGATGCTCGGTATCGCAATGGTCATCGTGCTGATCGCGCTGGCGGTGGTGCAGCGGCATATTCCGCGTCGCGGCGCCGCGAGCGCGCGCTGATCGACGCGACGTCTCTCGCGGTGCGTTCGTATCGCGAGGGACTTTTTCGCGCGATCTGATTTTCCCCTATGCAAGAACCTGTTTCTCGCGCATCGCGGCGGTTTCCACTTGCCCCATGCACGAGCGACGCTATCAACCTTGCTGAATATAAACCGGTAACGCCACTGCATTCGCCGCCGGATCGCCGGCCGCATTGGTCGGCAAATACTGTGTCTGAAACGCGGTGAACATCGCGGCAAACCCATCGGCGCGCTGCACGATCACCGCGCCGTCCTGGAACGCGCCGTTTTCGTTGTAATGCGGGCCACGCGGATTGCCCTGATTCATGTGAGTCTCGTGAAGGCCGTCCTTCTTCGGCAGAAACAGAAAGCCGAACCCATAGACCACGATGCCCGCGGTGGTCGGTGTCCAGAAATCGCGGTTGTGCAACTGGCCGCTGCCGTTGTCGTAGGGCAGACTTTGCGACGGCTTGCTTTCGTCGATGGTGAGGATTTCGTCGATGATGTCGTTGACGTCGGCGCGGTTGCCGTTTTGATCCTCGTAGGGGACCGGCCGCATGCGGTGAATGTCGAGCAGGCTGCTGTCCTGGAAGTAATCGAGCCGTGGAAAGCCGCTCGTGTAGAGGCCGAGGTTCAGGGGCTGCAGTTTCGCGGTGAGTGGATCGGCGAAGTTCAGATCGGCATAGAAGTACACGTCGTCGTTACCGCTTGCGCCCGGTTGCGTCGACGCCGAATTGACGACGATGTTGAATGGCGTGTTGTCGTTGCCAGTCACCGTGATCACATAGTGCGGACTGCCTATATACGAATCTTTGAAAGGCGCCGCGCGCAGCAGTTTTCCCTTGAACATGCAGTATTCGTTCATGACTGAATGACCTTCTCGAAGTTGACGATCGGAAAGCGACGTATCCAAGCATACGGTGCTACACGTCGATAAACAACCGCGCCCGCTGTCATACGCTTGCAATGTTTTTATCCCGACGCTATTGCGGTGTGCGAGCAATGGTCATCACGCGTGGCGCTACGGGTTGGAGACGCGCAAGGAGAAGGCGTGGCATTTCCTCGCGTCGGACGACGGCTGACGGCCAGGCGGCCGTCGAACAGATCAACGAGGGGTGCTCGACAGAACGAAGTCGCCCGGTCAATGCGCCCGCGATCGGCGACCTGTTCGATCTTCTCGACTTCGACCGGGACTCCGACACGCACGGGCATCATGACGGGTCGCACCCGGACCATGATGCAGGCAACGGCGGTAAGGGCTGGTGGCCTCTCTGACCATAACCTGGAACGCTCGCGCGACCGGTACAACGTAAAGTAGGACCGCCGCGCATTCCGGCGGCGGTCACGGGGGGCAGATGATTGGTGCGATCCTGCGGCTGACCGGCGATTTGAAGGCTGTGCGGGCACTCGAGGGCTGAGGGAAACTGAATCGCAACCATGCAGTGCTATCGAATGCCCACCTGCCGCGCGGTCGCATCGATCGCCGCTTCTGCCTTCGAGACGATTTCGTCGATTTCCGGCCGGCTGACCACAAGCGGCGGCGACAGCAGCATCCGGTCGCCGCTCGCGCGCATGATCAGATTGCCGTTGAAGCAGAAGTCGCGGCACATCGTACCGACATCGCCGCCATTCGCGAAGCGCTTGCGCTCGAGCGGCTTCTCGGCGAGTTGCACGCCCGCCACGAGGCCCGCGCCGCTGATCTCGCCAACGATAGGATGACCGGCGAACGTCTCACGCAGCTTCTTCTGAAAGTACGGACCCGTATCTACTTTGACGCGCTCCACGATCCTCTCGTCGCGCAGCAGTTTCAGATTCGCAAGCGCGACGGCCGCCGCGACCGGATGCCCGGAGTAGGTGAGGCCATGATTGAAGTCACCGTTGTCGATCAGTGCGCGGGCGACGCGATCATGTAGACCGACAGCCCCCATCGGCACGTAACCGCTCGTCAGTCCCTTCGCGAGCGTGATCAGGTCCGGCTCGAAGCGGAAGTGCTGATGCGCGAACCATTCGCCGGTCCGGCCGAAGCCGCCGATCACTTCGTCCGCGACGAGCAGCACGTCGTACTTGCGGCAAATGCGCTCGATTTCCGGCCAATACGTGTCAGCCGGAAAAATCACGCCGCCCGCTCCCTGGAAAGGCTCACCGATAAATGCGGCGACATTGTCCGCACCGAGTTCGAGAATCTTCGCTTCGAGCTGCCGCGCGCGAGCCAGTGCGAATTCTTCCGCCGTCTGATCGCTTGCCGCTTCGCCGAAGAAATAGGGCTGATCGATATGTACTATGTTCTCGACTTTCGATGGCATCTGCTCATGCATATAAGCCATGCCGCCGAGCGTGCCGCCCGCGATCGTCGACCCGTGATAAGCGTTTTTGCGCGCGATGACGAACTTCCTCGCGGGCTGTCGTTGCGTCGCCCAGTATTGATGGACGATGCGCAGCACGGTGTCGTTGCCTTCCGAGCCGCTGTTGCAGTAGAAGAAGCGATTGAATGGCGCGGGCGTCAGTTCGGCGAGCAGGGCAGACAGTTCAATCACGGGCGGATGCGTCGTCTTGAAGAACGTGTTGTAGTACGGCAGTTCCCGCATCTGCCGGAATGCGGCGTCGGCCAGTTCCTGGCGGCCGTAGCCGACGTTCACGCACCACAGTCCCGCCATGCCGTCGATGATCTTGTTGCCCTCCGAGTCCCACAGGTACACGCCTTGCGCCTTGACGATCACGCGAGAACCCGCGCGATTGAGCGAGCCCATATCCGAGAACGGGTGGATGTGATGCGCGGCATCGAGCGCGCGGTATTCGGCGGTGCTGCGAGATGTGGCTTGCGAGGTCGGCGCGTCTTTCGTGCCGCCATGCTGCGACGTTTCCTTTTGCGCATACATTACGTCTTCATTCTTATAGCTCATACTGCCCTCCGTCTTTTCAAGGTTCTCATTGACCGATTGGCCCGCAGCACTCAAACGTGCAGCAGCAAATGCCGGCGTTCCCACGAACTGATCACGCGGAAAAACGCTTCGTATTCGGTCTCTTTCAACGCGAGATACGCGCGGACGAACTGCTCGCCGAGTACTTCGGCAATCGGTTCGCACGCGCTCATCGACGTCAAGCCTTCTTCGAGATTGCGCGGTAATTGATAGGGCAGAGCATAGCCGTCGCTCGCCAGCGGTTCGGTCGCGGCGAGCCGCTGTGTAATGCCGAGATAGCCCGCCGCCAAGGTCGCGGCAATCGCCAGATACGGATTGCAATCGACACCCGGAATCCGGTTCTCGATGCGGCGCGCGACTGGCGCGGAATGCGGAACCCGGAAGCCGACAGTGCGATTGTCATAACCCCACGCGACATTGATCGGCGCGGCCATGAAACGCGACAGACGCCGGTACGAATTGATGTACGGCGCGAAGATCGGCATCAGCGCCGGCGTGTATTTCTGCAAGCCGGCGATATAGCCGGTGAACAGCGAGGTCGGCTCGCCGTCGGCGGCGGTGAAGAGATTGCGGCCGGTTTCCATATCGACGAGGCTTTGATGCATGTGCATCGCCGAGCCCGGCTCACCTTCCATCGGCTTCGCCATGAAAGTCGCGTACATCTTGTGACGCAACGCCGCTTCGCGCACGGTGCGCTTGAAGAGAAACACACTGTCCGCGAGCTTGAGCGGGTCGCCGTGCATGAAGTTGATTTCCATCTGCGCGGCGCCGACTTCGTGTATCAGCGTATCGACTTCGAGTTCCTGCACGTCGCAGTACTCGTAGATGTCTTCGAACAACGGGTCGAATTCGTTGACCGCTTCGATCGAATACGCCTGGCGTCCGGTTTCCGCGCGACCCGTACGTCCGACCGGCGGTTGCAACGGCAGATCGGGATCGCGGTTCATGTCGACCAGATAGAACTCGAGCTCCGGCGCGATCACCGGTTTCCAGCCGCGCGCCTTATATAGATCGAGCACGCGCCGCAGCACGCAGCGCGGCGAGATTTCGACCGGGGTGCCGTCGAAATGCACGCAATCGTGAATCACCTGCGCGGTCGGGTCGACTGCCCACGGAATCATCCGGATCGTGCTCGCGTCGGGTACGCACACCATATCGGGATCGGTGACGCCGGTCAGCGAATCGCTTTGCGGATAGTCGCCGGTGACGGTCTGGATCATCACCGCCTGCGGCAGACGCATCGATTCGCCCGATTCGAACTTGCTGCGCGGAATGATCTTGCCGCGCGCGATGCCGGCCATGTCCGGAATAATTGCTTCGATTTCGGTGACATGATGCTTTTTCAGAAATTCGTCGATGTCATGCATGATTGTTCTCTCTGTTTTGGTCCGCGATCTGGGTCATGTGTGCAGGGTTTCGTGTATTCATGCGCGGGCGACACGCGTCGCCGAAGGCGCGAAATATCGCGCGGCGAGGTGGGAAAACGCGAAGGCGAGTCGACGCCAAAGCGAATCCGCGCAATAACGCGCAGCGCTTACCCGATTAGAAGCGGTTCGATTGAATCCGTCGCGATGCGCGGTGATCAGTCAGTGCCGCGCGGACGCAAGCAGCCAGCTCGCGAAAACGCGAGCAAACGGACGAATCGAGCAGCGAAAAGAGATGAAAGAGGAGAGGCGCTACGGCAGCAGCGAAGCGACTTCGTCTGTGCGCACCGCGATGAACGCGCGCGCGGAGAGGACGTTGCGGCGTCGAACGGAACGACGCGACAGGACTGTGATGACGGACAGAAAGCGGCGAAACGCAAGGCTGCCGTTGCTGCCGTCGGCGCTGGCGCCGTCAGCGCAAGTACAACGCGCCTGACTGCGATTCCAATTCACCAAAGGGCCTCGGACTCTCACGATGACACTCGACTGGCGTAGTTGAGGGCATTGAACGGCCTGTTTCGAATCCACAGCGGATATTGAAGAAACAGGACACGGGTTGATCGAGAAGAAACGGTACTGGACGGTAGTAGCTTAATTCGCCGCGCCGCCCACAAGATCTCCCACTAGCTAGCATATACGAGCTAAAAATGCCGTCAATTTATTTTTAGATTTTGGCAAAGCGGCATCGAGCGTGATGCCGCGTGTTTCGTCTACTGTTCATTCACTCCGCGAGACGTGCGGTGATCTTCGCGGCGGTTCTGGTCGGCTTTAGCACAGGTGGCGAGTCGGCGTCGTGAAAGAACGCCGACGAAATCGCGCGCGACCGACGAATGGGCGCGGCGCACGACGCGGCGCGGCCTGCATGCGCCGCGCGGCAAGTGGATCAAACCGGTTTGAGAAGCATGATTTGCCTCGCTTCAGGCGAGGCGGTCCGGGAAGAGGCCCGTTGCCTCACGCATCCTCGGACGGATCATAGGGCACCACGCGCTCATGCTCGTCCGCGTGATTGCGCGCGACGATCGCGCGCGCCGCGGCGTTCGCGTCGAGATTGAACGGCTGATGCGGCACGCCCGGCGGAATGAACAGGAAGTCGCCCGGCTCGGTGATGACCGACTCGCGTAAGCCCGGGCCGTAGCGCGTCTCGATCATGCCTTCGAGCATATAGATCGCCGTCTCGTAGTCGGCGTGAAAGTGCGGCTCCGCATGGCCGCCCGGCGGGACCACGACCATGTACATCGACAGCCCGGTGCTGCCCGCGGTGCCCGCCGAAATGCCGACGAAATAGGGCAGCCGCTGCATCGTCGCGATTTCCCGTTCGGGCCGCACCTTGACCACCGGGGCCCGCGCGTCGTGCGTAACGTTTGACATGGTCGCTCCTTTCGTCGCCGCCGTGCCGGGCGGCTTCACGCATGCCGAACTGAAAGTCTAGACGATACGGGCGGCAATGTGGGACGTGATCGAGCGGACCTGGTGAAGCGCGGGCGAGCGCGAAATCGCGTTGCTACAATGGTCGGCATACCCCGACAGAGATCACGGAGACAGCGCATGGCCACGCTTCAGCCCATCAGCCGCTACCCGGTGCCCGAGCCGAGCGAGTGGCCCGAAGACATCAGTGCCCGCATTCTCGAAGTGCAGGAGAAAGCGGGTTTCGTGCCGAACGTGTTTCTGACGCTCGCGCATCGGCCCGACGAATTCCGCGCGTTCTTCGCTTATCACGATGCGTTGATGCTGAAAGAGGGCGGTCTAACGAAAGGCGAGCGGGAGATGATCGTGGTCGCGACGAGCGCGGTCAACGATTGTCTTTACTGCGTGGTCGCCCACGGCGCGATTCTGCGCATCTACGAAAAAGCGCCGCTGCTCGCCGATCAGGTCGCGGTCAATCACCGCAAGGCCGACATCACGGACCGCCAGAAGGCGATGCTCGATTTCGCGCTGAAGGTGTGCCGCGCGTCGGGCACGGTCGACGAAGAAGACTTCCAGACACTGCGCGGCCACGGCTTCACCGATGAAGACATCTGGGACATCGCGGCAATCACCGCGTTTTTCGGGCTGTCGAACCGGATGGCCAACGTGATCTCGATGCGTCCGAACGACGAGTTCTATCTGATGGGGCGTGTGCCGAAAGCCGCGGCGGATGCACCGAAAAAGTAGCCTCGACCGGAATCGCTTCAGCATCTCTATCGGCAATTCGCATCACGCCTGCGCGGGGCGAGACGAACGCCGCGCGGGCGTCATCGCCACGGTGTCGTCGATCTGGAAATGCAGCAGTGCCGCGATCAATCCCGCCGCGACCGTCGCTACCCATAGCAGTGAGTACGAGCCCGTCAGATCGAACACGAGGCCACCGAGCCACGCGCCGAGAAACGAGCCGATCTGATGGCTCAGAAAGCACACACGCCGAACAGGCTGCCGAGGTGACGCGTGCCGAACACCTTGGCGACTAGCCCGCTCGTCAGCGGTACGGTGCCGAGCCACGTGAGGCCCATCACCGCCGCGAAAATCACCACGGACACAGCGCTTTTCGGCAGCGCGAAGAATGCGGCGATCGTCGCGCTGCGAATCAGATAAAGCCAGCCGAGCACATGATGTTGGCGGAACCGGCCGCCGAGCCAACCACATGCCCAACTGCCCGCCATGTTGAACAGGCCGATCAGCGCAAGCGCGGTGGCGCCCAGCCCGATCGGCATATGACACAGCGTCAGATACTCGGGCAGATGCGTCGCGATGAACGCGAGCTGAAAGCCGCAGGTGAAGAAGCCGAGCGTCAGCAAGCGGTAGCCGCGATGGCGCATCGCTTGTGACAGAACCTCGCGCAGCGGCGCCGCGGGCGCGTCCTCGAACCGCGCCTGAGCCGTCGCGTGGATCGGCGCACGCCGGTCGAGCACGATGCCGAGCGGCGCGATCAGCAGCATGGCGAAAGCGAGCACGAATAGCGATGTCGCGATGCCCGAATGCAGCCGGCTGCCTTGTACGAGCGGCACCATCAGCGCCTGTCCGGCGGAGCCGCCGGCGCTGACGAGCCCCATCGCGACGCTGCGCTTCTCCGGCGACGCAACGCGGCCGACCGCTGGCAACACCACGCCGAAGGTCGTGCAGCTCACGCCGATGCCGACCAGCAATCCCATGCCGGTCACCAGCAGCGCACCGCTCGGGGCGACGCCGACAGCCCGAGGCCGGCCGCGAACGTCGAAGCGCCGAACGCGACCACCGGCGCCGAGCCATAGCGATCGGCCGCCGCGCCCGCGAACGGCTGCGCGAAGCCCCACACGAGGTTGTGCAGCGCGATCGCGAAAGCGATCAGCGTGACCGGCAGACCGCGGTCGAACGAGAACGGGCCGATGAACAGGCCGAAGGTCTGGCGGATGCCCATCGCGGCGCTCAGGATCAGCGCACCGGCGACGATCACGAGCGTCGTGGTGACGGTGGTTGCGGGAGCGAGGGCGAGGGCGGGTTGCTTGCTATGGGTCGTCGACATGGCGGCTCCTCTTTGGCCACCATCGTCGCAGCCCGCCGCGCAGCCGGCAAAGGAAAAGATGTCGACGACAGGTGAGTGTGGCTCACCTATGCGCTGCTACGTCGTCGTCCGCCGCCGCGTCCGCATGCGCGTCGAAGGTCGCCGCCTCGTCGACGAGCCAACGTTTGAAATCGGCGATCTCGGGCCGCCGGATCGCGCCGTCCGCATTCTCCGCGCTGACCAGCCAGTAGGCGGTAGTCGATGCGACGGTGGGCGCGCAGCCGGACGTCAGCTTCCCGCATCAGCGAACTCGCACTCCCGACCCCAACGAGACATCCGACCTTGGATTTGCAGTCGTCCGTTGCCAAGCGGGATCTGGCCATTCAGGAAACCGGTTCCGCGCACTGGCGATACCACGGCAACCGAGAGCCGCGTCGGAGTAATCGGCCCCCTCAAGGATCGAGTTGCCAACGCAGTACGGGATGGGTCGCGCCGGCCGGCAATGCCCAGACGCCGGTTGAACTGAAGTCGAACGTCGGGCCGAAGCTCGATGGCACGCTCATCTGCGCGGTGGTGAGTCCATTCGCGATCGGCACGGGGGTACCCGCGCCCACGCTGACCGTGGCTCCGGTTGTCTGCGTGTCCCAGAACACGTCGTTGGCGATCGTGCCGGTATTGCTGGTCGCAACACCGAGCGCGGGCGGCCCCAAGCCTGGGATAATTTCCTGGACGACGTTGCCCGTCGCGAAGGATTGCTCGATCGTGCCGGTGTTGCTTTGAACGAGCGCGGCGCTCCCCGAGCCAAAGCAGGGCTCGCCGCCGCCGCCACCGCAGTAGTCGGGCGTGAACGTAACGGTCCCGGTCGCATATGACTGCGTAATCAGACCGTCGTTCGTGCCTACCAGACCGCCGGCGCCTTGAGTGTGAGCAAAGGCATTCACGGTGCCCGGCCCAAACGGTGGCGGGATGTCCGGGCTTTGCGCTTCGTACGACTGCCGGATCACGCCGGTGCTGAAGTTGTATCCGACGAGGCCGCCCAACACGCCCTCGCTCACCATCGACGCGTCGCTGGACGAGCGTGTGATCGTGGCGTAATTCGAGCCCACCAGGCCGCCGCTCATCGAATCGATCGAGACGAAAGGGTTAGACAGCGAAAGGCTGCCACTCGTCTGGGCATGCACGATCAGGCCGTCGTTGACGCCGGCCAGGACGCCAAAGGAGCCATAGCCGCTGATGCTGACGAAGCCATTTACGCTGACGTTGCGAACGACGGCCGTCGCGCCGATCACACCGAACAGACCACTCGCTGCCGCGGGATTCGCCGGATCGCTTGTGGCGGGAACACTCTGCCTCGCATTCAGATTCGAGATCGTTTGGCCCATGCCGTCGAACTGTCCAGCGAACGGCGCGGCGCCTGTTCCGATCGGTACATAAAGACCTGCGCCGTAGCTTGGCGTGCTGATGTCGATGTCCTTGCCGAGCGCATAGTCGCCGGCAAGATCGAGCGATATATTTTCCAGATCCGCGAGCGAATTGACGAGCCGGTAGCCGGTAATCTGAGTGATCAGTCCGCTGTCGGACGGTGCCGTCCAGGCCGTGTTGGCAAGCAGCGTCCCCGGTGCGTAGGTGCCGTTCATGTCGTACAGCGCGCTGACCGTCCCGGTGCTTTTCGACCAGTCGATCGTGCCGCCGTTCGTCACGCTGCCGCCGTTATCGATGCCCGTCGCGTCCGCGCGCAGCGTGAGGTCACCAGAACCCGTGTCGCGGATCTTCGTGCCCGACGAAAGCGCGACGTTATGGTAAGCCGCGAGCGTCAGCGCCGACGCACCGTGCCAGTCGATATCGGATGCGATCAGCAGGTCTCCGGCCGCACCATTGGCGCCGATGGTCGTCAGGTCGACCGTGCTGCCCGCATTCAGGCTGCGCTCGAGCGCACGCGCGACTGAGGCGTCCACGGTGAGCGCTGGCGTCGCGATGTTCCATCGACCGGCGTACACGGCGGCGCCCCGCTGGAACGACAGTTGCGCTGCCTCGGTATCAACCGTGCCGCCGCTGCCGTCAGCGTTCTTCGCCACGATCGCGCCTTGTTGCGACACCATGCCGTCGTCCGCCACGAGCCACACGTGGCCGTCGCGGGTCGCCGTGCCCGTCGCACGGATGCGCGCGCCGCCGCCCGCGAGCGCGTACACGTTGCCGTCCGCGGCTTGCAGGCTGATCTGCGCGGCGCGCGTGATACCCGAATCAATCACATTGCCCGCGCTGCCCGCCTGGACGAATACCTGTTGGCCGCTCGACGAGTCCTGCAGCAGCACCTTCGATCCGGCCGCGAATTCCGCCGTGCCCTCAGGCGCATTGACAGTTCCCGCGTTGATCACGGTCCGGGCGAGCAGGAACACGTCGCCGCCACTGGAGCTGATCTTCCCGAGATTCACGACTACTGCGGCCGAGTTGCCCGACAGGGTAAGCGCGCCGCCGTTCATGAACGCGCAGTCGCATGTGTCCAGCGTGGATGCAACGAAGCGTCCGCCCGTCGCCACCACGCCGGATCGACCCACGACGATGCCTTGCGGATTGATCACGTAGACACTGCCCGTGGCACTGAGCATGCCGAGGATCGCTGAGAGCGAGCCACCCGTCACCCGGTTCAGGGTTGCGCCCGTGCCGTTGGCGAACGTGACGCTGTTGTGCCTGCCGATCGAGAAGCTGTTCCAGTCGATCACACCGCGTGTCGAACCGGGTTGCGTGATCACGAGGCTGTTGCCCGCGCCCGCTATCGTGCCAGTGCCAGCGACGTAATGGCCGCCCTGCGGCAGGCTGCCCGCCGCGAACGCCACGGGTGTCAGGCAGAGTCCCGTCAGCGAAATGCCGATAGCGAGCCAGAGGTGTCCGCGCGAGTGCTGTCGATTCCGTGCGCGTCCCGCGGACCGAGGTCGTTCCGGACGTGACATACAGCCCCCTTTCCCCATGCATGCGGAATGGCCGCCAACGACCCGCGGAGCCGACCGGAGACGCGTGAGTCGCCGTGTCTGAAGAATAGCAGTTGGCGTCGCGCATGCATGCCGATATCTCAGCGTCTGGCGCCTTCTTATGGGGGCTTTTGTGCCATCTGACGCGTGGCGAGACTTATGATGCGCGTCGATACGATCCGACGCCAAATTGCGTCAGGGCAACAAGAGCAGCGACTGCGTCTTCTACTGTGTCGGTCTCAAGGTATCTCAACAATCTGATCGAACAGGACCATCGCCACATCAAGTCCCGGACCAATGCCATGCTCGGCTTCAAGCGTTTCAGGAACGCCGCGATCACTCTGGCCGGCATTGAGTTGATGCATGGCATTAGCGAAGGCCAATTCAATCTCGCAAAGCTCGGCCTCAAAGATGCCACTGTACCCACCGTATGGAATGTGCCCACCGTATGGAATGCGGTCCTGTCTTATCAATTATCTGCGCCACGCAGGAAGTTTAAGCGCAAACGCCGGCAATCGGCGGCCCTGTGCCACTTAGCCAGGCTGTCCGCCGCAACCGGGTTGTATTGCGCCGGCCATCCGGAGCTCGTGCGCCGCCGCCTCGTCGATAAGGATGGGAGCCGCGAGGCTTAACGAATGGATCCCTACGACAGTTCATCGGCAGCGCATGCGCAAGACTTCAGGGCCAGCATGGGGGCGCGCTGCCTAATGCGCTAGCCGGCAAATCCCAGTGCACGTCGACGCCGGCGATCCGCCACGGCGCCGCAATGCGGCGAGCCGGCCCCCATGGAGTCGATTCGATCGCCGCGCTCGCGTCGGCTGCGGATTCCGAGGCGAGCGAGGTGTCGTCCCACGGTGCGTTGAAGTCGATGAGCAGTCTTGCGGTCCGGGCGAGCGAGAGTCGCGCGCGCGTCGCGATGCCGTGCTCGAGCCGGCGCTTCAGGCCGCGCAGCACCGCGGCCGCCACCAGATAGCCGGTGGCGTGGTCCAGCGCCTGCACCGGTAGCGGGACGGGCGAGGCGGATGCGCGCCAGCGCATTCCCGCGTCGGCGATGCCGCTGCTCATCTGCACCAGGCTATCGAAGCCGCGACGCATCCCCCAAGGTCCGCTCCAGCCGTAAGCATCGAGGCTGACGTCTACGAGCCCGCGCGCGAGGCGCTCGCGCGTGGCCGCGTCAAAGCCGAGCCGGTCGAGCGCGCCCGGGCGCAGGCCGTGCACGAGCACATCGGCGTCCGCCAGTAGCCCAGCAAACGTCGTATGTCCGGATAACGTTTTCAAGTCGAGCCGGGCGCAGCGCTTGCCGAGCGTGACGTCCGGCACGGCGCCGGGCTCGTCCCAGTCCGGGGGATCGATGCGCAAGACCGTCGCGCCCAGGCCCGCAAGAAAGCGCGTAGCCGTCGGCCCGGCGAGCACGCGCGTCACGTCGAGCACGCGCACGCCGTCAAGCGGTCGCTTGAGCGCGATGGGCCAGCCGGGCACGGTGCCAGTTGGCCCCTTGTCGTACGCGACGACCGGTTCGGCCGCTACCGCGCTGCCTTGTGGATGCGTACGCCACGCGTCGGCGTCGCGCATCTGCGCGGCACAACCGCCTGCATCGATGATCGCCTGTTCGAGGTCGGCGCCTTCCCATGTCGCGACGGCTGCGGCGGCCGCGTGGCGGTCGGCGACCGCGCCGAGCGTGCGACGCACGGCCGCCCGGTGATGAGCCGCGTTAGCATGCAGGCGGATCCAGCCATCGCGGGTCGGGTAGTCGCCCGTCAATGGATCGCGCAACGGGGGAACCTGCCAACCGTCCGGGCGCAGCGACGTCGCAAACCAGAACGAGGCAAGCCGCCGGTCGACTTCGACAGCCGCGGGTTGGCGGGTCTGAAAGGGGGATGAAGTGGGCTCGTCCGAGAGCGAGCGCGCGGCGTGCGGATGCGCATGCGCGAGCAGTTCGTCGACTGCGAGCGCCGCGGCGGCGACCGACGCGGCGGCGAAGTCGGTGACTGCGAACGCCGACGGCAGACTGCCGGTGCCGCGAAAGGCGAGTCGGTCGACATCGTCGGCCTGGCCGCCGAGCGCATTCCACAGGGTGCGGGTCAGGGCGAGCGAGGCAGACGACATCGCGTTGCTCCTTGCCGAATCAGAATTCGAGATCGACGCCCTTGGTTTCCGGCGTCGCGAGGATCGCCAGGATTGCCGCCACGGCGTAGACCATCACGAAGAGACCGATATAAATATAGGCTCGATGGATCCCGTACGCATGCAGGATCAGGCCGGCGATGATCGGAATGAGCCCCCCGCCGTAGACCTGCGACACCTGATAGGCGGCGCTCGCGCCCGACGCGCGGTAGCGCGTCGGGAAGTTCTCGGTATAGAAGGTCGGGATCGCGCCATATCCGAAGCCGAACACGAAGCCGAAGCCGATCACCTCGGCGAGCACCGCGAGCCAGAAGTTGCCGGTGTTGATCAGGTAGAAATAGGGGATCGCCCACACGAGGAAGACCACGGCCGAGATCAGCAGGATCGTGCGTCGGTTGATGATGTCCGCGAGCAGCGAGCCGATGATCATGAACACCAGCATCGAAGCGGCAGCGATGAGGCCGATCGTTTCCGCGAGTGTTCCGGCGAAGCCGACCGCTTTCATGTAGCTCGTGCCGAACACGAAGCTCAGGAAGAACGCGCCGCCGAACATCGCGTTCACGAGCGACGTGCGCAAGATGCGTAGCGGCATTTCCTTCCACACGCGAGCGGCCGGACTTTTGAGCGTTTCGGCGCCATGTTTGAAGCGCTCGAACACGAAGCTGTCCATGGTGCGGGTCCGGATCACGATGCCGACGATCGCCACCGCGAAGCCGACATAAAAGAAGATCCGCCAGCCCCAGGCGGTGAACTGCTCGGGCGACATCAGCGACTTGACCAGGATGACCGAGCCGAAGCCGAGGAGGAGGCCAAGCGGGATCGCGAATCCGACCCAGGCTCCCCAGAACGCGCGACGCTTGGACTTCGCCGCCTGCTCGACGACCCACGTCGCAGCGGTGCCGAATTCGGCGCCGAAGCTGATGCCCTGCACCAGGCGGAACAGGATCAGGAGGATGGGGGCGGCGGCGCCGATGCTGTCGTAAGTCGGCGTCAGTCCGATTAAAAGCGTGCTCACGCCCATCAGCAACAGCGCATAGACCATCGCGTCCCTGCGGCCTTTGCGATCGGCGATGTTCCCGAAGATGAACGCGCCTACGGGGCGGATCACGATGCCGAGTCCGTACACGCCGATCGCGGCCGCGATGGCGGCGAGATTGGGCAGCTTGAAGAAGATCTCGCCCCAGACGGTGGCGGCGATAATCCCCGTGACGAGGAAGTCGTACTGCTCGATGACCGACCCGATGATGCTGGCCAGCGCAACCTTGAAAATCTGCTGCTGCGAGGGCGCTGCTACACCTTTTTCGATTGTTGCCATTTTTTGTCTCCTTGCGCTCGTTAACCGTATCCTGGAGCGTGATGTGCGCCCCGTCGGAGTGTGGTCCGAATCATCCGCGTTTCTGCGTGCTTTTATTAATTAAAGCTATTCTCTGTCTGCAGTCTACTGCGTTAATCGTCGGCAAGGCTCAGGCAATTCGGCTGGCGGCGCTCGATCGCCCACTTGAGCAATGCTGCCGCGCGCAGCGGCCCATGCGCGAATTTTCCGTAAGGCATCGTCAGGAACAAGGCGATCACTGCGCCCAGATGAAGCGCGAGCAGCGTAGGCATCGCCGCGCTCGCGCGCCACGCGGCGAGCGCGAGTCCGCTCACGGCGATGAACAGCAGCATCGCAATGAAGCCGAGATCCATCGGTTTTTGTTGCGCATCGCCCTGCAGCGGGTGTCGGCGCAGATTCAGCCATCCGAGGCCGAGCGTGCCGGCCGTGATGCCGATGCCGCCCGCGATGCCCAGCAGCGCCGGCAGGCTCATGTACGCATACGGCGCTTCGAGACCGAGCAGGTAGTGATAGAGCGTGGCGACGCTCGTTGACAGGAAGCACAGCAGAAAGCCGTAGAAGGTGGTCTGATGGAAGTGTCGGCGGGCGAGCGAGAAGCGGTCGTCGTCGTTGTTGCAGCCGTCGCCGTGGCCGCCACCGAGATACTTGAGCGTGGCCACCGCCGCGCCGGCCTCGGCCGTTTCCGCGGCACTCGCCACGCCGGGCCCCATCTCGCGCCAGAAGCGCCGCACGCCGACGCCAAGCGCAACGACCGCGAACAGGAACACCGGCGCGAACACGCCGACCATCAGCCGGTGCGGGAATACATCGTAGAAGCTGCCTCCGGGCGCGGCGCGCCATAGGGTGCCGCGCAGCGCGAGCGCGAGAATCAGGAACAGCGCGAAGCCGGCGGCGAGCGCCAGCGAGACCACGAGCCCGTTGCGCTCGTAAAGTCTGCCGAAAGCGCTTGGCCACGCGTAAAGGCGGTACGTGCGCAGGCGCACGCGAGCCATCGCCTGAGGCACGTTCACCGCGAACTCATGCGGCGGCGCGTACTGGCACGCGTGCAGGCAGGCGCCGCAGTTGTGGCACAGGTTCGCGAGGTAATGCACGTCGGCGTTGCCGAACTCCAGACGCCGTGTCATCGCTGGAAATACCGCGCAAAAGCCTTCGCAATAGCGGCATGCATTGCAGATCTGCAGGATGCGCGCGACTTCGTTCTCCGCGGTGGCGGCGGGTGGGACGAACGACGAACCATCCGCCGCGGCCCGGGCATCGCGGATCAGGATCTCAAGCGGCTGCATCTGCGTGTTCCTGGCGTGCTGCGGCGGCCGCGTTGCTCCCCGCGATGCGGCCGAAGGCCGTTCCGATGCTCATGCCGACGCCCGCCGTGTAACCTTGGCCGAGCACGTTGCCCGCCATCATTTCGCCGGCCACGAACAGGTTCGGGCTGGGGACGCCGCCGAAGTGGACGGCGGCTGTCTGATCGGTCTTCAGACCGAGATAGGTGAAGGTGACGCCCGGCCGCAGCGCATAGCCGAAGAAGGGTGCGGTGTCGATCGGACGCGCCCAGTGTGTCTTGGCCGGCGTGAGGCTTTCGGTGTGGCAGTCGTCGAGCTGCGTGTGGTCGAACGTGCCGGGCCGGCACGCCGCGTTGTAGGTGTCGAGCGTCTGCATGAAGCGCGCATCCTCAAGGTCGAGCGCGCGGGCGAGTTCCCGCAGGCTGTTCGCCCGCGCGCCGGGAAACACGGGCGGCATGAAACGGCCGACGGCTTTTGCATCGATTATCGAATAGGCAATCTGGCCCGGTTGCTGCGCGACGAGCCGGCCCCAGATCGCATAGCGCTTTGGCCAGAAGTCCTCGCCTTCGTCGTAAAAGCGCACGGCCTCCCGGTTGACGACGATGCCGAGCGATACGCAATCGATGCGCGTGCAGATTCCCCCATCGTAGAGCGGCGCTCGCGCGTCGATCGCAACCATGTGAGCCTGCATCGGGTCGCCGATGCGGTCCGCGCCGGCGTCGAGCATGAAGCGCAGCAGCGTGCCGTTGTTGAAGCGCGAGCCGCGGATCAGGAAGTTGTCGGCCGGGTACTCGCCGCGCTCGTTCTGTCCCCACGCGGCGCGCAGCCACTCGCGGTTCGATTCGAAGCCGCCGGCTGCAAGCACGCAGCTGCGCGCCGCGATGCGTTCGTCGGCCACATAAGCCGCGACGAAGCGCGGGCCGTCGAGCTCGAGCCGGTCGACGGGCGCATCGTAGCGTATCTGTACGCCGAGCTGCCCGGCGCTGCGGTAGTACGCGTTGACGAGCGCCTTACCGCCGCCCATGAAAAACGCATTGGTGCGCGCCGTATGGAGCGCGCCCGACAGCGACGGCTGGAAACGCACGCCGTGACGGTGCATCCACGGACGGCAGCTCGACGAGGCCCGGATCACGAGGCGGGCGAGCGCTTCGTTCGTCTGCCCGCCCGTGACCTTCAACAGGTCCTGCCAGAACTCCTCTTCGGGATACTCGCCGACGAGCACGTCCTGAGGGGTATCGTGCATGCAGCGCAGATTGCGCGTGTGCTGTGAATTGCCGCCGCGCCATTCGCGCGGCGACGTTTCGACGAGCAGCACCGAAGCGCCCGCTTCGCGCGCCATCAGCGCCGCGCAGAGGGCGGCATTGCCGCCGCCGATTACAAGGACATCGACCATGTCAATTGCAACCAGAATATCCAACCAGGGTATCGATCGATTGGAAATAAGCACCAATCACGCCCGCGCTGTCCGATGAGCATTTCGATCTGGACGATCTCGTCGCATTATGCGCGCTAATGGACCTTGGCAGTTTCCGGAAGGCAACCAACACGGTGCATCTATCGCAACCGCACCCGACGTCTGCGATGCCATCGCCATCGACATGAATGCCTTTTCCAGGTGGTTCGCCTGCCGTTACAAATGCAGTGCGTCTCGACGGCGCGTCATGAACCGGTAGTGCGATAGTGCTCACAAGAAGCCGGTCATACCGGTGGTGATTTCCTTCGTGCTCGCCCTACACTTATACTTACGCGACAGTGGGTGAACTCGTCGCGTGGATTATCGGCTGTGGCCAGGATCGATCCAGCGGTCACGGCTGCTGCCACGCACATGAGCGCAGACATCTCCGCTCTCTGGCGAACCGGAGTCAACCATCGCCGGTACGATCCTGCCGTGAACCGGCTTCGGAGGATGGGGCCATGCGCATGAACCTTGCACGCAAGCTGATCCGGTCTCACCTGATCGAGGGCGACATGACGCCTGGCGCGGAGATCGGCATCTCGATTGACCAGACGCTGACGCAGGACGCGACCGGCACGCTCGTGATGCTGGAGCTCGAAGCCATGGGACTGGACCGGGCGAGGACCGAAGTCAGCGTGCAGTATGTGGACCATAACCTGATCCAGGAGGACTACCGCAATGCCGACGATCACCTCTTTCTGAAGAGCGCCGCGCAACGCTTCGGACTGTGGTACTCACGGCCCGGCAACGGGGTCAGCCATCCGTGTCATCAGGAGAACTTCGGCAAACCGGGCAGGACGCTGCTCGGCTCTGATAGTCACACGCCCGCCGCTGGCGCAATCGGCATGCTGGCCATCGGTGCGGGCGGACTCGAGGTCGCGCTGGCGATCGCAGGTGAGCCGTTCTTCACGCGCATGCCCGAGATCTGGGGCGTGAAACTGACGGGCCGGTTGCCCGACTGGGTAAGTGCGAAGGATGTGATCCTCGAGATGCTGCGCCGTCATGGGGTCGATGGCGGCGTCGGCAGGATCATCGAATACTACGGTCCAGGGCTTGATGGACTCAGCGCCATGGACCGGCATGTCATTGCAAACATGGGTGCCGAACTCGGTGCGACCACCACCGTTTTCCCCTCCGATCAGGAGGTCCGGCGCTTCCTGCGTGCGTGGGGACGGGAAGCCGACTGGACCGAACTGATAGCTGACCCTGGTGCGACCTATGATGTTCGTGACGAAATCGATCTCGGGCGGCTCGAGCCGCTGATCGCCATGCCGTCGAGCCCGGACAACGTGGTTCCCGTGCGCGAGGTCGCGGGCGAGCCGATCCATCAGGCTTACATCGGTTCATCCGCCAATCCCGGTTACCGCGACTTCGCGATAGCGGCAACCATGGTGCGTGGACGCGCCGTCCATGACCGTGTGTCGTTCGACGTGAATCCCACCTCGCGGGCACAGCTCGAAATGCTCGTGAGCGACGGCCATATCGTGAACCTGCTTCATGCCGGCGCGCGCCTGCATCAGGCCGGCTGCAACGGCTGCATCGGCATGGGTCAGGCACCCGCAACCAACGGGTTGTCGCTGCGCACCGTGCCGCGCAATTTCCCCGGCCGCTCGGGCACACCCGAAGACAGGGTGTGTCTCGTCAGCCCCGAAACCGCCACTGCGTCGGCCCTCACGGGTGAGATCACGGATCCGCGCACGCTCGGCATGCCGTATCCGCGCGTTGCCGATCCCGATCATCCGATCGTCCATCGCGAGATGTTCGACCCTCCGCTTTCCGCTGAAAAAGCGTTGCGGGTGACGCTGCTCAAAGGCCCGAATATCGCCCCACTGCCGGCGTTCGAATCGCTGCCCGACATGATCGAAATGCCGGTGATGCTGAAGGCGGGAGATAACGTCTCCACAGATGAAATCATGCCGGCCGGCGCGCGGGTGCTGCCGCTTCGCAGCAACATCCCGGAAATTGCGAATTTTGCGTTCGAGCGAATTGACCCTGCCTATGCGCGGCGTGCGAAGGAAACCGGTGATCATCTTGTTATTGGCGGATCCAACTACGGACAGGGTTCGAGTCGCGAACACGCGGCGCTGGCGCCACGCTTTCTCGGACTGCGCGTTGTACTGGCGAAAAGTTTCGCACGCATCCACGCGCAGAATCTCGTTAATTTTGGCGTGCTCGCGCTGGCATTTGACGATCCCGCCGACTATGACGACATTGCGGTCGGCGACGTGCTGCGGCTTGATGGCGTCCATGATGCGCTGACCAGGAGCCACGGACTGACCGTCAAGAACACAACGCGGGGCGGCACCTTCGAAGTTCATCACGCGATGTCGCCCCGGCAGGTCCAGTATGTACTGAGCGGGAGCCTCATCAACTGGATGAAGGAGCGTCTTGCGGGCCACGCGGGAACCACCAGTGCAACATGATCCGCTCCCGCTCGACGCCGCCGGCGTCGCCGGACTGTGCGCAGATCCTCGTGCTGCCGAATGATTTCGCCATCCGCATCGTCTCCTCACGCAACAGTCCTGTCGACGGTCCCCGTTACCGGCTGACCGTGCGCGCAATCCGGGGTACGCTGCAGGTCGTAGCTGCATGGAAAGCGCTCGGGCAATACGCCGCTGATGTTGAGCAGGTCCAGATCGGTATTGACAACCGTCACGGCTTCGAGGAGATCACCTTCACCTTCGGCGACATTTCGTCCGGAGCGCTCGTCCGGTTGGTGAGACGGCAGATCGCGCTGCCCTGGACGCTCGACGCCTATTTCTATTCCGACAACGACGCGACCGCCTGATCTGTACGCGCATATGCAAAAGCGGTGTGTGACCTATCGGCTCGCGTTCGTGTCGGACGAGACCTGCAACAGGAGCCCGCGGATGGCGTTGAGCAGGCAGACTGCCTGCACCGGCTTCAGAAGAAACACGTCCCACGGCCGCCCTGCCAAGGGCGGCGCAAGCGTGCCGGCGGCCATAACCAATAGAATTCCCGCTGTTGCGCGACTGCGCCGCAGGCGCCAGCACAGTTCCACACCATCGAGCCGGGGCATTTTCCAGTCCGTCACAACCAGCGCCGGTGATTCGATACCAGCCGCGGCTAGTGCCGCCTCCCCGTTCTGTGCGGTCAAAACGTGATAACCCTCCGGCTCCAGCAGGAACCGGAGGGCGGTCAGGATGTTGGGATCGTCACCGACAACAAGGATGGTGGACACCGCAGTATTACCGATAATGAGACTTTCAAATTGCTGAAACCGCAAGCATTTTTCATTCCAGCATGCCGCCCGTTGCCATCAAGCGGAGTTCGCTCTAGCCCGCCGTTCGCCAATCGCGAGCGGCGCGATGGCAAACGACTTCCGCTCCATCGGATCCGGACGTGGGCTGCCGCCGAATAACCCGCCGCAATCGCCGATAAGTCGGAATACTGGTAGATCGCTGTAGGGTCTATAACCAGTATCGGGAAGCGTGGGGAATGTTGACTCGAGCAGGTTTGGTGATCACGACCGGACGAAACCATAACCAGTCTCTGGGGTGTCCATTTAACCGGAGTTAGCGCTTTGCCTCTCCGGGCGGCTCAGGAAGGTCGCTCTAAGCTGGGCGGATATCCGCGTTGCCTCCGCCATCCTCTCGGATGACCACAGGATGGGCTGACGAAGCCGCAAGGCCATCGCAGCCATTCCAGTCCAGCAGCCTGCATCAGTCGGGAACCAAGCCTGATACTCCCAAGGAACCTAGGGTATTGGGTGCTGGCGTGGGACCTTCCATTGCCCCTGTCTACGCTCAACTCCGGTTAAATGGACACCCCAGACCAGTCTTTTCGAGCCCGATGGAGGCTCTGATAATCATATAGCCGTCCTACCGGAACGGCGCGAGGCCGGCTATATGATTATCAAAGCCGTCGCCAAGTCTGCGGCGTGGGCAATATCAGCGGTAAACAAGATCGGCGCAGATGTGGATGATACTAACCAATGCGAGGTAACTCGTCCGGCAGCAAAGTCTCCTTTTCGAGAAGAAGTTTTGCCCCTTCGTCTAACTGCTTTCGGTGCGTTCTCAGGATTTCCATTGCGGCGTTCGCTGCATCCCGCACCAGGGCGCGCACGGCGCAGTCGATTTCCCGTGCGGTCTCCTCGCTATACTCGCGGGTGACCGAAGCCGGATCGCCAAGGAAGGCGTTGGGTTGCGATTCATAGGCCATTTGTCCCAAATCTTCGGACATGCCGAAGCGCGTGACCATCATCCGGGCGATATGCGTCGCTTTTGCCAAATCATCCGCCGCTCCGGAGGATATCTCATCGAAGACAAGCGCCTCGGCTGAGCGGCCGCCAAGAAGCACGGCCATCTTCCCCCTGAGCTCGGTACGGCTCATCAGGAAGCGATCGTCGGTCGGGCGTTGCATTGTATAGCCCAGAGCGCCGATGCCGTGCGGCACGATTGATATCTTCTGAACCGGATCTGCGCCGGGCGTGACCAACGCCACCAGAGCGTGCCCCATCTCATGGAACGCGACGATCTCCCGCTCCTTTGGAATAAGTAAGCGGCTCTTCCGCTCCAACCCTGCGACGATTCGCTCGATCGCAACGGTGAAATCCGTGATGTCAACGGATTGAGCATCACGCTTTGTCGCCTGGAGAGCTGCTTCATTCACCAGATTTGCCAAATCGGCACCGGAGAATCCTGGCGTAAGCGCCGCGATCTGCTCAGGTTCGATATCCTTTCCTGCTCGTATTCCCTTCAGGTATATCTTGAGAATAGCAATACGCCCGGCCTTGTCTGGTCGATCTACAAGAACCTGGCGATCAAACCGTCCCGCGCGTAGAAGGGCAGGGTCGAGAACTTCCGGCCGGTTTGTCGCGGCCAGCAGCACGATGCCTGTTTGAGGGTCGAAGCCATCCAACTCCATCAAGAGTTGATTGAGTGTCTGCTCCTTCTCGTCGTGCCCTCCCAAGGATCCGATGCCGCGCGCTCGCCCCAGTGCGTCGAGTTCGTCGATGAAGATGATGCATGGCGCGACTTTGCGGGCTTGCTCGAACAAATCGCGGACGCGTGCTGCTCCAACTCCTACAAACATTTCAACAAATTCCGATCCGCTGATCGAAAAAAATGGGACGCCCGCTTCACCAGCAACTGCGCGGGCGAGCAATGTTTTTCCTGTTCCCGGCGGGCCGACCAGCAGCACACCTTTCGGGATGCGGGCACCGAGACGGCCATGATGCTGCGGCCTCTTCAGGAAATTGACGATCTCGATCAATTCGTCTTTTGCTTCATCGACTCCCGCTACATCCTCGAACGTAACCTTGGTGTCCTTTTCGACAAAGATCCTGGCTTTACTCTTGCCGATTGTCATGAGCCCGCTCATGCCGCCTTGTTCGGCAAGACGCCGGGCCGCGAACATCCATATGCCGACAAAAAATACCGCAGGCAGCACCCACGACAAAATATCACTAACCAGGTGGTTATCCACCACACCGGTCACCTTCACGTTGTACTTGTCCAGCAGGGCGTAGACGTCAGGCCGGACCAGCACGGTCGAATATAACTGGCGCCCATCGGCCAGCGGTTTTGACAGCTTGCCGTCAAGGAGATTGCCACGCACGTTGACGGCTTCTATTTTTCCGTCCTTCAGAAGCTGCTCGAACTGGCTAAAAGGGATCGTCTCGACTTGCTGTCGGGCGACCCACCAACTCTGGAACAGCAGAATGGCGATGACTGCGGCAATTGTGTAACCGATATTGAAGTGCGTCTGCTTGTCCACCGTCGCCTCCGTATCAACAGCTGCCGTTTGCGTTGTTTTTGAGGGGCACCTCTGCAGCGCGACAGGACGCGCATTCGGGGCCACTTTACGCCCTAGCGGTCGGCGCTACCTGTGCAGACCACCTTATACTGGCTACCGGCCCTCCCAGCACGTCAAGATATCGAAGACAAGCCTCGCTCGCGTCGCTGGCTTCGCCCATACTCAGGACGTAGAGGGATCGGATATCCGCCCGTGCGGTCAGGCCTTTCGAAAAAAAACGGCTCTGGACTTGCTGTCTCGCAACTGGGCGGCGCCATCACGGAGCTTTCTTGCCTTCGGAGCCATGTCCCACGCGACGCAGCGGCCGCGTAAGGCTGGCGAAAAGCACCGCAAGGATACCGGTCAGAAATATTCCGTCGAACGTCCCCGCTCCGCCGATCGAGGCTATTGGCGCAGCAAGACCCTGAATGCGTCCCAGATTGAGCAGATCCGCACCAATGAGTGTGCCCAGGCTTCCGCTGATATAGGCGAGCGGAGCAGCGAGGTTGGGCGAGAGCAGAAGCGCGACCACGGCAGCAGTCATCACGGGAACGAAGACTGGCAATGCGATACCGAATCCAGGGATGGGATGGGCCAACGGGTGGCACACTGCAGCGACGAGGGCAATCGCGACGGGACCCCGGAGCCACAGGTGATGTCTGAAAAGCAAATAGAGCGACATCAAACCCGGAATGAGCGCTCCGCCGACATTTACCGCTATGACCGTCCCGGGCCATTCGACGACCACTGGCACTACGTAGTGCATCCCGAAGAAAACGATCTCTTGCCCGGACCGTACTTCCTGCGCCGGCAACTCGGCTAGCGGGATGTTGAAATAGCTGCCTGCCAGCATTCCGAGGAGCAGAAGCAGGGCGGCGCCGAAGCTTATACCGAGGCGCATGGATACGTAGTGCAACGCCCCGATCCGAAGAAGGCCCACGAGGAGGAGAAATATCCCCACCAGCATCGAAAAGAATGGAAGCGGAAGAGGGAAATAGTGGAGATGGCTTAACTGCATGGGCGATTGTCCTCTTTTACAGCATAGAGGACGTCTGCAGCGGCCGGTTAGTTCGCGTTTTTACCTACTTCGAACGTTGGGCTTTGTCACGTTGCCGATCACCGGACGAATCGTGTTCAGGCGAAACAGTCGCTCAGAAAACAGCAGACGGATTCTGGGTGAGACCGGTGAAAAGACGCCAGGCTTCAAACCGGGTCGCAAGCTGCTTTCGATAAAGCGAAGCGCGCAGCAGATGACGCTTGAGCGCGAAGTGTTGTCGGATCGGACCGAAGCACGACAGGAACGCCTGCGTGCGCCCGGGCAGGCGGAAACCACGCATACGTCGCTCGCGTTCACGCGTGGGCTGATGGCTGTTCTCTGCACCGTTGTTGACGCGAGCGGCCGCCTTGACGAACACATGCTTCACGTTCGCCAGCTCCGGGATTTCGGTCTTTGCTGCGGGGTAACTGGGCAACTGGTCAGTGACGATCTTCTTCGGCACCTCGGGACAGCGCAGGCTGAGCTGGAACCTGAAATACCAGTGTACCGCGTGGCTGATGACTGACGCCGGGAACCGGTGACCGTGATACAGCGATTTCGTTTTCTTCACCACTTCTTCTTAACTGACCGCAGCGCCAACGTGACAAAGCCGTTCGAAGCAGCACCACAAAAAAGAGCCTGACGCAGAGGGTAATCTGCCGGCGATTATATGCTGAAGCTTTCCCCCTGAAAGCCAAGTCTGGTGGGGGTTTGGGGGAATATTTTCTGCTTTCGGTGGACGGGCAGAAAAAATGGTCAAATCCCAACGATCGGGAATTTATTCGTGGTGGACAACTCAAATACAAAAGGAACGTAAGGTCGCGGCTTCCCGACCTGTTCACGATCCCAAGCCACGTACGCACGTCCATGACAAACCAGACGAAGCAGGCGGACAAACCGTGCGCAATCCATTTCCCTTGATCGGGGCCCACCGTCGCGCATGAGATAAGCAATTCCACAACTGCGTCGGGCGCGCATCGCGCCGTACAACCATACGTCAATGCGCCTCGTCCGGTTTCATCCTTGGCAGTTAACAATGCGATGGCTGACTTTCTCGGTAACCGAAGGTTAAAGAACGGAGGAATTCGCCGTGTCAAAGCAACTTTTGTTTGTCAGTGCTGCGTGCGTTTGCATCTTGACCTGCGGCCAGGCTCATGCAGCCTGCACCACCACAATCGGCAGTGTGATGGCGTTGACCGGATCGCTGGGCGTGCTCGGCCAGCAGATTGCCAAAGGCGTGCAGCTGGCTGTGTCGGATCTCAACGCGGCCGGCGGTGCCAACGGCTGCACTGTGGATCTGGCTCTGCTGGATGACCAGACCGCACCCTCCGTTGGAGTGGATGCAGCCAAGAAGCTGGTCGACGTGCAGCATGTGCCGGCCATCGTCGGCGCGCTTTCGAGCGGTGTCAGCGGAGCCATCCTGACCGCCGTGGCTGTGCCGGGCAAGGTCGTGCTGATTTCTCCCGCCTCCACCTCGCCGACCTTCACCCAGCTCGCGAAGGACGGCAAGACAGACGGCTACTGGTTCCGGACGGCACCCTCGGATGCGCTGCAAGGCGTAGCGATAGCTAAGGTTGCACTCGATGCCGGGATAAAGAAGGTTGCTGTGCTTTATCTGAACAATGCCTACGGGCAGGGGCTCAGCTCCGAGTTCGCCAACGCGTTCACGAAGCTCGGGGGCGCGGTCACGCAAAACGTCGTCTACAACCCGAGCCAGGCCTCCTATCGCGCGGAAGTCAGCAAGGCAATGGATCCAGCACCTGATGCGCTGTTCCTGATCGGCTATCCGGGCGACGGCACGACCATCGCGCGCGAATGGATTTCAGCCGGAGGTCCGCAGAACTTCCTTCTGCCCGACGGGCTGGAATCCCAGGATTTCGTCAATGACGTGGGCACGCAGTACATGAAGCATGTACACGGCACGGCGGCCGGCTCGGAGACGACGCCTTCGCTTGCGACCTTCAAGCAGGAGTTCCAGACCAAGTTCGGCGAATTACCTACGCAAGCCTATATCCCCAACGCTTATGACGCGACGGTCATCATCGGCCTCGCCATCGACTACGCGAAGCGTGCCGACGGCATGGCCATCCGCGACGCCATCCCCAAGGTGACCGATCCTCACGGCAAGAAAGTCTATGCCGGTGCGGCCGAGCTCAAGAAGGCGGAAAAGATGCTCGCGCAACACGAGGTGATCCAGTATGTGGGCGCATCGGGGCCGCTGCAGTTTGACCGGTACGGAGACATCAACGCCCCCATGGTGGTCTGGTCTGTGGACAGCGGCGGAAAAGTCAAGCCGACGGGCATGGTCACGGTGAATCAGATCAAGGAGCTACGCAGCAAGATCCAGTAGCGGCACCAGGTTTCGAACAAAAGAGCCTGCTGCAAGGCTTGACGCCGATCAAACCGCGATTCCTCAAGGCGGTAACGCACCGTACCCCTCGAGGCATTCGCGGCTGGGCGGCGGCGTTTCGGGAAGGACACTGCGCGAATGCTGGAAGTCAAACAGCTCGTCAAGGAGTTTGGAGGATTGCGTGCGGTCGACGGCGTGTCCTTCACCTTGCGCGCTAACACCATCACCGGCTTGATCGGGCCGAACGGCGCTGGCAAGACCACGCTTTTCAACACCATTGCCGGCGTGCATCGGCCGACGTCGGGCGACATTTCGTTCCTCGGCCGGCGCATCGACGGCCTGGCGCCCCACAGGATCTTCCACGAAGGACTGGTACGGACGTTTCAGATTCCCCGCCCGTTTGCCGAAATGACCGTGCTCGAGAATTGTATGCTCGTGCCGCCCCGCCAGGCCGGCGAGCGCTTCTGGAACAACTGGTTCAGCCGCCCGCAGGTGCGCGCCGAAGAACGTGCCTGCCGCGACCGCGCTCAGGAAGTATTAGCCTTCGTCGGCCTCTCACCGCTAGCGGGCGAATACGCCAAAAATCTCTCCGGCGGCCAGCAGAAGCTTCTCGAACTGGCCCGCGTGCTGATGGCGGACCCCAAGCTCGTCCTGCTCGATGAACCTGGGGCCGGGGTCAATCCGACTTTGCTCGTTACCATCATGGACAAGCTGCATGAACTCAATGCCCGGGGCATTACGTTCCTTATCATCGAGCACAACATGGACCTGATCATGACGTTGTGTGATCCGATCCTCGTGATGGCACAAGGCAAGCTGATCCTGGAAGGGTCGCCGACGACGGTGCGAAGCGACCCGGGCGTCCTCGATGCCTACCTCGGCGGGGTTCCGGAATGAACGCCCCGGCGCTCTACGCGCATGAGCTGGTGGCCGGCTATGTGCCAGGCGTGGACATTCTGCGCGGCGTGGAGCTCATGGTCGGACGCGGTGAAATCGTCACGGTGCTCGGTCCCAACGGCGCGGGCAAGTCCACGCTGATCAAGGCGATTGCCGGCTTGGTGGCGGTGCGCTCGGGCACAGTGCAACTGTTCGGGGATGACATCGGGGGCGTGGCCGCGCACCATATGGTGGAGCGGGGCCTGGCCTACGTGCCGCAAACCAACAACATCTTCAGCCGGCTCAGCATCGAGGAAAACCTCGAAATGGGCGCATACATTCAAGGCAACCGAGCCGACATCCGGCGCGGCATCGAACAGATGTTCGAGCTGTTTCCGCGGCTTCGGGAAAGACGCAGGCAAGCTGCCGGCATGCTCTCGGGCGGCGAACGGCAGATGGTGGCGGTCGCGCGTGCGTTGATGGCAAATCCCAAGGTGCTGATGCTGGACGAACCCTCGGCGGGACTGTCGCCGAAACTGGTGGGCGTCGTATTCGGCAAGGTGCGGGAGGTGCGCGACCTGGGGGTCACCATTCTGGTGGTCGAGCAAAACGCCAAGGCCGCCCTGGCGATCTCCGACCGGGGTTACGTGCTGGCCGAGGGTCGAGATCAGATGACGGGCCCCGCCAGTGAACTGCTCGCGAACCCCGAAGTGGGTCAGCTGTATCTGGGCGTTCGGCGAGGTCTGTCATGATCGCGCAATACGTCGCCGACGGGGTCATTCTTGGATCGACTCTGGCCTTGGGAGCCATTGGCCTCACGCTGACCTACAACATTCTGCGTTTCGCCAACTTCGCCCACGGCGAATTCCTCACCTTCGGCGCCTACTTCGCGCTGTTGCTGACTGCGCTCTTTGGGACCGGAACCGCGCTGGGTCCGGTAACCTTCGGCGGACCCTTCCTGCTGGCGATCGTGGTCGCCGGCATCTTGACCTCCGGAGTGGCGCTAGTACTCGACTGGCTGCTCTACCGGCTGCTACGAAAAAGCGAAGTGGCGGTCACGCTGGTGATTGCATCGTTTGGTGCATCGCTGATGTTACGCAACCTTGTGGTCTTCATCTGGGGCCCCCAGCCCGAGTACTACTCGCGCAGCATCGCCATCGCCAGGGAAATTCTTCCCGGCGTGCGACTGACCGCCGACGAGGTCTTCGTCGTTGCGCTGACGCTCGCCCTGATGATCGCGCTACATCTCTTCCTGACGCGCACCCGGCTGGGCAAGGCCATGCGCGCCGTGTCGGATAACCCCGCATTGGCGAGCGTCACCGGCATCGACGTGCAGGGCATCATTCGCTGGACCTGGGTGGTAGGTGGCAGCCTGGCGGCGATCGCCGGCGTGCTGTACGGCCTGACCGTGCAAATCTCCCCGGAGATGGGCTTCAATCTCATCCTGCCGATGTTTGCCGCCGCCATCCTCGGCGGCGTGGGCAGCATTTACGGCGCGGTGCTGGGGGGGCTGATAATCGGCCTTGCCGAATCCATGTCGGTGCCGATCCTCGGGTCGGCATACGAGCCGGCGGTCGGGTTCTTCCTGATGTTTCTGATCCTCCTCGTCTATCCCAAGGGGATTCTGGGAGAGCGTTCATGAGCGGGATGATCTCCTATCTGGTTTTCTTCCTCATCCAGGCATCGATTTTTGCCGTGGTCTGCCTGGGACTGAATCTGCAATGGGGTTACACCGGACTCTTCAACATCGGCATATCCGGATTCTTTCTGATGGGAGCGTATGCTTTCGCCATCTTGTGCGGACCGCCCTACGACACACATCTCGGCGGCTTCGGCCTGCCGTATTTCGTCGGTCTGGCCGGCGCCCTGTGCGCCGCTGCCGTGGTCGGCTTCATCGTCGGGATTCCCACCCTGCGGCTGCGTGAAGACTATCTGGCGATCGTGACGATCGGCATCGGCTCCATCCTGCAACTGATTTCGTTGAACGCTTCCTCCTTGACGGGCGGGAGCCGGGGAGCCAGCAGTATTCCAAGACTGCTGCCCGGATTGTTCCAGTCCGTGTTGGGTGTCAACCTGCTAATGCTCGGGTTCATGGCCGTACTGGTCCTGATCATCTACCGGGCTCTCGAAGCCATGGTGCGCTCCCCCTGGGGCCGGGTTCTCAAGGCCATCCGGGAAGACGACACCGCCGCTTCGTCGCTCGGCAAGAATCCCTTCCTCTTTCGACTACAGTCTTTCGTGATTGGCTCCGCCCTCATGGGTTTGGGCGGTGCTCTTTACGCCAGCTTCATTGGCTTCATCAGTCCGGAAGACTTCTTGCCCGTCTTCACGTTCCAGATATGGACCATGCTGATCGTCGGCGGTAGCGGCAATAACAAAGGGGCAATCCTGGGCGCCGTACTGATGTGGGCCGTCTGGACACTGAGCGGCAGCGCGGCTCAGGCCGCACTGCCGGTCCACCTGCAGGTCAAGGGCGGGGCCGCGCAGGTCATGCTGATCGGGCTCGTGCTCATGCTGACACTCATCTTCAGGCCGCGCGGCCTGGTCGGAGAGGAAGCGACGGTATCTCGAGAGGCGCACGTGCTCCCGCGCAAACCGGAGTAGCGCGTATTCGCAGCGCGAAAGCCGATGACGGAAACGAGGTAGCCGCGCTTCAGGAGTCGCACGATTGAACCCGCTGGACCGCAGGTCTTCATGGAGAGTCATCGATACTCAAAGGGAGGTATCGGCCGATCGTAAGTGACACCACGCCGAGCATTCGAGCAACGAGCCGGCGCACCAAACGAGTTCCTGTGTCAGCGGCCATTCGAAGCGCTGTCGCTTCGGCGGCGGGTTATGATGCGTAGCGGACATCTTCGGATGGGGTAGTCACTCGGCTGTTCGTGTCGCGACCTCACCCCGTTGTTGCAACTGCGACACCGCAGCCAACCAGCAGCAACCCCTGCGCAAAAGGAAGCCATCGCGCTTGCGGCAGCATTTTTTCGAGCATCACGTAGATCGACAGAGCGGCAACCCAAAGCACGTTCATGACGCCAAACACGAAGAGCAACGCCATGAGCGCCCCGCAACAGCCGACGCAATAGGCCCCATGCCGGAGAACCCCATGATCCAGGCACCGAGGCTGCCGTCGCGCCATTCGGTCAGAAGAAAACCGAGGGGGGAAGCACACTTGCTAAGGCACGCATGCTTTAAAGGTGTCAGCTGGAAGACTCCAGCAATGACCAGGAGAGCGCCCCCAAGCAGCGGGGTTGCGCGCCGGGCAGATCGAGCACCTGGATGTGGCGGCCCCCAAGCAATGGGATGGCCGAGAGCTTCGTCAAAACGATGAAGCGCGATTACGTTTCGTGGATGCCCAAGCCTGACGCGAGAACTGCGCTGCAGAACTTGGCCATTGCGTTCGACCACTACAACGAGTCCCATCCGCACAGCGCCCTGAAATACCGGTCGCCACGCGAGTTTCGCCGGCGAACAAATTCTCCAACCTAAGCGTGACCGCGTGTCCGGTCACGCAGGGGTAAGTCCAACGCGATAACCGGCGGTTGTCAACGTACTTGTCGCGTCACCTCATGCGCACTGCTTTAGTTCTTCCGGTTGCATGCGCTCCGGATTGAGCCAGACTTCATCCTTCAATTTCCAGTTGCGCGTCGATCGGGACCAACGCCGTGGATTGCGCTGCCTGGCCTCCGCATAAACGATCTCACGTTGCGCAAGAACTGCATTCGCCACGCCGTTATGACACTGGGCCGGCGTGACGAATTTGAGGCCGCTGTGTTTGTGCTCATGGTTGTACCAGCGCACGAACTGCTGCGTCCAGGCCCGCGCCTCATCAACGCTGCCGAACGGCTTGCGCGGGTAGTCGGGCCGATACTTGCAGGTCCGGAACAGCGACTCTGCGTACGGGTTGTCGTTACTCACGCGTGGTCGGCTAAACGAGGCCACGACCCCCAGGTTCTCCAGGGTGGCAAGCATCGTCGCACCTTTCATCGGGCTGCCATTATCCGAGTGCAGCACCAGGGGACGTCCTGCCAGGCCCTCTGCCAGACTGGCACGCCGCATCAGCAACGCGGCCAGTTCTGCCGATTCGGCCTCATGCACTTCGTGACCGACAATCTTGCGGCTGAACACGTCCAGCATCATGTACCAGTAGTAATACTGTCCTTTGACCGCCGCAGGTACCCAGGTGATGTCCCACGACCAGACCTGATTGGGCGCCGTCGCGCAATGACTGGTCACTACCCGGGTCGAGGGCTTGCGCGCACGACCACGATGGTGCTGCTGCGAGGCGCTGCGCAGCACGCGGTAAAAGCTCGATTCCGATGCGACATACACGCCGCGATCGGCCAGCCTCGGCACGATCTGGCTGGGCGGCAGACTGGCAAACTCCGCACTATTGGCTACCTCAAGAATCTGTTGCCGTTCAGCCTCACTCAACTGGTTGCCCGGCGGCGGCCGTTCGGTCGTGGTACGACCATCAGCACGTACCGTGTCACCGTCACCGACCCAGCGCTGAAACGTGCGCAGGCTCACGCCCAACTCGTCGCAAGCCTTCTCCAGCCGGCAGCCTGACTGCGCCGCCTCGCGTATCAACGATATACATAACAGGCGATCCGGGACGTTGATCAATCGTCCTCTTTGTCTCCCCAGATCGCCTGGACTTTTTTTCTCAGAATCAGCAGCGCCGCCGCTTCCGCTAGCGCCTTCTCCTTGCGCTGCAATTCCTTCTCGAGCTGCCGGATGCGCTGCTTGTCGTCTTTCGACTGGTGGCGCTGCTCGCGTGCCTGCTCGGTGGCATTCGCGTTGGCTGCCTGGCAGGCCGCTCGCCACGCCGCGATCTGTTCGGGATAGAGTCCTTTGCGCCGGCAGTACTCGGCCAGCTCCGCTGCGTTGAGCGGGGCGGCTTCCAGCACTACTGCAAACTTGTCTTCCGAAGACCATCCCTCGGGATTCTTCCCATCGCCCGGCACGGCCAGCCCTTGTCCTTTCGCCTGTCGGCGCCACGTGTACAACGTCTGTTCGGTAATTCCCGTTTCTCTGGCCAGCGCTGAGACCAACGCGTTTTCCGGCGGCATCATGCGACGCACCAGCGCTTCTTTTCTTTCTGCTGAGTAGGCTTTCATTCACCCTGATTTTACCGCCCCCGGACCATGTCTATAAGATTCAGATAACACGACAAGTAGTCTGACGCCGGGGGTAACCGAACACAGCAGGCGCTTCAAGTGCGGCTCGCGTCCATCCCGACGATGGTTCATTCAGATATTGCACCACGGCGCTCGAAGGTTCATTTGGCATTGTCTGCCGATTGGAATCGATCAGGGCTTTGTGGTCGTCCGGGTACGTGCCGTAGGTCGCTGCCTCCGGCGTGTTCTTGTCGCACATCGGCGCAACCCGTGAGCACGCCTGCGATCAATACCGCTGCGCTCGCGGCCCTCAGCTTCGTTTTCATCATTTCACCTACGCGGACAGGTTTTTCATACGGCTTCTTATCTCTTGTCTGTACTTTTTGTGGCGCCAATATAGCCAGAGCAAAGAGGCGAGTGCCACTAATCGAGGAGCTAGACCTTCGTTGTTAGAGACTTCCACTCTTTACTCCTTGCCGGTCTCCTGGGGCACTGACAAGTTTATTACGCTCTACGGTTCTGATCGGGACTGGATTGCAGTGGCCCGGTCAGGCCCTAAAAGCCGGGCGGGGGCGGCAAAGGTGGGCCGGGTGGGGGGGGCAGCGATGGCAGGGATGGCGGGGACGACAGGGACGGAGGGGACGGAGGGCGCGGCAGGGACGGACGGGGCGGCAGGGACGGCAGGGACGGAGGGGACGGCAGCTTTGGCAACCCACCTACGGGCGGCTTGAGCATATCGATAACGGATTTCAGCTTTTGGGCGATGGCCTCGGTGACCGCCTTTTTCGCCTCGTCCGCGAGCGCCTCGCACACGGCACGGATGATCTCGGGCGGAGTGGCGCCGTTTGTGGTCGCGCCGATATTGACGAGATGCAGCGGAGGTAGCGGTACCGTAAGCGCGCCTCCGGGCAGGTGAATGTCAAGTGAAAGTGTGCCGCCCATGACGGTGAGCTTGCGGATGATGACCTTGCGCGCGTTGCTGCCGGCCCGGATGGCGGCCGGGGTGGTGGAATAGGCCTGGGCGTTATTTTTGATGGTCTCCAGGTTGCTGGTGGCGGTGGGACTTTGCGCCTTGTAAGTAATCTGCGGCGCGATGACTGTGGCGGAATCAACGATGACAGGGCCGCCGCCGAGAAGTGAGCCGCTTTCCACCTGCAAGGCGATACGGTCCACCACTACGGCGTAGGGCGAAGAGAAACCAGTGGGGTTGCCCACGGTAAGTCCATCAAGCGCGCCCACGCCGGTGAAGGGCGAGAATTCGACGCTACCCACGAGCACCTGCGTCTGGGTCGCAAGGGCGCCTTCCGTCTCGATGGCGGACTTGATGGATGGTTCGAACCGGGCGAGCAGGGTCCACAGCGCAATAGCGGCGACGGCGAGCAGGATGGCAACGGCAAGTCCGAGAGTTTTTTGCATGGTGTTAGGTGATCCATGAAAGGCGGTGGCCCGTCCAGACGCGCGACCGTGCTAATCAGCAGTCGCCAATATTGACTACAGAAGTGGCTTGGAAATGGAAAAATGGGAAGGCGGTCTGAAGGGGCTTTGTTCGGATGAGGCTACTCTGCAATACCCCCATCCGAGCAGCGCGGGGGCAAGGTGTTGAGTGCGCAGCGCAAGGGGGAGTGAAGGGGCAAGCGGTTGAGCGCGAAGCTCGAGTCCGGCGATAGGTCGTTGCGACTGACCTTGCCAGCCGCAACGACCTCAGCTTAGGACTGTTGAAAACAGGTCACTCTGCCTGAACCTTCTTCGGCTTAGGCGGCGATTGCACCTTCGCGTACTGGAACTCAGGCGTTGCCTTCAGGGCGTCCTTCGTGGCGCCCGGCAGATATAGATTGCCGCCGCGCACGTCGAGTGCGGCGATGGGCACAGCTACGTCATGCGTGGCGACGCCGAGGAAGCCGCCTGTAGCGACGATGGCCGCCGACACGGAGCCGTCCGGGGCCACGATCAGATCTTTGACCGCGCCGATTTTTTCGTTCTGGTCGTTGTAGACCGATTTGCCCAGCACGCTCTTCTTGACGCTCCATCCCTGCAAAAGCGCCTGCGACTGCTGAATAGTGACGCTCAGAGTCTGTGTGCCGGCGACCTGTGCGTGCGCATCGATACATGCTGCAAGTGCCACTGCTACCAATACTGCCTTCAAAGCCATATCGTTCACTCCATGGTTAGATTCGGTTTCTGGCACGTTCTTCGTGCCCCCAATAGTGTAAGTTGACAATACCGTTTTGCTCTACTAATCGGCGCTGTCGATCCGAACCAGCGCTTGTGCGTCCAGCAAGCTGTGTTGCAGCCATTCGTAAGTGACGTAGGCCAGCCCGCCGTCGCCCCAGCCCGATGACCAGGAGTTCTTAATGATGAAATATCCGCCGCCCGCGACCTGATCGCTGTCCTGGTAGCCGACGACTAGAATTTCGTGACCGCACAGGCTGGTCCCGCAGCTGTCCGCCTTGATGACCCACGACACGACGCCGCCCTTGTACGTCGCAACCTGAAAGTCGAGGTTCGCGTTGATGGCCATGACCACAGGGTAGCCGCGATACAGCGCTTGCTTGATCCGGCCAATGGACGCATAGAGCTTGTGCGCCGTGGTCGTCCGAAATCCTGAGGAACTCGCTGCGGTAGGATCCTGCTGCCGGGTATCGCTGCCGCCACCCTGCGCCTCGGTACCCGAGCAGGTGGCATTGGGATACTTGCGGTTGTAGTTGGTGCAATACTTGTCATCGCCATTGTATGGCCAGGATTTCTCCGGAACGAACTTGGTCTTGTTGTCGACGAATGCAGCGATGGTGTCGTACGGGTCGAGTCCGGCGTTGTTCCAGGTGTTGGTCAGTCGCTTTCCCTGGAAGTACGTGTTCTGTTCCGACAGTTTAGTACTGTTCTGCTGCCTCGAGAGCAGCAATTCCGTTGCGGCGTTCAGGGAGAACGCTACGCACGTGCCCCGTTCGCTCTGATCTTTGATATCGCTCTTCAGGGATTCGAGATTCGTGATAAGAGCGCCGTGGCCCACCCCCAAGGAGTCCGAATCGGCCGTGTCACAACCTTCCAGGCCGCTCGGGCAACTGTTCTTGCTCGCCTGGGTCAGCCGCACCTTGTAGTTGCCGAAGAGTTGGACCATCGAGTCGGAGACCCCGACGTTGGAAACAAGGTCCTTTCCCACGTCCTGGTAGCTGATCACCTGACGGGTGACGCTGGAGAGGTCGGCCTCATAGCGGGTGTCGCTTCTCGCGTCACCGTAGCTCGGCGCGTAGAAGCCGGTATCTGAGGAGCTGTTACTGTTACTGTTACTGTTACTGTTACTGTTTCCACTGCTGCCATCGCCCCCGCCGCCCCCGCAAGCTTGAAGCGAAAAGAGAATGACGAGCAGAGTTAGACGGGCAAGTTTCATGAGATTTTCTTGTCGGCGCCGGCGCGACGGCGCTGCCGCGAACACAAACGACGCGATGTTTTGACGAACCCGGTTTGGCTCAAAGCCACCTGCGCGGGTCAGACCGGGGACCATTGTGGCGTAAAGCGCGACTGCGTCGGGTACGGCCTTACACTACAGCCGCCACCCGAATTGGGCTATCACACGAAAGTCTGGAACGCCTGTACGGTGGGATATACCGGCACCGCGTTTAGCGTTGCTTGGATATGCGGGCGCATAGTGATGCCTTCAGGATCGGGGGCGTACACCACCTTGGCAACGGAGTCCGCGTCGCCCCTTACTAGCGCCGCATTGCACGGATCGAATAGCGACGCGATTTCGTGATAGACCTGCGGTACGTGGACTTCGCCTGCAAAGACGCCAGTGCTGAAAACAACTGCAGCGGCGATCAGAATCTTCTTCATCTTTGCCTTCACTTCATTTAAATGGGACGCCGACGCGGCATCGGGGAACTACGCCCCATTAGTGGCTCTGGTTATGCGCGAACCTCTCAGCTATCGCCAGTTACCCCTGACTGGCAAGCAGCGCCAACATCAACAGAGCGGTTCGGTTGATTTCGGGATCCTGAGATTAATGCCGCCCAATCGCTCGCCCGCGACGACGAGTGGCGACATTACACCCAAAGTTGATTCTATCGTCAACTGTGATGTTGTTATTTTGTTTTCAGCGGACGCTGAGTCGGTCCTGGCGCGAAAGAAGGCGCAGTTGCGGCGCCGCGGAGGACGGTAAATCGGCTATCAGGGGGTGCCGTTGCAGCCGAACTCCCGTAGACCATGTAGCGGCGATAATGGGCGACCCCCAGCGACCCGATACTCAGCAGCCTGCGCTGGCCCGGCCGGCTGCTGGCCGTGAAAGAGGAAGATGCCTTGGCTAACCATGCGTTTTGCAATTTCGGCGAGAAGCGAGTAGAGGCAATCTGCGACGATCTGAACGCACCAGGCGTTCGGGTCTGTGAACGCACCGGGTTGCAACTGGAAGGGGTGTTGCGACAGGAGCGGCGCGCTCCAGATGGTAGTTCGCGGACTACGCGCATCTATTCAAAGCTGGCTTGACCTCTCGCTGGGCTGGGCGAGTATTGGCCAGTTTGGGACGTTCAATGTTGGCGGCCAATTTGTCGACAATCGGATCGACCCGTTGCCTGCGGACCAGACACGGGAAACGAACGCGATGGAATCCGCCAACATACGAGCCTGACTGGTCCGCAGTGGCTCAAAATTCAATCGGCGCGGATACTCCGCCTGCGTGGGGCTATGATGACCACGTCGGCTACCGTGAGTGACGACGCCCCATGAACCGTTTCCTGATCGTTATTGGCACACTGTGCATTCTTGCCGGCCTCGGATGGCATTGGCTCGCGCGCATCCCGTTCGGGCGACTGCCCGGCGACATCCATATCGTCCGCGACGGATTCAACTTTCACTTCCCGATCGTCACGTGCATCGTGCTTTCGGTCGTGGCGTCCGTGCTGTTGTGGTTCTTGCGGCGTTGAGCGCGGCTCCGCGTCGGAGCATACAATGGCGACGAACTGTAGGCGCAAATCGGTCGGAAAGCCTGATCAGGAGCCGATCGCAAGTTCACACGTGTCGACGAGTTGCTGCCCTGGTACGTTGCCGACAGATTGCGCCAAGCGAACTGACCCACCAAACCAAACCGTTTGACAGTCGCGACTCGTGTTGAATGGCCGTTGTACCCTGGCGCTCAGCTGCCTGACCAAAGCCGATTCTCGAATGACGGCAATGGCCGAATTGTGCGGGTAGCTCGTCCGTCAGGTTCCGGAGTAATGCGGCCGCTCCAACGGCAGATTTCCCGGCTCGCTGAACGGCAAGTTGTGGCCGAAAGTGCCATTCTTTGAACGATGCCATCAGGCGGATCGTCGGCCAAATCTGCGATTCGCGAGTCGCACGCGGCTATCGTGACCGACCGCCCGCTTCCGGGAGGCACCCGGCGGTGCCGTGCCAGTGCTTGACCCTAGCTGATCGGGATGGAAAGAGCCTTAAACGCGGGTAGTGGCGATCGCGGTACGCGGCCGCAGCGTCGCCATGACCAGGTACATGCCGCCGCCGATCGCTACGCCGAAGAACCAGCCATATGTATTCCACCAGGCCGGCAGCAGGTTGGTGAAGTTGGGCAGGAAGGTCGAAAACACGCTGCCGACCGCCGCCGCGGCCAGCGCGTTGACGTTCCAGCCGCTTTCGTAGCGATACTCGCCGTGCTCCTGGTAGAGCGCCGCAACGTTGACGTTGCCCTTGGCCACCAGATAGTAGTCCACCAGGATGATTCCCAGCAGCGGGCCCATCGTGGCGCCGATGGCGTTGACGAAGTGCGCGGCGTTGCCTTCCCACGGCGCAAACGGGTAGAGCGCCAGCGCGATGGCTGCGGCGATGAAACCGCCCTTCTTGAAGCTGATCTGCCTGGGGAACGTGTTGGAGATGTCGAACGCCGCCGAGACGAAATTGGCCACCACGTTGATGCCTAGCGTGGCGACTGCGAAAGTCACCGCCGCGATGAGTGCCAGTATCCAGCTATCGAACTTGGCTGAGATCTGCTCGGGGTGCAGCAGCACTTCGCCGTACACCTTGAAGGCGGCGATGGTGGTGACGCCGGCGACCAGCGAGAACGCAATCAGGTTGACCGGCAGGCCCCACAGATTTCCTTTCTTGACTGCATCGCGGTTTTTCGCGTAGCGCGAGAAGTCGCAAAAGTTCAGGTACAGCGCCGCGAAGTAGGTGATCCAGGTCGCGCCTACGGCCATCAGCGCCCAGAACGAGCCGGGCTCGCCGCTGACGCCGGCGTCCTTGGTCTTCTCGAGCAGCGCGTCCATCGGAATGCCATGCTCGAACGAGAAGCCGCCCGCCTTGACGCACAGGCCGATCGCCAGGATCAGCATCGCGATCCACACCGCCGGACCGGCCAGGTCCTGGAATTTGCGCACCGTTTCCATGCCCTTCTGAATGATGAGCAGCTGCAGCGCCCAGACGATGAAGTAGCAGATCACTTCCAGCCCCGAGTGGCCGAGAAAGTGCGTGCCCTTGTGGAACTCCATCAGGCTGGTGCTGCGGATCAACAGCGCGACTATCGCGCTCGAAGCCGCTGCTGTCTGCGCGCCGTACCAGAAGCAGGCCACCACGGCGCGCACCAGCGCCGCGAGGTTGGCGCCCCACACGCCGAAAGAGGCGCGCGCAAGCACCGGGTATGGCACGCCGGTCTTCTCGCCGGCGTAGCCGATCAGATTCATCAGCGCGAAGATCACGAGTGAGCCGAGCCCGATCGCCAGCACAAAGTTGGTAAAGCTGCCGCACAGCAAGAACAGGCTGGCGGCTAGGTAGTAGCCCCAGAGGCTGTGCACGTCCGAGGTCCAGACGTTGAAAATGCTAAAGGCACCCCAGTTGCGCACCCTGGCGGGTGCGAGATCTTCGTTGTAGAGGCCGGGGGAAGGGTTGCGGATTTCCATCTGTCGTCTCCTTTGAGTTCGTGGAAATGAGGAACCACCGCCAGACGACCCTGGGCGGCGATGCCCCCGCGTCTGAAGCAAGCTCGTATGCAAGAACTGTATGTACTTTGCGGCACAGCTATGAATGGGTTAACCCTAATCGAGAGGCATGTCGGCGCAAGCCAACAATCCGATCCCACGCACAATGAGCGCAATCGCAAATTCGTCGTTGTTGTCCATGTGACCGCGCAAATCAATAAAATTGCGCGACGCTTACCGTTGCTGCGTCCCGCTCGCAATCTATGGGGCCGTTGATGTGGAGATGGCCGGAGGCCCCCCTCGTCGAAGGGTTCGATGTGAGGGCAGCCCGATTCAAATGCCGTGTTTGATTGACCTCCGATGGTCCCGCATCGGGCGACAGCTGGCGTTCGTCAGTTCAGATGCGATCTCAAATGGTAGAAGTGGATCGGGTGCCGCCGAACGCAACCGGCGGTGCTCAGCCCCCTCACCGAAGTTTGCTGTCGGACCGGGTTCGGCCAGCTACTGACGTTGGTCGGCACCTTCTCGCGGACGTTCCGACGTCTGCTACCCCGCAGTACCCGCCGCTCGGGCAGGCACGCTCCGTCTTGTTGTACTGCAATATGTTTGTTCGACGCCCGGCCCGCTTCATCGTCTCGATGATATACACGAGTATAAGAGCCCGACGCTCGCGTACGACTGCGGCAACCGTTCGTAGAATGGCCGTCTTGGGACCATCCGCATACCATGGTTCCATGGACGGTGCGATTGTTATTTAGGAGGCGAGGATCGAATCGGCAGGTCTTAGTTTGGGCGCTTGTGAACTGTTGTAGGACATCACCCGGCCAACGCGTTGACACAATGAGTCTCCTCAGGTTCCTACCTCCGCACCCCTGGGAAAAACGGAACCTGCTTCGAAGCCGGCTTCCGCCGGCTTTTTTTTACCGAGCGGTCAGCGAGCGGCGGAACGCGCCTGCCACCGGTAGCCAGGCGCAGACCCCGGCCAAGTACGGCGCGTCGACCTCGACCTCGGGCCGAGGTTTCACCGTCGGCTGAGGTACAAGCCGTTGATTTGTTGCTCATCGACGACGGCCAGAGCCAGGTACTTGCCGGCCGGGAATGCCCAATGAAGTTCGGGCTGCGGGTCATAAGGAGAGGAAGACGATGAAAAAGATTGGATACCCCCGCTTCACCGCCATCGAGCTGTGGATCCTCGCCGTCTCCATCGTCATCGCAGTCGGAGTACAGATATGAGTGTAGCGCCCACGCCGGCGCATCGCTCGTGCCTCCCTCCGAACGACTTTTCCGACTGTCTGCTCCGCAGCTAAAGCTCCCGTTGAGATACCGTCGGTCGAGGGGCAGAAGTGGGTCGCAAGTACTCGTTCGCTTTCCGCGGGACGAGTCATTCGCGACCACAGACCTGTGAATGACAGGAAAGCGCCCCAAATGCCCGATATCCTGCAGCGCGTCGCCTTCGCGGTGATCGGCCGCTCGCCGATCGACAGGCTTGTCGCGTTCAAGCAGGAGCGCGGCTGGCGGCATCTGCGGCTGTATTCGTCGGGCGGCAACACGTTCAATCGCGATTACGCGGCCGAAGATCCCGCCGGCGACGACCTTCCCGCGCTTGAACGTATTCACGCGCACGGGCGGCGTCGTGCGGCACTTCTGGGCCGAGGAGATGGGGCCGTCGACGTCGGACCCCGGACAGGATTCGCGCGGCGCGCCCGATCTGATGCCGTTGTGGACGATCCTCGACATGACGCCGGGCGGCCGTGGCACCGACTGGTATCCGAAGCTGGCGTATTGAGCGGCGCTGCCATGGAGCGATCGAGCGCTACGAATGCGTCTGCGCCGCGTGGCTCTGGGCGAGCGCGGTCCACAGAAACGTGCCGACCGCGCTCGCCCGCATCGGCAGGCTGAACAGATAACCCTGCACCGCGCGCGCGCCGAGCGCCTTCACGACCTGGGCCTGCAACGGTGTTTCGAGTCCTTCGACCACGCATTCGAGCCCGAGGTTGCGGCATAGGTCGATCACGGATTTGATGATCTTCTTCGAGGCGCTATTGGTATCGACGTCGCTCACGAAGCTGCGGTCGATCTTGATCGCGTCGAATGGCAGCCGATGCACGTAGCTGAGGCTCGAATAGCCGGTGCCGAAATCGTCGAGCGACAGCCGGCAGCCGGCCTGCTTCAGCATCGTCATCGCGCTGTGCGCCTGCTCGAAATCGCGCGTCAACGCGGTTTCGGTCATTTCGAACGTCACGCGATGCGGCGACACGCCGCTTGCCGCGACGATGTCGATCAGGCGGCGCGCGCGCGCCGACGTCGAGATATCGATCGCGGACAGGTTGAACGACAGATACAGATCGGCGGGCCAGTGCGCGACCTCGGCGAGCGCCTGGCGCAGCAGCACGTCGGTGATGCCGAGGATCAGCTCGGTCCGCTCTGCAATCCGAATGAATTCCTCCGGCCTGACCATGCCGAGCCGCGCGTTGTGCCATCGACCGAGCGCTTCGAGGCCGATCGGCCGGCGCGTGAGCAGATCGTAGATCGGCTGGAACTCGAGGAACAGTTCCGCTTCGAGGTCCGCATGGCGCAGCTCCTGCGTGACGAGGCTTAGACGCCGCATCTGCGTTTCGTGTTCGGTCGAGAAAATCACCGGCATGCCGCGGCGGTTTTCCTTGCCGACATAGAGCGCGGCGTCGGCGCGTTCGAACACCTGCGCGACCGTCGAGCCCGCGTCTGGAAACGCGGCCCAGCCGATCGTGCCCGACAGCTCCGCGACATTGTCGGCGACTTGATAAGGCTGGCTGAGCGCATCGCAGATACGCTGTCCCAACTCGACCAGCGCTTCGTTCGACACCTTGTGGCGCACGAGCACGCCGAATTCATCGCCGCCCAGACGCGCGAACATCAGGCCCGTTTCGCCGATCAACACGAGCCGCGTGCCGACTTCCTGCAGCACGAGGTCGCCGCTCGCGTGACCGTAAATGTCGTTGACCTGCTTGAAGCCGTCCAGATCGATGAGGCCGACGTTGAAGCCGCCACCGGTTTCGAGCGCCTGCTCCGATATCGCGCTCAGCGCCGCGAAGAAACTGCGCCGGTTCGGCAGGCCGGTCAGACTGTCGATGCTGGCGAGCCGGTAGTTGTCGTCGCTGAGCCGTTGGGTGTTGTGCTGGCTTGCCTGCAGTTCGCGTTGCGCGTGCACCGCGTCTGCAAACGTGCGCCAGTAAAGCTGGATGACCGCCGCGAGCGCGACGCCGACCAGCGCCATGTCGACCGCCATCGCGAAGAACACCGGCGAGCCGCTCGACACGAGGAAGCCGGAGAAACTCAGGATGACGATGCAAAGCAGCAGAAGCGCGGGCTTGCGCAGATGGATCAGGCAGAACATGCTGCCGACCAGCGTCGTCGCCATATAGAACGCGACCTGCCCCTGCTGGTAGGCGGTGCCGTACGGAAACAGCAGCACCGACCAGCCGCTGAACGCGACGCCGAACACGCCGACGATCCATGTCACGCTGCGCAATTCGCGGACCGCCTGAGCGTCCGTCATCTTATGGTTGCGTTTGCGCCACCAGCGCACGCAGCGAAACACACACAGCGCGCCGAGCGTGCCGGGCACATACATCGACAGCCAGGCCGGCGCGCTGTCCAGATGCGTCGCCGCCATCGCCGCCGTATTGACGAGCAGGATGAAGTAGAGAAGCGGTACCTGGCGGCGGAACGCGTGCAACTGCGCACGCATCAGCTCCCGGTCGCCCTCGGCGACCGACAGTACCTTCTTCAATCTCGCAAGCCAAGCCATCGCCATCCCTTTAACGTTTGCGCGCTAAACGCAGCTGTTTATATCGGCGCGAGGCTGATTAACTTGAGAGCTCAAAGGGGTAACGGAGCATCGCAGTCAAGGGTCGGTGAACCCGGCTGCGCGCTTACGGATAGTCGGGCGGTAAGTACTACCTGGCGGCGCATGTTGGCGGCGCTGGAACCAGACGTTTGTGCCGGATGCCGATCGCGAGACTCGAGCAAAAGGCGGCCTTCGCGCATGCTCAAAGCGTGGGGCACGACAGCACCCGCTGCGGCCGCATGGCGGTGCCGGGCTGGCCGGCCGGCGCGGGCGTGCCACGCGGCGCGGCCGAGACGAGCCGGACCGCGTCGGCGCCAGCATTCGCGAGCACGTATTTTTCCGGGCTGTCATCCGGCTGCCAGTACGCGCGAAACACGTCGCCGTCGCTGAACACGAGCAGCTTGCCGTGCACCGTTTTTCCGCCGCCAACGAAGTCGACTGGTTCGCCGTCGCGTAGCGAAAAGCTCTGCGCGGCGCTGGAGTTCGTCGCACCGACGAGGGTCGCGCACGCGTTGTCGTCGGCCGCGGCCGCCGCCGACGACAACGCGGCGAGCAGCGCGCATGTTGCAAAGTGGCGAATTCTCACTTCTTTATGTCTTGCCGATAGTTAACTTGTGACATGTGTCGCAAATGGCGCGCCTGCGCATCGCGAAAAGGGCTATCGTCATCGGGAAGCCGGCGCGGGATCGCGTAACGCGACCTAAAGTACTGAAATTGCAACGGATTGTGATGCGCGGCGAACGCTCATGAGGCGGCGCGCGCGCATAAGCTCGCGATTCTTATGGCAGTTTGGGGCGCAAAAACGTCAAACCGGCGGCTTTGCCTTGATACAAGCCTTACACCAAGGGTTTGCGCGAAGGTGCGCCTATGCGTTAGTGTGTCGGTCCCGGCGCCTCAGAGGGCGCCGGTTCCATGATTACCATACGGGAAGTGCTATGAACAAACAGGAACTGATTGATGCAGTCGCCGCAGCGACGGGCGAAAGCAAAGCGGCAACCGGCCAGACCATCGACGCGATCGTCGAGGCAGTGACCAAGGCCGTGGTGAGCGGCGATACGGTGCAACTGGTCGGTTTCGGTTCGTTCTCGACCGGCGCGCGCGCGGCACGCGTGGGCCGCAATCCGTCGACGGGCGAAGAGATCCAGATCGCCGCGGCCAAGACGGTGAAGTTCACCGCAGGCAAGGCGTTCAAGGAAGCCGTCAACGCGTCGTAAGCAACGCGCTTCACGCCGGAGCATTCGCGATGCGCGCCGCAGCCCCGCTGTGAGGCGCGCGTGAGTGATGCGTCGGGCGTGAGGATCACGCGCTGCCCAGCCCGGCCAGGCGATTCGCCGGCAACTGGTGCGGCGCGTGTGTCTGGCTCCTTGAGCCAGACGTTCGTGGGCTCGACCGGCTTCGATCGAGTCTAAAGCGGACCCGCCGCGGCCATCGCGATCGGGCGGTCCGTGCGTTGCCCTGTCAGCCCGCGCGACGCTTGCGGGTTGCCTCGGCGAGCGTGGCGAGCACCGGTTCGGTCTGCGCCCAGCTCACGCAGGCATCCGTGATCGACACGCCGTAACGCAACGGCACGCCGGCCTTCAGGTCCTGACGGCCTTCTTCCAGATGACTTTCGAGCATCACACCGATGATGCGGCGCTCGCGCTCCGACAGTTGCCGCGCGATATCGTCCGCGACCTCGATCTGCCGCAAGTGCGACTTGTTCGAGTTCGCATGCGAGCAGTCGATCATCACCTGCTCGCGCAGACCCGCTGAACTCAGCGCTTCACAGGTCGCCTGCACCGACGCGCTGTCGTAGTTCGGCCCTTTCTTGCCGCCGCGCAGGATCACGTGCGCGTCGTCGTTGCCGCGCGTTTCGAAGATCGCGGCCATGCCCATTTTCGTCATGCCCATGAACGCGTGGCTCGCACGCGCCGCGACGATCGCGTCGGCGGCGATCTGCACGCCGCCGTCGGTGCCGTTCTTGAAGCCGATCGGGCAGCTCAGTCCCGACGCGAGCTGACGATGACTCTGGCTCTCGGTCGTGCGCGCGCCGATCGCACCCCACGCGATCAGATCGGCGATGTATTGCGGGCTCAACAGGTCGAGAAACTCGGTCGCCGTGGGCAGGCCCAGACCGTTGATGTCGAGCAGCAATTGCCGGGCGAGACGCAGGCCTTCGTTGATGCGGAAGCTGCCGTCCAGACGCGGATCGTTGATGTAGCCTTTCCAGCCCACCGTCGTGCGCGGTTTCTCGAAGTACACGCGCATCACGATCAGCAGATCGTCCCGGTAGTGTTCGGCGGCGGCCTTCAGCTTGCGCGCGTATTCGATCGCCTGGTCGTGGTCGTGAATCGAACAGGGGCCGACGATCAGCACGAGCCGGTCGTCGCGGCTGTGCAGAATGTCGGCGATTTCGACGCGAGTCTTCTCGACCAGCGACTGCACCGCGGGCGGCACCGGCAGTTCGTCCTGCAGCAGCGCGGGGGAAATCAGCGGACGAACCGCGCCGATGCGCACGTCGTCGATGCGCGTGGTGTCCTGGGTGGCGTCGGCCGAGCCGACTTCCTGATCGTGCAGGGGATTGTCGAGGGCGCTCAAGATGTTCTCCGCAATCGGTTGATGAGGCGGCCTTGCCGCCTGATTATGCGAGCGCCGCCGCGATGAGGGCGTGCGGGCGCCGCGTGGGTTTGAGGTGGACCGTGCGGGTTGGGTTACTGCGTGCCTCGGGCGAGGTTTGACGCAAGGTCTTGCGTCGGGCTTGACACGAAGCCGACGCGACCGCGCACGGATGCGCTGGCGCGATTATGACACCGGCGCCGGCCTCATGGCAGGTGGACCGGCGGGCAGGCGGCGCGGCGGATTCAGAGCTTCTTGAGCAACGCCATCGCAGCGGCCGGATTGCGCTCCTTGAAGCCGCTGATCACATATAGATAGACGTCGCGCGTGGCGGCTTTCGCGGGCGGCTCCGCGCAGGTCTCGAGATCGTCGGGCGTGATGCCCGCGGCGAGCTGGCGCGCGCGTTCGGCCCATGCGTCGAGCGCTTTCGTCGAATAGCCTTTGGCTTGCTTTTCGCTCGTGCCCATGATGCGCGCGTAGACGAACGGCGCGGTGATGTCGGCGATCTGCGGATACTCGCTGTCGGCCGCGAGCACGACCGCGACCTTGTACTTGCGCGCCAGCGCGATGAGTTCCGGTGTCCTGAACGAATCGTGACGAACCTCGACCGCGTGCCGCAGCTTCTGTCCTTCGATGCTCGCGGGCAGCAGCTTCAGAAAGGCCTCGAAATCGTCGGCGTCGAATTTTTTGGTCGGCGCGAACTGCCAGTTGATGGGACCGAGCTTCTGCCTGAGCAGCAGCACGCCGCTTGCGAAGAATCGCTCGATCGTGTCGCCGGCTTCGGCGAGCACCTTGCGGTTGGTCGCGTAACGCGGCGCCTTTAGCGAGAACACGAAGTCGTCGGGCGTCTCCTGATACCACTTCTCATAGCTGGCCGGTTTCTGCAAACCGTAGAACGTGCCGTTGATCTCGGGGGAATCTTGTAAGGCTTGCCAGTTAAGGCTGGTATCGCAGAGCTAGCAGTGCGGCTACCCACTTGGCTACCCAGCTGCGTTCCAGCGCCGATTCCAGTCTCAACAGCCATACCGTACGTCGCTGCAGACTGCACCGGAGGCCGATAAAGATTGAGGGGAGAGGATTGAAATCGCTGGGATGGAGGTCGCGTCATCGGCCAATGCCGCCGGTCGTCGGTCGGACGTCGCGTTCGGCGAACTGCACACGCGCGGTCCGTGGGTGATCAAGCGGTATTTCCAGAAGGATGACTCGCCGCTCGAACGCAGCGTACGCGTCCGCACGCGTAGCGGCCATCCAGATCGCCTGCAGGTCTGCCTTCGCGCGTCCCTGTTGCGACTTCGGCAGCAAAGTTCGAACTCGTGGCCATCAGGGCTAACCAACACAATGCTCTTCATGGCTTCATTGTTTAGCCCGTCGAGAGCGACTGTTGCCCCAAAAGCCTTGGCGCGATCCAGAAATATATGCAAGGCGGATACGTCAAATTCGAACACAGGAACGCATCCGCTCCCGACGAACTCATCGCCAAAATCATTTAGCAGCAACCCGAAGCGGACTTCACCGAGCGAGAATTCGGTCCACTTATCCGACCTGCGGTTCGGCGCGCGTTCCAACAGGTTTTCCCAGAAAGCAGAACCGCGTTCCATGTCCGACACTTTCAAATAGGTGGTTCTAATCCGCATTGAATGCTCCAAGAACGTTTTCGGAAAGGCGCAACAGATAATAGAGGTTTCAAAAGTTTCACGTAAACAATTAATTGTCCACGATCTATGCACGAATATAGACTGACCGTTCGTGGCCGAGCATCGCCTCATGCGACTGGCATATCCCCAGCAATAGGCAGTTGCTTTCCCATCTCGAACGCACGAAGCTCGTAGCCAAGTTCCTGATACAAATCGACCGCCTGTTCATTAAACGCCCAAACGGTCAGCCTCATGTCGTTGGCACCGTTTTTTCGTGCCCACTCTTCAGCAAGTTTCATCAGCGTGCTCCCGACGCCGCGTCCCCGCAGTCGTTCCAAAACAGCGACTGAGCCAATGCGGCCAACGGTCAACGGTTGCAACAGTGGACTTGTCGGCTGCATCACTTGAACGGTGATAAAGCCGACCGCCGTGCTGCCATGCTCGGCGAGAAACATGGCTCGATCTTCTCCCTGAAGGCTAGATAGCCAGTGCGGCTTGTCTCGAGCGAACTCTTCAGTGGCGTTTGCATAGACGTCAGGGCGTGCCTGATGGTGGATCGCGTTCAAGATTTGACCCAACTCGCAAATTTTCAAAATGTCGTCCACGGTTGCGCGGCGATAGCTTATCGAGTCGGTCATCTTCAGCTCTTGATGGTGGGGAAATAAAAAAAGGCGCCTTAAGCGCCTTGGTCGTTTGCACATGGAATGGACCGTGAGGTCGAATTCCTTGCTATGGACGTAACGACCCACGGCGCAGCGGATAGCGACCGTGATGATGGTGGTGAGCCTTGCTCGGGACGTTACGAAGTTCCATGCTGTCAATATTGGCACAAAAACAACTTCTGCGCGGCACATTATTTTTTTGAGTGGCGGCTGTGTCTAACCGGGCATATCGGCCAGCAACGCCCATCGCTCGTGGTCGCGCCATTCGCCATTTATGCGGAGATAGCGAGGAGAAAAACCTTCCTGTTTAAAACCCAACCGCCGCACAAGTGCGATCGACGCGATATTCCCTGGTTGAATATTTGCCTCCACCCGATGCAATTTAAGTTCGCTGAAAGCATAGATCACAGCTGCCCGTACCGCGTCCGTCATCAACCCTGCCCGGGCGAAGTTCGACATTCCGTAATACCCGAGATAGGCGCTGCGAAAAGCGCCCATTACTATTTCGTTAATGTTCACCACACCGGCAATTTGAATCGATGCCACTTCACGCGCAATGAGGCCGACGTTCGACCCGGTGAGACCACCTGAAAACCAGTTATCGAAGCCCGTTTGATCGGTAAAGGATGTGACCCAAGGCAGGTGATAGTCCTGACTTGCTGAGTTTGCGGCGATCAAATCGGCGGCGTCGGCACGGATCACTCGGCTTAGCTGAATGCCACTCATGATGCTCCATCGTATAGGCGTGTGCAGGGCTTGAATTGTCGCCGATCCAACAGAGATGGATCAATCTCCAGAGTTGGCCGAACAGGGTCCGACACGTGTCTCAGTCGTCTAGCTCAATGCGATAACGAAGAGTTTCCGCGAATCCATAGGCGGCGGTCTTTTTGAACCGGTCAGTCAGGACACCACTGCATGCTGCGATCACCCGCTGTGAGGCTATATTTTCAGGATCAACCGTTAGTTCCACGTAGGGCAAGCCTTGCAGCCTCGCTTCGCCAAGCATCAAATTGAGCGCCTGCTTGGCGTAGCCGTTGCCTCGCTTCCACGGCACGACTGAGAAGCCGATATGTCCGAGCACATACGGCGGCAATTCGGCAGATGCAGCCTGCCAACGAAATCCGATCGCACCGCTAACATCGCCGTCCCAAATCCATCGGATGATGCTTGGAAGACGGGCAACGGTCGAGCCATCGGGCAAAGGAATCGGGCCGCCTGATGCTGTCGGATCATCCAGCCCGTCGACGAATGCCTCTGCGTTCAACTCGATGGCATTCAACTGTTCGCGCGCAGCGACCTCCTTACGAACATTGTCAGGTGACCATCCCGCCTCAAGGGCCGAAACGTAGCTTGCCAGCAACGCAGTCGTAGGCCTCAAGAGTTCGATCTCAGTTGTCATTTTTCTTCGCCTCAGGAGGAATGATTGACAACAGTTTAAGCGGCGGCGTCGAGTGTCTCAAGGTGGCCGGCTGGTGCCTGATGACGCTCCGTGGGAGCCGACGCACAAGGGCCCTCCGATACGCCTTGGCAAGGTGGTAACCGAGGGTTTCACGGGATGAAACTTTCGCTCGTATCCGCCGATAACTCGAGCAGGAACCATCTGGATGGCCCCCGGACAGTCCGCCGGCGCCACACGGCGCGCCCATACACATGCCACTTCGCACGGCAGCCCTGCGCGGTTTCCATTCATTTGCACGAGGACTCAGGATGCACAAGCTCAGTTTTACGCAGAAGCTTTGGCTGCCGTTGATCATCAGCCTCGTCGCGTTGCTCGCCGTCTCCGTATCGGCGGCGTGGCAGTCGCGCGAGACGCGCATCGAAGAACGTAAGCACGACCTCACGAACATCGCGCACGTCGGACTCAGCATCGTGACGGAGTATGCGGCGCTGGCGCAAAGCGGCGCGTTGCCGGAGGCGGATGCCCGCAAGCAGGCACTCGAACGCCTGCGCGGCGTCCGCTACGGCGAAGACGGCTACTTCCTCGTGATCAATTCGAAGCCGCAGATGGTGATGCATCCGATCAAGCCGGCACTCGAAAGCAAGGATCTCGCGGGCAGCGCCGATGCCGACGGCCGTCACCATTACGTGACGTTCGCGTCGACCGCACAGGCGCCGGACGGCGGCTTCGTCGACTACGTGTTCCCGCATTCAGGCGCGGCGTCGACACAGGCGGTCGGCAAGATCGGCTACGTGGTGCGCTATGCGCCGTGGGATTGGATCATCGCAACCGGCGCCTATGTTGACGACATCGACGCTGCGTTCATGGCGTCGTTGTGGCTGATCGGCGCGATCTTCGTGGCCGTGTCCGCGGTCCTCGTGACGCTCGTCGCGGTGACGAACCGCAGCATCGCGCGCATGGTCGGCGGCGATCCGGCCTATGCGGCGAACGTGGCGGACGCGATCGCATCGGGCGACCTGACGGTGGCGATCCGCACGCGCAACGGCGACACGTCGAGCCTCCTACACGTAATGCAGCGGATGCGCGACGCGCTGACGGGTACCATCTGCCAGATCAAGCATGCGTCCGACAACGTCGCGTGCGGCGCGAACGAGATCGCGAACGGCAACGCGGACCTGTCGTCGCGCACCGAGAGCCAGGCGGCGTCGTTGCAGGAAACGGCGTCGAGCATGGAGCAGATGACGGCGATGGTCCGCCAGACTGCAGACAACGCGCGCACTGCCAGCGAGCTTGCGGCCGGCGCCGCGAAAATCGCGAACCGCGGCGGCGACATGGTCACGCAGGCCGTCGCGGCGATGAAGGGGATCTCGAACGAATCGGGTCGCATGGTCGAGATCATCGCGACGATCGAGGGCATCGCATTCCAGACCAACATCCTCGCGCTGAATGCTGCGGTTGAGGCAGCACGCGCGGGCGAGCAAGGCCGCGGCTTCGCAGTCGTCGCGAGCGAGGTGCGCAGCCTCGCGCAGCGTAGCGCGACCGCGGCGAAGGAAATTCGCGAGCTGATCAGTCATGCGGTGGGCAGCGTCGGCAGTGGTGCAACGCTGGTCGAAAACACCGGCTCGACGATTGACGAAGCGCGCGACGCGATCATGCGTGTGACCGGTGTCGTGCAGGAAATCGCTGCGGCCGCGGCGGAACAGAGCGCTGGCATCGACCAGGTGAATCTCGCGGTCACGCAGATGGACAGCATGACGCAGCAGAACGCGGCGCTCGTCGAGCAGGCGGCGGCCGCGGCACAGTCGCTGAAGGAGCAGGCGATGAGTCTGCAACGCGCGGCCGCGGCGTTTCAGGTGGGCGACGCTGACGCTAACGGTGGTGCACAGCTCGCGCCGGCTTCGGCGCAGCACCGCGCAGTGTTCGCGTAAGGACGCGCACCGCAATCTCGCGGCGAACCTCGCGTTTCATGGCACGTCTGCGCGTTTTTTTGGACCGTCATCTTGCCACCCGGAGCGGCCGTTCGGATTGGCGCAACTTCAATGACTGCTTCCGGGGTGCGACTGCCCGCCGTATCGCCAGGTTTGCGCGTGCAACATCACCGGCGGCCGACAGTGGGACGACTTCCCGATCAACCCAGCCGTAGGCATCGCATACGTGACCACATATCGCGAGAACACGATCCGAACGCGTGGGCCTCGAGCACGACGGTAATCGCAACGGCAGAACGGTGATCGCGGGAGAGCCTTTCACACCGGCAATCGCCGGTCCTTCAGCGGGCGCCTAGGGGCGTGCGTCGGGTGACTATGGATGCATCGCCGACATCACGGCCGATGGTGGAACCTCCGGACCGCCCGACAGCGTATTTCGTACCGCAAAGCAGCTGCCGGGTCGAGTTGCCAAGGCTCGCGTAGGGCGGCAGCGGCGTTCGACTGGCTTTGATGAGAGCAGTTGCGACACACTCGCGCACCACCGCGCCAGTTTCTCCATTGCCGCCTATTACCAAAGTGATATAGCGGCAGCGAGGCTCGGAAATCATACTGGCTCCGACCTGCCGCACACACGAGCTCGCTGCACAGTTTCCGATGTTTTTCCAGCTTGCAAGCAAGTGCGGCCGGTAGCCCCTGCAAGGGGCAGCGCCGGCGCTCGCCTCTACACGTCGCGACGGCGCGTTGCGTCCACATTCTTTTTTGACGGAGACTCCTATGAAAACAGTGTTACTCGTCGCGGGTGGGCTATTGTGCGCGTGCGCCTGGCACGCCAGCGCGCAAAACATCACTGCAAATCCAACGACCGCAGCACAGCCTGACGCGATGAATTCGGAAGGTCCCGACCCTTCGGGAAGCTCGATGTCCGGCGGACATAGCGTGGGTGACGGAAAGACCCGCGCCGAAGTCTATCAAGACCTCGTGCACTCGCAGCAGAACGGCGAGGCAGCGCGGTTGCAGGAACTCTTCAAAGGTAGTGGCAAGTGAACCTGCCTGGAGCGGGCAAACTGCGGCTCCGGAGAAAGGAGGGAAAACCAAAATGGCGTCTTTCGACGAACCGTCGATTCTCTCCGAGTACAACCGCGGGGAGAAGCTGGTTGCCGGCATCGTGCTCGCCGTCGTCACGTTCTGGCTGTTCGCCCAGACGACCTTGAACGTGCAGCAGTCCATGTGGGCGGATCTGCAAATCGACGACGGCCTCAGTGACATCGCCGTCAGCATCACCGCCCACTTTTCTGGCGTTTTCATCGTCGTCGCAGGCTGGCTGGCGGACAGGGTCGGCCGCGTGAAAATCAATCAAGGGAGCGTCGCGCATTGTCCTGCTTCGAGCGTAGTTTGTCGGCCTCCAGTCTGCGCGTGACTAGATGGATCAGGTAAGTCGCAAACTCGGGATCCTGATAGTACATCCGCATTGCATCGGCCGCGGAAACCGTCAGCAACTCGCATTCACTCTTGCAACAGGCCGTCCAGGTGCGGCGATGGTCCGGCGAGAAAAGTCCGATCTCTCCGAGGATCGTGCCAGCGCCAATATCGACTCCGATCTCCTGAAGGCTGACCGTCCCGCGCAACACATAGTAGAGCGCGTCGCTTGGCGCATCCTTGCGAAACAGCACGTCTCCGCGTTTGAAGCGACGGGGAGGCAAATCAGAGAGGAGCCGCTTGATGGCGAGCTGCGCATCGAGCGCCTGATGAAGCTGTGCATCGCCGACCTGATCGAGCCGCGCGGCCGCGATGCTGGCCTGCCTGCGACTCTCGACCTTGAGCGCTTTATACACCGTATAGAGATGCACCTTTACTGTCCCTTCCGCGATATTGAGTTGCCTCGCGATCGACTTGTTCGACTCGCCGCGCGCCGCGAGGGCCAGTACTTCGATCTGGCGTGGCGTCAGCATGCGGTTGTTCATCGCAGGGTCGGGAACCACGCGCGAATCCGTGGTTGCGCCACGCGAAGCTTGCGTGTGCTCTATTGCAGAGAACGTTGCCGGCAGGTATGCCGCGCCAGCAAGCACCACCTGTAGCGCGTCGCGCAACGCTTGCGCGGACTGCGACTTGTTCAGGCAGCGCGCCACACCGGCAGCCATGAAGGAGTCGATAGTCTGCTGACCGATCTCGCTCAGCAATGCGAGCGCTGGCAAATGCGGGAAGACGCGCCGCAATGCGCTCAGCACATCGAGTGCTTCGTTTTGATGGTCGCCATCCAGTATCAGCAGGTCTGCGCGGGTCCAGTCTTCGAAAGCGGTGATCCGATAGTCCGCACATGTCACCTCGATACACTCTTCGAAGTCGCGGACTAGGCGTGCAACGCCCTCGCGGAACAAACCGGTCGGTGCGATGAGGATGATATGCATATGCGTCACTTCTTGCGTCGATATCGTTCGCCGCGAATGCGAGCGCGTACTGCTCGAGTCCGAGACGCTGGAGCCATTGCGCGATGTCCATATTCGTGGCCTGCATTCGATGCCAGCCGGCACACGCGAGCTTGCCGCACCGGTTTGGCTCCGGCGCGACGCGATGCGATTCGCAAACGTCAGACAAAAATCGGGCGCACCGCTCGCCAATGCAATCGGCCCCAGCTTGGCACTGAACCGGGCCGATGAATACCCAGTGTAGGCGTACAACTCGCACGGCGCATGATGTTCGACGGCGTTTCGAGTCACGACGGGTACTGGGCAGCGCGTCCCACCTCTCCCTCGCTTTTTTCGCGGAATTCATGTGAAGCCGGGCCAGACCGTCTCCGATATCCCGCTCCGTTCGCGCTTCGCGGGCCAATTCGATTCTCCAGAGCCTGCGTGAGCGGCTCGCCGCGAGTCATCCGGTGCCGGTCCGTTTCATCGTGCTCGATTTTGCATCGACTCAGGGCATGGACGCGTAGGTATCGATCAGCTTCGTCAAGCTAAGTCAGCTAAGCGCAGCGAAGAACGCGGACCTAATGCCGACTGCGCTGACGCCGTGTTCACGCGACCTGCTCACGAAAACCGGGACACTTAAGCTCCGGATTCGTGAATTCGTTTCGCTCGACGTGGGTCTGGAGTAGGTCGAAGACGAGTTGCGCTCGGCGAACTCGCGTGCGACAGGGCACGGCTACGACTTTCGCGCGATGCTCGCGCGGCATTTCACGACCAGCGGGTTGAGCATGCTGCCGGTCGATGATGGACGGTCGGTCCGGCCGCGCAACGGGTTCATCGGTTTTTCGTCAAGATCATCGCTGCTCGACTTGCCTTCGCGTTGATGAGGCATTGCGTGCGGCGTTGTGAACGGTTTGCGCATCGTGGGCGCCTTCCTGCTCAGTGAATGAACGGCGACATACGTGAACGACCAACAAACGCTCAATAGAAGGGGCGCCGCTTTGACACGTAGGCGAACGTGTCATGTCCCGCCCCCTTGCTGTCGTCCGACTCCGCGCGACCAAAGCGGCGACGTGTCGCACGTCTGCCGGTGTTCCTTGCCGTTTTGTCCCACGCGGGAAAATGGCGGACGCCGCGTGCTGGCTCGGCCTATCCTATGGAAGGAGCGCTCCCGCCTGTCGGGCAAGGGCGCGCCAGCGGGAGCGAATCCATGAGCAGGGTGAATCTCCGGCGCAAGCAAGTCCTTGTGTCTTTCGCGCTACCCACGATCATCGTAGCGTTTGCGTTTTCAGGTATTGCAGTAACGGCGCACGCCGACACGGTTCGGATTACCGTCTCGCACTACAGTGACGCGACTGGCCCATACTTCAACAAGATGGCTCACGAGTTCGAGAAAGCTACCCCTGGTACGACAATCAAGATCGAAGAAGTAAACTGGGATGCGCTGCAACAGAAGCTCCAGACCGACATCATGGGCGGCGCGAACTCGGACCTCGCGATTGTCGCTACCCGTTGGTTGCTGGATTTCGTTCACGACGACGTCGCTGAGCCCCTTGATGGCTACATGGACGCCAGCTTCAGGGATCGCTTCATTGGCCAGATCCTGGCGCCGGGCGAAATCAAAGGCAAGGTGTATGGCTTGCCGCTCGCTGCTTCAACACGCGCGCTGTACTACAACAAGGATCTGCTCGCGAAAGCTGGCTATCCGAATGGCCCGAAGACCTGGAACGACGTAATCGATGCGTCGAAGAAGCTGAAAGCGATGCATATCGCCGGCTTTGGTCTTCAAGGCAAAGAGATCGAGACAGATGTCTACTTCTACTATGGACTCTGGAGTTACGGCGGAGATGTGATCGGCAAGGACGGCAAGGCTGCTTTCAATTCGCAGGCTGGTGTGAAAGCCGCAACGCTGTACAAAACGATGATAGACGACGGTCTGACCGAACCGGGAGTCACCGGCTATAACCGTGAAGGCGTTCAGAACCTGTTCAAGCAGGGCCGTGTGGCGATGGTTATCTCCTTGCCTTTCCTGTCGAAACAAATCGCGAAGGAGGTGCCAAATCTCAAGTACGGCATTGGTCCCATTCCGATGGGAACGACGCAGGCCACTTATGCGGTGACAGATTCGATCATGATGTTCAAGAACTCCAAGGTCAAGAAGAGCGCCTGGAAGTTTCTCGACTTCCTCTTCACAAAGAGCCCGCGCGTCGAATTCTCGAAGACGGAAGGCTTCCTGCCCACGACGAAGGCCGAAGCAAGCGATCCGGCACTCAATGGCCCAGACACCAAGGCGTTCATCGCACTGTTGCCGAACGCACGGTTCGCACCGACTGTCACTGGGTGGGAATACACCGCGAAAGTCGTGTCGGATGCCATGCAGTCCGTCTACCTGGGAAAAGCTCAACCCGCCGCGGCATTGAATGCGGCAGCCGAAAAGGCAAACCGGTCGCTGGGTAAGTAAGGCGACTGGGGTAATTGAGATCTGATGCAGACCGGCGCGCAAGCGGCTCTCGGCAAACCGGGGCGAGGTGAGACGATGTTCAGCCAGTCAATGGTTTGATGCCCATTTCCCGGCAAAGCGATGCGGCGTCTGCTGCACTTCTCTCGCCCAAAGCTTTATCTCCGCCCATCTTTTGCAGCCAAGACAGGCCATATAGGCACTGTGCTTGCAAAGGACGCATTCCGAGGTCGTGGGCGATCATCAACGCCATGCGATAGTGATTGTGAGCTTCCTCAATCCGAGGTGCGGTAGCGTTGCCATCCGAGACAAGATCTCCCAACAGGCACCCGGCCCAGGCCTCGTTGCCTCGTTCGCCGGAGGCTCGTGCCAGGTCAATGGCATGATGTGCATGAGCAAGGGCTTCATCCTCTCGACCAGCGAGCTGGCACACTCGACCGAAAATCGAGAGCACGAGCGAATGTCCGAACGTTAAATTGCTCGCCGCTGCCTGGCGAACTGCCTCGTTCAGAAGAACCAGTGCCTCCTTGGTCCGGCCCAGCGAGCCATACGCCGCCCCCAGACAGGAGGCTATTCGGGGAACGTAGTATGGAAACTCAGCCTTGCACATGGCCAATGCGGGCTCAAGTGTCTCGACAGCAACGTCGAGATTGCCTTGAACAAGGTGCATCCGTCCGACACCGTGGCCAGCAAAGATCAGTTGCTCTGGCTCATTTATCCCTCGGGCCATGTCCATCGCCTCCTGTCCAAGGGCAGCAGCCTCGTCGAACCGGCCAAGTTCGGCAAGACACAGCACCAGCCAGATACGAGCGTTGACGCGCGTGTATTTCACGTAAGTCTCATCGGGTCCGAGGCCGTGGCCATGGCCTTCATGTAGGAGTGCCAGCGCCTGCCGAGCATGCACCATCGCGCGCTCATAGTTTCCGCAGCCATACCGTGATCGTGCCAGCATCATGGTCGCCCAAGCCTTCGCATCGGGGTCGCTTCGCCGCTCCGTCAACGCGAGGGCGCGTTCCCCTGCCTCGACGGCGCCGACCGAATCGCCTAGCGAACCGAGCGCGAACGCCAGCCTTGATAGAACACGCGATAGGCGTACCTCGTCACCAAGCCCTTCGGCAAGATCTTTCGCGTTCTCCAGATTCGCGCGGTTCCGTGTCACTTCTCCGAGCGCATGCAGGGAGTGGCTAAGATCCCATCGGATGTCGATGATTTCTCCGAGTGTGTCGGCCGAGGACGGCAGGACCGCAAGGGCAGTCAGGGCTTTCTCGAACAAGACCGACGCCTCCCGATGTGCGGCGCGTTTTGCAGTATTGTGACCGGCACGCAGCCACAGCCGGGCTGCCTTTTCAGTCAATCCGGCCTGGGCGCAGTGTTCAGCCAGGATTTCCGGTCGTTGCTCCGCTACGTCAGAAAAATGATTCTCGAGCTCCATTGCGATGCGGGCATGCAGTTGCTGTCGCCGGTCCCGCAGCAGGGAGCTGTACGCGGCATCTTGCACCAGGGCGTGCTTGAAGGTGTATTCCGCATCCGGTGGTGCCCCGTGCCGGAACACCAGTTCGGCACCGACGAGATGGTCCAATGCGTCGTCCAGGCGCTCCGTGGGCATCGACGCGACCGCGCTGATGAGCTCATAGGAAAATTGCCGGCCAATTGCAGCGCCGATTTGTGCTACATCCCGCACCGGGGCCAGGCGATCGAGCCGCGCCATCAGCGAAGCGTGCAGCGTCATCGGGATCGCCAGTGGCGGCAGCGGACGATCGAGGACGTAGCGCCCGTTCTGCTCGCGCAGTACGCCGCTCTCGAGCACTGTCTTGGTCAGTTCTTCGACAAATAGCGGTATTCCATCCGTATGCTCGATGATCCGGTCTGTAATCTCTTTCGGCAGTGCCTTGCCAAGGGTTATCCGCTCGATCATCTCGGCTTGCTGCCGAGGGTGCAGACGATTGAGAGTAAGGAGCGTCACCTCTGAGCGGCCGATCCACCGAGATACGAACTCAGGCCGGAACGTGACAATCAGCAGGACAGGCAGGGTTGCAATACGATCGACAAGATGGTCCAGCGCTTCGAGCGAGCTGGGATCGGCCCAATGCACATCTTCGAACAAAATCAGCAGCGGGTGGCGCATTGCCAGGCCCTTGATCTGCGCAACAATCGTGCTAAGGGTCCTATCTTTGTACTGCTGCGGCGTAAGATTCAGTGTTGGATATCGATCTTCCGTCGGAATCGATAGCAACGCCGCCACCAGCGGAACAGCTTCGCCCAGATTGTCGCCTGCGAACGCGAGCGCCGCCTCCAGTTTATCGAGGCGTTGTTCAGCCGTATCGTCGCGCCGCAGACCGGCCGCACGTTCGAGCTGGGAAATAAACGGGTAAAAGGCGCTTTCCTGATGGCGGCGCGAGCAGAAATACCGCAAGCGGTCGTGCGGCTCGAATTGAAGCCGCTCTTCAAGAGAGGTGGTCAGCCGCGACTTTCCGATACCCGGCTCGCCTGCAAGCAGCACAACCTGCCCCTCACCATTCTTCGCCCGCTGCCATCGGCGAAGCAACAACTCGATTTCTTCGTCGCGTCCGACGATCGGCGTCAACGTGGTCGCGTGCAGCGCCTCGAAGCGGCTTTCGACCCCGCTGGGGCCGAGTACTTGCCAAACCCGCACCGATTCGTCAAAACCCTTCACGGTCACGAGGCCCATGTCGCGGTAGTCAAACAGCCCAGCCGTCAGCCGCTGCGTGCTCGTAGAAATCACCACTGTTCCGGCTTCGGCCAACGTCTGCAGCCGGGCAGCGAGATTGGGTGTCTCACCGACGACGCCAGGCTCCTGGGCTTCGCCCTCACCCGTCAGATCACCGACTACCACTACGCCGGTGGCAATCCCGATCCGCACCCGCAAACTTTCGTCGATCCCGAAATCGAGATTGCCGATGGTTCGCACCAGCGCCAGCCCAGCACGTACAGCCCGCTCGGCATCGTCCTCATGCGCTTGAGGATAACCAAAATAGGCCAGCACACCGTCACCCATGTACTGGGCAATGACGCCACCGGCCTTGGTAACTACATCCGCGCAACCCCGGTAATAAGCGGCGAGGATCTTCCGCATGTCTTCAGGATCGAGCCGCTTCGAGAGGGCAGTCGAGCCGACGAGATCGCAAAACACGACGGTGAGTTGGCGTCGGTCCGCGTCATCTCGTGGCAAGGGCGTGGCCACGGTTGGAGATATTGCAGCGGCGCTGTCGCCAAGCTGGTTAATTGCACGCAACATTTTGCGGCGATGGCCAAGCAAGACGCCAAGATCCTTGAGATCCTGGTCCGTCAGATCGCGGAGGACCGAGGGATCGATACCATTCTCGGCAAAGCTATGGACATACTCGGACAAGCCGAGTGATGCCAGCCACTCTTCAATGCTTCCCACCGTTTGTCTCCTGAAGACGGCTGCCTCATGCAAGGGTAGGAAAAATATTTGTTCCGCGCTTGTCGACAATCAGGGGGCCGGCCGGCTGCAACCAGACAGTATTGATTCAACTTGTCGTCCGGTGCGATTGACGCACGATTTATTCGGCTTCTGACGAATCCAGAACCGGCGGTAAGATCGTTTCCGTGGACCGTGCCCAAGCCTGCGTGTCAGATCTTCAAGCGGCGGCTGGGGCGCGGGACGTCCGGGATGGATCGCAGGTTCGCGTTCGCGTGGGCGCTCGACCGTGTCCCAGCGCGAGGGGCCGATATCTAGCTGTTTCGCAAGAGCAAAGGAACCGGTGCGATGCTTTGCTACATGGGCCATGTACTGACTGACAATCGGCACGGCCTGGTAGTCAACGCGCAGGTGACGCTGGCGACGGGCACCGCCGAGCGCGACTGCGCCGCGCAAATGCTTGCTGACGCCGCGAAGGTGGCCCCGGGCGGCATTACGGTCGGGGCAGACAAGAACTACGACACGGCCGGCTTTGTTGCCACCTGTCGAGCAAATCGCGTCACGCCTCATGTCGCGCAAAACGATGGGCGTCCAGGAGGCTCAGCGATTGACGAGCGAACCACGCGTTGGCCGGGTTACGCGGTCAGCCAGCAAAAACGTAAGCGGATTGAGCAGGTGTTCGGATGGGGCAAGACAGTCGGACGAATTCGACAGGCGATGTATCGAGGACTTGAACGCGTGGACCAGCTCTTCGTGCTGACGCAGGTCGGCTACAACCTGACGCGTATGCGCACACTTGCCCGTTGAGGGCCGGGATGCAGTGGATAACATCGATATGGTGAAACCGTTAGCAGCCTCGAACGCCCGGAAACGCGTTCCGCGTTTCAGAAGTGCGAACTCAGCATCCGTCGCAATGCACCTGAGTGCATCAACGACGGATATTTCAACAGCCTGCTAATCTTACTGTGTCACAAAATAAGTCGGGAATCTATCTGCCGCTCAGGAAGAGAGCCATCGTTGCATGAGCCGCATTCCAAGCAGGATACGCAACGTAGTAATGGAATCAGGAACGTGGCGTTGAGCGCGCTGGACTACCCCGGGGGATGTAATCCGGGGGAAGGGCAGGGAGCGCGCGTTCAAGGAAGTTTTTTTTATCGCGTCCATCTGATTGCATTCTGAGTCGCTGAGCCATCAGAAACCCATACGCAGCGATACTCAGTGTGGCGTGGTGGTGAAAGCCACGCCAGCCTCGCCCTTCGTAATGACCGAGCCCGAACTCCTGTTTCAGGTCCTGATAGTCGCGCTCGATGCGCCAGCGCATCTTGGTCACGAACACAAGCTGCTCAAGTGTCGCCTCCCCGGGGGCGGTAGTGAGAAAGTATTTGAGCGGCTCCGTATCGCCATCAGGCCATTCAACAAGCAGCCATTCTTCGTCGCGAACGGTGCTTCGCCAATAGTCGCGATGTGCGGGACGAACCCGTACAGCGGCAAAGCGAGACGAAAGTGCTGCGTTGCTGCCTTCGCGCCAGGTTACGGCTTGCCAGGCGTTCACGGGTAATTGCATGGCCAGTTCCTTCACGGCGATCGGTTCATGGCCAGGCGCACGGCGCAACAGCGCCGGTGGCCTGCCGCGCCCGCTCCAGGGTTTAGGAGGCAGCGGCGCCGTACCGGGTGCCCACACCGAGGTGCCCGGCCGGATCCCTACTGAATACAGCAAACCCAGTTCAGTTATCCCGTCCCGGAAAGCTGTTTCGTCGCCGTATCCGGCATCGGCCAGCACGATGCCCGGTGCAATGCCGGATGCCATAGCCTCGCGAAGCTGGGCCAGCGCAATCTGCGGCTTGGTCTCGAAAGCCAGATCGTCGGGAATGCCAGCGCGACGGGCACGTTCCCGGTCGTCAATCCATTCTTTGGGGACATACAGTTGCCAGGCAATCGGCAAACTGCCGCGTTGTGTCGCGATCGACAGGCTCACGGCGACCTGACAGTTATCCTGTTTGCCGAGCTGCCCGCAGTACTGACGTGCCACACCAACCGAATGACGTCCCTTCTTTGGAAAACCGGTGTCGTCGATAATCCAGTAGTAGCCGGTCTCTTCCGCAGCGTGCGCGTCTAACGCGGGCATCACCCATTCGCGTACCCGCTGCAATACCGCACAGTCAGACCAGTCTGCCTTGGCCACAAAGTGGTGGAGCGACTGGTGCGTCGCGCTCGCGTGAAGTGGATCAATGTGCGCGGCCATCGGTTCGACGCTCTTGCGTGACAAAGGCAGCACCAGCCCCGAACAGTAACCCTTCAGACCCGCAAGACGATCGGCGTGCCCTAGCGCCTGCCCCAGATGACTCAGATACGCGTCAAATTCGTCGACATCTTCTCTCATCGCGATCGCCCGAAGTCTGTATTATTCAATACTACCAGGCATCACCTTGCTGCAAATGAATTTTGTGACACAGTAAGACTAATGGTGTCGTGCCTGCTAATTTTCTACCGGGTGACCCATGGCCGCGGTGAAAGCAATAGAATCTGTCGGAAGCGCGTGCGCCGGTTTTGCCGCTTCGGGTCGTCCCGGTTTTAATGAACGAGATATTCCAACGTTCTTGCTTTAGGTCGGCCATGTGCGCACGGGGCGAGGCTTGCTTGGGTGACGAAATCCAGCATTATTTCGAGTCCATCGCGGTCCGCCGTTGCATGAATGCCGTCGTGACTCCTCGGGTGAGCGAGTCCTTGGCGTAATCAAATAAATTTCAGATGCCCAACAACGACACTCCCGAACCACAAGCCGTCTGTGATCCGATTTCCCGAAGTGCGATCTTCCTCACACTCACGGTAGCGCGCGGCGAAGGCCCAGCCGACACCGTGCGTGAATGGTGCGGCGACATTGCCGCGCTGGTCCGCGCGGTCGGCACGCGCGCGCCTACCGCTAACCTTTCTTGCGTGTGCGGCTTCGGTTCCGAAGCGTGGAATTTTCTTTTCGGCGCGCCGCGTCCCGCGTCGCTGCATCCTTTCATCGAGGTCGGATCGGGCGAGCGCCGCGCCATTGCCACACCCGGAGACATCCTGCTGCATATCCGCGCGGATCACATGGATCTATGCTTCGAGCTCGCGTCACAGTTGCTCATCAAACTGGGCGACGCCGTCACGGTCGTCGACGAGGTGCAAGGTTTTCGCTACTTCGACCTGCGCGACATGGTGGGCTTCGTCGACGGCACGGAGAACCCTTCAGGGAGAAGCGCCCCGAACCACACGATCATCGGCGAGGAGGATTCGGAATTCGCGGGCGGCAGCTATGTGATTGTGCAGAAGTACTTTCACAATATGGATGCATGGGATGGCCTGACGGTGGAGCAACAGGAAAAGATCATCGGGCGCAAGAAGCTGTCCGACGTCGAACTAGACGCGGCTGTGAAGCCCTCGTGCTCGCATAGCTCGCTCACGACCATCGATGAGAACGGCCAGGAGATCAAGATCCTGCGGCACAACATGGCCTTCGGCCGTCCTGGCGCAAAGGAGTTTGGGACATACTTCATCGGCTATGCGCGCACGCCCGCGCCGATCGAACAGATGATGGAAAACATGTTCGTCGGTCGCCCGCCGGGCAATTACGACCGATTGCTCGACTACAGCCGCGCAGTGACGGGCGGTCTCTTCTTCGTGCCGTCCGCCGATCTGCTCGACGCGCTCCCGGGCAGAGGCTCTGCGGCGGCGTCGACGTCATCTCAGCCGTCCAGCACCGCCATCAAATGAAACAAGCCGCAGGGGAACATTGAACATCGGCTCACTTAAAGGAACTTCACAATATGAATAACCTGCATCGCGAGCTTGCGCTGATTTCCGAGGACGCATGGGAACAGATGGAAGCCGAAGTGGCGCGCACCTTCAAGCGCTCCGTCGCGGGGCGGCGCGTCGTGGACGTGAAAAGCCCGGGCGGCGGGGCCCCGGCGGCCATCGGAACGGGGCACCAGACGAGCGTCGCGGCGCCGAGGAAAGGCGTGTCGGCGAAGCTCTGCGACGTCAAGCAATTGGTGCAGCTGAGCATGCCGTTCACGCTGCAGCGCGAGGCGACGATAGCGTGGAGCGCGGCTCGAACGACGGCGACTGGCAGCCCGCGAAGACCGCCGCGAGCGAGCCGGCACTCGTCGAGGACAGCGTAGTCTTCGAAGCTGCGGCTCGCGGGCGGGTTGTGTCGCGATAAGAATGGCAGGACGAGGCGGGCGCAGCGAAAATCCTTGAAGCCCATCGTGGGCTTGATGATACGTTTGATGGCGCGATGGTCCTGCTCGACAATGTTGTTGAGATACTTGTTCTGCCGGATTTTGATGGGCGTTTGCCGGTCGGCGTTGATGGCTTGCAGGGCGGGCAGATTGGCACCGCTCTTATCCGCGGTGATGGTCTGCGGCTCCCCGTTCCGCTCGATGGCCTTCTCGAAATAGCGATGGGCGGCAGCCTTGTCGCAATGGGCTCGAAGTAGGAAATCGACGGTATTGCCGGCCTTGTCCACCGCGCGGTACAGATACTTCCACTGGCCGCTCACTTTGATATAGGACTCATCCATCCTCCAGCTCTTGCCGACCGGTCGCTTATGTTGGCGAAACGCTTTTTCGAATAACGGCACGAGCTTGATGACAGCGGTGTATCGTCGAATGGTCCACCTCGACACCGCGTTCTGCCATCATTTCCTCAAGGTTTCGCAGGCTCAGCGAGTATGCCACGTACCACCGCACGCACAACAGCATCACATCCAGTGGATAGTGCAGTCGCTTCAGCACCTTGGCGATGCCAGGGAGCAACGTCTTGCGCGGCGTCTTCGTCGTCTTGGCCATCGTGGTCGTCAGCAATTTCCGTCCGCCAAATTTTACCTCAACGCCTTGTTGCGACAGAACCAGACCGGGCCCATGCGAGCATGAGGACGCTGTCAGGCGACACGCGTCCGACACGCCTGACACTTTCCTCAACCGGACAAGATCCTCTGGAAGCTCACATGCTGAGCTTAATGGTCGCCTCATTTGAGATTGCTTCTGGACTGTTTCGTTCAGACGAGTGGAAATGCCGGACGCGCCTGCCTTGAACCAATCACAAGGCAGGACGACGGGCAGGATCGGTGACAACTCCTCGCCGCTACTGGCTTTTATAACAGCGTGTCCGCTCCAGTTACCCGGGCCGACTTGCGCCGGTAGCCCGTGGTCGCGAGCAGCAGGCTGCGCGTGTACTCGTGCTCGACCTGCTGCGCTCGAATGGAAGCGATATCGCGCTGCTCGACAATCTCGCCATTACGCATGACCGCGACGCGCAAGCAGAGAAAGCCGACCACCGCCAGGTTGTGGCTCACGAGCATCATTGTGAGATTGCGTTCGCGATGAAGCCGTCGCAGCAGGTTGAGGATTTCGGCCTGCACGGACACATCGAGCGCGGATGTCGGCTCATCGAGCAGCAGCACGCGCGGTTCGACAATCAGCGCCCGTGCAATCGCGACGCGCTGCCGCTGCCCCCCCGACAACTGATGCGGATAGCGGAAACGATACGCCGGACCCAACCCGACTTCGCGCAGCGCATCGACAATGCGTTCTTCCTGCCGGCCGATGCCGTTGATGGTCAGGGGCTCGCGCAAGGTCTGATCGACTGTGAAACGCGGATGCAGTGAGCCGTACGGATCCTGAAAAACCATCTGTACGTCGCGTCGAAAGGAGCGGTCGATCTTCTCTCCGTGCACGTGCGAGCCGATCTTCATATGGCCGCCAGCGACGGGCGCGAGGCCCGTCAACGCGCGCAGGATCGTCGACTTGCCGGAACCCGATTCGCCGACCAGCCCGAACACTTCTCCTTCGTCGACATGAAAGCTGGCCTGGCGCACTGCGTCGAAGTCACCGGTTTTGGTCCTGAAGCGGACCGTCAGGGCGTTAACATCAATCATGCTGATTCTCCTGCCGATTGCGTGAGCCATGCTGCGTCCCGCTTCAGCACGGGCAGTTCATCGGGCGGATTGATGAGCGGTGGATTCGCCGCGAGCAGGGCGCGCGTATAGGGATGCTGGGCGTGGACGAGATCGCGCGCCGCGCAGGTTTCCACCACACGTCCCGCAAACATCACGACGACGCGGTCGCAGAACGACATTACAAGGGGCAGGTCGTGGCTGATCAAGATCAGGCCTGTGTCGTGCTTTTCGATCATCGCGTCGAGAATCCCGAGCACCTGCATCGAGACGAGCACGTCGAGCGCGCTGGTCGGCTCGTCGGCGATGAGCAGACGCGGTCCGGACGACACCATCATGGCGATCATCACGCGCTGCCCCATGCCACCCGACAACTCATGCGGGTAGGCATCGGCGACACGCTCCGGATTGCGGATATGCACCGCTGCCAGCGCCTCGATGATCTTCTCGCGCATCTCGCGACGGCTGAACTTCGAACCGTGCAGTTCGAACGCTTCGCGCATCTGTTGCGCGATGGTCATCACCGGGTTGAGCGAGTATTTCGGATCTTGCAGGATCATGCCCATCTGCTGGCCGCACAGTTGCCGGCGCTTTCGCACCGACATTGCCAGCAGATCCTGACCGTCGAACTTCATCGCCTTCGCATGGCATTGCGCCGCAGGCGGCAGCAGGCCGAGTAGCGCACGCCCGGTGAGCGATTTGCCAGAACCGGATTCGCCGACGATGCCAAGCCGCTCGCCGCGCTGCAGCGTCAGCGAAAGGCCACGCACGGCTTCGGTCAATTCGCCGCCATGACCGCGAAAGCCAATTCGCAGGTCGTCGATTTCACACAGGGGTTGGGTCGTAACGGCTGGCATATCAGCCTCCATGGCGCGGATCGAAGACGTCTCGCAGACCGTCGCCGAGCAGGTTGAAGGCGAGGCTCACCAGCAGAATGGCAAAGCCCGGAATGGTGGCCACCCACCACGAATCGAGCAGCACGTTGCGGCCCGACGCGACCATGAAACCCCACTCGGGGCTCGGCGGTTGCGCGCCGAGGCCAAGGAACCCAAGACCCGCGACAGTGAGAATGATGCCGGCCATATCGAGCGTCGCGCGCACGATCACCGACGACGAGCAGAGCGGCATGATATAGCGCAGGAGGATGCGCATCCGCGACGCGCCCTGCAAGCGCGCGACGTGAATGAAATCGGCTTGCACGAGCCGCAGCGTTTCCGCCCGCGCGAGGCGTGCATAGGCCGGCCAGGCCGTAATCGAAATGGCGATCACCGCGTTGATGACACCGGATCCCAGCGCGGCCGCGAAAGCGAGCGCGAGCACGATCTTCGGAAACGCGAGCGCCACGTCGGTGATCCGCATCAGCACGTTGTCCACCCAGCCGCCAAAGAAGCCAGCAGTGGTGCCGATCAAAAGGCCCACCGGAACCACGATCACCACGACGAGAATCGCAATCGAAAGCGTGAGCCGTGAGCCGTAGACAAGACGCGAGAGGATGTCCCGGCCAAGCTGGTCGGTGCCGAACCAGTGCGATGGCGAACCCGGCGGCAGCAGGCGGTCGGAGAGGACTTGCTGCAGCGGATCGTGCGGTGCGATCAGCGGCCCGATTGCCGCGATGATGATCAGCAAGGCCAGAATCACCAAGCCGAAGACCGACAGCGGGTTGCCCGCGAAGCGTCGCCAGCGCCGGTAAGCGAGGCCGAGTGCGGCCTGCTTGCGTGACGCGGGCGTGTCACTCAGCAGCCAGTCTTTCCATCGTCGGGGCACGGCATTCATCGGCCAGTCCTGCATTTGCATAGATTGATCGGTTGGGGGAAGCACGAGGGAAATCTCCGGAACATCAGCGGGCGCGCGGATCGAACACGCGATAAAGCGCATCGGTCAACAGGTTGAGCGCGATGAACGTGACGCCGATCACGAGCGTGCTGCCAAGCACGGCGTTCATATCGGCGTTCAGCAGGGCGCCCGTCAGATACGAACCGATACCGGGCCAGGCGAAGACGATTTCGGTCAGCACCGAGCCTTCGAGCAGATAGCTGTACGTGAGTGCGATCACGGTCAGGAGCGGCACGGCGATATTGCCGAAGGCGTGACGCCAGATCACCCGGCGCTCGGGCAAGCCTTTCGCACGTGCCGTGGTGATGTACTCCTGACTGAGTTGCTCGAGCATGAACGAACGCGTCATGCGGCTCAGATAGGCGACCGAGTAGTAGCCGAGAATGGCAGCAGGCAGGGCGATATGCGAGAACGCATTGAAGAACACGTCCCATTCGCCCGCCATGAGAGAATCGATGAGCAGGCTGCCTGTGTGCGTATCGACCATCCCGTCGAATACCGGATCGACGCGACCCGGACCCGCTACCCAGTGCAGCTTCGCGTAGAACAGCAGCAGGCCCATCAGCCCGAGCCAGAACACCGGTACCGAACTGCCGACGAGGCCGACAAAGCGCGCGACGTGATCGATCCAGCGGTTGTGGCGCACGGCGGCAATCACCCCGAGCGGCACACCGATCAGTACGCCAATGATGGTCGACAGGGTCGCGAGTTCGAGCGTCGCGGGAAACACACGCTGGATGTCTTCGATAACAGGATGCGCGGTCAGTAGCGACATGCCGAAGTTGCCATGCAGCACATCGCGCACATAGATCAGGAACTGCACGGCGAGCGGCTTGTCCAGCCCGAGCTGGAGACGCGCCGCCACGTAGGCCGTCGCCGACGCGCGATCGCCGAGAATCGCCAGCACCGGATCAATCGGAATTTTACGGCCAATCACGAACGTGACCGCCAGCAACCCGGTGAAGGTGATCACGAGCGTGATGATCCAGCGCACGAGGCGCAAGGTCCAGCGCACGCTGGCGCTTTCAGCTGAAAGCGCGCGCATGCGCTCGAAAGTCGTGAAGGGAGTCGACATGATGAGTTCCTCGGTCGAAGGCGAAGCCTGGACAGTATCGCCTTCGCCGCAAACGTTACTGCTTCTTCAGATCACGATACGACACGAGGTCGTTGATCGGACCCACCTCGAGTCCCGTCACGCCCGGTCGCGCGGCCACTTGCGAGACCTGCTGGAACATGATCACGAAGGGTGAGTTCGCGAGCATCTGCTTCTGCATCGTCTGGTACAACTCGGCGCGCTTCGCTGTCGACGATTCGGCGAGCGCGGCGTTGGTCTCCTTCGTCAGGCCAGGAATGTCCCACGAGTTGCGCCAGGCGAGCATCTTGTAGGCCGACTTGTCGGAATTGTCCGGATTCCAGGTGAAGCCCTGGGCGTTGCTGTGCGGGTCGATGTAGTCAGCGGACCATTCACCGATATAGATGTCGTGCGAGCGCGAGCGGTACTTTGCAAGCGTCTGCTTGTTGTCCCCGGGGATGATCTGAACCTTGATGCCGCCTTGCGCAAGATTGGCCTGCACGGCTTCGGCGATTTCGCTGTACGGGTAGCCGTTACGCACGTCCATCGTCACGGAAAAGCCATTCGGAAGCCCGGCTTTTGCCAGCAGCGCCTTGGCCTTCGTGACGTTCTGCTGGTAAGGGTTCGTGTTCAGCGCGCCGAGAAAGCCTTCCGGAAGGAACGTTTCGTGCACTTTGTAGGTGGTTTTAGCGACGTTGCTCTGGATACCGTTATAGTCGATCAGCCACTTCATCGCTTCCTGGACTGCCGGTTTTGCCAGGTTCGGATTCTTGACGTTCAGGCCGAGGTACAGAAGCGTCGCTTGCGGCACCGCGGTCACATGCGCCTTGCCGGACTTGGTCAGTGCGACGAGATCGTCCGGACTCAGGTTGCGCGCCACATCGACGTCGCCGTTCTCGATCAGCAGGCGTTGGCTCGATGCTTCCGGCACGTGACGCAACACGATACGCTTCATCGCGAGCGGTAAGCGATAACCGTCGAAGCGCTGCAGTACGATGCTGTCGTTGGCGGTCCATTTGACGAGCTTGTAGGCGCCGGAGCCGGCCTCGTTGGTGCGCAGCCAGTCGTTGCCGAAATCATTGCCTTTCTGGTGCGTGAGCAGCAACTGCTTGTCCACCACCGATGCAGGCCACGCGCCGAGTACGTTCAGGACAAACGTCGGCGCGTATTTCTGGTCTGTCGTCACACTGACGGTTGTGTCGTCAACCTTCTTTACGTTGTTAAGCACATTGTCCCTGGTCAGGCCGATGCCTTGCAGCACGGCCGCCGCGCCTTTGTCGAGCAGGACGGTGCGCTGGATCGACCACGCGACGTCGTCGGCGGTCAACGGATTGCCCGAGTGGAACTTTAGACCCGAACGGATCTTGAACGTGAAGGTCAGGCCGTCGGGGCTCACGGTCCATGATTGTGCGACATCGCCGTTGAACTTCGACGGGTCTTTCAGATCGACCCGCACCAGCCGGTCATACGTATTCGCCACATATTCTTCCGGCACCAGCTCGTAGACTTCGCCTGGATCGAGCGTGGTGAATTCGTCGAGGAGCGTGGCCATGACGAACATGTCTTTCGGCGTCGCCGCCGCAGCGGGGCTGGCCGCTGTGAACGACAAGGTCAAGGCGGAGGCGATCGCTGCCGCCGTCAGTGCATTGCGCGATACCAGTTTCATTGCCGCTCCATAAGGAATGGGGTAGAGCCTGTCAGGGAACAACGGATGGAGAGATCGAACGCCACTACATGAGATGCAACGGACCGCTTTCGCTGTTGTCGATCAGCGGCAGCGCACGGGAGCCTGGCAGCTCGTAATGCCACCATTCGCTCTTGATGTGCGCAAAACCGGCGCCGTGCATGATGCCGAGCAGTAACAGGCGGTTGCGCTGCACGTGCTCGGGCAGGCCCGTATGGAAGTGTTCGGACTCGATCGTCATGGCGTCGAAGGCCGTGCCCATGTCGAGTTCATTGCCGCTGGCATCCAGCAGCGTCAGGTCGATCGCCGTGCCGCGGCTATGGTTCGAACCACGGCCAAGCTCAGCGATGTAGGTGGGATCGGGCAGGAAATCCCACAGCACCTGTTGCGCCTGGGGCGGACGGTAGGCGTCGAAAATCCGCACTGTCAGGCCGGCGCCGCGGGCAATTTCAACTCCCTTGCGCAAACCGGCTTCGGCGGGTTCGAGCAGCAGGCAGTGAGCCATCTTGTAGATGGGCTTGCCGGTCAGGTTGCGCTCGGTGGCATAGACGAGGTCGATGTCCACGCCATGCGTGGCGGCGGTAATTTCGATGAGTCGCGGTCTTGTCATGGAGGGCGCGGTACGATGCCGGATATGAGAGGGTTCAGAGATCGAACTGGTTAAATTCGCCTTGCAGCTCGCGATTGCGCGCGACGCGTTCGTCGATGGCGGCCCCCAGTTGCGCGACGATCGCGGTAATCAGCAGGTTGAACAGGCAGGTGAGCGGCGCCAGAGAGTCCCAGAACTGGCCGACGTCGGTTTTGACCTGCAACAGGTCGCAGGCGAATTCGCGAGCCCAGGGACAATAGATGTCGGTGACCAGCGTGAACGGCACGCCACGACGTGTCGCGGCTTCACAGTAGGGGCGCGCGATCATCGAGTAGGCGCGCGTATCGGTAATGACGAGGTACGGTGAGGCAAACTCCGAGTTCAGCGAATCGACATATGAGCCGGACATACCGTCGGAGTAGAACACGCGCGCACGGATGTATTCGAGGTAGCTGTAGAACGCGTTGCTGATGCCGCGCGTCGACTGGATGCCGAGGATATACACGGCATCCGCATTGGAGATGCGCTCCGCGATGCGGGCGAACATGGGCGATTGCGCCAACTGGTACACATGCCGGATCGCGTCGATTTCGAGTTCTAGCGAGCGGGTCAGGGCGCCGTTCTCGCCGTTATGCGCGGTGTTGCCGGACTGTCCGGACACACGCCGGTATTCGTCGAGCCGGTCGGTAATCATCCACGGGCGCGCTTGTGCGCCGCGCAGCTCGCGCTTGAGGTCGTCGAGGTTGCGATAGCCGACGCTGCGCAGAAAACGCCCCACAGAAATTCCGCTCGTGGCCGTCTGCTGCGCAATTTGATCAGCGGTCTCGAGTCCGAGTCGTTCGAGATTCGCCAGCATGTAACTGGCGATGCGCTTGGCCGTGGGGGTAAGCTCGGTAAAGTGGGCTTCGACGGTTTGTGCGAAAGCGGTCGGCATGTCAGTGTGGGTTTGGTTAATTGCCTGTCGTTTTCTCAATCAATGACATGCATCTAACAAAACCAATAAACTCAGCGCCAGCTTAAAAATTCAATTGGCTGCGACTGTCTCATAGCTTTTGTCAGACCTTGTCTCGCACTGAAGGAAATTCACTTCGGTTCGCCGTTACGGTGGTGGGACAATTATGGAGGGCCTCATTGATTGATGGGGCACAGCTAGCACCCTGAATTTGGCGGATTGCGTCAACCCAAGCAAGGGACCATAGCATCCGATGTCTGGTAGCGGACCGCCAGGCGCTCGACCTCACGTACGCTTGCTCATTATGTCCGGGGCCATCGCGGAGCCGTCGCAATAAATCCGGTATCGAGGCAAACTGCACATTTCGCCGGAGTGTGCGGCGCGACGTCCGGTCACGCTGCTTCGCAAACTTCTTTCCTATTGGGCGCCACGGATGCCGGCGCCGAACTGATACTGTTGTTAGTCCGCGATCGGCCAGAAACGGCCCGTCACGATCTGTTCGCGAACGTCAACTAATGAGGAGCGAGCCGCCCTTCGACGCGGCGACGCCTCGATCGATAGCTGCGCCTGAAAGCGGTCGATGAGCTATCAATGCCTCGACGAGGCTCGCCAGTGACGCCGATCATTTACCGTGGCGGTATTGTGGGCATAATGTCATTCGTGCGGCCCACCAGCCCCAACTTTGAAAGAAAGGTGAATATGGCGGCCCCTGAAAAAATTGTTCAAACACTTTTCGCGAACCTTCCGTTACGGAACGGGAGAAGGGGCCTGCGTCGAAGAATTGATTTCGTAGAGTGCGAGACAGCGGGGTCACAATTCAAATAGACAGATGAAAAGAATCTATACGTACAAAAGGCTTCGAGATCGCGGTCGAGCTTGAACCAGTGTGGGAAGCGTCTGGCAACGTTACATTGCTGCCACCGCGTGGCTTCATCGCCGTCGTGCACACGGCACATTAGAACGGCGGGCGCTACTTGGCTCATGATTGCGCCGATACGGCTGACAGCAGATAACCAGCAGCCTTTCGCGACGGAAGCCGTCGCGCTCATGGCAGGGTTCAGCTCTGGGCAGCGGGTCGTAGACGAGACACTCGTCCAGTGAGTTCGCCCAATCGCGATGGATTGAAGATTGGATGAAGGTAACGGCGGAAGCGGTTTGGCTTCCGCTTAGTATCGGTTTTGTCCGCAGTATCGCGTGAGCATGACCAAGCTGATTCTCGCGAACGCTAAAACTGGGGAGTTCTCGGCGATCATGCAAGACGGCTCTTTTGAAAATGCAGTGGGTAACGGGGCTCACGAGGCATGCGGGTTGAGGCCGGAGAAATCGAGCTTGCCAGCAACGAGAAAGAGGACCGTGCGCATCGTCGCGAAGCGCGTGTAGCCGCGAGCCTTTCGCTTGGCCGCTTGAAACAAGCCGTTGATTGCTTCGATGAAGCCGTTGGTCTGGCGCGTCTGAGTCCAGGCGACGATGCCGTCGAAGTGCCGACGAATCAGACGCGCGACGTCCTTCATCGGCTCGACTTTCGAACGCATGACGTTGGTGCACCACTGCCGCAACATCTCGGAGACGACATGGATTTGCTTGCGCCCGAGAATCTCGCGCAGTTGCTCGCGATACAGCCATGCGCGGGCGGTGCGCTTGGTGGCGTACTGCCTGACCAGCGCCTCGAGGTCGGTCAATTGCGCCAGATTCAGTTTGTTGGCGTCCTTGAGCAGCGTCCAGCGCATCCCTTTAAGTTCTGGGTCGGCTTTCTGTTGTTGGCGGCGCACCGTATCAAGCGCCTTGGACGCGTGGGCGACGACGTGAAACTTGTCGAACGTCAGCCGCGCATTGGGCAGATGTTCGCCCACGCCTTTGATGAAGGCGGGCGACATGTCGATGCTCACCGAGGTGACCTGCTCGGGCGTGCCGTGGTGTCGGCTCAGATATGCCGCGAAGCCTTCAATCGTCTTCGCGTCACGCCCGGGCGTGACGAACACGACCCGTCGCGCCTGCATGTCGGCGACCAGCGTCAGATACTCGTGGCCGCGCCGGTACGAGGTTTCGTCAATAGCTACCGTGCTCACGTCCGACAGGTTCGCCGACGTGAGCGCGAGTTCCACATAGCGCGAACAGATGGCGTGCACTCGGTGCCACGACAGATTGACGATGCGTGCCACCGCGGCAAACGGCATCTGCTGCGCCAGCATCAGCACCAGCGCTTCGAACAGCAACGTGAAGCCGTCGAGTTGGCCGACCCAGTCGGGTTCCACCAGCCGTACCGCGCCATCCGGCAAGCGCACTCGCGGTACCCGCACTTCCAGATAGCACTCGTGCTGGAAGAAATTCAGGTGGCGCAGTCGCTTGATTTGCGTGTCATGCACTGGGTGCTCACCGGCGACCCCGGGGTAGGCGAAGCGGCTGCCAGCGACAAAGTCCACGGCAATCGTGAGCTGCCGTTTGGCCGTGTCGAAGTCGACGCCTTGCAGGTACCACGGGGCCTTGATTCCCAAGGCGGCTTCAAAGAGTTGATTCGTCATGTTCGCTTCGTCTCGCATGGCTGGTTGCCGCATTCTGCCGCAACCAGCCATGCACCAGCTTGCCGGTTCAGGGCGCCTCAAGGGTTCGCTGCGCCGGGCTCACGCCCGCCCTTGACCCGCCAAATCACCCACTCGGGTTTCAAAAGAGGCGGAAAAATTGGCTGCTGGACCGAAGTTGCTAATGCTGTGACGCGCCAGCTTGAGAGCGAAGCCTTTGCGGGCTTCCCACTTTTTCGTTGCGTGCGCCTCGGGTTCTGCTCGCAATACGATCAACGCGTACGCATATCGCTCAACTTTAGCCTGTCACAGGCGCTCGATGATGGCTTTTGCCGCGTCCGGATTGCGTTCCTTGAAGCCGCTGATCACGTAAAGGTAAACATCGCGCGCGCTTTTTGCGGCTGCCTTGGCCTCGACGGGTTCGATATCTTCAGGAATGGTGCCTGCGGCAAGCTGGCGTGCGCGCTCGGCCCACGCATCGAGCGCCTTCTTCGAATAACCTTGGGCCTGCTTTTCGGACGTCCCCATGATGCGCGCATACACAAAGGGTGCGGTGAGACTGGCGATCTGAGGATAATGGCTATCGCCTGCGAGTACGATCGCCACGCCATATTTGCGCGCCAGCGCGACAAAGACTTCGTTGCGGAAACTCTCGTGTCGAACTTCGACGGCATGCCTTAGCGTGAGTCCGTCGAGCTTCCTGGGCAGCAACGCGAGAAACGCTTCGAAGTCGTCTGCGTCGAATTGCTTGGTTGTGGCGAACTGCCAGTTGATCGGACCGAGTTTTTGTTTCAGATGCACGAGGCCACTGCCGAAGAAGCGTTCGATATTGTCGCCGGCCTCGGCCAGCACACGCCGGTTGGTCGCGTAGCGCGGCGCCTTGAGTGCAAATACAAAATCGTCAGGCGTCTCGTCGCGCCACTTCATATAGCTCTCGGGTTTCTGCAAGCCATAGAATGTCCCATTAATTTCGATGGTCGTCAGCTGGCGGCTCGCGTATTCGAGCTCGCGTTTTTGCGTCAGATCCGGCGGATAAAACACCCCGCGCCATGGGCCATAGGTCCAGCCTCCAACGCCAACCCGGATTCGCGGTTTCGTGCGTGTCGCCATATGCGGTTTTCCTCGTAGCTCCGGGTTGCCTCGGGGCGCTCAGGTGTCGATTCCAACTCAATAGCTGTACCGTGCGTCCATGCAAGCATGACCTGCGGGTCGTTATTACAACTGTCTCGCCAATGGTAGCGGACAACACCCACGCCTGTCTGCTAGTAGCAGCCTAAGCAGGTTCACCTGGTCAGTGACGAGCCGCAGCAGTTCAACGGCGCAACACTGCCGCCGGGCACACGGTTGCTGCATCGCGACCAGATGGACGCATTGCAGAAGGAACTGCGGGACGTCGAGGGCGTGACCGCAATTGTCTATGCGCAGACTTGCGCGGCGGAAAAGCGGCGCCGCAGAAAGCAGAAAAAGCTGGTTGATCCTGCGCGCCGCGTGGTCATCAACGAAGAAGTTTGCGAAGGCTGTGGCGATTGCGGCGTGCAGTCGAATTGCGTCTCCGTGATGCCGTTAGAAACCGATCTCGGCCAAAAGCGGACTATCGATCAAAGCTCCTGCAACAAGGATTTCTCCTGCGTGAAGGGATTTTGCCCAAGCTTCGTTACCGTCGAGGGCGGTCAGTTGCGTAAAGCCGCAAAGGCGCGTGTTGCGGTTCCAACGGGGTTGCCCGCGCCGAAAATCGCGGGGCTGTCACGTCCCTACAACGTCGTAGTCACGGGCGTTGGAGGAACTGGTGTGGTCACGGTCGGTGCTCTGATGGGGATGGCTGCACATATCGAAGGCAAAGGAGTTCTGGTTCTCGACATGGCAGGCATGGCGCAAAAGGGTGGCGCAGTCATGTCGCATATCCGCATCGCTCAGACCCCGGACGCATTGCACGCGGCGCGAGTGGCGTCGGGCAAAGCTGACCTTCTGCTCGGCTGCGACATGATGGTTGCTGCGAGCAAAGACGCGATGACGTTAAGTAGCCCGCTGCGCACGCTTGCGGTCGTCAACCTCGACGTTGCTCCGACCGGGACTTTTGCGCGGGACCCCGACTGGCAGGCAGCGCCTGCAGGACTGCTGAGCCAGGTCAAGGCGAATACGCAAGTGACCGAGGCGCTGGAGGCGTCGCGGATCGCTACAGCGCTGACGGGCGATGCTGTAGCGACGAACGTTTTTCTGTTGGGATACGCGTGGCAGAAGGGTTTGATTCCTATCGAGGAGCGCTCCCTGCTACAGACGATCGAACTGAATGGCGCGGCAGTGGAGATGAACAAGTCGGCCTTTGCATGGGGGCGACAGGCCGCGCTGGACCTTTCCATCGCTCGCGCGGCAGCAGGTCTGGAAAAAGTAAGCATCATGGCGATGCCTCAGCGCAAAGCGTCTCTTCAACAGATTGTCGCAGATCGCGTGGGTAAATTGACGGCGTATCAGAATGCGGCCTACGCGAAGCGGTACGAGGATTTCGTCCAACAAATCGCGTCGCTTGAATCGAGCCGTGTGGGTGGTGACCGATTTACTCGCGAGGTGGCGATCAGTCTGTACAAGCTGATGTCCTACAAGGACGAGTATGAGGTCGCTCGCCTTTTTACGGAGACAAGCTTCCTCACACGGCTCCGTGGACAATTCGAAGGGGATTTCAAGCTTCGCTTCCATCTTGCGCCGCCCCTGCTGGCGAAGAAGGACGAGAAAGGCCACCTCATCAAGAAGCAGTACGGCGGCTGGGTCGTCCCTGCGTTTCGCCTGCTCGCGAAAGCGAAATTTCTGCGCGGCACCGTGCTTGATCCGTTCGGCTACACGGCGGAACGGCGGGACGAGCGTGCTGCGATCGGAGACTACCAGAAGCTCGTGAAACGTCTTGTCGAAAGTCTTGACGAAGCGCATATGACGACACGGATTGAGCTTGCGAAGTTGCCGCAGACGGTTCGTGGATTCGGACATATCAGGGAGCGCAATGCGGCCGCCGCTGCGAAGACCGCCGCGGCGTTGTTGGCAAACGGTGAGACCGCGAGACAGGCAACACCAAAAGTAGCGGCGTAACACCGAACCTTGCGGTCGCATGGCATAGCCGCCCGGCGACGAACTGAAATCAACGTTTCCTATACAGGAGACATGCAATGGTACAAATTCCTGGACTCAAATTCCCGCTCGGCGAAGAGATCGAAATGCTGCGCGACAGCATTGGATCGTTCGCCGCCAAGGAAATCGCGCCGTGCGCGGGGGAAATCGATCGCACCGGTCAGTTTCCGATGGACCTGTGGCGCAAGTTCGGCGATCTCGGCGTGCTCGGCATGACGGTCTCCGAAGAGTACGGCGGCGCGAACATGGGCTACACCGCGCACATGGTCGCGATGGAGGAAATCTCGCGCGCCTCGGCCTCGGTCGGCCTCTCGTATGGCGCGCATTCGAACCTGCGCGTGAACCAGATTCATCGCAACGGCAGCGAGGCGCAAAAGCGCAAGTATCTGCCGAAGCTCGTGTCGGGCGAGCACGTCGGCGCGCTCGCGATGAGCGAGCCGAACGCGGGCTCGGACGTCGTCAGCATGAAGCTGCGCGCGGACAAGAAGGGCGACCGCTACGTGCTCAACGGCACCAAGATGTGGATCACCAACGGCCCCGATTGCGACACGCTGGTCGTCTACGCGAAGATCGATCCCTAAGCGAATGCGCGCGGTATCACCGCGTTCATCGTCGAGAAGGGCATGAAGGGCTTCTCGGTCGCGCAGAAACTCGACAAGCTCGGCATGCGCGGTTCACACACCGGCGAACTGGTGTTCCGGGACGTCGAGGTGCCGGAGGAAAACATCCTCGGCGAGTTTAACGGCGGCGTGAAGGTGCTGATGAGCGGTCTCGACTACGAGCGCGCGGTGCTCGCGGGCGGCCCGACCGGCATCATGGTCGCGGTGATGGACGCGGTCGTGCCGTATATCCACGACCGCAAGCAGTTCGGCCAGTCGATCGGCGAATTCCAGCTGATCCAGGGCAAGGTCGCCGATCTGTACACGACGCTGCAGGCATGCCGCGCGTATCTGTATGCGGTGGGCCGCCAACTCGACACGCTCGGCAACGACCATGTGCGCCAGGTCCGCAAGGACTGCGCGGGCGTGATTCTGTACACGGCCGAAAAGGCGACCTGGATGGCTGGCGAGGCGATCCAGATTCTCGGCGGCAATGGTTATATCAACGAGTATCCGGTCGGTCGTTTGTGGCGCGATGCGAAGCTCTATGAAATTGGCGCGGGCACGAGCGAGATTCGCCGCATGTTGATTGGCCGCGAACTGTTCGCGGAAACGATTTAAGCGCGCGCGGGAAAAAGGAGACTAAAACGATGCCCTTCATCGAATCAAAGCTGAACCCCCGCTCGGACGACTTCCGCGCGAACGCGGCGGCGCTCGAAGCGCTCGTCACAGTCTTTTGCGCTCGAGAAAAATTTTACAAATTCGAAGCAGTGAGATAATTTATATTATCGCGTCATTCATTTCGCACATGAAAAGTTGGCACCATGGAAACGCGTCAGACCCAGGAGCCCGCCGGGCAGGGTTTCCCCAATGCCGACTCGCTTGCCGCCCTGCGCAGCTGGTATGCGGGCCTGTCCTCGCGCGCAGCCGTGGCCCGCTACCTGGGCGGGCGCAGGGCGGCAGGCGTTTCCTCGCGGGGTCTCATCGGAGACATCCGCAGGCAACTGATCGCCTTTGCGCATAGCCGGCATCGGCCCGATCTGGCGGCAGTCTTCGAACATACACCCACGCAACGGCACGCACGGGCGGGCACGGTCGAGCGCACGATCAGGACGCTTGGATCGTTGCCCGTACCACAACCGCAGGTGACCGACGACGTCGCGCTGTGGTTCGCGCCGCGCACAGTGCGGGCGCTGCATGCGCACGGCATTCGTACGCTCACGGATCTGACGGTACGCATTCCGCGCCGGCGCCAGTGGTGGACCCGGATCAAGGGGCTCGGGGCGACCGGCGCGCACGCCATCGAAGCGTTCTTCGCCGCGCACCCTGCCTTGACCGAGCGTGCCCGTGCCTTGATCACGCTCACGCAGCCGGCCGGTATCGTGCCGTGGGAGCAGCTACGGCTGCCGCATGAAGTCGACGGTTCGCAGGGTACGTTGCGCGCCCCGCGCGAGACCTGCACGCTCAATGCCACGAACGACTACGAGGCCGTGCAGGCGTGGCTCGCGCTGCACGAAACAGTCACGACGCAGCGCGCCTACCGCAAGGAAGCCGAGCGGCTGATCCTCTGGGCCATCGTCGAGCGAGGCCGCGCGTTCTCGTCGCTGACGACCGACGACGCGATTGCATACCGGACGTTTGTACGCCGTCCCTCGCCCCGTGAACGCTGGGTCGGTCCCCCGCGACCGCGTGATTCTGTCGAATGGCGCCCCTTCACAGGCGGCCTGTCGGCGCGCTCGACTGCCTACGCATTGACGGTCCTCTCGGCGCTGTATCGATGGCTCATCGAGCAGCGCTACGTGCTGGCCAACCCCTTTGCCGGCGTCAAGGTTCGCGGCGCGGCGCTGCGCCCCGAACTCGACACGACGCGCGGCTTCACCGAGGGCGAGTGGCTGCTGCTGCGGGCCTTTGCGGACGGTCTCGAGTGGTCGTACGGCTGGTCCGGACCGGCCGCACAGAGGCTGCGCTTCCTGCTCGACTTCGGCTACGCGACGGGCCTGCGCGCGAGCGAACTCGTGGGCGCCGTGCTGCGCGACATCCGTGCTGACGGGCACGGCGAGTCGTGGCTTCACCTCATTGGCAAAGGCAGCAAACCCGGCAGGGTGGCGTTACCCCCGCTGGCAACCGATGCGCTTGATCAATATCTGCTTGAACGACGGCTGCCGGTCTCACGGGAGCGCTGGAGCCCGGCGACGCCAATCCTCGCCAGCCTCGGCGAGAATGAGGGCGCGGGTATTACGGGCGCGCACCTGTGGCGCGTCATGCGCCGGTTCTTCGTGGAAGCCGCTGGCGTGCTGGAGGGTGATCATCCGCTGCTGGCGGAAAAACTGTGCCGCGCGAGCCCGCACTGGATGCGGCACTCCCACGCCAGTCATGCACTCGCGCGCGGCGCGGAACTGACGAGCGTACGCGACAACCTGCGCCACTCGTCCATCTCAACGACCTCGATGTACCTGCGCGGAGACGACCTCAAGCGCGCCCGGCAGTTCGCTGAGGCCTTTGGACGTCGCATCAGGAAACAGCGTACACCGTCTGACTTGCAGTGAAATCAGCGCCTTCGACCATCATGCCTTCGATCAATACGGATCATCTTGCGCCCAACATCACGCCGACGGGTCATCTTCTTGCGGTGCCGAAAACCGATGCTTCCCCTGTGCCGGAAGACATCGCGCTCGACCGCGCTTTTCAGGCCGGCGCAGGCCACGGTCTGCTCTATCTCGGCAGCACGGTAATCGGACGGGCACTGCCCCCCGCCTGGGGCTGGTGGCGCGACTTCGCCATGCGTTACGTCACCGCGTTGTGCACGACGGCCACAGACGGGGACATCGCAGTCGCCGAACCGGACGCCCGGGACATCGGGAGGCTGATCGACGATGCCCCACCCATGACAGGCGTCGAATATCTCACGCCGCAAGTGCTCGCGACACTGTGGGGCGAGATCGGCAGCGCCCTGCGCCAGGAGCTGGCCAGCACGGGCGGCTCGCTTCAGGCATTTCTCAGGTCGCGTCACCCCACCTGGAATCTGGTGGGCCGGGTCCACTTCAATCTTGCCGAGAACCGGAAAGACCCTGAGGCCCCCTTCGCTTTTCTGGCCACTTATACGGCGCGCGTCTCCGCGCATGGCAAGACCCAGCATCAGCCCCTGTCGCGCTCGCTCGAGGAATTTTCCGGCACGCGCAACAAGGCGCAGCTTCTTTCGCTGCTGCTCCCCGTTCAGCGGGCGGCCGAGTGTTGCGACTGGGTGCGCTCCATGCTTGAGTCGCGCGAGATCTATCATCCGCTGCGCTGGACGCCCACCGAGGCCTGGCACCTGCTCCAGGATCTGCCGGCACTCGAGGCCGCCGGCATCATCGTCCGGCTGCCCGGTACGTGGACGACGGGTCGTCCCGCGCGGCCGAGCGTCACGGCCAGTGTGGGCACGAAACCGCCGTCGCTCGTCGGCAAGGATGCCTTGCTCGATTTCAACCTGGCAGTCTCGCTCGAGGGCGAACCATTAAGCCCCGCCGAAGTCCGAAAGCTGCTCAAGGGCGCCGACGGCCTGCAGTGGATCCGCGGGCGCTGGATCGAGGTGGATACCCGGAAGCTCGGCCGTCTTCTGCAACGCTTCGAAGATCTCGGGCAAGCCGCGCAATTGGGGCTCCCACTCAACGACGCGCTACGCCTGCTGGCAGGCGTGCCGGGCAATGATGCCGAAGTGCCTGAAGAACACGACTGGGCGCAGGTCGTGGCCGGTCCCTGGCTGGCCGATACCCTTCAGAACCTGCGTCAACCGCAAGGCCTGGCGCGCGTCGAGCCGGGCCCCGGGTTGCATGCGCAGCTTCGACCGTACCAGCACGCGGGCGTGCAGTGGCTCTACCTGCTCAGCCGGCTCGAACTGGGCGCGTGTCTGGCCGACGACATGGGGCTCGGCAAAACGATCCAGATCCTCGCGCTGCTCCTCATCCTGAAGCGCGAACAGCGTGATCCACGTCCCAGCCTCCTCGTTGCGCCGGCCTCCTTGCTGGCCAACTGGGCCTCGGAAGCCGAACGCTTTGCGCCCGGTCTGCGCGTCCTGGTTGCCCACCCCTCCGTCACGCCGGCCGAGACCCTGCGCGGCCTCGATGAGGTGCGGCTCGCCCAGACCGACCTCGTCATCACCAGTTTTGGCGCGCTGCTTCGCCAACCCGCGCTGGAGACGATCCGATGGCGCCTGGCGATCGTCGACGAAGCGCAGGCAATCAAGAACCCCGGAGCCAGGCAGACCCGGCAGGTCAAGAAGCTTCAGGCGCAGTCGCGCATCGCCCTGACAGGTACCCCCGTGGAAAACGGCCTGGCGGACCTGTGGTCCATCTTCGATTTCACGCATCCGGGCCTGCTGGGCTCGGCGAAGGATTTCGCCGGATTCAGCAGGCGTCTCGCGAAAGCCGGGCACTTCGGTCCGCTTCGCTCGCTCGTGCGACCGTACCTTCTGCGCCGCCTGAAGACGGACAGGAATGTCATTGCCGATCTCCCGGAAAAGACCGAGCTCAAGGCCTGGTGTCACCTGAGTCCCGTCCAGGCCGCACTGTACGAGCGCGCGGTTCAGGACCTGGCCGCCGCGCTCGACGGTGCACAAGGCATCGAGCGCAAGGGCATCGTGCTGAGCTACCTGATGCGTTTGAAGCAGATATGCAACCATCCGTCCCAGTGGCTCGGCGACGCGGCATGGAAGCCTGAGGCCAGCGGCAAATTTGCGCGTCTGCGGGAACTGGTCGACGTGATTGCCGCGAAGCAGGAAAAGGTACTCGTATTCACGCAGTTTCGCGAAACCACCGAGCCCCTGGCGGCGTTTCTGGGATCACTGTTTGGCCGCGAGGGTTTGATCCTGCATGGCGGCACCCCGGTCGGAAAGCGGCGCGAGCTGGTCAGGCTTTTTCAGGAAGACGAATTGACGCCCTTCTTCGTGCTGTCGCTCAAGGCAGGGGGATCGGGGTTGAATCTCACGGCTGCCTCCCACGTGATTCATTTCGATCGCTGGTGGAATCCGGCCGTGGAGAATCAGGCGACGGACCGGGCCTTTCGCATCGGCCAGCGCAGGAACGTGCTGGTGCACAAGTTCGTCTGCCGGGGCACAGTCGAGGATCGGATCGACCAGCTAATCGAAACGAAGCAGCAACTGGTGAAGGATGTGCTCGAAGGCGGAGCGGAGCTGCTGCTGACTGAAATGACCGATCGGGAGTTGCTCGATCTCGTCAGGCTCGATATACATCGTGCGCAGGAAACCTGACTACGCAAAGGGAATGTGATGGGTTACTACGGTGGATGGAAACCTTATGTCCCGGTGGCTGAACGCCGGAGAAAAGCCGAACAGCAGGTCGCGAAAGCAATCAAGACCGGCAGGACGCTGTCGCCGATAGCGCCGTATCGCGGCGCCATCGCGAAAACCTTCTGGGGCAAGGCGTGGTGCGATAATCTGGAGCGCTACAGCGACTACGGCAATCGCCTGCCGCGCGGGCGCACCTACGTCCGTAACGGTTCGGTGATCGATCTGCAGATCACGGCGGGCAAAATACACGCACAGGTCATGGGATCGAGCCTCTACACGGTCAAGATCGACGTCAGTGCGTCTGCCAATCAACACTGGCGCACGTTGGTCGCCGACTGCGCGTCATCGATCGATTCCATGGTCGAGCTGCTGCAGGGCAAGCTATCGGGCGCCGTGATGGAACGGATCTGCAAGCCGGGCACGGGACTCTTTCCGTCGCCGAAGGATATCCGGTTCGGTTGCAGCTGCCTCGACTGGGCGTCGATGTGCAAGCATGTGGCCGCGGTGCTGTACGGTATCGGCGCCCGGTTCGACCAGCAGCCCGAACTGCTCTTCACGCTGCGGGGTGTGGACGCCGCCGATCTCGTCAGCAGCACGGGTGCCGGATTGTCCGCAGCGGGACCCGCGCCAGCGTCGGGCAAGGTTCTCGACGACGCGGCCCTGGGCGACGTATTCGGTATCGAGATCGACACCGGCAGCGAGCCGCTCGCCGCATCTCCTGCTGCACGCAAACGGACAGGCAGGCAGTCCGCTGCGCAAACGAGCCGGGTTCCCACGCCATCGACCCCAGCGAAACCGGCAGCGAGTGCGAAATCGACCTCGAAAGGCAAAACGGCGGCACCCAAAACGGTGGTCAAATCCGTCGTTGCCGCAAAACCTGCTGGCAAGGCGCGTGCGGACGCACCAGGGGCGACCCGTTCAGCAAGCGCGAAATCGACCTCGAAAGGCAAAACGGCGGCGCCTAAAGCGGTGGTCAAACCCGTCGTTGCCGCAAAACCTGCCGGCAAGCTGCGCGCGGGGGCTCCAAAGGCGCCCCGTTCAACCGCCACGCAAAAACCGCCCACACGTTCGCCGGCGACACCACGACCCCCACAGAAAGCAAAAACATCCCGATGAGGTCACCGTCATGGTCGCCGTCAAATTCGATGATCTTTCCTCGGCCTTCGACTTCGTCAGCTATGCAGCGCCGATGGAACACCAGGCGTATATCTCGCTCGATACGGGAAAAATCTACTGGATTTCCGATGCCATCGACACGATCGAGGAGGCGATTCCCGAGGATCTGGAAGACCCGGATCGCTACCTCGCGATACCGCACAAGAACGAACTTGATCTCGGAAGCAGTCTCGCCCTGCGCTTTGCCGCACAGCAGCTGCCTGCGCGTTATGACCAGATTGAAGGGTTTTTCCAGCGGCGAGGGGCATACGCGCGCTTCAAGGATTTACTCGAGCGCGAAGGTGCTCTGGAACGCTGGTATGCGTTTGAAGCCGACTCTGTCGAAAAGGCACTAAGGCAATGGGGCGCTGAAAACGGGCTCGAGATTCTTGATTGAGAGGCGACGCGTCGGGTGAGACAGGCCAAAGTCTCTCGCTACACAGCGTACCATCTTTACGTCAATCAGCCGGAAACCCTGCTACACAAGGCTCTTCAGCCCGGAATTCGTCACAGAACTGAAAAGGCACCAACTTTTGTAGTAGTTCGTATCAACTTTAGTTCGTTTGACAACTACGACGGGGCCTGCCTCAACGCGGGTAGTGACGCGACCCTGGTCTCGAATCCCGATGGTGGCGTTGTTCAGCTCAGGCGGCGCGCTGATGCTGAGAAAAAGCGGCTCGTGGAGCTGCGCAAGAGCGGGCTGCAGAAGATACCCGCCGGCCGCGTACAGAGTATGCAATCGCTTCCCGATGCGATGCTCGGAATAACGGAGCCCGATGCGTTGTACGCGTTCGTGAATGACGTGTTACCTCTTCTGCGCGACTAGGGCTGGCGCGTCACCATGACAGCTGAGTTCCGCTTCAACGTGATCGAGATCCATGCCATCGACGGGACGGCGCACCATGCCGGCGACGGCTGGTTCGATCTGGAAATGGGCATCGCGGTGGCCGGGGTTACCACCTGACTGAAGCTGCCATTAACTTTCAGTCGACCCTTGCAGTGTTCAATGCACTGCGATCGGTCAAATTTTTCCTTTTGGACTCGTTGAATTAGCATCGTTTTGACGAAAAATTCACGAATTACAGCCAACCCTCTTGTGAAGCCGAGAATCTCGTCTGAGTCACGGTCAACTATGATCTATCCGTTTCGCCGTTGGTACGGGCGCAGCTGCCATCGGCAGGCTTGCGACCCGGACCGGAATGCCGCGTGTTGTCGCTTCTATCTCAGTGATGCCGATTCTTCCCAGCTCCGGCTCGACAAAGAGCGCGTACGGGATAACCCTGTCTGTCTTTGTCCGTAAGCCTCCGTCCAGAACCGATTTCAGTAAGCGATAGTCGTCAAAGGAAGCGTGTGTGAACATGGGCGTGCCGGGAACTTCACCGATTGCCCACGTGTTCTGTGCAGTCGTTGCGAGTCGCTCGTCTGTGACGATGAAGCCGCGCAAATCAACTTCAACTCCTGCCGCGTCAAGACCAATATCTCGGGCGTTGGGGATACGCCCTGCCGCGACGAGAATATGCGTGCCCCGTACGGCGCTGCCGTCTGCGAGGGTGATTGTTACTTCCTGCCCAGAATGTCCTTCGACCCGTGCAGCCCTAACGTTCATACGTATAACCGTCCGGCAGCGGGTCATTAACGACCTGACCCGACATGCCGAATCACTGGGCTACGTTCCGCAGCCCAAACAGCCTGACATATTCAAATCACGAAAATGGAGGACCCCGTAGTTTTTCGAGCCTCCAGGTCCTGATGTGCCTGCACCGCGTCCTCCAGGGCATACCGCTGATTGATCCCGATGCGGATGCGGCCTGCCGCCACATGGCCGAATAGCTCATCGACCAGTTCTGCCTTCTCGGCCGGATCGGCGATATAGTCGGCGAGACCCGGGCGGGTCACGTACAGCGAGCCCTTGCGGGCCAGAATTGCCGGATCGAACGGCGGGATTTTGCCGGAAGCGGTGCCGACGCAGACCAGCAGGCCGCGGCGCTTGAGAGAGTCTAGCGAGGACATGAAGGTGGTCTTGCCCACGCTGTCGAAGACCACGGACACGCCCACTCCGTTGGTGAGTTCCCGCACGCGCTTGGCCACATCGTCATGACTATAGTTGATCGTGTGATCACAGCCGTGGGCGCGCGCCACCTCCGCCTTGGCGTCAGTCGAAACCGTACCGATCACCGTCAGGCCGAGCAGTTTGGCCCACTGCGAAACGATCAGGCCAACACCGCCTGCTGCGGCATGCAGCAGCACGGCGTCGCCAGCTTTGAAAGGGTAGATTCGGCGCACCAGGTAGGCGGCGGACAAGCCCCGCATGGTCATGGCCGCCGCAGCTTCGCAACTGATGGCCTCCGGCAGCTTGATCAGCGGCGCGGCAGAAATCAGCCGCTCCGTGCTGTAGGCGCCCAGCGTGTTGATGAAGCCCGTGTAGGTCACACGGTCGCCGACCGCCAGATGGGTCACGCCCGCACCGATGGCCTCGACCACGCCGGATGCCTCGTTGCCGAGGCCGCTGGGCAGCGGAACCTCGTAGATACCGCCGCGAAAGTAGGTGTCGGCAAAGTTAAGACCCACTGCCACGTGGCGGACGCGCACCTCTCCCGGTCCCGGCTCTCCAACTTCAGCGTCCTCAAAACGAAGGACCTCGGGACCGCCGGTTTCGTAGAATTTAACGACTTTTGCCATGTTGTCTCCTGTCGACCAGAGTTGGCGCTTTAGCGCCTTACTCTGGTCCCATGCAATATCTGCGGTCGACCAGAGTTGGCGCTTTAGCTGTCGACCAGAGTTCGCGCTTCAGCGCGCTACTCTGGTCCCATGCAAAGCCCTTACTCTGGTCCGATGCAAGCTGGTTGCGGATATGTATCGACTGCCGCAGTTCGTCTGCGGCTCGCTAGCGCTTACTTCACCCTTGGGTCGGCTTGCGCAGGAAGCCCTGGTTGCCACCGTTACGATTGGGCGCGAAGCCGTTGGCCTGAAGCGTCTCGTCAGCCGTGTCGTAGAAGACCCCAATCTTCATGATCTCTCGCGCCTGTTTCGCTGTCGCGATGGGACGGCCAAATTCGCCTGAAATGCGCACCAACTGCTTGATCTGCTCGACGGAGCTCATCTTGCCCGTGCGGGTCTGGTTCCAGAGCACATCCTCGATGCCGCACCGCACATGCAGACCCAAGGCGATGCCAATCATATTCACGGGCAGCACATTTAGCACCGAACTCTCCACCGTCACCACTGCGCCGTCGGGCGCAGCACGCAGGAAGTTGGCCAGGTTGTAGATGTTCGCCTGATCCATGCCGCCGCTGATAGCCACCCAGTTCATCACCAGTGGCCCCTTGTAGACACCGCGGCGAATCATCCGCTCGATCGTTTCAAAGCTGTTGATGTTGTAGCACTGAAACTCACTTTGGATTCCGGCGGCTGTCAGGCGTCGGATGTGCTCTTCGGCCCAGCTGGGATTCGAGGGGACAATCATGTCCTTGTAGGTTGCATAGAGGTGCGGGAATCCTCGCGAAACACCCTTGAAGTCATCCATACCGGCATGCTCTGTCACGTTCATCTGTGTCGTGTTGACGGTGACAGTCACCTGGTCGGGCTTCGGATCGAGTTCGGCCAGCATATGCCGCGTGTCATCGCTTAGCCATTGGGCGGCTTGGCCCTCGGATTCAGGCGCGAAGCTGATGGAACCGCCCACCTGGATGACCATTTCCGGCACGCGGGCGCGCACCCCGGCGATCAGTTCATTGAACATGGACAGGCGCTTGCTGCCCTTGCCATCGGCTTCGCGCACATGCAGATGCAGCACGGTGGCACCAGCTTCGTAGCAATCCACCGCCTTCTGGATCTGCTCCTCCATGGTGACAGGGATATCTTCCGGGAAGTCTGAGGGAATCCAGCCCGGCGCATAGGGAGCGGCTGTAATGATCAGGGGCTGCTGGTTCTCGGGATACAGGTGGCCGTCAAGGAAGTTCATGGTGATGGATCTCCAAATTGAAATTGTGAATAGTGAGAATGTCGAACTGGATGAGAAAGCTTTAGTACGCCATTCGCAGCACCATCGAGTGTCTGATGCGCCCAGTGAATCATCTGGCCCGCCGTCACTTCCTGCTTTACATTGCATGCCTTGCACTTGACTTTTCATGACAGTAATCCGCTGACGCAAGAGCGCCGGATCATCGACTGCCGCATCCACGATCCCGACAGCGACGGCAGGACGAAACGAGATCAAGTGCACATCATGCTGACCAATCTGGTTCATTGTCAGCACCTGACTTTCATCGGGGTCCTGATGAGCCATTGGCATGCCGCGCGCGATTCTGTCGGAAGCAATGTGCTGCGCAATGAATCGTTCCTTCTTCAACGTGCTTCTCAGCGGCTTAGACAATGAGACGGATGCGTCGGCGTGACGTCATGGTGGGTCGGCATCACAATGCCGACCATGCACGCATAGCAAAGCGCTTCATGAGTCATCGGAGTGAGATTCCCCCTCGGGACAAACCCTGAGGCAATCCGCGCCGCAATCCGTCGAGCGGCATGAGTTTTGTTCACCAATATCTTCGCAAATGGCTGCGTCGAGAGCATCGGAATCCCTCCGTTCATTGACTTCACATCGGCCGCGGCAGTGCAAGGCCACTGTGGTTCACAGTGTATCCCCATAAAATAATAATGTCGACAAAAATAGAGTTGCGGAATCTGTCGCGGGTGTCGTGGTCGCTTGTCGCGAAGCCATATACCGTTCTGCCTGCCGGGTCGACTCAGTATAAGTATTAATGTCGACATCAACAATTTTAGAGGATGATCGGCATTGTCAGTGTTCGGTCGGCAAGCCGGGCCGTTGCAGGAAGGCCCCGGAATCGTCGAGGGATCGTCAAGTTGCGCATCCCGTCCAAATCAGTCGACGGGCATGAAAAGAGGGCTCCATGAAGCGGAAAATCGTCGATATCGAGGCGCCGTCGTCGTTATTGAGCGGCGGCGCGTATGCGGGGTCGTCGGTCACCCTGGTTGGGGCGATCGCCGCCGGCCTTCTGTATAGAAGTCGTCGGCGACATCGTTCAGTTCCACAGCTCCAATACCGGGAAGATCTTTCGCTACATGAACGCGCGCATGCACCGATTGCGCCGGCAGCGGGGATCGACGACCCCGCGCCATTCGGTAACAGGCAAGCATCCGCCCGGGCTCGCCCGGTCATCATAAAAGGCAGAGGCGACGTCAATGAAACTGAAGTGGAGCGGAGTAGCAATACTCGCGGTATTCGCCAGCGCAGCGCATGCGCAGTCGTCGGTCACGTTGTATGGCGCAATCGATTCGGGCGTTTTCTTTCAGAGCACGGCGGCGTCCTCGTTCGCGCCGAACGCCCACAACAACGGGCACGTGTACGGCATCAAGGACGGCAGCCTCTATGGGAGTTTCTGGGGCATCAAGGGGACCGAAGACATCGGCGGCGGCTACAAGGTCAACTTCAGGCTACAGGGGGTGTTCAACAGCAGCAACGGCAAGGTCGGGCTGCCCGACACGACGGGCACGACTGCGATATTCAACCAGCAGACGACGGTCGGCCTCTCCGGACCGTTCGGCACGTTCGACGCCGGACGGCAATACACGCCGATGATCTACGCGATGGCCGATACCGACGTCCGCGCGGCGCAGTACTTCGGCAGCATCCTGGGCGCATGGCTCGGGCTGAACCAGGCCGCCGGCTGGCCCGGGACGAACACGAATGTGCCCCTCGGCGCGTTGTATGACAGCAACGCGCTCGTCTACCAGACACCGAAGTTCTACGGCGCGTCAGCCGCGCTCGAGTACGCGCCGGGCGGCGTGGCGGGCCAGATTCAGGGCGGTACGCGCGAATCGGCGGTGCTCAGGTATTCGAACTACGGCCTCAATCTGTCCGCCGTCTACTACAACGCCCACGACACGAACCTCGCGGCGGCCGCGCCGACCGGGTACGACAATAACCGCCTCTATTATTTCGGCGCGAAGTACACGTTCCGCGGCGTATCGGTGTCGGCGTCGTACGGGATCGGCAAGAATCCGTCGAACACGCGCCTCGCGGACTACGAAATGATTTCGGGTGGTCTGGGCTATCAGTTCACCCCGTTCTTCAAGATCACGTCTGGCTTCTACTACCTGAAAGATCGCAACAACTCGGCGAACCATTCGAGCGAATACGCAGTGGGCGCGGAATACAGCCTGTCGAAGCGCACGATAGTCTCTGCGCAGGTCGGGTACGTTGCGAACCGCGGGACGATGAACCAGACGATCATGTACGGCCAGATCGTCGCGCCGGGCGTATCGACCACGGCCGCGATGATCGGCCTGCGTCACAGCTTCTGATGCATTGAAATCGAAACGGAGAGCAACGATGAAAACGATGAATGGACTCAGGGTGGCTCTTGGCGTCGCGATCGCGGCAGTGTCGATCGGTGCGTGGGCGCAGGACGGCGCGTCGGCAGGGGCATTGGCTGGCACCGCAGCCTCCGCGTCGAGCGGCATGACGGCCAAAGCCGCGCGGCAGGCGAATCGCGCGCTGCGACGCAAGGTGTACGCAGCGCTCGCGAAGCACAAGGAGATTGACGCGGGCAACATCAGCGTCACTGCGAAAGGCGGGGCCGTGATGATCAGCGGCACTGTCCCGGAGGCGTCGCAGATCAATACCGTCACGGAGGTCGTGAATGGCGTCGCGGGGGTGGCGTCGGTGACCAGCAAGCTCACGGTGCAGCGGCCGTTCGGTCAGTAGTGCAGCGCGCAGGCCAGTTCAGTTTGAATTGACAGACTTGCCCAATGGATTTGAATCTGATTCGAGTCTGCAAACCGGGTGCGACTTTTCCCGGTCGACTGCGCCTTGCGGGAGTCAGGGTTTCCGATGGACCGTAATGATCGATCGTCGACTAGGCGACGAAGACCATTAACTCGCGCGCTATATCGCGCTTGGCCGGAGTTAAAGCCATGAACGAAGCGGTTCTCAAGCATCGCGATGGCGCGGTGCAAGTGATGTCCATCAACAACGCGACCGCGCGCAATGCGGTGACTCATGAGTTATGTGATGCCCTTCCGGCCGCGCTGGCTGAAGCGCAGGCCGATCCGGGTATAGGCGCAATCGTTCTCACCGGCGTTGGCAATGCCTTCTGCGCTGGCGGCGATCTGGACCGGCATGCGCAACGACCCACGACGACGCTGCTGGAGCTTCGCGCAGGAATCGAACGTCTGCATGACCTGATCCGCTCGATTCGCAGTTGCAGCAAGCCGGTGATCGCCGCAGTCGAAGGTTCAGCGTGCGGGTTTATCGATTGCGCTCGCGTGTGACATGCTGGTTGCCGCTCGCAATGCGTCTTTCTTTGTGGCGTATGGGAAGGTCGGCCTTTCGCCCGGCGACAGAACCGCCGTGCTCCCGTCCGAATTCGTCTCACGGCGAGTGCTGACGGAACTATGCCTGACGGGCGAGCCTGTCACGGGCGAACGCATGCATGGTTTGGGTATCGTCAACCGCCTCGTTGACTCAGGGCGCGCGCTCACCGAGGCGATCTCCATGGCAGTGACGTTCGCGACCGGTCCGCAGCGGGTGATCGTCCGGATCAAGAAATTGCGTCGTCACGCTGACAATACCCTCGAAGCGCAACTGGAACTCGAAGCCCGGCATGTGATGGAGTCTGTCGCCCTTCACTGATATGCAGGCCGGCCGTTCACGTAAGGAGGAACCTGTCATGAAAGTCATCTCTCACCTCGACAAGGTGCGACGCCTGGCGGTGCTTCGGCAGCACCTCGACCCGTTAGCCGACTTCGAATTGTGGTTCTGGACCACGCTGACCGCGAGCATCAACGTGTTCAACGCAACGCTTCATCTCGCTGGTCTGACGCGTGACGACCCTGTGTTCTCCACCATTCCCGGCGTGCACGTTGTGAAGCAACCGGACGGCAGCTACGCACGCGAGTTGCGTGGGCTCGGCGATGTGAGCCATGTTGGCTGGCCGGAGATCGCGGGAGACGTACCTCAGGCCATTCGGCAACTCGAACACGCGTTGCATACCATCGAACATCACCGGGATCCATGCATTCGCGGAGATCGCGTTCCAGTACAAGCCATTGTCGACGAATGTGAGCAAGCGTTTACACAAGTCATGTACACATTCGAACAGGCGTTGAAGGGTACCGAGTATGAAAACAGAGAATCATCGGCTCAAGGCTGAAAACATCGAGACGTCACTGAGGTTTCTCGGCAAAGATGACTGGGAAATGAAGATTGAGGCAGCGATGCTGGCTGGGACACACTGGGCGAACTATGCGCTGCATCGCCGCGGCGTCACTTCAGACAGTGAGGACATCGTCCACAACTCGATGCTGGTCGTGAACATGCTGCGCAAGTATTCCCTTGCGGAAGGCGCACTGCTTGGTGCGCTGACCGAAATCGAGGAGCTTCGCCCTCTTTATGTTCGGGGAGATTTGCCAGACGGTTCTCGCGCCGCAGCGCGAGCGCTGGAATTGCTTCAGTTGATCAGCGCGCTCGCCAGGCGCCCGCCATGACTGCTTCAGCAGAGAGCGTCGCGATGATCCATCCGGCTATTCAAGCTCCAGTTGCGCGATCAAATGAGTGCTCACGCACTACCGACAGCCCGAGCGGCGGCATCAATAACTCGCGATCAACCCGGCCTGCGGCGGGCGCGGCGCACGGCTAGCCATACCTGCCATCGTATTTCGCGACCGACCAAGCCTAAGGTACATAACTTAATGTCGACATAAATAAAATGGTCTGCTATCGTGTTTGTACAGATGCAGGGCAACAATATTTTACGGTTTCGTAAAGCTGCGGCGCCACGCGGCGACGGTGGGGGAATTGGCGAAATTCCTACCAGAACAAGGAGATATCGCTCATGATTAAGGTAGAAAGACTGACCGCTTGCATTGGTGCCGAGGTGTCCGGTGTGAGCCTGGGGGATGCGTCTCGAGATGCATCGCTGTTCGCAGAAGTCAAGGCTTTGTTGCTTAAGCACCGAGTCCTCTTTTTTCGAGATCAAGATATCTCTCGGAAAGAGCATGTAGCCTTTGCGAGCCGTTTCGGGAAATTGGAAGAACATCCCGTTGCGGAGAGCGATCCGGAAAACCCGGGCCTCGTGCAGATCTATCGATCGGAACAAAAGAATCCTTACGAAAATAACTATCACAGTGACGGACTTTGGCGGCCGAACCCATCTATGGGCGCCGTGCTGCGCTGCGTCGAGTGTCCAGAGGTTGGGGGTGACACCATCTGGGTCAACATGGTAGAGGCTTATAAGCAACTACCAGAAGAGATCAAGAAGCGCATCGAGGGATTGAGAGCAAAAAGCAGCATTGAGCACTCGTTCGGTGCGGCAATGGATCTGGAGGAACGAAGAAAACTTGCGGCGCGGAATCCAGAGGTGGAGCACCCTGTCGTGCGGACGCACCCGGAAACTGGCGAAAAGATTCTATACGTCAGCAGCTTCACGACGCATTTCGCCAACTACCACACACCTGAGAATGTGCGTTACGGTTTGGACAAGACGCCAGGTGCGAGCCTTCTGCTGAATTATCTGCAGAGCCAGGCATCGATCCCTGAGTATCAGGTTCGCTTCCGGTGGAAACCGAACAGTATTGCCATCTGGGACAACCGGCCAACGCAGCACTACGCGGTTATGGATTATTGGCCGGCTCCGCGCAAGATGGAGCGAGCAGGAATCGAAGGCGATAAACCATACTAGTCAGTATGACTCCGCGAGGTAGAGGCTGGCCCGCCGCGAGGACTCAAACGCGGGTTAGTATTTCTGCCAGAGCCGCACGGTGTGGACAGGGCCACACCCGGCGATATCCATCACGGAGGCCAGCGTGGAAAAAGATATCACACTGTACGTAGGGCTCGACGTTCACAAGGATTCGATCACGGTTGCCTATGCGCTGGGCACAGGCGAGGTCGAACTGCTCGGCAAGATTGGCACGACGAAGACGGATATTGATCGGCTGTGTACGCGCCTGCAATCGAAGGCGCGGCACATCCGCATCGTCTACGAGGCGGGCCCGTGCGGCTATGGACTTTATCGTCAGCTCGTGCAGAAGGGATTCGACTGCCTGGTGTGCGCGCCGTCGCTGATTCCGAAAAAGCCGGGCGATCGGGTCAAGACTGACCGGCGTGATGCGATCAAGCTGGTGCGGTCGCTGCGCGCCGGCGACCTGTCAGCGGTGTACGTGCCAAGCGTGGAAGACGAAGCATTCCGCGATCTGGCTCGCGCGTGGGTCAGCGCCAAGGACGATCTTAAGCGTGCGCGGCAACGGCTGAAGGCCTTTCTGCTCTTGCATGGCGTGCGCTATGCCGGCCGCGCCGACTGGGGACCTGCGCACCGGCGCTGGCTCAGCGCCTATGCTTTCGACAGCGTCTGGCAGCAACTGGCGTTCGAGGAGTATCGGCGCACGATCGAGGATCGCCTGGCGCAATGCGACCGGCTGGAGGCCGCGTTGCGCGAGGCTGTCGTCAACTGGCGATTCTATCCTGCCGTGCTGGGCCTGCAGACGATGCGCGGCGTGCAGTTCACCACGGCAGTGGGCATGCTCGCTGAGCTCGGGGATCTGTCACGCTTCGCCCACCCGCGCCAGCTGATGGCCTGGCTGGGGGTGACGCCATCCGAACACTCGTCGGGCGACAAGCGCCGTCAGGGCAGCATCACCAAGAACGGCAACAGCTATGCAAGAAAGTTGCTGGTGGAAGCGGCCTGGAGCTACCAGCATCGGGCCCGCGTGAGCCCCGAAATCCAGCGCCGCCACGAAGGCATCCCCAAGCCCATCGTTGACCGCGCCTGGGACGCGCAGATGCGCCTGTGCCGGCGCTACCGGAAGCTCCTCGCGCGCGGCAAGCAGAAGAATATTGCGGTGGTCGCGGTCGCTCGCGAACTCGCCGGTTTCATCTGGGACATCAGCCAGCTCGCCATGTCGCTCTCCGTACGGCCCGAGGTGCGCATGGCGTGACCGAACCCTTGAGCAACAAGTAAATCAACCTCACCACCCGAGCAAGAGTTTCCTGAAAGCGGCGTAGCCCGGCACCCGAGCAACCCGCGAGACGGTTAGGCAACGGATTTGATTCGACTTGCGGCACTAGATAGCGGCAGGCTCGCTGGGCGGACTTCTGTAATGCGGTAACCAACCCGCGGATATCAGCATGATCCACCGTCGAGATTTACTGCTACGTCGCCCTCAGGAAATTCAGATGGCAGCTCAAAACCCAAAACCGATCCCCTCTTGACAAGCGGAGTCATATCAACCGTTTGCCTGTCCTCGCGAGGCTCGAGGTGTTCGGGCTCCAGCCCGTGGTCGCAGTCCGGTTTTGTATGGATCTTTGATTGCCTCGGTCAGCGCGTCGTCATGGCTGTCGCCCTTGGTACCCACCGTATACTCGATACGCCCGTTGGCCAGGGAGTTGTTGTCGACATTACAATGCTGGAGACTATAATGGTCAATGGATTAAACTCGACGAAAATTCATTGCGCTATACGCCATGGCCCGAAATAAAACGCAGAACCTTCCCGATCTTTCCTCGCTTCTTACGCCCAAGAATTCACTGATGCTGGCAGTCGAGCGGGCGGTGCTGCGTGGGCAGGACTGGGCGTATGCCTCGGTGCCGATTGCCGAGCAGATCGCTGCCCGGCTGGCCGGGGTCATTACGCTTGACCTGGTGAAGTCGGGGCAACGCTTGCTGGAGAAAGATATCAGCGAGGTGTTGCACGTCAGCCGCGCGCCGGTGCGCGAAGCGATGCGTATTCTGGAGCGGGACCGCCTGGTCGAGTTTCAGGCCAGGCGCGGGGCGATTGTTACGGCGCCCGACGAGAATGAACTTCGGGACATTTTCCGTGTGCGCAGCGTGCTTTACGTCACGATGTTGGAGCAGGTGGCGCGCGAAAGCCCGTCCGAACTCGAGGCGTTGCTGAACGCGCATATGCCAAGGCTAATCAGGGCGGCCGAGGAGTCGGTAGACGCCTATGCTGTGGAAAGCTTCCTCCTGAATTTCAACACGGTCGATCTGTGCCGCAACCGGCTTCTGGTCGATGTCCTGCACTCCATCTCATTGCGAACCCTGCGATATGTCCGGCTAGGATTTGTGGCTAAGCCTCAATCGGTTCGCACATCTTTAAAAGTCTGGAGCGCGCTGCAGAAGGCCGCGATCAAACGGGACAACAAGCTACTGCTTTCCCTTGCAGCCTCGCGGCTGGACGACGCCAGGGATGCTGCCATTCGCGCAATCGTTGCAAAACCGGCAGACAGTCGACCCGCACGTGCCCCAAAGGCGGCGCGGGCCGAAGGAGCCGCCACCTCTACAGAGTGAGTCGCTCCCGGCGTGCTCTGGACGGTTGAATCCGGATTGCCCGGCGTTCCATCTTTTGGAACGCCGCGGTGGGTTTTCCGCTGCCAGTGACCCGTCTATCGTGGCCGCGATGCGGCACGAATTGATTGGAACATTCCCTGCATAGTGGCGGCACGTTGGGATGTCATGTCGTCGGAATCGACTTCGCTTCCCGCTCATCCATCCTCTCCTGGACGCTGGTACGCTCACCTAATAGCAGACACCGTATACCAGCACCTCCGGTTGCTTGCTACACGCCGATGCGGGGATCATGCTCCCGCGTCTGCGGATTCGCGTACACGCAGAGCATCATGCCGATCCCGCGATCAGGCCACGCACGTTCCAACTTTACTTGCGCCGGACCAGCTCGATCCGGTGCGAGAAATCCCTATCGAGGATCGTTTCGTCGTGCCCCCACTATTACGAACCTTGTAAGCGCTAGTTTTCACGCACCTAGCTTCTGCCTTTGAGAAGGTCCACGATTGCGTCCGCAACCCAAACTTGCGGACGCAATCCATGACCGAGAATGACCTGACCTTTTTGCCCTTGCGGGTGACACGCGTTGGTGTCGGCGGCAAGCGCAGTTTCCACCCGTCAGACAAGCGACGACTGGTCGACGCCTGCCTGCAGCCAGGCGCATCGCTGTCTGGCCTCGCCCTGAAGGCTGGGGTGAACGCCAACCAGTTGCGCAAATGGGTTCGGCTGCGCGAACAGTCGACTTCCTCCGCGAGATTCAACACTGCTGTCGGGTTGTCGGCCTTCGTGCCGGTCGTCGCGATCGACGACGCGGCGCCGACGACACATGTTGCGCAGCCGACGCCTGAACTGGATCGCGCAGATCTGTCGCCACCGGCGACACAAGCTGCGCGCCTGTCGGCCAGATTGCCCAACGGTGTAAAGCTTGAGCTCGAATGCTCAGGGCGCGACGCCGCACTGGTGAGCGCGATGATTGCCGCACTGAGAGCCCAATGATGTTCCGGTTCGAGGCGAACATTAAGGTCTTCCTGCATCGTGAGCCGATCGATTTCCGTGCCGGTATCAATAGCCTCGTGGCACTGGTCGAGCAGTCCATGCAACTCGACCCATTTGCACGTGCCGTGTTTGCCTTCCACAATCGCAGACGCAACCGGGTCAAGTTACTGTTCTACGAGCGCACCGGCTTCTGGCTGATGCTGCGGCGCCTCGAGCAGGACCACTTCGTCTGGCCACGTCGGCAACAGGCTGTGATCGAGTTGACGACCGAACAGCTGCATTGGCTCCTTGAGGGCATTGACGTTGACGCAGTGCGCCGCCATCCGGCACGGCGGTACCGTCACGCGAGCTGAACGCCGGGCGTTCCCAGTAAAAACAACGGGCGGGTGGACGGTTACAAATTCCCGTAAACCCGTCGCGCGCAATCATTCGCTATCCTGGGAGCATGAACGAAGACGACTTCTCCCGATTGCCGTCGGTCGCCCAGGCCTATATCCGTGAACTCGAGGCACGCAACCGGCAGCTGGGCGAACGGATTGCCCAGTTGGAGGAGCAGTTCCGCCTGGCGCAGAGCAAGCGCTTCGCGCCGAGTAGCGAGAAGCTCGGGGCTCGTGTCTTCGACGAGGCCGAACAGATCGCCGCCACCGACCACGACGACGATGACGCCGGCGATGCCGAAGGCACGTTCGCGCTGCCCGATACTGGCCTGCCAGATGTACCCGGGGCGGCACGGAACAGGCCCGGACGCAAACCACTGCCGGCGCACCTGCCACGTCAGCGCATCGAATACGACCTGCCCGAAGAGCAGAAGATCTGTCCATGCTGCGCACACGCACTTCACCGCATGGGCGAAGAGGTCAGCGAACAGTTGCATATCGAGGTGAAGGCGTCCGTGCTGCAGCACGTGCGCTTCAAGTACGCGTGCCGCCACTGCGAACGCCATGCCGAACGCACGCCGGTGATCACCGCACCGATGCCAGCGCAGCCATTGCCGGGCAGCAATGCCAGTGCGGCGATGATCGCCACCGTTACTGCCGGCAAGTATGTCGACGGGACACCGCTATACCGGATGGCTCACGCACTGGCGCGCGCAGACATCGAAGTCGGACGTGGCACGCTGGCAAACTGGATCATCCGGCCCGCTGAACTGCATTACCGCCGGCTCTATGAGGCATTGCGCAAGACGCTGCTGTCGCAGCCGTTGATCCATGGCGACGAGACAACGGTGCAGGTGCTCAAGGAGCCCGGCAAGACCGCGCAGAGCACATCGTATATGTGGGTCTACCGCAGTGCCGAAGACTGTGCGGAGCCGGTCGTACTGTTCGACTATCAGCCGGGGCGGGGGCAGGAATATCCTCAGGCATTCCTCGCCGGCTATGAAGATCTGCTGATGACGGACGGATACGCCGCCTGGCGTACGCTCGAAGGACCAACCCACTTCGGCTGCCTGGCTCACGCCCGTCGGGCCTTCGTCGACGCGCTCAAGGGCATGAAAAAACCCGGCGGCCGCGCCGGGCAGGCATTGGAATACTTCAAGGCGCTGTATCAGGTCGAGGCGCTGGCCAAAGCCGATATGCCCGAAGGCGAGACGCGCGTTGACTACACATACCGGCTGCGCCAGCAGCACAGCGTGCCACTACTCGAAGCGTTCAGAAAGTGGCTGGACGAACAGGCGCCGCAGGTTCTGCCAGAAAGCCTGCTGGGCAAGGCAATCTCATATACACGCAACCAGTGGACGTATCTCTGCCGCTACGTGAGCGACGGGCGTGCCGCCGTCGACAACAACGTCATCGAGCGCGACATCAGACCATTCTGTACAGGCCGATCCTCATGGCTGTTCAGTGACACTGTTGCCGGGGCGAAAGCGAGCGCAATCGTTTACAGCCTGATGCTCACGTGTCGAGCCTGCAATGTCGAACCCTACGCATATCTCGTGCATGTGCTGACCGAATTGCCGCAACGCGCACCGGATGCCGATGTCACAGACCTGCTGCCCTTCAACTTCGCGAAGCTCACGGCTGCAGCACGCAACCCCGTTTGATTTGACCAGCGCATTGGCGCGAACTTCACCAATCGACGCGCTGTCGTGAGACGCCATCTCCCCACCACCCAGGGACGTCAATTCCGTGTGCTGGATCGTGCGCTTACCGAACCTTAGCTTTGCTGGGGGTTTACGCCGCTTCGAAACAGTTCGTTCCTGCGCTCAGGCGTGACGTTTCGCGTGCGGGAAATAATTAATGTCGCCAAAAATAATTCTCGGTGCTATCCTGAAATCAGTGTCCGTCGTCTGGAGCTTCGCAGCCGCAAGGGAGGCTTTGGTGCAACACTTATACGGAGAGTGTTCATGCTGGCGAGCGCCTTCCACAAGTCATCAAGACGCTTGAAATAAGCGTCGAAATCCAAAGCGCGCACGGCGATATACAGAAAGCGTTCGGCGATGCTGGCGGTCAGCAGAAACTACTGCCGGTCCCGGTTTAGCGGTCTTGCTTCACACGGGCCAGACGACGCCAGGCGGCACGATTCAATATGAATTTAGAGAATCATTGGAGGAGACAGAATTGAGCCCTTATACAAGTAACGTAGTGCCGGCCGAGTCGGCGGCGGCTACCAGTGGCGCCCGAGTCTACGCCTGGGTGGTATTTGCATTGATGTTTTGCCTTCTGCTGTCTGACTACATGTCGCGGCAGGCGCTCAATGCCTTGTTTCCGATCTTGAAAGTGCAGTGGCAACTGACCGATACAAAGCTCGGTTCGATTAGCGGCGTGGTGCCGTTGGCGGTCGGCGTGCTGACCCTCCCATTTTCCATAATCGCGGACCGTTGGGGACGTGTCAAAAGCATTGCACTGATGGCTGTGCTGTGGAGTGTTGCCACGCTCGGGTGCGCGATTGCCAGCAGCTACAACGAGATGTTTCTCGCGCGCATCTTCGTTGGTGTTGGCGAGGCTGCTTACGGAAGTGTCGGACTCGCGATGCTCATGAGCATCTTTCCAAAGCGTCTGCGCTCTACCATTGCCGGCGGCTTTACGTCTGCCGCTGCCTTTGGGTCCGTGCTCGGTGTTTCGCTTTCCGGCGTCGTTGCGACTCGCTTTGGCTGGCGCTGGTCGATGGGCCTGATGGCGGTCTTTGGTTTTGTGCTGGTGATCATTTACTTCTTCGTCGTCTCGGAAAAAAGGCTCGCGCGTGCGCATGCGGCCAATGCGAGCGGAACGCCGGTGGCCGAGCGTCTGAAACTGACGCCCCAAGCGCTTTTCTCTGGTCTGTTTCCGTCCCGTTCCGTCTTTTGTGCGTACCTTGGCAGCGCCCTGCAGATCTTCATTCAGGGCACGCTTTTCGTGTGGCTGCCCAGCTACCTGAATCGCTACTGGGACATGCCTGTCAGCAAGGCGGCCGTAGCGGCGGCCGGCCTTGTCCTTGTCAGCGGCATGGGCCAACTCCTGTGCGGTGTGATCACCGACGGGATCAGCCGGGACTCGTCGCTTAAGCGGTGGAACATGGCCATTGGTTATTGCCTCGTGCTAGGCATCCTGCTGGCGGTCGCGTTCCGCTTGCCACCGGGCAATCTGCAGCTCGCGCTCCTTGCGCCCGCGGTGTTTTTCCTTGCCAGTTCGTTCGGCACATGTAGCGCGATTATTGCTGGGGCCACACCGCCAGCTATCCATGGCTCGGCATTTGCCACACTGACGCTGTTCAACAATATATTAGGCCTCGCAGCGGGTCCCTTCTTCACCGGTGTGATAGCGGACTCGGTTGGTCTTCAAGGCGCGTTGCGCCTGCTTCCCCTCGCGGCAGTTCTGCCCTTGACGGTGTACCTCATTGGCCGGTGGTGGCACATCGCGGAAGCGCGACGCGGCTGAGCGTGCTGCCGGCGTGGCGAACCTCCTCGACTGGACGGTTTCTGATGTCCATGTTCCGGGTGGTTCGCCTTGATGGGCCAGCTACACCGCTTACGCCGGGCGAGCTTTGTGCTCTGCACAGCATCGATGGCCGGGATCGCATTGCCGCGTGACGTTTCCGTCTTGCCACGGCGGTGCCGGAACTCGCGTGCGAGCCTGGCTGACCATTACCAACGCAGCACATCGATTTTGCCTGCTCGCGGCTATCGATCTGGAAGGTTCACAAACATATGAAGCTGTCTTTCGTCCAGAAGCTCTGGCTGCCGCTGATCCTGAGCCTGTTGTGTCTCGCGGGAATATCGATCTACGAAGCGTATCAGACGAGAGAGGTGCGGCTGGACGAGCGCAAGGCGGACCTGAAACACGCGTCGGAGCTCGCCTTGAGTGTCGTCAAGACCGTTGGCGACCAGGTGGCAGCCGGCTCGATGCCCTTAGCGGAAGCGCAGAAACGCGCCATGGACAGCATCCGGAACATGCGGTTCGGCAAAGATGGCTATTTCATGATCCTCAATTCGCAGTCGCACATCCTGATGCACCCGGCGAAAGCGGAGCTGAACGGCATGGATGTCGTCGACTACAAGGATCCGAACGGTGTGTATCTCTTCAGGGAGATGGTCGCGGTCATCAAACACGACGGTAAGGGCTTTACCGCCTATACCGCTGCAAAGCCGGCCGTAGTGAAGACCGCCCCAGATGACCGCTCAAGCCTGCTGTTTTCAATGAAGCGCATGCAGGAGCAACTTATGCAAACGATCGGCGCGATCAAGATCTCGGCCGACTCGATTGCCACCGCCGCTCATCAGATTGCAGCGGGTAACCAGGATCTGTCGCAACGCACCGAAGAGCAGGCCGCCTCGCTCGAGGAAACCGCCTCTAGCATGGAGCAACTGACCTCTACCGTTACCCAGAATGCCGACAATGCGAGTCAGGCCAACCAGCTCGCGGCACAGGGCGCCCAGGTGGCGGAGCAGGGCGGCACCGTGGTGTCACGCGTGGTGGAAACCATGGAAGGCATCAATGCCAGCTCGGACAGGATCGCCAATATCGTTGGCATCATCGAAGGTATCGCCTTCCAGACGAATATCCTTGCGTTGAATGCGCGGCCGTCGAAGCGGCGCGGGCGGGCGAGCAAGGGCGGGGTTTTGCGGTGGTGGCCTCCGAAGTGCGTTCGTTGGCATAGCGTTCTTCGGCGGCAGCCAAGGAAATCAAGGATCTGATCCGCGATTCCGTCGAACGGGTGCGGACAGGCGCCGGCCATGTACAGGAAGCCGGAACGAAGATGCGCGAGATCACGCACGAGATCCGGCGCGTGACCGACATCATGGGTGAAATCAGCGCTGCGTCGCAGGAACAGAGCAAGGGCATCGGCCAGGTCAACCAGGCCGTCACGCAGATGGACGAAGTCGCACAGCAGAACGCGGCCCTGGTCGAAGAGGCAGCGGCCGCAGCCAGCTCGCTCAAGTCACAGGCAGGCGACCTGAAAACCGCCGTTTCGATGTTCAGGCTGGACGTTTCGCACGACGCCGGCGCCAGGGGGCTGTCGCAGCCCTGAGTTGCGCTCCGACTGCTCATTCGCGCCAGTAAGAGCGTCTTCGCTCGCTATTCACCAGAAACTCCTGCAAATACGGACTTGCTATGTCAAACCTGAATCCATCGCTGCCGCTCGCGGGTGTACGCGTGCTCGATCTTTCCCGCGTACTGGCGGGCCCGTGGTGCGGCATGGTGCTGGGCGATCTCGGCGCCGAAGTCATCAAGGTCGAGCACCCGAAACGCGGCGACGACACGCGCGATTGGGGCTTGCGCGTCGGATCGACCGAGACGGCCTATTTCAATAGCGTCAACCGCAACAAGCGCTCCGTAAGCCTCGACCTGCAAACCGCCGAGGGCCAGCAGATCGCGCGGGATCTGGCTCAGAAGAGCGACGTCGTGATCCAGAACTTCAAGTTCGGCGGCATGGAGAAGCTGGGTCTCGGCTACGAGCAACTGAAGCAGGACCACGAGGATCTGATCTACTGCTCGATTTCCGGCTACGACCGCACGGGACCGGAAGCCGCGCGTCCCGGCTACGATCTGGTGGTTCAGGGCGAGGCCGGGCTGATGGCGCTCAACGGCGAGACCAACCAGCCCCCGTTGAAGTTCGGGATTGCCGCAGTCGACATGTTCACCGGGATGTACTCGGCCCAGGCCATTCTGGCGGCGCTCTTCGAGCGTCAACGAACCGGCAAGGGATACCACATTGAAATGGCGCTATTCGATTGCGGACTGATGATTACCTCGTATTGCGGGGTGGAAGCGCTGATCTCGGGCGAAGACACGCCGCGTTACGGAAACGCGCATCCTTCAATCGTACCTTACGGTGTGTTCGATGCCGCGGATGGGCCGCTCGTCATCACGGTCGGCAACAATAAACAGTTTGAGCGCTTTTGCCGGGAGGTAATCGAACGGCCCGATCTTGCCGAGGACGATCGCTTTCAGACCAATATCGGCCGCGCCGCGAATCGGGCGGTACTGGTGCCAGAAATCGATCGCGAAATTGGACGAAGAGAGCGCCGCAGTCTGCTCGACCGTTTGACGCAGGCCGGCATTCCATGCGGTGAAGTTCTCGGGCTCCACGAAGCGCTGACCTCGAAGCGCGCGAGGGATGGCGCGCTCGTGACGGCGCATCCGCATCCCGAGGTTGGCAGCACGCAAGTCCTCGCTCCGCCCTGGCGCTTCGACGGCGCGCGCTTGCCGGTACGAACCGCGCCGCCTCGACTGGGGGAGGGCACGGACGACGTGCTCCAGACGTTGCTCGGGCTGTCCGGTGAGCAACTCTCCCGGTTGAAGGCTGACGGCGTCATTTGACGTCGCGCGCGGACCCAACATTGCGCCCCTGATTACGTGATCCGATGCCGGGACTTTTCTCCACGGGACCAAGCCTCCGACCGACATCGCCATTCGTCTCGGGTACGACATGGAGCGTGTGCTGGCGCGTCTGACGGGACGCGTAGTTCAACTGAGCGGGTTTTCGGGAGTGTTGCACGCTTACGCAGACACTCGTCATCATTTTGAGAGAACAGTATGAAGATTCTGGTACCAGTCAAACGCGTGGTCGATTACAACGTGAAAGTCCGAGTCAAGTCGGATGGCATGGGTGTCGACATCGCGAACGTGAAAATGTCGATGAACCCGTTCGACGAAATCGCGGTTGAAGAAGCCGTTCGTCTGCGGGAAGCGGGTGTGGCGACCGAAGTGATCGCCGTGTCGTGCGGTGTGACGCAGTCGCAGGAAACACTGCGTACGGCGCTGGCCATTGGCGCGGACCGCGCGATCCTGATCGAGTCGAACGAAGACCTGCAGCCGCTGGCCGTCGCCAAGCTGCTGAAGGCGCTGGTCGATAAGGAACAGCCTGGGCTGGTCATCCTCGGCAAGCAGGCCATCGACGACGATTCGAACCAGACTGGTCAGATGCTGGCTGCGCTGGCGAATCTGCCGCAAGCCACATTCGCCTCGAAGGTTGTCGTGGCCGACGGTAAGGCTACGGTTTCGCGTGAAGTCGATGGCGGCGCCGAAACGCTGTCGCTGACGTTGCCCGCTGTGATCACGACCGATCTGCGCCTGAACGAGCCGCGTTACGTCACGCTGCCGAACATCATGAAGGCCAAGAAAAAGCCGCTGGAAGTCGTCAAGCCGGAAGACCTTGGTGTTGACGTCACGCCGCGTCTGAAGACGCTGAAAGTCGCCGAGCCGCCGAAGCGCTCCGCCGGCGTGAAGGTGCCGGACGTGAAGACGCTGGTCGAGAAGCTGAAGACCGAAGCCAAGGTGCTGTAAGGGAGACGGACGAAATGACGAATCTGGTAATTGCAGAACACGACAACGCGTCGATCAAGGCCGCGACGCTGAACACGATTGCAGCGGCGCAGAAGATTGGTGGCGATATTCACGTGCTGGTGGCAGGGCACAACGCACAGGCTGCGGCCGATGCAGCGGCGAAGATTGAAGGCGTCAGCAAAGTGCTGCTCGCCGACGCGCCGCAACTTGAAGCAGGTCTCGCTGAGAACATCGAAGCGACGGTGCTGAACATCGCGAAGGACTACACGCACATCCTCGCGCCGGCAACTGCTTACGGCAAGAACATCGCGCCGCGCATCGCCGCGAAGCTCGATGTCGCGCAGATCAGCGACATCACCGCAGTGGATTCCGCCGACACGTTCGAGCGCCCGATCTACGCCGGTAACGCGATCGCAACGGTGCAATCGCAAGACCCGATCAAGGTCATCACGGTGCGCACGACCGGTTTCGACGCCGTGGCGGCCGAAGGCGGCAGCGCATCGGTGGAGAAGATCGAAGCGGCAGCAGACAGCGGCATCTCGCAGTTCGTGAGCCGTGAGGTGACGAAGCTGGACCGTCCGGAACTGACCTCGGCGAAGATCATCGTCTCGGGTGGCCGCGGTCTGGGCAACGGCGAGAACTACACGAAGGTTCTGGAGCCGCTGGCCGACAAGCTGAACGCCGCGCTGGGCGCATCGCGCGCGGCAGTCGATGCGGGCTTCGTGCCGAACGACTACCAGGTCGGCCAGACCGGCAAGATCGTCGCGCCGCAACTGTACGTGGCCGTCGGTATCTCGGGTGCAATCCAGCATTTGGCCGGCATGAAGGACTCGAAGGTCATCGTGGCGATCAACAAGGACCCGGAAGCGCCGATTTTCAGCGTCGCCGATTATGGTCTGGTGGGCGATCTGTTCACGATCGTGCCGGAGCTCGTTAGCGAGCTCGGCTAACCGCCACTAACGCAACACTTCCTCATGAGACTCCATCCTGAATGTGAGCAGGTTCGGGCCCAGGCTCGCCGGCGCGGGCGGCTTCATCAACATCTCGCAGGCTGCGAAGAAGGTTGTGTTTGTCGGAACCTTCACTGCTGGCCGGCTGCGGCTCACCGTCGGCAACGGCAAGCTCAGGATCGTCGAGGAGGGCGCCGCGCGCAAGTTCGTGAACGAAGTGGAGCACCGCACCTGCAGTGGCCGTTATCTTTGAAAGCGCGGAGGAGGCGCAGGCGCATCTGCGCGAACTAGGGCAGGCGGACCAATCCTGACGTATGTTGCGGGCAAACTCGCCCGCAACATGACTTCATGGTGAAGCCCTTGAAAGGGCTGGGCCTAAAGGACCTTGCCGGTCACGCGCCCATCACTTCCGGCGGGTGCCTCGCGACGTAGCGCCCCGGCGCTGGCTCGATCGGCTTGTATTTCGCATTGCCCGCCCGCTTAGGCGCTTTGATCTGCTTGCCCGCATGCGGTTTCAGCCAGTTAATCCAGTGCGTCCACCAGCTTCCCGGCTGCGACTTCGCCGTCGCAAGCCATGCCTGCGGGTCATCGCCGAGCGTGCCGTCGACCCAGAAGCTGCGCTTGTTCTTCGATGCCGGATTGATGACGCCCGCGATATGTCCGCTCGCGCCAAGCACGAATTGCGTCTCGCCGCCCACCAGTTGCGTCGAGCGATACGCGCCCTGCCACGGAACAATGTGATCTTCCTGCGTGCCGAAGATATAGCTCGGCATGTCGATCCGCCCAAGGTCCACCGGCGTGCCGCACATCGAGAGCCGCCCTGCCTTGCACAGGTTGTTCTCGAGATACATGTTGCGCAGATACCAGGCGTACATCGGGCCGGGGAGGTTGGTATCGTCGGCATTCCAGTACAACAGGTCGAAGGCCTGCGGCGCACGGCCCTTCAGGTAGTTGTTGACGACATACGGCCAGATGAGATCGTTGGCACGCAGGGTCTGGAAGACGAAGCCAAGTTCGCCGCCCGGATAGATGCCGCCGCGCCCGATGGTCTGCTCGCGCTGCGACACGCCCTGTTCATCAATGAACACGCCGAGATCGCCCGGGTCGCTGAAATCGAGCATGGTCGTGAGCAGCGTGAGGCTTGCCACCGGCTCGTCGCCGCGCGCGCGCAGCACCGCGAGCGCTGACGACAGGATCGTGCCGCCCACGCACCAGCCGACCGCGTTGACCTTGTCAGCGCCGCAGATCGCGCGCCCGACCTCGATCGCCTTGATCGCGCCCTTTTCAATGTAGTCGTCCCAGGTGATGTGGCCCAGGTCCGCGTCAGGGTCGCGCCACGACACGAGGAACACCGTCTGCCCCTGTTCGCACGCGAAACGCACGAACGAGTTCTCCGGCTGGAGGTCGAGGATGTAGAACTTGTTGATGCAGGGCGGCACGATCACGAGCGGCCGCTCGGCGACCTCGTCGGTGAGTGGTGCGTACTGGATCAGCTGGAACAGTTCGTTCTCAAACACCACCGAGCCTTTTGACACGGCCACGTTGCGGCCTACCTCGAAGGCAGTTTCATCGGTGATCGAGATCCGGCCGCGCTTCAGGTCTTCGAGCAGATTGGCGAAACCGGTACGCACGCTCTCGCCCCGCGTCTGAAGCGCGGTTTTCATCGCCTCGGGGTTGGTGGCGGCGAAGTTGGCCGGGCTCATCGAGTCGATGAACTGACGCGCGTAGAAACGCAGCTTGTGCTTTTCCTTCTCACCGAGGGCCGTCGCTTCGACCATGTCGCTGAGCAGGCGCGAGTTGAGCAGGTATGTCTGCTTCAGAAGACTGTACCAGGCATTGTCGTTCCAGGCGTCCGCGCTGAACCGCCGGTCACCGCGCTCGGGCTGGACGGTAGGCGCCGGGGCTTTCCCGGTAGCGCTCGCGACCATGCCCATGTACAAGGCCATCTGCTGCTGCCAGTAATGGGCTTGCGCCTGGGTCAATGCCAACGCCGGCACCGGCGTGCTTCCTGCGCTGGCGGGTGCATCACCGCTCATGCCGGTGAAGGCGTGCAGCAGGCTCTGCCCGGATTTGAAGAAACCCTGGACGAACTCGTCCGGCATATTGAACGGGGAAACCATGCTATCTCCTGAGTCCCGTCGTCAGCATCTCTTAACTCCCTCCTGGCGGCGAGTGTCCCGGCTGACGAGCTTCTGAATTGAATGGGTCAAGCCCCAGATTCCTGTCCCGGCTCAATATACCGCAGCTTGAGTTGCAGTATGCACCGTGCGCACTGGCCGCGACCCAAAGTCATCCGCACGGCGCACGCCATGCGCAGGCGCCTCCTTTGATCTCCTATGCAGAAGGTCGCCTGGCCGTGTGCTTACCCGGTCGCCAGACCATGTGCCTGATCTGTCGAGTGCGAGCGGGTAAGTGGAGCAAGATCGAAACGCTTGTCGAACTCATCGACGAGATAGCTGCCGATCGGCAACGCGGAGGTCGCCGCCGGTGAAGGTGCGTTGCATACGTGCAGGCTGCGCTGTGACGAACGGATCAGGAAGTCATGCACCATGCTGCCGTCCGCCATCACAGCCTGCGCGCGTACGCCGGATGGGTAAGGCTCGAGGTCGGACAGTTCGAGTTCCGGACAGTATCGGCGGCAAAGTTCGAGATAGCCCCGTTTCCACAGCGAGTTGCGCATTTCGATGAGCCCCGATGTGCCATGCTTTCCGAGCATCTTCCAGAAGCCCGGGAACGCTGCCATGCCGGCGAGATCCTTCAGATTTGCGTCGCGCCAGCGATAGCCCTCGCGCGCCAGCGCCAGCACGGCGTTTGGACCCACCGTGATATATCCTCCGATCATGCGCGTCAGGTGCACGCCGAGAAAGGGCAGCTCAGGATCTGGCACCGGATAGATCAGGTGCTTCACGATGTCGTTCTTCGACGCCGGCAACCGATAGTATTCGCCGCGAAACGGCACGATCCGAAAATCGAGATCGACATTGCACATCTTCGCGAGGCGATCCGCCATCAGCCCTGCGCAGACGATGGCGTGCTTTGCCCGGAAGCGGCCGCCCGAGGTCTCCACGGTAATGCCGTTTTCGTCCTCGTGGAGCGCGTCGACACGCTGGTTCAGCAGAATCTGCGCGCCTTGCTCCTGCGCGAGTCGCGCCATCGTCATGGTCATGCCCGGATAGTCCGCGATGCCGCTCGACGCCACGCGGATCGCCGCGCGACCCGCGATGCGCGGCTCAAGTTCCCTCAACGCCGCCTCATCGAGCATCTGTGGTTCGAGCCGGTTCTGCTCGCAACGTGCGTAGAGCGCATTCAGCCTTTCGATTTCGACGTGTTCGGTCGCGACGATCAGCTTGCCGCATTGCTCGACCCGCACGTCATGGCGGCGGGCGAACTCATAGGTCGCGGCGGCACCTCGCCTGCAGAACTCGGCCTTGAGGCTTCCCGGCGCGTAGTACACGCCGGCGTGGATCACGCCGCTGTTGTGACTGGACTGGTGAGCTGCGAGTGAGGCCTCCTTCTCGAGCAGCAGCACGCTCAGTCCCGGATGACGTTCGATCAGTTGCGTGGCCGTCGATACACCGACGATGCCACCGCCTACGATAAGGACGTCCGCGTCATAGCCGCGGTGATGCTGGACGGTTGTCATTTTGAGAACACTCCGCGTTGGCGCATCAGTTCACGATGAAGCGCCGGATCCTTCTTGAACGGCGCCCGGCCGTGCAGCCAGAAATAATTGTTGAGGACCACGAGGTCGCCCACGGGAAGCGGTACCTCGCGCGTCGCGGAGGACGCTTCCATCGACGCCGACAAGTCGTGCAGATAAACCGCTTCGGCGGATGAACGGGGCTGCACGAATTGATCGATGAACGACATCGCCAGGCCATACTCGGTCTGGAAGAACACGGGGCGTTCGACTTGCGCATCGACGTTCTTCGAGCCGGGCGCCTTGTAGAGAAATGGCCGGGTGCCGAGTGGATTGTTGAGGAAAGTGTCGCGCTCGCTCCAGTCGTCGAGATGCATGAAGCGCGACTCGCCGCCGAGCGCGTTCTTTTCCGCGAACTTCATCATGAGCAGCCATTCGGTCGGCTCTTCGACAAAGGTTCCGTCTGTGTGCAGCGTGAACAGGCGGTATGCCTGACGCAGGTATGAGTCGCTGTTGTCCGTGTCCTTCACGAGGAAGCGCGCGTAATACGTGCCGGACATCGCGTCGTGATTCGCCGGTCCAAGCAGGTACCCGACTGCCGTTCCGAAAAGGACGAAATCGCGAGGATCGGTGGTCCCGTCCTGGACGCCTAACGTGAATCCTCCGGTGGATCGGTCCCGCACGAGTTGCCGAAGGGCCGGGGCGAAACTGTCGCCGACTGCGCGCTCGAGTGCGTCCGCAACCATAAAGCGCATGAACGGTACGTACTCGAGGTTCTGGAGGTCGATTTCTTTGACTGAAGAGAAGAATTTCTGCAACGCGTCACGTTGCACCGTGATATGACGCAGACGTTCGTGATGCGGATGACGCTCGATCGAAAACTTCAGTTGCGAATCGACCGGTGCGGCCATCGGCAATGTGGTGACAGAGCTCATGAATGTGTCCTTGTGAAGAAAGTATGGTTATTTGACTCCTTATCTGTGATTCGTTAAATACGTATAAACTGTTTTTTTATTTGCAAATCGAGATTAAAGATGATCGATAGCCGGCAACTCAAACTATTCGTCGCATTGGCCGAAGATTTGCACTTCGCTCGCACAGCCGACCGGCTCGATATCGCACAATCGGTGCTCAGCCAGCAGATCAAGAGGCTCGAAACCGATCTCGGCGTACGGCTGCTCAACCGCAACAAACGTGCGGCGATCACGCTAACCAATGCAGGCGACGTTTTTCTGTTCGAAGCCAAGGCCGCACTGCGGCAACTGGAGCGCGCCGACCGCATCGGGCGTCTGGCCGCAAGAGGAGAAGCAGGTCACGTTTCGCTCGGCTATATCGGCTCGGCCGTTACGACCGGGCTGCTGCCCGATACGCTCAAGGCATTCAGGATGGCGAGCCCGGACGTCCGCATGCACATCGTGGCGATGGAAACACCGACGCAACTGGAACGTTTGTCGGACGAGACCCTCGATGTCGGTTTCATTCGGCCTCGCGCGCACTATCCCGACGGGGTCACAGCCAAAGTCGTTCAGCGCGAACGCTTGCTGATTGCTCTGCCGGCGGACAGCCCACTCGTGCGCGCGAAAGCCGTGAAGGCTTCCCAGTTGCGGAGGATGTCATTCATTGCGCCGCAGTTCAATGAGGCGGCCGGCTTCGCGGAGGATCTCGCCAGACTTGGCCGCGTCGGTGGGTTCGACGCGCAACCGGAGTATCGGGTCAACGATTTCATTACTGCGGTCAGCATGGCGTCTGCGGGCTACGGGGTAGCCCTCGTGCCTCAATCCATCCAGGGATTCGCCCAACCCGGCGTGGTGTTCAAACCTTTAAGCGACTTCAAAGATCAGGTCGAACTCGCAGTGGCCTATCGTGTTCGCGAGCATTCGCCTTGCGTGCGGGGGTTCATCGATACAGCGCTGTCATACGGCGGCCTCGCTAAGCGCCAGGGGACGAGTTGACACTGGGCTACAGCACCCCCGGTTCCTTCACGCGCTGGATCAGCCGTCCTCGGCGATACACATGGCTTAGTAAAGGGTTATGCCCTTCTCGCCGGCGCAGGTGCTGTCTGTCCGTGCACTGCGCCGCGCGCCGCCCGGCTCTCCTTGGCGCTGCAACCGAATTGCGTGTGATACCAGCGGGAGAATGCGCTCGGCGCGGAAAAACCGAGTAGGGTCGCCACCTCGGTCAACGGACGATCGCTCTCGATGACATGACGCGTGCTGAGTTCCTTGCGGACGTCGTTGACGATCGACGAGAAGCTCTGCCCCTGTTCCGCCAGCCGGCGCTGGACTGTGCGGCACACCACGCCGAGGTGCTCGGCCACCTGTTCGATGCCGCAGCGTCCACTGGGTAACAGCAGCAAGATCGTGCGCCGCACGTCCTCAAGCACGGTCGCCTGCTTCGACGCGACAGACGCGTCTAGCAACTGCTGCGCGTAGCGCACCATCGCGGGATCGGCTGACGGGTTGCGTGCGTCGAGATCGCCCTTCGCGCAGATGATGCAGTTGAAGTCATAGTTGAACTCGACGCAACCGCCAAAAAACCGTTGGTGTGTACTCGTGTCGTGCGGCGCCGGATGTTCGAAGCACACCCGCCGCGGTTGCCAGTCGGCCTTGAGGAGCTGGCGTATCAACCGCACCATGACACCTAGCGCCAGTTCGACCCTTTGGCGCGTCGGCTGATGCGCATTGCCCGCAATGACCGCTTCGCGAATGATGACCAGTTCACCGCATTCCTCGACCGCCAGCGAAAGTGCATCGTTGAGCAAGGACTGATAGCGCATCAGCATGTCAAGCGAGTCGCGCAGCGTCGCCTGGTCGCGGATCAGCAATCCTACCGCCCCAAGATTGGACAACCGGCGCGACTCGGCCATGCACAGTCCGAAACTCTCGTTGCCCGACATGGTTGCAGAGGCATGCAGCAGTTGCCCGACACGCTCGACCGGAATCATGAGGTCCGGCTCGCGCAGTACGCCCGGGCTTAACCCCGCGTCAAGGAGCATCCGCACCGGGTCCAGTCCGGCGGCACGAGCGACCTCGCTGTAGTTGGTGAGGCTCGCAGCGCGGACAAGTGACGACATCTGAGATCTGAATAGAAGACTGGCACAGAATGGTAAGTCCCTGTCATGTAATGTCAAGCGGGGGAAACCCGTCACACCCACACTACGTCACGCCACACCCACACTACGTCACGCGCGTTTTCGTTGGAAGAAAGACACCGTTGCGTTCCGGGGCAACCGCTCAACCCAGCACTGCGCAGTGATGGACTAACCGCCGTGCCACCGCAAGATGGAACGCATCACCCTCATCGGTGACAGGCCTTACTGAATGATCGACATGAACTCTATGACGCCAACCGTTCTCATCGTCCCTGGCCTGCGTGAGCATGTGCCGGACCACTGGCAGACCCTGTTGGCCGCGAAGTTGCCCCCTGCATGCAGCGTCGCCCCGCTTGAGCACGACAAGCTGAGCTGCGCGGCCCGCGTCGACGCGATCGACCGCGCTCTGGCCACCATCGAGGGGCCCGTGATCATCGTGGCGCACAGCGCCGGCGCGATGATGGTCGCCCATTGGGTGGCCCGGGGTGCGACACGCGAGGTACGCGGCGCACTGCTTGCGGCACCCGCGGATCTCGAGACGCCCATGCCGGCAGGCTACCCGGCAATCGACGTACTGAAAGAGCATGGCTGGCTGCCGATACCGCGCGGCAGATTGCCGTTTCCGAGCATCGTTGCGGCCGGCTGCAACGATCCTCTGACGCGTCTCGATCGCGCCAGCGAGTTCGCGCAGGCGTGGGGCAGTCGCTTCGTCGAACTCGGCGAGGTCGGGCATCTGAATCCGGCCTCGGGCCATGGCGAGTGGCCGCGGGCCGAAGAGTTCATTCGCGAACTCTCATGACCGAACGATCGCCACGTGCCACTGGCGGGGAAAAAAGGGACGGGCCTGCGGGATTTGAAGACGACAGTGCCCGAGCCACGCATCGAAGGCGTGGGATTTTCTATGAGGAATGCGCGACATGTTGTTTGAAACCATCGATACCGGTTGTCGCAATGATGAAGACCTTCCCTGGATGCCTTACGCGCCGTATTCGGACGACGTGCAAATCAAGTACTTCAAGATCGATCCGGTCCGCGGCGAAACGATCAGCCTGTTAAAGATACCGCCGGGCGCGAAACTCGCGACGCATCACCACACCAGCACCGTGATTGTCTATACGGTTCGGGGTAGCTGGAAGTATCTGGAGCACGATTGGGTCGCAAGGGAAGGGAGCGTGGTCTACGAGACTGCCGCCACGAGTCATACGCCCATTGCCGTGTCGGACAGTGAAGTTGTCACGTTCAATGTCGTCTCTGGCGAGCTGCTTTATCTCGACGGAAAGGGCAACTTGGCCGCGACAGAAAACTGGCGCACTGCGATGCGCCGCTATCTTGATCATTGCCACAAGGACGGCATCGAACCGAAGGATCTCTCGAGCTTCTCGCAGTAAGTCAGCGCAGGGGCACGGGTGGCGAGATCTTGCGCTCGCACCTGGCACGGCACATAACGCCAAACTGAGGATAACCATGAGTTCGATGAATAGGAGTGTTGTCGCCCGATACTTCGACCTGTCAGATCTGACGGTCGTCGTCACGGGTGCAGGGTCAGGCCTGGGCCGCCAGGCGGCGCGCACGCTAGCCGCAGCCGGCGCGCAGGTCGCGCTGCTGGGCAGGCGGGCCGATCCGTTGAGCGAGACAGAAGACATGATCGTGCGGGATGGCGGCGTAGCGCGCCACTTTCCGGTCGATGTCACGGACCAGGAGGCGGTTGCTCTCGTGTTCGACGAAATCCAGCGAACCATGGCGCCGCTCTGGGCGCTCGTCAACAATGCTGGAGCGGGCGGTCGCGCCGCGTTGATCGATGTCGACGCGCAAATGTTCGACCGCGTGTTTGGCGTCAATACGAAGGCCGCGCTTCTCACGGCAACGGCGTTCGCGCGACGGCTGGTCGCCAGCGCGCTGCCCGGACGCATCATCAACATCTGTTCGCTCGCTGCGCAAACGCACTCGCCGAATCTGTCGATCTATAGCGCGAGCAAGGCGGCGCTCGAGCATCTGACCCGATCGATGGCTCACGAATGGGCGTCTTACGGCATCAATGTCAACGCGATCAATCCGGGCTTCATCGAGACCGACATCAATCGTGCACTGTTTCAGACGCTGGCCGGCAAGAAGATTGTTGAAGGACTGCCGCGCCGACGGCTCGGCACGCCCGAAGCGCTCGACGGTGCGTTGTTGCTGCTTGCATCGCCGGGGAACGATTTCATGACGGGCGCGACGCTTTCGGTCGATGACGGGCAGCGCTTCGTGATGGGTTGATGCGCGCGAAGTCAGGACCGTGGCCGGTATTTCAAAAATGTTAGGAGACAAGCATGCACGTGATACCCGATGACCCTGAGGGCGGCAACAACGACGACTACCTGACGAGCAGGCGGCAGGCCTGGTTTGCCTTTGCGATGACCTTCGCGCTCATGTTTTTCGATTTTATCGACCGGCAGGTGATCGTCTCGCTATTTCCCCACATCAAGAGCGAATGGAACCTGAGTGACAAACAGCTGGGTTCCCTGGTTTCCATCATTTCCATCGTGGTGGGGGTGGGGGGATTGCCGGTAGCGCTGGTGGCAGACCGCATGGGCCGTGTAAAGAGCATCGTGGTGATGGCTATCACCTGGAGCCTTGCCACGATCTCGTGCATGTTCACGACCAACTACAGTCAATTGTTTGCGGCGCGTGCGATGGTGGGGGTGGGTGAAACCGGCTATGGCTCGGTAGGAGTAGCCCTTATCTCGACACTGTTTCCCAAGCGCTTGCGGAGCGCCGCGCTCGGCATCTTCTACGCTGCTCCATCGCTGGGTTCAGTACTCGGTGTGGTGTTGGGGGGCATGATCGCGGCGAGGTGGGGCTGGAAGGCCGCCTTTGGTGTGGTCGGTGTACCTGGGCTCGTGCTGGCACTGCTTTATCTCTTCGTGCGCGACTACAAGACGGTGGCACTGACGCCAGGCTTGAACCAGGCGACCCGGTCTCTGGGCGGGACGCTCAAGCACATCTTTGTCGCGATGGCGCGCACGCGAACGCTGCTATGGGTTTGCGTTGGAGCGGCGGCACAACTGATTACGGTGTCAGCCATGTGGTCGTGGCTGCCCAGCTACCTGAACCGTTTCCACGGCATGGCCCCGGAGGCTGCAGCCAAGTCGGCCGCGGCGGTGGTGTTGGTCAGCGCGTTTGGCTGCACGTTCTGGGGCATCGTGGTGGGCCGCCTGGCACTTCGCACACCGCGCAACAAACTGTCCGCGCTGTCCGTGTTGTGCCTGATCACATCGGTGATTCTCGTGGTGGCGTTTGGCGGCTCATACACGGGGAATGCACAGTTCAAGCTGATCCTGCTTGGCGGTTTCTTCATGAACTGCACCGTCGGTTTGGTTGCCGGTGTTGCCATGGACGTCATTCACCCAGGTGTGCGCTCGACCGGCGCGGCCGTACTTTCCCTGTTTCAAAACGTGCTTGGACTGGCGGTGGGTCCGTTCCTGGCGGGTGTCCTGTCTGACCAATGGGGTTTGCAGTGGGCACTGACCGTCATTCCTCTCTTCAGCATATTGGCCGCGGTGCTTTTTGTCATCGCAATGCGCAGTTATGACTCGGATGCGGCCGGTATCTCCGACGTGAAGCTGGATGTGGCGCCAGCCCTCACCGGCACCCTGGGCACCGGCGCTGCGGTCTGAGTTGGGGGGGACGGTCAAGGAGACGCCGTGGCGCCGTGTGCCAAGCACCTTTGGATACGGCGTCAGAAAATTCTCTCCACGCCACTGGCCTCGCGCTGGTTGTTTCTTTCCTTACTCCCGACCTGCCTTTGGAAACATGACATGAACTTTCTCGACGGTTCCCTTTACCCTGAAAACCAGCAACCCCTGATCATCACGGCCGCGCCCTATGCCCCAGGATGGCTGCCGTCCGACTTCCCTGAGGACATCCCGGTCACGATGGAGCAGCAGATCCAGAAGGCTGTGGATTGCTATAACGCCGGCGCTACCGTGCTGCACCTGCATGTTCGCGAACTCGACGGCAAGGGCAGCAAGCGCCTGTCGAAGTTCAACGAGCTAATCGCCGGTGTGCGCGCCCGCGTACCCGAGATGGTCATCCAGGTGGGCGGCTCGATCAGCTTCGCGCCTGAGACCGAAGGTGCCGCGGCCAAGTGGCTGAGCGACGACACGCGCCACATGCTGGCCGAGCTCGATCCCAAACCCGATCAGGTCACGGTGACGATCTGAAGTTGACCCAGAAAAACGGACATCTATCCTTTGGAGAAGGAGGTGCCGATTATGGGCAAGCATCGTACCCCGTACCCGGCGGAATTTCGGGCGCAAATGGTCGGGCTGGTGAAGGCCGGACGCAGGCCGGAGGAACTGGAAAAGGAGTTCGAGCCGACTGCACAGACCATCTACAACTGGGTGGCGCAGGCTGATCGCGACACAGGCGTGCGGCATGACGGTCTGACCACAGCCGAACGGCTGGAGCTCACACGGTTGCGTCGCGAAGTCCGGCAACTGAAGATGGAGCGCGACATACTCTCTCACGCGGCAGCCTGGTTCGCGAGGGAGACGGGATCCATTCCACCGAAGGGCGGTACGGATTCATGAAAGCGAACCGGGCCCGCTGGCCCATCGCGATGATGGCACGGCTGCTCGGCGTCTCGACGAGCGGCTATTACACATGGCTGGTGCGGGAGCCCGCGATGCGCACGCGTAGCGATGCGCAACTGCTCGCGCATATCCGCACGCTCCATGCAAGCTCGCGCGGCACGTATGGGGCACCGCGTATTCATGCGCAACTCGCGCGCGAAGGCATACACGTGGGGCGCAAGCGGGTGGCGTGCCTCATGCGTATGGCGGGTCTGTGCGGGGCAAGCCGGCGGCGCTGGCCGCGCACCACACGGCCACGCGCAGGCGCCCGGCGTGCGCCTGATCTGGTGCGCCGGCACTTCAGTGCCGAGGCGACAAACGTGCTGTGGGTCGCAGACGCGACCTATGTACCCACGGGTGAAGGATTCCTCTATCTGGCGGTTGTGCTGGATGTATTCAGCCGTCGCGTCGTCGGCTGGGCGATGTCCAACCATCTGTACACCGAACTGATGTTGCGGGCGTTTGACATGGCGTTGCAGCAGCGACGCCATGACGGTGTGATTCTACATTCCGATCAAGGCTGTCAATACACCTCCATTGCCTTCGGGCGGCGCTGCCGAGAAGCCGGCGTACAACCGTCGATGGGGACCACCGGCGACGCTTATGACAACGCGATGTGCGAGTCATTCTTCGGCACGCTCGAAGCCGAACTGCTCTGTCGCGAACACTTCGCGACCCACGAACAGGCAAGGCGGCGTCTGTTCTCGTTTCTGGAGAGCTGGTACAACATACGCCGCCTCCACAGCAGCATCGGCTACTGTTCGCCGCTCGAATTCGAAAACCTGCATGCGCAAAATCAAAGCTTATCGTCGCGCGGGTTGCCCACCGCCGGGCAGCGTCGTGGTCGTGACAGGCGACCCGCCGCCCGGCCGTGGACAACCCGCGATTTGATCTTATCGGGAGGTGCCACACCGCATTAAACTCAACTGCAGATCTATCCGTCGAATCGGGTCAACCTCAGCCGCAATGGGACCCGAGCGAGGCCCAACGTTGGATTTGCAGCAGGTGGTTGTTAATTGAGTGGGGCATGCCAAGAATGTGAGCATCAGATGACCGATGCTTGCGTTCCTTTGCTTTTCCTGACCCAGCAAGCATTTCACGCTCGCGCCGAAGTGATCGGCACGACGTTCGTTATCCCTCGCTCGCAACGCACTAGATAGTCGGACCACAACTGCAGCGCGACGCGCAGTTCCGGAACCTCTACGCGCACGTCGTAGATTCCTTCGATGCCCCGGCGTTTATGGTTCAATGCCAGTTCGCTAATCTCGTTTGACACTCCGAGGTTGCGCATGTGACCTTTCGCGGTGCTGCGGGTGTCGTGTGGCGTGAAGTAGCGCGTGTTGAACACGTGATCGTCTTGAAGCCCCGACAAGACGTCCCACAGGGTGGTCACGCTCATATGACTCCCCTCGCGCGTGTACATCCCTGGCAGCAGGTATTCCGAGTCCCCTGACATCTCCATCAACTCTTGAACCCATTCGGTCAGGGCCGGACTGAGAGGGATCAGCATTCCGTGGCGCGTCTTGACGTTTTCCGGTACGACCCACCACGTCCCTTTGTCGAGGTCAAAGTCGTCCTTTTTCGACTTAACCAACTCGGCGGTCCGGACGCACGTCCCGAGCAGGCAGCGAAACATCAAACCGTACCTTCGACCCGCTGCATGGTCTATCTTAGACAGGATGTCGTGCAGTTCCTCAGCTGTTAGCATCACGCGTTTTCTCGGAGGAGGCGTGGCTCCCATGATGGCCTCGAGCGAAATGCCAGCACAGGGGTTCGCGTTGATGAGGCGTCGGCCGACCGCGTGATAAAAGAGGCGCGACACCGAGCACAGGATCTGTTCTGCCATCGACCAACTGCTGACGCGTTCGATCATGAGCACGATATCCGCAGCAGTCACGACGGACACGGACAGGGGGCCAAGGGTGGGGGCGGATCCTCTTCTTGAAGTGTCGCTTGCGAGCGCCGGCGCTCCCCTCGGCCAGCGAGGGCATGATCTTTTCTTGATAGTCGTCGATCAGCAGATTGAGGTCCAGTCCGCGGCAGCTCGCGCCTTCTTGATGCGCTTCTCGCGCGCCGGGTCGCCGCCGCCATCGATCTTGACCCGGTGCTGCCGGGCGAGCTTGCGTGCCGCGGCGAGGGACATGTCCGGGTAGTTGCCAAGCGTCAACTCGCGCCGGGTGTTGCCGCCGAGACGGTAGCGAAGAATCCAACTCGCGGTCCCGGTCTTTGACAGCGTAAACGTGAGGCCGTCACCGTCCGATTTGGCAACCGGCTCACCTCTGCTTATCCAGGCGCGGAGTTGGATATCGTCCAGAACGTGAAGCTGTTTGGGCATGTCGTAGCTCCTCTGGTGGACTTGCCCATTATAGCTACCCACACGTGTTTCAAGCCACCCAACTAGCTACCCGTTTCAAAGTGGATGTTATCGGCCAAAAATGGACGCTATAGGAAGGTAGCTGATTGAATATATTAAAAAAAGACTGACCGGACGGTGGCGGATGCTGCCGGAAATCAATCCATATGAGTGCCGTTGATCTCGATCGACGTCAGATGCCGGCTCGCATATTCGAGTTCGCGGCTTTGCGTCAGGTCTTCCGGATAAAACGGCCCGCGCCACGGCGCATAGGTCCAGCCGCCGATGCCGATGCGAATGCGTGCGGCGGACGTGGATCTGGACGACGTTTCGGTTGATTTTTTCGTTGGCGCTTTCTTTGCGGCTTGCGGTTTGTCGCCGCGTTCTTCGCCAGACTTCTCGCTTCGCTTGTTGCTTTCCTTCGCGCTTGTCGCTGCGGGCACTTGGGCTCTCCTTCGGGCTGCGGCGGGAAAGCTCGTAGATTAGCCGCTTTTCTCGCGGCGCGCGGCGCTTGCCGGGCGGCCGGGGGCCTCGGCCTTGCCTTCGCCGGCCGCGGCGCTGGCTTCGTCGAAACGACGGCTCGCTGCGGCCACTTCCACGCGAAAGCGCTGCAACGCGCCGAGCGCGAGGTCGGGCGGCGTCAGCGCGATCCACAGCACGTCGATCAACTGATCGGCGGTGGCGTCGATATCGATCTGCCGGTTCGTCAGCGTTGCGTCCCACAGCACATGCTCCATCGGGCCGAACACCATCGAGCGCAACAGGCGCAGCGGCATGTCGGAGCGAATCTCGCCGCTTTGCTGGCCTTGCGCGAGCACGCGCATCAACGGCGCGGTGTAGCGGCGCTGCAGTTCGGTCAGCGCTTCGCTCAGTTCGTGATGCCGCGCGCGCCCTTCGGACAGCACCAGCGCGCACAGATCGGTGCCATTCACGAGCATCAGCCGCAGATGCATGCGCACGATGAACGCGAACTGCTGGCGCACGTTGCCGTCGCGCGGCAGGCCCGCTTCGATCGCGTCAATGATCTCGTCGTACCAATCGCCGATGACACGAGCGCACAACTCGCGCTTGCCGCGAAAGTAGCTGAACACCGTCGCCTCGGAAACGCCCAGGCGCTGCGCGATTTCCGCGGTCGTCGCGCGTTCGTAGCCCTTTTCGGAGAACACGTCGCGCCCCGCTTGAAGAATCTCCTTCACGCGCTGCTGCGACTTGCGCCCGGCCGGCTGGCGACGCGAGACAGGTAATCCGGCCTTCTCGGCAACCGTCATATGAGTAAAATTCAGATTTTTGGTGCGGATTGGGGCTCGAGCTGGCGTTTGAACGCTGCGTCTGTGCCCGATGAGCGCGATCGTAGCACCGAATCGGCCAGCTAATGCGGGTTTGTAGATTTCTGAGTAACACTCAGAAATACCTATTGACGCATACGTCAATCTGGCGTGAAATGCGCGTTGACATGCTTTCGCGTGCCGCTTCGCGCTCCACCAGCGGCCGCCCACGAACTCAGGAGACACCGCAATGCCCAATCTGCCCGGTTTGCAGTTCCCGCTCGGCGAAGAGATCGCAATGCTGCGCGACAGCATTGCGTCGTTCGCCGCCAAAGAAATCGCGCCGCGCGCCGGGGAAATCGATCGCACCGATCAGTTCCCCATGGACCTGTGGCGCAAGTTCGGCGACCTCGGCGTGCTCGGCATGACGGTCTCCGAAGAGTACGGCGGCGCGAACATGGGCTACACCGCGCACATGGTCGCGATGGAGGAAATCTCGCGCGCCTCGGCCTCGGTCGGCCTCTCGTATGGCGCGCATTCGAACCTGTGCGTGAACCAGATTCATCGCAACGGCACCGACGCGCAGAAGCGCAAGTATCTGCCGAAGCTCGTGTCGGGCGAGCACGTCGGCGCGCTCGCGATGAGCGAGCCGAACGCGGGCTCGGACGTGGTCAGCATGAAGCTGCGCGCCCAGAAGAAGGGCGATCGTTACGTGCTGAACGGCACCAAGATGTGGATCACCAACGGCCCCGACTGCGACACCCTGGTCGTCTATGCAAAGACCGATCCCGAAGCGAATTCGCGCGGCATCACCGCGTTCATCGTCGAGAAGGGCATGAAGGGTTTCTCGGTCGCGCAGAAGCTCGACAAGCTCGGCATGCGCGGCTCGCACACCGGCGAGCTGGTGTTCCAGGACGTCGAAGTGCCGGAGGAAAATATCCTTGGGGCATTGAACGGCGGCGTCAACGTGCTGATGAGCGGTCTCGACTACGAACGCGCGGTGCTCGCGGGCGGCCCGACCGGCATCATGGTCGCGGTGATGGACGCGGTCGTGCCGTATATCCACGACCGCAAGCAGTTCGGCCAGTCGATCGGCGAATTCCAGCTGATCCAGGGCAAGGTCGCCGATCTGTACACGACGCTGCAGGCATGCCGCGCATATCTGTACGCGGTGGGCCGCCAACTCGACACGCTCGGCAACGACCATGTGCGCCAGGTCCGCAAGGACTGCGCGGGCGTGATTCTGTACACGGCCGAAAAGGCGACCTGGATGGCTGGCGAGGCGATCCAGATTCTCGGCGGCAATGGCTATATCAACGAGTATCCGGTCGGTCGTCTGTGGCGCGATGCGAAGCTCTATGAAATTGGCGCGGGCACGAGCGAAATTCGTCGCATGCTGATCGGCCGGGAGCTGTTTGCCGAAACGCTGTGATACAAGCGCGCGTGAACCCCCTCAATACGCCGCACTTTGGAGAAGCGACGTCATGCCGATCATCGAATCGAAACTGAACCCACGCTCGGACGACTTTCGCGCGAACGCGGCGGCGCTCGAAGCGCTCGTCGCCGATCTGCGCGCGAAGATCGAGCAACTCGCGCAGGGCGGCGGCCAGGCCGCGCGCGACAAGCACACGAGCCGCGGCAAGCTGCTGCCGCGCGAGCGGATCGCGCAACTGCTCGATCCGGGCACGCCGTTTCTCGAACTGTCGCAACTCGCCGCGTACGGCATGTACAACGACGACGCGCCGGGCGCCGGCGTGATCACCGGCATCGGCCGGATCGCGGGACAGGAGTGCGTGATCGTCTGCAACGACGCGACCGTGAAGGGCGGCACCTACTATCCGGTCACCGTGAAGAAGCACGTGCGCGCGCAGGAAATCGCCAGCGAAAACCGCTTGCCGTGCGTGTACCTCGTCGACTCGGGTGGCGCGAATCTGCCGAATCAGGACGACGTGTTTCCCGATCGCGATCACTTCGGCCGCATCTTCTACAACCAGGCGAATCTGTCGGCCGCGGGCATTCCGCAGATCGCGGTCGTGATGGGCTCGTGCACCGCGGGCGGCGCGTATGTGCCGGCGATGAGCGACGAGTCGATCATCGTCAAGAACCAGGGGACGATTTTTCTCGGCGGCCCACCGCTCGTCAAAGCCGCGACCGGCGAAGTGGTCAGCGCCGAAGATCTCGGCGGCGGCGACGTGCATACGCGTCTGTCGGGCGTCGTCGATCATCTTGCGCAGAACGATGCGCATGCGCTCGGTATCGCGCGCAGCATCGTCGGCCATCTGAACCGCGTGAAGCCGGCGCCGCTCGTATTGCAGGAGCCGAAGCCGCCGCGCTACGACACCCAGAGCATCTACGGCGTGATTCCGGTCGACACGCGCAAGCCGTTCGATATCCGCGAAGTGATCGCGCGTATCGTCGACGATTCCGCGTTCGACGAATTCAAGGCGCGCTACGGCACCACACTCGTCACCGGCTTCGCGCATATCTGGGGGCATCCGGTCGGCATCGTCGCGAACAACGGCATTCTGTTTTCCGAGTCGGCGCTGAAGGGTACGCACTTCATCGAGCTGTGCTGCCAGCGCAAGATTCCGCTCGTGTTCCTGCAGAACATCACGGGCTTCATGGTCGGCCGCAAGTACGAAAACGAAGGCATCGCGAGAAACGGCGCGAAGATGGTCACCGCGGTCGCGACCGCGAAGGTGCCGAAGTTCACGGTGATCATCGGCGGCTCGTTCGGCGCGGGCAACTACGGCATGTGCGGCCGCGCGTATTCGCCGCGCTTCCTGTGGATGTGGCCGAACGCGCGCATCTCGGTGATGGGCGGCGAGCAGGCCGCGTCGGTGCTCGCCACCGTCAAGCGCGATGGCATCGAAGCGAAGGGCGGCAACTGGAGCGCGGAGGAAGAAGAGGCGTTCAAGCAGCCAATCCGCGAGCAATACGAGCGTCAGGGCCATCCGTACTACGCGAGCGCGCGGTTGTGGGACGACGGCGTGATCGACCCCGCGCAAACTCGCGACGTGCTTGGGCTGGCTTTGTCGGCGGCGATGAACGCGCCGATCGAAGACACGCGTTTCGGCGTGTTCAGAATGTGATGGCCCGCGGCGCCGCGACGCGACGACGCAAGGCGAAGGAGTGCTACGCATGCAATACGAAACGCTGAAGGTCGAGTTTGCCGGCCAGATCGCGACGGTCACGCTCAATCGTCCGGACGTGCGCAACGCGTTCAACGAAACGATGATCGCCGAGCTGACTGCCGCATTCACCGCGCTCGACACGCGCGACGACGTGCGCGCGGTCGTGCTCGCCGCGAACGGCAAGGCGTTCTGCGCGGGCGCCGACCTGAACTGGATGAAGAAAATGGCCGGCTACTCGGACGACGAGAACCGCGCCGATGCGATGCGGCTCGCCGGCATGCTGTCGGCGGTGTATCGCTGCAACAAGCCGGTGATCGCGCGCGTGAGCGGCGACGCATACGCGGGCGGCATGGGCCTGATTGCCGCGTGCGACATCGTCGTCGCGGTCGACAGCGCGCACTTCTGCCTGTCCGAGGCGCGGCTCGGGCTGATTCCCGCGACGATCGCGCCATACGTGATTCGTGCGCTCGGCGAGCAGGCGTCGCGGCGCTACTTCCTCACCGCCGAGGCGTTCGACTGCGCGACCGCGTTGCGGCTGGGATTGGTCAGCGAAGCGGTGAGCGCCGAGCAGCTCGATGCAACGGTCGCGCAGCTCGCGCAGACGCTGTGCGCGAACGGCCCGCAAGCGGTGCGCGCCTGCAAGCGGCTCGTGCAGGACATCGCGGGCCGCGAGTTGAGCGACGCGCTGATCGAGGACACCGCCGTGCGGATTGCGAAAACGCGGGCCGGCGCAGAGGGCCGCGAAGGCGTGGCGTCGTTCCTCGAAAAGCGCACGCCGGGCTGGCGCAACTGACATGCTCCGCTAACAACCATCGCCCCGTACCGCCCATTTCATCGAGACACTCATGTTCAACAAGATCCTGATCGCCAACCGGGGTGAAATTGCGTGCCGCGTCGCGGCGACCTGCAAGCGGCTCGGCATCGCGAGCGTGGCCGTCTATTCGGACGCCGACGCCAACGCGAAACACGTCGCCGCCTGCGACGAAGCGGTGCATATCGGCGGTTCGACGGCGGCGCAAAGCTATCTGCGCATCGAGCGGATCATCGAAGCCGCGCGCGCGATCGGCGCGCAGGCCGTGCATCCGGGCTACGGCTTTCTTTCGGAAAACGAAGACTTCGCGCATGCGTGCGAGGCGGCTGGCATCGTCTTTATCGGACCGCCGGTCGAAGCGATTGCCGCGATGGGCTCGAAGGCCGCCGCGAAAGCGCTGATGCACGCGGCCGCGGTGCCGCTCGTGCCCGGCTATCACGGCGACGACCAGGAGCCGCAGCTGTTGCAGCGCGAGGCGGACACGATCGGCTATCCGGTGCTGCTGAAGGCGAGCGCGGGCGGCGGCGGCAAGGGCATGCGCGTGGTCGAGCGCAGCGCGGACTTCGCGGCCGCGCTGCTGTCGTGCAAGCGCGAGGCGGCGAGCAGCTTCGGCAACGATCGCGTGCTGATCGAGAAGTATCTGACCCGGCCGCGTCACGTCGAGGTCCAGGTGTTCGCCGATCGGCACGGCGGCGCCGTTTATCTGTTCGACCGCGACTGTTCGGTGCAGCGGCGTCATCAGAAAGTGCTCGAGGAAGCGCCCGCGCCGGGGCTCCCGGCCGAGGTCAAGCGCGCGATGGGCGAAGCGGCCGTGGCCGCCGCGCGCGCGGTCAACTACGTTGGCGCGGGTACGGTCGAGTTCATCATGACGCCGACCGGCGAGTTCTATTTCATGGAGATGAACACGCGGCTGCAGGTCGAGCATCCCGTCACCGAGATGGTGACGGGGCAGGACCTCGTCGAATGGCAGTTGCGCGTTGCCGCGGGCGAGAGTTTGCCGCTCACCCAGCAGCAGTTGACGCTCGACGGCCACGCGATCGAGGCGCGCATTTACGCAGAGCATCCGGCGCGCGGCTTTCTGCCGTCCACCGGCACGCTCAAGCATCTGCGCATGCCCGAAGGCGTCGAGTTCGCGATCGACGCGGCCGGGCTCGGCGAGCCGGGCCGCAAGGCGCCGGTGCGTATCGACAGCGGCGTGCGCGAGGGTGACACGATCACGCCGTTCTACGATCCGATGATCGCCAAGCTGATCGTGCACGGCGCGACGCGCGAGGAGGCATTGGTGCGCCTCGCGCGTGCGCTGCATGCCTGCGAGGTGGTCGGGCCGCATACGAACGTCGAGTTTCTGCGGCGCATCGTCGCGAGCGAACCGTTCGCGAGCGGCGAGCTCGACACCGGTTTGATCGAGCGTCATCACGACGTGCTGTTCGCGCCGGCACAGAAGCCGTTCAAGGAAGCGCTCGCGCTCGCGTGCGCCGCGTTGTTGACGCGCGAGGGCGGCACCGCGCACGGCGCGTCGCCGTGGGACGCGTTGTCGCACTGGCGGCTCAATAGCGGCTACACGCAAACGCTCGGCTGGCGCGTGATCGACGACGGCGCCAACGACGACAGCCCCGACGCGTTCACGGTCGTTTTCGCGCGCAACGGGGACACGCAAGCGCTCGTGCAAACACTCGAACACGACGGCGTGCGCGAGGACTTCACATGGTCGGTCGGCGCGGGCGCCCATGAATTCCGCGCGACGATCGGCGATGCGCGCGTGACGGGGCGTGTATTCGTCGACGGCGACAGGTTCCACGTGTTCTGCCATGGCGAGACGCTCGCATTCGAATGGCAGAACCTGCTCGCGCATGCCGCGGATGCCGAGCACGGCGAAGGCCGGCTGACCGCGCCGATGCCGGGCAAAGTGATCGCGGTGCTGGTCGAACCAGGCACGGTGGTCGAGAAGGGCGCGCCGCTGATCGTGGTGGAAGCGATGAAGATGGAGCATACGATCGGCGCCCCGGCGGCGGGCACGGTCGCCGAGGTGCTGTATGCGGTCGGTGATCAGGTCACCGACGGCGCGCAACTGCTGGTGCTGGAGGTGCAGCAGGCGGGTGAATAAGCGCGTCGAGTGGCAGATGAGCGAGTAGGTGAATCAAGCGAGCCGCTCGTAGCCCGCGGCGCGCGCTTCGCTTTCCAACTCGCCGATGCGCGCGTAGTCGGTCAGCGGCAACGTCGAAAAACCCCTTAAACGCAGGCGTTTTGCGCGCTCGGGGCGCACGCTCAGCGCCTCGTTCAACGCGTCGCGCAACGCGGCGATCGTGGCCGGCGGCACATTGGCCGCGGCGATCAGCGGCAAGCCCGGCGAGGCGGCGGTCATGCCGATCGCGCGCACGCGCCCCGCGAGTTCCGGCAGCACGTCGCAAACGAAGGCGAAGGTCACGCAGTCGATCGCGGCGACGTCCGCGCGATTGTCCGCGACCGCGCGCAGCGAGCCGAGATGCGAGCCCGTGCGCAGCACCGCGCCGAAGAACATGCCGGCGCGCGCGAGCGGCGCGACCGCGTGACGAAATGCGTTCATGCCGCTGTTCGAATCGTCCTGGTTGTAGGCGGCGCGTGCGCCTCGGCACGAGGCGAGTGAGTCGAAGCGCGCGTCGGCGCGCGTGACCAGTACGCTCGAGTAATGTGCGCCGTCGCAGCCGGGCGCATCGAAACAGGGTGTCGCGACCAATTGCACCTGCGCGTGCAGCCCCTGCATCAGCGGATAACCGCAGGTCTGGGAAATCAGCAGATTCGGGCGCCGCCAGAAGCCGTGCAGTTCCTCGTCCGGTTCGACGATGCGGCACGCGGGCTTGACCCGGCGCAGCACGTCGTCGAGCCACTCGCGCCATTCGAGGTCGAGCGCGGGTGTCACGTTGTACATCGGCAGGGCGGCGATCCAGCTCATGAAGGCGTTTCTCGCGCCTAATGTCTGACCAATTTGAATTCGTCGAGACCGAGCCGCACCGGCTCGCTCGGCGTGAACTGCCATCGCTGCGCGGCTACGGAGAGGATCTCGTCCTGCGCATCCTCGAACGCGACCAACAGGTCCTGCTTGCGACGACTCACGGCGCCACAGAACTCGACCAGCGCGTCGGCGCTGACTTCAAAAATCTGCGCACGATCGTCGCAGCACACGCGGAACGCGACCGTCGCGCATTCCGTCACACAGGGCCGGAACCCTTCATCGACATAGACCGACATGGCGAACTCCTTCGGACGCCTGAATCGACAGAATGACAAACCGCGCCTGCCAGGTATGTGGGAGAACCGGCATTGACGGCCAAATGCCCGGCGCCGCGGCAGGCGCGACGGTCCGGAAACTGGCGGAAAGTAAGCCAGAAACTGGCGGCGGACTCGTTGAAGTCCGAGCCAGGGCCGCGGCGCGAACCGTGGCCGGAGGGAGACGGCGGCGGTTCGACTCGCCATCGGTCTCGCCTGCTGATGGGCCGCCCCGGGTCAGAATCGCGGCGGCACTGCTCAGAAAACGCTTAAATCGGGCGCTCCAATCCAATGTCGAAATCGACGCGAGAACCGCTCGCGCCGGTCTCGGACTGTATTTGGATTTTCTCACCAATCTCGCGGTGCAGATCGGCGTAGGTATCCACTTTACGATTAGCGCGCGTTTTGTGCAGGCGATGCGTCCGGCGGGGCTGGCCGGGTTGCGTGAGCGGCCGGGATATTGAGCCGACGGATCAGCGGGCCCAATGTCGTTGCCTGAATCAGTAGGCTGAATACCACGACGAGATACGTGACGCCGATGAACATTTCGCGCCCGTGAAACTCCGGCAGCGACAGCGCGAGCGCAATCGAGATGCCGCCGCGCAGTCCGCCCCACGTCAGCACGACAGCCGAATGCGGACTGAGCCGCCGGAAGTTCTGCAGCGCGAGCAGCGGAATCGCGACGCTGACGCCGCGCGCGAACAGCACGACCGGAATCGCCGCCAGCCCGAGCCAAACGATCTCGACGCGCAGCGACAGCGCAATGATTTCGAGTCCGATCAGCCCGAACAGCACGAGATTGAGCAACTCGTCGAGCAGGTCCCAGAAGTTGAACAGATGCTCGCGCGTCTTCTCCGACATCGACGTCGACGCGCCGTGATTGCCGATCACGAGCCCCATGATCACGACCGCGAGAGGCGCTGACACGTGCAGCGCTTCGGCGAGACTATAGCCGCCGGTCGCGAGCGCGAGTGTGATCAGGATTTCGACTGGATAGCTGTCGATACCTCGCAGCAGCAGCGACGCGCCGAAGCCGAGCGCCGCGCCGAGCACGAGCGCTCCGGCGACTTCGCGCAGCAGATCGAATGCGATCGCGCCCCCGGAAAACTCGTTCGCGCCGGTCGCGAGTCCGACTAGCGTGACGAATGCGACGACGGCCGTGCCGTCGTTGAACAGCGATTCGCCGGTAATCTTGGTTTCGAGGCTTTCGGGCGCCGCCGCGCGCTTGAGCACGCTGAGTACCGCGATCGGATCGGTCGGCGAGATCAGCGCGCCGAACACGAGACACCACAGCAGGCTCACCGGCTGGCCGAGCCATTGCGCTGCGTAGTAAAAGCCGAAGCCGACCACCGCGATCGAAATCAATACGCCGATCGTCGCGAGCATCAGCACCGCGCGCCGCTGCGTGCGCATCTTCGACAGATCGACGTGCAGCGCGCCGGCGAACAGCAGCAGACTTAGCAGGCCGTGAAACACGATGTCGGCAAAATCGATCTGCACGACGATCTTGCGCGCGGCGATCGCCATCGCCGGATAGTAGAACCCGAGCGCAGAAATGCCGACGCAGACGACGAGCCCGACCGCGGTGATGCCGAGCGTGTCGGGCAACCTGATGAATCGATAATTGAGGACGCCGAACAGCGCGACGATGGCGAACAGCGCACCGGCAATCTGGAAGACGCTCATCGTGCACGCTCCCCCGCTTCGCGGCGGCGCGAACGCGTGATCACCGTGGCACCGAGGTAACTTGCGCGACAAGGCATAAAACAGGCAGGCAGAGAATGCCGACACAATTGCGATATTGAACCAGCGAGATGTTTCACCAGCAATTCCTTATTCAGGCTCATTCAATCCGATAAGCGATCTGCGGTCTGTAATGACACGATCTTTGCCGCTGGCGATCGAGCGACGTACCGGGACGGACGCTTTATTCAAACGCAGCGGACGATGCGGCCAGACGCAGCGTACTTTTTATTGGACCACGAGCGGATGACGGCGAACCGGGCGGAGCCAGGCTCGCCAGAGGGCGCCACGATGGGCAATGGCAGTGTTCGGACTACCGAAGCGCCGGAGGAGTTCCGGTCTTTATTTTGGGATATAGCTTTTTATTTCGAGATGGTTCGCGGGGCTTGATTCGTCCAGGCTATTCAATCGAATCTGAATAAACGGTATGAATTTGTAATCCGAATTTGCCGGTCCGATGACTTCACATTGCATGGAGCCTTGTGATTCATTGTTCCAAAATCTGTAAAGCATATATCTAATCTCACAGTAAAACTGTTTTGCTCGTCATTGAGCATGGTTGACGCCGGAATTGGCAGGTCGAGAGCAGGGAAAGCCCTAACCGGGAATTGCCCAGGATATGACAATTGTTGACAAATGCGAGTCGAGAATGATGCAGCATAGATACATAGCGAAATGCTGTTATGTAGCAATGGGTGAAGACGGAGAAGAGCATGGAGCAAACCTATCGTTATCGGGGATTCGACATCGTGGTCAACGCGTTGCGCGCGACCGATATGTCCACCCGTGTCGGCAGTGCCACGGCGCGGCGCGCGTACGTGGCGAGCGTCACGTTGAAGACGCGGCTGATCGGCGACGAGTGGTCGACCGCTTTCCGGGTAGCTTCGGTGCCCGGTCGTTCGTCGACCGATCTGCGGGAAGTGCTGGCGGCTGGATTCGCGGCCGCCACTCGGGTCGTCGACGACGTGGTGAGCGTGATGGGCGATGGGTTCGCGCGCAAGGCGGCCTGAGTTCCACACGGGGCGCTCGGCGCCGTGGTGCCACGCGGCAGCGTGATCGCGCACAGGGGTGCCCAAGCGGTCCCGGCATTTCAAAGCGCTCGCGATCGTTGACCGTCGACTACGGTTGTCGGTCGTGGCGAGCGTCGAAATAACCACGCGTATCCCCGCGGTGCGTGTGGGTCCCAGGCAGGGCGTGCTCGTCTCCTCAGCGTCCTGTTGTTTTAATCCCGCCCCCCTGTGCGGGATTTTTTTTGTCAGTCGACATTGCGTGCGCTCGGTAATGCACTGCCACATCCGCACGAAAAGAGCATGTTTAGCTCGCGATTTATGTCGGCTGTGTGAAATGCGGGTGAAAAAGCAAGCGGAACAAATAATGCTTATTTGAAAATCCTTTCTGTTTGCCGTTATTGTCTCCGTGGCGGGGACGGCTTAGACCGATAGTCCCGATCCTCATGAACGGCCCGCGCGCATGAATGCGGCGGACGGCACACTGGCCACGTGATCGCTTGCTAATGGAGCAGCAAGGAAAAAAGCCTCGAACACGAGGCGTGATCGAGGCTGCCGAAGGACAGACTCAATGCCTGTCCGGGAAGGTCGATCGGACCCGTGATCGACCTTGCCCACTATAGCCAGTTATCCGCCGAGCAACTGTGAACAAATGTCGCGGTCGAATCGACTGGCGAATTCGCGAATAAATCTGAATCGTAGCGTCGGATTCGATTAGCAGCGCGCACAGGCTTTCCGGCGGGCGAGATCGCCGCAGTCGAATTCGCTGCTGATCCGGATTCCCTGGTCAATGCCGCGGCGCCGACCGTGCGCACGACGTTCATGGGTCTTTACGGCGTCGACGCGGCGATGCCGTCGCACATGATCGACGAGATCGTGATGCGCGAGGAAGGGCACGAAGCGGTCGAGGCCTTTCTCGATCAGTTCAATCATCGTTTCGTCACGCTGCTGTATCGGGCGTGGAAGAAGTACCGCTATCCGGAAAGCTTTCGCGCCGGCGGCAGCGATGCGCATTCGCGCAATCTGTTGTGCCTCGCCGGCTTTGGCTGGGGCAACAAGCCGCAACGCGCCGGCTTGTGCGATTCGCGGATGCTCGCGCTGCTCGGCCTGCTGATCCAGCGAACGCGCACACCTGAAGGGCTCGCGGGCGTGATCGCGCTCGCGGTGCCCGGCGCGGACGTGCGCGTCGATGAGTTCTTTCCCGCGCTCGCGCGCGCGGGCGAGCCGCAGCCGCTGACGTCGTCGGCCGGACCCGCGCCGCGCCTCGGCTGGACGACCGTGCTGCCTGCCGTGAACGAACGCCTGATCGACGTCGCACTGGGGGTCTATCGGGCGCTTCCGAAGCCCGCCGCCAATCCGTACCTGACTCATGCCGCGTCATGAACGACGCGCCGAAAGGACCATTGATGAACCTTCGTTTTACCGTTTCCACCCTTGCGTCCGCCGCGCTGCTGTCGGCATGCGGCGCCTGGCAATCCGTATCGGACGCGTCGTCGAGCGCTTATCACGCGGTGTTTTTCAAGCAGATCAAGGTGCTCGACATCGATCTGTCCGCGCGCGAAGCGCTGAACCCCGACGATGCTGGTCGTGCGACATCGGTCGCGGTGCGCGTGTATCAGCTGAAGGACCGCAAGATGTTCGATGGGGCGTCGTACGAGGATCTGCTGAAGAACGACCGCACGGTGCTCGCGCAGGACTTGCAGGCGAGCATGGCATCGGTGCTGAATCCCGGTGCGTCGGCAAGCCTGTCGCAACCGATGCGGGCCGACACGAACTATGTGGCGGTCGTCGCGTTCTATCGCAATCCGGGCAGCGGGGATGGTTGGAAATATGTAATCGAGAAGAAGACGCTCGATGCGGACAAGCCGTTGAAGATATCGTTGATGGATCAGTTTCTAGTGCCGGCGGGCAGAGCGGCCCACGATTAAGTGGGCCGCCGACTCAATCCGTGCGACCGAGATAGCCCGGTAGCCCCAATGCAGAGTCGCTCCTGGCCAGCTTCAAGGCTTCCTTGAGCAAAGCTGTGAACTTTTCGTCGCTATCGGGCTGCGGCAACGTCGCGCGAAAGAAGTCGGCCCAGCGAAATTCTTCCAGCGGGACACTGGTTTTTTCATAGCCGCCGGCATCGCGGACCGCTGCCGCGAGGCTTCGGTATTCATCGTCCTTCATTTCCCACACGTGCTCCGCCAATTCGGCAAACGGCCGGCGCATGCCTTGCGCGTCATACGGAAAGGTCCATCGTTGATTTTCCATGCTGAGCCAGAACGATGCCCACGTGTACGACGAAAGATCCCGCACGAGCACGACCGGAACCGCGCGCACGCCCACCTGCCACAGCGCCGCCGCCACATGGTGATGATCGATCGCGAACGGTATGCCGTTGGGTCCGCAGACGACCGGTATCGGCTTTTCGGCGATGGCCATCTCCAGGTCATGGCTGCTCAGGGACCGGTATTGGCGGGCTTTTTCGCGGACCTCCCGCGCGCCGTGGGTCATTTGTGTGGGACGGAGCTCTTCGATTTGCCGCGTGTCCATGTCGGTCTCCTTGTCTGGATGCGTTGACGCGGCTCCCGCAAATTTCATGCCGCCGGGCGAGGCGTCGCCCACTTTCCGCCAGACGTCTACGGCGCATCGTCCACACACAGCACCGGATCGCTGACCAGACAATCCGCATCAGACGCGGCAGGCCCGGTCGATTCCGGCACGATGTCGATTCATCCAGTTAGCGCCGCGACCGGCAAGCCTCTCCATGACCGGCTTCACTGCACGCAGGTAAACGAGCTCGCGCTGTTCACGTCGCCCGCGCCGTTATAGCTGGGCCACGCCGGATACTGGCATAGCGGCCGCGTGCGTCCCGGCACACCCTCCGTGTCGGTGACCACCTGGTGCGCCGGCGGTGTGCCGTGCTCGACCCAGTTCTCCAGCGTCGTCAGCGAGTCCCACGACGCATTGAACTCGGTGCCGACCGCGTGCTGCAGCCCCGGAATCTCATAGAAGCGCGCGAACGAGCCGACCGCGCCAAAGCCCATCGTCACCAGCATGCGCTGATAGTAAATCTCGGTTGCCCGCGTGCTGACGGTCTGATCGACGGTGCCGTGCGCCATCAGCAACTTGCCGCCGTGCCGCATGAAGGGCGTCAGGTTCGCATCGGTCGCGTCAAGCCCCGACAGCATGCTGACGCGGCCGGACCATCGACCGGCAATCGCGGGGTTGTACTGCAGCGAGTCTGCGTCCGGGTTGTCCATCACCGTGTAGCGGACGAAGTCGTCGGCGATCTGGCCGTCGAACATCGCGGTGCTTTGCAGCGGATACGACGGCTGCGTCGTGCCGAGCGCGAGCGTCGTGACGGTGCCTTCGAGCGGTGAACTGCCGCCCACCCCGAGATCGGCGCCATACACGTTATAGCCGGGATACAGCGTTTCGCCGCTTTCGAGCGGGTACGCAAACACGAGCGGCGTGTTCATCGTGTTCAGCGCCGCGATCTGCCGGTCCGACAGGCAGGTGTCGCCGCGCGCGATACCGCCGGCGCAACGCAAAGGCTTGCCGTCGACGCTGGCCGTCGCCGGGTTGAACGTCGCATTGCACGCCTGCACGTTGCTGATGAGACCGTCGACTACACCGTCGAGTCCGTCGCAAGCCTGCATGACCGCGTTGAGCAGCAGCGCGCGCTGCGCTGTGTCGAGATACGCGCCGGGCGCTGCGAAGCCTTCGGTCACGCGCAATTGCTGAAGGCTCAGCGTCGTAAAGTCGTACGCGGGATAGAACGCGATGATGCCGTCCCAGTCGCGCGGCCAGCGCTGCGCGACGGTCAGCGCCTCGCGCCCGCCAGTTGAGCCGCCCGCGAAATACGCCCTGGACGGATGCGTGCCGTAATGCGCGTCGATGATCACGAGCGAGGCGTCATGCGTTTTCTTCAGCGCTTCTCCCATGAAGTTGTCGTAGGCCTCGGCGTTGACGGAGAACGCGCCGTTCACCGAACCGTTGCTCGCCTCGTGCCCGGAATCGCTCGCGAACACCGCGTAGCCGCGCGACAACGGTCCCGGCAGAGCCGCCGGCGCGCTCGGCACGTTACCTGTGATGGCGGGAATCGAGCCGTCGAAACCCCCGCCGCCGAGCATCAGGATCTTGCCGTTCCACTGTTCCGGCAACGCGACGTTGAACAGGATGTCTGGCGCGGATGGATCGACCGGATGAATCGCGCCGGCCACGAGGCAGTACGATCCGGTAGCCGTCGCGCCGCTGCCGCTCGCCGCCACCTGGGTCGTCGAGGTGACGACGGCGCCTGTCGTCGGCAGACCGATCTCACGGGCGCGGATGGTCAATCCATTCAGATTCGGACAGCTGAGTTTCGATCGGGGTGGTGGCTCGTGCCTTTTGCATGCCTCGCCCTGGCATTGTCCTGCTGTCGAACCCGCGTACGCGCCGTGGCTCCACATGGCGCACAGCGCCAGCACACAGCACGCCCCCACCCACGACGGCACGCGCCCACGCGCGCGCCACGACTCTCTGCTCAAGTTCATCGCCGTGTCTCCTTCCAATGAGGCCTGGAGACGGCACCGGACGTCGCGGCATCAGCCCCCTATGCCATGACGTACCCATGACCTTTGACCTTTGTTGTTTTTGCCAACGGCGCGGCCACCGCGTGCGCAACGCCACGTCGCGTCTTGCGCGCAATACCGCCCGACACCGCATATCCGCACTTGCATTCGATTTGGTAGAAGTCTTTCATCGGCCTGTCGATGTGGTTCCGGTCGGCCAAAATCAACCAATCAATCATAGTCGCTAACTCACGCAACGCGCGCCGAATCGTCATCGCGGGCACGCCAGAGTGTCGTACTCGCTCGACACTGCGAAGCCGGTACGAGGTTGATGGCCAATTCGGCGAGCCTGTATGCGCAAACTGCGTCGGAGCCCGAACCTCATCAAGTCACCCGCGCGGAAGTCATGCACGAACTCGAGGAGCTGGAAGCGGCCGGATATAACCCGTCGGTCGGCGACGACGGTTCGTATCCCGCCGACATTCAAGCTGCCGAAGCGAAGGTCGCGGCCATGCATCGAGCGGAAAGGGGCGCGGCGATGAGTGCGGGACAGAGCGGGCAACCGGTGCGCACGCATTGAGGGCAAAGGCGAGAACCGGAATGGGACCGGGTTGGCTGCGTCATCGTATGTAGGTCGAGGCCGGCAATCGCTAATTGCGCGCGGTCGTCGCGGAGCTGTTCGTCAGTTGGAGCAGTCGCTCGTTGCTCCCGCTGCGGACAAAGGCACGAAGCTTTCGCACTGAACCAGATTCTCCGCATTCATCGGCTTCGTCAAAAAGAACCCTTGCACGTAGTCGCAGCCTGCGTCGCGCAGCGCATGCAGCTGTTGATTCGTTTCGACACCTTCGGCCGTCACTTTGATGCCGAGTTCGTGCGACATCTGAATGATGCCCCGAACGATCGAGGCGGCCGCCGCGTCGCGTCCCAGCGTTGCCGTAAACGAGCGGTCGATCTTGACGATGTCCGGCGAAAAATCGGCCAGATAACGCAGGCTCGAGTATCCCGTTCCGAAGTCGTCGATGGCGATGCGCACGCCAAGCCGCTTGAGCGCCATCAGCGTTGCCTGCGCGAGTGAGGGGTTTTCCATCAACGCGCTTTCGGTCAGTTCGATCTGGAGGCAGCGCGGCGGCACCCGGTGCTTTCGCAGCGCCTGGTCGACTATGGCGACAAGCGAGTCATCCCTGAGCTGACGCGCGGACACGTTCACCGACATGGACAGCTCTTTCCTTCCGGCGGCCTGCCAGACGGCCAGTTGAGCGAGGGCCGCGTCCACGACCCATGCCCCGACTTCGACGATGAACCCACTTTCTTCGAGGATCGGAATGAAGCTGCCCGGACCCACCAGGCCTCGTGCTGGATGATTCCATCGAACCAGTGCTTCGACGCCTTTCACCGCCAGAGAGGCTGGCTCATGAATACCCTGGAAATGCAGCACGAATTGGTTCGACGCCAGCGCCGTGGGCAGATTGCACTCGAGTTCGAAATCGCCGAGCACGTCGCTGGATGCTTCGTCGGCGAACCGGAAGCCGTTGCGACCGCCTTTTTTCGCCGCATACATCGCGATATCCGCGCTCGTCAGCAGCGCCTCGTGATCGCGGCCGTGCTCGGGAAAGATCGATATGCCGATCGACGCCGTGACGAATGGCGCAGCGTGGTCTTTTCGAACGTCGCTTGAAAACAGGTTCAGCAGAGACTGCGCCAGGCTCGCCAACGTGGCCTTGTCGCTCTCGCCCCTGACGATCACCGCGAACTCGTCTCCGCCGAGGCGCGCTACACAGGCATCCGGCGCAAGCGCTCCCTGAATGACTTTGGCGATGTCCTGCAACAGACGGTCAGCGGCCGTATGGCCCAGCGTATCGTTCAGGACCTTGAATCGGTCGAGATCGACGAACATCAGACTGAAGGCGACGTTCTGCCTGCAAAGCGTCTTCATCTGGCGGATCAGCGCACCCCGGTTAGCCAAACCCGTCAGGCCATCGGTGTAGGCCAGACGGTCGAGCGCCGCGAGGCGTTCCTGTTCCAGCGTGATGTCTTCGCTGACACCGACGATGCGCACCACGTTCGCGGAGCCGTCGCACACGGGATAGGCCGTGCTTCTGATCCAGCGCAGGCAACCATCCGGACGGCGGATGCGGTATTCGACGCGACCTTCCGCCACCTCGGACGCGACGCGGTTCATCTCGGCGAGCAATGGTCCCAGATCCTCCGGCACCACGAGATCGAGCCACGCGGAAGGCCTGTTGCCAAGCTCTTGAGGCGTAATGCCGAACACGCTTTCGACACCTGCGCTGACATGATGACAGTGTTCAAAATGCGAGCTATACGAATAGAACACGAGCCGGACATGCAACTCCATCTCATGCATCAATTCATCGCGTTCGCGCAGTGTCTTCAACAGCTCGGATTGCTGGGTGACATCCTCGGAAGCACAAAGCAGCGCGCTCACCGCACCGTCGTCGCCCGTCACTGGCGTGAGCGTGGAGTTCCACCATCTGGTACGCCCCCTCGTCGTCGCGCAGCTTCCAGTGAACGATGTGCTCTTGCCGGAAACGGCGCCCGCCAAAGCCTTCTCGGCCGCCGTGCGGTCCTCGCCGGTCCAGAATGCGAGCCAGTCCGAGCCGGACAGTTGCTCCGGTGACTCCGCTTCCATCAACATCGCGCCATGCTCCGACACCCGCAGCATTTTTCCGTCGGTAGCGAGCACCTTCAGGCAGTCGCGATTCGCGTGCAGAAGCCCGCTCGCCAGTGCGGTGGCGGCGCTTTGCCGCGCGTAATCCAGGCCGAGTTTGCGACGAACGATCGCGAGACCGGCGACGCCCGACACCATCGACAATGCGACACGTAGGGTAATCGCCGCTTCACCGGCCGCTTGATGCACAAGAGCACCGATGCCAACGCCGGCAACGACGGCAATGCAGAGACTCGACAACGGTATGGTCCTGCGTTGACCGTACCGCGACAGGAAATAGGAAAGAAACTGCTGGTTGCGGGCTGCCCAGCCATTGGCATGTGCGTCGCTATCGACCCGGGACTCAATCGGTTTGGTTTCTTTAGGGCACGAAGCCGCTTTGAATCTCACGCTGTTCTCCGACTACCCGGTTGAGCGACGGCTCGAACGCTGCGAGCCGGCCTCACTTTAATTATTACGGTAGGAAGTCACAAATCTTTAATGCGGGGAAACGCGCGGGAACCGCGGTTCGCATGAGATCGGGGGCGGATTGCGCGCCCATTAGCCTTGGTGGGGCTTGACCTGCGCGAACTGACGAATGCGCTGCGCAAGAGCGGGTATTCCCGAGTCGCGAGCCACGTAGTGAGCGACCTGCCGGGTGGCCAGATCGATGGTCACCTGATCGTCGGGGGTCTTCGTGTTGGGTCCGTCAACGGCGGGATGGTATTCGATACGCAGTTGCCTCGCGTTGGCGACGAGCCGTAAATAGCCGAAGTTGCGGTCGTCGTAGCTTTCGAGGACCACGGCATCCGTGTCTTTCGACGCAGCCTGGATCAGTTGCGGCGCGCGTAGGGGCGGCTGTCCGTTGGTGGTGAGTTGCTGCACGGCGTGACCGCCGTTCCCGCAAACGATGTAAGGGATGTGGGTGCCATCGGAACGGGTTCGCGTAAAGCGCTGATAGTTGTGCGCGTGTCCCGCGAGGTCGGCATGCGGCCAGATACCGACCTCATTGCAAACCGTATCGATCTGCTGTTGCATTTCGACGCTCCAGCCATGACGGCCACGCGCCACATAGGGCGGATGGTGATGCGCGAAAAGCAGGGCGCCTCGATAGTTCTCTTTCTTCACCCGCAATAACGCCGCTTTCAGGAACTTCAACTGGCTGTTGCCGATGTGACGGTCCGCGATCACGCCTGGGTCCTCGAGCGTATTGCTGTACAACGCAATGATGCGCACGAACGGCGCCTCGAACGTGAAGAAAACGCCTGGCTGAATTTGCGCCGTCCGTGAAAGGTTGCCCGCATCGGGAGAGACCTGGAAGCAGTCGGAGCAGAAGTTCCTCAGAAACGCCTGCAGGCTCTTCTCATGCTGCAACGGCGAAACCATTCCGTCGTGGTTGCCGGCAGCGGCGAGAATCGGCGCATGATAGTTGCGGTACGGATCATAGAACTGATCGTAGTAGTACTGCGCTTCGCCAAAGCTGTAGACGATGTCGCCCAGCAGGAAGTTGAATTGCGGCACCTCGGCGGGATCGGCTTCGTCGAAGTCGCTGACCATCTTGTCCGAAACTTCATTCTGGGTGGCCGGACCTTTCGTACTGCCGCAATCGCCGGTGGCGTGAAAGACGATCTGTCCGTTCGCGCTGATCGTATCGAGGAGCTTCTGGTTGTTGTCCACCACCTCCGCAAACGTCAGCCGGGGCTCGGTGCCGCCGCGCGGTGGCGGAAACGGCAGCGCCTTCAGCTTGTGCTCGCGGTTCAGTTCGTCGATGACCTTGTAGGCTGCGGCATCGGATGCGTGCCTGACCACGAAAGTTTGCGGGTCCGGCGTGGGTTGTGGCTGCGAGAAAACGGGCGCGGCGAGAATCCTGTCGCTGCGGTTGCCGCGTGCGGCTGACGATTCATCTGAACGCTTTTTCGGCATTTGCAATCCTCCTTGATCGTCGAACGGGAGCGGCCACGCTGTTGTCGGCAAACCGTCAGCATGTGACGGCGCTGGCGCCGGCCGGATGCACCGTTCAGACGAACCTGAAACGGGGAAGTTCAGATCCGCATGCCGTTGCGCAACCCGTGCGGCCCGAATTGCGGCGCACCGCTGTTCCGTGCATAGCCGGGTTTACGGTGGCACGCGTCTGTTACGACGGTACGAACACGCCCACAGCCGCCAGCGCCATCGCGAGCGTTGCGAGCCATCCTCCCCAGGCCAGCATGCCCTTGACGGCGAACTGTCCCATGACCCGCCGGCTTCGCGCCATCAGCATCATGATGACCATGATCGGCACCGCGGTAACGCCATTGATCACCGCGCTCCAGTACAGCGCGCGGATCGGGTCGAAATGCATGAAGGTGATGGCCACACCGCCCAGGATGGCCAGTGCGATCACCGCATAGAATTCACGCGCGAGCGTCAGATGCAACGCGAGACTGCTGCGCCAGCGAAAGCTGCCCGCGGCGGCGTAGGCGGCCGAGCCGGCGAGGACCGGCAGCGCGAGCAGGCCGGTTCCGATGATGCCGAGCGCAAACAGGACGTAAGCGAAGCGCCCGGCAAACGGCTCGAGCGCGCGCGCGGCATCGGCCGAGGTTTTCACGTCGATGTGATGCAGATGCAGCGTAGCCGCCGCCGTCAACATGATGAAGAATGCAACGAAATTGGACACCCCCATGCCAACCCACGTATCGAAACGGATCCTTCGCAACTGCGCGGGCGCCTGGTGCGGTACGCGGCGCAACGGCGCCTGTTCCGGTGCCGAGCGCATTTCTTCGACTTCCTGCGACGCCTGCCAGAAGAACAGGTACGGACTGATCGTCGTGCCCAGCACCGCGACGACCATGGTCAGATAGTCCGACGTCAGCGAGATGCGCGGCAACACAATGGCGCGCGCGACTTCACCCCAGGGGACCGGAACGATGAATGCGACCGCGACGTACGCGAGAAGCGAGAGGGCGGTCCACTTCAGAACGCGCGCATAACTGTCGTAGGGGACAAAAATCTGCAGAACGACGCAGAGCGTCCCGAGGCCGACGACATAAAGGTGCTGCGGACCTGGCAGCAGCAATCCGGCCGCGGCGCCCATCGCCGACAGATCGGCGGCGATGTTGATCACGTTCGCCACGACGAGCAGGGCGACCGCGCCGTACAGCAGCCATGCTGGATAATGCGCGCGTATGTTGGACGCGAGGCCCTTGCCGGTTACCCGGCCAATCTGTGCGCTCACCAGCTGTATTGCGGTCATCAATGGATACGTGATCAGGATCACCCAAAGAAGGTTGAATCCGAACTGCGCGCCGGCCTGCGAATAGGTGCCGATTCCTGACGGATCGTCGTCCGCGGCGCCCGTGATCAGGCCAGGGCCCAGGCGTCTGATCCAGGATCGCTCCACGGAATCGCGTACGGCGGATTCCGGCTCGATCAATTCTTCGTCGTTCATATATGTGTCACCTCGCGGCAACGTTTAGCAAGTCGCGGGCCCGGGCGTTCGTGCCAGCGTCGCGCGGCTTCGGGAGGCTGCACATCATGGACGCGCTCGACGAGCGCACCGGCGAAGATGCGCAAGGCGCCTCCGCTGACAGTGCGCGGAAATGCGGGTTTCTAAACGGGAGTAACGAACTTTGGGCCGTGCCGGCGGACACCGTCACGCATGGTGCGCAAGAGGCTTCGTCCGCAAGTGGATCTCGTCGATCGCGTCAGGCAAGTCTTCGAGCACGATTGGCTTGACGCGACTCAGTCCATGCGCGGCTCAGTCCAGTCGCGGCTTGAACGCATACTGCCCAATCTCGCCGCCGCGCGCGACCACCGCCGTGCTCTCGGGAATTTCCTCCCAAAAGCCCGGCAAGTCCGCGAGCGGCTCGGACAACACGAGGAACGCATTCTCGCCGGCCGTCTTGATGCGCTCGTCGTCGGGATACAACTCGCGCAGATGACGGAACGACGTGCTGTGAAACAGCGAGCGCGACTGTCCTTCGCTCGAGTAGCGGACCGCGATGATCTGCTCGCCGTCGGTCGCGCAGACGGTCATGTTCAGCGGTTCATCCACGCCATGCCGGCGGCCGGTGGCTTCGACGAATCCGACCATCCGTTCGAGCGCGGTGACGGGCGCGAGCTCCAGCCCGAAGGTCAGCGCGAGAAAAAACAGCACCTCGGAATCGGTCGAGCCTTCGATGGACGGGAACAGATCGGGCTCGATCTTCACCATCAGGTCGCGGCGCACCGCCGGATAGTTGCGCACCAGGCCGTTGTGCGCGAACAGCCAGCGGCCGTGGCGGAACGGATGACAGTTGGTTTCCTGCGACGGCGTGTCGGTCGCCGCGCGCACGTGCGCGACGAACAGCGGCGAGTGGATTGCCCGCGCGGCCTCGCGTAGATTGCGGTCGCTCCACGCGGGCTGGATGCAGCGGTAGCGAAACGGAATGTCAGTGGGATGTCCGTACCAGCCGATCCCGAAACCGTCGCCATTGGTGGTGGTGGCGCCGAGCCGGGAATGCATGCTCTGATCGATCAGCGAATGCCGGGCGTTGAACAGCACGGTTTCGAGCTGAAGCGGATTGCCGGTATAAGCGAGCCAGCGGCACATGATTGCTCTCCTGTCGGTTGCGCATGACAACCCTACACCACCCGCGGGCGGCGATTGTAGGACCAAAGTCCGATTGAGGCAGACACCTTACCTGTCACTATGCCAGATGGCGTTTAGGTGCTTGCGTGCCGGGCATCGCTTTGAGCTTGCACCGGCCTGATCTGACAGAGGCAGGACGCGCATGAGCCACTTTCTGGACAGGTTACGTTACTTCACGGCCCCCCGTCCCCAGTTCTCGGATGGTCATGGTGCTGTCACAGATGAAGACCGGCAATGGGAGGATGCTTACCGCAGCGCTGGCAGCACGACAAGATAGTTCGCTCCATGGGCGTCGTCACCGGGATCGTCTGGGTTTCGCTGATCCTGATCTACCTGTCGGAAGTGCGGCGCACAGCGGTCGTGGGTTCCGTCGCTTAGCCGTGTTCGTGTTTGCTCCGCGCGAGTGGTCGACTGCGCCGTTGGCGCTCGACGGACCTCCCCCCGCAAAAGACGAGGCGGCAAATGTGCAGCACTGAGATTCGCGCAGGCTGCAGGCTCTGCCAGCCAGCCTGCTTTTTTGCTGATGGAGGTGCCGATGAAACGCCGTGAACTGTTGGTTGCGCTGGCCGCAGGCGCGCTCGCAGAGGGTTCTACCGGCCTCGCGCAGGCAAGCCAGGCGAAATTCACCGGTCAGATCGATCTGCCCAAGCCCAACCTCAAAGGCACGATGTCCCTCGAAGAAGCCATCGAGAAGCGCAGGTCCGTGCGCAGATTCGCGCCAAAGCCGCTGCCGGTCGAGGCCATTGGCCAACTGCTGTGGGCCGGGCAGGGCATCACCAGCTCGGACGGCAAGCGCGCGGCTCCTGCGGCCGGCGCTTTGTACGCGCTCGAACTTTACGTGGTGACCGCCACGGAGGTGATGCACTATCTGCCTGATGGCCACCGGGCCGAGACGCGGGCGACCCACGACCTGCGCCCCGAGCTGAGAGCACTGGCGGTCAACCAGGCGTCCGTCGAGGCGGCCCCGGCCTTGCTCGTGGTGGCCGCCGATCCCAGTCGGCTGAGCGCGAGGTATGGCGGGAGAGCGAATCTGTATGCCGATCTCGAGGTCGGGCACGCGACCCAGAACATGCTGCTCCAGGTCGTCTCGCTTGGGCTCGTCGCGGTGACCGTGGGCGCCGTCGACGGAGCTCCGGCGGCGCGCAAGCTCGGCCTGCCTCACGCCCAGACCGTCGTCTATTTGGTCCCGGTAGGTTTTCCGGTCTATGTCATTGCGTGAGAATGAAATGAACGCGCCCCACCCGCGAACGAAAGGTGCTCGATACTTTCAAACAGGACCTGGACCTCGCGTTCGATACGCTGACGGCAATAGAAGACACCTACAAGGCATCGCCCGCTCCCTGACACGCGGGTTCGAGGACTGGGGTTCTTCCCGGCGCGACGGCATGCGCAGACATCGATGCACCGGCCAGCAGTGCGGCAAACACGAACTTCGAAGGAGCGGGTATCGTGTGTGCCATGTCAACTCCGCGTGGTGCCTATGAAGCCGATTCTCGTGCGCTCGACCCTGGTGGAATCTTCGAAGCGTCGTGCTGCCCGTTTCGCGATGACGGTGATCGCGACGATCATGGCCGGATGCGTTTCCTCCTCACAGCTGAGCGGTCATGTCACACCTTCGCAAGTTTCCGAGGCGAAGGCGCTCGACCTGGCGGTCGCCAATCCGCAACGCAGTCAGACCGCCCGGGCGCGCGACGTCTATCGTCACCCGGCGCAGACGTTGCGCTTCTTCGATCTGAGTCCGACGCAAACCGTGCTGGAGATCGCGCCGGGCGGCGGGTGGTACACGGACATTCTGGCGCCCTATCTGCACGACGCGGGTCATCTGTACGAAGCGCAATATCTGAGCACGTCCGCGGACCTGGCCTCGGAAGACCGGTCAATCGATGCAGAGTATTTGCGTAAGCTCGCGGGCGCCCCCGCAATCTACGGGAACGTCGTGGTCGGCACATTGCACGCGGGCCAGTTTTTCGGCTTCGATGCACACGAGCGGTTCGATCGAGTACTTACTTTTCGCAACATTCACAACTGGATCAAGGATGGGCAGCTCGATGCCAATCTGCGTGCGTTCCATGACGCGCTGAAGCACGGGGGCGAACTTGGTGTGGAAGAACATCGCGCCCGGCCCGGCTCGACGGTACAGCAGATGATCGAAACCGGATATGTGACTGAAGCTTTCGTGATTGACCGGGCACAGGCGGCCGGCTTCGTGCTCGCGCAACGCAGCGAAATCAACGCGAACGCGCGAGATACGAAAGATTATCCGCATGGCGTATGGTCGCTGCCGCCGGGCTACGCGGGCGGTGACGTCGACCGCTCGCGCTACGCTGCAATCGGTGAATCGGATCGCATGACGCTGAGATTCGTCAAGCCTTAGCGTGTTCTACGGGCGCCAGCCGCGAGCGGTAATCGGCCGACGCGTTGGGCTGCGCTCAGTTTGTTGCACGACCCGCAGTAGTGTATCGACACAGTCCAGCGCGTCCGACAGTCGCCCGAGCACGATCAGCGAGCGGGCCGCATCGAGACGACCGTGAAACATCGCGTCGCGCGGTCCGGCCCGTTCCACCATGTCGATGAGCTGCCTGATCTCGGCCTTGACCCGCGGGTAGTCGGCGGGCCAGTAGCGGGCAATCCAGTTGCGTAGTGCGCGGATCAGCACCATGCAATCGTCGTACTCGCACTGCACGCTATCCATTGTCACCCTCATTCGTATCCCGCCCGGTGCCGCAAGCGGGATGTCGACTCTTCCCAGCTCAGTCTCATTGCCTGTTCGCTTTTTGCAGATCGCACGACTCCGAAGCTCGATCGTCCATCTGCGGCCCCCATTGGGGGGAAACCACCTCCCCAATCTCGCCTGCATCTGTGAACGAAGCAAGCGGCGCGCCACGTGTCGCCGCCCGGTCGTGAGCTTGGTCCAGCCGATCGCGCGCGTTGTCGACCCGCGCCGCGAGGTTCCCGCCACGTTGACTCATTGCCAATGAAGTGACGCAGCGCGTCGACAGCGGCTGCCCGGCGGCTTCTATCGCATCCGCCAAAGCGGTCTGCCTGCCGCCGACGCGGGGGGCCAATGTCGCGAAGTTGCGAGAGCTGGACGTTGTGTTGACGTCGAGTCTTTCGTTCGCTCACCAGATTTCGGGCAAGGCAGGACGGCCGGGTAGCTGCATCGTCGCGCTCGGAAACAAATCGTTCGATTCGAACGGGGTTCTCTCTTGCGATTCAGACTACAGCTTCGATGCGTACCGGCATCGCGCTCATTACCGGCATGGCGTTGATCGGATCAAGACCAACTGTAGTGCTGAGCAACTGGTTTGGATTGGCGCCGGCGTAGGTCTCGGGCTCCTCGTCGGGCATCGGTCCCCAGCCGTGCGGGATGGACACGACGCCTCGGCGCAGTGCGGCGTCCGCTTTGACGATGGCTCGAATGCGGCCATGCGGCGAAACAATGGCCACGCACTGGCCTTCGGTCAGTCCTTGAGCAGCCAGGTCATCGGGATGCACAAAGGCCGGATTGAACGGCATGCGTCGGCGGACCGCGGGCAGGTGGTGGTACATGGTGTTCTGCACGTCGCGCACGCGCCGCACCGCCAGGCGATGCGTGAACCCCGGCGGCGCCCCCGCTTCGTTCAGTAGGCCCGCCAGTTCGCACTCGACGTCGTCCGGCATCACGTCGAAGCGCGCGGCGTTCCCTGGCTCGCCGGGCTGAACGATCATCGGTTCGATCTCGTAGACTTTCCCTTGTGGGTACAGCTTCAGTTCGTCAAATGAGATCGAGCCGTGGCGAACCAGGATCGCAAGCAGCTCTTCGGTGGTCGGCGCTGCGCGCATATCGAGCGGAACGTCGTCGAATATGATGGTCTTGCCCAGGCGCCGCGCCAGATCCCAGAATACGAACCAGTCGTCCACGACTTCGGATCCCTCCGGCGGCGTCGCCACGGCGGCCGAGTATTGTGCGTAAGGCTGAAACATGATGTAGGACTCGTAGTCGCGCGAATGCAGGTCGGCGCGCTCGAACATCAGCTTCGGTGGAATCACATAGTGCGCGAGCCGCGCAGTGTTAGTCATGAAAGGCTCGATGCATACCAGCAGTTGCAGTTGGCGCAGCGCATCGGCGATACGGCGCTGGTCGGGCACGGCATCGACTGGATTGCCGCCGTCGACCAACAGCGCGCGGATCTGGCCGGCGCCAGGCGTAGTGATTTCCTGGGCCAGCGTGCCGCTCATCTTCTGGCCGAACAGCATGCCATAGCCGCCGACACGGCTCTTCCAGCCGGATTCCCAGGAACGGCGTGGCGCAATCACTTCGGCCCGGCGCTGGTAGCGTGGGGCGACTACGCCGGGGTTCGGTACAGGGTCGCCGGGGCGAGCGAAGCGGCCACACACGACGTTGAGGCATTCGACCAGATGCTCGGCCAGATTGGAGTGCGGCGCCATGTTGGGCCCGGTTCCCGACGCGGCCGAGCCACGCTTGCGGCGCAGGCCGCCGGCCTCCCGCACGGGTTCCGCGAAGGCCGCAGCGGCGGCTTCGAGCCCTTCGACGCTTACGCCGGCGCGCTGGGCGACGTATTCGGGCGTGAACGGCTCGACCGCGCGCGCCAGTCGTCGCAGGTCCTTGACGTAGCGCGCGCAGAATTCGGCATCGTGCCAGCCGCGACACAGAATGATGCGCAGCAGGCCAGCCAGGACGGTCGGGTCCTCGCCCGGCAGCACCTGCAGGAAGACATCGGCATGGCGGGCGGTCTCGGTCTCTCGTGGATCAATCACCACCAGCTTAAGGCCGCGCTCCTTCGCTTCGTGGAGCTGCTTGACCGGATTCTGCAATGCAAAGTTGAACGTGGATAGCGACACCAGCGGATTGGTGCCGACGAACAATAGCGCGTCGGCGAGCGCATACGGATCTTTGCCGGCAGCCCAGCCGCCCAGTCGCTCAAATGCCACCCATTTGGCCGACTGGTCGATGGTCATTGTGGAGAAAAACGAATTCGAACCCAGCGCCGCGAGGAAGGCGGGCAACATATGATTGGCGGCGAGGTTAGAGTAGTTCATGGTGCCGCGAAAGGCTGCGACCGCATCGGGGCCGTGGCGCTCGATCAGTGCCTGGAGTTGCGCCGCGATCTCGGCCAGCATCACGTCAAGCGGCATCTGCACGAAGCTGCCATCGGGCTGCCGTTTCAGCGGGTGCAGGACCCGCTCGGCGCTGTTATGCGCCTCATGCAGATACGCACCCTTGATGCAGGCGTAGCCGCGCGTGAGCGGATTGTCGCGGTCGCCGCGCGCAGCAACGACGCGTCCGGCGTCGTCCAGGGTCAAGCGCAGTGAACAGTTGCCGGCGCAGATGCGGCAGGCGGTGACGGCTTCGCGTGGCACGGCGAGCTCCTCGTGTAGTGTGGCCCACACCTCGTAACCACCCACAACTTTCGGCGTAAAGGTTAAAGCCGTGCCGGATACCTGCGCGATGACAGAGCACCCGCATACGACTAGCGTTAGATCGCCGCCAGGCTGCGGCCGTTCATTCGCTATTATAAACGACGTTCATATTTTGGCAAATAGCCCGGTGACCTGTTGCGAGCGCCGCTGCCCGACCGACACTGTCATCGAGAGGCCTCGCTGTTCTAGCGCCCTGCTGCTGTCTCACACGACTTTGGCGCGCCGTGCTTTCGCCCGTTGTCGGCCAGAGGGCGATGCCCGCGTCTCTCATATGAATGACGGCTGAGTCCGTGAAACCGGCCCGTCGCGCCTCACGTCCGCAGTACCGCCGGAGGGCCGAGCGAACGGGCGTAGTTCGCAATGGGCGCTTTGAGCTGCTTCATGCAAAATAGCCGCATCCAGGATGTGGAGGATGACTCGTGGGTATCAACTTCGACTTGAACGACTTGCAGGCGTTTCGAGCAGTAGTGGAACTGGGAAGCTTCCGCAAGGCCGCCGAGGCGGTGAGCATTTCGCAGCCGGCCTTGAGCCGCCGGATCGACAAGCTCGAGGAAGCACTCGGCGTGCGTCTATTCGAGCGCACCACGCGCAGCGTCACGCTCACCACCGTCGGCCGGGTATTCGCGCCGAGCGCCGAGCAGCTGCTTGATGATCTCGACGTCGCGTTGCTCGGCATCCGCGATGTTTCTTCGAGCCGACTGGGACGTGTCACCATCGCCTGCGTGCCTTCGGTGGCCTACTACTTCCTGCCGAGCGCCGTCGCGAGCTATCACCGCCGCTTCCCGCGCATCAGGGTCAAGATGCTGGATATGAGCGCGAATGAGGTGCTTGGCGCCGTCATCAGCGGAGAGGCGGATTTCGGCGTGAGTTTTCTGGGCAGCCAGGAGTCCGAGGTCGAGTTCAAGGTTCTGCTGCAGGAGCGCTTCGTGGCCGCCTGCCGCCGTGATCACCCGCTTGCCCGCAAAAAACGCGTGACCTGGAACGAGCTTTACGAGCACGAGTACGTCTCGGTGGACAAAACTTCCGGCAACCGACTGCTGCTCGATCAGGCGCTGTCGGCCGTGGCGCCGCGTGCGCCGAGCGTCTGCGAGACGCGTCACGTAACGACCATGCTCGGTTTAATCGAAGCGGGGCTCGGTGTCGCCGCAGTGCCGTCGATGGCCATGCCCGGGCGCGATCACCCCATCCTCACGAGCGTGCCGCTCGTTGAACCAGTGGTGAAGCGGCGCGTGGGAATCGTGAGACGCCGCGGACGTCCGCTTACACCGGCTGCGCAGGAGTTTCACAGAACGATTGTCGAGATGAAGCGCGGCGGCGTCGCATGCAGCGATGCCGTGGGCAATAACACGTCTCCAAAAGAGCGGCCAGGCAGGAAAACCGCATCATGAGGTTGGCAAGACCGCTTCGATCGCTCTATCTGCAGGTTTTGCTGGGCATGATGCTCGGCATGGCGCTCGGTCACTTCTTGCCGCAAGCGAGCCCGCTGCTCAAGCCCTTGAGCGACGGGTTCATCGGCCTCGTGAGGATGATGATTGCGCCGATCGTTTTCTGCACGATCGTCTCGGGGATCACGTCGCTTGCGAGCGGGAAGGCCATCGGGCGCACAATTTTTCAGGCGCTGGGATTCTTCTATTTTTTGACAGCCGTGGCGCTTGCGCTCGGACTCGTCACGGCCTTCGTGCTGCGACCCGGCGCGGGCATGCACATCGACGCTAACCATCTGGACGCGAGCATCCTCGCGCAATATGCGAAGCACGCGCAGCCGGGCGGCCTTGTCGCATTTGCGCTGAGCGTCATCCCCGAGACGATGTTTGGCGCCTTCGACAAGGGCGAGGTGCTGCCGGTGCTGCTGCTCTCGCTGCTCTTCGGCTTTGCGCTAAATTCCTGTCCGGAGGCGGGCAGGCCGGTGCTCGCGCTCATCGACGGCATTGCCCAGGCTCTGTTCCGCATCCTCGCGATGATCATGCGACTCGCTCCGCTCGGGGCATTCGGCGCGATGGCTTTCACGGTGGGCCGCTTCGGCATCCGCTCGGTCGGATCGCTCGGGATGTTGATGGTGTCCTTCTACGTGGCATGCATGCTGTTCATTGCGCTGGTGCTCGCTCCGCTCGCGCGGCTGCACGGCTTCGCACTTTGGCGGCTCTTGCGCTACATGCGCGAGGAGTTGCTCATCGTTCTCGCGACGTCGTCGACGGAGCCGGTACTGCCGCGCCTGATCGCGAAGCTTGAGGCGCTCGGCTGCGACAAGGGCGTTGTGGGGCTTGTGCTGCCCGCAGGCTACTCGTTCAATCTCGACGGCACCGCGATCTATCTGACGCTCGCCTCGATGTTCATCGCGCAGGCGTGCGACGTGCCGCTTTCCGCGCCGCAGATCGCGATGATGCTCGCCGTTATGTTGCTCACGTCCAAGGGGGCGGCGGGTGTGTCGGGCAGCGGATTAGTGGCGCTCGTCGCGACGCTGACGGTGATTCCCGATCTGCCCGTCGCCGGGGTGGCGCTACTGGTGGGCATCGACCGCTTCATGTCCGAGGCGCGCGCCCTGACGAGCGTGATCAGCAACGCCTGCGCGGTGATCTTCGTTTCCATGTGGGAGGGTGCTTGCGATCGTACGCGTCTTGCGCGAATGCTCGGGGCGGCTGCGCCAGGCGGCGCGGGGGATCCCGCGAGAGATACCTCGGGGATGTGACAGGAAAAGGCCGCCTGAGGCAAGCCTTCATTCAGGTTTGCGTCAATGAGCGGAGACGGTATCTAGCCCGGTCGATTTGACGTCTGCCTGTACGCCAGGTGAAGCGAGGTAGTCGAGCAGGGCTTTCGCTTCCTTCGGATGCTGTGCGCTGACGGGAATGCCGCCGGCGAAACGCGTGACCGACTGCAGGGACTCAGGAATCTTTCCGACGAAGGTCGCCCCCTTGACGGGCAGCAACTCGCTCACCTGCTGGAAGCCGATTTCGTAGTCGCCGTTCGCCACCACCGAGGCTACTGGAATCCGCGGGATCATCTTCGCCTTCGGCTTGACCTGATCCTCGATGCCGAGCTTCCTGAACAACTCCCGCTCAATGTAGACACCGCTTGCGCTGTCCGAGTACGCGATCGACTTCGCATGCAGCAGGGTCTGCCGAAGACCTTCTGCCGAACTGATATCGGGTTTCACCGCTCCTTCGCGCACGACCATGCCGATGCGCGAGTCGGCCAGCTCGACCCGCGATCCGGGGATGACCTTGCCTTTCCGGATCAGTTCGTCAAGCGCATATCCGACCATGATAACGGCGTCGGCGGGCTCGCCACGCTCAAGCCGGTTGGGGATCGCTTCGGGCGATTTGCCCATCGACGGACCAAGCGCGGTGTCGAGCGTGTTGCCCGTCTCGGATGCGAACTTCGGGCCGAGCACCTTGTACGCTGCGGTAAAGCCACCCGAGCTCATGACGTGCAGGTCGGCGGCTTGCACGTTCGCCGCAACAGCCGAGGTTGCGACCAGTGCTGCGCCGCATAGTTTCAGAAACAGATTTCTCATGATCGGAGTCGTGTCAGATTGTGTGTTTAGCCGCATGCGGAGCGAGACGCGAATCAGTGCGCCGGAGTCAGCGTCGCTGCGCGGCGGCGATAGAGTGCAAACGTCGCCATCAGGGCGCACGCTGCCGCGAAGCTCATCCAGTAGCCGGGTGCGGCCTTGTCGCCAGTCATGTGAATCAGCGCCGTGGAGATCGCCGGTGTGAAACCGCCGAATACGGCGGTCGCGAGGCTATAGGCGAGCGAGAAGCCCGCGACGCGTACCTGCGCCGGCATCACTTCCGTCAGTGCGACGATCATCGCGCCGTTATAGATGCCGTACATGAACGAGAGCCAAAGGAGGGCGAGCAGCATGTTGAGGAAGCTGGGCGCGTGAGCGAGCAGCGACAAGGCCGGGTGCGCGGTCACGATGGCGAGCACCGTCATGGCGATGAGGAGCGGCCGGCGGCCGATCCTGTCGGAGAGGGCTCCGCCGATCGGCAGCCACACGAAGTTCGACACGGCCACACACAGCGTCACAAGCAAACTATCGGCGGTGCTGAGGTGCAGGACCGTCTTGCCGAAAGTCGGCGCGTAGACCGTGATGAGATAGAAGCTCGCGGTGGTCATCGCCACCAGCATCATGCCTGCAATCACGACGGTCCAGTTCTGGACCAGCGTCGTGAATACCTCCTTCATGCTCGGGCGATGCTGGCGAGCCTTGAACTCCTCGGTTTCCTGCAGATTACGACGCAGCACGAAGAGGAACGGCACGATCATGCAGCCGACGAAGAACGGCACGCGCCATCCCCACGCCGCGATGGTAGCGGCGTTCAGCGATTGGTTGAGCGCGAAGCCGAGGCCCGCGGCCACGACGATCGCCACCTGCTGGCTCGCGGACTGCCAGCTCGTGAAGAAGCCCTTGCGGCCGGGCGTGGCCATCTCGGCGAGATACACCGACACGCCGCCCAGCTCCGCACCCGCGGAGAAGCCCTGCAACAACCGCCCGAGCAGCACAAGCGCGGGCGCCACAAGGCCAATGGTCGCGTAGCCCGGCACGAACGCAATGAGGATGGTGCCGCTCGCCATGATGGAGAGCGTGACGATGAGCCCCTTGCGGCGGCCGACGTCGTCGATGTACGCGCCGAGCACGATCGCGCCGAGCGGGCGCATCAGAAAACCGGCACCGAAGACCGCGAACGTCATCATCAACGAGGCAAATTCGCTCCCGGCCGGAAAGAAGACGTTGGCGATCTGCGTCGCATAGAAGCCAAACAGAAAGAAGTCGAACTGCTCCAGAAAATTTCCGGCCGTCACGCGGAAAACCGCCGCGGCCTTTGAATGTCCCAGCGAAAGGGTAGAGGGCGAGGGGTGCATCAATGTGTCTCCTGAAATCCCGAGATATGCGGTGGTCCCGCTCTTTGTCTGTTCGGGAATTTTGGCCCGTGGCCAATCAAACGATAAGTGCAATCTTCCGAACGATTGATGTCGAATGGTTATCAATCGGCGCCCCTTTTTCGCCGCCGCCGCGCGTTAGCTGTGCGCCAGCGCGTGGCGGCGACCATCAGAGGCCAGCGGTCAGGCCACGAAACGACACTGGGAAGCGGCCGTACGCGTGTCCATATTGCGTCCGCGGTTCAAATGATCGTCAATTTCCGCAGCGCAGCCCAGCATGCGCGGATAGAGGAAGATCGTGAACGCGGCCGTTTCAAGGTCCGCCTCGCTGAACTCCCCGCGCTTGAGCGGCTGCCACAGCATCTTCAACAGCAACGCGGCAATCACGGCATCGACATTGACGCAATAGACATTGCGCGAGACACCTGCGTCGAACAAAGCCTGCACCAGCACACGGTAAAACGCATGAAACGCGTTGTACTCGCCGCGGGCTTCATAAAGGTTGGCGATGAAGATTTCCCGCGGGTCGTGGTTCACCGGCTTGTCTTTGAAGACCGGATGATTAATACCCGGAAGTTTCGCAATATCGAGGCTCCCCAACTGCTTCTGGCGCGTCTTGTACTGCGCGTATCGCTCGACGGAGCGCCGGGCGAGCGCTTCGAGGTCCACGGTATGACGAGCATCGGTCGGATCTTCAAGGCCGCTGCTGCGGAACGCCTCGTTGAGGAACGCAATGCCTTCGTAGCCGTTGCCGCCATGCGTATATCCAGTGTGCGTGAGGAACCCCGCCAGAGCCTTGTTTAGCTGCACCCGTTCGGGACTTTCCGGGCCATCGGCAGAGACTGCGCCCTTTGCGCCTTGCGCCGAAATGGCGCCGGGTCCGTTCGTGAGCAGCAAACCGACAAGGGTCTTGAACGCGAAAAGGTCGTCGGCAGTCGGTTTCAGGTTTAGCAGCGCTGCGAAGGCGATTTCCGTCAGAGTGCGTTCGCCGAGTAATTCTTCGGTGGCGAAGCCGCAAAATCCGTCCGGGCCGTGCCGCGAGGCGTCCGCTGAGGCGCCGATCATGGTGCCGAAGAGCTTTGTCCACCACGGCAAGCTTTCTGCGGTCAGGCGGGAGATCCGCTTGCGCATGAGCGGGCCCCAGGCGAGTGTCGTCGTGATCGCCGCGAGTACTGCTTCCGGGCGCGGATGGCCCGGGCCACACGACAGCCATCGGATGATTGCGGAACTTACGCCGCGCGAGGCGAGCCCGCCCAGCATGGCTTGCGCCTCTGGATCGGGTTCATCGCAGAACAGCGCTGCAGTGTCCGCGGTGTGGACGGCCTCGACATCAAAGGTCTCGTCGAACGCGTCCGTGAGCCTGGCTGTCGCGAAGGCGTCGATCATCAGTGCTGCCGCCTCGCGCGCAGCACGCTGGCGATTCGGCCCGACGATCGCCGCCGCGGCCGCGAGCACGGCATTGGGCGCATTGCCCGCCTCGCGCGAAGCCTGCGCGGCCGCCAGTTCTGGTGTCCCGTGCAGATTCACTGCAGCGCCAACAGCCACGTCGATGAGCTTTGTGTCGTTTGCCCCGCCGAACTCCCGCAACAGCGCGAGGCAGATGTTCTCCTCAAGCGAGCGCGTTGCTGCTTCGAGCATGGATACCCCGTGCAGGCTGCTCACCTGCGTTTTTGCGTCCATCTGCGAGGCGCCCGAAGCGTCCTTCAAGGGTTGGCGCGGCGGGATTGCGCCGATCTGGCTGTTCGCCCGCGTAATCTGTTCGTTGTACGGCGCGACTGCTTCCACGACCGGCAGGGCGAGGTCGTCTGGCAGTTCGATTCCCTGATCCGAGCCAAACCACGGTTTGAGCGAGAGGCTGCCTTCCGGCTCAAAGTCGGGCATCGTCGCGTTCGCGCGCATCACTGCGGTGAGCGCGGCGGGAATGTGCGCGATGTTTGTCACGACGGCGCCCTTCACCGAGCAGCATGGATCGTCCGGCGTAAAAAGACGCTCGACGTCGAACTTCTCCATGAACCAACGCTCCTTTGCAAGAGCATCGTCGGCGCCGCCCGCCATTGCGCCCGCATGCCCCACCGCGCGCGTCAGACGACTCTTCCAGCGGCCTACCACGCAGGCAACGACGGGTTTCGTAAATGTGGCGTCGGCCTCGTAGTAGCCGCCCGGCTCACAGTACAGTACGGCAGCCTTGCTGCGCGCGTCGTTGGCGAGGGCAAAGGCGAACTCCGGCGCCGCATAGTGGATGTAGACGTCCTTGCCGCTGGATACGACGGTCGTTGTACCCCAGCCGCTCATGCGCAGATATTGCGCAATGGTGGTGCTAAACCCGCCCGAGTTGGAAAAGATCGCGATCGAGCCCCGCCGCAAGGTTGCGCCGGGATCATCGCCGCCGAGCGCGCCCCCGATGCGCACCCGCTGCCAGGAGTCCGCGACGCCCAGCCCGTTCGCGCCAAAAATGTCGATGCCTGCTTGCTGGCCCATCGCGCGAATTTCCCGGGCGTCGTGCACGGAGATCTTCTCCGTAATGATAAAAATCTTGCGCAGATCGGGATTGACGCGGATCAGTTCGGCCACCCCATCGCGCGCGGCCGACGGCGGCAGATAGACGACGCCGCAATTGAAACGATGCCCGGCTTCGAGGCCTTCGCGCACGTTGTTATAGACGGGGATGTCGCCGGCAGGCGTCACGAGCACCTGCCCGCGCTTGCCAGGCGCAGTGCCGAATACGATATTCCCACCGGAAAACGCGTGGCTCACCGGCGTCACGTCCGACGACTCGCCTCCCAGAATGTTGAGCACACAAACGCGGTCCTCGCGCGTGACTATTTGTGCAAGCGACTGGATGCCGACGAAATACCTGAAATGATTATTGCCTTGCTTGACCATGTCGATCTCCTTACGCCTTTGCCGTATCCGCCTGCGGTTGCGTCTGACGTGCGCCGATGCGCGCTGCGACCTGCGCGCGCCCTCCCGATTGCATCCACGCATCGGCCTTCCGTGCGTACTGGATCACTTCGCTGATGTCGGAGTCAAAGCCGAACAGGCGATAGGGAAGACCGAGCGAATCACAGGTGTCGCGCAGTGCCGACATGCCACGAACAAGGTTTGGACCGCCGCGCCCAAGGACGACATAAAGCGGGGTGGGACCGTGCTCGCTGAAGTGCTCGCGCAGCGCATCGGCCATCGCGCGCAGTGTTTCGTAGATATCGGTGTTGTTGGACTTGCCGCCAATGATGAACAGTACGTTGGACTGCTTCAGCCAATGCCGGAAGCAGATGCGCGCCACTTCCTTCATTTTTTCGTAGGGAGGATTGCCGCCGAAATCCGAAGAGATGATGGCTGCGTCGCCCAACATCTCCGTGACGAGCGAGTTGGCCCCGCCGCCGAACGTGGGCGCGAGGATCGTTCCCTTGTCATTGATCACATAGACATCGCTTTGACCCTGGTGCGTGCGAAGCTGGTTGATCTCCTGCTCGAAGTCCGAGTAGTCGGCAGCGAACAGGTGAGCAGGCAGGCCGAGGCGCGAGAAGCGCGGGTCGTCACGGTCGAACCCGCACTTGAAGTCGCAGGCCACGGGTGTGAGCCGACCGTTCTTGTCCTCGCGCATGCGGATCGGATTCAGCTCGAGCGTCGTCATGCCGAAGTCGTGAAAGAGCTCCCAGAGCTTCGGCAATTGCTGCACGAGCGGGGAAATGATTTCGCGCGGCGCGCCGATCTCGCTCAACGCATTCGCGACGACGAACGCCTTCAGGCCGGTCAATGCATCAAAGGGCACCATTGCCACGAGCTTTGGATCGACCTCTTCGATGTCCATGCCACCCGCGTGCGACAGCGTCATGGTGGGAGCGCGAAAGCGGGTGGAATCGGTGATCGAGAAGTAGACTTCATGTTTGGCCGGTACGCCTGCTTCGAACGTGACGCCGTTCGCCTTGGCCCTCACATGACCCACGACGTGCTCGGCGAAGTACAGCCGCTCTTTCTCGGCGAGCGCCGTCTTGAGATCTGTCGCGCGCCCGAGCAACCCGGCCTTGCCCTTCTTGCCCACGCCGCCCTTGAATACCGGCTTGATAAAGACCTGCCCGTGGCGGTCGATCAGCGACTTTATCTCCTCTTCGCTGGCGCTCGGCCCCAGCACTTCGCTGGCCGGGAATCCGACGAATTGCAATAGGCGCGCGCCGTGCAACATTCCGGTGATCTGCATATGAGTGTCTCCTGAAATTCAAGGCAATGACGAATGAAGCAGGTACTGAGTCCGTTTAGCTCGCTGCGCAAGGCGCGAAAGCTCGTCTGCCGTGGACTCGCTTGAAAGCGGCGGCAGGATTCACAACGCGAGGTGGGTCATGCGAGATCGGCATCGGCTACCGTTGGCGGCACCCGTGACCGGGTTGCACTGGAATGCGGCGAAACGCTGTTCTGCGTTTCGCGCCTGTCTCCGATGCGTTCTCTGTCGACGCGTTTATGAACTTCTTGAGCATCGATATTTGCTCAAGACGCCCCGAACGAGAAGTGCAATTTTTTGAAGCATTGATGTTCAACGGTTATCAATATCGTCGAACGCCGTTACGTTGTGGCGACAAGTGCTGCTTTCATGGTGGGCCTCACGGCGATGTTCAGGATTGCGCAGGGAACTGGCCGAGCTGAAGGAACACCGGTCGACTTCGCAACTCAACCCAGTCGCACGCGGCCAGCTTTACCGTCGGCATCGTTGGGTGCAACTTTCTTGATGTCACTTCCGACCCAACGCTCTTCAGAAGATTTCAGATGCGATCGCATCGCCGCTTCTGCAGCAATAGGGTCTCCTGCTTGCAGGGCATGCAGAACATTTTCGTGCTCCTCGACCGCAGCCATCCATGTGGCCGTATTTTCGACGAGTTCGCTAATCCTCGCCCCGATCGGATCGCGCCTCGCGTCAAACAGATCGGCCACATACCGGCTCAACACCGTATTGCCGGCCGTTTCCGCGATGATCAGGTGGAATTGCCGGTCCGGTTCCACAGGAGATTTGCCGGCAGAGGCGAGGCGATGCATCGCATCCACGCTGCGCCGCAACCGGTCCAGAGAGCCGGCCGTAAGCCGCGTGCTGGCGAGCACGACGAGGCTGCCTTCGATGACGGCCCGGGCCTGCATGATTTCCGTCGGACTTTCGCCTAATACAGCCAGTGACCCTTCACGTTCGTTTGCGGTTTCGAGCACATAGACGCCCGAACCCATGCGGGTCTCGACGCTGCCGCCGATTTCCAGTGCGATCAACGCCTCGCGCAGAGACGGGCGCGAAACACCCAGTTGCTGCGACAACTCGCGCTCCGGCGGCAGTCTCGATCCCGGCGGGAAATCCCCTCCGTGGATGAGGCCGCGAATCTGGTCGGCGACTAATTGGTAAAGCCGCTTTGGCTCGGTCTGTTTCATTTTGCTGCCGGAAGGATAAATGGCCCGGGTCGTCCGTCGACCAGCGATCAAAGTCTACCACGCAAGCCTGACAAGGTTTTCAGCGCATTTTGCAGGAACAGTGCGGGTTTGCCCTTGGTAAGGCCGGAAGAAGTATCTTGCAAATTGGCTTGACCAAAATCGCCGTTTATTCTTTAATCTGCATCAGATTGGCCTGACCGGCGGCAGCGCCTCTACACAAAAGAAGGAGACAGGTGTGACAGATCTGAGCACTGACCTGGCCCCGCGCGTGGTGGACGGCTTCGCTTCGAAGGAACCCCCGGAGCTATTGAAACTGAGCGGGCTGGGCAAGCGGTTTCCCGGTGTCGTTGCACTGGAGGACGTGCACTTCGAATTGCGCCGCGGCGAAGTACACGCGATTTGTGGCGAAAACGGCGCCGGCAAGTCAACCCTGATGAAAATCGTCAGCGGGCAATACCGGCCGGATGCCGGCACGATCGTTTTTCGCGGCATGCAAAGGCGGTTCGCGTCCTCACTCGAGGCACAGGAAGCAGGCATTGCGATCATTCACCAGGAACTGAACCTGGTGCCGCACCTGTCGATTGCGGAAAACATCTACCTGGCACGCGAGCCCAAACGCGGGCCGTTCATCGATCGCGCACGACTGAATGGGAACGCCCAGCGTGCGCTCGCCCGCATTGGATTGTCGTTGCCGCCCACGAGGCTGGTGGGGACGCTGTCGATCGCCCAGCAACAGATGGTCGAAATCGCCAAGGCGCTCTCGCTCGACGCCCAGGTGCTGATCATGGACGAACCCACTTCGTCGCTCACGGAATCCGAAACCATGCACCTGTTCCGGATCATCAAGGAGTTGCGCGAGAGCGGGGTCGGCATTGTCTACATCTCTCATCGTCTCGACGAAATGAAGCAGATTGTCGATCGCGTGACGGTGCTGCGCGACGGGCACCACATTTCAACCGACGATTTCGCGGCGACCAGCATGGATGAAATCGTTGCGCGAATGGTCGGCCGGGCGCTGAACGATGCGTACCCGCCGCGCCGCTCGGTCCCGACGCAGGACGTGCTGCTGCGTGTCGACAATCTGTCGCGCGCACCGGCATTTGGGCCGGTTTCGTTCGAACTGAGGCGAGGCGAGATTCTCGGCTTTGCCGGTTTGATGGGCGCAGGCCGGACCGAAGTGGCACGGGCGATTTTCGGCGCTGACCAACCGGACGGCGGCGAGATTCATATCGGGAGCGAGCGCGTCTCGATCCGCTCGCCTATCGATGCGATTCGCCACGGTATCGCGTATCTGTCGGAAGACCGCAAGAGCGACGGCCTCGCGCTGAAGATGCCGGTCGCGACCAACATCACGCTGGCCAATATCGAGGCGGTGTCGGGTCGCGCCGGCTTCATTCGTTTCGCCGAAGAAGCGGCCATCGCACAGCGTTACGTCGAAACGCTCGGGATCCGCACGCCGACCGTCCATCAACTCACGCGCAACCTGTCCGGCGGCAATCAGCAGAAGGTTGTCATCGGCAAATGGCTGTTTCGCAAATCGAAGATTCTGTTTTTCGACGAGCCCACGCGCGGGATCGATGTCGGCGCGAAATACGCGATCTACACGCTGATGGACCAGCTCGCCGCGCAGGGCATCGGCGTTGTGCTGATCAGTTCGGAATTGCCTGAAATTCTCGGCATGTCCGATCGCGTCGCGGTATTCCACGAAGGCCGGATCGCCACGATCCTGGAGACGCGCCACACCAATCAGGAAGAAATCATGCACTTCGCATCGGGACGAAATCATGCTTGAAATAACATCCGAACAGACCACTACTGTCGACACCAGCGCGAAGCTCCGGCGTCGCGACCTGATTCAGAAATTTGCCGCGCTCGGCAGTCTGATCATGCTGGTGGCCGTCTTTTCATTGACCAGTTCCGCTTTCTTCTCGGTCGACAATGGCATGACAGTGGCCTTGCAGGTGACGTCGATTGCCTATCTCGGCGTGGCGGCAACCTGCGTGATCATTACGGGCGGAATCGACCTGTCCGTGGGTTCCGTACTCGCGCTGTCCGGTGTGGTCGCCGCGTTGCTCGTCAAGGCCGGCGTGCCGATTCCTCTCGGCATGCTCGGCGGCGTCGTGGTGGGCGGCCTGTGCGGATTCGTCAATGGCCTGTGCGTCACGCGTATGGGTCTGCCGCCTTTTATCGCCACGCTCGGCATGATGCTGGTCGCGCGTGGTCTCGCGCTTCAGATCACTGGCGCGCGCCCGGTTTCGGGACTCGGCGACGCGTTCGGCGAACTCGGAAATGGCGCATTGTTCCGCATCTCGCATATCGGGGCAGACGGGTTCCCCGATACGGCATTTCCGGGGATCCCGTATCCCGTGATCATCATGGTCGTGCTGGCGGTGGCCGTGTCGATCATGCTGACGCGCACCTCGCTTGGCCGCCACATCTACGCAGTCGGATCGAATGCCGAAGCCGCGCGGCTCTCCGGCGTCAATGTCCGCCGCGTCACCTTGTTTACCTATGTGCTGTCCGGCGTGCTCGCCGGTCTGACGGGTTGTGTGCTGATGTCGCGCCTCGTCACGGCGCAACCGAACGAAGGCGTCATGTACGAGCTCGATGCGATCGCCAGCGCCGTGATTGGCGGGACGTCCCTGATGGGCGGTGTAGGCACGATCTCCGGTACGGCCATCGGTGCGTTTGTGATCGGCGTGCTGCGCAATGGCCTGAACATGAACGGCGTATCGAGTTTCATCCAGCAAATCATCATCGGACTGGTCATTCTCGGCACGGTCTGGATCGACCAGGTCAGAAACCGTCGATGAAGCACATCGAATGATGCTATTCGAGAAGTCCAACAAAGCAGTGCAATCACCAACCCAAGGAGTGAGACATGAGAAAGATGTATCTGGCATTGGCCGCCGCACTTTTGACCGCAGTGACGGCGCACGCGAATGCGGCGAGCGGAGAGATCGCCGTGATCGTCAAGACGGCCAACTCGAATTATTGGCAGAACGTGCAAAAGGGCGCAACAGAGGGCATGAAAGGGCTGAACGGCTACACGATGACGTTTCAGGGACCGGCGACCGAGTCAGCCGTGGCGGACGAGGTCAATATGGTCGAGAACGCGGTGAACCGGCATGTCGCGGCGATCGTGCTCGCGCCGTCCGATCCCGACGCACTGATCCCGGCAATGAAGAAGGCTTGGGAGGCAAAAATTCCGGTCGTCCTGATCGATTCGCTCGTGTCCGATTCCGGCAAGCAGTATTACCAGTCGTTTCTCTCGACCGATAACGTCAAGGCCGGTGAGTTGTGCGCGAAAGCGATGATCGACCGTGTCGGACAGACGGGGAAAGTCGCTGTGATGTCGTACGTCGCCGGCGCGGGTTCCGAGATTGGCCGCGTGGGTGGGTTCCGGAAGTATCTCGCGCAGCACTCGAAGCTGCAGATTGTCGGACCGTTCTACTCGCAGTCGCAGATGGCGACCGCGCTCAATCAGACGACCGACGTGCTGTCGGCCAATCCGGATCTGAAGGGCATCTTCGGTGCAAATGAACCGACTGCTGTGGGAATGGGGCGCGCGTTGGCGCAGTCCGGGAAAGCCGGCAAGGTCGTCGCGATCGGCTTTGACGGCAACCAGGACCTCCAGGGCTTCATCAAGGACGGAACCATCCAGGCCATCGCTGTCCAGGGCTCGTATCAGATGGGCTACAAGGGTGTCAAAACGGCGGTGGATGTCATCGAACACAAGCCGGTTACGAAGCAACTGGATACCGGTGTCGTGATGGTCGAGAAGGACAACATCGATCAGCCCGCCGCGAAGAATGTGTTGTATTGAAGCGCGATGCGGACGACGCCAGACGGCGTTGTCCGCCCTTGAGTCCAGCGCTACTCAAGACGCGCTGTGAAGCGTTGAACATCCGGCAATGAATCCCTGGGAACGGAATTCCTGATGAAAGCAAGTGATCTGCGTGAGGTGTCGCGTGCCGGGGTGCAACTGAGCGCACTGGGTATGGGCTGTTCGCAACTTGGCGGCTTGTATCGCACGATGCCGCCGAAACAGGCGCGCGCGCTGATGGACGAAGCATGGTCGCTCGGTCTGCGCTATTTCGACACTGCACCGTTCTACGGGTACACGCTTTCGGAACGCCGCGTGGGCAACGCGTTGTCAGCGCGGCCACGCGATGAGTTCGTGCTGAGTACGAAAGTCGGCAGGCTTCTTCGGCCGGATCCGACTGTTCAATGCGGCGACGACGGCTGGACTGAGCCGCTTCCTTTCCGGCCGCACTACGACTACAGCTTCGACGGCGTCATGCGGTCTTTCGAAGACAGCCAGCAGCGTCTCGGTATTGCGCAGATCGATCTGCTGTATGTGCATGACATCGGTCGAATGACACACGGGGATGCAAACGTCGAATTCTGGAAACAGCTTACAGAAGGGGGCGGTTTCCGCGCGCTCGACACGCTGCGCAACGCGGGGGCGGTCAAAGCCATCGGCCTCGGCGTGAACGAGTGGCAGGTCGCGCATGAAGCCATGCAGGAATTACAACTCGATGTGACGTTACTGGCGGGCCGCTATACCCTCCTCGAGCAGGATTGTCTCGCGCCGTTTCTCGACAATTGCGTACGGTATGGGAATTCGATCGTGGTCGGCGGTGTGTTCAATTCTGGCGTGCTGGCAGGTAACGGCAAGTTCAATTACGGGGACGCCCCCGCCGGTGTCGTGTCGCGCGTCAACCGGCTGGCTGAGGTTTGCCGCGAATTCGAGGTTCCGCTACCCGCCGCGGCACTGCAGTTTCCGCTTGCGCATCCTGCGGTTGTGTCGTGCGTGGTGGGCGCGCGCAGTGTCGAACAACTCCAGCAGAACGTCGCGTGGTTTGAGCAGGCGCTGCCAGCCGGATTGTGGCAGGAACTGAAGTCGGACGGTCTGATCGCGGACACCGCACCTGTGCCCGAGGTGGTCGAGTGAGCCTGTGTATCGACGCACATCACCATTAATAGGGAGAATGTAGTGCAACGAATGGGAATGGTCATCGGTATCGATCCGCAGCACATCGACGAATACAAACGCTTGCATGCGCAGGTGTGGCCGACGGTGCTCGATCGCCTGAAACGCTCGAATGTCACCCGCTACTCGATTTTCCTGCGGGAGCCCGAGAACCTGTTGTTTGGTTACTGGGAATACGTCGGAACCGACTATGAAAGCGATATGGCCGAGATTGCGAGCGACCCGGAAACACAACGTTGGTGGAGCCTGTGCAGCCCGTGCCAGAAACCGTTGGCGAGTCGTGCGCCGTCGAAACACTGGGCACGGATGGAAGAGGTCTTTTACCTCGAATAGCGTTGTCTCGACACGGCACTCGTTTGACCTCGCCATGAAGAAACAAATTAACCGGGCTCGCATCGAAACCGCACTATGGCTTCGCGGGTTCTGTAGCTGAAAAAGGAAACCTCATGCTCACTATTATTTGTGAAACTCCCGGCGTACTACGCGCTGAGACGCGCTCACGGCCGCCGCGCGATCGCGGCGAAGTGTTGCTGCGCGTGCGACGCGTCGGCGTATGCGGCACCGACCTGCACATCTTTACCGGCAATCAGCCATTTCTCGCCTACCCCCGCGTGATGGGACACGAACTGTCGGGCACGGTCGAAGAAGCCGACACGGATTCCGGCCTGGACGCCGGCGACCCGGTCTACGTGATGCCCTACCTGTCATGCGGTCAGTGCATTGCCTGCAGGAACGGAAAAACGAACTGCTGCGTGAACATTCAGGTATTGGGCGTGCATCGTGATGGCGCATTGACGGAGTATCTAAGTTTGCCGCGTCAGTTCGTTCACAAGGCTGAAGGAATCACGCTCGATCAGGCGGCAATGATCGAGTTTCTCGCCATTGGCGCGCACGCTGTTCGTCGCGCGGACGTTCAGGCGGGACAGCGCGTGCTGGTGGTCGGTGCAGGTCCGATCGGTATGGCCGCAATGATCTTTTCACGTCTGCGCGGGGCCACGGTGACGGCGCTCGATACACGGCTCGATCGTCTCAACTTCTGCGCTGAGAAAATTGAAGTGGCGGCTACTGTGCAAATCGGTGATACCGACGTCGACGAGCTGGCGAAACTCACCGACGGCGAATTCTTCGATGTGGTCTTCGATGCGACGGGTAATCCGGCTGCCATGGAGCGCGGCTTTGAGTTTATTGCGCACGGCGGGAAATACGTGTTGATTTCCGTGGTGAGAGACAAGATCACTTTCTCCGATCCGGAGTTCCACAAGCGCGAAGCCACCTTGATCGGAAGCCGCAATGCGACTGCGGAAGATTTCGAAACTGTGCTCAGGGCCATGCGTGCCGGTCAGGTGCCCGATGCGGCACTCAACACGCACCGGATGAAGCTTGCCGATGTTCCTGCCGAATTTTCGAAACTGCTCGAACCGTCCGCAGGTGTAGTGAAAGCCATCGTCGAATGCTGACTCTGACGCATATCGGATATTTGCCATGAGCCAGCCAATTCTCCAGTTCGGCACTAGCCGCTTTCTTCAGGCGCATGTCGACCTGTTTGTTTCGGAAGCCATGACGCGGGGTGCCGCGCTCGGTGGCATTACAGTCGTGCAGACCACCAGCAGCCAGTCCAGTCAGAAGCGTATTGCAGCGCTGGCAGAGGGCGGGCGATATCCGGTACGGCTTCGAGGCATGCGTCACGGCGTGCTGGTGGACGAGATGCTGAGCGGCGACGCGGTGCGCGCAGCATGGCACGCCGAGTCTCATTGGGCACAAGTGCGAGACGCCGTGGCAGAGCACGTCGAAGTGATTGTTTCCAATACGGGAGACAGGGGATTCCGGCTCGATGACCGAGATACCGCGACGCTCGTGAATCATCCGGAGCGCGTGCCACAGAGCTTTCCGGCCAAGCTGCTGGTGTTGCTTCATGCCCGTTGGGAACGAAACCCTGATGCGCCGCTCTCCCTTTTTCCATGCGAACTCGTGGTCAATAACGGCGATACGTTGCGCGAACTTGTCGTGACTCTCGCGGTAAAGTGGCGGCTGCCGGAGCCGTTCACTACCTACCTTCGAACGGGTTGCATATGGGCCAATTCGCTCGTTGACCGCATCGTTTCGCAGGCGATCGAACCGGTGGGCGCCGTTGCCGAACCGTATGCGCTCTGGGCGATTGAGCAGCAGCCGGGGCTGGTTCTACCCTGCACTCATGAAAACATCGTTTTGACTGACGATCTGCAGCACTTCGAGCGCCTGAAGTTGTTCCTGCTCAATCTCGGTCACAGCTATCTGGCGCAGCGGTGGCTAGAGGACCGCAGACCGGTTGACGAGACCGTATGTCAGGCAATGAACGACCCGATACTACGCGCCAGCCTGGAAACTGTCTGGGCGGAAGATGTGCTCCCGACATTTGCGGTCCTCGGTCAGCGCGAGCAGGCTCTCGCCTATCTCGTCGAGTTACGCGAGCGCCTACTCAATCCGTTTCTTGAGCACCGGATAGCGGACATCGCGCAGAATCACACAGAGAAATTGCAGCGGCGTTTTCTGCCGCTCGTGCAACTTGCCGACAAACTCGGCGTGAAGCCTGGACCGCTGCGAATACGAGCGATGCTGGAGCGCGTCGCATGTCGTTTGCCTTGACGTTCTTCACGTCCTCATAGATGTACGACGCGATTATCGACCGGTCCCGCGTTACATTTCCGACGTCGGCCCTCGTAACGCGGCGTCCGACGGACTGGATGTTGTCGACTGCACGAAAGAGCTGAAGTCGTTCGACGAGTCGGCGGCGCTCGTCGGCAATCTCGATCTGGTCATTACCGTATGCACGTCGGTTGCTCATCTGTCGGGCGCGCTCGGTGTGCCGACACGGCTGCTGCTCGACGTCGACCCGCATTGGGTGTGGATGCTCGGGCGCGACGACAGCCCGTAACATCACGGCGCGCTTTTCAAATCCGATTCCCAGCGCAAATTCGGGAATAATCGGACGCGCAATAAAAAGCAAACGTTTGACTGACCGTATTTAACATTTTAAACGCTTAACTTTGCGCTGAAATAGCCGATATATAGATTGGAATTATTTGGGTCCACGCATTAAGTTCCGCTGTACAATACGCGCCGCTTACACGCTGGTACCGCAGCGGCGGGGCCCTCGGTTGCCTTGGCTGAAAAATAAGGCCTAGGCGCGGCTCTCTTGAAGAGGTCTCTAAAGGGCGAGTGTATCAACGGTGCCGCCTCACGATTTGGGAATTATTATGGCGGACGCAATAATGTAACGGAAATAATGGTTATCCTTATTCCTAAGTAAAAATTACAGCAGATTGCCCGACCGGTACGCGGTGCAGTCTGCAACAAACAATATGGGCAGTTCGACGGGGATGGCGTATGAGCAGTGCATCAGACATTTCGAATCTCTTCCAGATGTTGGGCGTGAGCCCGTCGCATTATCAAGAAATAGAAAGAATCGAGCAGGGGCAAGGTTCGCGTGGGCGTTGGTCCATGCAGACCACGTCGTCGCCAGGGGACACGACCCGGGACGACTCGGCTCGCGAGGCTGAAGCCGTTCTTCCCACCGATGTGACTGAAGTGGCCCCCGCCGCGCCGCCGCAGCTGATTGCGCCAGCCGTCCCCGCTGCCGTGTCCGGATCTCTTCCGGTATTGCAAGCCGCCCCCGAACAGCCGGTCCTTCAGTTCAATCCCGAACCTGTCACCGCTCCTCAACAGCCGGACTCTCTGAGCGCCGTGTTTGCGCGCCTGCGGGAACGGAGTGAGCCTCAAGAAGGTGTTCCGCAACGCCAGACGTCATGAACTTCGTCACAGTCTTTTCCGTCAATGACGGCCTGGTTAAAACCACGGTGGCCGCGAACCAGCGCGTCGTGCCGAACCGGCGCACGCGCTAGAAGACCTTTCCATGGCACAGATCAAACGCAGGCTGAGCAAGACGGAGCCGCGGCGGCAAACGCGCAACACGGACCAGAGTGACGATGCCGGAAGTTGGGACGACAAACTTCTGGAAGCGGGGACACGGCTATGGGCGTCGAACTGGCTGCGGCTGGCAGTGACGCTATTGGCCGCGCTGTTGTTCACTTCTGCCATGACGGTCAATCTGGCCGCGTCGAAGCAATGGACGTTTGGCATCCTTTGCATGGTCGTCGCGGTTCTGCTGAACCGCATTCGCGGCAGGATCATCACGGTGTCCCTGGTGGCATTGTCGGTGTTTGTGTCCTTGCGCTACCTGTACTGGCGCCTGACGCAGACGCTGTCCTTTACCACCTCGCTCGACATGACCTTCGGCTGCCTTCTGCTGCTGGCCGAAGGGTACGCGGTGCTCATGCTGTTGTGCAGCTACTTTCAGACGCTCTGGCCTTTGCATCGCCGGCCTGCGCGATTGCCGGCCGATAGCTCGGCGTGGCCGACGGTGGATGTGTACATTCCCACGTTCAATGAGCCGCTGCAGGTCGTGCGGCAGTCGGTGCTGGCCGCCACGCTGCTCGACTGGCCGGCCGACAAGCTGCGCGTGTATGTGCTGGACGACGGCCGTCGTGACGAATTCCGGCAATTCTGCGAGCAGGCTGGCGTGGATTATCTGACCCGGCCGGACAACGCGCATGCCAAAGCAGGCAATCTCAACGCGGCACTCTCCAGGACGAGCGGCGAGTACATCGCAGTGTTCGACTGCGATCACGTCACCACGCGCTCGTTCCTGCAGGTCTGCATGGGTTGGTTCCTGAAAGATCCGAAGATGGCCATGGTGCAGACGCCGCACGTCTTCTACTCGCCCGATCCGTTCGAGCGCAACCTCGAAACCTTCCGCAAGGTGCCCAACGAGGGTGACCTGTTTTACGGCGTGCTGCAAAACGGCAACGACTTGTGGAATGCCGCTTTTTTCTGCGGTTCCTGCGCGGTGCTGCGGCGTTCGGCGCTGGAGGATGTAGGCGGCGTGGCGACGGAAAGTGTCACGGAAGATGCGCTCACCGCGCTCAAGATGAGCACGAGGGGCTACAACACGGCCTATCTCGCCATCCCTCAGGCAGCGGGTCTCGCCACCGAGAGTCTGGGGCGTCACGTCGGTCAGCGCATACGCTGGGCACGAGGCATGGCGGAAATATTCCGTCGCTTCAACCCGCTGTTGATCGCGGGGCTAACACTGCCTCAGCGTCTGTGTTACCTGAGCGCGATGATGCACTTTTTCTTCGGCTTGCCGCGCATCGTGTTTCTGATCACACCGATGGCGTATCTGTTCTTTGGCGCGCACGTCTTTCATGCTTCCGCGCTGATGGTGCTGGCCTATGTCGTGCCGCACCTCGTCATTTCGAGCCTCGGCGCCTCGCGCATTCAAGGGCGTTTCCGACATTCGTTCTGGAGCGAAGTCTACGAAACGGTACTGGCCTGGTACGTGATTCTGCCCGCGTTGCAAGCCGTACTCTTTCCAGGCAGCAAAGGCTTCAACGTGACGTCCAAGGGCGGGGTGATCCGTCAGTCCTTCCTGGACTGGGCGATGGCCCGGCCCTACATCGTTCTGCTGCTCATCAATCTGACCGGATTCATGGTGGGTGTCGCAGGTCTGATCCGCAGTCCGGGCTGGCCCGAAGCGACGAGCATTCTGTTCAACCTGGTATGGGTAACCTACAACATCATGAACCTCAGCGCGGCCGCGGGCGTAGCGAGCGAATCGAGACAGTTGCGTCTCGCTCCGCGGGTCCAGATCGAACTGCCGGCCGCCGTGATTCACGCCGACGGAACTCGCATCGACTGTCAGACCAGCGACTATTCGCACGGTGGTCTGGGGCTGGTGCTGCCTGAGGGCGCACCGTTGCCGGAGCACGGCGATCGCATCACGGTGGCGGTGTTGCGCGACGACTACGAGGACGTTTTCCCCGGCCGAAGTGCAGGTGTGCCGCGGACGCACCATCGGCGTGAGTTTTCCGACCCTGACGATCGCTCAGGAGCGCGCCTGGATAGGGGCGACGTTTTCGCGCGCCGACAGTTGGATCGCCTCATGGGGCAGCTATCGTCCCGACAGGCCGCTGCGAAGCCTGTTTGAGGTGCTCGGCGTCGGCATGCGCGGCTTCGGGGAGTTGTTCCGGCATCTGTTCCTGGGTGGGCGTGAGCGCCTTGGCCGTTCGTCCGCAGACCCGGCAAGCGACTTGGGAACAAAGCAATCGTGAGTGTCGGCTACCTGTCGCTTTTGCGCTCCTTGACGAGCGCGCGCCGGTTGGGCGCGGTGTTGTGTTCGGTCCTGTTGCTCGGAGCGGGCGACGTGCTGGCCGCGACGGTGCCCGCGTCGGCTGTCCCGGTCGATGCCGTGCGGCAAAGCCCGCACCCGGAACTCAGCGCGGCGGCGCCGGCCGACGCGTATACCTACCGGATCCCGCTGCTGCGGCAAAACGCGGAACAGGGATTGACCTTGCTCGGCGAGGATGCCTATGCGGGCATGGACTTCGGTTTGCGCCGCGACGAGCGCGTAGTCAGCGCGCGGCTCGTGCTGGACTACAGTTACTCGTCCACCTTGCTGCCTACGCTCTCACATCTCAAGGTGTTGCTCAACAGCGTTGTGGGGGCGACCGTAGCGTTGCCCGAACCGGCGCCGCGGACGCCGGCGCATATCAGTGTGGATCTGCCGGTGTCGCTGCTGTCCGGGTTCAACCAGCTCACCCTCGAGTTGATCGCGCATAGCAAGGCGAGCGATCAGGGCAACAATCCGCTGAGTTCCGACCTGTGGCTGAAGCCCGGGCCGGACAGTGCGCTGGAACTGACCGTGGTTCCGGCGACCCTGTTTAGTGACCTGTCGCAACTGCCCGCGCCGTTCCTCGACGTGCGCGATGTGCGCAGGGTGGAGCTGCCCGTCGTGCTGCCGCAAGCGCCTCGCGCGCAGCGCCTCGAATCGGCCGGTATCGTGACCTCGTGGCTGGGTGCGCAGGCGGGCTATCGCGGTGCGCACTTCTCCGCGAGCCTGGGTGCGATACCCGCGCATGGACATGCGGTGGTGCTCGCGCTGCCGGGCGACGTGCCGGGCTTGACCCTGCCTGCGGTGGAAGGGCCGATGCTGGCCATCGTGCCCAACCCCAATGACGCTAACGGCAAGCTGCTGCTGGTCATGGGCCGCAACGACGCGCAGATCCGCGAGGCCGCGACCGCGCTGGTGCTTGGCGCAAAGACGCTGTCGGGCTCTCTGGTCAAGATCGACGCCCCGGTTTCCGTTGTGCCGCGCAAGCCTTTTGACGCACCCAACTGGCTGCCGGGCGACCGCCCAGTGCAGTTGGGCGAGATGCTAGCGGCGGACCGCTTGACGGTACAGGGCTTTCGCCCTGGGGCGATCAATGTGGACCTGCGTCTGCCGCCGGGTCTGTTCGGTTTTGACAACAGCGGCGCGGTGCTGAACCTGCACTACCGTTATACGGCCCGTCCGGAGTCAACGCGCTCGGAGCTCGGTGTGCTGGCCGGCAACACGCCCCTGCAGACCTTGCCGCTGACAGGCGACGCGTCGGACGGTGATGCGGTGATACGCGTTCCGACCTATCTGCTGCCGCCGTTGACGACGCTGCAATTCGACTATCGCTACGAGTCGGTGGCGCCGAAAGACCACGTCGAGGATGTGCCCGGCGGCCCGCTCCTGAGCGCCATCGATCCGACTTCGACGATCGACATTTCCCAACTGCCGCGTTACGCAGCCATGCCGGATCTGCGCGCCTTCGCAGACGCAGGCTTTCCGTTCACGCGGATGGCCGATCTGTCCGAGACGGCGGTGATCCTGCCCGCACAGCCGGTCGCTGGCGACTATTCTGCTTACCTGACGCTGATGGGCAGCATGGGTCAAACCACGGGTTATCCGGTGCTGGGCGTGACGGTGGGCGATCCAGCGCACGTTGACGCGCTGCGTCGCAAGGACCTGCTCGTGCTGGCGTCGGGCGATAACCAGCCCTTGCTCAAAGCATGGCGTGATGATCTGCCGCGCGGCTTCTTCGCTCCGGTTGCTTCATCGGACCGCTGGATCGCCGCGTGGTGGGAAAAGCTGACGGGTGGGCATGCGCAGGCTGAACGCGAGGCCGCCATCGCCGCACTGTATGGCAGCGACGACCATGACGGCATGTTGGCGGGACTCGAGTCGCCGCTGGCTCGCGGCCGCAGCGCGGTGGTCGTATCGGGCAATACGCCGGACGGTCTCGACGCTGTCGTGGACGTGCTGCAAGCCAACCGCTACCTCATCAGCAAGCGTCCGGACGACAAGATCAGCGGCAGCCTCGTGGTCGTGCATGACGGCACGCTCACCACGCTGAGCAACGATCAAAGCTATTTCATCGGGTCCTTGCCGCCTCGGCTCGCGCTCGAATGGTTCTTCGCGAGCCACATCCTGCTGCTGCTCGTGGCGACGCTCGCCAGCGTCGTGCTCATAGGTTTGCTCGGCGGCGTGTTTCTGCACCGGCGTGCCCTGAATCGATTAGACCTGGATATTCCCCAGACATCGCAACGTGAAGAAGGACGAAGAGGTTCTCATGTTTAGAAGACGGCCTGACATCTCCCGGGCACGCCTTGCGCGTTGCATGACTGCGCAACCAGTATGGCCGGCACTGTTGCTCGGTTGTATGTTTGTCACATCGACGCTAACCCAGGCCGCGCAACCAGCGGCGGCTGCCGCCGCTGCGCGGCAGGACGCGTCGGCTTCGGCCGGTGGCGCGGCCAACCCGTCCGCGCGGCCGGCAACGGCAGATAGCAACGCGGCGCCGCTGCAGTCCGCGCCGGACGCCGGAGCCGCTACCGCGGCTTCTTCGACGGTGACCTATTCGCTGCAGCAACTCGGCGCGCAATACGCGCTCAACCTGCGCGGCGTCGACGGCAGCAATACGCTGCCGGTCGGCGTGCGCGACGATCGGGTCGTCACAGGTGCGCGACTGAACCTGCGCTATGCCTATTCGCCGGCGCTGCTGCCCGATCTGTCGCACATCAATGTGCTGGTCAACGATCAGGTGGCGGCATCGATCGACGTGCCCAAAAACACGTCCGGCACCAACCTGCAGCGCACTATCACGCTGCCGCCGTATCTGTTCACCGCAAACAGCAAGCTGCGTCTGCAACTGATCGGCCACTACACCAACCAGTGCGAAGACCCGCTGCATTCGAGCCTGTGGGCCAACATCAGCAACGACAGTACGCTGAGCATCGACACCCAGCCGCTGGCGCAGGCAGGCGATCTGGCTCGCCTGCCGCGACCCTTCTTCGACGAGCACGATATTCGCCGGTTGGACCTGCCGTTCGTGTTCGCCGGCAATCCTGATACGGCCGCGCTGGAAGCGGCTGGCGCCGTGTCGTCGTGGTTCGGCGCATTGGCGAAATATCGCGGCGCGCAATTTCCGGTATCGATCTCTACCGTGCCTGCCAGGGGCAACGCGGTCGTCATCGTCGACAGCGCGGCGCAAGCGAGCCTGGCGGACTCGCCGCTGCAAGGTCCGACTCTCGCCGTCGTGACCAACCCCAACGATCCCAACGGCAAGCTGTTGCTGGTGATGGGCCGTGACGGCAAGGAACTCAAGCAGGCCGCCGACGCGCTGGTCACGGGCAGCCAGACGCTGTCGGGTTCGAGCGCGCTCATCACGCGGTTCGCCGAGCTCGCGCCGCGCAAGCCGTACGATGCGCCGCGCTGGCTGCGCACCGACCGTCCGATGTCGTTGGGCGAACTCGTCGACGCCAAACAATTGCAGGTGTCGGGCTACAGCCCCGATCTGATCCGCATCAATATGCGCGTGCCGCCCGACCTGTTCGGCTGGCACGCGCCCAACGTGCCGATCGACCTGCATTACCGCTATACGCCGCAGCCTTATATGGTCAATTCGTCGCTGCTGTTCAGCGTCAGTGACCAGTTCATGAAGTCGATTCCGCTGCTCTCGCTCGAACGGCTCGAGGGCGGCAGCAAGCTGCGGGGTGAAGTTTTGCCCGACAGCAGCCTGCCGCGCCAGGCGAAACTGGAAGTGCCGCTGGAGGCGCTGTTGCAGCCGAATACCCAGTTGCAGTTCCGCTACATGTACGACTACATCAAGCAGGGCGAGTGCCGGGACATCATCATCGACAACGTGCGCGGCGCGGTCGATCCCGAATCGACGATCGATCTGTCGCAGTATCCGCACTACATCGCCATGCCGAACCTGGCCTCGTTCGCCCAGGCGGGCTTCCCGTTCACGCGCATGGCCGACCTGTCCGGAACGGACGTCGTATTGGGCCCCAACGCGGGCACACCGGAATACAGCACGTATCTGGCGGTGATGGGCCGCATGGGCGATTCGACCGGCTATCCGGCGCGCGGCGTCATCGTGCTGCGCGGTCAGCGCATCGACGCGATGCCGTCCGACAAGGATCTGCTCGTGATCGCCTCGGGTGCGGACCAAGCCTGGCTCAAGGACTGGGCGCGGACCATGCCCGCGGCGTATGACCACAGCGCGCAGTTCGCCGTCTCGGATCTGCCGGGTCGCGTGCTGGGCTGGTTCCATGCCAACCCGCGGCTCGACGCCGAACCCCGCCGCCTGTCGCTGGCCTGGTCGGGGCCGGGCGTGAGCGCCGTGCTCGCAGGCTTCGAATCGCCGAAGCAACCGGGCCGCAGCGTGGTCATGCTGGCCAGCAATCAGCCCGACGGCCTGACGGATGCGGTCTCCGCGTTGCTGGATGCGCCGAACTCGGGCAAGCAGCCCATCCAGGGAAGCCTCGTGTCGATCCGCGGCACGGAAGTCGATTCGCTCGTGAGCGAGCATACCTACTACGTCGGGCATCTCGGCGTCTGGCGCGGCCTCGACTGGTGGCTGGCTTCATTCGGCCTGTCGCTCGCGTGGGTGCTGAAGGCGCTGGGCATCATCGCGCTCGTGCTGATCGCGGTTGGTCTGTTTTCGTTCTTGCGGCGCCGCCAGGCCCGGCGTGACGCTGAAGCCCGTGAGCGGCTGCGGGCATCGCGGCAGCAACAATCATAATCAAGGAAAGTCATGGTAGTCAGACGCAGCCGCAACCGGGCCTGGATTCTCGGACTGATGGTCGCCTCGGTCGGCCACCCGGGCTGGGCGCTGGATGCTACGTCCAACATGCTGCTGGAACAGGGCCGCTACTGGCAAACGCATGACAAGCCCGATCTGGCCGCGCAGTCCTGGTCGAAACTGCTGCTGAGCGACCCGAAGCAGCCCGAGGCGCTGTATGGGATGGGCACGATCGCCGTCGGCAAGCAGCAGTTCGCGGCGGCGAACGGGTATCTGGCCAGACTTCGTGCGGCCGCGCCGGACAGCCGCTTCGTGCCGCTGCTCGAGCAGAGCTTGCGCCTCGCGGTCGAACCGGGTAAGTCCACCTTCGCCAAGGCGCGCCAGATGGCGCAAGACGCCGTCAACCAGAAGGATCAGGCCGCGTTGTTGGCGGCCATCGCCGAATATAACAAGGCCTTGGGCGGTAAAGCGCCGCAGGGCAGTGTGGCGCGAGAGTATTACAGCTATCTGGGCTATACGGATGGCGGTGTGGATCAGGCCATCCAGGGCCTCGAGCGCCTGAATGCCGAGACGCCGAACGATCCGAACACCATGTTGCCGCTGGCCCAGCATATGGTGCGCGACGAACAGGATCGCGCGGCGGGTGTCGCCCTTCTGGAAAAGCTTGCCGCTCGTCCGGACATCGGCGGCGAAGCGACCGAAGTCTGGCGCTCCGTGCTGACTTGGGTCACGCCCACGCCGAAAAACAGATCGTGGTTTGAAGACTATCTCAAGCTGCATCCGGACGACGACGAAATACGCCATCAGATGCTGGCGCCGCATCCGCTCGCGCCGGCCGGTCCGGTCGTGGATGCACGACTGACACGCGGTTTCGCCGCGTTCAAGTCAGGCGACATCACCACGGCCGAGCAGTCCTTTTCCGCTGTGCTGCGTGACAAACCCGACAGCACGGATGCGCTGGGGGGACTGGGCCTCGTGCGCATGCAGCAAGGCGACCTGGCGCAGGCGCAGACGCTGCTGTCGCGGGCGGTGTCGCGTCCGGGCGCGGGCGCGAACTGGGCCAAGGCCCTCAATTCCGCGCGCTACTGGCTGCTGGTGAACCAGGCCGAGGGCGCGCAAAACGTGGGCGACTTCGCCGCCGCGCGACGCGAACTCGATCAGGCGCTGCGGCTGGATCCAGCCGAGCCGGGCGGGCGCAATGCGTCGGCCCGGTTGGATGCGGCGCAGGGCGATCTGACGCGTGCTGAAAAGGGCTACCGCGACGTGCTGGCGAGAAGCCCCGATAACCGCGAGGCGGCGAGCGGCCTCATCGATATCCTGGCGCAGACGGGACGCGCCGATGAGGCCCAGAAGTTGATCGACGGCATGTCATCCGAGCAGAAGGCCGGCATCGGCGGGCTCGATCGGCTGCGCGCCGCCGTCGCCGCCGCTCGGGCCGACGCCGCCGCGCAGCGTGGCGATCTGAGCGCGGCCCGGCACATTCTGGAAGACGCCCAGCGCAGCGCACCCGACAACCCGTGGATTCGTCTGGAACTGGCGCGCTACGATCTCAAACAGGGGCATGCCGACGAAGCGAAGCAACTCGTCGACGGCCTGCTCGTCACGAACCCGGACAATCCCGAAGCGCTCTATGCGAGCGCGCTGCTGGCCATGCAGATGGGCGACTGGACGCGCGCGCAGGACACGATGACGCGCATCTCCACCGCCTCGCGCACGCCGAACATGGTTGCGACGGCGCAGCAGATCGATTTTCAGATGGTCGTGGCGCAAGCCTCGCAAACGGCGCTCGAAGGCAATCTGGAGGATGCGCGCAGTATGCTGGCGCGGCTCGAACCCGCGGCGGGTCAAGACCCGGCCAAGGTGGGCGCGTTGGCGCAGGCGTATGTCGACGCGGGCAACACGCCGCGCGCCATGAGCCTGATGCACGGGCTGATGCCTAACGGTCTGAAGGGCAGCGGCCCGGATGTGCAGCTGGCTTATCTGGGCCTGTTGCTCAAGACCGGCCAGTATGTCCAGGCCGGGCTCGCGATGCGCGAATTGCACGGCCAGACGCTGACCGCGGACCAGCGCCGGCAACTGGACGAGCTGAACTACCTCTACACCGTGCGACTGGCTGACCAGCAACGTCAGCAAGGTGACCTCGCGCAGGCCTACGACACGCTGGCGCCGATCCTCGCGAAGCGGCCCAACGACAGCCTCGCCACGGCCGCGCTCGCGCGCATGTACGCCGCCGATGACAAGTATGACCAGGCACTGTCGCTTTACCAGAAGGCGCTCGTCAACGACCCCAACAATCCGGGTTTGCAACTGGGCGTCGCGATGGCGGCAGTGCAGGCCGGCAAGAACAGCGTTGCCGATGCGGCATTGAAAGAGGCCGTTGCGAAGGCGCCCAACGATCCCGACGTGCTGGCCGGCGCCGCGCGCATTTACGTCATGCAGGGCAAGACCCGCGAAGCGCAGTCGCTGCTGGAATCCGCCATTGCCGCCAAGGAAAAGCGGCTCGGCGTGCAGGCGCAAGACGTCCACGTGGCGGGCAATCCCTTTGTCCACCACGACGACGCTCACCGTCGTCAGGTCCGCCACAGTCGCCAGCCCGCCGCCGAAACGTTCGCCCCTCAACCCGCGGCGCCGGACAGCGTGCTGGCGAACCAGAAACCTGGTTTCGGGCCCGCTGCTGCTCCGGCTGCTACCGCGGCGAGCGCGACTGCCTCGACCGTGACATCCACGGCTGCGCGCGAGCGCTCGTCCTCTGCTCCATCCGCTCTGCCAACCGTGGCGGGCACGCCGGTCGGCGGCCTGGCGCCGCAAGACACGGTCGCGGTGAGCGAGCCTCAGGACGGTTCGCCGTCGCTCGAGGAAATGCGTAATGAACTCAGCGACCTCCGTGCGCAGCGTTCACCGGAAGTCAGGGGTGGGCTGTTCGTCTCGTCGAACAACGCAGCACCCGGTACGGGTCAGTTGACGAGCGTGCAGCAAGCTCTGGAAGGGGTGCTGCCGGTCGACAACGGCAAGCTTTCCATTCGCGTGACGCCGGTTGAACTCGAGGGCGGCACGTTGGGTACCGACGTCTTCAGCGCCAGTCAGTTCGGCGGCGGCCCGGCCGCCACCCGGGCGCAGCAGGCCGGCAAGGTCGCCGCACCGGGCAAACAGACCGCCTACGGCGTCGGTCTGGGTCTCGGTTACAAGACTGGGAACTGGATGGCCGACATCGGCACCACGCCTTTGGGTTTCAAGTACACCAATGTCGTTGGCGGCGTGATGTTCAGGAACTCCATCGATGCCGGGCAGGGCAGTTGGTTCAACGTGGGCGTATCGCGCCGCGCCGTGACGGACAGCATCACGTCTTTTGCTGGCTCGACCGATTCGCGATCCGGCTTGAGCTGGGGCGGCGTGACTGCCACCGGCGTGCATGGTGCGATCGGCCTCGACAATCAGGACTACGGCGTCTACGGCTACGGTTCCGCGAAATACCTGGACGGTCATAACGTCCAGTCCAACGTCGGTGCCGAGGTCGGCGCCGGGACGTACTGGTACCTGCTGCGCACGCAGAACAGCATGCTGAGCGCGGGCGTGAACCTGAGCGGCATGATCTACGACCACAACGAAAACAACTTCACCTACGGCAACGGCGGCTACTTCAGCCCGCAGCGGTTCTATGCGTTCAACCTGCCGCTCACGTGGGCGCAGCGTTCGGAGCGCTGGACCTACAAGCTGCAAGCGGCCGTCGGTGTGCAGTACTACCACCAGGCCGGCTCGGCGTATTTCCCGACCGACAGCGGGTTGCAGGCCGCAGCAGTCTCAGCGGCTTCGACGATTGGCCTCGCCGACGGCGCGATCCATCCCGACCAGTCCTCGACCGGCTTCGGCTACAACCTGCTGGCCACGGCCGAATACCGCTTCACCAATCATCTGACTGGCGGAGCCTCGGTGGGCGCCAACAACGCGTCCAGCTACCGGCAGTGGGCGGCGGGCCTGTATCTGCGCTATACCCTTGCGCCGCAGACGAAGGCGCTGGATATGCCGGTCATCCCTTACCAGTCGCATTACAGCGATCAGTAGCCCGCCATACTGATCGATCGGACATTGATTATTTTTCAGGAGTCGAAGAGTCATGCTTGCTTCCGTACTTGCTGGTCTCAGCATTCTCATAGTCGGCGATAGCCATCTGAGCGAACCCGGTTATCTCATCGATACGTTGCAGGATCAGTTGATCGCCGCTGGCGCGCAGGTGCATACCTACAGCGTTTGCGGCAGTATTCCTGGCGATTGGGTGAAGTCCGTGCCCGGCACATGCGGTGGCGCCGAGCGTAACGGCAAGGCGCCGCTGGTCATCGACCACAACGCGAAGACCCAACCGGTCGATCAATTGATCGCCGCGAACAAGGCCAAGCTCGTCATCATCGTCCAGGGCGACACGATCGGCGGATACAGCAAGGACGATTTCCCGAAGGCCTGGGCCTGGCAGCAGGTCACGGCGCTGACGCAAGACCTGGCCGCCAACAAGACGGCTTGCGTCTGGGTAGGGCCGGTCTGGGGCACCGAGGGCGGCAAGTACCAGAAGAGCTTCGCCCGTGTGAAGCAGCTGTCGTCTTTCCTCGCCGCCAATGTCGCGCCGTGTCAGTACATCGACTCGCTCACGTTTTCCAGGCCGGGCGAATGGGCGACGGTCGATGGTCAGCATTTGACGACGACCGGCTACAAGTACTGGGGCACGGACATCATGAAGGCACTGGTCAAGCTGCCTGTCGTTCCGCAGAAATGACGCGCCGGGCTTCGAGCTGCGCCTGTCCAGGTTTCCCGTTTGAGAAAAGAATGAAAAATTTCCTCTCCTCCCTGTTGTTGTCCGGCTTCGCTCTGTCCGGTCTCGGTTTGTCCGTGCAGCCGGCCATGGCCGCAGAAATTCCGCTATACCCGACCGGTCCCGCGGAGGACTCGTCGTTCGTGCGTTTTGTCGATGGCGGTTCGGGTCCGGTCGACGTGAGCGCGGTGGGGTCGAAAGCGCGTCTGACGCTCGACGCCGCGAACCCGGCCACTCACTTCCTTCCGATCGCCGCCGGCAAACCGGTGGCCGGCACACTGAGAGCCGGTAGCGCGCACCAGGACGTATCGGCGACGGTGCAGCCTGGCGAGTTCGTCAGCATCGTTGCGCTCGATGGCGCGGATAAAGCGGGTGGCCTGCATACGGTGACGGTCCGCGAAAAACCCGACGACTTCAATGCGCTCAAAGCTTCGGTGGCTTTCTACAACCTCGACGCTGGCTGCGCGGCACCCACGCTGAAAGTGCCGGGTCGCGACATCGTGCTGCTCGACGGCGTGGCTGTGGGACAAGCCAGGCGGCGCCAGGTCAACCCGGTCGCCCTCTCGGTGCAGCTGGTCTGCGGCGGCCAGCCTGTGGGGCAGCCGCTCAGCCTGGGTACGCTCGCGGCGGGGCAGCGTTATACGGTGTTGCTCGTGCCGGGCGGGGCGCATTCGCGCATCTTCATGGCGAACGACGCGGTGAGCCACTGATCGCATTTGCGGCTCCTCCTTGAAAGCGACGCCGCTCATCGCCGATTTCCGGCTGTTCCCCGTTTGTCATCTGGTTACGACGGGCAGAGCGGGGTTCGGTGTGTTTCGCGATGGCGCGTCGGTCCAGATATCTTTTTCGATTGAGAACGATGCATGGTTTTCGCGTCCCTCGAATTCCTGACGCTGTTTCTGCCGGCCTTTCTGGCGATCTACCTCGCGTTGCCCGCGCGATGGCGCAATGGCGTGCTGCTGTTTTGCAGCTGGCTTTTCTACGGCTGGTGGAGCCCGGTCTTTCTGCTGCTGTTCATCGCGCTGACCTTCTGGGGCTGGTTCGGCGGCATGGTCATAGACAGGGCGCCGAGCCAGCGTGCACGCGGCGGCTGGCTGGCCGTGTTCATCGTCGTCAACGTCCTGATATTGGGCTGGTACAAGTACGCCAACATCGTGGTCGATAGTCTCGACAGTGTGCTGGGGGCAGGCCATGCAGGGTCCATCCCCTGGCGACACGTCGTGCTGCCCATCGGGCTTTCGTTCATCGTGCTGCAATCCATCTCCTATCTGATCGACGTGCAGCGCGGCACGGTGGCGGCCGATCGCAGCGTGATCCGTTACGGCGCTTATCAGGGGATGTTCGTGCATCTGATCGCGGGGCCGATCATTCGCTATGCCTGGGTGAGGCGCGAGCTGGTGTCGCGCGAGATCGACTGGGACGGTTTTGCAGCCGGCGCAAGGCGGCTCATGGTGGGCATGAGCATGAAGGTGCTGGTGGCCGACACACTCTCGCCGATGGTCGACGCGATCTTCTCGTTGCACGCGCCCACGCTGGCCGACGCCTGGCTGGGCTGCGGTTTCTACACGCTGCAGCTGTTCTTCGATTTCGCGGGCTACAGCGCCATGGCAATCGGGTTGGGGCAGATGCTGGGCTTTCGCTTTCCCGAGAACTTCAACCATCCGTACCTTGCCAGCAGCATTCAGGATTTCTGGCGCCGTTGGCACCTGTCGTTGTCGAGCTGGATACGCGATTACCTGTACATCCCGCTAGGCGGCAACCGCCGCGGTGAGTGGCAAGCCTGCCGCAATCTGTTGCTGACCATGGCGATCGCCGGCCTGTGGCACGGCGGCGATAGCTGGAACTTCCTGCTGTGGGGCCTCGCTCATGGCATCGCCCTGATGGTCGCGCGCCTCTGGCGCCGGTTCGACATGCCAACCATGCCGTCCTGGTTATCGCACGTGCTGACGCTGGTTTTCGTCATGCTCGCGTGGACACTGTTTCGCGCGGCGGGTTTCCCTGCCGCGCTCGCCATGTATCGCGGCCAGTTCGGTTTGAATGGCATCGGCCTGAGCGACGCGACGCTCGTGCTGCTGCGGCCCGTGCACGCTCTGGCTGCCGGGTTGGGCATCGTGTGCGTGCTGCTGCCGCTCTGGCAACAGCGTTGGGATCGCCTTCCCGACACGGCGCTGCGGCAGCTATGGCAGGCGGGGTGGCCGCTCGCGGGTTTTCTGTTGTCGTTCGGTCTGATCGTCGCGCGCGGCGCGGTGCCTTTCCTCTACTTCCAGTTCTGACGCCATGGAAGATCCCAAGCCGCTACCTCAATTACCCGCCTCGCGCGCCAGCAAGATCGCTGCCGTCATCCTGATGGTCTTCCTGTTCGCGGGCCTGCTTTCCAATCTCAGGTTCGCGTCGACGACCGAATCGGTGTTGCCTCATGCCGTGACCCGCGCCGGCATTCTGGACGGTGCGGTATCGAAAGAACTCGCCAATCGCATGGCCGATACGCCGATCGCCGCCGACGCGGCGCGCGCGCAGCGTGCGCTGGGCTGGCTGACGCTGCACGATCTGGGGCCGCGCGTGCGGCAGGGCTGCCCGGGCTGGTTGTTCCTGCGCGACGAACTCAGCGTGTATGCCGATAGCGACAGTCATCTCGCCACGCGCGCGGACACGGTGGCCGCCGTGCAGCGCGAGCTGGCGAGGCACGGTATCGCGTTGCTGGTCGTCGTGGTGCCCGACAAGTCGCGTATCGAGCCGCAACATCTGTGCAGTCTGTATCGTCCGGTTTCGTTGGGTGCGCGTCTCGCTGACTGGACCTCGCGTCTGACCGCTGACGGCGTGCAGGTGCTGGATCTCAGTGCGGCGCTGCGTGGCGCGCCGGGCGGCGCTTTTTTTCGGACTGACACGCACTGGACCGAGGACGGCGCGGGTGCCGCGGCGCAGGCCGTGGCGCAGCGCATCCGTGCGATGGGGGTCCCGCTGGGTTCGAGTAAGCCCGACTATCGCGTCACGGACAAGCCTCCCGGCCGGCGGCCCGGCGATCTTGTGCGTCTGGCCGGCCTGGATGATTTGCCGCCGTCCTGGCAGCCGAGGCCTGAGATTGCGGCCAGCCGTGACTACATTCCTCAGGCTCAGGCGGCCGCGTCAGCCGACGATCTGTTCGGCGATGCCGATCTGCCTGGCATCGCCGTGATCGGCACTTCTTATTCGACGACGTCCGATTTCGTGCCTCAGCTCGCTTTGGCACTCGGAACAGGCGTGGGTAATTTCGCACGCGAGGGCGGCAAGTTCGGCGGCTCGGCGCGCGCCTATTTCGCAAGTCCGGCTTATGCTCAGACACCGCCCAGGCTCGTCGTTTGGGAATTGGACGAACGGGATCTGCAGTCGCCGCTCGAAGCGGAAGATACGGTCGTCGTGCCGAAATCCAGCGCCATAGACTCACGGACTCCGCATGTCGAAGCCAGCACACTTTAACTGCCATAGCTTGATGGCGCTGATGCTAGGGGCGGGCGCGCTGCTATACGCCGATCTGCCCATGGCTGCGCCGCTGCCGGTGACCATTACGGTGGATGCCGCGGCCAACCGGCATCCAATCAGCCCGCTCATCTATGGCTTGAACTTCGGGACGGCGGAAATCCTGCGGGATCTGCGCGTGCCGATCAACCGCTCGGGCGGCAACACCGCTTCGGCTTACAACTGGCGGGTCGACGCACACAACACGGGCCAGGACTGGTTTTTCGAAAGCCTGCCGACCGATCCAAAAGACATCTACCAATATAACGACCGTTTCGCGGCGCTTACCCGTGACGGACACGCTTTACCGATGCTGACCATCCCGATGATCGGCAGGGTAGCGCGACTCGATAAGGACGGTAAGCCGCTGGTCAGTTTTTCGGTCAACAGGTACGGCAAGCAGCAGAGTGTCGACGCTCACGGCTTGTCTGACGCGGGCAACGGCATCGCACCCGACGGCACCCCTATCAGGAACGACCCGGACGATGCTTCGTTGCTGGACGATCCGCAGAGCCAGCAGGAGCGCGTCAGGCAACTCATGCGTGGATCCGGTAGTGCCGGCTCGGACGGTGTGCATTACTACCTGATGGACAATGAGCCGAGTCTGTGGCAACTCAACCATCGCGACATGCATCCCATCGGCGCCCATGCCAGCGAGGTAGCGAACAAGGTGATCGCCTATTCGCACGCCGTGAAGGCGGCAGACCCGGGCGCGCGGGTCGTGGCGCCGGAAGAGTGGGGTTGGACCGGGTATCGCTTTAGCGGCTTCGATCAGCAGTACTTCGCCGCGCACGGTCAGGGCAATCCGCCGGACCGGGAAAACGAAACGCGAGGCATGGATTACGTCCCATGGCTGCTCACGCAATGGAAGCAGGCCGACCGCCCTGTCGACGTTTTCAGCCTGCACTTTTACCCACAGGGCGGAGAATTCAAGGAAAACCAGAATGCGGCCACGGCTGAAACGCCTGCCATCGAACTCGCCCGTAACCGCTCCACGCGCGACCTGTGGGATACGAGCTACAAGGATCCGACCTGGATCAATAGCGTGGTGGCCCTGATTCCGTTGATGCGGCGGTGGGTCGACAGCTATTACTACGCGGGTACGCCGATCGCGCTGACGGAATACAGTTGGGGCGGCGATACGACCATGAACGGCGCCACGGCCCAGGCCGACGTGCTGGGCATCTTTGGCCGGGAAGGGTTGGACATTGCCACGCGCTGGGGCACATTGAATCGGGACATGCCGGTCTACAAGGCGATCAAGCTCTATCGCAACTACGATGGCCAGGGCTCGGGCTTCGGCACCACCAGCATCGCCGACACGCAGCCCGACCCGGATCGGGTCTCGTCCTTTGCCGCCGTGCGTGATCACGACCGCGTCATGACCATCGTGGTTATCAACAAGCAGCTTGATCAACCGGCTGACGCCACCATTGCGATCAACAACTTTGATGTGACTCAAGCCAAAGCCCAGACCTGGCAACTCATGGACAATGCCCTATCCCGTCTGCACGACACCGACTATGCGAGCGGCCAATTGCACCTTACTCTGCCGCCGAAAACCGTAACCTTGCTGGTTTTGCACGGCGCGGGCCGGCAATGACTCCGTTACTCGCATGCTGGTGCGGGCCAATTCTGCGTGTTCGGCAAACGCTCAATGATCGTCCGCGACGCGGCACGCGTGATCGAGCAGCCCTTCGGCCGTGCCGCTGCCGCCTTCGATGTCGATGCCGCTGTTGACGATCAGCCAGCCATCCCGAGCCGCGGACGGGCCCGCGCCGGTAACCAGGATGGTTTGCGTGGCCATCGTCGCCGGATCGGGATTGTCGCGGGCGACGATCCGGAACGGGTTGTCGGCGCCGCTCAGCGAGTTCACCCGCATGATCCTGTAGCGCTCGCCATCGAGCGTCTGCCAACGCCACTCGCCGGGCGTGTCGTGAGCGTGATCGGCGAGCGCGGCGCTGACTTCACGCCGCATGCAATCGATGTGGATATGCAGCTGGTTTTGCGAGCGACGAGATTCGGAGTTGATTTCGAGGCCGAGCTGATCGTCGGGCAACTCGCGTTTGACCGCTTGCTGCACGTAATGACGCGAATCCCACGCGTCACGCCAGTAGTCCTTCGCATCGGGCGCGAGGATCAGCGGACTTTCGATGCCGGTGATGCGATCGGTCGGCATCAGCAGAAACTGCGAGCGGCCGAGAATGTCCTTCAGGACGACGTAGCGTTTGTCGAGATCGACGACCGTGCATTGACCCGGTGTGCCCGTGGCCTGCTGCGACGGCACGCAGCGGATGTCGACGATCTTCCACAGCGCGTTGGAATCGACCGTCGCGAGGCGCGCGCAGGCGCTGGCGGCGAAAGCGACCGTGAGCACGGCGCTCAAGTGAACGACGCGGCGTACGAGGCCGCGAGATGAGAGGGCGGTGGCGGGGTTCGTCATCGTCGCTTAGGGAGGTTCGGGCGGGCAAAGCGTCGGAATGCGGGCTGCAACGCGCAGGCATTAAAGCACAAACCTGATAGCGCGCACGTGAAACACGGGCTTCATAGCACCGGCGCGGGCAACGTTCCCAGTACCTGTTCGAACGCGACACCGATGGCCAGCAGGCGCCTGTCCGAGCCGAGCGGTCCATCGAGTTCGAGGCCGACCGGCAGCCCGCTCGCGCTGATACCCGCCGGCAGCGACAGCCCCGGAATGCCGGATGTGCTGGCCGGGTCGGTATTACGCAGGAACGCTTCCATCGTATCGATCGGTGGACCGCCGTCGATCGTGACCGTCGACGAGCCGTTCAGATCGTCGATCGGTACCGCGACGAGCCGCGTCGTCGGAAACAGCAACGCGTCGAGACCGGCATTCGCGAACGTCGCGGCGACGTAGTTCCGCAGCCGCGGTCGCCAGTAGTTGAGCGCCGCCGAGTAGTGCGAGCCGAGCACGTCGGCGAGCACGTCGTCGTAGATCGCGCGCACATCCGGGCTCGCGATGCGCACGGCCAGTGCGGCGACGGTTTGCACCGGCGCCCGATTCGCGACCAACCACGCGAGCACGTCGTCGCGCGCTTCGTGAATGGCGAGCGGAGCGCCGACCATCCCGTTCAGATACTCCAACTCACTCATCGCGACCGGCACGAACGTGACGCCCGCCGCTTCGAGCTTTTGCAGTGCGGCGCGCGCGACGTCCTCGACCTGTCGCTCGAGAGCATCCCACAGCGGCGCGGGCAAGCCGATGCGCAAGCCATCGAGCGCAATCGCAGGCAACGTGCCGTCGCCGGTGATCACACCGTCGAGCAGCGCCAGGTCGGCGACGCTGCGTGCCATCGGCCCGACGGTGTCGCGCGTATGGCTGATCGGCACCACCGCGTTGGGGTCGTGATAGCGCCGCTCGGCACCGCCATTGCCGACTGATGGACGCAAGCCCGCGGTGCCGGTCAGCGCGGCCGGGATGCGGGTCGAGCCGCCGGTGTCGGTGCCGAGTCCGGCGGGCGCGATGCGCGCGGCGATCGCCACCGCGGTGCCGCCCGACGAGCCGCCCGGTATCAGCGACGGATCGTACGGATTGCGCACCGGCCCCGCGTGCGCGGACAGGTTGGTACTCGTGATGCCGAACGCGAGTTCGTGCATGTTGGCCTTGCCGAGCACGATCGCGCCCGCGTCGAGGAGGCGTTGCACCGATGGGGCGTTGGTGTTCGGCACGAAGCCCGCGAGCGCGGGCGTGCCGGCCGTCGTCGGCAGACCTGCGGTGTTGATGTTGTCCTTGACGACGATCGGCAAACCGGCGAGCGGCAGACGTGCCCGCTCAGTCGGCGGCAATGCGTCGATGCGCTGCGCCGCGGCGAGCGCGCCGTGGAAGTCGAGCGTGGTGAGCGCATTCAGGTGCGTGAGCGCGGCGGCGCGCGCGAGCAGGGTGGCGACGTAGTCGGCGGCTTTGAGGCGGCCCGATTGCAGCGCCTCGACCGCTTGTGTCGCGCTGAGCGCGAGCTGTGCGTCGACGGTCCATGTCATGACCGGCGTCTCCGTATCGATGGGTGCGTCGCGGGCGGCGCGAGTTTCGACTGCATCCGTCGAAGTAGCGGACAGGTCACGCGGGCAGACAGCGAACGCAAGGGTTCACCTATTCTGGCACATCCGCCTGAAACCCGATGCCGGGCGATGCGCAACGCTTGTCGTGCTCGCTGTCATCGACATCGATGCGCTCCGGGATCGCCTTATTGGTGATTATCGATCCACATACGCCCCCAGTCCGACGCGTAGGCGAGCGCATGCTCTTCGTCGAAGAAGTAGTCGAGCGCGTCGAACGAATAAGCCTTGCGCGTATTCTCGTCGCGCTGCTCGATCGTCAGATTGGCGGCGAATAATCCGTTGGGGAGCAGTTGCGTTGCCGCTTCGACCTCGTAGCCCTTGTAGCGGATGTGTGAGTTCATGATCTTGACTTGTCTGTGTGCCCGCGAATGTCGTGCGGAATACCAATGCGTGCGGCGCGGCCCTGTCGTTGCCATAGGTGAGTGAAGCGGCGGGCAGGTCAAGCGTAGGGCGCGCTCTGCAGCGGTTGAACCAATCTTTCGTCGAAAGCAAACCAGCGCGGGGCCGCAGTGGTAATCAGAAGCCCGGATTGGATCGAAGTCGCTGTGTCCGGTGACTCTATTCGCGTGGAGGCGCGGTGTCTGTTATGTGGCGCACGGTCGCTCGGCGCAAAGCGTGGCGCCGCGCGCGATTGCGGCGGCGTCACGGTGCCTGGGGGAGTATTCAGACCGGGTGCAGGACGCGCGCGGGACGACCGTCAGTGGCGATGGAGGTGGCGGGGCTCGGTGCGCCGGCCAGGCTCGCAGTCGCATGGCTCGACGCGGCGGGCGTGCCGTGCGCACGCTGTGCATTGAACGCGAGCGCGAACTGCGCGGCCTGCTGGCCGACGGTCGCGAGTTGCTCGATCACCTTCGGATCGGAGCAGCTGTCCGCGCTATCGAAGCGCGTCTCCAGCGTGTTGATGCCGGCACCGAACGGCGTCGGCCAGCCACGCAGTGCATGCACGATCGAGCGAAGCGACGTCAGCACGGAGCCCGCCGCCTGCCAGCCGTAGGCGGTGACGATGCAGCCCACCGCGCGGCCATCCAGATACGGGCGCTCGTCGGCGCGCAATTCCTCGAGCGTGTCGAGTGCGTTTTTCACGAGCCCGGACACGCCGCCGTGATAGCCGGGTGTCGCGATGATCACCGCGTCCGCGCGACGCACCGCCTCGATCAGCTCGAGTTGTTCGTCGGTGCGGGCCGGCTGTTCTGGCGCATAGTGTGGCAGGCTATGCAGAAAAGTGCCGCCGAACAGGCGGGTATGGGCGCCCGCGGCTTCGGCGCCGCGCAACGCGAAGGCGAGCGCGCGCTCGGTCGACGAGGCCGCGCGCGTCGTACCGCCAATACCGACGACGAGCGGCGGGCGGAAATGATCGGATCTGCTCAACGAAATGCTCCTTCGATTGCGGTTCACGGTGCGGTTTATGCGGAACTCATGCAGCGCTAGCAACGCACGTGCATGGCCGCGAACGGACCGGCCGGAGCGAACCGGACTTTGAAGCGTCATCTTAATGAGCGGCCGCCGCGCGGCTAAGGACTTTTTGTTCTAACGATATAACCATGCATGAGCAGGTCGCCGAGCCGCTTTGCAATGCACGTGAGCGCGCGGCCGATAAGCATATGGCGAACCGTTGGTTGGGCGCGTGCGGGTCTGACGATAAGATGGGCTCGTCTCCTCCATGACATCTCCTTAGACATGGGACTCGGTCTCGCTACGCAAGTGGTGGGGCCTTTTTTTCGTGGGCCGTTGGAGGACGATCTGCCGCCGTGCCATCGCGGCAATGCCGGCATGCGCGTGCTTGCGTGGAGGCCGGGTCACGATGACGCCGCTTTGAGCATGCTACGATGCCCGCAGTGATTTTTCGCGAGATCGAGTCCAGCATGGCAACCCTGTATGAGACGCTCGGCGTGCCCGCGCACGCCACCGACGACGAAATCAAGCGGGCCTACCGGAAAGCCGCGATGAAGTGGCATCCGGACCGCAACCACGGTGCCGAGGAAGTGGCGCGCGCGGCGTTCCAGGAAATCAAGGACGCGTACGCGATCCTGTCCGATGCCGAGCAGCGCAACGTCTACGACGCGGTCTACACCGAGCAGATGCGCGAGTGGGAGGCGCAGCACACGCGTCGGCAACGCGCGCAGGCGAAGCGCGAGGCAGCGGCGCGCGCGGCCGACGAAGCCGCGTATGCCGAGATGGTGTCGATCGCGATCCGCTTCGCCGACCAGGGCCACAATCGCGACGTGCTGTTCGGCGTGCTGCTCGGGCGGCAATGCGAACCGCAGCGCGCCGCGCAGATCGCCGACAGCGTCGCGGCGTTGCAGGCCGCGCGCCGCGACGAGGCGGACGCCGCGCAAAACGCCCAGCGCGCGGGAAAGACCGCGAAGAGCGCGCAAGCGGCGCAAGCCGAGGCGTCCGAGCCCGAACTGGCGGACCGCGCGCAAGACACCGGCGCGGCCTCGCAAACCGCCCCTCACGACACGCAGCCTTCCAGACGCGAGAACCATGCGAAGCGCGACGAAACCGTCAGCGACATGCATCCGGCCGGCGCGCTCGGCAACCTGTGGTTTCAGTTCCTCAACAGCCTGAAGTTCTGACCCGCCGCCGACGGCGACCGGGCCAGGCCCATCGTGCCGGACCGGCGGGCCGGCGGCAGCGTCGGTTGATCTGGCAAATATTGACAGGGTGCTGAAACAGTGGGCCGGACACTGGTACACTGCCGATCGTTCGCAAAGTTGTGCTCTGTGCCCGTGAGTCGAGATACCTGGTGCGAATCCCGAGGCGCAAATAATAAAGACGCCGTTGTGTCACGGGGGCGCAAGACTGGAGCGGCACAATTCCGCCCAGAGGCCAATAAAAAACATCGGTACGGGGTAAGCGTGTCCAGAAAATATAAGGTGTTGTTTCTCTGCCGCGATAATTCGATCCGCAGCATCATTGCCGAAGCTTTACTGCGCGAACTGGCGGGGCACCGGTTCGACGCGTTCAGCGCGGGCCCTGAACCGGCCGCGCGCCTTCATCCACTCGCGGTCGCGCAATTGCGGCCCGGCATTTCCGGGCGCGCGGTGCTGAGCCCTAAAAGCTGGCTCGAATTCACCGGCGAATGGGCGCCGCGCATGGACATCGTGATCGCGCTCGACGAATTCGTCGGCGGACTGCACGCGCCGGTATTTCCCGGCGCACCGGCGTTCGTCTATTGGACCATTACCGATCCGCTCGCGGGCGGCCACGGGTCCGCTGACGAGCAGGCCTGTCTTTTCGACAAGACCTTCTGGCAGATCGTCCGGCAGGTCAGCGCGCTTATCGAGCTGCCGCAATATGCGCAGCCTGCCTCGAATCACGCGAATCTCGTCGATGCGGCGAATGCCGCCAATGCGGGGAATACGGTGAATGCCGTCAATGTGGCAAGCGGTGGCGCAAAACCGGTGCGTGGCACGGCGGTTCGTTTCGAAGCCGCAGCCATTGTGCCCGCGCCTTCGAGCGCGGCGGCCTGCACCTAGCGGTTATTCGGGCGCCCGAGCCGCGTGCCGGCGAACGGGTCATTCGACCAGTCCACCTGTTTTTTCGGTTGGGGCGTGGGCGCCGGTTTTGTGGCCAATTCGAAATGCTCAATGCTCTGGCCGGCACTAATAGCCTGCTTCAACCATTGCGGCATTTCGCCATTGCCGTCCCAGCTGTCTCCGGTCGCATTGCGATAGCGCTCAGCCTTTTTGGCCAATGACTCGGTCGCCAGCGCTGCGGCAAGGTCTTCTGGTCTGATACCAAACTCTTCCATACGATGGCGGAGATAGGCAATCATGCTATCTCGCTTCCTTTCGTCCATAGGATATTCGTCCTTCTAAAACGTGCAGCGTGCTGTCGAAGACAGATTGCGGGGAAAAAGCTGCGAAGCGTCGAGCCCGACTGAATGGGGCCGCCCCGCGGTGGGGTTGTCGATTGACGGAAATGCCATGTGCCGGGTTAAAAAACGTTGCTCCCTGAATTGCAATACGGCCTCGGACAAAGACGGCCGCTGGAACAACCGACCCTCGAACCGAGAGTCTCGATCAGCAAATATTTCAGCATGTCGCAACGCGACGAACGAGGCCGGTAAGCCTGACGTTCGCTATGAAAAACTCTGTGTCTCGATGCAATGATTGCGAATGGATGGAGTCATTCCACGCTGTCCGTCTTTCACCGGACTTTCGTCGATGTGCGGGTTCGCTTTTTGTGCGTTGTAGCAACATGATAGCGCAATGCGCGAGCAAAGCACGCTTAGTTCACGTTGAATTTGTCGGTGAATGCGGTTTATCGAACGGTGTGGACGATTGGCGACACTGCTGGATGCTCCTGGATTGAATTCCGGGGTGCGCGAACTATAAAAGAAGGACGACAAGCTGCGAATGCAGACTTACAGCCGCCTTGTGCGCGCCGATTCCGCCGACGCTCGGGAACGCGTCGAGTATCGGGCGCAAGCGCGGTAATTCTTCATCTGTTTAGTTCGGTGACCCGTCGCAGCAGTAGCGCATTGGCATCGCTCCGTTCCTCGGCCCGATTGGGCAGGTTGGCTGTTCGCGGATCAATTCTTGTGGAGGACGAACACTGCTGCGCCGGATTCGAGGAGTCCGGAAATGAGAGTACGTATATTGATGATTGCCGCGACCGCCGTTCTGTTTCTCGCGCCGAGAACGGCCATCGCCGAGGAGTTGAGCGGCCAGGCGGAGCACGCCGTGTCGGGTCGCGCGATGATGGAGCACGATGCGGACGAATCGGCGCAGGCGACGACCGACATGTCGTTCGGTCAGAACTGGGACCCGCGCGAGCAGGGCATACGCAACGCGTCGTATGGTGGTGTTCCGGCGGGCGAGTCGCAAGCGGGAGGCCGGCGCAGCCAGTCATGCTCGTTCAGCACGGAGTGCAAGACTTATTTCGGTCAATGACCAGAGTTCGCGAGCGGCAGCGGGGCGCCAGGAACGACCCCGGATCGCGAGGCAACGAACAGGTGCCGAGCGCTGCCGCCGCCGCCTTTCACGCGCTTGATCGCAAGCGCATGCCATTTCACGCGGATGCCAATTCCCGCTGGGCATCAGCGCAGCGCTCGCCGAGGCGAGCGACGATATCGTCGACGCCGCGCGCCGCGTCGTTTTCCGCCGCTTCGTAGTAGCCGCGGAACTCCTCGAGCAGAGCGCGCCATGACCCATGCCAGCGCGTTTCTCTTAGACAGGCGCCGGACGAATCGGCAATACGCAATACGCCGTTGTCCGGATAGAACGTCAGCGTGACGAGGAGGCCGTCGATGACGCAGGCGGCGGTGCAGGGGCGAGTCGTGACCATGTGTGGTGTCCTTCGATAAACAATGTGTGTGCGTTAGACGGTGACGCGAGCTTTAGCAAACGCTGTGCCTGTGATGCCCACATGACCGTGGCCATCGGCTCAAGCGTTCTTTTCGTTGCCTTGACGGCAAAATTCGCTCGATCAATAACCCGTGTTCGCAGTATTCCAATGATTGACGACAATTTTTTGTATTCGTCGCGCAGCGATGCGTAATCGCTTCAGTATCATCCATTAAGGGTTTGTGCGGAGTCGTTCGGCGATTGCCAATCTGCCGCGCGCCCACCGCTTTTCAATGCATATCGAATGCGCCGATTCGACTGTTGTCAGGCAACCGGACAGAGTCAGAGCGAGGACGGCGTCGCCGGGCATCTGAGCTCAGCGAATTGCAGCGATCATATTTTTATGGCAAATGAATCGCCCACCGTCATAAAAGATTTGACGCGGCAAACCCGATTAATCGGGAATGGCGATGCGCAGCCACTTGTCTTGCCATTCCTTTGCGCGTTTGCTAGCATCCCCGAAACCGTTTGAAATAGTCATAACGTTCGGCAATTTCCGGACCCGCTCACGTTGGGTCGCCCGGTAGTCCATCTCGTTGCGAGGAATATGTTATGGCTAGCTCTCTACCCCTCCGCTGACGCTCGCGGGAACGCATGCGCAAAGCCGCGCGGCGCCTTGCGCAAGCTCATCCGCCACGACTCCGCATACCGATTGCATCGCATGGAGAAGCACGCGCTTTTTGCGATTGGCTCTCCGGGACAAATCGACGCATTAGAAAGGAACCGCCATTGGTTTCAGAAAGCGTAACCCCGTCCGATAAAAGCGATTAATAGTCCGTTTTTTCTTTTTATTCGAAGCGATTGCACTTGCCGGTGCTAAGCGTAGTGCGCGATCTGCGACAAAACATTTGCCGTAACATCGACGCAATCAAAAGGAGCATTTCATGGCTTGTAATTCAACGGACTCCGGGCTCATGCGGGTGAAGGCGATCGCGGTTGCGTTGGTGGTTTGCGTCGCCGCGGCGGGTCCGGCGCTGGCACAGGACAACGCGGCCGCGTCCGCGCCGGAACAGCGGGCAATTGGCGCCGCCGCGCTGCTGCACGTTAAGGCGCGCGTCGTCGCGATCGATCCCGCGACGAACAGCGTGACGCTGCGCGGCCCGCAAGGCGGCGAGGAAACTTTCGACGTGAATCCGCAAGCCGCCGACGTCAGCAAGCTGCATGTCGGCGACGTCGTGACGATTGCGTACAAGAAGGCGGTGCTGGTCGGCGTCGACAAACTCGCGCCGAACGGCATCCGCCAGCGCATCGATACCGAAGTCACGCAGCCTGCGGCCAACGGTGTCGTTGCATCGGCGCGGCGCATCGAGGTCGTCGCGACGGTGCGCAAGATCGATCGCAAGAAGCGCACGATCACGCTGCGCGGGCCGTCGCGCACGGAAACGCTCGACGTGGCGCCGGACATTGCGCTCGAGAAACTGAAGGTCGGCGATTCGGTGCGCGCGGTGTTCGTCTCGGCCATCGCGGCGTCGGTGTCGCGCAATGGCGCGGACGTCAAATAACGGCGATCGAGAAGGCTTAAATAAACTACGCTGAAGCGTATCGAGGTGCGCGGCGTCGAACCGCAACCGGCGGTTCGACGTCGCGCCGGCCATTGCGGCTCAGGTTTCACGATGGTCATCGCGTCGCGCGCGAAGGAGCGGGGAATGGAACAGAGCGAAACGGAAACCACTGCCGAATCGGAGCGCAAACGGCTGGTCCGCAGCAAGATACACGTGGGCCTCGCGGCGCTCGGCACGTTATCGTCGGTGTTCGGGATCGGCATAGCGATCATCGGCGGGATCAACTTCGACCAGACCAAGGTGCTGCTCGGCGTCGGCATCATCGTCGTGTCGACCATTCTGTATGTCTCGATGCTTTTCGTCGCTGCCGATGATTAGCCGCTTCGCTTCCCTTTAGCGCCCGCTCCCCGCTGCCGATCCACTTTTGCTATCGCCCCCTCCAATAGTCGAATTGTTGGCGCATCGCACCGCCCGTATATTGACCGCAGCGATATACAACAACTCGATGGCACGCCGCACGGCGGCCTACAGGAGCACAGCAATGAATCGGATCGATCTGGAGGGGCGCACGGTCGTCATCACCGGCGGCGCGCGTGGCATCGGCTACGCGGTCGCGCAGCGGGCGTTGCGCTCGGGCGCGTCGGCCGCGTTGTGGGACGTCGATAGCGAACGGCTCGCGCGCAGCCAGCGCGAGCTGAGCGAACTCGGTAAGGTCAGCGCCATCACGGTCGAGCTGACCGACGACGCCGCGGTTCAGCAGGCCACCGCGCAAACGGTCGCCGGGCACGGCTCGATCGACGTGCTGATCAACTGCGCGGGCATCACCGGCGGCAACGGCACGACCTGGGAGCTTGCGCCCGACATGTGGCGCCGCGTGATCGACGTGAATCTGATCGGCCCGTACCTGACCTGCCGCGCGGTCGTGCCGCAGATGCTGAAGCAGGGCTACGGCCGCATCGTCAATATCGCGTCGGTGGCGGGCAAGGAGGGCAATCCGAATGCTTCGCACTACAGCGCATCGAAAGCGGGGTTGATCGGGCTCACCAAGTCGCTCGGCAAGGAACTCGCGACCAGAAACATCCTCGTCAATGCGGTCACGCCGGCCGCGGCCAAGACCGAAATCTTCGATTCGATGTCGCAGCAGCACATCGACTACATGCTGTCGAAGATTCCGATGAACCGTTTCCTGCTGCCGGAAGAAGCGGCGTCGCTGATCCTGTGGCTGTCTTCCGAAGACTGCGCGTTCAGCACCGGCTCGGTATTCGACCTGTCGGGCGGCCGCGCCACCTATTGAGCGCGCTGCTCGCGCATTGCTCACGCAGTGCTCACGTCCCGCAGCGTATTGCACACGCGTCGAACGCGCGTTGTCGAGCCGCTTCCACGCCTCTCTCACGGAGCCCTTTCATGGCCATGCCTACCATCCGGCACGTGCGTGCCTTCATCGTTCGCGGCGGCGGCGCGGACTATCACGACCAGGCCGGCGGACACTGGATCGACGATCACATCGCGACGCCGATGGCGCGTTATCCCGAGTACCGCCAGAGCCGCCAGTCGTTCGGCATCAATGTGCTCGGCACGCTGGTCGTCGAGATCGAAGCGAGCGACGGCACCGTGGGCTTCGCGGTGACGACCGGCGGCGAGATCGGCGCATTTATCGTCGAGAAGCATCTCGCGCGTTTTCTCGAAGGGCAGCTGGTGACCGACATCGAGAAGATGTGGGATCAGATGTACTTCGCGACGCTTTACTACGGGCGCAAGGGCGTCGTGCTGAACACGATTTCCGGTGTCGATCTCGCGCTGTGGGATCTGCTCGCGAAGGTTCGCAAGGAGCCCGTGTATCAACTATTGGGCGGTCCGGTGCGCGACGAGCTGGTGTTCTATGCGACCGGCGCGCGGCCCGATCTCGCGAAGGAGATGGGCTTCATCGGCGGCAAGCTGCCGTTGCAGCATGGTCCCGCGGAAGGCGAAGACGGACTCAGGCAAAACCTCGACAAGCTCGCCGACATGCGCTCGCGCGTCGGCGACGACTTCTGGCTGATGTACGACTGCTGGATGAGCCTCGACCTGCGCTACGCGACGCGGCTCGCGCAAGGCGCGCACGAATACGGCCTCAAATGGGTCGAGGAATGTCTTCCTCCCGACGATTACTGGGGTTACGCCGAACTGCGCCGCAACGTGCCACGCGGCATGATGGTGTCGACCGGCGAGCACGAGGCGACGCGCTGGGGCTTCCGGATGCTGCTGGAGATGCAGTGCTGCGATCTGATCCAGCCCGACGTCGGCTGGTGCGGCGGCATCACCGAGCTGATCAAGATTTCCGCGCTCGCCGATGCGCACAACGTGATGGTGGTGCCGCATGGGTCGTCGGTGTATAGCTATCACTTCGTCGTCACGCGCCATAACTCGCCGTTCTCCGAGTTTCTGATGATGGCGCCGAAAGCCGACGAGGTCGTGCCGATGTTCAATCCGCTGCTGCTCGACGAGCCGGTGCCGGTGAACGGGCGTATGAAGGTGCCGGACACGCCGGGCTTTGGCGTGCGGCTCAATCCGGAATGCGCGCTGGTGCGGCCTTATCAGCATTGAACGTGTCGAACGTTTTGAACCTGTGCCGAACGGCGAATCGCCGCAAAGGAGATTAGGGTGCTGCTCAAGGACAAAGTCGTGATCGTCACCGGCGGCTCGCGCGGCATCGGACGCGCGATCGCGGTGGCCTGCGCGCGCGAAGGCGCGGACGTGGCGATCAACTACTGGGGCGACAACGACGCATCGTATGGCCGGCGCTCGGCGGTCGAGGAAGTCGTCGGCGAAATCGAGGCGTTGGGGCGGCGCGTGATCGCGGTGGAAGGCAACGTCGCGGCGCGCGACACCGGGCAGGAGCTGGTGCGACGGACGCTCGACGCGTTCGGCAAGCTCGACGTGCTCGCGAGCAATGCCGGCATCTGCCCGTTTCACGCGTTTCTCGACATGCCGGCGGACGTGCTCGAATCGACGGTCGCGGTCAATCTGAACGGCGCGTTCTTCGTCACGCAGGCTGCCGCGCAGCAGATGAAAAAGCAGGGCACTGGCGGCGCGATCGTCGCGACGAGTTCGATCAGCGCGTTGGTGGGCGGCGGCATGCAAACGCATTACACGCCGACCAAGGCCGGCGTGCATTCGCTGATGCAGTCGTGCGCGATTGCGTTGGGGCCGTTCGGCATCCGCTGCAACTCTGTCATGCCGGGCACGATCGCGACCGATCTGAACGCCGAAGATCTCGCCGACGAAGCGAAGAAGGCCTACTTCGAAAAGCGCATTCCGCTCGGCCGCCTCGGGCGTCCCGACGACGTCGCCGATTGCGTCGTGTTTCTCGCCTCGGACCGCGCGCGCTATGTGACGGGCGCCGCGCTGCTCGTCGACGGCGGGCTGTTCGTGAACCTGCAATAGGCGACGCGCGATGCGGGCGTCAATTGACCGTGACGGGCGTAGTCGGCGTGCCGGGTGCGGCGGCCGGATCGTCGCGCGCGAGGTCGCGCGAGAAGCCGCGCAGCAGTTCGATGAAGCGCAGCGCCGGCTCGGCGAGCTGCTCTTCCTTGCGCGTGAGAATGCCGAAACCGGCGAGACTCTTGCCGATTTCGAGCGGCAGCGCGACCAGCAGGCCGCCGCGCACATGATCGCGCACGACCGACTCCGGCAGCATCGCGACCGCATCGTAATTCTCGAGCAATTGCAGCGTCGCGAAGATCGACGCGCATTCGGTCAGATTGACTGGCGTGGCGAGCCCGGCACGCGCGAGTTCTTCCTCGAACAGCACGCGCGCCGGACTCGTGACGGGTTGCGCAACCCACGGCCACGCGACCAGTTCGCGCAACGTGATGCGCGTGCGCCGCGCGAGCGGATGCACGGCGCGCACGACGAGCAGCAGCGTTTCGCGCGCCAGCGGCTCGAAGCCGAAGTCGTTGTGCTGCAGAGGGTTGGTCAGGCGCCCCAGCGCGAGATCGACCTCGCGCCGATGCAGCAATTGCACGACCTGATCGCTTGTTTCACCGAGGATGCGCACGCTGAGCAGCGGGCTTTCGGTCTTCAGCGCGGCGACCGACATCGCCAGCAGATCGGGCGCGGCGCCCATGATCGCGCCGACGGTCAACTGGCCGTGACCGCCGCGGCGTTTGACATCGAGGTCTTCGGCGAAGCGTGTGAGCTCGGCGAGCGCGCGGCGCGCGTATGCGAGCGTGACGACGCCGAGCGGCGTCGGCGTCATGCCGCGCGCGTTGCGCTCGAACAGCAGGAAGCCGAACGCTTCCTCGATGTCGCCGAGCATGCGGCTTGCGCTCGGTTGCGCGACGTTGACGGTCTCGGCGGCCTGATGCAGGTTGCGGGTGTCGTCGAGTGCGACGAGCAGGGCGAGATGCTTGAACTTGAGACGATTGACGAGTGCGACGGCGGCTGAATGTTGGCTCATGGTGCCAGTAGGAGTGCCCGTGCGATTCGGTTTGTGGATCGACCAATCCCAACAACGGATTGAGAGGCTATCGATGCAGGAATTATAGTCGTCCGAAGAGGTCGACAGGAGACAGGCCGCCATGGAGACAATCGCTTTTCGGATGGTGCTGAACCCCGGCATGCGCGAAGAATACGAACGGCGTCATACGCAGATCTGGCCCGAGCTCGTTGACGCGCTGCACAACGCCGGCGTGCGCGACTACCGGATTTTCTTCGACCCCGACACGCATCATCTTTTCGCGGTGCTCTCGCGCACCAGCGATCACACGATGGACCAGTTGCCGCAACTCGACGTGATGCGCAAATGGTGGGATTACATGGCCGACATCATGCAGACCGCGCCCGATCACACGCCGCTGTCGCAGACGCTCGAACCGGTCTTTCATCTCAGTCATTGAGTCGCGCTGAACGCAGCTGAACCCCGCAACGACGCACGAACCTCGAAACGCTTTTCACCGGACGAAGGTGCCGCATGCAGGTTGTCGATTCGCATATCCATCTGTGGGATCTGAAGACGCATCGCTATCCGTGGCTGGAGAACCCGGGCGTGTCGTTCGTCGGCGATGCGCGCGATCTGAAGCACGACTATCTGCTCGACGATCTGCTCGGTGAAGCGGGCGACATCGACGTGCTGAAGCTCGTGCACGTCGAAGCGAATCACGATCCGGCCGATCCCGTCGAGGAAACGCGCTGGTTGCAGTCGATCGCGGATCGCGACGCCTCGCGCGGCATGCCGAATGCGATCGTCGCCGCCGTGGACCTGTCCGCGCAAAATGCGCCCGAGTTGCTCGAAGCGCATGCGTCGTTCGCGAATACGCGCGGCATCCGGCAGATTCTCAACGTGCACGACAACAAACTGTTCGATTACGTCGGCCGTCATTACATGCGCGAGCTGCGGTGGCGCGAGCATTTCGCGTTGCTGCGCCGTTACGACCTGTCGTTCGATCTGCAACTGTATCCGTCGCAAATGGAGGAGGCGGCCGCCTTGGCGCGTGCGCATGCGGACACGCTTCTGGTCGTCAATCATGCGGGCATGTTCGTCGATCGCAATAGCGTGGCCGGTTACCGCGCGTGGCGCGAAGGCATGCGCCTGCTGGCGGCGTGTCCGAACGTCGCGGTGAAGATCAGCGGGCTCGCGATGTTCGATCATCACTGGAGCGTCGAAAGCCTGCGGCCTTATGTGCTCGAAACGATCGATACGTTCGGCGTCGAACGTGCGATGTTCGCGTCGAATTTTCCCGTCGACCGGCTATTTGGTTCGTATACGGATTTGTGGCGCGCGTATGCGGCGATCGTTGGCGATGCGAGCGAGGCTGAGAAGGACGCGCTGTTTCGACGCAACGCGCAACGGTACTACCGGATTTGACGCGCGGCGCGTCGAAGAGAAGACAGCCGCAAAAAAGGAGACACGCAGTGCAGCCATCCCCTTCCACGGTGCCGCGACTCGAATTGCGGCACGCGAGCAAATCCTTCGGCCGGGTGCGCGCGCTGTCCGACGGCGACCTCGTGCTGTGGCCCGGCGAGGTGCATGCGCTGCTCGGCGAGAACGGCGCGGGCAAATCGACGCTCGTGAAAATTCTCGCCGGGGTGCATCAGCCCGACGCCGGCGAGCTTCTGGTGAAGGGCGAGCCACGTCGCTTCGCGACGCCGGCCGAAGCGCGCGACGCCGGGCTCGCGGTCATCTATCAGGAGCCGACGCTGTTCTTCGATCTGTCGATCGCGGAGAACATCTTCATGGGCCGGCAGCCGGTCGACCGCTTCGCCCGCATCCAGTACGACGCGATGCATCGCGAAGTGGACGGACTGCTCGCGTCGCTCGGCGTCGAGTTGCGCGCGGATCAACTGGTGCGTGGTCTGTCGATCGCGGATCAGCAGGTGATCGAAATCGCGAAGGCGTTGTCGCTGAACGCGAGCGTGCTGATCATGGATGAACCGACGGCCGCATTGTCGCTGCCCGAAGTCGAGCGGCTCTTCGCGATCGTGCGCAAGCTGCGCGAACGCGACGTCGCGATTTTGTTCATCACGCACCGGCTCGACGAAGTGTTCGCGCTGACGCAGCGCGTGACGATCATGCGCGACGGCGCGACAGTCTTCGACGCGCTGACCGCCGATCTGAGCACCGACGCGATCGTCGCCAAGATGGTCGGCCGCGATCTGCAAACGTTCTATCCGAAGGCCGATTGCACACCGGGCGACGTGCGTCTGTCGGTGCGCGGCCTGACGCGCATCGGCGTGTTCAAGGATGTCTCGTTCGACGTGCGCGCCGGCGAGATCGTCGCGCTCGCGGGCCTCGTCGGCGCGGGACGCAGCGAGGTCGCACGGGCGATCTTCGGTATCGATCCGCTCGATTCGGGCGAAGTGTGGCTGACCGGCAAGCGGCTCGACACCGGCAAGCCCGCGGCCGCGGTGCGCGCCGGGCTCGCGCTGGTGCCGGAGGATCGCCGCCAGCAAGGGCTCGCGCTCGAACTGAGCATCGCGCGCAATGCGTCGATGACGGTGCTCGGACGGCTCGTTCGGCATGGGCTCATTTCGACGCGCAGCGAAACGCAGCTCGCCAACAAGTGGGGCACGCGTCTGCGCCTGAAGGCGAGCGACCCGGGGGCGCCGGTCGGTACGCTGTCGGGCGGCAACCAGCAGAAGGTCGTGCTCGGCAAGTGGCTCGCGACCGGCCCGAAAGTGCTGATCATCGACGAACCGACGCGCGGCATCGACGTTGGCGCGAAAGCCGAGGTGTATGGCGCGCTCGCCGAACTCGTGCGCGATGGCATGGCCGTGCTGATGATTTCGAGCGAGTTGCCCGAGGTGCTCGGTATGGCCGATCGCGTGCTCGTGATGCACGAAGGCCGCATCAGCGCGGAGCTCGCGCGCGCCGACGCGAACGAGGAGCGCATCATGGGCGCCGCGCTCGGTCAGGGACTTTCACCATTGGGACGTGCAGCATGATGCGCCATTCGACCCATCCCGCGCCGGTGCGGCAGTCGCTGCCGAAGCGTTCCGCCGCTTCATCGGGCGGCCTCGTCGCGAGCGTCGCGAAGAGCCGCGAAACCACGTTATTTGTCGTGCTGATCCTGCTGATCGCGGGGACCGGGCTCGCGAAGCCGCAGTTCCTGAATCTGCAGAACCTGCGCGACGTGCTGCTGAACGTGTCGATCATCGGTCTGCTGACGGCTGGGATGACCGTCGTGATCCTGATGCGGCATATCGATCTGTCGGTCGGCTCGACGGTGGGTATCAGCGCGTACGCGGTGGGCAGCCTGTACGTTGGGTTCCCGCATATGCCGGTGCTCGTCGCACTGGCCGCGGGGCTCGCGATCGGGCTCGTCGCGGGTGGCATCAATGCGCTGCTCGTCGCGGTGGGGCGCGTGCCTTCGCTGGTGGCGACGCTGTCGACGCTGTACATCTTTCGCGGCGCCGATTACGCATGGGTGCACGGCGGCCAGATCAACGCGACCAGTCTGCCCGACGCGTACTCGCGGCTCGCGACCGGCACGCTGCTCGGCATCCCGACGCTCGCGCTGATCGCGATCGTCGTACTCGCCGGCCTGTCGGTGTATCTGAAGCAGTTTCGCGGCGGTCGCGAGCACTATGCGATCGGCTCGAATCCGGAAGCCGCGCGGCTTGCGGGCGTGAACGTCGAGCGTCGCGTGATGTCGGGCTTTTTGTTGTCCGGCGCGATTGCGGGCTTGGCGGGCGCGTTGTGGCTCGCGCGCTTCGGCACCGTCGATGCCAGCACCGCGAAGGGCATCGAATTGCAGGTCGTCGCGGCGGCGGTGGTCGGCAGTGTCGCGATTACGGGCGGCGTCGGCACGATCCTCGGCGCGACGCTCGGTGCGCTCGTGCTCGGCGTGATCAGCATCGCGCTCGTCGTGCTGCACGTGTCGCCATTCTGGGAGCAGGCGATCCAGGGCGCGCTGATCGTCGCCGCGATCGCCGCCGATACGCTGCTGGCCCGCTCCGTCGCCAAACGCATGATGAGGAAACGCGATCATGGCTAAACCCGATTCCGCGCTGCTCACGCGCAAGCGCGAAACGCCGCTGCAATGGGAAGTGTTGCTGGTGATCGTGCTGATCGTGTCGCTGGTGTTGGGCCGCTGGCTGTCGCCGGTGTTTCTGACCGGCGCGAACCTGAGCAACGTATTCGCCGATCTGACCGAGATCGCGCTAATGGCGCTGCCGATGACGCTGATCATCGTCGCCGCCGAAATCGATCTGTCGGTCGCGTCGGTGCTGGGCGCGTCGAGCGCGCTGATGGGCGTGCTGTGGCACATGGGTCTGCCGATGCCGGTCGTGATCGTCGTGGTGCTGATCGGCGGCGCGCTGGCGGGCCTGCTGAACGGCCTCGTGATCGTCAAGCTGAACCTGCCGTCGCTCGCGGTCACGATCGGTACGCTCGCGCTGTTTCGCGGTCTCGCGTATGTGCTGCTCGGCGATCGGGCGGTCGCGGATTTTCCGGCCGCGTATACGGCGTTCGGCATGAACACGCTTGGCCCCACGTTCATTCCGTTGCCGTTCGTGATCGTGATCGCCGCCGCCGTGCTGTTCACGGTTCTGCTGCAAGCCACCGCGTTCGGCCGCAGTCTCTATGCGATCGGCGCGAATCCGACCGCCGCCGCGTTCTCCGGCATCGAGGTCGCGAAGATTCGCTTGCGCCTGTTCGTGCTGTCGGGTCTCGTCAGCGCGCTCGCGGGCATCGTCTATACGCTGCGCTTCACGAGCGCGCGCGGCGATAACGGCGAGGGCTTCGAGCTGTCGGTGATCGCCGCGGTGCTGTTCGGTGGCGTCAGCATTTTCGGCGGACGCGGCTCGATGGTCGGCGTACTGCTGTCGCTGTTGATCATCGGCGTGCTCAAGAACGCGCTGACGCTCGACGACGTATCGAGCGAAACGCTGACCATCGTGACCGGCGTGCTGCTGCTCGCGTCGGTGCTGATTCCGAACCTCGTCGCGCGCTGGCGGGCGGCGCGCGACCGGCGTTTCATCGCGAAGTCCGCCGCCACGTCTTCTTCATCCGCAACCTAGCTTCCCCTCTCTGTCCAACAACAACGCAGGAGACACTTCATGTTCAAACCTCTACGTCACACCGGCATGGCCGCGCTCTGCGCCGCGTTGCTCGCGATCAGCTGCGGTGGCGCGTTCGCCGCGGAACTGAAAAGCGGGCTGAAGATCGCGTTCGTGCCGAAGCAGATCAACAACCCGTACGAAGTGATCGCCGACGACGGCGGCCTCGCCGCGATCAAGGAGTTCGGCGGCGTGGGCAAGGCGGTCGGGCCGTCGGATGCGGGCGCGTCGTCGCAGGTGTCGTACATCAACACGCTGATCACGCAGCGCCAGGACGCGATCGTGATTGCCGCCAACGATGCGAACGCGGTCGTGCCGTATCTGAAGAAGGCGATGGGTCAGGGCATCAAGGTCGTCACGTTCGACTCCGATACCGCGCCCGAAGGCCGCCAGCTGTTCGTCAATCAGGCGAACGCCGAAGGCATCGGCCGCGGCCAGGTGCAACTGGTCGCGAAGCTGATGGGCGGCGAGGGCGAATTCGCGATTCTGTCGGCGACGCCGAACGCGACGAACCAGAACACCTGGATCAAGTGGATGCAGGAGGAACTGAAGAAACCGGAGTACTCGAAGATCAAGCTCGTCAAGATCGCGTACGGCAACGACGACGATCAGAAGTCCTTCGTCGAAACGCAGGGCTTGCTGCAGGCGTATCCGAACCTGAAGGCGATCGTCGCGCCGACGACGGTCGGCATCGCGGCGGCGGCGCGCTATATCTCGTCGTCGTCGAGCAAGGGCAAGGTGGCGGTGACGGGCCTCGGCACGCCGAACCAGATGCGCGCGTTCGTGAAGAACGGCACCGTGACCGCGTTCCAGTTGTGGGATCCGAGCGAGCTCGGCTATCTGGCCGCGTACGCGGCGGCGTCGCTCGCGTCGGGCACGATCACGGGTAAGGAGGGCGAAACGTTCGACGCCGGCAAGCTCGGCAAGCGCACGATTGGCGCGCACGGCGAAATCATTCTCGGGCCGCCGACCACGTTCGATGCGAGCAACATCGACAAGTACAACTTCTGAGCTTCGGTAACGCCGACTGTCCACCTGATCGCCGTTGGCGGGTCGTGGGCAGTCGGCGCAGCGGATCTCGGGGATTTCGCGTGCGGTCCGCTCAGCGGCGGATCGCAAAACGCCGCGCATAAGCGGCGGATGGTGAGCCGCTTCCCCACACCGCGCCATCGATCAGTTCCCTTGTGACGTCCTCGCCGGGCACCGGCACGTTCACGCGTGCGGCGGCCTCGCGATACAACTGCGTCTGGTTGATGCGCGCGGCGACCGCGTCGTAGTCGTTGTGCGCATCGATGATCCCCCAGCGCTCGAACTGCGTGAGGAACCACGCGCCTTCGAATGGATGCGGATAGTTGACCGCGCCGTCGTCGAAGAAACGCATCGGCAGGCGGCGCGGGTTCGCCGTGTCGAGGTGGTCGCCGAGCCGCGCCGCGATCAGCGTCTCGTCGATACCGATGTAATCGGGCCGCGCGAGCCAGCGGGCGATCTCGTCGCGATGCCCGGCGCCGTCGAGCCAGCGGCACGCTTCGAGCACGGTCTGCACGAGCGCGCGGGTCGTGCGCGGATGCGCATCGACGAAATCGCGTCGGCAGGCGAGCACTTTCTCGGGATGCTCGGGCCACACCTCGCTCGAATAAGCGATCGTTTTGCCGACGCCGTGCGCCTCGGCCATTTCATTCCACGGCTCGCCGACGCACAGACCGTCGAGCCGGTCTTCGGCAAGCGCGGCGACCATTTGCGGCGGCGGAATCGCGACACTGTCGATGTCGCGCAACGGATCGACGCCTTGCGCCGCGAGCCAGTAGTACAGCCACATCGCGTGCGTGCCGGTCGGGAAGGTGTGCGCGAAGACCGGCTTGCGGCCGAGCGTGGCGAGCGCCTCGCGCAATGTCCCATGCTTCGCGAGCGCCTCGGCGAGCCGATTCGAGAGCGTGATCGCCTGGCCGTTGCGGTTCAGCACCATCAGCACGGCCATGTCGGTGCGCGGGCCGCCGAGGCCGAGCTGCACGCCATACACGAGCCCGTAAAGCGCGTGCGCGGCGTCGAGATCGCCGGCTAGCAGCTTGTCGCGCACGGCGGCCCACGACGGCTGGCGGCACAGTTCGAGCGTGAGCCCGTGCGCATGGCCGAACTCGAGCAGCTTCGCCGCGATCAGCGGCGCCGCATCGGACAACGCGACGAAACCGAGCCGCAGATGGGTCTTTTCAGGCGGCTCCGCAAAGGCCGCGGCGGTGACGGAAGTGGCTGGATTCATGAGCGCATCATTTGAGCGAGCCGGCCGACGCGACGACCTCGCGCGCCACCTCGGCGAGTTTGACGCCCTGGTTCATCGCGCGTTTGCGCAGACTCGCGTAGGCGGCCGGTTCGGTGAGTTTCTGCTGATCCATGAGCAGGCGTTTCGCGCGATCGATCAGCTTGCGCTCGGCCAGTTCGTTTTCGGCCTGCGCGAGCCGCTCGCGCAATTGCGACTCCTGTGCGAAACGCGCGAGCGCGACTTCGAGAATCGGCGCGAGCCGCTCGGTCGCGAGGCCTTCGACCAGATACGCGGTGACGCCCGCGTTGACCGCTTGGCGGATCAGTTGCTGGTTCGCGTCGTGGCTGAACATCAGCACGGGGCGCGGGGCGGTCGCGTGCATCACGGCGAGCTGTTCGAGCGTATCGCGCGACGGCGACTCCGTATCGATGATGATGACGTCGGGCCGCTCGTCCTGAACCGCGCGATGCAGCGCCTGCGGCGTCGCGGTGCCGGAGAGCATTTCGCAGCCGAGACAGGCGAGCGCGTCGCGCAGATCGCCGATCGGTTTGTCGGTGTCGGTGACAAGGAGAACACGCAGCATGGAGTCGGGGGAAGGGACATCTGACTATCTGTAAAGCAATGGATATGCCAGCCTTCGCGCGACGGGGCTTGGCGAGGTGTGTGAACGCATTCGCGCGAATGGCGGGGATCGATTGGGTTTTTTGCGGGCGATCGCTGCGAATCGTCCGCGAAAGAGGTGACGCGGCCACGCCGGTCGCGCTGCACCGGCGAGGGGCATGCAGGACAGCGGACGCCCGATGCACCGAAGCGGCGCATCGCGTTCGTCGCGACCACCGGCAGACTGGTCAGCAATGACAATGACGCGCCGTAGAAGCTCAAGCCGGTCGCGTCCGCGAATCGTCGTCATCAACGGGCTGATCGAGGTCAGCAGCGGGCGCAGATGGAGCTGGAGGAGCGGGTGGTCGAGCAGGTGCGCAAAAGCGCGGGTGGGGAGGATTTGGGGGCGGTGTTTGGAGTTTAGCGAGACGCGCTGCGACGTGCGTGGTCGCCGAAGCGGCGTGCCGCCAGATTCCAATCAAGACGCCGCGCGTGTTGCGGCGTACGACGTTCGCGCATGCGCTGGAGAGCACCCCGAATGTCAGGGAAGACGTCTATTTCACGCGCTTGGGCGGCGAGGCTGACGTAGCGCGTTCAAGCAGAACGCGGAGTCGGAAGGTATGGCGCGAGTCTGTCGGGCCTCGCGCTTTCGCATGGGTTCGGGCGGGCTGCCCGCATCGCCTGCACAACATCACAGGTACGCAGGGCGGCGCCGTGACCCCTGCTTACCTCCGCCGCGCCGCGTGCCGTGGCGCACCGCCGCCACTCGCACGCTCGTCCTTGTGGCGGAAATTGATCCGCCCCTTGGTCAGGTCGTAGACCGACAATTCGAGCGTCACGCGATCGCCCGCGAGAATACGGATATGGTTCTTGCGCATGCGCCCGGACGCATAGGCGCCGACCACGACGCCGTTGTCGAGCGTCACGCGGTAGCGGCTATCCGGAAGCACTTCGTCGACGATACCGTCAAGTTCAAGCAGTTCTTCTTTCGCCATGCATAACTCCTGGTCGATGGGATAAAGGGGAAATAGGGGAAACCGGCCGCAGGCATTGCGAGCGGCGCGACTGTGGATTCGTTTGAAAAGCAGCGGCGCCCGAAAGCACGCTGAGCGACATGAGTGACGCGCCGATGACGCCGCTCAAAGATCGGTGACCGACTGACCGCTCACCTGGCCGTCGATCAGCCGTTCCGCATGCGCCATGCACGCGATGCGCGCCTTGCCCATGCCGTCGAACGGAAACAGATACTGCAGGCGAAATACCCGGCCGTCGGCCGCCGGATTGGCGCCGACGCGGCAGATGCGCACCGAAGCGTCGTAACCGGCGCCCGGATTGCGGGTCGCTGGCGCGCCCGCGGGGCGGCGCGGATAAACGAGCGGGTGAATTTCGTAACCTTTGTAGGTCTTGACTGCTGGATTCATGAGAAACATGTCCTGTATTGCGTGGTCCACGCGCCGCGTGCGGGGCGCCGCTTCCGGCAACGCTCCTTTGACGCGTCACGGTACGGACCGGCGGCGCAGCACCGATGGGCGCGCCGCGTTAAAAATGGTTGGCACAGGCCTGCTAGACCCGGCGGGCTCAATGACAATGGCTCGAGCGGTCGCGCGAAAACGCGGATTCGACCGAAAAAACGCTGAAGCGGCGCGTCAATTCGGGCGCCGGACGCATGATGCTGAACCGCTCGGTGTACTTCTCGCGACGGCGAATACGGGCGGCGCATTGCCGGAGTGACGGGATCGCAGATAAGGGCGGTCGAACAGTCGGGGGTGGTGCGGAGATGCCGGGTTGAGACTGCCTGGTGCTGCCAGTGCTATATGGGTGCGAGGTGCAACAATTGCAACATGATGCCTGAAATAGGCCTGATTGGATAGCGCAAACTTCAGCGCACGACCGGAACGCCCGACTGGCGGGGCTTCGCGGGCAGTTGGCGAAGTCGTGTCGGATGCGGGACCGATGACGGGCTCGCGAATCGCGCGAGTGGCGCGCGCGAGGCTCCTATTCGAACGCGTGCGTCAGCGCGACGTCTCGGCGACGCGCTTCCGCAATTCGCGCGCGGCCGCCAGCGGCAGGCGCGCATCGTCCCAGCCGGTCAACCATTCGACTTCCTTGGCCGTGAAGACCTGACCATGGTTGCGCAGCGCGTACTGCAGCGAATCGATGATGTGGTTGCGAATGATCTCCGGCGTGCGCTTGTCGTCGAGCACGGCGCGAAGCGCTTCGAGTGTGGCCATCGGTTGGTTCCGTTCGGTTGGGTGTCGGCGGATCAGTGTTTATCGCACGAAAAAAATGCGCTCGCGAGGTAGACAAAATTGCCGTCCGGCGTCGAGTCGCGGCGCCAGCGCGAGGCCGCTACAATGGCGGCTTCCTGAATTGCGGACCGAGCGGGCGCGCCGGCGTCCACGGCGGGCATCTGGCTTCGTCGTCATCCGCTATCGCGCGCCGCCTCCTTCGAACCTCGCGTTTTTTCCATGCGCAACCCGAACGTGTCTCCTGTCAAAGACCTGCTGCTGAAGCGCTACGCGCCGATCGCCGACGGCATCGCCGCGCTGCTCTATCCGTGCGCCGAGGTGGTGATTCACGATCTGCGCGATCAGACCATCGCGTATCTGGTGAACAATCTGTCGCGGCTCGAGGTGGGCGCGCCGTCGGTGCTCGACGACGCGCACTTCGCGGCGCGCGGCCAGACCATCGGCCCCTACGAGAAGCTGAACTGGGACGGCCGCCGCATGCGCTGCGTGAGCAACATCCTGTTCGACGACGACGGCAAGCCCGCCGGCATCCTGTGCGTGAACTTCAACATCGCGGTGTTCGAGGATGTGCGCTCGACGCTCGATCTGTTCATCAAGGGCGGCGCGATGACGGACGCGCCTGCCGACGATCTGTTCCGCGACGACTGGCAGGACCGCATCAACACGTATCTGCACACGTGGCTGCGCGACCGGCAGATCGGCATCAATGCGCTGACGCGCGAGCACAAGCGTGAAATCGTCGAGGCGCTGCACGCGCAGGGCGCGTTTCGCGGCCGCAGCTCGGCGAATTACGTGGCCGCGGTGCTGACGATGGGCCGCGCGACCGTCTACAAGATCCTGAAGCAGATGAAAGAGGGCGGCTGAGCTCAGGCGCGCCGTGCTTGAAAATGCTTCGACGACGCCCAAAATAAGGTCAAACACCATGCGCTACCAACACTACAAAGGCGGCATTTACGAGCTGGTCTGCGAGGCCACGCTCGAATCGGATCCGACGGTCACGATGATCGTCTACAAGGCGGCCAATGGAACGATCTGGACCCGTCCAGCGACGGTGTTTTTCGAGCTGGTAGAGCAGGAAGGCGTCGTGCCGCGTTTTGCGCCGCTCGACGAGTTCAGCAACGAGGCAGATGCGTCCCCCGCGGACTCACCCATGCTGCCGTAATCACAGGAACAGGAAAACCGAATGCGTCTTTTGCTTGCCATCATTCTGCCGTGGCTGCAGTTTTTCACGATCGGCCGTCCGTTTGCGGGCATCATCTGCCTGATTCTGCAAATCACGCTGATCGGCTGGGTGCCGGCGGCCATCTGGTCGGTGTATTCGCTGAGCCAGTACAACACGGACAAGAAAATCGCCCGCGCCATGGGCAACGGGCGCTAAGACACAGCGCGTGAAAGCGTCGGCGAGCGCGGCGCCAGGCCCCCACGCTCGCGCTCACCGTGCCGGTATCGCGACCGCATCCGGCACTTCGATCACCACGTCGGTTTCCGCGACCGCCACGCACGGCAGGATATAACCGTCCGCCTTTTCCTCGCGGCTCACGCCGGGCCAGTCAATCGAGTAGCGCACACGCCCGGACGTCAACCGGCACAAGCATGTTCGGCACGTGCCGTTGCGGCACGAACGCGGCAAACGCAGATTGGCGAAAGCGGCGGCTTCGAGAATCGTCAGCGAATCGGGCGCTTCGAAGCTCTGGCCGAGCGGTTCGACGCGAACCACGGGCGGGCGGGTAGGGGCGGACATCGTGCAGGTCAATGACTAGGTGCGCGACACTTTACACGGGATCGGACACCGCTTTATGCCGCGCCGCAACATCGGCGCGTCAGTCGCGCCTTCAAGAAAAAATCGGGGAAATCTTGCACCTGGCCCGAACTCGTCTAAAGTAAATCAATTCACCTCCGCGTGGCGCGAACTGACGATGCCGCGTCGAGGCGACGGCCCGCGCCGGCTGCATGGGACAAGGAGGAACGAGCGGCGGACGCGGTAGCAAGCAATCAGCGCGTGCATTACCCGAGCGCATCGTGCGCGCACTCTTCCAGGTGACTCCCATGCAGATCCAATTCCCGAACGAAGCCCCTGAATATTCAGGTCGCGAACTTACTTTGGCGTTTCCGGCAATGGTCGATGGGCAGAGGGTGGAGTGCATGATCACCGCGGAAGCGCTTGAAGATCACTTCGGCGCCGCGTCCCCCCGGCTGGAGGACATGATCGTCGCGTTCGACGCGCACCGGCCGCGCATCGAGGCCGCCACGCGCCGGCTGTTGTCGGAAACGCGCGCGCAGTGTCTCGTGCTCAGAAGCGGTTACGTGCGGTTTTACGAGGCGAACTGGCGTAACTGACCAATCTGAAATTATCGGCTGGCTACCGGTACCGAAGCTTCGGCAAGCGCGACTGCTGCCGAAGCGCGAAGTTCGGATTCACCCGTGCCGCTACCGCTGGCTGGCCTGCGCGCAAGCCGCGACCGCGTGCAATGCATCGGCGGCACGCAGCCAACTCCATTACTTTCAAATGATCCGCCGCAGCGCCCGATCCTTGAACACCACATGGTGCGCGATCGCCGCGAGCGCGTGCAGTCCGATCACCCAATAGAACACGTTGCCGAGCCACTCGTGGGCGTCCTTCAACAGCGGCCGCGCGATCGCATCCGCACGCACCAGCGTGAAGCTGATGTCCGTCCATGCGAGCGACACCGGCCGCCCGCCCGCATTGACCATCAGCATGCCGAGCAGCGGCTGGGCGAAGATGAACACATAGAGCGCGAGGTGCGCGGAGCGCCCGAGAAAAGCGAGCAGCCGATTGCTTTCGAGCTCCTCCGGCGCGCCGGCCCACAATCTCCACAGCAGCCGCAACACGGCCAGCCCGAGCACCAGCGTGCCGGCCCAAAAATGCACGCCGGTCCAGAACGCGCGGCTGTCGGAGCCGCGCGGGCCGCGGATTTCGATGGCCAGATAGGCCAGCGCGACCAGCAGAAAAATCATCCAGTGAAAGAAAATCGCGGGCTTCGTGTAGCGGTCCGTCGTGCGGTTATATGAGGACATCGAGGCTCCTGGGGTGGCGACCCGTGCCGCTGCGACCGGGTCGATCGCGACCCGGTCGGTCGCGACCCGGTCGATCATCATTCGAAACATCGGATGATAAACGGTCCCCGAACCCGACGACACATTCGACCCCCCGGCCGCGCGACCTCCTCATTCGCTGCCGAGATAGAAATACCGGAACAGGAAAATCGCCGCGATGATCCACACGACCAGCTTCACCTGGCGCGCCTGGCCCGTCAGCAGCTTGAGTCCCGCGTACGAGATGAAGCCGAACGCGACGCCGTTCGCGATCGAGTAGGTGAACGGCATCAGCAGCGCGGTCAGCGCGGCCGGCACGACTTCGGTCGCGTCGTCCCACGGCAGGTCGACCAGTTCGCGCAGCATCAGGCACGACACGTACAGCAGCGCGGGCGCGGTCGCATACGGCGGCACCACTTCGGCGAGCGGCGCGAAAAACAGCGCCGCGACGAACAGCACGGCGACCGTGATCGCGGTCATGCCGGTACGGCCGCCGGCCTGCACGCCCGATGCGCTTTCGATATACGCCGTCGTCGACGAAGTACCGAGCATCGAGCCGGCGAGAATCGCGGTGCTGTCCGCGAGCAGCGCGCGGTTCAGGCGATGCATCTTGCCTTCCACCAGCAGCCCCGCGCGGTTCGCGACGCCCATCAGCGTGCCGGTCGCATCGAACAGCTCGACGAGGAAGAACACCAGCACCACGTTCAGCACGCCGCTCGACAGCGCGCTGCGGATATCGAGCTGGAACAGCGTCGGCGCGATCGACGGCGGTGCGGACACGATGCCGTGAAACTGGTTGCCGCCAAAGAAAAAGCTCAGGATCGTCACGCCGACGATACCGATCAGGATCGCCCCGCGCACACGCATATGATCCAGCGTGACGATGCCGAAGAAGCCGACCGCCGCGAGCACGACGTGCGGGTCATGCAGATTGCCGAGCGTGACGAGCGTGGCCGAATTGCCGACCACCACGCCGGCCGACTTCAGCGAAATGATCGCGAGAAAGAGACCGATGCCGCTGGTGATCGCGATGCGGATCGAATGCGGAATGCCCTTGACGATCACCTCGCGCACGCGGAACAGCGTGACGATCAGGAACAGGCACCCGGAGATGAACACCGCGCCGAGCGCGGCCTGCCACGTGTAGCCCATGCCCTTGACGACCGTGTATGCGAAGTACGCGTTCAGGCCCATGCCGGGCGCGAGCGCGATCGGGTAGTTCGCGTACAGACCCATGATCAGCGACGCGAGCGCGGCCACGAGGCAGGTCGCGACGAACACCGCGCTCTTCGGCATGCCGGCGTCGCCGAGAATCGCCGGGTTCACGAAGATGATGTAGGCCATCGTCAGGAAAGTGGTCACGCCGGCTAGCACTTCGGTGCGCAGGTTGGTGTCGACGGCGTCGAAGCCGAAGTAGCGTTTGATCGAGTCCATGTGGCGGGTTTCCTCTCTTTCGTCGTTCAGACAGTGTTTTTGTCATCGAGGCGGTGACAGCGCGGCGCAGCAAGGCAGGCCGCGCGGCGGCGTTACGGCGGAATTGTAATCACGAACGGCAGCGCCCCGGCGCCTGTGGCGGCGCGAGCAGGCCGCCCGGGCCCGTCAGGCGGGCGGCTTGCCGTGCGACTGTGGCGCCTGCGCATCATTGCGAGGCGCCTGACGCGCGAGCCAGCGATCGAGTTCGCCAGCAAACGCCTTGCCATCGCGCGCGCTGAAGGCGGCCGGCCCGCCCGTGTCGACGCCGCTCGAGCGCAACTGGTCGAGCATCGAGCGCATGCGCAGCCGTTCTTCGATCGTTCCGGGCGTGTACCAGTTGCCGCGCGGATCGAGCGCGTGGGCATTTTTTGCCAGCACGGCGGCGGCGAGCGGGATGTCGGCGGTGATCACGAGGTCGCCCGCGACGACGCGCTCGACGATCAACTGATCGGCGGCGTCGAAGCCGGCCGGCACCTGGATCGCGCGGATCAGCGGCGACGGCGGCACGCGCAGGAACGAATTGGCGACCAGCGTCAGCGGCATGCCGGTCCGGCGCGCCGCGCGATACAGCATGTCCTTGACGACGGCCGGGCAGGCGTCGGCATCGACCCAGATTGGCATGGTGCGGGTTCCGGCTGTGTGCGGCTGGTTTGCTGCGTGGGGGATGGAGGGACCGGATGATACCTTGGCGCGACGCAAGCCTTGCCATGCCGCTCGCGGCGGGCGGCATTCAGGCTGCTGCGACTACGCCAGCCGCGACCGCTTTACTGCACGGCCGTCCGGGCGTTGCCTTGCTGCTGCTCGCGGTGTTGCGCGACGATGCGGCTCGCGCGCTGCGCGTTCTCCGGATAGTCGATCCAGTCGAACGGATCGTAGCCGGCGGCGAGCCATTCCGCGAGGTCAGCGCGGACCTGGGCGCGCGTTTTCGGCGCCGACGGGTCGGCGGGCTGCGTCACCGCTTGCGCGTAGACGGTGCTGATACCCACGGCGGCCAACAGCGCGCCGAGTCCAATGCGGGAAGACAGTTTCATGGCGAGCTCCTGCGGAGCGGAAAAACAGCCGGACCTGGTGGTTTTTCGGTGCGCCGGGTAAGGCGGTACAAGCAACGCACCACTTCTGCCGGCAAATCGAACCCGCCGCGAGCCTCGTTCGCCACCTCAGCGCAAGCAACGCGCAAGCGGGCGGGTATGCCGAAACGTCGACGCTAATCCGCGCCGAATGGATGTCCTGACAAATATCGTCCTATCACGCCGATGGCTTGTTGAAGCGTTCCAGCCCCGCACTCACGAGGTCGATCGGCAGCGGAAACACGATCGTCGAGTTCTTGTCGGCGGCGATCGTCACCAGCGTCTGCAGATAGCGCAACTGCATCGCCTGCGGTTGCCGCGCGAGCGTCTGGGCCGCCTCCAGCAACTGCTTCGATGCCTGCAACTCGCCTTCCGCGTGAATCACCTTCGCGCGCCGTTCGCGCTCGGCTTCGGCCTGACGCGCAATCGCGCGGATCATCGTTTCATTGATATCGACGTGCTTGATCTCGACGATCGATACCTTGATGCCCCACGCGTCGGTTTGCGAGTCGAGCACTTTCTGGATGTCGGTGTTCAACTGCTCGCGCTCCGACAGCAGCTGGTCGAGGTCGTGCTTGCCGAGCACCGCGCGCAGCGTCGTCTGCGCCAGCTGGCTGGTCGCCTCGAAGTAGCGCGCGACCTGGATCACCGCCTTCTCCGGATCGACGACGCGGAAATACACGACCGCGTTGACCTTGACCGATACGTTGTCGCGCGTGATCACGTCTTGCGTCGGCACGTCGAACACGATGGTGCGCAAATCCATGCGCACCGCCTGCTGCACGATCGGAATGATCAATACGAGCCCGGGCCCCTTGACCTTCCAGAAGCGGCCGAGCATGAACACGACGCCGCGTTCGTACTCGCGAAAAATCCGCACCGACGACGCAATCAGCACGACCACGAGCAGGATCAGGATGCTGCCGAAGCCGAATGTGAAGCCGATCATGAGCGTTCTCCTTGTAAGGCGTCGACCGACGTGACGGGCACCACGGTCAGTGTGAGGCCGTTGCGCGCCGTCACGCGCACGCTCTGACCCGGTGCTGCCGGCGTGGTGCTCGAGACGCGCCAGCGCTCGCCGTGCACGCGCGCCCAGCCGGCCAGCGGGCCGCCCGCCGCGTGTTCGGGTTCAGGCAGCAAGCCGCCGTCCAGCACCACGCCGAGGCAGCCGATCAGCGCCTCCGAGCCCGTCACCACGGGCCGCCGCCGCGCGCGCAGCGCGAGCCGCGACACGCCGAGCACGAACGCGACGCTGAACACGACGACCGCGGCGATCAGCGGCAGCGGGATGCCATAGCCGGGCACGCCGGTATCCATCAGCATCGTTGCGCCGACCACGAACGCGACTACGCCGCCGAAGCCGAGCGAGCCGAAGGTCGGCAGGAACGCTTCGCCGATCAGGAAGGCAATGCCGAGAAAGATCAGCCCGAGGCCGACGTAGCTGATGGGCAGCATCTGCATCGCGAACAGGCCGAGCAGCAGGCTGATCGCGCCGACTACGCCGGGCAGCACGAAGCCCGGATTGGCGAATTCGAAGAAAAGGCCATACATGCCGAGCATCAGCAGAATCAGCGCGACGCTCGGATCGGTGATCACGGCGAGAAAGCGGCTGCGCCAGTCGGGTTCGAGCGTGATCAGCGGCGCATGCGCGGTGTGCAGCGTGACGCTGCCCGCGCTCGTGACGTACGTGCGGCCGTCCACCTGGCGCAGCAGGTCCGGCACGTCGCGCGCGACGATATCGACGACGTGCTGCGCGAGCGCTTCCTCATCGGACAGGCTCACCGCTTCGCGGACCGCGCGCTCGGCCCACTCGGCGTTGCGGCCGCGCATCTGCGCGAGGCCGCGGATGTAGGCGGCGGCATCGTGAACCTGCTTGCGCAGTTCGGTCGATTGGGTGTCGAGCGGCAGAGCGCTGGCGGCTTCGGATGATGCGCCGGGTGACGCAGGCGCGGACGCGCCGCCAGGCAGCGTGCGCATGTGCGGCAGTCCCGGCGTGCCAGGGGTGGCTGGCGTTGCCGGCGGGCCGCCGGCGGGCGGCTCGTTGCCGCCGATGCCCATCTGGATCGGCGTCGCGGCGCCGAGATTGGTGCCCGGCGCCATCGCCGCGATATGGCTCGCGTAGACGATGTAGGTGCCGGCGCTGGCCGCGCGCGCGCCGCTCGGCGCGACGAAGGTCGCGACCGGCACCGGCGAGGCGAGGATCGCCTTGATGATCTGCCGCATCGACGTATCGAGGCCGCCGGGCGTGTCGAGTTGCAGGACCGCGAGCTGTGCACGCTGGCTGGCCGCGCGCTGCAAGCCCCGCACGATGAAATCGGCGGTGGCCGGTCCGATCGCGCCATTCACCGGAATCACGACGACGCTGTTGGCGGTCGCGGCGGCGACGTTCGCCGCGCTCGCCGCATTGGCCGCTTGCAGCGGCGCCAGCGCTTCGCGCGTCGCGAAGCCGAACGCGCATAGCACGCCGAGCACGGCGATGCCGCGCATCAAACGGCCCACGATGCCGCCGCGGATAAGCGGCCTGCGCGGACCGGACTGCCGGAGCGGGAGACGCGGAGTCGTGTTCATCGCTGACGGCCGTCGCGCCAGCCGGTGCGAACCGGCGGCGCGGGCCCCTACCCTCGATCAAGGCTGGCCTGTTGCCGCTTAAAGCTTAGTCCGATTCGGCGCGTCGCGTGAGATCGAGCCCCGCGGCCCGGGCCGGCCGGTAGTCGGTCGGGCGCATGCCGGTCCATTTGCGGAACGCGCGATGAAACGCGCTCGGCTCCGCGAAGCCGACGGCGTTGGCGATATCGGCGATGGTGCGCTGCGTGCGCTGCAGTTCGGCGATCGCGATGTCGCGCCGCAGCGCGTCCTTGATTGACTGATACGTGTGGCCCTCCTGCTTCAGGTGCCGCCGCATCGTCGCCTCGGCGACGTGCAGGCGCGCGGCCATCTGATCGGCCGCGGGCCAGCCCGACATCGGCAGCGCGCGCAGCGTCTTGCGCACGCGCGCGGCGAGCGAACCCGGATTGCGGTACTTGACGATGAAGCTGCCCGGCGCATCGCGCAGAAACGGCCGCGCCGAGCGCGAAGTCTGGATCACCGGCAGTTCCAGAAACGCAGGGTCGAGATCGACGGACGACTCGGGCTCGTCGAAATACATGTCTTCGCAGAACATCAGCCGGTATTCGTGCGCGGCCGGCGGCGCGGCGCAGCGAAAGCGCGCTTCGAGCAACGGAATGCGCCGGCCGACGAGCCAGCACACGAGCCCGTACACGAGGATGAAATACGTCGCGTAAGCGAACATCGCCGGCTTGCGCGTGCCCGCGCGCTCGACGAACTTCAGGCGCACGCGCTGCGCGTCGGTGTCGATCGTCGCGCCGAGATCGTCGAGCACGAGCCGCATGAAGCCGACCGCGCGCGCAAGCGCCTGCGCGCCGTTGCGCGCGCCCAGCGCCGTCTGCGTCATCGCGATGAAGCTGCCGCTTTTCATCGGATGCGAGTCCTGGCCGAAGAATTCGTCGTCGAGCGCGCGTGCGATGCCGGCCCACAGCGCACCGTATTGCGCCGACGATACGCGGCTTTTCGGCGACGCGAGCATCGCCGCGGCAATGCCGGCCGCTTCGGCGAGCGCTCGCGCGTCGAGGCCGCGCGCCGTCGCGAGCGCGAGCGTTTCCTCGACGAGACTGACGGAGATCGTGCCTTTGTCGCTTTTCATCGGGATTCGGCTTTTCTGGCAAAAGCGCTCAGCATAGGCTGGATCGTGGTTCATGAAGCCCCCTGAAATGGCGAGGCTCCATGCACGTGCATGGTAGCAGTATGGCAAAAGCGCTCAGCAAGAATGAGCGGAGCGAGCATCGAACGGCGCGGGCCGCTTGCCTACACTTGCCGCATCACAGCGATCGCCAGCACGGCCGTCAGCACCAACGAGGACGCAGTCATGGACAGCTTCTACACCGACGAACAACGGATGATCCGCGACGCCGCGCGCGACTTCGCGACCGAATGCCTCGCGCCGCACGCGGCGCAATGGGATCGCGACGCGCAACTGCCGGCCGGGGTCGTCGCGCAACTGGGCGAACTCGGCTTTCTGGGCATGATGGTGCCGGCCGAGTGGGGCGGCTCCTACACCGATTACGTCGCCTATGCGCTCGCGCTGGAAGAGATCGCGGCCGGTTGCGCCGCCTGCGCGACGCTGATGAGCGTGCACAACTCGGTCGGCTGCGCGCCGATCCTGAACTTCGGCAGCGCCGCGCAGAAAGACCGCTATCTGCGCGAGCTCGCTATCGGTCGGACGATCGGCGCGTTTTGCCTGACCGAGCCGCAGGCGGGCTCCGAGGCGAACAATCTGCGCACCCGCGCGCAGCGGCGCGACGGGCAGTGGATTCTGAACGGCAGCAAGCAGTTCGTGACCAACGGTGCGCGTGCCGGTCTCGCAATCGTGTTCGCGGTCACCGATCCCGAGCGCGGTAAGCGCGGCCTGTCCGCCTTCATCGTGCCGACCTCGACGCCGGGTTTCGACGTCGGCCGGCCGGAGCACAAGCTCGGCATTCGCGCGTCCGACACCTGTCCGATCTCGCTCGATCAGTGCGCGGTGCCCGAGGCCAATCTGCTCGGCGAGCCGGGCGAGGGTCTGCGCATCGCGCTGTCGAATCTCGAAGGCGGACGCATCGGCATCGCCGCGCAGGCAGTCGGCATTGCGCGCGCCGCGTTCGACGCCGCGCGCCGCTACGCGAACGAGCGCGAACAGTTCGGCAAGCCGCTGAAAGACCACCAGACGATCGCGAATATGCTTGCCGACATGGCGACGCGCCTGAATGCCGCGCGCCTGCTCGTACATCACGCGGCACGGCTGCGCTCGGCGGGGCGGCCGTGTCTGTCGGAGGCGTCGCAGGCGAAGCTTTTCGCGTCGGAGCTTGCGGAGGAGATCTGTTCGAACGCGATCCAGATTCATGGCGGCTACGGCTATCTGGAGGACTATGCGGTCGAACGCCACTATCGGGATGCACGGATCACGCAGATTTACGAAGGGACGAGCGAAGTGCAGCGGATGGTGATCGCGCGCCATGTTTGAGGGCGGCGTTTGAGCGCACAATAGCCTGGCCGTGGATGCTCGCCTGGATCACCGCGGCGAAAATAACCGAGCGCGCCCCGCGCCACTACGTTGCATGAGACCGAAGTAAGCGCTAAAGCGCTAACTCTGGTCGACAGGAGACGACGATGACAGCAGCGAAAGCCTTTCTCGAAGCGCGCGATCTGCTAGTGCGCCATCGCACCGACTACGAGCGCGCGTACCGCGAATTCGCGTGGCCCGCGCTCGGCGAGTTCAACTGGGCGCTCGACTACTTCGACGCGATCGCGCATGACAACGACAACCCCGCGCTGTGGATCGTCGACGATCCTTCCAGCGACGGCCTGCGTCTGTCGTACGCGCAGATGTCGGAGCGCTCGTCGCGGATGGCGAACTTTCTGCGCGGCGCGGGCGTCGGCCGCGGCGACCGTGTGCTGCTGATGCTGCCGAACCGCGTCGAGCTATGGGACGTCATGCTCGCCGCGATGAAGCTCGGCGCGATCGTGCTGCCCGCCACCACGCAGCTATCCGCCGAGGACGTGCGCGACCGCGTGCAGATCGGCGGCGCGAAGTTCGTCGTGGTCGACAGCGCGGAGCTGGGCAAATTCGATGCGCTCGACGTGCCGCTCACCCGCCTGTCGGTCGGTGCGCCGCGCGACGGCTGGATCGATGTTGCCGCCGCGTACGAGGCTTCGCCGCATTTCACGCCGGATGGTGTCACCCACGCCAGCGATCCGCTGTTGCTGTACTTCACGTCCGGCACCACCTCGAAGCCGAAGCTGGTCGAGCATACGCACCAGAGCTATCCGGTCGGGCATCTGTCGACGATGTACTGGATCGGCCTGCAACCCGGCGACATCCATTGGAACATCAGCTCGCCGGGCTGGGCCAAGCACGCGTGGAGCTGCTTCTTCGCGCCGTGGAACGCGCAGGCCTGCGTGTTCGTGTTCAACGTCCCGCGCTTCGTGCCGAAAGACACACTCGCCGCGCTCGTGCGCTTCAACGTCACCACGCTGTGCGCGCCGCCGACCGTCTGGCGCATGCTCGTGCAGGAGCCGCTCGGCGACTATCCGGTGAAGCTGCGCGAAATCGTCGGCGCCGGCGAGCCGCTGAATCCGGAGGTCATCGAGCGCGTCAGGCACGCGTGGGGCATTACGATTCGCGATGGCTACGGCCAGACCGAAACGACCTGCCAGATCGGCAATTCGCCGGGCCAGCCGGTCGTGGCCGGCTCGATGGGGCGTCCGTTGCCGGGCTACCGGGTCGAGCTGCTCGACGCCGACGACCAACCGGTCGGCGAAGGCGAAATCGCGCTGCCGCTTGCCGAACGGCCGCTCGGCCTGATGACGGGTTACGCGAACAACGCCAACGCGACCGCGCAGTCGATGCGCAACGGCCTCTATCGCACCTCGGATGTCGCGCTGCGTCGCGACGACGGCTACTACGTGTACGTCGGCCGCTCGGACGACGTGTTCAAGTCGTCCGACTATCGCCTGAGTCCGTTCGAACTCGAAAGCGTGCTGATCGAACACGAGGCGATCGGCGAGGCGGCCGTCGTGCCGAGCGCGGACGCGTTGCGTCTGGCGGTGCCGAAGGCGTTCGTCACCGTGCGTCACGGCTACGAAGCCGGTCCCGAACTCGCGCGCGCGGTGTTCGCGTTCTCGCGTGAAAAACTCGCGCCGTACAAGCGGATTCGCCGTCTGCAATTCAGTGAACTGCCGAAGACGATCTCCGGCAAGATCCGCCGCGTCGAATTGCGGCGCCGCGAAATGGAGCGCGCAGCCGAGCCCGCGCGTCTGCCGGACGAGTATTGGGAAGAGGATTTTCCCGACTTGCGGTGACTGTCTTTATTCCTCGCCATTGCTGGTTTGCCGCCCCGGTTTGAATCGCACGCGTTGAATTCGAGCTTCGGATTCGACGCGTCGGGGCACTGTTTTCTAAATCACAGGAGTTTCAGCATGAGCACCCTTGCTTCGAACGAGACCGGCCGCGACGTTGCCGGCGCCGTGGCCACCGTCAAACTGCTGATCAACGGCGAGTTCGTCGAATCGAAGACGACCGAGTGGCGCGACATCGTGAACCCGGCCACGCAGGCGGTCCTCGCGCGCGTGCCGTTCGCGACCGTCGCGGAAGTCGACGCGGCGGTGCGCAGCGCGCACGCCGCGTTCAAAACGTGGAAGGACACGCCGATCGGCGCGCGCATGCGCATCATGCTGAAGTACCAGGCGCTGATTCGCGAGCATATGCCGCGCATCGCGAAGACGCTGTCGGCCGAGCAGGGCAAGACGATTCCCGATGCCGAGGGCGACATCTTCCGCGGTCTGGAAGTCGTCGAGCACGCGTGTTCGATCGGCACGTTGCAGCAGGGGGAGTTCGCCGAGAACGTCGCCGGTGGTGTGGACACCTACACGCTGCGCCAGCCGCTCGGCGTATGCGTCGGCATCACGCCGTTCAATTTCCCCGCGATGATCCCGCTGTGGATGTTCCCGATGGCGCTCGTGTGCGGCAATACCTTCGTGTTGAAGCCATCCGAGCAGGACCCGCTGTCGACGATGCAGCTCGTCGAACTGGCGCTCGAAGCCGGCGTGCCGAAGGGCGTGCTGAACGTCGTGCACGGCGGCAAGGAAGTCGTCGATGCGCTGTGCACGCATGAACTGGTGAAGGCGATTTCGTTCGTCGGCTCGACGGCGGTCGGCACGCACGTGTATCGCCTCGGCAGCGAACACGGCAAGCGAGTGCAGTCGATGATGGGCGCGAAGAACCACGCGGTCGTGCTGCCCGACGCGAATCGCGAACAGACCCTCAACGCGCTCGCCGGCGCCGCGTTCGGCGCGGCCGGTCAGCGCTGCATGGCGAGTTCGGTGGCGGTGCTGGTCGGTGCCGCGCGCGAGTGGCTGCCCGAACTCGTCGCGAAGGCGAAGACGCTGAAGGTCAACGCGGGTCACGAGCCGGGCACCGATGTCGGGCCGGTCGTGTCGCGCGCCGCGAAGCAGCGCATTCTCGGTCTGATCGACGCGGGCGTGAAAGAGGGCGCGACGCTCGTGCTCGACGGCCGCGATGTGAACGTGCACGGCTACGAGCAGGGCAACTTCATCGGCCCGACGGTGTTCACCGACGTGACGGCCGACATGGAAATCTACCGCACCGAAATTTTCGGGCCGGTGCTCGCGGTGCTGAACGTGGCGACGCTCGACGACGCGATCGCGCTCGTCAACGCGAACCCGTTTGGCAACGGCGTTGGCCTCTTCACGCAAAGCGGCGCGGCGGCGCGCAAGTTCCAGAGCGAGATCGATATCGGCCAGGTCGGCATCAACATTCCGATCCCGGTGCCGGTGCCGTTTTTCAGCTTCACCGGTTCGCGCGGCTCGAAGCTTGGCGATCTCGGTCCCTATGGCAAGCAGGTCGTGCAGTTTTACACGCAGACCAAGACGGTCACCGCGCGCTGGTTCGACGACGACACCGTCAACGATGGCGTCAACACGACGATCCGCCTGCGTTGAAGGCACTGAGGGCACACCCGGAGACGACACCATGAAAATAGGCTTTATCGGACTCGGCAATATGGGCGCGCCGATGGCGCTGAACCTGCTGAAGGCGGGCCACGCGCTCAACGTGTTCGACCTCAGCGCGCAAGCTGTGCGCACGCTCGTCGACGCGGGCGCGCAGCCGGCCCGCTCACCGCAAGCCGCCGCGAGCGAGGTCGAATGCGTGATCACGATGCTGCCCGCCGCGGCTCACGTGCGCAGCGTGCTCGTCGCGGACGATGGCGTTCTCGCCGGCATCGCGCCGGGCGTGCCGATCATCGATTCGAGCACGATCGATCCCGCCAGCGTGAAAGCGTTTGCCGAACTCGCCGCGGCTCATGGCAACAACTTCGTCGACGCCCCGGTCTCGGGCGGCACCGGCGGCGCGGCGGCGGGCACGCTGACCTTCATGGTCGGCGGCAGTGCGAGCGCGTACGAGCAGGTCAAGACAGTGCTGTCGGCGATGGGAAAAAACATCGTGCATTGCGGCGACACCGGCACGGGCCAGGTCGCGAAGATCTGCAACAACCTGGTGCTCGGCATCTCGATGGCGGGCGTCGCCGAGGCGATGTCGCTCGGCGAGGCGCTCGGTATCGACACGAAGGTGCTCGGTAGCATCATTAATACGTCGACCGGGCGCTGCTGGAGTTCGGACACGTATAACCCGATGCCGGGCGTGATCGAGACCGCGCCGTCCTCGCGCGGCTATACCGGCGGCTTCGGCACCGACCTGATGCTGAAAGACCTCGGCCTCGCCACCGATGCCGCGCGCGGCGTGCGTCAACCGGTCTATCTCGGCGCGCTCGCGCAGCAGCTCTATCAAACGATGAGCGCGAACGGCGCGGGGCGCCTGGACTTTTCGGCGGTGATCAAGCTGTATCGCTCGCGTGAGCGCGGCGCTAACGGCCAGGGAGGCACGCAATGATCGACCTCGATTACGCACATGACGGCGCCGTTGCTTTGATCACGTTGAAACGGCCCCCCGCGAACGCTTTCACGCCTGACGGTCTGCTGCAATTGCAACGCACCGTCGAGCAGTTGAACGCCGATGCGCGCGTGCGCGCGCTCGTGATCACCGGCGACGGTCCGAAGTTTTTCAGCGCGGGCGCCGATCTGAACACGTTCGCCGACGGCAGTCGCGAAGTCGCGCGCACCGCGGCCGCGCGTTTCGGCGCGGCCTTCGAATCGCTGCAGAACGCGCGGCCCGTCGTCATCGCGGCGCTCAACGGCTTTGCGATGGGCGGCGGTCTCGAATGCGCGCTCGCCTGCGATATCCGCATCGCCGAGCAGCATGCGGTGCTGGCGCTCCCCGAGACGGCGGTCGGTCTGCTGCCATGCGGCTGCGGCACGCAGACGCTGCCGTGGCTCGTCGGCGAAGGCTGGGCCAAGCGGATGATTCTGACCGGCGAGCGCGTCGATGCGGCGACCGCGCTCAGCATCGGTCTCGTCGAAGAAGTGGTGGAGCGCGGCGCCGCGCGTGAAGCCGCGTTGAACATGGCGCAGCGCGTCACCGGTTTGAGCCCGCAGGCGGTCAGCTTCAGCAAGGCGCTGATCCATCAGGCGCGGCATGGCGTGCCGCGGGCCGCCGCGCTCGCGCTTGAACGCGAGCGCTTCGTCGATCTGTTCGATGGCGCCGATCAGCGCGAGGGCGTCAACGCGTTCCTCGAAAAACGCGCGCCGCGCTGGGAGACGAGCCGTGCATCGCGGGAGACGCAGCGATGAGCACTTTGCGCGGCTTTGCGGTCGAAATGCGCGCCGCGACGAACCCGCAAGCCGAACCCGACGTGCTGTTTCGCGTCGTCAACCGCGTGGCGATCATCACGCTGAACCGGCCTGCCGCGCTCAACGCGCTGTCGCACGCGATGGTGCGCGAACTCGCGGTGCTGGTCGAGCATTGCCGCACCGATGCCGGGATCGTCGCGCTGGTGCTGAAGGGCGCTGGCGACAAGGGCTTTTGCGCGGGCGGCGACGTGCGTGAGGTACATCGGCTCGCGACGCAGGGCGACCCACGCTGGCTCGCGTTCTTCGTCGACGAATACCGGCTCGATTACGCGTTGCACACGTTTCCGAAGCCGGTGGTCGCGCTGCTCGACGGCATCGCGATAGGCGGCGGCATGGGCCTCGGCCAGGCGGCGCGGCTGCGCATCGTGACCGAACGCAGCCGCATCGCGATGCCGGAGACGCGCATCGGCTTCGTGCCCGACGTCGGCGCGAGCCGCTTTCTGAGCGTGATGCCGGCCGAGCTTGCGCTGTATGTCGGGCTGACCGGCGCGACGCTAGCGGGCGCCGACGCGATGCGCCTGCAACTGGCCGACCTGTGCGTGCCGGCCGACTGGCTCGCGAGCTTCGAGGAACGTTTGCAGCGCATGTCGCACGACGGCGAGCGCATCGACGCGCTGCGCGCCGTGTTCGAGCCGCCGTGCAATATCGTGCCGCACGCGCCGCTCGGCGCGCTGACGCAACTGATCCTGCGCCACTTCGACCGGCGTTCGGGCGTCGAGCGCATCGTCGCGACACTGCGTCAGGATCTCGAACGCGAACCGCCGCGCGAGGTGCGGCAATGGCTGCAAGCGACCTACGACGCACTGACCGCCCATTCGCCGACGATGCTGCACGTGACGCGCGAAGCGCTGCTGCGCGGCCGGCAGATGACGCTTGCCGATTGCTTCCGGATGGAGCTCGGCATCGTGAAGCGCTCGATCGAGGAAGGCGATTTCCGCGAGGGCGTGCGCGCGCAACTGATCGACAAGGACCGTCGGCCGCGCTGGTCACCGGCGACGCTCGCCGATGTGCAACCCGAGCGCGTGCGGCATTTCCTGAGTTCGCCGTGGCATGGCGACGCGCATCCACTGGCGGCGCTGGGCGCGGAGCATGGCGACTGACTTGCGCGGCGTATCGCATGCCGCGCGGGGCGCGCGGCCCGGCGCACCCGCGCCCGCCCTTAGGTCTGCTTGGCATGTCCCGCCCATCAGCCGCCGGCGCCAATTGTGGTCTGGCGGACACAGACTACGCGCGCCAATTGACATCTTTCCGGGCGCAATCTTAGATAGATAGTTCAGCCCCGTCCCGACCGGCAAAGCCTCCTCGCAGCCCTCATCACGGCGCTCGTCCGACCTACGGTGCGTTTATACGTCACCGCTTCCCGCATTCCCGTGCTCTTGATCGATCAGGAGGCAATGCGTATGGAAAAGCCGTCAGATGAGAATCGCCGCTCCAAACCCTTCGGCGACAAACCCGCTTCCCATCTCGAGCAGGGCCCTCATGCAAAAAAGCTCGTCCTCACTGCGCTAGGCGGCATTGCGGTTCTGGTGGGCAGCGGTATCTACTGGGTGGTGACATTTTCGCATCGCGTGCCGGATGCGGATTGCTTTCTTCCCGGCATCGAGTGCGTTAAAAAGATCGCCGCGGTGATGAAGGAAGTCAGCGACGCGGATCGCGCAACCAGCATGGGCGAGAGCTGGCTGCTTGCGTTGCTGGTCACGGCCTTCACGTTCCTCGTGTTTTATGTCCACATTTGCCGTGGAGAAGAAGAACGGGCGCGGACCCTCGCGGAACGCGAGTTCGAGGAGAAGAAGCGTATCGCGGAAGAGGAAGGCGAGGCCGCTCCCGACGTCGACTCCCGCTCGAAGGGTGTAGTCGGCATCCTGCGAAGCTGGTTCGCGTCGCGCTGGTGCATTCCGGTGTTCTGCTACGTCCCCGCGGTATTGCTGTTCGGCGGAGAGATATGGGAGGGCTATACCGATGCGGTCGTACTCGCATTGGCGCTCGCCGCCATTTACGTGGCCGCCGAACACTATTGCGCGCTCGAGCAGCAACGCAAGCTCGTCGACGAGCAGGAAGCGGTGCTCGAGACCATCCGCAAGGAACTCAGCGACAAGGTGGCCAGCATCGATAACGCGATGGGAACCCGCTATGGTCTTCGCGTGATTTACGACGCCTATCGCGACCCGAACCACGACCAGTCCCGCGCAGAGGAGAGGAAGCGCTTGCAGCCGGGCGCGGCGCACCAGGCTCACGGCGGCGCGGCGAACGTTCAGGAGTCTGAAAAAGGCATTTTTTCGATCTATCGTTTCTTCGATATCGACAAGCAATGGTGGGCGCGCGAGTCCTGGGACGGCTATCGCAGCAGCCCCGCGGCGACGCTCTATCGGACCTTGAAGGAAGGCGCGCGCACGAAGATGACGCTGGTGACGCCCCTCGAATATCCCGAGTTCGACGACGGCTCGATGCAGGACAAGGCACTCTTCTTCGGCAAGTTCATTGGACTCGTATGGCATTACGTCGTGCTGTGGCACGTACGGCGCGCGCTCGAGGCCGACTCGAAAGACGTCGTGTGCGAACACAAGATCCGCATTGCGCAGACTTCGCTGTGGCTGCATGTGGTCGACCGGACCGTCTATCAGATTCTCGGCGACGATCGCGGCAAGGACGTCAAGGTGCGCAACCTGACGCACGACATGGATGAGATCTCGGTATCGCTCGCCCGCTGGGCCAAGCGTGAAATTCAAACGCTGGCGGCGCGTGGCCCGACCGTCGAGGAGTACATCTGCACCTGCCTGACCGATGCCCATCAGGCCATACCCGCGGACGGCGCGGCCACCTTCGGACAGAACGAGGATCACGTACTCGAAAGACTCGGATTCAAGGAATGGGCGAACGAAGGGGACGCGCCATCGGGAATTCGCAAGCGAGTGTTGGCCGCGCGCTGCAAGGGATTGATCCGGGATGCCGTGGCGATCATCGCCACGTCCGAGCCGGGGCAGACGGCGACCATCGACGGCCAATACGATCCGTCGATCGAAGAGATAGCAGCGGAGGTCGAGTGATGACTACTTCCATCGATGCGATGCTGGCCGACCTGGAGATCATCAGCGACCTGGTGATGTCCCTCGTGGTGCCGACGAAAAACACGGACCGGTCGAACTTCACGACGCCGATCTCGCTGATGGTCAGACACCATCTGGTCGGCGGGCAGTCGCCGCTTGCCGGTCGCGACGTGCGCGGTCTCGTCGACCGGCTCAAGCACTGCGCCGGCGCGCTGTGCAAGGTCGGATCGGGCAAGAAGCTGCTCGCCGATTCGCAGTTGATGCGGGGCATTCCTGCGGCGCCATATCAGGCGAATCAGTTCTACGTCGAGTTGCTGACGGCGGTGTCGCTCGGTCTTTACTTTCTCGGCGTGCCGATTGGCGAGCCGTGGGACCTGGTGCAGACCTGGGCCGACGAGGAGGGGGGCGGGCTACCGAACGGCATCTGCGTGGCGAAGGCGATCGGCGATATCGTGCGCTCGTCGCGCAAGTGGCATCCCACGCTGCCGGTGGAAGCCGATGCGAACGAGCGCGCCAAACGCAGGGCGTCGACGGATCTGATCGTCCATTCGTTCCTGCCGATGATCCTGTTTCGCGATCTGATCCTGTGGGGCGGCGGACAGCCGGAACCGGAGAATTCCGGGCTGCCGGAACATCCGTCGATCCGCAGTCAGACGGCGACCGGACCCACCGAAGGCGACGAGTCGGATGAACGGTCTTTGCTCGTGCCGTCGATCCATGCGTTGGGCCGCTGTTACGAAGTGTTGCAACTGCAACTTTACCTGAGGGCCGGTTATCCGATTTACTATGCCGTGCCAGAGGCCATTCTGAAGACCGAAATCTTGCGGTCCTGCGCGGCGGGAAAATCCACCGAGGAGTGCTGGGAAGAAATGTGCACGTTCCTGCGTGACAAGATCTTCCGCGGCAAGCTGCCCGACGCCGGCAATCTGCAGAAGCAGTGCGTCTACGTGATCGACCGGACCAAGCCTCCCGCGTGCTTCATCAATCACGATGCGGGGCTGCTGACCTTCGAAGGCATCGATCTCGACGTGGGCAGCCGCGAACTGCCGCTACCGGCGAGTTACATGCTCGATGAACGCAGGCAGCGCTACCGCAAGAGAGTGCTTTCGTTCAAGCCGGCCGATGACGAAGCCGCGCTGCGAAACCTCTTGAATGGCGCAAAGAACAAGGAACTTTTCAAGCATATCTTTCATGGCGCGAAAGATGATCATTCTGATCCGGCTCACGGCAAGGATGCCGCCAACGACGCCGCGAAGGACACCGTCACGGTGAGGTGACGATGCGCGGCGCACTGGGTATCGGGAACGCCGGATGCTAGGAATTTTAAGGTTGCTCCGACGCGGATCGCCTCTGGCGAAGCGATCCGCGCCATAACGAGGCGCGTCGCGCCGTACGTTGGCTGTTTCGTTGCAACGCCAGCAGGCAACTCCACAGTCAAACCTAGCAGGAAGGCACCATGGACAGGAATCGTGTAGAAGGTACAGCGAAGGAGCTCAAGGGCTCGGTCAAGGAAGCGATTGGCAAGGTCACCGGCAATCGCGCGAAACAGGCCGAAGGAGCGGCCGAAAAAATAGCCGGCAGGATACAGGCGAGAATCGGCGAAGAAACCGAAGAGGTACGAGAGCGTGTGAAGAGTTAGCGAGCCGAAACTTCACGTATCCGCAGCTTCATTTATCCCGCCCCCCGGTTTCGGGCGCATCAAGTCAGGCACGCAAGCCGTGCAATGACGCACCGCGTGCGTAGCGCCTCGCACGCTGCCGGTGTTCGCCGCGTCGCGCCCTCGCGGCGCGGCGTTCGACACCCGGAACGTGTAAATTTCTGTTACGGTCCAGAGTCAGCCGGCGCACTCGTCGCGCCGGCGCCGCATCGCCCATTCGAGGACGCTTCATGCTGGGATTCGACGTCGGCGCGGCCAGGAAAGTCTGGACCGCGTCTCTGCTCGCGCTGCTATTTTTCCTCATCTATATCGCGTCGACGACGGTGCTCGTCGTCGTGTTCGCGGTGTTTTTCAGCTATCTGATCTACCCGATGGTGGTGCTGGTCGAACGCGTGAGGCCGCGCCGCATGCCGCGCGTCGTGTCGATCGCGGTCGTGTTCGTCGTCGTGGTCGCGCTGCTCGCGGTGGTTGGCTCACTGTTCGGCGTGGAATTGCAGGATCAGGCGACGCGCCTCTTCACGCAACTGCCCGCGCTGCTGCGCACCGATGTGCCGAACCGTTTTCCGCTGCCGCATTTTCTCGAACCGCTGCGCGAGCGGATCGTCGATTTCGTGCGCAGCCAGATCGAGACCGGCTCGGACAACGCCGTGCCGTTGGCGCGCAGCCTCGGGCTCGGTGTCGTCCACGCGGCGAGCAACCTGATCTACCTGGTGCTGATTCCAATCCTGAGCTTCCTGCTGATCAAGGACGGCGAACGGATGCGCGACGCGTTTCTGGGTTTGCTGAACAGCCGGCATCGCGTGCTGTGGAACGAGATCGTCGTCGATCTGAACGTGCTGCTGTCGAAGTACGTGCGCGCGCTGCTGTTTCTGTCGCTCGCCACGCTATTTAGCTACGGCGTCGTGTTCTCGCTGCTCGGCGTGCCGTACGCGTTTCTGCTCGCGGTCAGCGCGGGGCTGCTCGAATTCGTGCCGTTCGCGGGGCCGCTTGCCGCGGTCGCGATCACGCTCGTGGTCGCCGTGTTCAGCGGCTATCCGCACCTGTTGTGGCTCGTGATTTTTATCGGGCTGTACCGGCTGTTCCAGGACTACGTGCTCAATCCGTATCTGATGAGCGAAGGCGTCGAGGTCAGTCCGTTTCTGGTGATCGTCGGACTGCTCGCGGGCGATCAGCTGGGCGGCGTCGCTGGGATTTTTCTCGCGGTGCCCGTGATCGCGACGCTGAAAATCGTGATCGGCCGGGCGCGCGTGTTTTACTCGGCGTCGCACGGGCAGGGCGAGGCCGCGCGGCGCGCGCTGACGGGCAGCACCGACGATGAGGCGTAACGCGCGGCTCGCAGTTGGCGCAGCGACACCGAGCGCTGCCTGGCATCGCTAACCTTCTCCAGCGATGTGAGCTTCGATGCCGGCGCGAGGCATCGTCGCGCCAGCGGCGCTGGCCGCCGCCACTTCGCGCGGCACGCCCTTCACGCGCGAGACCCACAGCACCGCCGCGCATGCGACCGCCACCGCCGCCCAGCCGACGGTTCCATACCCGGCGATGCGGCCATCAGCCGACGTGCTCAGCATCAAGCCGCCGAGCCACGCGCCAGTGCCGGTGCCGAGCGCCTGCAGCGCGCTGTTCGCGCTCAGGAACGCACCGCGTCGCGCGGGCTCGGGGACCGTGGTCAGCAGTGCCTGCATCGGCACCATGCGGCCGTTCATCAACACGAGGAAGCACGGGAAGAACAGCACGAGCGCGTAGAACGGCAGGTTCGGCAGATGCGTGATGAACAGCACCGGCACGAACGACAGCAGCGCCGCGCAGCGAAACACGCGCTGCGTGCCGAAGCGGTCGGCGAATCTGCCGACGAGGCGCGACGTGAAGAAGGTCGCCGCACCGCCGGCCATGTACAGCCACGACAGCTGTCGCGGCGCGACGCCGTGATTGGCGACCAGCATCGGCGCGATGAACGGGATCACCAGCATGTGCGCGATCATCATCATGAACGTCAGCGCGAACGCGTTCAGATGGCTTCGGTTGCTCAGCAGGCGCCACAGCTCGGGCAGTACTTCCGCGAGCGGCGGCTGCCGGCGGCTCAGATGCGCGGCCAGCGAGGGCACCTGTTGCGAGGCCGCGAACCACACCAGCAGCGACAACGCGACCAGCAGGAAGAACGGCGCCGCCCAGCCGAACTGCGCGCCGAGCATCACGCCGGCCGGCACGCCGGCGATCGCCGCGAGCGAGAACGCGGTCATGATCGTGCCGGTCGCGGCGCCGCGCCGTTGCAGCGGGATCACGTCGCCGACGATCGCCATGATCACGGAGCCGAGCACGCCGCCGGTGATGCCCGCGAACGCGCGCGCGGCGAGCAGCAGCGCGAAGCTCGACGCGAGCGCGCACGCGAGGTTCGACAGCGCGAACAGCGCGTAAATGGTGAGCAGCAGACGGCGCCGGTCGAAGCGGTCGATATAGGTCGCCGCGAATAGGCCCGAGAGCCCCGAGCACCACGAATACGCGGATACGGCCGTCGCGAACGCGGCCGGCGCGATCTGGAACGCGCTCATGATCTGCGGGCCGAGCGGCATCATCACCATGAAGTCCATGATGATCGTGAACTGCGTGAGCGCGAGCAGCCACAACAAACGACGCTCGTGCCGTGCAGTGATTGAGTACATCGCTTGATTTCCTTTTGTCGTTGTTCGAAGTACGCCGCTAATGCCGCGAGCCACGCGAGCAGAAGCTCAGTCGTCGATCGTTTCGTGGACCGCGACCGCGCCCTGTTTCCAGTAGCTGGCCGCGCGAATCCGCGTTTTGTCGACGCCGCGCTCGCCGCACAGATGTTGACGCACCGCGCGGATCGTCGCCGCTTCGCCGGCGGCCCACACATAGCCTTCACCGTTCACCGGCAGCCAGGTATCGCGCACCGCGTGCAACAGCGCTTCGCTGCGCGCGCCGGTCCGGGTGTCGGCTTCGCTGCGATAGCACCAGACGAGGTGCAGCTCGGCCTGCGTCGTGAACTCGATGCGCGCCGACGGATCGGCGACCTCGATCACCGCGGCGACGCGCGTGCCGGCCGGCAACTCTTCGAGACGGCGCGCGATCGCGGGCAGCGCGGTGTCGTCGCCGATCAGCAGATGCCAGTCGAAGCCGGTCGGAATCACCAGCGAACCGCGCGGGCCGCCGACGCCCAGATACTGGCCGGCCTGCGCCTGCGCGGCCCACGTCGCCGCGGGGCCCGCGTCGTGCATCGCGAACTCGATGTCGAGCTCGCGGGCGTCGCGATCGAAACGGCGCGGCGTGAAATCGCGCGCGGTCGGCCGCTTGCCTTCCGGGAACACCGGGCCGTCGGGGCCGGCTTGCGGCAGCGTAGGTTTGTCGGCGCCGGGGTCGGGGAAGAAGACCTTGATGTGGTCGTCGAACGAGGCTGAGACGAAGTCGTCCAGATCGGCGCCGGTGAAGGTCACGCGAATCAGGTGCGGCGTCAGCGCGCGCACCTGCTTGACCTGCAGCAGACGAAACTTCAACGGATGCCGTACGCGATGCACGGCGAGATCAGGGCGAGTGTTTTGCTCTTGCATGTGGGCGATGCTCCAGTTCGGTTCGGGAGGACGCGCGGGTCGCCTCGTGGACGGGCGCGCGCGCGTTGTCAGGTGGTCGGCTCGCTGTCGTTGCCGGGCTTTGCGATGTCGCCACGGTTGCCGCCTTCGATTTCTTTGGCCGCGCGCATCAGGATCGCTGCGATGCGGCGCTGTTCGTCGGCCGGCGCGTTGTCGCGGCGCAGCAGCGCGTTCTTCAGCGTGCGGCGCGCTTCATTCAGCTCGGGCACCCAGCCGCCTTCGCTGACGTCGGCCGGCTCCTCGCCGGCAAACGCGCGGCGCACCGAATCCATCTTGCGTGCGATATGCGAGAGTCGCGCGAGCATCAGCTCGACGCGCTCGCGGTTCGCGGCCAGATATTCGCGGCCCGCATCCGCCAGCTCATAGCGCTTGCGGTTGCCTTCGAGCTGCACGGTGACGTAGCCGAGTTCTTCGAGATAGGTCAGCGCTGGATAGACCATGCCGGGGCTCGGGCTGTAGAAGCCGTTCGAGCGCGTTTCGAGCGCCTTGATCAACTCGTAGCCGTGACTCGGCTGCGCTTCGATCAGCGATAGCAGCAGCAGTTGCAGATCGTCGGAGCTGAATTTGCGGCCACGCGGGAAACCATCGCCGTCGCCGCCGAAGCCGCCGGGGCCGCCGCCACCGTATCTGCCCGGACCGCCGAAACCACCGCCGAAGCGCGAGCCACGGCCGCCGAAGCGCCACTCGTGATGGCGGCCAAAGGCGTGACGCAAAACGTGCAGCAGGTAGTGGTGGCGGGCGCCGGAGGATGCTTCGGCGGCGCCCAGGTCGGCGACTTCGCTCGCCTGCGGCGACGGAAGGCGGAAACCGGCGTGAAAGCGGTCGCGCGCGCCGCGCGGACCGGAAAAATGATGAGGATGACGCATCTGGGACTCTCCTATGAGTGTCGTAAGATGCATCTTAAGATATATATCTTAAGATTGTCTGTCAAACTCTTTTTGCGGTAGGCAGCTCGTTGAGCGCGGCTACGGTGTCCGTGCTGCCGTTCATCTGTACGTTGTATTCCTTCGTGCCGATCTTCGCGGTGCCGCCCGGCAGGATCAGGTTCTGCGCGTTGACGGCGTTGACCACGTCGATTCGCGCAGCTCGGGCTTCGCGTGTGCATTGCGGATCTGGGTGAGGACCGCCTGGCGCATGCGACGCAGGCGATTGCCAGCGTGGCTGCTGAAGGCGCGAAGGAGGTACTGGCCGTCGAGACGGACGTCAGCCCCCGCGCTGCTCGAGTGGCTCGCGGCAATCAACCAGTTGATCGACTTTCAGGAAGCACTGAACCGGCAGGGCAGCGCCGAGGCACGCCAGATAAGCGTCGATTTCCGCTTGATGATGCTCGCGCTGACCGGGCTTGCGTGCGTGATCGGTCTTGGCGTTGCGGTGCTTGTCGTGCGCAACATAGGCCGGTCGCTCGGTACCGAGCCGCGAGAGCTGATCGCGTTCGCCGATGCGATCCGGCGCGGCGATCTTTCCCAGTGCGCCGACTTGCGCACCGGCGATACGGGTAGCGTGATGGCGACTGTCGTGCGGATGAGAGAAGCGCTCGCGGACATCGTGGGACAGGTGCGCGATGGCGCCGATGCAGTCGCCGACATGAGTCACGCGATTGCCGCCGGCAATGCCGATCTTGGCGCGCGCACCGAGCTCCAGGCCAGCGCGCTCGAGCAGGCCACCGGCGCACTCAAGGAATTCGACGCGAGCGTGGCCACCAACGCTGCGAACGCGGGACACGCGGACGAGCTTGCCAGGCACGCCTCGGAAACGGCTGGGGAAGGCGGCATGGCGGTCGGCCGGGTGGTGGAGACGATGCATGGGATACGGGCGTCGTCGGCGCGCATCGCGGAGATCATCTCGGTCATCAACGGGATCGCGTTCCAGACCACATCCTCGCGCTGAACGCGGCGGTCGAGGCCGCGCGGGCAGGTAGCCAGGGACGTGGTTTTGCCGTGGTGGCCGGCGAGGTCAGAGTCCTCGCGCAACCCGGCGCTTTCGCTCGCCAGCAGCTACTCGTGAGCGCATGGCGGCATAACCCGATTTTCAATTCAATCGAAATCGTCCGCGCTGCAGGCGCGCGGACATCGATACGTTTCTGTCGGCTGTAAAGGCGTATTTCGCTCGCGGCTGATGTCCGTGCGATGCCGGTTTTTTCATCGCGTGTTGACATGGCGCGTTCGGGTCGGACAATAATCTCAGCCCCGACACTCGCCAACTCAGGTTCCAAGCGTGAACGACATCACCGGCATTCCCCCCTCGCGGGCTGATCATGTCTATGTCAGTGTCCGCGAAGATATCTTCGATATGCGCCTGCTGCCCGGCGACCGCGTGACGGAAGGCAGCATCGCCGAGCGCTTCGGCGTGTCCCGCACGCCTGCGCGCGAGGCCTTGCAGCGCCTGCAAAGTGACGGCCTGATGCGCGGCTATGTGCGCGGCGGCTGGGAAGTCGTGCCGGTCGATTTCAAGCGCTTCGAAGACCTGTACGAAATGCGCAAGCTGATTGAAACCTTTGCGGTCTCGAAGCTTGCGAGTGCCGAAGGAGCGCTCTCCGAAGGCGTCGCACAGATGCTCGGTCAGCTTGAACAAATCTGGAAGATCCCGCCTGCTCATCGTCGGCGTGACGGCCGCGAGATGGTCGCGCTCGACGAAGCATTTCATCACGCCCTCGTGCAGGCCGCCGATAACGCCGAGCTGACCAATGCGATGCAGCGCGTGACCGATCGCATCCGGGTCGTGCGGCGGCTCGATCTCGTGTACGGCGACTGCATCGACGAAACCTACGGCGAACATGTCGCGATCCTCGATGCGATTCGTTGTCGCGAAACGGATCGTAGCGTTGCGTTGATCGCGCGCCATATCGAGGGTAGCCGCGTTGCGGTGCGCACCTTGACGGGCGAGCGCCTGCAACGCGCACGCACTGCAATGGGGCCGAATGCGGTCCCCTATGCACCACCCAGGTTGCGGGGCACCAGGTAGCGACATCGCCGCGCGTACCGAGCCGTGCGAAACCCTATCTGGCGCGCATGAGCGGGCGACTCGCGTGCTGGCATGCTTCTCGCGTTAGTGATGGTATGTATACAAGCAAAAGCCCCGTCCAATATGTCATCTAGTTTTCTGAATCCGACGCGCGGCGCGAGGGGCATGGCCGTCGCGCCGAATGCGCTCGCGGCGCGCTGCAGTTTCTCGCTCGACGAGGACAGCCCCAATCGCAAAGCGCCGTGTTTTCACGCATCGCGAATTTCGGCTGGAACCCGCAGGCGGCGATCGACGCGCCTCGCTGGCTGCTCGGCCGCACATGGGGCCAATCGACCGACACGCTCAAGCTCGAGCCACGCTTCGCCGCGCACACGGCAGCAACGCTCAGCGCGTTCGGGCACGAGGTCGAGATGATGGCGCCTTACGATGAAGCGATGGGGCATGCCGGCGCAATCGTTCGGCACCCTGATGGGTTAATCGAAGCGGGCTACGATCCGCGCAGTGACGGGGCCGCTGCGGGCTGGTAGACACCGCGCGCTTTTTCTCAAATGACTTGCCGTTCCGGCCGTTCAGGCCCGGAGGACGGCGCACGTCTCGCGCATGCCGGCTGGCATGCGCTCAGGAAACGGAGAACACCATGAACACACGCTTGCAACCGATCGCGCCGCGTATCGAGAATGTCTCGACGTCCGTCACGCATAACCGCTGGATTCAACTTGGACTGGGTCTCGTCTGCATGATGGCGATCTCGAGTCCGCAATATGTCTGGACGTTGATGACCAAACCGCTCGCCGCGAAATTGGGCATCGCGTTGCCTGAACTGCAGGTGACGTTCGCGCTGCTGATCATTCTGCAGACGTTTTTTTCGCCGTTTCAAGGCAAGCTGATCGACCGCTTCGGTCCGCGCACGCTGATCTCGTTCGGCACAGTGATGTCCGGCCTGAGCTGGGTGTTCGCATCGCAGGTCCAGAGTGCGCCGATGCTCTATCTGACGTATGGCGTGATCGGCGGCCTTGGCACGGGCATCGTATATGTTGGCGTTGTCGGGCTGATGGTGCGCTGGTTCCCCGCGCAGCGAGGCTTCGCGGCGGGCGCCGTCGCCGCCGGCTATGGCATGGGCGCGATCGTCACGACGTTTCCGATCGCAGCGTCGTTGCAGGCGCGCGGTGTCGAGGCGACGCTGTGGATGTTCGGCACCGCGTTCGCGGTGGTAGGGCTGCTCGCATCGCAGGGCTTGCGTGTGCCGCCCGCGCATGATGCCGCCGGCGCGAATGTGAATGAGGCCGGTTCGCCGGTGGCGAATCTGCGCCCGTCACAGACGCTCAGGACGCCGATCTTCTGGCTGATGTTCGCCATGATGACGATGATGTCGACCTCCGGTCTAATGGTCACGTCGCAAATGGCCACCTTCGCCGCCGATTTCGGCGTGACCAAAGTGCTCGTGTTCGGCTTGGCGGCGCTTCCGCTTGCGTTGACGATCGACCGCTTCACGAACGGGCTCACGCGACCGCTGTTCGGCTGGGTGTCCGACAAAGTCGGCCGCGAAAACACGATGTTCTTCGCGTTCGCCCTGGAAGGCGTCGCGATGGCGCTGTGGCTGTTCACGCGCGATAACGCGGTGCTGTTCGTGTTGCTCTCGGGCGTGGTGTTCTTCGGCTGGGGCGAAATCTTCTCGCTGTTCCCGGCGACGCTGACTGACACGTTCGGCACGCGGCATGCCACGGAAAACTATGGCTGGCTCTACATTTCGCAGGGCATCGGCTCGATCCTGGGCGGCCCGCTCGCGGCGTTGATGCACCAGCACGCGGGTAGCTGGTTGCCGGTGTTCGGCGCGGCGATCACGCTTGACATCGTTACCGCATTGCTCGCGATTGCGGTTCTCAAGCCGATGCGCCGCCGTTTTCTTGCCGCACCGCGCGGCGTTTGACGGCAAGTGGGTGCTCGTTCGTTGTACAACTAATTGCCGGGTGGCGCGCGCCCTTCATGGGCGCGCCGCGCATACCGTCACAGTCACGCCTCTTCTAACAGGCGTCGTTCAGCCGCCGTCGGTCTTGTACGTTGAAGCGGGCTCACTCGTGGATGTTCCAGTGACGCTCCCGCGGCTCGCGGCTTGATTGTCGCCGGATATGTTTTTGGTTCGCCGCCGCGATAGTCTCGATCCCACATATTCAATCTTCACGCTTCCGTCGCGTCGGTCCGCTCGTTCGCGCAGAAGAAACTCGCGGAACGCCGCCGATGGCTTGGAGCTGCAGTTCGGCACCAATATGCCTGGCCGCTACACACTCTCGGCGCTGCTCATGCCCGCTCTCGAACTTGCCGCGACTGAATCGCCTGACCGGCCACGCATCGTTACGATTGCTTCCATCGCGCACAAGCAGGGGGAGTTCGCGAACCTGTTCAGGATCGGTGTCCAGGCTTACCCCGAGACGGACGGCAAGATAGGGATCTGCGTCAATCCGGCAAGCGCCCGGAATGGAGATGCAGCAGTTTCCAGCCGCCCTCGCGTTTGACCCAGATTTCAGTTATGAGCGCGCGAATGTTGAGCTCAGATCCATCGGTCCTGCGCACCAGGGATTGCTCGAGATGGCCCGTCGTGATCACGGTGTCTGGCAGGAACCTATACGCGAGCGGTTGCGGACGCACGATTTGACGCACCTTGATCTTCTCGGTAAGGAAGGACAGATACTCCGACTTGCCGTGAACGTAGCCAGCTGAATGGACGAACGTCAGATCGTCGTCGAGTAGCGACGCGAGTTTGTGCAGGTCTCCAGCCACCGTGGCGTCGCAGCGCTGTTGTTCCAACGCCTCGACGGCGGCCTGAACGGACGCATCTTTCATCGTAAATCTCCCGAAAATACTGCATGGATACCTCTTGCCAGAGACGGTGCCGGCCGCGTCGTGGCTCGATTCGGCTCAACGCAACAGTTCGCCGCTCAGTCCATCTGTCTTCGAAGGCGACCCGGCCCGAGACTTTCCCGTCGGCAACCCATAGCTCGCAAGCAGCGCGACCGTGCATGCGGCGATGACATACCAGGCTGGCGCTGCCAAGGAGCCGGTCATGCGAATCAGCATGGTCGCCAGCAAGGGCGCAAAGCCGCTGAATACGACAACGGCCAGGTTGTAAGCCAGCGCGATTCCGCTGAATCTGACCTGGACAGGGAATTGGTCGGCGAGCACCGACGCCCATGTCCCGCTTGCCAGTGAAAAAACCACGCCGGCAAGCACAAACAGCACCACCGGATTGACGGTATGTCTCGCCAGCGCTTCATAGAACGGGTAGCTCAATGCGATCAGCAGCGCCGCTGACGCTCGAAGCAGGTACCGGCGCGGAATCTTGTCCCCGAGCCAGCCTGCGGCGAGCAGGCCGAGGGAACTGACGATCAGATAAGCGTTCTGGGCAATTGCCGCGGTCCGTGGTGCATAGTGCAGCTGCTGGACGAGGTAGGCGGGCATGTGGCCATAAAGTATGCCGTTGACGCCGGCCATCACGGCGATCGCCAGTGCCCCCGTCACGACCGCTTTGCCATGACGTTGCAAGGTCTCGCGAAACGGCTGTTTGACGACAGCTCCTTGCATCCTCTTGAACTCGGGCGACTCGTCCAGATTACGGCGCATCAGGTAGGAGGCGATCCCGCAAACGCCGCCGAAAAGAAACGCGATCCGCCAGCCATACGCCGCCGCGTCCGTGGCGGACAGGTAGGTCTGGATGCCGAGGTTGACGAATGTGGCCAGCAAAACACCCAGGTTCACCGCGCAGATAATAATGCCCGCGGCGAGCCCCGCCCGATGCGGCGCGGCTTCCACTGCATAGGTAATCGCGCCGGGCATTTCTCCGCCCACGCAAAAACCCTGAAGCATGCGCAGCAGGATCAACAGGATCGATGCGGTCATGCCCCAGCTCTGAAAGTTGGGCAGCAGACCAAGACAGATCGTCGCGGTCGTGACCGCAATGATTGAGCCGAGAAACACTGGACGTCGGCCATACCGGTCGCCCCAGCTACTGAGCACAATTCCGCCGAGCGGTCGGATCACGTACCCGATTGCGAGCACGGAGAAAGTAGCCAGCATGCTGACCAGCGACGACGAGTTCGGGAAAAACTGGGCCGCGATGTTATGGGCAAAAAAGCCGTAGACGATGAAATCGTAAAATTCCAGCGAGCCGCCAAGGCTTGCGATGAGAATCATTTTCCACTGCGACCGGGACAAGCCGGATGGCTGTGAACGGTCGGCGCCGCCGACCGGGTTGTGGGATATTCCCATGACTCCTCCAATTTGATTATCGGATTCTTTGTCCGATGGTCTATGTGCGTCGACCGCGAGACATCTCGCGTGACAACGGGGGTTGCGGGCTCACATGGCCACAGCACCTTCGGTTTGCAAGCCGGATACGGCGTGGTGCAGAAGGTTTTGCAAGGATTCACCGTCCTGCGCGACGCCGTACACATACCGGTCGGGGCGTACAAGCACCGCTGGAGCGTTGATCGACTCCAACCACTCGCGAACAGCCGCTCCATCGCTGGCCACAATCCCGACGCCCGCTTGCGCAGCGCTATTGGCGACGTCGGGGCATTCACGGAGCAATTCCGGTCGCGCAAGCAGCGCAAACCGATAGCCGACCACGTCGTCCACGAGTTGTCCGTCCAGCAGGCGGGGTTGCGGTGCAATATGCCCGGCCACGCCCGATGGTTCATCGATCCATGCGCCCGGGCCAAGCCTGGGTTGTGGGGTCACGAAATTGCGAATCGCTGCGCTCATTTCTTCATCACGGACTTCGGCCAGGTCTGACCTCGTTGTTTGAATGACTGAGCCGAGCTGTACCGCCGTTTCGATAAATAAGCGCACGTGCGGCGAGCGTTCGGATTCGTAGCTGTCGAGGAGGGTATCGGGCGCTTCGCCATGAATGACGGCACCAAGCTTCCACGCGAGATTCGACGCGTCGCGAATGCCGGCTCCCATCCCCTGGCCCATAAAGGGTGGCGTCTGATGTGCGGCATCGCCTGCAAGCAGCAGTCGGCCACGGCGCCAACCGTTCGCCACGACCGAGTGAAATGTATATATGGCAGAACGTTCGAGGCGCGCATCGGCCGGAGAAATCCAGCGAGCGAGTTTGTCCCACAGCCATTCGGGGGACGTGAGTTGCGTCACGTCATCACCGGGCATCACCATGATTTCCCAGCGGCGCCGATTTCCGGGACCACGCGTGTAAGTGGTCGGGCGCGCCGGGTCGCAGTATTGGACCGAGTAGTCGCCAAGATCGGGCCGCGGCGCATCGAGCAATACGTCGACCACAACCCAGCGTTCATGCGATTTCAGATCGGTCAATTCGGTGCCCATGAAGCGTCGCGCAATCGAGCGTGCACCGTCGCAGCCGACTACATATCGCGCGGTGGTACGTCCAAGTTTGCCGCAGCACGTATCCTCGAAGCGCAACTGGACGCCATCGCTCGCCTCGTCAAGCGCGAACACTTCGTGGCGCAACCGGACGTCAACGCTCGATTGCTGCGCAAGACGCTCGCGTAACGCATTCTCGAGATCGGGCTGATGGAACTTGTAACTCGCACTCCAACCCTGTGGTCCGATACAGGTTGGCCGTTGCCAGTCGATCAGCAACTTGCCTTCCCCGTTCACGAATTTCATGCCGGGACCCACGAACAGCTTGGGTAGCAGCTTGTCGGTTAAACCGAGGGTTTGGAACACGCGCATGCATTCACCGTCGAAATGCACCGCGCGAGGAAGCGCGAAAATCTCCTTGTCTCGCTCCAGCACCAGCACCCGCAAGCCTTCGATTGCCAGCAGGTTCGCGAGCGTCGCCCCGGTGGGCCCGAGACCGATAACGGCCACGTCGTAGTCGCACGCGTGCGTCGAAATGGTTTTCTCTAACATGTCTTGTTCCGCCAGATAGACACGCCGAGCGCGCACGAACGCGCCCGGCTACGACTTTTACGCTTCGTCGGCGATTGGATTGGACAGAACGCCGATCCGATCAACCTCCACTTCCGCCACGTCGCCGGCCTTCATGAACAGCGGCGGATTGCGCTTCGCGCCGACGCCCCCAGGCGTGCCGGTCACGATCACGTCTCCCGGAGAGAGCGGGGTGAACGTCGACAGGTAGGCAATCTGTTTGGCAATGCCGTGAATCAGCATCTGCGTCGTCGCGCGTTGCACTTCCTGTCCATTCAGGCGGGTGACGAGCGTCATCACCGCATTGGGTTCGATCTCGTCGCTCGTCACCATCCACGGTCCGAACGCGCCGGTGCGATAGAAATTTTTGCCCGGGCCCCACTGGCCCGTATGAAGCTGCCAGTCGCGCACGGAACCGTCGTTGTAGCAGGCGTAGCCAGCGATGTGATTCCACGCGTCGGCCTCGGCGATGCGTCGTCCACCGCGCCCGATGATGACGGCAATCTCACCCTCATAGTCGAACTTCTGCGACTCAGGCGGACGCAGCATCGGCTGGCCATGGCCCACCTGGGAAGCCGGCACCCGCATGAAGATGACCGGATGCTCGGTGGTTTCGCGGTTGGTTTCCTTGACGTGGTCTGCGTAGTTGAGTCCCACGCAAAAGATTTGTTCAGGGTTCGGGATCACAGGCAGCAGCGTGACTTCCGACAGCGGGTAGTCGCCCTGCGCGCCATCGGCGGCCTGCGCGGCCTCGCGGAATGCGTCGGCGGCAATCAGTGCCTTCAGATCGGCATAACGGCCGCCGAGACGTTTGCCAAGGTCGAACACGGTTTCATCGCGAACGATGCCGAACGATGAGCCAAGGTGGGTGGAGAAGCTGGCGAGTTTCATTGATGCTCCGGGTAGATAAAAAGTAGGTAGGATCAAGGCCAGGATTCGTAAAAAACCCGTGCATTTATCTTATAGTGAGAATATACTAAATTTATCTAATGTCACAACGTGTTTTTTCTTAGGGTTTATCACTACTTGGAGACAGGCATGGACGGTATGAAGAAAGCGAGGGCAGGGCTGTCGCTCAGTCACATGGGCTTCTATGTGAGCGACATGGCGCGCGTGGAGGACTTTTATACGCGGGTGATGGAATTCACCGTGACGGATCGGGGTTCGCTGCAGACGCCGCACGGCGCTGTGCAGTTGGTATTCTTGAGCCGCGATCCCGCGGTGCATCACCAGATCGTGCTCGCGAGCGGCCGCCCCGAGCACTTGGCGTTCAATCCGATCAACCAGATTTCGTTCACAGCCGACAGCCTTGCCACGTTGAGGCGGTTTCATCGGCAGTTCATTGCGGAAGGCCTGCAGGAAATCAACCCCGTCACCCACGGCAATTCGGTTTCGATCTATGCGCGCGATCCCGAGGGCAATCGCCTCGAGCTCTACATCGACACGCCGTGGTACGTCGACCAGCCGATGCGGGTGCCGGTGGACTTCGGCTTGCCCGATGCTGAACTGATGGCGGCTGTTGAACGCCACGCAAGAACGCTATCGGGATTCAGGCCGCGAAGTGTCTGGCAAACCGAAATGGCCGAGCGCATGGGGCTTGCATAAGCGTGGCGCTGCGTGCGACTGTTTCCGTGCGGTGGTCGTTGAAGGCGTCAATGGCGATCTTGCCAGTGCATATAATTCCGTTCACACACGAGGAGGCGCAGCGCAATAGATGTCGAGCATTACGAGACTTTTATCCATACTCGAGCTGTTTTCGGAGGCGAAGCCGTTCCTGTCCGTCGAAGACGTTGCCGCCGAACTCGATTGCTCAACCCCAACGGCTTATCGCTATGTACGCGAGCTCCTGGATGCAGGCTTGCTCATCCGGTTTGCAGGAGGAGACTATGGTCTCGGCCCTCGCATCATCAAGCTTGACTACCACCTGCGCATGTCGGATCCGCTGCTTGCGGTCGGGCAGCCGATCATGCGTGAGTTGAGTGAACACTCCGGCTTCGATGTGGTGATGTCGCGCTGGTACGGTAACGAACTCGTGGACACGCATCGTGAGACTCACGGCGCGGCGCTTGACCTCCGGTACGGCCGGGGCCGTCCTCGCCCCCTGTTTCTCGGCGCCGCTCCAAAAGCGATCCTGTCCACCTTTCCGAAGGCCAAGCTCGCGGTCCTGTTCGATCAGTATGCTGACGAGATCGCGCAAAGCGGCCTTGGGGCGACACTCGACGAGTTTCGCGCGTCGCTGCTCAAAATCCGGCGTGCCGGTTTTTATCTGTCGAGGGGCGAACTGGAAAGCAGCGTTTCTGCACTGGCGTCGCCGCTATTTACGGACGACTCCAGTGAAGCAGTCGGTTCGCTTGCGGTGATCGTGCCGACCCAGCGACTCGAATTTGCCAATCTGGACCGTCTTGTCGAATCGATCCGGGAGGCAGCGGCGCGAATCTCGCAGCGTACGCGTGCGTTGGTTGAAAGTCGGAGGACCGGAGCCATCACGTCGTCGCACACCGTTGCGCGAGGCAAGCGGTCCGCATGATGGCCGTCACGTGAACGTCATTCGATCGCGCTCGCGCACTTGAACCTCGGTGGGTTCGGGGGAAGCGGCACTTGCGACGAACGAACTGGTAGCACGAACGTGTAGACCGACGGGTCGTCAGGAGAGGGCCGTCTTGAAGCCGCAAAAAGGCGGTTGGTCACTTGCGACCCTGCGGAATGCGGCTCTGAAGTGTCGACAGACAAGGCGTGCAATCCGGAGCGCCGTCGGAGCGAAAACGCGATCCCGGCCTTCGATTCAAATTTCATTCCAATCGCCTGGCCGCTTCACAAAACAATCCCAAATGAGAAGACCTTTCTTGCCGCCCCGCGTACTGAAAAGCCTGCTCGGCTTCAACGACGGCCCGTGGCGGTGGTCGGCCGGCGTCGGAGGGGGCGTCGCCATGGGCGTGCCTCTGAGCGCGTTCATGCTGGCCGGCCACCCGTCACTCGGGCTCATCACTTCTCTCGGCGCCTTCACGGCTCTCTACGGCTCGACGCTGCGCCTGGGCGACCGGCTCCAGGCCTTGCCGTTCGTCGCGGCGGGGTTCGTGGCCGCCTCCACGCTGGGCGTACTGTGCGCGACGAATGCGTGGCCGACCATCGCCTGCCTCGTCGCCGTGGCTGCGCTCGCCAGCATCATTCTGCTCGGTGTCGGAATGGGCCCGCCCGGGCCGATGCAGTTCGTGCTGGTCGCCGGTGTCAGCGGTCATCTGGCCGCTTCCGCGCGTTTCAGCGGTTCGCCCCTTGGCGTCTTTATGATCCCCTCTCTGGTCGCGGTCGGCGCGCTCAGTGCGTACTTGCTCGTGATCGCACCCCTCGCGCTGCCGCTTGTGCACCAGCGCAAGGGCGAAGCGTCCAGCTTGCGCATGCGGTTTCCTCCCGGCTTGCTCGACGGGGAAAAGGCCACGATCGCCGCGAGGGTGATCGTTGCGGTCGCCAGCGCCGGCTTGCTGAGCCTGTCTTTTGGGGAGCACCGTGCCTACTGGACGGTTATGGTCGCGGGTGCGGTGCTGCAGGGCAGCCACGTCTCGCGCTCAAGTGCCATTCGGGCCGTGCATCGCGTTGTGGGCACGGTCTTGGGCGCGGCTGTCTTTGGCTTGATCCAGCTCGTCGACCCGAAAGGCCTCTGGCTCGTCGGGGTCCTCGCGCTGCTCCAGTTCGCGATCGAAGTCGTGGCCGCGCGGCACTACGCCCTGGCCCTGACCTTCATTACCCCAACCGCGTTGACCATCTCAGCGGTGGGCGGGACGAGCGCTCCCCTCGCCCTCGTCGGCGAGCGGATCGTGGACACGTTCCTTGGGGCGGTCATCGCCATGGTAGTTCTCTTGGGCAGCGAATGCGTCAGGGGACGACGCGCACGATAAGCAGGTGGAGGATTCCGGGCTTGTCGCGAAGCGCATTGGGTCTTGCTGATTACTTTCCGATCATGTTCAGCGCCGTGTCCCGCACCGCGCGCTTGAACCTGGTCTGATCTTCAGGAAGTGACGAGAAAGCCCGCAGCATATGGTGGTAAGCCACGGTATTGCTGATGGCGTTCATCAGCATGGAAAACATGACCTCGGGGTGGTGCGGTTTCAATTCCTTCGCCCTCGATGCATCTTCGAGCAAAGGCACGAACACGTCGTGATAGGGGCGCACCAGACGCCCGATGAGTATGTTGAAGCGCTCGCCTTCTTCGGTCGCGGCAGTCGAAAAAAACATACCAAGGTCGGGTTCGTCGAAAACCTGATCGATGAAAAGAACCACTGCGTGTTCGACACGCTCACGCGCACCTAGCGTGGCCGAGCGCAACCTGGCTGTGGCGTCGATCATTGGCGCAGCCTGATCCGCGATCTGCTCTACCACCGCAACCCATAGCGCTTCTTTCGACCCGAAATGATGCGCGATCAGCGCCGGGTCGACACCCGCGTCGCGCGCGATTTCCCGCACGCTGGTAGCGTCGAATCCACGCTTTGCGAAGGTGCGCCGGGCATGTCGCAGGAGGACGTCGGCACCGACGGAAGCGCTGTACGCGGGTCGTCCGCGGGTACGCTTTTTCTCGATCAGCCTGGCAGGTCCTGACGTTACGTCGTTCATTTGGGTGTGAGTTGTGGATCGTCAATTCAGCCGAAGTTTAACTGACGGCGCGTGAGACGCTGAGGAGGGCCGCGGTTTGACGGAGCTCGTGCTTTAGGCTACGATGCGATTTATTCATCATGCGTTGAATTTATTATGTCGCAACCAGTACGAATTGTCATCGTTGGCGGCGGGATTGCGGGAATTTTGCTGGCTACCCGACTCGGCGACCTGTTAGGGCGCAGCGGCCGGGCCAGCGTCACGCTGATCGACAGCAGCCCGACGCACATATGGAAGCCGATGCTGCACACTATTGCAGCCGGCACGCGCGATGTTCAGCAGCAGCAGGTGATCTACCTCGCCCATGCCCGCGATCACGGCTTCACCTATCAGCCCGGCGCAATGAACGGGCTCGATCGAAGCCGGCGGCTGGTCCAGCTCGACGAGCTCAGGACGCCGGAAGGTGAAGTAGTGCTCGGTCCGCGAACGGTCGGGTACGACGTGCTTGTGCTGTCGCTGGGTAGCCGGGCGAACGATTTCGGCGTGCCGGGCGTGAAAGAGCACTGCCATTTCATCGACAGTCAAAAACAGGCCGAAGCGTTCAACGCCGCGTTGCGAGCGCGCGTATTTCGAAGCGTCGCGAAGGACGAACCACTGCGTGTGGCGATCGTCGGCGCGGGTGCAACGGGTGTTGAGCTGTCCGCTGAACTGAGCCGCTTCCTTGACGTTGCGTCGAGTTACGGAGACCCGACTGTGCGAGAGCGGCTAAGTCTGACGCTGCTCGAAAGCGGCCCGCGCGTGCTCGGGGCGTTTGCGCCGGAGATATCGGCATCGAGCCAGTCGCAGCTCGAGCATATCGGTTTTCGCGTGCTGACTTCGGCGCGTGTTACCGCGGCAGAGGCGAATGGTTTTCGCCACGGCGACGGCACGCTTGCCGAGGCCGATCTGATGGTCTGGGCAGCGGGCGTCAAGGCGCCGGATTTCATGAACAATCTCGACGGACTCGAAACGAACCGGTCCAACCAGATCGTCGTCGGAGCGAGTCTGCAGTCTTCGCGTGACGATCACGTGTTCGCGCTTGGCGATTGCGCAAGCCTGACACTTGCCGGTCACGAACGGCAACTTGCACCGACCGCGCAGGTCGCCACGCAGCAGGCCGAGCATCTCGCGCGTCACCTTCCGGGGTGGCTTGCAGGCAAGCCACTTGCCGATTTCCGTTTCCGCGATTTCGGTTCGCTCGTCTCGCTGAGCGACTACAACGCGTTCGGCACGCTTGGGCGCTTCGGACTCTTTCGTGGCGGTTTCGTGCGCGGACGTTTCGCTCAACTGAGTCACGCCATGCTCTACCGGCGCCATCAGCAGGCTCTCCATGGCTTTCGAAAGGCGACGCTGCTGTGGACAGCGGAACAGATCAACGGTCTCGTCCAACCGAAGATCCGCCTGACCTGAAAGTGGCGCCGAACCCTTTGCAGACCCTGTCGGTTTCCTGGTGCGACTCGTGCAGCGGTCGCTGTGATTACCAGCCCTGACGGGTGTTCATCGCGAAGGGGCCGGGGACGTGCGTGTTGAGCGGTCATCCGATTGAGGCGGGCGACGCCGTGTACTCTCCCAGAGCAGGCGATCCGCCGCCGCGAAACGCAGGCGCAATGATGGTCGCGGCTTCCGTTAATGTCCAACTGTGACCTTGCGCGCGTTTATATTCTCGGGGACGCGGTTTCGAATCGACATGCCAGAAGCAAGCGAGGCATCGGGGACGAAACAACGAGCCATGTGGCAATTAATAGGTATTCCTATATGTGCGACATTGCCTATCACGAAGCGACATCGCTATATGCGGCGTTTTGCCGATGAGAAGCTGACGCGCACAAGGATCGAACCAATTGTTGCGGCGAGGGGGACAGTGTTTTACGGCCAGCAAGGACACCGATGCATGGACCAAGGCGCTACTATTGCCCGTGCTTTGTACAACGATGCAAAGCACAGGGCCACTCGAACCCGACACGCTGTGATAAGGCAGAGGCGCGGTGTGCAGCACAGCACCTCTGGTGCGTATGCGTGGGCTTTAAAGACGCGACGTCATTTGACGTCACTACTGGAGAGATAGTTGAAAATCGAACAAATCCGCAAAGATGCTTTTGCGATGCCCGTCCACAATCCTTCCTACCCCCGCCCGCCGTTTCGCTTCCTTAATCGTGAGTACTTCATCGTTTCGTACGAGACCGACATGGACGCATTGCGCGCCGTGGTGCCGGAACCACTGACAGTCGCAAGCCCCCTCGTGCATTACGAATTCATTCGCATGCCAGACTCGTCGGGATTCGGCGATTACACGGAAAGCGGCCAGGTTATCTCGGTAAGAGATGATGCCGGCGCGCCAGGCAGCTACACACACGCGATGTATCTCGACGACGAAGGCCCGATTGCCGGTGGTCGTGAGATTTGGGGCTTCCCCAAGAAGCTGGCGAGTCCGAAATTGCGTGTTGACGGCAACGACACGCTGCTTGGAACGCTCGACTATGGCACCCAGCGCATTGCCACGGGCACGATGGGCTACAAGTACGAGCCACTTGACCTCGAGGTCGAGCGCAAGAAGCTGGCGGACACGCCGAACTATCTACTGAAAGTCATTCCGCACGTCGACGGTTCAGCCCGCATCTGCGAGCTCGTGCGCTACTTCCTGCGGGATGTCACGGTGCTCGGCGCGTGGGGCGGTCCGGCCGCGCTTGAGCTGCACCCCCATGCCTTGGCTCCGGTGGCGGATTTGCCGGTGCGCAAAATCGTCGGCGCGCGGCACGTTATCGCCAATCTCACGCTCGACATCGGGGAGGTGGCTTTCGATTACCTCGCCGAGGCGCCGGCACTCAAGCTTGCCGCGAATCAGTAAGCACCCTCTGACATATTAAGGAAAAGGCATGTCCGTAAAAGACAAGGTCGCGCTCGTGACGGGCGCTGCAAGTGGTATCGGTGAACAGTGCGCACGCAAGCTCGCGGCGCTCGGCGCGTCGGTGGTAATCGCGGACCTGAACCTCAAGGCTGCTGAGAGCGTGGCCGAGAGCATCCGCAAGGAGGGTGGCAAAGCGCTGCCTGTATCAATGGACGTGACGAGCGAAGAAGCGGTCAACGCCGGCATCCAGCAGGCTGTCGACAGGCTTGGCAGCATCGATGTGTTGGTCTCGAACGCGGGCATCCAGATTGTTAACCCGATTGAAGATTATGCTTTCTCCGACTGGAAAAAAATGCTCGCAATCCATCTGGACGGCGCGTTCCTCACGACCAAAGCTGCGGTCAGGCACATGTACGCTACGGGCAACGGTGGGTCGATTATCTATATGGGCTCGGTCCACTCGCACGAAGCGTCGAAGCTGAAGGCTGCCTACGTGACGGCCAAGCATGGACTGCTCGGTCTCGCACGCGTGGTAGCCAGGGAAGGTGGTTCGCGCGGTGTACGGGCCAATGTCGTGTGTCCGGGGTTCGTGCGCACGCCGCTTGTCGACAGGCAGATTCCGGAGCAGGCGATAGCGTTGGGCATTTCGGAAGCAGACGTCGTCAAGAACGTGATGTTGAAGGAAACGGTCGACGGCGAATTCACGACGGTGGAAGACGTCGCCAACACCGTGGCATTCCTCGCCGGCTTCGAATCGTCCGCATTGACGGGCCAGTCCATTATCGTCAGCCACGGCTGGTCGATGCACTAAGGAGCCGCCCAGTGCGTCAAGATCAAGAAACATCAGGCACACCTCGCAAGACTTTCAAGCTTCCGGCCTATGACGAGGTCGCTCTCGTGCTACAGGGTGGCGGCGCGCTGGGCTCCTATCAGGCCGGCGTCTACGAAGGCCTCGAGGAAGCTGGCATTCATCCGGACTGGATTTCCGGCATCTCCATCGGCGCGCTTAACACAGCCATCATCGCGGGCAACGCTCCGGGCAAGCGTACCGAGGCATTGCATGGATTCTGGAACACCATCTGCCAGCCGGCGGACATGCTTGGGAACCTTGGCGCGTGGCTACCCCGCGCCGCGGGCATGCACGACCTGTCGCGCAAGTGGTCGAGCTGCTGGGCGGCAGGCCGCGCACTCACCGAAGGGCAGCGAGGCTTTTTCTCGCCGCGCCTTCCGGTGCCCATCCCAGGGATGGGCAAGCGCTCGCCAGAAGAAGTGAGCTTTTACGATACCACCGCGCTTCGGGCGACCCTTCTGCAATTCGCCGATTTCGACAGAATCAACGACGGCGATATTCGCGTCTCCGTCGGCGCGGTCAACGTGCGCACGGGTAACCTGGTCTACTTCGACAACACCCAGATGCGCCTTTCGCCAGAGCACTTCATGGCCTCGGGTGCGCTCCCTCCGGGCTTTCCTGCCGTCGAGATTGATGGCGAATATTACTGGGACGGCGGTCTGGTGTCGAACACGCCATTGACCGAGGTTGTAAGCGACCCGCAGCACAAGGACACCCTGGTCTTCCAGGTTGACCTGTGGAGTTCGAGCGGCGGCCTCCCGGGCGACATGCTGGATGTGTCCGAGCGCGCCAAGGACATCCAGTATTCCAGCCGGACCCGCGCTATCACCGCGATGCTCGGGTCGAACCAGCGTCATGCACAGCTCATCAAGGAGCTACTGAAGCATGTGCCGCCGGGCCTGGAGAAGCAGCATCCGCTCATCCGGGAGGCACGGGAAGTTGCCGATGGCAGTACGGTCAATGTTGTGCACCTCATATACAAGAACAAGGCGTATGAGGGGCACTATAAGGATTACGAATTCAGCATCGACACGATGAGCGAGCACTGGCAGACGGGCCTGGACGACATTCGCGCGTCGTTTGAGCATCCGGACTGGTTTGCGATACCGAATCACGATTCGGGATTCGTGACGCACGACGTGCATCGTCCCGGGGGCGCGCCTTACGCGGCGCGACTGGAGGGCGCTACCAAGCCAGCGCATTACTCGCGCAGGCGCCATAAAGCGGGCGTCGCGCAACCGCATCTCGAAGTGGCAGCGCCGAAGTCCGCCCCACCTGGGGAAACGACGAAGGAAGCTGTGCAGGATGCGACAGGCCGCTAGCCATCGTGGGGCCGGCCGGGTTCAGGTTGGCCGGTCCCTTTCCACGCCAGCCAAAGGGGCGCTGCCGCAGGTGAGTTCGGCTGCGCGTCCAGTAGCGCAAGCGACTACCGAAGCCAAGCAGAAGCGCGGAGAGTCGGAACAGATGATTTCCCGCGCGAGCCAGCAGGCCGTCAGCAATGTGGCGGCGCATTGCTGACGGTGGCGGCATTGAGCAACCCGACGGCAGCTTCCTGCATCTGCGAACTCACACTCCCTACCCTGAAAAGACCTTCAACTTTCTCGTTAGCAGGGTGTCGCTGGACGCCCTTGGTGGAATTCATCGATCAAGCTCGGCGAGTCTTCCGCAAGAAGAGCATCGAATGACCAAGCTACACGCTGACGAGAAACTTTCCGCAAGCCGGGCTCGAGCCGATGCGCTCATCCGGCACCCCCTGACCGGCCACCGGCTATCCAGTCCAGTCGCGCGTGCAAAGGTCCGACTCAAGCGAGCCGACGGGGTAGGCCGTACTGGATTCGAACCAGTGACCAACGGATTAAAAGTCCGCTGCTCTACCAGCTGAGCTAACGGCCCGTCTCGCCCGATGTCCACCGCGACCAAGGCACTTCTTGCCTGTTTGGCCTAGCCGATATCGATCGTGCGACTCGTGGATCGCGCCGGCTCCGATTTCGGCACGGTCAACGTGAGCACACCGTTATCAAATTTTGCCAATGCGTGATCGGGGTCGGCGTTTTCCGGCATCGGAATCGTGCGAATGAAGCTTCCATAGGCGCGCTCGAGCCGGTAGCAGCCGTCTTCCTCGCTGCGCACGTCCTGTTTCTTTTCGCCGCGCAACACGATCGCCCCGTCCTCGACGCTCACACTCAGGTCTTCGCGCTCCATCCCGGGCAGCTCGGCGGTCACGCGCAACACCTTCCCTTCGTCGACCACGTCGATGCGCGGCTGGAAGCGCGATGAACTGAAGTCGCCAAACCATCGTTCGAGCGCGCCGCGACCTGCAAACGGGTCATGGAAGAACTCTTCCAAAGCACGCCACGGTTCGCGTGCGAACAGCCGCGGAATGTCAGGCCACGGGGCACGCCACTGTTCGTTCGCCGGGGGGCTTTCCGGGCTGTCCGCATCGGACTTGCGGGCCGCCCCGCGTAGGAACTTGAAGGGATTCCACTTTTTCGGATCCGTATTCATCGTATCCTCCTCTACAGTCTGGCCGGAGAACTGGATTCCAGTCATTGCGCTGAAGTCACGACTCTGCCCTCGGCATTCCGGACTGCATCTGCGGAATGCCGTCACGGCCGCCTCGCGATCCGCGGCGCGTCCTGAGCTCACGTACCGGCACCGCGCCGTATGCTGAGCGTGCGTCCGCGCCAGCATTCATGTATGACGTCCGCATCCAGGCCTCCGCAGTCAGTAGGTGGCGGCCGGACGACCGCCACCGGTTTTCTCCCTGTCGTTGCTGCCCACCTGCCGACTTCAGTCCGTCCGCACCTCGATCCGGCGCGGCCGGGCTTCGTCGCGGCGCGGTATGGTCAGCTTCAGCACGCCGTCTTTCAGGTTCGCATCGATTTTTGTTGCGTCGAAGTCAGCCCCAAGAGCGAACGCCCGCGCGAAATGCGGCTGGCGGATCTCCGCATGTTGCAGGCGCAGCCCCGCGGGCGTGGGCACCACCGCCTCGGCCTCGATGTACAGGTTGCCGTCGTGTACCTTCACTTCAAGGCGGTCCTTTGTAACGCCGGGCAGATCGGCCCACAGGGTGATGCCCTGGCTGTCCTCGAAGATGTCTACGGGCGGCGTTAGCGTGATCGGGCGTTGCGACTGCTCGTCTTCGCGACGGGCCACCGCAGTTTCGTCTTTCCTGGCAAGTTCTGTCGTGTCGTTCATGATGTCCTCCTCAGTTCTGCGACCGGTTTCATTGAACATTGATGGCCCGCGGCTTCGACGTCTCCCGCTTGCCGATGCTCACGGTCAGGCAACCATTGGTGTACTGCGCCGTGACCTTGTCAGGGTCCGCATGCTGCGGCAGTTCAATGACGCGCCGGAAGGTGCCGACGAACCGCTCCTGCGCATAAGTACGCAAGTCGTCGCCGGCCGCTTCCGGCTGTCCCGTCTGGCGCTCGCCGCTGATGGTCAGCAGCCCTTTGTCGATGGATACGTCGAGATGCGCCGGATCGATACCGGGCGCGAACGCAACGATCTCGATAGAGTCGTCGGTCGAACCGATGTTGACCTGCGGGAAGGCGCCCAGGCGCCCCGAGCGGATGCTGGACGGGAAACCGCCGAAGAGGCTCGCCATCTGCCGTTGCAGACGGTCGAACTCGCTGAAAAGGTCGGTCCCGAAGTAGAGATCACTCATGATCGTTTCCTCCTTGGATGCAGCAGGAAAACGAACCGGCATACGCGCTCCAGTCCGTCTGCCATGCTGCGGCAAACAAATCGAAACACGCAGCGCGCCGCCATGCTGGCGCGGCTGCCCGAGCGATATTCAAGATAGGACTGAAAACAGAAATTTCAAGTGGGCCATGGCGACTTTTTGTTCTTGAATTTGGATTGCCGCACCCCTACGTTCACGACACCCTGCAACACCATGCGAGGACACCATGGAATTCGAATACGATTGGCTCACTCTTGGGCGTCACCGTATCCGGTTGCGCTCAACAAAGGGGTTCCCGACCGAGACGATGCGCACGGCGGTCGAAGTCATCCGGCTGGCGATCGACAGCAACATGAGCGCCCGGGCGCGGCTGGTTGAAGTGGTGTTCCGGCAGGAGTCCGCTTACGAGATTGCTGTCGGCACCACGTTCGCCGATGACCGGCTATGCGCGCCCCAGCTGGAAGCGGCGATCGCGACGGTGCTGGGCCTGCAGCCCGCGCAGATCACTATTTTCGTGACCGTGGTCACCCAGGAAGAGGTCGATCTGCACTTTGGTGTCTACGAAAGGATGCTGGCTGAAAAGCTCGGCGTGGTGCCGCTGATCCAGTGACGTAGCGGCAGGCAAGGAGCGGGGGATCGGCAAGGGCGAACTGCGCGCCTGCCGGTGCGGACGGCGGCGGCGCCTTTGCTGCAATGCAATGAGGAGTATCCGACCGGATTCGGCCGCCCTCGTTGCGGAGCATCCTGCAGCCGGATGCGGGAGGGTCTCGAAGAGCGTGTCATATCCCTGATAGCGCATTCGAACGCAGATTGTTCGCCGCCTGGATTCGATCAATCGGCTTCCGGAACGGCGCGCCACAACTGATAAGACGCCCGATGCGTCAAATTTATGGCGAATGTCGACGATGTAGCCTACGTCGTCGAGGGTCCCCTTGTGGCCGGTCAGCCTCGCCGACTTCGCCCAAGGATGTTCAGCGCGCCATCAACGAGGGGCTCGACGACGCGCCGCACTTTATCAATATCGTGATCGGCGCCAATGCGCTCCAGGGCGCGTTGCCCTGCGCGGGGTCGTCTCTGTGGAGGACGTCGATGCCGCGATCTCCTACGGCCCAGGCCTGCGCTGGGCACTGCTCGGTCCGTTTCTCAATCTTCACGCTTCCGGAGGATCCGGTGGCAACACGCATGTGCTGCAGCATCTGGGTGCCGCCCAGCGTGAGTGGGCTAGAGACCTCGGCAAATATCCGGACACGGACGACTACATTGAGTCTATTGCGAGGGGCGTCGATGCTGAACTTCAGTCATACGATTTTTCAGAAATGCTTCGCCAGCGCGATCAAGCGCTGATCGAATTGCTGGAGGCGAAGCGAAATCTTTCTCAGATCCCGTAGCCGGACGATACCTGCGGGTGAGCGGGATCTGGATGCAGATATCTTTGGCACACATTGAATCTGCCATTATTGCGGCAGAAAAGATGCTACTCGTTGCGCGGTATGGCCGTTCCACTTTGATACCTGCCGTTTGAACCGCGACGACTTGACCGTCGGCAACGGGTCGTCTACGGAAATTCAGGATTCGGCGAAGGGATGGCGGTTCGGACGGACGCAAACGTCGTGTTCTGGACGGTAGCTTAAGTTGATGCTGCCCCCTCGGGGCGAAAAAAAGCCGACCGGGTTGCGGTCGGCTAAAGATTCTGGCTATTCCGAGGGCCGCGCCAGAACCTGAGAGAATTGCATTATGCCGCACTATGCCGCTCGTTGCCTCGAATCGCCACAACGACGGCAGCAGTCCCGCGCCGCGTCCTCGCTCTAGTCTCGGCCGCGCCGGGCCGCATCTACGGTGATTGGAGTGCGTTAACGAAGCAGCAAGGCACAAGGATGCGAGATGATCCGTGGACGAATTGCTGGAACACCTAGACACCGAAAAGTGATGCAGAACGCATCTCGGCCGGTGGCATGGGTCAGTGCTTGCCGCGACAATTCTGACTATGCGATGTAGTTGTTTCTGCGCGGATCATCGGACCGGGTTCGGCCAGATGCTGCCGGTCGCCCGACCACGAGCATGTCATTGGAGTGGCTGGGCTTACTCTGGAATCTGCCGGATGCCAGTGGAGCGATCGCGCAATGCATGGCGGCCCTAGCACGTAGATTGGCCGCCGCAATGCTTCAGGGTTAACTACCTTTGTGCGAGTCGGCCTGCTCCCTAGCCGAAGGAACGCTTCACGTACCAGCGCAGTTGTCCCAGCCCTGCGGATCATTGGGAGTGTGATACGTGACGGCAGAAAGGCGTATGGTCGCGCATTCTGTGAGCATCCCCATGGCTACTGTATACGAGCCCTTCAAACTGTCCGATTTCGAGGTGCAGCGCGCGCAGATCAAGCCGCTCATCAGCTCGCTTCGGTTCGCCAATACGCTCATTGATATGGTCTTCTATGACGTCACTGCTTTTCATCGCGCGATGAAACTCGACGGTTTGGACGTGACCATCCACGGCCCCTGTGACTTCGGCGCGCAGTTTGCTCGAGCGCTTCAAGAGGTCGACCTGAGCGCGTTAGCAAACCCAGAGGGTGCCATTGTAATCGTTGACGCCAGCACGACTCCTCACATCCAGTGCTTCTTCGATGTCTCCGAGTTCCTCCGCGCCAAAGACGGCGTGAGCCGTATTGACTCAATCTCGGTAAGTGGCGTGGGAAGCTCAGCCCTCGGATCTGCGGCCTTGGCGTGGAATGTTTCCCGCGCAATGGGAAAGCCCGTGGCAGGCATTGTTCCCGGCTACGGATTAGCTGACGTCGTCCAGCAGGCACTGGGTGGTTTCCTCGGGTTCGGAATTTTTACGTACTGGATGAAGCAGCCTCTTCAGAACACACTGGCGGTGTTGTCGCCGGGAGCCGCATCTGTAGGAAGGAGTCTGGTCGCGACCGTGCCGGGAGCGAAAACGGCCCCAACCGAGGCTCCAGTGTTCCAGCATGGCAGCGGCTCTTCTGACGTACTGCACTCCGTTCTGAAACACACCGACCACATCAGGACGCTGGTTGGACACAGTAAAGGAGCGCTCGTCATCGAGAACGCTATCGCGGACCTGGAGGAGGAAAAGCTGAGCCGTCTCAGGGTTCTGACCTTTGCATGCAGCATCGCTGAGCAGCCAGCTGTCGGCGAATATGAGCAATTCCTTGGCACTATCGACGCGCTGGGGCTGCTGGGCTCCGTCGGCAACCGCCCGGAGCACGCGGTCCCGACGTGGCATAGTACGAATACCGAAATGCCCTTCACGATGCACGTCGCAACGCTGGCGCAGCCTTAAGGACTCCCTTTTTGCTGCCGTCCGTTGTCGCACACTTTGTGGGCGGCTTAGGAATTCCACGGTTTGAAAAGCCCGCGTGGGAGTCAGGTAGCGAGCGCAATAGCGGCAAGCCGTGTCGAGCCCTAGCGCTCGCCGCGGCCTCACCCTGATGGTTGGCTGTCAGCATGAGCTCCATGCGATCTTCTAAGGATTCTCCACAGACACCATGGGCCAGGCCCGGTGTGCGGGCCCACAGCGGTTGGCGGTAAGTTAGCATCCGGTGCAGCGAGCGGCTGTTGTACCCCTGTGAGCAGCCGTAGACCTAGCGCCTAGCTAGTCGACAGAGCCGGGTGGCCCGCTACCGAAGTTAGTGGCAAAGTCATCGGCAAGGTGAACGGACTACGCAATGGAGGCTGACTATGAACCAGTCAAGTTCCGCTCAAAGGCGGGAGAAAATATCCTGCGAGGTGTCAGGCGAAAATTCGAAATACACGCTGCTTCACCTGCTGGACGTTGAAGACATACCGGGGCATTCGCTCGCACTCTATGAACTGCATCGCACCTTTCCCAAGGGCGCGTTGATGTTTGCTGGCGTAAGCGTCACGGAGCAATGGCTGCGCGGCACCGTGGACACCGTCGATGGCAACGGCACCGTCATCGGCTATGGGTTTTTACAACCTGGAAGGCGGCGACAAGATTCTCGGCAAGTTTGACGGGATCTCACAGTCTGCAACCGGCCAGTCCGTCGATGTCCGCACCGTCATAGGAAGCACGGTGCTCACCGGCGGCACGGGGAAGCTGCGTGGCATTTGCGGCATCCTTCACTTTATGACCAACACGGACGTCTCACAGAACCTAAATGAGAGTAAATGCGAGGGCGAGTACTGGATGCAAAAAGGCTAGTTCGGGCCTCACGGTGCCTTGCACGCGGCCCAGCGTAAAGCTCACTGATCAGAAGCCTCCGCTGAAGCTCAAGGAAATCTGGGCGATCAGCGAAAAGCTGAAGGCGGATACGACCTCGCGATGTTCAGTTCAATCTCCGGGGGGGGCACTACCTGAAATACGCCGTTACCACTTTATAACGTGCAACATGGAACCCTGACATAAGCTGAATGGAAAGTGTGAGGCGCATGTCGCCGCGCGAATAACGAGGGAGCATGTCATGAACCCGCTCGATGCAACGTTGCGCGCCGGCAGCGCCGTTGCAGTTCTTGCGTTGTCCGGCGCGCTGTCTGGTTGTTACTACGTACCGTACGGCTACTATCCAGGCTACGGGTATTACCCGGGCTATCCTGCTACCTATTCCACTGCCTATCCGAATGGCTATCCCGCCGTGCCGACGGCGGCCACGCAGCATGGCGTGCCCGTCGCGCCCGGGGACCCGTCGCAGCCGGCTCCGGCGCCAGAGGAATTCAACATGCCCGACGGCACGTCGCCCGACGGGCCGCCATCGACGTACGATTTCGCCCCCGCGCCCGCCTATGGCGCGCCGGCGTACTATCCAATCGCCTATCCACCGGCCTACCCCTACGCGTATCCATACCCGTACTACGGGTACTGGCCGGGCTACTACTGGTGGCCGTCGGTGTCGTTCGCCTTCTGGGGCGGGTGTTGCGGCGGTTACAGCCACTACCACTATGGCCATCACACCTACTGGGCCGCCCACGGCTACTGGGGCCATGGGTACTATGGAAACGGCTACTACAGCCACGCTTACTCGGGAAATGGACAGGGTGCGTGGAGCGGCAGTCACGCCAGCTGGGGAGGTGGTAGCTACGGCAGCAGCGCTTCGGGCGCCGGTCACGCGAACTGGGGCGGCGGTGGCGGCTGGGGCGGCGGTGGCGGTGGCGGTGGCGGTGGCGGCTGGGGCGGCGGCCGTTACTGGGGTGGCGGCGGCCACGGCCGATCGCATTGAACCGGGCGTGCGGCGCGCCGCGCGACGGGTATCGCGCGCGGCGAATGGCCGGAGCTGGGACGACGAACGCAATCCTTCCCCCCATCGAGTCGGAATTCGCGAGGGCTCAGCACCCTGACCACGAAGACCGGCCTTACCGACCTAGTCATGCTCGTAGCACGGGTTGTTCGGCCCCTGCTTTTCAAGTACTGTTAATCTTCGAGGAGACACCGCCATGCCTAACGACATCCTTCTCGTCAACGAACGCGGCTACATCGTCTACGCCGACCCTGCTACCGAACAGTTCAATGATTACCTGCTGGCCGAAGACGACAACTATCTCGCGTTCCTTCGCACCCACGCCAACATTTCTAAATCCAACCCGAGGCCGGATAAGCTGCGCAAGGAACATTCGAACTGGACTTGAACGACCGAGTATCAGGTCGGCAAGTGCCTTTCGCGCTGTTGGAACAACGTTTCATCGGTACATCGCGCGCACCGAATCCTTCAGATACTTCAGGTCCGAGCGTTCGTGGCCCACGCACCAGGAGGGATAGTCCACCGGCACGGTGAACATCTCGTCCTGCGAGAGCGTCGGCTCCTCTTTTCACGGCTGAAAACGGCCAGTACTTCCCGGCGCCGCCTCGAAGCGTCAATAGCCTTTCGTATAGAGCGTCAGATGGTTACTCACCGACGTTACACCCGGCACGCCCTTCGCCACTTCCGCGGCCTGCTGGATCTGAGGACCGTCCGACACGCTGCCTGATAATGTTACGACGCCGCCGCGCGCCTTGACGAATACGTTCGACACGTTGAAGTTGGGCGCTTTCGACAACGCCTTGCGTACATCCCGAGCCAGCTTCTTGTCCGCTGGCGTCGCCTTGCCTGAACTTGCAGCCGGACTCGAGCCCATCGGCATAGCGTTGCTGGCTTGCGCGTAGACGTTCGACGTCAACGTCACGCATCCCACGACGACGAGCAGATTCACGACGTTCCATGCTTTCATGATTGCCTCTCTCGTTCGGCCTGGCAGATGGTGAGTCAAAGATAGCCAACATTCCGCTTCTAACAAAGCTGCTTGCACGATTAAGGGAAAGCCCGTATCCAGACGCGCGTGCCCGCTGGCAGGCCGATCATCGGCGAGTTCGCGAATGAGCAGCCGCAGTATCGCTGGCGAGGCGTCACCGCAGATCCGAACGCGTGACGCATTGGAAGCCACCTCACCACGTGCACGATCAGCGTGCTGAAAGGTTACGCCTCAACGCGCTGCACGGAGGCGCCCGACTCCAGTACACATGGCAAGGAACGCTGAACGCCTCAACTGGCGCGTGTTTGCGCTCCAGCTAGCGCCCGTGTGGTTATGACGCTCGTAGTCTTTGTATCGGACGTTGAAGCTGAGTACTTCGAGGCAGGCCGTCAAGGCTCTCCTTTTGACCGTCGCGCGCGCCTTGTGTGGCGCATAGACATCCGCGTGAACGGCCGCTGTACTTTGGAAGTTGCTGTTGCGGTCTTTCCACGTCGAAGGGCAGAAGTTGCTCGCGTGCCGTTGATCGACGTCGGACAAAGATCGGCCAGAAGCGGCCGATCGATCAAGTGCGGTAGTGGCCATTCGAGTGTCGGCTCCAGTTAGCTTTGCGTCGTCTGGTTCGAATCCCCGGGGCTTTCCTGGTAGGAAAGTATGCGTCGGCGATCTGATTCAACACGTTGCCTTCTCGACATCGTTGCTCGACCGGTTTGTCAGGATGGCGCTCGTAATAATGTGAAAGAGATGATCCCCGCGTGGCGCGAATCCGGGTTGGCCGTCGAGCCAGCCGAGCGCCGACATCAGGGCGAACAGGTCGACCCCATCCATATCGGCGCGCGCCGTTCCCTCGGCCTGAGCACGGCGCAGTAGTCGCGCGCCCGCTGAACGCAGCGCTGTGCTCGAAGCGTGAAGCGCGGAGTCAGGGTCCGCGTGCGCGGTCGCGAACAAGGCGCAAATGCCGCTATAGCTACGAACGAATGCAACCCCTTCGCGAAACCAGGACACCAGCGCTTCGTCAGGCGGATTCGACGTTTCTAGTTTGGCTGCCTGCTGTATCAGTTCGTCCACGTTCATACGCAGCAACGCTTCGAACAAGGCTTCTCGTGTCGGGAAATGGCGAAACAGTGTGGCCAACCCGACGTCGGCCCGGCGGGCGATATCTCGCATGGACGCATCGGCGCCATGCTCGGTGACGACGTCACGCGCGACCGCAAGTAGATGGCTGTAATTTTTTCTGGCGTCGGCTCGCATAAATCGCCTTGACAAACGGATCGGTGATCCGTCTATAATGAATTCGTATCTGGATCAGTGATCCACAAGATACAGCACATTTGTGCAGATGGGAACCGAGACGCTGTCCGACACGACGAAAGGAGATGTCATGGGAAAGCTTGAGGGTAAGGTTGCAGTCATCACGGGGGGATCGAGCGGCATGGCGCTGGCGAGCGCCAAGCGGTTCGTCGAAGAAGGCGCCTATGTTTTCATCACGGGCCGCAGGCAGGAGGTGCTCGACGAAGCCGTCAAGCAGATTGGCCGGAACGTGACCGGCGTGCGCAGCGACGCGGCCAATCTCGACGACCTCGACCGCCTGTTCGATACAGTCAGGCGTGAAAAGGGCAAGATCGACATCCTGTTCGCGAGCGCTGGCATGGGCGAAGCCGTTCCACTGGGCGAGATTACCGAGCAGGACTTCGATGCGACCTTCGGCCTGAATACGCGCGGCACGCTGTTTACGGTTCAGAAGGCGTTGCCGTTGTTCAACGATGGCGGATCGATCTTCATGACCGGGTCGGTTGCTTCGGTGAAAGGTTTTCCTGGTTACGGCGTGTATGCGGCGAGCAAGGCGGCGTTGCGCTCATTCGCACGCACTTGGCTTAACGAACTGAAGGGCAGGAATATCCGGGTGAATGTGCTGAGCCCGGGACCGATCGCCACACCGATGCAGGACCAGGTTCTCACCGAGGAGGCGAAGCGGATGTTCGAATCCCTGATCCCGCGGGGAAAGATGGGTCGTCCTGAGGAAATTGCGACGGTCGCGCTGTTTCTTGCTTCAGATGATTCGAGCTTCGTGAATGGGGTGGAATTGTCTGTCGACGGCGGCTTCTCGGCTATCTGAAATCGCGCCGAAAAGCTGGATTGGTTTCGGTGATTGTCCAGCGGGTATTGTCACGTCTGCTCGCGCTGTTGTCGCTGCAAACGGCGTTGAAGGCGCTCGGCTCCGCGTGTCTGCTGTGGCTCGCGTGGCGCATCGCGCGCAGCGGGCCGCCTAACGCGGGCAACGCTCCCGCGCGCCCGGTTGCCAATAATCACCATGGATCCGTGGTTGATCAAAACGTCACCTGAATGGAGAGTTCGCATGAGCTATTCGATTATTGGTTTTGGCGCGGTAGGCCAGGCACTCGCTCGAGCGTTTGCAAGAAAGAACATCGACGTAACGGTCGCCAGCCGGCGCCCTCCCGAGACGTTGATGCAGCAGGCACGAGCGATCGGCCCTACCGTCGTCCCCAGGACGCTGCAGGATGCAATCGCGTCCGACACGATCTTCCTGGCGGTTCCTTTCTGGGAGCACCGCGAGGTCGCGAAGCAGATCAAGAGTTGGAAGGGCAAGACGGTCATCGACGCGACAAATGCTTACGGCGTTCCCGTCGAAGAGCTACAAGGGCTGCCGTCCTCCGCAGTTGTCGCTAAGGCGTTTACCGGGTCCAGGTTCGTCAAGGGTTTTAACCATCTGCCCGCCGCCGTTCTGGCCGCTGATCCGAGTGTGAATGGCGGCAGCCGCGTCGTGTTTCTGTCGAGCGATGACGAAAGTGCGGTGGCACCGGTCGCGGCTCTGGCTGAACAACTCGGTTTCGCGCCGATTGCGCTAGGACCGCTCAAGGATGGCGGTTCGCTCGTCCAGGCCAGGGGGAATACCTGGGCTCAACTGATCTTCAAGGATCTCGTCAAGTTCAAATAGCGGCGCGTCACGTCACGTCCGCCCAGCATTTCCGAGCGAGTCCAGCTACCGAACTCGAGCCTTCGGTAGGCGCGTGCGATGCTCACCAAGCAAAACAACACGAGCTCCCAGCTGAATATACTCAGCGCGCGAGCTCGTGTTGCGCGTGGCGCAATGGCCCATTCGACGGGAAAGCGCTTCCCATAGGGTTGCTGGTCTCTTCAGAACTATTCAGCTTCGCAACAAGAACTTTTGGGCTTGATGTCGCTAACATCCGGACTCGAACTCAACGCGGCCGTCAGGCGAGGCGAATATGATCGACGCAGGTAACACGAACGCAAGCTCACTCGACTCTGAACTTCCGTTTTCGTCCCTTGAATATCGGCAGCATCAAATGTTTCCGCGCCTTTCCAATGCGGAGATACGCAGTGCGAGCCGTTATGGCCGCCCGAAGTCGTTCAAGGCCGGCGATTCGATCTTCAGGACGGGGCGCATTGCAGAAGGGCTATTCATCTTGCTGCGCGGGAGTGTGCGGATCTATTCGTGCGACCCGCAAGGGCGTACCACGGTCGTGACAGACCATCATGACGGCCATTTCATGGCCGAAATGGCGCAACTCACCGGCAAGCCGTCGCTGGTGGACGCGATTGCCATGACTGACTGCGATACGCTCGTCCTGAACTCAGAGCAGTTGCGGGCGCTGATCATCGCGGACGCCCAGTTGGGCGAGCACATCACGCGCGCGTTGATCCTGAGGCGTCTCGGGCTCATCGAGCAGGGGCTCGGTCCCATTATCGTCGGCAAGGGCGACGACGCGAGGGTGGTCCGCCTGCAAGGCTTTTTGCGGCGCAATGCCTATCCGGCTGCGGTGATCGATGCACACAAGGATTCGGACGCCGTGCAGCTGCTCGCCGGCCTCACTTCGAAGGCCGACGATTTCCCGCTTGTTTTTTGCCCGGACGGGTCGGTCCTGAGGGCGCCCGACGAAGTGGAGCTCGCCACCCGGCTCGGCTTGGTGCCGACGTTCTGTGCGTCGCAGTGCTACGACATCGCTATCATCGGCGCGGGTCCAGCGGGCCTCGCGGCGGCCGTGTACGCGGCGTCGGAGGGGCTTTCGGTCGTGGTTTTCGATCGGCGCGCGCCAGGTGGTCAGGCCGGTGCGAGCGCACGTATCGAGAACTATCTTGGCTTTCCGACGGGCATATCGGGGCAAGCTCTTGCAGCACGCGCGTTTCAGCAGGCATTGAAATTTGGTGCTCACGTGGCCATTCCCACTGCGGTCGATCGGGTCGAGGGCGCGGCGGGCAACTTCGTGCTCGCGCTTTCCGATCGACAGCGCGTGCGTGCGCGGACAGTCGTGGTCGCGAGCGGAGCGGTGTATCGAAAGCCTTCCGTGACGGGCCTTGAGCGCTTCGAGGGCAGAGGGATCTACTATTGGGCGTCGCCCATCGAGGCGCGTCTCGTCAGCGGGAAAGACGTTGTGCTGATCGGTGGCGGTAACTCGGCTGGGCAGGCTGTCGTCTTTCTCGCCAACTTCGCGAAAAGCATACGCGTTTTGATACGTGGCCATAGTCTCGAAGCCACCATGTCCCGTTACCTGATAGACCGGCTCAGCGCTCTGCCAAACGTGTCGATCTGCGCACGATGCACGCTTGAATCACTGGAAGCGAGCGACGGTGGTCTTGAGCGAATTCGCGTCTTTCATCACGAACAGGGCAGTGAGCTCATTGAGATACAGCATCTTTTCCTGTTCATCGGCGCCGATCCAAAAACAGACTGGTTGACATCGATGGGCGTTCAACTGGATGAGCGCGGCTTTGTCGAAACGGGGCCGCCCGATGCGAACGCAGGCACTGAGCGCTTCCCACTCGAGACGAACGTGCCGGGGCTTTTCGCGATCGGCGACGTCCGATCAGGGGCGCCGAAGCGGGTGGCCGCAGCGGTAGGAGACGGCGCAGCGGTAGTCAGCCAGATTCATGCGTGGCTCGGTCGAGACGAAGCGCGCGTCAAGGCTTCTTGAGGCGCGCAATGAGCGGCATGACGCGCCAAACGCAATCGCTCCCCAAGTCAATGCTCAATGTGCGCCACGCTCGGGTTGAGGCGTCCACTCATGCTCTTCGCCAGGCACTTTGCCGAAGGTCTGCGCAGCCCGGGCTTGCCGCGCAGCCACAATTTTCTCGCGCGAACCAGACACGAAATTCCACTCGATGAAGCGTTCGCCCGGCAGGTGCGCGCCGCCGAGGAGCATCATGCGCGCGCCATGCGCGCTGGCGAGTTCGACCGTTGCACGCGGCTCCAGCACGGCCATCGTTGTCGGAGACAACGGCGTCCCGTCGATGGTCAGATCTCCGCCGACGAGATAGACGCCGCGCTCCTCGTGCTCTGCATCGAATGCAAGGCGACCGGGAGCCGCGAACTCGGCATAGACGTAGAGCGTCGGTGAAAAGACTTCGACCGGCGAAGTCTTCCCGAAAGCCGTGCCTGCGATCACATGTACGGTTGTCCCGTCGCGCGTGAATGTCGGCAGCGTATCGGCCGGATGATGAATGAACGCGGGCGCGGCGTCTTCGTGTTCGACAGGCAGCGCGACCCAGGTCTGAATGCCGTGGATCGCCTGTTCAACTGGCCGATCCTCCAGCAGCGTGCGTTCTGAATGGACGATGCCGCGACCGGCCGTCATCCAGTTCACGTCGCCGGGTACGATTTTCTGCCGGTAGCCGAGGCTGTCGTGATGCATGAACGAGCCTTCGAACTGGTACGTGACGGTCGCGAGGCCGATATGCGGATGCGGCAGCACATCCACGCCGCTGCCAGCGGGCAGCACGGCTGGCCCCATATGGTCGAAGAAAATGAATGGTCCGATGAGGCGCGCGGCACGGGCGGGAAGCACGCGCCGCACGATCAGGTTGCCGATGTCGCTTTCGCGTGGCGTGAGCAGAGCCTTGATCGTAGTGGGCATGATGAAGACCTTTCGTTAAGGGCCGACGTGGAGGCAAACCGTCATGGTTCGAGCAGCCGCAACAGCCGCAGCTCCTCGAAATCAAGTTCGGATTCGATGCGATGCAGGACCGCGTCGTCCACCTTGCCGTCGCGATGCAGGCCGAGCAATGCCTCGCGCGACACGCCAACGAGTTCGAGTTCGACACGCAGGAAGTGCGCACGGTGTTCGATTCGGTCCGCACCCAACTGGCATGCGCTTTCGTTCGCGGTGACGCGAATCCGGTATTCGGCTAGCAGCCGCTCGAACGTCGCGCGTTCGATGCCGGACGAGCGCTCGTCGATTTCCTCGAGCGCAGCGAGAGAGGCGCCGAACGCATGGGCGCGCGCCTCATGCTCGGACATGGAGTGACGGGCTGTCGGGCGCAGTTTCAGCAGCCGGATGAGCGGCGCGAGGCTGCCGCCCTGCACGACAAGCGTCGCGATGATCAGCAGAAATGTGCTGAAGACGATCAGGTCGCGGCCGGGGAAATTGTCTGGCAGCGCGATTGCGGCCGCCAGACTGACGACGCCGCGCATACCCGCCCAGCCGAGCACAACCGCTTCCTTGAAGCTCCACGGCTCGCGGCCCGAGCGTTTCGCGCGTATCTGGTCGGGCAGCCAGATCGCAGCGAACACCCATGCGAGGCGCGCAACGATGGCTGCCGCAGTTGCCGGCAACGCGACACGCAGCCCGGCCGTCAACACGGCCGATTCGTGATTCACCCGTGAGAGGAGTGCATGCAGTGTGAGGCCGATCAGGATGAAGACCAGCGCCTCGAGCACGAACACGACCGCTTCCCAGGTCGCCTTGGCTTTTATGCGCATATCGGCGTCGAATACCCGATGCTGGCGGATGCCGAGCACGAGACCGCAGGTCACGACGGACAGCACACCCGATCCGCCGACGGCCTCCGCGATACCGTAGCTGGCCCACGCCATAACGAAGGTCACGACGATGCCGAGCATCGGATCGCCCAGACGCGGCAGCACCCAACACATGGCCTGGCCGCACACGATGCCGACCGCGATGCCGATCAGGGTAAGCGTAAAGAACAGCACCGATCCGCTCGTGACCGTGATCGTCGCGGCTAGCGCTGCCGAGACCGCCATCTGATAGAGCAGCAGGCCCGACGCGTCGTTCACGAGGCTTTCGCCTTCCAGCACGGCCACGAGCCTGGCGGGTAGCGGGTGGCGCTGAAGGATCGCTTTGGCGGCGACCGCGTCGGGCGGCGAGACGATCGCACCGAGCGTGAAGCACGCCGCCCATGGCAGGTTCGGGTTGAAGGCATGCACGGCGACAGCCACGGCGACGGTGGTGAATGTCACGGCCCCGAGCACGAGCGAAACGATCGTGCCGATGCCGCGTTGGAATTCCTTCCACGCCGTATAGAACGAACTCGACATCAGCAGCGGCGGCAGCACGGCCGCGAGCAGCAGGTTCGGGTCCACGTCGGGTACGCGCCTGCCGGCGACTGCGATCACACAGCCGCCGAGCAGCAGAACGACGGCGGGCGGGATCGCGATGCGCTCCGCGAGCCACGTCAGGGCGCCCGCTCCGCAGATCAACAGCAGGAGGTAATGAAAAAACTCGACGTTGTTCATCCGCTAGAAGCCCGGGGATTGCACGTCGATCAGACCGTAGACGACCCCGGCGAGAGTACCGGCAAGCAGCGAAGGGATGTACGGATTCATGATGCGAGTCTTGGTTGGTGAACGTGGCGTGACAGGAACTACGCGAAAGGCTCGCGGAAAAAGTATAGGTTCGTCTGGATCAGGCAGAGTCTGATTAAGAATATTTAATCTCTGGCGCATGCGAGATATCCGTTCGATCGAGCTTTGGGTCGTGCGTGAGCGCGACGACGGCGCCGAATCGTGGCTAAAGCTTTTGCGCCTCGCTGGGCGCAAAGGCATTGCGGCTTCGTTTCAGAACTTTTCAGTTTGCGCCAAGGACTTCGGCCGCTTGCGTCATTAGAGTGCCTGCCTGCATGTGGCGCTATTCAGCGAGTTCTCGCGCCTCGCCGCATCGCTATCCATCTGAACACGCAAGGTCGTCGCCACGCCCGCGCGCGGCGATGCAACGACGGAGATTTAGCATGAACACCCAGCAAATCGATTCGACCAGGCCTTCGGCGTCCCGCCGCAGGCTGCTTTCGGCAAGTGCGGGCATGGCGGGCGCCGTGGCCGCCATGTCGAGCCTGTCCGCGAACGCAACCGCGTCCGTGACGGGCGGTTCGGCGCATACGCACGGCACCTCGCATCATCACGGCGGCAACTACGTGAGCGCGAAGGACGGCACGCAGATCTTCTTCAAGGACTGGGGCACGGGCATGCCGGTCGTCTTCTCGCACGGCTGGCCGCTCTCGGCTGACGCGTGGGACGCGCAGATGCTCTTCCTGGTGAATCAGGGCTACCGGGTGATCGCGCACGACCGCCGCGGCCATGGCCGTTCGGGCCAGCCGTCCGAGGGCAACGACATGAACACCTACGCCGACGATCTCGCGGCTGTGCTGGACGCGCTCGACGTGAAGGGCGCGATGCTCGTGGGCCATTTCACGGGCGGCGGCGAGGTGGCGCATTACATCGGCCGCCATGGCGAAAAGCGCGTGGCGAAGGCCGTGCTGATCGGCGCAGTGCCGCCGCAAATGGTCAAGTCTGCGAACAATCCGAACGGTCTGCCGATGTCGGTGTTCGACAACATCCGCGCCGGCGTGGCGGCGAACCGCTCGCAGTTCTATCTGGATCTGGCCACGCCGTTCTACGGCTTCAACCGCCCCGACGCGAAAGTCTCGCAGGGCCTCGTGCAGGACTTCTGGCGCCAGGGCATGGCCGGTTCGATCAAAGGCCAGTACGAGTGCATCAAGCAATTCTCTGAAGTCGACTACACCGACGACCTCAAGAAGATCAGCGTGCCCACGCTGATCCTGCACGGCGACGACGACCAGATCGTGCCGATCGACGATTCGGCGAAGCTCTCGGCGAAGATCGTCAAGAACGCGACGCTCAAGGTGTACAAGGGCGCGCCGCACGGCATGTGCAGCACGCACGTCGATCAGGTCAATGCGGACCTGCTCGCGTTCCTCAAGTCCTGAGGCGCTACGACGAGATCTGCCTGACGCGCCTGCGAGGCAACGCGCGTCTGTTCAGAACTCTTCAGCTTGTCACAAGGACTTTCAGGCGCGCGTCGCCTAAGCTCGATGCCAATCGCGACCACCATACCCCGCCGTGCGACGGGGTATGCGTGAGTGCCCAGTTTTGAGTGGCTTCGAAAAGGGAATGAAATGGGTTTGAAACTGCAAGGCTCGCACCCGCATAGCCTCGAGATCGCGCGTCTCGCTGCCGCCGTTCGTGCGAACGCTGACGATGCGCGTGTCTGGCGCTGGTACGCCGACCTCATGGAAGACGGACGCGTGAGTTGCACGCGTACGCGCAAGGGGTGGCTGATCACGGTAGACGGTCGCTGCACGGTGGAAGACGAGTCGTTTGATTGCGCCGTGCGTCGAGCGGAGCAGACATGGAGTGACATCGCGCAGTCGCAGGTCAAGCTGCTCCGCCGCAGCAAGACCGCTGTGAAGACAACCGCCTCGAATTTACCGCGGCTTCGGTGAAGTGCCGCTCAGAATGAGGATGACTGCGGGTCCCTTGCGGCCGCGTTGGAGCCTTGAGCGCCCGGCAGCGAGCCGAACATGTGCTGGCTGCATTTCGCCTCGCGCCATGCGGCACCCAACTTGTAACCGGAGAGCACCTTGCGTGCGAGGGGAAGTATCTGCTCGCCGGCCAGCATGCCGAGCAGGCCCGCCAGCGCAATGGTGGGCGGGGCCGGCGATTGCACGCCGATCGCACCGTAGACGACCCCGGCAAGGATGCCGGCCAACAAGGAAAGGATATACGGTTTCATAATGCGAGTCTCATTGACGACCTGTCCCGTTACAGGATCTACCCAGCGAATTCGTGGAAAGACTACCGGCTACTCTGGATTAAGAAAATACCAATTAAGAGCTTTTAAGATTAATTCTTTGGGCAATAAAATTTAATCCCTTTTTAGTTGTTGCTGCTCTGTCCTTGCGTGTCAAATAACCGGAGCTGGATGTCGAATTGCCCAGCGCCAATGCACATTGGACGCCTGCCGGTCATGCCGGCATGGCGGCTTCCTCCTCTCTCCGGTTCAAAGGACATACCCGTCATGAACAATTCGAAGCTCGAAGTTCTCGCTCCTCAGAACAGCCAACTGATCATCATCGATCACCAACCGCAAATGGCGTTCGGCGTTCAGTCGATCGACCGCCAGGTGCTGAAGAACAACGTCGTCGGTCTGGCCAAGGCGGCCAAGGTGTTCAACGTTCCGACCACGATCACCACGGTCGAGTCGCAAAGCTTCTCGGGTTACACGTATCCGGAACTGCTCGACGTGTTCCCCGAGCACAAGGTACTCGAACGCACGTCGATGAATTCGTGGGACGACCAGAAGGTACGCGACGCGCTCGCCGCGAATGGCCGCAAGAAGGTGGTCGTGGCGGGTCTGTGGACCGAGGTCTGCAACACGACGTTCGCGCTCTGCGCCATGCTCGAAGGCGACTACGAGATCTACATGGTGGCCGACGCATCAGGGGGCACGTCGAAAGACGCGCACGACTTCGCGATGCAGCGCATGGTCCAGGCGGGCGCCGTGCCCGTCACGTGGCAGCAGGTATTGCTCGAATGGCAGCGTGACTGGGCTCACCGCGCGACCTACGACGCCGTGATGGCGATCGCGAAGGAACATTCGGGCGCGTACGGCATGGGCGTCGACTACGCGTACACGATGGTCCATAAGGCAGCGCAGCGCACGGCTACGCCGCACGAGGTGCTGCCGGCTGTACCGGCCCGCTAATCGCCTCCGCGATCGCCGAAAGCGGGGCGATGCGCTGCGCGTGAAGTCGGCGGCAGCGCACGCGGTCTGCCGATCGCTGCGCTGCAGTGCATTCCCCGCGAGGTACGCGGGTTGAACCGCGAGGTCTCGCATCAGCATTCCAATCTCACGGAGAGACTGATCGTATGGAATCTTATCTGGTGTCCCTCGGTGCAGGGATGCTGATAGGCGTGATCTACAGCGTGATCAAGGTCCGCTCGCCCGCGCCTCCGCTCGTTGCCCTCATCGGCCTGCTTGGCATGTTGATCGGCGCACAGGCCGTTCCATCCCTGAGGCAATTGTTGGGCTTTTAATCGAACTGATAGAAACGAGGAAACGCAAATGAGCGCAACCGCTACCCATCCCGATCTCATTTTGCACAACGGACGGTTCACCACGCTGGATCGTTCGAACCCGATCGCCAGTGCCGTGGCGATTGCCGATGGCCGCTTCGTCGCGGTCGGCAGCGATACCGACGTCATGCCGCTCGCGGGCCGCGCGACCAAAGTTATCGATCTCGGTGGCCGGCCGGTGCTGCCAGGCCTCATCGACAATCACCTGCATTTGATCCGCGGCGGTCTGAACTACAACATGGAGCTGCGCTGGGACGGCGTGCGCTCGCTCGCCGTTGCCATGGAGATGCTCAAGCAGCAGGTTGCGATCACGCCCGCGCCGCAATGGGTGCGCGTGGTCGGCGGCTTCACCGAGCACCAATTCGAAGAGAAGCGGCTGCCGACGCTCGATGAGTTGAACGCCGTCGCGCCGGATACGCCGGTCTTCATCCTGCATCTGTACGACCGGGCGCTGCTCAATGCCGCCGCGTTGCGCGTGGTGGGCTACACGAAGGATACGCCGGAGCCGCCGGGCGGCACGATCATGCGCGACAGCGCGGGCAACCCCACCGGGCTGCTGCTGGCGAACCCCAATGCGTCGATCCTCTACGCGACACTCGCGAAAGGCCCGAAGCTGCCGCTGGAGTATCAATACAATTCGACGCGTCATTTCATGCGCGAACTCAACCGCCTTGGCGTGACCGGCGCGATCGATGCCGGCGGCGGCTCGCAGAACTACCCGGACGATTACGAAGTCATCCGCAAGCTCCATGATGCGGGCGAGATGACGGTGCGCATCGCGTACAACCTCTTCACGCAAAAGCCGAAGGCCGAAAAGGAAGACTTCGTGAACTGGACCGGCTCGGTCAAGTATCACGATGGTTCGGACTACTTCCGCCACAACGGTGCGGGTGAAATGCTGGTGTTTTCGGCGGCCGACTTCGAGGACTTCCGCGTGGCGCGCCCCGAACTGCCGCCCGGAATGGAGGGCGAACTCGAAGGCGTGGTGCGGGTACTCGCACAGAACCGCTGGCCGTGGCGCCTGCATGCGACCTATGACGAAACCATCAGCCGTGCGCTCGATGTGTTCGAGAAGGTCAACAAGGATATTCCGCTCGACGGAATCAACTGGTTCTTCGACCACGCGGAAACCGTTTCCGAGCGATCGATGGATCGCATTGCGGCGCTGGGTGGCGGCATCGCGGTTCAGCATCGCATGGCCTATCAGGGCGAGTATTTCGTCGAGCGCTATGGCGCGCAGGCGGCACAAGCCACGCCGCCCGTCGCGAGAATGCTCGAGAAGGGCATCAAGGTCTCGGCCGGCACCGATGCGACGCGCGTCGCGTCGTACAACCCGTGGGTGTCGCTCGCATGGCTCGTGAGCGGCAAGACAGTCGGCGGTCTGCGGATGTATCCGCAACGTAACCTGCTCGATCGCGATACCGCGCTGCGCATGTGGACGGAGTACGTCACCTGGTTCTCGAACGAAGAGGGCAAGAAAGGGCGCATGGTGCCCGGGCAGCTTGCCGACCTCATGGTTCCGGACCGCGACTTCTTCTCGTGCGCGGAGGACGACATTGCCGGCACCACCGCATTGCTCACGGTGGTCGGCGGAAAGATCGTCTGGGGCGCGGGCCCATTCTCGCAACACGATCAGCCAATCCCGCCTGCAATGCCGGACTGGTCGCCGGTGCGCCAATACGGCGGCTATGGCGGCTGGGGCGCTACGCAGCGCGAGGGCGCGCCGCTCGGACGCGCCGCTGCCGCGGCGATGTGCGCCTGCGCGAGCGCCTGCAATGTGCACGGCCATGCGCATGCGAGCGCGTGGGCCAGCGCATTGCCGACTTCGGATGCAAAGGGCTTCTGGGGCGCATTCGGCTGCTCTTGCTGGGCGATCTGACATGACGATATGGAACGGCAGCAGCAACCCCGCATGGGTTCGTGCGCTGCTATCGCCGCCGTGGGTTGGGCCGCTCGTGCGCCTTGCGCTCGTGTCCGCCTACCTCATCGGCGGTGTCACCAAAGCGCTGAACTTCGAGGGCGCAATTGCGGAGCAGGCGCATTTCGGCCTGCACCCGGCCGCCCTCTGGGCAGCGCTCGCGGTGGCGGTAGAGATCGTCGGCTCGCTGTGCGTGGTATTGCGCCGCTTCGCGTGGATCGGCGCAGGCGGCCTCGGCATGCTGACCGTCGTCGCGATGCTGGTTGCCAACGACTTCTGGAACCATGTCGGTGTCGAGCGCTTCATGGCGCTCAACAGTTTTTTCGAGCATCTGGGACTGATCGCGGGGCTCGTGCTCGCGATCCTGCTTGGCGATTCGCAGCGTCCGGCCGGCGAGAACCGCGCCTGACCGATTGATCAGTACGATGAAATATCAAGGAAATTCCGCTATGAAACCAATTCGCACTGCCTTAGTTGCCCTGATGATCGCGGGCGGTCTCGTCGCCGCGCCCGTTTCTTTCGCGAAGCCGCCCGTAGCGCCGGTCGAAGCGCCGTCGGTCGCAGTCGGTCCGCAGTACGACACGACGCACGTATACGTGGCGCCAGAGGACTTCGACCGCTTCACCGACAGCTTCGTGGCGACGTTCGGCGGCAGCAAGTCGAAGCAGGGTGTGTTCCAGGTCACGCCGACACCGAGTCAGACGATGTCGCAGCTCGTATTTACCCCGGCAGGCACGATCTCCGTGTTCGGCTTCAAGACGCCCATGCCGTATCCCTTCGGCGCGGAGCGCACGGGCTACCTCGTGACGGACATGGACGCGGCGGTGAAGTCGGCGCGTGCACTCGGTGCCGATGTGATCGTCGATACGTTCCCCGACCCGATCGGCCGCGATGCGATCATCACGTGGCCGGGTGGTACCAACATGCAGCTCTACTGGCACACCGAGGCCCCGCACTACGACAAGCTGCAGACCATTCCCGAGAATCGGGTCTACGTGTCGCCGCAAAGCGTGCACAAGCTGGTTCACGATTTCGTCAAATTCTCGCACGGCAAGGTGGTGTCCGATGACCTGAAGGCGCCGGGTGTCGAGATCGGCAGACCTGACGACACCTATCGCCGCATTCGAATCGAATCGCCGTTCGGCAAGATGACCGTGCTCGTGACGGACGGTCATCTGCCTTACCCGTTCGGGCGCGAAGTGACCGGCTACGAAGTATCGAATCTGGCCGAAACGCTTCAAAAGGCGAAGGCCGCTGGCGTCAATGTGCTGGTGCCGCCGTTCACCTCGGCCGGGCGTGATGCCGCGGTCGTGCAGTTCCCGGGCGGCTATATCGCCGAAATTCACGCAGGCGCGGCGCAATGAAGTCCGAGGACACGATCCTTGCCGCGATCGCCGGCTTTGTCGACACGCTGAGCTTCGTTGCACTGTTCGGTCTGTTCACCGCACACGTGACGGGCAACTTCGTGTTGATTGGCGCCGGCATCGCGGGCTCGGGGCAGGGCGTTCTGCTCAAGCTGATCGTGTTCCCCGCGTTTATCGGCGGGGTCGTTCTCAGCAGCCTGCTCGTGCGTTGGCTCTCGCAGGGGCATGCGCGTCAGGGCGCACGCCTGCTCTATGCGGTGCAGGCCGTGCTGATCGTCGGCTTTTGCCTCGCCGGCGTATGGGCGACGCCGGTCAGCCGGCCCGACAGCTTGCCTGTCATCGTGGCCGGCGTCGTGGGTGCGTTCGCGATGGGTGTGCAGAATGCGCATCCGCGCCTGATCCAGCGTCCTGGCGTGCCGAATACCGTAATGACGGGCAACGTCACGCAAGCCGTTCTGGACGTGATCGACATGCTGTCGCCGGGCACGGTCGACAGCGTGCGCGCCGCGGCGCGCTCGCGCTTCGGCTCGATGATGCCGGCCATTGTCGCGTTTGCGGTTAGCGCGGTGGCCGGGGCACTGGGGGTGGTCTACATGGGCTTCTGGGCGCTGCTTGCGCCGGCGTGCGCCCTCGTCGGGCTCGCGGTGACCACGGGAGAGCATGAGCGCGCGATCGTGCCGGGGCACTCATGAATCCAGGCGGCGCAGGGAATCATCCCGCTCAGGCCCGGCGCGTGAGCGGGACGGGCAAACACAAACACAAGCGGACACAGGCAAAGAAATCCATGGTATCGAGCACGGCGCGCGGGCGTCGATTCGAGAAGGCCGCGCGCTTGACGGCCATCGCCGGGCTGTTGCTGATGGGCGCCGATGCAGCGTTCGCGGATACGGCTGCGCAACCGGTTGCGGGTGCGAGCCTCGCGGCTGACTCGGCCGGCGCGACCACTGGCACGGTGGTGAATGACGCCACAACGACCGACGCGTGTAACGTCAAACGTCCTGCCGTGATGTTCAACCGCTGGCAGGAGGACTGGTCGGTGCTTGCGAACCCCTGCGTTCCGCGCAAGCCACTCGACAGCCTCAAGTACATTCCGCTCGGCGGCGACCCCGCCTCATATCTGTCGCTTGGCGCGAACCTGCGTGAGCGTATCGAAACCAATGACGCCCCGCTGTTCGGTATCGGCTCTGCGCAGTCGGATACTTATCTGATTCAGCGCATCGAAGTGCATGCCGATGCACATCTCGCCGAGCACTGGCAGTTTTTCGCGCAACTCGTGGATGCGCGGGCGTTTGGCAAGAACGTGGTCACGCCGGTGGACAAGAATCCGCTCGATCTCGAGCAGGCATTCGTGGCCTACACCGGAGCGGTCGGCGGCGGTACGTTCAAGTTTCGCGTTGGCCGCCAGGAAATGGGATTCGACTTGCAGCGTTTCATTGCCGTACGCGATGGCCCGAACGTACGACAGGCGTTCGATGCCATCTGGGCAGACTACGAATACCAGAAGTGGCGCTTTATCGCCTATGCGACGCAGCCCGTGCAGTACCGTAACGCGACGGTGTTCGACGACGTGTCGAACCGCAATCTCACTTTCAGCGGCGTGCGTTTCGAGCGCCAATCCGTCGGGCCGGGTGATATGTCCGGCTACTGGTCGCGCTACAACAACACCAACGCGCGATACCTCGACGCTCAAGGTTCTGAGCACCGCGACGTCTGGGACCTGCATTATTTCGGCACGCGCGGCCGCGTCGATTGGGATGCCGAGGCGATGCTGCAGACGGGAACGGTCGGCAATAGTACGGTTCTCGCGTGGGCGGTCGGCTCGCTCGCGGGTTACAAGCTCGACCTGCCGTGGACGCCGCGCGTCGCGCTGCAGATCGACGCTGCCTCTGGCGACCGGCACCCGCATGATGGGCGGCTCGAGACCTTCAATCCGCTATTTCCGAACGGCTATTACTTCACGCTCGCAGGCTATACGGGCTACGCGAACCTGATCCACATCAAACCATCCATCACGCTCAAGCCTTCGGCCAATCTCACGCTGCTTGGCGCGCTGGGCTTCCAGTGGCGCGAGACGACCGGCGACGCCGTGTACCAGCAGCCGAATCAGCCAGTGCCGGGCACGGCGGGCAAGGGCAGCCGGTGGACCGGCATGTACGTGCAGTTGCGCGCGGACTGGACGATTGCGGCAAATCTGGTAGGTTCGGTCGAAGCCGTGCACTTCCAGGTGGGAAACTCGATTCGTGAGGCGGGCGGCCGCAATGCCGACTACGCCGGCGTCGAACTCAAGTACGGGTGGTAGGACTCATCGGCGATCAGGCTCGTGGCGATCCCGGCGGCGCGAGCAGCGTTGCCGGGGATCGCGCCATTTGTCAACCTCGTTCAGGCTCTGACTACGGCTGGCCCGATTGACGAAGGGGCTCGTTGTTCAGGTGCTCAAGGCTAACAGCTTGCCGAGAAAGTTAACATCGCCTTCGAGAGATTTTTGAGCTGCCCGCTTTAGGCGGGTTGCGCGCTCACGGTGGCGAGCCCCTGTTAGCCCGCCTCGCAGCCGGGCCCCGCGCGCGTGCTAATCTTGCTCCCTTCGCGGACGTCCCGCGTCAGAGCAGACACCATGACGGAAGCCTTCGATCCGGACGGCATCGAGCAAGCGGTCTTCGTGGTCGGCGAGCGCCATGCGACGCTGGACGAGCCGTGGCGCGCGTATCGGCGCGCGCGTCTGATTCATGTCAGCGAAGGCGTGCTGACCGTGCGCACGGCATCCGGCCGTTGGGTCGTGCCGCCCGCCCGCGCGCTGTGGATCGCCGCGAATACGCTGCACTGCCTGCACGCGACGCGGCCGGTGCAGTCGTATTCGCTCTACGTCGCAACCGATGCCGCAATAGACGCCACCGCCGACTCCGCCGACGCGCCGCTGCCCGCGCAGACCGGCGCGCTGATCCCCGACACCCTGGTGCAGGCGCTGCTCGCCGCCGCGGCCGATCTGCCGCACGATCACACGCCCGATGAACCCGCCCGCCGTCTGCTGCAGGTGCTGCTGGATCGCGTCGCCGGCTTGCCCGCCGCGCCGCTTGGCTTGAACTGGCCAGGCGATCCGCGCGCGCGGCGCATCGCCGAGGCGCTCAGCGCGAATCCCGCGCAATCGCTGGTGCTGGAGGAACTCGCCGCGGCTGCGGGCGTGACCGCGCGCACGGCCGCGCGATTGTTCGCGAAGGAAACGGGGCAGACCTTCGGTCAATGGCGCCAGCAGTTGCGTCTGCTGGCCGCGCTCGAACATCTGGGTGCCGGTGAGAGCGTCACGCAGGTGGCGCTCGAAGTCGGCTATAACGACGTGTCGTCGTTTATCGCGGTGTTTCGCGATGCGTTCGGCGACACGCCGGCGCGCTATTTCCGCTGACGCCGCTTCGTGGCCACCGCGCGAGCGTCGCCGTCGCGCGAAAACGAATCTGCCTCAATGAGCGCCGGCCGCATCCGGTCCACCTCCGCCCTTGGCCGGCCGCGTGATCCAGATCAGCGGAATGATCAGCACGAAGATGATCGCCGACACATAGAAGACGTCGTTCAGGCCCATCATCGCGGCCTGCGTGTTCACGGTGAAATCGAACAGCGCATTCGCCGATTGTGGATTCAGATGCAGCACCGACTGCGTGTTGTCGATCTGCTGCGTGAACAGCGGGTTGTCGACCGACGCCTGCTCGGTGAGCCGCACATGATGCAGTATCGTGCGGTTGTTCCACGCGGTACCCGCGATCGACGTGCCCACCGCGCCGCAGAACACCCGCACGAAATTCGACAGCCCCGCCGCCGCCGGAATCCGGCTCTGCGGCTGGCCGGACAGGATGATCGCCGTTAGCGGCACGAAGAACAGCGCCATCGGAATGCCTTGCAGCAGCGTCGGCAGCACGAGGTGCCACGTATCGATCTCGATCACGTACTTCGAGCGCATATAGAACACGATCGCGAAGCCGACGAACGCGACCGTCGAGATCACGCGCGCGTCCGAGTGCGGCAGCACGCGGCCGAGTATCGGCGCAAGAATGATCGCGAAGATGCCGAGCGGTGCGGTGACGAGGCCGGCGTCGATCGAACGGTAGTTCAGGTACTCCTGCATCCATTGCGGCAGCAGCACGAGATTGCCGAAAAATACCCCGTAGGCGATCGAAATCGCGATCGTGCCGCCGAGAAAATTGCGCTGCTGAAAGAGCCGCAGATCGACGATCGGGTGCTCCTCGGTCAGCTCCCATACGAGGAAAAACGCAAAGCTGATCAGCGCGACGAGGCCGAGAATCGCGATCACCGGCGACGAGAACCAGTCGAGATCCTTGCCCTTGTCGAGCATGATCTGCAGCGACGCGACCCACGTGATCAGCAGGCCGAGACCGACCACGTCGATCGGCGGCTTGCGCGTCGGCGATTCGCGGGTGCGGTAGATCATCCACGTGACGCCGGCCGCGAACAGGCCGACCGGGATGTTGATGTAGAAGATCCACGACCAGCTGTAACTGTCGGTGATCCAGCCGCCTAGCGCCGGGCCCGCGATCGGGCCGACGGTGGCGGTCATCGCCCACAGCGCGAGCGCGGTCGACGACTTCTCCTTCGGATACGAGCCGAGCAGGATCGCCTGCGACAACGGAATCAGCGGCCCGGCCACCGCGCCCTGGAATACCCGCGCCAGCAGCAGGATCGGCAGCGTCGGCGCGATGCCGCACAGCCATGACGCGAGCGTGAAGGACAGGATCGCGCCGACGAACAGCTTCACCTGGCCGATGCGCTGCGTGAGCCAGCCGGTCAGCGGAATCGCCACGGCGTTGGAGGCCGCGAACACGGTGATCACCCACGTGCCTTCGTCGACCGAGACGCCGAGGTTGCCGGAAATGGTCGGAATCGCGACGTTCGCGATCGACGTGTCGAGCACGTTCATGAACGTGGCGAGCGCGACGGCGATCGTCGCGAGAACCAGCCGGCCGCCTTCGAGAGGCGCGGGCGGCGACGGTGGCGCGGGTGGCTGAGGCGGCGGCGACGCGGAATCAGGCGCGGCGTTGGGCTGGCTCAAAAGGCGTTCTCCGGAGGTTTTGCGGCGGACGGCGCGAACGGCGTGAGGACGGACGGCGAGGGCGCGCGATTCGCAATGCATGGTCGGCGCAGGATGCCGTGGACCGTGCACCGCGGCGGCGGGTCCGTCGATGCGCAAAAGCATACCCGCAATCGCCGGGCGGCGCCGGCCACGGCAGCAGCCGATGCGGCGCCCGACGGCGCGAACGCGGCACGCGGCGTATGCTCGCGGCTGAGGTTGCGTCAGCAAAGGCCGAAACGTACACCCAATCCCACGGAAAAAAGGACCCCACCATGAGCTGGCAACAATTCGAACACGGCTGGCGGCGCGCGCCGCAAAACACGCCCGCGACGAGCCTCGTCGTGCTGATGCACGGCGTCGGCAGCAACGCGCGCGATCTGATGCCGCTCGCCGACATCTGGAGCGAGGAGCTGCCCGGCACGGCGTTCGTGTCGCTCGACGGCACCGATCCGTTCGACGGCGGCTTCGGCGGCCGCCAGTGGTTCAGCCTGCGCGACGTCGGCGCGGCGAACCGCGAGGCGCGCGTCGCCGCCGCCTATCCGGCGCTGCGCCGCGTGCTCGACGCCGAGCTCGCGCATTGGCAGCTGTCTTTCGATCGGCTTGCGCTGGTCGGCTTCTCGCAAGGTTCGATCATGGCGCTGCATCACGTCGCGTCGAGCGTTGAGGGCGCGGCCGGCGTCGTCGCGTATTCGGGGCGGCTCGCCTCGCCGATCGTGTCGTCGAACCGCGCGACGCCGCTCACGCTCGTCCACGGCGAGAACGACGAGGTGATCCCGGTGCGCGAACTCGAATCCGCGGCCGACGCTTTCAACTCCGCCGGCTATGCGGTCGACGCCTACGTGCTGCCCGGCGTCGGCCACACGATCACCGCCGACGCCGTCGCGCTCGGCCGTGACGCGCTGGAACGCGCACTGGGCGAGCTGTCGCGCGATTGACACAAACCCACTAGAAAGTGGCCCTAAAGATTCTGATGGGCTTGCCGTCATATGGGCAATAGCTTGAAAATCACCCCCGCCGTGCGGGAAGCGCAACGCCCAGCGGGGCGTGTCGCGCGGCTTCGGGGTACCGGGGGCGCATTTCCAGACCGCCTTGGACGGCGCATAACGACACATCAGAGCCTGCATATGGCCAGACCGACGCCGCATTACCCGCTCTTTGAGCGACTGTTCCGCCACGCCGTGGCGGTGGATCTCGGCACGGCCAACACCCTTATCTATACCGACGACGGCGGCATCGTGCTGAACCAGCCGTCCGTCGTGTGCTTCGAGACGCAGCCCGCGAGCGGGTCGAAGCGGATCGCCGCGATCGGCGCCGAGGCGCGCCAGCTGCTCGGCCGCGTGCCGCGCAATCTGGAAGCGGTGCGGCCGATGCGCCACGGCGTCATCGCCAATTTCTCCGCCGCCGAACACATGATCAAGCAATTCGTCGACATGGCGCGGCCGCGTTCGCTCTTCAGCCGGCGCGCGGCATTCACGCTGTGCGTGCCGGCCTCCGCGACCCACGTCGAGCGCCGCGCGATCCGCGAAGCGGCCGAGGCGGCTGGCGCGTGGAAGGTCAGCCTGATCGGCGAATCGCTCGCGTCGGCGCTCGGCGCGGGCCTGCCGGTGGGCGACCCGACCGGCTCGATGGTGGTCGACATCGGCGGCGGCACCACCGAGGTCGGCGTGATCGCGCTGGGCGGCACCGCGTATAGTGGCTCGGTGCGCGTCGGCGGTGACAATTTCGACGCGGCGATCATCGGCTACGTGCGCAATCTGTATGGCGTGCTGCTCGGCGAGCAGACCGCCGAGCACGTCAAGAGAGCCATCGGCTCGGCCGTGCACGACGTGCCGCTCGAGCAGATGAACGCAACCGGCCGCAGCGTCGACGATGGGCTACCGCGCACGGTGCAGTTGAGCAACCGCGATATTTCGGAGGCGATCGAAGGGCCGCTGAGTCAGGTGATCGGCGCGGTGAAGCGCGGGCTCGAATTGGCTCCCGCCGAGCTCGTGACGGACATCGCGCACAAGGGCATCGTGCTGACCGGTGGCGGCGCGCTGCTGCGCAATCTGGGGCGGCGTTTGAGCCGGGAAATCGGCCTCGACGTGCACGTCGCCGACGAACCGCTGACCTGCGCGGTGCGCGGCGCGGGCGCGGCGGCCGCGGCGGGGTGGGTGGACGAAGCCGGGGACGCGTGAGCGGTGGATAAGGGCTTCACTACAGCTCGGCAAAAACCCGGCATTCGGTGGCAAGGTAACCGGCCTTTGGCAAGGCGGGCTGCAAATGGACGCTGCGCTTTACCGGCCCTGTGACGGGCAAGCGACGCGATGCGGGCCCGGCGTGTCTCCCGAGGTCTCTATTGCGGACGCACGTGAAGACGCTTGCGATGGGCCGTTCGATCGACGCTGGCAAACACTCCGTTGCAGGGATGGTTGCCCGATGCGCGCCGCGAAACGGTACGCGGTGCGTCGCATGGCATGAACCTCGCGCATCCGTCCGCGTTCAATCGTTACGTGGATGATTTCATTCAGGCGATGAGCGCGCGCTGAGCAAGTGAAGCGAAGATCAAGGGCGATCGGCCGGCGCGCGCCGCCGATCGCCCGTTACTGCATCAGGCCTTGCGATGCGCGTCCTTGTCGAGCGCGCGTTCGGCCGCCTCGCCGACGAGCCCGTGATAGTACAGATGCACGCCGATCGCGAGCGAGTCGTTGCGGATTTCGTGGAATACCTTCCACGCCTTTACCGGGTCCTTGAACAACAGATAGTGCGCTTCCTGCGCGATCAGATTGGCGACTTCATGCAGGCCGTGTCCATGCAGCACGTCGACGAGCGTGTCGAGACTGCGATGCGTGCGCGCGTCGGTGCGCGGATAGAGCATGTGCAGCACTGCGACGTTCTGCGTCTTCAGCGCCGCCGACAACGCGACGACGATATCCTGATGATTCAGCGCGGTGACCGTGTGGTCTTCGGTATGGACATGATCCGGAAACAGCGTTTCGAGAGAGACATTCATTTGTATTCGTCCTGCTTTTCTGTGTGATCAAAAAAACCCGCTTCGAATCGCGGGCCGCAAGCATCAATGCACGGATCGAGTATCGCAGATGGATCCACGCCGACGCAGTGTGCTGGCAGCAAAACATTGTTGCGGCTGGTGTTCCGACTTTCGTGCAACTTTCAACGGCATCGCGATGCACCCGCCGCGTGCCGACAACGAATGTTGCGCCCAAGGAGATGGACTGTTGCGATCAATCGACGCAATCAACGACACGCCGACCCGTAGAATGCGCAGCGGAGCCTGAGCATGCCCGTCTTCGGGAGCGCCGATGTCGCGCCTCGCCGTACGACTGCGATGCATGCCGGCGCGAGTGCGGTATCAAGCAAAAGGAAGACGTACATGAATTCGAAGTCACACGCAACGCTGAGCTTTTCCGACAGCGACCAGACCATCGATCTGCCGATCTATCAGGGCTCGTTGGGCCCCGACGTCATCGACATCCGCAAGCTGTACGGCCAGACCGGCAAATTCACGTACGATCCTGGCTTCATGTCGACGGCGGCGTGCAACTCCGAGATCACATATATCGACGGCGACAAGGGCGAACTGCTCTACCGCGGCTACCCGATCGACAACCTCGCGCAGAACGCCGACTTCCTCGAAACCTGCCACCTGCTGCTGAAGGGCGAACTGCCGAACGCCCAGCAGAAAGCCGAGTTCGAGAACACCGTCACGCAGCACACGATGGTGCACGAGCAGATGCACTTCTTTTTCCGCGGCTTCCGTCGCGACGCGCACCCGATGGCGATTCTGGTTGCGGCGGTCGGCGCGCTGTCCGCGTTCTATCACGACTCGCTCGACATCACGAACCAGCAGCATCGCGACGTATCGGCGATCCGCATGATCGCGAAGCTGCCCACGCTGGTCGCGATGGCGTACAAGTACAGCGTCGGTCAACCGTTCGTGTATCCGAAGAACGACCTGTCGTACAGCGCGAACTTCATGCGCATGATGTTCTCGAATCCGGCCGAGGAGTACGAGGTCAACGACGTGCTGGTGCGCGCGCTCGACCGCATTCTGATCCTGCACGCTGACCACGAGCAGAACGCGTCGACGTCGACCGTGCGGCTCGCCGGTTCGTCGGGGGCGAATCCGTTCGCGTGTATCGCGGCCGGTATCGCGTGTCTGTGGGGCCCGGCGCACGGCGGCGCGAACGAAGCCGCGCTGAACATGCTGGAAGAGATCGGCTCGGTCGACAACATTCCCGACTTCATCGCGAAGGTGAAGGACAAGAACTCGGGCGTGAAGCTGATGGGCTTCGGCCACCGCGTGTACAAGAACTACGACCCGCGCGCGAAGCTGATGCGCGAAACCTGCCACGAAGTGCTCGAAGAGCTGGGCCTGCACGACGACCCGCTGTTCAAACTCGCGATGGCGCTGGAAAAGATCGCGCTCGAAGACGAATATTTTGTGTCGCGCAAGCTGTACCCGAACGTCGACTTCTACTCGGGCATCGTGCAGCGCGCGCTGGGCATTCCGACGTCGATGTTCACCTGTATCTTCGCGATGGCACGCACGGTCGGCTGGATCGCGCAGTGGAACGAAATGATCGCCGATCCCGAGCAGAAGATTGGCCGTCCGCGTCAGTTGTTCATCGGCGAGACGCTGCGCGAGGCGAAGCCGGTCGCGAAGCGGTAACAGGCCGGATAGACGCCCGACAACGCGTTCAACGATGGTCGCCAACCCACGGCTCACGAGGCCGTGGGTTTTTTTACGTTCCGCGCATCCTGCCGCCTGCACGTCCCGTGCCACCGAAAACGCCGTCAAAAAACGGCCCAAAAAACCGAAACTCCGAGGCGATAAGCTCGTCTCACGCGGAAAGAGCCTCTACAATCGGATGGGCCGGCCCACCGGTTGGCCGGCCCACCGGGGGTCCGGGTGACGGGGCAACCGGGCAACCGGGCAATCCGGCGGCCGATCCGAGGCGAGACCCGAAGTGCAACCAAACGCAGCAGCGAATCCATAGGAGCGACCTTGATACAGCAGCCAGAAGCCCTCGGCGGGCTGACCCACTCGGGCGGCGTCGATCATCGCGAGCCCGAGCAGGACGGCGTTTTCATCCCGACGGAAAACCTTAACGTCGCGAGCGTTACGCAGCACGTGCTCAAGTCGGGCGACACCTTCGTCGTCAACGATCCGCTCGGCGATATCACCGGCCACGACGATGGCCTGTTCGTCAACGATACGCGCGTGATGTCGCAATTGCGGCTGACCTTCGGCGGCCGCGCGCCGTCGCTGCTGTCGGGCAGCGTCAGCAGCGACAACACCAGTTTCACCGCGCATCTGACCAACCGCCCGCTGCCGCCGCTCGGCGGCGACAGCACGCCCGAAGGCGTGATCCACGTCGAGCGTGTGCGCGTGCTGTCCGGCACCGTGCTCAACGAGGCGATCGAGCTCACGAACTACGGCACGCACGATGCGACCGTGCCGCTGTCGATTTCGTTTTCCAGCGATTTCCGCGACATGTTCGAAGTGCGCGGCCTGAAGCGCGACAAACAGGGTCGCGTGCAGCCCGCGCGCATCGAGAATCAGGAGGTGCTGCTCGGCTACATCGGTCTCGACGACGTGGCGCGCAACGTGCGGATCGCGTTCTCGCCGCAGCCGGACAAGCTGTTCGCCGACCGCGCCGACTACACCGTCAAGCTGCCCGCGCAGGCATGCGTGTCGATCTATCTGTCGATAGCGGTGCATGTCGTTCCGATGACCGGCAAGCCCGGCGCCGACGTGTCGCAGCCGATGCATGCGTTGAGCGAAGCGCATCTCTCGCAGATCGATGCGGAGCGCCCGCGCGTCGGCCGCACGGCGGTACGCGCGGCAATGGTGGATGCGCACCTGGTGATGCGCGAGCGACGCAACGCGAGCGCGCGCGTGCGGTCGAGCAATCCGCTGTTCAACGCGTGGATCGACCGCTCGTTCGCCGACCTCGGCCTGCTGACGACGGATCTCGCGACCGGCCCGTACCCGTACGCGGGCATCCCATGGTTTTCGACCCCGTTCGGCCGCGACGCGGTGATCACGTCGCTGCAGACACTGTGGCTGCAACCGCATCTCGCAGCCGGCGTGCTGCGCTTTCTCGCCGAGCATCAGGCGCGCGAGAACTCGCCGTTTCGCGACGCCGCGCCGGGCAAGATCATGCACGAGATGCGCAAGGGCGAAATGGCCGCGGCCGGCGAAGTGCCGTTTGCGCTGTACTACGGCGGTGTCGACACCACGCCGCTGTTCATCGTGCTGGCCGGCGCCTACGCGGCCCGCACCGGCGACGTCGGCTTGATCGACGAACTATGGCCGGCGCTCGAACGCGCGGCGCAGTGGGTCGCGGGCGTGTGCGACAAAAACCGGCACGGGCTGCTCGATTACCAGCGCGAATCGGATGGCGGCCTCGCGAACCAGGGCTGGAAAGACAGTCACGATTCGGTGTTCCATGCGGACGGGCGCTTCCCTGACGGCCCGATCGCGCTCGTCGAAGTGCAGGCCTATGCGAGCGCCGCGTTCGACACGATGGCTCACTACGCGAAGCTGCGCGGCCTGCGCGACGCGGCCGCGCAATACGCGGAGCGCGCGAAGAAGATCCGCCGCTGCGTCGAAGAAAAGTACTGGATGGACGAGGTCGGCTTTTACGGCATCGCGCTCGACGGTCATGGCGAGTTGTGTCGCGTGATGGCATCGAACGCGGGGCATCTGCTGGCGTTCGGCCTGCCCACGCGCGAGCGCGGCGAGGCGGTGGTGCGGGCGCTCGACTCGACGCTGTTCCACACCGGCTGGGGCGTGCGCACGCTGGCCGCGAGCCAGGCGCGCTTCAATCCGATGGCGTATCACAACGGCTCGGTCTGGCCGCACGACAACGCGCTGTGCGCGCGCGGGCTGTCACGCTATGGCGGCAAGGCGTCGGCCGTGAAGCTGCTGCAGGCGCTGTTCCAGGCCGCGGTCAATTTCGACATGCGCTTGCCCGAGCTGTTTTGCGGCTTCCCGCGACGCCGCGGCGAGCCGCCCACGGCCTATCCGGTCGCGTGTTTGCCGCAGGCATGGGCGGCGGGCTCGCCGTTCATGATGCTCGAGGCGTGTCTGGGCATCACGATCGACGCCGAGCGCCGCGAAGTGCTGATCGAACAGCCGATGCTGCCCGAAGGTATCGACTGGCTCGAGGTCAGCGATCTGCGGGTCGGGGATGCGTCGGTGTCGATCACGTTCCGCCGGATCGGCGAGAAGGTGGTGGCGTCGGCGGAGCAGGGCGATGTGAGGGTGGTGGCGCTGCTTTGACGCCGACCGCGGTAGCGGGCATCGATGTTGGCGGCGACCGGAAGGGAAACCATCTGGTCGTCCTGCGCGGCACCGAGATCGTGAGCCATCTCGGCAACGCGACCCCCGAACAGATGCTCGAACGGTGTCGCGCACTCGAGGTGGCGGCGGTCGGCATCGATGCGCCGTGTCGTTGGCGAACAGGCGCCGCGGGACGACTAGCCGAGAAGGCGCTCGCGCGGCAGCGAATCTTTTCGTTTGCGACACCGGCTCGCGAAACGGCGATCGCCAGCAAAAGCGGCTTCTACGGATGGATGTTCAACGGCGAGCGCGTCTACGACGCATTCGTCGCGCACTTTCCGCTTTTCAGCGGCGGCGAAAAAATCAATGGCCGCGTGTGCTTCGAGACATTCCCCCACGCGATCACGTGCGCTTTCCTCGGGACGGACGTCGCATCCGCGAAGCAAAAGGGTCCGCAGCGCCGGGCAATCCTCGAACGGGAAGGTATCGCAACAGCGTCGCTGACTTCGATCGACGACGTCGACGCGGCGCTATGCGCGTTGGCGGCACGTTATCTGCTCGAAGGCAGAGTCGAAACATACGGTGACGAGCCAGGCGGATTCATCGTGGTGCCTGGACTTTGACACTCACATTCTGGGAGGACGGGTGCACCTGGCACGACGATTCGGAGTATTGCTGCTATCCATGGCGGCGTTGGGTTCGACCGCGGCATCGGCGAACGACATTCAGTGTGCAACCTCGCAGCAACCCGCTGAGCGCGTCATTTGCGATCACGCGATCCTGAACAACGAGTACGACGACATCTTCGCGCAGCAACAGGCTCTTCTGAGCAGCGGGAAACTCTCGTCCGCGCAACTGGCGAAGTGGCGGCAGGCGCGAAACGCCTGTATCGATGTGCACTGCGTGGATGGCGTGTTCGCGCAGTGGAAGGCGATGGCCCGGTCCGTCGACGTCGCTCCTCAGGCGGCCGCGCCTGAGCCGGCCGCGCCTGTCGTGACGGCCTCTGAAGCGGCGATGGCACCTGTCGGTCCCAATCCCGAAGCGCCTCCAGTCGTATCCGCGTCTGATGCATCTCAGGTGTCCCAGGCCTCGCCGACATCGGAGGCTTCTCTGGTGCGTCAAGGGAGTGCCGCCGGTGTGGCGCTTCCGCAGCCCGTCGCGGCGGAGGCTTCCGCGCCCGTGGCTGCCTCGGCGGCGCCCAGCCAGAGCGAATCTCGTGGCATGACCGGCATGAGCGACATCAGTGGCGGCCTGATCGTGGTTCTGCTCGTCGCGCTCGGAGCCGGTGTGTTCTTCGCGCTTCGGAACCGAAGCAGAGCGACCGCAAAGAAGACGCAAGGTAAGAACGGGCGATGAGGTGATGCCAACGCGCTGGCCTCGCGCACGAAGCCGCGCTTTGACCTACCGGTCGGGCCGCTCGATTCGCCAATCAAACAACGCGGAATGCCTGTCACGGCGTTCCGCGCTAAAAGCGACTGCAAGGAACCGATTATCGGACGAGGAAACCGTAAGTCAGCGGGTCACGCTCGTCCACGATCCAGGTTGCGAAACCGCAAACGTATGCGTTGCCCTGGACCTCGGGGACGACGGCCTTGAAGTCGCCGACGGTCGTCTCACTGAGTACACGCGCCTTGAAGACCGTGCCGATGATGGACTCATTGACGAGCGTCTCGTTGCTCGCCAGTTCGCCGCGCAGATAGAGTTGCGCGACGCGTCCGCCCGTCCCTGAGCCGGTGGGCGAACGGTCCACTTCACGGTCGGCGAACACGCAACAGTTGGCTTGCGTCGAGCCCTCGTGCCGTGGTGCGCTGGCAATGATGGTCCCGTAGATGTGGTTGATTTCCGGGATATCGGGATGCTCAACCGGGTACGCGTCGTTTGCAGCTTTTTTGACCTCGGCGCCAAACTTGATCAGTTCCTCGACAGAAGACTCCCGGACTGCGAGACCGTGCGGCGCTCCGTCCGTATAGAAGTAGAAGGCACCCCCGAAGGCGATGTCACCCTTTACCGTGCCAAACGACGGCGTCTCGACCGCGACATCCCGTTTCCAGATGAACGACGGAACGTTGACGAAGCGTACGTTGCCGGCGTGTTCACCATCCCATTGCACGAACGCCTCGATGAAGCCACATGGAGCGTCGATGCCGATTCGCGTCTCGGGAATCCGGCGCTGAACCCAGCCCAACTCGACCGCCGCGGTAGACAGCGCGATAACGCCGTGTCCGCAGTGGTCGCTATAACCCTCGTTGTGGACGAAGATGATTCCGAAGTCTGCCGTGGGACTAACGGGTTCGGTCAGGTATCCGCCGTACATGTCGGCATGACCACGCGGTTCGAACATCAGCGCGGTACGAATTTGGTCGGCGTTCTCCTTCAGCCACGCTCGACGCTTGACGATGGTGTCACCGGGAAGACGAGGAAGCCCGCTCGTCACGATACGGAACGCTTCGCCGCCGGTATGGACCTCGACTGTCGAAATAGTGCGAGTGATTTTCATGTGTGCGTTGGGGGTTATTCGATTGAACGTCACTGCCCGTAGGGTGGCGCATATAGTCTCCAGGTATTGGACCCGTGTTTGACCAGATTAGCTGCGCTTCGGCATGGGTTCAACCTTTGAGCACGCCATCCGACAGGAGGAGTCGTGAAACTGACCGATTTCGATACACTGACTTTTGACTGCTATGGCACCTTGATCGACTGGGAGAGTGGCATCCTTGAAGGCCTGAGGCCTCTGCTGGAGCGAGCCAGGACGCCGCTCACGCGTGACGAGGTTCTCGAAGCGCACGCTCGCCACGAGTCGTCGCAGCAGAACTTTACCCCTGCGAAGCGCTATCAGGAACTGCTTCCCATCGTATATAAGCGCATGGCTGAAGAGTGGGGCCTGCCCTATACACACGAAGAATGCGTGGCGTACGGCCAGTCGATCAGAAACTGGCCGGCATTCGCCGATTCCGCGCTCGCGCTGCAATATCTGAAGAAGCACTACAAGCTGGTCATCCTGTCGAACATCGACAACGAAAGTTTCACCTTCAGCAACGCCAGGCTGCAGGTTGAGTTCGACGCCGTCATCACAGCGGAGGACGTCGGGTCCTACAAGCCGTCGCCGCGCAACTTCGAGTACATGCTTCAGAAGCTCGATCAGCGCGGCATCAAGAAGGAAAAAATCCTTCACACGGCAGAAAGCCTCTTCCATGACCACAAGCCCGCAAACGAGTTCGGCCTGGCGTCGTGCTGGATTTACCGCCGTCATTCGCAGCCGGGCTTTGGCGCGACGATGAACCCGGGCTCGCAGCCTGACATCGACTTCCGCTTCGACAGCATGGCGGACTTCGTCGACGCGCATCGGGAAGCGCTGGTGAACTGAGCATCTTCGCGCCGTTGAAACGCGCCTGCCCGGTGGTAACATTTGTTGTCATCTCTCACTCCGGCGCCGACCACCTCCCCATGCCAGACAGCTTCGATCAGCTCGTCGCCCTGATCCGGGCGCGCTTTCCCGAACTGAGCCCGCAGTTCCAGATGGGAGCGGGCTTCCTGCTCGATCATCCCGACGAGGTCGCGGTGTCGTCGATGCGCAAGGTGGCCGAGCGCGCGCAGGTGCAGCCCGCGTCGCTGGTGCGGCTGTCGCAGCAACTGGGGTTTCCCGGCTGGAACGAATTGCGCGATCTGTTCGTCGCGCGCGTGCGCACGCGGCCCGAGCCGTTGACGAGCCGGGCGCGCTCGATGGTCAAATCGAAAGATGCGCTCGCGAACGATCTTCTCGTCGCGCAGCAGCACAATCTCGAAACGACCGCCGCGCATAGCGGCCGCGTGATCGTCGAGGCCGCGCGCGTGTTGCGGCGTGCGTCGCACGTGCACGTGGCGGGCTTCCGCTCGTGTTACGCGGTGGCGTTTGGTCTCGTCTATGGCTACCGGCTGTTTCGTCCGTCGGTGTCGCTGCTCAACGGCGAGGCCGGCACGCTCGAAATGCAACTGCGCACGATCGAGCGCGACAGCGCGACCATCGTCATCAGCTTCGCGCCGTATTCGGTCGAAGCCGCGCGCGTCGCCGAGGCCGCGCTCGAAAAAGGCAGCAAACTGATCGCCCTCACCGACAGCGCCGTGTCGCCGATCGCGTTGAACGCCGACAAGGTACTGATCTTCTCGCACGAAAGCCCATCGTTCTTTCCGTCGCTGGTGGCCGCCACCGCGATCGCCGAAGCGCTGGTCGCGCATTTGCTCGCGCTCGAAGGCGCGGATGCGCTCGAGCAGCTTGCGCTCGCCGAACAATCGTTGCATGCGAAGGGCGCGTACGTGCCTTGAGCGATTGCGTGAGGCACGCCGCGCTCCATTCGATGCCGTTCAAGGTATTTGACAACAAATGTTGTATTGGCGTATAAATACGTACCGATTGTTGAATATGGTGCGACCCGTGGCGTCGATGCAGGAATTCAGTGTTTTTTCAGGTCAGCGGCGAGCCGTACGACATCGGCTACCGGCTTGGCGAAATCGCCTCGCCGCGGCCGGCCCGCTGCAACCGGCGGCCCTGCTCGACGTACTGCACGATCGCGCGCCGGCGGGCTTGCCGATCTATCGCGACGATCCTTACGATCCCGACGACGAAAACACTCTCGCCACCGCGCTGTTCGAAATCGGCAACGCTGGTGTGTCGATGAAAGCGTATCGCCAGAAGCAATGCGCGTTCGACACTTTCGTCGCGTGCGCGACGCCCGAACCGGCCCGCGTTTCAGCGCCCGCCGCCCTTACCAGGAACTGAACATCATGTCCACCGTTTTTCATCGCTCTCCGAAGCAATCCTTGCCGGTGGCCGTCGCGGGCGACGGCATCGAAATCATCGACTCCACGGGCAAGCGTTATATCGACGCGTCGGGCGGCGCAGCCGTGTCGTGCCTCGGTCACAGCAACCAGCGCGTGATCGACGCGATCAAGCGGCAAGCCCAACGGTTGCCGTACGCGCACACGTCGTTCTTCACGACGGAGCCGGCTGAGCAACTGGCCGACCGGCTCGTCGCGAGCGCGCCGGCCGGACTCGAGCACGTGTACTTCGTGTCGGGTGGCTCGGAGGCGATCGAGGCGGCGCTCAAGCTCGCGCGTCAGTATTTCGTCGAGAAGGGCGAGACGCAGCGGCGCCATTTCATCGCGCGTCGGCAGAGCTATCACGGCAACACCCTCGGCGCACTTGCGATCGGCGGCAATGCATGGCGCCGCGAGCCGTTCCTGCCGATCCTGATCGAAGCGCATCACGTGAGCGCGTGCTACGCATATCGCGAGCAGCGCGCGGACGAAACCGAAGAAGCGTTCGCTCAGCGTCTCGCCGATGAACTCGAGCAGAAGATTCTCGCGCTCGGCGCGGACACGGTCGCGGCGTTCGTCGCGGAAACGGTGGTCGGCGCCACGGCGGGCGCAGTGCCGCCGGTGCGCGAATACTTCCGCAAGATCCGCGCGGTGTGCGACCGCTACGGCGTGCTGCTGATTCTCGACGAGATCATGTCGGGCATGGGCCGCACCGGCTATCTGTACGCCTGCGACGAAGACGGGGTGGCGCCCGATATGCTGACCATCGCCAAGGGCCTTGGCGCGGGTTATCAGGCGATCGGCGCGACGCTGGTCAGCGACCGCATCTATCAGACCATCGTCGGCGGCTCCGGCTTCTTCCAGCATGGCCATACCTATATCGGCCATGCGACCGCGTGCGCGGCCGCGCTCGAAGTGCAGCGGGTGATCGCGGAAGACGATCTGCTGGCGAACGTGCAGGCGCGCGGCGAGCAGTTGCGCGGCCGGCTGCGCGAGCACTATGCGCAACATGCGCATATCGGCGACGTGCGCGGGCGCGGCTTGTTCGTCGGCGTCGAACTCGTCAAGGATCGCGTTACCAAAGAGCCGTTCGACGCCAAACTGAAACTGCACGCGACGATCAAACGCGAAGCGTTCGCGCGCGGCCTGATGGTGTATCCGATGGGCGGGACCGTCGACGGCAAGAGCGGCGACCACGTGCTGCTCGCGCCGCCGTTCATCTGCACGGAGCGCGACATCGACGAGATCGTCAGCCGCCTCAGCGATGCGATCGGCGCGTCGCTCGCCGCCCGCTGAGATTCGACCCACCGCCTTTTGCGAGAACGATGATGACCGAGCGCTTGCCTCACTTCGACATGTCCACTGCCACGCCCGAACAGAAGGCGGTGCTCGACGAAATCCTGTCCGGCCCGCGCGGCAACCTGAATGGGCCGTTCCTCGGCTGGATTCACAGCCCCGATCTCGCGCAGCACGCGCAACGCCTCGGCGCGTTTTGCCGCTACCAGACCGGGCTGCCGCTGCGGCTGTCGGAACTCGCGATTCTGGTGACCGCTTCGCGCTGGCAGGCCCAGGCGGAGTGGTACATCCACTATCCGATCGCGCTGCAGGCGGGCGTCGGCGAAGCGGACGCCGAGGCGATCCGCCAGGGGCGCCGCCCCGAGTTCGCCGATGCCGACGACGCGCTGATCTACGACTTCGCGAGCGAACTGTACGAGACGAAGCGCGTGACGGCCGCGACGTATGCGCAGGCGGTCGGGCGTTTCGGGCATCAGGTCGTGATCAACCTGGTCGGCCTGCTCGGCTACTACGCGCTGGTCGCGATGACGCTGAACGTGTTCGACATGCGCGCAGTGGGGCAGCAAAGCCTGCCGTTTCCCGAATAGCGCTTTTGCCAACTAGCGGCTGCGCAGCAGCGCCGCGCGCGCCAACGAAAAGCCCCGGTTGCCGAACTTCGCAACCGGGGCTTTTTACTGCGCGCTGCATTAACGACTTGCGCGCTCAGTTATCACGATCAGTTACCACGCTCAGTTACCGCGATACGTCGAAAAGAGACGTTGCTGCACCGTCGCCGGCGCGCCCGCGTCCGACGAACTGGCCTTCGCGCCGCCGACGTCTTGCGAACCTTGCGCCGAAGCGGTGACGATCGTCGAGTCCTGGGGCACGGTCTTCGGATAGGTGACGTCGTTCTGGTTCAGGAGGCCTGCTTTTTGCGCGGCTACGAGTTCGGCGCGCACCTGAGCGCGCGTGACCAAACCGTTTGTCTGCTGGGCGAACGACAGTGCCGGAACGATAAGAGCGGATGCGACGACGACTGCGGAAAGAAGCGATTTCATGACGACCTCCAATTGATTGTGTGGTGGATCGGTGTGAACCGCTTTCCCGATCCGTTGAACGCAGTCTATTTCTTACGAGGTCAGTAAAAAAGCGACTTTCTGGCGAAATATTATTGCCAGTTTTGAGATAGTGAAAAAGGCGCTTTTCCGCGCCGGGACGCGGAAGCGCCTATGATGAAATCCGGTCCACGCCCGCGCCTGCAAGCCGCGCGGCACCTGCGACCGATGCCCAGGCGCGGACACATCCGGGCGGACCGCCGCGGCGGGCATCATCTTTGGTCGAGCAGCGTGCGCGGCAAGGCACAAACAGGAGAGAGCAATGAAGCGCAAGGCATCGGCAGTCTGGCAAGGCGGCCTGCAGGACGGCAAGGGCTCGATTTCTAGCGACAGCGGCGTCCTGAAGGACACCCAGTACTCGTTCGCGACGCGCTTCGCGGACGGCATCGGCACGAATCCGGAAGAGCTGATCGCGGCTGCGCATGCGGGATGTTTCTCGATGGCGTTGTCGGCGGAGTTGGGCAAGGCCAACATCACGCCGGAGCGCATCGGCACCACGGCCACCGTCACGCTCGACAAGGACGGCGGCGGCTTCGCGATCACCGCGGTGCATCTCGACGTGACCGTGAAGATTCCGGGCGGAGACAAGGCCGCGTTCGACAAAGCCACCGCGGACGCGAAGGCCGGGTGCCCAGTGTCGAAGGTGCTGAATGCGACGATTACGATGGATGCGAAGCTCGAGACCTGAGCCCCGCTGTCACTGTGAGCGCGCAACGAAGCCGGCGACGGGCCATGTCCGCCGCCGGTTTTTTGATGCCGGTTGTCGTATGAACGGATGACCCCGACGCGAGTAGGCCTACGGAATGCCATCCTTGATTTATTGAACATCCAGTCATAATATCAACGGACCGACGCAACCAGGCAACAAGGTCATCGCAATTGAGTCATTCAAAGCAAGCCGCGAAAAAAGCCGGCGAAACGTGTCAGCGCGGCCGTCCGCGCGAGTTCGACACGGCCACTGTGCTGGCGAACGCGAGCCAGGTGTTCTGGGATCACGGCTACCACGCGACGTCGATCGACGATCTGTGCAAGGCCACCGGTCTGCTGCGCGGCAGCCTGTACGGCGTATTCGGCGACAAGCACGGCATCATGCTCGCCGCGCTGGATCATTACTCGGAAGGCGCGGTCGCGCGGCTTGCGCAGCGACTGAGCGCGACGGCCGAGCCGGAGCAGGCGCTGCGCGACGCGCTGCTCCACTACGCGAGGGTGTCCTGCGCATTGAGCGGCCGGCGCAGCTGTTTCATTACGAATACGACGCTCGAAATGCAGCCCGATGACGAAGTGCTGCGCGCGCGCGTCGCCACGATTCAGCGCCGCATGGCGACTTTGCTCGCGGCGGCGGTGATCCGCGGTCAGGCGAGCGGCGCATTCGATTCGACGCTCGACGAAAAAGCCGTCGGCGATTTCCTGCTATGCGTGATGCAGGGCTTGCGGGTCATGGGGCGGGTCGCGCATCAGCAAGATGCGCTGATCGGTATCGTCGATGTGGCGATGCGCGCGCTGGTGTAACGCCTCGTCCGCGAGCAGTGGCGCAAAAATTTTTTAACAATTTTTGAACGATCGGTCATGAAACCTGAGGCAATCAAGTCCGCTCCGGCGGCATTCGGTGGGTCCGTCAGTTGTGCGGCGAGCGCAGCCGTGAGCGGTCCCGGCCCGGCGATGGCCGGCATGGCTGTCGCCGCCAAAGCGTCGGCGCCCGGCTTTCAGCGCCAGGCGCTCGCGCTCGCCGTGCTGTTCGTCGGCGCCTTTCTCGCGCCGCTCGATTACTTCATCGTCAATCTGGCGCTGCCGTCGATTCACACGGGCCTCAACGCGAGCGACGCGCAACTGCAACTCGTCGTGTCGGCTTATGCGTCCGCCTACGCGGTGCTGCTGATCACGGGGGGCCGCCTTGGCGATCTGTTCGGCCGCCGTCGCATGTTCATGACGGGCATGGCGGCTTTCGTGATCGCGTCGGCGTTGTGCGGCTTCGCGACGAGCGGCCACATGCTCGTGATCTCGCGCATCGTGCAAGGCATCGCGGCCGCGGTGATGGCGCCGCAAGTGCTCGCGACGATTCGTGCGGTCGTGCCGTTGCATCAGCAGACGCGCGTGATGAGTCTGTATGGCTTCGTGTTCGGCTTGTCGTCGATCGTCGGGCAACTCGGCGGCGGCGCGCTGATCACGTATCACCCGTTCGGGCTCGACTGGCGCGTGATCTTCCTGATCAACATCCCGATCGGCATCGCGGCGTTCATCGGCACATGGAAGTTCGTGCCGGAGAACCAGCCGGCCACGCGTACCGGCGTCGATCTGAAGGGCGTCGCGCTGCTGTCGGCGGTGTTGCTGCTCGTCATCTATCCGATGACGCATGGCCGTGAAGCGGGCTGGCCCGCGTGGACCTTCGCCATGTTCGCACTCGCGGTGCCGGTGTTCGCGCTGTTCGTCGCGACCGAGCGGCGCGTCGAGCGCGCTGGCGGCCATCCGCTCGTCGATCTGCAACTGTTCCGCAATCGCGCGTTCGCGCTCGGTCTCGTGCTCGCGTTCCTGTTCTATTGCAATAGCGCGTTCTTCCTGACCTACGGCATCTTTCTGCAAACCGGCCTGCACTGGACGCCGCTCGCGTCGGGCATCGCGATCATGCCGTTCGCGCTCGGCTTCGTGATCGGGCCGTTGACGTCGCCGGCCGTGGTCAAGCGCATCGGCGCCCATGTGCTGACGCTTGGTTTCTCGATGATGACGCTGGGCTTCACGGCGACCGGCTGGTCCGCGACCCAATCCGCGACGCCCGATCTGCTGTTCTACTGCGGGCTAGTGTGCGCGGGCGTCGGACATGGTCTGCTGTTGCCGTCGATCATGCGCATCGTGCTGCAGGAGGTGGTGCCCGAGAAGGCCGGGCTTGCATCGGGTGTGGTCTCGTCGACGTTGCAGATCGGCTCCGCGTTCGGCACCGCGGCGATCAGCGGCGCGTTCTTCGGGGCGCTCGGCGGCAGTTCGGCACCCGCCTCTTATGCGCACGCGTTCCAGCTGAGCCTCGCTATCAATGCCGTGCTGATGTTCGTGTGTATCGGCCTGAGCGTGCTGCTGGTACGTCATCAGCAAGGCGTGCGGCGCTCGGTGGCCCCGGCAGTTTGAAATTAATCCGCTGGTAATCGTTTTCATTAGTTAGCTTGCTGAAAAAAATTGTTCAATTTGAACGAAGCGGTATAACCAACTGCATCGTATTTACCGGCGATCTACTCGTTCACAGGTAATTCTGATTTAGATCAAACTGGCTCATTCCGATTAACGGCTCGACGACATCGCATCAGCTTTTTGTAATCAGACGAAATCGACCTCGCATTTTCTACCGGCCTGCAAACGGCCTACAGTAAGTGTTGCGTTTGTGCGGTAGCGCACATAGGGTTAGCCGCAAGGTGTCGCGATGATTGTTTTTCGGTAATGCCGAGAACTTTAGCCAGCGAGCATGGACTCCGGGTCTAGTGAAAACGGTATCAATAAAAAAGCGCTTGCCGCGTTTAAATTCGATTGTTAATCTGTCTTAACTTTAGAGTGTACGTTCAACAGGTCGGAGTCGATAAAGCCGGGCTCAACTTAATAAACGCTCAAGATAGGGGGACCCAATATGCTGACCGCTACCATTGACGCATTCGAGACAACATCCGCCGCCGCCTTCAATGTGGGCGACGTCGTCAAGTTAAAAGAAGGGGGCCCGCGCATGACCGTGACGTACGCAGGTCCGGTCGCGCTGAATCCCGGCGACTGGGTGATCTGCGAGTGGTTCGACGAACACGGCGAACTGCGCCACGAAAGCTTTGCCGCGCAAGCCGTGCGTGCGGAGCCGCGCTCCATTCCGGCGGGCTCGGTACAGTGGAGTCGCATCGGGCGCGCGGCCTGACTGACGCCCCTGAGTGACGCCCGTGCACGTCAATCAATCGGTTTCCTGTAGTTCGTTTGCTGCTCGTCTTGCTCGAGCCGCCCGAATCGTTTCAGCGCTCGGGCCGGTCGCGCGCGGCCTCGCGTCGCCGCACGCGCAGCGTCAGCGCCGACGAAAACGCGCGCAAGGTCGACACCTTGCGTGTCGCCACGACGTCCCGCGCGAGGCTCTCCGCCGGATTCGGCTGTAGCGCCCAATACAGCGCGAGCAGCCAGCCGAGCACGGTCCAGCCCAGGCAGGCATTGAAGAGCGCGAGCGTCAGCACGTCGCGGCGCTTGCGCCGGTCCGCGATGATCGCCGGCAGAAAATACAGCGCCAGCGCGAACGCCGCGCCGATGGCCTGAACGGCCACGTTGCCACCCATACAAGCTCCCTGATGCACGATGCATGTAGCGATTGTCGCGCGAATGGCGGCCGCGCGCCTCGCACCTGCGCGTTCCAGTCTCCACCCCAATCACCGCAAGGGGTTCAGCCCGACACGCATCGGGACTATCATGATCGTTTCGACCGAACAGTACTTCACGGACCCGATCATGATCACCGACGACACGACCCAGCAGGCTCAACTCAACCCGGACACGCTACGAGAATTCGTCGAGCGCAAGTGGAACGACGAGATCGTGCCCGCGCTGACGGACTACATCGCGGTGCCGGCCAAGAGTCCGGCGTTCGATCCCGACTGGGCGAAACACGGTTATCTGGAGCGCGTGATCACCGACGCGGCACAATGGGCCGAGCAGCAACCGGTGCGCGGCCTGAAGCTCGAGGTGATCCGCCTGCCGGGCCGCACGCCGGTGATCTTCTTCGAGACGGCCGCGACGCGCTCGGGCAGCGACGAAACCGTCGTGCTCTATGGCCACCTCGACAAGCAGCCCGAGTTCGATGGCTGGCGCAACGACCTCGGTCCGTGGACGCCGAAGTTCGAAGACGGCAAGCTCTACGGCCGCGGCGGCGCGGACGACGGCTACGCGATCTATGCGAGCCTGACGGCGCTCGCCGCGCTCGATGCACAGGGTGTCGAGCGTCCGCGCTGCGTCGGGCTGATCGAAACCTGCGAGGAGTCGGGCAGCTACGATCTGCTGCCCTACGTCGACGCGCTGCGCGAGCGGCTCGGCAACGTCGGGCTGGTCGTGTGTCTCGATTCGGGCGCGGGCAATTACGATCAGCTGTGGCTGACCACGTCGCTGCGCGGCCTCGTCGGCGGCGATCTCGAAGTGCAGGTGCTAGACGAAGGGATTCACTCGGGCGTCTACGGCGGCATCGTGCCGTCGAGCTTCCGCATCATGCGGCAACTGTTCGACCGTCTCGAAGACTCCGCCAACGGCACGCTGCTGCCGAAGGGCTTCCACTGCACGGTGCCGGGCCGCTCGTCTGCGCGAAGCGGAGGCCGCCGCAAAGATTCTCGGCGATGAGGTCTGGAAGAAGATGCCGTGGGCGTGCGGCCAGGACGGCCGTCAGGTGCTGCCCACCACGACCGATCCGCGCGAGGCGCTGCTCAATTCGACGTGGCGTCCGTCGCTGTCGGTGACGGGCGCGGCTGGCTTGCCCGCGCTCGCCGACGCCGGCAACGTGCTGCGTCCGCGCACGGCGTTCAAGCTGTCGCTGCGGCTGCCGCCGACCATCGAAGCGGAGAAGGCGGTCGCCGAACTGAAGGCGCTGCTCGAATTCGATCCGCCGTACAACGCGAAGGTCACGTTCAAGCCGGATGCGGGCGCGGCGAGCGGCTGGAACGCACCGGAGGTCGCGCCGTGGCTCGCCACCGCACTCAACGATGCGTCGCGTCAGCACTTCGGCGCCGACGCGGCCTACATGGGTCTCGGCGGCACGATCCCGTTGATGAACGTGCTGAAGGCGGGCTTCCCGAAGTCGCAGTTCATGGTGTGCGGCGTGCTCGGGCCGAAGTCGAACGCACATGGGCCGAACGAGTTCCTGCACGTGCCGTACGGCAAGAAGCTGACGGCCGCGGTTGCCGAAGTGATTGCCGCGGCGCCGTGAGTTCTGGTTTCGTTTGAGTGGGGCTCGGGCGTGACCCGGGCCCGCTGTTTATCGATGCTGCTTTGATGCAGCTGTTTTTCCCGCCGTTTCATTCCTTCCGTTCGAACCTCACCGACACGCTGAATGACCGACTCCCAGACTGCCCAAACCACCACGCCCCGGATTCCGGCCGATCAACTGCATGCCTACGTCAGAGCGATCTGGGAGCGAGCGGGCAGTACGCCGCGCGAAGCGGAGCTGGTGGCCGATCACCTGGTGGCCGCGAATCTGACCGGGCACGACTCACACGGCGTCGGCATGATCCCGCGCTATGTCGAATCGCTCGCCGACCAGCAACTGCAACTGAATCGACACGCCGACGTCGTGAAGGACGCGGGCGCGGTACTGACCGTCGAAGGCGGCAAGGGTTTCGGTCAGGTGATCGCGTTCGAGGCGATGGAGCGGGGCATCGAGCGCGCGCGGCGGCTCGGCGTCTGCGCGGTGGGCTTGCGCGGCGCGCATCATATCGGCCGCATCGGGCATTGGGCCGAGCAGTGCGCGCGCGCCGGGCTGGTGTCGTTTCACTTCGTCAACGTGGCGGGCGATCCGCTCGTCGCGCCATTCGGCGGCGCGGACCGGCGCATCGGCACGAATCCGTTCTGCGCCGCTTATCCGCGGCCCGGCAAACCGCCGCTGGTGCTCGACTTCGCGACCAGCACGATCGCGTTCGGCAAGACGCGCGTCGCTTATAACCAGGGCAAGCACACACCACCCGGCGCGCTGATCGATCACGAAGGCATGCCCACGCTCGAACCGAAAGTCATGCACGAAGCGCCGTTCGGCGCGCTGACGCCGTTCGGCGGCTACAAGGGTTTCGGGCTCGCGGCGATCTGCGAGATTTTCGGCGGCGCGCTGTCGGGCGGCTTCACGACGCATGCGGACACGCTCGGTACCACGCACGCGATCATCAACTGCATGCTATCGGTGATCATCGATCCCACCGCATTCGACGCGCCCGATGCGCAAGCCGAAGCCGATGCGTTCCTCGCGTGGGTGAAGGCGTCGCCGCTCGCGGCGGGCGCGGAGCGCATCTACGAACCCGGCGAGCCCGAGCGCATGACGCGCGCGCAGCGTGAGGCCGCCGGCATTCCGATCGACGCGGCTACGTGGACGCAAATCCACTGCGCGGCGCGCGCCGTCGGGATGGATGAAGACGAAGTGGGTGGTTGGTCCGCGCGCCCCGGCTGAAGCGCGCGACGGCAGGGCTCAGGCGATCAGTCTGAGCTTGCGCCTATCGAGCAGCCAGCGCTCGAACTCAGTGGCGGGCATCGGCCTCGCGTACAGGAAGCCCTGCACGTAATCGACGCCGAGCCCCTTCATGAAGGCTTCTTCCGCCTCGGTTTCGATCCCTTCGGCGACCACCTGGAAATCGAGCTCCTGCGCGACGGCGACCATCGAGCGCACCAGCGCCTGTGCCTTCATATCCGCGTGGATCGAGCGCGTGAAGCTGCGGTCGAGCTTGATCACGTCGAGCGGAATACGGCCGAGTTGCGACAGCGACGAGTAGCCGGTGCCGAAGTCGTCGAGATGCACCTGCGCGCCGAGTTGGCGGAACTGCTTGATCAGCTCGATCGCGGCCGCTTCGTTTTCGATCAGGCAGCTTTCGGTCAGTTCGAGGTCGACGAGGCATGGATCGAGACTCGCGTGCTGCAATGCCTCGGTGAAATGGCGGACCACGGCTGTATCCGTGAGCTGTCGCGCCGACACGTTGATCGCGACGCGCAGGTCATAGCCGGCCGCTTTCCAGCGGGCCGCCTGTTTCGCTGCGGTTTCCATCACCCAGCGGCCGAGCACGCCGATCAGTCCGGATTCCTCGGCATAACGGATGAATTCCGCCGGCATGATCTGGCCGCGCTCCGGCGAATTCCAGCGCACCAGCGCTTCGGCGCCTTGCACGGCGCCCGTCGCGAGGTTCAGCTTCGGCTGATAGTGCAGCGCCAACTGGCCTTCGTCGAGTCCGCGGCGCAGATTCGTGTCGAGCCACATGAACTCCGCGACGCGGCGATTCATGTCCGGCGAGAACACGCGATGCGTGCGCTTGCCTTCGTCCTTCGCGACGTACATCGCCGTATCGGCCGAACGGATCAGCGATTCGAGGGTTTCGCCATGCTCGGGCGAACGCGCGATGCCGATCGAGCAGCCGGTATAGACCTCGACGAGCCCGACAGCGAACGGCATGCGCATACGATCGAGAATGCGCTGCGCGGTGTTTTCCAGTTCATGCGCGAAGCCCTTCGCCGCGAGCACGATGAATTCGTCGCCGCCCAGACGCGCGAGCGAGTCGCCCGGATTCAGGCAGTCGCGGATCGCGTCCGACACGTCGCAGATGAGGCGGTCGCCGAACACGTGGCCGTAGTGATCGTTGACCTTCTTGAAGTTGTCGAGATCGAGAAACAGGACGCCGACGGTTTCGCCCGGCGCCGCCAGTTCGATCGCGATCTGGATGCGCTCCTGGATCGCGTTGCGATTGGCGAGGCCAGTGAGCGGGTCGGTGGTGGCCTGCTCGATCAGGCGGTCCTGCGCGAGCCGTTGCTCGGTGATGTCGGTACCCGAGCAGATCAGGAACTGCTCTTCGATGCCGCTGCCGCTGCGCACGAATTTGTTGCGAAACAGGAACAGCCGTTCGCCGTGCACCGTTTTAATGCGCCGTTCGATCTCGTACGGTTCGCCACGATTGAAAAAATTCGCGCTGACCTCGTTCGAGACCCGGTCGTCGTCGGACGACATGAACAACGTCCAGACGCTGCGGCCGATGATGTCCTCTTCGCTGAGCCCGGTCAGCTCCTCGGCGAGCCGGTTGAAGCGCTGTATCCGGCCGTTCCGGTCAACGATCACGACGACCGAATTGACCTCCGAGACGACCTGTTCAGCGAACGACAGACCGTGCAGCAGCGCTCGCGCGACGGATTCGGTGTCGCCATCGGCCGACGCGGTGCCGCCCCAGCCATGACAATCGAGTTTCTTGCCGACCAGATGCAGCCGCAGCGGCGCGGCGTCCAACTGAACGTCGACGACGACGTGGGAGGTCACGCCGCTCAGCGCGCGGACCTGGGAAGCTTGAGAAGAGGTGAGGGAAATGGCGACGCCGACAGCCGCGTGGCCGTGCGCAGGCACGAGTTCCAGCGTGTCGCTGGCGGCCGCCAGGCGCCAGCAAGGGCTGCTCGTGCCGAACCGCGCGTGAAGCACCTGGTCGTGTAGCTGGTCGCTCATGAAATCCCCGGAGTGTGCCGGCGGTCCGTAGCAAGGCGGGCGGCGGCAGACAGTCTTCCTCATACTAAAGTGAAACTGCCTCATTGTATCTAAGCGTGACAATTCGAGCGAAGAATCATTAACGTTTTGCTAAGCATGAGTATGGGCCGGCGCGGCCGCGCGCGGCGCGATTATTACCCGCCAGAACGACGCCACGATGACGTTGCTAGAGGCGGCGCGCCAGCAGCGCGCGGGCGCGTTCGCGTTCGGGCGGGTTGGCGTCGAGCGCCGCGTCGAACCGGAACTTGCCGGCCACCAGCGTGGCCGCCACCACGCCGTCGCGATACAGCACGCGGTTTCCGGTCACGGCCGGCATCTTGTCGCCGACCAGCAGCGTGCCGACGAGATTCAGCGGATCGGTCCCAGCAACGCAAATAAGTGCACCGTCGTTCGGCTGCCGGCGCACCTCGCGCAGCAGCGGAATCGCCTCGGGCAGCGCGAACTGCTCGCCCGCGAGTCCGTTGACGAACCGCCCGCCGCGGATCACGCCGCGCGCCTCGAGCCGCTGCAGAACGCGCAGCAGATCGCGCCACGGCGGAAGCCATTCGGCCTCGCGTTCGAGCACGCGCCAGAACACGACACCGTAGCGGCGCAGCAACGTCATTGCGACGTGTTCGAGCGCCTCGGGCGGCAACTGGCGCCGCCGTTCGGGGGGATTTTCCGGCGCAACGGCGGGCGGACGGCTCACGAGCGCCCAACGCCCCGCGTCGTCCATGCCGCCGATCAGCGCGCTCGCTCGCGCGCGCCGGCTGCTGGAAAATGCGTTGCGCTTGGCGACCGGCTTCAGCAACGCGCGCAAGCCCGCGAAGCTGTCGGAGTTCGCGAGGCCGGCCGCGACCAGCTCGCCGAGCGCGTTTTCGAGCTCCATGCGCAGCACGCGCACCTCGGCGAGCAGTTCGTCGAAGAACATCGCGCCGTGTTGCGCGAGGGTGTCGTGCACGCTTTGCGCGAGCGCCGACAACTCGACCTGGCGCGCCGGATCGAGCAGCGCGCGCCACGCACGCAGCTGGACGCGCGGCAGCAGCACGATCGGCGTGCCGCGGACCGGACCGGCGGCGCCGCGCGCCCGCTCGGTCAGGCGGGTCCAGACGATCTTGCCGGCGCGGCATAGCTCATCGAGCGAACTGCTGGTGTAGGCACGCACGCGCGCGGGCAGGATGTCTTCCTCCCACGCGCCGGCCGCAGCCTGGAAGCCTTCGAGCTGGTCGAGCGCGGCGGCGAGCGCGTCGCGGCCTTCGGCGCGCGACGTCGGCGCCAGATGCTGAGCCGTCGGCGTCAGATGCTGAGCCGTCGGCGTCAGATGCTGTGTCGTCGGCGTCAGATGCTGAGTCGTCGGCGTCAGATGCTGAGTCGTCGGCGTCAGATGCTGCCATTCGAACAGGAAGCGCATGAAGTCGTGCCGCTCGACCGGCTCGATCTCACGCCGCAGCCGCCTCACCGTGTAGCGGTGGATGCGTGCGAGCAGGTGTCGTTCGCACCATTCCTCGTCGCTCGTGTGCGGCGTGAAGCGGCCGCGCAACAGATAGCCTTCGGCTTCGAGCCTGATCAGCGCCTGTTCGATCCGGTCGGCCGGCAAACCGAGCGGGCGCGCGATCGCCTCGACCGTCAGCGGGCCGAAGCCGGTCAGCCGCGCGCGCAACACGTCGACGAGCGCGTCGTCGGCGCTCCAGTTCTCGGTGTAGCCCTTCGGGGCGCTCAGCGGCGGCATGTAGCGATTGCGCGCGATGCCGGGGTACAGCGCTTCGAAACAGGTCAGGCGTTCGGCGGGCAGCCACAGTGCGCTGCCGCTGTCGCTGGCGCTGTCGCTGGCGTTGTCGTTGCCCGTGCTCGCGTTGGCTTGCGCGGCCAGCGGCAAGCGCGTCGCCCGGCCGGCTTTCGCCAACGCCGCAAGCAGCGTCGGCCAATCCTCGTGCGCGAGCGCCTCGGCCCCGGTGATGCACGCGAGGCCCGTCAGCGCTTCGTGCATTTCGTCGGCGTTGCGCGCCTGCGGCCACGCCTCGTCGCGCACGCTGTCGATCGCGGCGGCGTCGAGCGCGCCAAGATCGTCGGCGCTTTCAGGGTCCGTCCAGCGGCGGTTCAGCACCGCCTGGGTGCGGCGCTCCTCGATCGGCGCGTCGTCGAGATACGCGTAGGGCTTCGCGGTCAGGATTTCGGCGGCGAGCGGTGACGGCGCCGGCAGATCACGCGCGACGAGCCGCAACTCGCCGCGCTCGATGCGGCGCAGCAGCGCGAGCCAGCGTTCGCTGTCCATCGCGTCATGCAGACAGTCGTCGATGGTTTGGTCGACTAAGGGGTGGCGCGGCACCTCGCGTTCGCCGACGACGTTCTCCAGACACGCGGCCTGCTCGGGAAACACGCTCGCGAGCAGATCCTCGCTGCGCATGCGCTGCAGTTGCGGCGCGGTCTTGCGGCCGCCCGTGTAGCGCGGCAGGCAGAGCGCGGTCGTCGCGTTCCAGCGCCAGCGCACGCCGAACAACGGCGCATCGAGCAGTGCCTGGATCAGCAGACGTTCGGCGCTGTTCGAGTGCAGATAGCGCCAGACCTCGTCGAGCACGAACGAGTGGCTGCCGGTCAGCGACAGCACGATCGCGTCTTCGGTGGCGGCGGCCTGCAACTCGAAGTTGAAGCTGCGGCAGAAGCGCTTGCGCAGCGCGAGCCCCCACGCGCGGTTCACGCGGCTGCCGAACGGCGAGTGGATCACGAGCTGGGTGCCGCCCGATTCGTCGAAGAAGCGCTCCATCACCAGCGTGCTCTGCGTCGGCAGTACGCCGAGCGCGGCGCGGGCACGCGCCAGGTATTCGACGATCTGGCGCGCGGCGGGCTCGTCGAGCGCGAGCTCGTCGGCGAGCCAGGCGATGGCGTGGTCGAGGCGCGCGGTCGTGGGTTCGGCTTCGCTCGCGGGCAACGTGGCTGCGGCGGTTGCGGACGCCGTTGTGGTCTGCGTCGCGCTCTGCGCCACGGCAGCTTTCGCTTTGCGTCCTCTCTTTGCCGCGGATTTCGCGGGCGTTGCGGCTGCTTCGAATTGCGCCGCGGCGATTGGCACCGACGCAACCGCGTGTGACGCCGGTTCGCCCTCCGTCAGCAAACGCTCGACCTGCTCCCGCAATCTCGCGACCGCGAAAGACAGCTCGTCGCTGCGCCCCGGCGCCTCGCCGAGCCAGAACGGAATGTTCGGCGGTTGCCCTTGTGCGTCCTCGACCCGCACCCGGCCACTCTCGATTCGCAGAATCCGATACGACGCGTTGCCGAGCTGGAACACATCGCCGGCGAGGCTTTCGACCGCGAAGTCCTCGTTGACGGTGCCGATGTTGATCGCCTGCGGTTCGAGCACGACGGCGTAATCGGCGTTTTCGGGGATCGTGCCGCCCGACGTCACGGCGACCAGCTTGCCGCCGCGCCGGCCGCGCAGCGTGCCGCTTACCGCATCGCGATGCACGTACGCGGCGCGCGGACCGTGGCGGCTCGTGTAGCCCTCGGCGAGCATGCGCAGCACCGCGTCGTATTGCTCGCGCGACAGATCCGCGTACGGCGCTGCGCGCCGCAGCATGTCGAACAGCGCATCCTCGCTCCACTCGGCGCTCGACACTTCCGCGACGATCTGTTGCGCGAGCACGTCGAGCGGCGCGCGCGGGATGCGTAGCGCATCGAGTTCGCCACGCCGCACGCAATCGAGCAGCGCCGCGCATTCGAGCAGGTCGTCGCGCGAGGCTGGAAAGAGCCGCCCCTTCGGCATGCCGCCCACGTGGTGGCCCGAGCGGCCGACGCGTTGCAGGAACGGCGCGATCGCGCGTGGCGAACCCATCTGGCAGACGAGGTCGACGTCGCCGATATCGATGCCGAGTTCGAGCGAAGCGGTCGCGATCAGCACGCGCAGCTCGCCGCGTTTCAGGCGCTGTTCGGCGTCGAAACGATGTTCTTTCGCGAGACTGCCGTGATGCGCAGCGACCGCGTCCTTGCCGAGCCGCTCGGTCAGATGACGCGCGGCGCGCTCGGCCATCCGGCGCGTGTTGACGAAGATCAGCGTCGTGCGATGCTGCGCGACCAGCTCGGCGAGCCGGTCGTAGACGCGCTCCCACACTTCGTTGGCCATCACCGCTTCGAGCGGCACCGGCGGGATCTCGAGCGCGAGGTCGCGCGCGCGGACGTGGCCGACGTCGATCACCGCGCACCCGGCCGGTACGTCGCTCTCGAGGCTCGCGCCGCCGACCAGAAACCGCGCGACCGCGCTGACCGGCTTTTGCGTCGCCGACAGCCCGATGCGCGGCAGGCGCCGGGCGCAGAGCGCGTCGAGCCGTTCGAGGCTCAGCGCGAGATGACTGCCGCGCTTGCTGCCGGCGAGCGCATGAATCTCATCGACGATCACCGTGCGCACCGTTGCCAGCATGCGGCGGCCAGAATCCGAGCCGAGCAGCACGTACAGCGACTCGGGCGTCGTCACGAGAATGTGCGGCGCGCGCTTTTTCAACGCATTGCGTTCCTGCTGCGTGGTGTCACCGGTGCGCACCGCGGTGCGAATGTCGAGCGGCGGCAGGCCGAGCCTGTCGAGTTCGGCGGCGATGCCTTGCAGCGGCAGTTGCAGATTCAGGCGGATGTCGTTCGAAAGCGCCTTCAGCGGCGACACGTAGACGACCAGCGTTTCGTCGGGCAGCGTGCCGCCGTTCGCGAGGCCTTGCGAGACCAGCTCGTTCAGCGCGGACAGGAATGCGGTCAGGGTCTTGCCGGAGCCCGTCGGCGCGGCGACCAGCGTCGAGCGGCCGCTGCGGATCTGCGGCCACGCGGCGGCTTGTGCGTCGGTCGGGGCGGCGAAGGTTTGCTGGAACCAGTTGGCGACGGCTGGGTGAAAACCGTCGAGCGCCTGCTGGGCTGGCGGTAAGGCTGGCGCGGCGGGGCGCGCCGCGCTCGCGGTGGAGCGGGTCTTGCGGGAGCGGGGCGCCGCGTCGAGTGCGGCGGAAGTCTTTGCCGAAGTCATGCTTGTGCAGATGAGGGCGGCGCGGGGGGATATCCAGTCGGTACCGGGCAATGTCGACCGTTTTGGCGGTTGTGGGTCATTCCACGCTGACGGCGCAATAGCCGTCAGTCTCGCAGGTTTTCGCGGCTCGTGCGCGGCGCATCGGGCTTCGCGCCGCTGCTGGAATTCGTAGTCTTTGCGGCGTGTGTGCCACTCCTACCAACCTCCGCCAATTCCAGTACGCTTGACGACTCTTCCTGCACCCACGATGGAGCGTCGACATGCGATATAACCAGTTGGGCCGTACCGGTGTGTTTGTTTCAGAGTTGTGTTTGGGCACGATGACCTTCGGCGGTGGCGAAGGCATCTGGCGGCAGATCGGCGATCTGCAGCAGAACGACGCGGAGCGGCTGGTCGGCCGGGCGCTCGACGCGGGCATCAATTTCATCGACACCGCCGACGTTTACGCGGGCGGCCTGTCCGAGCAGATCACCGGCCAGGCGCTGAAGAATCTGCAAGTACCGCGCGACAAGGTCGTGATCGCGACCAAGGTGTTCGGCCAGACCGGCGAGTTCGCAAACGCGCGCGGCGCGTCGCGCTATCACATCCTCGACGGCATCAAGGCGAGCCTGAAGCGTCTGCAACTCGATCACGTCGACCTGTATCAGATCCACGGTTTCGATCCCGCCACGCCGATCGAAGAAACCGTGCGCGCGCTCGATACGCTCGTGCAGCACGGCCACGTGCGCTACGTCGGCGTGTCGAACTGGGCCGCGTGGCAGATCGCGAAGGCGCTCGGCATCGCCGAGCGGCTCGGCACCGCGCGCTTCGAAACGCTGCAGGCGTATTACACCCTCGCGGGCCGCGATCTCGAACGCGAACTCGTGCCGATGCTGCAAAGCGAAGGCCTCGGCCTGATGGTGTGGAGTCCGCTCGCCGGCGGTTTGCTGAGCGGCAAATACGGACGCGAGCAGCAGGCCGAGGCGGGCAGCCGTCGCACGAACTTCGATTTTCCGCCTGTCGATCGCGAGCGCGCGTATGACTGCATCGACGTGATGCGCAAAATCGCTGCAGCGAAAAACGTCTCGGTCGCGCAGATCGCGCTGGCGTGGCTGCTGCATCAGCGTGTCGTCAGCACGGTGATCGTCGGCGCGAAGAAAATCGAGCAGCTCGACGACAACATCGCGGCGACCAACGTCGCGCTATCCGCCGATGAGCTCGCGAAGCTGGCCGAAGTCAGCGCGCTGCCGGCGGAGTACCCCGGCTGGATGCTGGAGCGGCAGGGCGAGCAACGCCGGCAGCAACTGGCCGAGGTTCGGCACGTCGTGCAGCGATAACGCGACGGCGTACTCGCGTTCGCCCTGGAAGCCCGAATCTTCATCGATGGGCCGCGCGAGTTTCATGCTCGCGCGCGTGGGCCTGAGGCGGGTCGACTGGAAAAAACGCCAACTCGTGAAGACGATCCACCGCTCTCAGGTTCTCCGCGGCCATTTCGTTTCGGCACTCGCTCAGGTCTCGACGTCCGCGAGACTGAAAGTCTCGCACGACGATTCAGTTCTGAGAACGGTCATCGGGCCGGTACGCGTTTGATCGATCGCTTCAACAAGGGCCGCGCGCCGCATCGCCGGACATGATCGGTCGATGCGGCACGTAAGGACGGACGATGACTTGGCGGTCGCTGCGGCTAATCATCAACCTCGCTTACCCCTGCGTATGCGCGGCGACCGCGTCCAGCGTGCGCGCCGAGTACACCAGCGTCGCGCCCGCGTTGATTGCCATCGCGACGCCGAGCGCTTCGGCGATTTCCTCGCGGGTCGCGCCGTGCTTCAGCGCCTCGGCCGTATGGACCGTGATACAGCCGTCACAGCGCAGGCTGACCGCTACCGCGAGCGCAATCAGCTCGCGCATTTTCGCGCCGAGCAGGTCGGTCTTCTGACCGGCGCTCGACATCGCCTGATACGCCTTCACGCTTTCGGGCGCGAGCTTCGTCATTTCGCCGATACGGCCGAACAGTTCCTTGCGGTAATCGATCCAGTTCAACATCGCAGTGCTCCTTGGTCCGTTGCGCGCCGGCGGTTGCCGGCGTCGTGGGACAAAGTATTGCGCCGCGCCGCGATATCCTGAATACTCATTCGACTCAACTTTTAGCGCGCTCGTCTCATGGACACGCTCAGTCGCCTGATCGACCTTGCCCGGCCTCAAGCGAGTCTCGATCTTCGCTGCCTGCTATCAGGCGCATTCGACATCGATCATGCGCCGCTGGAGGCGGGCGTCGCGCCGTTTCATCTGGTGCTCGACGGCAGTTGTGTGATCGAGACCGCCGCCGGCGAGCCGCTCGAATTGCGGGCCGGCGATTTCATGCTGTTTCCGCGTGGCGCCGCGCATCGCATGCGCGACGTAAAGCGCTCGGCGGGTGGCCTGCCGTTGACGCTCGGGCATGACGGCATGCTGCCGGTGCGGCGCAACGATGGCCACGAAACCACTGCCACGGCCGCGCACGCGCCCAACGACACCGCGGTTCATGACGGCGTCGATCTGCTGTGCGGCCGCTTCGTCTATGCACCTGGTTCATCGGCGTTGCTGCTCAATGTGCTGCCCGATCCGCTGCACGTATCGCTCGGGGATGCGCAAACGCTCGATGCGTTGCAGGCGGTGATCACTCTGATGCGCGGCGAAGCGGAGCGGCGTCAGCCTGGCGCGCTCGCGATCGTGACGGCCTTGAGCCACGCGCTGTTCGCGATGGCACTGCGCGTGCACGGCGAGCGCAATGCGAACGGCACCGGGATGCTCGCGTTGCTGACGGACGCACGCCTCGGCGCATCGGTGCAGGCCATGCTCGACGCGCCCGAACGCGCATGGACGATCTCTGAACTCGGCGAGCGCGCGGCGATGTCGCGCGCGACCTACGCGCGCCACTTCAACGAGCGCGCGGGCGTGACCGTGATGGATTTTCTGACGCAGATCCGCATGGCGATCGCCAGCGATCTGCTGTTGCGCACACAACGCAGCGCGGCGGACATCGGCGAGGCGGTCGGCTATCAATCGGAGGCGGCGTTCGGCAAGGCGTTCGCGCAAAGCGTCGGTGTGACGCCGGGACGTTACCGGCGCCGCACACCAACGGACGATGCTCTGGATGAGTGACTAAAGACTCAACGCGTGGGCGATTCTATCTGGGCGGTCCGCCCTTGCTGAACACGCGCCTTTCGAACGACGCCATCAGTCGCGCGACCACGAGCGCGCAGACCGTGCCGAGCGTCACTTCGGCAAGCCGCAGAAAGGCCTTGTCCCACGCCGTGCCGATGCCTGGCACCAGCAGCATGATCGTCGCGGTGATGCCGCCGAGGCGCGCTGCGCTGCCGACGTTGACGACCCAGCAGATCAGGATCGCGACCGCCACGGTCGCCGCGTACGCGGCAAAATGGCCGCCGCCCGCGAGCGTGCCGATCAACCCGCAAATACCGCCGACCATCGCACCGATGAACTGGTCGCGCGACAGCTTGCGGGTGTCGATATAACTATGCTGGCTCACCGCGATCGCGGTGATGGCGGCCCAGAACGCCTGCTCGGTGTGCAGCGCGCGACCGATGCCGAACGCGAGACTCGCGCCTGCCACGGCCTGCACGGCCATGAAGCCGCCCTCGATCAAGCGGTCGCCGAGCGGCAGCGTCTTCAGGAAAGCGAACAGCGCATCGGCGGCGTGCGTGCGCGAGGAAGGGCTTGAATCGTCGGACGGAGTCATCGGATTAAGGCGGCTCGGCTGGACAGGGGGTCCCGTATTCTAGCGGCTCCGCTTCACGCTTCCACCGCGAGCTAGATCGTGCCGAACAGCGCGCGCGGCCGGTCGCGTAGCGTGTGCGCGAGAATCTGCAGGCCACGCGTCAACTGCTCGCGCGACTCGGCGCAAGCGAGGTTGATGCGCACGCCGTGCTCGACCGTCGAGCGATCGACCGCGAACGCGGATGCGGGCATCGTGTTGACCCCGCGCGCGAGCGCGTTTGCCGCGAAGTCATCCGAGCGCCACGGCGGCGGCACGCGCAACCACACGAACATGCATGCGGGGTCGCTCTTCAGATGCTCGGCGGGCAATAGTTCGCGCGCGCCAGATCGAATCACTGATAAGGGGGACGGTCGTGCAATATGACCCCCCTTCGAAAACACCATCCCCCCCTCCGAAAGGGGGGGGATTTGAAAGGCGACTGGCTCTATCTTTCTTCTCGAAATTCACAATGCATACGGGGCCGGCGCCGCTGGCCGCTCACGCCGACCTGGTGCCGTAGGCGATTTTTTTATGTTGGCTTTTTCGTCCTGTTTGAACTGCTTGCTCGTGTGAGTGGAATTCCAGATGCGAATGTCTTTCGCCGCATCTGTCGAGCGGGCCGGTCTTCAAGTCGCCAGGGCGAAAGAAAAAAGGTGATAGATGAATATCCTGTTGGTGGAAGACGATCCCGCGCAAGCTGATTCGGTCGAAAGGGAAATCGGGCAATCCGGGCATCGAATAAACAAGGTCGAGCGGGGCAAGGACGCAATCAGTTTTCTTCAGGCCAACGAGGTCGATCTCGTGGTGCTCGACTGGGAATTGCCGGGCATGAGCGGCTTCGAGGTGCTGTACTGGATACGCCGTCACCTGGGCCGCGAACCCGCGGTGCTGTTCGTGACCAGCCGACTTCTGGAAGTCGACATCGTGCAGGCGCTGGACGCCGGCGCGGATGACTACGTCGTCAAGCCGTTCCGGGCCAAAGAGCTGGGGGCACGGGTAGGCGCGCTGTTGCGTCGCACACGACGCAGCATCAAGGTGGAAAGTGCAATCGCGGTTGGGCCGTATGTATTCGACGTCACGCAGCGCAGTGTTTTTCTGCACGGCGAATCGATCTTGTTGACGGAAAAGGAATTCGACGTGGCGGCCTATCTCTTCGCGAACGTCGGACGGGTCGTTTCCAAGCGGCTTCTGGCGAAGCTTGCGTGGGGCCGCGAGCTGGATAGTACGTCGCGCACGATCGACACGCATATCTACCGGCTGCGACGCAAGCTGGCCCTGCATCCGGACAACGGCGTGCGATTGACGACCATCTATACGCACGGCTACCGCCTCGACGAGGCCGATGCCGGCAGCGCGGAAGCGCAAGCGCCGGCGAGTACCGAGCCGGAAGACGCTGTCGCGGAGAAGGACAGGTCCGAGCAGGGCGCGCAAAGCGATCTCCGCTAGCGATCCGACACGAGGCCATGAGCGACCTGAAGCGGATTGCGCTGGTCGCGCCTCGTTGCGCGGCGACTCATTGAGTCGTCATACGGTTCGGCGTATCTTCAAAGCAAATTCACAACGACCCTCCATGCCTCTCACGGATAGCCGGTGAGAGGACACCTCATGAATACAACCGCTGATAGTTTCGAGCGTGAATGGATCGTCTCGCTGATCCAGACCAAGATGATGCCGCCGCGTCTTCCCGCGGGTTGCGTGCAACGGCCGGGATTGCTCCGACGACTCGATGAACGACGTCCGCGTCACATTACGCTCGTGACCGCGCCCGCGGGTTTCGGCAAAACGACCTTGCTTGCCGCGTGGAGCGAAGCGCAAACGAGAAAGAAGCGTCCCGTTGCGTGGCTCAGTCTCGATGGAGAAGACGACGATCCGCAGCAACTCGGGGCCTATCTGGTGGCGGCGCTTTGTCGCGCGTCGCAGGAGATCGCGTGGCAGGCACAGCAACTTCTCGATAACGATGCACACACGCCGGTCAGAACGGTCATTTCAGTGCTGCTCAATGGCATCGCCGCATACGGCCGCGGTGTTTTCCTGGTGCTCGACGACGTCGACCGTCTGAGCGCGAAACCCGTTCTCGCGATCGTGTCGCGCCTGCTGCGCTACGCGCCCGACAACCTGCACGTGCTGCTCGGCGCGCGCGGCGAACCGGCTCTGTCGCTGAGCGGGCTGCGCTCGCCCGACAAACTTTCGCGTGTGAATGTCGACGATCTGCGCTTTTCGCTCGACGATGCTCAGGCGTTTTTCGATCACACCGGTAAAGCGCTGCTCAACCGCAACAGCGTCGAGTTGTTGAACAGCGCGACCGAAGGCTGGGTGGCCGGTTTGCAACTGGCTTCGCTCGGACTGAACCGGATCGATGACGTGGCCGCGCTCGCCAGTCATCTCGCCGGTTCCCGCTTCGGCATCGATCGCTACCTGAACGATACGGTGTTTGCGCATTTGCCGCCGCCCATGCTGACGTTTTTGCTTTACACGTCGATTCTCGAGCGGCTTACGGCGACGCTGTGCGACGATGTCATGGGCGGTGAGGGCGAAAGCGGAGAAAAGCTGGGCTGGCTCGAGCGGCATAACGTGTTCATCCGGCCGCTCGATGAGACGCAGAACTGGTATCGCTATCACGCATTGCTGAGCAATGCGCTTCGCCGCCGTCTCATGCGTCAGACGCCACGACAGGTTCCGTTGCTGCATCGCCGGGCCAGCCTGTGGTTCGCGCGGGCTCGCCTGTGGCGCGAAGCCGTGCGACATGCGCTGGCAGCGGGCGACATCGGGCAGGCGGCGCAGTGGGCCGAAAACTGTGCGATGGAGATGCTCCAACGCGGCGACCCGTTCATGCTGCCGGGCTGGATTCGCAAACTGCCGCCGGACGTGATCGCGGGTCGACTGCGCTTGCGTCTGGCGAAAGCCTGGGCTCTCGCGATGTCGCTTGAGACCGCGCGCGCCTCGAAGGAGATCGGCGAGATTGCCGACGAGTTCGAACGAATGGCCCGTGATGATCGGTCGGTAGCCGACGAGGTCGCATGGGCGGAGATCAACGCGATCCACGCGGTGATCGCTTGCGTGAACGACGACAGCGAACATGCGCTGGAACTCGGGCGTGCCGTTGAGGCATCGACGGCGCCTGCGGAACCCTGGGTACGCCATTACGGGCAAAGCGCGGAGATTTTCGGCTTGATGTATAGAGGGCAGTTCGCCTACATCTCCCGCGTATGGAGAGCGCGGGTCGATCAGGTGGGGCTCAGCCGGAAACCGAACAGCGCGGATATGTTGCGCGACGCGGTGTACGGCATCGCCGCGCTGATACACGGCGAACTTCCCGATGCGAGGCGGGTGATGGAGGTCGCGATGCGGTACTCCGAAGACAAGCTAGGAGAGTGGTCGGCGGGCGCGGCCGCGGTAGCCGGTTGCCTTGCGTCGATTTACTACGAGTGCAACGAGCTGTCCAAGGCGCGGAAGTTGATCGACGGTCGCATGACCATCGCGCTGGAGACTTCGCCGCTCGCCGCATTGATGCGCTATATGCTTACCGCGTCGCGCCTGCTGTGGCGGGATGGCAAAAAAGGGCCGGCGCTCGCCGTTCTCGAGGACGGTCGACAGCTCGCGATAACCCGTCGATGGTTGCGTCTGAAGCTCGCGTGCGATGCGGAAACCGTCAGACAGCTGCTTGCCGACGGTAGGGTGGTCGAGGCGCGACAGGTCACCGACGAACTGAGCGCGAGTGTACCGATGATGTGCGAAGGGCGACGGGGCTCGGCGATGGAAACGTGGGCAAGCTACTGCGTGCTGCAAGCCCGCGTTCTGCTCGCTGAAAATGCCGCCGGCGACGCCGTTGGCTTTCTCTCGCGCTCACTCGACAATCTGGTTGCACTGGGCTGGCGCTATGCCGAGGCCGTCGTTTCGCTGCTGCTTTCTCTCGCGCATGAGCAGAACGGTGCCTCGGAACAGGCGTTCGCCGCGCTGGGAAACGCGCTGCGGATCGGCGGCGCGATGGGGATGATCAATAGCTTCGTGGACGAGGGGCCGCCGATGCGTGCGTTACTGGAACGCTTTCGCCGCACGCCATCGGAAATCGCGACCGGGCACGCCACGTATATCGGCACGGTGCTGTCGGCTTTCGACGAGGCGGATAACACGCCATCTTCTTCGTCGAGCTATGCCGACACGAAGATAACGCCGGGCACACTGAGCGCGCGTGAACTCGAAATACTGGGCTACGTCGCTCGCGGGCTGTCCAACAAGGAAATCGGACGATCATTGAATCTGGCACCCGAGACGGTCAAATGGCACATGAAGAACGTGTTCGAAAAACTGAACGTCAATTCGCGGTACGAGGCCGTGCAGAGTGCCTTCGGCATTCAGCCTGGAGCCGACTGAAGCGCCGTGCCGCGTGAGGGCGCCGTCATCCGGTCACCTCACCGCGGCTCTCGTCCGAACGCTTCGCGCAGCTTGCGCTTGGCCCGCTGCAACGTATTGCGCCGCTCCTTCGGCAGGTTTCGGCCCGCTCGATTGATGTAGAAATTGAGCATCGACATCGCCGATTGAAACGGCGTGCCCTTGCGTCGACGGCTCGCCGTCGACGAGTGCTTCAACGATTGCGCGATGGACTCCGCGCTGCCGGTTTTGAAAATATCCTTCTGGATGTCCATCGCGTCGCTCGTTTCCATTACGTGATGCGACCATCTCTTCGCGCCGGATGCGCCGCTCGACTTCGCGGTTTTGGCGCGATGCGCGGCGTGCGCTTGCGCGTGGCGCTGACGCGCTGGCCGTCCCGACCTGCCACGAGACACAGGGCGTTTCGATTTGCTGCTGGTCTTTCGGGTCGCCATTGTGTTGTCTCCTGAAGCGGAATGTCGGACTCGCCACGCGTCAAAAATGGTCGATTTGGCGATCAGAGCTTCACGCCCCCGGCCTCGGGCGCATCCGACGAACCCGCGGGAATGTCACCGACGCCGAGGTCGTCGCGCCTCGTATAGACGTCGCCCCAGTACGGTTCGCTGCCGTAGTACTGATGCACGGTGGTGGCCCACGTCTGATCCGCCATCGATGGCCAGTGATCCTTATCAAATCCCGGTGCGTTCTTCACGCGCTCGGCCACCATGTTCAGCACGAAGCATTTTTCCTGCGTATCGAGTGTCAGCGCACGCCACGGAATCGCGAGCAGCTTGTCGCCGATGCCGAGAAAACCGCCGCTCGACAGCACCGCATACGCGACGCGGCCCGAACGCACGTCCAGCATGATGTCCTTGATCTTGCCGATGTGCTCGCCATCGCTGCTGATAACCTTGTTGCCGTCGAGCGTAGCCGCTGCCATAACATCCGGACCTGGGCCTTCCGCGGTCGCGGCGCCTTTACCGACGATGTTCGCACCTTGTGTCTGGGTCTGCATCACCATGATGGGCTCCTTTTTGAAGGGGTGAATGTACCGAGGCATTTAGCAACGGCCGTTCCATCTAGCCATGCGGCGCCGTTACGCCGTGGCGCGCGGCGCATCCGCGCGACGAGGGCACCGCGTGCGTAAAGGATGCGAGCGCGTTTGCAATTATTTCGTCAGTGCCGACGCCAGCGCTGATCAGCAAAGCGCGATGCGCGCATGCGACGACTGCATCGCGCGGCATAGGCCTTGCTCGATTCTCAGTGATGGCAGCAGGGAACCGAAGGATCGCACCCGTCCTTTTACTTCAGGGGGAACCCAGATGAGCAAGTATCCGAAGGCATGGCTGTTCGCGGCATGTATGGTCGCGTCGGGCGCCGTCGCGTCGGGCGCCGCGTTCGCGCAGGCGGGCGGCGGTAACGGCAATAGCGGCACCGGCGGCGGCAACGCGCATGGCGCGGCGACCGCGGCGCCGACGGCGGGCAACGAGCCCGCGTCGAATGTCACGGGCAGCACCATGGGATCGACTTCGTCGATGAAACATCATCACAAGAAGTCGAAGGCAAACAAGCCGATGACCGATACGACGAACACGCCCGGCGCCAATGCCAGCAGCGATACGAAGGGACAGTAACGCTGGATCGATGCGGGCGCGGCCAGGCACCTGTGCGTTCATCGTAACGCGCCGGCGATATCGCGCTCCCCATCGAGGGAGAAAATCGTGACTAAGAAGATTCATTATCAGGCGAACATCTGTGGCGGGAACTTCGCGCATGTTCGCGAGTGCTTCAGCAACTGGAAGGCCGAGACGCTCGTGTATCGTCGGCAACAGCCGATGTTCGAAGGCAAGCAGGAAGTGCGGCCGTTGACTGAGCGTGTGTTCGACAACGGTGAAGTCGCGCATAGCACGCGCGCGCGCGTATGTTCGCCAAACGATGCCTATGCGCTGGCGGCGGAGATACGCGACGGCGAACGCGACGTTTGGCTCGTGATGGCGGCGTTCGAGGAAGACGTTTGAGCCGGAGTCGATTCGGCGCTGAGCCCGTCACTGGGCCGGCGGTTTCGGTTCGGAGGCCATTTCCCGCGCAGCGCGCCGCGTACGCACGCGTGGCGTGGCTCGCAAATGTGCCGCGGCGCTTTTGTCTTTCGCGGCGGTGGCTTTCTTGCGCACCACGCGCGACTTTTTTAGCAGACTCGTCAACGAACCGTTGATACTGTCGTCGACCGACGACTCCCGCGTCTTGCGTCCTTTGGCACCGGATGCGCGCGCGAGTTTCGCCGCACGCGTTTCCGCCTGCGCGAGCAGCACCGCAAAGGCCACTTCATCTACCTTGAGTCCGCGGCGCGATTGGCCTGGCGCGAGGCTCTGCAACTCCCCCGCCTCGAACGCGCTGACGATCGCTGGGTGGATATAGCAGCGCCGGCAGACGGCGGGCGTATTGCGTAGCAGCGTCGCCACTTCTTTCACGATCGCGACGATATGACGACGCGCTTCGGCCGCGCTGCTGCACATCAAGCGGCGCAATGCCGCCAGCGCGTACACGCTGCCGGCCCACGTGCGGTAGTCCTTGGCGGTGAAGTCCGCGCCGCTTACGCGGCGCAGGTAGTCGTTGATATCCGTCGAGCCGACGCTGTGGCGCGTGCCGTCTTCGTCGAGATACTGGAACAGGTCGTGACCGGGCAGCTCCGCGCAACGCCGCACGATGCGCTTGATGTTCGGATTGTCCACTGTCACGTCGTGCTCGATGCCGCTCTTGCCGCGAAACTGGAAGCGCAATTGACCGGCCCTGATCTTCACGTGCTTCTTGCGCAGCGTCGTCAATCCGTACGAGTGGTTATCGCGCGCGTATTCTGCGCTGCCGATCCGGATCAGCGTCGTGTCGAGCAACTGCACGATGGCCGCGACGACCTTGTCGAGCGGCATGCCGGGCAGCTTCAGATCACGCACCACGCGCGCGCGGATTTTGGGCAATGCGCGGCCGAACTCGGCCATCCGTTCGTACTTGTCGGCATCGCGCGTTTCGCGCCAGCGGGGGTGATAGCGGTACTGCTTGCGGCCGCGCGCGTCGCGGCCGGTCGCCTGCAGATGACCGCGCGGATCGGGGCAGATCCACACGTTTTCGTACGCGGGTGGAATCGCGAGCGAATTGATGCGTTGAATCTCGTCCTCATCGACGATGCGCTTGCCGTCGACGTCGAAATAGATGAAGCCGTTCCGCTCGCGCTTGCGTGTGTAGCCGGGCCTCGTGTCGTCGGCGTGGCGCAGTCCCGGCGGCATCGGTTGGGGTTCGGTGTTGCCGTTCGCGGTGGTCGGGTTGCGTGATGTGGTCGTGGAATGAGTCGCGGTAGCCATTGTTGCAGGTAGAAGTTTCAAACCCGGTTCGAACCGGTTCGCCGAGTAGGCGCGATGTGTGCCGTGTGATCGGCGGGAAGCAAGGGCGATGCCACTGGTAGGTGACCAGCGCGCTGAGGCGGAACGGTCCTTGCGGAAAAGTCGACGTGACCAACCGGAAAGGGAGCTTTCATGAGCAGCACACTCAACCCCGATGAAGAGCCGCAGCAGACCGTCAAGCAAACGTCCGGCACGACGGGCGCGCTGGGTCCCAGCGACTCGTCCGATAGCGGCAGCGACGTGGCGGGCGCGAGGCGTCACGATTTCGACGTCGATACGGAGCTCGACAATCACGCGCTCGAAGCCGGCGACGCCGCACTCGGCAGCGATACCGATCGCTCAGGTACGGGCGAGCGCGCGTCGGCCGATGGCGATTCGACGTTGGAGATGGACCGCGATATCGACACCGACCACGTCGTCGATCCGCAAGTGCCGCCGGGCGCGGAACGCTCCGACGAAGACGAAACCGACGTCTGACCACGGCGCTTTTGCACACGCGGCGGCGCGAGCTGAACGGCGCAACCGCAGCGTCGGTGCATCGCCAACGTAATGTCAGCCCGCTGAACACTGCCTCAACCAGGCACGTGTTTTGCGTAACCACGCTTAGCGAGGCGCAGACTTATGCACACGCATCACGGGCAAGTGCATGAGCGCGGCGCCGCATGAAGGAGAGCACACATGACTGATGCACTGAATGGCTACAAGGTAGCCGTACTCGCCGTAGATGGCTTCGAGCAGGCAGAACTCATGGAGCCGAAACGCGCGCTCACCGAGGCGGGCGCGACGGTCCATGTGATCTCGGCGAAGCCGGGCAAGATCCAAGGCTTCAAACACATCGACAAGGGCGATTCCGTCGACGTCGATGCGACCTTCGACAAGGCCAGTCCCGACGACTACGACGCGCTGGTATTGCCGGGCGGCGTCGTGAACGGCGACGCGCTGCGACTGCTGCCGCAGGCGCAGGCGTTCGTCAAAGCGGTCGACAACGCGAACAAGCCGATCGCGGTGATCTGTCACGGCACGTGGCTGCCGGTATCGGCGGGGATCGTCAAGGGGCGCACGGTGACGAGCTGGCCTAGCCTGCAGGACGATATTCGCAACGCGGGCGGCACGTGGGTCGATCAGGAAGTGGTCGAGGACGGCAATCTTATTTCGAGCCGCAAACCCGACGACCTTCCCGCGTTCAACAAGGCGCTGATCGCGCAACTGACGAAGCGCAAGGCGGCTTGATCGCAGGCGGCGCGTTGGCTTCGGAGCCTGCGCATCGGTGATTCGACAGGGAGAAAATGCATGAAATTCCGGTATTCCCTACAAGTGTTGACTGCCGCGCTGGCCGTGTTGGGCGTGAGCGCGGCATCGATCGACACGGCCTGCGCGCAGGCGAGCGATGCGCCCGCGAGCGCAGCGCCGACCGGCAGCACGACGCTGTCACCCGCGGATCAGCAGTTCGTGCTCGAAGCGTCGAAGTCGGACGCCACTGAAATCGCCGCTGGCAAGGTCGCGCTGAAGAACTCCAACGATCCGCATGTCAAGAAGTTCGCTCAACAGATGATCGCCGACCACACGAAGCTGTCGCACGCAATGGCCGGGCTGGTCGCGAAGAAGGGCTTCAAGCCGACGCCGTCCGCGGATTCCGCGCTGGTCGGCAAACTGCAGACGTTGAAGGGCACCGAGTTCGATCGGGCCTATGTCGAGCAGGTCGGCGTGGAAGCGCATCAGCGCGCGGTCGACCTGTTTCAGCAGCAAAGCGAGAGCGGCACCGACTCGCAACTGAAGGCCGCGGCCGCGCAAGCGCTGCCAACCATCAAGCATCACCTCGAGATGGCGGAGCAACTGGCCGGCCAATTGAAGGGCTCGTCATGAACGCGATCCTGCCACGGCCTGCTTATGAGGACTCTCTGATGCAGATCACTTTCCCCGATGACGAAGCGGCCTTCGACGGCGCCAATCTGACCGTGCGCTTTCTTGCGCGCGTCGATGGCGAGCCAGTGGTTTGCGCGATCACTGCCGAGGCTCTGGAAGATCATTTCGGCGCGGAGTCCGCGCTTGAAGCGGCGTTGATGGCCGCTTTCGACAGAGGCCGTCAGCGCATCCGCTCGGTCTGCGCGGAAGCGCTCGACCAGAACAACGGAGAAGGCGTAGTGTTGCATAGCGGACTGTTCAGAGTGGAAGGCATGGAACCGGATCGCGGCGCCGCGGCGTAGCGCCGCTGCATGTCGCATTGACTGGGCGCGCTGCTTCCGACTCGCGTCAGCGGCGACAGGATGGTCCACGAACGGCAATTAACGATAAGGAGGCCGTATGTCACTCATCGTCGCGGCACGCTTCACGACTTTTCCCGCTGCGGAAAGCGCGGCGCAAAAACTGTTCGATGCGGGTTTCGTGGAAGAGGACGTCACGCTGTTTTTCGTCAATCCACGCGGCCAGCATGCGCGTTTCCCGATCGGCGGCGACACCGATACCGACCCCGGCGCGCGAGGAGCGCCTAAAGGCGCGGGCATGGGCGTGACGATCGGCGCGGTGATTGGCGCGGTGATTGGCGTGGCGATCTTCGCGGTGTTTTCCGCGCCGCTGCTGGTGTCGCTGCTCGCGGCCGGCGTCGGCGCGTATGTCGGCTCGCTGGTCGGCGCGATGTCGCGCACCACGGAGCGCGGCAAATCGGACCATCGCGTGCCGTATCACGAGGAGTCGCGCGATTCGGGCGTGCTCGTCGCCGTGCACGTGTCGCCCGACAATCAACTGGACGCCGCGCGCGTGCTGCGTGAAGCGGGCGGCGTGTCGATCGAGAAGGCGACCGGCCGCTGGCAGCAGGGACGCTGGGCCGATTTCGATCCGCTGAAGACGCCCGAGCCGATCAAGGAATTCGCGGAGAAGCGCGCGTGATATGGGCGACGCGGCATACCAACAAAAAACGGCCCGATGACGATCATCGGGCCGTTTTCCGTTTACCGCGCTGTTTCGACGTCGCGCGACACCCGCGGTTGCCGCGCATCGCGCGGCGGCTGCGCTCGTTCGAGCTGCCTTTCGCTATACATCGGCTCGCACGAGGTGCCGGGCACGCGTGATGCGTGCTATCAAATGCAGCCCGCCGCGCGTCGAACCGATTCATCGCGAGGCACATAAAAAGCCCCGCGCGGCGGGTTCCGCGATGAACGAAACCCTTGGAGGTATTGAATGGCTACCAACGTTGTTTCCGTATTGAATGAACTGGTCGAAACGTCGAAGGATGGCGAAAAGGGCTTTATGAAGGCAGCCGAGGATGCGCACGACGACCAGCTGAAGATGCTGTTCCGTTCGAGTGCCGAGGACTGCTCGCGCGGCGCGCGTGAGTTGCAGGATGCCGTTCAGACACTGGGCGGCAAGCCCGAAACCGGCGGCAGCATGAGCGGTGCGCTGCATCGCGGCTGGGTCGACGTGAAATCGGCGGTAGCGAATCGCAGCGACCATGCGATTCTTGCCGAGTGCGAAAAAGGCGAGGACGTCGCGAAGAAACGCTATCACGACGCGCTGGAGAAGGATTTGCCGGCGGACGTGCGGGCAATCGTCGAGCGGCAGTACCAGGGCGTGCTGCAAACGCATGACCGCGTGCGCGATCTGCGCGACCAGTATGCGGCAATGAAGCATTGACCGACGCGTCAGTGCAATAAGGAAGAGCCGGCTCTGTCAGCCGGCTCTATTACGTTCTGTTCAGTCGAATCGGTGCGAACCAATCGCGCGGATATCAGTCAGCCGCGACCTTCAGATGGTTCTTCACGCTGGTCACGCCCTTCACGCTTTGCACGACATCTTCGGCGGCGGACTTGTCGTCCGCCGAAGGCACCGAACCCGTGAGCCACACGACGCCCTTGCGGGTCTTCACGTGGATATGCGTCGATTTGACGTTCTTCGCGGCAAGCAGATCAGCCTTGACCTTGGTCGTGATGGTGCCATCGTCGATATGCTGGCCGATGCTTTCCGACGACGCTGGCGGGGCCGAAGCGCTGGTCTGGGCGTTCGCGTTCAGCGCGAACGCGATGACGGCGATGCTGCCTGCGGTCTTTAGAAGCTGGATCGTCTTCATGGTTCTCTCCATCAGGTGGTAATGAAAATGGCGGTCTTGTTGGCCGGTGGCCGATCGCGGCCGAAGCCGCTGATGAGACACGTGGGGTCGTCGCCGCTACGGTACCGTCAGGGGCCCGTTTCTCGACACCGGACGCTGTACTCGCATCCGCGCTCGATCGAGGCGTTTGCGAAGGGCGGCGTCCGTCCACACACCGTCGCTCCGCAACCATCGTGCCTGCCGGCTGCGAGCCAATCCATGCCGCTCGCGAAAGGCGCGTGCACCGGGGAGTTTCGACTGACGAATACCGTTGCAATGCGGCCATGCGCGAGGCCGCCGGAGAGGTGAAGAAAGGGACCGGAAGTTGCCTGCCGTTTGTAAAAACCGGCGCGCCCGGTCAGGGCAATTCATCCGCCTGAATAAACAAAGCGCAATCAAAACAGCGTCTTGCGCGATCTGGTACGGACGTTGCATTGGTCAGTGAACTCGGCTCGTTGAGTCTGAGGCTATTAACGAACGGGATCACTCCAATGCCTTCAATGGAACTTCGTACAAGGCAGTCTCTCGCACTGACGCCTCGTCTTCAGCAGTCGGTGCGGCTCTTGCAATTGTCGGCGCTCGAGTTCCAGCAGGAATTGCGCACGGCGCTCGATACCAATCCGTTCCTCGAATACGACTCATCCGAAGCGGAAGACGTCGCGCTCGCCGGCACGACGCCAGGCGAGGGTGAAGACGCCAACGCGCCGCCCGCTGTCGATACGCTTGCCGCCGCCGAGCCGGACGGACTGCCGGCGGAAAGCGCCGGTAGCGATACGCTCGAAAGCGCGGGCCAGGACGACATGCCCGCCGATTTTTCCGGCGACTACGGTTCGCGCAACTCGATGCGCCAGAACGGCGACGCGGACGGCAGCGATCCGGCCGATTGGGCTCGCTCGCAACCCACGCTGCGCGAACAGTTGCACGACGCGTTGCGCCTGTACCGGCTAGACGACCGCGATCGCGCGGTGGCCCGTTTCATCATCGAGGCGCTCGACGACGACGGCTATCTGCGGCAGTCGCTGGCCGACCTGGCCGATAGCGTCGATCTGGAACCCACGCTGACCGAGGAAGAACTGCTGGTGGCGTTGCGCCTCGTGCAGGCGCTCGATCGTCCGGGGCTCGGCGCGCGTTCGCTATCGGAATGCCTCGCGCTGCAGATCAATGCGCTACCCGCCAATACGCCGGGACGCGACGTCGCGCGGCAGATCGCCGAGCATCATCTGGAAAGGCTCGCGCGCCGCGAGCAGGCCGAGTTGCAAAAACAGATCGGCTGCAGCGCGGAGGAATTGCGTGTGGCTTGCGCGTTGGTGCGCAAGCTCGATCCGAAGCCCGGCAATTGCTACGGCCGCACCGAGGATAACTATGTCGTGCCCGACGTGATCGTGCGTCAGGTGCGCAACAAGTGGGTCGTGTCGATCAATCCGGCGGTGCAGCCGCGGGCGCGAATCCATCGCATGTATGCGCAGCTGTTCGCGCAGTCGGCCGGCGCGAGCCGTTCGCCGCTCGCGCAGCAGCTGCAGGAGGCGCGCTGGCTGATCCGCAACGCGCAACAGCGCTTCGATACGATCCAGCGGGTTGCCGAATGCATCGTCGCGCATCAGAAGGCATTCTTCCTGTACGGCGAGATCGCGCTGAAGCCGATGGTGCTGCGTGACGTGGCTGACGAGCTGGGCCTGCACGAATCCACGATCTCGCGCGCGACGGGCAACAAATATATGGCGACGCCGCGCGGCATCTTCGAGTTCAAGCATTTCTTCCCGCGCGAGCTCGGCACCGAAAGCGGCGGAACCTGCTCGGCCGCCGCGGTGCGCGCGCTGCTCAAGGAGATGATCGCCGCGGAAAATACGCGTGATCCACTGTCGGACGTGACGCTCGCGAAGATGCTCGCGGATCAGGGCGTGCTGGTCGCGCGACGCACGGTGGCGAAATACCGGCATCTGATGAAGGTGCCGCCGGCTGAACTGCGCCGGCAGCTTTGAAGCGCCGAAGTTTTAACGGGGGTTGAAATAAACCTGGCGGGGGTTTGAAGCAAAGCAGTCATTCAAACAGCAGTACATTGCGCACAGGGTCATGCGAGGTTATCCGCTCGCATGACCCTTTTTCGTATCTGGACGTTTCGCCGGCGTGCCTTTACATTGGCGGGTCAATTGGAAAGAGATCGGCGGATCGGACCGCACAACAACGGGTGAGCGCAATGAAGTATTCGAATCTGGTCGAGCGACTGCAAGGGCGGCGCACGTCGGCGTGGGAAATTCATCGGGTCGCGCAGCAGGCGGCTGCCAGGGGCGAAGACGTGATCGTGCTGAGCGTTGGCGATCCCGAGTTCTCGACGCCCGTGCCGATCGTCGAGCGCGCCATCGATGCGTTGCGGGCCGGCGATACGCACTATACGGCGATGGCCGGTCGCGAGCCGCTGCGCGCCGCGATCGCCGCCGAGCACGCGCGCACGACGGGATGCGACGTGAGCGCCGCCAACGTGGTGCTGACCGCCGGCGCGCAAAACGGCGTGTTCGCGGTGTCGCTGTGCCTGCTCGAAGCGGGCGACGAAGTGATCGTTCCCGAGCCGATGTATCTGACCTACGAGGCCTGCGTGCGCGCGGCGGGTGCGACGCTCGTCGCGGTGCCGGTCGATCCGGCGCGCGCGTTTCACGTCGACTGCGACGCGCTCGAAGCGGCGATCACGCCGCGCACGAGGGCGATTTTCTTCGCGACGCCGTGCAACCCGACCGGCGTGGTGATGCAGCGCGCCGATCTCGAGCGCATCGCGCGGCTCGCATGCGAGCACGACCTGTGGGTGCTGTCCGACGAGGTCTATGCGGAACTCACGTTCGAACGCGATCACGTGAGCATTGCGTCGCTGTCCGGCATGGCGGAGCGCACGGTCACGCTCGGCAGCCTGTCGAAGTCGCATGCGATGGCGGGGTGGCGTGTCGGCTGGACAATCGGGCCCGCGACGCTGATCGAGCACATGGCGCGGCTCGCGCTCGCGATGCTGTACGGCCTGCCGGGTTTCATCCAGCAGGCCGCGTTGACGGCTTTGGAGAACAGGGCGGAGATCGTCGCCGATATTCGCGAGATCTACCGGCGGCGGCGCGACGTCGTGTTCGAGCGCTTGCATCGTGTGCCGGGCTTGCGGTGCCTGTTGCCCGAAGCGGGCATGTTCATGATGGTCGACGTCAGCGGGACCGGGCTCGATACGACCGAGTTCACATGGCAGCTGTTTCGCGCACAAGGCGTGGCCGTGCTCGACGCGAGTGCGTTCGGGGAGACGGCGAACGGCTTCGTGAGGTTGGGGCTGGTGGTGGGCGAGGATCGATTGATCGAGGCGTGCGAGAGGATCGCGCGTTTCGTGGAAAGGGGGCGGGGCCGAGAGGGCGGTGGGTTGTAGATTGCGACGATCCGGTCGGTGGGCACCACGGCCAGCCGAAGGTGGCTGGGCAGTGCGTTCGACGCGGCTTACTTTTTCCTGCGCACGAATTTCAAGCCGAAGCGCACCAGCCGAGGCATCGTTTCTGGCCGCAACAGCCGTGGGTCATACCCAGCGAATCGACGTTCGTTTTCCTGAAGACACAGTTGCATCAATTCGGGCACGCTAATATCGACATCCGTTACCGACTGCGCGCCGTTTACCGTGAAGTTGTTATCGTGCTCATGGACGTTGCCGTCAGCATCCATCGCACGTGCGAGCCCAATGCGCTCCCACACCAGAAACGCCCACACGCCCGCCACCTTGAGCTCGAAGCGGATGCGCTGCCACCATGAAAGCTGCGCGCGATGCCACGCGACCCAGTTCGCGAACAGCAGAATATGGCGACACTCTTCCTGCATCACCGGCTCGAATGTCTCGGTCAGTGCCGGCGGGAACAGGCCCGAGCGCCGCGCCACCTCGAACAGACCGAACGCGAAGAAGCTGTCGATACATTCGCTATAGCCGGTCACGAGGTAAGCCCGTTCCGTGTCTTTCGGATAGACGTACGACGGCTCGGTCGCGAGCGCGATGCCATACGCATGCACCATGCGCGACAGCACTTCCTTATGGCGGTTCTCTTCCCACGCGTTCAGCGCAAGTGCGTCGCGCAGCTCCGGGGTGTCGAGCGTGGCCGCGTAGGCGGCCATGCGCAGGCGCGCCCTGCCTTCGGTTTGTACGGCGATGTCCCAGATCGGCAGATCGACGATGCGCTTGAGCGTCGCGGCTTCGAGCTGCGGCCATGCAAGCACGGCCGGGCGATACGGATTGAAGGTCTCGCGAAACATGCGGCACATTTCCTGCCGGTGCACGTCGGAGCCGGGCGCCAGCGGTCCGTTGACGGTGCTAGTCCAGTGCCGCATCGCGTGGTCGGCGGCGTCGAGGGTCGAGGGGTCGGGCTGCTCGTGCGGCAGTTGCGGCGCGCGAAAGCCGGGGATCAGCGCGGCAGCGTCGAATGCATCCAGTACCAGTTGGTCCATTGGGTATTCTCGACAAGGCGACGAAGGCGCTGTCGATTCTGCCATGACTGCGCAGGTCTGCGCCACGTCGAGGAAAAAGCGCTTTGTAATGTTCGGCGTGCTGTGACGCCGACGGTTGACGCCGCGCAAACTTGCGTCAAGAATCGAGCGCCGGGTGTGCTCCCGAAGTCGGCTAGCCCGATTCCAGCGCGTTTCGACTCGTCGCGGAAAACTTCATGATCCATCGCTTCTGTTCTTCATTGCGCCGCTTGCTGACAGCCGGATTAGCGGCCGCCGCGCTGATGGTGACGCTTTCTGTCGCTGGTGTGGTGCCGTTCGGCGAACGGTGCATGGCAGCCGAACAGGCCGATGCGTCGAGCACCTCGGAAAGCACGGCAACGGGGGGAAGCACGGACGCCGCCGCATTCGCGCCGATCGCGCCACGCCAGGGGCCGCAGGCGAACGCGTCGCCGGTCGGCGAATCGAGCGAGCCGCACGCGATGACGGCGCGCCCGAACGGCGAGCCGCGCAGGCGGACGGCTGCGCGTGGCGACACGCAGGCTGCATCGAATGCACCGGACTCGGCCGACGCGACGGCAACGCCTCGCAACGACAGGGCTTCGACGCCCGCGATTCCCGTGCCACCCGAAACCACCAGCGTCACCACGCATTCGCTTCGCCTGAACGGCCGCAAGCTCGACTACACGGCGAGCGCGGGCAATCTGTTGCTGCACGACAAGACCGGCGCGCCGAACGCGAGCGTGTTCTATGTCGCGTACACGGTGCCGAGCAGGACGCCTGCGACGCGTCCGATCACCTTTCTGTTCAACGGCGGCCCGGGCGCCGGCAGCGTATTCCTGATGATGGGCTCGGTCGGCCCGAAACGCGTGCGCACCGCGAGCCCCGCGAGCACGCCGCCCGCGCCGTACACGCTCGACGACAACCCCGACAGCCTCCTCGACACCAGCGACCTGGTGTTCATCGACGCGGTCGGCGCGGGCCTGTCGAGACCGGTCGGGCATGGCACGGGCAAGGACTTCTGGGGCGTCGATCAGGACGTCCGTGCGTTTGCGCAATTCATCGACCGTTATCTGACGGTGAATCAGCGCTGGAATTCGCCGAAGTACCTGCTCGGCGAATCGTATGGCACCGCGCGCGCCGCGATGCTCGCTTATCAGTTGGGGCAGAACAATATCGCGCTGAACGGCGTGATCCTGCTGTCGTCGGTGCTCAATTCCGCGGCGTTCGCGCCCGGCAACGATTTCAGGAGCGAGAGTTATCTGCCGAGTTTCGCGGCGATCGCGTGGTATCACGACAAGGTCACGCCGAAGCCCGCGAGCCTGCCGGCCTTTCTCGACGAAGCACGCGCCTTCGCCCGCGGACCCTATGCGCAGGCGCTCGAACAGGGCGATGCGCTGCCCGACGATCAGCGCGCCGCGATCGCCGCGCGCATCGCGTACTTCACCGGATTGGACGTGGGGTTCGTGAAGCGTAACCGTCTGCGCCTTTATCCGTCGCGTTTTCGAAACGAGTTGCTGCGCAACGAGTCGCGCAGCGTGGGCCGCTACGATGCACGTTTCGAAGGCCTGAACTACGACGATGCATCGGAGGATCCGGACTTCGATGCGTCGGTGAGCAGCGTGTCGAATGCGTTCAATGCGGCGCTTCATCAGCATCTGTCGGACGACCTGCACTACACGCCAAGCGACCGTTACGTGGTGTTCAGCGACGACGCGTTGAAGCAATGGGACTGGAAACATCGCGAATGGTGGGGCGAACGGCTCGAGCTGCCCTACGCGGGCGGCGATCTGGCCGAAGCGATGCGGCAGAATCCGCAGTTGCGGGTGTTATCGCTGAACGGCTACTTCGATCTCGCCACGCCGTTCTATGCGACCGAATATGCGCTCGCGCATCTCGGCCTCGATCGGTCGCTGCGCGAGAACGTGCGCATCGCCTACTATCCGACCGGCCATATGGTGTATCTCGACGATGCCGCGCTGCACGCGATGAAGCGTGACCTTGTGAGCTTTTATACGGGGCAGCCGCGTTGAGATCGGCGAATCGTCGCATGGTGTCGAAAGGTATAATTCCCCGCACCGTGGAGTAGCCGCGCGCTCTGTCAACCGGCTTCATCGTTCGCCGCTTATGCCATTCACCCCGATTCCGTCCTTCGCGCGCAAGCGCATTTCCGACGTGGTGTCCGACCAGATCAAGCAACTGATCTCGGAGGGCACGCTGATGCCCGGCGACCGTCTGCCGGCCGAGCGCGATCTCGCGGCGCAGCTCGGCGTGTCGCGACCATCGCTGCGCGAGGCGCTGATCCGGCTGGAGGCGGACGGTTACATCGAAACGTCGGGGCGCGGCGGTTTCACGGTGGTCGACGTGACCGCGCCCATCATCTCGAAGCCGCTTGCCGAACTGTTGCTGCAGAATCCGCGCACCAGTGCCGACATTCTGGAGTTGCGCCAGGGGCTCGAAGCGATTTCGACGGTCTATGTCGCGCAGCGCGCAACCGCCACCGATCTGAAGAAAATCCGCGCGGCGTTCGAGGCGTTGAAGGCCGCGTCGCTGTCGCGCGATCGAGCGAATCTCGCCGAACTCGATGCCGCGTTTCATCTCGCGATCGCCGACCACACCGGTCAACAGACATCGTTCCCGCCGCTTTTCCTGAAGAGCCTATGAAAGTCGCGCTGTTTATCCCGTGCTTTATCGACGCGTTCTATCCCGAGGTCGGTATCGCGACGCTCGAACTGCTCGAACGTTTCGGCATCGGGGTCGACTATCCGCAGCAGCAGACTTGCTGCGGCCAGCCGATGGCCAATAGCGGCGCGCATGCGGACGCCGCCGCCACGGAGCGACTATTCGCGCGCAACTTCGCGGGTTACGACTACATCGTCGGGCCGTCCGCGAGTTGCATTCATCACGTGCGCGAACATCTGAGCGCGCTCGAGCAGACCGACGAAGTGAAGAAAGTACGCGCAGGCGCTTACGAACTGGTGGAGTTTCTGCACGACGTGATCGGCGCGCGCGAATTTCCGTGGGCCGAGTTTCCGCACCGCGTCGGTCTACACACCAGTTGCAGCGCGCTGCGTCATCTGAAGCAGGCGTCGGCGTCGGAAATCGCCGGCACGCCGTTTTCGAAGCCGCGCGCGTTGCTCGAAGGCGTGAAGGGCATCGAGTTCGTCAAGCCGGCGAGGCCCGACGAATGTTGCGGTTTTGGCGGCACGTTCTCGGTCACCGAAGAGGCGGTGTCGGTGCGCATGGGGCAGGACAAGGTGCGCGACCATCTGGATGCGGGCGCCGAGTACATCGTTTCGGGCGACATGTCGTGCCTGATGCACCAGCAGGGTTGCGCGGAACGCATGAAAGCCGACGCGCGCTTCATTCATATCGCGCAGGTTCTCAATGGAGCACGCGCATGAGCGGCGACCATCACCGCATCGATCACGCCAAAGCCGCGGGTTCTTTCATCAGCAAGACCGAGCATGTCGCGTTTCACGACAAGCGTCTGTGGGACCTGCGCGAGAAGCGCGACGCGCAGGCGCACGGCATTGCCGAATGGGAAACGTTGCGCTCGCTGGCGTCGGGCATCAAGGAACACACGCTGTCGCATCTGGCCGACTACCTGGAGCAGTTCGCGGCGGCGGCCGAGGCCAATGGCGTGGTCGTGCATTGGGCAGCGAGCGCGGAAGAGCACAACGCGATCGTCCACAAGCTGATGTCCGAGCGCGGCATGACGACGCTCGTGAAGAGCAAGTCGATGCTGACCGACGAATGCCGGATGCGCGAGTATCTCGAACCGCGCGGCATTACCGTGATGGAAACGGACCTCGGCGAGCGCATCCAGCAGCTCGATCATCAGGAGCCGAGTCATATGGTCGTGCCGGCCGTGCACAAGCTGCGCGCGGACGTGGCCGAGCTGTTCGGCCGGACCATCGGCACCGATCCGAAGAATAGCGATATCCACTATCTGGCCGAAAGCCAGCGCATGAACACGCGGCCGTATTTCGTGCGCGAGAAAACGGCTGGCATGACCGGCTGCAATTTCGCGGTGGCGGAAACGGGCACGGTCGTCGTCTGCACGAACGAAGGCAATGCCGATCTTTCGGCGAACGTGCCGCCGCTGCATATCGCATCGATCGGAATCGAGAAGCTGATACCGAAGGTGTCGGATCTCGGCGTGTTCGTGCGCATGCTGTCGCGCAGCGCATTGGGTTCGCCGATCACGCAGTACACGTCGCATTTTCGTGCGCCGCGGCCGGGCACCGAGATGCATTTCATCCTCGTCGATCATGGCCGCTCCGAACGGCTCGCGATGGAGGACTTCTGGTACTCGCTCAAATGCATCCGCTGCGGCGCGTGCATGAATACGTGTCCGGTCTATCGACGCAGCGGCGGCCTGTCGTATGGCGGCACCTATTCGGGGCCGATCGGCGCGATCATCAATCCGACGTTCGATCTGAAACGCTATAGCGCGTTGCCGTTCGCATCGACACTCAATGGCAGTTGCACGAATGTGTGTCCGGTGAAGATCAACATTCACGAGCAGATCTATAAGTGGCGCGCGGTGATCGCCGAGCAGCACGAAGTGCCGTTCGTGAAGCAGGAGGTCCTGAAGATGGCGGGGCGTCTGCTATCGAGTCCGACCTTGTATCGCGCGACGGTGTCGTCGATGGGCAGCGCGTTGCGGCGGCTGCCGAATTTCGTGCTGTACAACCCTCTGAATATCTGGGGCCGGCAGCGCGAATTGCCGGAGGCGCCGAAGATGACTTTTCATGCCTGGTACAAAAAGAATCGCGGAGGCGGCGATGACAACGCGTGAGGCTTTTCTCGCCAAGGTGCGCGCCGCGCAACCGGCCGCGCGGCCGCGTCCCGACGTGCCGCTGTTCGAAGCGGTTGGCGGCGATCTGCGGGCGCGCTTCACGGCGGCGTTGCAAACGATGGGCGGCACTTGCGTCGAAGCGGCCAGCGCCAGCGACGTCAGCGATCTGATCCGCGAGCGTTTTGGCGCGGCGGCATCGATCGCATCGGCGAGCGCCGAAGTGCCGGGCACGCGCGGGATCGGCGCGGATACGGACCCCGCATCGCTGCAGGACGTCGACGTCGGGTTGGTCCGTGCGCGCTTTGGCGTCGCCGAAACCGGCTCGGTGTGGTTTAGCGAGCGCGAATATGTGGTCAATGCATTGGGCTATATCGTTCAGCATCTGGTCGTGCTGCTCGATCCGGCGCAATTGCTCGATGGACTGCAAGACGTCTATCGTCGCGACGATTTCCGCAGGGCGCGCTACGCGGCGCTCGTTACCGGCCCTTCGGCCACCGCCGATATCGAGGGCGTACTGATTCGCGGCGCGCAGGGCGTGCGCTCGCTGACGGTCGTGTGGCTCGCGGGCTGATGCGCGGCGGTTGCAGCGCCGGACTTTGCTATCATCACTGTATAAACATACAGGTCCCGCACAAAGTCCGTGGCAACCGATGCTCGCTCAGAGATCCGCTCTGAAGCCCCTTACTACCTGCTGAATTTCGAGCGCGCGCTTGCGTGGCTCGCCGCGCGTTACGACGATCTGCTCGACGACGAAGAGCACGCTTTTCTGGAAACTTTTGCTACGTTGCCGCAGGCATCGCGTGCGCTGCTGGTGCGCATGCTGATGCGCAAAGGCATGCTATTCCGCGCGAGCCGCCTGGCTTACGACGAAATCGGCTGTCCGTTGCAGGCGGCGATGCCGATGACGGTGCATCGCTGGATCGACACCGAGCCGGCCCTGTCTCTCGACAACCTGTTTGCGCTCAGCACGCGGGCGCAATTGCTGGACATTTTCTCGGACGCGATCGCGCGGATTCCCGGAGCAAAGGCTTTGCGCAAACCGGATCTGCTCGAAACGCTGCGCGAGTCTTACGAAACCGCAAGCGGCGACGCGCAAGCGTGCACATCACGTCCGCTCGCCGCCTGGCACGACGCTTCTACGGACCGCGTGCTGCACGTCGCGATCGCGCCGTTGTGCGATCGCTTGCGCCTGATGTTCTTCGGCAATCTGCATCAGGACTGGTCGGAGTTCGTGCTCGCCGATCTTGGCGTGTTCCAGTACGAGAAGGTCGCGTTCGGCCGTTTGTCGCGCGCGTTCCAGCAACGCGCGGACGTCGACGTTTATCTCGCGCTGCACGCGTGCCGCGAAGCGCTCGAATGGCTACCGGTCGGCACCGGCACCCCCACCCTTCACGAACTGATCGCGACCGTCCGCTCGATCGGCACCGCGAATCCGTGGCTCGAAATGCGTCGCGCGAAACTACTGTTCCGGATCGGCCAGGATTGCGAGCGGCGCGGGCAGTGGGACACCGCGCTCGCGGTGTACGACGCGTGCGCTTGGCCCGGCGCGCGTCTTCGACGCATGCGCGTGCTCGAGCGCAGCGAGCGTCACGGCGAAGCGCTGGCGCTGGCCTCGCAGGCCGATGTCGCGCCTGAGAGCGAAGAAGAGGCGCAGCGCGTCGCCCGGATGTTGCCGCGCTTGCGGCGCAAGTGCGGCGAGCCGGTGCCGCGCGCAGCAGCGGCGAGGCCTGTGGAGCGAGGCACGCTGGTGTTGCCGAAGCCTGATACGCCGGTGGCCGTCGAGTACCTGGTGCGCGATCATTTGAGCAGCGACGCCGCGCCGGTGCACTACGTCGAGAACGCGCTGATCAATTCGCTGTTCGGCCTGCTGTGCTGGGAGCCGGTGTTCACGGCGTTGCCCGGCGCGTTTTTTCATCCGTTCCAACGCGGACCGGCCGATCTGCACGCGCCGGACTTTCACGCGCGTCGCGCCACACAGTTCGCCGCGTGCTTCGCGCAGCTCGATAACGGCGTCTATCGCGACACGATTCTGCGGCATCTGCACGACAAGGCCGGCATGCAGTCGCCGTTCGTATTCTGGGGACTGCTGACGCCCGAGCTCATCGCGCTCGCGCTCGACTGTCTGCCCGCCGCGCATCTGAAGCTGTGCTTCGAGCGCTTGCTGCGCGACATTCGCGGCAATCGTTCGGGCTTGCCCGACCTGATCCGGTTCTGGCCGGCCGAGCGTCGCTATGAACTGATCGAGGTGAAAGGCCCCGGCGATCGTCTGCAGGACAACCAGATCCGCTGGCTCGCGTACTGCGCGCAGCACGGCATGCCAGTGCGCGTCGTCGACGTGCGCTGGGCCGGGCAAGAGGCGCAGAGCGAAGCGGACGCCGCGACGCAAGCCGCAGCGGAGCGCGTCGTATGAGCTACGTGGTGGCCGTCCGCGCGATGTGCGAATTCACCGCTCGGCGCGGCGATCTCGATCTGCGCTTCACGCCCGCGCCGACTTCGCTCGAAGGCATCGCGGGTCATCAGATGGTCGCCGGCCGTCGCGCGAGCGGCTACGAAACCGAACTCACGCTGACGGGCACGCATCGCAGTCTGACCGTGCGTGGCCGCGCGGACGGCTACGACGGAATCGCGAACCGGCTCGAAGAAGTGAAGACGTATCGCGGCGATCTCGCGCGTATGCCCGCGAATCATCGCGCGCTGCATTGGGCGCAGGCACTCGTGTATGGGCATCTGCTGTGCCGGGCGCGCGGGCTCGGCGAGCTGACGATCGCGCTCGTGTACTTCGATATCGGCAGTCAGAAGGAAACCGTGCTGACGCAGCAGCACAGCGCGCGCGAACTCGAAATCTTCTTCGTTGAACAGTGCGAACGATTTCTCGATTGGGCCGTGCAGGAAGACGCGCATCGCGTCGCGCGCAACGCGGCGCTCGTCGCATTGCAGTTTCCGTATGGGCGGTTTCGGCGCGGGCAGCGCGAGCTCGCGGTGGCCGTGTATCGCGCGGCACGCGACGGCAAGCCGTTGATGGCGCAGGCGCCGACCGGTATCGGTAAGACGCTGGCGACGATTTTTCCGTTGCTGAAAGCCTGCGGCGAAGACCGGCTCGATCGCGTGTTCTTTTTGACCGCGAAGACGCCGGGCCGCGCGCTCGCGTTCGATGCGATCGACTCGCTGCACCAGAGCGCGCCGTTGCCGCTCAGAACGCTCGAACTCGTCGCGCGCGACAAAGCCTGCGAGCATCCGGACAAAGCCTGCAACGGCGAGTCCTGTCCGCTCGCGCGCGGCTTTTACGACCGTCTCGATGCGGCGCGCGCCGCCGCGTTGGCGACGCCACGGCTCGATCGCGCGGCGGTGCGCGAGGCTGCGCTCACGCACAATATCTGTCCGTACTATCTGTCGCAGGAGCTCGCGCGCTGGGCCGACGTGACCGTCGGCGATTACAACTACTACTACGACGGGAGCGCGATGCTGCATGCGCTCACGCAGATCAACCAGTGGCGCGTCGGCGTGCTGGTCGACGAAGCGCACAACCTGCTCGAACGCGCGCGGCGCATGTATACCGCGTCGCTAGATCAAAGCGCGTTCCGGCTCGCGCGCAAGAGCGCGCCGGCGGCGCTGAAGAAGCCGCTCGAACGCTTGCAGCGCGAGTGGAATGCGGTGAAGCGCACGCAGACGTCCAGCTATCAGGTGTATGCGGAGGTGCCCGGCAAATTGCTGTGCGCCGCGCAGAATCTGATCGGCGCGGTAACGGATCAGCTCGCCGACGCGCCGTTGTCGATCGACGAACATGCGCTGCGCGTTTTCTTCGACGCGATGCACTTCGTCGCGCTCGCCGAGCAGTTCGGCGAGCACTCGATGTTCGACGTGACATTGAGCGCCGACCGCTACGCGCCGCGCGACAAAACCAATGCGACGCTCTGCGTGCGCAACGTGATCCCCGCGCCGTTCCTCGCGCCGCGGTATGCGGCCGCGCGTACCACGGTGATGTTCTCCGGCACGCTGAATCCGCAGCATTTCTATCGCGACACGCTTGGGCTAGCCGAGGACACGCAATGGCTCGACGTCGAGGGACCGTTTCGCGCGGAGCAGTTGCAGGTGCACGTGGCCGCTCATGTGTCGACGCGCTGGCGTGACCGCGACCGCTCGCTCGCGCCGATCGTGGAGCTGATCGCGAAGCAGTATGACTCCCAGCCGGGCAATTATCTCGGGTTCCTGAGCAGTTTCGACTATCTGCAACGCGTGGTCGCGCTGCTGCGCGAGCGGCACCCCGGCTTGCCGGTGTGGGCGCAGGAACCCGGCATGGACGAAGCCGCGCGCGATGCGTTTCTCGCGCGCTTCAGGACGATGAATCAGGGCATCGGCTTCGCGGTGCTCGGCGGCGCGTTTTCGGAGGGTGTCGATCTGACCGGGCAGCAACTGATCGGCGCGTTCGTCGCGACGCTCGGTCTGCCGCAGATCAACGACGTCAACGAGCAGATGCGCCGCGCGCTCGATGCGCGCTTCGGCAATGGCTACGACTACATGTACCTGTATCCGGGTTTGCAGAAAGTCGTGCAGGCGGCAGGGCGCGTGATCCGCACCGAAGAGGACCGCGGCGTCGTGCATCTGATCGACGACCGCTTTCGCAGGCCGGAAGTGCGGCGCCTGTTGCCGCGCTGGTGGCAGGTTCGCTAGCGCCGCGCTAGCGAACCTTTACGCGCGCGACGCGTCACGCGTGCGGCGAGGTCGAGCCCGGATTGCCGGGCGTACCAGGGCCGCCGGCCGGGCTCGGATCAACCGGGATCTGGTCGTCGAGCGGCGCGTCGCCCTTGTGCGGAGCGTGACCGTCCCCCGCGGCGTCGCCGTCCGGCCGGTTGCCATGGCGTTCGCGCGGCGGGGCCGTATCGAACCTGGCCTTGCTCGCCGGGTCCCACGTGAGCAGATGACGCTGCGGATTCGCGATCTCGATGCCGAGTTCGCTGAAGCGTTCGAGGATGCGTCGGTTGAATTCGCGTTGCACGCCCCAGCGCGACGTATCGCGGCATTGCATCTGGCCGGCCAGCGTGATCGCCGAACCGTCGACCGCATCGACGCCCCAGAACGAGAAGTCCGCCAGGATGCCGTCCTTGAAGTTGTCGTCCGTGCGCAGCGATGCGCCGATTTCCTTCAGCGTCTCGATCGCGCGCTCGACGTCCTGGCCGAACACGATATTCACGCGCACCGCCGCGTTGCCGATGCCGCGATTCGTGTTGTTCACGGTCGACACCGAGCTGAACGGCACCGTAAACAGCGAGCCGTCGCCGCCGCGCAGCCGCACCGTGCGAATCGACAGATATTCGACGGTGCCCGACACGCCCGCGAGCGTGACCCAGTCGCCGACCTGCATTGCGTTTTCCATCAGCAGAAAGATGCCGGTGATGAAGTCCTGCACGAGCTTCTGCGAGCCGAAGCCGAGCGCGACGCCGAAGATGCTCGCGCCCGCGAGCAGCGGGCCGATGTTCACGCCGAGTTGGCTCAGGCCGGTCAGCACGACGACGAGCGCGATCACGCAGAACAGCGCGGTGCGCAGCATCGGCATCAAGGTGCGCAGACGCGCGGCGCGCACCAGATCGCCGCTGCTCGTCCAGTTATCGAGGCGACGTTCGGCCGACACGTTGACGATCTCCCACACCACCAGCGCGATGATCGCGGCGACGGCGATCGTCGCGAGCGCCGAGGCGAGCCGGTGGCCGATCGTGCCGCTGCGGAACAGATCGACGACGTCGACGCCCCACGCCTGCAACAGCACCAGCGCGGTGACGCTGCCGATGATCCAGCCGATCACGCGCCGCAGCGCCGGATAGTATCGGTAGGCGTGCTGATGCACGAGCGAGTGTGACGCCTCGTCCTGCACATGGAAGATGCGCGCGAGCGCGCCGAAGATCACGATCGACACGAGCCGCGCGCCGATCAGTATCGCGAGCGTCATGCCGCCGATATTCACGAGCGCGTGATAGCCGTTCCGTACGTCGAAAGCCCACACGAACCACAGGCCCATCACGATGACCACGGTCACCACGGCCCACGCGTCCGCGAACGCGTTGCCGAACATCTCCAACGACTCGTGAGCGGCGAAGCGATTGCGGATCCGGTTGGCGACCGGTTTCGCGCAGCGCAGCACGAGGATCGAGATCATCACGTGACCGGCGAGTGCGACCACTTTCAGCAGCGCGAGATGCGCGGCGTCGTTCATGCCAAGCGCCTGCGCGACTTCGGCTAGCGCGACGCCGGCGCCGACCACGCTGACGATTCGCACGATCCAGCCGAGCACGAACGCGGCCCACGCATCGCCCATGCGCAGCAGCCGCAGACGCGGTGCGCTCGGCTGCAGGAAGAACGCGCCGACGATCACGACGCAGCGGCACACCACATAGACGTCGATCAGCGAATCGAGCGCGCGATCCTGCGGCGTGCCGTTGCCGGCGAAGATCGACATCAGCGCGCTCGCCGCGCCGAGGAACACCGCGATCGGCACGAGCCGCGCCAGCGTGATCAGCAACGCGCGCGGCAGACGTTGCAGCAGCGTCCAGTGGTGCGTCGCGTTGCGCTTGCCTTCGGCTTCGATGGCGCGGCCTTTGGCGGATGGCGTCGCGTACGGCGCGGCCGGGCCAGTCGCGACGGCTTGCGCCTCCGCTTCGAGCACTGACGGCGCCGATGACAGCGGGGGCAGCGGCGGCGTGCTGGTGGGCGGATGACCTGCCGGCGCGGCGCCGGCGGCGTGCGCGGGCGGCGGTGAGTTGTCGTTGTCATTCTGCAGCGCGGCTTCGCGGCGCGCGGCGATCGCCCGATAGACGCGCCGCAGCAGCCGCCGCGCCAGCCATTCGAGCACCAGAGCGGGGATCAGCGCGGCCAGCAGCGACCACAGCACCCCGAACAGCACCGCGCGCGCGTGCGGATTGGCGAACTGCCAGTTCCACCATGCGCGCACCGACGCGACGTCGAGCAGCGCGGCGATCGAGCCGCGCAGCGAGGTCGCGAGATGGCCGGCGTAATGCGCGCCCTCGCGCGCGAGTTGCGAGGCGAGGCCATTGGATTTGAACGCGTCCGGCACGAGCGCGGCTGCGCCGCTTGCGGCGGCGGGCGCCGACGCCGCCGCCGGCGCGGATGCGGCCGGCGCGCTCAACGCGCCGGCCGCGGCGATCGCTTGCAGCGTATCGGCGACTTGCGCGCGGCGTTTGGGGTCGTTCAGGACAGCGAGCGCGTCGCGAGCCTGCTGAGGTGTCAGCGTGACGGCGGCGGAAGCGGGTGTCGCGGGCGTGGGATGGGCAGACTCAGGCGCGGCGGCGAAGACGGGCGCCGCGCCTGTGAGCAGAAAAATGAAAAAACAGACACGCAGAAATTTTTGCATAGGGTGTAAAGCGGGATGAAGCCAGTGCGGACGATTGTGCCGGAACATGGGCTGTTTCAGCGGGGTGACCCGGGACCGACACGGGGCGGGGCGCTGAAGTTCCTGCGGCGGAGGCCCGCCGGACGGGCGAAAACGCCGCGAGAACGGCGCCCTTCGGGCGGGGCGTTGACCCGACAGGATAGCCGATGATGGCCGGCAGGCCTGTCGAAGGCAGCAGAAAGCTTGCCCGGAAAGCCCCGTGGGCGGGGCGGCGCAGGAGGTAGGAGGCCGCTTGCCGGGTGGCCATGCTGGCGGCGGCGCGAGGATGTTCTCGACGACCACGCTACGTGCGGGCAGAGCGCGGAAAGTCGGGAATGCTCAATCGCCGTGACCGTGCGCTGCTAAGCGTTCACTACAAAAAACGCTTAAATCCGCGCTTATGCCACTGAAGAGGTCTGCCGCTCTGCTTCGTCATCGGCATGGGGGCCGCTGCTCGCGCCGCGTCCGGCCGGCTCCTGATGCAGCCGGTTCGCGTGCATCAGCCGGTACAGCGTCGCGCGCGAAATGCCCAGTTCGGCCGCCGCATCGGACAGCTTGTAGCCATGCCGCAGCAGCGCGTTCTCGATCGCATCCTTTTCGGCCTTGCTGCGGATTTCCGCCAGCGTGACCGCCGGGCCATTGTCAGCTTCGGGTAGACCGAGGTCGCTCGCGGTGATGAAGCGGCCCTCGCTCATCACGACCGCGCGGCGCACGCAGTTGATCAGCTCGCGCACGTTGCCGGGCCACGGATAGTTCGACATCGCGACGATCGCGTCGCTCGACAGGCCGCGCAGCTTGCGTGCGCCGTCCTGCTTGTACATGCTGAGCGCGTAATTGGCGAGTAGCTTGATGTCGCCGCCGCGCTCGCGCAATGGCGGCTCGACGAGGCGCAGCACACACAGCCGGTGATAGAGGTCGGAACGGAAACGCCCGTCTTCGACGGCGCGCTCCAGATCGACGTGGGTGGCCGAGATCACGCGCACGTCGACGCTGATCGGACCGTTGCCGCCAAGCCGCTCGATCGTGCCTTCCTGCAGGAAGCGCAGCAGCACCGCCTGGCATTCGTGCGGCATGTCGCCGATTTCGTCGAGAAACAGCGTGCCTTCATGCGCGCTCTCGATCCGGCCGAGCTTGCGTTGCACCGCGCCGGTAAAAGCGCCGCGCTCGTGGCCGAACAGTTCGGCCTGCAACAGGCTCGGCGGAATCGCCGCGCAATTGATCGCGACGAACGTGCGGCCTGCGCGCGGCGAGCGGTCGTGAATAGCACGAGCGGTCAGCTCCTTGCCGGTGCCCGATTCGCCCGCGATGAACACCGGCGCATCGGTCACGCCGCATTTGTCGATGCGCCGGTAGAGCTGCTGCATTGGCTCGCATTGCCCGACCATGCCGTGGCGGCCGAGCGACGGCTCCGGCACGACGCGCGGCTGACGCAGGCTCGACAGCCCATGCGCGTGGCCGAGCGCAAACATGAGCCGCTCGTTGAGCCACGGCTGCGTGACGAAGTCGAAGCAGTAATCGAGGATGAAACGGCTGACCAGCTCGTTGTCGGCCTGGCCCGGCACGATCTGCGCGACCCAGTTGGTTTCGACGCGGCGCATGCACAGCGCGAGCGCGGACAGCTGCTGTGACGTGCAATCTTCGGGCAACTGAACGAGACCGACCTTGATGTTGCCGCGTTCGATCATGCGTTCCGCCACGGCCGTGCTTTTTGCGTGCACGGCTTGCCATCCCGACGCGGCCAGAAACTCGACGAGTTTCTGGTCGGGCGTGTTCGCCACGTACAGAACCGTGCGTTCCATATCGGCCGGCGTGCAAGTCGTAGTCATGGTTCCCCCTGTTCGATCCTCAGGACTGCCGTGCGACGTTGTGAGATTCAGGCGGCCAGTTGCTGCACTCCGGCTGCGACGCATTCACGACAGCAGCAATCACGAACAAGGGACACGCTTCAAGCGCGGCGCGAACCGGAACGCGCTGCATGGCGGACCGATTCATGCAATGGCGGCGACCTTGTCGTTCATTGCTGAAACTGCCCGGCGATTTTTCCCCCGAACCGTGAAAACCACTTGAACCGTGGCTTGCCTCGTTGACCTGATAGAAGCGCTCTGATTGGCGCATGGCCTAACGATAAGCGAAAGCGCCTGAAAGCGCCAGACAAAGAAACATGGATGAAGAATGCGGATTGGATTTTCGGATTAACACGGATCACTAATGAATAAGCGGTCAAGGCCGGTTATGCGCGCAATCGCACATTGCGTGGCAATTGCCCTGGTATTAAGGCGTGACTAAAACGGACGGGGCGCGAGCAGTCATGTTTCACAGTTGCGACAGATTGGACAGCGCGAGTCGAATGCGCTTTGCCGCGCCGGGTGGGGCGCTTTGCCAACCGGAAGGAGCGGCGAAGCCACGTGCGGCCGGCCCCGCGGCCTGTCAGCAGGCTGGCGAGACGGAGCGGGAGGCGCGCTTTGCGGCCAGCGCGCGGCGATTTTGGCGTGTCAGAAACGAATCAATGCGCGCCACGCCAAAAATCGGGCCGGTTCGCACTGCGTCAAAAGCAAACCGATTTCTCGGCAGAGTGAAGCTTTGGCGGGCGCCTTACAAATTCGAACGCGTGTTGGCATAACCGTTGCAATAAGGTCTGCACAGAAAAATGTTTTGCCGCCAGGTCGACGGTACGGGGAAAACCGGATTAAAAAAGACCGGCGGTAAAAAAGTCACTCGCAGACATGGTCGGGGAAGCCATCGGGTGTTTGCGGGAGCGCGGCGGGGCCTTCTTGAATACGTTAGCAAACGGGTGAGTGGCGGACCGGTTTGGCGGCCATTCAAAACCGGACGAAAAAAGGGCAACGACTTCGCCGTTTTTCCTTTTCGACTTTTTGTCCTCACGACGCGAAAAGGGTGGCGATAACGACAGGCAACGCGCTGGCAACGTTCGCGAGCGACGCGCCGCAAAGGGAAGGGGCAGCGCCGGATCAGGACCGGCCGGCGCGACGAAGCGGGGAGAGACGCTAGTCTCCACAGAGAGACGAATGTACGAGGTGAACCAGGGGCCGTGTCCGTGGGTTGGCACGGGCACGGCGACCTGGCCCAACGGCCGGGGCGCTGAGACCAGACGGCGTGACCTGGCGCAAATCTGCTCGACATCGGGGACTGACATGAAACCACAAGTGATTCGCAGGCCGGCCGCTTCGGGAGGAACCAGAAGCACTTACCGGCGGTATGTCGCGGCATCGCGAGCGCGCTTTTTCGCGCAGGCGGCGGGCTCGTCGATCGATCTGCTGACGCTCGTCGTCGCCGAGGCGCTCGAGCGCCGAGCGCAAGCCGAGATCCGCCGCGACCTGCTGCGCGACGCGCTGTACGCCATGCCGGTGCGCGCTGAACGCAGCGCGGCGCAGCGGCGCGACGACGATGAAACCGACTTCTGACGCTTGCCGCTCGTCGGCTCGCAGCGACCGCGCAGGAATTCGATAACACCGTTTGCCGGCCCATGGTTTTCACGGAGGAGCGTCGCGGTAAGGAACTCGCGCCGAAGCCTGCGTCGTCAATCGTGAACAGACGACTGGAATAAAAGCCCGCGCATGACGCGCCAAGCGCCGCAGAGCTGCCATGATCGACATCTTCCTGATTGCCGCGAGCATCGAAAACGCGCAGCGAATCGTCGTGCGGCTCGAAGAGAGCGGCGTGCGTTACCGGCTGCATACCGCGTTCGGCCCGGCCCGGCAACTGCCGATGCACGCGCGCGTGGTCCGCGGCGCCGACCTGCTGATCGTCGACGACGCCAATCTGAACGTCCGCGGACTAGACGGCATCGAGGAGACGCTCGCCTGCGCGCCGACGCTCCATTGCATGCTGGTGACGCCGGCACCGTCCACCGCGCTGATCGGCGCGGCGCTGCGCGTCGGCGTGCGCCAGGTGCTGTCGTGGCCGCTCGATCGTCAGGCCGTCGTCGATGCGCTTGCGCAGATCGAAGCGCGGCGCCGCGAGCCCGGGCGGCGCCACGCGCGCGTGGTCACCCTGGCGTCGAGCAAGGGCGGTAGCGGCACCACGCTGATCGCGGTCAACCTCGCGTGCGCGCTCGCCGCGCGGCGTGAGCGGCGCGTGCTGCTGATCGACCTGAGCCAGCAATTCGCCGACGCGAGCCTGCTGATGGCGAATCGCCCCCCGCCCATGACGCTCGTCGATCTATGCTCGCGCAACGAGCAACTCGACCCGGCGCTGTTCGACGCGTGCGCAATGCACGTGTGCCCGAACCTGGATCTGCTCGCCGGCGCCGGCGATCCGTTGAAGGCCGCCGAACTGCTGCCCGGTCAGATGGACCGGATTCTGACGCTGGTGCGCGAGCGCTACGACGCGGTGCTGATCGACGTCGGCCCGAGCCTGAATCCGTCGACGATCCGCGCGCTCGCGCATAGCGACGCCATCTGCATGGTGGTGCGGCAGAACCCGCTGTACCTGCATGGCGCGCGCCGCATGCTCGATATCTTTCGCGAACTGGGGCATCCGTCCAGCAAGGTGCGGGTCGTCGTCAACCAGTACGACAAGGACGCGCAGATCAATCTGCCGATGCTCGAACGCACGCTCGGCGCGAAGGTCGCGCATCAACTGCCGCGCGACGATCAGCACGTCAACGATGCGCTCAGCCGCGGCGTGCCGCTCGTCGCGTGCGCGCGCGACAGCGGGCTCGCGCAAGGCATCGTGCTGCTCGCGAACATGCTGTGGCCCGCGAGTGCGGAGCGCCGCAGGAGCATGCTCGGCAGGTTGCTCGCGACGTGGCCGAATCTGCCGCCGCAATTGAAGCCGGGGGGCTAGGGCGACGTCTACTCGCTGCTCGAGCCCGGTCTTCTGCTGGTGAACCTCGAGATCCGGAGGATGATTGTCTGCGGCTGCAGTTGGCGCTGCGGGCCAGACTCATCCTGCGCGAAGAGAAGCTACAGTCCGACGACGAGCGCTATCGCGCATACCGTAGTAAGGTGAGATACAGGGTCATCCCCGGCATAGTCTGTAGGCGTAGAGCCGCGGCCTCAGAGTTCCGAAAGCGTCGGGCAGGCTCGCGCCGTCCGGTCACTCCAGCGAGAAAATCACGTGAGCGCAGCACCGTCCATGCAAAACGCGCAGGGTTTCAGCGACCTCGCGTCGATCCTGTCCAATCCGATTCTGAATACGGATTCGTACAAGGCATCGCACTATCTGCAATATCCGCCCGACGCGACGGCGATGTTCTCGTACATCGAATCGCGCGGCGGACGTTACGGCCGCACGCTGTTCTTCGGCTTGCAGATGCTGCTGAAGGAGTACCTGTGCCGGCCGGTTACCGGCGCGATGATCGACCAGGCGCGGACCTTCTTCAGCGCGCACGGCGAGCCGTTCAACGAGGCGGGCTGGCGCTACGTCGTGCAGCGATACGGCGGCCATCTGCCGGTGCGGATTCGCGCGGCGCCCGAAGGCTCGGTCGTGCCCACGCACAACGTGCTCGTCACCGTCGAATGCGACGATCCGCAGGTGTTCTGGCTCACGTCGTATCTGGAGACGATGCTGATGCGCGTGTGGTATCCGATCACGGTCGCGACGCAAAGCTGGCATCTGCGCCAGACGATCCGCGCGTATCTGCTGAAAAGCAGCGACGATCTCTCGCAGCTACCGTTCAAGCTGCATGATTTCGGCGCGCGCGGCGTGTCGAGCGCGGAGTCGGCGGCGATCGGCGGCGCGGCACATCTCGTCAGCTTCATGGGCTCGGATACGGTGCTCGGCGTGGTTGCGGCGAATCACTACTACCGCGACCGCATGGCCGCGTTCTCGGTGCCGGCGGCCGAGCACAGCACGATCACGTCGTGGGGCCGCGAGCGCGAAGTCGACGCGTATCGCAACATGATCGCCCGCTTCGGCAAGCCGGGCGCGGTCGTTTCGGTGGTGTCCGACTCTTACGACCTGTTCGCCGCGCTGAACGCATGGGGCGGCGAGCTGAAGCAGGCCGTGCTCGATTCCGGCGGCATGCTCGTGATTCGCCCGGACTCCGGCGATCCGTGCACGATCGTCCTGCACACGCTGCGCTCGCTGGAGGCTTCGTTCGGGTCGCAGACCAACAGCAAGGGGCGGCGCGTGCTCGACCATGTGCGCGTGATTCAGGGTGACGGCGTGAACCCGGATTCGATCGTCGCGATCCTCGCCGCGATGGACGAGGCCGGCTTCGCCACCGACAACATCGTGTTCGGCATGGGCGGTGCGCTGTTGCAGCAGATCAACCGCGATACGCAGCGCTTCGCGATGAAGTGCTCGGCGATCCGGCTAGGCGACACGTGGCACGATGTGTCGAAGGATCCAGTCACGGATCACGCCAAGCGCTCGATGAAAGGCCGGCTCACCTTGCTGCGCCATCGCCGCACCGGCGAGTACCGGACGGTCACGTTGCCGATCGCGTGGGACGGGAGCACGGTGGAGGGCGAGTGGGACGAAGCGCTCGAGACGGTGTTCGATGCGGGCCGCTTGCTGGTCGATACGTCGCTGGCCGCGATTCGAGGCCGCGCCTATGCGGACGAAGGTTGATCCAGCTTTCTGACGCATCGGCATGGTCACGAGCGGGTGGGTCATCAGCGCCCAGTGCTGCATGAAGGGCAGACCTACCGCAATATCCGACAGGACGCCGACCCCGATCAACGTAGCGACGCTGCCGTCAGCGTGAATCTTTACCATCGCGCGCGAAGCGCAGGAACGCCTTGACGGCGGGCGCTCGCTCGTGCCGACAGTTGCGAGGGCCGCACGCTGGCCGAGTCCGCGAGTGGCGAATCGGCTGGCAGCGCGAGCACGAAGCGGTCGCGATGCACGGTCGTGGCCTGAATGCCGGTTGCGAGCGGCATCGGCGGACGCACGTAGGCCGCGTCGAGCAGTCCGTCGCCGAGCATCGCGGCGACCGCGTCCATCGGCACTTCGCGGATCGATACCTCGACGCCCGCATGCGTGCCACGAAAGCCGCCGACCACCTTCTGCAACACGCCCGCGTACGCGGCCGACGCCACATAGCCGATCTCGATGCGTCCCACCTCGCCGCGTCCGGCGAGCAACGCGCGCTGCGCGGCACGCGCGAAATGCAGCTTCGCCGCGGGTTTTGCGGCGGCGCTGGGGGTAGCGGCGCGCGTCGCGGCGTCGGTGGTGGCGGTGGTGTGGAAGCGCGCCGGGCGGGCGGAGGTGGTGCGCTTCAAGGGAGCGGTATCGGAAGGGTAAAAGCCGTCGTCGGCTCGCGCCGGCCCCCTTTCGCGCCGTTTTCCGATATCGTGTGCGCCATCCCCGCCGCCTACCGCGCGCGGGCTGTTTTTCCGGAGCGCGGCGCGACGCTGCGCGTGCATGACGCGCTCCCGCAATACACCATACGACATCAATGAGCCACCCCAACACCGAGCTGATCGAACGTTTCTACACCGCCTTCCGGCAACGCGACGCCGAGACCATGGTCGCCTGTTATGCCGACGACGTCGTCTTCAGCGACCCCGCTTTCGGCGAGCTGGTCGGCGACGAAGCGCGCGACATGTGGCGCATGCTCGTCAAGCATGCGCAAGACTTCACGCTGAGCTTCAGCGACATCGAGGCGGACGACCATACCGGCCGCGCGCAGTGGGTGGCGCGCTACCGTTTCGTCCAGACGGGGCGCGACGTCGTGAACCGGATCGAGGCGCGTTTCGTGTTCCGCGATGGGCTCATCGTCGAGCATCGCGACCGCTTCGATCTGTGGCTGTGGATGCGCCAGGCGATGGGCGTGCGCGGCACGCTGTTCGGCTGGTCGCCGTTCGTGCAGCGGATGCTCAGGCAGCAGGCGCGCCGAGGGCTGCTGCACTATCGCGGGCAGTTGACGCGCGACTAGGTGCGCGCGGGCGGCGCGGTGTATTTCCGCTGCATGAACGGCCAGCGCCAGCTCGATCCGTCGACTCTGCACGGCGGCGCGCCGGTGCTTGCCGGCGATAAGTGGATCATGACGAAATGGATGCGCGAGCGCGCGTGCGGCTGAGGCTGGGTCACATCAGTGGGAGGCGTGCCGAGGCGGGGCCTATTCGGCCGCTTTGTAAACATCCGGTCGATGCAGCTCCATATACCGCTCGGGGTTCTCGAGCGACGTGAACCCATGCGGCGCATAGACGTGATGCGCGTCGGTCGTGACCAACATGATTCTGCGCAGCGTGACGAGCGAAGGGCTCGCAAAGATATGTTTCATCAACGCCGACGCATAGCCCTGGCCGCGATACGCGGGCAGCACGAACACGTCGCATAGGTAGGCGAAGGTCGCCTCGTCGGTGACGAGGCGCGCGAACGCCATCTGCTTGCCGTCGACAAACCCGCCGAAGCAGAGCGACCCGGCGACGGCGCGCTTGAAGGTCGCGCGTGGCATGCCTCGCGCCCACGGCGTTTCCTGCGACAGGAATGTGTAGACGAGCTCGAGGTCGAGATCGTCGATGCGGCTGGAAATCGTCAGTTCGCCTGCTTGCACGGCACGTCTCCTTTTGATCGCGCAGCGCTTGCTGCGTCCGCTAGCTCTTCGCCGGAGTTTCACCGCCGCGCGAACCCCCACCGATACTCTGCCCGGCATTGCGGGCGAGCCCCATATATCCAAGCACGGACAGCAGCGTCAGCACGCCCGCGAACAGGAACGCGAGGCGGAAATCGTCGAGCGTGAACACGTGGCCGGTCGTCTCGCCGTTGAACAGCGCCGCGACGCGCAGCGACACCGCGCCGAACGCGATGCCGAGACCGATCGTCATCTGCGCGGCCGCGCTCCACAGCGTACTCGCCGCGCTCATCTGCGGCTGCGGGATGTCGGCGTAGGCGAGCGTCGCGAGCGTCGAGAACTGCATCGAGCGCGCGACGCCGTACACGAACACGACGATCAGCACGAACACGAGCGGCACGTCCGGCGTCAGCAGTCCGCACGCGATGATGAAAATGCCGGCCACCGCCACATCGACGATCGACACCATCCGGAAGCCGTAGCGCTGCAGGATGCGCGTGGTCAGCGCCTTCATGCCGAGATTGCCGAGCGCGCTCGCGAGCAGCAGCAGCCCCGAGCGGAACGCCGACAGCCCGAAACCGACCTGGAACAGCAGCGGCATCAGATAGGGCACCGCGCCAATGCCAATGCGCGTGAACGAACCGGTGATGACCGTCACGGAAAACGTCGGCACCTTCAGCGTCGATACGTCGACGAGCGGATACGGATGACGCTTCGCATGCTGGAACGCGAGCGCGCCGACCAGCAGACCGCCCGCCACGATCGAGACCGCGAGCCACGGATTGGTGGCCGCCTGGCTCGCGAGTTCTGCGCCGTACAGAATCGCGGTCAGCGCGACGCCGCTCAGCAGCAGGCCGACGACGTCGAGCGGCTTGCGTTCGGTGCCGCGCAGGTTCGGCACGATGGCGAGCGCGACGGCAATCGCCGCGAGGCCGAACGGCACGTTCAGCAGGAAGATCCAGCGCCACGATGCGTAGGTGGTGATGAAGCCGCCGATCGGCGGGCCGACCACCGGCGCCGCGATGGCCGGCCATGTGATCGTCGAGATCGCCTGCATCATGCGAGCTTTCTCGGTGCTGCGGACCACGATGAGACGGCCGACCGGCACCATCATCGCGCCGCCGATGCCTTGCAGCAGTCGCGCGGCCGTGAACTCGGGCACGTTCTGCGACAGTCCGCACAGCACCGACGCGACCGTGAACACGCCGATCGCGCTGACGAACACGGTGCGCGCGCCGCAGCGGTCGGCGACCCAGCCGCTCGCCGGGATGAAGATCGCGAGCGCGAGCATGTAGGCGGTCATGCCGAGACTCAGGCTGTTCGGGCCGACGCCGAACGAACGCGCCATCTGCGGCAGCGCGGTGGCGATCACCGTGGTGTCGAGGTACTCCATGAAGAAGGTAGCCGCGACGATGTACGGCAGCCAGCCGACGTGCGCGGTGCGGGTGCCGCTCATCGGGCGAGCTCCCGTGCTGCGCGCGTGCGCGCTGAAAGACAATTGACGAGCCCGCGCGGGGCGCGTGAAGAGTTTGACTTCATGGTGCTTGCGACTACCTTTCGTTTGCGTTTTTGTGCTTCTGCCGGCAGCCGGGAGAGCGGTCCCGCGGACGAGGCCGGCGCCGCGAACATCAGCGTGCCCGATTGCCAGCCCTGAATCCTAACGCAATAAAGGGTTCCACATCGCGCAGGCATGCAGCGCGTCGCACCGCCGCGCCGCCGCCCGAGCGTCAGTCCTTCCCCGCGTACTCCTTGTCCAGCCGGTCATACAGCGGCTTGTTGACGAGCCGCTGGCGCTCGCTGAACGGCGCGACGATCGTCGCGTCCTCGTCGAGGCGGCCGTTGCTTTGCAGCGTGCCGAGCGCGCGCTGCATGCCGAGCACCGCGCCCTGCAGCGCCGCATTCGCGTACAGCACGATGCCGTAGCCGAGCTTCGCGAGCGCGTCGCGCGACTGCACCGGCGTCTTGCCGCCGATCACGATGTTGATCAGCTGCGGCACATTGAACAGCCCCGGCAGACGCTCGATGTCGGCGAGCGATTCGGTCGCCTCGATGAACAGGATGTCGGCGCCCGCCTCGATGAAGCGATGACCGCGCTCGATCGCGTCCTCGATGCCGTGGACCGCGGCCGCGTCGGTGCGCGCCATGATCTGCAGGTTCGCGTCTTCGCGCGCGTCGACAGCCGCGCGGATCTTGCCGACCATCTCGCTCGCCGCGACGACTTCCTTGCCCGAGAAGTGGCCGCATTTTTTGGGCATCACCTGATCTTCGAACTGGATCACGTCGGCGCCGCTGCGCTCGAGCACGCGCACGGTCTGGCGCACGTTCAGCGCGTTGCCGAAGCCGGTGTCGGCATCGACGATCAGCGGCAGCGCGACCGCGTCGCGGATGCGCGCGGTGTGCTCTGCGACTTCGGCAAGGCCGATGAAGCCCAGGTCGGGTAGCCCGAGCGACATGTTGGTGACGCCCGCGCCGGTGATGTAGACCGCCTCGAAACCGGCGTCCTCGATCACGCGCGCGCTCATCGCGTTGAACGCGCCGGGCACGAGCAGGCCCTGACGCTGATTGACTTTGGCGCGGAACGCGGCGCGGCGGGTGGCGGAAGTGGTGGTCATGATGCAGGTCTCCAGAAGGGAAATCGGTAAGGGAACGCGACCGACATTCTGCAGGAAGCGTGCCATTGAACGGCAGTTCGCCGGTCGTGCCGCTGGAACAAGGCTTTGCGCGATATGAACTCCTGCCTGGACGTTCATGGCACAATCGGTGGAACGTTTCATGAAACGTTTCGAGAAACGTTTCAATCAAGGAGAGCCGCGTGTCCACGTTCACCCCATTTGTCGCCAATCCTGGCCCCGCCGTCGATGCCGGGCGGCCCGGTGTCGCACTCGTCAGTATCAGCCGACTGCAGTCGCTTTGCGAGACGGTGGCGCCGCGCTACGCGGGCCGGGCGAAGTTCTTCACGGTGCGGGAGGGCTACGGCGCGGCCGTCGCCGCGTTGCAGGCTTACGTGGACGCAGGTTCGGTCGACGTCGTACTGTCCGCCGGCTCGAACGGCGCGTACCTGCGCGAGAACCTCAGCGTGCCGGTGGTAATGGTCAAGGTGAATGGCTTCGACGTGCTGAGCGCGATCACGCGCGCGACCGCCACATGGCCGCAGGCGCGCATCGGGCTCGTGCTGCACGAAGCAATCGCGCAGGAGCTGGCCGACCTGAGCCCGCTCTTGAACGTCGATCTGCGGCAGCGCGCGTATCGGTCGATCGACGAAGTGCGGCTCGCAGTCGATGAACTCGCCGCGCAGGGCTGCCGCGTGGTGGTCGGCGCTGGCATGGCCTGCGATCTGGCGCAGCAGGCCGGCATGGAAAGCGTGTTCCTGTATTCGCTTGCCGCGGTCGAGGAAGCGTTCGAGCGCTCGGTCGAACTGGCGCGGGTGAGCCGCCAGAAGGAATCGAAGCGGGTGCGCCTGAACACGATCGTCGCGCATCTGCGCGACGGCGTCGCCGCGTTCGACGAAGCCGCCCAGCTCGAAGCCGTCAACCCGGCAATGCTCGAACTGCTCGGTCTAGGCGCCGCGCAGGCGGTCCCAAACGACGACGAGGACACCCCCACACGAGTCGCGCGCGCGCTCGCGCCGCTGCTGCGCGAGACGCGCGCCGCCGACCAGCCGGTCGACGAACGCATCGAACAGATCGGCGGCCGCGCACTGATCGTCGGCTGTGTGCCGATCGTCGAGCAGGGCGCGCGCGCCGGTTTCGTCGTGACGGCGCAGGACGCGCTCGTTGCGCAGCGGATCGACCGTTCCCTGCGCACCAGCCAGCGGCCGAGGCATCTGGTCGCGCGGCACCGGCTCGACGATCTGATCGGCGCTTCGGCGGCGCTCGAGCGCGTGCGCCGGCTCGCGCGCGCCGGCGCCGCGCACGACGCGACCGTGCTCCTGAGTGGCGAAAGCGGCACCGGCAAGGAACTGGTCGCACAGGGCATCCACAACGCGAGCCGGCGGCGCGGCAATCCGTTCGTCGCGTTCAACTGCGCGGCGGTGCCCGAGGGGCTGATCGAAAGCGAACTGTTCGGACACGAGGAAGGGGCGTTCACGGGTGCGCGGCGCGGCGGCAAGCCGGGGTTGTTTGAAATCGCGCACACCGGCACTATTTTTCTCGATGAGATCGGCGAAATGCCGGCCGCGCTGCAAAGCCGGCTATTGCGCGTGCTGCAGGAGCGCGAGGTGATGAAGCTCGGCGCGGGCCGCGCGACGCCGGTCGACGTGAGGGTGATCGCTGCGACGCACCGTGATCTGCACGCGCTCGTCGAGGAGGGCGCGTTTCGCGCGGACCTGTATTTCAGATTAAATCTGCTTCAGATAAAATTGCCGCCGCTGCGCGAACGCCGTGCCGACATCGCGCCGCTGGCGCGGCACCTGCTGCAGCGCAGCGCGCTGCAGTACGGCTTGTCGGCGGCCGGGCTCGAGCGGGTGCTCGTGTTTCTCGCCCCGCTTTTTGCGGATTACGCGTGGCCCGGTAACGTCCGTGAACTGGAAAATCTCCTGGCCCGTGCGGCGATTTATATCGGTGAGCCAACCAACGAGATGTCCGGGAACTTGACTGCCGACGCCTTGCCAGACCGGCAGGCCGTGTTTCCCGAGTTCTTCCGGATCAGCGCGGTCGAGGTCGAGCAGATCACCCAGGCGCCTCCGGGCCCTGCGCCCGGCAGTACGGCGCCCCGCGCTACCCCCAGCCGTGAGGCTGCGCTGCGCGCTCTCGAACAATCGGGCGGCAATCGCGCCGCCGCGAGCCGAGCGCTCGGCATCGGCAGAACCACGCTGTGGCGGCTTCTGAAGGGCTGAAACGCCCGGCAAATCGTCCGATAGTTTCGACTGACGAAACGAATAGTGCGAAACTATCGAACCCATTAATACAATCTGCTTTACCTATTAAGCGCACTCTGACATACTGGCTCCACTTTCCAACCCCCTCAAAGAGAGGATTTAGCAAATGCCGATCATCAACAGTCAAGTCAAACCGTTCAAAGCACAGGCTTTTCACAACGGCGATTTCCAGACCGTCACTGAAGAAAGCCTGAAGGGCAAGTGGTCGGTTTTCGTGTTCTACCCGGCCGACTTCACGTTCGTGTGCCCGACCGAACTCGGTGACCTGGCCGATCGTTATGAAGATTTCAAGAAGCTGGGCGTGGAAATCTACAGCGTGTCGACCGATACGCACTTCACGCACAAGGCCTGGCACGACACGTCGGATACGATCCGCAAGATCAAGTACCCGATGCTGGCTGACCCGACGCTCGCTATCTCGCGCAACTTCGACGTGCTGATCGAAGAAGAAGGCCTCGCGCTGCGTGGCACGTTCGTGATCAACCCGGAAGGCGAGATCAAGCTGTGCGAAATCCACGACAACGGCATCGGCCGTGACGCTGGCGAACTGCTGCGCAAGGTTCAGGCTGCTCAGTACATCGCCAAGCACCCGGGCGAAGTGTGCCCCGCCAAGTGGACGCCGGGCGCGCAAACGCTGACCCCGTCGCTCGACCTGATCGGCAAGATCTAAGGTCCGCGCAGCTCACGCTGCACCCGCAGTCTGCATCTGCCGGGATCTTCCCGGCGCTTCACCGCGCGAATCGCCTGATACGGCGCTTCGCGCGTCCCCGGGCCCAACACGTCCTATCCGGATGCGTGCGGCGCCGGGACACCCACACCCCTCGTCACGGAATCGCAACGCCATGCTCGACGTCAATCTCAAGACTCAACTGAAGTCGTACCTCGAAAAAGTTAGCAGGCCTATCGAGCTCGTCGCGTCGATCGATGACAGCGCGAAGTCCCAGGAGCTGCTGGCCCTGCTGAACGACATCGCGACCTTGTCGGAGCGCGTCACGGTGATCGAGCGTCGCGGCGACGACGAACGCAAGCCGTCGTTCTCGATTGGCGAAGCGGGCAAGGAAACCGGCATCCGTTTCGCCGGCATTCCGATGGGGCATGAATTCACGTCGCTCGTCCTCGCACTGCTGCAGGTCGGCGGCCATCCGGTCAAACTCGACGATGCGGTGATCGAACAGATCCGCAGCCTCGACGGCGACTATCAATTCGAAACGTATTTCTCGCTGTCGTGCCAGAACTGCCCGGAAGTCGTGCAGGCGCTGAACGTGATGGCGTTGATCAATCCGCGCATCCGTCACGTCGCGATCGACGGCGCGCTGTTCCAGAACGAAGTCGACGCGCGCCAGATCATGGCGGTACCGACGATGTTCCTGAACGGCGAAACCTTCGGCCAGGGCCGCAGCGGCGTGAAGGAAATCCTCGCGAAGCTCGACACCAACGCCGGTGCGCGCGCCGCGAAGCAACTGGAGAACAAGCCGGTGTTCGACACGCTGATCGTCGGCGGCGGCCCGGCGGGCGCGGCGGCGGCGATCTACTCGGCGCGCAAGGGCATTGCGACCGGTGTCGTGGCCGAGCGGTTTGGTGGCCAGGTGCTCGACACGCTGTCGATCGAGAACTTCGTCTCCGTGACCGAAACCGAAGGACCGAAGTTCGCGACCGCGCTCGAACAGCACGTGAAGACCTATGACGTCGACATCATGGACGTGCAGCGCGCCGAAGCGCTGATTCCTGGGCGCATCATCGAAGTACGTCTGGCCAACGGCGCGGTGCTGAAGGCGAAGACGATCATCCTCGCGACCGGTGCGCGCTGGCGCGAAATCAACGTGCCGGGCGAGCGCGAGTATCGCAATCATGGCGTCGCGTACTGCCCGCACTGCGATGGCCCGCTGTTCAAGGGCAAGCGCGTCGCGGTGATCGGCGGCGGCAACTCGGGCGTCGAGGCGGCGATCGACCTCGCGGGTCTCGTGCGCGAAGTGACGCTGCTCGAATTCGGTGCGACGCTGCGTGCCGACGAGGTGCTGCAACGCAAGCTGCGCAGCCTGCCGAACGTGACGGTCCTCACGCAAGCGCAGACCACGGAAATCACCGGCGACGGCAAGAAGGTCAACGGTCTGGTCTACAAGGACCTCGCTTCGGGCGAAGTGAAGACGGTCGAACTCGAAGGCGTGTTCGTGCAGATCGGTCTCGTGCCGAACACCGAATGGCTGAAGGGCACGGTCGAGCTGTCGAAGCATGGCGAGATCGTCGTCGATGCGCGCGGCGCGACGTCGGTGCCGGGCGTCTTCGCCGCCGGCGACGTGACCACGGTGCCATTCAAGCAGATCGTGATCGCGGTGGGCGAGGGCGCGAAGGCATCGCTGTCCGCATTCGATCACCTGATCCGCAACAGCGAAGAAGTCGCGGCGGTCAGCGAAGCGGAAGCGGAAGCCGAAGCAGCGGTTTGATTCGGTAGCTCAGAGAGGCAAACGGCGGCCCGCGGGCCGCCGTTTCAGTTTGCGCATGCAAAGGCCCGCATTCGTGCGGGCCTTTTTCGTTAAAGCACGGGAATCGGTATCACCGCCGGTCGAACGAATACTTGCCGGGGCCGGTCACGCACAACAGCAGCAACCCGCCGATGATGCCGATGTTCTTGTAGAAATGAATCATATTGTCGTACTGCATCGCGCCGGTCATGTTCCAGTAGTGATGGCCGATGATCGCGGTGCCGAGCGTATACACCGCAAGCAGCAGCGCCAGCGGTCGCGTGAAAAATCCCACTAACAGCGCGACGCCCACCACAAGCTCCATCACCACCGCGATAACAGCCGACAACGCCGGCACGGGCGCGCCGATCGACGTCATATAAGCGACGGTGCCGGCAAAGCCGGTCAGCTTCGACCAGCCGAACATCACGAACAGCACCATCAGCAGGATTCGAGCGACGAGAACGACGAAGTCTTTCTGGTTTTCAAACAGTGTGTAGCGCATGATTTTTCCCGATAGGGTCGAGCGATGAAGCTCGCTGGAAATCGTCGTCCAGCGAGCCGCGTTCAGGTTTGAGTCAATAGCGGCGCAAGCGGAGCGCTTATGCCCACAACGCCGAGGTTTCGATATTACGCAGGTCGAACACGAGCACTTCCGCATCGCGGCCCTGCGTGAACGTCAGCGCTTCTTCACCCCGCACCCGCGCGCCGTCACCCTCGCCAAGCTCGACGCCATTCACCGTGACGCTGCCGCGCGCCACCTGAACATATGCATAGCGGTCCTTCGCGAGTTCGAGCCGCGCGGTTTCCTCGCCGTCGAACAGACCGGCATACACGCGCGCATCCTGTTGCAACTGCAGTGAACCGTGCGCACCGTGCGGCGACAGCACGAGCCGCAGCACACCGCGCTTGTCGGCCGCGTCGAAGTGCTGTTGCTGATAGCGCGGCTTCGTGCCTTGCTGGGCCGGCGCGATCCAGATCTGCAGAAAGTGCACCGGCTCGCTCTTCGAATGGTTGTATTCGCTGTGCGCCACACCGGTGCCCGCGCTCATCAACTGGACGTCGCCCGGCACGATCACCGAGCCCGTGCCCATCGTGTCCTTGTGTTCGAGCGCGCCTTCGAGCACGTACGAAAAGATCTCCATGTCGCGATGCGGATGCTTGCCGAAGCCCTGCGCCGGCGCCACACGGTCGTCGTTGATCACGAGCAGGTCGGAGAAGCCGTTCTGCTTCGGATCGTGATAGTTCGCGAACGAAAACGTATGACGCGAGCTGAGCCAGCCGTGTTCCGCGCGGCCACGTTGGTTGGCGTGTCTGATTTCGAGCATGCTCTTTCTCCTTGAGTTTTGTCGTGCGATCCGGGCCAGATGTTTGGCTGCGATCCATGAACGACAGTGTAGGTCAATCCGGATGGCTATAATCATGATCAAACCGGAAACACTGTCGCATTGGAGTGGACAATACGATGCAACTCGATGACATGCGCATCTTCGTCGCGACCGTCGACGCCCACAATTTCACCGCCGCGGCCAACCGGCTGTCGCTGTCGAAACAGTTCGTGAGCCGCCGTGTGATGGCGCTCGAGGAAGCACTCGGTGTGCAACTGCTGATCCGCAACACGCGCAAGCTGGCGGTGACCGATCTGGGTCAGGAGTTCTACGAGCGCGCGAAGCGCATCCTCGGCGAGGTCGAGGACGCCGAGCAGGCCATGTCGCTGCGCCGCGCCGGGCCGCGCGGGCTGCTACGCGTGAGCGCGCCGATGTCGTTCGGCATGATGCATCTGTCGCCGCTCGTCGCGGCGTTTCTGCGCGAGCATCGCGACGTGCGCTTCGACATGGAACTGAGCGACCGCGCCGTCGATGTGGTCGGCGAAGGCTTCGACATGGCGATCCGTATCGGCACGCTGGCGGATTCGTCGCTGATCGCGCAAAAGCTGATCGATGTGAAGATGGTGGCGTGCTGCAGCCCCGGTTATCTGCGCCGGCGTGGCAGCCCGGCCGTGCCTGGCGATCTCGCGAACCACGAATGTCTGCTGTACGGCCACGGCGGCGCGGTGAGCTGGGACTTCAGCGTCGAGGGCGTGGTGAAGAGCGTCGAGGTGCGCGGGCCGTTACGCGCCAATAACGGCGATCTGATTCGCGATGCGGCCGTCGCGGGACTTGGAATCGTTCGGCTGCCGGATTTCATCGTCGCCGATGCGCTCGCAAGCGGACAACTCGTGCCCGTGCTCGAAGCGTTCCTGCCGTCGGCGACGGGCGTCTATGCCGTGTATCCGCAGCATCGGCAAAGCTCGGTCACGATCCGGGCATTCGTCGAGTTTCTGCGCAGGCATCTGAGGAAGAAGCTCGCGACCGAACCGCGGACGCCCGTCGGCTAATCCCCTAAACCCTCACCCGTTGCGGAAGATAAAGCTATACGCGCTCAACGCCGGCACGCCGCCCAGGTGCGCATAAAGTACGCGCGAGCCGGCCGGAAATTCGCCGTTACGCACCTTGTCGATCATGCCGTGCATCGACTTTCCCTCGTACACCGGATCGGTCAGCATGCCTTCGAGCCGCGCGCACAGACGGATCGCCTCGAGCGTGCCGTCGTTCGGCAGACCGTATTCTGGGCCGCCGTAGCGCTCGTCGAGCACGATGTCCTTCGCGGTGATGTCGCGGCCCAGTTCGACGCTCTCGGCGGTCCGCTTCGCGATGCGTGTGATCTGCTCGCGTGTCTGCGCCGGTTTCGCCGATGCGTCGATGCCGATAACCCGATCGGCGCGGCCGTCGGCGGCGAAACCGACGACCATGCCAGCCTGCGTGCTGCCCGTCACCGAGCACACGACGACGTAGTCGAACTTGAAGCCCAGTTCGGCTTCCTGCTGACGCACCTCTTCGGCAAAGCCGACGAAGCCGAGGCCGCCGAGCGGATGGTCCGAGCAGCCGGCCGGAATCGCGTACGGCTTGCCGCCGGCCGCGCGCACGCTGTCGAGCGCGTCTTCCCAGCTCTTGCGAAAGCCGATGTCGAAGCCGTCCGGCACGAGCCGCACGTCGGCACCCATCATGCGCGACATCTGGATGTTGCCGACGCGGTCGTACACCGCATCCGAGTAGTTGACCCAGTTCTCCTGCACGAGCACGCACTTCAGGCCCAGATGCGCGGCAACCGCCGCGACCTGGCGCGTCTGGTTGGACTGGATGCCGCCGATCGACACAAGCGTGTCGCAGCCCTGCGCGAGCGCGTCGGGGATCAGATATTCGAGCTTGCGGGTCTTGTTGCCGCCGAACGCGAGGCCGCTATTGCAGTCCTCGCGCTTCGCATAAAGCTCGACCTTGCCGCCGAGATGCTCGCTCAGACGCTTGAGCGGTTGAATTGGCGTCGGTCCGAAGGTGAGCGGGTAGCGGGGGAATCGTTGCAGGTTCATCGCGGCTCCGTGGTGGGGTGATTTCCGTGAGTACATGTTAGGAAAAAGCGCCAGAAATGAGCTTGCGAAAAAAATCGCTTAGACGTATTTTTCGAAATCAAAGAATGTCCACCTCCTAATAAAACTTCGTACATATGGTAATGAGCGCAACGAAAGTTCGTGCTGGAGCGCCACCTTCGGGCATCGGCGCGATTCACCATCCGCTCGATCGCATCGATCGCGCGATCCTGCGGCAGTTGCAAACCGACGCGTCTATTTCGAACGTGGCGCTCGCCGCGAAAGTGAAGCTGAGCGCGCCGGCGTGTTTGCGGCGCGTCGAACGCTTGAAGGAATCGGGGCTGATTCGCGGCGTGGTCGCGCTGCTCGATCCAAAGGCGGCCGGCGCGGGCATGCTCGTGATCATCGGCGTGGTACTGGATCGCTCGACGCCCGAGTCGTTCGCCGAGTTCGAGAAGGCCGCGCAGAAAGTGGCCGGCTGCATGGAGTGCCACGTGGTGACCGGCGAGTTCGACTATTTCATGGTGATCCGCACGCGCGACAGCGACAGCTTCAATCGACTCCACGCCGAGCAGTTGCTGTACCTGCCGGGCGTACGGCAGATCCGCTCATTCATGGTGCTGAAGGAAATCCTGTCGACCACGAAATTTCCGCTGTGAGCCGCGCGGCCGCGCCGCCGGCCGCGAAAGCGCGCATGCTGTCATAAACGCCGCGCCCGCGCGACCAAGCTTCGGCGCACCCGCATGCGGCCGTGGCAGCACCGTGCCAACGCGGGCGGGCGCCGGCACTTTTCCGGAGCGACCATCATGACTCGCAACAGACCGCAATTCCTTACATCGTTCGGCGGCAGCTCGAAACGCACACGCGCGGCCGTGTTGTCGTTGCTGCTAGGCGCGGCCGCGCTCGCGTTGCCGCTCGCGCAGCGCGTCGCGTTCGCGGCGGAGAGCGCCGTCGTGATCGCGCCGCCCGCGCTCGACGAACCGATCCCGGCCAGCACCGCGCACGAGGAAACCGCGGTGTTCGCGGGTGGCTGCTTCTGGGGCGTCCAGGGGGTGTTCCAGCATGTGCGCGGTGTCACACGCGCGGTGTCCGGCTACTCGGGCGGCTCACGCGACACCGCGCAGTACGAGACCGTCAGCGGCGGCGAGACGGGGCACGCCGAATCGGTGCAGGTCACGTTCGATCCTGGCAAGGTCACCTACGGCCAGTTGCTGCAGGTGTATTTCTCGGTGGTTCAGGACCCGACCGAGCTGAATCGTCAGGGGCCCGACAGCGGCACGCAATACCGCTCCGCGATCTTTCCGCTGAACGACGCGCAACGGCGTGTCGCGCAAAGCTACATTGCGCAGCTCGACAAGTCGCACGTGTTCCCCGCGCCGATCGTCACGAAGACGGAGCCCTACAAGGGCTTCTATCCGGCCGAGTCGTATCACCAGAACTATCTGACCTTGCATCCCGATTCGGCCTACATCGTGTTCAATGACATGCCGAAAATCGCCAACCTGAAACGCCTGTTCCCCAACCTGTATCGCGACAAGCCGGTGCTCGTCGAAGCAGGGCAATAACCCCTCCGAACGGCGGCGCCAGCGGCGCCGCCGCAGCGCCGGACCGTCTTCGGCTTACGCCTTGGGTCGCGCTCGTCATCAATCTTCCACAGAGTTGGCGCATATCTTGCGCAGCAATGTTCCGTTGGCCATTGTCCGCGTCACCGCGGCGCGCAAGGACTATGCGCAGTGGCCACCACGCTAGCGCGTGGGTCATGCGGGCTCGCCGCGCCTCGTGCACATCGCGCTGCCCGCTTCATCGATTGGAAAAATTACACGCCGTAAGTAACAGCGCGGCGGTCGTCCGCGTTTTTGGGTCCGCGCTGGACCCCGGGCGAAAACCTAACCTCATCGCGACGAGCGAAATTGGAGGCTTCCGGTGGTCAACAGCCGTAGAAAGAAGCGGGGCGCCATGCCTCGCCATAAACAAACCGGCATCGCGGCGAGCTCGCTCGTCGCCGCGACCTTGGGCGCGATGGCCTGCGTGCCGGGTGTGGTCTTCGCGCAGACGCCGTCGCCGCTCGGCGAATGGCAATATTCGGTGGGCGTTCCGCTGCAGAAGATGTGGCAGCCGAACATTCCCGACTGGCAACTGCGCTTCGGCGTGGCCACATCGTTCCAGCCGCGCTTCGTAGGATCGGACCGCTATCACCTGGTGGCCGGCCCGAGCATCGACGTGCGCTACAAGGATCTGTTCTTTCTGTCGAGCGGCGAAGGTTTCGGCGTGAATTTCGCGCAGGGCGAGAACTGGCGCATGAGTCTCGCCGCGGTCTACGACCTCGGGCGACGCGGCCAGAACGATCCGCAGGAACTCAACGGGCTCGGCAACATCAACCCGGCGCCCGGTCTGAAGCTTTCGGGCGAGTACGTCGTGTCGAAGGATTTTCCGCTCGTCCTGCGCGCCGATATCCGCCGCTATTTCGGCGGATCGAACGGCTGGATCGGCGATCTCGGCGCCTATATGCCGATGCCCGGCAGCACCAGGCAGTTCTTCTGGTTCGCCGGCCCGAACGTGGTGCTCGCGGACTCCAATTACATGAACAGCTGGTTCGGCGTCAATCAGGAGCAGGCCGCGCACTCGCAGTATCCGCAGTACCACGCGAGCGCGGGCTTCAAGTCGGTGGGTTTCGGCGTCAGCGCGATCTGGCTGTTCAGCAAGCACTGGTTCGCGACCGCCGACGGCGCGTTCGAGCAGCTCGTCGGCAGCGCGGGCAACAGTCCGATCACGCGCAGCCGCGCGACCGGCGTCGCCGACGTGTCGATCAACTACCGGTTCTGACGCACCGCCGCCGCGCAGCCAATGCGCCGTGACTTGGTGGGTATAGCCCTTGCTGACTCTGTGATCGCGCGCCGCGACGCCTCCGGCGCCGCGCGCCCGAACACAAGGAGTCGATCCCCATGGCAGGTAAAGCGAATACCCAGAAGGCCGCGGCCCAGGCAAACGGGGCCGCGCAGTCGAACGACGCGAAATCGAACGATCTCGAACGCAATCGCGTGAAGCCGCAAGGCGAGGCCCTGAGGACCAATCAGGGCGTCAAGATCGCCGACAACCAGAACACGTTGCGTGCGGGACCGCGCGGTCCATCGCTGCTGGAAGATTTCATCATGCGTGAAAAGATCACGCACTTCGACCACGAGCGTATTCCCGAACGGATCGTGCACGCGCGTGGCTCGGCCGCGCATGGTGTCTTCAAGGTCTACGAATCGATGCGCGAGTACACCAAGGCCGCGTTTTTGCAGGACCCGGCCGCCGAAACGCCGGTCTATGTGCGTTTCTCGACCGTGCAAGGTCCGCGCGGCTCTGCCGACACCGTGCGCGACGTGCGCGGCTTCGCGACGAAGTTCTACACGCAGGAAGGCAATTTCGATCTGGTGGGCAACAACATGCCGGTGTTCTTCATCCAGGACGCGATCAAGTTTCCTGACTTCGTGCACGCGGTGAAACCGGAAGCACCGAACGAAATGCCGACCGGCGGGTCCGCGCACGACACGTTCTGGGACTTCGTCTCGCTCGTGCCCGAATCGGCGCACATGGTGCTGTGGACGATGTCGGACCGCGCGATTCCGCGCAGCTTTCGGACGATGGAAGGCTTCGGCGTTCACACGTTCCGCTTCGTCAATGCGCAGGGCAAAGCTCGTTTCGTCAAGTTCCACTGGCGTCCCGTGCTCGGCTCGTATTCGCTGCTGTGGGACGAAGCGCAGAAGCTCGCGGGCAAGGACCCGGACTTTCACCGCCGCGACCTATGGGAAGCGATCGAGCGCGGCGATTATCCGGAGTACGAACTGGGCGTGCAGATCGTCGAGGAAGCCGACGAGCACAAGTTCGATTTCGACCTGCTCGATCCGACCAAGCTGATTCCGGAAGAGCTGGTGCCGGTGAAAATCATCGGCAAGATGACGCTCAATCGCAATCCGGACAACTTCTTCGCCGAGACCGAACAGGCCGCGTTCCATCCGGGGCATATCGTGCCGGGCATCGATTTCACCAACGATCCGTTGCTGCAGGGGCGTTTGTTCTCGTATACGGACACTCAGATCAGCCGCCTCGGTGGCCCGAACTTTCACGAGATTCCGATCAACCGGCCGGTCTGTCCATCCGTCAACAATCAGCGCGATGCGATGCATCGGCAGGCGATCCATGTCGGCCAGGCGTCGTACGAGCCGAACTCGCTGAACGACGGCTGGCCGAAGGAAACCGATCCGGCCGCTGAAGATGGCGGCTTCGACAGCCATCACGAACACGTCGAGGGCACGAAGATTCGCGTGCGCAGCGACTCGTTCGCCGATCATTTCTCGCAGGCCGCGTTGTTCTACAACAGCATGTCGCAGCCGGAAAAAGACCATATCGCGGCGGCCTATCAGTTCGAGCTCGGCAAGGTGACGAAGCCCGAGATTCGCGCGCGTCAGGTCAACGAGATTCTGGCGAACTTCGACGCCGATCTCGCCGCGAAGGTCGCCGAAGGACTCGGCTTGCCGGCGCCGAAAAAGGGCACGGCGAAACTCGTCGGGCCGAAGACTTCGCCGGCGTTGAGTCTGCTCAATCGCGTGAAGCCCGGCATCAAGACCCGCAAGATCGCGCTGCTCGCCGCACCCGGCTCCGATGGCGCGGCGATCAAACAGTTGCAGCAGGCGCTCACGGATGAAGGCGCAACGCCGATGCTGATCGCGCCGACGCTCGCCGAGATCGATGGCCTCGCGCCCGACGCGACGATCGCCGGGCTGCCATCGGTGATGTTCGACGCGGTGATCGTGGTCGGCGGCGAGAAGGGGGCGAAGGCACTGTCGCAATCGGGCGATGCGCGGCACTTCGTGCTCGAAGCGTTCAAGCATCTGAAGGCGATCGCGGCGCTCGGCGCGGGGCGCGACCTGCTCGCGGCCGCGCAGTTGCCCGCGCAGCCGGACGGCGTGGCGACCGGCGAGGACTCGCAGTCCGCCGACGTGTTGAAGGCGTTCATCAAGGCCGCCGGACAGCATCGCGTGTGGTCGCGCGCGGCGCAGGCGGAATCGGTGCCGGCCTGAGCGGGCCGAGCCGGTTGCGCTGATGCGCTGCCGCGTTAGCCGCTGAACGGTGCTGAGCGTAGCTGAAACGCGGCGCGTCGATGCAGGAGCCTGGCCGGTGTTAGCCGGCCAGGTTCTTTTGGGCATTCCGCGTCGCGCGCGTGCGGGTCGTCCTTGTATGATGACAGCGGTCGCGTCGCGGCACTGGACACCGTGCGCAGACACGAAAGATATTCCGCATCGACCCGATTCGCCATGCCACTTACAGAAAAAATGACCGCATCGCAGGCCGTCGATCAACTCCGTTTCCGCCGCATCCTTCGCCGCAATATCGCGCTGCCTTTGGGCGTCGGCCTCGTCACGATGGTGCTGTTCGTCGGCTTGATCGCGTATCTCGTGTCGACGATGAACTGGGCCGAGCACTCCGGGCGCGTGATCGGCGACGCCAACGAATTGCTGCGGCTCGCGGTGGATCGCGAATCGTCGATGCGCGGCTTTCTGATCACCGGTAACGAGAGTTTCCTCGCGCCGTATGAAAACGGCGGCCCGAAATTCAAGGCACAGCTCGAAGCGTTGAAAAAGCAGGTCGCCGACAACCCGCCGCAAATCGAGCGGCTCAAGCAGATCGAGGTCTTGCAGGAGCGTTGGAGCCGCTTCGCCGAACAGATCATCGACGCGCGCCGCCGCAACCAGGACTATGAGAGCACGATCGCAGCGGGGCGCGGCAAGCTCGAATTCGACGAAATGCGCCGCGAATTCGGCGATTTTCTCGACGTCGAATTGCGCTTGCGCCAGCAGCGCGTCGAAGCGACGCGCAACGTGACGGCGACGCTGGTCGGCGTGTTCCTGCTGTTCAGCCTCGTCGTCAGCGGCCTGCTCGCATGGCGAGGCCGTCGCGAACTGCTGGACCTGTCCGAGACCTACGACGACGTGCTGCGCCGCCAGGGCGAACAGACCGCGCTGCTCGAGCAGCAGGTCTGGTTGCGCTCGGGCCAGCGCCTGCTCGCGGACAAGGTCGTCGGCCAGACGAGCGCGCCGCTCGTCGGCCGCGCGATGCTCGAGTTTCTCGCCCAATATCTCGATGCGCTCGTCGCCGCGCTGTACGTGCGCGACAGGCAGAGCGGCACGCTGCGCCGCATCGCCGCGTACGGCTATAGCCGTGACAGCGAGCAGACGGCCGCTCTGAGTATCGAGGAGGGTGAAACGCTGGTCGGCCAGGCCGCGCGCTCGCGCCGCACGCTGGTGCTGCGCGACGTGCCGGCCGATTACGTGCGGGTCGTGTCGGCGACGGGCAGCGGCGCGCCGCGCAATCTGCTGATCCTGCCGATCGACAACGACGGCCAGGTCAACGGCGTCGTCGAAATGGGCTTCCTGCGCGAGGTGACGCCGCGCGACGAAGAGTTCATGGAGCTGATCCGCCACAGCATGGGCAATTTTCTCGAGGCGGCGCTGTATCGCGAACGCCTGCAGGATGCGCTCGCCGAGACGCAGCAACTGAACGAGGAGTTGCAGGTCCAGCAGGAGGAGTTGCGGGTCTCCAACGAAGGGCTCGAGGAACGCGGCCGCGCGCTGTTGGAATCGCAACGGCGCCTCGAAGCGCAGCAGGCCGAGCTCGAACAGACCAACGTGCGGCTCGAGGAATACGCGCTGCGGCTGGAGCGGCAAAAATCGGATCTGCTACGCGTGCAGAACGATCTGGCGGCCAATGCGGAGCGCCTCGAACAGTCGAGCCGCTACAAGTCCCAGTTCCTCGCGAACATGTCGCACGAATTGCGCACGCCGCTGAACAGCTCGCTGATTCTCGCGAAGCTGCTGCAGCAGAATCGCAGTGGCAATCTGACCGACGAGCAGGTGCGCTACGCGGAGACGATCCACGCGTCGAACAGCGATCTGCTCGTGCTGATCAACGACATTCTCGACCTGTCGAAGGTCGAGGCGGGTCAATTGACGGTCGAGCACGAAACGGTGTCGATCGAGGCGACGCTGCAATCGCTCGAAGAAATGGTTCGTCCGATCGCGGCGACCAAGCACTTGCGTCTCGCCTTCGACAAGTTGCCGGGCGCGCCCGATACGTTCGTCACCGATGGCCAGCGGCTCACGCAGATCCTGCGCAACCTGCTGTCGAACGCGGTGAAGTTCACCGAGCGCGGCGAGGTCACGCTCGAGGTCGCCAGGGTCGAGGACAACGTGCTGCGCTTCGACGTGCGCGATTCGGGCATCGGTATTCCGGCCGACAAGCTCGACCTGATCTTCGAGGCGTTCCAGCAGGCCGATGGCTCGACGAGCCGTCAATATGGGGGCAGCGGCCTCGGGCTATCGATTTCGCGCGAGTTCTCGCGGCTGCTGGGCGGGCGCATCACGGTGGCGAGCGAAGTCGGCAAGGGCAGCGTGTTTTCGCTGTGGCTGCCGCTCGACACCGCACCCGCCGCGGTGATCCCGCCAGCGAATGGTCTGGCAAGCCGGGCACCGCCCACCGCGTCGCGCGAAGCCTTGCTGCCCGGCGCCGCCGAGCCCGCCGCCGCGTCGATAGCCGACGATCGCGACCATCGCACCCGCGCGGGCCGTCTGATCGTCGCGGTCGAAGACGATCCGCCGTTCGCCGCGATTCTGCGCGATCTCGTGCACGAACTCGACTTCGACTTCGTGCACGCGAGCGATGCCGCGAGCGGCCTCGCGCTGGTGCGCGACATGCGGCCGGCCGCGGTGCTGCTCGACGTCGGTCTGCCGGACCGCTCGGGCCTCACGGTGCTCGAATGGCTGAAGAACGATCCGCTGACTCGCCACATTCCGATCCATATCGTGTCGGCCACCGATCACGCCGACAAGGCGCTGCATCTCGGCGCGATCGGCTACACGCTGAAGCCGACCGCGCGCTCGACGATGGAGGCCGCGATCCGCCGCCTCGAAGCGCGGCTGCAACAGCGCCTGAAGCGCGTGCTGGTGATCGAGGACGACGCGCCGATGCGCGAAAGCATCCGCGCGCTGCTGCAAAGCGAGAACACCGAGATCGTCGCGGTCGCGACGCTCGCCGAGGCGTTCGAGCAACTGTCGGCGCTGACGTTCGACTGCGTCGTCACCGATCTCGCGCTGCCGGACGGCATCGGCTACGATCTGCTCGAACGCCTCGCCGCGAACAGCGCGCATGCATCGCTGCCGGTGATCGTCTACACGGGCCGCATGCTGTCCGACGAAGAGGAGCACCGGCTGCGCCGCTACTCGAAGTCGATCATCATCAAGGGCGCGAAATCGCCGGAGCGTCTGCTCGATGAAGTCACGCTGTTTCTGCATAGCGTGGAGTCGTCGCTCGCGCCGGAGCAGCAGCGCATGCTGCGCACCGTGCGGCAACGCGACAATGCGTTCGAGGGCCGCACGATCCTGCTCGCCGAAGACGACGTGCGCAACATCTTCGCGCTGTCGCACGTGCTGGAGCCGCTCGGCGCGAAACTGCTGATCGCGCGCAACGGCCGCGAGGCGCTCGACCAACTGGAGAACGGGCCGGAAGTGCATCTGGTGCTGATGGACATCATGATGCCCGAGATGGACGGCCTGACCGCGATGGGCGAGATTCGCCGCAATCCGCGCTTCGCGCATCTGCCGATCATCGCGCTGACCGCGAAGGCGATGGCGAACGATCGCGCGCGCTGCCTCGAAGCGGGTGCCGACGACTACGTGTCGAAACCGATCGACGTCGACAAGCTCGTCGCGCTGTGCCGCGTGTGGCTGCGGCAGCGCTGACGGCGCGAGCGTTGGCACGCAAGCGAGCAACGCGATGAAACCGTCCGCATCTGAGGTACCGCACCGCATCAGCGATTTCGACATCGAGCTGCGGCTGCTGCTCGAGGCGATCTATCTGAAGTATCAGCACGACTTTCGCCACTACGCGATGTCGTCGCTGCGCCGCCGCCTCACGCAGGCGCTCGATGAATTCAACGTGGAGACGCTGTCGCAATTGCAGGACCGCATCATGCGCGACGGCTACGAGTTTTCGCGGCTGTTCCGCTACCTGACCGTGCAGGTCAGCGACATGTTTCGCGATCCGTCGTATTTCCTCGCGCTGCGCGAGCACGTGCTGCCGCGTTTGCGCACCTACCCGTCGATCAAGGTGTGGGTCGCCGGATGCAGCACCGGCGAAGAGCTGTGGTCGCTGAAGATCCTGTTCGACGAGGAGGGTCTCACCGAGCGCACGCTGTTCTACGCGACCGACATCAACCCCGACGCGCTCGCGCGCGCGGAGGCGGGCATCTACGCGCTCGAACGCATCCAGGGCTTCACGCAGAACTATCTGGCGGCGGGCGGCACGCGTTCGCTGTCGGACTACTATCATGCAGCATATGGCGGCGCGCGCTTTGCCGGCTCGCTCAAAGAGCGCGTGGTGTTCGCCGATCACAGCCTGTCCACCGACGAAGTGTTCCTCGAAGCGCATCTGGTGTCGTGCCGCAACGTGCTGATCTATTTCGATCGCGGCTTGCAGGATCGTGCGTTGGGGCTGTTCGAGAACGCACTGGTGCGGCGCGGCTTTCTCGGCCTGGGCAGCAAGGAAACCCTGCGGTTTTCACGTCACTACCCGGCGTTCGACGAGTTTCGCGCGGCCGAACGCATTTATCAGAAGCGTTAGCGAGGTCGCGATGCCACGCTCGACCAGTGAACCCCCGCCCACCCAGGCCGCCGACGCCAGCGCCGCGCGGACGCACGCGCGCCGCGGCTATCAACTGGTCGTGATCGGCGGGTCGGCGGGCGGCATCGAGGTGCTCAAGGTGCTGCTCGCCGCGCTGCCCGCGCGCTTCGCGGCAGCCGTGATGATCGTCGCGCATCTGCCGCCCGATTCGCCGAGCTATCTGGTGCCGGCGATCGCGCATCGCTGCGCGCTGCCGGTGCTCGAACCCGATGCGGGGGAGCTGATTCTGCCGGGCCGCGTGTACGTCGCGCCGGCCGGTTATCACATGCTCGTCGAAGTGGACCGCACGGTCGCGCTGTCGACCGCCGCGGCGGTGCGCTTCTCGCGGCCGTCGATCGACGTGCTGTTCGAATCGGCCGCCGCGGTGTACGGCGATCGGCTGCTTGCGATCCTGCTGTCCGGCGCCAACGACGACGGCGCGCACGGGCTCGAACGCGTGCGCGCGCTCGGCGGCACCGCGTGGGTGCAGGATCCCGGCAGCGCCGGTGCACCGGAGATGCCGCGCGCGGCGATCGAGCGCGGCGCGGCCGACGCGATCTACAATCCCGCAACCCTGGCGAAGCGCCTTGCCGCGCTGCCGACTTCCCTCTGATCCGGTGCCATGACGAACTCACCTGTGAACATCCTGATCGTCGACGACATCGTCCACAACATCACCGCGCTGCAAGCGTTGCTCGCGCGGCCCGACGTCGCGGTGCTGGTCGCCGACTGCGGCACCGCCGCGCTCGATCTGCTGCTCAAGCACGAAGTCGCGCTGGCGATTCTCGACGTCAATATGCCCGGCATGAACGGCTTCGAGCTGGCCGCGCTGATGCGCGGCAGCCCGCGCACGTCGCAGGTGCCGATCATCTTCCTGAGCGCGACCGCGCAGGACGCGTCGCGCACGTTCCGTGGCTATGAGGCAGGCGCGGTCGACTTCCTGTACAAGCCGTTCGATCCGCGCATCCTGCAGTCGAAGGTCGACGTGTTCGTGCAGCTGGAGCAGCAGAAGCGCGAGCTCGCCGCGCAACTGGTGACGACGCGCCAGATGCTCGAAGCGAACGAAATGCTGATGGCGGTGCTCAGCCATGATCTGCGCACGCCGCTCGGCGCGGTGCTGGCGTCGGCGGAATACCTGATGCGCACGGCCGCCGACGAGCAGGCCGCAACCGTCGCCGCGCGCGTGAAGAACAGCGCCCTGCGCATGGCGCGGATGGTCGATCAGTTGCTGAACCTCGCGCGCCTGCAAGGCGGACGTCTGCCGTTGCAGCCGCGCTCGATCGAGCTCGCGACGCTGTGCCGCTCTGTCATCGACGAATTCGCATCGCAGAAGAGCGGCAAGCAGATCGTGTTCACCTGCACCGGCAATACGGCCGGCGCGTGGGATACCGATCTCGTGTGGCAGGCGGTGTCGAATCTCGTCAGCAACGCGCTGCATCATGGGGCGCCGGAGGGCGATATCGGCGTGGAGGTCGATGGCGACGCCGAGGATTGCGTGCGCCTGAAGGTGTCCAATCGCGGCACGATTCCGGCGGAGGTGTTTCCGCATCTGTTCAAGGCGTTCGTGTCGAACGGCAACGGCGCGCGCTCGCGCGAAGGCCTCGGGCTCGGTTTGCATATCGTGCAGCAGATCGCGCGCATGCATGGCGGCGACGTCAGCGTCGTATCCACGGACGAGTCCGGCACGACCTTTACGATCGAATTGCCGAGGACGGTGGCGTTGCAGCGGGGGTCGTTTACCCGGCGATAAAGCATCGCCAGGCCGGCGATCACGCCGGTGGGCCACCGCGTGCCCGCTGTGCTACGCTTGCCGCAACCCAATTCACGCAGCGCAAGCACGAATCCCCATCATGCGTTCCTGGCGCCTCGCATCACCGCAGCGCAGCGGTCAGATCAGCACCGCGCGCGCCACCGACCTCGTCATGGCGATCTCCCACCCGGATGCCGACGCGCTCGCCGCGAGCATTCTGCTGACGGTTGGCGAATCGTTGTCGCTGCCCGTCTCGCAGTGCACGATCTTCGCGTATGAGTTCGACGCGCGGCCCCGTACGGTGTCGGCGGCCGACCATCGCGGCGGGCATTTTCTGCGCGACGTCGCCGAACGCTACGCCGCGCATTTCTATGCGCTCGACGGCAATCGCGCGATCATCGGTCAATCGAGCCACCGCCGGCGCACCGCTTCGCGCGATGCGCTGGTGCTGCATCAGCAGCGCGGCGACGAAATCGAAAACGAAGCGTACCGCGCGGCCTGCTACGCGCAGCCGAACGTATCCGACCGGCTGTCGTTGCTCGTGCAGCCGGCGGATAGCGTGTGGCTGTCGATCAACCTGTATCGCGACCGCGCGTACGGCGTGTTCGCGCCGGGCGAACTGGAGCGGATCGAAAGCGTCGCGCCGCTGTTCGCGCATGCGGCGAAGGGCCAATACGCGCTGAACGGGCAACATCAGCAGGGCACCGGTGCGGCGATGCTCGCGCGCGTGCGGCGCTTATGTCCGACGCTGACGCCGCGCGAGCTCGACGTGTTGCGTGGCACGCTCGATGGCGCGAGCGCGGCCGAGATCGCCGGGCAGATGGGCGTGAAGCGGGCGAGCGTCGTCACGTACCAGAAGCGCGCGTACGCGCGGCTCGGGATTTCAAATCAGCGGCAACTGTTCGCGCTGTGTATGCAGCCCTAGCTGCACATCTGTCGAAACTCGCGCCGCAGCGCGCGTCGCATCGCGCTTCGAGTTCGCTTCAACCCCGCTTACCCCGCGCCTCGTCCTGCGTCTCCCGATCCCAGCGTTTCAACCACGGCTTCACGAAATCCGCGAAGCCGTCGGCCGACGGCGACAGCGCACGCTCGGTCGACCGATCCACGCACACCTCGCGAATCGTTTCAGGATCGACGATGCGCCTCATCACGAGCTATCGCAGACGCGCACGACCACCTTCGGCTTGTCGCGCGCGTATTCGGCGATCGCCGCGGGCAGCGCCGTCGACGCGATGACGAGCGGGCGCGCCGACCCGCACGATGCCGGCCGCGCGGTTGCGGATATGATTGTGCGCGGCGCGTCGACGACCGACACTCGTGCGGGTCGACTTGGCCCGGCAAACCCGCTTAGACTCAAGGTTTGCCCTGTCGTCCCGCGGCGCGCGGACGACCGCTACAACAGGCCTGCAGAGGCCGTCTTCAAGGACCCGTCATGTTCGACCATATTCCCGCCTATCCGGGCGACCCGATTCTGAGCCTGAACGAAGACTTTCAGCTGGACCCCCGGCCGAACAAGGTCAACCTCAGCATCGGCATCTATTTCGACGACGCCGGCAAGCTGCCGGTGATCGACGCGGTGCGCCGCGCCGAAACCGCGCTGCTCGACGCGATCGGCCCGCGCTCGTATCTGCCGATGGCGGGTCTGCCGCTCTATCGCGACACCGCGCAGGCGCTCGTGTTCGGCGCCCACAGCGCGGCGCGCGCCGAAGGCCGGATCGCGACGCTGCAAACGCTCGGCGGCTCGGGCGCGCTGAAGGTCGGCGCCGATTTCCTGAAGCGCTATTTCCCCGGCTCGCAAATGTGGATCAGCGATCCGAGCTGGGAAAACCATCGCGTGGTGTTCGAAGGCGCGGGCCTCACGGTCAACACCTATCCGTACTACGACGCGCAAACGGGCGGCCTGCGCTTTGCCGACATGCTCGCCGCAATCGACGCGCTGCCGGAAAAGAGCATCGTGCTGCTGCACGCGTGCTGCCATAACCCGACAGGCGTCGATCTGAGTCCGCCGCAATGGGCGGAACTGGTGCCGGTTTTGCAGCGCCGCAAGCTGATCGCGTTCGTCGACATGGCCTACCAGGGTTTCGGCGCGGGCCTCGAAGAAGACGCCGCGCCGGTGCGCCTGCTCGCCGACGCGAACGTGCCGCTGATCGTCGCGAACTCGTTCTCGAAGAATTTCTCGCTTTACGGCGAGCGCGTCGGCGCGTTGAGCGTGGTCTGCAAGAGCGCCGACGAAGCGGCGCGCGTGGCGGGCCAACTGATGTCGGCGGTGCGCGCGAACTACAGCAATCCGCCGACGCACGGCGCGCGCCTCGTCGCCAACGTGCTCGCCGATGCGACGCTGCGCGCGTCATGGGAAGCCGAGCTCGGCGCGATGCGCGAGCGCATTCTGGCGATGCGCAAGGTGATTCACGCCGGGCTCGACGGACGCGTCGATGAAGTGATGCGCGCGCGCTATATCGCGCAGCGCGGCATGTTCACGTATACGGGCCTGTCCGAAAGCCAGGTCGAGCGTCTACGCAACGAATACGCGGTGTACGTGCTGCGCTCGGGCCGCATGTGCGTCGCCGGGCTGAACGCGCGCAACGCGGACTATGTCGCGTCGTCGATCGCGGCGGTGGTGTCGGGCGCCTGAAGCGCTCCGGCGCTCGGGCCGCTGTTGCGGCACGCGTGAATATGATGGGCGGCGCGCACGGGCGCGCCGTCACAACGACAATTTTGGAGACACCGACGATGGCCACGACCCTCGAAGCGCAACCGGCGAGCCCGCCCAGATCGGCCGCGATCCATCCGGACGAATGGCAGGCGCGCGTGCAACTTGCCGCGTGCTACCGGATTTTCGATCTGCTCGGTTGGACCGAGATGATCTACAACCACATCACGCTGCGCGTGCCCGAAAGCGTCAGCGGCCCGGAGCGCCAGTTCCTGATCAATCCGTTCGGGCTGCACTACAGCGAAGTGACCGCGAGCAATCTGGTGAAGATCGATGCGCAGGGGCGCGTGCTCGATGGCTCGCCGTATCCGGTGAATCCGGCTGGCTTCGTGGTGCATGCGGCGCTTCACGAGGGCTTGCCCGACGCGCACTGTGTGATGCATACGCATACGACGGCGGGCGTCGCGGTCGCCTGCCTCGAAGAGGGCCTGCAGCAGACCAACTTCTATAGCGCGCAGTTGCACGACCGGATCGCGTATCACGACTTTGAAGGCATCACGATTCATGCGGAAGAGGGGCCGCGGCTGCTCGCGCATATCGGCGACAGGCAGGCGGTGATCCTGCGCAACCACGGTCTGCTATCGTGGGGCCGGACGTTGCCGCAGACCTTCGCGATTCTGTGGACGCTGAATCGCGCGTGCGAAGTCCAGGTGGCGACGTTCTCGATGGGCCGCGCTCGGCCGGTGCCGGAGGAGGTCGCGATTCGCTGCTCGCGCGACGCGCTGCAGTTCGATCCGCGCCACGGCGCCGGACAGGACGTGTTCGATGCGCTGGTGCGGCGGGTCGACCGGATCGATGCGAGTTTCCGGCAATGATTGAAGCCACGCGTAAAAGAGCGCGACAATCGACGCTGCAATAATCACAGCAACAGGCAAGGATTCAGGCGATGAAAGTAGCGATCTACGGCGCCGGCTCGATCGGCGGCTGGATGGGAGTGAAGCTCGCGCAGGCGGGCCATCGGGTCAGTGTGGTCGCGCGCGGCGCGACGCTCGACGCGGTGCGCCAGCATGGTCTGCGGCTGATCGAAGGCGGCGTGATCTACGCCGAGCAGGTGAAGGCGAGCGACAAGCCGGCCGATCTCGGCGTGCAGGAACTCGTCGTGATCGCGGTGAAGGGCCCGGCGATGGCGACCGTGGCCGCGCATATCAAACCGCTGCTCGGCCCCGAGACGATCGTGCTGACGGCGATGAACGGCGTGCCGTGGTGGTTCTGCGACGGCCTGGGCGGCGAACTCGCCGGCCAGCGCCTGAAGACGATCGATCCCGACGGCGCGATCAGCGCCGCGATCCCGGCCGCGCAGACGGTCGGCTGCGTCGTGCATGCCAGTTGCCTGATCGACGCGCCCGGCGTGATCCGGCATCACCAGGGCAACGGGCTGATCGTCGGCGAGGCGTCGGGCAAGCCGAGCGAGCGTGTCGAGCTGCTCGCCGCGCTGTTGCAGGCGGCGGGCTTCCATGCAACGGCTTCGGCGCAGATCCAGCGCGACGTGTGGTTCAAGCTGTGGGGCAACATGACGATGAACCCGGTCAGCGCGATCACCGGCGCAACGACCGACCGGATCCTCGGCGACGAACTCGTGCGCGGTTTCGTCACGCACATCATGATGGAGGCGAAGGAAATCGGCGCGCGCTTCGGCATCCCGATCGACCAGGCGCCCGACGACCGTCACGCGGTCACGCTGAAACTCGGCGCGATGAAGACATCGATGTTGCAGGACGTGCAGGCCGGCAAGGCGGTCGAACTCGATGCGCTGGTCGGCGCGGTGCGCGAACTGGGGCAACTGACGCGCGTGCCGACGCCGTATACGGATGCGTTGCTCGGACTCGCGCGGCTGCATGCGAGTACGTTGGGCTTGTATCCGTGGCAGTGAGGTCGGTCTGCCAGCGCCCGTTCTGTTGTGATGGCTGTAATTCCCTCGCACTGCTGCGGTATTGCCGTTACCGCCTCTAGCGAACCGCCTCCAGGTAGGCGGTTTCTTTTACCCCCGCCAGGCCGTGGCGGCAGCCGGCAGCTTCGCCGCTTCGATCAACGACAACGCGCGCCGCGAGTCGTCGAGTTCGGTCAGGCACAAGAGCGCGAGGCGCGCGAGATACAGCGACGCCTGCGCCTCGCCTTCGTGGGTCAGCGTGTTGCACAGCGTCGTATAGACGAGGTCGAGATCGGAATCGGTCATGATGTCGAAGGTCCTTGCGCGTTAGTTCTGCTGTGTCAGCGTGGCATCGAGCGCGCGCAGAACGGCCGCCGCGCTGCCGTTGCGCCAGCGCGCGAGCACGTGGCCGTCGGGGCGGATCAGATAGACGGTGCCGGGCTGTGCGTCGAGCATGTCGTGCAGGCGGCCGGTTGGGTCGATCGCTCGAGGGCTGTTTGCCGATTGCGCTTCGGCCGTGACGATATCGATCAAGTTGAACGGAACGCCTTGGTTGGCTAGCGTGCTTTGCAGTTGCCGCCACGCGTCACCATCGTTCGCGAAGTCTGCGTCGAAGCGCAGCGCCGTGAAGCACGGTCCGAGCAGATCGGTTAGATGAGTGCCGAGCCGTGCGCCATCTTGCGATTGTTTGAGCAGCCTGCCCTCGGGCAGCACGGTACCCGGCGCGGGGCCGCGATCGAACGCATCGGCTCCGTCGCCTGCGAAGTTCAGCGGCGATTGCCGATACGCGATTGCATGCGTCTGGCGCGGATTGATCAGCGGCCGCACCGCCGCATGCCGCTCGGCGAGCCCGAGCACGGCCGTGCGCAGCAAGTCGAACGCGAAGGTCGGCGGCGCCATGAACTCGGTACTTTTCATGCCGTAGCTCAGGTTCTCGCGCGCCGCGTACACACGTTCGTCGCTATAGCTATCGAGCAGCGCTGGCGACGCGCTCCCATTGATCACGCAGCCGAGCTTCCAGCCGAGATTGTCGGCGTCGTCGATGCCGGAGTTCGCGCCGCGCACGCCGAAGATCGGCACCAGATGCGCGGCGTCGCCCGCGAATAGCACGCTGCCATGCCGATAGCGTTCGAGCGTCAGCGCATTGGCCTTGTAGATCGTGATCCAGATCGGCGACCAGGCGCCGGCTTCGCCCATCGAGTCGAGCAAGTTTTGCACGCGCGGTATCACGTTCTCGGGTAGCACGGCGGCGTCGGGGTCTTCGTCGTCGCGTAACTGATAGTCGATGCGCCACACGTTGTCAGGCTGCTTGTGCACGAGCACCGTCGAGCCCGGATTCGACGGCGGATCGAAGTACGCGAGCCGTTCGGTCGCGCGCGTGCTGTCGAGTTCGATATCGACGATCACGTAGCGGCCTTCGTAGGTCGTGCCTGTGAGCTTCAGCCCGAGCAGGTCGCGGATCGTGCTGCGTCCGCCGTCGCAGGCGACGACCCACGCAGCGTCCATCTGCCAGCTTTTGCCTTGCGGATCGGCAGGATCGGCGCTGCGCAAGGTCAAGCTCGCGCCGCCCTGCGGCCGTTGCTCGAGGCCCGTCACACGCGTTTGCCAGCGCACGTCGATCAGATCGGCGTGCCGTTCGATCTCGTCGAGCAGCAACTGCTCGATCTGATACTGCGCGATATTGATCATCGGCGGCAGCGACTGCTCGTCGTCCTGATGCATCGCGAAGCGGAACACCTCGGTGTCGCGATAGAAACTGCGCCCGCCGGTCCACGCCAGCCCCTTTTGCAAAAAGCCGTCGACGACGCCGAGCCGCTTGAAGATTTCGAGGCTGCGTCGCGAGATGCAGATCGCGCGGCTGCCGGTGCACACGCTGTCGTCCGCCTCGATCAGCACCGAGCGCACGCCCTGGCGCGCGAGCGCAAGCGCGAGCGTCATGCCGACCGGACCGCCGCCGACGATCGCGACGGCGCGCGCTTGTGGATCGCGTCCGTCGATGAGCGGCGGCACCACGGCCGGATAGCGGCGCGGGGCGAACGGATAGGGCTTGAACGGGCGGGTCATGCGTGTCTCCAGTTTGCTTGCGTTATCGGTGCAGTATGCGTCAGCGTTCGCGCGCGGCTGTCCTCATTTTGGGTACAGCGCCGCGCGCGAGCGTGAGGAGTGGTAGAGACCTGGACCTTCGCCGCTCGTTAGCCGTCCAGACAGGCGCGCAAGCTCCGCGCGAGGTGGCCCGCTTCACCTGCATTGGCGATGTTTGCGAAGCCCATCACAACGCCACGCGGCGTGCTACGCGTGCGACCATTCGCGTACCAGACCGAGAGCGGCAGAACGGCGAGCCCCGCTTCGCGGGCGCGCGCCGCAACCGCGACGTCGTCGACAGGGCCATCAGGGCCGTCGACGAAGTGAAGACGCGGTCCCTAACTGATGTTTGTTCGAGCTTCCGCGGTGCCAGTGCAGCATCCGGGCCGACGAGCTTCCACCTCGGTCGGAAAAACGCGGCTTCCCAACCGGTGGACGATCCGGCATCGACGTTTATGCCGCTCGCTTCGCGAATACATCCTTGAACACGGGCATCGCCGAAAAGACGTTCGGCCAGCCTGCGTAAAAGGCGAGCTGCGTCAGCGTTTCGGACGCCTCGTCCTTCGTCAGACCGTTGTCCATGGCACGGCCGAGGTGATACGGAATCTGCGCGACCTGAGCGCTGGCAACCAGGGCGCTCACCGTGACCAGGCTCCGGTCGCGTGGAGCGAGTCCTGGACGCAGCCAAAGGTCGCGGAAAAGCACATCGGTCGTGTACTGAACAACGCCGGGAGCGACCGAGCCGAAGCTTTGCTCGACCGCCTGCGCACGCTGTTGCTCTGCGACTTCGTTCAGTGGTAGCGGCTCGACTTCGGCCCGAGGGACCTGATCGATACCGATGCCACGTTCATCGAAGATACCCTTCGCGACGACAGCCGCTGCGGTCGCATTTCCCCAGCCGGAATAGAAGGCGAGGTGCGTGATCATTTCCGAAATCTCGGCAGGCTTCACACCGCTATCCAGCGCCAACCGGAAATAGAACGGCATCTCGATGGTCTGGTTGCGGGCGATGAGCACCGACAGCGTCACGATGCTCCGGTCTCGCGGTGACAGTTGCGGCCTCTTCCAGAGGCCGCCGAGCACGGTCTGGCTCGTATAACGCGCGAATGCCGGAGAAACGGGAGTGAGATCAACTTGTGACAATGGATCTTGCATGTTTCCAGTCCTTTCCATACTGCTCGTCCGTGACCTTCTCCAGCCATTCGACGTTCTTGCCGTCGAGCGCTTCCTGAATGGCGATATGTGTCATCGCGGTCGTCGAAGTTGCGCCATGCCAATGCGTGTGGCCAGGCGGGCACCAGATCACGTCACCAGCCCGGATTTCGACGCGCGGCTCGCCTTCGCACTGGGTCCAGCCACAGCCGGCCGTAACGATCAAAGTCTGGCCGAGCGGGTGGGTATGCCAGTTAGTCCGCGCTCCCGGCTCAAAAGTGACGCTCGCGCACGAAACGCGTGCCGGCGGAGGCGGAGCGTTCAGCGGGTCGAGCCGCACCGTGCCCGTAAACCATTCTTAAGGGCCTTTCTTCGAGGGCTGGAAGCCCGCGCGTTTCAATTCCATGACTGTTCCTCGTCGGTATCGTCGGGGCGATATGCCACTGCTGTTAATCTAACTCCTGGCAATTGATGCGACTAGATCACAATATCGGGATGCCCTTATGCTGTGGAGCATTAATTGAAAGAGGATTTCAACGATCTGGTCGGCTTCATGAACGTTGCGCGTGAGCGCAACTTCACGCGGGCGGCCGCGCAACTGGGAGTCTCGCAGTCGGCCTTGAGCCGGACGGTTGCCGGCCTTGAAAAGCGGATGGGCCTTCAGTTACTGATGCGCACTACCCGGAGTGTCTCGTTGACGGAGGCAGGCGAACGGCTACTGGCGGCGATTGCACCGCGTTTTCAGGAAATCGAAGCGGAGGTCGATTCCTTGCGCGCGATGACGAGCCGTCCAGGCGGAACTGTCCGGATCACGACCACCGACTACGCGGCAAACTCGTACGTTTGGCCGCGTCTGCAACCGTTGCTGCGCCAGTATCCGGATCTGAAGATTGAATTGCTCAATGACTACGGGTTAGCCGACATCGTCGCGGATCGGTACGACATCGGCGTGCGGCTAGGCGACCAGGTGGCCAAAGACATGATCGCGGTGCGAATCGCGCCTGACATGACGATGGCAATCGTGGGCTCTCCAGGCTACCTGCAATCGACCGCACCGGCGAAGACGCCGCAGGATCTAACGCTGCACAACTGCATCAATCTTCGATTGCCAACGCGAGATTCACTGCTCCCGTGGGAGCTACGGAAGGGGCGGCGAGAACTGCAGGTGCGGGTCGAAGGGCAGCTCACCTTCAATAGTGTCTACCAGATGATGGACGCAGCGCTTGGCGGGTTTGGGCTCGCGTACGTGCCCAAAGACCTGGCCGAGGTGCATGTCCGGGCCGGGCGCTTGAATTGGATGCTGGAAGACTGGTTTCCCACGTTCGTCGGACATCACGTCTATTATCCAAGTCGCCGCAAATCATCCCGGGCAGTCGAGCTTGTGGTGGACGCATTGAAGAGCGGTTATCAGCGTCGAGCGCAGTGACCGGCAAATGGCGATCACGACGCAGATTTTCACCACTGCGGTCACGGCCTCAGCCCACCCAGCCTCAGCCGGCGCTGGCCGTCTGCGACGGCTGCCGCATGGGCTGCCCAGCCGTCGCCGCGTGACATGCCTCGATCATCGCGCGGAACGTCGGCGACGCGTGCAGTTCCCCGCCCGCATCGAGTTCGACGCTGCCGTCCGGCGCGTCGCCGACGCCGACGCCGACCACCAGCGTCGCGCGCGGCCGCCATTCGCGCGTGCGCCGCAGCATGTTGCGCAGGTACAGCGGCGACTCGGGCGCGTCGAGCGACACGATGCAGATGATCGACGTGTCCTTGAAGCTCGGCTCGTCGGCGCGTGCGCTGCGATAGCCCGAGTGCGTCGCCATCAGCGGCGCGAAGCCCTGGCGGTTCAGCAGTTGCACAGCGATCGCGGTCGTCACTTCGTCGAACGCGCCGCGGCCGGGCACGCACAACACCGCGGCCTTGCCCGCTCCGTCCGGCTGTTGCGAGCGCATGAGCAGATCGCTGCGGTATCGCTCCGTGGCACCCGCGCCCGGCGACGCCAGATCCGGCGTCCCGGCAAGCAGCGCGTTACCCGCGTCCGCCGGTTCGGCGGGCGACAGCGAATCGCGCAGCCCTTCGGCGATCTCGAGGTTCTCGACGATATCGACGAGCGCGTCGTTGATCCGCTGCAACTGGTCGGGCATCAGCACGCCGCGCTGCGCGTCGTTGCGCGCGAGCCGCAGGCCTTCGAGCGCGACCTTGTCGTAGTAGTCGATCAGCGACATCTCGCGCAGCAGCCGTTCGGCCTGCACGATCGCCTCGTGCGGATCGTCGGCGAGCAGGCGCTGATAGAAGTTCTGCGCGGGCGTCAGCGCGGGCTGATCGCCGAGCAGCACGGTCAGGAAGTTCAGCCGGTCCGCGTAGCGCCCGAGCGTGACGACGCACAGCGTGAGCGGCGTCGACAGCACGAGGCCGATCGGCCCCCACAGCCAGCTCCAGAAAATCGCCGCGACCACCACCGCGAGGGGCGACAGGCCCGAGCGATGACCGTACAGCAGCGGCTCGGCGATCTGCCCGGCGACCACGTCGACGACGATGAACAGGATCAGCGTGAGGACCGCCATCGTCCATTGCGGCTGGATCGCGGCCGCGAGAAAGAATGCGAGGATCGCCGCGATCCAGATGCCGATGTACGGCACGAAGCGCAGCAGCGCGGCGATCACGCCGAACAGCAGCGCCCCCGGTACGCCGATGATCGCGAGCCCGATCGCGATGATGCCGCCCGCGCTCAGATTCACGCCGAGCTGCGCGACGAAATAGCGTGACAGGCGCCCGGCGGCGTCGTTGATCGCGGTAGTCGTGCGGTGCAGGTCGCGCGAACCGAACAGGCTGATCAGACGGTCGCGCAAATCCTCGCGCTGCAACAGGATGAAGATGGTCACGACGAGCACGATGAAGGTCGTCTCGATCGGCGCGATGGCCGGCGTCAGCGCGCGCTGCGCGAGTTGCACCGGCGTCGGCGCGGGCTGATGAACCTCGACCTGTTGCGGCACCTGCGGCGCGTTGCGCGCGGCCCGGCCGGTCGGGCGCGGCGGCGCGGGGCGCGATGGCGCCACGCGCTGCAGCGCGCTGGCAGCGCTGCTCATCAGTGCGTCGGCGCGGCCCACGGTCTTTTCCTGCACGGTTTCGATCTTCTGCTCGATCGCTTCCTGGTACTGCGGCAGCGCGTCCGCGAGCTGCACGAGCTGCGCGCCGATCAGCGCGCCGATCGCGAGCAGCGAGGCGAGAGCGAACAGCACCGCGATGAAGATCGACGGCAACTGGCCCATATGCAGACGCCGCAGCATCTGCACGAGCGGCGCGAGCAGGAAGCTCAGCAGCACCGACAACGTGATCGGAATCAGTACCTCCCGCCCGAAGTACAGCCCGCACACGACCACCACGCCGGTGATCAGCGACACGAGGCCATGCAGGCCCGGCGTGCCCGGCGGGTAAACGCGGTTGGGCCGCCCTTGCGGTGGCGGCAGCGATATTTTCATGTAAGCAGAATTCCGGTTGGGACGCGTTGACGACCGAGCGGAGCACTGGTCGTCAGCAAGACAGATGCCCGAATTGTAGGTGGTTTGGCGGGAGGGGGCTCACGCGCTCGAGTCGTCAGCCGACATGCACCCGCAGCATCTCCAGCAACAGCGAACTCACATACAGCAACAAGCCGATAAATCCGCCGACGATCGTCCCATTGATGCGGATGTACTGCAGATCCTTGCCGATATTCATCTCGACCTGGTGCGACATCTCGTGCGCGGGCCAGTTCTTCACCGTATCGCTGATATGGCGTGTGAGGAACCGCGCGAAGTCCGGCGCCATCGCGCGCGCCGCTTCCTCGAGGTGATCGTTCAGCGATTGCCGCAGCGCTGGATCGCGCGCGAGTTCGCGGCCGACCCACGCGCCCATCGCGGCGACACGCGCATGCAGTGCCGAATCGGCGCTTTGCAGATCGCGCTTGAGCCACGCACGCAGCTCGCCCCACATGTCCTTCACGTAGCTGCCGAAAGCCTCGCCTTCGACCAGATAGCGCTTCAGCGCTTCGCCCTGTTGCAGGAAAACCGGATCGGTCTTCAGCCGCACGATCAGCGTCTGCACCGCGTGGTCGAACTTGTCGCGCAGCTCGTGCGTGGGGTTCTGCGCGATCTGTTCGAGCATACGGTTCGCGGCGCTCGCGATCGCTTCGGCGCCCTTGTCGCCGAGCCACACCGACGGCAGAAACTTCTCCATCGTCGGATACTCGCTTTTCACCCAATCGACGATGCGCGCGGCAATGAATTCGCGCGCCGGCGCCTCGCGCAGCACCGCGATCACCTGATCGATCGCGGTGTCGAGCAGTTCCTGATGGCGGCCGTCGCGCGTCAGCGTGTCGAGAATCGCGCCGAGCGATTGCGACAGATCGACCTTCGCGAGCACCTCGCGCAACCCGTCCCTGATGAAGTTCTGAATGCGCGCGTCGTCGGCCACGTCGAGGATGCCGCCGGTGAGCCGCACCACGTAGTCGCCGAGGCGCGCGGAGTTGGCCGATTCGCTGAGCCACGCGGTGATGGTCTGCGCCGGATCATGCCGGCGGATCAGACCGACCAGCGACGGCACGTCGAGAAACTTGTCCTGCACGAAGTGCGCGAGGTTGTCGGCGATCTTGTGCTTGTTGCGCGGGATGATCGCGGTGTGCGCGGACACGAGCGGAATCGGCACACGGCGAAACAGCGCCGCGACCGCGAACCAGTCGGCGAGCGCGCCGACCATCCCGGCCTCGGCGACGGCCTTGATGCCGTCGACCCACAGGCCGCGCGGCAGGAATGCGGCGACGACGAAAACGCAGGCGGCCGCGAGCAGCAGCAGTAAAGGCGTGCGCTTGGCCTTCTTCAGTTCGGTGATCTTGTCCATCGGGCGCGGTTGATCGTGTCGGGCGGGGGCTGGAAAGTCGGCGGGCTCAGCCGGTTCGGTTGCAATGATGCGGTACGGCCCGCGCGCGCGTCCAGCTTGGATACGCGCGCGCGCAATACGCGCCGGCGCTTCGGCAAGGTAACATTCGCGGTTGGGCTCCTCGGCGAAATCAACGCAAGAGGACGCAACGCAATCGCAATGGAGGCACAGTGATCAGGTTTCTGCACACCGCGGACTGGCAGATCGGCACGCAATTCGGTCAGTTCGAACCGGACGAGGCCGCGCATCTCGCCCAGGCGCGCTTCGACACGGTGCGCCGCATCGCCGAAGAAGCGGCCGCGCGCAACGTCGACGCGGTGCTCGTCGCGGGCGACGTGTTCGATCTGCAGACGGTGTCGGACACCGTGATCCGACGTTTGTTCGCCGCGCTGCAAGCGTTTTCCGGAGCGTGGATCATGCTGCCGGGCAATCACGACGCGGCGCTCGTCGAAAGCGTGTGGACCCGCGCGCAGCGGCTCGATTGCGTGCCGCCGAACGTGCGCCTCGTGCTCGAAGCCGGCGTCGTGCTGCTCGACACGTGCCGTTGCGCGCTGCTGTGCGCGCCGCTCACGCAGCGCATCACCTACGACGACACCACCGCATTCTTCGATTCCACCGATACTCCGCCCGGCTATCACCGCGTGGGGCTCGCGCATGGCAGCGTCGGCGGCATTCTGCAAGACGGCATCGATTCGTCGAATCCGATCGCGCCGACGCGCGCCGCCGGTGCGCGGCTCGACTATCTGGCGCTCGGCGACTGGCACGGCCATCTGCGCGTCGACGAACGCACGTGGTACGCGGGCACGCACGAGCAGGACCGTTTCCGCGCGAACGAGCCGGGCTTCGTGCTCGACGTTACCGTCAGCGATCCCGGCGCGGTGCCGCAGGTCGCCGCGGTGCGGGTCGGGCAATACCGGTGGCATCGCTGGGACGAAACGATTTCGGTGCCGACCGATGTCGATGCATTGAAAACCCGCCTCGCCGAACTCGGCGCGAATGACGTGCTGCGCATCGAGGTCGGCGGCACCGCGGCGCTCGCCGATGCCGAGGCGCTGCATGTCGCGGTCGAACAGGCGCGCGCCCGCATGCGCGCGTTGCGTGCCGATCTGGGCAGTCTGCACGTGCTGCCGACCGCCGACGATCTCGCCGAACTCGGCGCGCAAAGCGGCTATCTCGCGAAGGTGGTGGCGCGGCTGCGCGGCCTGCAGGAAGACGCGCAGGCCGATCCGCGAGAGGCGCGGCGCGCGGCCGAGGCGTTGCTGCTGCTGGCGCGTTTTCAGCGCGACCAGCGGCAACGCGATTCGCAGGCCGCACCACCCGCGCAGACGCGCGAGCGGCAGCAACCTGAGGCGCCGCGTGAAGGAGCCCCCGCATGAAGCTGCAACGTATCGCGATTCAGGAATTCAGGCAGTTCGGCGGGCAGATCGTGATCGACGATCTGCAGCCCGGTCTCAATCTGTTCATCGGCCCGAACGAGGCCGGCAAAAGCACGATTGCCGAGGCGGTGCGCACGGTGTTCCTCGAACGCTACAAGGCGTCGCATCTGAAAGACCTGTTGCCGTGGGGGCTCGCGAGCGGGCAGCCGTCGGTCGAGGTCAGCTTCGAGCTCGATGGCGTGGCGTGCCGTCTGTCGAAGCAGTTCGTGTCGCGTCAGCGTTGCGAGCTGAGGATCGGCCAGGCCGTGTATAGCGAGGACGAAGCCGAAGACAAGCTCGCCGCGCTGCTCGGCTTCTCGCGCGCGGCGCGCGGTCCGATGAAAGCCGAGAACGCCGGCGTGCCGGGTCTGTTGTGGGTGCAGCAAGGCGGCACGCAGGAGATGCGCGATTCGACCGGGCACGCGGCGCAGTATCTGCGCGACGCGCTCACGCAACTGTCGGGCGGCCGCGAAGCGGGCGGCGAGGACGCGCTGATCGCGGCCGTGCAGCGCGAGCTGCGGCAACTACTGACCGCGCGCACGCAGAAGTCGACCGGGCCGCTCGCCGAGGCGGAGCAGAAGCTCGCCTCGCTGATCGCGAGCCGCGACGAGCTGCAACAGCAGCGCCAGCAGTTCGACGACAACATCGCGCGCCTCGCCGCCCAACAGCAGGCATTCGACGACGCCGAGCGCAGGCGTCCGTGGGAGCTTCATGAGCAGAAGGCCGCGCTCGCGCAGCAACGTGCCGCGGCGGTCGAACAACTCGAACGCGGTCTCGAAGGGCTCGCGCATTCGTTGAAGATCGGCGAGGCCGAACTCGCGTTGTCGGTGCAGCAGGAGCAGGGCGCGCTCGAACTGGAGGCGGCCATCGCGCTCGAACGCGAGCAGCTCGACGCGGCGCGCGTCGAGCTCGCGGCAGCGCAAACCGCGCATGTACAGGCGCAAAGCCGTGTGGCGCAATTCGAGCAGGCATCGGCCGAGGCGAACCGCGCGCTCGAACTCGCGAACGCGGCCGTAACCGCCGCCGATCTGCGCAGCCAGGTCGATTTCTATCGGGCGGAGAGCCAGCGGCTCGAAGCGTCGATCGGCGAGGCGGACAAGGCGAACGCGGCGGTGTTGCAGGCCGCGCGAGACGCGGCGGCGCTCGAACTCGACGACGCGCAGTTCAAGCGCCTCGTCGCGCTCGACGGCGAACTGACCGTGTTGCGCGCGCGGACCGAAGCGGCGATGACGCGCATCGAGTACAGCTTGAATGGCGAGTTGAGCGTCGGCGATCAGACGATCAGCGGCACGGGCGTGCTGCATGTCGACGATGAAAAGCGCATCGGTCTCGGGAAGCTCGGCGAATTGCGCGTGATTCCGGGCGTGTCCGATCTGTCGGCGCGGTTGTCGGAGCTGGCGTCGCTCGAGGCGAAGCACGCGCAGTTGCTGCGCTCGCTCGGCGTCGCGTCGGTGGGCGATGCGCAGGCGCGTCGCGAGCAATGGAAAACGCTGGTCGCGCAACAGAAGAGCCAGGCGAGGATACTCGAGGTCCATGCGCCGCAAGGCATCGATGCGTTGCGCGCGGCGCTGGCATCGACGGCGGCGCGCTTGCAGGCGTCGAGCGAGCGCCTTGCCAGTCTGCCCGACGTGTCCGCGGCGCCACCGCTCGACGACGCGCGCCGCAACGCCGACATCGCGCGCGACGCGTTGGAGACCGCGCGCAAGGTGCTCGCGCAGGCGGCGGGCGCGCAATCCAGCGGCGTTGCGAAGGCCGATTCGCTCACGGCGCAGTTGCAGCGCAAAGAAGCGCAGCTGCACGACGAAGCGTTTCGGCGCAAGCGCGCGCAGTGGCAGGCGCATATCGTCGAGCAACGCGTCAAGGTCGATGCGCTCAAGAACCAGCGCGGCGAGCGCGAGCGCGAACTCGATGCGGCGCGTCTGGACGACCCTGTGGCGGAGGCGAAGCGCTATCGCGCATCGGCGGAGCTCGCGCGCAACGAGCAGCACGAGCGTCAACTGCGGATCGCGGAGTTGCGTAGCCAGCTCGAAACGATGGGCGCATCGGGCCTCGGCGAACGGCTTGCCGCGCTCGAAGCCCAGGTTCAGCAGGCCACGCGTCGCAAGGACGAACTGCGCCTGCGCGCGAGCGCGCTGAGCCTGCTCGACGAAGTGCTGGTCGACGAACGCGACGCCGCGCTCGCCCAACTGCGTGCGCCGTTGACCGAGCGGGTCGGTCACTACCTGAAGCGGCTTTTTCCGCAGTCGAGCCTCGCGCTCGGCGACGATCTGATTCCGGCGATGCTCGATCGCGACGGCCGCGCGGAACTGCTCGATGCGCTCAGCTTCGGCACGCGCGAACAGCTCGGCATCCTGACGCGGCTCGCGTATGCGGATCTCTTGCAGGCCTCAGGCCGGCCGACTCTGCTGATGCTCGACGACGCCGCGGTACACACCGATGCCGCGCGCCGCGACGCGCTCAAACGCGCGTTGATCGACGCGGCGACGCGGCATCAGATTCTGGTGTTCACGTGCCATCCGGAGTTGTGGGACGACCTGGGCGTCAGGCAGCGGGCGGTGCAGGATCTGAAGGTGGCGTGAGCGGGGCGGGCCGGTACCACCCGGTACGGTCCGCTTACTCGTACCACCGCGGCGTGTACACCCACTGCGCGCCGTGATGACCGCAAGCGAATCTTCTCGTCAGCGACGACCCGACGATCACCATCGTGCGCATATCCACATCGGCCGAGCGAAGCTCGCCGAGCGTCAGCGTGCGCAGCGTGCCGCCGGGCCGGCCGATATCGCGACCCAGCACCACCTGGGTCGATGGCACGCGATACTCCCGCACGATGTCGAGTGCCTTGTCGAGTTGCCACGGACGCGCGCGCGAAATCGGGTTGTAGAACGCCATCACGAGATCGGCTTGCGCCGCATGGCGCAGGCGGGTTTCGATGATCGTCCACGGCTTCAGGTTGTCCGACAGCGACAGCATGCAGAAGTCGTGGCCGAGCGGCGCGCCGGCCTGCGCGGCGGTAGCGAGCGCGGCCGACACGCCCGGCACGATCGATAGTTCGACGGCCGCCCATGCGTCGTTCCGGGAAGCTTCGAGCGCTTCGAGCACGGCGGCCGCCATTGCGAACACGCCGGGGTCGCCCGACGACACCATCACGACCGAGCGGCCTTCGCTCGCGAGCTCGAACGCGTGCCGCGCGCGCTGCATTTCCTCGCGATTGTCGGTGCCGTGCACGCGCTGACCGGCACGCAGCGGGCCGGCCATTTTCACGTAGGTGTCGTAGCCGAGGATGTCGGTCGCTTCGTTCAACGCGGTGCGCGCGGCCGGAACCATCAGCTCGGCCCGGCCGGGACCGAGGCCGATCACGGTCAGACGGCCGCGGGCACGGCCGAGCGTCGCGGGGTCGATGGCGAGCGGGGAGAGGGCGAGCGCGACGTTGGGGTGCGCGTCGTCGTGCAGCGTTTCGTGGGGGACGCGTAGCGCGGTATGCAGTAACCTCGCGGCACTCGATTCGCCCGGTTCGGCGCTGGCATCGGCGAAGCGCAGCGGCACCTCGAGAAGCGTTGCCGCTTGCGCAAGCGCCGGGTCGGCCATGCTCGTCGATGGCGCGAGCAAGGCCGCAAGCGAAAGCATCGCGAGACCCTGCGCGTTCAGTGCCGCGCGCACGCGCGCGACGATCGCGTCGGCGGCATCGGCATCGTCGCTGGCGACAGCCGCCACCACACTGCGCGGATGAATCACGAGCTCGTCTTCACGCCCATCCCACGCGCGCGGCGTCACGCGAATCGCGAGACGCGCCGACGCCGCGCGCGGCAGTTGCGCGTCCTCGAGCCACGGCGCGTCGCCTTCGATGCGCGTGCTTTCGCCCGCGAGCAGATCCGACACGAAGCGCTTGCCGAGGCCCAGGTCGGCGAGCGCGTAGCCATCGGGCGGATTGAGCACGCAGGTGCCGAAGCGCAGCTCGCCGCTCGTCGTGATCGCAGGCTGTACGGCCAACGCCGCGGCGATGTCGCGCGCCATCACGTTGACGCCCGCGAGGCCGCCGAGCAGCGGCACGACCGCGCTGCCGTCCTCGGCGACCGCGAGCACCGGCGGCTCGGCGCCTTTGTTCGACAGCAGCGGCGCGAGGCAGCGAATCACGATGCCGGCCGCGCACAGCGCGACGATCGGCGTGCCGCGCGCATACAGCTTGCGCAGATGCGCGCCGAGTTCGCTGTACGAGACGTCGGCGTCGACGCGCCCCTGCAGCGCATGGACCTGGCAGTCCGTCGCAACGCCGGCCGCGGCATGCGCGCCACGCTCGACATACGACGCCTGAATCCGCCGCGCGGTCGCAAGCGCGCCCGTGCCGAGAATCACGATGGCGGGCGCGTTCATCCTTGCCATTTTTGCCCCGGCACGACCAGCAGTGAGAAATACGGCGACGCCATCGGATCGACTTCCGCGAGCGGCACGATGCGCTGATTTCGCATCGTCGCGCGTTCGACGTACAGCGCACGCTGCGCGAGTCCGAGTTCGTCGAGCACGCGCCGTACCTTGTCGAAATTGCGGCCAAGTTTCATGATGACCGCCGCGTCGGCGTCGGCCAGACGGCGGCGCAATTCATCTTCAGGCAGCACGCCCGACAGCACCGACAAGCTTTGGTTGCGATAGACGAGCGGCGCGCCGAGCACCGCCGCGCCGCCGAGCATCGAGCACACGCCGGGTACCACCTCACTGTCGTAGCGCGCCGCGAGCCGGTCGTGCAGATACATGTACGAGCCATAGAAGAACGGATCGCCTTCGCAGATCACCGCGACGTCGCGGCCCGCGTCGAGATGGCCCGCGACGATTTCGGCGGCGGTGTCATAGAAGTCCGCGATGATCGCTTCGTACGACAGCGGCGGTTCGAGTGCTTCGGTGGTGACCGGATAGACGAGCGGCAGATGCTGCTGCGCGTCGTGCAGATGCGCCTCGATGATGCCGAACGCGTTGCCCTTCTTGCCCTTCGCGACGAAATACGCGACCACCGGCGCCGCTTTGAGCAGCCGCAGCGCCTTCAACGTCAGCAATTCCGGGTCACCGGGACCGACGCCGATGCCGTACAGCCGTCCGCGACTCGTTAGCTGGCTCGCCATTTATTCGACCTCCGTCGCAAGCGCGTTGACCGCGGCGGCGGCCATCGCGCTGCCGCCGCGCCGTCCGTGCACGACCACATAGGGGACGCCGCGGCTGTTTTGCGCGAGTGCCGCTTTCGATTCCGCCGCGCCGACGAAGCCGACCGGAAAGCCGAGAATCAGCGCCGGCTTCTGCGCGCCGGCATCGAGCATGTCGAGCAGATGAAACAGCGCGGTCGGCGCATTGCCGATCACGACGACGCTGCCCGCCAGATGCGGGCGCCACAATTCGAGCGCGGCGGCCGAGCGCGTGTTGCCGATTTCGCGCGCGAGCGCGGGCACGTCCGGGTGCGTGAGCGTGCAGATCACTTCGTTGTTCGCGGCCAGCCGCGCGCGCGTGATGCCTTGCGCGACCATGCCCGCATCGCACAGGATCGGCGCGCCTTGCGCGAGTGCGCGGCGGCCCGCGCTGCCGGCGCAGTCGGAGAACGCGAGGTCGTCGATCACGTCGACCATGCCGCACGCGTGGATCACGCGCACCGCGAGCTTTTCGAGGTCGGCGGGGATGCGCGCGAGGTCGGCCTCCGCGCGGATCGTCGCGAACGATTGGCGATAGATCTCCTGACCGTCGCGAATGTAATCAAGCATGTGGAGTACTCCGGGCGAGGCGCGCGAGCAGCGCGGCGGCCTCGTCGATCGTCAGTTGGGGCGCGACGCATTGGCCGAAGCCGGGGCGGCCGTCGCGTCGATAAAGGTCGTAGAGGCCGGGCGCGGCGGCGAGCAGCGTGTAGGGCGCGCGCTGGGCGGCCGCGCAGGAGCGCGGACAGCCCGTCAGATGCACGTCGACGCCGGCGGGTAAGCGCTCGGCGAGTTGCAGCGCGTCGGTCTTGGTGTCGGCGAGGCCCTTCGCGCAGCCGGCCGAACCGGCGCAGGCGATCACGTGCGTGATGGCCTGCGCGGGATCGCACGCGAGACCGAGTGCGATCAGCTTCGCGAGCACGGCGGGCACCGCCGTCGTCGCGATGTCGGGCAGCAGCACGCTTTGCCATGGCGTCGCGTGCAACCTGCCGTTGCCGTGTTTTTGCGCGAGCGCAGCCAGGGCGCGCAGCGTGGCCGCATCGATCCGGCCGAGCGGTGGTTGGCCGCCGACATGCGACGTGCCGTCGCCGCGCTGCGCGTGCGCGCCGAGCCGCAGCGATGGGTCGGCGGCGATGTGCCGTTGCCAGTGACTCAGCGATGCGTCGCGCGCGAGCGGGAAATCGACGTAGCGCTGCGCGTGCCGCAGCAGCGCGTCGGCGCAATGCGTGGCGAGCAGGTCGCGCATGCGGGTCGCGTCGGCTGGGGCGAGGTCGAGGAACGTGTGCAGCAACGCGCGCAGGAGCGCGGGCACGCGCGACGGCGGCACCGCCGCGAGCGCGCCCGTGCCGTTGGAATCGCGATGGTCGCGCGGGTTCGAGTTTTCGCCTGCCGGAGCCGGGCACCCCGCGAGGCCGAACACGAAGCGCACGCCTTCTTCGTCAGCCGACGCCGCGAGCCACACGTCATGCGGATGATCGACCCGCGCAAGCTGTTCGCCGCCGTCGAGCAGCAGCGCGAATTTCGGCGACAACGCTACCAAGCGCGCATCGCCTTGCAGCAGCGTCAGCAGTTCTCCGCACAGCGGCGTCGTGTCGATCAGCGCGTGCGGATCGCGGCCGGCGGCGGGGCTGATCATCACGTTGCGGACGTCGTCGGCGCAACTGAGCGCGCCGGCCGGTCCAAGCCCCGCGCCGATCAGCGCCGCGCTCAACGCCGCTTCGTGTCCGTTACGCACGCCGCGCAGTTGCAGATTCGCGCGATTGGTCAGCTCGGCGACGCCGTTCGCGTGCCGCGTGCTGGCATCGGCGATCGCGCGTGCCTGCGCCGCGCTCAGCACGCCGCCGGGCAGTTTGATGCGGCAGATGCCGCCGTCGCGCGCGGGGACGATGCGCAGCAACCCCGGACATGCCGAGGACCGCGGTGTCGTGACCGCGTGGGACGAAACGGTGGGAGGCGAAGCTCGATTCAAAGGGGCACCGGGTTTAGCGTCGCGCGACGGCATGGCTGCGGCCTCGCTGCATGCTGCCCGACGAGGGCCGGCGTGAACGGTGCGGCCGAAAGGCGCTTCGGGCCGACCGTGGGCAATGAAAGCGGCCATTATATCTTTACGCTGTGGCCGCAGCGCCTGTTTGCCGGCCATCGCGCGATGCCGGTGATCCCGGCGGCATGGCGCTCCGCCGCGAACCCGCGGGCCGCATGGCGGCGGTATCATGCCGACTTTCGCAACCCGCGCTCCGAGCCTGCGCAAAGCCGCATGCGTGAGCCGGTGTAATCGCTAAAGAATCGACGCAACCGATGAGGATGGATGCATGCCGGCATGGCTGACCGTAGTGGGCATTGGCGACGACGGCTTCGCCGGTTTGGGGCGGCCCGCGCGGCGTGCGTTGCTGGGCGCGTCGGTCGTGTACGGCGGCGAGCGCCATCTGGCGATGCTGCCCGCACGGCTCGCGGCGCGTCGTGCCGCGTGGCCGCGTCCGTTCGATCTCGCGCCGTTGCTCGCCGAGCGTCCGCACGCGGTGTGCGTGCTCGCGAGCGGCGACCCGATGCTGTTCGGCGTCGGCGCGACGCTCGCGCGGCAGTTGCCGGCCGGCGAGTTGCGCGTGCTGCCGGCGCCGTCGTCGTTGTCGCTCGCGGCCGCACGGCTCGGCTGGCCGTTGCAGGATGTCGCGACCGTCTCGCTGGTCGGCCGACCGCTTGCCGCGCTGATTGCGCATCTGCGTGACGGCGCGCGCCTGTTCGTGCTGAGCGCGGACGGGCGCACGCCCGCGGCACTGGCGGCCTCGCTCGATGCGCGCGGTTTCGGCGCGACTGCCATGACCGTGCTCGAACATCTGGGCGGTGCACGAGAACGGCGTGTCGATGGCCGCGCGGATCAATGGCCGGCCGGCGAGATGGCCGCGCTCAATCTGATCGCGCTCGAGTGCCGCGCGTCGGCGCATGCGCCGCGTCTGCCGCTGACCTGCGGTTTGCCCGACGACGCCTTTATCCACGACGGCCAGTTGACCAAGCGCGACGTGCGCGTCATCACGCTCGCGCGCCTCGCGCCCGCGCCCGGCGAGTTGCTGTGGGACGTCGGCGCGGGCAGCGGTTCGATAGGAATCGAATGGATGCGCGCGCATCCCACGTGTCGCGCGATCGCGATCGAAGCGAACGAAGCGCGGCAGCGCTTCATCGAACAGAATCGCGATGCTTTGGGCGTGCCCGGGCTGCAACTCGTGGCCGGCCGCGCGCCTGACGCGTTGCGGGGACTGCCGGCGCCGCACGCGGTGTTTATTGGCGGTGGGGTGACGGAGCCTGACGTGCTCGACACCTGTTGGACACAACTGCGCGACGGCGGCCGGCTCGTCGCGAACGCGGTGACGCTGCAAGGCGAGGCGGTGCTCGCCGCATGGCGCGAGCGGCATGGCGGTACGCTGACGCGCATCGGGCTCGCTCACGCGCAACCGCTCGGCGGCTTCGATACGTGGCGCCAGGCGTTGCCGATCACCCTGCTCGATGTGACCAAACCCGCCAAACCATCGGCCGATTCGTGATGCGCGACGAGACTCCCGAGCAGCCGGCGCCGCTGCGCAGCGGCTATACGACCGGCAGTTGCGCGACCGCGACGTCGCTCGCGGCCGCTCGTCTACTGCTAGCGGGCGAGCTCAGCGAGGTCGCGGAGATCGTGTTGCCGAAGGGCCAGCATGTGCCGATGCGGCTCACGTTCTGCCGCCTTGCCGCGCTGGACGGCGAGCGGATCGCCGAAGCCGGCACGATCAAGGATGCCGGCGACGATCCCGACGTGACCCACGGCGCGCTCGTGTTCGCGCGCGTGCGCCTCGTGCCCGGGCCCGGTGTGATCTTTCGCGCGGGGCCGGGCGTCGGCACGGTCACACGCGCGGGGCTCACGCTGCCGGTCGGCGAACCGGCGATCAATCCGGTCCCGCGCCAGATGATCACGCAGCACCTCGACGAACTCGCCGCGCGCCATGCGTATCGCGGCGGCTTCGAAGTGACGGTCGGCGTCGAAGGCGGCGAAGCGCTCGCGCTGAAAACGATGAACCCGCGACTCGGGATTGTCGGTGGACTGTCGATCCTCGGCACCACCGGCATCGTGCGGCCGTTTTCGTGCTCGGCATATATCGCGTCGATCCATCAGGGCATCGACGTCGCGCGCGCGAACGGCTATACGCATGTGGCCGCCTGCACCGGCAACGCGAGCGAGGACGCGATGCGCGCGCACTACGGCCTGCCTGATATCGCGCTGATCGAAATGGGCGATTTTGTCGGCGCGGTGCTCAAGCATGTGAAGCGCGCGCCGGTCGAGCGACTGAGCATTTGCGGCGGCTTCGGCAAGCTCAGCAAGCTCGCGGCCGGCCATCTCGATCTGCATAGCCGCAACTCCAGCATCGATCTCGAACAACTCGCCGGCTGGGCTGCCGCGCATGGCGCCGACGCCGCGCTGCAAGCGGCGATGCGCGCGGCCAACACGAGCCAGCAGGCGCTCGCGCTTGCTCACGCGCGGCAGGTGCCGCTCGGCGATATCGTCTGTCAGCACGCTTTGGCCGTTGCTCGCGATATCGTGCCGCCGCAGGTCAGCGTCGAAATCTTCGCGATCGACCGGCAGGGCAATATCGTCGGAGTCGCGCGATGACGCGCATCCTGCTGCTCGGCGGCACCGGCGACGCGCTGAAGATCGCGCGCCGACTCGGTCCCGCGCATGTGTACAGTCTCGCGGGACTCGGCAAGGTCCCCGACGACTTGAAGTGCGCCGTGCGCGTCGGCGGTTTCGGCGGCAGCGCGGGTCTGGCGCGTTACCTCGCGAGCGAAGCGATCGGCCTCGTGATCGACGCGACGCATCCGTACGCGGCGCGGATCAGCGCGAATGCCGTCGACGCGTGCCGCGTGGCGAAGTTGCCGTGCTGGGCGCTGCGGCGTCCAGCGTGGCAGCCGCAAGCTGGAGACGACTGGCGCATGGTCGATGACTGGAACGAACTGATCGACACGCTCGCGCCGTTCAGGCGGCCGCTTTTCACGCTCGGGCGCGAACCGCTCGCGCATCTCGACGAGATTGCGCCGCATCAATTCTGGACCGTGCGCGTGCTCGACTCGCATCCGGACACCGCGCGCTCGCGCGTCCTCGCGGCGCGCGGACCGTTCACGCTCGACGGCGAACGCGCGCTGTTCGCGCTGCAGGCGTTCGACGTCGTCGTCAGCAAGAACAGCGGCGGCGGCGCGACCGAGGCGAAGCTCGAGGTCGCGCGCGAACGTGGCTTGCCGGTGATCATGCTGCGACGGCCGGTGTTGCCCGAGGTCGATCGCGAGTTCGCCGGCGTTGCCGATCTTCTCGATGCGTTGCCCGCGCAGGCGAATGCGGATTCGGGTAAGTGAGCAAATAATTGGAGTACTGAATGACAGTGTTTTTTATCGGCGCGGGTCCGGGCGACCCGGAACTGATCACGGTCAAAGGGCAGCGTCTCGTGCGCAGTTGTCCGGTGATCCTGTATGCGGGGTCGCTGGTGCCGGCCGCGGTGCTCGAAGGTCATAGCGCGCAACAGGTGATCAACACCGCGGAGCTCGATCTCGACCGGATCGTCGCGCTGCTCGCGGCGGCGCACGCGAAGGGCCAGCATGTCGCGCGCGTGCATTCGGGCGATCCGTCGCTGTACGGTGCGATCGGCGAGCAGATCCGCCGTTTGCGCGAGCTGGCCATTCCTTACGAAATCGTGCCCGGCGTGACCGCGACGGCCGCATGCGCGGCGGCGCTCGGCTGTGAGTTGACGCTGCCCGACGTGTCGCAGACGCTGATCCTCACGCGCTACGCGAGCAAAACGTCGATGCCCGAAGGCGAGCAGTTGGGCGATCTCGCGCGGCATCGCGCGACGCTGGCGATTCACCTCGGCGTGCGGCATCTCGCGCGCATCGTCGATGAGTTGCGGCCGCATTACGGCGGCGTGTGTCCGATTGCGGTGATCTATCGCGCGAGCTGGCCCGACGAGGAAAAGATCACTGGCACGCTCGACGATATCGTCGCGAAGGTGCAGGGCAGCGCGATCGAGCGCACCGCGCTGATTCTGGTCGGCGAGGTGCTGGCCGCCGAAGGGTTCGCCGATTCGACGCTGTATGCGAAGGGCAGTTGACGGCGAGTTGACGGCGCCATGAAAGCCGTTCTGGCGTCAGGAAGCCGCTTGGGTTGTCGATCATAATGTGACGCAGCGCGCGAGCCTGGCCGCCCGTCTGCTGGCAAAACGCGAAAATCCGCAAGTTCTGCACCGCCTCGCGGCGCGCAGACCGCTATCGTGGCGCCATGATGAAGCCCAGCACCGAACGTGATTACCGTCGACGGATCGCTCGCGTGGTCGAGGCCATTCTGGTCGAGCCCGGCGCGCGACACACGCTCGACAGCCTCGCGGCCGTCGCGCATATGTCGCCGTATCACTTCCACCGGATTTATCGCGCGTTGATGGGCGAGAGCGTTGGCGACACCGTCAAGCGTCTGCGGCTCGCCGAGGCGGCCCAGCGATTGACCGACGCCGCGCAGGTCACCGCGGTCGCGCACGACGCCGGCTACGACAGTCCCCAAGCATTCGCGCGCGCGTTTCGCGATTTCACCGGTGTGTCGCCGAGCGAATTCAGGACCCGGCAGCGGCATCTGGTGGCGAATCCGGCGGTTTCGACAGCTTCGGCGCGGACCCTGCGAACGGCGCAAGCGCGCATCGCGCAGCGAGGCGACGGCGATGGCGACGGCGACGGCGCCCGCATTCACGATGGCGTCGACGATAACCGTGACGAAAGCACCGAAAGCCGAAGCACGCCTGCGCTGCCGTGCGTCGAAGTCACCGAGCTCGCGCCGCTCGACGTGCTATGCCTTCGCCATGACGGCCCGGTCGCGACGATCGGCCAGACCTTCCACACGCTGATGACGACGCTGCGCTGTGACGAGAACCCGCTGTTGCAACAGCGCGTCGGCATTTGCGCGCGCGATCCGTCGATGGCCGGCGGGTTTTGCTATCACGCGGCAATTGTCGCGGGCTCGCAGGCGGCGTTGAGCGGTGCGATGGAGCGGCTCGACGAAGCCGCGCAACGCCCGCGTGTTGTCGGGCCGCCGCCGGGCATCGAGCCGCTGCGGCTCGCAGGCGGGCTGTATGCGGTGCACCGCCTCGTCGGCCCTTATGCGCTGATCTCGCCCACTTTCAGGGCGCTGTACAGCGGCTGGCTGCCGCGCAGCGGCTACCGGCGCGATCAGCGGCCGGGACTGGAACTGTATCGAAGCACGCCCGATCGCGGCGCGCAACATCCCTGCGTCACCGATCTGCTGATCCCCATTTGCGAGCACTAACCATGATGCGTCGAGGTTGTGCCGCGCTGTCGAGCGCGGTGGTGGTGTCGTTGACCGCGGCGCTGTCCGGCGCGATGTGGGCGTCGTTGCCGGCGAACGCCATCGCGCAAACCGCCTCCGCCGGCTGGCATGTCGGCGAAACGAGCCGCGTATTTCACCCCGCCGTGGCCCGCAACTGGCGCGGCGCGCAAACGCAGGCGCTGATCACGCGTATCTGGTACCCGGCCGATGCGGCGCAACCCGAAACGCCTCACGATATCGGCGCGCCGGGCCATCCGATGTTCGTCGGCCACGCGGCCGCCGCCGATGCCCCGCTGTCCGCCGCGCAGCCCAAATACCCGTTGCTGCTGCTATCGCACGGCACCGGCGGCAGCGCGGACAGTCTCGACTGGCTCGCGGCCTCGCTGGCCGCGCAGGGTTATATCGTCGCGGGCGTCAATCATCCGGGTAACAACGCGCTGGAGCCGCGCACGCGCGACGGCTTCATCCTCTGGTGGGAGCGCGCGACCGATTTGAGCGAAGTGCTCGACGGGGTGCTCGCGGACCCGCGTTTCGGTCCGCGCGTCGACACGACGCGGATCGGCGCGCTGGGCTTTTCGCTCGGCGGCTATACGGTGCTCGAAGTCGCGGGCGCACGGACCGATCGCGCGGCGCTGGAGCGCTTCTGCACGTCGCCCGAAGCCGATGCGATCTGCTCGCCGCCCGAAGCCGCCAATCTCGCGCACGCGCCGGGCGCGCCGGCGCTGACGGTCGAGGGGCTATCGGCGGAAACGAACGCATCGCGCGCGCGCTCGGGCGACTCGTATCGCGATCCGCGCGTCAAAGCCGCGTTCGCGATCGCACCCGCGCTCGGCGAGGCATTCAACAGTTCGTCGTTCAAGGAAGTGACGATTCCGGTCGCGCTGCTGGCGGGCGAGGCGGACACGACCGCGCCAGTCAACACCAACATTCACCGCATCGCGGGCTTCATGCCGCAAGCGACGGTGACGATGGTGCCGGGCGCCTCGCACTATACGTTCATGGATGTGTGCGAGCCCGAGGCGATGGAGCGTCTGGCGCCGATCTGCAAGGACGGGCCGGGTGTCGATCGCGCCGCGATTCATGCGCGAACCGCGGCCCAGGTGCGTGATTTCTTCGCGGCGACGCTGCCGGCGGGCGGCTCATAGCGCTCGCGAACGCACGTGGTTCGCGACGCCGCGCGACTCAGTCCTCGAGCGGCGACAAGGCCTTGAGTGGTGCCGGCTTGTCGTCGCCGAATCGGATCGTTGGGACCAGCGCGAGCAGCGCGACCACGAATAGCGCGATCACGAACATCGACACGAAGGTCAGATGCAGCGACTGGTGCAGCACGAGCCGGACCAGATCGCTGTCGCCGAGATCGGCGGCGCGGTTCTGCAGCAGCGCCTTCAACTGATCCGACGTGACCGTCGCGACGCCCTGCGAATGACTGAGCCCGAAGTTCAGCACCGCGCCGAACAGCGTCGCGCCGAGCGTGCTGCCGAGATTGCGCGAAAACAGGTTCGACGCGGTCGCGCTGCCGCGTTCGTCCATCCTGACGATCTCCTGGATCAGCACGAGCGAACTGACGCTCGACGTCCCCATGCCAAAGCCCATGATCAGCGACGCGAACCCGGCGACGAGCGGCGACGCGCCCGGCGACAGCAACAGCAGCAGCACCGCGCCGAGCGGCACGAACGCGCTGCCGCAGATCAGGATGCGCCGCAAACCGAGCCGGTGAAACGACTTCGCCGCGAACGTCGCGCCGGTGGGCCAGCCGACCATCATCATCGTCAGCGCGAGGCCGGCCACCACGGGCGAACGATGCAGCACGCCCTGCACGTACATCGGCAGGAACGTGGTCGCGCCCATCAGGATCATGCCGGCCAGCACCGTCGCGCTGTTGCATGCGGCGATCGGGCGGCGGCTCCATAGCGCGAACGAGATCATCGGTTCGGCCGCGCGACGCTCCTGCAGCACGAACAGCAGCACGCACAGCACGAAGACGCCGCCTGCGAACGAGGCTGGCGCCAACGCGTCGTCGCCGGCGTAGGTCAGCGTCATCATCAGCGCTGCGATCGCGGCCATGAACAGCGCGGCGCCGGCGAAGTCGATGGACGGCCGCGCGTGCCGTTCCGATTCGCGCAGGAACGCGATGAAGCCCGCCGCCGACGCAAGCCCGATCGGCACGTTCATCCAGAAGATCCACGCCCACGACAGGTTGTGAATGATGAAGCCGCCGACCATCGGACCCACGACCGCCGAAATCGCCCACACGCTCGCGAGATAACCCTGCACCTTGCCGCGTTCGCGCGCCGGGTACAGATCGGCGACGACGGTCAGCGTGACCGGCTGGATCGCGCCCGCGCCGATCCCCTGGATCAGGCGGAACACGATCATCGCCGGCATTGACCACGCGAAGCCGGCGAGCACCGAGCCGACGAGAAAGATCGCGATGCCCGCGAGGATCACGGGCTTGCGCCCATAGAGGTCGGCGAGCTTGCCGAACACCACGGTCATCGCGGTCTGCGTGAGCAGGAACGACGAGAACACCCAACTGTATAAATGCAGGTCGCCGAGTTGCGAGACGATCTGCGGCATCGCGGTCGACACGATGGTCGCTTCGATCGCGACCATCGCCATCGAGGCCATCACGGCGGCGATCACGAGCGGGCGTGAAGATTGAGTATTGCGGGACATGAAGGGCGTAGTATCGATATGTTGAATGCGTCGACGGCCCGGAGGAGGCCTTGCTGCGACGCATCGGCGCGGCCGCGCGCGGCGGCCGGTCAGGAGTATGCACCTTGCGGAGAATGCGCGCTCGCGCCCGGGCAGCCGGCGAGCCGGCCGGATTGGGCACGACCGTTGCGTATTCGGATTTCCCTTTGACACACGGAGGACAATCATGAGGATCGAATTCACCGGACGCCGGGAAGTGGTGGCTGCTGCGCGCGTCGCCTACGAGGCCAATGTGGACGGGAAGGACGTATGGTGCAGCGTGTCGCTCGACGCGCTCAATGACCATTTCGGCAATGGCAGCCTCGGCAACGGCGCCCCGTCGGCTCACGATCTGGTGGGAGCGTTCGAGGCGAACCGCGCCCGCATTGAAAATGCTACGCGGCGGGTGCTCGAACGCAACGGGGGACGGTCCGTGGAGCTCGAGACGCGCGACTTCGATTGAGCGACCCGCATGCTTGTATCGGGTCAAGCGATTCGTGCCGCGGTGGAAAGGACTCTTCCATCGCGGCGACTATATACGCGACGTCGGCGCGGCTACAGTATCGACGCACACACCGCTTAACGCGTGTGAGCGAGAGAGTTGGACCCGGCTGCCGGCAGCCGGGTCTTTTTTTATGGCGCGTGCGAGCACGCCATTATTTCGCTGGCCGTTCGCCGCAGGAGCGTGCGACGATTGGCACGGTGATTCGCGCGACGATTGAAAGGCTGCGGTATAGTCGCGGCAACTTTAAATCCGTCTCTTCGATTCTCTGGAGAATATCGTGCAGGAAATCATCGAAGGTCTGATCCGCTTTCAACGCGAGGTCTTTCCACAGCAAAGCGCGCTCTTCAAGCGTTTGTCGACCGCGCAGAATCCCAGCACGCTCTTCGTGACGTGTTCGGACAGCCGCGTGGTGCCGGAACTGCTGACGCAGACCGAACCGGGGTCGCTGTTCGTGATCCGCAACGCGGGCAACATCGTGCCGTCGTACGGTCCGGAGCCGGGCGGCGTGTCGGCGACCGTCGAATATGCGATTGCCGTGCTCGGCGTGACCGACATCGTGATCTGCGGCCATTCGAACTGCGGCGCGATGACGGCGATCTCGAGCTGCACGAATCTGGAGCACATGCCGGCGGTCGCGAGCTGGCTGCGTCACGCGGATGCGGCGAAGGCGATCAACGCGTCGCGCCACTACTGCTCGGATGCGGAGCGTCTCGAGGCGCTGGTCAAGGACAACGTGATCGCGCAGCTCAGCAACATCCGCACGCATCCGTCGGTGGCGGTCGGACTCGTGAACAAGACGCTGCGGCTGCATGGCTGGATCTTCAATATCGAAAGCGGTGAAATGCTTGCGCTCGATGGCAAGACCGGTAACTTCTTGCCGCTTGCGGATAATCGGGAAATTTGTGCGAGTTGAAGCGGCATTAAAACGGGTTTTTAGTTTGAAGGATTAACACTCGGCTTGCTAAAAGCCGGCGCGGCGGCGCGGTTTCAACCCCACCGCGCCGCCCGCCACGACCATCCCTATCAGCTCGACGTCACCAGCGAATCCGGCGCTGCGCTTGCGTCGCTGAAAACAGGGTCGAAGGCGGCGCCGGAAGAACCGCTTGGGACTCCGATTAAAGCGCGCGTTTGAACGGAAGAATACCCGTCGGTTTCGGACACATCCCCGACCAGATCCGCCGATTCGTCGGTTGTTGGGGCTAAAAAGGAAAACACTGTCATTCGGATCGCCCACACTTCGACTAATGGGTCGGTCGATCGGTTGGAATGGGGAGCGTGCCTTGTATAGCGAACCGAGAATGATCGTGTTGATGGGCCTCGTCTTCGGCGCGGTGACGATTGGGGCCTATGTGTCGCAGCTGGACAACGACTGGTCGTCCGGTCGGGACGTGAGTCTCGTCGCCGACGGCGGACGGGGTGTCAGCGCGACGGCGGCGGCGGCAGGGCAGAGCGAAGGCCGGCCCGGCGCGGCGACGGTCGCGCCGGCAACGCGCCGCCATGCGCTGCGCGACGACGTGGCCGCCTTGCGGGCTCAGCGGGCCGCGTCGATTGGAGCGCAGGCGGGCGATGCTCTGGCCATCGCGGCGCTACAGTTCGCGCGGGAGTCGAACAAGGCGCAGCAACAGCAGCAGCCGCACCCGCAGCCGCAGCCGCAGCAGACGAGTTTGCCGCCGCAGCCTGCGGTGACTTCGAACCGGACCCAGGCGCCACCCACGGCAAAGACCGGGCACGCACACCATAGCCGCGTTGCGTCGGGTACCGCGACGAAACCGCACTCAGCGCAAAGTGTTGCGACGACATCGGGTAGTCATGCGCGGGGCGGCAGCCACCGGAAAAGTTCTACTGCTGAGCGGTCTGGGAAGAAAGCGGCCAGCGTCGTGCCAGAGGCGCGGCCGTTGCCGCAATATGCAACGCAAGGCGTCGAGTCGCCATGGTCGATGCCGCGCGCGGGGCTGACCAGCCAGTCCGCAACTCAGGCGGTCGCCAGCAACGGCCCCAAAACCCGCGCCGAAGTAGAGGCCGAACTCGTGCGTGCGCGTGAGAACGGCACGATGCCCGCGTTCGGCAGACCCGAGCCATCGGGACCTGGGGCGCACTGAAGCGGGCCTCGCGCCGCGTCCCCGGCAACCGTTAGATCAACGACGCGGCGAGCCGCGCGAAGGTGGCTTCGTCGGTGCGATCGAACGCAAGCGGCGTGACCGATACGCACCCCGCCGCGACGGTTGCCGTTTCGCTGTCGGCATCGTTCTCGCGCGGGCCACGATCGAAGCGCAGCCAGTGATACGCGATGCCGCGCGGGTCGACTTCCGGCAGCACCTCGATGTCCCTGACGAGCCCGACGCCCTGGCGCGTCGGCGTCAGCGGACCTGCGTCGGCGGCATCGACGTCGGGGAAGTTGATGTTCAGGCAGGTCGGCGCCGCATGCTCGATCGCGAGCAATTGACGGATCACGCCGGGTGCGAGCGTGCGCGCGGTGTCCCAGCGCACGCGCTCGCGATCGCTGAACGCCTGGCTCAGCGCGAACGACGGCAGCCCGAGCAGCAGACCTGTCATCGCCGCGCCGACTGTGCCCGAGAACATCGTTTCGATGCCGAGGTTCCCGCCGCGATTGACGCCGGACAGCACCAGCGACGGCGGCGCCTCGCGCATCAGATGACGCACGCCCATCACGACACAATCGCCGGGCGTGCCGGTCACGCCGAAACGGCGTTCGCCCTGGCGGCTCACGCGCAGCGGCGAATGCAGGCTGATGGAATGCGACGTACCGCTCTGGTCGTGCTCGGGCGCGACCACCCAGACTTCGTGCGCGAGCTCGGCGGCCACGGCTTCGAGCACGGCGAGGCCGGGCGCGTCGATACCGTCGTCGTTCGTCAGCAGCACTCGCGGCAGCTTGGATTCGTAAGCGGACATCGCGTCAATCTCCTGTGGCTCGGTGAATGAATCGTAGGGAAGGGACGCCCATTATCGGGCTTCCGTCCGACGCGCGTACGATGACGGTGAGCCGCCAACGACCCAGGACGACCCTCATGCAGATCGACCCGTTTGAGATTGCGATCGCCGATCAGGACATCGACGATTTGCGCCGCCGCATCCACGCCACCCGCTGGGCGCCCACGACGCCCGCGCCCGCCTGGCAGCAGGGCGCCGACCCGGCCTGGCTGCGCGATCTCGCGAGCTATTGGGCCGGGCAATTCGACTGGCGCGCGGCCGAACGCAGGTTGAACCAGTTGCCGCAATTTCTCGCCGACGTGAACGGCCAGACCGTGCACTTCGCGCATCGGCGCGCCGCCAGTGTCGCGCCCGGCTTTCAGGCTTATCCGCTGGTGATCACGCACGGCTGGCCCGGTTCCTTCTTCGAGTTTCACGCGCTGCTCGATCAGTTGTGCGATCCGGTCGCGTTCGGCGCCGATCCCGCCGACGCCTTCGACGTCGTCGCGCCGTCGCTGCCGGGCTTCGCGTTTTCGCCTGCGCCCGCGCAGGCCGGCATGTCCGCGTTCAAGGTCGCGGACCTGTGGGTGTTACTGATGCGCGGGCTCGGCTACGAGCGTTTCGGCGCGCAGGGCGGCGATCTTGGCGCGGGCGTGTCGATCGCGTTGGCCGCGCATCATCCGCGGGTGGTCGACGGCATCCATCTGAACTTCCTGCCGAGTTCCTATGAGCCCGCGATCGGCGCGGCGCAGCGGGAACTGACGCCGGCCGAGCAGGACTATCTGCGCGAGAAGAACGACTGGGCCGCGCTCGAAGGCGGTTACGCGCATCAGCACGGCACCAAACCCCTGACGCTCGCCGCGTCGCTAAACGATTCGCCGGTGGGACTCGCCGCATGGATCGGCGAGAAGTTTCGCGCGTGGAGCGATTGCGGCGGCGAGGTGGAAAGCGTGTTCTCGAAAGACGATCTGCTGACCAATATCTCGCTGTACTGGTTCACGCAGTGCATCGGCCCGGCGATGCAGATGTATTGGGAAAACCGCCTGCAGCCGATGCGTTTCTCCGACGGCGAGCGCATCGACACACCAGTCGGCTTCGCGCTGTTTCCGAAGGAGATCAATCATCCGCCGCGAAGCTGGCTCGAACGAACCTTCAACGTCGCGCAGTGGAGCGAAATGCCAGCCGGCGGGCACTTCGCGGCGATGGAAAAGCCCGCGTTGCTCGCGGCCGAGATTCGAAAGTTCTTCAGGCCGTTGCGGCAGAAAGCGCGCTAGGCGCGCAGCGCGACGCGTCACGCTGCTTCTGTTTCACCTCACACGACCGCGCCGCTCGCGTCGAGCGTCTCGCGGCGATCGCAGGCTGCACGCATTCATCGACGACAGCCAGGCCAGCGTGGACGGTGGTCGAACTTTCATGCACGAGGGCACCATACAGGCTATGGCACATTCGTCGAACCACGATCACCGCCGCCGCTTTCTGCGCACGGCGCTCGGGCTGCCGGCAGCGCTTGCGCTGTCGCGCGTCACGTCCGCGCAAACCGAGGCGCACGCGCAATCCGGTGCCGCCTTACCCCGCGTGAGCCGCCGCGCGATCCCGTCCACCGGCGAAGCGCTGCCGGTGATCGGCTGCGGCACGTGGCGCACCTTCGACGTCGGCGACGATGCCGCCGCCCGCGCCCGACTCGCCGAGGTACTGCGCATCCTGTTCGAAGCGGGCGGCTCGGTGATCGATTCTTCGCCGATGTACGGTTCGTCGGAAGCGGTCGCGGGCGCGCTGCTCACGCAGCTCGACGCGCATCGCAAGGCGTTCGTCGCCACCAAGGTCTGGACCGAGGGACGCGAGGCGGGCATCGCGCAGATGGAGGAATCGCTGCGGCGTTTTCAGCAGCCGCATGTCGATCTGATGCAGATCCACAATCTGCTCGACTGGCGCACGCAGCTCGCGACCTTGCGCGACTGGAAAGCGCGCGGCCGGATTCGCTATCTCGGCATCACGCATTACACATCGAGCGCTTTCGACGAAGTCGCGGCGGTGATGCGCAGCGAGAAGCCCGACTTCGTGCAGATCAACTACGCCGCCGACGATCGCGCGGCCGAGCAGCGTATCCTGCCGCTCGCGGCCGATCTCGGCATCGGCGTCGTGATCAATCAACCGTTCGGCGGCGGCGGTTTGCTCGCGCGCGTGATGAAAATGCCGTTGCCCGCATGGGCCGGCGAAATCGGCTGCACGAGCTGGGCGCAGATTCTGTTGAAATTCGTGCTCGCGCAGCCGGCGGTGACGGTCGTGATTCCGGGCACCGGGCGGCCGCAATACATGGCGGACAACGTGCGCGCGGGATCGGGACCGCTACCCGACGACGCGATGCGCGCGCGGATCATCGCGGCGGTCGGCGGCTGACGTGATGCGCAATCCAGTGCGCAGTCCGCCACGGCGATTACTTGCCGCTTGCTATTCGCATACAGGTGCCGCCTCCCACAAACGCCGCACGACACGGGAATAAAACCGGCCACACGCCAGTCATGCCTCACGAACCGGGTTCGGTTCGGCGAATCCTTATCGTGAGGTCATCATGTCGTCACATCATTCATTCGATCCGGCGCGTCGCGGCGCGCTGAAGTGTCTTGCGTTCGGTGGCCTCGGCACCGTGTTCATGCTGTCGGGCGGCGTGCTGACGCCGGTCGAACTCGCGCTCGCGGCCGACGCGAACACCGCGACGCCAGCGGCTGGCACGCCGCTTTTCCTGCAGATCAGCGACACGCATATCGGCTTCAACAAGGAGGCGAATCCCGACGTCGCGGGCACGCTGAAACAGACGATCGATTACGTCAACGCGATGCCGGCGCGTCCGCCGCTCGCGATTCACACCGGCGACATCACGCATCTGTCGAAGCCCGCGGAATTCGATCTGGCCGCGCAGCTGATGTCGGGACTGAGGATCACCGAGCTGCACACGGTCCCCGGCGAGCATGACGTCACCGACGGCCCCGGCACGGAGTACTTCAGCCGCTTCGGCAAGGCTTCGGATAACCGCGGCTATTACAGCTTCGATCACCAGGGCGTGCATTTCGTCGGGCTCGTCAACGTGATGCATTTCAAGCCGAACGGCCTCGGCGGTCTCGGCGACGAGCAGCTCGAATGGCTCGAAAACGATCTGAAAGGCCGCTCGTCGAGCACCCCGGTCGTGGTGTTCGCGCACATGCCGATGTGGACCATCTACGAGCCGTGGGGCTGGGGCACGGGCGACGCGGGACAGGCGATGAGCTATCTGAAGCGCTTCGGTTCCGTGACGGTGTTGAACGGCCACATTCATCAGATCGTGACGAAGGTCGAGGGCAACGTGACGTTCCATACCGCGCGCTCGACCGCCTATCCGCAGCCGACCGCCGGCCAGGGCGATGGCCCTGGGCCGCTGAAGGTCGCGAGCGAGCAGTTGCCGAAGATGCTCGGCGTGACGAGCGTCAGCATCGCGCGTCATCCGCTGAAGGCGACGCTCGACGACACGACGCTCGCCTGACGACACGCGCTACTTTTACGCTCGAGGAGATCAATGATGCTAACCAGGATGATGGGCCGCGCGCTCGCGATTCTGCTCGGCAGTGTCGCGATTCTGGCGGTGTCGGCGGGGCTCGGTTTTGCGCAAACGACGATGCCGATGCAGGTGCAGAAACAGACCGTCGCGTCGACGCCTAACGCGATCGTCATCAAGAACTTCATGTTCTCGCCGATGGAACTGACCATCAAGGCGGGCACGACGGTCACATGGAAGAATCTCGACGGCGAGCCGCACAGCGTGGTCAACGACGCGGGCCTGTTCCGCTCGGCCGCGCTCGATCAGGACGACACCTATCAGTTCAAATTCGATAAACCGGGCGTGTACAAGATCTTTTGCGGCATCCATCCGAACATGAAGGCGACCATTACCGTGCAATGATCCGATTGCCGCCAAACCCTTGCTCAGCAAGGGCAGTTCGGATTTTGCTCCGAACTCAACCCTGGATCGCGAGCACTGTTATTCCGTAGGCGGCTTGGCCTGCCCCCAGTCGACGGGGTGGTGCAGCGAAATCTGCAGACGATCGCGCAATTCGGGATGGACAGACGCCTGGTTGAGAACAGCCATGCCTCCGATTTGACGCAAGGTTTCGTCCGTGATCGGCGCGCGGCAATCGTCCGAACCCAGAGGCACAGTCATTGCCATTCCGCGCGCTATCTGCCGATCAATTGCCCCCTCGACTTCCTCGCGCGACACGGTACATACCTGGATTTCACAGGCATCCTCGTTATAAAAAATCACGGTGGCACGCTGGCGCTTTGTCATCTCAGAAACCTCTGCAGCTCTGGTAATTTTGAGATGCCGTCTGTTTGCACATGGCATAAGCACGGGGGTTTTGGGTCACGCGGTATGCAACTCGCTCAACCGGCACAGCAGAATCCCATAGCCGGTCAGATGCCCGAGGTACACGCTCGTAAACACGTCCGACGCGGGCAGCTCCTCGGTCAGCTCACGCAGGTCCTCCAAATGCAGCGGCGGCGCGTCGAGCGGCGGACGCTCGACGCGCAGGTCCGCCGCCCCGGCCAGTTGCCGGTGCGCGTTGACGAGCCGCGCGAGCCGCGCGAGAAACATTTCGCGCCACGCGGCGTCGAGCGCGGCGAACTGATCGTGAAACGTGTCCATCGTTTCAAGAAAATTGACCAGCGAATCGAAGGTCTCCTGATAGCTCGCGAACACCGGCAGCCGTGCCGCGTTGCGCTTCAGATGCGGCGACACCCACGCCTGCTCGAGGTCGGTCTTCAGCAGCAGGTGCGCCTGCTTCAGGTTCGTGCTCAGCATGCGCAGCCTGGAGGCCGCCGGCTTGATCTGCGCTTTGTCGAGCTGTCCCGCGGCCAGTTGCGCGACGACATCGGTGGCCTGTTCGTTGCCGTCGTTGACGAGCGTGTTCGCCCAGTAGCCGTGATCGGGCGGAAACGCGATCTGCTGGATGACGAAGCCGAGCAACATGCCGAGTACCACGCCAATCAGGCGCTGTTCGAGCAGCGGAAGATGTTCGCCGGTATAGAGCACGAGCGTGATCGGCACCGTGATGCTGGTCATCTGGAACAGCGACGGCCGCAGCGCGACGATGCTGAAGATCACGACCGGCAGCAGCGCCGCGCCCATCCACAGGTGCGGCGCGGTCAGCCAGATCAGCAGCGTGCCGATCGGCATCGCCACCACGTTCGAAAACACCCGCTTATAGAAGTAGCTTCGAGCCGCCGAAATCGAGCTACCGAGCGCCAGCGTCAGCATCGTCGAACCGGCTAGCGGCACGGCCGCGTCGGGAAAGCCGAGCAGGTATGGGATGCCGAAACCGATCCACAGGCCGAGCGTCAGCTTCGTGTACTTGGCGGTTTCCGACAGAGAAAAGCGCGCGAGCGCGCGGCGCAAGGGCGTGAGTGGTTGGTGCAGATACCTGTTCGACATGATTTTTATGCTGACCGATGACGTGGGGCCGAGCACCGTTGGGCCCGGCACCGTTGGGCCCGGCACGGCGCGGCGTTCGCGACATGCGCGCACGTGACCTTATCATCCGGCGCGGACGGCTTCGGGAATTCGCACGGCAGCAGGTTCGCGGAATGCGGCTCGAGGCGCGCGGCGCGCGCAGTCCAACGCGGGTTTCAAGCGGCGGTTTCGGCGTCGCGCGCGCGTTCGCCGCCAGGCCCGGTTGTTGCGTGCGAAACGGCGACCGCGTTGGCGCGTTTCGCAGAATCCGCGTCGCATCGAGCGTAGCGGCCTCCGGCAGGCGCACGGCTGGCTCTCGGGCTCTGTGCCAGGTTGGAGTTTTTACCGGCTTTGCACGCTTTTTTGCCAACTCACACGGCATCGGGCGGCGTCGTTTGAAGCACCGCCGAAGCGAGGCGGAAACGCAACGCTGCTATGTTGTCGGCCGTTCGCGACAGGATTACATTCATTGAGCATTGCGTGCAGCGGCAGTCCGCGAGCTCGGTTTACGCGCCGGCTCGTCAGCGCGCCAGCTTGTCTGCAAGAAGTGGCATACCCGGAGCGTATTGCGATGGCTACCGATCCCGACGATATCGACTTGCGTCATTCCACAACGGACGGCCGGTCCTCCTTCGAACCCGACAGCCCTGACGAATCGGGCGTGCCGCCCCCGCGCTTCGGCCGCCTCGCCCTGTGCCTCGCGGCGGCCGGCGCGCTGACCTTCGGTGTGATGGGCACCGTCGCCTACGGCGTCTGGTTCAACCAGGATCAGCAGACGTACGCGGATGCCATTGCGGGCGCGCGCCAGGCGCTCGGCTCATCGGCATCGGCCCGGGTGCCGACGGTGGCCGTCGCGCACGCGCCGGAGGAGGCCGCCGCGCCGTTTGCCATGCCGTTTGCCATGCCGTCAGCCAGGCAGCCCGCTGCGCCAGAGGTCGCGCTCGCAGCGGCCGGCGCGAACGGCGGCTTCGAGGACACCAACCCGGCCGTGTGGTCCGGGCAGATCCGCGCGAGTACGCCTGACCCGAATCTCACCGCCACGCTGGCCGATACGCCGGTCGATACCTCGGCGGATATGTCGGCGGATATGTCGGCCACCCCACCCACAGCCCCCGTTGTTCCCACGCCGCCGCCGGGCTACACGCGGCACGTCGCCAATGCCGCCCATTCCACCGCGAAGCCCGCGGCCGGTCACGACGCGAAAGAAGCACGGCTCGCACAGCAGGAGCGGCGCGCGTCGTCGCAGCACAAGGGCGGTCTGTTTGCGCGGATCGGACAGTTCTTTCGACGCGTGAGCTATCGTCAACATGACAACGGCCGACGGCAACAAGATACCTACTCCCATCCCTGAGCACGCGGTCGTCGGGCCAGCGGGGCGAGCAGGGCTGCGCGGCGCCGCACGCGCGCGCGTGCCGGTGTGGCGGTTCCGGCTGGGGCCCGCGAGCGTCGGCGTGGCCGCGCTGTTGTGTCTGCTGTTCGGCCTGCTGTATGTGGCGATGCAGATCCGCACGGTGTTTTCCGATCAGTTGAAGCAGGAGTACGCGGGCCTCGTGCTCGAAGCCGCCGGGCGCGTCGACAGCGCGCGCGAGCAGTTGGCCGCGTGGCAGCGGATGGCCGACACCCCGGCGAGTCACGACGCGTCGTTCGTGCCGGCCTATGACGCGGCGCGCGCCGAACTCGCGCGGCGTTTCGCGGCGCTCGCGGCGCTCGTCAACGCGAGTCCGTCGCCGGCGCCGCCCATTCCGTCGATGTCACCGACACAGGCGACGCCCGAAGCCGTCGCGGCGGCGCTCGGCAGCGTGTCGGCCTACTGGCGCGCGCAACGCGACGCGTCGAGCGCCGACGTGCGGCTGCGCGTCGCGCACGTCGCGCGCACGCTGATCGCGCTCGCCGCGCTGCTGTTCTGCATGCTGATCACGGCGCTCGGCATGTACGCGAAGCGCACCCGCCAGCTCGCGGGGCAGTCGCACGAGTTCGAGCTGGCGTCGCTGCACGATTCGCTGACGGGCCTGTCGAACCGCCGCAAGCTGCTGGCCGCGCTCGACTCTGCCGCGAGGCACGCGCGGACCGCGGCCGTCGAGCAGCGCTTCGCCGTGCTGTATATCGACCTCGATGGCTTCAAGCAGGTCAACGATTCGTTCGGGCATCGCACCGGCGACGAATTCCTTGCCGCGGTATCCGCCCGGTTTCGCGCGTCGGTGCGCAAAGGCGATCTGGTCGCGCGCATCGGCGGCGACGAGTTCGCGGTGCTGGTGCGCACCTTTGCGGGCGATGACGAGCTCGCCGAGATCGCGCGCCGGCTGATGGCCTGCGTGGTCGACACCGACCAACAGATGGGAATCGGCGGCGTGCGCGCGAGCGTGGGCATTGCGAGTTATCCCGACGACGTCGACGATCACCGCCGTCTGGTCGCCGCCGCCGATGCCGCGATGTATCAGGTCAAGCGCGACGGCAAAAACGGCTTCGCGTTCGCGGCGCAGACGGGCAGGGAAGCGACGTTGTGAACCGTCTGAACGTCACTGGCCTTCGTTGCGCCACTCCGTCAGCTTTTCGCGCTCGTTGAGTTCGATGAACGCCGGCCGTGCGCGCAGCCTGCGGATATAGCTCGCGAGATGCGGCCAGCCCACCGTCGCGGGGTGGGGCATGTTGCGGGTCCAGCGCATCAGCACGAGCGCGAGCAGATCGGCCGTGCTGAGCTTGCCGCCCGCGAGGTATGCGTGGCCGTCGGCGAAATGCCTGTCGAGCCGCGCACACGCTTCTTCGATGCGGCGTTGCGCGAGCGCACGCACCGCCTCGGCGCCCGTGGGGTCGCCGTCGCTGCCGGCGTAGAACCAGTCGCGCATCGCGGGCAGCAGCGTATTCGCGAGGTAGATCATCCATTCGAGCCATTGCGCGCGTGCGGCCGAGCCGGGCGTGGGCGCGAGGTCGGCCTCGGCGTGGCGCTCGGCGAGCAGCATCAGCAGCGCGGCCGATTCATGCCGCGGCACGCCATCGACGACCAGCGTGGGCACGCGCCCGGCCGGATTCAGACGCAGATACTCGGGATCGTGCTGCTGGCCCGCGTCGATATCGACGAGGCGCGCTTCGAACGGCACGCCCATTTCGAGCAGCATCCAGTGCACGGGCATGCTGGCCGCGCCGGGCGAGTAGTAGAGAACGTAGGACATTCGGGGCTCCGTGGATCGTCGAGAGCGAGGTCGAGCCGTGAACAGAAAGAATCAGGGGCTGTCGCCGAAACGAACAGCCCCTTCAGATGCGTAAGGCGCCAGCGTACGCAAATGCGGGCGCTCGAAACAGCAAGCCTCGAATCATGCCCGCGGCCAGGTCTTTCAATGCGCCGACGCGTGCTTCTCCTGCTCGGCTGCGCTCGGCTGCGTCACCGCGCTGACGATCACGAACACGATCACATTGACCGCGAGCGCAAGGAAGCCGATGTTGACGTCCTTCAGCGCATCGGGCAGGAACGGCATCAGGTGACCGACGCTCCAGTGCAGCGTCGTGGTCAGTGTGACCACCGCGACACCCGCGACGATGCCGCAGAACGCGCCTTGCCTCGTCGCGCGGTTGTGCGGGAACAGGCTGCAGAGCACGGCCGGGAACAATTGCGTGACGAAGCTGTAGCCCATCAGCAGCAGCGCGACGATGGTTTCGCCGCCGTTCAGCGTGAAGGCGACCGCGACCAGCGCCACGACCGGTACGAGGAAGCGCGCGATCACCGCGACCGACGCATCCGACGCGTTGCGGTTCACCATGCCGCGATACACGTCGTTGGCGAGCAGCGTCGACGCCGAGGTCAGGATCATCGAGCCCGGCACCAGCGCGGTCAGGATACCGGCCGCGCCGATCACGCCGACGAACCACGGATCGAACGTCTGCAGCGACAGGCGGAACAACGACAGGTCGATGTCGGCGCCCTTCAGGCCCGGCACGCGCAGCGTCGCCGCGAAGCCGACGAAGAACACGAACAGCAGGATCAGCTGATAGAGCGGCAGAATCGCGGCATTGCGGCGGAAGATTCGCTCGTCCTTCGCCGTGAAGATCGAACCGAACGTGTGCGGCCACATGAAGAAGCCGAGCGCCGTCAGCAGCACCGTCGACTGGAACCACACGACGCTCGAACCGCGCGCCGGGAAGGTCAGGAAGCCGGGACGGGCGGCGTCGATCGTGCGGAACATCGCGCCGATGCCGCCGTAGTAATGCAGCGGCAGATAGATGCCGAGGAACAGCACGATCGCGAGAATCAGCAGATCCTTGGCCACCGAGTTCCAGGCGGAGCCGCGCACGCCCGACACGATCACGTAAGAGGTCACGACGATCGCGCCGATCCAGATCGCCGCCGTCGACGAGATCGCGCCGTACGACGCGGTCGCGACGATGATGCCGAGGCCCTTCAATTGCAGCACCAGGTACGGGATCAGCGCGGCCACGCCGACCAGCGCGACCAGCGTGCCGAGCGCCGGGCTCTCGTATTTGCGCCTCAAGAAGTGCGGCTGCGAGACCAGGCGGTGCGTCTTCGCGTAGCGCCAGATCGGCGGCAGCATCCAGTACGACAGGATGTACGCGAGCGTGCCGTACGCGAGGATGTAGTAGACCGGCGCCCCCTTACCGTACGCGAAGCCGCTGCCGCCGAGGAACGTGAAGGTCGTATAGATTTCGCCGGCCATCAGCAGGAACACGAACGCGGTGCCGAAGCTGCGGCCGCCCACGGTCCACTGCTCGAGGCTCATGTCGTGGCCGCGCCTTGCGCGCACGCCGAGGAACAGCGCGAATAGCGTAACGGCGGCGATGATGACGAGTGCGCTCATGGGCGAACCTCCTCGCCATCGGCGGCGACGTGTCGGTTGGACGGATCGAGGTTGTAGATGATCGCCATGATGATCGCGCTCAACACCACCCACATGACGATCCAGGCCAGCACGAACGGCATGCCGAGCACGAGCGGCTCGACGCGATTGACAAACGAAACGCCGACCAGGATGCCGACGAACGGCAACGCGGCAAGTACACGAAGCAGCATGTGGACAACTCCTCGAACCAGTAGGTATGTGTCGTTGAAATTCCGGCTTCGCTGAGGACTGTATGCCGGATACTTCGGTCCCGTAAAGCAGGTCAAAATAAATGTCGGAGTTTCGACCGCTGCAATTGCATCTTTCCAGCCCGGATTGCTGCAGTGCAAAGCGGGACGCGCCGTGGCGCGCAAGGCGTCGCGCGGCTTTTCTGCAGGCCGACTGGCGCGCCGCGATATGATCTGCGAGCATTGCAGCATTTTCCGGACCGCGCGATTCCGGCCGGGTTCATGACCGGCAGCGCGCCCAGGCGCGAACCCGCGCGAGCACACGCAGACAAGCAGGCACACGGACACCCACATGGTCGAAAGTCTGATCTCGGACATCATGTTTGGCTTTATCGGCTTAATCAGCATCATCAATCCGTTCAGCGGCGCGTTCGTGTTTCTGGACCGGACCGCGTCGTTGACCCTCGACGAGCGCACCTTACTCGCCCGCGCAAGATCGCGATCAACGCCGCCGTTGTGCTGCTGGTGGCATTCTTCATCGGCACGCCGATCCTGCATTTCTTTGGTATCTCGATGGAGGCGCTGCGCATCGGCGGCGGGCTCGCGCTTGCCGTGGGCGGCTGGCAAATGCTCAATGCGCCGGACACGCCGGCGGTCGAGCAGACGGAAGTCAAGCGCGTCGACGCCGAAACCGCGAAATCGCGCGCGTTCTTTCCTCTGACCGTGCCGCTGACCACTGGGCCCGGCTCGATCGCGACCGCGATCGCGCTGTCGGCGAATCGCACGCACAAGCTGTCGGCGTTCGTGATGTCGGGCATCGCGTCGGTCGCCATCACGTTCGCGGTGGCCGTCTGCGTGTATCTGATCTACAGCCGCGCGACGATCCTCGCGCGCTATCTCGGCGTCGAGGGCACCAAGGTCGCGTTGCGGGTGTCGGCGTTCCTGCTGCTATGCATCGGCGTGCAGATCATTCTGACCGGTGTATCCGAATTCCTGATTCCGATCGCGACGATGCGCCCGCCGGCGGGCTAGCGCCGCATGCCGGCGCCATGCACGCTGTGGCGGCGGCGCCGCAGGTGGATCGCCTTCGGGTGGTTCGTGCGGAACGTCGACCGGATCGTCGGGGATCGGATCGGGGTCGATCTTCGGCGGCGGCGTGTTCGGCGCGATGTCGGGGTCGACTTCGGGCGGCATCGGCGCATGCGGATGCAGCGGCAGCGACTGGTCGAATGTGCCGATTGCACCGGGCGCTTGCCGGCTCGTATCAGGTGAATCCATCGGTCCTCTCCCTATAGTCTTCGTTCAGACGCGCAATGCCCGTGCCGCATGCCGACGGATCTCGTTCGCGTGGAACGCCAATTGCTGGAACCCGGCACGCGTGCCGCATCGCGATGACCGCGCGCGCCCGGCTCACATTGGACATCGCCCACGCAAAGCACAGGACGAGGAGCGCATATGGCGCGACATAAGGCCGACGTTGCCGACGACGACTTCGAGATTTTCGCCAGCTATCACGGAACAGGCGACGGCCGATATATAGGTGGACTGAAGGTTGTGAGGAAAGCGGACAGGCGGATTCTGTTCCCATTCGAGGGCGCACCGCAGATCGGCCCCTATGCGACCGCCGACGAAGCACGCCGCGCCGCAATTGCATACGGCCGCAAGCTCGTCGCGGCCGATCGTGCCGCGCCCGAAGGCTGAGCGGGCGCAGCCGGTTTGGCAGTGCTTGCGTGAGAGGCGCAGAGCCATCAGGGCATACCGCCGAGCGACGGCGAAATCGTGCTGCCGCGCGCGGGATCGTCCGGATGTTCGTCGGGCAGGGTAGGGCGCGCCGACAGCGGTGGATGATCGCGATAGCAGGTGTCGACCGAACCGTCGACGAGGCAGTTCTGGAACGCATCGGCGTCGCTCTTTTGCGCGAACGTGTACAGCGTGCGCTCGACCTGCACCTCGGTATCGGATATGCGAATTGTCGTAATGCTCATGAGGTTCTCCTTCGGGGGCGCTTTTTTACAAAGCGAACGTGCCGCGCTACTGCCTTCGAGCTCGCAATGGCCGTGCCTGTTGCGCTGCGCGCGGACTTCTCCGGCAAGGCTCGAATGTTGCTGCATGAACCAGGTGCCGTTCGAGATGGCGCGTAATGACGCGAATCGACGGCAGAACAAACGAGGAGGGCGCGATGCAAGATCCCCAATCGACCGACACCCCGCAGCAGAGCGCGACGCCGGGCGGCGAGCAGTCCGCGAGGCCAGATAACCGCGCCGCGCCCACGCTGTCCGACGAAGTCAAAGCCCGCAACAAGCCGAGCGGCACGCACTACGTCGAGCCGAGTCCGCTCGGCATCGAACCGGTCGTGCAGACCGGCGTGGACAAAGCGACCAATCCGCCACGGTCGAGCGAGCGGCCGCGCCAGGGCGCCGAAGTGCCGCTCGGCACCGGCGAGCACGCGGAGCCGCCGGGGGGCGGCGGGCGCGAGTCGCATCACAAGCAGCCGGGCGAGCAATGACGCGGCGCGTTGCGTGCCAGCCGTGCATCCAATCCGTCAACACCCAACCGGAGAAAGCGCATGCAACCGGACAATCCAACCCAATCGGTGAACCCCGGCGACGAAGCGCCGCCCAACACGCCGGGCGCTGGCGAAGACCTGTGCGGCGCCTGCCACGGCACGGGCAAGGTCGAGGGCGCTCGCTGCGCGGTGTGCGGCGGCACGGGCAAGGTGCTGCAGGGCATCGGCGGAGGCTAGCCGGCTGCTCGTCCGCAGGTTCGCGGCAACCGCATCACAAGCCAGGAGCAACCATGTTCAACGAGTCCAGGCACGGCTTCGACGCCGCGCAGACCGAATACGAAGCGTTCATGCTGGAGTCGCACGACTGGGTGCCGAACAACAGCAAGCTGCCGGTCGTGCTGTACCGGCGCGCGCTGTCGCCCGGCAGCGGCAATCTGCCCGCCGCGTTCGAAATCCTCTTCGAGCGCAATGCATGGCCCGCGCAGTGGCGCAACACCATCTTCGACTTCCATCACTTTCACGCGACCGCGCACGAGGTGCTCGGTGTGACAAACGCGAGCGCCGAGGTGATCGTCGGCGGGCCGGGCGGACGCGTGGTGACGGTGCACGCGGGCGACGTGCTGCTCTTGCCGGCCGGCACCGGCCATTGTCTGCAATCGTTCGAGCGGCATTTTCAGGTGGTGGCGGGCTATCCGTTAGGACAGCAATGGGACATTCGCCGCGAAGCGCTGACGCCGCAGGAACTCACCGAGATGCTGGCGTTGCCGTTTCCGCCGCTCGATCCGATCGACGGCAAGCACGGTCCCGTCATCGAGTTCTGGCTGCAGTCGGCCTGAACTTCGTCGTTCGCGAAGCAACCGACCTGCCGCGGCGTGGCGTGCAGAGTCGCGCGGTTAGGCGCATCATCTGTGGGCTTTGCCGCGATTTTCCCGCGCGCTTTCGGCGCTGACGCTGGCACGTGGGCGGTTCCACGTGCGGCTTCGCGTCCTTATCGACATGCCCGGACGCGCGCGATTCCATGTCGACACGATGCGCCGATCCATCCGCGCGCTCCGCGGCGCGCGTCGGCCGTCTCCCGAATTGCCGAACAAGGAGCGTCCCATGCAAAACGATTCCGCCCTCGATCAGTTGTGCATCAACACGATCCGCACGCTGTCGATGGACGCCGTGCAGAAAGCCAATTCCGGCCACCCCGGCACGCCGATGGCGCTCGCGCCGGTCGCCTATCACCTGTGGCAACACCACCTGCGTTACGACCCTGACGAGCCGCTGTGGCCGAATCGCGACCGCTTCGTGCTGTCGGCCGGGCATGCGTCGATGCTGCTGTATTCGCTGCTGCATCTGGCCAACGTGAAAGCCGTCGACGAACACGGCAAGCCGACCGGCGCGCCGGCCGTGTCGCTCGACGACATCGAGCATTTCCGCCAGATCGACAGCAATACGCCGGGCCACCCCGAGTACCGGATGACGACCGGCGTCGAGACCACCACTGGACCGCTTGGGCAAGGGCTCGGCAATAGCGTCGGCATGGCGATGGCCGCGCGCTGGTACGAGAGCCACTTCAATCGCGCGGACACGCCGCTGTTCGACTACCGCGTGTACGCGATTTGCGGCGACGGCGACATGATGGAAGGCATCTCGCACGAAGCGGCCTCGCTCGCGGGGCATCTGAAGCTGTCGAACCTGATCTGGATTTACGACAGCAACCGCGTGACGATCGAAGGCCATACGGACCTCGCGTATAGCGACGATGTGGCAAGCCGCTTTCACGGCTACAACTGGCACACGCTGCACGTCGGCGATGCGAACGACACCGCCGCGCTGGAAAAGGCGCTGGTCGAAGCGAAGAGCGTGACCGACCGGCCGTCGCTGATCGTGGTCCACAGCATCATCGGTTGGGGGGCGCCGAACAAGCAGGACACCGCGTCCGCGCATGGCGAAGCGCTCGGCGTCGAGGAAGTCGCGCTCGCCAAGAAGTTCTACGGCTGGCCCGAGGACAAGTTCTTCTACGTGCCCGAGGGCGTGCACGAGCGCTTCGCGCAGGGCATCGGCGCGCGCGGCAAGGCGGCGCGCGAACAATGGCAGGCGAAGTTCGACAGCTACAAAAAGCAGTATGCGGAGCTCGCGCGCGAATTCGCGCAGATCGAGGCGCACGAATTGCCGCAGGGCTGGGACAGCGACATCCCGAGCTTCAACGCGGACCCGAAGGGCATCGCGACACGCGAATCGTCGGGCAAGGTGCTCAATGCGATTGCCGCGCGTGTGCCGTGGATGATCGGCGGCGCGGCGGACCTGTCGCCGTCGACGAAAACCAACCTGAAGTTCGAAGGCGCCGGCAGCTTCCAGGCGAATAACTATGGCGGCCGCAATCTGCACTTCGGCATTCGCGAGCATGCGATGGGCGCGGTGGTCAACGGTCTTGCGCTATCGAATCTGCGCGCGTACGGCTCGACGTTCCTGATCTTCAGCGACTACATGAAGCCGCCGATCCGCCTGTCCGCGATCATGGAAGTGCCGGCCATCTTTGTGTTCACGCACGATTCGATCGGGCTCGGCGAAGACGGTCCGACACATCAGCCGATCGAGCAGCTCGCGTCGCTGCGCGGGGTGCCCGGCCTCACGGTACTGCGTCCCGGCGACGCGAACGAAGCGGCCGAGGCCTGGCGCGTTGCGCTGACGCAGCCGCATCGACCGGCGTGCATCGTCTTGTCGCGCCAGCCGCTGCCGACGCTCGACCGGAGCCGCTATGCGCCCGCGAGCGGCGTCAGGCACGGCGCGTATGTGCTCGCCGATGCGCCCACTGGCAAGAAGCCAGAGGTGATCCTGATGGCGACCGGCAGCGAGCTATCGATCTGCGCCGACGTGTACGAGAAGCTGAAGAGCGAGGGCATCGCGGCGCGCGTCGTGTCGATGCCGTCGTGGGACATCTTCGAGCGCGAGGACAGCGCGTATCAGGAGTCGGTGCTGCCCGCGGACGTCGAGGCGCGCGTCGCGGTCGAGCAGGCTGCGTCGCTCGGCTGGGATCGGTATACAGGACGGCTCGGTGCGCAGGTCGTCATGCATACGTTCGGCGCGTCGGCGCCGATCGCGGATCTGAAGAAGAAATTCGGTTTCACGCCGGAAGTCGTGTATCAGGCGGCGAAGCAGCAGATCGAGCGGGTGAAGAAGGGGAAGGGCACTTGAGCGTGCGGCGCTCGACGACGTCGTGAACGCTTGATGCGAAAAGCGGTGGGCCGGCGGAATCTATCCGTTTCGATCAGGCGTGCGGCCACGGTTTGCGGCCGCTTGCCGGCCTACTCGGTCGCGAGGCCGGACGCCTCGCCACGCCATGAAAGGAGACTTCAAATGGCCGAGATCAATAAGGAAGACGTTGTTGCGGTGCTGAACCGGATTCTCGAATCCGAGTTGGCCGGCGTCGTCCGATATACGCACTATTCGTTCCTTGTTTTCGGATTCGGACGCATTCCGATCAGGTCGTGGTTGCGCGCGCAGGCCGATGAATCGTTGTTGCACGCACAGCAGGCCGGCGAATGGATCACGACTCTGGGTGCCTATCCGTCGCTTGCGATCGGTCCTCTGCTCGACTCGCACACCTTCGATATCTCTTCGATCCTCCGCGAGTCGTTGCAAGCCGAGAATCTTGCGTTGCAGTTGTATCGCGACCTGCTGGCGCTCGTCGAGGACCGCTCTGTTGCACTCGAGGAGTTCGCCCGTCAGATGATCCACGTCGAGGAGATGCACGCGGGCGAAGTCGACAAGATGCTGCGCCGCCCTGGGGAGATGACGACGTCGGAGGACAGCTAGTGCTGATGCCGATGATGGATATCGGGGAAATGCGCGTGCGAATGTGTAATGGGCAGATGCACGTGAAGGTGCGTGTGCGGCTCCTCACCAGCATAAGGAAACTCATGCGCGTGCTGATGGTGCTCGTCATGGCGATGCTGGTGCGCGTGTTCAAAAAACTCATGGCTGTGCTCATGCTCATGCCGCTCGCGCACATGTAGCCAGATACCCAGCGCCATCAGAGCGGCGGCAATCCAGAAAGACAGATTGGGTAGCGCGGGCCATATGATCAGCGAAAGCATGACACCGAAAAGCGGCGCAACGGAAAAGTACGCGCCTGTACGCGCCGTACCGAGATGGCGAAGTGCAACAACGAACAGCACGAGGCTGATGCCGTAACCGCCAAGCCCGGTCAGCATCGCTGCCGCCATGGTTCCTGCTGACGGAAGCGAAGCGCCCGCCGCGATCGCAATGCCGAGATTCACGGGACCGGCCACCATCCCTTTGAGACACGCGATCACCATCGCGTCGTTCGCCGAGGCCTTGCGCGTCAGATTGTTGTCGATTGCCCAGCACAGACACGCGCCGACGATCAGTAACGCACCCACCGGCACGCCTGACTGTCCCGGATGCCACGACAGAAGCACGCCGCCCGCAACGATCGCCACCATCCCGAGAAAAACCTGAATGTCGACATTTTCCTGGAAGACCACCCAGGCAATCACGGCGGTCAACACACCCTCAAGGTTGAGCAATAACGAACTCGTTGCCGCTGGAGTGGTGGACAGGCCCAGCATCAGCAATGCGGGGCCGGCGACGCCACCCATCGCTATCGCCCCGATCAGCCAAGGCAACTCGCCTTTGGTGATGCGGTGGTCCGCGGCGGACCGGAGCCCGCGCGATCGAAAGGCACGCCACGCGATGCCGACGCCAAGCCCCAGGCCGCTACCGAGATAAAACAGTCCTGCGAGCATGAAGGGGCTGACTGAGCCGAGCAGCGACTTGGCCAACGGTGTCGCGGCGCCGAACAGCGCCGCGGCGATTAAGGCGGTGAATATCGCGCCGTATCCTGATCTCACCACTCCAACCTCTTGTCCGCAGCAGAAGGGACAGTTTCCAAGGTACATCGGTCGTTCAACACCGCCTGGACGAAATGATAGGGGCATACGTCGACGCACTTCGCACATGTTCGGAGCATCGAACTGTCGGCACGCCGCAGACATTTCGCCGCGAGGCTGTCCGTGCGCCACCACCACTCGCGAATCGCCTTCTTGCCCGCGGCTGCCGCGCAAACCGATTCGATCGCGCAAAGCCGTGTGCCGCCCGGGGCGCGGCACGCGGCGCGAACATGGCACACCCTGTGCCCTAGAGATCGCGGGTCCGCATCACTCTGCAGTTCAAGATCTGCGGCCTCGCTCGATATGCTAAGCTGTCAGGCAGTACTCCGCACAAACGTAGCGCACGATCGATGCTTTTCTCGGATGTATAAAGAGGAGAAGCGACCATGAAAATCCTATGGGTCGATGACCACGAAATTCTTTGCGTTGCTCTGTCCGAATATGTCCAAACACACGCGTCGGAGCTGAGCGCAGCCCCAATCGACATCACACCCGTCTTTACGCTTGCCAGCGCGCTTGAAGAAGTCAACAAGACACCGCCCCCGGACCTGGTATTCCTGGATCTTAATCTGGATGGTGAGAATCGTGGCGCCGCGACACTTGAGCATTTTCAGGCCGGAAATCCATCCAATGTTCCCGTGGTCATCTGCACAGGACTTGCTCCTGGAAACGATCATGAAGTTGAAATTTTGCGAATGTGCATGCGTGACTACGCCGCTCGAGGAATCCTGTTGAAAGGAGGCGCGCACAAAAAAATGTTCATTGGACTGAGCAGGATCTTAGGAGGTGAACTCTGGATTCCGGAAGAAGTCTTGCTCCGCTTTGCCTGCTCGACACAAGCGCCCTCAGCTAGCCGGAATCAGCATCATCTTGGGCTTTCTCCGCGAGAGTGGGATTTGGCGCGTTGCATTGCACGTGGCCTTTCAGGTAAACAGATCGCAAGAGAACTTGGCGTCTCCGAGGGACATGTCAGACAGGTTTCATGTGCTATTTACGACAAACTTCAAGTCAGAAACCGCGTTGAAGCTGCACTTCGAGTCAATGCCGAGCTTACCCTTGGAAGGGGGGCAGCAGATACGCGACTGTCGTGAAGATCTCTGCTACACCGCTCTTCATGTTTCCCTGCCATCACTTTTAACCGCCTTCGGTGGACGTTTTTGGCTTATGTTCTGCAAGTGTGGTCAATAAGGTTCGTTCCGAAACCGGTTTCGACAAAAGCTTGATGCCACTGACGGCTACTTTTTTGAGCACAGCTGACGAGGTGTCGCCCGACCACAGGATCGCAGGGATCGAAGCGTCGGTAGCAGCGCGGACCGCCGTAATCGCCGCAATGCCGTTCTCGTTTTCCAGCCGGTAGTCGGAGAGGATGAAGTGCGGACCGCTTGCCAAAGCCTCAATGCGCAACTGCTCGATGACGTCGGATGACGATTCCCCCGCCACGACGTAGCAGCCATGCTCGATCAGGCGCATCGATATTTCTATTCTTAAGTCGCTGTTGTCCTCGATGATCGCCACGACCATATTGGTCAGGTCCGGGTCGCCGTCTTCAACCGTTTGAACCTCGCGCAACTCCGGCGGTATGAGTCCCATGAACGGGACCGTAACCGAAAAACGCGATCCACGTCCTGGTGTCGAGTCCACGTCCAGTTTGTGACCAAGAAGGCTCGCGAGCCCCTGGACAATGGACAGACCCAGGCCGAACCCTTTTTCACGATTCCTCTCGGGATTATCGACCTGTACATAGCTTTTGAAGATATCCGCCTGTCTGCCTTCAGGGATACCGATCCCGTTGTCCCAGACGCTTATCTTTATGGCGCTGCCTCGCCTCTGGCAACTCACCAGAACATGTCCCTTCTTGCCTCCCCGCTCGGAAAACGTGTAACGGAGCCCATTGAGCACCATATTCCGGACGATCCTGTCCAACGCATGTCGATCCGTACGGACCAGATAGGGGCAACTATGGAGTCTTAACTTCAGCCCCTTTGCCTCAGCCAGCGGCTGCATATCCACGACTATGCCGCGCAAAAGGGAAGGCAGCGCCACCTCCTGAATTTCTACATTCCAGGTGCCGGACTCGAGGCGGCAGATATCCAGTGCCCCGTTAATCATCCCTTCCATCGCATCCACTTGCCTTTGCGCAATCGAGACGCCTTCGACCAGATCGGTCGATTTAACGCTCCGCTCGATGAAATTTAACTTCAGGCCGAGCGTGGTGAGCGGTTGACGCAGGTCATGGCTTATCGCAGCGATAAGCAGGTTCTTCTCCGCCGTTGCCGCTACAGCCTGAGATCGCGCCTCCTCGAGAATGATCTCTTTAACATATGCGCGCTTCTGAGCGTAAAAAATGAACCACGCGAGGAAACAATAGCCAATCAGTTGAGCCGTATAAAAGCCCAGCATTGCTGGCCGGTAAATAAATAGAGGTGGTCCCAAGCTAAATCCGAACGGGATAGCGCCGAGCACGAATGAACCTAAATTCGCACGAAGACTCGGTGCGAGCAGCAGCAAGGTAAATGTATGGCTGATTAGCGTGTACTCAAGGAAGCCAGAACTGGCCAATTTGACGTAGGGAGCATGGCCCGAGAAATCGGGTGGAGTTAGCCCAAAGCTACCTGCCGCCCACCAGAACGATGTCAGTGTGACGACTGCAGCCCACGTCCAGTGCATCTGCTCGACCGCGTCGACGCTGGCGTGCTTCGGGAGCGCCATGGTCTTTTTCAGCAAGTATGCTGCCATGGGAGTGGCTATCCCCCACAGTCCCAGGACCCAGACGACACGGAACCAACGGTAGCTATCCGACGTTTTGATCCACGATCCATATACGCACAACAGCGAGGCTCCGACCGACACTAGCACGGTCCAACATACCGCTCGACGGGACAGCGATTTCAATAACTCACGTTTGACATAGAGATTCTGCTCGGTACTGAGTGCCGCACGCGGTCCCAGAAAAGGATTCACAAGTTCAGCGAATACGCGGCGCTCGATTGTGTGAGCCGTTTCGCCCGCGCACAGTGATGTTCCGGCCCCGGGATTTTCGCCCGCGTCGGAATCACGTCGTGTTTGAATACGGGACGCCATAACAGGCCTCCGAGAATCAAGTGCAGCTACGCTCCGTTGCGCTAGCTTTGTGTTCCCCTGCCATCTCTTTCACCCGCCTTCGGTCAATGTTTTTGGCTTATGTTCTGCAAGTATGGTCAATAAGGTCTGGTTAGAATCCGGTCCCGACAAAAGCTTCATGCCACTGACGGCTACTTTTTTGAGCACAGCTGACGAGGGGTCGCCCGACCACAGGATCGCAGGGATCGAGGCGTCGGTAGCAGCGCGGACCGCCGTAATCGCCGCAATGCCGTTCTCGTTTTCCAGCCGGTAGTCGGAGAGGATGAAGTGCGGACCGCTTGCCAAAGCCTCAATGCGCAACTGCTCGATGACGTCGGATGACGATTCCCCCGCCACGACGTAGCAGCCATGCTCGATCAGGCGCATCGATATTTCGATTCTTAAGTCGCTGTTGTCCTCGATGATCGCCACGACCATATTGGTCAGGTCCGGGTCACCGTCTTCAACCGTTTGAACCTCGCGCAACTCCGGCGGTATGAGTCCCATGAACGGGACCGTAACCGAAAAACGCGATCCCCGTGCTGGTGTCGAGTCCACGTCCAGTTTGTGACCAAGAAGGCTCGCGAGCCCCTGGACAATGGACAGACCCAGGCCGAACCCTTTTTCACGATTCCTCTCGGGATTATCGACCTGTACATAGCTTTTGAAGATATCCGCCTGTCGACCTTCAGGGATACCGATCCCGTTGTCCCAGACGCTTATCTTTATGCGGCTGCCTCGCCTCTGGCAACTCACCAGAACATGTCCCTTCTTGCCTCCCCGCTCGGAAGGCGTGTAACGGACCGCATTGATCACCATATTCCGGACGATCCTGTCCAACGCATGTCGATCCGTACGGACCAGATAGGGGCGACTACGGAGTCTTAACTTCAGCCCCTTTGCCTCAGCCAGCGGCTGCATATCCACGACTATGCCGCGTAAAAGGGAAGGCAGCGCCACCTCCTGAATTTCTACATTCCAGGTGCCGGACTCGAGGCGGCAGATATCCAGTGCCCCGTTAATCATCCCTTCCATTGCATCCACTTGCCTTTGCGCAATCGAGACGTCTTCAACCAGATTGGTCGATTTAATGCCCCGCTCGATGAAATTTAACTTCAGGCCGAGCGTGGTGAGCGGTTGACGCAGGTCATGGCTTATTGCGGCGATGAATTGGTTCTTCTCCGCCGTTGCCGCTACAGCCTGAGATCGCGCCTCCTCGAGAACAACCTCTTTTACACATGTGCGTTGCTGATCGTTGCAAATGAACCATGCGACGACACAATAGCCAATTATTTGAGCCGTATACCAGTCAAACATTCCTGGCCGGTTAATAAAGAACAGTGGTGCCATGTTAAATCCGAATGGGATAGTGCCAATCACGAGTGCGCCTAAAGCCGCACGAAGACTGGGTGCGAGCAGCAGCAACGTGAATGCCTGGCAGATCATCGTCAGTTCCAGAAAGCCATACCGGCCGAATCTAAAGTAATAACCATGGAGGACCACGAATTTGGGTGGGATGAGCCCAAAGCTGGCCGCCGCCCACCAGAAAGATGTCAGCATGACCAATGCAGCCCATGCCCAGTGCATCTGCTCGACCGCGTTGACGCTGGCGTGCTTCGGGAGCGTCATGGTCTTTTTCAGCAAGTATGCTGCCAAAGGAGCGGCTATCCCCCACAGTCCCAGGATCCAGACGACACGGAACAAGGGATAAATATCCGATGTTTCGATCCACGATCCAAATACGAACCAGAACGGGCTTCCGACCAGCAGTAGCGCGATCCAATAAACCGATCGGCGGGACAACGATTGCAATAACTCGCGTTTGACGAGGAGATTCTGCTCAGTACTGAGTGCTGCAACCGGTCCCACAAAAAGATTCATAAATTCAGCGAATCTGCGGCGCTCGATTGTGTGAGCCGTTTCGCCCGCGCACAGTGATGTTCTGGCCCCGGGCTTTTCGCCCGCGTCGGAATCACGTGGTGTTCGAGTACAGGACGCCATAACAGGCCTCCGGGCATCAGGTGCAGCTACACGCCATTGTGCTAGCGGTCCGCCAGCAAGTCGATGGACAGGTGTTCTGTTTCTTGCCGAACAAAAGTTCGTGATCCACGCAGGTGGTCCCTACCTGAGATTGTGCCCGCTGTGCCGAGCGTTGGGCGGAAGACCGTCAAAGCTGCTGAACGAGGGTAAGTATGAGGCTGATCTCTCGCGCTGCGCAGTACCAGTAACTCGCGGTTGTCCCGATCAAGCACGGTTCGCCAATTGCGATATTGGGTGCTCGCTCCGTGTGTGCCGCGTCGAACTGCATCCGTAACCAGGCGTGCGCCGTACGCTCAAGAAATCACTCTAACGAATAATCGTAAAGCGACGCCGAACATTTATTCTCCCGAAAAGGAACTTTTAATGCCGAACATCAAATTACCGACGTAACTACAACTGACACGATTACACGGCGCAATAATGCAACATAATTCGATACAAGGAGGGCGTCAATCACCGCACAATGGCCCGCGTTCTTCTCTTGTCGAATGCCCCCCATATCAACCACAACTTCCAGTTTGTCTGCAGAACTGGCTGCAGTGTGCTATTCGGTTTCCCGATTGTTAAGTTAGCCATGAATCAAGGAGCTCCACGATGAAAACCCTTGCATGCCTTGTCCTCGCCAGCTGTGCGCTTGCCAGCCCAGTCGTCAGCTTCGCTCAGAGCACCGCGCCCGTCACCCGTGCGCAGGTGCGCGCGGATCTGATCCGTCTCGAGCAGGCCGGCTATCACATGGGCGACGGCGACCATACGAAGTATCCCGAGCAAATTCAGGCTGCTGAAGCGAAGATCGCTGCACAGGACAGCCAGCAGGCGGGCAACAGTGACGTTGGCGGTACGACGACCAACGGCACCGCAGCTTCCGGCAGTGTCGAGCATGTGTCGACGCCCTCGCCATCGTCGTGCGTCGGCCCCGCAAGTTATTGCAACCTTTTCTTCGGCAATTGACCGCAGATGGCTCGCCCGACACCGCCCGACGATCCGGGTAACGTGCCTGGATCGTCTGGGGGCGTCCTCACCGGTGGCGTCCGAATCTTCGGACCCTGCGCAACGAATTCCAGGTGAAATGATGAACCCGCGGGCGATACATCGTCGGCCACATGGTGTTGACCTCGTTGCCAACGGACTTTCAGATCGGGCAAGCATCGCTTCGTTCGCACCCGACGCGGCGGGATACGGTTCTCGACAGCTTCTCAGCCTCGGCGCTCATCAGCCGTCCGTCGAAACGGTGGTAGCCTCCCACGCATCGATTTCCACCTTCAATGCCGACAACTTGTCTCGTACGAGCCCGAGTGCGTCGCTACCGAGCAAAAGACGCGTGGGCGGATGATCCCCTGCCATGGCGGCCAGCATTGCGCGCGCCGCTTTGCTGGGATCTCCCAACTGCTTGCCGCTTTTTTCCTCGCGGGCCTGGCGAATGGGATTGAAAATATCGTCGTAATCCGAAATCGAGCGGGGGGTCCGCGTCATCGAGCGACCTGCCCAGTCAGTGCGAAATGAGCCCGGCGCCACGGCCGTCACCGCAATACCGAAGGGCTTGACCTCTTTGCCAAGCGCCTCGGAGATGCCCTCCAACGCAAACTTACTCCCGCAGTAATAAGCGATTCCCGGCATCGTGATGTAGCCGCCCATCGATGTGATATTCAGAATGTGGCCGCGGCGGCGCTCACGCATGAACGGCAGGACGGCCTTCATCATGGCGACCGCACCAAATACATTCACATCGAACTGTCGGCGCATATCCGAGAGCGGCGATTCCTCCATGATGCCCTCGTGGCCGTAGCCGGCATTGTTGACCAGCACATCGATTGGTCCGACGCCAGCCTCGATTTCCGCCACGACGCCGTCGATCGCGTCGAAGTCGGTCACGTCGAGCACGCGTCCCCAGGCGGCATTCGCGGATACGGACTCGAATTCACGCTTTGCCTGGGCACTTCTCACCGTACCGACGACCTTGTGACCCACCGCCAGCGCTTCCTGTGCGAGCGCGCGGCCAAAGCCGCTGCTGACGCCGGTGATGAGCAGAGTTTTGCTGGTTGCCATTGAAGCTTCTCCCGAATGTCGATTGGAGAGTGCATGCTAATCTGACCAGCGAGGCAAATTAAGCCGAATTCCGCTGATTTTCTTGCATAAAACTATGAACACGATACGCGCTTTGGCCCAGCATCCAGCTCTATCCTCTCGAAGCCAGAAACGCATGATTGTCCTGCTACGCGCGTTGGCGCCCGACGAGGGCTACAACCTGACGGCACTGCCGAGCGTCCGCATCTTGCGGTCGAACCGGGCGCTATCGCGCACGCCCGTTCTCTACGATCCCGGTATCGTGATCGTCTGCCAGGGCCGCAAGCGAGGTTATTTCGGCGACCAGCTCTACCTGTACGACGAGCGTCACTACCTGGCCGTGTCCGTGCCCGTGCCGTTCAGCATGGAGACCGACGCAACCGAGGAGCGCCCACTGCTCGCGCTGTATCTGCACCTCGATTTCGCATTGGCCGCCGAACTTGCGGAGCGGATCGACCGCGAAGGCGTGGGGGAATGCGCACCAGCACCTCAAAGCATGATGTCGACGCTGATGGATGACGCAATGCAAGCGTCCGTGCTGCGCTTCCTCGAGGCGATGCATCGGCCACTCGAATCCGCTGTGTTGGGCGCCGGGCTGCTGCGTGAACTGTATTTCCGGGTGCTCACCGGAGCCCAGGGAGGCTCGTTGCGCGAGGCTTTGGCGATGCGAGGACAGTTCGGACAGATAGGGCGCTCACTCCGCCTGATTCATGCAAGCTATGCGCAGTCCCTCGACGTGAGGCAACTGGCCGACGAAGCGGGTATGAGCATTCCGAGTTTCCACAGCCACTTCAAGGCAATTACGCAGGTGTCGCCGATGCAATATGTGAAGTCGACGCGCCTTCATCAGGCTCGCCTGTTAATGGTGCGCAAGGAACTAACCGCGGAGGCGGCGGGACACGCTGTGGGTTATGCGAGCCCGTCCCAGTTCAGCAGGGAATTCAGGCGTCTGTTTGGCTTGACGCCTGCCGCAGAGGCTAAGCGTATGCGCGAGAGCTTCGCGATCCCGGCAGTATTCGCTGATACGGCTTATGTCTCGTCCCACTGAATTTGCCGCGGTTCGGTTCGATCGGCCAGTCACACCAACTTTTTCTACCGTCGCGATCTGTGTTGCCAGGCGCGGCTATTCGGTCACGCTACGCCCGACGAAATTGAACCGCCTGGTCGCTTTGCGCTCATTTGCGCCCGGTTGCCAGCCTTGATTGCTGTCATTGGCCGGCTGGCGACTTTGTGGTTGGGGTCGCCAGCGAGTTGTTAACCCCGTAAGCGGGGGGGCGGGACGTCGAGCTACTGTTCGCGCTATTCGGCTGGCCCGAGGTCGGCGACCCGGCGCCGCTGTCCGTGTTGGTGGCACCAGGCGTGCCGTAGCCACTCGTTGCAGCGGCCGGCGACTGTGTGGTCGGAGTCGCCAGCGTGTTGTTGCTTTGTGCATATACGCCGCCCGACAGCGTGAGTGCGGCGACGGCCGCGATCAATGTGCTGCTTGCCTTGTTCATGACACGCTTCTCCTTGGTTGGACTGCGATTTCCACGCAAACGATGCTTTCGTACCGTTTCCGTCGCGGTCCCGTAATGCCAAGTTTAGGAAAGCGGTGGCTGATAGTTACGCGCATTATTCACAATGGTGAATATCGATTTTCGGCGCTAACCGGGTAACCTGACGCGCGCTGGTCCCCAATCTGAGGCTATCAGTCACTGCGCGCAAGACGGCCACTGCGGCCGCCATTATTTCTCTTCCCGCATCCACGGCGTAAACGTGATTCCGACCAGCAATCCTTCCGGCCCGATGAAGCGACTGACCGTCTGGCCCCACGGCTCATTCCGGTTCCTGACCAGCATCCGATACCCTTGCGATTCAAGTTCCGCCGTTGCCGCCTGGACGTCGTCGACATCAAACTCGATCCAGGCTTGCGGGATGGGTACGTCGCGAGGCCACGAATCCGTGCCGAAGCACGACTGGGAGGCGTGGGAGAGCGGCCACAAGGCGAAAGAGTTTGCGCCGTTCAGACCCTCCGTATGGAGATAGCCGCCGTTCTCTTCCTTGAAGGGGATACCGAAGGCCCGACCGTAGAGATCGCGGCTTGCCTGGGCTTCAATCACAATCGGGCCAAAACCTGCGATGAACAAGGCCGTGGCTTTTGGGATCTGTTCCATGGCTTCTCCTTTGCCGCGAAAGAGCGGCGCGATGAAGAACGAACATGTTTGCCCACGCCCATCGAACTGATCTGCCGGCGAGTTTTCCGGTACTGCGGGGCATGGCATGGTTGAGTGTAGGCTTGTTTCGGGTGGCCGGCGATGCATCGCCCGGCGCCGTGGCGCGTGCGTCGACGCGAAACGGCGTTGGCACGCTTTACCGTCGCTTTGCAAGAATTGCAGAAATGCGCGCGAGTGCGATGCCCGGCCATCAAGCCTTGGCGTTGATGCCGTCTTGCGCGTTCTCCTCGCCGCCTCGTTCAAGCGCGCTGCGATATGCGCGCGACTGCATCTCGGCAAGCCGGCTCAGCGTACGCGACAGATCATGCGCGCCTTCGAGACCGATCAACGCGGTCTCGATCGGCCGATCGGAGGCGATGAAGAGCGCGCGCTTGCGGTCGTAGAAGATGTCGATCAGCCAGACGAGTCGCTGCAGCGTATGAGGCTGCCTCAGCGCTTCCGTATGCAGACGATCGACGATCAAGCCTTGCCATTGCTCGGCGAGATCGAGGTAGTCGAGGTGCGAGCGGCTTGCGACGCACAACTGCTCGAAGTCCGCCCACACCAGCGCGCGGCCGGCTGCCCGCGCTTCGAGCGGCCGGCCCGCCGCGCTCAGCCTGACCGGCTCGATCGCAGCGTCGCGTTCATGGCTCGTGAAGATATCGCGCAACGCGGCCTCGCTCGATGCGTCGAGCGGCGCGAAAAAGCGCGGCACCTCGGCCGCTTCGCCGCCGAAGCGGTAATCGCGCACGCCGTCGAAATGGATCACCGTGAAGCCGCGTTTGATCTGCGCGATGGTCGGCAGAAAGCGCTCGTGAAACTCGGGGTCGGGCAACAGATCGTCCGGTGCGTAGTTCGACGTCAGCACGATACGCGTGCCCAGCTTGATCGCGGTGTCGAGAAAGCGGCCCATCAGGAACGCGTCGGCGATATCGTGCACATGGAATTCGTCGAAGCACAGCAGCTCGATACCGTCGAGCCATTGCCGCGACACGTCGCCGAGCCGGTCGTCGCCGCGCGGCGCGTGCACGAGCCGGCGGTTCATCTCGCGCAGGAACTCGTGGAAATGCAGGCGCCGTTTGCGGCATGGCGCAAGCTCGAACAGCGTATCGACAACGAGGCTCTTGCCGCGGCCCGGCAGTCCGTGACAGTAGACGCCTTGCGGCCCGAACGCGGCGGTGGACCATGCCTGCCGCGCGCGCTGCTGCGCGCCGACCAACCCGACGAGCGCGCCGATGGCCTCGCGCTGCCGTGCATCGGCAGAGATGCCGCGCGCGGTCAGTGCGCGCGCGATGCGGGTTTCGTCAAGCATCGGCAAGAGCGTCCATGCCTGATGACGCGAATGACGCGAGTGACGCGAATGATGCGACTTGCGCGAATGACGCAGTGTGGGCCGCCGCGAAAACGGCGAGGACGTGTGTGAGCATGAGATAACGGCCGACGTGATGGCCTGCGGCGAAGCAGACCCAATGAGCGCGTGCACGGAGCGCGCGCCATTTTACCAGCCACGTTCTGCGTCGAACGTTGGCGCGCACACGCGTCGTCGAGCCGCTACCGCGTCATTCACTTGTCGTGATGCCCCGGCAGCACGGCACCGAGCACCTGCTTCGCCGTTTCGACCACCACGTTGCCCTGATCGGGGTCGCCCTTCATCAACGTCTCGGCGAACGCTTTGGCCTGCGCGAGCGTGACG